>CP070637.1:0-1004 GCA_020354005.1 Ignavibacterium sp.
CCTAGAGCAAGCAACAACAAAAGCTGTTGACCATCATAAGAAGATAAGAGCTAGAAACATTGCTAATAGCATGGTTGGTATAGTCCTATCAGAACTATCTGAAGATAATGATTACAGAGCAACCAATCTCGTTTCTAAAAACCTGCTTGACGGAATAGCAAAATATACTGTAACAGACAAGAATTTTGCAGGACAGCAGCTTATTCAGATTAACACAGAGGCTACTTATATGGGGATGACCCATAAAGTAATTGCCTATACAGAACCCGATTCTCCAAAAGGACCGGAATTTTTTGATTATGCAATGCTGGCAGGAGATAAGCTTACTGTAAATGGAGATGGTAATAACATTTTGGATGATGGCAATCCGCTTTGGAATGCGAGTACGCATTCAAATGGAGAGACTATTTTTAACGGATCAAACTATCTGCAGGAAGGTTTTGTTAGTTATACTGGCAGTTATACTGAGGGCGGCAGTAATATTACAATTAGCCCAAACCAAAATCCCGGCGGAGACCCCGTTCATTTTTCTGCTCCGGAAGTAACAATACCCCAATTTACAGCAGAATCTTATAAAGGTGATGCGGATGAAGTATATGAAAGTGATAAAACATATAGCGGTACGATAACATTGGGAACAAAAGACAATCCTAAAATAATATATGTTGGCGGAAAACTGTTTATAAGTGGAACCGTAACTGGATATGGAATGTTTATCGTTAAGGACGATATTGAAATTAAAGGCGATCTGGTTGTACAGACACCTCATCCTACTGATAATAAATTAGGTCTGTATACTGATAAGAAAGTAATGGTAAATGAGGCGAATGTTGAACTTCATGCTCAGATTGTTGCAATGGATGAAGTTGTTATAAATAATGAAAATATAGAATTCCATGGTACAATTACATCTAAAACGAATGTGACCCTTAACCAGCAGGGTCACGATTTCTTCTATAAACCAGCTAATACAGACCTTATGTCACCGTTCTGGGAAGTAACCG
>CP070637.1:1104-2222 GCA_020354005.1 Ignavibacterium sp.
AATAATGATAACGTTGCAGAAGTGCACACAAAAGATTTAGCAAACTCAATCGAATTGAAAAATGAAATGATAGAAATAAACACTCTTTACAATATCGGATTGAATCTACAGACAATAAATCCGGGAACCAATAGAAGTGACCATGCCTCTTTTTGGAACAGGGGGTATGGGGCGATTCTTTTAATAGAAGAATTTTATGGTGGTGATTTTAATGCATATTACCACACAACAAATGATTTAATTACTAATTTTAATCAAGAGTATTACTTAAAAATGACTAAAGCCGCTAATGGCACTTTAGCTACTTTATCAAATTTAACAGGTATAGTGCCGGTAGAACTATTAAGTTTTTCAGGATTTGCGGTAGCAGACGGAGTATCATTAAAATGGGTGACTGCTTCTGAACTAAATAATCTGGGATTTGAGATTGAACGATCAATCGATGCGACTGCATTTGTAACTATTGGATTTGTAGAAGGGAAAGGATCTTCAACGATATTAAATCAATATTCATTTATGGATTATCCAGTAAACTTAGCAAATAATGTCTTCTACTATAGATTAAAACAATTTGATTATGATAGCAGTTACGACTATTCACAAGTTATAGAAGTTAAGATTGTTAATTCTTTTTCACTCGCACAGAATTATCCGAATCCATTTAATCCATCAACTAATATTAGTTTTAGCATTCCTAAGGCAGTTGATATAAAACTATCGGTTTATAATTTAATTGGGGAAGAGGTTGCAGTTTTGAAAGAGGGCTTTACTGAAGCAGGCAGATATGATGTCGAATTCAGTGTACAATCTGCAGCAGGAGGATTACCAAGCGGTATTTATTTTTACAAATTGAAAGCGGGAGATTTTGTCCAGGTAAAGAAAATGTCGCTGATGAAATAAATCAGCACAACATTAAATAAACACTGCTCCTCTTTAATAAAATAAGCAGGGATTTACGAAAAAAGTTGATTTTAATAGACTTTTAAACTGAAAATACCTTTACAGTTTGCGGTTTTACCACAGGGAAGCTCAGAACCATTTTTTGAGACAGAAAATGATTATTCTTAGATAATTAATAGTCTTTTATAGAAAACATCAAAAATGATGAATATTTGAAC
>CP070637.1:2322-3339 GCA_020354005.1 Ignavibacterium sp.
AAATATGGTGAGGGGGTATTTATTTATACCGGTCTATCGTTCTTCAGGGAACTTCCTGCAGGAGTACCGGGAGCTTACAAACTGTTCGTTAATTTAATTTCTGTGGGCAAATATGAAAACTAATCAAGAAGGTAATGTCATCAAGGATGATCCTCCCCCACCATTCTTTAAAACCTGGAAAAGACTATACTCGCTTGTACTTGGACAACTAGTCTTGCTAATTATTCTATTTTACATCTTCACAAAGGTATTTGAGTGAGCATTGTTGATTGGATAGTAATGTGCGGTTTTATTGCCTTTGTAGTTATCTACGGAATAATAAAAACACGCGGGACAAAGGATGTTGATTCATATATACGTGCCGGAAGGAGAACTCCATGGTGGACGATAACACTTTCAATTATGGCTACACAGGCAAGTGCAATCACATTTTTATCAACACCGGGTCAGGCCTATGTTGATGGAATGCGTTTTGTGCAGTTTTATCTTGGCCTGCCAATTGCGATGGTTATACTTTCTGTAACTGCGGTGCCTCTCTACAGCAAATTAAATGTTTACACTGCGTACGAATATTTAGAGAAAAGATTTGATTTAAAGAATAGAACTTTAGGAAGTGTTTTATTCTTGTCGCAGCGTGGGCTTGCAGCGGGATTTACTATCTACGCTCCCGCTCTTATTCTCTCTGTTATTTTAGGGTGGCAATTAGATCTCACTATAATTTTAATTGGTATTGCTGTGATACTGTACACAACAGTTGGTGGAACAATTGCAGTTAACAAGACTCATGTTTTCCAGATGATAGTGATTACCGTCGGTATGTTTTCTGCATTCATAATGATCTACTTTCTTTTACCTGATGATATTTCAGTGATCGATGCGGCATTTGTTGCAGGTAAATTAGGAAAGCTAAATGCAATAGACTTTTCCTTTGACCTTAGCAATCGTTATACAATCTGGTCAGGACTTATAGGTGGAACGTTTTTAATGTTGTCGTACTTTGGCACCGATCAATCACAG
>CP070637.1:3439-4767 GCA_020354005.1 Ignavibacterium sp.
TATGAAGTGGATGATATTTATGTAAGCAGCAGGTTTGAATCAGGTCGTGTAAATGAACTTGAAATAATTTTAAAAGGTAATGCAGGAAGAAAGGAAATTATTTTATACGGAAACGAAATAAGGTCGCGAATAAGAACCGCCGAAAAAAACAGGTTGCTATGGAGCACTTTATTTGATGTTGAAAGATCGGGATATGATATTATTATTAGTGGTAAGGGCTTTGGTCATGGTGTTGGACTTTGTCAATGGGGTGCTATAGGACAATCACGAGAGGGAAGAAGCTACAAACAAATTCTTGCACATTATTTCCCGGGAACGGAATCAGGAAGATTGTATGATTGAAACTAACTTACCAATTTATCTTGCCTCGCGTTCTCCACGTAGAAGAAAGCTATTAAAACAGATAAACATTAATTTCAAATCATTTAAAGTCGATGTAATAGAATCAGTTGACAAAGGTGAAAAACCTATCCACAATGTTAAGCGACTTGCTAATAAAAAGATGGATAAGGCAAAACAGAAAATTAAGAATGGTATTATTATCACGGCTGATACAATAGTTGTAGTGGATGGGAACGTAATCGGAAAACCCAAAAGTAAAAAGGATGCTAAAGTTATTCTTAAAAGGTTAAGCGGAAGAACTCATATCGTATATACCGGCTTTGTAATCTATAATTCAGATAAAGATTCTACGATAACAGACTATGAAAAAACTTTCGTGACTTTCCGGAATATTAGTGATAAGGAAATTGAAGATTATATAATTGGAGGAAGTCCTATGGATAAAGCCGGTGCTTATGGTATACAGGATGATTTTGGCGCTGTTTTTATTGAAAAAATTAATGGCTGTTATTATAATGTAGTTGGTTTGCCTCTTCCAAAAGTATATCAAGCACTGATAAAGATTACATAGTTTGATCGGAAAATTAAAAAAGAAAGTTTTAGTTTCGATAATAATTGGCGGGATAATATATCTTGCTTTCACATTTTACGCAGACTATGAAGAAGTATTATCCGCATTCACTTGGTTTGACTGGTATCTTCTACCCCCCCTTCTGATTCTCTCATTGTTAAACTATTTTGCAAGATTTTTAAAGTGGGATTATTACCTCTCGGTAATTAAAGTGCAAATAAAAAAAATCGATTCGCTTTCCATTTTTATGTCTGGTTTAATAATGAGTGTAACACCGGGTAAAATTGGTGAACTGTTAAAATCTTATTTGGTGAAGGAAGTAACTAAAGAACCAATAAGTAAAACTGCTCCGGTTATTTTTGCAGAGCGGGTGACAGATTTCCTCTCCCTTCTTATTATTTCAATAGTTGGAGCA
>CP070637.1:4867-6143 GCA_020354005.1 Ignavibacterium sp.
TTGGACTGAAAGAGAAAAAGCACTTCAAAAAGTAATTGAACTCAACCCAAGTTCTGTTGATGCACGTATAGAATATAGTGATTTTTTATCACGGTTAGGCCGACATGATGAATCCATAGCTGAAATTATGATTGCTCAACACCTTGATCCTCTTTCTGAGGATCTCAATATCTTTGCTGCAAGAAGTTTTTACTTTGCTAGACGTTATGATGAGGCAATAGAAGCTTACCTTATTGAACTGGAATTTGAACCTGATAATATAAATCTTAAATGGTGGCTGGCATGTACTTATGTTCAAAAAGAATTGTACGATAAAGCGATTGATGAATTTCTCTCTAGAAAGGTAAAGAGCCCTGAAACAAATTGGGCATTGGCGTATACATATGCTATTGCTGGTGACAAAAATAAGGCTAATGATATACTAAATTTTCTTTTAGAGAAATCGAAAAGTACATATATTCCTCCCAAATACATTGCTCAGGTTTATATTGCTTTAGGAAACAAGGATAAGGCATTTGAGTGGTTGGATAAGTCTGACTTTATATTAAGCATCAAAGTTGATCCTTGGTTTGATCCTATTCGTAATGATCCGAGATTTCATACTCTTCTGAAAGAAATGAACTTACCGGAATAAATTTTAATCATATTTGTAAGTAGTGAAAATCTAGATTGGACAGCATATATTGCATTATAAAATATTGGAGAAGCTCGGTAGGAGCGAAAACTCGCTTCATCTTACTTACATTTTATTTCTTTTAAATAATTTATCAGTTACATCAAGCGTCTTGGCTTCAATTGAGTTCCAGCCTTTATATTTGCCTCGTTTTTTTGCATAGAGTTTTGTAAAGACTATAGTTGCTTTATCTCTGGTTCTATCCCTCTTAATTAATTGTTCTTTTGCTTCATAATTATTTGTTTTCATAACTCACCTCCATATTCTATTGTAACTTATCCTACCTAACCCCCCTACATTTTAGCCATTTAGGATAAAGAGGTAGTAGAGTAATAAACTTTCCTACTATCTGCTTGCGAGTAAAACCAGTGATCAATTCCTGAATAAGTAATCCCACGCCGCGTAAGCAGAGTGGGATTTTACATATAAGTATATATAAGATATATAAGTAAAAATAAGTCTATGTATTTAAAGGACTTACAGCCACAAAATGTCACCAAATGAATACCTTTAGTCACCAAATGAATACTTTTTGGCCTATTTTGTCACCAAATGAATACTTTTTATTTCCGAGTCTAGCAGTTCGATGTCCTTTTTTACAAA
>CP070637.1:6243-7344 GCA_020354005.1 Ignavibacterium sp.
TCTACTTCAGTAATAATTTGATTTGTATTGAATGTAATGAACCTCGGACGGTAAGTATCAGCATTATTAAATAGATCACCAAAATTAAAAGTGTTAACATTGTAACTTATTAGCAGTTCATTTGGTTCTGATAAGTTTGGATGAGCTTTTGCATTATATACAAATGTACTGGGAATCTGCTCAGGCTCCGGACAATGATAGATTGCTTCAGGGAAATCAAAAGGACCAGTAGGTGATTCTCCAACACTTACATAAACGCTGGAACCTGAAAGAAAGACATGTAAAAAAACGCCTTCGGCTAAAGGAGTTACACTTAATTCTTGTGAGGTATTATTATCAATTACTGCAGCTTCAGCAATATTGTTTGTCCAGGTAGTACCATTCCAAAATTCATAAGAGGAAAAGTTCTCTATGTTCTCCGGTAAAAATCTTCCAACTGTTAATTCCTTTCCTGCTGCACTGTTCTTAGGACCGTAAATATAAACATAACCATCAGCACCAAGATTGCCTGATTCAGCAGTCATAGGCATAAGTCCTTGCCCAAAAGCAATGTTGACAGTTTCAGAAGCATTTAAGTACAACAAAGGTGTATCCATCTGCACAACATTAGAAATAGATCCCCCAGGATGAGCATCGAACTTTATAAGGTTAACACCAATAAGTTTGAAGTTGAAGAATCCACCATCTCCAGGTTCAAGTCTTAAAGCATATACATAAACTTTATCATTTAAATAAATGCCATCCATTAACCAGTACCAATCGCCAGGCTTAGAATCAGGCGTGTTAGGAATAAATACAGTTTCTGGTTCATTAAATTGATCCTTCTCCCAAAAGAAGGTGATGTTTTCATCAATTGGTCTATGTCCCTTCAAAAATCCTAAAGTGTTATTAATTAGGCTTGCATTCTGTCGCTGATTGTTCGAATCAACCTCTCCTATAAAAGTATCACTGAATACAAATACTTCATCAAGATCAGTGCTACCAGTTTGTGGAATTTCTAATCCAGATAATGGGATTGAATAAATCCCATCTGCACCGGTCCAGCCGCTTGTTCTTGTAAACAAGTCAGTCCAATCGGGGGCGGGTAAGGCTGTAAGATCA
>CP070637.1:7444-8980 GCA_020354005.1 Ignavibacterium sp.
CTACAAAAGTACAACAGGAAAGAGCGCTATGGATATTTCCAAATTATAAAGTTGGTATTTCATTAGTTGGGAGCACAATTGAAGATCTGGTGAAGGACAGAGTTGTTACAAATATTATTTTAATATCTCTTTTAACATTAGTTCTTATTGTTGGTGTTTACATTGTTTATAGAAATATTAAACGCGAAGTTGAAATTGCACAAATAAAATCTGATTTTGTCTCCAATGTTTCACACGAATTACGAACACCGCTATCGCTTATCAGCATGTTTGCCGAAACGCTGGAAATGGGCAGGGCTAAAACTGAAGAGAAGAAATACGAGTACTACAGTATTATCAGTCGTGAAGCAAACAGGCTGGGTCGAATTGTTAACACTATCCTTAACTTTTCTAAAATGGAAGCTGGTAAAAGAAAGTATCATATTGAAGAGAAGGACTTAAACATTGTTATAGAGAAAATATTTGAAAACTATTCATTTCATCTTAGAAACAAAGGATTTGAATTCATTTATAACCCTGCTGAAAATTTACCAACAGTAAATATTGATGAAGAAGCTGTTTCTGAAGCAGTGATCAACCTGATTGATAATGCGGTAAAGTATAGTCCTGATAAAAAACAAATTGAAATAAATACCGGGATTGACAGCACTTATGAATTTGTAGAGGTTGCCGATAAAGGAATTGGAATATCGCACGAAGATCAGCGAAAGATATTTGATAAATTTTTCAGAGTGTCATCTGCATTAGTGCATGATACTAAAGGAACGGGATTAGGATTATCGATTGTTAAGCATGTTATGGATGCTCATGGTGGGCGGGTGGTGTTAAAAAGTAAGCAAGGTGTTGGTAGCAGTTTCCAGCTATTATTTCCAGTGAAGAGTGGTTAAGTTGAAGTTTAGCTTTAGGCTGTAGGCATTAAGCGATTAGTTCTAACATTAAATTATTTAGGAAAAACTTCAGGAGAACCAAATGAAAGATTTTAGAAAATTAAAAGTGTGGGAGAAAGCCCATAAAATAACTTTGAAGTTTTATAAGATAACTAAAAAGTTTCCTCGTGAAGACTTATATGGATTAACATCACAAATAAGGAGAGCTGCTGTATCCGTACCCACCAATATTTTAGAAGGTTGTGTTCGAAGCAGTGATGCAAATTTTGCTAGATTTCTCTACATTTCAATTGGTTCAACTAGTGAACTGGAATATTTGACTCATTTATCATCGGACCTAAAATATATTGAGAACCCCTCATCAACGAATTTATTAGAAGAAGTTAATGAAGTTAAGAAGATGTTAATAACGCTGATAAAAAAATTAAGAGCCTACGAATAAAGGCTTAAAGCTAAATGCTAACTGCTTACGGATAAAATGGAGGAGCAATGACAAAGATCCTTATAGTCGAAGATGAACCAAGTATGAGAATGGGATTAAAGGATAATCTGGAGTTTGAAGATTACGATGTTGATATAGCGGTTAACGGTGAGGAAGGATTGGAAAAGATAAGAGATAATAAGTATAACCTGGTATTACTTGATGTAA
>CP070637.1:9080-10740 GCA_020354005.1 Ignavibacterium sp.
AGGTCTCATAAAATCAGAAAAAATCTTTACCGCATCATTTAATGGTGTGGAATTCGAACTTTGCTGAATATCGATAGTGGAGACTATCTCAGCAGATTCCGTCTTTATGAGATAGATCGAAAACTGTAGATTCTCTGAGTTCATCACTGTTCCTGCTACCACAAATTCAATACCTAATGTACTTTTCATATTCCAGAGCATTGCAGAACTGGTAGCTTCCAATTCATCAACACTCGTAAGTCCCAACAAGTCAATAACAACTTCATTTGGATAGATGGTAAATTTATTGTGGATATCCGGTTGACTCACTAATTCAGAATAAAACTTTTGTGCTATATCCGTCTCTGATCCCAAATTTGTAAATGGAAAAACTGTTATTCCTATTGGTTTTTCAAGAAATTCAAAAGGATTGTGTTGCAATCTTTCATAGATGACCGTTAATTTCTGACCATTTAACACCGGACTAGATAAATATATGAAAAACAATATGTAAATAATTTTTACAATCATTTCTTAGATATCTTTCTTAGTTTGATTAGAACAGGTGCCGCCAAAATCTTGTACTACGGTAATAAAAACAATATTTATTCTTTTTAATGTCATTATTAAGTAATTATTACTCTTATCTTTATTACAATATTTTCTTAAGAAATCCATTTCTTAAAAAAAGATAATCCATTCTTTTTTTCTTCACCCGGGGGATAGCCATATTTTTTTAATTTAATCCTCTGTCTTTCCAGCTTACCATTTGAACAGAGAACAACTGTAATATTATCATTAGAACCTTCATTGTACGCATAGGAAATTAAATTCTCTGCTGCATCCTTTAACTTTTTTGTACCAATCAAATAGTCAGTAAGATTTTGATTGAGCTGATCTGATTTGTTCAGTATCAAACCATCAGAACATAAAAGAAATGCCTCTCCACTATTAAATAATTTATATGGTTCTGACTCCGGAAATATATCAGGTTCGTAGTTTCCGCCATTGATGGCACGAGTTAAAAAATGACCGTGATTTTCCACTAATCTCTCCGGTATATCGGGCCCTATCTTGTCTATATATTCTTGAATTTGCGTATGATCTATTGAGAGCTGCTTTATTTCTGAATCAGAATACAAATAAACTCTGCTGTCACCCATATTCCCCCATACGAATTTACCATCGAGAATTAATACACAAGTGAGAGTGGTACCCATACCGGTGAGCTCCGGTTTTTCTTTAATTTTGTTGGAAATATCTGTCTGTGCTGCGGAAAATATTTCTTTTAAAATACTCTTCAAATCTTCTGGCCATATTTCAGCACTAAATCTATCCTTTAAAACCCTTCGAGCTGATTCTATAACCAAATTTGAAGCAACTTCACCTCCAGCTACTCCACCCATACCGTCTGCAACAGCCAGAAATATTGAATTTTTTGATGGTTTCAGACCTAAACAGGAATCTTGATTATTTTTTCTCCTTCCCGCGAAGGAGGCTGAATAATAATCAAATTGAATGATGAGATTGGCGTGAACCGACACGGTTGTCGAGACATAATCTTTCATTCGGGAATGCTATTTGTTTCAAAAAAAGGCAGGTATAATTATTGTTGGCTGAACCTGATTTTTGGCAAAATATTTTGGAATATACATTCAGTAAAATGAGCAAATTTGATTAT
>CP070637.1:10840-12786 GCA_020354005.1 Ignavibacterium sp.
AATTCTTTCGAATGTATTTTAGAAGCTTTGGGAAAAATAAAAATCCAAGTATATAAGGCCAAACAATAACAATTATATCAGGATTCTCATCGCTTATAGTTACAATTAGATCTTTAAAGAACGACTTCCCATAATAGGCAGTATACTCTTTAAGGTGAATTACTTTGAAATTCACTCCTTGTTCATCCGGGTATACACCCTCTCCAACATTTTTACTTGATCCTATCGGAACCACTACAGATAAGTTCAATCCCCTAACCTTACTTAATTGATTTAACACCCATTTATAGTAATGCGGAATCACCGAAAATATAAATAGTATTTTCATTTATAAACTGACTGTTATATGAATTGGTTTTCAGTATTCTTCATATAAAAAACTGAAGTACAATTGGTATGTGGGGTGACTGGTGATATTCCAAAGAAATCTAAACTCCAGTAATTCTTTTTATTTAAAAAATCAATTGCATCTTTATATATTGAAAGATTGGAATTGTCAATCACCATTACTCCATCCGGTTTTAAAAAATCAATTGCTGTTTTTACACATTCAACTCTGTTTCTTCCATCCACAATAATCATATCATATTTTTTACCTTCCTCACCAATGGATTCAACATAGTTATTTCCATCACCCAGTCTTCGGTACATTAGATTTACATTTGACGGAAGTTTATTCAATAATTGTTTCATCCAACTTTCATTGTGCTCCACAGTAGTTATTTTTTTTACTCTTTCTGCATACCATAAAGTTGAATTGCCAGAGCCATATTCGAATACTTCCATTGAATTATTTAGTTTGGCACTAATAAACTCAACGTAGGGATAAGTACACCAGGGAATAGGATTACCATTCTTATCAACAGATTTTTTAGTATTAAAGCTTCTGTACCACCCAATATCTTTAAGATATCCAGTTAACAATAGCTGAACTGCACCGCCGATTTTTAATCCTATTAATAAATTCCAGATAAAATCTTTAATCTTTCTAATCATACTATATGAACTTAGTAAAAGCTAAGAACCTTGATTTGGTTTTGTAACAAATGATTTAAGGTTAATTAAAATGTTCTTTGCTTTAACAATTTCGTTATTATTAATGCAGTTAGTTAAGAATAACGCCAGAATAAATAATAATATCGAGAGTGATTTTGTAATTATTCTTATATATAGGTTGAACTCATTAAAAGCAATAGAAACAAAATAAAAGACGATACCTAAGGATATTACTATTAAAATTCTTTTATGATCATAACTTATTTGATAAAATCTATTTGAATAATATTCGGAAAGTAAATAAAGAACCGCAAAAGATATTAATGTTGAATAAGCTGCTGCTAGCATTCCATACTTAGGGATAAAAATAATATTTAGTGCAATGTTTAAAATTGCTACAAATACTGTTGTTATGGCCACGTATTTTGTTTGCCTGGTTAAATATAAACCGAGAGAAGTAACTAATCTCATTCCGAACAATACATAGGCAAAGGTAATTATAGGTGTTATTTGATAGGCGGGCCAATATGATGCATTAAGAGCAAATATTTTAATTATCTCCTTGCTGAATATTGATAATCCCAATCCGGTAAAAACAAGAAGAATTGTCATATATAATAATAGTTTGGAGAAAAATTCTTTGTCTCCCTTTTTACTAAAAATTTTATATGCATAAGGAAGTAAAGTTAAACTTATTGGCATAATAATAAACATGTTAAGAATTCCTGCAAATCTATAACCTAAGTCATATAAGCCAACCATTTCATCATTTAAAAAGATTTTTATTAAAAACCGGTCACTTAAGTTCAATAGCATCATTGCCAATGATCCAAATATCAGAGGTAAGCCAAATTTTACAGATACTCTTACGATTTTCGATTCAAACTTTACACTAAACTTACTTGAAAGCACTAAAATTGAAATAATGAATGTAAATGATTCGGAAATAA
>CP070637.1:12886-13898 GCA_020354005.1 Ignavibacterium sp.
ATTAAATTCTACTGTAAACCTAAGATTTGAAAATGTCTCGTGTGTCACCACCAGGTAAAGAGTTGTAAAAGATTGTCAAAGGCAGGTTGATGAATGGTTTGAATCAATGATAAAAAAATATTAAGCTATCCCTGCCAACCTGCCCTCCAGCAGGTAGGTTTTTGTTGACAGAGATTCAATTTTGTGCAACAGTATTTATCTTCTCTCTAGCTCAAATGAAAGAGAGGTATGATAGCAGTTTAGTAACTCAAAAAATTTATAGGAAATTTTACTCCGGAATCCCTGGATGAGTTATATTAAATCCAAGTTGTTTTACCCAGGTTAAATCGCTGTATCCTATCCATTCTCCGGTTAGTTTTCCCTCAGCAAAGAATATTACACTAAATCCATTTGAACTTGTTTTCCTGCCAGTGGGTGGGAAGCTGCCTTCACCTGTATTTGTTCCTGTTATAGACCAACGTACTACTACCGCTGTATCGCTGATAAACAATCTATCAACTTCCGTAACAAGAAAATCAGGGTAAGCTTTCCTGGTATTTGTAATACTCTCTTTAAGTAAATCACGATTGTTTTTAGCCTCAAAATCCGGATTTATCCTGAGTTCAAAATCCAGTGGGGTAATTTCATCAAGAACATCTAAGTTACCCTCGTTCCACGCTTCCAGATATTTATCTATAATAGGATTTATTTCTGTTGAATAATCCTTCTTCTGACATGAAACAAGTGATAATGTCACAACAATTAAAACTGAAACAAAAGCTAACAAGTGTTTCATTTTACTAACCTCCTTTTAATTAAGTAATACTTTTTTTTATCCTCAGCAAAACACAAGAATGAATCGTTACAAATCAAATCTCTACGTTGGGCGGTGAAAGTTTAAACCCAAGCTGTTGGTAAAATCCCAATACATTCCAATAAGTATCATCCTCTATTATTTTTCCATATGTTATCCGGGTAATTGCCATACCTGTTACCTGGAATTCTTTTCCGGTTGCGGGTATATCACCTATAG
>CP070637.1:13998-16078 GCA_020354005.1 Ignavibacterium sp.
AAAACGTGACCTCGTATCCGATAATCTTGCCGTCGTTTTTCAAACCAATCTTAAAGTCAGATGAATAAGGATGACGTTTCCCGGTCATTCTTAAGTCTTCTTGCCTTGAGAGAATTAATTTTACAGGCTTCTGCAATTTAAAAGAGGCTAATCCGGCTAAAGCTGCCCACGCTGTTGCCTGATCTTCCTTACCTCCAAAACCTCCCCCTAGCCTAAGCACATCTACTTCAACCTTATGCATTGGAATTCCAAGTACCCTGGCAGTAACACGCTGCACAGCAGTTGGGGATTGAGTAGATGAAATTATTTTGAGTCCGCCGCCTTCAACCGGGTATGCAAATGCTCCTTGTGTTTCCAGATAAAAATGTTCCTGTCCTCCCGATTCAGCAGTCCCCTTAATTATGTGATCGCACTCTGCCCAGCAATTTTTTACATCGCCTAGTTTAAATGTTCTTGGAGGTGCTATGAGTTTATTATCTACAAATGCTTCTCTTGGGTTTGTGATAACTTTAAGTGGGTTTATTTCTGCCTTAATCTTTCTTGTTGCTTCTCTTGCGTTCAATATGGAATCTGCAACAACAACAGCAATCGGCTGACCGATAAATTCAACTTTAACCTCAGCAAGCAATTCTTCATCGGGCACAATCCCGCCTATTTGATTTACACCGGGAATATCTTTTGCTGTGAATATTCCTTTTACACCATCAGAAACCGTTGCACCATTAATATCAATATTATGAAGTTCTCCGTGAGCAATTTCAGAGTAAAAAACCGAAGCGTGAAGAGTTCCTTCAGGTGTCAACAGATCATCCACGAACTTAGATTCGCCTTTAACGTGCCTTATAACATCATAATTTTTCATATGTTTATAATTTTTCGTTTTTATCATATGGAACTCGCATTGTAATCATTTTTCTGAGTGAAAATGTTTTTTCATGCTCGTTTCATCTGTTTATAATTTCAATTTTTGGCAGATGTAATTCACAAGGAAATCATTGTTTTGTGTGTAACTTATTGTATACGCTTGTTTCATGCGATTTCTGATTTGTTAATCGATTGAGAAAACAGTTTTATAAAATGTGTATATATCAATTGGCTAAGCAGCAGACTTTTATATTCGGCAGAGCCACGTGCATCTGTAATAGGCTTAATTTCTGTAAGAGCTATTGTTGTTGCTTCAGAGATATTTGAATAGTTAATCTCTTTTCCTGCAAGAAATTCAGATGTGTTCCTAAGCAGAAGTGGAATTGGAGCTACACCACCGGCGGAAATATTGCACTTGTTTATCGTTGTGTTGTCTGCTTCAACGTAGATTGATGAATTGGTACTGGCTATATCTAGATAAGTGCGTTGTGAGACTTTTTCAAAATTTAGATGTGAATTATCAGCAGGCAAATTAAAACTAACTTCAAAGATGAGTTCTCCTTCATTAAGATCTAATTCTTTATACCCTTTGTAAAAATCCTTTAATTTTATTTCACGCCCTTGATCATTATTTATTAAATGAAGTGTTGAATCAAGTGCAAGTAGTATGCTTGTCATATCAGCAATAGGAGAAGCATTAACAATATTACCGCCTATTGTAGCACGGTTTCGTATAGGTAAAGAACCAAAAAGTTTTAGCTGTTCACCAATTGAAGGGAATAATTTTGATATGAGTTTTGAATTTATAAAATCACTAACAGATGTTTTTGCGCCAATAAAACATTTTCCGTTTTCTTCTTTTATGTTTGAAGATATACCATCGGATGATAACAGCTTTACATCTTTATTTAGAATATCATCCCATTTTTGTACATAGAGATCTGTACCACCTGAAATAAAATAAGAAGGACTGACCACCTCCGAATCTTCAACCTGTGCTAGTTTCAATTCTTTTAACCTAGCCGGTATCTCTGCAAAATAAGACGGGATGAGCCCTGTATATATTAGAGCTAAGATATGATCTGAATGATTTGACATATTGGATGAGATAAATTCAGCACTTTTCCTTCCTGCTCGAATTATTGAAGCATGACCTGTACACCGACAGATATTGCCATCCATCGAATTTACTGCATCATCAGAATTAAAATTTTGA
>CP070637.1:16178-18365 GCA_020354005.1 Ignavibacterium sp.
ATAGAAATTAGAAGAGAAGGATATTAATATCCATTGGCAAATAACAAGTTCAATAAACTTTCTATTTTGTAGGTGAGAAAGCATATAGTAAAAATTCTACTTTTACCTATTGCAGTTTATCTGATGTATGAAATGTTCGCAACGCCGCAAATCGTTGCTGATGATGGAAAGATACACGTGCGTTATTGGTTTGTAACTGATGCAGATGATAGAATTCCATACCGCGTCACTCAATTCAATAAAACTCATGATGATATTGTAGTTGATGCAACTCCGCTGCCATTCATTGAACATGAGAACAAAGTGCTAACATCGATACTAAGCGGAAATCCCCCCGATGTTGTAAGCCTAATTGCACCGGTTCATCAATGGGCTTCCAGAATGTCTCTCAGACCTCTTACCGAATTAATTAAAGACGACAACTTCGATACAACGTATGTATTTCCTGCCCTCTGGGAGGAAGTTAATTACGAAGGACATGTATTTGCCATTCCAACACACACAGCTTCATATGCACTTTTCTATAATAATAAATTGTTTAAAGAAGCAGGCCTCGATCCTTTGAATCCACCTAATACTTGGGAGGAAGTAAGAGAATACTCTAAAAAGCTTACAAAGATGGAAGACGGACAGTACACTCAAATTGGTTTTATACCTATGTATGGAAATTTTCAAGTAGCCATTTCGTTAGCTATGGGACTTGGAGCAAAATTTTTATCGGCAGATGGAAAAACAGTTCACCTTAACAATGAACAAATGGTGCAGAGTCTCCAATGGGTGTTAGATTACTATAGCGATTATGATTATGATGAAGTAGTATCATTTCAATCAGGTTTTGGTTATGCAGATCAGCACGGATTTTTATCTGAAAAAGTAGCAATGATGATTCTTGACCACACATTTTTAGATTTTATAAAAAAATACAGACCAGATTTAGATTTTAGTGTCTCAGCGAATCCTGCTTTCGAAGGTTACAATCCAGCATCATCAACCGGCAACTGGTGGATGGGAATACCGAGAGGTGCAAAAAAAGTTAAGGCTGCCTGGGAGTTTATGAAATTTGCTGTTAGCTACGATGTGCAGGTAAAAGAAGCTACAATGATGAAAGGAAGGCTTATGCCGGCGAATATAAATGCTGCTAAAGATTCCTCATTATCAGACGACAAGAATTTCTATGAAATACTTATAGATCAGATGCAATACGCTAAAACTCCATCATTTGTTCCTCTGGTACATAGCACTTTCTGGAGAGAATTTGCTTTTGCACAGGAGCGAGTTATCCGTCACGTTCAAACTCCCCGGCAATCACTTGAACAGGGTAACAAAGTAATTCAAGGTGATCTTATTAGAGCGAAAGAATATGACATCTACGTTTGGGAAAACATGGAACTCGAGGGGTATTAATGAATAACTTTATCGAACATCTTAAACATCCACTTAAAAGAAGACAGGCTCTTGCAGGCTATTCGTTTATCTCGCCCTGGATAATTGGTTTTCTTGTATTTGGCCTTTACCCAATTTGTATGTCTCTTTATTACAGCCTATGCCAGTATGATGTTTTAAGAATCCCACAATTTATTGGTTTTAGAAATTACAGCGATCTGTTATTCAATGATAATTACTTTTGGGTATCAATCTGGAATACACTCTTTTTTATGGTAATTAGGGTGCCGCTGGTTATAGTTGGATCATTATTACTTGCTGTTTTAGTGAATAATGCAATCAAGGGCGTGAAAATTTTCAGAACGATTTATTTTATACCTTCCATAATAACCGGTGTAATTCTATCATCTCTTTGGTTGTGGATGTTAAATCCTCAGTACGGTTTAATTAATTCAATACTTGCATATATCGGAATTGATGGACCGCTATGGTTGGGTGATCCAAACTGGTCAAAGCCATCATTAATTTTAATGAGCATCTGGTCAATTGGCGGAGGAAGAATGCTCGTATTTCTTGCGGCACTTCAAAGTGTACCACAGCATTTGTATGAATCAGTTGAGCTTGAAGGTGGTAACTGGTGGCATAAATTTAAACATGTTACACTGCCATTAATTTCACCTATATTATTTCTGTGGTCGATATTGGAAGTCATTGCCTCAATGCAAGTATTCATTGAAGCATATATAATGACAAAGGGTGGCCCGTTAAACTCAACACTATTTTATAACTTATACTTATACAACA
>CP070637.1:18465-19543 GCA_020354005.1 Ignavibacterium sp.
AACTATTAGTGCTGGTACAATCATGACCTCCAATCCAGCAATAAAAGCTTTCATAGATTCATCCCCAGACATTCTCCCTAAAATTATAGTTATTAATCCAACGGTAAAAAATCCGCCCGTCATCTCAATCAATCCCCATCCCATTGTCTGCACAGCAAATAAGATAGCACCAAACAAGATAAAAGCTGTTACTGCAATCCAGATATGTTTATTGTGTAATTGTAAATTCTGATTAAATGATGTTTCATCTTGTTCAATTGAATCATTAGACATGAATGACTTAGCAGGATTAGCTTTTATTTTCTTTCCGTAAAACAAAAGAAACAACAATCCAACGCCAGAAAATATTATAAATGTGATGATTCTAAGCCCAATGCCACTACCTAAAGGTAACTCAGCAACGGACTGTGCTATTTGCATATTAAATGGATTAGTAATTGCTGTTGTCCAACCAATACTCATACCCAGAATTAAGATTGCAACTCCAAAAACTCTATCATATCCTAATTGTTTGGAGATTATAATTAATACAGGTATTAAAGGAATAAATTCAGTTCCCATTCCAAGAAATGTTGATGCAAATGCAAACACATAATATAGCATGCCCACAAGCAGAATAGGTGATTTTCTAAATTTCCTGAGTAACAGAGAAATAAAGACATCTATTGTTCCAGTTTGCTTAATAATATTTACTACGGCACCAATAATAAACACGAAGAAAATAAGAGCAGCAGCTTGGTTTAACCCTTTGGGAATAGCAGTGAAAACACCTAAAATGCTTACCGGTGAAGAATATCCTTCTTTCTGATCTTCCAGAAGTATCCCTTTTACAGAATAATTTTTAGGAATCTCTTTATAACTACCAGGAATAACAACTGTTTGCTCAACAGTCCCTTTCTTCTTAGTTACGCGTTCATAAGATCCTGAGGGAATAATATAAGTTAGAATACTACAAAAAAGTATTATGGCCGAGATAAAAATAAACACATGGGGAATTTTAAAATTTTTCAATATTGGTACTTTCTATAATTGTTATCATGTAGTTAAGAATTCTACGATAATAGAAAATTGTTCTTTC
>CP070637.1:19643-20898 GCA_020354005.1 Ignavibacterium sp.
GAAGACTAATAAGAAACATCTATGGCAAATTATTATTTATGAGTTTATAACTATTATTTAGATTATCTTATTCATAGAATCCTATCGATTTCAAACTGATAACTTCTTTAGCAAACAACATCGATAGATTAAATATATTAGTTAGGCAGATTAGAAAAACATATTTATTTACTTTAGGATGATTACAAATTACTATACCCAAAACACCTTCAGATTGTTTTCCAATTAGACCCTTACAAGCAGTACTAATATGTATTCTGTGAATTTTTCTTACATAATAAGCATAACCTGCTATTGTTGGCAATACATATAATGCCCAGCCGGAAATTCCCCAATGAAAAATTCCGTACGTTGAGCCCCATTCTATTGCTTCAACAGATCCGGGTTCAGCGCCTAAAGGAGGTGAGAAATAATAATACGCCCATTCAATCGATCCCCAGTATAAAATTCCTGTGGCAATCCCAATACAAAAAAGCATAGATGCCCAGCTAAATGTTGAAAACTGAGGATTGGTATTACCAAAATTGATTTTTCCATATCTACTAAATGCGAGCCACAAAACAAAAACAAGTGTGCTCATGGCAAGCCATATATAAGCCATACCAAAATTTTCAACTATAAAATCTTATATGATGTTAAGCGAGGAAACACTCTCTTCAGACCAGAATAATAGAGGTAATGTGAATGGAAGAAGAACTAAAATTGCACCGATGAAAATTGTTTTATCAACCTTTACTCCCAAATAATTGCTTGAGTCATCATTATTCTGCATATGCAATTACTTAATCATGATAATTGAAATAGTTGTTAATATAAGCAGCACCTTCAGAACGGATGGTTAATATCTTTGCACATCCTTCTCCAAAAACAGATTCAATTGTATTTAAATATCCTTTAACCTTTTCCGCTGGTAAGAATACTTGAATTGTTCCGGCAAATCCGCCTCCATGAACACGGCATGCACCTCCGCCTATATCATCAATGTACCTTTCAGTAATACCCAACGCAAGTGAAACACCTTGTTCCGAAACATCTTTAGGAGAATAAATGTTCTGCAACCATTTAAAAGAAGAATTACCCGACTGATTTACTAATTCTAAATATTTATTAAAATCATTTCTTGTAAGTGCAGAAACCTGATGTACCACATTTTCATTTTCTTCAATAAAATGCATCGCTCTCAAAATAGCCCTATCACCTACTTTTGTTCTTAACATTTTACAGTTAGAGAAAATGTCATTTATAGAAATCTCTC
>CP070637.1:20998-22153 GCA_020354005.1 Ignavibacterium sp.
AACAGAACGTGTACCAGCATCAAAACTTATCAGAAAATCTTTAGGTCTGCTCCAGTTAGGATTTGGAAAATTCTTTCCCATCTCACCTGTAATTGCTCTGTTAAAACCTCTTACAGGATTTAACAATGTTCCCCATATTTCAGACCACACTCTATCTGAACCAGATGCAGTATTATCAGTAACCATCGAAGAAAGGCGGTATAAGATTTCGCCCAAATTTGTTCCACCAACACCCGTATAAATCCAATCGTTAAACGCAGGTCTGAATGTTTCACCGAAGAATTCCCAGATTGCGCTACCGCTTAACGCCCAGGCAGTTGATTCCCAGAAATCATATCCATTGGTTCTACCAGCATTAAAAAATAAGGCACCATGGTATGGATGGGCAAAGTTGTTTGTTTGAAAAGCATCACCATCGTACTCCCAACCATGGGTAATATTTCTCCACAATGTTTCAGGTGTAATTTTTGCCCAGTTGTCTTCAGGATTTTCCCAATGTCTTATCCATCTAGCTAAAGCCCATGGGATGAATTCCAGAATTGCAATTTCACCAACACCAAGCCAAAAGTGTTTTGTGGCTTCGTGCGGAATGTAACTGGAGTCAGTTTCCTCACTGGAAATTAATTTTCTTTGGTTTAGCTCTAGCCTTTCAGGATCTATTGCAAGACTTAAAGTTTTTTTGTCGTTTATATCAAATGCTCCCAACGAATTGTTTGCATTCTGAAGAGCAAGATATAATGAGTTGTTGAACTTTTCTGATGCTAACTTAATATCTTCCTGTTTTATCGACTGAGCGGTTATGTTGGAGATGAGAAAAAAGGGCAGAATAAAAACTAAAAGATATTTGTGAAATGATTTTGCAGAAGTAAATATCTTGATCATAAAAATCTCCGAATTTTATCAGAACAAAATAGGATTTGAAAATTTAAGCTTAAATATCAACCATTAGTGAAAAATAAGCAACACTTGGATGGTAATTTATACTATTACTCTTGGTCAAGTTTCAGGTGAATAACACTTAAATCAATTTTAAAAAGTTATGGAGGCACCTAATTTTATCATTTCCATTGTAAATGGTGCTTCTGATTCTATTGGCCAATACTGTTGATCTTTTATAGCGTAAAACCATGCAAAGGTTATTGCATTCCTGAGAAT
>CP070637.1:22253-24749 GCA_020354005.1 Ignavibacterium sp.
ATTCAAAATTAAAAAATTTAGGGCGGCTGCATTTGGTTACTTTGGTCATATGTGGGAACTTTATACTCTATGGACTTTTGTCCCGATACTCCTCATTTATTTTAACAATGAACACGCAACCGAATTAAATATTTTTATCTGGACTTTTGCCGTTATTGCTGCAGGTGGTATCGGTTGTATAGTTGGTGGATTGGTTTCTAATAAGGTTGGAAGTGCTAATGTAGCTTTTACAAATCTTTTACTGTCGGGAGTTTGCTGTTTGATTTCTCCATTAATATTTAGTACTACAGCTTTTATCTTTGTTACTTTTCTAATCTTTTGGGGAATAGTAGTAGCAGGAGACTCACCACAATTTTCAACAATAATTGCTTTATCAGCACCAAAGGAGTTAGTTGGCTCTGCTTTAACAATAGTTAATAGTATAGGCTTTGCAATTACAATTGTTAGTCTTTGGGTAATTTATCAGATATACGGGATTGTGATCGCACCTTACTATTTAATATTTCTTTCACTTGGTCCATTATTCGGATTAGTCTCAATGAGAATATTATTAACTGTTGAAAAAAGTTCTCAAGCATCAATTAACTGATTAATAAGAGGGTCCTCTTCAAAATATATATTTGGATAGTTGATTTAGCTATTAGATTTACACACCAAAATATTCCGGGAAAAATTAATGCCTTAGTACATAAGCGGATTTTGGTTATTAATAAGACGATCACACTAATGAACCGCTCATCATATAAATCCAATAAAACAAATATCCTTTTTTAAATTCACCCCAATATTTTTTCAAACAAATGCTTGGAGGCATAATATGTTAAATAACTATTCTCTAATTAGGGGAATTACTACTTTCGCTTTAGTTCTTTTTCTCACTCTTCCACTTGCTGCACAGCAAAACCTTTCTCAACCCAGGGTGAGTCAACACTCAAGTGTTTCACAGCGAATCGGTCTAACAGATATCACTGTTGACTATCACAGACCTGGTGTTCAGGGAAGGGATATTTGGGGTGCATTGGTTCCCTACGACCAGGTATGGCGAGCGGGAGCAAATGAAAATACTACTATCACATTTACTTCAGAAGTAAGTATTAATGGTAATGTTGTTCCTGCAGGAATTTATGGTCTTCATATGATACCAACTGAAACTGAGTGGACAATTATTCTAAGCAAAGACCACGAAGCATGGGGTAGTTTTTTCTACAATGAAGAAAATGATCAACTTAGATTTGTCACCGAACCGACGGCTGTAGGATTTCAAGAATGGCTGAGCTACTCTTTTAAGAATATTTCACCAAGTTCAGCGACTCTTGCATTGCGTTGGGAAAATTTAGAAGTACCAATTACAATTGATATTGATGTTAATAAAATTGTATCCGAAAAGATGGAAACGCAGTTAACTGGTCTTGCAGGATTTGGTTGGCAGGGTTGGAATCAGATTGCAACTTATTATTATGTTAACTCTTTGGATATGAATGAAGCACTCGGCTTTGTTGACAGATCTATTCAGATAAACCAAAATGTTACCAACTCATTTACCAAGGCAGTCATTCTCGAATCGATGGGTGACAAGGCAGCAGCGGCAAAGTTAAAAGAGGAAGGATTTAAGAACGCCACTGAAAATAATATTAATACTCTCGGTTATCAGTTTCTGTTTGCCGGAAAGATTGATGAAGCTATGGAAGTATTTAAGAAGAATGTCGAGCTATACCCTGAATCATGGAATGTTTACGACAGCTTGGGAGAATGTTATGCTGCTGCCGGTGATGAAAATGAGGCGCATAAATATTATTCCATTGCACTTAAAAAAGCACCCGATAATCAGAAGCAAAGGATTACAGGAATATTAGATAACTTAAAGTGAAGTTAAATCTATATACCAAATGAGTTGAAGCCGGTTATAGTTATTAACCGGTTTTTTTATACCTGAATATCTTAGCTAGTTAAGTATTGTCAAATAATTTTTTAATATTTTTATCATATAGTTTCTGGTTTATAATCAAATAAATATAAATAGTAATACAAGATTTATTAGAATATATTATTGGCAAAGCAGTTCAACACAAAATTTATTAAAAGCTTTATTGTTCCACTTATTTTTCCATTACTAATCTGGGCAGTATTTCTTTCATCACTTCTGCTTGAGCTCGATCTGAGGAGAATGGGGATATTACCGAGAGATTTGTATGGAATATTTGGAATTGTCACTGCACCATTTATACACGCAAATTTTTCTCATCTTATTTCTAACACAGTTCCGCTGATAATTTTGGGATGGTCGATTTTTTTCTTTTACGAAAAAGTTTCCTCCAGAGTATTTTTGGTCGTTTATTTGTTAACAGGATTTTTAGTCTGGCTGCTTGCAAGAGAAGTATATCACATTGGTGCAAGCGGTTTGGTTTACGCCTTTGTTAGTTTTTTGTTTTTCAGTGGTATTTTTCGGAAGGATAATAAATCGATTGCGATTGCTTTGCTTGTTACCTTTCTTTACGG
>CP070637.1:24849-27300 GCA_020354005.1 Ignavibacterium sp.
CAAGAGCTTGTTTGATAGTTTGATTTATGCCTTATTTACAGCCGGCATCTTTGGCTGGTTGTGGCCTGCTGCATAATAATTAATTGAAGGTATTCAAAGAGAATTTATATGTCATCCTCAGCTAGTCGAGGGATGACATTTTAATATTTTAGATTATAAATATATTTTATAGAGGGTTACTTTGAGATATTTGTTCAATGTGTTTCGCCAAAAAATATCAATAATGGATTTATAGATGGCTAAAACAAATATTGTTGTTGGAGCAGACATTGGCGGAACCAACACCGTATTAGGATTTGTAACTGAGCAAGGGGAATGCCTAAACGAATCACGTTTTAAGACTCTTGAACATTTCCAGGTAGATCAGTTTTTCACACAATTAGTTAAGAGTATAAATGATGGTTATGATGAATTAAAAAATGATTATGAATTAATTGGCATTGGTATTGGAGCACCTAATGGAAACTATTATCGCAAGTCAGTTGAAAATCCTCCAAATTTACCCTGGGGTATTGTTGATGTTGAAAAAATATTAAATAAATCTTTCAACGTACCTATCGCATTAACTAATGATGCTAATGCAACAGCCATTGGAGAACTTCTTTTTGGTGCAGGCAAAGGGATGAAGGATTTTATCGTAGTTACTTTGGGAACCGGATTGGGAGGTGGTCTTGTTGTTCGCGGAAAGTTATTACATGGCTACGATGGATTTGCTGGTGAACTCGGGCACATCAATTATGAGAGAAACGGCAGACAATGCACTTGCGGATTAAAAGGCTGCCTTGAAACTTATGCTTCAGGTTCGGGTATTGTAAGAACAGCCAAAGAACTAATAGACGGTTCATCCATAAAATCTTCCCTTAGAAAAGTGGCGGGTAAGAGTCTTACATCCAAGAAAATTTATGAGGAAGCGAGAGCGGGTGATAAATTAGCACTTCAATGTTTTGAGTTGACCGGTAAGGCACTTGGATCAATGTTAGCAAATATAGTTGCAGTCACAGATCCGGAGGCTATATTTTTATTTGGCGGATTAGCTAATGCCGGCGATTTAATAATCAATCCAACAAAAAAATATATGGAATAAAATCTTTTCACACCCTATAGAAAAAAAGTAAAGGTTCTCCCCTCAGGATTGAAAAATGTGAATGCAGCTGTTCTCGGTTCAGCAGCTTTAATATTAGATGAACTGGAAAAATAAATTCGATTATCTAATAAAAATCAGATTTCTCAATTAAGGAGAAACATCCTCCATCCTATTGCAGAAACTTCAACTTTAAATTGATTATTGGTTATTGTTGAAACATCTCCACTTGTAAGATCAATTGCGTTTTCCAAATTATAAACCGGGAATAATTTTAAATCAACAGTTTGATTTGACTCACCTTTATTTATCACCGTCAACACTCGTTCATTTAAATCCGATCTTAAGTAAGCATAGATATTTTCATCGGCAATTAAAGTATTAAAATCTCCATGCCTCAACGCAGAATGATTTTTCCTTAGATGAATGAGTTTACTAATCTCTTTTAACGTTTCTTTCTCGTAAGAATTAACTTCTTCTCCAAAACGCATCATTCTTCTGTTATCCGGATCAGCAGCACCTGTCAATCCGATTTCATCGCCGTAATAAATAACAGGTACTCCGGGTATTGTTAAAATGTAGGCAAGATGTAACTGCAGCTTTTTATAGCTCGATGGATTATCAACCTTCGGCGGATCGGTCCATCCAAGCTCTTTTGCTTTATTGCTGTTTAATTCAATATCGCCATCAGCGTAGGCCATATAACGGACTTTGTCATGGCTATCCATTATGTTAGCCATAACGTGATTTACACCATAAACAGAGAATGTTTTTTGCATCTGCAAATCTAAAAGTTCAAATGAATTTTCCGGAAGAAGGAAAACCGGCAAAGCAACATCATATAAATTAAAATTAAACTGAGAACTCAACTGACCATTACTAACGTACGATGCAATCAAATCAATGCCGCCAAATGTTTCACCGACCTGGTAAATGTCTTTGTCACTTATATCCCGGTTTAATTTTTTTGTAAGAGTTCGCCAGAACTCATTCGGTACATGCTTTACCGCATCATGCCTGAATCCATCAGCACCCGTTTCATTAAGCCACCAAACTGCATTGTCGGTCATTAGTTCAAGCGCTCTTTTAGAACCAACATAATCAAATGAAGGCATATAAGGCTCGAACCATGTTGTTAGCCGTTGTTGATCAAACAAGCGAAGATTTTTTCTACCGTCTGGTAATTCCAGCACACCAAACCAATCGGGATTTTCTTTCCAGAACGGATGTTCTTCGTGCACGTGGTTGGAAACAAAATCGAGTAAAACTTTTATACCGTGTTGATGAGCCGTCTTAACAAACTTTTTAACTAACGGCATATCACCAAAATGTTCTTCAACTCTTGTTTCCGAAATGGGCCAGTAACCATG
>CP070637.1:27400-29909 GCA_020354005.1 Ignavibacterium sp.
AGAGTGTATCTTATTTATGGCGAACCGAGTGAGATTGACAGGTACCCAAATCAAACAGATTCAAGACCGTATGAAATCTGGAGTTACCAGGATATTGAAGGTGGAGTAATTTTTATTTTTGCTGACCTTACCGGCTTCTCTGACTATTTATTAATTCATTCAACGAAAAGGGGTGAGTTGAGGGATGATAGTTGGGAAAGAAGAATTATGGTTCGATAGATGATTCTAAAAAAACTGCTCATCAAAACTATTTACTATCCATTCCTTTTCTAAATTAATCTTAAAGTTAAATTTTATTGCCTTCCCCTGTTTTATTATTTTTGTGATCATCCCATGTTTAACTAAGATGAAAAACAAAATTGAATACATATTATTTCTTTCGTTTAGCAAGATTTTTCAGTTACTGGGCTTAACTATCTCCCATAAGTTATCTCCAGTACTTGCAGGATTGTTCTATTATTTCATACCAATACGAAAAGCTACTGTATTAGAGAATTTGAAAAATGCTTTTCCTGACTATAGCGAAAATAAAATAAGGAAGATTGCTTTCGCCAATTACAAAAGTTTTGCAATCACATTGATGGAAATTTCCTGCTTCCCCACCACAACTAAAAATGATATTAAAAAAAGAATAGACTGTAAAAATCCAGAATTGATAATCGATAGATATAAAAGAAATAAAGGTGTGATATTACTCTCTGCTCATTTTGGAAACTGGGAGTATATGGCAACGTCAATGGGTGTAAAGTTAAATATACCGCTAGCTGTGGTAGTTAAGAAACAAAGAAATCCATATGTAACAGAGTGGATGAATAGGGAAAGGACAAAGTGGAATAACACAGTAGTTCCCCTTGGAATATCTATAAGAGAAGTATATCAAACACTTAAAGCAAAGCAGATAGTTGCTATGGTTGCAGACCAAAGAGGTCCAAGGGAAGGTGAGAAAGTAACTTTTTTTGGCAGAAACCTTTCTGTTCATACCGGACCTGCTGCTCTTGCATTAAAAACGGGTGCTCCAATATTATATGGAATAAGCGTACGCCGAAAAGACTACAGTTACGAAACTATATTTACAGAAATATCTAAAGAGAACTTATCCGGTTCACACGAGGAAAAAGTAAAACAGTTAAGCCAAAGGCATATGTCTTATCTTGAAGACTTTGTTAGAAAATATCCTGAGCAATGGTTGTGGATGCACAAAAGGTGGAAGCATTGAATAACGAAAGCAAGATACTGGTAATACAAACGGCGTTTTTAGGTGATGCCATATTAACTCTGCCAATGCTTAAAAAATTAAGAGATAGAAATCCCGAAGCTCAAATTGATGTCTTAGCTATTCCATCTACAACTGAAATATTTTCTGCTGCATCATATGTGGATAATGTGATAGTTATGGATAAAAGGGGAAAACAAAAAGGTATAAGAGCATTAAACAAATTTGTTAAGGAACTAAAAGCAAACTCATATACAAAAGTATTCTCACCACATCGCTCGTTTAGGAGTGCATATATTATGATTAGGCTAAGCGGTGATGAATCGTATGGATTTGATAACAGCAGCTTCAGGTATGCTTTTAAAAATCTTGTTAAGTATGAACAAAAGTATCACGAAGTTCAGAGAAATATTTCATTGATTGGTGAAAATGTTGATGCGGATAGTTGGAAGATTAAGCCAGAGATTTCAATTGATGAAGCCATTGAGAATAATGTTGACAACTTTATTTCGAATAACAATTTAAATAGTGGCTTTATTTCAATAGCACCTGGCAGTGTATGGGAAACTAAAAGATATCCAAAGGTAAACTATATAGAACTAATAAAGTTGTTAACTAATAAAAATGAAACTGTGGTTGTAATTGGCAGCGATGATGATTCTATTCTTTGCAATGAAATTGCATCCAATTTTAGCAGCAACGTATTAAGCGTCGCCGGAAAGTTTAGTGTAACAGGAACTATTTGCCTGTTGAAATATTCTAAATTACTTATAACAAATGATAGTGCACCAACTCATATGGGTATGTGTGCCGATATTCCTGTGCTGACTATTTACTGTTCAACAGTTAGCGATTTTGGATTCTATCCGTATAATGATAAAAGCCAATTTGTGAGTTATAATGAGTTAGACTGTAAACCATGTGGAATACATGGTTATGATGAGTGTCCCGTAAAAACATATGATTGTGGTTATAAATTACTACCAGCAGAGATATTTGCAATAACCGAGCAAATGATAAAAACAAATGGGTAGCACTGCGGAATTGATTAATATCGATGATGCTCCAGAATTAGCTGTTAACAGGGCGAGTAAAATTTTTAATACAGGAGATATTTTTATATATCCAACAGATACAATTTACGGTATCGGCTGCAATCCTTTTAACAAAACATCGCTAAATAATCTAGATGAATTAAAAGGGAGGGCTAGTGCTAAACAATATATACTTTTAGTTGATAGTTTAGAAATGCTGTTACATTTCATCATAACACCAGATGAACAGCAACTTGAATTG
>CP070637.1:30009-32866 GCA_020354005.1 Ignavibacterium sp.
AATCGTGCAATGAAAGTTGCTGCAGCAAAATTATTCAAAGCATGATTGGATGGAAATGAATATCCGCCGGCACAGCCAAGGGGAGTAATAGCATCCGAAAGTGCCCGGCAGGGTCTTAACCTTTCGAAAAGTTCCTTTAAAATCCTAAATCCAGTTTGGTCTGTTACCACAATCAATAGAATCAATCCGATGACCAATATCTTGCCGCGTAGTCCACCTTTGAAGAATGCTATGCCAGCCAGGATAAAATATGCTATGTACCACTTCTTAACGTCTGTAATTGTTGAAAAAAAATTATCCAGAAATCCGGTAGAAAGGGAATGATTTATAAAATAGAATATTGCTAAATCCAAAGAATACAGTGGTTCCATGATGGCACTAAATATGAAGTAAGAATTTGTCCCAAAAACTAATAAAAAAGGACAATTTCTAAAATATTTTGTAAAAATCAGTGATTGCAGAAAACAACATCAAAGACAAAGGAATTGTTAATGCTATTGGCAATTCACTACTTGAATTTATTTTTTTAGGTAAAATACCACTTTCCTCTAAAAGTTATGAAGATGTAAAGACACAGTCTGAACTGATTTTAATTTTACCAATGAGAATAATTTCATTGCTTGTAGCACTATCCGGGCTACTTGCTATGGTTTTTGAGATTAAACTATATCCTGATCATTCAATTGAAATCTATATTATCAGATTAACGGCAACAGTTATTTCATTCCTAATTCTGACCGCTCTTTCAACGCCCCTGGTTCATAAAAATCCTCTGGTACTCATCCATATATTATTGCTTACGATTATAATTTCTTCAGGCTTGATGATTTTTTTACTGCCAAGCACACTATTGGTAAACTCCAGCATTGTAGGCTTATTGATTTTTACCTCGGCACTTTTTTTTAGCTGGGAAGTTAAACACCAAATAATTGTTGCAATATACTACAATATTGTTTTTGCAGTTGCTGTGATGTTAAACGATAGGATAATTTATTTTCTTCCGAATGTAGGCGAATCGATTGCCTTTGTGATTGTGTTTAGTACGATTTCAATTATAGCCTGCGCTATAAATTTTAGGATGCGATTGTTGCTTGCTGAGAGAAACACTCAGGTTGAATTATCAGAAAATAAATTCCGATCTATTATTGAAAACTCATCCGAAGGATTCTTTCAATCCTCTGTTGATGGTAAGTGGATTACAATAAATAAAGCCTTTGCAAAAATTCTGGGCTATTATGATGCTGCCGAATTACTAGACGTAGGAGTGCGGGAAATTTATGTTAGTCCATGGGAGCGTGATAAACTTTTACAAATCCTTAAGAGTACTGAGAGAGTTGAAAACTACAGAATAAGACTGAGAAAGAAAGATGGATCTGTCGCTGTTGTAAAGTTAAATAACCGGCTTGTAAAAGCTGATGATGGTGATGAATTTCTCGAGGGGAATATTTCTGATATAACTGCGCAGGTAAGGGCTGAAGAAGAAAGAAATGAAGTGGAATTGGCTTTGAAAGTTGAGAAGGAAAAATCTGAACGATTGGCAAAGGAAGCAATGCAGTTCAGTGAATTGAAAAGTAAGTTTTTAGCGAATATGAGTCACGAAATAAGGACACCGATCAATGGTGTACTGGGTTTCTTAACTCTTATTGAGAACGGTGCTTATAAAGATACTGAAGAACTCAGACATTATTCATCGAGTGCGAGACAATCAGTGGAATCACTTTTGGAAATAATAAATTCAGTCCTCGACCTGTCTAAAATAGAGGCGGGTAAGGTTGAAATTGATAATGTTAACTTCAATCTTAATTTTGTCGTGGAACAATCGTTGTCAGTTATTTCTCCAAAAGCATCCGAAAAAGGGATTAAAATTACTAAAGAATTTCAGTCCGGTTTGATAACAAATCTTATTGGAGACGCAACGAAGTTGAGGCAGATATTAATCAATCTTTTAAGTAATGCTGTAAAATTTACTAAGGATGGAGAAATTACTTTAAAATTGGGCAGTGAAAAAATTTCGGATGATGAGGTTAGTCTATTTGTTTCTGTGAATGATACAGGATTAGGAATCCCAGAAAATAAACTTAATAAGCTGTTCAAACCATATTCTCAAGTTAAGGACTCGCAAACAAACCTTGTTGGTAGTTCCGGTTTAGGTTTAGCCATCTGTAAGGAATATGTTGATCTGATGGGTGGTGAAATAAATGTTGAAAGCAAGGTTGGGGAAGGAAGTTCATTTAAATTCCGGATACCGTTTACAATTACACTTAAACCTGACGGGGAGGAATTTGTAAAAACTGATTCTGAATCGGATAAAACTTCGATTATTCCGAAAGACGAATTTATTTTTGCCTCGAACGGTTTAGCGGAAAAAAGAGCTCGATACCAGATTCTTCTGGTTGAGGATAATGCCGTAAACCAGGCAGTATCGCTCAAGATGCTCAGCCTGTCAGGGTATAGTGCAAATGCAGTAAGTAATGGTAGGGAGGCCATTGATGCAGTTAAGAGCGGGAATTATGACGCTATTTTGATGGATATTCAAATGCCCGAAGTTGATGGGTTTACAGCAACGTCAGAAATAAGAAAGTTAGAATCACCACAAAAGGATATTCCTATAATAGCACTCACTGCTCACGCATTGATGGGTGATAAGGATAAGTGTTTGAATGCTGGAATGAATGATTATATTTCCAAACCAATTATCGGGCAGGATCTGATTAATAAAATTGATAATCTTCTGGATATTCATAATAACACGCAGCCGCATGTTCAGAAGAGTACAACCGAAAATAATAAGATATTTGATTATGATCGGTTACAAAATGTAAGCTTGGGTGATACGGAATTTGAAAAAGAGCTTCTG
>CP070637.1:32966-35823 GCA_020354005.1 Ignavibacterium sp.
AAATATTTGATTGTTTTTCGGATATTATCTCTATTTTTAAATATTATTATTATTAGTTATACATTCCCAAGTTACTGCAAACAAGTCTAATGCACGAATCTAACCCTCATAAACACAATCATACCAGACTTGTTTATTCCTATGAAAAGGAGAGACAGAAAAAGATTGCTGCCTACGCATTGTTGCTTACAGGAGTTTCTGTATTTATTCTTACTCTAACCGGTTTTACAGACGGCATATCCGAGTGGACACATAATTTTCTGTTGGAAAAACTTGGTTATATGAGTAAATGGAGTGAGAGATTTGGTCCCAAGTGGTTCGTGCATTTTGTAGATGATGTAGCAGCTTTGGGTGGAAAGGTTATTTTTTTCATGGGGGTTACTCTTACTGCAGTTTATTATAGGATAAGAAAAGAACATAAATTGTTATGGGAATTTTTAATTGTTGTATGCGGTGCTGTTATGGTTATGATTAGTATCAAACTTTTTTTTGTGGATGAAACGCCTTTTGAGCCTGTTGACTTACTAATTAGTAGTATAGCCGAATACCCCAGCGGGCATGCAATGATAGCAATGGTATATTACTTAACAATTGCAGTATTACTTACAAGAAGACAGCGTAGGGAAATAGTGAGAAGATATACAATAATCTCAGCCACTGTTATTATCGCTTCCGTAGGGATTAGCAGAATATTAGGTCCAGCGCACACTGTAACGGAGGTTCTCGCAGGTTGGTCTTTGGGATTAATTTGGCTGTGTCTTTGCTGGCTTACAGAAAGATATTTAGAGATGAAATTTGATTTAAGCAAAAGCCAATCTCATAACCGTAATAGTTCTTCCTAAAAGAATAGTATCAAAATGAATTTGATCTAATAAATGTAGTGTTTTATCTGTTCACCTTTTTCACCAATTTCTGTCATAGCTTCTATACCAATATCAAGATGATATTTTGCAAATTTCTCAGTAACAAGTTTATCAGATTCTTCAGTTTTAACTCCTTCCGGAATCATCGGGATATCTGATACCAATAACAAAGCACCACGCGGTATTTCGTTTACAAGACCGACAATGAAAAGAGTTGCTGTTTCCATATCAATAGCAATTGTAGAAAGCTTTTTCAGATAGCGTTTAAAATCTTCATCCCATTCCCATACTCTTCTGTTGGTTGTATAAACCACACCTGTCCTGTATTCAAGATTTCGTTGAGCTATTTTATCTGAAATAAATTTATGCAATTTGAAAGATGGTAGTGCCGGCACTTCGGGTGCTTTATAATCATTGCTTGTTCCCTCCCCTCTTATTGCTGCGGTGGGAAGAATGAAGTGGCCTATTTCAGTCGATTTTTTAAGACCACCGCATTTACCAAGAAACAGCACTCCTTTAGGATTCCTTGCTGCAAGTAAATCCATAATAGTTGCAGCATTGGCAGAACCCATTCCAAAATTTATCATCGTTAGTCCGTCGGCATTAGTTGCTGTCTGCATTGGCCTTCCAACCCCTTTAATATCGCAATTAAATTTTTCACTGAAACTCTCCAAATAATTATGAAAGTTTGTGAGCAGCATATAATCACCAAGTTCATCTAACTTTGTACCTGTGTAACGTGGCAGCCAATTTTTGGCTATGTCAAGTTTTGTTTTCATAAGCTACTTTGAATGATGTTAATTGAAATCAAATTTAACTAAACAATAATGAAATTGGAAACTATACAATTTGTTATATAAGCCACGCCATATTGAAAGCCATCCAGGTTAAACATACCATTTACAACAACAGAATCCACCTCTGACACCCCTTTAATAAGGGAGGGAAGCAATGCGGTATCTCCAATTCCAAATTAAATTAAATGTAGGAATTTCATGTGTTAAAATATTGGTAACGATTGGGCAGCAATCTGTAGGGGTTTGATTTATCAAATCCTCAGTGTGGAAAATTATAAAGTAGAAATGGTAAGGATTTGATTTATCAAATCATCATAAATAAAATTTCACCAGGTTCATTTCCAAGCAATTGGAAATCCGTTTTACCTAATGATTTGACATTCCCGTTTTCACGGGAATGACACAAGGAATGTTAATATTTAGACTTCTTTTCTAATCCAAATGCTTTAGCACATTAATACTTTTAATCTCACCGGCAATAACTAATAAATCATCTTCCTGTATGATATAATCCGGGTTTGGTATTGCTTTTATTTTTTCCCCTCTCTTTTCAATAGTTTTAATTGAAAGAACATCAACACCATACCTTGCTCTTATGTTTAATTCACGTATGGATTTACCGATAAAAGATTTTGGAGGAGATATTTCGTTGATTGCATAACCCTCAAGGAAATGTACTTGTGGAGTTTCCTCCTTCATAGTAATACTGCTTGCAAGATTGGATGTAATATCTCTTCTTTCAATTACCCTATGGTATTCATCTAATATTTCCTTCCTCCAAACAAATCCGATTATTTTTCTTGATCCTTTATTTTCTACAACGGGTAATCCATCATAATGATGTCTTCTTAATATTTCCATTGCAGTACCACAATTATCATCTTTTGTTACTGTCTCTATACTAGTATTTGCAATGTCCCCTGCGATTAAAACATTTTGAAGAGAATCTTTGTCAAACAAATTATCTTTTATATCATTCAAAGAAATCAATCCAATTAAATTGTTATCACCGGATATTACAGGATAATCAGTTTCTTTCCCTCTAATGACTTTATTAACTATTACACTAAAATCATCACTGGCTTGTATAGATTCGAAATCTTTGCTGTAAACATCTTCAACATTAATTGATTCCATTACATTGGTTTCCATTCCCTCCTTGATGCCGATGTTCCTTCGAAGCAGCTTTAATGTATA
>CP070637.1:35923-38649 GCA_020354005.1 Ignavibacterium sp.
ATAATTTCTGCAACCCTGAGCGCTCTTAAACCATCGTTTCCGGAAACTAGAGGCTCTTCATTTTTTAGAATCGATTCCAGGAATAATTGAAGTTCATATTTTAACGCATTGATTTCTTTCTGCTGTGGTTGTTCGTAAACAAGCCTTTTCTTCTTTTTTCCAACTCCAATCTCGCCAAATGATAAGAAATTTGGTTCTATACCTTGATCGACAGGGAGTAATCTGTATACCTCTGATTCACCAGTAATAAAATCTAAAGAAACATATCCATCACGCTGAAAGATTCTCATCTTCCTCATTTTTTTCTGGGAGATACGGCTTGATGTTACATTAGCAACAGCTCCATTTTCAAACTGTATCCTTGCGTTTGCAATATCTATATTTTCAGATACAACAGCTACACCGCTGGCCTCTATATTTTTTACCTGGCTTTTTATTAAGCTTAAAATTATGTCAATATCGTGTATCATTAGATCGAGCACAACTGCGACATCAGTTCCTCGTGGATTGAAATGTGCCAATCTATCCGTTTGAATAAATTTTGGATCGGAAATATATTTTTCCATCGAAATTAGTGCAGGATTAAATCGTTCGATGTGACCAACCTGAAGGTTCAGCTTTAAGGATTTCGCAAGCTCCACTATTTCCTCTGCCTGTGGAATAGTGGCAGTGATGGGCTTTTCAATAAATATATGTTTGCCCGCATTTAAACATTGTTTTGCAAGATCATAATGTGCAACAGTGGTAGCTGCAATGGAAACTGCATCAATATTTGTCAGAAGACTATCAACTGAATCAAAAGCTTTAACATTAAATTCATCTGAAACTAACTTTGTCTGTTCATCATGTGAATCATAAATCCCGCTAAGACTGCAGTTGTCAATTTCATTAAACATTTTAACATGCAGCTTTCCCAAATGGCCTGTTCCAATAACACCAACTTTTAACTTATTCATTTTTCTCTCGTGGCAATTTTAAGTAGCCAATTATCCTCTCGTACCCACCCAAATTGGTCTCGTTATAATAAAGAAAAATATCATAAACTTTTCTATTCACCCAGGTATTTCCTTCAAGAACGAGCCAATCATCATTTATTATTTCTTCACCTTCTTCTTCTGCAACTACGAACTGGTAATCATACACTCCTCTTTTAAGAGGTATTGTAATTGATTTAATTCCGTTTTCAGAATAAAGTTTATAATCGGGTGATAATTTCCAATCATTAAAAGCCCCCACAAGAAAAATATCCCCATTAACTTCATCAGGCGGACGAATTGAAAATTGCACATTGTGATAGGTTGCGTAAGGATCGGTAAAATCCATATATACTTTATTGCCATTCATATCCGACTGTACTTTAAGGAAAAATCTTGAAAATTCTAAACCGTCTCTTTGTGCTTTCACATCTTTTGAACTAAAATAGTTGAAGTCCCGAATATCAACCTGCCTGTATTCATTCCCTGCCTGAATATCCCTGATGATGTAAGTGAATTTTCTGTTTGCATCCCACTTGAACTGCCTCTCCAGCGTATTTGAATTTCGTTCTATCACAAGCGGGTAATAAATATTTCTGTTTTGAATTATTTCTACCCTGTCAACAAAACCTGGAAAAAATTTCTCGGGCAACACGAAGTCTGTTGTTACATTGAATACTTTTGCTAGCTCAACAGGCCAGTATGTTTTATTTTCCAGTTCTTCATTTTTTAATACTGAACGCATTTCAACCTGATTATCAACCAGATAAAATCTACCCTCTGCATAAACTAGTGAAGTATCCTGAATATCAGTAATATAAAATTTCCATTTCCCTGAGAATGGCAGCTCAATAAATTTATCTTTATCCGGGAAAGAACCTTTGAAATGGTAGTCTGCATCTTCAACAGTAACCGGTAAACGTTCAAAATTAAATAGTGGTAAGCTGTTTCTATGTTGATTTAAGAGAAATATATTTTTAGTTGGCGTCCATCCATAATCACAAAACCTAAAAAGTATGCTTAGTGCAGGTTCAAATTCTGATTTCACATCAAATTCAATCACTAGTCTATTATCTTTTGTTACAACAGGCAGCTCCAAACGATTTTCGGTTGTGTAAATCTCCAGGCTTTTTATTTCGATGCTTTGCGCGGTAAGTTCAAGAGAAGTAATTATCAGAAACGTGAGTAATATAAAATATATTTTCAATTCAATGCTATTAAATATCAAATATTTCAACACATTTGATAGAGCCAAAAGGAATAAAAATCTTTACAGTTTGATTTTCCCTCTCGGTTTCCAGCAGCAAGCCATCATCAAATGCATTGGTTAATTTTCCCGTTTTAAAAACAATTTCGTAAAACGGGTTTTCAGTTTTAGGATCAACTATCATTCCGTAGTTTTCGTTCATTGTAACATTTAAGGTCTGGTTAATGTATTCATTCCAATCAATTTTCATATTCACTTCGATTTATTGTTATGATAATTGCTGAAACCTGATATAGGTTTCTAATACTAATTATACAGTTATTTGTACTATTAAATCTGCCTAAAAAATAACCCTTACTCAAGTCAGAATAAGGGTTATTAGTACAAATAAAAATTCTAGTTCATCTTTATATCTCTTTCAATTCACCATTTAATTTACTCATTGCTTCCTTTGCATCACCGAAATACATGAGTGCATTAGGATAGAAGAACAGCTCATTGTCAATTCCTGCATACCCAACATTTAACGATCTTTTGTTAATTAC
>CP070637.1:38749-41625 GCA_020354005.1 Ignavibacterium sp.
AGGTAAATTCATAATAAAAGAGAGTACTAATATAAAAGTAAAAGTTTTCGTCATACCTCATCCTTTAAAGACCAACTAGTCTTCATATAATAATTGTAGTCAATTCTCTGAACATTTCGATTATAATCAAGTATTTTTTTTCTATGAGTAAAAATAATAAACACTTATAATATATTATCGTAATATTTCCTAATGTAAATACTTTCGATAATTGTAGATTAAAGAACTCTCTTTTCATCAATCATATTCATCTGAAGTATTTTCCAGGCACCTTCATCTGCAATTATGTTTATACTTGCTTGATTAATGTTTTGACGATAGTGTGTATGACCGTAATGATTAACCGATCCGCTTACCTTCCATATTCCATCGATCTCTAATCCGCCATCATTAGTAGCTTCAACAGAGTTGATATCAATTATTTCCACTTCATCAATTCTTGCCCTTGCACCACCTCTGTTTTCAAGCTCAAGTAATCGTCTGCTTTCCAGATAGATTTGTGATAGCTGATCGCCAATTACACTTATAGATAAACGATCATAGATATCGCTTTCATTTCTTATATCAAATGAACGATAAACATTTGTTAACAACCCCTCAAGAATGATTGCTGTTCTTTCCTCGGAAGGTTTTGGCGCAATGCTGAAAGGCAATTCTACTGATATTCTTGAGAAGGGATATAGTATGAATGCTATCCCCGCTACACTTAAAAGTACCGGACGACCAATCAACTTTAGGGCATTTCTTTTTGATATCAAGAACAAAATTAAAACCATTGCAAATAGAATGATAGATATAATCGGGAGTTGTTGTTGCTCTACCGTTATCTCTTCAATAACCGGAACTTTATAACCGATGAGTCGCTGTTTCCAATGAAGAGTATTATCATCCGGCGATAGCATTCTGGTAGCACCTCCAAAAGGATCAATTGTAGTTGCTTCTACCTTTTGAACTGACTCAGAAAACAATTTCCAGTCAACACTAATATTATTGGCCAGATCATTGGTTTCGTATACAAGTGTAAGACCGATGATACCATTATCAAGGCTTTCAGCAACCGGATCAGTTCGTAAGATAACACCTGCAGGACCAAGCGTTACGAAATCTGCACGGGTTAAAATTGGATCAGCTTGATTACCATCGATAGAAATTGAATTAATCTTCTGATAAGTTCCAAGAATTCCATTCTTAACCGGTTCCAATGAAGCTACAGGGATGCTACCCATGCCTTTATCATTAACACCTAAAAATCTAACAGCTTCTCTCGCCTGAATAAGTATCTCCATTCTCACTTCATAAGGTTCAACTGTAAGATATGCCATAATTGAACTGGTAAGTTTTCGTGCACCGGTTTGCTGCTGCCCTCCGGGCTGTTGAGTTGGTGAGGTTGGTAGACTGAATTGCGTTGCGAGTTTGGTATCACGAATATTCAATACATCAGTTTTTCCGGCAAAAATATTTTCCTGGAATAGGATTATCAGCAATACAACCGATAGTATGCCACTGCCATATGCTAAAACATTTTTGGTTTTTGGATTTTTAATGAATACTTTAATTACAAAAAATAGAAGAGAACCTAAAATATAATTGCATAAATCAATAGCAATGTTGAACATAAAAAGTGCAGGTAGTCGCTGATCCAGTTCAAGTTCGAATGATGACAATTCACTTGAATAAGCTAATCCGTGTAGAGCTCCAAATAAAAATATCAGGAAGTAATATTGCTGAATTGGTTTTTCCTTTAAAACAGCATAAGCCAGCATAAAGATTAGAACAACCCCCATCACATCAACAAATAATAGATCGAAGCCGGATACACCTAATTCATAAAGTATAAGTGAAATTGCTTGTCCAAAAAAGTAATACAATAAAATCTTAAACAGATTTCTGGAAGCAGCAAATAATGCCAACACAAGAACAAATAACAGGTGCACTCCCTTGAATAAGAAATGCTCTAGACCGATAGTGAAATGTTCTACACAAACTTCGCTGGGAGTTTTTGTGGTTGGCATAAGCAAGCTAATCGGGACGTGTATTCCTTCTAAGGAACGAAGAAAAAGACCCTGATACAGCGATCCATCGAGCCATTGTGCAGTTATATCTGCTCCATTTCTAAACCAGGGCAAAAGAATTTCATCATCTGGGGAGAGCGGTTCACCGGATGTAGTTGCGGTTGCCTGAACAACTATCCATCCCGCTTGTGTAATAAATTCAAGTTCTGTTACCTGGAAACGATCGGGAAAAATGGGTGCCTTTATTGCCCAGACTAACTGCCTTGTAACATCAACCTCAAAAACATAGCTGCTGTCATTTTTTTGGATGAGTCTGGCTTTAGTTATCCCAACATCATCGGCAGATGCTGGAGAAGCATATAAAAGAACTGCTGCGAGTAATAGAAAGTATATTTTGTTTTGGGCTAGCATTTCTACTTTGTTTCCCCCTCAACAATAATTTCATAATTCTTGCGTAACTCATCAATTTTTCTTTGTTGGACCTCTCTGCTTTTTTGCAGGAAGTAATCATCCCTCAAAAACAATTCAATATTTTCAAATGGTGGTAATTCCGGTGCGTGGTTTGCAGTTACAATTACATAGTGTGTGCCTTGTATTGATTCAACCGGTCCACTCCATTTATTTAAGGGCAGATTAAATAGATATTCTGTAAATGGTTTATCAAACCTGGATGCCACCATACTAAATGAGGACTTTACGAATTTGTTCCCCACTTGAAAAAACTCACCGTAGTTTGACACATCATCTGAAACACTTAATTGTTGAATGTATTTTTCCGGATCGCTCGGTTGAGCAGCATTAACAAATGAAAAATAAATGTGCTCGAAAGAAAGGGAAGGGGATGTGTGATATCTTTCGTTATTA
>CP070637.1:41725-44954 GCA_020354005.1 Ignavibacterium sp.
ACAAGGATGAGCAATAGGTGGCGATGAGATTCTAAGATGAATCGATCTTGGATTGGCCTCCCGTATTAAGTTAACTAGCTGCTTTGATGTAGTTCCACGAACTATAGAATCATCGACAATAACTACGGTCCTGCCTTCCAGAACTCCCTTAACTGTGTTGAATTTAATTCTCACTCCAATCTCGCGTTTGCTCTGCCCTGGTTGAATAAAGGTTCTACCAATATAGTGGCTCCTGATTAATCCGATTTCCAGTTTACAATCAACACCAAGTTTTTCAAGTTGTGTTTGGTAACCTAAAGCAATTGTATTTGAGCTGTCAGGCACACTTATCACAATTATTTTTTCATCCGCTTCATTATAAACAGGGTGATTGGATGCAAGAATCTTGCCTAATCTTCTTCTCATCTTATCAACATTATGACCGTAGATAAAACTATCAGGTCTTGAAAAATAGATGTACTCAAAAACACAGTGTTTCTTTTCAATAAGTTCCAGATGAACATAAAATGATTTTACTTCACCGGTATCTATAGATTCCTGATCAACAACAATAAATTCACCTGGTTCTACTTCTCTTAAAAAATTAGCTGTTAGTATATCGAATGCACAGGATTCGGATGCTATTAAAAATGCACCTTTTAATTTGCCCAAAGATAGAGGCCGAAAACCATGAGGATCCCTTGCTGCTATAAGTTTATCATCTGTTAAGATAACAAGGCTGAATGCACCCTCAAGTTTTCCGATTGCTTCTTTAATCTGTTCTACCTGGTCATCCAAGCGGCTGCGAGCAATTAAATGTAGGATTACTTCGGAATCGCTTGTGGTTTGAAAAATGGCACCTTCATTAACTAACTCATCACGCAGCTGTTTTGCATTTGTTAAGTTTCCGTTATGAGCTATTGCAAGATTCCCCATCCTGTAATTTACAACAAACGGTTGTATGTTCTTACGAGAACTTGAAGAACCGGTTGTAGAGTAACGATTATGTCCAATTGCGGCAGTACCTTTTAGTTCGGTTGATAATAAATTCGGATCATCAAAAACTTCTGAAACTAATCCTTCACCTTTATGAATATGGAAAACAGTTTTTCCATTTTCATTATTGTCACGTGTTAAAATACCGCATGCTTCTTGTCCCCTGTGCTGTAAGGCGTGCAAACCATAGTACGATTCAATAGATGAGCTAGGTGAACCAAAAACACCAAATATGCCGCAGAAACATTTTGGTTTTTCTGAAATAATATTAAAGTTCATATAAATAATTAACGGGTGATAAGTTGATTACTTTTGAACGTGAAAATAAGTAATAAATTTATGAGTAAAAATAAATTTTGATCACTCAATAAAAAAGGGCGATATTAAAGCACCCTGCATTTAATGCATTCTTAGATAAATGAGGATAATTACTGACATTGATATGAAATAATGATATCCTATTCTTTTATAAAACTGGTGCGATTGGAATGAAAATTTGATTATTTTGAATAATAAATTAATTTCAACCACAAGAATTATTTTTTATACATTTCAGCCAACAACAGATAGTGGACGAACAAGATTCCAAACAAAAAAAAATAGTATATGCAGAAGATCAGGAAAGTATAGCACGACTTGTAGAGTACAAATTAGCAAAAGATGGGTTTGATCTTATTTTAATGAAAAGCGGTGAGAATGTAGTGGAGACCATTATTGAAGAAAAACCTGCCTTAATTTTGCTAGATCTTATGCTACCAATAAAGGATGGACTGCAAATCCTGGAGGAGTTAAAAGCCCATGATGATGTGAAAAATATTCCTGTAATTATTCTATCTGTTCAAGGAGAGGAAGACAAAATCCTCCATGCCCTCAATTCTGGCGCCGCTGACTACATTCAAAAGCCCTTTTCTACCAGTGAATTAGCTACCCGCATACGCAAAGCCTTGGCATAAAAATTGCGTTTATGCCCCGTATTTTAAGTTTATTTATAATCTCTGTGAGATATTCTTGATTGAACACCTGGATAAAACCGGAGAAATATTAGGTATAGTTTTAATCCTCTTCGTTTTAATCTACTTGCTTGTCCTATTCATTCTTATGATAAGATTTTTGGAACAAACAAGGAAGATGGTTGAAAGAAACTTCGTTTTAAGGTGGGAAGTGAGAATATTCGATTACCTGTCAACAGATAAGACTCCAGGTGATGTGATCAAATTATTTAATAGATATGGTTACAAAAACATATTACCGTTCTTACGCAATTACTTATTGACATTAAAAGGTGCTGATAAGGATAAACTAATGAAACTCATAACTGATACTGAGTTATTTAAATATATCTATGGCAAACTTAAATCACGTAATAAAAAAAAGATTGTATTTGGCGCCTATTATCTTGGGCTCGCCAAATCTGAAGGCGCAGTTAAGGAACTAAGAAATAAATTAAAGTACAATGATGAGCAAGTATTTGTCACCTGTGCTATGAGTTTAGCAAGAATAAATGCTGTTGAAGCATTAGATGACATATTTACCGGAATAGAAAAATATAAAGGACTAACGAGAGATACCTTCTTATCAATTTTATTAGCTTATGATGATCGTGTATGTGACAATCTTACAAAAAGAGTGGAAGTTGAAACATCCACAAAAATTATATCTATTATTATCACCACCTTAAGACACTTCAAATATCTTGCTGCAGCACCGACCATAATGGAAATACTATCTAAAGAAACAAATAAAGAACAGATCATAGAAATTCTAAAATATTTAGGTGATGTTGAATATATCGATGCCTCTAAGGAACTCGAATTCTTTTTACAATCTCCGGATCCGGATATAAAAACTGAGGCAATCAGAGCAGTACAAAAGATTGGTGACACACGACTTGAAGATAATATATGGGAACTTATTAAAGATGAAAATAGAAATGTAAAAGTATCTGCAGCAGATGCAATGTATGATATTTCAGATAAAAGCAGAGAAAAATTAAAGAATATTGAAAACACCATGCCTGATTCTTTGGAATCATCTATTGCGAAAATGATAATTGAAGAACGGGCAATTCAAGCAAGTTAATGCAAACAATAATTGACATATTATATTACTATAACCACTTCATTCTATACTATTTTTTAATCATAGTAAGCGTATATATTTGTCTTAACATACTCTCGTTCAAAAACATTTTTAAATATAATAGAAAAACAAGGTACGTTGAATTAAAAGAAATATTCAGACTACACAAATTCAA
>CP070637.1:45054-46941 GCA_020354005.1 Ignavibacterium sp.
CAATTTAATCTGATAAAATACCCTTGGAGAGCAAATGTTGTCTAATAGTGTTTCTATCCTTATTTAATTCAACATAAGCAGTTTGTAAGTCCATGTTTTTTTTCGTAAACGATCCACCCCAGACAATTAAATCGGAAACAAAATCTTTAGGGCCCAATCCTGTAACATTAATAACATAATTATAATTAAACCTGTTTTTATAGGCGCCCGTAAGTATAAGAGCTGTTATTAGTATGGTTAATGCGAAGATAATTGCATTTACATAATATTTCATTCTGATCTTCCTTTGGACAAGAAATATTTTATTGGTAACAAACCAAATCCATCTAAATTATATCAGTTGTTCATAGCTGATAAATATTCTTTTAGGTATTTGTTCATCTGTTTTAATTTATACTGCATAATATATCTAGGATGATTGAGGACCCTTATTTCGTTAAAGAAATTATACTCGTTATTTATTTCTTTTAGAAACTTTGCATTCTTTTGCCCAAGCGAGATTGCAAAGTCTTTGCTTGCACCAAACTCCAGTTGCTCTATAATCGAATTTTCAATATATCGTTTTAGTGCTTTATAGAGATCGGGCTTATCATAATAGTTGTAGTTCTTATCATTCTTCAATATCGCAAGTGGATACAGCGCTGTTAAATAAATCTTACTAAAAAATTTGTGCGGCCCGCCAAACTCACTGATTAGATTATAGATGAACTTACTGGAAAGTTCCTTTCTGGTTCCAAGATTAATTTTAATCCCACAATCTTCCCGTAACGCAACCGGGTCGGTGAAAGCGATCCCGGTCAATCCCCCGCCAAACCTACCGGGATTTATTCCATAGACAAACAATCTGTTTTTTGAATCGTTAAAATATTTGTTGAAGAATTGCTTTACTGCTGTTTGAACTTCGGGTTTCTTGTAAGGATTGATTGCAATTATATTCTCAGTCAAACCGGTGGGTGATTCTAAGCTTAGGAAATATTTTATAGCCTTATCAGCAAACGTGCTCATTATATCTTTCTAAGTATGAAGTGTCGATTATTAAGATCCGGCACATCAATAAAAGCTTACTTCGTGGCCAACATACTTACCATTTTCATAAACAAATTTTGCACTGAAGAATTTATCTTCAAACAGCCAAGGGATAAATAATTTGTCACCATCCCAAAGATTAATTTTTGTCAGTTCATCAATTGGTACCCATTCAAGACTACCCTCGGCAGAGTCGATTAATTCTCCGGTAAATTTGTATGAAGTAAACAAAAACACATACCAGTCTTCCACGCCATCGAACAAAGGAAAGGTTATAAATCCCTTTAGATTGAGATTTTCAACTATTAAACCACTCTCTTCCCTAATTTCCCTGATGGCACAATCTTCAGGGCTTTCACCAAATTCAAACTTTCCTCCCAATCCATTCCACTTGCCCTGATGATAATCGTTTGTCTTTTTCACTCTGTGTATCATTAATGCGGCATCATGTTTTTTATCGATTACGTAACAAAGGGTTGCAAGTTTCATATAATTCTTTTAATATTTTAGTTGTTGAGTTGACAAATTGATAATTCGAATTAAAGTTTTATTGGTTTACATTTAGTTGAATTGCAATCTAAAAGAAAAACCTATAAAATAATATATCGCACTTAATTATATATTAAAATTTTATAACAATAGTTTAATATAATCAGGAAAACTATTTGATTATGAGTTATGATAAGATTTCCGCAATAGAAAAAGAACATATTCTATTTCCTATCTGCCCCAATGTGTTTGTTGCTATAACTCTCATTGGCGATAAATGTTACCCCAGTGTGGTTGCTGTTAGCCAAAGAGATGAAGATGAAGATGACCTTAATGATGATGATGATTATTATAATGAAGAAGATGAAGACA
>CP070637.1:47041-48505 GCA_020354005.1 Ignavibacterium sp.
CCACATAATAGGAGGCGCTATGCATAAGTATTTATTATGTTTTATCACTGCGACCTAGTTTCATCATTTTCATATCCACAGATGAAATTAAATTTACCAACAGATATTGATGCTGAAGAAAAAACGTATAATCTAAAATTGGTGCTAAATAAAGCAGATACACACTTAGACAATAAGATTTCACTATCTGAAGCACCGGCAGATGCAACGAAACTGATTCCCGGTTCATTTTTAGTAGAATTACTTGGAGATGTTACATTTCCATTTGGTGAAGTGTTTAAAACCTATGCCGGAACAGCTTGGTCAATACACGGAATGGCTGGGTATGTTCTTGAACCGATAATTGTATCTCTAAAGGTAGGTTATATTAGATTTGGTGATGTTGAAACAGATCTCAGTTCACTTGAGAAGAGCTCGCAGTTTGAAAAATTCACTGCATATAATACTCAGGTTGTAATAGCTCTTGTTGCGTTGTTAACATTGTCCGGCCTCGATCCGATTTGTCCCACTCCATCTTGCCTAACTCCAATAACTCTGGCTGGTTTTGAGCCCTTTATAGGAGTTGGACTTTGTCTGATTCTGAAGAATTATTTTCAAACAATAGCATATACTGCAGGAGCAAATAAATTAGTAAAAACACTTCAAAATGGAAGTGAATTTGAAGATAGCAGTACTATTTTTGCTCTAACCCCGTCTGTAGGAACTTTTTTTCAGGTTTCAGATGACATCAGATTGATTCTAAGTGCAGATTACTACTACCTTTTTGACAAAGCGGATGAGGAAATCGAGGATGCCGGGAATATAAATTACCTTTCGATAACATTTGGCGCTGCGTATTCTATTCTTTAAAAAGTGAAAATTATTTATTGTATAAAGGCGAAGATATATTCTTCGCCTTTTTTATTCTAAGCTTCGTTATTCAGTTCTTTGGATGAACTCTCTGATTGTAAAATCTTCGGAGTTTAATAGATCATTCGGGTCACCCACAAAATAAATTTTCCCCTCATGCATCATTGCAACCTGGTGAGCAACATTTTTAACGCTGTACATATCATGAGTTACCACAATGGACGTAACATTCAACTTATCGGTAAGTTCTTTAATAAGCTCATCAATAGAATCGGACATAATCGGATCCAATCCGGTTGTTGGCTCATCGTAAAAAATATAATCAGGATCTGTTATTAGGGCGCGTGCAAGCCCAACTCTTTTTTTCATTCCCCCCGAAAGTTCCGCAGGCTTGAGCATTTGAACTCCTGACATCCCGACCAGCTCTAATTTTTCATCAACTTTTTTATTAAGCTCCTCATTTGTATAACTCTTTCTTGATTCAATAAGCGGGAGAAGAATATTTTCTTCTACTGTCATTGAGTCAAATAATGCTGAGCTCTGAAATAAAAATCCAAAGTTGCTCCTTAATTCATAAAGTTCTCTCATATTTAATTCATCAATCCGTTTGCCCTC
>CP070637.1:48605-51934 GCA_020354005.1 Ignavibacterium sp.
AATGGCTTTTATGTATGCTGTCCTTTCCGCCTGCTCCCACAAATATGTTCTTGTTATAGTTTGCCATACCTATCACTTCGTGAGGAACAACCTGGCCTACTGAAAGAATTAATTCGTAGCCGCCTTGAATTAGTAATTTATTGGTTTGTGCCGGCCACGTAAAATTTAATTTACCCTCTGAAACTTCATTAATAAATTCTGAGGGGACATCTCCCAATGTTAGAAGGTCATCTTTCCATTTATGAATCCTGAATAGAGATTTGGGTACATCAGGAAACATTTTATCAATTTCCTCTTCTGTCATTGGATTATGAGTACCGATAGCAGGAAGAACATCAGTTAGCTTTTCTTTATAATATTTATAAACCAAACCTGTTATCTCACCAGCCATAGAGTGATAGCGTGAAATATCTGGTGGGATTGCTAAAACCTTATTTCGATTACCTATTTTTTCGAGGGCTGAATAAAGTCCTTCTTCTAACTGATCACTGCTCATTGAATTTTTTTCAGAACCTTGCTGAAAATATATCATTTAATTTATCATACTAACTAGTAATAATAATCATCTTTTAACACGGGCATTTCCTTTCCAGATACTCCAAACCATTTCTTCATCTGCCGGTTGTGCATAATCAGTTATAAATGTTGTTGCCATAGCACTAGTTGCCCAACCAAACTGAATCCATTTTTCAGGTTCCCACCCCTTCAAAATTCCATACAACAAACCACCAACAAAACCGTCACCACCACCAATTCTATCAAGAACATTAATTTCGCGTGGCTTAACAACAAACCAATTATCTCCTTCCAGCATTATCCCACCCCATAAATGCTTGTTCGTGTGTACGACCTCGCGAAGTGTAGTTGCAAAAACAGAGGCGTTAGGAAATTGTTTCTTTACTCTCCCTATCATCTCTTTGAAACTTTCGATTTTATTGTCGATATCCTCCCCTCCGGCTTCAGGTCCTTCTATTCCGAAACAGAGCTGAAAATCCTCTTCATTTCCGACTAGTACATCTGATACAGATGCAATTTCTGTAAAAGCTTCTCTTAGTTCTTTTTCACGCCCCTCCCAAAAAGAAGCTCGATAGTTTAAATCAAATGAGATCTTCGTATCATATTTTTTTGCTGCTCTTGCTAACGCCAGACAGAATTGACTTGTGTCTGCAGAAAGGGCAGCAATCAATCCTGAGAGGTGCATTACCTGTACACCTTCCTCACCGAAAATTCTTTCGAGATCAAAATCCTTCACATTCAATGTTCTACCAACTTCACCTGCACGATCATTAAAAACACGAGGACCTCTTGTTCCAAAACCGCTATCCGCAATATTGAATTGATGACGATATCCCCAGGGACCTCCTTGTTCAACATCTCTTCCTTCAAAATCCATCATTCGTGATTTCAAATTAGATTTTATGAACTTGGCTATTGGACTATCCTTGACAAAAGTAGTTAGCACTTTAACAGGGAGACCAAGATATGAAGAGATGCTGGCAACATTAGTTTCAGCACTTGTGGCTTGAAGTTTAAAGTTATCACTGCTGTGAACAGGTTGACCATTCGCAGGCGTAATTCTCGCCCCTATACTAGTTGGTACCAGTAGTGAGTACTTGTATTCATTCTTTAATTTTATTCCCATAACTTTTTGCAGATTTAGTTTCTTATTATTTCATTTATTATCTCAGTTAAACTCCAGAGTAAGCATTAAAACCACCATCTACTGGAATAACTACGCCTGTAACAAACTTTGATAAATCAGATAACAGATAAAGCATCGTACCCTGAATGTCCTCAGGATCGCCAAATCTACCCATTGGTGTACCGGATATTATTTTATTTCCTCGTTCAGTTAGTTCAGAAGTTTTTTCATCTATTAACAAAAATCGATTTTGATTAGTTACAAGAAAACCGGGTGCAATTGCGTTTACTCTTATGTTCATCTTAGCAAGATGAACAGCTAACCATTCAGTAAAATTGTTTATAGAGGACTTAGCTGCCGAATAGGCTGGAATTTTCGTTAAAGGTCTAAATGAATTCATCGATGAGATATTTAGTATCACCCCTTCCCTTTCCTCGAGCATATCTTTAGCAAATATCATTGTGGGAAGCAGAGTACCTATAAAGTTTAAATCAAACACACGTTGAAATCCTTCCACATCGAGTCCAAAAAAAGTATCATCCAATTGATTTACAAGTTTTTCATCAATAAACTCAACCTTGGTAGTGGCTTTTGGAGAATTACCACCTGCACAATTTATTAAGAAGTTTATTTTCCCCAGATTCTGATTAATCTCTTTCTTTGCATTTTCAAGCGATGGTTTTTCCAATACATTTGCAGAAACTCCGATCGCATTGACACCAGTATCTTTGCTAACTAATTTTGCTATTTCATCAGCTATTTCCTTTTGGATATCTACAATAGCTACATTTATTCCAACTTCACCCAATGCAACGGCTAGCGATGCACCAATAACACCCCCGCCACCAGTTAAGACACAAGTTTTATTTTTTAATTCTTCAAATTTGTACATAATATAGTAACCTTTTAAATACCAATGATACTCTTAAATTGTTCACAATAATATGTTCCCTAGAAATCAATTAAAATTCTCAAGATGTTTTCTAAAATGATCTAAGATTAATTTATAATGAGTTTCCTCGTTAGCATTAACACAATTCAGTAACTCATCTTTAAACTTGTATGATCCTTGCTCGTTTTTATCAGTTAAAATTCTACCGTAGGTAACATGAAGAATTTGACGCCAATCGTTCTGGTTAAAAAGTATAACCAATTCCTCATCGGAATACTCTTCTGAAGGTTTAACCTTCTTTATATCTGCAGATACATGATAGGTTTTTTTCTCTTCTTCATAAAGATTTCTGGAATAGTCCAATATTTCTCTCATAAGAGCTGGTTCCTTAAGTGCAGCTACCTTGAGCGCTTCAAGATAACTCGTACCAGCAGTTTTAACATGAGTAGCACCAAGATTTAAAGAACCAATTACCTTGTATACTCCAAACTTATCACTGCCTGAATGTAAACTTAATTTATAGGTGCCAAAATATGATGCAATACCAGCGTGTTTAACATATTCTTCTTTAAAGAGGTTAAGATCACCTTTGTAATCAATACCTTTTTCAAACTCTCCAATAAAACGTGGTGCAAGACTTACAAACTCAACTCCAAGTCTATTTAATTCACTAACGATAAAAAAGTGTTCAAATACCGATGTAACTGATTCAGTTTCATCTATTGAAACTTCTACCTCAGATTCATAATCAGGATATTTCTGCTTTAGATGATCATACATCTTTTTTATGTGTGC
>CP070637.1:52034-55595 GCA_020354005.1 Ignavibacterium sp.
CCTATCCAGGAAAATCCGTGAGCAATATAAATTCTTAATAACTGTCCCCATTGTGTTTCCTTACTTTTTTCTATTAATTCATCAGATTTTTCCTCCGATGTTAGTTCTTTACTTTCTTCAATAAAGAATGGTGGTATAATTGAAAACAATAGAACCAGAACAGCACCAAAATAAATGAGAAAATAATTTCCAAATATTGCCCCGATGGCATAAGCCATTACACCAAAAAAACCTGATATTGTTTGCATCCAGGTATAACCTTTAGTTCTGGGAATACCATCAGGAGTAACATCAGCTATGATTGATCGGGTAGGATTAAAACTAATATTAATTGCAAGATCAAGTGTTAACGCAACAACTATTGCAACTGCCATTAGACTGCCAATACCCAGAAAACCATCAATCTTATCAATATTGGGTAAGGCTATGATCATTAAAGCTGCAAGTACACCACCGATAAGTATAAATGGTTTTCTTCGCCCACCCCAAAACCAAACATTGTCACTAATTAAACCTATAATTACCTGTCCGAATATTCCGGCTATTGGCCCTGCTGCCCACACTATGCCAATTTCGTGGATATCCAATCCATACTTTGTATTCAGTATCCAACTTAAAACTGCAATTTGTATTGATAGAGCAAAGCCCATTGCAGTTGCAGGTAAACTGAGTAAAGCATAAAAAGGCTTAGTAAGTTTTTTTTGTATTTCGAGCATGAAACATCCTTCCAATAATAATTACGAATGGAACGCAAATGACACAGATTTTACAGATCAACACAGACCTGATCAATCAAATTCTTCTGTTGCTATTTTTCCAACAAAAACATTTCTGTGGTCAGTCCTTTTAGTGTAATAGATTCTCCATCCGCTAACTGAATTTCTTTATTTGATTTTAAATTAACCAATTTTTCTGTATCAGCTATGGTCATTTGAATTTGAAACGGTTTAATGGTTACATCAGTTTCTCCGGTATTGAACACAATCATTACTTGCTGGTTTTCATATTCTTTTATTATGACATATAGATCCCCACCGCCATAAATATGGCGCATAGTACCTTTATAAAGTACCGGATATTCTTTTCGAAGTTTTAACAATTCAGTTAAGTATTCAAATATTTCGTTTTCAACGGTGGTTCTCTCTGATCTCATAAACGCATATCTATCATCTCCATCAAACCCACCAGGAAATGGTTGTCTCAATTCACCGTGATGTTTACCACCTGAAATCCCAATTTCAGTACCGTAAAAAATTACAGGAATTCCACGTGTAAACAGAATAAGATTTAATCCGATTTTAAACTTTTCAACATTACCATCAGCTATAAACATAGCCCTTTCAATATCATGGTTATCAAGAAATACAATTAAATTATCAGGATCATTATAGACAATATCCTGTGCAATAGTCTCATAAACCTGATAAATATTTTTATCACCTGATAAATACCACCTTAAAGCATCTGCAAAAGCAAAATCTGTAACGGCCGGAAGATTAGATTCAAAATCGTGCTCCCGAACCGGGGATTTGTCCTGGTAGCCCGAAATGATAGATGGAATTCCTTTCCAAATTTCACCGACAATATTAAAATTTGGATATTCCTTTAAGATGGCATCTGCCCATTCCGATAGATATTTTTGATCAGAGTACGGATAAGTATCTTCTCTAATTCCATCTAATCCTGAATATTCGATCCACCATAAGGTATTTTGCATTAAGTATCTTTTTAACAATGAGTTACGCTGGTTTAGATCAGGCATATAATCTTCGAACCAGCCTTCAGTTGTAAACTTCAATATTGTGCTATCACCATAATTATCTAAAAAAGCCATTTTATCGTGATTAGCAGGAATATGATTTTCCGGTGTTCCATTTAACCAATCATAAGTAGGTAGATTCTTAATCCAGGGATGGTTTATTCCAATGTGATTGCTAACGTGATCCAAAATTACTTTAATATCGCGTTTATGGGCTTCCTGAACTAGCCTTTTATATAGCCAGTTGCTCCCAAAACGGGGATCAATTTTATACAAATCTGTTGCCGCATATCCGTGATAACTCATCCACATATTATTCTCTAGCATAGGAGTTATCCAGATTGTTGTTATCCCCAATTCTTTAATGTAAGCCAGTTTTGACATTATTCCCTCAATGTCGCCGCCTTGTCTGCCATCCAGATCATTGGATGTAAATTCATCAAGAGAATCTCCAATAATGTTATTTGATGGATTACCATCACAAAATCTATCCGCAAATATCAGGTAAATAACATCTTCATTACTAAATCCTTGGTGAGATTCGGCTGTGAATTCACGAGATAGGACTGGAAAATCATGCTTAATTTCTTCATCACCTTTGAAAATAGTTAGGGTATATTCACCCTCCGGAAGGTCATCAGGTATTAAAAAATCAACAAAAAGATAAGAGGGATTTTCAACAGAATGAATTTTAACAACTTCAAGTCGTTCATCTTCAAAGGTCACATCAGAATTATCTAAATTCTTTCCATAAATCATCAGTTGCACCTTATTCCATTTCATTCCAATCCACCAATTTGGTGGTTCAATCTTATTAACACTTAATGATTGAGGAAAAGAAAGAGAAATGTTGAACAGAATCAAAAAGAAAAAGGTAAAAAAAATCTTTATTCGGTTTAATCTAGTATTGAAGTGATGATGCATTAACAGTATTAAAATATTGCATAAATGAATGGCGCTAATGCAGATCCCTGAGTAAGGATAATTAATCCACCTAGTAAGAGTAAAAATATTAATATAGGCGCAAGCCACCATTTTTTTCTTACCTTAAGAAAATCCCATAGTTCCGATATGATTGATATTTTACTCATTTCTTATCCTTAGGAGATCTTTAATTATAGATGCAAATAATTTATTATATATAGATGAAAAAACATTTCTATTGCCACTAAGTCTCTAAAACACAAAGGTTCACTAAGATTACATAACAAATCTTTTTATACCCTGTTTTATTAATGCCACATTAAAATTGATAAGAAATCCTAAACGTTTACCGGTGAGCTTTAAATGGCTTAAAACTTGCGCGGACCAAACTGGATTTATCTGATCAACAGCTTTTATTTCACATATTACTAAATTTTCTACTAATAGATCTAATCTTAATCCTTCTTCAAAAGTTAATCCATCATATACAATAGGTATATCAAGCTGTCTTTTAACTAACAGTCCAGCTTTCTCCAATTCATAAGCAAGTGCTATTTCATATACTTTTTCGAGTAAACCGGGACCAAGTTCTTTATGAACTTTATACGCAGAATTAACAATAATCTTACCTATCCTTTCTTCTTCATCCGATAATGGTTTATAACTTTTCACAAATCCAATTCATTTTCTTTGTGAGCCTTAGAGACTTTGTGTCTTAGTGGCAATCTTCCAAATCAATTTACCTCATCTTAGAAGTATTAGAATTGTCTTTCATAATCTATCTTTTCAGTAACTCTTTTTTCCCTTTCCTCCCAATAAGATGGTACGGACTTATCTATCTTAAGCTTTAGTGGATCTCTACCAAAGATCTTTAATAA
>CP070637.1:55695-59434 GCA_020354005.1 Ignavibacterium sp.
ACATAACTTGAATCCCTTGCTTTTCCTCAGGTTACAAGTATGAAAAGCTTTCTCTTTCTTGTGTTTTCTCCTAAAATATGAGATATGATAAGTGTTAATATCTCCAGAATGGTATCGCTTGTAAATACCTTCTCTTTTTTGAAGTGACGGATCGAATATGTCTTCTCCCTTTAACCCTTTAGCTGAAAAAAATAAAATTGCAAGACCTGGTTCTTTTATTGGTTTGAATTTCCATTCAATGGAAATATTCTGGGGGAAGTTCTTATCACACCATAAAACAAAATTAGCTTTTTGTCCCAGTGAGGGATCGAGTTTATTTTCCATTCTTAAACAATCATTTGGGAAAGAAAGAATAGCCTCTCCTTCAAGCACAAATTTTTCTAAATCTTCTATAGATTTTAATGGGTTTTCATATATCAACCTTCTTGTTTCATCAGTTGAGTCATTACTCATCTGCATCCCAACTGTTGCTATGATGAACATTGAACTGAATAAACCTGCTGCAAATAAGAACCTGTAATAACTCATTGCTTATTTATTAACCAATTGTGCTCTTGTTATGGTAATGTTAATAAAAACATAAAATTGTTAATAGATATACTTTTCAACTATGCTTTTCCAAAGCAAATATCCCTGACCGTTGAGATGTAAACCATCAAAGGTATATTCCTCATTTAATTTTAATTTTTCATTTATAAAGGATGAGAACAAATCAATGTAAATTAATCCCCGTTCATCAGCCATAGTTTTTAAACTAGTATTTAGTGATAGAATACTATCTGTTTTATTAGTATGGTTTTTAAAATAGTCGAATTCATCATTGACAGGGAGAATGCTCTGTATATAAATCTTTGTCTCTGGACTATCATTTAATATTTCATCAATAATTCTCTGGTAATTCTTTAGAATATATTCTTGGCTTTTTCCTTTGGATAAATCGTTGACACCAATCATTATAAAAACTTTTTCTGGATTAGATTCTGTCACTTCTTTTAAACGATAGAGAATACCATCGGTAACATCTCCACTGATTCCGCGGTTTTTAATTCTTACATTCTGAAAGAGTTCGGTCCATATCCCACCAGCAGTTATACTGTTGCCCAAAAATATTATTTCATCATCATTGTTCGGAAGTACTTCAAATACACTTTTCTTTAGATAATAGTGGCGTTTGAATTTCCGCTTGTAATCTTGGCTATCTTGAGAAACAATATTTACGTTAAAAATGATGCTCAATAAAACAATGATTAATATTTTCATCTGTACCATTGTTCCCTCACAATAATTCATCGATATTTACTACTCTTCCTTCCTTGGATGATTTATATATAGCTTGAACTATGCCTAATGATTTTAAGCTTTCTGAACCAGTCACATTTGGCTCTTTATTATTTTTTATCATCAGTGTAATTTCCTCAAATTGCTTTTTATGTGCTTCGATATCGAAATTTGACATTGGGGAGTCTGAACCGGCTGAGGCAACACTGGCATTACGTTGAACTTCCTCTCCTGCTTTTTTTATGATTGCAGTATTCCCATCCAAAATTACAGTGCCTTGTTCACAATGAATTTCAATTCTTCTGGCCTCAGCAGGCTGAATACAAGTAGATGCTTCAATAGTGCCTATTGTACCATTTCTAAATTTTAGTATTGCTACTGCAGAATCTTCTGCTTCAATCTTTTCATGGCTGATAGTTTCTACAAAACCTGTTACTGTAATTATATTTCCAACAAAGTATTGAAGTAGATCGATTGTATGAATAGCCTGGTTAATTAAAACACCTCCGCCATCTAAATCTAAAGTACCTCGCCACGCAGCACTGTCATAATAGTCCTGTGAACGAAACCATTTCACGTAGGCTGAGGCATGAATTATTTTTCCAAACTCGTTTTCATCCAGAAGTCTTTTTATGGTTCCCACTGCCGTCAGATACCTGTTCTGATAAATAACTGCTAATTTTACATTATTATTTTCGCAAGATTTTATAATTTGTATTGCTTTCGGAATGGTAACCTCTAAAGGTTTTTCTATTATGAGATTTAATTTGTTTTGCGTTGCTTGTAAGGCATAGTCCAGATGAGTCCCTGATGGAGTACAGATTGACACCGTATCGAAAATATTTGAAGTTAAAAACTCTTTATACTGATTAAACACCTCAACTTCATAATTCATTTTAATGTTTTCATTCTTGTTCTTGTCAGACGTAAAAACTGCACTCAGTTCACATCCCTCAGCAGCTTTAATAGCTTGAGCATGAACATCAGAGATCGTTCCCCAGCCAACTATACCAATTTTCATATTAATTAATACTTGGAATCCATCATTTTTTGAATTTCAACTAATGCAGTAAGTACAGCACCTAATCCCCTGGGATCGTTATCAAATCTTTTTCGATTAAAATAGAAATCATAATCAAAACCAATTCCGGTTCCACGACAAATATCTTTTACAACTCCTTTTACACTTATGTTTGCTGATAATCCTTCCCAAGCTTTTGAAACATATTGCGAGTATTCATCCTCTAACCAGCCATTATTCACGCCACGTGCGATAGCCAAAGTGAACATTGCAGAGCCAGATGTTTCTTGAAAAGATTCAGTTTTATCCAAAACCTGGTGCCAAAGACCATTTGGAGCTTGGTACTGAACCAACCCATCAACAGATATTTTATAAATATCTTTAATACGATCATACTTCGGATGGTCTGGAGGGATTATTAGCAGTGCTTCCGAAATGGCCCATATCATCCATCCATTCGCTCTTATCCAATATACCAAAGATTGCTGTTTACCTTCGTAGAACCATGCATGTTTGTTAAGCTGTACATCTTCATTCCATAGATAAGAATGGAAATTAATAATTTGAGTAATTGCATCATTTAAATATTTATCTTCTCTAGTGATCTTATGAAGCATTAATAAAAAGGGTACACTCATAAATAAATCATCAGCCCAAACCGTATTTGCAAACGGCTCCGGTCTGCAAAATGTTTGATCTTTTAGTCTTGCCTGCTCTTTTGTAACATACGCACCCATTTCTTTTATAATAGGTAAATAATCTTCATAATTTATTTCTTGATAAATTTTAGTAAGTGGTAAAGTCGGTGCACCTGTATCATCGAGCATAGTTTTTCTAAACATACGATAGTTTGCTACCCTTAGGGCATGTAAATTATAATAATTACTTTTAAACGTATTCCGATTAGCTATTGTAAAATCACAAAACTTTTTTATACAATCGTAATACTTGCGATCTCCGGTAAATTTATAAAGATTGTGTAGCCCAAGCATTGTACCACCAATTGCATAATGCCACTCAATATATGACTCACGTTGGTAAGTATTTTCTTTTCCAATAACCAGCTTCTCATACTTAACCGGCTTTTGTTCAATCCACTCATCATTTGATTTTAGAAGCCATTTATTATTGAACTCAATAATTGGCTTTTCTTCAGGTGATGTGATTTGCCTTAGATAGAAATAATTCCTTCCATAATTTGATAAGCCGATAACAATCGAATTTTGCCCCTGCTTAATATCAACTTTTATTGTGTCTTGAAATAAGAACATACTGTATGCTATTTCTTTGAAATAAAAATTTGTTTTCTTTTGTTCAACGAAATGTTCCTTGTCATTTATCTTAACCTGAATGGGTGAAGAAAAACTTATACCAAATTCTATTGAAGTGTCTTGTGGAGATTCAAATATAGTTCTCGCATAATATGTTTCCGTTTGAGTA
>CP070637.1:59534-63338 GCA_020354005.1 Ignavibacterium sp.
ATCAATTCCACCAAATATTTTTCGATCCATTTTTAATAATAACTACCATTTTGCACTTGCCAATATTAAAACATATTTTTCTTGCAATTGTAGATAAATTAACTGATTTTAATACTTGATAACGAAAAACGATTCATCTGCGCTTCGAAGGAACTTGAAGAGCAAGGTATTGTTTTCTCATCATGATTCTTACCTGTTAATTTCCCTCGAAGTGTTGTGAATGTAATACTCAATTATGTTATTCTTTATAATACGACGAATTAAAAAACATTTAACATATCGATTTTGATTAGCTTATGTGAATTGTACTCTTTTTGATAATTTATCTTTTTCTATTAAGTAGGATTGTTTATGAGAAGAATTAAGATACGTGGGGTATTTTCTCTTCAACTTCTTTTATTACTCATCTCCTTATCATCCAGAACAACTAATGCGCAAACAACCACACTAACCGGGATCATAATCGATGCACAGACTAACGCAAAGCTTGCCGGTGCAAACGTAGTTGCCACCTTGCAAGATTTTGAAAGAGGAACCTCCACAAGTTTGAAAGGTGAATACAAAATTGAAAACCTGCATCCAGGTAATTATACAATAACTGCTACATATATAGGATATGAAGAGAAAATCATCACAAATGTTGCTATCGCCACCGGAAAGATAAAAGTATTAAATATAGTTTTAATTCCAACAGGAATTGAAATGAATCAGGTTGTGGTTACCGCTTCAAGACGTTTTGAAAACATATTTAAAGCACCTGCTGCAGTAAAAATAATTGATTCCTCAGAAATTGAATCGACTCCAACTTTGGTACCAAGTGAGTATTTAAAAGGTTTATCTGCTGTGGATATTGTTAGTACTGGATTAAACCAGGACCGTGTTGTATTCCGTGGTTTTAATAGTGCAATCTCCGCAAGACTTTTAGTCTTTACAGATTATCGTATTGCTCAAGTTCCATCTCTGCGATTCAATGTTTATAATCTTATCCCGCCGATCAGTGAAGACATTGAGAGCATTGAATTGGTATTGGGGCCCGGTTCAGCGTTATATGGTCCAAACTCTGCCGGTGGAATTATGCATATAATTACACATTCCCCTTTTAATTCAAAAGGAACTTCAATAATAGTTGGAGCTGGTGAAAGAAGTATTTTAATGACCTCTGTTCGTCACGCTGGTACTATTGGTCAGCAGTTTGGCTACAAGATTTCCGGTCGCTATTATCGCGGGGAAGATTGGCAATACTTCGATCCCGCTGAACCCGATTCAATTGTAAAAGGCCTTCAAACAAGTGAAGGTAGAATTCCGCAGAGTGATACAATTGCAAATGTAAGAGATTTTGATATCGAAAAAATTAGTGGTGAAGCACGTCTTGATTTTCGGATTATAAAAAATTTAACGGCTATTATCTCAGCTGGATTTTCAAGAATTAGTGATATAGAAATAACAGATGCAGGCGCCGCTCAGGCTATTGACTGGACATCGAGCTACATTCAAGGTCGATTAAGCTATGGTAATCTTTTTGCTCAAGTATATTACAACCTCAGTGATGCAGGTAATACATTTTTTTTAAGAACGGGTGATATACTAATCGATAATTCAACTATGCTCGTTTCTCAGATTCAACATGGTTTTAGTTTGATGAACGGAAAACAAAACTTCAGCTACGGCGCTGATTTTCTGTTCACAAGACCCAATACTGAATACACGTTACACGGTCGAAATGAAGACGACGATAATATTGATGAAATGGGTGTATACCTTCAATCAGAAACAGCTATTTCTTCAAAATTAAAACTAATCCTTGCAGCGCGTATAGATAACCATAGTATATTACAAGATCCTGTATTTTCACCTCGCGTTGCCATTATTCATAGCCCAACATTCAGCCATAATTTTCGATTAACCTATAACAATGCATATCAGACACCTGATGCAGGTGATTTTTTCTTCGATTTTGATGTTAGTGATCCAAGATTCGGTCCATATCGAGCTAGGTTCCGGGGTGTACCAGAAACCGGGTATAATTTTAGACGAGATGAGAATGGTGGTATCGGAGGTTTATATATGCAATCACCATTTACACTGGTTGGGCAATCCCAATATTTGCCGGCTGAGGCAACGCAAATGTGGGATGCTGTTGTTTTTCTTTTAGCGCAGGAAGGCATCGATCTCTCAGTATTGCCACCACCCACCCCTGAACAGGTTGAGACTATATTTCGTCTGCTCAATGTAAATACGGGGGAGTTGGATCCTACAGTAGCTGAGGAAGTAATTGATATTGCTCCACTTGAACCCAGACGTACAACCACAATCGAACTCGGTTATAAAGGAGTAATAAACGATAACCTGATTCTTAATACTAATATATATTATGAGAAAAATAACATGTTTGTTGCACCGTATGCTATTGTAACACCTTGGGTTTTCTTTGAACCTACTTCCCTTACAGCTTATTTAAGCAATTTTATGGCTTCTGAAGATGCACTGGCATTAGCTGCAGTAATTGGATCCATTGCTGTCGGCACTGTGACACCAGAAGAAGGTGATCCGGCAGATTTGCTTGTAACAACACGTACATATTCAGATATATCACACTACGGTGTTGAATTAGATTTAACTTTTTTTACAAAAAGACACTGGATTATAAGTGGTAACTATACATATGTAAGCAAGAATTTTTGGGAGCGCAAACTTGGCGAACCTGATGATGTTTCTCTCAATGCTCCAATAAACAAAATCGGTTTGAGTGTACAATATGATAATCCAAAATTTGGATTAAATAGCAAACTCCGCTTTCGCTACATAGATAACTTCCCCGTAATTTCGGGAATAGGAAGAGGTTCAATCCCTTCATATTTTTTGATAGATTTTAACGCTAGCTACAAAGTACCTTTTGATCAAAAATTAGAGCTTGCACTTTCAATTCAAAACTTGCTTAATAATTTGCATTATGAATTTGTCGCAGTCCCTGAGATTGGAAGATTGGCAATATTACGAATCAAATACTCTTTCTAAAATTGATTGGATTAAATAGATGGAACTAATAAACTACTTCATACAAAGCATTTCTGGTTACCGGATTAATTAATTTTTATTCATACAACAACCAGTAATCATCATTATCAAATAATTATTAAACTTTCTTTAGTAAACTCAAAAATTAATAGAACATATATTTCACTGATATTCTTCCGACTGAATTCCTTCTGTTCTGATCTTCTTCAAATTTATAGAAACTATTTCTCCAGTAAAGCCCATATCCGATATTAAGAAAAAAAGTAGTAAATATCGGAATTTCGGTATTGAGCCAGAGAATATGTAAATGATGTGTCGATTCCCGGGGAGTGCTCTGTGTCCAGATCAAATTGAACGTATAAAAAATTCCTAAATATTTCCAGTTGGATTTACTCATTGTTGCACCGAAATTAATTGTCACGCCTGGTCCAAAATCGTAATTTCTGCCTTCAGGATCACTGTAGTAGTCATTTGGTGTTGCGCCCATAGCGATGAATCCTAATCCAAAATTTGTAACTATATTCGTCCTTTCCCAGATTATATAGTGTGATAGAAGCCTTGAGTTTATCGATGTTCCGCCATAGATAAAACCAGGATTATCAAAATAATTGTAATTGAGTGTTAAATTTATTAAGTGCTTTGTAGTATTACTTTTGCTAAGGTGCCATCCATAAAGATCCCCTGAAGACTGCAGTCTTGTTAAGTTCGGTATCGCAGTAGAGATTGCCCCCGAAACATCAAATGTAGAGAAAGGCTTCTTAAGATTCCCACTCAAAACGTTACCATAAA
>CP070637.1:63438-67105 GCA_020354005.1 Ignavibacterium sp.
GCCTTATGCGAGAAAGATGATTCCATATTTAACTGATGCATTTAGTAATATTAAAATCACCGATGACAATCTTAAACTCTCGCTCGAGCTGCTTGAAGATTGGGATTTTAAGTTAGATAAATTCAGCCAGGCGCCATCAATATATCTAGTTACATTTAAATACCTTCTTGAGAATACTTTTAAAGATGAAATGGGAGATGATCTTTTTAATCAGTACGTCTTTTTAGCTAACATTCCATACCGTGTAATTCTTCAGTTGCTAAACAATCCTAATTCTGTCTGGTGGAATAATAGCAAAACAAAAAAATTAGAAGACAGAGATGAAATAATTCGTAAAAGTGTTTCGCAGGCGCTCACTTATCTGGAGGAAAATGTGGGAAGTGAAGTGGGAGATTGGCAATGGGGAAAAATTCACCAGGTAAAATTTAATCATCCATTCAGCGGAAATTTTTCTTTAATGGATAAAATAATTGATATTGGTCCTTACGAGGTTGGAGGAGACGGAACAACAATATTCAATACAGAATATCCTTTTTCGGAAAGCATAGAAAAATACCCTCTCTTCAGGCATGATTTATTTGAAAATGATCTCGGTCCCTCGATGCGTTATATTTATGATTTTGAAAACCAGGATGAATTTTATCTTATACTAACAACCGGACAATCAGGAAATGTTATGAGCGATCATTTTTCCGATATGTCTTTGATGTGGTTAACTGGTAAATACATGAAAATTTCTACCGATGAAATCCAAATAAAAAGAGTACCAAATAAGTCGTTAGAGCTAATACCATAATCTTAGCAGGAAGTTTTAATTAAATTATATTAAATTGAGTCGAACAAAAAAAGAATAAATGAATGAAAGTAATTGAGCATCTAAATAAAGCAACTGAACCATTAATAAGTTTTGAATTGATTCCTCCTAAAAGGGGTGGTGATATTAAAAGTGTACTTCATGTCCTTGACGAAATAATAAAATACAATCCGCCGTTTATCGATATCACAAGCCATGCTGCGGAAGTAATTTATGAAGAGACTCCCGAAGGTATTAAGAAAAAGGTGAAGAGAAAAAGACCCGGAACGCTGGGAATCTGCGCACTTATTCAAAATAAATATAATGTGGATGCTGTCCCTCATATTCTTGTTAAGGGATTTACAAGAGAAGAAACTGAAGATTTTATGATTGAACTTAATTACCTTGGAATTGATAATGTTTTGGCAATTCGGGGTGATGACAGCGGATATGACAAACCAATTCCTTTAGGTAGAAGTACTCATCGAAGTTCACTCCATCTGGTTAAACAGATAATTGATATGAATAATGGAAAGTATCTCGAAGATTCTCTGCTTGATGCAAAACCGACGAATTATTGTGTGGGTGTTGGCGGCTATCCTGAAAAACATTTTGAATCTCCAAATCTGAAATCGGATATAAAAGTTATTAAAGATAAAGTTGATGCTGGAGCAGAATACGTTGTAACCCAAATGTTTTTCAATAACAAATTTTATTTTGAATTTGTAGAGAAATGCAGGGCGGCTGGAATAGATGTTCCGATAATTCCAGGATTAAAAATAATTACATCAAAGGCACAGCTTCATTCTGTACCTAGAAATTTTCACGTATCAATTCCTGATGATCTTTCTGACGAATTATACAGTGCCGCTCCTGAAGATGTATTAAAAATTGGTGTTGAATGGGCAGCAAAGCAGGTGGAAGAACTTTTAGATAAAACAGTTCCGGGTGTTCACTTTTATATAATGCTTGATCCCAAACCAATAAAGATGCTTATGGATAGATTAAATGTGTTTTAATAGAAATTTTAGAATTATTAATGATAAAAATTAAAAAACCGAAAATTAAAAAATTGAAATGGGGAATTGCCGGCTGCGGTTATTTTGCAGAGCATACTTTTATTCCAGCTCTGTCTATTTTACGAAGAAGCAAGCTAGTCTCCCTTTACAGCCATAAAAAAAAGAGGGCACAACAGCTTGCAGAAATTTCAGGTGCAACAGGATACTTTAATAATTATGATGAATTTCTCAAATCTGATATTAACTGTGTTTATGTCGCAAGCGTTAATTCCCATCATCACGAGCAGGTAATAAAAGCAGCAAATGCCGGTAAAAATATCCTTTGCGAAAAACCTCTTGCCATAACTTCGGACCAGGCAGAAGAAATGGTAAACGCCTGTAAAGAAAATAACGTTTTCTTAGCAGTAAATTATGTTCATCGTTTTCATCCTCATGTCGTGAAAGCAAAAGAGCTAATTAGAAATCAAACCCTTGGTAAGCTGGTTTCAATAAATTTAAACTTCAATTTTGATTTCCCACCGGGAAACAATTATAGATTTAATAAAAAATTAAGCGGCGGCGGTGCCTTTAGAGATTTAGGCACGCATATGATCGATTTGTTAAGATTTTTCGGGGGAGAAATAATTGAAATAAACGGTTACTTAGATAATCTCGTTTATAAAAGTGAAGTAGATGATTTTGCAACTGCAATTGTAAAATTTAAAAATGAAGGATACGGATATTTGAATGTTTCCTTTAATAATAAAAAAGCTTTTAACCGTATAGAAATCCTCGGACACAAAGGCGCTATAAGTATTGAAAGATTTATTGGTGTAAAAAATCAGTCGGCTAAATTAACAATTCTTTTAGATGATGAAGCAAAGATGAGTTTTCGGAAAAGAGGAAACAAAATAAATTATTTACTAAGGTCTGTTCAAAAATCATTTATTAAAAATGAGCAGCCGTTGATTACAGGTGAAGACGGACTGATTAATATGAAACTTATGGAAGAGTTAGAGAGAAAATGTCGGAAGTAGAAAAAATTGTATCTATTTGCCATAGAATTTATGATAAAGGATTTGTTTCAGCTTATGATGGAAATGTTTCTGTAATAACAGAAAATAATACGGTTCTATTTACCCGCTCGGGTATATGCAAAGGAGAAGTAACGAAGGATGATATTCTTGAGTTTGATATGAGCGGTGCTTTGCTAAAGGGAGAAGGAAGAATAACTACCGAGTTTAAACTCCATCTTTTTGTTTATTCAAGAAGACCTGATGTAAGCGCTGTTGTGCACTGTCACCCTGTTTATTCCACAGCATTTAGTCTGATCGGTGAAGGATTAACAGAACACTATTTTCCTGAGGTGATTCTTACTCTTGGGAAAGTACCCCTTTGTAAATACGGAACTCCCTCAACAAATGATCTGCCGTTAAGTCTTGAACCATATGTAGAACATTCCTGGGCGTATTTACTGGAAAACCATGGTGCACTAACTTTAGGAAAAAATCTTGATGATGCATATTATAAAATGGAAAAACTTGAACACACAGCGGAGACCATTTTTAAAGCAAGAATGTTAGGATCACCAAACTCATTGCCTGGTGAAGATATTATGAAATTGTTACAAATTTCTGAAGAAACATACGGAATAAAAATTGATCAGCGAAACATTTATGATTAACTAAACTAATAATAAATTTTTAACCTTTCGATTTTGTTTAATCCAAAAATTAATATTGCTGTTTTTGTCGGTGGAACTTCACCTGAGAGAGAAGTTTCTAAATCATCCGGTAAAGCAATTTTTCAAGCATTAAATTCACTCGGTTATAATTGCACTCTTATCGATCCTGCTTATGGATCTGATCAACCAAAA
>CP070637.1:67205-68558 GCA_020354005.1 Ignavibacterium sp.
AGGATTTCCGCAGTTAACACAAATAGCCAATGATTTTGTTATATACTCAGCGATCGAAAGCAAATGCGGCATTGGTTCAAAGGGTACTCCTTTATAATCCTGATCTAAACCAACCACAATTACTCTTTTACCACTATTTGCAAGCTCATCACAAACATTAATTATATCGTTTGAAAAGAATTGTGCTTCATCTATGCCAACAACCTGTGCATCTTTGGATAATTTTAAAGCTTCATTAATGTCCTTTATCTGCGTAGAAGGCAAGGATTGATCATTGTGCGAAACAATTGAGCCTTCGGAGTAACGTGTGTCGATCTGTGGTTTAAATATCATCACTTTTTGTTTTGCAATCTGGGCTCTTCTTAAGCGGCGTATTAGTTCTTCAGTTTTCCCGCTGAACATGCAACCTGTAATCACTTCAATCCAGCCTGTATCTTTTGGCATTACGTGTGGTACTGAATCAATCATAACATTTAAATTATAAAAAATTGTTTAATGATAGTTTGTTTTATTTATTGTAAATCCTTATCGCCAAATGCAAACGGAAGTAATTCGGAAGTTTTGGTTACCTTCGTTTCCCCTTTTTTGTTAACGAGTATAATATCAATCTCACCGCATAAATCACTTATTACCTGTCTGCAAGCGCCGCAGGGAGAGATAAAATCATTTGTATCGCCCGCAACAGCCATAGCCTTAAATTTTCTCTCACCTTCGGATATTGCCTTAAAGATTGCCGTGCGCTCTGCGCAAATAGTTAAGCTATACGAACTTGATTCGATATTACTTCCAGTATAAATTTTGTCATCTTCTGTAAGAAGAGCTGCACCTACAAAAAATTTAGAGTAAGTTGGTAAAGAATTTGATTTGGCCTTAATTGCTTTTTCAGCTAGTAACTTATAATCCATTCACTTCCATTTGTCTTATTAGAATGAAAAGAAATTATTCCTTTCGTTAAAATATAGAAATATTAAATAACTAAATCTCATTCAGGCTTTAAACTCTAATTCTAAGTGTAGTTAATTCACTTCCACTCAATCTTTCTAAATCTTGCATTAAAGAGATGCACTATGAGAAATAGCTCATAAATGATTTGCAAATAAATCACTTCGTATACCTTAAAATTGTAGGTGAATTTTCTTTGATAGATAATCGCTCTAGTAACATCTAAAATTATTTTTACAATAAACGGTAAAACAAACAGAATGTTAAAAAACATTAGTAGTGGAGATAATAAAAATGCTATATTAAATGAGTGCCATACTGTAAGAAACAACTTCTGTTTTAAGGGATAGAAAAGTGATGTTTGAGTATGTCTTGCTCTTTGAGAAAAATAATCTTTAAAAGTGTTCTTTG
>CP070637.1:68658-72251 GCA_020354005.1 Ignavibacterium sp.
ATCTTGATAAATCTAAGGACTTTTACAAAAATGTTTTCGGATGGGACTTTAAGCCCTTTGGGAACGGTTATTTGTTATTTAACAATCATCAGGGAATAATGGCAGGATTAAGACAAGTTGAAAACGTTAGCGGCGGTGATACAACAGTTTTCCATGTTAACGTAGAAAGTATTGATGAAATTCTGGAAAAGGCAAAGGAATTTGGGGGAGATGTTAAAACAGGGAAGATTACAATTCCTGCTATGGGTTGGTACGCTTTAATATTTGATACTGATGGAAATACAATAGGTTTATACCAGAAAAGCTAGGTTATTTTCCACATCTCAAAATTAAGTTACAATAGACTAGTTGCCTGTAGTTAAATAGACTAAATAAAAGAATAATTTTAACAGATTCTAAAAAAGATTCGTTACTGTGTCATTCTATTGACAACCGATAGCAGAATTATACTACAACGCTTTGATTATTTGTTTCTTCAATTCTAAAAGTATGATTAATCTCTACTGCTTTCTTTAACATTGCAGTAACTGCGCAATAAGTGGATTGAGAAAGTTCAATTGCTCTCTCAACATCTTTTGGCTGTACATCCGTACCGTAAATAACATACTCAAGATCTATTTTAGTAAATACTTTTGGATGTTCTTCCATCACATCTGCTGTTACGTTAATCTCAAAATCACTGAAGATCACTCTTTTCTTTTTAAGAATTGATGCAACATCGCTGGCTGTGCATCCTGCTAAACTGAGCAGCAATAATTCTTTTGGACTGCTGCCTGCATGGCTACCACCAAACTCTTCCGGTCCGTCCATATTTACCCAGTGATTAGATTTTGATTTGCCAACGAATGTGATTCCTTTTATATGTTTTAGATATGCTGTTGTGGTTCCCATAATTTTTATTCCATAATTAGTTTAATTGTTACCAGGTATGATGATTATTATTGAATAAGGTTTCAGTCAACAATAATTGTGATTTAAAATTCAAGTTATTATTATTGATGGAAATTTACATAAATAATTTGGAGACTTTAATGCCTGACCATGTTTACAAGCAAATAGAACTCACCGGTAGTTCCAAAACCAGTATTGAGGATGCAATACAAACGGCGATAAATAAAGCAGCAAAAACAATACATAATATGAGATGGTTTGTTGTTACCGAGCAGCGAGGGTACATCGATAACAATGCAATTGCATATTATCAGGTAACGTTGAAGATAGGATTTACATTAGATGAGTAATCTCAGATTAGTCTAAATTAGTGACATTAGTGGCTTCCTATTTGGCACGAACCTGCCTACGGCGATCAGGTTACAAAAATCCCAAGAATTTCTATTGATACTAGGAAATTAGTTTATTCAATTCATTTTGTAATAGTAACTGAGCATCTTTCACATTCTTCTCCAATGTTCTTATTCCGGAGATTGAAATTCTTAAAGTGTACTTGTTGTTAAGGACTGTGTGAGATAGAAATAATTTACCGCTTGAGTTGATGTTGTTTAAAAGTTTCTCATTTAGTGCATTCAGCTCATTGCCATCACTTACACTTTTAGGCATAGCTCTAAAGCAAACAACCCCCAAATGAACTGGCGCCATTCTTTCAAAATGTTCGCTTTCATCAATCCAATTTGCAAACATTTTTGCAAGCCGAATATGTTCTCTTATCCTGTTTCTAATTCCTTCAATACCAAAGTATCGTATAATAAACCACAACTTTAAAGCGCGAAACCTTCTGCCAAGCTGTATTCCATAATCCATAAAGTTCGTCTCTTCTTTTTTGTCCGAGCCTTTCAAATATTCGGCACTTAGACTGAAAGCCTTTTTCAACATATAAGGTTTGCTCGTGTAGAATGCACTTAGATCAATTGGTGTGAACATCCATTTATGTGGATTCACAACAACCGAGTCTACATCTTCTATCCCTTCAAAAATCCATCTCATCTCCTGTAAGATTGAAGCAGTTCCAGCATAGGCGGCATCAACGTGTAACCAAATTTTTTCTTTATTGCAAATCGATGCTATCTGTTTCACAGGATCAACACTGGCGGTTGAGGTAGTACCAACTGTGGCAACAACACAAAAGGGCAGCAATCCGTTTTTTCTGTCTTCACTAATTGCTTTTGAAAGTTCTTCTGCGATCATCCGGTACTCTTCATCAACAGGAATTTCTTTAATGCCTTCCTCAGGAATTCCAAGAGTAAGAGCGCTTTTATCAATCGAAAAATGAGCCTGCTCCGAACAATAGATTCTCAACAGGGAATAATTTGTCTGATTCATCTCCTTCTCATCAAAAAATAATGCCTTAGCTTGTTCCCTTGCAGCAGCAACTGCATGCATCGAACTCACGGAAGCAGTATCGTAAATTATCCCCCAAAACTTTGGCGGTATTCCAAGCATCTGAGCAAGCCACCTTAAAGTTAATTCTTCAAGTTCAGTTGCTGATGGGCAGGTGTGCCAGGACATTCCATTCACATTTAATCCTGAACTTAACAGGTCAGCTAAAATTCCTGGACCGCTTGAGGTTGAATTAAAGTAAGCCATAAAACCTGGATGGTTCCAATGTGTAATGCCGGGCATTATTTTGCTTATATCTGACAGTATGATCTCAAAACTTTCCCCGGTTATTGGCGGCTGCCGGGGTAGACTACTTTTTATTTCTCCAGGATCAATTTTTGGCAGAACGGCATAATCCTCGATGCTCTCTAGATAATCAGCTATCCAATCAACAAGGTGATGTCCGTATTTTCGGAATTCTGCCGCAGACATATCCCCAATTTGTTTTGTATTCTCTTTTGTCATTTTAAATATTAGTTGTTGTTAATATGAATAATAATCTTAGAGAGATAATGTTTCAAATTAAGCTTAATAAAATATATGAATATATACATTAAAATCGATTTCCAATTTTGTTGGATGAAGTAAATAAATATGGCTTCGAGACACTGAGAATTTCCCCTCAATCTACCCGAGGCGGACTAACGAGTGGGATGTATTTTTACAGTTTGCAAGTTGGTTCGTTTATCGAAACAAAAAAGATGATACTATTGAAATAGTATCATAATTATTTTCATTCAATATAGCTCCAATAATCCAAATCCTATTCTTTCTCTATTAGTTTTCAATTCCTATATTTGTTCTTCAATGAAAACACTTTTAATAATATCACTATCTGTCATTCTTCTATCCACTACCTTATTTATAGGTTGTGAAGATAAACTTCCGCTCAATATCAACTTAGCAAATCGAACCTATATCTTTTTCAATCAGGATAGTATGCAAGTAAAATTTCCCGAAGTTACAAAGGGACAGGTTACTGTAGTGGGTTTTATTTATGCCAATTGTCCGGATATATGTCCAATGACTACACACAATATGAGTCTCACGGAACAAAGATTGAGAGAAGAAAACATAAATGATGTAAAGTTTGTTTCAATCACATTCGATCCAAACCGGGACTATCCATCGGTGCTAAAAAAATATGGAGAGATAAGAGGTTTTGATTTTAATACCTGGACCTTCCTTTGGAATGAGAAAGAAAAGACCAAACCTTTATTGGAAAGGCTGGATGTAATTGCCATACCAACTGATTCAAC
>CP070637.1:72351-76140 GCA_020354005.1 Ignavibacterium sp.
GGGGCTTTATAACGTTGAAAACATACGGTTTAGAGCTTCTAAACAATATGTAATTGATCAAATGATGAAAGGACCTAATGCCGTACTTGTTTCTAAGCCAAATGACGTCCTTGGATTCTCAGGCGGAGAATACAATCGTAATAACTTATCATTCTGGTCATTTCATTTTTATAATGATCAACTTCATTCAGTAGATATTGTGTTTAAAAGGCCTGAAGACATTAATGGGTTGAGGGAAAACATCATAAACTATGTATCAAATAAATACGTTATAGAAAGTACAGAAAGATTGGATAAGGATGGAAATTTTACTAATACGTGGTATTTTGAAGATAAAAAACACATTCCAATAGATTTGGTAGATTTAAATTTATATGAAACTTCCACTGGGGAGACAACTTACAAGCTTAGTTTTGTAAACATTAAGTTATTTGAAAAAGCAAAAGCGGCGAGAAAAAGAAAGGAATTTTAGAGGGATATTATTAAATATCACTTACCAATTTGATTATAACACCAACATAAATTCTCTAGGAGGTAAAATGTTTAAATCACTCTCAGTTATTTTCTTGGTTTTTTTGGCTACACTACTTTTGGTCGCTCTTAATTCTGATTCAAAAGCAGTTCCTCAAAAACAACCGGTTTTTGTTCAAGAGTTTATTGGACAGATGAGTTTTATTGAAGGGAGGTTGTTGGAATTGGAAGGGGCGATACCGCAGGAACTGATGGGTTGGGAACCCGCTGATTTGGTTCGTAATACAGCGCAGGTTTTTTTACACGTTGCAGATGCTAACTATTTTTTACTTACTTTTATCACCGGTGAAAAAATGGAGGGAGAGTTTGGGGCGATAGAGAAAAGCACTACTGATAAAGAGGAAATTGCTAAGATCATAAAGAAATCCTTCACCACTATCAAGGAGGCAATATCAAAGTTAACTGAAGATGATTTAAATAAAATGGTAAAAACTCCTTTCGGGGAGTTATCTATAAGAAGCTTTATGATAAGCATTCTTAATCATAACCACGAACATTTAGGGCAGGCTATTGCTTATGGCAGAATGAATGGGATTACTCCACCTTGGAGCGCAAAGCAAGACAGCAAAACTGAAACTGAAGGGTAAGGAAAAATTATTCGACTATTAATTTTTAATGGGGCTTGATTAATAATTGAGCCCTATTTTTATCTTAAACTAATAAGATAATAGATGCAATAATGAATTATAATCCCCGCTGACCTACCATTGATGAAACTAGTGAGATAATTAGTATCATCCTACAGCATGGACTTTTTTTTGTTGCTATATATTTTAAAATTTCAAATCATTTTCTTATTATTGTTGATATATGAACATCCCTTAGAGTAGGATTAGCCTTCATTATCCCGACATTTAAAGATTAACTAATTTCTCTCTGTATAAACAATTGTTCATCTGTTGATTTGACTACGGCAAATTTGGTTCTGTCAAACTGCTAGTATACTTGCAACCTGTTACATAAATAAATTAAATAACATTATCATTTAATATTCTTGCTGGGATAAAATATCCAATCAGATCACAAATAGTTATTGACACATAATGCTTTTTATTTAACTAATTGAAAATTTATTAAAACAAAAGGAGCACAATATGAGCAAACCTCAGGCATTTAATTTCGGAGATGATTCTGTTGCAACTGCGTATGACAATGTACTTGTAAAAATTCTTTTTGAACCCTGGGCAAATCGACTTATTGAGGAAAATGAGCCATGGGAAGGGAAGCGTGTTTTGGATTTAGCCACCGGAACAGGCATAGTTGCACAATTACTTGCAGATAAAGTTGGATCTGATGGTAAGATAGTTGGAACTGACATTAATCCGGAAATGCTGTCTTTAGCAAGAAAAAGATGTGCTGGTTTAATTCCGGAAGAAATGTTTATCGAATGTCCTGCTCATCCGCTAGAAATTGAAAGTAATTCGATTGACTTTGTAGTTTGTCAGCAGGGATTTCAGTTTTTTCCAAATAAAAAAGCAGCCGCCCAGGAAATTTTTCGTGTGTTGTGTGATGGGGGAAAGATTTTTGCAACTACTTGGAAACCTGTATCAGAATGTCAGTTATTCGGAAAGATATGTGAAGCACTCGAAACAATAGGGGAACTAGAAATGTCTGAGATGATGCGTGTACCATTTGACTTTATGCCAGGATCAGAATTACTTGCTCACTTTGAGACTGCTGGATTTGTTAATCTTCAGCTTAGTCAACAGGAACAAGACCTAATTTTAGATGGTGTGGTCAAAGATAGAATCGAGGTAGCTTACTCTACGCCTATTGCGCCCAAACTTCGTGCTTTATCTGAAGAAAAGCAGGCGCGATTCCGCAATAATTTTAAAGAACTTCTTAATGAGCTAAGCGATGATGGATTGACAATGGGAAGAATGGTTTCTAATGTGTTATCGGCTGAGAAACCAGACTAAAATTTTTAGAATGGTTTAACAGATGTACTTGTATTACTAATTGAAAAGTTTGCAATTCAGTGCAGAATTTAATAGTTAACTAAAGGTAGATTGATTACTCATATTAGTTAATCGAAGGCGGTCAATCGATCGCCTTTTTTATTAATGTAATAAATTCACAACTAAATCAAGCTTACCAAAGTTCTGCATACTATTTCATATATTAACGAAAATAAATCCCCTCTAATAAACAATAGTTAAATATAACAATGAGTGAAAATCTAATCTGTGAAAATTGTGGAAGCCTGATAAATGAAGTACTAAATAATTTTGGAACAAATAAAGATGGTTCGAGGAGTGAAAAATATTGCAGCAACTGTTATAAAGGTGGGACCTTAAACAAACAATCCACGCCTGTAAACTCTACGAAAAAGATAACACTTCCGGAAGAGAAAATACCAAACTACCGTTTGCTTCAGAAGATAGGGGAAGGTGGCATGGGAATCGTTTACTTAGCCGAGCAGGAAAAACCAATCAGGCGAAAAGTAGCTGTTAAGATTATCAAGCATGGCATGGATACAAAGGAAGTACTTGCCCGGTTTGAAAGTGAAAGACAGGCACTAGCAATTATGGATCACCTAAACATCGCGAAAGTTTTTGATGCTGGATTTACGGAAAACAACCGCCCTTATTTTGCAATGGAATACGTTAAAGGAATTCCAATCAGCGAACATTGTGAAACTCATAAATTAGATATTAAAGAACGGCTTAAACTTTTAATACAAGTTTGCGATGGAGTGCAGCATGCACATCAAAAAGCAATTATACATCGTGACTTAAAACCGTCAAATGTTCTGGTAACAATTCAGGATGATCAGGCGATACCAAAAATAATAGACTTTGGTGTCGCAAAAGCTACAGCGCAACGCTTAACCGAACAGACGATGTATACGGAAATTGGACAGATTATTGGAACACCTGAATATATGAGTCCTGAGCAAGCAGAAATGACTGGACAGGATATTGATACGAGAACTGATGTTTATTCACTCGGTGTAATTTTATATAAACTGTTAGCAGGAACTCTTCCGTTTGATGCCGCAAACCTGAGGCAGATAGGTCACTATGCAATGAGGAATATTATACGAGAAAAAGTCCCACCAAAACCCAGCACACGTGTAAGCACTGTAATAAAAGAATCCGGGGATACTAAAGAAAACACTACTCAAATTGATCCGTCTTTGGTGAGTGAACTAAAAGGCGATCTTGATTGGATTACAATGAAAGCGATTGAAAAAGATCGTACCAGGAGATATGGCTCTGCAAATGATCTGGCAGATGATATCAAACGGTATTTGAA
>CP070637.1:76240-80054 GCA_020354005.1 Ignavibacterium sp.
CTTCAGCTAGTTCCTGGCAGATTAATAAAAATATTCTAGAAAATGATTCACTAAATATTTCTGCTCAGCATATAATTTCTAATGGTAACATATATTTCCTACTAAACTCATCCAGTTTTAGTTTTCCACAGCATAATATCTTTGCTCAGGCTGAAGGAGATTATATTTTAGAATTCACCAGCAATGAATTTGAGATAATTTCATTCAGCAATACTCCATCAACAATAGAATTTACAAAAGATGTAAAAGTTAAAGTTGGAACCACCGTTCAAAGTATTAGATATTTCGAGTGCCAGCCTGGGGGACGATACCGGATTTATTTTGGGTCAATGGATTGAGTCCATATCGGAAATAAAAGCAACCGTATGTATCATCATGGAACAAGATTGATAATTAAATTGTAACTACTAAGAAATGAAAAATAAAATCAACAAATTAATCTTATTGATAACTATTCTGTTTGTCTTATTGAGTTGTGTGGTAGACAATGATCATCAATGGACACCAAAAATTTTGGATGATAATTCTGAAATATTTCTTCCAAATTTTTCATTTGCAGGATATCAATGGGGTGAGAAAGAAATTCCACAATTAAAGCCTACACTTAATGTTTCTGATTATGGTGCTATAGCAAATGATGGGAAAGATGATACGAAAGCATTATTAAAAGCAATGAAAGCAGCACACAAAATTGACGAACCCGTTGTTTTAAAATTTCCATCAGGTAAGTTTATTCTTAATGATGTCTTATACATTCAAAGAAGCAATTTCGTCCTGCAAGGTTCTGGCAGCAGGGAAAATGGAACAATTATTTACATTTCGAAACCCCTTAATGAGTTGGGACGAATTCCAGAAGAGCTCATTGAGCTTGAAGAATACCTGAGACTGAATAACAAAAGACAGCGTGAACCTAAGAGGGGAATTGATGAACCATTTTCATTGTATGCATGGTCTGGTGGCTATATTTGGGTTGGACCGAAAGGCGAAAGAGCAAAAACATATTTGCAGAAATATAATAAACCTGAAAATGAACTAGCAGTTATTACAAGCGGTAAAAGAGGCGAACATAATTTTACTGTTAAAAACAGTTCAAAATTATCTGTGGGAATGCTGATAAGAATTAATTGGTATAATAAGGATGGAGAACAGTCATCTTTGATTGAACATATGTATGACGGCAAAGATATACAGATTGGTTCACGTCATTGGGAAAGTCCAGAAATGCCGTTGATTAAACAAGAAGTTACAATTACAAATATTATTGGAAACAGAGTCACAATTAAAGAACCTCTAATGCATGATTTAAAACCTGAATGGTTTAATCGAATTACCGAATGGAATTATTTGGAGCAGGTTGGTATCGAACATATCCGTTTCGAATTTCCAGAAGACGAATATTTTGCTCATCATTTGGAAGCAGGTTACAACGCAATTTACTTTACAAATGCTTCACACTCATGGATTAAAGATGTTTCATTTAAAAATGGAGACAGTGGATTTATTTCGGATGTTTGTTCCAACTGCACAATCGAAAATGTAACTATTGAGGGAAGAAAATATCATTATGCGGTTCAATTTGGCGATGTCTATAATATGCTTGCCAAACAAATTTATGTAAATGCAGAGATTTGGCATTCTCTAAGTTTTAATACAGGCGCAAGAAGTTCTGTCTTTACTAATTGTAAAGTAACAGTTCTTCCTTCGTTGGATCAGCACAGTGGTGCAAACCATCAAAACTTATTCGATAATGTAAAACTAATTGAAAATACCCGGAACAGATCGTTCTTTTATGTTGGAGGTGATGGATATTGGGCTCCGACGCACGGAGCATTTTCTACATTCTGGAATGTTGAAATAGAATATAATTTTCCCAATCCCAATAATGATACTCTTAAAATAAAAGGTGTTCATAATGGACCTTCTGCAAGACTGGTCGGGATTCACGCAAACTATCCCTTGAGCATTACTTATGGTCCCGATGCTTACATTGAAGGAATAAATAGAAAGAATATATCTGTTGTATCACTCTATAATTATCAATTAGAAAAAAGAATATCCAGATAATAATTTAAATGATTATTAATTCTAGAAAACATAAACTAAAATTTCTATTGATAATCTCATTAGTACTGATAGGATGTAATAATAATTCTGACACAATCAATACTCTTAGTGAAAACTTAATCTTAGTAATAAATGTTGATAAAGAAAGAATTATAAAAAGTGCAGAAGAATATTTAAAGAAAGATCCCATTCCAATAACAGATTTTACATGTGATAGAAGTATGGGAACAAAAAATGATTTTTATTCCGAAGGTGATTATTGGTGGCCGAATCCTGATGACCCTGAAGGGCCTTATATTAGGCGTGATGGCATTAGCAACCCGGATTATTTTAAGGAACACCGCGAAGCAATGCGCAATATGAGTATTCAAGTAGCGACTTTAACAGCAGCTTATAAAATTACTGCTTATGAAAAATATGCAAACCACGCAATTAAACATTTAAAAGTCTGGTTTGTTAATTCAGATACAAAGATGAATCCAAACATGAATTATGCACAGGCTATTAAAGGTATTTGTCCTGGTAGAGGTGTTGGTCTTATCGATGCAATCCACTTGGTTGAACCAGCTCGAGCAATTTCAGTACTTAAAGATTTGAATGCCATTGATGATAATCTATATCGAAACCTACAAGAATGGTTTGCACTGTTGTTAGAATGGATGACAACGCATGAGTATGGTATTGACGAACGTGAAAGGAAAAACAATCATGGTACCTGCTGGGTAATGCAAGCGGCAGAGTATGCGAGGCTAACCAATAATGAAGATGTGCTTGAATATTGCAGAGATCGTTACAAAACGGTTTTACTGCCCAATCAAATGGCGGAAGATGGAAGTTTCCCTTTGGAATTAAAAAGGACAAAACCTTATGGTTATTCATTATTCAATATCGATATAATGTCAACTGTTTGCTACATACTTTCTAATGAACAAGAAAACCTTTTTACCTCTAGGCTAGAAGATGGAAGAGGAATGGAACTCGGGATGGAATTTATATACCCATATATTAAAGATAAATCACAGTGGCCATATGAACCCGACATAATGTACTGGGATGAGTGGCCTGTTAGGCACCCGGCATTGCTATTCAGCGGGATTGCATTCAATAATAAGAACTATATTGAATTATGGAAAATTCTTGCTCCGCTTCCCGAAACACAGGAAGGATTGCGAAACTTTCCCATACGGCAGCCTATAATTTGGATTGACTAATCGACATAATATTAAAAGTGAAATTGGGTAATTGAATAAATATCCATCGGTAATGGAAAATTATAATAGTCAGAATGGAAATATATATGAAAAAAATAATCGTAATATCAGCACTTGCGGTAGTATCAACACTCTTGTTATTGAGCTGTCGCTCAAAGATTTCTGAAAATAAAAAAATGAATGTGTTGTTTATCGCCATTGATGACCTTCGACCGGAACTGGGGATTTACGGTATTGGCCAGGTTAAATCTCCAAATATTGACAAGCTGTCAGAAGAGGGGATGGTATTTAACAGAGCATATTGTCAGGAGGCGATCTGCAGTGCTTCAAGAATCAGCTTGCTGACAGGAATGTACTGCCAGTCAACAAAAATATACGGTATCAAGCTGAAGAAAAAAGACATTCTCCCAGAAGTCACGAGTTTACCGAAACATTTTAAAGACAATGGTTATAATACCATCTCGATCGGTAAAATATATCACCATGGTGATGATGACCCAGAAGCTTGGAGTAAAAAACCTTACCGGGCAATGGAAGGA
>CP070637.1:80154-84091 GCA_020354005.1 Ignavibacterium sp.
ACCAAACCATTATATCAAAAGCAGAATTGTGAATTCAGAAGTCGAGCATTTTTGGGTAAATGCCGATAATTCAAGCGAGACAGGTGTGTTTACAATCGAAAGAGGAGAAGGAAAAAACCTAATTGTGACTATCCTAAATAACCAGCAAGAGGAGAAAGTTGAATTAAGATATCTATTCCGTGAGCCAATAGAGAAAATAGATGAAGAGGTACTAATTGCCCATAGAGGGACTTGTTATCAACCTCCTTTTAATGATGAGGGAATTTATCCAGCAAACACGATTCCTGCTTTTGAAAGCGCCCTTCGTTCAGGCTATGAAGGATTCGAATTAGATGTTAGGGTAACTAAGGATAAAAGGTTTATACTAAGTCACGATGAGGATCTGGGCGTTATCTCAAGAGTTAAAAGGACTGTCAAAACCATGAACCTGGACGAGATGCGAGGAATTACTGTTACTGGCAGTACAACAATACCTGAAATGCAGGTTTTCTCTGCAAATGCACTAATAGCAGCAACTTTACCTTCTCTTGAAGAAGTTCTTGATAAATTTATTGATGATCCACGAGTGAAAACCATTACAGTAGATATAAAACCTGACCCTGAAGAGGATATACTTTTAGCTGCTGAGTATGATTTTAAAGATATGAGTGAAGAAAATCAAAATAAGATATTGTTTCTTACCAGAACGGAAAAGGTGGCAAAGGGATTAAAAGAATTAGCACCCCATTCATTTATTGCTCTTGAGGGATCAAAAGGTACAGAGGTTTTTGATGAACCTGAAAAGTATCTTCCTGAAGCAGTAAAACTAAAGAGACATTCTCACAATGCAATATCTGTAAACGCGCGATTAATGCTAACGATTTTTGACGATTACGATCAGAGTGTTTTTGAAATGGGGAAACTCGTAGAAATTGCACATAAATACAACTATAAAGTTGTTGGTTGGACTGTTAGTGATGAGGATAGGATGAACAAGTTAAGAGAAGCCAACATTTTCTCTGATTATGTTTTAAGTGATGCACCCTTTTATAAATGGGCGTTACAGGTAATGAAGTACTATAGGCAGGTGAAGCAAAAAAATAATTGATTGCTATAATATCTACGTGAATATTAGTGAGGAGGTTGTTTAACTTTCATTTATTATTAAAATGTAAAAAGTGCGTAAAATGCAATTCCCTGGTGGAAGTAATTGATCCTGCCTTGAAATTCACCCGGATCATCTACGAATACATCAAGCTTGAAAATGTTAAACCCTAATCCTAATGCTACTTGATCGATAAGAAAGTATTGTATTCCTAATCCAGCATCAAAGAGCAATCCATCGTAAATATCAATTTTCACACTGAAAAAATTTACATAGAATAAGGCATCAAATCTTTTCCATAGATGGTATATTGTATGAAGACCAAGCACTGGTACTGGCAAGGTAACATCAACTTCTGTCTTATTCTCAAAACCAAGTACTTCTCTCTTTGAATCCAAGAAGTATCTTATTATACTTATACCAGCTGAAACACCAGATTCAATCTCTTCATTATTAACAATTGAATAAGCGTAAATTAATTTGAAGATGTCAAACTTCTCCTCTGCAATTGCTACTGAACCAACAGGATAAACATTGTCACCAATACGAAGCTCTCTTTCTAATACGGAACTTCCATCCCGGGATAAGCCATAATAGCCGGCTCTTATTTTATGATGTTTTGTGATTCTAAAGTAGGCTTCAACCCTGAAAACATTTTGAGTGGTCGGTAATTCAAATGCGTTTTCCAATCTTACATATGAACCAAGGCCTAAAGTTCTTGAATTCACTCTCACACTTGCTTCAAAACTTGGTCCGAAGTAACCCAACCACAAACCAAATCTATCTGATGGTTCATACTCTTGAATTGGTATTGTTACGGAATCAGTTCCTTTTTGAGGGAAGAGAGGAGTGGTAAGTAATATAATCAGATAAGAAGAAAAAAATAGTTTCAACATTTCGATGAAATATAATGAAAATGTGGTTGCATATTATAATTTTATCAGCCCTCTAACTTAAGAACATATAAATCTCTCTTTATAAATAATTATTAATTGATAATATTGTAACAATAAAAAATTATCAAGAAAATATTCACACAGAAATTATTGATGAAAGTATTTAAGAATCGCGGCTTTGCATTTAGACTTAGTGTTTACATTTTAACTGCAACAACGATCCTTTTCGCAGCTATAATTTTACTTAATCTATTTGTAACACGTTCAATTATTTTAAATGATGTTCGTGAATATGCCAAGAGTGTAGCTCTATATAACGTTACTAGAATTGAAAGAGTATTAGACGGTGTAGAAAAAATAACAAACAAAGCCGCTAATTTGTTGGAAGATTCAGAATTATCTCACAAGCAAATCCACTTTGTACTTAAGAGCTACATTAATAATAATGAAGAAATTTTTGGCGGTGCAATATTGTTTGAACCAGGTGTATACGATGAGCGATACATGGATTATGCACCATACTACCATGAGGATGGAGACACATTGAAATTTGTTGATATTGCACTTGTTGATATAGCTGACGGTAAGCATTACACAGAAGAATTTTGGTATGCCGAAGCATTCAACAAAGGAGGACCGGTCTGGACGGAACCATATTTTGATGAAGGAGTTGGTAACATTACAATGACTACTTATTCTGTTCCCTTTTATACTATTAATAATGGTAAACGGGTAATAGCTGGTGTAGTAACTGCAGATATAGATCTCGATTGGTTTGAGCAAATTGTTTCATCGGTTGAAATGCTGGAAAGCGGATATGCAGTCAGTGTTTCTGCAAAAGGAACATTCATAACTCATCCAATAAAAGACTATATATTAAACGAAAGTGTTTTCGGATTAGCCAAAAAGAATGATAATCCACTTTTGAAAGAGTATGCTGAAAAAATGGTTAAAGGTGAAACTGCGTTTGTACCATTAGAATCTGCATTTCTTAATGAGCCCGGCTGGATGTATTTTACGAAACTTCCATCAAGTAATTGGACTTTGGCTGTTGTATTTCCTGAAGATGAGTTGTATAGTGAATTAAATTATCTGAACACAGTTATTCTTTTCCTTGGGATATTCGGATTTATACTGCTGCTAATCATCATCATAGTAATTACGCGGAGGCTTACAAAACCTTTGATAAGCCTTGCAAATGCTTCTGAAGAAATTGGAGAGGGAAAATTAGACGTAAAACTTCCTGAAGCTACCTCACAAGATGAAGTAGGTAAGTTAACAGTTTCGATGGCTCATATGCAGCAAAAACTAAAAGAATATATTAAACATCTCAGGGAAACAACCGCAGAAAAAGAAAAGATAGAAAGTGAATTAAGAATTGCACAGCAAATTCAAAATGGAATGATACCGAAAATCTTTCCACCTTATCCAGATATACCAGCGATAGATTTATATGCAAAACTTCTACCTGCCAAAGAAGTTGGGGGGGATTTATATGATTTCTTTTTTATTGATGAGGCGCATTTGTGTATTGCGATTGGTGATGTATCGGGAAAGGGTGTTCCTGCTTCACTCTTGATGGCGGTCACCAGAACTTTGTTGAGAGCAAAAGCTTATCGTGGAATTAAATCCGATGAGCTTGTAAATCTTATAGACAAAGAGTTAAAAGCGAGTCACGAAACAAGATTGTTTGTTACTTTCTTTTTAGGGATTATTGATTTATCAACCGGTGAACTGGATTACACTTGTTCGGGACATAATCCACCTTATTTAATTCATGCTAATGGCGAGATTGAACAGATGACCGTTGCTCCAGGATTACCTCTTGGTATTGGAGTTCAAAAAAGATATAGCGCAAGAACAGCACATATTAATCCATCAGAAACATTGGTGCTGTTTACTGATGGAGTTACGGAAGCTATGAATGTTGAAGATGTTATGTTTGAAGAAGAAAGAC
>CP070637.1:84191-86334 GCA_020354005.1 Ignavibacterium sp.
ATCATGCCCGTATCCTTACAGTTGAAGAAGAATTTCTGATCGTTGAAAAGAGCGGTCATAAGGAAGAAACACAGGAATTACTCGAGCAGCTTGAACCGTATGGTGTCATCGAGTTTGTACGTTCAGGAAGAGTGGCTATAATTAAGCCTATGTGGCGTTTTAATGAGGAACTGCATAACATGGAAAAACACCCTGAAGTTACTCTTGCTTAGCAATCAAAATTAATTAGAAAAATTATTAAAGGAATAAAATTCAAATGTCTGTAATAAAATTTGGTGGTGTTGAAGAAAATGTAATCACACGTGAAGAATTTTCTTTAGATAAAGCACGTGAGGTATTAAAAGACGAAACCATTGCAGTCATTGGTTATGGTGTTCAGGGACCCGGGCAATCATTAAATCTAAAGGATAATGGTTTTAACGTTATTGTTGGACAGAGGAAAGATTCATCTACCTGGGATAAAGCAGTTAAAGATGGTTGGGTTCCCGGTGAAACTTTGTTTGAAATTGCAGAAGCTGCTGAGAAAGCAACAATAATAGAATACCTTCTGTCTGATGCTGGACAAATTTCACAATGGCCAAAGGTTAAGAATCGTCTCCACAAAGGTGATGCTCTATACTTTTCACACGGATTCGGAATAACATTTCACGAACAAACAGGAATCCTCCCACCAAAAGATATCGATGTTATTCTTGTAGCTCCAAAGGGTTCTGGCACATCGCTTCGTTCACTATTCTTGCAAGGTAAGGGTCTCAACTCAAGTTATGCCATTTATCAGGATACTACCGGTCGTGCAAAAGAACGTGTAATTGCGTTAGGTATTGGAGTTGGCTCCGGTTACTTATTTGAAACTGATTTTAAGCGCGAAGTATATTCAGATCTTACCGGTGAAAGGGGAATTCTAATAGGCGCACTAGAAGGAATATTTGAAGCACAATACAATGTTCTGCGGAAAAACGGACATACACCATCAGAAGCGTTTAATGAAACTGTTGAAGAATTAACGCAAAGCTTAATGCCTTTTGTTGCTGAAAAAGGAATGGATTGGATGTTAGCAAATGTTTCCACCACTGCTCAGCGAGGTGCTCTTGATTGGCGCCATAAATTCCGTGATGCTGTTGCACCTGTTTTTGATGAGCTCTATGATTCTGTTGCATCCGGTAAAGAGGCAAAAATAGTTATCGATGCTGGAAGTGACGAACACTATAGGGAAAAGCTGAACGAAGAGCTGAAAGAAATGCGTGAGTCTGAGCTATGGCAAGCAGGAAAATCTGTTCGTGAACTTAGGCCGGAGAATTATGAATAATTTATCAAATCCTGTTTTAGAAAAGCAGGCTAAGTCAGAATTAAAATACTTTCCACAACTAAAAGATATTGAAAAGGCTAAGGATAATTTAAATGGGGTAGTACAATACACACCCCTTACTTTCAATCATCATCTGTCTGAACGCTATAAGTGTAATATTCATCTAAAACGTGAAGATCTGCAAACTGTGCGCAGTTATAAAATAAGAGGTGCTTACAATAAAATTAACAGCCTTTCAGAAGATGAGTTAAAACGAGGAGTTGTTTGCGCTAGTGCAGGCAATCATGCACAGGGTGTAGCTTACTCTTGCAAAAAAGCAGGCATTCACGGAACAATTTTTATGTCGCAAACAACACCGCAACAAAAAATCCGTCAGGTGGAAATGTTTGGAAATGATTCTATCGAAATCAAACTTGTGGGTGATAGTTATGATGATGCATACGATGAAGCATTAAACTATGCAAAGCAAAATCAGTGTACATTCATCCATCCATTTGATGATGAAAAGGTAATTGAAGGACAGGGTACTGTTGGACTGGAAATTTTAGAGAAGATGAAAGATCCAATTGATATACTCTTTATTCCAGTTGGAGGTGGTGGATTAGCATCTGGAGTTGGTCCTGTATTTAAACAACTAAGTCCTCAAACTAAAATAATAGGAGTGGAACCATCAGGTGCACCTGCAATGAAAACTTCTTTAGAAGAAGATAAAATTATAACTCTTGATAAGATTGATAATTTTGTTGATGGTGCCGTAGTAAAGCGAGTTGGTGACCTAACTTTTAACATATGTAGAGATGTTTTGACTGAGGTTGTTGATGTGGAGGAAGGTGCAAT
>CP070637.1:86434-89087 GCA_020354005.1 Ignavibacterium sp.
ATTTTATTCTCAAGAGGTACTTCTTCTTGTTCAATTAAATGCTTGTATTCTGCAGATGCTTCCTGCCATTTCCCGCTTAGTATTAATAGTTGAGCTCTTCTTTCGCGTGCTTCAAGATCATAAGGCATCAGTTCAATAATATCATCCACCATTATCAATGCTTCATCATAATTCCCGGTCCGTTGATAAAAATCAATTATAAGTTTTTGCAGAGAGATATTACTAGGATCCAATGCTAATAACTCTTCCATTGATCTAGCTGCTTCCTCGTGCTTGCCTAGTTTTTCGTATAGCTCCGCAACGTGAATTAATATATTCCATTCAGGCCCAATTACTGTTATTAACTGTTCATAAATTCGTATCGCTTCTTGTGGTTTTGTATTTTCATAAACACGTGCCAATTTATAGTAGGTATGAACATCATCAGGATCCATCTTAATCATCTTTTCAAGTACAACAGCAGCCGAATCATTCTCACGTGCTACAATATATATATCCGCCATTAAGTTGTAGTACTCAAGCTCAGTTGAATCGTGTTGTACAGATAAGCGTGAATTGTGAAGTGCATTGGAAAGTTTATTTGTAGCAAAATATACTTTAGCCAACGAATAAAATAACCCGGCACTGGTGTCGTACTGCATTGCTGTTCGATATTCTAATATTGCAGTTTGATAATTTCCTGATTGCTCTGCTACAGTTCCGTTTAAGAAGTGCTCCATTGCTTTTTGCTTTGGATCTTCAATTGTTTGCTTGCTCAAAGCCTTTTTTGAAGTCTGCTGTAATTCTCTATTTCCAGCGCAACCGGCAAGGATTAATGCAATAAATAGTATGTAGATTACATCTCTCATATTCTTTAATAATTATCATAAAAATATATTATTAAGCCTTCTGAATAACAAGGTATTACAAAGACTTATTGAATGTGAATTTTACTGTCGTAGTAAATTATGAACATCATATTATGGAACGTGTAAAAATTCACTCTTGCATAACCTATATTTACGTATGGGATCCAAAATGTATGCCGAGTCTAAGAGATTTATTAAATGAAATTAAAATCAAACATTAACAAAGTTCTGTTTTTAACCTTTAGTATTTTGGTACTAACCTGTATGTTACTTTATTATTTTGTTTTCAATATATATGAAGTGGAAATAGTATCAGTTCCAAATGTTGTATTTGCTGATCCATCATCAGAAGTTATCATAAAGATAAAACCAATTAACGCATTAGGATGGGAAGTTCCTCTTAGAACTACAAGCGGAACTTTTCGGATTACGGAAGGTAAAGATTATGTGGAAATTATCATTATTAATGAAGACGAAGGATTTATGATACTGAGGGCAACTGGATTAGTTGGTACTGTTGGTATTTATGTTGATTCTAAATTCTCTTTGTTCCCTTCTTATATTAAAATTAATTTTTTACCGAAAAGTGTTTAGTCTGTATTCATTTGAAAATTCAAATTTTATAAATAATCATTATGTTTGCTTAGTTCTAGCTTAAGTTTTATGAATCGCACAATCATGAAAAAATTATTTCTCTTCTTTACCCTTTCATTAACATTATCAAATTTATCTATTGCACAAGGTACTGCCGGTGTATCAGCAAAATATGAATATATGTATTTGATCGATATGCCTACCGCTGGAGTACTGGAAAAAGGTTTTGTCAATGTAACAGCGGATATCATGGGTGGAGGTGTTTTGATTGCTTATTTAGACGTTGGAGTATTTAAGAACCTAAGCTTTGGAATTTCATATGGTGGAGCCAATGTGATAGGCACAGGTTCAATTGACTGGTATAAATGGCCTGGAATCAATATTAGAGTAAGGGCTCTTGATGAGAAAAATTATTTGCCTGCGATAACTTTAGGGTTTGACTCACAAGGCTCCGGGATGTATTTTGATGAAAAAAGCAGGTACACTTTCAAATCTCCAGGATTCTTTGCGGCAGCAAGTAAAAATTTTGAACTTTGGGGTTTCTTAGCTCTCCATGCAACGGGCAATTATTCGTTGGAGGGAGATGATGGAGATAACTTTGTAAATCTTATGGTTGGTGCCGAAAAGACTATTGGATCTGAAGTATCCTTAATTGTTGAATACAACTTCGCCTTCAACGATAATAATAATGAATTCAGCAGTGGAAAAGGTTATCTTAATGCCGGGTTACGCTGGAGTGTAGGAAGTGGTTTTACGATTGAGTTTGATCTGAGAGATATACTTAAAAATAATACACTAAATGAAACTTCTGCAGACAGGGGAATGAGGATTGAATATATTCAGGCAATCTTCTAAACAATTATGATAATCGGCAATAAAGTCGTTTGAATTGTATTATTTAGTATACAAGTCGGTTTAAGGATTGCTACAAGCATAATCCTCTTTCCTTTATTTTTTGCAGATTTTCTAAAGAATCTTTACCAACTCTTCAGGCCTGTTAGTTGTGTACAAAAATTAAAACCTAATTATAAGAGGGTTATGATGAAAAAGAGATTTACTAAATATTTTTTAACAATTGCAATCTTACCAGCATTTTTAACCGGGTGTTATACTCAGTTAGCCACTCAAGACGATCTATCAACAATACCTGCAGATCAAACTTATGAAGATGTTGCTTATTACCAGGAAGAAGAAGTAAGTCCTGGCGGTTA
>CP070637.1:89187-92630 GCA_020354005.1 Ignavibacterium sp.
TAGGTGAATAGCCCAATGAGGATAATTTAGAAAAAGTCTTTTCCGATCCGAATTGTAAAACTTCAAGGGGTAACGGAAATTTGCCAAGCCTTTCCACATACTTTGTAGAGTCAGCAATCCAAATATTTTTTTTGGAGGATGCAGCAACAATCTTTTCATATAATAAAGCTCCGCCACCACCTTTAATTCCATTCAATTCAGGATCAACTTCATCAGCACCATCAATTGTTAAATCGATCTCATCAACTTCTTCTAAATTGATCACATTAATTCCAAGTGATTCAGCAAGCAATGTTGTTTTACGCGATGTTGAAACTGCAGATATGATCAATCCCTCTTTAACTTTTGCAGATAATTTTTCAATCATAAATTTTACGGTAGAGCCGGTTCCCAATCCAACAACCATTCCGCTCTCAATAAACTCAACCGCTTTTTCTGCTGCAGCTCTCTTTTGTAAATTTAAATCAGTTTTTCTGTTTTGCATCTGTGTAAATAAGTAATGATAAATTTCTTCTGCAAAATCGGTTTTCTTTTCATTTCAAACAAATTTAACGGTGGAATATCTGTCAGTCTTATTTAAGAATTAGTGAGATAATAAAATATCTAACTAAGTTTGTAGTGTAATTAATTTTGAACTCGGATTTCTGATTAGATATCTGATAACCTATTATTGAATCGCATAATATTTTGCATACTGATAATCAGGATTACAAGTGATTATAGTTTTATTAAAAAGGGGGATGCGGTTCACTTTTTCCAAGTACGGGGAAACGGAATATCTAATTGGAAACTCATCAAAAAATTTTTTTGAGAAATTTAAATCAATTGATAATTTATAAGGAGAATAATCATGCATCACTTTGATCCCAGCACAGAAATTCAAGATTATTTAGTATTTGGTGAATACGGGGGTGTTAATCCATCTATAACCGATTCTTCTACTTACACTTTTCTAAATCCTGAAAAAATGAAGGAAATGTTCGATCACGAGATTGAGGGGTGTTTTCTTTATTCGAGACATTGGAATCCTACAAACAAATATCTTTCAGATGCTCTGGCGAAACTCGAGGATAGTGAAGCAGCAATAGTAACTGCCTCAGGAATGTCGGCAATATCTTGTGCAATCTTGCAAATATGTAACACGGGCGATGAAATTATTTCGAGCAGAACTATTTACGGTGGAACTTATGCGTTATTTAAAAACTTTCTTCCCAGATTGGGTATTAAAGTAAATTTTGTAAATGAACAGGATTTGGGTGCGATTGAAAATGCAATCAATTCCAATACTAAAATTATTTATTGCGAAGCCGTGAGCAATCCCTTACTGGAAATCGCTGATATACCCGAAATAAGTAAAACAGCAAATGCACACAACCTTAAGTTAATTGTTGACAATACTTTCAGCCCTATTTCAATTACTCCTTTACAATTGGGTGCGCATATAGTAATACATAGCCTAACAAAGTATATTAATGGTACAAGCGATTGCACGGCAGGATGTGTTTGCAGCACCAAAGAATTTATAAGTGAGTTAACTCATATAAATTCAGGTGCATCGATGCTGCTTGGACCAGCACTGGACAGCTATCGTGCTGCTAGCATATTAAAAAATCTACATACACTTCATATTCGTGTGAAAAAACATAGCGAAAATGCTATGTATGTTGCAACAGAACTTGAAAAGCTCGGATGCAAGGTTTTCTATCCCGGTCTTGATTCGCATAGTGGAAAACCTTTGATGACTGAATTAATGAATGAAGGTTTTGGATATGGCGGAATGCTGGCATTAGATGCTGGAGATGAAAAAACAGCTGATACTCTTATGGAAAGATTACAGGCCAACAAAGTAGGTTATCTTGCCGTGAGTTTGGGATATTTTAAAACATTATTTAGCTCACCAGGTCACAGTACTTCATCAGAAATACCGAAAGAGGAGCAAGAAAAAATGGGATTAAGCGAAGGATTAGTTAGAATGTCTATCGGTCTGGATAACAATATCGAAAAAACATTTGAGCGCATAAAGCTTAGTCTTGAAGAAGTCGGGATGTTAGTGTTTTGATAATTGGCAGGAAGTTATTGAGCAGATTATTTTTTAAATATCCAGAATATTATTGAAAGGAAAATACTTATTAGCAGCATTGTTGTTATTGGAATGTAGATTTTAAAGTTAGGCTTATCGATTATTATATCACCCGGAAGTTTGCCAAATGGCAGTTTAATTAGTACCGGCCATAGCAAACCTGCTAACAGAATCAATATACCCAGCACTATTAAGAACCGTTGCATAATAACCAATGCTAAAAATTATTTGTAAATAAATCAACTAAGTAATCCAACCAATTTGTAAGAGTTATAATCGTATACTCTTTCAGATTAACATTCTTATATTTCTATTTAAAGAAATAAATTTATATCTCCAGCTTTAAAAGTGAATAAAACTGTAAAGAAAATAGGGCTAATTCTAATTGCAATTATTATCCTTCCAGCAGCCTTTCTTACTATTAATGAATTAACATCACTGAGTGAAAATGAAAAAGTAATTGAAAAAATTTATTCTGATCAACTGGAAGCAATTTTGTTTTCTGTTAACCAGTACTCGGAAGATGTGGCAAGCAGCTGGGCGACAAAAATTGATGATTTGCTTGACGAACTGGAACGGGTGAACGAAATAAAATCTCGCAGAATGGTTGACAGCTTATTTAATGATCTTCCTTCTTTAGAAGGCTTTTTCGTTGCCGACAGCGAACGTGATGAAGAAATTGAATTCTTTCTATTCAGTGAAGTATATTCTATTCAAAATGTTAATTACGATAGTTTAAATGTAATCATCATAAATCTTCTTAAAGAAAACAGCAAGGTTGTAACACGCCTCTTCACATATAAAAGAGGTGGCTACAGAAAAATTGAACCTATTAAATACAAAGTAGCCAACCAAAATGCAGTATTAATTTTTATTGAGGTAACCCCTGCTGGCATCAACAAACTAACAGGACTTTTTGTGAATCCGAATGAGTTTATATACAGAATACTATCGCCAAAGATTCAGGAAATTGCTGAAGAGGAATTTGTAATATCGGTATTTAACCGTGAGGAGAATTTTCAGTACAATTCAACAAAAGATTACGATTCTACAAAAGTACAACAGGAAAGAGCGCTATGGATATTTCCAAATTATAAAGTTGGTATTTCATTAGTTGGGAGCACAATAGAAGATCTTGTGAAAGATAGAGTAGTTTCGAATATTATTTTAATATCCCTTCTAACATTAGTTCTTATTGTTGGCGTATACATAGTGTATAGAAATATTAAACGCGAAGTTGAAATTGCACAATTAAAATCTGATTTCGTTTCCAATGTTTCACACGAGCTAAGAACACCATTATCACTCATCAGCATGTTTGCCGAGACTCTGGAAATGGGAAGGGCTAAAACAGAAGAAAAGA
>CP070637.1:92730-93830 GCA_020354005.1 Ignavibacterium sp.
CAGTTTGAGTGAAGAGAGTGAAGTAGGATGTGACAATAAACATTTTTTGTCACACTGAGCCTGTCGAAGTGTGAAACTAATATAGATAGTCAGTCTTCGATTAGCTCAGACTGACATATTGGTAAGTAAGGATTACTTGAACTGAGAAGTTTTTACTTTTTCCTGCAATGTATTTATCAACTTTCCTACTTCGGGAATAGAAACAGTTTCAATTGCTTCCTCTGTTGAGAACCATTTTCTCTTTCTTAAATTCCTTTCCGGGTAAGCATCCTTAAATTTTTCAACTTCCATTGAGTAAACAATAATCTTAGTTAAACCGCCGTATTTGTTCAAGTTAAAAGAGCCCAGCTCAAAAGTTTCGTTTGTGCCTATCACACCAGCTTCCTCAAACGCTTCCTTCTTTGCAGATTCAAATGGCGAGAGATTAAACTCAATAAAACCTTTGGGAATAATCCATTTCTTTTTTCTGATAGAAGTTATAAGAAGAATTTTTAGTTCATCATCTTCTATTTTATAAGGTATTATTGCTGATTGTTCAAAATCAAATTCTTCAGGCATATTGTAAGTGTGATAGTTGAATAAAATTTATTTTTACTGTTACTAATATTTATAAAAATAATTGGATTTAAAAGTTATTGGATAACATGTAACATTTATTAGTAAAGGATGAGTGTTCAATATTCATTGGCAAAATATTTGTTAAATTATATTTGTATAAATCAAATCATTTAATAATCACAGAAAGAATTTATTGCAGGACGATCAATAGTATGAAAATAATTACAAACCAATCATTAAAAAATTACAATACATTTGGCATAAACGCTAAAGCAAAATACTTTGCTGATGTTTCTTCTCTTGATGAATTACAAAATCTATTATCAAACAATGAAATCCCGTCTGATAAAAATTTTATTTTAGGCGGTGGAAGCAATGTGCTTTTTGTTAATGATTTTGATGGACTGGTAATAAAAAATTCAATTCCTGGTATTAACATTATGAGCGAAGATGAAACAAATGTAATCATTGAAGCAGGTGCAGGTGTAGTTTGGGATGAGCTTGTTCAGTTTTGTGTTGATAAAAATTATGGCGGTATCGAA
>CP070637.1:93930-97930 GCA_020354005.1 Ignavibacterium sp.
CCCCCAATTAATATATTTAAAAAGTCACGGCGTTTATTGTCTCCGTTCTTTCCGTCGTGAATGTTTTCTTTATCTTTCAATTTTTGCAATCGAAATAGTCTATATAAAGTGTTTTACTCTAATTATTTTCTTGCATGGCAATCAACACATATTAATTCTTCAACATCAATATCAAGCTCTTCGGGATGAATAAAATCAATACCTGATAACGATACAATTTCTTCTCCATCACCTGTTGTTTGTGATATGATTGTATGACATAAATCGCAATTTTTACCTATAATTTCACCTTCATCGCTCACATGATTGCCATCGTGGCATCTAAAACATCCCTCATCATACAAATGAGAAATATGATTTGGGAATTCTCTCCAATTTACACCCATGCTTGGGAAATAATTTCTATTGTATATTTTTTGCACTTCTACAATACCATCTTCAATAATATTTTTTTTGTCAGCATATACGCTTGGATAGTTGGATTTGTAAAAATCATTAACAGATATGCTAATACTATCAATGCCTGCTTCTTTTGATGAGTATGTATTTTCTAATGCTTCTACAGCGACGCTTTTTATATAGGGTAATGATTCATCGATTCTGCCCAAAGACAATGAAAGATTTACAGATTTATCGGCGGGATAATAGATATGTGAAGGTCTGTTATGGCAATCAATGCAATCCATTACTCTTAGATTTTTTGGATTGTAATTATTTTCATCAAAATCAGATTCAATATCTCTGAAAATCTTCACGGATCCATCTTTTGAAGTAACTTTAACCCAGGGAATTTCCGCACGGCCTTCATCAGTGTGAATATACTCCATCTTATTCGAAACATTCATATGCCAGTGAATTCCTTCTGTTCTTCCTAACTCACTGTTGCCTCCACCTATCTTTAACAGCATCGATAAAGAGGATTTAGTATTTTCTTCATCATATAAATAGTAATCAGCTTCATACTTAATTTCGCTGAAAAAATGTTCCGGAGAATGACACTGCTCGCAGGTTCCTTCTGCAGGTCTTAATTCTTTAACAGGTGTAGGTATTGGTTTTGAGTATTTATTAAATAAGACTGAGTAAACCTGATAAGAGCCAGAGATTTTTGCACGAACAAACCAGGCTGCACCAGAACCAATGTGGCAATTAACACAACCAACCCTTGAATGTGGTGAAGTCAAATACGCAGTATATTCAGGTTCCATAACAGTATGACATACTAATCCACAAAACTCATCAGTTTCGGTATATTCAAATGCCTTAAAACTTCCGAATGCTGAGAAGAATAAAAAAAGAATTGTTCCTACTGAGAAGATAAAAATAAGTCGTCTTTCTCTCGGATCATTTAAATTTAGAATTGGGAATTGTTGGCTTCTCTCCAGTCCTTTTTTAATACGATTTCGTTCCCTAACAATCCCAAAAATTACAGTAAAAACTCCTATTACCAAGAATATAGGGAGAATGATAAATGTTATGATTCCCATATAAGGATGAGTTTCATCCGAAAGGTATTCAAGGATTGACAGAAAAATGATAATGCCAAAACTTAGTGCTGCAAGACCAACACCAAAAATTGTAAGAGGATTATATACTTCTTGTGGCAGTAATTTTTTCACATTGGGCAATAATTTACTTTGATAATGTGACTTTGTAAAGTATTAACTAATTTTATCGATATATAAAAATCATAGCATAGATTATCCACAACACCATGCTAAGTCCGATAATCAATGCAGTCCAACCAAATATTTTCATTGCCTTTATTACAATTAGAGGATAGGGTTCAACCAGGTGTTTTCCTAATTCGCCCGAATCTACTAGCTTTTTATACTCATCCGGTCTATCCAGTTTAAATTCTTCAAGTGGAATTCTTCCTGAGAAGATTACAATATCCATCGGAAATTTTTCGGGGCGCAAATGTGTGTTGAAAAAGTGAACCGTAAATATAAATCCGGTTGCAAGCAGCGCTTCGTCACTATGAATTATTGTGGCAACATTAATGAACCAACCGGGGAAAATCCTGGTGAACAGTTCCGGGAACCATAGTGTTAAACCTGTGGAGCCAATAGCAAACATACCCCAGAACACAGCAAAGTAATCAAATTTTTCCCAGTATGTCCATCTGCCGTATTCAGGCCGTTCACCAACTCCAACGAACCATTTAATAGAGCCTACAAATTCTTTTAAATCCCTCTTATTAAACAGCATAGAATTATCACCAAAAAATAGACTTTTCCAGGTACCGAATTCTTTTCTTTTTAATCTTATTACATCAAATAAGTGTGTTAAGAATACACCTATCATAACTACAGCAGCAAAACGGTGCAAGTATCCTGCAGATTCGAATCCGCCAAAAAACTTTGAGAGAATTACAGCCCACCCGGTGTAAGAAAATTTGAGTGATAATCCCGTTAAAGCCAAGGTTAAAAAGCTGACTATCATTAATACGTGTAAGGTTCGGTTAAGCCGTGTGAATCTTTGGAATTGTAGTTCAGTTTTACTTTTGCTATCCATCGGCATTCTCTTCTGTAGTTTCTGTATTATCATCATTCGATGAATTCTCGTTCGAGTTCATTCGGCGCTGTAATTCTTTTTTCCATTTTAATGATCTTGGTAGCCAAAGTAATGTATGCAATCCAGCAATCAAAAATGTTCCAACTAAAAGACCTGTCATACCCCAAAACGTCCAAAACAAGATTGGATATTTTTGTGAATCGTGATGAGTTGCATGAGTGAAATAACCAGCGAACTGTCTGTGAGCCCCAGGATGACAGGATTTACAAGTTTCAACGATATTTTCATGACTTAACCGAGATTCAGGATTGTCTGTCGGAAGAATATCGTGTGCACCATGGCAATCGTAACATTTTGCTGTTTTTACGTAACCGAGTTGTGATACTTTTCCGTGATATGTATCGAAATAAGTTTCTGCAATATGTTCATGACATTTTCCACACTGATCCATTATTTCTAATTTAAATCCTTTTGTATCCGCTCTTGAAATTGTATGCGCGCTATGACAATCACTGCAAACCGGGAGTTCCTTATCGGTTTTTGTTACTGAAGGTGAATGAACACTTCTTTCGAAAGACTCTTGAATGCCATGATGACAACTACCACAAGTGCCTGAAATATTATTTTTATTGATTGTTGATTCTGCTTCGTTGTGCGGCAGTTCATGATGAGCTGTGTGGCAATCCGTGCATGTTGCAGTAACAGTTAATCCACTTTTTATCAATCCTTTTCCGTGGATACTTTCGGTATAGTGTTTAACAATATCTATTTCTGAGGCTGTATTTCTAACCGCAGCCTGCTCCCCTTCACGATGACATCGTGCACATAGAGTTGGAATATTTATAGCGAATGATGGCGAGTTGGGATCAGTTTTACCTAATACACCATGAGTACCATGACACTCTTTACAAATGGGCGCATTAACATCGTTCGCTGATGATAATATTCCATGTGTGCTTGTTAAATATTCCTCCCCGATTTCAGAATGACAGCCAGTACAATCAACTTTATTTTCGATACTGGAACAAGGTCTTAGTTTTGAAGCATTTACTTCGGAATGACACTGACTGCATGTAATTTTCTTGTGAATCGAATTTTGATGAACATTATAATCTGCAAAGAGAGATCTTCCATCTTCCTTTGAAATAATCGTTGGATCTTCATGACACCTCAGGCAATCCTCATCTGCCATACCCTGCGTGTAAAAAACTTTTCTTATTTCGTGTGGTTGATGGCAATCAACACAAGCCGGAAGAATATGAGCTTCTTTTTCCCACAACTCTCCTTTTATTACTTTCCTGTGCACTGCTTCTATTTCTGCATGGCAAGCAGAGCAGGTATTTGCTATATTCTGTCTTGCAATTGAAGATCTTGAATCTGTGTGTGGAAGAATTTTGTGATCCATATGACACGAAACACAAGTAGCAGAAACTGTTAATCCTTTCTGCAATAATCCCGCTCCGTGTATACTAAACGAATAGTTCTC
>CP070637.1:98030-100176 GCA_020354005.1 Ignavibacterium sp.
TTCGGCAATCTGGTTTGGAGCGCTGTCACTATAAAATACGTCCATAACAATTACTTTAATATTCTTTCTCTCAATTAATTTTATTAAAGCAGCATTATGCGAGGGGGTTGGCGGGATGCCAGGCTTGGGTTCAACATATCCGGCAATCTTAACATTGAATCTGTCAGCAAAATAAATCCAGGATGCATGAAAAAATACTATTTGCTTTTGCTCAATCTCTAACATTTTCTTTTCCCACTCAATAATCTTTTTATCTATTGTAGCATTGTAATTATCAAGGTTACTCTTAAAATATGCATCATCCTCGGGAGATTGTTCTGAGAGTGCATCATAAATTTCGTATGCCATTATTTTGGAGTTATCAGGATCAAGCCAATAATGTGGATTACCAAATGGATGAATATCACCCATACTTGCATCCACCCTGCCAGTGGGTACTTGCTTAGGTGTAATACCTGTTGAAAGATCAATGATGACTAAATCTGAATTTCGGGAACCATCAACTAACTGATATGACCATAACTCAAGTTCGAAACCTATTTTGAAGAACAAATCAGCTTTTCGAAGTTTCATCATGTAGCTTGGCAAGATTTCTAAGAAGTGTACATCCTGATCACCACGCGAAAGATAATCAACATTGACTTTATCCCCACCAATGTTCTGTACTAAATCATATATTACTGTTGTGGTTGTTACTACTTTTATCTCATCAGCCAATATGGCTGAGTTAAAAAACAGAAATAATGTTAAAAATAATATTTTCATTTTATACCTCTATAGGTCTTTTCATCTAAAAAATTAAAATGGATGAGCCTTATGTGGCCCTAATGAGAAAATTAATTGCAGATTGATTGTTGTTTCGCTGTCTCTTTTAGATCCATCGGCAAAATCAAACATTAGATGCCTTACACCCAAACGGAGCACAACAGTTTCTTCAACAGGATAATAGCCAAGCCAACCTTCAATGCCATTGGTTTTATTTTGATCATCATTTGCCAATGTGTTAAAACCGGACTCATCAACCGGTATACCATAAGTAAAATCATACTTGGCACCAATACTGAATATTCTGTTGAATCTGTAATCAAGATAAAGGAACGCACCGAATGTATTAATCACTTCCTGTATATCTTTTATGGTATTTACGCCACTCCCGCCTGTTCGCAGCACTTCGCGATTGTTCCACATTCCTTCACCCTGAATTGTGAGAGCTGTATAAGAATTGGGTCTGTACTTGTACTTAAAATCGAATCCTAAATAGCCATAGTTCAAGGGTGATTCTTGGTGAGCAGCTGTTGTATCACCTGTTAAATTGAAATCAGCTTTTGAATGAACTCCATACGATCCGCTTAATCCTAATTCAAGATTGCTGAAATCACCTAATGGAAAGAAAGAATCGAGCCTTCCCACAAAGATTGGACTATTTCCCCGTGATATTTCTGCGTGTTCGTGACCATGCTCATCCTCATCAGCATGATCTTGCTCATCTTCGCCACCATGACCATGATCATGTGTATGTGCCAAAGCATCTCCCTTAAATACGCCCAGATCCAGTGTAGTGTAAAGGTCACCTGTAGGTAGGATAAAACTAAGATTTAATCCAATATCGTTAAATCCTTCTTCACCAAAATAAATATTGTGAAAAAGGGGACGATAAATGAATGACCATTCGTGTGGATGGATAATATTTATCTTACCGAATCCTAGAAGATATTTACCGGCTTTAATTTGAATATCGAGTGGAAGACCTCTTACAATATGTGCGAATATTTCTTCAGCATGGAACTCTTCTTCGTGATAACCAATATTAAATACTGCTCTTGCATACGGATTCAAATAACCTTCAATATACACTTCCATTTCGGGTATATCGAAATTTAGTTTTCCATATTCTTCGGTTCCTTTTATGTTATTTGTGAACATATTGAACGTACCAACAGCACTGATATCGGGATTAACAGTAGTTTGGGAATAACAAATGTTCGTAAGAAAAAATAGAGTGAATATTAAATATAACTTGTGCATAACTCTTCTGAATAAATTAATAAACAAAGCCATCCTTTTTTACAGGCAGCTCATGAATTAGTTAATTTATAAAGAAGGAGGTGCTCTTAGATTATGTGAAAGTTTATTGGTGGAAAGTAAA
>CP070637.1:100276-104538 GCA_020354005.1 Ignavibacterium sp.
AGATGATGTTTAAATTTACTTGTGATTGCAACCACTCAGCTTTCGAACAAATATCAATTGTTTAATGCACCTTCGCTAATCCAGGTTCTTACACCACGGATTTGCTCAAATGTTAAGGGGGGAGTTGGTATGGGGGGCATTGGAGAAACAACAGGATTTCCTTCTATAGACCAAACAAGAACACTATTATCCGGTTCACCAGGCACAACAATTCGGCCATCAACAAAAGCAGTCCATCTTGTTAAATCCAGACCGGCATCCAATCTGCCGCTGCCATGGCAGCTCACACATTTCAACTCAAAAATTGGTGCAATGTCTTGTTGATAACTTACATTGGAATCTGGAATTTCCCGGTTATCCACGTCCTGCACGGTTAGAGTATCATCGCATCCAAATTGGATCAGCATCCATAAAGCGATGGGAAAAAGTATTAAAAATCTTTTAATCATATCAGAATTTTATAAAAATAAAGCTAAGAGTAGTGTGTCTTTTATTCAATGCTATTAGATGCATCTAAAGGTTAATTGTTCCTTGTGTGAACTACCGCTTTAAATTGACAATACATCAAAAGATAACTATTTTTACACATTATTAGACGGGGCTATAGCTCAGTTGGGAGAGCGTTTGACTGGCAGTCAAAAGGTCGGCGGTTCGAACCCGCCTAGCTCCACAATTATAGAGGTTGTCTCAAAAGTAATGTATACTGTCACACTGAGCTCGTCGAAGTGTGATATATTTTAACTTGTCAGTCTTCAACAGTCCGCCGCGATGGACAGATTGACAAAATTGGACTTATGAGATAACCTCTTATTGTTTATGATTTAATCTTCCTTGAAACACTTTTGTATTTCAATAAACATTTTTAAGATTTTGCTCCATCTACAAAACTATCGTTTGCAGCTTTACATCATTTCTACTCTAATTAATAAATGAATTTATTACTCCAAAACAATTATTATAAAAAAATTCTTCACGTTGCCTTACCTGCAATTGCCGGACTCTCTACACAAATGGTAGTATCATTAGTGGATACAGCTATGGTTGGCCGATTGGACGAGGCAACCTACGCTCTTGCTGCAATGGGTATTGGAGTATTAGCTACCTGGGCACTTATTAGTTTTTTCTCAAGTCTCGCCACAGGAATTCACGTAATAGTTGCAAGAAAATTCGGACAGCGTGATTTCATCAGCTGCGGTATAACATTAAACAATTCACTGTTCATAGCATTAGTATTAGGAGTAATTGTAGCAGCAACCGGGGTTTTCTTTGCTGATGAAATTGCACACCTTTTCGCTGCGGATGAAACCGTAGGTACATATGCAGGTGAGTACATCTTTTATCGATTTTTAGGAATACCATTCTTCCTGGTATCGGTTTCTTATCGCGGATTCTTCTTCGGCATAAATAAAACCAAAATTTTTATGTTCTCAGGAACAATAACAAACTTGTTAAATGTAATTTTTAATTACTTGTTTATATATGGTGCGTTCGGATTTCCGAGAATGGGTTTAGCCGGTGCAGGTTTAGGTTCAACTTTGGCCACAATATTCGATGGTTTATTTTACCTGGTAATAATTCTCCTTCCATCATATCGAAAGACTTATCAGAACTTCAGGAACATAAAATTTGACAAAAACATTATCGCTGCGATCTTCAGAATATCATTACCAGTTTCTTTTCAAAATGTGTTTATACTAATTGGGTTTTTAAGTTTTGTATCCATCACCGGTATTATCGGCACCCTCGAACAAGCAGCCACACAAGCAGTCATCAGCACTTTATTCATTTCTTTTTTACCGTGTTTCGGTTTTGGTATTGCAGTGCAGACTTTGGTTGGGAATAATTTAGGTGCAGGAAAGTATACCTTGGCAAAAATCTACGGATTTGAAACAGCTAAGGTTGCAACGATCTACACAATTATTTTGGGATTCATTTTTCTAACAATACCACAATATGTTATACTTATAGTTACAAATAATCAATCAATCATTGAAGTGGCCAAACCCATTTTAAGGATTGCAGGATTTGCACAGATATTTTATGGAATTGGCATTGTTTTAGCTAATGGATTACAAGCCGCAGGAAGAACAGTGTATGTTATGAACTCCGAAATAATAACAAACCTGTTCTTGTTTGTACCTCTCGCATATTTTTTAGGAGTTTATCTTGGATTAGGATTATCTTATGCGTGGCTTGCGCTTCCGTTTTACATTATTGCTTATTCAACGATTATCTTTTTAAAGTTTAATTCCAGAACCTGGTATAAAAAGATAATCGTAGAAAAATAATCAGAACAAAACACAACTAAATTTATCTACTTAAAATTTAGAAGAATATATTTTGCTGGTAATTGTTAACATTAAATAATATGGGATTGTTTGATAATAATACAGAATGAAACCTTTTTACTTTATAGGTAATATTAAAAAGTCTTGACAAAGTGAGCATAATGAAATATATTTTAGATATGAAAAGTGGGATAATAGGACTTCTTTCGATTATCATTATAGCTTCCGCGGTTTACGCTGGCGCATTCCTGGATTATTTTCATGGCCATAGTGAAGGTGATGATGTACGCCTTGAATGGCGAACCGGTGAAGAGGTAAATTTACAGCGATTTGTGATAGAGCGGAAAACACCCCAAAGTCCTTTTGTTGAACTAGCCACTATCGACCCAAAAGGAAGCAACTCATTTTACTCTTTTTTAGATGAAGCTGCGTATAAAACAGAGGACCTCGTCTTCATTTACAGGCTGAAGATAATTGATAATGATGGAGCCACATCTCATTCCTCAGAGGTTACAGTTTCTCATAATGTATCCGGAGTTAAACGTACATGGGGAAGCATCAAAGCAATGTTCCGATAAAAACCTCTTTGCAATTTACTTCAAATTCTTCCCATAATTCATTTTTAACTTATCACATTACAGGCACATTGCTTTCTATGTTTAGAAATCTCAAGGTTGAGATTTTAATAGTTGCAATTTTGATATTTTCTTACCTATTAATTTCCTGTTCAAGTACAAAACGGTTTACATCCGATGAAGATGTTACAGGAAAAGAAGTTTATAAAGAAGAAATAAAATTAAATGCAAGCGCAGTAAGAGTATTGTTGGATGAAAAGCCAGAGGCGTTATACATAACAATCCAATCGAAGGTGTATCTTTATTCTGGTGAGAGCAAAATAGCAGAAGTGAACGAAGGCAATGTGCTTGAATGTTTTAATAAGTCTGGTAAAGTAAGTTTAAATATTAACAGAAAAAATTTTACAGCGAGTTATTTTTTACTACAACCCGCTACGGGTAATACAATAAAATATAACGGTAAAATTTATAGGGGCAGATTACAAATAATTGTAGAAGGTAACACAGTTGAATTAATAAATTTTGTTGAACTGGAAAACTACCTAAGAGGTGTGATTGCAAAGGAAATGCCATTGGGGAATGGAAATGAAAACTATGAGGCACTAAAAGCGATGGCCGTTTGTGCAAGAACTTACACTTTGATGAAAATGAACAAAGGAAACATTTTTTATGATATTTATTCTGATACACGTGACCAGGTTTATGGTGGCTATACTGCAGAAGAAACAATTTCCAACAAAGCTGTTTTAGAAACGAAGGGACTGATATTAAAGTATGATGATAAGCCGGCAAGAATCTATTACCATTCAACGTGCGGTGGTGTGAGCGAAAATGCTGGAAATGTTTTTCCACAGCAAAATCATCCTTACTTAACATCAGTAGAAGACGGTTCAGAACCTTACTGTAGAATTTCAAGCCGGTACGAATGGACTGAAACTTATAGTGAAAGTCAATTTATAGATAAACTTTATAATTCGGGAGTAATAAGTAGTATAAACTATGAAGTGGATGATATTTATGTAAGCAGCAGGTTTGAATCAGGCCGTGTAAATGAGCTTGAAATAATTTTAAAAGGTAATGCAGGAAGAAAGGAAATTATTTTATACGGAAATGAAATAAGATCGCGAATAAGAACCGCCAAAAAAAACAGGTTGCTATGGAGCACTTTATTTGAAGTTAAAAGATCGGGATATGATATTATTATTAGTGGTAAGGGCTTTGGTCATGGTGTTGGACTATGTCAGTGGGGTGCTATAGGACAATCACGAGAGGGAAGAATCTACAAACAAATTCTTGCACATTATTTCCCGGGAACGGAATCCGGAAGACTGTATGATTGAAACTAACTTACCAATTTATCTTGCCTCGCGTTCTCCACGTAGAAGAAAGCTATTAAAAC
>CP070637.1:104638-108409 GCA_020354005.1 Ignavibacterium sp.
TTATGACTGTGGCTCAAACATTGGGATGAGTTGTATTTACTTTAAACGGATTTATCCGGATGCAAAAATCAAAGCCTTTGAAGCAGACCCCAACATTGCTAAAGTTTTGAAAGAAAATCTTGTGAACAATGGATTTAATGATATAGAAATTATTGAAAAAGCTGTATGGAAAGCAGATGGAGAGATAGAATTTAGTTCTGAAGGTGCCGATGGCTCAACAATGTATTCCGATAAACCAAAAACTAAAATAAAATCAATAAGATTAAAAAACCTGCTGTTAAATGAAGATGAAATTGATATGCTTAAAATTGATATTGAAGGTGCTGAAAACGAAGTAATCATAGATTGTAAAGATAGCTTGTCTAAGGTGAAGAACATTTTTATTGAGTATCATTCCTACACGAACTCTAAACAAAAATTTTCTGAAATATTAAGGGTGCTGGAGGTAAATAATTTTAGATACTTTGTAAACAGCCCATTAAGTAGGAGACAACCACTGATTAACAGACACTATAAAAGCAATGCTGCAATGGATCTTCAGCTGAATATTTTTGGATATAGACACGGATGAAAATTGTACACGCTGGCACTTCGGATTTAAATGGTGGTGCAGCAATTGCCTCTTTACGAATAAGTTCAGCTCTGAATAAAATGAGTGTGAGTTCAAAACTCCTGGTTCATAAAAAAGTAAGCAATGATCCACAAGTAGAATCGATCATATCAAATAGTTTTGAAAAGATTGGTTATTACTCTCGCTTCTTATTAGATGAATCATTAATCAGAACATTAACTGTAAGTGATAGGGGAAGATTTAGCTTTCCTTTTTATGGTGCTGATGTAAGTTCAAATAAGTTAATTAATGAAGCAGACATTTTAAATCTTCATTGGATTAATGGGGGATACCTTTCGTTAAATTCTTTGGCAAAACTTAGCGGATTAAATAAACCGATCGTGTGGACTTTACATGATATGTGGGCATTTACCGGCGGATGTCATTACAATCTTGATTGTGAAAAATTTATCGATCGATGTAATACTTGTCCAGCTCTAAAACTTAAAAGTGAAAATGATTTTTCAGCCAAAATATTTCATCGAAAAAAAGACATTTTAAACTCTTTAAATATTACAATTGTAACGTGCAGCAGTTGGTTAGCTGAGGAAGCAGGAAAAAGTAGTACGCTAAAGGGAAAAAATATTATTGTAATAAATAATCCTATACACACTAAAGTTTTCAAACCAATTGATCAAGATGTAGCAAGGAAAGAATTTCAATTCACTTCAGGAAAGTTTTTGTTATTGATTGGTGCTATGAACTTAAAGGATAAAAGAAAAGGCTTTAATCATTTATTAGATGCTCTCAAATTTATCTACGAAAAATATTCTGACCTGCGTTATAGAATAGAACTTATCACATTTGGCAAACCTGATAAAAGTATTGAGAATGGTATACCATTCAGAGTTCATAATTTGGGAACAATACCAGATGAAGAAAAATTAAGAAACCTATACAATGCCTGTGATTTATACGTTGCACCATCCATTCAGGATAATTTACCCAATACGGTTCTTGAGTCTATATCTTGCGGAACACCTGTTGTAGCTTTTAATACTGGTGGCATACCGGATATGATAGAGCATTTAAAAAACGGATATCTTGCTACGTTGCAATCGTCGGAGGATTTAGCTGAAGGGATAGTGTTACTTCTAACCAAACCTGATTTACTACAAGAAATGAAGGCAGCTAGTAGGGAGCGTGCAGTTGAATATTTTAATGAAGAATATATAGCCAAAAAATATATTGAGCTGTATAAAAGTATTTTGTAATTCAGCTGCTGTCACCTAGTAAATATCTTAACGATTAAATCGTATCTAATATTTTACTTAATTCTTCACTTATTTCTTTTCTATCAAACTGTTTTATAAAATCCGGATTTGGAACTAAAGAACTATAATTTTTGAAAAACTCTTTACCGGATTCATCATAATTAAACAACATTCCCGAGTTTGATTGGTCAAGTAATTTTTTTACTTCATCATTATCATCACCAAATGCTATAATCGAATTCCCCGTTCTGATATATTCAAATAATTTTCCCGGAACATGTCTGGGCTCAGTTGCACACACTAGCAGAAAATCCGCTTTGCATATTTCCCTCAGCATATCATAATACGGTAAGAATCCAAGATACTCAGTTACTTCATCGAGTCCGGATTCCGTTATAGTTTTTCTTATATCAGAATCAACCGTACCGATGAACTTAAACTTTATATTGTTACCATCAACGTTACTCCTTTTTATCTCCTTCCAAAAGTTTACCGGATTCTGATAGTAAAAAATATTTCCAGCATGAACCAGGACTTTATAATCTTTTTTCTCTTTACTGAAGGTTATAGACTCAAACTCTTCTTCATTGTAGCCCCAATAAAGTACGTGAGATTTATTGGATAGAAATTCATATTTATTCAGATAATGCTCTTTCATTGTTTCTGTAACATACACAACTGCCTTTGCGTTTTGCATAACCAATTTTTCAAAATTGTTATCGATTTTTAGTGTAATTCTGTTCCTCTTAAAATTTTTGTAGTAAACTATATCAACCCAGGGATCAATAAACACAGGCACATGTGGCACATTAAACTTTTCACTCAGCTTTCTTCCGACTAAATGTGTAGTATGCGGAGGACCAATTGTAACTATTGCATCAACTTTTTCTGTATTAAAAATATTTTTTCCTTCTGCCACAGCAGGCCAAAACCATCCCATTCTTGCATCAGGAATAAACAGATTCATTCTTAACCAAATTGATATCCTGTGAGTTAAATTTTTGTTTTTTATAGATATAGTTTCTGATGCAATAAGCTGCTCATCAGCTTTCTTACCTGTGAACTTTTTATATAATTTAAATGGTTCGTAGGTCTTTGATTTGAAGACTTTTAAATCTTGTGGAAGATCTTTTCCAAAACTTTCATCTGTCTGGGTGAAAGATTCCTCTTCAACAGTTAATACAGCCGGCTGCCAGCCAAATTGAGGAAGATGTTTAATTATTCCCAAAGGCCAATATAAAGATGCTTTTCCCGATGGTGGCCAATAATATGTTATGAATAGAACTTGCTTCATTTTATCGATTGGCCTTTTCTGCAATCATTCTAATCACAACTGCATCGCCACGATGCTTTTCGCTTTCATCAAGATTTATTTGTTGCTTTTCGAGCATTTTTATTTTCATATTAACAAAATCTGTTTTCAATTCTTCTTTTGAATAAAGCATTTCCAGACTTTGAGGACCCCCGGAACTTTTATCAAGTTGTTCCTTTTCAAAAACCTCGAGAATCAACTTACCGCCGGTATATAATGAATTGACTACTTGTAAGTGAATGGATTGTCTTAGCTCTGGAATAAGGTGCAAATAGATAATCGCGACAGCATCATAGTAATTTTGTTTGGGTTTATAATTTGATAGATCAACAACTTCGTAGTTTATGAGAACATCATTATCTAACGCAAGTTGTAATGCTTTTTCTTTTGCTCTCGTGCTAAAATCAACGGCATCAACTTCCCAGCCATTAAGAGCTGCATGAACTGCATTCCGGCCTTCACCTTCTCCCAATAATAATATTTTTCCCGGAGTTAGTTTATCCAGCTTAATCCTGAAGAAGTTATTCGGCTCTGTACCATAGATAAATTCTGTGGCAGAATATCTCTCGTCCCAGAATTTACCTCCAAAGTCATTCATTTAATAATCTTTCTTATAAAAAAAATAACTTGGTAAA
>CP070637.1:108509-109767 GCA_020354005.1 Ignavibacterium sp.
AATAACCATGCCTCTGCTTGGCATATGGATAATGATAAGGATGTGCGGTCATTAATGAGTGTAATTCCAAATACAAGATGGTGGGGTACAACGCTTCACGAACTCGGTCATATTTATTACTACATAAGTTACTCGAACCCTAATGTTCCTATAATTTTAAGAGAAGGTGCAAATCGTGGTTATCACGAAGCCGTTGGAAGCTTGATAGGATTAGCATCGCTTCAAACTCCTTTTTTAAAGGAGATGGGTATATTACCGCTGGAATTTGAAATTGACAAAATTCAAACCTTGCTAAAGGAATCATTAGACTATATAGTCTTCATTCCCTGGAGTGCAGGTGTTATGACCGATTTCGAATACGAACTGTACTCAAATAATTTACCTAAAGACCAATTTAATAATAAATGGTGGCAGCTTGTTAAAAAATACCAGGGAATTATTCCACCGAATGAAAGAGGCGATGAATTCTGTGATGCCGCAACTAAGACACACATAAACAACGACGCCGCCCAGTACTACGATTATGCAATTTCGAATGTGCTCCTTTTTCAATTTCACGATTATATTGCAAATAAAATTTTAAAGCAGGATCCGCACGCAACTAACTACTACGGAAATAAAGAAACAGGTAAGTTTTTATACGATTTACTCTCACCCGGCGCAAGTGTTGATTGGCGCGAACATCTGAAGAATAGTATTGGCTCAGAAATGAGCGCAAAACCGATGGTGGATTATTTTGTTCCATTATTGGAATGGTTGAAAGAGCAGAACAAAGGAAGAAAACACACACTTCCAGAAAGTATTTAATAAGCAAAAAATGATCAAGTAAACTTGCTTCCGATAGCCTTTGTTAGTTTAGAGCATCGAATGATCTTAATTTGCATCGGCTCTCAGAAGTTGCATTCAAAGATATTACTTGCCAGCTACTTATTTTACCTGTTTAAAGATAGTTTAAAGGAGCCAATCAATAGTAACAATACTCCATTCTTTTGTCTATTTTAGTTAATAAAAAATAACTTAAATATGATAGAAATAAGTAATCTTCATAAATCATTTGGCACCAACAAAGTGTTGCGCGGTGTGAACTTAGATATTGACACGGGTGAAACTTTAGTGATAATCGGCAGAAGCGGTTGTGGCAAAAGTGTTTTAATAAAACATATTGTTGGATTGCTGCACCCTGATGAAGGCTACGTAAAAGTTGAGGACAAACGGATTGATGATTTAAATATGAGAGAACTTTATGAATTAAGGAGCA
>CP070637.1:109867-111165 GCA_020354005.1 Ignavibacterium sp.
GATGCCAGTGCATCCCATGCCCTTGCCCTGGAGGTATATTTGCCTCAAGGACACGGATACGATTATTCTCAAGCCGAACCTCGAACTTATCTGGGTCAAGTGCGACTGGGTCCAAAGATATATCCTCTGACATTTCCGCCTCCTAAAGATTATGCAAATCAAGCCCAACAACTAAATGTAAATCTTTGGGAGTTGGTTTATAGGAAGGTGCTGTATTTTGTTTTAGACGAGAGATCAACTTAAATCCTTCATTACTGATAGTTGAAATTAGGTTTTATTGGTATTACAATCAATCGTTAAACGCTAAATAGGCTGAAATAAAAAATTATAAAAAAATATTTGAGAATCTGTTTTCCTATCGGAAATAAAAAACCTTGAAAGAGCACGCAGTTGATCTGAGAAATGGCAGGGGGTGGTTAAAGTACCAGGTTCTCTAAAGATTTTTTAAAGCATCAGAAATCATTTTTTTCTATTTTAATAGTCAGGATGAAGCTTTCAGTTTACATCTTGTTTTCATTCAAACAATGAGAAGACTTATGAAAGAATTTATTGAATACATAATAAAACATCTTGTTGATAATCCAGATAAACTAGTTGTTAAGGAATATACTCTAGATGACAATTCGATGGATTACAAACTAAAAGTTGATAAAAGTGATATAGGAAAAGTTATTGGAAAGAAAGGTCAAAACATTAAATCATTACGAACTCTGCTAAGCGCAGTGAGCAAAGGGAAACAAAGAACTACATTAGATATTATCGATGAATAAAATCAAACTTGATATAGTTGTTCATTACTAATATATTCAAACGCCCTAAACGGGTATCATTCGGTAACCCCTGCTAAATGGATCGCCATTCCCTCCAATAATGAATGGTTAGCAGGGGTTTTATTTAAATTGTTCCTTTTATAATCTTCTGTGCTGTTAAATTCTAAGAGTTTGATTAAGAGCGTCATAATTATATATTAAAATTGAACAACTGATTAATCTAGTTATGGTTGGTAAAACAATAGCCCATTATAAAATACTTGAGAAGCTTGGCGGGGGTGGAATGGGTGTGGTCTATAAAGCTCAGGATACTAAACTTGACAGATTAGTTGCTCTTAAATTTTTACCACCACATTTGCTTTCAGATAAAGAAGCAGAACAACGATTTATTTCCGAAGCTAAAGCAGCGTCATCATTTGATCATCCAAATATTTGCACTATTCATGACATTGGAAAAACAGATGATAATCAGTTATTTATTGTAATGGCTTATTATGAAGGTGAAACATTAAAGAAAAAAATAGAAAA
>CP070637.1:111265-116536 GCA_020354005.1 Ignavibacterium sp.
CCTTCTTCGGTTCTTTGTGTGCCTATATCGGCGGTGTAGTCTTCTAAACCAACTGCAAGTGAGCAAACGTTTTTAGAAGCCGCTGCAATTTCATATGATTTAATTACGCCAAGGGAGCTTTCAATTATGGGCATCAAAAATATTTCGGAATTAATCTTTTTCACTTTTTTTATAGCAGCAACTTTATTGTCCACCTTTTTTACCTGATCAGCGCTTTCACACTTAGGTATTAATATTACGTGTACATTATGTGGTACAATAAAATCAAGGTCATCCAATCCTTTAGGAAGCTGGTTTATTCTTACCATTCTTTCGCTACCATAAAAATCAACTGAACGTAGAGCATTTCTCACTAGCAGTTGTGCAGCATCTTTTTGTGGTGGTGCAACACTATCCTCTAAATCTAATATTAGGCCATCCGGTTCGTGTAATCCAGCGTTTATAAAATACTTTGGTTCATTCCCTGGAAGATAAAGTCTGCTTCGTCTTAATCGATCTTTAGAAGTTTTATAAAGGGATTTTTTATTAAATGGCAAAAGAAATTCTTTTTTTGTTTTTGGCAATGCCCTTTTAATGGCGTTTTCAATTCTTGCAGCTAAAGTAAATGGTAACGCTCCATAATCTTCAACCAGAAGAGATGCATTCTTAACATCGAATTTTTTTAGAATATCATCGATTAAAGAGCGAATTGAGTTTCCGTACATCGATTCAACTTTACTATTAACCTGCAATTTTATTCCACCGCTATTCTTTAAGCTTAGTTCAACATAACAATCTGAGCGAATGTTGTCTCCCTTTAAACCTGCTATTGATTTTTTTGAACTTTTCATAATAATCCTGATTGAATGCAACACGGATAACACAAATTCATTTGATAATCACGGATTAAATCAGCGTGTATCCGTTTGATCCGCGTCATCAGTGTTCTATTATTAAACAATTAATTTTCCCATAAACTCATTAACATTCATTTTTTCACAGGCAAAGATCGTATCTTTTATTTCTTTTTGTCTCTGGTCATTTAATAAATCTGATGATAACGAATTAAACTTATTATCAAGATCTTCTATCGTCATTGGCTCTCTTGGATCACCTTTTGGATACTCAAGATACTCTGAATATTCTTTACCATCTGTTGTTTTAACAATCACTTTTGATGGCTGCTTTGCCGGAAACATCTTTTCAAATTCCTGAGATGGCTCACCTTTTATTTTATCAATTACTTCCCAGATTCTTGGATCTTTTAATTTTTCATCGCTGAAAGACTGAGTTGTTATCTTATGATCAACTAATGCCGCAGCAATACAATAGGGAAGTGAGTGGTCTGCGGTCTCTCTTGATTCCGGCCTGTATTTATGCGGATCAAAAAGAATATCGTATGCCTGTGCAAGAGTGGTTAATGTAACAGTTTCAATTTGATCATAACTTATGTTGTTATTTGTAACAACCTTAAGAGTTGCAGATAAATGCGTGTGAGTTAATGCCTCTGTTGGAAATGCCTTCATACTGCATTCCATTATTTTGAAGTCTTTACCTAATCCACCGATAAGTTTATCAACATCCCATTTCCATTCGGTAACTGCATCTCTACCCTGCATTTTTACAGGAGCAACTTTCCCATCCTTTGCATTCCAGCCGAGATAAGTATCCATAAAACCTTCTTTGCCTTCAAACACAGCTTCAGTTCCACTGTAGCCTTTTTGTGCCATCAACGCTGCAAACACACCACTCTGTGCTGCCATTGGATCAACAGTGTTTTTCATCATTGTTAATTTGCCTGCCGTAGGACAGCCAATGGTATGATTGTGACTTCCGCTGATTCCAATTGCGTTAACCATTTGATCTTCATTTAAACCAAGCATTTTACCTGCAACAATGGGTGATACAAATTGCGTTAAAGTTGCGTGATGCCACTTTCTTTCCCGTATCCCAGGAACAGCAAATAAACATAGTCTCTGTTCAAATTCGTATGCAAGAACAATTGCCGTAATTACTTCTTCCATCGATGCATTAACCATCTCGCCCACAGATAATGCAGCAGGAATTATATCTGATGGATGTGATGGATCCTCTTTCCAATAAATATCATTGAAGTCCAATGCACGGATCATTAGGGAGTTTACAAGGGTTGCATTTACTGCAGGAATTTTATCACCAAAGCCCATTAAAGTTGCTTCGGCTTTTCCTGCCATATCGTTATAAATATCTCTTAAGATGTTTACGTCTTTTGTATGATATCCTCCATACGCACATCCTACTGAATCATATAAATATCTTTTTACTTCATTAACTATTTCATCAGGAAGATCATTGTATTTTAAATTTAAGGCGAATTCTGCTATTTGGCGTGAAATTGTTTTTGGCATATTTTTTCCTCTTTTGATTGTAATGGGACGCTGACTAATATGATTCTTTTAGATCTGCGCTGATCATAATTAATCTGTGTCATCCGCGTTCTATTTGGTTTCTCACCCAATTCTCCAATCCACCTTCTATTATTAATTCCTGTGCTGCTTCACCAACAGGATCGATAGAATAATCTTTTCCATCATACGATATTGAAGAATTTTTAAAATCTATCTTAAGTTTATTTTCTGTTTTGATAGTCGGTTTTTCAGTGCCAAGTTTTTCTTTTAGATCGTTTACAAGATCCGGACAATCAATTACTAGGAAACCATTGTTGATAGCATTCCGTTTATATGTTTCGCTGAACGATCCGGCAACCACACAGGCAATTCCTTTATACTTCAAACAGGTTGCTGCTTGTTCACGTGAACTACCGGATCCAAAGTTAAAACCACCAACAATTATATCACCTTCTTCTGCAAGGCTACCAAACTCAGGATCATAATTTTCCATGGATACTTTGGCCTGTTCTTCGGGTGTGATATCATCATTGTAAGTGTATTTTCCGGGATAAATTAAATCGGTGTTTACATTATCCTGATGACAGAAAAGTAAACCACCTTCGATAGTTGATGGGAATCCATCTAATATTTTAACAGATGATTGAATCACATCAGATTTTTTGTTCGCTTTAAATTCGGCTTTAATTTCGTTGCGATCACCATCCCAATCATAATCTATCATACCGGATATCGCAGAAGATGCAACAACTGCAGGTGATGCAAGATAAGCTTGAGCTTTTGGCGAACCCATCCTTCCCTTAAAGTTTCGGTTCGTTGCAGAAATTCCGACTTCATCATCTTCAAGCAAGCCTGCACCCAAACCAATGCAAGGACCGCAACCCGGCGGCAAAGGTTTCGCACCGGCATCTATCAACGTCTGCCAATATCCTGTCTTTTCACTTTCACTTTGCACTTCACTTGATGCAGCGGCGATGTAAAATTCAACCCCATCAGCAACTTTTTTACCTTCAATAATTTCCGCTGCAGCTTTTATATCATCAACTCGGCTGTTAACACATGAAACCAGATATGCCTTACCAATTTTTACAGATTTCTTTTTTAAGTCAGAAACTGTGTTCATCACCTTTACAGAATTCGGTCCTGCGACGTAAGGATCTATTGTTGAGAGATCGATCGTTAGTTCATTTGAGTAGAATGCATCTTTGTCAGCTTCAATTTTATTCTGTTCAACCTCAGCAATATTACTTTCGTTTATGCGGGGATGCTTTCCGTTGCCATCTGCATCCGAGGGTACATTTTCCAGCCCTCTTTGCTCAATAAATTGGTTTCTTTCCTTTAGCCATTTAATTGTTACTTCATCAGTTGGGAAAACTCCTGCAAGTGCTCCCCACTCAGTTGTCATATTAGCAATAGTAAACCGTTCATTCATCGAAATATATTTAATGCCCTTACCGACAAATTCTATCGCATGGTTTAATACCTCATCGTTATTATAATATCCGCACAATGAGATTATAACATCTTTACCTGTAACTCCTTTGCGTAACTTACCTTTCAATTCAACCTTTGCGATTGGCGGTACTTTCCACCATGTTCTTCCCGTTGCCCAGATTGCAGCAGCGTCGGTTCTTACAATTGGAGTACCCAAACATCCTAAGCCGCCATACATATTTGAGTGACTGTCTGAAGCAACTACCATAGTACCGGGCCAGGCATAACCTTCTTCACACATAATCTGGTGACCAATTCCTCTTCCTGCAGGATAAAAATCAGCGCCCATTTCAACTGAGAATGCTTCTATGTTTCTATACTTTTCTAAATTCTTTTCACCTTTGTCCTGAACATTATGATCTAGTGTGTAAACAACCTGTCTAACATTTGCTAGCTTTTTCGCACCAATGCTTCTAAACTTTGGAATAACTGCACCTGTGTTATCGTGTGTCATTACATAAGCCGGTTTAATCATTACATAATCACCTGAACGAACTTCATGGTCGGATGATAAGCCAACTGCATATTTTTGTGCTATTTTTTCAATTATAGTTTGTGGCATAGTTTCTCTTAAGCTTTAAATGGTTCGAATGATACAAAATCAGCATGGTGCACAATTATTGCTTCCACACTTCTCTTAGCAAGATCACCTTCCTTTGCATGATAAGCGATGATGTGTTGTACTTCAGGTGGAAGACCAAAACGATCAGCAATAGCTACACCGCTAAAGGGATGACGGAGTAATTTACCAGCTTTACTTGTTGTCAGCTTTCCATCAACTTTATGATACTCAAATAATTTACCAACATCAATTAGTATTGCACCTGCTATCAGTAAATCCATATCAATTTTTATTTCATCACCAAAATTCTTTTTCATTTTATTGGCAATATCCACGGAGAGCTGAACGGCAGTGCGCTTGTGATTCATAAAAGTAACTTTGCAATCTTTTATCAGAAGTGAGAAGGGGATTACTTCAAGATCTTCAGGGGTAAGTACACTGTTTTCAATTGCATAAACCCAGGCATCTAGTACCTGTGTTTTTAGTTTTTCATCTTTTATCCATTCGATTTCAGGCCAGATTTTTATGACTTTTTCTTTCATTATGATTTACCTTTAAGTTGTCATGCTGAAATTGGTTCAGCATTTGAAATTAATAAGACAGACTCCGAAACAGTTTCGGGATGACAGATTATAGCTTTCTTATGACTGCATCGGTGATTTGCTGAGTGGTTGCAGCACCTTTAGAGATAGCCGCCAATCCGCCACTTACTTTCATCATATCATATGATCTTACTTTGCCTTCTTCTACTACTTCAGCAATTGAACTTCTGATGTTTTTAGCAATCTCAACCTCTCCAATATGATCAAGCATCATGCAAGCACTTAAAAACATTGCAATAGGATTAAC
>CP070637.1:116636-117966 GCA_020354005.1 Ignavibacterium sp.
ATTGTTCATGCTTTGTCAACGCTATGAGCAGCACCGCTTAGCTGTTGAATTAGCGTGGGGAGAACAAGGTATCGTTGTTGTACAGGATAGGCCTATATACGGTGATACTGTATTTGCTACTACTGCATTGGAAAGAGGTTTTATGACTAAAGAAGAATATGAATTGTATGTAGATGTGTTTAGAAATATGAGTCGTGATGTTATGCCGCCGGATATATTTGTTTATCTGAATGTCTCTCCGGAAGAGTGTCATAGACGAATGAACTTTCGAGGAAGAAAACAGGAAGAAGGTGTTCCTCTTGATTACCTCCAGCATTTAGATAAGAACTATCAGAAACTAATTCAGGAAATGAGAAGACGAGGTGTGCGTGTTCTTGTTGTTGACTGGCATGATTTCGGGCCACCGGTAGAGCTATGGAATAAAATATTGCGAATGGTGGGCTCTGCTGATTCCTGGTTTGAACAGCTAACATTTTCATTTGCAAAACATCCAAGGATGCCGATTATGCTTGGTGAAGAAGAAGAGGTAGAAATAGAATAATAATAGTCTCACTCTATTGAAACGATTTTTTGACTGAATATTTTTAATAAAAATTTTTAGGTCACATTGCAAAATAAAACTCACATAATTTTCCAGTCACTTAACAAATCAATTTTAATAACAAAACATTCGGAGGTATGTATGTTTAATAAGTTTCTACTACTCTTTATTGTTGCAACAATAACGTTTCTGTTTCAGGAACAAGTTGTTGCACAGGGTGTTACAACTGCAGCAATGAATGGTCTTGTGCAGGATGCGGATGGGAATCCGTTGCCCGGTGCTAATGTAATTGCTGAGCATGTACCCAGCGGTTCCCAGTATGGTGCATCTACCAGGGATAATGGTTTATTTAATTTACCGAACCTTAGAATTGGTGGACCATATACCGTAACTGTTTCATACATCGGATACGTTTCTGCCTCACAAGAAAATATCCAATTAACTCTTGGCCAGAATTTCAGGCTTGAGTTTACTCTTCAGAGTGAAGCAGTTGAAATTGGCGAGATAGTAGTTTCAGGCGAACAGGATAATGTTTTAAATAGCGGAAGAACTGGAGCCGAAACCTTTGTATCTGCAGATGAAATTGTAAATCTACCATCGATAAAGAGAACGACTAGAGATCTTATCAGGCTAGATCCAAGAAATGATGGAAACTATAGCTTCGGTGGTAAAAACTGGTTGTACAATAATATTTCCGTGGATGGTTCATATTTTAATAATTCTTTCGGTTTAGATGATCCCGCACCCGGTGGGCAAACAGCAGCAGAGCCCATTCCTTATGATGCAGTA
>CP070637.1:118066-119906 GCA_020354005.1 Ignavibacterium sp.
ACCTTTACCAATAACACCAACGGCATGTGCATCATCTATCATAACTTTAGCATTATTCTCGTTTGCTATCTCCAGCATTGTCGGCAGGTCAACTATTTCTCCACCAGTGCTGAATACACCGTCACTAACTATTAACTTTGGCTTTTCCTTTTGAATTTTTGATATGACTTTCTTTAGATCGTTCATATCATTGTGCTGGTACCTTGCAAGATTTCCCATTGCACCTTTAGCCATCAAAGTACCTGCAACAATGCAAGCGTGATTATCTTTATCAGAAATTACATATTCATTTCTGCCAACAAGAGTTGGGATAACACCCTGTGCTGATTGATAACCGGTACTAAAAAGCAAAACAGATTCAGTTTTAAAGAACTTAGCCAGGCGATCTTCTAATTCTTCATGAATATCGAGTGTACCAGTAAGATAACGGGAACCGGAACATCCTGTACCATATTTTTCCACTGCTTTTATGGCGGCTTCAATAACTAATGGGTGACCGGTTAATCCCAAATAGTTGTTTGAACCAGCCATAATCTTTTTTTTGCCCTCTATTTGAACTACAGGTCCTTCATTCTCTTCAATTGCTCTAAAATATGGGTAAAATCCTAAGGCTTTAACTTCATCGGCACGTGTGAAATCATGGCACTTCTTGAATAAATCCAACTATCCCTCCGACAGTTTGCGAAAACAGTAAAATTCAACTGATAATTATTAATTCTTCTTTAATTTATTAATAGAAGGATTAATGTTGATGAAATTTGTTTAATTTTAATTTCAATCTATTACTTAATAGTCTGAAAATCAAATAAGCTATGGAAAATAAACCTATTGCGGTTGTTACAGGAGCAAACGGATTTGTTGGCAGTCACCTGGTTGATGTTCTAATTGATAAAGGAATTGTTGTACGATGTATTGTGAGAGAATCAAGCAATTTACGCTGGCTAGAAGGCAAAGATGTAGAGATAAATAAATGTGGTCTCTTTGACAAAGAGGGATTATCTAATGCATTAACCAATGCTAACTATGTATTTCATGTAGCAGGTGTGGTTAAAGCAAAAAAAGAAGAAGGGTATTTCAGGGGAAATGTTGAAACCACACGGTTCCTGCTTGAAGCTGCCCTTGAAAATAAAGATTCAATCAAGCGATTTTTAGTGCTTAGCAGCCAAACTGTTACCGGCCCTTCCTTAGATGGTGAACCGGTTACCGAGGAAACTGAATGCAAACCAATCACAACTTACGGCAGAAGCAAATATGAACAAGAAAAACTTGCACTAAGTTACAGCGATAGGCTTCCCGTGACCATTTGCAGGGCACCGGCAGTTTATGGTGAAAGAGATACTGAAATTTTTATTTACTTCCAGAATTTTGCTAAAGGATTAACAACTACAATCGGCTTTGATAAAAAGGTTCTAAGTCTTATTCACGCAATAGATCTTGTGGAGGGATTTTATAAGGCAGCAGTATCTGAGAATACTTTTGGAAAGGTTTACTTCATTAGCTCTGAAAAATTTTATAGCTGGCCTGAAGTTAATGCTGTTACCTCAAAGGTGCTTAATAAAAAAGTATTTAAAATTCCGGTGCCGCATTTTATGGTCTATACCATTGCCGCTATTGCACAACTCTTATCAATGTTCTCCTCAAAGGCTGCTACATTGAATTTAGAGAAAGCAAAAGATATTGTTCAGCATGCCTGGATTTGCGATACATCAAAAGCAATGAGAGATTTTGGTTATAAACAAAATATTTCAATTGAGGAGGGGATTAAGAGGACAGTTGACTGGTATAAAGAAATGAAGTGGATTTAAAACTTAATGATGATGTTTAAATTTACTTGTGATTG
>CP070637.1:120006-124458 GCA_020354005.1 Ignavibacterium sp.
AATAAAAGAAACAAAAGATAGAATTAGTGCATATGCATTAACTATTAACGAAGCTGAGTTAGGTTACGATATTTCTGTGAAAAGATATAATAACGGATTGGGAACTCAACTAGAAACTATTGATTCATTAGTAGAGCTTACAAGAGCACGTATTAATTATCTTGATGCAGTCTATTCATATTATGATTTACATGCTCAACTTGAAGCTTTGCTTGCAAGTGAAGTTAAACCCGGTACTCTACCAGAATAATATTCAACAATGGTGGTAAGATGAAAAAAGAAATTAAAATATTATCGCTTCTCTTTTTAACAATTTTTGTTGTCTTCGTGGCTTTATCTTGCGGTGACTCAACAGGAAATGAGAAAGAGGGTAATAATCCTGACAACAAAGAACCTTCAGTATATGTGAAGACAAAAGAACTTAAGCTTGAATCTTTTGTCGATGATATTTCTGTGCTTGGTGTTGCAAAGGCAATTCAGCAGGCAAACTTATCATCGGATGAAGGCGGGAAGATTAAGGAATTTAGAAGGGATAAAGGTAGTTACGTTAAAAAGGGTGAAGTAATTATTGTAATGGATAACGATGTACTCAAAGCAAATATGGAAGCTGCCAAAGCCCAATACGAAAGAGCTGAAAGCACCTATGTAAGGCAGAAAAAAGTATTTGAGGAAAGAGTTACAAGTGAACTTCAGTACCTGAATTCGAAGTTTGAGAGAGATGCTGCAAAAGCTAATTACGATTTGATGCAGGCAAGATATGACCGCACTTTTATTAAAGCTCCTTTTTCAGGAATTGTTGATATTAAATATTCTGAGATTGGAGAAAATGTTATGCAGGGTGCACCGATAGTTTCTTTGGTTAGCGTTGGTGATATAAAAGTTGAAGCCGGAGTGCCTGAAAATTATGTGAATATGGTTAGGAAGGGAAGCAATGTTAAAATAGTTTTTAAGGATTTACAGAACGAATCCTACAATGCACAGGTTACCTATGTCGGCCACACAATCTCAACAAACAACCGGACGTTTCCAATTGAAATAAGGCTGAATAATAAGAATGGTAAAATTAAACCTGAATTGAGTGCACAGGTATTTATTGAAAAAGAGAGACTCGAAAATGTTTTTATCTTACCGGAAGAAACAGTCACCGGCACTGACCTAGGTTATATTGTGTTTGTAGAAGAAAACGGTGTTGCAAAAAAACGTGAAGTTGAGATAATAAGCAGGTCGGATGATAAGATTGCGGTGCGCGGTGGACTTAAGGAAGGTGAAAATTTAATAATTGTCGGTTTTCAAAATCTTATTGATGGCGAAAGAGTTACAGTAGTTGAATAGTGGTATAAAATGAAAATTACAAACATAGCAATTGACAACAGAACCAGTGTATTTATTTTCCTGATCATAATTATACTAATGGGTCTATATTCTTATGTAACATTGCCGAGGGAATCACGACCTGATATTTCAATCCCGCTGGTTATCGTTTCTACTCAATACTTTGGTGTATCACCGGAAGACATTGAATCTTTGGTTACACAAAAAATTGAGAAAGAAATTAATGCGATTGGAGAGGTTAAGGAAATTACTTCTTCCTCATTTGAGGGTTATTCTCTGATTAGGGTTGAGTTTGAAAGCGGTTACAACATTGATGAAGCAGTTCAAAAAGTCAGAGATAAAGTAAACAAAGCTGAACCGGAGCTTCCACCGGATGTCGAGAAGCCGGAAATAATTGAAATAAACTTTTCAGAGTTCCCAATACTTACAGTAAATATTTCAGGTCCGTTTAGTCTTTCAAAGTTAAAAGATGTATCCGAAGACATAAAAGATGAAATAGAAAAAGTTGAAGGTGTTCTCGATGTAAAAATAAAAGGTGGTATCGAAAGAGAAGTTAAGGTGGATGTGGATATCAACAAAATTAATCACTACAACGTGCGGTTTGATGATATCATTACATCGATAATGGATGAGAACAGGACCATTCCTGGCGGCACTATTGATATTAATAATTCAAGCTTTATGGTTAGAGTGCCGGGTGAATTTCGTAAACCTTATCTGATTGATGATATTATTGTTAAGCTAAAAGATGGCTCTCCAATTTATGTAAAGGATATTGCAGATGTTAGTTATGGTTTCAAGGATAGAAGCCAATACGCAAGATTGAACGGTGAGAATGCTGTTACAATTGATGTTTCGAAAAGAGTTGGTGAGAATATAATTGAGATAGCTGACAAGGTAAAGGAATTACTCGTAAAGAAAGAAAGCGAACTACCGGAAGAATTAAACATTTACATAACTACGGATGAATCAAAAGATATTAAAAGTATGGTACGCGAACTGGAAAACAATATTTTTTCCGGGCTTGTGTTAGTTCTTCTAGTACTTTTCTTTTTCCTTGGAATAAGAAATGCTTTCTTTGTTGCAATTGCAGTTCCGCTTAGTATGCTGATGTCTCTCCTAATTCTGCAATTCTCCGGTGTTACATTGAACTTTGTTGTACTGTTTGCATTAATTCTTGCATTGGGAATGCTTGTTGATAATGCTATTGTAATTATTGAAAATATTTACAAGTTTCTAGAGGACGGTCATCCGCTGATTGAAGCTGCAAAGTTAGGTACAGCCGAAGTTTCGTGGCCGGTGTTTACTTCAACAATGACGACTGTAGCAGCATTCTCTCCTTTGCTTTTCTGGCCCGGTGTAATCGGTGATTTTATGATTTATATTCCACTTGTTTTGATCATCACCTTGCTTTCATCATTGTTTGTTGCGTTAGTTATTAATCCCGTTGTTGCATCGGTTTTTATGAAATTGGAAGAACCTGATTTTGAACCAAGGAATCTTTGGGAGAAGATACTGCATAGAATTAATAAAATAACTCATCTGTTTGTTGATTTGATTTTACCGAAAGTTCTGGCACGTTATAAGTTTCTGTTGCTTAAAGCACTTGGTCCCCAAAGAAAACCGGACCAAAAAGTTAATCGAAGAAATAAATATGGTATTCTTGCAATCATCCCGTTCTTTTTAGTAAGTGGTGCAATTTCAAATGCCCTACCAAGTGGACTGGCAGTATTTCTAAGTATTGCTTTAGGAATAGGTATCGTCTTCCTCTTTACTAATAGTAAGTTAAGAGTGCTGTGGAGTACACTACTGTTGTTATTCAGCATTACGCAGATCTATGGTTTGTTTGGTCATGGTATAGAGCTGTTCCCCAAAACTCAGCCGCCGAGAATTTTCATATCGCTTGAGGCGCCGAGCGGAACAAGTTTAGAAATGTCAAATCATATTGTTTCGGAAATAGAACAAAAACTATGGCAATATGAAAATGATGATGTTCAGGATGTAGTTGCAGTAGTTGGTGCGTCAACCAACCCATTTGACGGCGGTTCTTCAACACCAAACAAAAGCACAATCAGTATTCAGTTTATAGACTATTCGCTCAGGGAACAATCATCTCTAATAAGTACAGATGAAATAAGAGATTTTGCTGTGAAGACAGCCGGTGCCGAAGTACTGGTTCAACAGCAGGAGATGGGCCCGCCTGTTGGGCCCCCTGTAAATATTGAAATTAGTGGTGATGATTATAAAATACTCGGCGATTTAGCAGAAATGATTCGTGAAACAATAAAAGAAACTCCCGGACTGGTTGATTTAAAAGATGATTACGACGTAGGTAAACCTGAAATAAGAGTTGATATCGATAGAGAAAAAGCTGCACTTTATGGAATGAACACCGGCATGATCGCAAATTCAATACGTACAGCAATTAATGGCAGCACCGCTTCTAAGTATAGAGTAGGTGAGGATGAATATGATATTACTGTTAGATTAAAAGAAGATCAACGCTCGAGTTTAAATTCACTCAGAAGTCTGGAAATCATCTATAATAATAAAAAAGGTAAAACTTTAACAGTTCCGTTAATTAGCGTGGCAAAAATTTCAAGATCAAAAGGACCAAGTACAATTAGGAGAAAAGAGCTAAAACGAGTCATTACTGTTTCAGCAAATGTAGGACAGAATTATAATGCTAATGATGTTTTGAATAATGTAAAAGAGCAGTTAGCTGATTTCAAAATACCGGCTGGATATTCTATTGATTACACCGGACAGAATAAAGAGCAGGCAAAAGCAAGCGCTTTTCTGAGCAAAGCTTTCTCAATAGCAATTTTACTAATCTTTTTAATTCTCGTTATACAGTTTAACTCACTCAGTCAGCCACTGATTATTATGAGTGCAGTGGTAATCTCACTTATAGGGGTATTTATTGGGCTGATAACCTATTCTATTCCTTTTGGGATTATAATGACTGGGATCGGAGTTATCAGTCTTGCGGGCGTTGTGGTTAACAATAATATAGTCTTGATTGATTACATAAACGTTTTAAGACGTCGTGGAATTTCCCGTCGTGAAGCTATTATTCGCGCAGGATTAAGAAGATTCAGACCTGTAACTTTAACCGCT
>CP070637.1:124558-127516 GCA_020354005.1 Ignavibacterium sp.
AATCATATAAGAACCTGGATATCAACTTATCGAATAAAACAGCTAATTGGGGAAGCGGATTGTCATAGGCAATGCCTCCATTGTTTCTGTCAAACGCATTGGATACCGCGTGTCTTTCAGTAGGAAACTTGTTAATACTGTTGGAATAAAATTTTAAGGTGCTAACAAGATTCATTCTAAATAACCGATTCAGTAAGTTAGCTTTTCATAAATTTATCAAAGTGACATAGGCAGAGCATATCAACATCTTATAAAAGGAAATTTAAATGAAAGTTACCATAAAAGATAAATCCATTAACGAAAAAATAAACCTCACTTCTTCTAAGCTGGAAAAAGAAGAAATTGTCGAAAGAATCTGGCAAAAAGATTATACCGTGTGGGGCAATAAACCAGGCGAAATTTCAAACAGGTTAGGATGGCTTGACAGTGTTGAGACAACATCAAAAGCAATCAGTGAAATAGAAGATTTTGTAGCTTCGGTAAAAGAAGAAGGTTTTACAAACGTACTGTTAATGGGTATGGGAGGTTCAAGTCTTGCACCCGAGGTCTTCAGATTAACATTTGGAGTGAAAGATGGATTTTTAGACCTTGCAGTTTTAGACAGCACTCACCCCGATGCTGTAAAAGAGTTTGACGAAAAATTACATATTGAAAAAACATTATTCATTGTCTCCACAAAATCAGGAGGCACTATTGAAACTATTTCCTTTATGAAGTATTTCTATACCAAGGCCGTAAACGATTTGGGAAAGGAAAAAGCAGGCAATAACTTTATTGCAATTACTGATCCCGGCAGCGGACTGGAAGGCATGGCAAAGGATTTAAAGTTCAGAAAAATTTTCCTTAACGACCCTGATATTGGTGGAAGGTTTTCTGCTTTATCATTATTCGGAATGGTCCCTGCCGCACTTGTTGGTATCGATTTAAACAAGTTCATTGATAGAGCAGGAAGTATAGTAACTGAATGCAAAAAGGATAAAGGTAATTCAGCAGCCGCACTTGGAGTAATATTAGGCACGCTTGCAAAAGAGGGAATTGATAAACTTACTTTAATCTCCTCACCACAAATAAAATACTTTGGAGCATGGGTCGAGCAATTGATAGCAGAAAGTACTGGTAAAAATGGCAAAGGTATTTTACCTGTAGATCTTGAAGAAATACAATCACCAGAGAACTATTCAAATGATAGATTGTTTGTTCATATAAAATTAAAAGATGATTCAACATATATCGAAGATGTTGACAATTTAAAAGTTTCAGGCTTTCCTGTTATTGAGATTGAACTAAACGATATCTACAATCTTGCAAAAGAATTTTTCAGATGGGAATTTGCAACTGCAGTTATTGGCTCGGTTATTGGCATTCAACCTTTTGACCAGCCCGATGTTGAAAGCGCAAAGGTTCAAGCAAGAAAAATGATGAAAGAATTTACAGAGAAGGGCAAGCTGCCGGAATTGGCTTCGGCATTTAAAGAAAAAGGCATATCGGTTTCAGGAAAAATAAAAGCGAATAATCTAAAAGATGCTCTCGACACATTTTTATCAATAATAGAAGAAGACAAATCCTATGTTGCAATTCAGGCATACTTAAAACCAGACGATGAAACTACAGACCAACTACAAATTTTAAGAACCACAGTACAAACCAAATACAAGGTCGCAACCTCTGTGGGTTACGGCCCTCGATTTTTACATTCCACCGGGCAGCTACACAAAGGAGATATCGGCAATGGATTGTTTATACAGATTATTGATAACCCAATTAACGATCTGCCAATTCCAACTGAACCGGGAAGCAATGAGAACGAAATCTCTTTCAGTGTATTAATTAAAGCACAAGCACTGGGGGACCGGGAAGCACTATTAAGCAATGGCAGAAATGTAATCACTTTCAACCTGGGAAGTGATACTAATCACATTTCAAGCATTGTTGATTCACTATAAGTTCTAGTTTCTCCTTCACAAAAATGGCATATTACTAATCACTCACAGTTAAAAAGCTGAGTGGGGGAAAGTTTCACTAAGCATTCATTTTCAACCCGAAATATTTCAGTGTGTTAACGTTTTAAGTGATATAGATCATCCAGAAATTGAACTAATCGCTCTATCTTTTGGTTAATAAAAGAAACAAAAAAGTATGATTTTATTCTTCACAATATTTTTTACCCTTTACACTGCCCTGAACTATTACGTGTTTATCAGGGGATGGCAGGCACTATCTACTTTACCCGCTTTTAAGCCTGTTTATATTGCTTTGTATATAATAATCGCATATGGATATGTATTTGCAAAAGTTCTTCACAATTTTCTTCCGTCAATTCTCTACGATGTTTGGCTGGGATTAGGTGCATTCTGGTTTGCATTTCTTGTATACTTCATTTTAGTTCTCTTGGGTATTGATATTCTGCGTTTGCTTGATTCCTTTTTTAATTTTTTCCCCGAGTTCATTACTAATAATGTTGAATCTGCTAAAAAGATAACAGCAGTAGTTGTAATTGCACTGGTTACCTTAATAGTATTTCTGGGCAATCTTAATAAACGTGATATAACAGTAACCACCTTAGACCTAACTCTTCCAAAGGGTGATGGAAAACTAAACGAATTAAATATAGCATTTGCTGCCGATCTTCATCTTTCGCCAATAGATGGTGAAAGGTTGCTAAAAAGAATAGTTGAGAAAATAAATTCTGTAAACCCGGATTTAATTCTTTTTGCCGGCGATGTGGTTGACGATACAGCAGAAATCTTAAAGAAACGAGGCATTGGTAAGTCGTTTAAATTGCTTAAACCAAGGCTGGGTATTTACAATATCAACGGAAACCATGAGTTTATAAATAATGTGGGGCCAAGCGTAAAATTTGTTGAAGACTATGGTATAAAGGTACTTAGAGACAGCTACGAATTGGTTGACAGCAGTGTTTATATTGTTGGTAGGGAAGATGTAGTTATGAAGCAGTTC
>CP070637.1:127616-128638 GCA_020354005.1 Ignavibacterium sp.
AAAATATCTAACCAAACCTTATGTTGAATTGCGAATAATTCCTAAGAGTAATAGTAATGGGAATTGATCGAAGTATAAAACCAACAGTAACATCTGAGATTTCTTACCAGGGACCCGACTACGAATTGTTAACCCTGGATAACAATCTTGATGTTCATTTTATAAAAAAAGAAACGCTGCCAATAATCAGGGCGAATATTGTTATTAATGCCGGAAGTGTATATGAACCTTTGGATAATAGGGGTATCTCGAACCTTCTCGCCAGATGTATTGATGAGGGTGCTGGAAAGTATGATTCATTAGAGCTAAGTGAACAATTTGATCTTCTGGGTTCACAATTTTCAATCCATAACAATAGCGATACTATTCAAATCTCACTTCAATCGTTAAAGGAAAATTTTTATAAAGCGCTAAAGTTGGTGGCAATGATATTAACCGAGCCACATTTTAAGCATAAAGATTTTGAAAGAGAAAAAAGGATCACCCTTACCAGACTGAAACAACTTAATGATGATCCGGATTACCTTGCAAGCACCTCATTTAAATATCATTTGTTTGGTGAACACAATCCGTACGCTTTCCCTGTAATTGGACTTCATAAGGATATTACGAGAATAACAAACAAAGAAATTGTATCACATTATAGTGAATTTGTACGGCCAGGTAATGCATTTATGATTGTTGTTGGTGATGTGTCAAAGATAGGTCTTAAAAAAAACCTGAATAAAATTTTTTCATTATGGAGTTCTAACCAAACTGAAACTGGATATGATTCATCTGAGAAAAGTGATGAGAAGATAGTTTACATCGTGGATAAAAAAGATTCCGTTCAAACTGAAATACGAACAGGGTATCATGCTAAAGGAAGAAATGCAGAAGATTATTTTGCAAAACATATTTTAAATACAATACTTGGCGGACAGTTTACAAGCAGAATAAACCTTAATCTTCGTGAAAGGAATGGGTATACATACGGAGCAGGCTCCAATTTCAATTACTATAAAAACAATGCATACTTTGCT
>CP070637.1:128738-129833 GCA_020354005.1 Ignavibacterium sp.
AAATCGGGATTAAACCAGAACTGTGTCTCAATGGAAATTGGCATATAACTTTGTATCCCACTTTTTGCAAGTATCTCACTACTAATTTTTTGGTTGAAGAAAAGAGTTGCAGCATTTACATAGTTCTGAATAATCGATCCGGTGTTTGCATCCACGCCATCAATAATATATTGAACCTGTACATCCTCTCCCGAGTTTATTTTTTTTGTTAAATTATTTGGAATAACAACCACACATTGAACAATTTTTTCATCCAGACTTTTGTCTACATTACTATAGCTACTTGCATATTGAACTAAATCAAAATACTCTGAGCTTTGTAGTGATTTTATAAAGTCTCTGCTTAGTTCAGATTTATCCTGATCGTAAACTGCCAGCTTGATATGCTTTACATCGAAGTTAACAGCAAAACCAAATATTGTTAACAGCAACACCGGGAACATGAAGATAACCGTTAATAAGCGAGTATCACGTGTCAACTGCCTCACTTCTTTTTTCATTATTGCAAATGTTCTGCTAAACATTGCCTTTCCTGTCTTCATTTTCTTGTGATTCTTGTTTATCAGAAAAAGCCCTCCCCTTTGGGGAGGGTTGGGAGGGGCTTTCTAATAGATGAATAAAAACATCCTCAAGTGTTGGCGTAATTTCGTGAATGCTCTTAACATCAATCGAATATTGATCTTTTAATAGCAACCTGATTTGATCTTCACTTTTATAAATTTGATTTACACTCACGTGAATGTTGTTCCCGAAGATTGAGCTTTCTTCAACAAATTCCTTGTGTGAAAGTATTTCCAGAGCGTCAACAGGTTTAGTAGATTCAATTTCTAGTATCCTGTTTTTTATATGATCTTCTTTTAGCTGCTTTGGATTTCCTTCCGCAATAATTTTACCGGCATCGATCAGCATTATATTATTGCAGAACTCTGCTTCTTCAAGATAATGTGTGGTTACCAAAACAGTTGTGCCTTCCGTAGAAAGATTGTTAATCAATTCCCAAAAGTTTCTTCGGGATATTGGATCAACACCGCTTGTCGGTTCATCAAGAAAAACTATTTCAGGTTTGTGAATAACAGCACTACCAAGAGCCAATCG
>CP070637.1:129933-135014 GCA_020354005.1 Ignavibacterium sp.
AACAATTAATGTTAATAGTAAGCAGGCTAATTGAAACTTTTTCATTTATTTCTTTCTTAACATATTAAATTCAATCCGTAAGTACATTAAAGGAATGAATTTAATTTAATTTATATCCAGTATTTTAATCCCCCATTCATTTTATACAATGTTACATCAATACAGCAATTGATAATAGGCTATGCCATTGAAAATGCAAAGCCGTAAAGCAAAACGATTAAAGCGATTATGATGATGTAAAGTATTAGATTTTTCATATTGGTGTTTCGTACTATTATTAAAATATTCCTCCACACAGAACCACCCTCACTAATGCAAACTGGATACCATATTACCAGATAATAATAATTGCTAAAATAAACTATTTTCGGCTTTATTTTCTCATAATTGAGAATATATCAACAGAGAATTATCAATACTTAGAATCCGTTTTACCATAAATCTTTGGTAAAAGGAACTGAACTTTTATACAATATTGTCAGGAGTAAATGAGCTAAGTACAGAGTTCAATATCAATGTATATTAGTTTCAGATTGCTTTAATATATCAGGAAAAGATTTTGATATCTCTGTTAAATCAAAAGGTTTGTAGAGAATTGTAGAAATATATTTTCTTATTCTCTTCTCCGCTGCATTCATTTTTTTATCGTAAACATAGGTTAAAATGACTTTAAGTCGGGAGGAGCATTCATCGAGTTCGGTGCAAAGCTGCTCAATCTTAGAATCAGGTTCAGAATCAATTATTAATAAATCAAAATTATTGCTCTTTGTAAGTGATTTGAGTAAATGGAAATCGGTTGAGACCGTTACGTTATACTTATCTTGTAGATATACCAAAAGACTGTAACATAGGTTGAAATCCGGGCTGTAAAAAAGAATATTCTTATTCATAGTCTCATTTTCCATTAGACACTAAATAACCCCATTGGGGAAGATATAGTTAAATGATTCTATTTACGTGCCAGAATCTTAGTGGGTTAGATTTTTATTAGAAAAGTGAGTATTTAACATTAAATCAGTAATATTCCTGCAGCACTCACCGGGAGGCTTTTTGTGAATTCTCGGATTTGACAAATTATCACTTACTAATTTTTAAGAAATGAGAAATTTATGATGGCGCGGGAATGAGTAAATTCAGAGCTCTATATTCAGGTCCTTGAGTCGCCGGTACAGTGTTGAGAGCCCAACATTCAAATAGTCGGCAGTCTTCTCCTTATTAAAGTCATTGCTATTAAGAGCGTTAATTATGATGTCGCGCTCATATTTTTTAACTGAATCCTCAAGCGAATTTGTTAAGGAAAGATTAAACTCCTGTTCATCCACAATGAGCGAGGATGGTAGATTATTTACGCCAATATAATCGTCGTTGCAAAAAATGATTGATCTCTCAATAACATTTTCCAGTTCCCTTACTTCACCTTTCCACTCATGATTTATCAGGACACGCATAGCATCTTCTGAAATCCCTTTTATAGGTTTATTCATCTCCTTCCGGTATTTATCTACAAAATGGTTTGCCAGTATCGGGATATCTTCCTTCCTATCTTTTAACGAAGGTAAAACGATCTCAACAACATTTAGTCTGTAAAATAAATCTTCACGGAAATTTCCAGCTTTTATTTCATCTGGAAGATTTTTATTTGTAGATGCAACAAATCTAACATTAACCGGAATTGCCTTTGTTGTACCAACAGGCGTGTACTCCTTCTCCTGAATAGTCCTCAGAAGTTTAACCTGCAGATCCAATGGCATCTCACCAATTTCATCAAGAAACAGAGTTCCTCCATTGGCAGCTTTCATAAATCCTTCTTTATCACTTACTGCACCCGTGAATGCACCTTTCTTATGTCCGAAGAGTTCACTCTCGATAAGAGTATCGGAAATCGCACCGCAATTAACCACTACAAACGGTTTATCTTTTCTTTTGGATGTAAAATGTAACGCTTTTGCAACCAGCTCTTTACCGGTTCCACTTTTTCCAGTTATCAAAACTGTGCTATCCGTATCAGCAACTGAATCTATTAAATCAAATATTTTCCGGATAGCATAACTTTTACCAATAATTTTACGATCCTCAGTAGTTCTCTGTAATTCGCTTCTGAGTATTTGATTTTCTGTGATAAGATCCTTCATTTCAAAAAGTTTTTTTACTTTTATCAGGAGCTCATCAAATTCTATAGGTTTGAGAATATAATCACTTGCACCTGTGCGGAGAGCAGATATGGCAGTCTCAAGCGATCCATATGCAGTAACAACTATAGTAGCAGTCTGAGCACTCAGATCTCTTATTTTTTCAAGTAACTCTGTACCTTTCATTTCGGGCATTTCAAGATCGGTAATCACTAAATCATAATTTGTCTCCAATAATATATCGTATGCAGCTTTACCGTTTTCGGCCTCATCAACAGTGTAGTTCTCTTTTCTTAATATGTATGAAAGAGATTCTCTAATTATCTGTTCATCGTCAACAACTAAAATATTTTTTGTCATTTACTTTTCCTATTCTATGTTGCGATTGGTATTGTTATTATGAACGAGGTTCCACTACCAAGTTTAGTTTTAATTTTTATATCACCCTGGAAACTTTTGATTATGCCGTAACTTACCCAAAGGCCAAGTCCGGTTCCTTTACCTTGTCCTTTCGTTGTAAAGAAAGGCTCAAACACTTTGCTTACATCATCTTCCTTAATACCCGGCCCTGTGTCTGAGAATTTTATCACAACCTGGTCATCTTCAACTAAAGAATCCACGTCAATCTTGTTTGGTTTTTTATTGGTCTTATCCTCATTAATTGCATCGATTGCATTAATAAGAATATTAAGAAATACCTGTTCAAGCTGATCTGGAATAAGCGGTAATGATGGCACTTCCTCACTTAAACTTACATTAAATTCAACATTTTTTGCTTTTGTTCCAACCCGGGTGATATTAACTGCTTCTTCAACACTTTTATTTATATCGGTTAGAAGCAGCTCATAGTTTGAGGGTCTGGAGAAATCTACAAGATCCCTTATGATCTTTGAAATTCGTGTAACCTGACTTTTAACGAGTCCAAGTTTTTCTTTTACGAATTGATCTTCTGAATCTCTTTGCACCACCTGTACCAGCGCAGAGATTGATGCCAATGGATTTCCAACTTCGTGGGCAATACCAGCTGCAAGCGTTCCTATACTCTCCATCTTTTGCGTGTGGATTAATTGTTTTTCCAGAATCCTTTTTTCACTTAAGTCTCTATGAATTCCAAAATAACCGGTTATCTTTCCATCCTTATCAAGAATTGGTGAGATAAGTAAATTTGAATAGATAAGCTCACCGTTTTTGGTTCTGTCTTCTACTTCCCCTGACCAAACTTTTCCACTTGATATTACAGACCATACCTTGTCCCAGAATTTTCGTCCCATTTTACCACTGCCAAACATCCGGGGATTTCTTCCTAATAGTTCTTCAGTAGTGTAACCGGTAACTTTAACAAATGCGGGATTAACATAAATCATTTTTCCAGTAATATCAGTTATTAGTACAGGATTAACGCTTCCGTTAACAACATTATGAAATCGTAACAGGTCGCCTTCCTTTGATTTCTCATCAGTGATGTCTCTAGCAATAGCTATTACCGAATTCCGCAAATTCTCATCACCATCAGTAAACTGTATTGTGAAAGTTAAATTAATATCAATCAGTTTTCTATCGATAAAAAATCGTGTCTTATACTGTTTACTTTTCTTTTCAGAAATACAATCTTTAAATAATGTCGCAGCTTCACTTCTATCACATAACTCAATCAAATCAAATATCTCAGAGTAGCTTTCTTTTCTATCTTTATCTTTAATCAGTTGGGAAGCCTGCGAATTCATCTTCTTTATCTTTCCCTCAGGTGATAACAAAAAGTACATATCAGGGAAGTTGTTGAAGAGATCGAATGTATACTTTGAGTTCTTATTCATCTAAAAAATGGTTTTTTAGCATTCAATAAATTTAAGTAATGTAACTTTCCGATAAAATGAAATTCAGGATGGATTACTAAGACAAAAGTCCTGTCAAAATTAGATATATCCCCTTGCTTTTAGCAGTTCTGCGCAGAGTATGGCACCTCCTGCTGCACCTCTGGCAGTGTTGTGAGACAGCACAACAAAATTGTAGTCAAAAAACTTATCGGGATTAAACTTTCCAACAGAAACTGCCATACCGTTTTCAATATCGCGGTGAAGTTTTGGTTGTGGAAAATCATTTTGATCGAAGTAATGAATAGGTTGGTTTGGGGCAAAAGGCAATTTTAATTTTTGTGGCTCGGAAGAAAAATTATTCCAAGAATCAATTACATCTTCTTTACTCGCGGGCATTGATAGTTTTACCTGCACAGATTCCATGTGTCCATCGGTTACGTTAACACGGTTGCAAAGGACATTAATTTTGAAGTCTTTATAGTCAATTTTATCCGCATTTATATCACCAAATATTTTTAAAGGCTCAATTTCTATCTTTTCTTCTTCGCCTTTTATATAAGGGATTACATTATCTTCAATGTTTAGATTTACTTTTCTGGGATGACCGGCTCCAGATACGGCCTGCATTGTAACTGCATTAACTTCTTCAATTCCAAAATCATCGTATAGTGGCTTTAGTGATAGGGTTAAACCTATTGTTGAGCAGTTTGGATTTGTGACGATAAATCCATCACCATACTTTTGATTTTTAATAAGATCAATGTGGTCAGGATTAATTTCCGGAACAAGAAGAGGTACATCTTCATCCATCCGGTGATTACGTGAATTAGATATTACTTTGTACCCATTATTGGCAAACTCAGTTTCTACCGTTCCTGCAATGCTAGAATCGAGACCGGAGAAAACAACTTTGGAATTTAGCGGGGGCTCACATTTTTTTACCTCAAGGTTTTCCAATTGCTCAGGTATTGGAGTAGGAAGGAACCAATCAACAACATCTTTATATTTTTTACCGGCGGATGATTCCGATGCAGCAAGTTCCTTAATTTCAAACCAGGGATGATCTGCCAATAATTGGATGAATTTTTGTCCAACACTGCCCGTTGCACCGAGGATTCCTACAGGTATTTTATTTGAA
>CP070637.1:135114-136393 GCA_020354005.1 Ignavibacterium sp.
ATCCCTATTAGATGCAAATCCCAAAACAGTTCCGTAACTCCCTGATCCTGCTGATGTTGTTATAATATAAACCTCGTCAAATCCATTTTCATCTAAATCAGCAATGAACAAATCGGTTATAGGATCCTGTTCCATAAATTCTTCAGAAAAATTGTTCTCAAAGTCTCGTGTGTTTATCCTAATGTTACTTAAGCTTTGTTCATCAGGGTGAGTTTCAGATACAATGATAGTTTTACCTGTTGTAGTTTTGTACTCATTAATAAATCCAGATGGCAGTTTATCCTCATCTTTACAGGAAGTTAAAGAGATGATTAATGATAGTATTATAGTGATAAAGGTTATTGCTTTCATCAACTCAATGTAGCAACCATAACAGCTTTTATTGTATGGAGTCGGTTTTCTGCCTCATCAAAAACAATTGAATGATCTGACTCAAAAACATCTTCGGTTACTTCCATTCCATCTAATCCATATTTCTGATATATCTCTTCACCGACTTTTGTTTCCCTGTTATGAAATGCTGGAAGACAATGCAGAAACTTCACATCTGGATTCCCACTTAGTTCGATTACTTCTTTATTCACTTGGTATGGTTTTAACAGATCAATTCTTTCCTTCCAGACTTCCTCTGGTTCACCCATTGAGACCCAAACATCGGTGTAAAGAAAATCGGTATCTTTTACTCCTGCTTTAACATCGTCGGTTAAAGTTAATTTCGCACCTGTTTCTTTTGCTATCTTTTCACATTGCTTAATCAATTCTTCTTCAGGAAAATTATTTTTTGGTGCACAAATTCTTACATCCATTCCCATCTTCGCGCCACCAACTAAAAGTGAATTACCAACGTTATTTCGGGCATCACCCAGGTAACAAAATGAAATATCCGATAACTTTTTATCCGAATGCTCAAGCATCGTCATAAAATCAGCAAGTATTTGTGTCGGATGAAATTCATCCGTCAATCCATTCCACACCGGAACACCGGAATACTCTGCAAGTTCTTCAACTATCTTCTGTCCATAACCTCTGTATTCAATTCCATCATACATCCTCCCTAACACACGGGCAGTATCTTTCATTGATTCTTTATGTCCAATCTGTGAACCACCTGGTCCAAGATATGTAACCAGTGCACCTTGATCAAATGCTGCCACCTCAAATGCACATCGTGTTCTTGTTGAGGTTTTTTCAAATATTAGTGCAATGTTTTTTCCTTTTAGCTTCTGTTCTTCACTTCCATTTGCTTTGGCATTTTTTAATTCCTTTGAAAAATCCAGCA
>CP070637.1:136493-139169 GCA_020354005.1 Ignavibacterium sp.
AATTAATTTCCAGTTATCAGCTTAAGATGGGGGACAGACCAGGTGATGGTGAGTCTTCGCCTTGCGGGCAATACACTGGTGTTTATTCTGCAGATTTTGAGTATGTATCTTCTTTAGGAGATTTAGATGAATGTAACGGCAGAACAGGAGTAACACCGGAATATCCCAACGGAACTTATTATTATGTAATTTCGGAAGACTTTCCGAATATACCCCGTAGTTTAAAAGGAACACCATCGCAGGACTTTAGATTACAATGATGAAGTTTTTTATTCATACTTTTTTTGTATTGTTAATTCAATTAGCATCATTGTATGCACATGAGCCAAATAAAGCATACTTTGATTTCTGGCTGGAAGACAACGAGATTATCGTTAGAGCTGAATTCCCGTGGACATTACGTATAGCGTTATTAAATGCAAACCCTCAGCTTAAAGAGAGTCGTTCACAAGAAGATTTTAATAATGCATTATTCGCGTATTTCAGTAACGCCATTATAATAGAAGAAGGAAACAAAAAAGTTAAGTTATTAACTTTGAACCAGCTACCACAAGATCATTCACACAGTGTAATTTATGAATTAGTTTTTGGTGACGTAGAGAATTTGGAGGGTGTCAATATTACAAATGTTTGTCTACACGAGTTGTATGATGACCAACAAAATTATAATACGATCAGTCTAGCCGGAAAAAATACTTTCTCCATCATTACTAAAAAAAACCACCCAACTTTTACTATTCCTATAGAATAAAATAATTGAGAGTTTGTTTGAATTAATGGAGTTAAATCATCTGTTATTCGTAAGTGATCTCTATTGTGTAGGAAGATTACTTTCTGTTACCAATAAATTTTCTACTTCTAAAATTAAGAGATCCAGCTTCTTCTTACTGGTATCCAATTCATTTAGAATACTAGATTTTGTGTCTTCAAAAACCTCGTTCAGATCCGTAAATAATTTGTAATAATAGTTAATACCTTCTTTGAGATTCGTGATAAAATTAAACAAGTATTTTTCCTGAGCATTTGTCATAGAATTTCTTGCTTCTTCTATTTTACTTTTCAGGTAATTGATATAAAGCTTCAATTCTTTTATAAACATATTCGGCCGATCGGTTCTTGTGATCATATTTATTCTACCATATATATGATCAGTGATTTCTTTTAAGCTCATTTTTTTCGAGAAATAAGCCATGTTCGGACCTGGACAAACTGAAACCCCATCACCTTCAATTTTATTATCCAAATCATTTACCAATAAAGCCGATGCAGCTAATCCAGTACAAATGCAGGATTTGTCTATGATTTTTTCAACATTGTCCTGATACTCCTTAGGTTGTACTCCATTATTCTCTAATTCATTTAATTTTAAATGCTGGTATTGGCGCGAAGCTGTACAAATATTGTTTTCAGTAAACTCTTTATTAAAAGTAAGATATTTCTTTGGACAGGAACTGCCCGGTCTTCCTTTTGCAGCTAAAGCTAATTTTTCAAGATCTTTCGTATTACCTTTAAGGCTATTAAATGGAATCCCCAATGGAGAAATGTTACTTAAATATAAATCATCTTCCTTAGCTTCCGCTAATTGATTTCTTGTTTGTTCATCAACGTTGGTTACTTCGGGTACTAAAAGAAATGGAGTGCCCCATCCTACTGAATCAATTTTATAATGATCGATTAGAAATTGATGTTCTTCAGCCGTACCAACACCACCTTGAGCAGTAATTTTTAGCGGCAGTTCTTTTTTTGGTGCTGATCCGTTTTTACTGGAAAGTACATTCATCAGGATTTCGTGAATTGATTGAGTCAGCTCTTCACGATTATCTTTAAACTCGGCTAATATAGGGCCCAGAAGATATCCATCAGTTGCGAAAGCATGTCCGCCACAATTTAATCCGGATTCAATTCTATATTCTGAAACCCACAGTCCTTTTTTCGCTAAAAATTTTCCCTGGATAAAAGCAGACCTATAATCACTAACTTTCAAAACAATCTTCTTTTTTATATCACCATTTTCATCAGGATAAAAATCTTCAAATTGCGCTAAATACCCATACAGTCTGGGATTCATTCCGGCTGATAGCACTATTGAAGATTTTAATTCACTATTTGCATAGCCACGCAGTGCCGCATGGGCGTCATTGAATTCCACAGGTAACTTTGCTCCATTAATATAGTTTTCCTTATCAAGCTTGGTCATGATATTTACATCAATACTGCCCATTGATAAGTTTTCTTTTATCCATTGCTCAATATCATTTAAATTAAAATATTTTGTGGCTAAGCTTTTGAATTCTTGTTTTATTGTTGAACTGTCAGGTAACAAATTTAAATACTCTTTTATTTTCTTACCCTTCTCAACTGTTGCATCTTTTAATTCTTCAAATTTTTTCTCAGCTAAATAGTTTATTAAATTCAAATAGGATGTAATTCTTTTTGCTCGGAAATCTTCCATTTTATTTGTGATCTCTGAATAAGGTATCTCAAATTTATTGCAGTACATCTTTCTTAATTTTTCAATAAGAATGTCATCAACTATAGATATTACTGAATCAATTCCGTACCGTGAAACCTTTAATGGAGTATCAATAGTAAATCCAAGCCCCATTACAGGAATATGGAATGAATGTGATTTTGTCATAATACTATTAATCCTTATCAGCTAATGATAACTTTGTG
>CP070637.1:139269-141714 GCA_020354005.1 Ignavibacterium sp.
ATACAGCACGTGGTTATGGTATCTCTGAGAAGAGAATTGGTCGTCATCTTTCACACCGAAGAGATGAATTTCTATTATCTACAAAAGTTGGATACGGTATTGAGGGATATACCGACTGGACTTACGATTGTATTATTGCCGGAGTTGAAGAAGCTTTGCATCGTCTTAAAACTGATTACATTGATATTGTCCATTTGCATTCTTGTCTTACTGAAACTCTTCAAAAAGGAGAAGTGATTGATGCTTTAGAAGAAGTTGAAAGACAGGGAAAAGTCCGTGTGGCAGCTTATTCAGGTGAAAATGAAGCATTTGATTTTGCAGTGAATTCACATAGATTCGGAAGTGGAATGTCTTCTTTAAACATTTGTGATCAACAAATAATTGATCGAATTCTACACATTGCAAAAGCTAAAGGAATGGGATTTATCGCCAAACGTCCTATTGCAAATGCGCCATGGCGCTTCACAGAACAGCCGAGTGGACATTATTCCGAGGAGTATTGGTTGCGCTGGAAACAGATGAATTTAGATTTAGGAATGAACGAATTGGAAGTTGCTCTAAGATTTTCCGCATTTACATATGGAGTTGATAGCTGCATTGTGGGAACAATTAATGTTGAACACATCAAAAAAAATGCTGAACTGATTAACAAAGGTAAACTACTCGAAGAAATAGTCTCACAGATTCAAAAAGCATTCCGGCAAAATGATAATAATTGGATAGGACAATTGTAAAATATAAAAGATGTGTATTAACTAGTTTGATCAATGCATTTATTATCGAACTAAATAAGAATCAAATTAATGTCATAAACAGATAATCTTGCGCTTTAAGCTTCAATTGTTTTTGTATCTTTGGAAAATTTTACTTGAAATAGTCTAATTAATAATAACAATTTATGAACATCGCTATATTATTACTCAACCAGGGACGTGGAAGCGGAGAAGTAGCCAGACAGCATGCACGTTACTTGATTAGTCAGCGTCATCAAGTTTATTTTGTTCAACCACAATCCGGATCAGGCGTTAAGGGAGCGATCGATATTGAAGTTAAGCTTCACACAGATATATTACCTGTTCACGAAAACCTTCCTTCTGCCAGGAAGAAGCAAAAAGCAGTATCCACTATGACATTTGAGGAAGCAACGGCATATATACCGGCTTATGAAAATGCTCTTGAGCAAATTATTCAAGAAGTTGATATTGTAATTGGACATCATACTAATCTTTCAGCTATTGCCACTTACAATGTTTGCAATCGTCACAGCAAGCCTTACGTTTTGTTTCTTCATGGAACAGGTATTGAACCTCGACATCACGGCGGGTATGATGATAGGTTATGGAATCAAATTCAAACAGCAATTGAAAATGCAAACGGTCACATAGTAACAACAGAGTATGTGCGAGACTACCTGGTTAAAAACATTGTTGATATTCCTGCTGATCGTTTTTTTGTCTTACCATGTGGGATTGATCTATCAGAGTTCCATCCCGATAACACAGATGGTATTTTAGAAAAATATTCAATGCCGGAAACTTATGTTATTTGCCCAGGAGCTTTAACCTTTGTAAAAGGACCTCAAAATGTTGTAGCTGCTTCAGCTTTTTTCAGAGACTCAGCATCTACTATTTTTATTGGAGATGGTGAAATGAGAACAGAGTTGGAGACAAAGTTAGGAGAGCACGGGCACTTTCTAGGTTTTGTCCCGGCTGAAGATAAAGCCAAACTAATTAACGCCGCAAGCTTACTTGTCGCTGCACCTGAAAAAAAAGAACATTTTGGAATTATTTATGCTGAAGCCCTTGCAGGAGGAACACCAACTGTTGCATATGATGGTGGTGGAGTATCCGCAATTATTACTCCCGAAACGGGCATACTAACTGAAAGAAATCCGGAAAAATTAGGGAAAGCCGTAAACAACCTTTTGCAGAATAAAGAACAATATAATTCGATGAGAATAAAAGGACGGCAAAGAGCAGAAAATCATTTTTCAAATATTATGCTCGGTGCAAGACTGGAAGAGTGGCTATCTCAGTTTGTCGCACCTAACTCTTGATACATCAAAAAATTCTTTTCGACGAATCTTTAATCCTATAAGCCTAATTTAAAAGCCAAAAGATTCCGCATATTTAAACCAATCTATTATTAATCCTAGCAAAAGAATAATACATAAAATTGAAATTGCAGATGAAATGACTGTCGGGAAAATGTATTTATTTTTGATTATTAAGTTTTCGTTACAATATTGTATATTAGAATATATTGAATTTAGGCACGGTGCTTGTAATCTAATTATAGCACGGCTTAAAATTGTGAACATTCGTTTTTAATTGAGCATTCTCTTCAAGGATTTCCTTTCAGAACTGTTCTGGGCGGGCGAATGATAAGCCACACCTTTACACCGCCAAATTAATAGATAAGAAATAATAATTATTCACAAATTTA
>CP070637.1:141814-143825 GCA_020354005.1 Ignavibacterium sp.
AAGGTGATATAAATTTATATAGTCTTTGAATTTTATTGTTCTTAAGTTAAACATCACAAATACTCATTTTTTAGCTCAATAAAAGATTTATCACGAAGGGGTTCGTTATGAAAAAACTTTTACTAGTTGCTTTTTCTATTGCTATCACCTCCTCTCTCTCCAGATCTCAATCACCAATTATTCAAACCGTTATTGATGAAACGAACGTAGATTCTTTAATATTTTTTGTTGAAGAATTATCAGGTGAAGTACAAACCATAATTGGGGGTTCTCCTTACACAATTGTATCGAGGCATAAAAACCAGCCAAGCAACGATAAAGCTGCGGATTATATAAAACAAAAATTAGAAAGCTACGGTTTACAAGCTTATGATCAGTGGTTCAGCGGATCTGGAAGAAATGTTTATGCAGTTCAAACAGGCACTGATTTTCCGAATCAAAAATATATTATTTGCGCTCACTATGATGATATGCCTTCCGGACCTACAGCTCCTGGAGCAGATGATAATGCCAGTGGAACAGCCGCTGTGCTGGAAGCCGCAAGAATTCTATCGCAGTATTTAGCAAAGTACACAATTATTTATGCTCTCTGGGATGAAGAGGAACAGGGATTAGTAGGTGCTTATTACTATGCACAGCAGGCATCGTCTGCTGGTGATTCCATTTTAGGAGTAATAAATATGGATATGATTGCCTGGGATTCTAACAGTGATTACATCGCCGATGTACATACACGACCAATAGGAAGCTCTATTTATTTAAAGGATAAAATCATAGAAACAAACAATCTATACAGCTTAGGATTGAATATTGATGTCAAGAACCCAGGCAGCACTTACAGTGATCACGCTGCGTTTTGGAATTACAATTTTGGTGCGATTTTGCTGATAGAAGACGGAACAGATTTTAACAATTACTACCACACTACAAATGATAAAGTACAGTACTTTAACCAGCTATATTATTTAATGATGAGTAAGGTTTCAATTGGAACTTTTGCTGCACTTGCAGAAGTAACTAATAATGTGCCTGTTGAGCTTGTGAGTTTTAAAGCATTTCTTTTAAAGGACGGTATAAAATTAGAATGGTCAACCGCTTCTGAACTAAATAACAATGGCTTTGAAATTGAACGCTCACTAAACACCTGGGCTGATTTTGTTCCCATTGGTTTCGTTGAAGGAAATGGTACTACAACAGAAATCACTAACTACTCTTACACTGATCCTATGGATTTTACTGGAGTACAATCAATACAATACAGGCTTAAGCAAATTGATCTGGACGGCTCGTTCAGCTACAGCAATATTGTAAATGTAGATGTTAATATTCCCAATGAATTCGTCCTGAATCAAAATTACCCAAACCCTTTCAATCCAACTACAAAGATATCTTACTCGATAGCAAGTGACGCTTTTGTATCGTTAAAAGTTTTCGATTTCTTAGGAAAGAAAGTTACTGCACTTGTAAACGAGACCAAGCTTGCGGGTACTCATGAGATTGCATTTGACGCATCAAATCTGCCAAGCGGAACTTATTTTTACACGTTAAGAGCCGGTGATTTTATAAGCACAAAGAAAATGATATTAATTAAATAAAAATATTTTTTATTGGGATTAATTATGAAAAAACTACTACTAACAAATTTGCTCTTTATTGTTCTTAACCAGGCAAATTTTTCTCAATATCCAATTGTCCAGTCAATAATAGATGAAACAAGTTTGGACTCATTAATCTTTTTTGTTGAGGAGCTTTCAGGTGAAGTGCAAACAATAATCGGTGGCTCTCCTTACACAATCGTATCAAGACATAAAAATCAACCCAGTAATGACAAAGCTGCGGATTATATAAAGCAAAAATTAGATTATTACGGCTTAGTTACATATAATCAAAACTGGAGTGGAACCGGTAGAAATGTTTATGGGGTTCAGACAGGAATCGAATTTCCAAACCAGAAATATATAATCTGTGCGCACTACGATGATATGCCTTCCGGCTCAACAGCTCCCGGTGC
>CP070637.1:143925-146311 GCA_020354005.1 Ignavibacterium sp.
TATGCACGTTGCTGCTAAAGATAAAGCTACAAATAAGGAACAGAGTATCAGGATTACTGCATCTAGCGGACTTAGTAGTGAAGAAATAGACAAGATGAAAAATGATGCAAAGGAACATGCAGCTGAAGATAAAAAGAAAAAAGAAGAAGTTGATACGAGAAACCAGGCTGATAGTTTAGTATTCCAGATTAAAAAGCAGATGGAAGAGATGAAGGATAAGCTTTCAGATGCAGATAAAACTAAACTTGAAACCGAGATTAAGAAAGTTGAAGATGCATTAGCTACAAATAATACCGATCAGATTAAATCTGCTACAGACGGATTAAACAAAGTTTGGGGTGAAGTTGCTCAAGCACTTTATGCACAAGCCGGTGCACAGCAGGGTCCTGGAGGACCGGGCGAACCGGGGCAGCAGCAAGCTGGCGGACCTGAAGCTGAACCTCAAGAGGAGAAGAAGGAAGACGTACAGGATGCATCTTACGAGGTTGTTGACGACGATGATAAGGATAAGTAATGTGTTATTCGCATCCGGCATTAACCGGATGCGAATTTGATTTGTGAGTTACGCTTACCACACAAAAGAATTCTATGAAAAATCTAATTGATAGAAAGGTATTAAAATGGAAAATAAAGAAATAATTCCCGTAAAGGAAAATATAAACAATTCAATTGATGAATTGTTAGAAAAACAAAATTATGTTTCACCTTATGTAAATATTTATGAAACAGATAATGAATTTGTTCTCGTTGCAAATATGCCGGGTGTTTTAAGAGATGATTTAAATGTGAAAGTTGATAAAGATACGCTGGTTATGTTTGGAAAAATTGACTACAGAAATGAAGTGAACAAAAACTACATATTGAATGAGATTGAAATAGGAAATTATTATAGGACGTTTAACATCTCGGATTCTGTTAACCAGGATAAGATAGAAGCAAAGTATGACAACGGACAGCTAATTGTGAACTTACCAAAGAACGAGAAAATTAAACCGAGAAAAATAGATATTCTATGAAAACGCTTTGTTGAATAGTCTCATTATTGTAAGTAACCCCTGATTTAGTCAGGGGTTTTGTATTTTAAAGTACTTCCAATCTCTTAAAAGTATTGATCTAATTAAATTCACCAATCTTACAATAACTTTATAGTAAATGGCTTAATAAATACTTTACTTAGCTCATCCGAACAATTTTGAAATTAATTTAAAGGTTGGGTTATGCGACGGATCTACCTATCAACCAAAGTTGTTTTACGGGTAACTTCATACAATTCTCTTCCATCGTTTAAAAGCTTTCACGTCTTCAGATGACAGATCAAACCATTCACCTTCTCCACGCTTATCACTAAACCGTTTGTGCCAGTATGCTTCGATTCCTACAGGATCATCCGTCTCGATGGTGTGAATTGTCTTCGGAGGTACAGGAATTTTGATTCCAAGCTCCCATTCTCGGCGTCCAACAGAGCTTGTACGACCTATCTTATAGTGACGCCCGGACTTTATGAGATAAACGAAACCAGTAACAAGTTTAGATTTTTGTTTTTTGTCAGTAGTTTTACCTCAATTAGATGAATGAAGATAACTTTCGCAAAGCTCTAGTACATCCTCAAATCCAGAGTTATCTTTGCAATAAGAGGTAACCACCTCTATCAATTGTTTTTTCCCACCAAACCTATTAAATACAGTGTGGCTTGGGAATGATTTATCATCTTTTGCCTTGCGGCGTATTTCGCCGATTACAGGAAGTTTATCCAGCTCTCTTACCAGATTTATGTAATGTTCAATCAGTTCGGAGTCTTCGATCTTTGACTGAAGCTCTCTAGGTTCATAACCTGCATCAACCTGCGCTTCACTCCACCGCAGCCAAAGGTGTGGATACCAGTCCGATTGTTTAATTCCAGTTTCGCGTTCAAAAACTAGCCTGCCAGGAGGTATATCTCCGTTTTCTGCGGCGATTCTTTTAATCTCGCGAATTATATGTTCCTTATCCATTGCTATCTTAATTATCTTACACTTTGCTCAGTGGGAAATCTACCGGCTTTGCCTATTGGCTACATGGGAGGTCTTCCACCGAAGTTAATTGTTAGAAGTTTTGTGTTTCAAGTTTCTTGACAATCTTCTTATCAATAGATTCTAAATATCCAAATGGCAATTATTTAAGCACTCCTAAAATAAATACAAATTATGTGAATATTTAATTTTAATAATATTGTTCGGGCCGTTAGAAATTAAATATTCTTTATATTTCCTTAGCTGTTAATCCTGGATGCTCTATAAATTCTTACAAAATTAAATATGTCTTCTGCAGAAAATAAGCACAGAATCATCTTTATAGATTTAATACGTGCATTTGCTTTTTTCCAGATGGTGCAGGGTCATACGGTTGA
>CP070637.1:146411-152587 GCA_020354005.1 Ignavibacterium sp.
CCTACGGAGCGGGAACGCGCTTTATCCACCCTGTAAAAGCGTTCAAATATTCTGTTTATTGATACCTCAGGAATTCCAATTCCGGTATCTTTTACTGTAAATTTCACAGATTTTTTTGCTTCTTCAACAAATACCTCAACTTTCCCCTGCTCAGTATATTTTATAGAATTTTGGATGATATTAACGAAAGTCTGCTTTAACCTGTCTTTATCCCCAAAAATTTCCAGACCATCTCTTACCTGATTGTAATCCAATTCCAATCCCCTCTCTTCTGCTAATGGCCGCATCTCATCGATTATTGATGATAAATAATCATTCACACTAAAATATCTGAAACTCATTCTCATTTCACCCGATTCTATCATTGAAATATCAATCAGATCATTTATGAGATTACTCAAATTTATAATATGTTGATCAGCTTTTTGGAGGAACTGTCGATTTACTCCCGGATCATTTATTGCACCTTCCAACAACGTTTCTATGTAACCCTGAATTGCAAAAATTGGTGTTCTTAATTCGTGTGAAACATTTGCTACAAATTGCGATCTCATCTTCTGAAGTTTTTCAAGATACTCGATATCATTCTTGCTCTGTTCGTACATTTTTTTTATGGCGGTTTCCAACGATATCAGGTCTTCGCTTAATTCGATTTCGTCCACAGATTTGTATGCTCTAGTTCTAATTTTATTAACAATAGATTTTATTTGTTCAAGTTCTTCATTTCTTCTTCTACCAAACAAATAAAGGAAAAGTGTAACAATTACAAAAAGAATAGAGGAGAAAACGATGATGATTACCTTATCATCAGAGATAATAATAGCAATAAGTATTATTGCAACTGTAAAAAGAAAACCAGCAATTAAATATGCACGAGATGATTTAAGGTAGGCTTTTATTTCATTCAACACTTTTAAATTTATATCCTACACCTTTTATTGTTTCGATTAAATTAAAGTGCTCACCTAATTTTTCTCTTATCTTTCTGATGTGTACATCAACTGTTCTGTCAACAACAAATACTTCATCTCCCCAAATCTCTTTTAGCAATTCACCCCGGCTATAAACTCTACCGGGATTGTTGGCAAGAAAAAATAGTAGTACAAATTCCTTTCTTGGAAAAATGGTTTCGGAATTCTCAATGTGTACAGTAAACTTTTCCTTATCAATTAATAACGGACCAATAGACAGCTGCATTTTTTCTTTGGTACTTTTTGTGTCTGCAGCAGCTTTACGAAGATTTGATTTTACACGTGCTAATAATTTTTTAGGTGAAATCGGTTTTTGAATATAGTCGCTGGCTCCAAGCTCCAATCCCTTTATTTCATCAGTCTCACCAGATTTTGCTGTTAAGAAAATAATCGGTACTTCTTTGAAGTCATCTTTCTGTCTAATTTTTTCATAGACTTCAAATCCATCCAGATGCGGCATCATTATATCTAAAATTATTAGTTGGGGATTTTCGGAAAGTTTTTCTAATGCTTCAAATCCATTGTAGCCAACAACTACTTCATAATTATTCAATTCAAGATTGTATTTAAGAAACTCAACAATATCCGGCTCATCATCTACTAAGAGAATCTTCGTCATATTCTAAGATATTTTTATTTCCTGATTCTTCTTTGCAGATCTATACATTCCTTCAATAACTTTTAACCGTTCTACAGCTCTTTCACCAGTTGAAAATAGTGGATTCAATCCTCTTACTGCACCGATAAAACTTTTTAATTCGTTTAGATAAGATTTATTGAAGAGTTGTGAGGGACTATCGGATAAGTTTGGTTTTAGATTAACGATTTTGTCTTCCACCTTTTTATATAAATGCAGCGGAGTGGAAATAACGCTCCCCTTCGATCCATAAATTGATAATTTAAATTCATCTTTTTCCACGGGTAATGCCCAGCTTGTTTCGATGTTTATAATTTTTGAATCTGAACAGCGTATAAAACTTACTGAAGTATCTTCTATTGTTTTTGTAGTTTGAAAATAATTTTGAGTTGATAATGATTTAACATCAGGATAATCCAGTAGCCAGAGTGACAAATCGAGCAAAGAGATTCCAAGATCCAGAATTACACCACCACCGGCTTCTTCTCTCCTCATAAACCATTTTTCTCCGCTGCTCTGTCTTCTAATCCAAACTGCTTTTGCGTAGAATGGATCTCCAATCTCTCCGGATTGAATTAGAGTCTTTAACAACAAAGTATCCGGGCGAAAGCGCAGATTCATTCCAACCATCAAATTTTTCTTATTCTTTATTGCGGCTTGAACAATTGCAGAGGCTTCTTTGTAATTGCGGGCAATTGGCTTTTCTACCAGTACATCTTTCCTAGCATTCAAGCAATCAATCGCAATTTCTTTATGCAGTCCGGTTGGAGTTGCTATTATAACGGCATCAACATCGCTTTTTTCCAGTAGTTCGTGATGATCTTTATAACTCTCCGGGATATTAAATTTTTCAGCTATAGCTCTCCGTCTGCTGGCTTTTATTTCAGCAACGGATTGTATTTTAACGGATTTAATTTTTGATAGATTTGGTAAATGAACAAGTTGTGCGACACTCCCAAGCCCAACAATCGCAACCTTAATCTCATCCATTAAACAACAACTCCCTGCTTAACCTCTTTAATTCCACAAAATACTTTTACCTGCTTTGCTATCCCTTCAGGATCAATTCCTAATTGGTTATGCAATTCTGCTTGTGTACCGTGGTCGATAAATTTATCGGGCAGTCCGATCCTTAAAACATCATTTTTATAATTTTTCTCGGCAAAGTACTCCAGCACACCGCTACCAAAGCCACCGGGTAGATTACCTTCTTCAAGAGTAACAATTTTTGAATATCTGGATGCAATCTCATCAAGTTTATTTTCATCCAGCGGCTTTGCAAATCGCATATTGACAACGCTTGCATTGATATTTTCAGCTTCCAACAGCTCAGCAGCTTCAAGAGAATAATTAACCATAGTTCCTAAAGCTAAAAGAGCAACATCTTCGCCTTCAATTAAAGTTTCGCTCTTACCAATTTCTATCTTGTCGAATCCTTCTTTTAACGGAATTCCTTGCGCTGAACCTCTTGGATAGCGAAGTGCTACCGGACCATCACAATGTTCAACTGCGGTGTAAAGCATATCTCTTAACTCCGATTCATCTTTTGGTGCCATTATGATCATCCCCGGCATCAAACGAAAATAAGTTAAATCAAATGTTCCATGATGTGTAGGCCCATCGGCACCCACCAAACCGGCTCTATCCATAACAAAAACAACGTGAAGTTTTTGTAGCGTAACATCATGTACAATTTGATCAAAACCTCTTTGGAGGAATGTAGAGTAAATTGCAACTACAGGTATTATACCCTGCGTAGCTAATCCTGCAGAAAAGGTCACCGCGTGTCCTTCGGCTATACCAACATCAAAATAATTTTTCGGATGTTTCTCTTGAAGAATGTCTAATCCTGTTCCATCAGGCATTGCTGCAGTTATTCCCACAACTTTTGGATTTTGACTTACAATCTCTGATATAGCATCACCAAATATCTTGGTATATGAAGATACAGCGTTTAATTTTTTGAATGCTTTTCCTGTTACTTTATCGAACGGTGTGGAAGCATGAAGCCTTTGGGAGTGCCCTTCAGCAGGTTCGTACCCTTTGCCTTTTTCGGTAATTGCGTGAACGAGTATAGGACCTTTAAGATCTTTAACATGATCAAATATTTTTATTAACTGGTGCAGATTGTGACCGTTAATTGGTCCAAAGTATCTGAAACCGAGTGCTTCAAACAACATTCCTGGAGTTATAACAGATTTTATTCCCGATTCAAGTCGAGCTGCTATCTTTCTAAGCCTGTCACCAAAGTTGTCAAGCTTCCCTGTTAAATCCCAAATCTGTCCCTTAAACTTGTTATAATCAGGATGTGAAATCATTTCAGTAAAATAGTTTGATATCTGCCAAACATTAGGTGCTATAGACATCTGGTTATCGTTAAGAACAACAATCAAATCGGATTTGTTTATTCCGGAGTTATTCATTGCTTCATATGCCATTCCTCCGGTCATTGCGCCGTCACCGGTCATCGATATAACTTTTCTATTCTCTTTTTTGATATCCCTTGCCAGAGCCATACCCAATGCAGCAGATATTGATGTTGATGCATGACCGGCACCAAAAGTATCATATTCGCTTTCGTTACGTTTTAGGAAACCACTTATACCATTTAACTTTCTTATTCTCTGCAAAGCTTCTTTTCTGCCTGTTAAAATTTTATGTGGATATGCCTGGTGACCCGTATCCCAAACAAGAAGATCGTAAGGCGTGTTAAATACCTTATGAGCAGCCACTGTTAACTCAACAGTTCCTAATCCACCACCAAAATGTCCCCCAATCTCAGATATCGTATCGATCATATAAGTTCGCACATCTGTACAAAGCTGTTTCAGATCCGCAAGTTCCATTTCCTTAAGTTCAGCGGGTGAATCCACTTTCGATAATACGGGATATTTATTCTCATCAATCATTTATTAGAACTCCATTATATTTTACTCTTCAAACTCTTCTTCGTCTTCTATAGATGTAATATTCGATAATTCCTTTGTTAACTCAGTAATTTTAAGCTCAGCTTTCTTTAGTGTGGCTGCACAGGATTTGGATAATTTAACTCCCTCTTCAAATATTGAGATTGCCTCCTCAAGCCCAATTTCCTGACTCTCTAATAAGTTGCTTATTTCTTCAAGCCTTGCAAGGTTATCTTCGAAGTTACTTTTTATTTTTTTCTTAGCCATTAAATATCAGTAAAAATATGGTTTAAATCTATGTATGAACTTTTATATTTCCATCACTAAACTGAAGAGTCGCATCGTCTTCCTTGCTATATTTGGCTGCCCTTGTAACAAAACGAGACTTTTGTTTTACCAAAACAAATCCTCTTTCTAATATTTTTTTCACATTATACGCTTCAAGAGATTTTGTTAGAAAGGAAACTTTATTATCATAATATTGTAATTTGGTTCCTGCATCTTTCAGTAATCCTGAGATAAAATAATCGATTTCCTGTTCACGTCTTCTAGCCAGATCCATCGAGTAACGAAATGCATACGAATTTACATTATGGTGAAGTTTGCTTCGCAATTCCACAATCATATTTTTAATCATGCTGGTAGCATTATATGAAAATTGATTAATAATGGCAAAAATATCGCTAATATCTGGGGTTGCCAGCTCCATTGCCACCGATGGCGTCGGTGCTCTTAAATCTGCAACAAAATCGGAAATTGTAAAATCAATTTCGTGACCCACACCACTTATAACGGCAATTTTCGAATTAAAAATAGCACGTGCAACAATTTCTTCGTTAAATGCCCAAAGATCCTCAATTGAACCACCGCCTCTACTAACAATAATTACATCGATATCGTTCAATCGGTTTAACTTTTCTATGGATTTATCTATACTGTCAGCAGCACCACTGCCCTGCACCCTTGCAGGTGCTATAATGATTTCAGCTAAAGGATATCTTCGTTCTGCAACGCTAATCATATCTCTGAAAGCAGCACCATCAATTGCGGTTACAATTCCTATTTTGTTAGGAAAGGTCGGGATTGGTTTTTTAAATTCCTCATCAAACAGACCTTCATCATCCAGTTTCCTTTTAAGTTTTTCAAATGCCTCCTGAAGTTCACCCATTCCAGCCGGTTTCATTGAACGGGCATCAAGCTGATAATTTCCTCGCGGTGGATAAACAGTTATCTTTCCGTTAATAATAACTTTCATTCCATCCTGTGGAGTAAAGAATACCATATTGTTAAATCCCCTCCACATCGTACAATTAATAACAGCATCTGAATCCTTGAGGTTAAAATACCAGTGGCCGGAGATGTGGGCTTTGAAATTCGAAATCTCCCCTATAACAGAGACTCTTGAAAATCCTTCTTCCAGATTTTGTTTTATTTGATTTGTTAATGCAGATACAGATAATATGTTGGAATTGAATTCATCCGGCATAGTGAAAGATAAGTTAATTATATTTTCAAAGAAAATTAAAACTTAACACTAAAGCCAATTGTGGGTAGTATTGGAAACATTGTGTTTGTTTCTCTACCTAAGGTTAGCTCGGGAGTAACGTTATAGTTATAGCTGATTACGTTGGAACGATTAAACACATTAATAACATCAATATA
>CP070637.1:152687-159243 GCA_020354005.1 Ignavibacterium sp.
GAAAATAGAAAATTTGGAAAAATGGAAAAGGGATCTTTATCATCAATTATACGCTCATTTAAATCAGCATCATCAAAAAGAATTAATGAAATAAATGGAACAATAGGAACGAAAGTTTGGCAATCCAGATTTTACGATCACATAATACGAAATGATAATGATTTGCACAGAATTCGTACTTACATCCAAAACAATCCATTCAAATGGGAATTGGATGAATATTTTGAAAGCTGAATGCAAGATAACATTGTAAGTTATATTATTCGTAAGGACATAGCACGCTACATCCCTACAAGCACTTGTTGAAAGAGACTTACTTGAAGAAGCTGTGAGAGTTTGCCATAATTATTGGATAGAAGAGAAACAGCTTGTATGATTTTATAGGCTAATTAATTTATCCGCTGATTATCAATTACAATATCCTACTTCAACAATATCATCTTCTTCATTTCAGAATAAGAATCGGTTATCAACTTATAGAAGTATATACCAGAAGATTGGTCTTCAGCATTCCAATTAAATGAATAATATCCTGCGGGGAGCTTTTCGTTTACCAACTCATCTACTTCTTTTCCTATAAGATTAAATATCTTTAACGATACGTTTTCATTCTTTGGAACTAAAAATGATATTGTAGTTGAGGGATTAAATGGATTAGGATAATTCTGCTCCAATTTGTATTCGCCTGGTGGAACTGAATTACTCTCTTCAACATCTGAAATGTGTCCATCTCTAACCAGACGAACATAATTATAAATTCTTATAACATCTCCTTGCGGACCGAAACCATTTGGATAATCATTTGGATCACCTTGTTTGGGATCGCTGCGCTGGGCGCCAGCACCATGTACATCCATTAGAGTATAATTACCTGATCCCGGTGGCTGCTCCATGAATCCCAATGCTTCTCCAAAAGCAACGTATACTGCTTTTACATAAAGGTTCTGTGGATTTCCATCTGCGTGAGTTGTGCTTGCCCAATAAAACGGATAATTAATTTCATCACCTTCATCCATTATTGGTGTTACTTCAAACAATTGATCTATAGCAGGAGAATTTGTTGTTTGTGGTGACCTGCTATAATCTACAATACTTTGGAGTTCTTTTGCGTTTGGTAATCGCCAATCATTATAACCAAGGTAATTTTCCTGATTTTTTTGATAAACCCAATCAAGCGCTTCCTCCCAATTGAGTCCAATACCATTATCAGATTTACTCCACATCAATCCGCTAGAATTATCTGTGATAGTTCCATCGTTGTTGTTTACAAAACTGTTTGTACCGTAATTGATATTACCCCTGACAAATCTGACTTCGAAGAGTTTTTCAGAACCATCCGGCATATTTGTACCGTAACCTTTTATTCTGCCATCTGCAAAGTTTACTCCGAAGACAGTAAAATCACCATTCATTGTTGTACCAACATATTCTGTACTTGAAGCATATTGTGCATCGATAAAACGTTCACCTGAAGTTTCATCTCCATATCTAAATTCAAAGTAATTAGTATCAATAAAAGGAGTCGATTCTACAGCACTCATTCCTGTTATTCCTCTAAAATCAATTAGTGAGTAAAGTTCTTTTATGCTTGGCAACCTCCAGTCATCATACCTGTTAAGTGAAAAGGTATCTGCAGTAGCTAGTGCATTATCGTATGTAAGTTTATCCTCAAATAAATATTTTTGCCACATTAAATCTGTATTTAAATCTGTAACTGTCCCGTCGTTATTATCCTGGAAGGAAAATTCAATACCATCATATTGAGAATCTTGTCCGTAATATGTTTCTCCCGGTTGAGAACAGGCAATCACATTTAATGTATCATAACATAAATCTTGTCCCGTATCAATGATGGGGTAGTCTTGTGAGTTTATTGTTATTATATTAATAAGGATTAAGAATATTGTAATTAGTATTGATTTATACATTTCGAGACAAATGCCTATTTTGATTAATATTTGTTTTGAATTATAAACTAGTTATTTAGTTACTTTAAATCATCTGTTAGATTAGACAATATTCTACTAAAAAACTTTCAACTTTTAAAGAATAATAATATGAGCTTATCACCAGTTGAGTTGAGGCATACTCTCCACAAAAATCCAGAACTAGCTTTCAAGGAATTTCAAACCACAAAGCTGTTAGAAGATAATATTACTAGTCTTACGAATTGGGATAAAATAAAAATTCATAAACCATTAGCCACAGGACTACTGGTAGAATATAAAGTGAATGACGATGACTACTTATTATTCCGGGCTGATATCGATGCTCTTCCGATAAAAGAAGAAAATGTAATTGAATTTAAATCAACAAACGATTTAATGCACGCTTGTGGGCACGATGTTCATTCTTCAATCCTTTATTCATTTTTAACTGAAGTAATTGAAGATAAGCCAAATAAAAATATTCTTTTCCTGTTCCAACCTGCAGAAGAAGCTGGTGGGGGAGCGATGGAATTTTATAACACTGGAGTTCTTAATCAGTTCAATATTAAAAATGCATTTGCTCTGCATGTAACTGATGAATATCCTGTTGGTACAATTGCATCTACTTCCGGTGTGCTTTTTGCATCTGCATTGGAAATTGATATTGAGTTCATTGGTGAGAGTGCCCATGTTGCCTTTCCTGCGGAAGGTAGAAATGCATTTAACACTCTTAGAAAATTTTTAGACCAAAGTGATAAATTATCAGAAGAAAATAAAGATAGCATCTTGTTTGGTATTGGAAAATACTTTGCAGGAGATGTTAGAAACATTACTCCCGGATATGCAAGAATGGAGGGTTCAATAAGGGGAAAGAGCGGGGAAGAGATAAATAAATTTTTAGATCAGATAACTTTGATTCTCGATAAATTGAAATCAACAACCGGAGTTGATTATAAAATTAACAAAGGAGCTCATTACCCTGAAGTTATTGTTGATGATAATTTATATGACATACTTCAATCTGCTATGTTAGAGGAATATGAGTTCATCGATTGCGGACTTAAAATGACTGGAGAAGATTTTGGTTTCTTTTCCAAAAAATGGCCTTCGTTTATGTTCTGGCTTGGCACTTCAAAAGGGGAAAGGTACGGATTACACAATCCAAAATTTCTTCCATCCGATGAAGTAATTGAAGTTGGGAAGAATATATTTAAATTAGTTTTAAGTAATCTGCAATGAAGTCTCCTTTTGAAAAAGGGAGTACCCGAACGAAGTGAGGGGGAGGGATTGAAACAAACTAAATAAGAATTAAAATGCCAAGAAAACATGGACTAATTACAAATCATAGAGAACTACCCTACAACCCCGAACTTAAAGAGCGTGCAAGAGAGATGCGTAACAACTCAACAAAGGGAGAAATTAAATTTTGGTGTGAACTACTAAGGAAGAGAAAGTCAGATTATCAGTTTTATAGACAGAAAATCATCCTTCATTATATCGTGGATTTTTATTGTGCCAAATTAAAATTGGTTGTTGAAATTGATGGGACGAGTCATGAGGGAAAAGAAGAGTATGACAAGAATAGAGAAAATGACTTAAATAAGTTAGGGTTAAAGGTAGTGCGATATGAAGACTTGGATGTGCTAAATAATTTTCATTTGGTGGAGAAGGATTTTAAGGAACAAATTAGGATTAGAGAGATGGAGGTGGGGCCCAGATGAATCCCCCTTCTTCGCTGCGCTCAGATACCCCCTTTAGTAAAGGGGGACTTTTTTATAATTACTCTTCTGTTATGTATTCACAATCCTTTGGGATTTCCGGTCTTACTAATAAAACTTCTTCCCTTAAGAGATTAACTGTGCCAATTGGCATACTCTTCTTTTTTACTACATATTTTTTTAATGTGTATGCAACAGGAACTAATCCAGCAGTTTTTGCTTTGCTGTGATAAGCTGCTAATGATGCTGTTTTCTTTAATATGTTTTTAGGAACTACCTTTTTTACATTTTCAACTCTTAGTACTACATGAGATCCGGAAACACTTCTTGCGTGGAACCAATAATCAATCTGTTTTGCAAACCGTGTGGTTAGTAAATCATTGTTTTTACTATCCTTCCCAACATAAACCTTGTACTTTCCTTCAATTATATAGTGTTTGAACTTTGTACTTATGTCTTCTTTTTCTTTTTTATCTGCCGGCATTTTAATTTTTAACTCCTTAACAATACTCCTTAATTCTTTAATGTCCTCTATTATATTAACTCGCTTTTCGATTGACTTGAGTCTCTCAAAATCCTTTTTTGCTTTGTCTAATAGCTCAATGGATTTTTTATAATTAATCTTTTCCGCTTTTGCCTTATCAAAATAAAAATCGATATTCTTATTTGCTGAAAGCTTGGGATTTAACTTTACATTAATTTCCTTATCAGGTTCTGATGGATCTTGAAGTGGAATTTTATCCATACCAGATTTTAACTTTTTCAAATTTAGTAATAGAAGATTACCGATATTTTTATATTCTTCTTCATGGCTGCCTTTCTCTATGATTCCATTAAGCTTATTTATTTTGTTAGAGACCTTTTGCAATTCTCTATCTAATTGTTTTTGAATTACTTTTAGTTTTTTCCCTTTTTCTTGTAAGAAGTATTTTTTTGAAAGATAGAAAGTCTGGGCTGAGATAAGATCATTAAAAATCTTGATTTCCTGATAATCAAAACTCTTAAACGTTTCAACGGCAAGATGGACATCTTTATTTTTACTATCAATGAATACAGTTGGCTTTGTGTCTCTTAATTCACACAGAACATCTTCTAATATTTTCCTCTCTTCATTAGTTTTGTTTAAAGTTAGGCGGAACTTAACTTCCTTAAGTATCTCATTTCCAATAATCGGGTATTTGCGTTTGATAGTATTTAAATAGTCATCTGATTCATCGAAAAAAAGGTTTGGAATGTTGAAATGTTGAATGTAAGTTTTATCCAAAAGTTCTCTTTTGATATTTACAATTATATTATCATCTACTTTTTTAAATACCTCCACATCACCATTAGAGTTTATACCGAACACATTTGTATACTTACCACGGATTGTAAAATATAATGAACAATTCTCTGCACTCATTTTTATAATTCTGTCATCATCTGCAATATGTATTGAATCAATTTTTTTGTTTTTTAAATCTTTAAATAAATTAATTGTGTTACTTTTTGCACGGGAGTATTTTTCACGGATGTTAATAAATGGTTCACCGGGATTAACACATATTTCTATGAATTTTTTACTCTCAGTCTCCCCAAATTCTATTAAAAGTCTATCTTTCTCCTGGCTAAAAATACTATATATTTTTTGACCGTTTAACAGTTCACCTGCTTCAAAAATAAACCTGTTAAGTATGAAGTAATTCTTTATCATATCGAATAAGATAAAAAAATCCCCCAACTCTGTTTACAAAGCTGGGGGAGATTAACTAATTACATATAGATAGATTATTCAACGCCGTGCATCAATTTATTTAGTGGTTTTGAAATCAACACAAGGAATAATCCAATTCCAACAGTTATCAATCCCATTGTGGTATATACATCCAAATACACAGTTAAACTTTCTGATTTAGATAGAACTTCTGCTCCTGCTTCTGCGGTTGCTCCTGTTGCCTTGGCAAGAATTGCTGCAAACCAGTTTGCGAATGCAAATGATAAGAACCATGCACCCATCATAGTGCCGGTCATTTCTTTTGGTGCAAGCTTAGTTATCATAGACAATCCAATAGGTGATAAAAAGAGCTCCCCGGTTGTGTGAAGAAGATAAAGGAAAACTAAAGTCCACAATGGTACGAGGTATTCATGTGCAAACTGACTGCCCAGAAAGACAACAAGATACCCAAGTCCCAACTGTAAAATTCCTAAACCGAACTTCATCGGTATATTCGGATTCTTACCAATTTTAGAAAGTTTTACCCACATCAAAGAAAAAATAGAACCGAAGATCATAATAAATGCAGGATTGAAAAACTGTGTGGTACCTGCACCAATCTCATAACCAAATATTACCCGATTAACATTTCTGTCTGCAAAGAGCGTAAGTGACGAACCAGCTTGTTCAAAACATGCCCAGAAAACAACATTAAACGTTATCAATATTAACATGACAATCATTCTATCCCGAAGAATATTGCCACCCTTTATGCCGGCACTTATGAGGTTATAAATTACATAAGCTAAAGCGGCGTACAATAAATAGCCAACAATCTGGTTATTGATAATCAAGAAATATAATATTGGAATGATAGCCAGCGAAGCAGCAATTGTAATGTGGAATCTACTTATCGGTCCAATCCAGGCGGCATAAAGTTTTTCCGGATCCGGTGGTTCTGCATGACCCTAGAGCTTTATTTGTCCCAGTACAAATGTAATAACGCCTATTATCATACCAAGACCCGCTAAAGCAAAACCATATTGGAAGCCAAATTTTTCACCTACTTCAGCACATATCAAGGTAGATGCAAGTGCGCCAATGTTTATGCCGATATAAAATATTGTAAATCCCGCATCTCTTTTTGATGGTTCATCACCCTCATAAAGCTTACCAACTATGCTTGAGATGTTTGCCTTAAAATATCCGTTACCAAC
>CP070637.1:159343-162075 GCA_020354005.1 Ignavibacterium sp.
ATTTGGATAGTGAGATGTTCTTACAGCATTGATATTGTTCTGCTTCATCAATACTATATCTTTTATCATCGTTTCTTCATCAACATATTTTCCGGTTATTGGGTGATGTTCATGCCTGTTCACGCCTTTAATGAGAATTGCTCTGCCATTAACAAGCAATTGTCCATTTTTAAGTTCAACTTTCCTGAATCCAATTTTATGAGTTACTACCTCTTCAATTGATGAATCATCTAGCAGAACCAAAACAAGAGTATACAGGTTTGGTGTTTCGGCACTCCATTTTTTAATGGATTTTATTACTCCTTGGATCTTAACTCTTGGTTTGTCGCCTGGATTGATATTTTCAATTTCTACCTGTTCATTGAATATTAGACTATTATCATCATCCCGGATTTGTAATTCAATGGTTTTACTAACACTTTCATTACTATAGTTAATCAATTCAACTTCTAAATCTAAAGTGCCATCTGTGTATTTCGAATCAAGTTCTGTTTTTGCAAAGAAGTCACGAATGTGAACTTTAGGAACAGCAAAGAGATAAACATCCCTGTAAATACCACTCAGTCTCCATGCATCCTGATCTTCAATGTAACTGGCATCAGTCCATCTGAATACTTTAACAGACACATTATTCTCACCCTCTTTCAAGTAAGCCGTAATATTAAATTCTGCTGGTGTCATACTACCCTGACTATAACCCACCCTCTCCCCATTTATCCATAGATAAAAAGCAGAGCGAACACCATCAAAGTGAATAAATATTTCACGCTCTTTCCAATCATCTGATACAATAAACGATCTCTTATATGAACCGACAGGATTGTAATTCTTTGGTACAAATGGTGGATTTACAGGTTTAAAGGGATGATTAACATTTGTATAAATAGGCTTATCGTAACCTTGCAATTCCCAATTTCCCGGAACATTTATATTATCCCAATCATTTGTGTCGAAGTTATCATTATAAAAATCTTTCGGAGCTTCATCAGGATTTAATGCAATATTAAATTTCCATATACCATTAAGCGATTGATAGAATTTCGATTCTGATTTTTTTTGTTTTAATGCCTCATTGATAGAATCAAAGGGGATTAATGTCGAATGACCATCCTCTTTATTATATCCAATAACTTTAGGATTTTCCCAATCGTTCTGTTGGGCAGCACTATCAGAAAGTGTAGTGGAAAGAGAAATAATAATAATCGATAATACCGTAAAAGAAATTTTCATAGAATATCTGTATTATTGGTTTTCAACAGCATTTACTATTCACTTATAAGTGTGTATTGGCATAATCGAATCAAGCAGACTCCCTAACAATTAATTCAGTATCCAATATTTCAGTCATAAATTTAGGTGGAGATTCACCACTCTTAATTTGGTTGATAATCAACTCTGCAGCCTTCCTACCCATTTCATAAGCAGGTTGATTAACTGTAGTAAGTTTTGGTTCTATAATCTCTGCAATTGGATTATTTGAGAATCCAACTATGGCAATTTGCTCTGGTATAGAAAAACCTTCTTCCCTTAGTCTTTTAAAGGCACCAATTGCAACAGGATCATTCACTGCAAATATGGCCTCCGGAATATTTTTCTGCTTAATCATCTGTTCAATAGAATTATATCCATCCTGTTCATGTAAGCCACCGTAAAAAATGTAATTTTCATTTATGGGTATGTTATTATCCTGTAAAGCTTTGCAATATCCTTCAAATCTAAGACGGCAAATATTTACCTCCTGCTTACCAGCAAGATGTGCAATATCCTTGTATCCTTTGCCTATTAAATAATTAACAGCATTAAATGCACTGTTCTTATCATCAATAATTACTTTGGAGGTATTTAGGTCTTCAATAACGCGATCGAATAAAACCAAAGGTATATTTCTTTTCATCACTGCTTTTAAATGATCACTATTGGTGGTGGTCTGTGATATTGATACAATCAAACCCGCTGCCCGGTTAGAAACTAATGCATTGGTATTTACAACCTCACGATCATAACTTTCTTCGCTACTACAAACAACAATAATATAACCGGACCGATATGCTACTTCCTCAATTCCAGAAATAGCAGATGCAAAAAAACTATGCTCTATTTCAGGAACAATTACACCGATAAGCTTAGTTTTATTTGACTTTAAACTTTGTGCAACAATATTGGGATTGTAATTTAGAGAGGAGGCTTTATTGATTACCCTTTTTTTTGTGGATTCACTTATATCAGGATGATCAGACAAAGCTCTAGAAACTGTTGAAGGAGATATCTTTAATGCTTCAGCAATATCTTTGATTGTTACTTCGTTCATATACAAAGATTTAATAAGTTATTTCCACAAACGATACCGCAAACGATACCGCAAACGTTTGCAATGTAATTTAAAAATTTTATATTGTCAAGTATTGCTAAATAATAATCATTTATGTTGATTTTCGTAGAAATAAGATAAAAAAGTAAGATAATTAGAAAGTATAGCCTATATCGGAGTGTTTAGTCTTGGTTCTAAACGAATAAAATATTTAAGTGCTAAATATTATCATAACACAGAAATATTCTAATATTGCCTCAGGTTTCTCGTTCATAATTACTATTAGATTAGAGTTTAAAGAGAAATTTTTGGCGATTGTTGATCAGCAGAGATGAGCGGATATTGTTGTCCCGCTAGGGTTCGAACCTAGACTCTTCGCATCCAGAGTGCGACGTGTTGCCAGTTACACCACGGGACAGTTTTA
>CP070637.1:162175-163281 GCA_020354005.1 Ignavibacterium sp.
TGCAGGTTCCACCAATACACCGCAAATTTCAGTTTTTGGCCCCACTAATCCGTTTAACTGGGCACCTTGTGGTGCAAATAAGTATTTTATACGTAAATCAGAATTAATCGAAGACATTGCAGTTGATGATGTATATCAACTTTGCAGGATGATATTAAACAAGGACCAGAGAAAATGAAAGATTGTGTTGCTGCGATTGATATGGGTACAAACTCATTTCATCTTATAATTGTGCAGGTTAGAAATGGAGGGTCGTTCAAAATTATTGATCGAGAAAAAGAAGTAATAAGATTAGGTTTCCATAAAGGAAAAGATTTTAACATTATTTCTGAAGGCGAAATTGAGAAGGCAGTTGATATAATAAAAGATTTCAACAAAATAGCAAAATTTTACGGAGCGGAATTAAGAGCAATTGCAACAAGTGCTGTTAGAGAAGCAAAAAATAAAGATGAGTTTCTAACCAGGGTTTACCAGGAAACAGGAATACTTGTTGAAGCAATTGAAGGTATAAAGGAAGCAGAACTAATTTATCTCGGTGTTCTAAAAGCAATAAAAGTAAAAAATAAAAGAGTTCTTTGTGTGGATATCGGTGGTGGCAGCACTGAGTTTTTACTTGGTGATAGAGGTCAGGTTATTTTTGCAGAGAGCATAAAAATTGGTGCTGTCAGGTTGAGTAAAAAATTCTTTCCTCACTATAATATTTCGCCGGAAAGTGTGAGTGATTGCGAACAGTATATTTCCGATATGATACTTTCGAAATCAAATCTTCATTCACATCATCAGTTTGATATTTCTGCAGGTACATCCGGAACTATAAACGCCTGTGCAAGCATTATTTATTTTAGAAGACATAATAAGTTCGCTAAATCACTAAATGACTTTACATTTGAAGCCTCGGAATTATATGAACTTACAGAGGATGTACTGAATTGTGAAACTCCTGTTGACCGCCTCTCGATACAGGGAATGGAAGTTAAAAGAGCAGACATTATTCCGGCAGGGATATTAATATTAAAAAGAGTATTTGAAATATTTAATATTAAAAATATGACAATCTCTGAAAACGCTCTTCGCGAAGGTATTATAATTGAAACGATAAAACAGCA
>CP070637.1:163381-167030 GCA_020354005.1 Ignavibacterium sp.
ATAAGTTAGAGATAATTTTATGAAGCATTTAACAAAAACATTAATTACACACCTAATTATTCTAACATCATTTCTGCTATGTTCGTGTGGCGCAAGCCATTCTATCAGAGAAAATGTCATACTTAAAGATGATAGCTTTAGTTATAATCATTTAATAAATAAAGATGTAGTAAACAGTGGAGTGTTCTCACAATTAAAAGATATATCCTACGATGATAAAATCGAAGCCAGCTTTCTCCTATCTAACATTTTATATGAAAAACTTAAAGATGTTCATCAGATTAATATGATTACTACAGGACAATTTATTAACAATATTAGTAAAGAGAATTACTTAATCATAATGGAGAATTTTGAGACAGAGGAAATATTAAATATTGAGAGTATTGGTTTTATAAAAGAAACGATGCCTGATCTTAATTACTTAATACTTGCTTACATAACAAATGAAAATATTTATGATTACTCAGACACTGAGCGTGTAAAGGATGAGAAAGGTGAAGAACAATATAAAACGGATTACGAGAAAACATATTTATTAACTGTAGAATTTCAACTATATGATATACCTCAGGAATTTATGGTATATAATATTGTTGTGTATAATCAGGCTGAAAGGACTGAAAGTAGAACCACGGATACAGGATGTTGTGAAGGGGGCATATCGAATTTGATTAGTAATATTCTACAGGGCCCACCAGCAGAAATTGGTCGTGAAGAAGTATTAGCAAAAATTTATGAACGTTTTGCTGAGGAATTAATGAAGGTAAATAATTAGGTTGTGTATTAATAAATAATTTATGGTTGGGTGTACCGCATATAAAATAAATCAAAACTTTTAGGAATAACTATTGACAGTAAAAAACTTAAGGAGGGAACATGACAACTATTCAAATAGAACGCAGGGAGTTTTTGAAAAAACTGCTTGGGGGAGCAGCTTTTTTAGCACTTGACTGGCAGTCATTCCCCAAAGGTTTTGGTGAAACGCTTAGCGAAAACGAATATGATGCAATCATTATTGGATCCGGTTTAGGTGGATTAAGCTGTGCTGCAGCTTTTGCCAGGCAAGGTTTCAAACCATTAGTTATAGAACAGCACTATAAAGTAGGAGGGTACGCCACTACATTCCGTCGGCCGGGTGGGTTTGAATTTGACACATCACTTCATTCAACAACTGTAGGTGAAAGAGATGGAATCCATAATCTTATTCCTGCTTTTCCTGAAATAAAAGATGTACTGTTTGAATCCCACCCAAATCTCTACCGAGCAATTTTTCCTGATTATGATATTACAGTCCCTCAAAAAAATTTGGCAGAATATATAAATAATATAATTGAGTTGTTCCCGGAAGAGAAGAAAGGGATTGAGGCTATTTTTGAAGATATGGAAGGTCTCACAAGAGACATAAATAAATTTTCACGAGCTGGTGGGGAAGTTGATATGAACACATTTCCTGCGAAATTTCCTCACTTATACAAAAGCTTCAACCGTTCATGGGGAGATATTGTTGATGCAAGAATTGAGGATCCAAAGCTTAAAGCTATTGTATCGTCTCTTTGGATTTATTATGGATTGCCCCCATCAAAGCTTTCTCCCTATTACTATGCAATGCCTACTTTAGGATACCTTCAGCATGGTGGATTTTACCCGAGAGGTAAATCTCAAAAAATTAGCAATGCTTTTGAAAAGTTCATTGAGGATCGTGGAGGAGAGATACTTATTAAGAGTAAAGTTGAAAAAATCCTAACAAAAAATGATACAGCTTACGGTGTAAGAACAAAAGATGGAAAAGAATTCAATGCAAAGGTTATTGTATCGAATGCCAATGTACATGATACATTTAATAAAATGTTAAATGATAACAGTATCTTAAAGGACTACCTCGTTAAGATGGAGAAGTTCAGTGTGAGTCTTTCAAGTTTTCAAATCTTTCTTGGCTTAAAAAAAGATCTTATTGAAGAAACCGGAATTACTGATACAGAAATTTTTAATTACACCACTTACGATTTGGAAGAAGACTATGAAGCAATGAAGATAGCAGATTTGGAGAACTGTGGATATTCGGTTACTCTGTATGACAATATTTACAAAGGATATTCACCGGAGGGAAAAAACACCATTAACATAATGACCTTACAAGGCTACGATCATTGGGAAAAGTATAGTGAAGATTACTTTAATGATAATAAAGATGCATACCTTAAAGAGAAAGAAAGGATGGCTGATAGTCTTATTCAAAGAGTAGAGAGTAAACTTTTGCCCGGATTACGCGATGCAATTGCAGTAAAAGAAATTGGGACACCTTTAACCAATATTCGTTATACCAGCAATTATAAAGGAGCTATTTACGGATTTGATCAGACTATTGATAATTCAGGACAAAACAGGCTTGGGCACGAGACACCTATAAAAAACTTGTATCTATCAGGAGCCTGGACAAAACCGGGACACGGTTATGGCGCTGTAATATATAGTGGTTTAATGTGCTTTGGTGAAATAATGAAAAGCTGGAAATAAGAAATTCATTGGTAATGAAGAAACTGACTGAGAATTATGAAGAAAAGTTCGGTGGGGATTTGATTCATCAAATCCTACAAGTTAATTCTTCGATTAAAAATCATTTTGTTTAATCATTAAGAATCAAAACTATCAGAAAGGAGTAACAATATGACATTCAAAAACTTGATGGTAATCAAGGCAGCAGTTTGTCTTGGTTTTGGTGTTCTGCTGCTTGCCATACCAGATAGCTTACTATCAATATTTGGTGCAACACTGGGTGACGGAGGAATGTTTACAGCCAGGGAATATGGTGCCGCATTGTTTGGCAATTTGTTTCTTTGCTGGTTTGCAAAGGACGCAGTAGACTCGGATGTAAGAAGAGCAATTATACTTGCACTTTTTGTTTACGACCTTATAGGATTTATTGTAACAGCTTTCACCATATTATCAGGTGTGCTTAATCCTTTAGGCTGGCTAATCGCATTAGTCTATCTCTTCTTCACATTAGGATTCGGTTACTTTTTAGTTAAGCCAGGTGAGGTTAAAAGTACTTAGAAGCAAATAAAATAAAAGCTGGTTTATTGAGTTAAGTAAAAATTCAATTAATTAATAAGGAGTATAAAATGAAGAAGTTATTTCTTTTTGTAATTCCTGTTCTTGTATTGATCTTATCTTGCCAGCCAATGGAAGATAAGGTTTTCACTGATGAAGACGCAAAAGTCTTTCTTAATCGTTTTATGGAAACAGTGATGAATGCAGATACCACTTTATCTGAAGAATTGTTACATCCGGATTGTGTATTACGCTATCCGATTTTACCTGAACCTATCAAAGGAATTGATGGTTATAAAGCATTTATAAAAACCGTTCCTAAAACATTTTCTGATTTCACGGCAACAATTGAGGAGGTAAATGTTAAAGGTGATAAGATTTGGTGTCGCTATACAATGAAAGGAGTTAATACCGGTCCTTTAGGTGATATACCCGCAACCGGAAAAGAATTCCAGGTAACAGGGATGGCAATTACCCGAATAGCAGATGAAAAAATAATAGAGGATGATACTTATTGGAATGTATTGGGTTTTTACCAACAGCTTGGGTTTAAACTTTCGCCGCCCAACGTAGAGATTTGATTTGTAACGATTCATTC
>CP070637.1:167130-173983 GCA_020354005.1 Ignavibacterium sp.
ATGCCACAACTGCAATATGCCATCAGTTCTAAAATATATTTCCGTTTTTTTATTTGAACCGGGAATAAAATGAATATCACTTGCTCCCCGTCTTACACCTTCTACCAATGCACCCTCAATTAAATTTATAAGGGCACTTTTATTTATTTCGGCATCTAACTCATCCTCATCGAGCATGTTTTCGTCAGATTCATCAATTTGAAAGAGATCTTCGTTATCTTCGAGAGCTTTCAAAAATTCATTCTCAACCGGGATTAGCCTTTCAATAAGTTCATCGTAATCTGCTTTATTAATAAATATTACTTCATACTTTGTTGCGTTCATTCCAAACGCTATCCTTGGTATATGCCTATTAGTGGGATCAATGGCTGCAAGTATCAGCTTATCTTTTATTCTTTCATCGTACATAAAAGGAATGACTGAATTTCGAATCATCAATTCCTTTATTGTATCCCCGGCATGATCCATCATATTCTTAATCGTTTCAATGCGCTCATCAGGAATTTCCGTTGGTTTGGTTTCCAATTCCCTGAAGGCATATAGAATAGCTACTTCCCTGAATATTTTATCGTGATCAAAATTGAAATCCTGAACAAGAATTTGTGCCAGGTTTCTTCTTATTTTACTTTTATCATTAGCCTTTGCAAGTAGTGCTTTTTCAAGGGTTGCTGAATCGAGTATACCTTTCTTAAAGAGCAGGTAACCAATTTTATCGGTCATTTCAAGATTGGCTTCAATCATACTGCGCTTTTCTCCATCTCGATCGCATTATTACTAACACCGGGTGTTTTGGGTCTTACTGTCGCCGTTTCTGCTGAAACTAAAGTTAATGCTATCATAATCACCATTATTACCATGGCAATAACGACCTGAATAATCTCGATCAGATTTTTCAAACGATAAACTGTTTCGCTCTCATAATAATTAGCTAACTGAAGCGCAGTATTTTTAATCGTTCCGGATTCTTCACCCGAATGGAATCTAGATAAAGCGGTTTCAGTAAAAACACCTGATGCTTCGAAAGCTTCAGTCATACCTACACCTTTTTGAAGCATAAGTGGTATAGCAACTTGCTTTAATCTGCTTTCAAAATATCTATTATCAGTTGCCTCAGCTGCTATTCTAATCGGTTCAATGCTTTCTGCAGAACCATGATATAAAGTATAGAATACACGGCAGAACACCTCAATTATGGTCTTATGTATTAGCTGACCGATAACAGGCAATTTCATAGCGTATCTATCAAAGGCCATTCTCCCTTTAGGTGTTCTGATGTAAAAAATAAGGGCAATGGGCGGAATGAACATAAATGCTGATATCAATATCGGATTAGCTACCAGAAAATCACTAATATTAAGAGTAAAGGCCGTCATTGGTGGGAGGTCTATCCCAAACCTTACAAATAGTTTTGCTGTTTCAGGAAAGATATATCCGACATAAAATAATACTGCAAGAAGCAGAACAAACATTGTAACTGCTGGTGTAATTAAAGCGCTTCGTAAACTTTTTCTAAACTCTTGTCTTCTTTCAAGGAACTTTGCAGTTGCCTTATAAATCTCGGCCATGTTACCGCTCTTAGACGCAAGCCCAAGCATATACGCTGTAAACTTACCAAAGACACCCTGATACTTGAGAAATGTTGCTTCACTGTCAGCTCCCTTTTTCAAGTCATTATTTATTTCCTTCAGGGTGTTTGAGAGAGCTGCGTTTTCTGTATCGTTAATAAGAAGAGTTAATACTTCGCTGTATGCTAATTTCTGCTCGAGAAGTTCTGCGCTTATCTTTACAAATGTTACTAAATCTGCTGTGGGGGGTTTTCTCTGAAAGTCTAATAGTTTCTTGTTTATAGATAGCACCTTATAACCCAGCCGCTTGAGTGCATCCTCTACTTCCTGTTTATCAAAAGCTCTTTGTTCACCTCTTATTGGTTTTTCATCACCTTTTCTTACTCTATAAAGGAAAGTAGATTTCTTTTGAATAGATTTTATTTTGAGTTTATTCTTTGCGGCCAGACGCTGGATTTTCTTTTTGCCATCTGAAACGGAATTGCCAGATAATGAACCGGTAATACTTTGGCCGTTGGGCCGGAGAGCTGTGAATTTGAACTCAACCATAATCAAACCACCTTTTTAAATAAAAAGGCTGACAAAACTAGACTATTTCATCAGCCCTTTTTATGAACAGATATAAATAAGAGTTAGTTTCCTACTGCAACGCTAATTGTATTGGCTGTTACTGTTGCCGTTGCTTCAACCTCGGTAGAACCATCGTTACCTATTTCGGTTCCTGTACCAACTATTGTTAAGCTAGATGCTGTAACAGTTACTGCGTATGTACCGTTTGCTGTTGAATCTAAACCTGTAGGAATTGACCAGCCAGTGAACGTATTACCGCCACCACCCATAGATGTTGGCTTCTTGTAATACTGCTGACCCATTGCACTCAGGTTATTTAGATCTGAGATAACACCGTCTCTATTAGCCGCTGTAGCATTTGCATTAAAGAGGTTAATACCTACAACAACAGCGATACCGACTACGATAACGCCAAGAACGATTAAGAGAAGTTGTTGCTGACCCATTATTTACTCCTATGTTTGTTTGAGGGATTATTTAATTAAATTAACCACTAAGAGGTAATTTAGTTTTAGTTAATTATTGTCGAATTTATTTCATTAGCTGTTACTGTTGTTTCAATCTTTATTGAATCTTCATCGGTTATTACTTCAGTTCCCGTGCCAATCATTGTAAATAACTAATGAATAATAACCGTATAGATATCATCGTCTGTTACATATGTATCTACCTTTATTGAATCTGTCCCCGTTACTATTTCAGTTCCAGTGCCGGTTATTATAACCTGGTTGGCAGTAACACTTGCGGTCATAAAATTTCCATTATATGTTGTAACCATCTGGGGGGGAATAGTCCAACCTAAAAATGATTTTCCTCCCCCACCCATTTCTGCCGGTTTTTTATAGTATTGTATCGCAAGTGCCGCAAGACCCGTTGTTTCTTTAATTAAAATATCCCGCTTATGTTCAATAGCATTGGAACTGAATAATTGAATAGATATTACTATTGCAATTCCTATAATTATCAATGATAAGACTATTAATAATAACTGCTGCTGACCCAATGTTTAAGTTTAACTGCCTTTGTAATTCTTAAATTGATACCCATTTGCTCTAATAATATGCCAGACATCAATCTTTAAGAACTAAAAACAATTCAAACATTAATGGCAATAAAAAATTTTACTGTAAGTTTTACAGGTAACTTTTTCGTAACAATTTCAGCTTCTCAAAGAACAACTTTTGTCGGAATCTTTTCCTTAATGAAACTAAATTTCATTAAGGACGACTGTTCATATGATATTATAAAAAGAGTGCCAACATTTTGTAAGAAATATTTCCATCGGGTTTTTATAATAATAAAAGAGAGGTTTCAAACAGTTATTTTGAATGTAAGTGTTACTACCAAGAAGTAAGATTTATACTAACCCTTGCAGGACGCTTTGAATAGGCTGTTATTAATTGAGTTCAAATGGTAATTATTGCTTGCCGTTGCCTTGTTAAGCTTATACCCATATTGACCCTAACTGGTAGGCTTATCAAAGCATATCGGTAAATTAAACGAGTAATTTTTGCACTAAATATTCAATAAGCGTTGGGGGGAAAATCTCATCAATTGTCGAAGCAGTCGCGCAGCTTTTATCATAGTTCACTATGCCGTATTGGAGCTCACAGAACACACTAAGATTGGCGTTTAATGCTGTTACTAATTAACATACTCGTTAATTTAATTTGTTGGTGCTGTGCAATCCAATAGAGTGTATGGGTATATGGTCTCTGTTGTGCATAATTTAAAATAAAAAAGCCCCGCAATAGCGGGGCCGATGTCTGTTTAAAGACATCCCTAATTATTATATTGATTAACTTCCTGATATAAGTAAATTCTTAGGGCTGATGCGTTTCTCGGATTCGAATGTTTGATACCTCCCGTCGAATTTTTGTGGTGATTCAAACTTTAGCTGTAATCCTATTTTCTTTATCCCATCGCGACCCGCACTATCCTGCAATGAGGCATAAGTTAACTCATTGCCAAGCAGATCATAGTAATTAATTTTCCAGTCTGTTACTATTCCAACAAGTTCATTTTGCCCCGAGTTCACTTTTCTATATAAGGGTTTGTCGTTCGGATTCGGTGTTGAATTTAAATCGCTTTTTGTTCCCAATGAATATTGAATAATATCTGCAGTACCATCTCCTTCTGGCTTTGAGCTTGTAATAAGATCGGTTTTAAATTTTATTGTTGTTGAATCTGCAATATCAATTCTATCTGCAGGTATACGGTACCCAATTTTATAGAAATCATATTCCAATGTTTCCATTGTAGAGATGGCTGTTTGTTGAATTGTTGATTGTGCGAATTTATCATAAGACGCGCTATTCATCTGAAAATTAAGACCAATGATTGCGAGGATTAAGATACCTCCAATTACCATAGCGCCTAAATGATCTAACAAAAATTGCATACTCTTTACTCCTTAATAAGAAAATATTTTACTAACCTTAACAGTTCCCTGCAGATAGGGATTATCCATAGATATATCCACTCTTTTAGAGAATGTGGGAAGAGAACTTTGAACATCGGGCAGATAGGTGTTTATATAATAAACCGAAATATTAACAACAAAATTTCCGTGCCCGCTTAATGAGTCTGTAAAGGTAAAATTATTAAAGTCATCAATGTCATCAAATTTGGTCATTGCATCTTCTCCACTATCATGGCCTAATCCGTTTGCAGAGCTAAGCTCTTCCGGAGAATCAACCATACCTGACAATGTGTTTTCATCAAATGCTCTGGTTTGTATCTCTTCAATAAGTCCCTGGCTTAAGCTCTCTCCATAAATAAACGATTCATTTTCATATACTACTAATGCCTGGGACATACTGGTTCTGTTAAAGGTCAAAACAAGATTCGCAAAAAAGAGTATCCCGCCTGCCAGTAATAAAAATTGAGCTGAACTCATTTACTTTCTCCTAATAGTCTCGTTGTATTATTGTTCATTATAATAAAGTATTGCTAACCTACCACCACCACCCGTTACTCCAAACGGTTCCATAAGATTTGCGTTGGCTGGTTTATAAAATAACTTACTACCCATGATGTTAAAGGTCAAATTCTTTTTTGATGTAGCGGTTCCATGGATCTCTACATTTTTTTCGTTTATATTAATTTCATCCATAGCAAGAATCTGAGCATGTAGCTCTACATTCGGGTCATTCACCATCAACTTCTTACTGGTATACAGAGCTAATTTGTTGTCAATGGGATGTGGTGTCTGTGCTACCAAGTCACCTTTTATTTCAATATCGTCCTGAACAAGGAATATTCCATATCCACTTACAGTTCCACTTATAAATAACTTTCCGCCAACATAAATAATTTTAGGATTGGTTTTTGTTCCAAGAGTAATGTTGCCGCTAAACGTTTTATCACCATCATAAACTTCATCAGCATCATTTTTATGAGAGGCTGCACTAAAATTAGGTATTGTAACTTCCGGGGCTGAATAATGAACCGGGTCACCATCTGGATTTTGGTTTGGTGCTATTGTAATATTGTTTCCATCAATAGTTATTCCCTTTGTATAGGTCGCAAAACCTTCCTGCAGAAAATTATCTCCGTTAAGGTAAGTGTCTCCATTTGAATGTGTGCTTGCATTCCAAAGTGGATTGTTATCGTCCACTACGTCACTACCTTCTCCATTTACAGTGAGCTTATCACCTGCCAATAAAGCATAATCAAAGAAAGGCGGTACTTCGGGAGGATCAGGTTTTGTATAGGCTATTACTTTGTGAGTTGTGCCAAAATATTCTGCGTCCGCACTAATTTGAATAAGATCCTCTCCCGCAAAGTTTTTATCAGTAACCTTGTATTTCACTAATCCATCAAGCAGGTTTTTAGAAACGATGCTTGACACTCTGTAATCATTATCATCCGATAGCTTTGATAAGACTATACCAACCATACTATTTGCTATGTTTCTGGCTCTTATCTTACTGTGATGGTCAACAGCCTTGCTTGTTGCTTGTTCAAGAATTTTATTTGTGTTAAGACTTACAATACTGAACATAAGTCCGCTGCTTAACAAAATTATTAATATCGCTTTACCCATGATATCTCCACATAGATTTATAATTAACATTCATATTACAATCGGTACAAAATTCACTTGTTATAAGGCTAAATAATGCCTTTGTATTAAATATGGAACTTAAGTGCAAGAAGGGATATAAAAGATTTGAAACGATTGATAAACCGTTTACAACTCTTTTCTGCTGAAAAGACATAAAAAAAGCTAATGTTTTCTTGGACTTCATTCCTAGTTTCACCTTTATTAGTGACTATTAAATTTTGCCCTCAAAAAAATTAGCATCCGTGCGAACTAATGTTTTACAACTGACGTGCCACTCTTAACTTTACCCTGTTTTTGTTCCATTATATAATAAAAATGCCTTATTTAATTTTCTCTCTTCATTATATAAACCGTTGTTTGTGTTTTTTAATGAGACAAAGTATCCAAACTGCTCATCTTCCTGATATCTGCTAGAAATCTAATTTTTATCATATTGGAAATAACAAATGAATAAGTGGTGGGAAATTAAGTTTTGTGCTGGAAGTCTTTAAGACCAAACCAATTAGGGTATTGTGTTTTCGCAACTCACAATTCATATGGGAAGTGCATTGGGGCTAAAATTTATAGTTTAGATTGAATTTTAGGGTGTGTCTGATTACGTAGTTGAGAAAGCAAACATTACCCTTCTCAACCATATAGGAATTACTCA
>CP070637.1:174083-178098 GCA_020354005.1 Ignavibacterium sp.
ATGCAACAATTATTTTTGAGGAAAACGAAGTTTCGGAAGTACGTTTATACGGATCACCCGTGAGTGAGTATTATCCTGAAAAGCAGATTGTAGGTAATGAAAAAGCATTTACTTTGCCAAAGTATAAATTTTATCAAATTAGACCTGCTAAATTGGAAATGTTGAATTTTATTACACAAAGAATAATGTAAAGGGAAAATCACAAATCACAAATTATAAATAGCAAATAAATTTCAATCTTGAATAGTCAATTTTTTTAAAAAAACAAAAGAAAATATTATTACAGATCATTCTAACTCTTTTTTTTGAAAAATTGTGATTTGCTATTTATTTGAGATCTGGCATTTGACTATTGAAATTTTGCATTCATTATTCGATTCACAATCTTTTAAAGTGCATTAATATATAAGCAAATTATGGCAACAACATTAGAAAGCAAAGATTTAATTAAAATTTACAAAAAGAGAAAAGTAGTTAACAAAGCATCTGTCCAAGTTTCTAAAGGTGAGATAGTAGGATTGTTGGGTCCTAACGGTGCCGGAAAAACAACTACTTTTTATATGATAATGGGAATGATAAAACCTGAATCCGGCAAAGTTTATTTAGATGAACAGGAAATTACAGAGATACCAATGTATAAAAGAGCGAAGATGGGAATAGGTTACCTGCCGCAGGAGAATTCTATTTTCCGAAAATTATCAGTTGAAGATAATTTAATGGCAGTGCTAGAAATGACAAATCTTAATACTCAAACAAAAAAGGATAAAGTTGAGCAGCTTTTGGATGAACTCTCTATAAATCATATCCGCAAAAGCAAAGGATATCAGTTAAGTGGCGGTGAAAGAAGAAGAACAGAAATTGCACGAGCGCTTGCCACAGATCCGAGTTTTATTTTACTTGATGAACCTTTTGCAGGTGTGGATCCAATAGCAGTTGAAGATATAATGCTGATTGTTGCCAACTTAAAAAATAAAGGGATCGGTATTCTTATCACCGATCACAATGTACACGAAACTTTAAGCATTGTTGATAAGGGATACATACTTATAGATGGGGTAATTTTTAAACAGGGCAGCGCTGATGTTTTAGCAAATGACGAAGAGGTTAAGAAGTTATATCTTGGAGAGAAGTTTAAGTTAGATAGGTACTAATAGTTATAAATCTTTCTACTAAGAATTAATTGAAATGATAAATCATACTTCCATAAGTATTTCGTAGTTCTCTTCTGCTAACTTCACATATTCCGGATAGCCAATATCGATCCAGCTCGATTTCTCATCGATGAAAGCACATATTTTATTTTCCAATGCTATATCAAGATATAAAGTGGCAAGAGGGAAAACATCTTTATCTGGCATAAATGCAAATATTTTCGGATCAAGTACGTGAATACCGCTAAATGCAAATTTAGTAAGTGGTTTTTCATCATTTATAATGATTGTTTTGCCGGTTCTCTCGTTCCTCCACCCACGTAAAATGTAGTCTTCATTAAATAAAAAATATCTGTTTGATTCTCTTTTTCTTACAACTAAAGAAGCGATTGCATCAGTTCTTAAATGAAAATCATAAAAAGATTTTAAATTCAGATTTGATACGATATCAACGTTGTGAAGAATGAAAGGCTCATTGCCAATTAGGAACTCTTGAGCATGTTTTAAGCCGCCGCCGGTATCAAGCAGTTTATCTCTTTCGTCTGAAATAAAAAATTCTGCATCAAACTGTCTTTGCTCTAAAAACTGAATTATTTGATCTGCAAAATGATGGACGTTAATCACAATCTGGTCGAATCCATAGCTAATAAGTTTTGCAATTGTAATTTCGAGAAGCGTTTTGTCATTTATTTTTATTAACGCTTTTGGTGTGTTCTCAGTATATGGATGCAATCTTGTTCCTAAGCCTGCAGCAAGTATCATCGCCTTCATTAAAATTACACCTTCTTCTCTAATTCAGTGTGCTGCAGTTTTACTTTAACATCAAATGTCTGCTTCAAATATTCCGCTAATCTTTCAGCACAGTAAACTGAACGGTGCTGCCCGCCAGTGCATCCAAAGTTTATCATCAAATGATTAAAACCTCTTTCAGTATAATTATTAACTGAACGTTTTACCATTGAAATTGAATCTGCAATAAAATTCTTTACATCATTCTGTGCATCTAAAAATTCAATTACGGATTTATCTTTTCCTGTTAGAGATTTAAACTCATCGATTCTTCCGGGATTTTTTAAAGACCTGCAATCAAATACAAAGCCGCCGCCATTACCCGATAAATCTCCTGGAATGCCCGACTTGTATGAAAAGCTGTTGATTGATACAATTAATTTATCAGCTTCTTCAATGGTAGTTATAAGATTTAGTAATTGGTTCTGGGTAATATTTGTAAGTGCAGATCTTAATTCATCCAAACCTTCCGGTAACAAATCATTTTTCAATAAATATTTAATGTTATTTACAGAATAAGGAATACTTTTTAGAAAGTGAGTTTTATTTTCGTGAATCCCTCTAAACCCATATGCACCCATAGCCTGTAATATTCTAATCAGAACATACCCGTAATAATATTTTATAAATTCATCTTTATTGATTTTTATATCTTCTTCGAGTATTGAAATGTAGTAGTCTAAAAGTTCTTCTCTTACTGATTGAGACAAATTAGCCTTTGCATCATAAAGAAGTGAAGCAACATCATATTGCAATGCTCCTTTTCTTCCACCCTGATAATCAATGAAATAAAGCTTATTATCTTTAATCATAATGTTGCGGGACTGAAAATCTCTATACATAAAAAAATCAGTTGCTGTAGAAAGTAGAAATTCAATTAGAGTGATAAAATCATTTTCAAGTTTTTGTTCATTAAATGGTGTTTGAGTTAGCTTAAGGAAATAATATTTGAAGTAATTTAAATCCCACATCATAGAACGTTTATCAAAACTACTTCGAGGATAACACACGGAGTAATCAAGACCTCTAGACGCGTGTATCTGGAATTTTATCAACTCCTTTAGAGCAGTTTTATAATATTCTTTCCCCTCGTAATGATTATTACCCCCTTTACGATTTTCTGACATATAAGAGAAAAGAGTCCTATCACCCAAATCTTCAATCAAATACACATCAGTTTTGCCATTACTTGAATAGAGTTCCGGAACACTCAAACCCTGCTCAAAAAAATGATTTGTAAAAGTTATATATGCGTTATTCTCCTTTTTATCTGCATTAAAAACTCCAATCGCATTGTGGTTTTTGCTCTTCATTCTAAAAAATCTGCGGTATGAACCGGACTGTGGAAGGGGAGTAATAATGTCAGCTTTTTCGTTTGCCCACTGCTTGTAAAGTTTTTCTAAAGATTCATTCATTTTACAAAACTTATTGTTTGAATTATTTAGTTAGTTATTTCCTCTTTCAAAATTCCATACATTAATTGATCTTTAAACTCATCATCTTTATAAATTGCTTTTCTATACCTGCCCTCATACTTATATCCTGCCTTCTCTAAGACTTTTACAGAAGGTTCGTTTCCGTCAAACGCACCTGCAAAGAGTCTCACTAAATTAAATTGTTTGAATGCATAATTTGTAAATGCTATTAACGCTTTAGTAGCAATTCCTTTTCCCCAAAATGGTTCAGCCAGCCAGTACCCTACCTCAGCTGAATAACGATAAACATCCGGTTGCAGCAGTAATCCAATACCTCCAATCAATTCTTCAAGATTTGCAATTGCATAGTTCAATTCCGGATTTTGTATGCAGGACAAATTTAACCATTTTACAGCATCTTTTTCTGTATAAGGAAATGGAAAAGAATCCCGTAAATTTTTAGCTACATTTTGATTATTTGCATATTTAATTAACGCATCTTTATCAGATAGCTTATAGCTCCGGATTTGATAACCGCCTAAATCAATAAGCATTTTGAATTAATACTTCAAGATGATAGAAATTATTTAATCTCCGTGCAAGTTAAAGATCAAATTAGTAAATGGGAAATGTTAAATATGGAGGAAGAAATTACCAATC
>CP070637.1:178198-183948 GCA_020354005.1 Ignavibacterium sp.
GTAATAGAAATGCGGAATTCGTGCCCAGGTGTATTCTTCTTCCACATTAACATCCATTGCTGCTCCCCAATATTTCTGATAAATATCCTTGTATAATTTGCATAACACATCCCAAGTTAATGCCTCACCCTTCTCAGTTTTATCATACACTATCATCTCAAACTCAGCAAACATAACCTGCCTGTAGAAGGTGGAGGTTATATTGTTAAGATTTTTTTCAAGCAGGTAAAGCTTTTCAGTGTTATCTTCAGCATTCTCAGTTAGATGATCGAGCAACAGTGATTCATTAAAGGTTGAGGCAACTTCGGCTAAGAATATTGAATAGTTAGCGTAAGGATAGGGCTGCGTTTTACCTGTATAGTAAGAGTGCATATTATGCCCCATTTCATGCGTTAAAGTGAAAACGTCATTTAAGAGGTCAGTCCAGTTTAACAACACATACGGATGCACACCAAAGGTTGTACCGGAAGAATACGCGCCACTTTTTTTTGCTTTCGTTTCATATACGTCTATCCACCTGTTATCAAATGCAAGGCGGAGTGAACTTAAATAATCTTCACCCATAACTTCCAGCGATTGAAAAACAATTTCCTTTGCATCCTCGTAAGCATATTTTTTTTCAGTTGCTTTATCAAAGACTGTTACATAAACATCGTATGGTTTTAGTTTATCTAATCCAAGTAAATTCTTTTTGAGTTCGGCCCACCTGTGAAGCGGTGAAAGATTTTTATTTACTTCCTCAACCAAATTATTATATACCTGAACAGGAATATTATTTCTATCCAGAGATGCTTCTCTTGCAGAATTATACTTCCTGGCCTTAGCATAAAAAATGTTTGTTTTTAAGTTTCCATTAAAAAGAGTTGCAAAAGTATTTACATAATCTTTATAGGGTGCCAGATATGATTTAAATGCTCTTTCCCTGTAATCACGATCTTTGGAATACATTGCCGAATAAAATCTTGCATGCGACATCTCAACATTACTTCCTTGTTCATCAGGAAGAGTAGAAAATTTAAGATCGGCGTTTGTAAACATTGAATAGCTGCTATAGGGTGTTTGCGAAATCTCACTTGATAGTGCTAACAGATGTTCTTCTGGTTTTGATAGAGAATGTAATTTGGTTCTTAGCAGGTTTTCTATAAAATGTTTGTACACCTTCAGTTCTTCATTCGAATCAATCATACCAAGTAATACATTGTCATCTATCTCAAGAAGTTCTGGTTTGATGAATGAACTTTCAGTAGAAACCTTAGCATAAAGTGATTTAATCCTGTCATCCATCGCCTGATATTTATTAACACGCATATCCCCATCCTTTGCAAGCATTGCATAGAGATAAAGACGTTCCAGTTTTATTCCGATGGTATCGTCAAACTTTAAGCAAGCGAGTAAAGTTTCCGGATTTGTGTTTAATTTTCCTACGTATTGGATGTAACCACTTAGATTGTTTTCAATCCATTCAAAATCCTGCTCCCAATCATCATCTGAGTTATAGATATCAGTAAGATTCCATTTATATTTTTCATCAATGTCTTCTCGCGCTGGCAATGCTGCAACTTCAACTTCAGAAAAATATTTATATTGTTTCATATTATTGGATGACATAAGCTGTATTAAAGAGGTTAAATAGACTGAACCTCACTAACAATAAAAGCGTTCAAAAATAATGATTTTCCAGATTTATATAAAATCTAAGAAAGCAAAAGAGTGTAATTTCCCTTACTTGATCAACCTAATGAAATTCAAGCAATAAAAATTATATGCCGTGGAAAATTATGTGCGGTTATAATGTTTTGGTTACTACTATTTTTAGCTTTCCACTAAAATCTACTGCTCTGATACCAATGCGAGATGGTACATATCCTATTATAGATTCGGTGAATAAGTTCTCATCCTCATTACCAAAATAACTGAATCTAGAATTCTCCTCTCTGTCGATAACATTAATACTTACGTAGCCAGAAGAGTGATCAACAATCGTTATAGATATTCTTGATGTAAAAGATGCAATATATGTGTTATTAATTACGTTCACAGACATATTCTGAGCATGGATAATAAATGTGTAGGAGTTTAGCCTGTTTATTTGAACAGGCTCGTTTACAGTTCCAACAAATGTATCAGGCTCTATTATATCTTCCCTGCAAGCAGCAGTTAGCAGAATGAGAATCACTAATATTAATAAACGATAATTGATCAAAGCGATTGCCACTCTTTATTAATTATTGTTTGTTTTCGAAATTCTCCAGCGAAAGAAGCTACAGCACGTTAAAAATAAATTCACAAGAATAATAGGTAAAATTTATTCCCAATTTAAATTATTCTATCATTCTTAATACTACGTATAACCGATACTGTCACTCAGTATTGATACATTATTTATCTTCTATTAATATAACAGAAAAAATTTATTAATCAATTATTGCCCAGGCAGGCATTGTACCCAGATCAAATAGTAAAATGCCAAGAAAATAAACTATCACACTTACAATGATTATACCTAAGATGTTAAGCAGAACACCTGTCTTTGCCATTTCATAAATTTTAATCCTTCCACTTGCAAATATTATTGTGTTAGGAGGTGTTGCTACCGGCAGCATAAATGCCATCGATGCAGAAAGCGTTGCTGTTAACATAAGAAGCATTGGATTTAATCCGATCGCAACTGAAACCGATGCAAGTATAGGTAAAATCATTTGAGATGTAGCAGTGTTCGATGTAAGCTCTGTTAAAAAGCTAATTGATGCTGCAATAATTACAATCATTAAAAAGTGAGGTAAAGTTGACAAACCGGATAGCTGATTTCCGATGTAGAGAGATAATCCTGTAGATGTAAATCCTTTTGCAAGTGCGAAACCACCACCAAAAAGCAGTACTACGCTCCACGGTATTTTAACAAATACATCTCTGTTCAGAATGGTAGTTGTATTTTCACGTGAAGGTATCAGGAATAGGATGAATGCCATTGCAATTGCTACCGTACCGTCATTAACAAAATCCGGCTGGGTAAAAAGATTAGACCAGCCAGGAATTTTAAAAATGCCAAAATTAATATCGCTCCTGAATATCCAGAGCAAAGCTGTAAGACCAAAGACGATGCTTACTGCAGTTTCTTCAAAAGTAATTTTACCAAGCTTTTTATACTCCTCTTTTATAAAATTACGATCTACAGATAAAGATCGATCAATCCTGAATAATACCCTTGTTAAGAGAATTGCAATTCCAATGAGCATAATTAACGTTATCGGAAAAGCCATCAACATCCATTTGCTAAAAGAAACCTCAGGAGCATGTGGGAAGAGAATATTTAAAGTTTTTACAAACACAAGATTTGGAGGAGTACCGACAAGGGTACCCATTCCTCCAACAGTGCACGAATATGCAACACCCAGCAGTAAAGCTAATGTAAAATTATGTGTTTCTTCCTTACCAAATTGATTTTCCATTCTTGAAATTATAGCAAGTGCAATTGGAAGCATCATTAAAGCCGTAGCTGTATTCGAAACCCACATTGATAAGAAACAACCTGCAATCATAAAACCAAAAATAATTGAAGTTGGACTCCCGCCAATTACTGTAATTAATTTTAATGCAACCCTTTTATGTAATCCCCATCTCTCCATAGCAATCGCTATCATAAATCCACCAATAAAAAGGAATATAATGGAATTGATATAGGAGCTAGCGATCTCAGAAGATTTTAATAATCCAAATACAGGATAAAGTATTAAAGGAATAAGTGAAGTTGCTGCAAGAGGTATTGCTTCAGTAATCCATAATATTGCCATTAATACTGCAACAGCAGCCATTATTGTTACTTGATAGTTTGAAGGATCGAGATCAACAAAAAGCAGAATAAATATTGTAAAAACAACTGCAGTAATTATTCCGTTTTTCTTTACCGCATTCATGCAAAGGCTCAGATAAGATAGTATTGAATTACAAAATAATTATTTATCAGTTAAGATGAAATTATTGTGTTATAAGATGATATACTAATAAGTTAATTAATAAATACTCCTGGTTGATAAGTTTGATAAATTACTTTTCAATTTTAAACGGTTAAAACCGTTTATACATTAGTATATACATTAGTATTAATGACAGGCTTTGATATTTTTTACATTTCTCTAGTAATTAAGAATTTATTTATCTAAACCATTGTAATCTTTAATTGTATAAATTAACTTTGCCCTTGATTATTTACTTTTTATTCTAATTAATGTTTACTCGCAAATACTCGATTATTTTTTTAAGTCTAATCTTCCCTGTTGCTATTCTCTCAATAATGTTTCTATTGTTGTCAGCAATATTTGAATCAGAACCACACAATGACAATGAAGAACTACAGTTAACTGAACCCGTAGAGAACGTATATGGATTTGTTGATGATTCCTTAATTCATAAATCAGGTGTAGTAAACAAGAATGAAACTCTTTCCGATATTTTAGATCCATTTAGTATTGAAAACAGTAACGTTGCGGAGATTGCACAAATCTCAAAAGAAATTTTCGACGTTAGAAAAATCAGACCAGGGAAATTTTACCATATTTATTTAGCTAAGGATAGTCTTCGATCATTACAATATTTTGTGTATGAAAAAGATCCCATTCATTTTGTGCTATATGATTTTTGTGATACTGTTGATGTGCGGACTGGTGAAAAAGAAGTAACTATTGTTAAAGATTATAAGTCCGCAGAAATAAACAGCTCGCTGTACGTTGCACTGCTTGAAAACGATGCCACTATTGAATTAGCTGTTAGGCTTTCTAAAATATTTGCATGGCAAATAGATTTTTATCGATTACAAAAGGGTGATAAGTTCAAAGTCATCTATGAAAAGCGGTATATTGATAATGAACTTGTTGGAATTGGGAAAATATTAGGTGCTTACTTCTACAGTTACAAAAAGGATTATTATGCTATTCCCTTTGTACAGGATGATGTTTACCAATACTTTGATGAGAATGGAAACAGTTTACGTAAAGAATTTCTGAAAACACCAATAGAATTTGCCAGAATAACCTCACGTTATAGTTCACGAAGATATCATCCTGTTTTGAAAACATATCGACCTCACACAGGTATTGATTATGGTGCACCTACTGGTACACCTATTCGAACGGTGGGCGATGGCAAGGTTGTTGCGGCAGCATATACCAGGAGTAATGGCAGATATGTGAAAATAAGACATAACTCTGTTTATACAACAATGTATTTGCATATGTCAAGGATTGGAAAAGGAATAAAGAGAGGTGTAGTGGTAAAACAAGGACAAATAATAGGATACGTTGGAAGCACAGGTTTAGCAACAGGACCACATCTGCATTTTAATTTTTTACTAAATGGAAGACCGGTTGATCCATTAAAGATTGAAATACCGCCATCACACCCTGTAAAAAAGGAATTGAGAGATGAGTATGATATCCAGAAAAAATTAGTTATGGATGAGCTACAACAAATGGATATGTATATAATTGAGGAACAAAGACCACCCGCATAGCCATATAATTAACTTTTATCTTATATTATTACCCCTTATCATTTTTACCTGTTTAATGGCCTTATGTGTGTAATGATTCTTTTATATATTTGTCTGCCTCAGGCTAAAAAATGTTGTAATTGTTATAAGAAGGAACAAATAGATTTTCAGATAGTGGAAAATACCCGGAGATAAAATTGAAAGTAAGAGAGTCATTAAAAAAAATATTTCAGAAGAAAGAACGAAAGAAACCGGAAACTCCGAA
>CP070637.1:184048-186549 GCA_020354005.1 Ignavibacterium sp.
AAAGGAAGGTAATCATTAATATCGGCATCAAGACTTATTAATCCCTGTTCTTTTAACTGCATCACTGCTGTAACCACAATCAGTTTGGAAACAGATGCCCATCCATAAATAGTATTTCTGTCTGCAGCTCTGCGGCTTGCAACATCTGCATAACCATAATACTGCTGCCATACTATTGAATCTCCCTTCACAACCCCGGCAGAAAGAGATGAAATATTGTTTGCATTTACTTCATTTTGTATTTCAGATTCAATATCAGCAAACTCTTCTACATCCGGCGCAAAAGGGGTTGAACAGCCTTGCAAAAGTAGAAGTGTTGTAATAGCCAAAGCAAACAACAATATTTTTTTAATTGTGATCATTCCTTCCAACAATTTCTAAAATCTTATTCCTGTCATAAATGTGAAGGCAAGAACTGTTGCTCTGCCTGCATCTTCGTATAAAGCTGTGTAATCATCTGGCTGCTTCATTGCATTTGCCAAGCCCCAATTAAATCTTAACTCAAACATTAAATTTTGTGACCACGCAATGAACTCAGTGTTAATGGCAAAGACTAATCCATAATCCAGATTGCTAACACCTGGTATATCTTTCGTATTTTTTTCACCCTCAATATTGAGCGTACGGCTTGCACTCAGTTTAAATGCAACGTAGGGACCCAGGAATAGGCTTGGTTTAATTTTCCAGTCTAATGGAAGATTGTATTGCAGCAGCATCGGTAATTCAAGGTAACTAACATTCAAACTATAGGTCGTGTTGTATAACTCGGTTTGATAGAAGTTTAATCCCCTCTGCGAATAGTATAATTCCGGTTGTAGTGAAAAGTATTTAGATAACTCAATAGTGTAAAAGATTCCAATTTGTAGACCGAGATCGGGAAAAGAGGCATCGTCCTGTATCCAATCAACCTCATAACCCAAAAAAGGTTGATAATCATTTCCTTCAAACGGAGTTAAATCCTGCCATGGCTGGTATCCCGACAGTACAATTCCACCTTTAATCCCTATTTGCGCATAGGTAACACTAGGCAGAATAAAAATCAATAGCAAAATGCCTATAGAAAATATTTTAATCTTGCCATTCATCGTTCCCACTTTGAATAAGGCATTTCAAAATTTCACTGTATAAAATCTACAGTTCTCAATACAAAATTAATTTTGTATTAACAGATAATCAATTATTCACTGTTCTATTGTTTTTTTATATGTCCTTCGGTTTATTTTAAAAACCATCTATCATTTTTACAAACTGTCTGTAAAGACAGAGTATGAGTTTACTGACTTTACGATTGCAACATTGTAGTCACTGCAGTGCAAATATGGATGTTGATTATGGTCTTAGTCTGCAAGATGTTATATATTGAGGAAAGGTAGTTACTGAAATGACTTACTATTCTATAATCGGCCCCAAATCTGTGCCACCGGGAAACATTATAAAAGCAATCGCATATGCAATAACTGATACAATCACACCGTACATAAAAAGTGTATAACAGATTCTTAGTTTTTTATATTTTATACCCAATACCTGCCCCAAATAATAAAAGTCTTTTATCATATTATCGTAAAGGTATTCCTGATCGGTAATCATCTCATTCATCCCCCAGATAAAATCTTTTAGCTGCATATTATAAAAGTTACCAAAAAATAAGAGGTTTGCTTTTTTATTCTTAATATCGTCTGCAGTAAATGTTCCTTCAGTAACTTTGGGGCGTGTTACAAGTATTGCATAAACAAGGGTAATTAGACTGGTAAGAGTTAACATTGCAGTTGGTATTATTAAGTGAGGATTAGTATCAAGCTTCCGTAGCATTATTGTGACTAAGATGGTAAGAATTAATGTATTAACACTAATCATAATATTAGCTTTTGTATCGGCCATTGAACTGAAGCTAACGTGAGTACGCATTGTATTTCGAAACATAGTCTCTATCGAGCGTCCCGCACCTTTATCGAGCTTCTTTTTATTTTCGATTTTTTGTTTATCTAATTCAATCTTCTCTTCCTTTAATTTAGAATCTTTGTTTTTCTTCTTCAGTTTCTTTAACTGCTTTTCAATCTTAATAAGATTTATATTCTTTTGAACTCCAAACTTTTCAATTGCATAACTGGTAAAGAATCTATGCTGGTTCATAAAGTCTACTGATATCTTGAGCCATTCCTCGTCTGTAACTACCTTCTCACCTCGCTTCTCCATTTCTAATCTGAACAAATCCGCTTTTTGTTCTGTATTTTTTGTGCCGAGATGACATAAGTCGGCATCACAAAGTATCTCCTCCAATTTATTTCTAGGATTTTGCGGCATCCTGGTTGCATTAATAAGAGAAGTGATTTTATTAATATTTTCTTCAGGGTAGTTTTTTTCTTTAAGAAAATTCCGAGCGTACTCTATACTTAGATCTTCATGTCCATTACAGCACTTAACATAGCCTAAGTCGTGAAACCACGCTGCAACAATTATCATTTCTAAATTTTCACTATTTACTCCTTCTGCTTGAGCAA
>CP070637.1:186649-190124 GCA_020354005.1 Ignavibacterium sp.
AGGTATTACAGGCTTCAGGTCCTTCGGGTTGAGTATGACAGGTAAGACAAGTTGGTGAAGCTACACCTCCGCCATAGTTTTCCCCATGACATTTTTGGCAATCCATCATTCTCCATCCATTTTGCCTAATAAAATTGCCGTGAAAACCATCTGAATTATTGTCTAATATACCTTCAACATGAACATTAATACTTGGATGACAGTTCGGTGTATTACAACCGACGCCAGTAATTCCACCTGACCAATCTGCTGCATGACATTGTTGACAATCAAACATTCCATTTGGTGCAGCCACAACTAAACTACTATGAAAACCTTGCGAACTGGTATCTGAAATTCCCGGATTATGTGTGTTAACTTCAGGAGCTGGGGGTATCGGTTCACTGAGTTTACTGCAAGAAGCAAAAATCCCAATAAGAATTAAATAGGAGAATATTTTAATTATTGATTTCGCTTTCATTTATTTATTCTAGAAGTTTAATTCTTTTCTTTATAATCCATGACAATAGTTACAAAATCCATTACTGGGTGAAGATTGAGGTGATGCGCTTGTATGACAATTGTAACAAATAGAACCCATATCATTATGCCAGTCACCATTGGAATCATTCATAAATCCAGAAGCGTGAGTTTTAGGATCTGTTCCCTGTATACCATCACTGTCAAGATGACATGTAATGCAACTCGGATCAGAACCCTGAACATCGTGACAAGCTGTACAGCTTTCAATATCTCTTCTTGCTAAAATTGCATGCTGTCCACCACCGCTGCCAACGCCGATAGTTTTAAAGTCCGTTTGTAAGTGTGAGAATGGGATAACTCCACCCAGAGAAAAATCAGCTATTTCAGATTGATGACAATTAGCACAAAAACTTTGTATTTCGTGACATGATTGACATTCGTTCATTTTTAAGTTTGCATCTATACCATGATTAAATCTATAATTTAATTGATGAACTCTTTCAATGATCTGCTGATTTGGTCCATCGATTCCCTGGCTCGGTACATACGGTTGATAAAAATCATCAGGTGTATTTAATTCAGTAATAACGTTTGTTGAAACATGACATTCTTCACAGGTTGAATTATCATGGCACATTGCACAGTTCGCATCAAATGAACGAGCAAGGAATTTATGTTCCCTTGAAAAATTGGTAGTAATGTGATTTTGTGGTATCAGGTTCGCAGTTGAAACATGGCAGCTTTCACAAAACGCTGGGCCTTGAGCTACGGGACTATGACATGTAGCACATACCTCCATAGGAGGATATTTTTGTTTAGCTTCTTCACTGTAATCAATAACAGTAAAATCATTATGGCAAACTGCACACTCCAGCCCCTCTCCAGCATGCTGCTTGTGATTGAAGATTAATTCAGGTTCTGATTGAATTAACGGTTCGTAAGTTTCATCAATGTGACACGTACTGCACTCTTCCTCGTTATCAACTTCATGACAGTCTCCACAATTATCATGATCGGGTAATAATCTGTCTTTTAATGATGTGCTTTCTTCAACGCTCGAATGACATTCTGCACATTCTGCTAATTCGCTATGAAGTTCGTGTGAAAAATTTATAAGATTCCTGTTACCATTCAACATAATATTAAGAGGCGCTTTGCTTAAAAAGGCAGTAAAAACCAAAAACATTATTGCAATTGCTGTTATCAATATGTACAGATTCTTAATACTCATTATTACCGATTAAAATTATGATTAAACCAGAAATTGAGTTTTACAAAAAGACGATAATCATTGTTATAAATTTTGTTATTCACATACTGCCCTTGAACATCGAAAGAAAGAGTACGGATTGGACGGTAATTACATCCCAACAGTAATGTTACCATCTCGTTTGTTGATATTGCTGATGAAAGTTTATACCGAGTATATGCAAAACTAAAGCTGGGAGTTAACAAACCGTTAAGAACAGTATGTGCTGTATAAAACGATATTGCATCCAGCTCACCCGCATAACCAAAAGTTTTTCTTCCTGTTATAGTTCCAAACCTTGATGATAAAGCAAGAGATATTCGCTGAGAACTTTCATCTTCATATGAAACATTAGCAAACTTTCCTATAAGCTTATAAGTATTTTCGATTAAATAATCTGCCCCAACTTCAATTTCCTGCGAGTTTCTAAAATCAAAAACTGAGAAAATAGAATTGTAACGTACAAACGGCTTGCGATAATTATAGTATGCTGTTAGTCCTAAATTATCAACTCCATCGTACCTGCCTGATATTTCAAATCTTGACGTGTTGGAATAATTTAAATCGTAAAAGTAACGTGTATCAATTCTAAAAGTTTTTGGCTGGCTATATGATATATCTGCAGAAACATATTCAAATTGCTGCGAAGGATTATCTATAAGATAAGGTATGGTGTTAAAATCAGAATCCAGGCGTGTTGTATTATAGGCAATATTTTTAAAGTTTTTATTAACATATCTAAGAGTAACTCTTGTATTGGTAATTGCAGTAACTGTTAAGTTTGCACCTCCAACAAAATCATTTTTTACATCGTCCGTAAACTCAAATTTTTGATATGCAGGTACATTACCTCCATAATAACCGCTTAAATTAAATCCCTTATAGTTAATACCAAGTGTTAAGCCATCAAAAACACCACCGCCAATTGTATTATAAATCGGTTGTCTTCCTAATTTTATATAAACCATCTTGAACAAATTTCTTACATCTAGATAAAAATTATACATTCTAAAACGGGGATCGTAAACAAGTTTTTCGGAAATATCACTTTCCAAATTCATATAAGTTTTTAAAGATACGTTCTTACTTCCAAACGTGAGGTAAAGTAATTGGAAGGTTCGAGCGTGAGTGGCAGAACTGTTTAATGTATCGAATCTTTCAAAAGTATAAAGTGCGCTGGTAAAACGACCGTTAATTGTTTGAGGATAAAAGAGGGATGTGAGCCCCAAAATGAGGCTCACCAATAAAAGTAATTTCTTCATTCAATAAATTTCATCAAGATGAAAAATATTTATTTTGGGACTGTGTGCACAATCTTCTCCCAACTCTCTTCGAACTTAAAATCAACATAGGTTGGGCTTTCTGCATTATGACATGTTATACAAAGTTCCTCAGGTTTTTCATAAACAAGCAATCCATTTGCAATTGATTTTTCCCTGTCCTTCATCACTGATTTCTTTTTATAATCAGATCCAGGTCCATGACAGGTTTCGCATTGAACTCCCTGTTCCATTTTAAAATTCTTGCCCAATAAGGAAGCGTCAACATTAAAACCGGAAGCATGGCACTTTAAACAATCTTCAGTTTCTGAAGCTTTGGTTTCATACCCTTTTTCTTTTGCTATTTTATCTGCTTCTTCAGTAAGAAGTGTTTCAAATGCAGTAGCATGCTTTGAGCCTTCCCATATCTTTAACTGTTGACCTTGTTTTTCTGATTTATGGCACATCCCACAACTTTTAACACCTATAAATGAGTGTTGTTTAT
>CP070637.1:190224-196601 GCA_020354005.1 Ignavibacterium sp.
AAATCCAATAAAGTATTATGAATCTATTAATAATTTCCTCTCCGATTTTCTTTTACATGAAGATCGTGTAACTGTCACAATCTAAAATCAAATTGCACCATCGGCATAATAAATAGTTTAGGATCAGCATCCTGTATTTGCGTTTCAAAATAAAATCGCGATCCAATTAGCAACCTGCTTGATTCACCTAAAAGGAAATAAACACCAGGTGTTAAATTGATAAATCCAGCAGTGCTAGATCCCCTTTCATCTGTGGGAGTATAATCACCAAAAAAATTATAGTAAGGCGTTTTTGGCTCAAAGTGGAAAAGGGTTTGAACACTGTAACCTGCATTAAAAAATATATTAAAAGGCCAATTTTTATAAACTGTGTTATAAGTTAGACTTACATACGGATCAATATGAGTATCTTTGCCAACATCGTGAAAAAAACCAATGTAGTCATACAAAGGCCCAGAATAACTGGCTACTCCTTTACCTAGTACTGAATATGTGTTATATTGCATTGTATGAATCTGTACGCCAATATCTATCCTAAAAGCGCTACTATAAATTATTTCCACAAAACCGACGCCAATATTCCCACCCCAACTGTTGAAATTACTGTTGGTAGAATAAAAGGCCCCGCAGGATATAGCAAAGTTCTTTGAGACTCTATAATCCAAATCTATGGCCATACTCACTATTGTAATATTCCATAATAAACTGTGATCGGATGGAATAAATGCACTATCAAGATCAAATAAGGTAGTAAATTCTTTAACGTTTCCTGTGAATGAATTTCCAGTATTATATGTAAAACTTGGCGATACTGTCAGCGATGGTGCAAAAGAACTATCTGCTAAATGAATGGGTGAAGTTACAATAGGGCCGGTAACCTCAGCTTGCCTAAGGTAAACAGTTTCAAAAAAATTTCCACAGCCAGTAATTAACAGTACTAATAATGAGAGACTATTTACATGACGCAATTTTAATTTTACTTTTTGATAATCAATTATCATAATCTAAAATCAAATTGTACCATTGGCAAAATAATTGTTTTGGGTGAAACACTTGCAAGCTGAGTTTCAAAGAAAAAACGAGCACCTAGAAGAATCCGGTTTGATTCCCCCACATAAAAATAAATTCCAGGAGTAACGTTGAAGAATCCTGCAGTAGTCTCTCCGCGAAAGTCCCTTGTTATTGTTGTATTAATTGGAATAGGGAACGGGAAAGGAAACCAATCAGTATCTACATCTTTTGGCTCAAAGTCTAACAGGGTTTGAAGACTATACCCTAGATTTAAAAACATATTAACTACCCAATCTTTATGAGCGGTATTGAATGTAAGATGAATGTAGGGATCTAGATGAGTTGAATTATCAATATCGTGATAGAAAAGAATATACTCCTCTGAACCACCGAAGAAATCTTCCTCTTTTACATCAGCAACTGTGTAAACATCATAAGATATTGATTGAAAGTGGAGACCAATATCAAGTCTGAGAGATATTCCTTTATTCTCACTAAACAACCCAATACCCGCTGAACCACCCCATAAGGATTTACCCTGTTGAGAAGAATAATTTGCTCCCAGAGAAATTGCAAAAGCTCTGGAAAGTGCTATATCCATATTTAGTCCTGCGGTAACAGTAGGTACATACCAGGTAAAATTCTCACCTGTGAATGAGTATCGATTAGCGCCTGGGGTTTCCCTGTACGTAACAGCTGATCCATTATAAAATGTATCAACCTGAAAAATTTCGTTTTCGTTAACCAGTGAATGTCCATCAATGTGTCCGCTTATAGTTTTTTTTGCGGAATATGAAAACCATGGGGAAAATGTAATTGAAGGTGTATCAGTACTATCGGTTAAATGAATTGGTATTTGATTAATCGGCCCAAATACTTCAGCATTCTGAACGTACAACGATTGGGTTGTTGTTGTACAGGCTGATAGAATCAACAATGATAAAAAAGAAAATAAAATTCTGTACATGATTTTTTTCATTGTGCAACTAAAGGTTTTTTATAAATCATTTTATTTTTGATTTTTAAAAAGTTCAATCAATGCTATAATTGGCAATTAAATTTAATGTTGTAAAATTATCCCAATTACTGAAATCAGATAAATGAGATGGTTGTTCCAAGTTGACAAAATCGAATAGTATGATAAGAGGAAAGCCGGTTGTAAAATGTTTGTTGAAATCTAATTTAACACCAAAACCATAAGTGACATCTTCAACCTTGCCTCTACAATTACCACATTCTCCTCTTGTTTCATGATAAAAGCCACCCCTCAAGAAAATAATATCAAGCAAGGATAATTCCCCACCTATTTTATAAGCTGTCCTGAAATCCGCGTTTAATAAATCTTGATACTCAATTCCCAATGTAAACCCAAATAAATACGAACTTCTATAAAAATCTTTATCGGTATACTCGAATAAATTTGATATACCAATTCTAAAAATAACAGGGAAAGGATCAGATTGAGCCTCATCAATTGCACTGAAGGACTGATTAAAAATATTTTTCAACTGTGTGCCAGTTGTTAATTCATCTTTTATTTCAGAATCTTGAATTAGTATAAAATCTCGAGAAAGACCCAGTTCAAAAAAGGTATCACTAAAAGTTTTATCAGTCCCAAAATCATCGACGAAAAGATTTGCATTTATACCAAAACTAAACCAATCTATTATTTTATATGCATACGTTAACGTATATAAGTAGCGTTTTTCTTTAAATGGATTTGTGAATGGCACACCCAAAGCAGGTATAAAAACAGTAGAACCCGAATTAAAATTTAAATAATTGAATGCAAATGCACCGATCTTAGGATTATTATATGATACTCCTATATAACTATAGGTTGCATCATTATATCCATAAAATGGTGAACTATGAGCATAAAATACCGCAGCACCATTCGTTGTAACCAGGTTTGCTGGATTAGAATGAGAAATAAAATATGGATCGAAATTTAAAGTGAGTATTCGACCCATAGCTTCAGTTTTAGCACTCGGCAAACGGCCAAAAAATATTTCTGATGCAAAATCATTATAGCCTTGTGCAAATGTTGAATTTGATATGACCAACAAAAACAGAATGATTATCCTTTTCATAACACATTCACAATTTTTCTGGTGAAATATTATTTAATTAAAATCATCTTCTTAGTTTCAACAAATCTATCAGTTTTTAATTGATAGAAATAAACACCGCTTGGCAATCCAGTTGCATCCCATTCAACATCGTATGTGCCAGCCGGTTTTTCTTCGTTAACAAGAGTTGCAATTTCATTTCCCAACAGATCATAAACCTTTAATTGTACGGGCGTATTGCGATACGCCCCTACAGAAGGGATGGAATATTTTATTTTTGTTGTGGGATTAAATGGATTGGGGTAGTTTTGGAATAATTTGAAGCTATCAACATTACCTAATAATTCTTCATTTACACCTGTCGGATCATTAGTAAATTTCAGTAACCATAAATCTCGCTGACCGGCACCGAAAGAGGTTGTATTACCTATAGAAATATAACTGCCATCATCCAATTGGTGTGTTTCACTTATATAATCTTCACCCATTCCTCCTATCGTTTTACTCCAAATCAAATTGCCATTTTGATCAACCTTAAGTATTAAACCGTCTTCGAACGAAGAAGCATCTACCGATGTTGCCCCGGAAATAATTAAATCGTTACTGTTTGTTTTACTAACGCGGCCCAGAAATGAACGAAAATTATCAACAGGATATGTTTTAAACCACAATGAGTCGCCATTGTTATTTATTTTCATTATACCAATATCCTGTGGTGGCCCAAAAGCATCAGGATAAGTTTGTCCTACAACGTAGTATCCAGGATTATTGGTTTTAATGATTTTGTTACCTCTAAATTCACTTCTATATGATTTAATCCATTCAATATTTCCGGATGAATCAGATTTTGTAACCCAGGTTGAATCTTTATAACCAAGAAAAGCATATCCCTTATCTTCTGTTATTTGGATGGATCCAGATCGTGCATTGTAAAATTTTGTCCATAAAGTATCGCCAACAGAATTAGTGCGATATAATTTGATACCACCTGTTGACCTGAAAAGAATAACAAATCCACTATCATTGGTTTGGTGAATTTCACTTCCATAGTCGCTCCATAATAAATTCATTTCCTTTGTCCAGGATGTATCACCATTTTCATTGAGTTTTAGCAACAAGATATCTTCGAAATTACTACCTTGCGGTGTGAATGTATTGGCTAATACCATATATCCATTATCGGATGTTTGTATAACTTCAACTGCCCCAATTCCACCATAGTTATTGGAATTAGTTATGTTACCATTTTCATCAGTATTAATTATCCAGATATCAGTTGTATAGGTATTCGGTGCTAATTCAATCCCTTTACTGCCACATACTATATAGCCACCATCCGCTCTCTGAATCGCACTTGTCCCACCATCATTGCTAGAATCTCCTATCGCTTTAGTCCAAAGAGTATCAGGTGCCTGAGCAAATGAATAATCAAATAGTATAATTGTTAATGTTATAGCAGTAATTAATTTTTTCATTTTTAACCTCGTCGTTTTTTATCAACTATTTATAAATAACACTAATTGCTAATTAGCAATCATTTCTCTTTCAACGTACTTTATAAATTCGATTCAAATGTCATGATTATGTCATGGAATTGTAAATATGTTATCATATTTGACCGAATAACTTGTGTGAATACTTTCATTTGTTAAACTGTAATTCACGCTTTTAGGGAAATAAATAGGTAAGAGTAAACTCGTAAAAACTATATCTCGTCCTACAACTTCCGGAAAAGTGTGGAGCAGAGATTTCCTGAGTATATTAAGATTTAATCAGATTATTAAATCTGATTTAAGATGCTATATTTGCCGGCCAAAGTCAAGTAAAATAATTATTTTGCGGAAATTGAGTGTGAAACAAACATCCCCTCATTTCGATTAAATCCGTCGTTTTTAGAACATTTCGAAAGGATATCAGAACTCAGAGGATTATAGGACTGAATTCTTATTAAGAGGTTAATTATTGATAAATGTTAATTATTGCGGTTGGATGGTTTAGACAGTCAAGGAGCCAATCTAAAAATATTCCAACCATGTCTTTCTAATTTGTAGCAAATCCTGTCGTGCAATCTTTTCTCCCTCCCCTGCCAGAACTCAAAGTAATTCGGAATCAATCTGTAACCACCCCAATATTCGGGAAGAGGTATCTCATCATCACCAAATTTTTTCTCTAGCTCATTATATTTATAATCAAGAAATTTTCGGTTGTCAATAACAGTACTCTGTTTTGAAACCCAGGTACCTATTTGACTATCCCGTGGACGTGTTCGAAAATAATCCTCTGAAACTTTTCTTTTTGTTTTTTCTACAGTGCCTTCAATTCTTACCTGTCTTTCAAGTTCTTTCCAGAAAAATAAAATTGATGCAGCTGGATTCTCAGCAAAATCATCAGACTTTCTGCTTAGATAATTCGTAAAAAATACAAATCCCCTATCATCTACTTCTTTTAATAAAATTATTCGGGAAGACGGTTTTCGCTCGTGATCAACAGATGAAAGAACCATTGCACTTGGATCGGTTATTTTAGCATCAATAACTTCCTTAAACCATTTGTTGAATTGTGAAAAAGGATCTTCATCCACACTATTCTTGGATAGTTCGCTAAGTTTATAAGTTCTTCTGATTTTCTTTAGTTTAAAATCTCTCATAAAGATAAACAGTTATAATGATTATTAAATAAATGGTTATTATCTTACAATAGTCTTAATTTCTTCTCGTCGCGCACAAGCAAAAGTAAACTTCAGCTGAATGTAACTAAATAATAAAGCAATTGACATTAACATCTATAAAATAAAATAAAAATGAGTAAGCTAAAATTGTCAAAAAAATAAAAAGAAGACTTGGAGAAGTTTGGTGCAAACACCTGGTGCGTGGAATTTTCTTTTCCCATTAATTAAAAATGATGTGCAAGGTGATTTGGAAATTTCTTATGTGGAAAAACCACAAAGTGCAAGTCCTGCTGTTGGATCTTTTAAAATATCGATGCAGCAGCAGAGAGAGTTGATTAGAAAGGCTTTTGAGAAAATAATAAAGATTTAAAAATCAGGTGCTTCGCATTATATCGATATGCACCTCATCTATTATCTCTCCAAAGTCGTAATAGATAATCAGTACTAAATTACCATCACTATTATACTGATACCATCTACCGACTTTGATTCCTTCCAGGAACGTTCCTGTTTCTTTTACATTACCATTGGGATGAAACCAAATCCATCTGCCTTCCGGTAAGTCATTATTAAAATTACCTTTGGATTCTAACTGACCATTAGGATAAAAATAATTCCACTCCCCT
>CP070637.1:196701-201150 GCA_020354005.1 Ignavibacterium sp.
CCCGGCACCATATTTTGCGTAAAGCAGTGAGCCACGTTTTGGTGATTCACCTTTATCATTCATTTCTAAAATCGGTACAAAGTTTTCATCCCACTCATCCGGGAAGTATAATCCTCTCTCCTGTACCCATCCATTAAATTCATCTTGAGTAATTTTGTTAGGGAAATTTAGCAGTTGATGATTGGAGGAAGTTAAAGTCACCGGTGCATCTTCTTCTGCAACACGGTCTCTGGAGATTTTTAATTTATAAGGTCCCGGTTCAGCATACCTTTTACCCAGAGTGTTATATTGAACAACATAGGTTCCGCCTTCTTTAACATACTCAAGTATAATAACCTGCAAAGCATTCATTTCATCAACTGTGTTGTATGCCCGAATGCCTGTTATAATTACATCATATTTTAACAAACTGTTCGTCGATAACGTTTTTCCGTTGATAATTTCTACTTTGAATCCTAATTCGCGAAGATAATCAGGTACCTTATCGCCAGAGCCCATTACATACCCAACATTTTTCACGACTCTTTCACCAATATCGAGTCTAATTAATTTTGCTTTCGCATCGAAGAAAACAGTCTTCTCTGGGATATGATCATACCTAATAGTGGCAGAACTTTTTGAATATATTTTTTCGTCAATTGTGATACTTGCACTAATCTCTGCACTGCTCTCATTTAACGGCGGTTTAACTGCAAAATAAAATTGCTTTTCTTCACCTCCTTTTGTTAAATCAAAATTTACTGAAGGTGATTCGACCTGCCAGCTAACGGGAACATTTAATTTTAAATCACCTGATACTTCTTCATTGAAATTCTTCAGTGTAACAATTAAAACTCTTTCTTCATTCGAGGGAAATAAATATAAATCACTCTCGAATTTTACCGTAACCGGAGGTGCAATAACAATAGGAGTGTAAACTTCGCCTTTAGTAGGATCATTTTCTCTGTAAAGTACAGGAGAACTAAATATTAATTTTGTGTCATTAATTGATATTCTAAAATGAGCAACTAATGGTGGGCCGCTTTCTGCTAAACCAATCACGGTTTGGTCATCAACCTGAAAAATATCACCCTTGCGCTCATTAACAAGCCAGTATGGTTGAGTATGAGCAATGTTATCCGGTAATAGAATTTCTTTTTCCAGACTTACGAAATTTCCTTTTACTAAATTTCTGTTTAGAAGGGAATCACTCGTCTGGTGTGTAATATGAACACCCTCTAAAATAAAAGGTTGATCCGATCTATTTACAACTCCTGTGTTTACAGTTAATTTACTACCTGGTGTAAATATTTTTTCTTGCGTAATTGCCTCGAGCCACATACCCGAGCAAGCTCTTATTAAATTCAGCAGTTCTCTGCTCTTAATCTGTACCCAGTAATCATCTGATAAGTTAATAATATTGTTATATGCTTCCACTAGGACCGGTACTATTTTAGAAGGATTATCATCATCAAAATCTTTGAGTGCCCGTTCAATCAATTTGCTTACTATATCACTTCCTTCAACCCGATTCCAGCTTACATCAACTCCGTCGAATAAGTTTTTAACTGCTCTTTCACCATCCATATATACAAAGTAGTTATAATAATTCGCGCGCCATCCAGAATCACCAAATCCCTGACTCTTGTGCATGCTTCTGCTTTCGGCTGATATTTCAGTATAAGATTTACCAAGTAACGGATTATAGCTGCCAAAATTCAATGATGAGAGAGTGTCGGAGTTAATATTCATACTTTTAAATGCTGGTGTCCAGCCATTCCAATAAATTCTTTTTGGAGACCAAACATCAACAAAATCAAGCTGGTCTGGAAAGATGCTTGAATCACCAGCCAGTTGAAATGCTTCCAATGCTAAAATTGCTGAAGCTGTGTGCTGTCCATGTCTGCCTTCCCCAGTAACAGGAAATCTTGTTACTATTACATCAGGTTTAAACTTTCTGATTACCCATACAACATCTGAAAGTATTTTTTCTTTATTCCATTTTTCAAACGATTCTTCAGGTGATTTAGTATAGCCAAAATCCACTGCACGAGAAAAAAATTGGTTAGCCCCATCATATTTTCTTGCCTGCAATAATTCCTCTGTTCGAATTACTCCAAGGAGTTCAGCCTGTTCATTCCCAATAAGATTCTGTCCGCCGTCTCCCCGTGTTAAAGATAAATAGCCGGTTCTGTATAGTTTTTCGTAAGAGCAGAATGTAAGAAACTGGGTATTTTCATCATCCGGGTGAGCTGCAATGTATAATACACTTCCAAGCACATTAAGCTTTTTTAGTGCAAGTTTAATCTCAGATGCACTATAAGTTTTTTGCGGCTGAGAAATTACTGCAATTGGAGAAAATAATGCTATAAAGGTTAATAATAGTATGAGACGGAAATATTTAATGTTGAACACTCCAATTTTTTTATTTTTAATATAATATTGAGTGAGAGTTAAAAATGAGTGGAACGATAATATAATATATTATGTATAATTCCAATATATAAATGATGAGTAGAATAAAAATAATTACCCTAGTAAATAGACTGTTTTGGAATACTACTACTACTTCGGCGTCATTATTAAATTCACTTATTGCGTATATTTACAACAATTAATTATTCTTCATTGTAAAAGCAGATTCTGCAAATCATTAAAATTGACAAGTGAAAATATTTATTTTGTTAATATCATTAGCTACTGTTCTTATTTTTGGTTGTACAAAGGAAAAAGTTGAACCGATGGTGGTTGGAAAAATTTCCTCAGAGGAAATACCTGACCAGGAGAGCTGGAATTCAACAGTATTTATTTCAGATTCCGGAAAAACGAGGGCTATTCTTCATGCCGGTAATTTAAAAGTGTTTTCAAAAACCAAAGAAACATTACTCGATAGAAATATTAAAATTGATTTTTATAACGATGACGGAATTAAAACTACAACTTTAACATCGAAGAGGGGTAAAGTTGATGAAAGAACAAATAATTTATATGCCATGGATAGTGTTGTGGCTAAGAACGACAGCGGAATTGTGATAAATACAGATGAGATGATGTGGAGGAACAAAGATCAAAAAATTGTTTCAGATAAGTTTGTAAAAATTAATACTCCGAGTGAAAGCATTGAAGGGTACGGATTTGAATCTGACCAGCACCTGCGCAACTATGTGATATATAATATTACTTATGTAACTATTCCCGATACTATTTAATTATGCGATTTATAAAGTGGTTATTGTTTGCAACTGTTATTACTACTACTTCTCTTATTGCACAAGTAAGTTCAGAGAGAATAATAGTAATTGGCGATAGTCTTGTTGGAAAAGTAATTGCCGGTGAACCTGTAAGGGAAGTATATGGAAATGTAAACCTTAAACAGGGTAATATTATCGTTACCTGCGATAAAGCCATCCAATATATTGCCAGTAACAATGCACTGTTAAGCGGTAATGTAATCGCAAAGCAGGATAGTATAACTATTACAACATCGGAAGGATTTTATTTTGGAAATGAACGTAAAACAAAGAGTACATCAGGAATATCTTTGGATGATCAAAAAGTTATTTTAAAGGCAGATAGTGGTGAATACTTTTTTGATGAAGATAAAGCTTTTTTCCAGACTAATGTTACCTTGTTCGATACTATAACTACGCTTTTTTCTAATGAACTGACTTACTATCAAAAACAGGATAGAGCAATTGCAGTAGGAAGAGTAAAAATCATTGATGCCAGTAATGAAATATCAGCAGATACATTAGAACATTTTCGGAAAAGTAAAATTAGTTTTGCAGATGGGAATGTTCAGATCAAAAGTATAAAAAATAATACTGTAATATATGGTGACCACCTTGAGGATTATCCCCGAAGAAAATACACCGTGATTAACGAGAATCCAGTTTTATTGCAAGTCGATACAACGTTTAATGCTAGTGGTGGGTTTGAGATCGATTCTTTAATGATTAAAGCAGAAACGATGGAAGCGTTCAGAGATACTTCAAATTCATTTAAGGCAATTGATTCAGTAAAAATAGTAAAAGGAAAATTCGCATCACTAAATGATTTTACAGTGTACCTTCGTTCTTCAGATATAATTATAACAGAAAAGCTTGATGAGGATAGCCAGCAGCCAATTCTATGGTATGAGAATTCCCAGTTAACGGGCGATTCAATAGCGATTTATTTGGTTGATAATAAAATTGATCGTTTGGATGTGATCAACAATGCTTTTATGCTTTCACAAAACCAGAACTATCTTGAAAGGTTCGACCAAACATCTTCAAATAATATCAATCTATTTTTTTTAGATAACAAAATTCAGAAAGCTAAATTTATAGGAAGTGTTTTTAGTATCTATTATCTTTACGAAGAGGAAGTTGCTAACGGACTTTCAAAATCAAGTGCAATGGATGCAACAATTATTTTTGAGGAAAACGAAGTTTCGGAAGTACGTTTATACGGATCACCCGTGAGTGA
>CP070637.1:201250-202702 GCA_020354005.1 Ignavibacterium sp.
CATTTTCTTGGTATCAATATAAGAACCGGGTTTTAATGAATAATAATAAAAGCTGCTCGAGCGATCACTAGCACTAAAATGAATAGTGTCCTTGCCGGTAGCTCTTTGCTATTTGCTAAGGTAGTAATTTCATCACATTCAAATAATTGTAACCTCATTATCAACCAACGAAATTAAATTTTATTATCTATTTAAATAATTCAAAATAAATCATTCCCCAATAGTGGATTAAGACGAGGCAATCCTCAATAAAAATTTCATCCTTCTCTTGCAACAAAACTTAATTATTATCATGTTATAATACACAATCTTAAGGAGGTTGTAATGAAACTCAACATTAAATCATTCAGTCTTACCTGTGGTATTATTTGGGGGTTGGCAGTTTTGCTTTCAACCTGGTGGATGTTATTAACCAACGCAAGCGGTAAAACATTTGGCAAGTTATCAAAATTCTATCTGGGATTTTCCGTTAGCTGGGGTGGATCATTTGTCGGATTGATCTGGGGATTTGTTGACGGACTTATTATTGGAGCTGTATTCGCCTGGCTTTATAATAAATTATTAGCTGAGAAAGCTTAATTTTATTTTGAAATTTTACTTGTAATTAGAATATTTCTCGCTTCAATTTTTAATTTTTTTTGCGGAGAACGAGTTGAAGCGAACTACTTTATTCTTTATTACTTTAATTTTACTCTTAACCGATTATTCTTTTTCTCAGGATAAAGGTTTTGGATTAGGGGTAATTGTTGGCGAACCAACTGGCATCAGTGCAAAGTACTGGATGAGCAGTGTTACTGCAATTGATGCTGCACTTGCATGGTCTTTCGTTGATCAAGGCGCATTACACATCCATGCAGATTATCTATTTCACAATTACCATTTAATAAACTTTGACACAAAAGGTAAGTGGCCTATTTACTACGGTATTGGTGCGAGATTAAAATTTGGAGAAGAAGATACTAAGCTTGCAATTAGGATTCCTGTTGGTGCTGCATATTTATTTGAAGATGCGCCTGTTGATATATTCCTTGAAGTTGTACCAATGTTAGAGCTTATACCAAAAACTAAATTTCAGTTTAATGCTGCTCTTGGTGCAAGATATTTCTTTTGATACAATTTGAAGACTTTTAATTGTTAGCTTATTTATTTTAGTTTTCGCCTACCCCAAATATCTTTTTAAATTCATTTAAATCATTACTCATCTTATTAATTCTGTCAGCTTCATCATCATTATTTTCCTTATTCAGCTGCTTTACAAAATCTTCGCTTTTTTCTGCAGAGCATGAACAAACCCGTGCAAACTCCCATAAGTTATTATCTGATGTTACAACAATGATATTCTTTGTGTTGCGACTTGATTCTATTTGCTGCTTAATTTTTTCATCAGCAGTGTGGTTTTGAGAATAAGTAATGTTACAATTTACAAGTTTGATAGTCTCCTGCTCATAACCA
>CP070637.1:202802-210531 GCA_020354005.1 Ignavibacterium sp.
ATGTATCATCAATCAGTATAAAATTTTTATGATGCGTTACATTTAGTCTGTTATTTGTACCAGATAGTTTTTCTGTGCCCTTTTTTATTTGATCTTTTGTTAACCCCATCTTAAGTGTAACTGACACTGCTGCTAAATAGTTATTTGCACTCTGCTCACCATGAAGAGGTAAAGTGCTCTTTATAATTTTACCTTTATCTTTTATCTCAATAACTGGTCTGCCGTCGTCAGTATATTTCAATACTCCTCCCGAAATGCTCGATCGTTTATCAAATCCATACGTAATTCTGTTACTGTATTTTTTTGCATAATCTTTTAAAAGCGGATCATCGTAATTGATGATTATTTTTCCATTTTTGTTCATCGCTGCTGCAAATAATGCTTTCTTCTCTTTCAATACACCCCGCTTGTTCTTTAAGAATTCAATGTGCGAGTTTCCAATATTTGTAATTAGAGCGTAGTCTGGTTCCAATATGTTTGCGGAGTACTCCACTTCGCCAAAGTGATTTGTTCCAGCTTCAGCTACAAGCACATCATGTTTTTCATTCGTTGCCAATATCGTTAACGGCACACCAATTTTATTGTTGTTATTGCTTTCGGTCTTTTGAACGTTATATTTTTCACTTAACAATGTTGCCATTATATCTTTTAAAGAAGTTTTTCCTGAGCTTCCGGTTATTCCAATAACCTGTGCACTCAGTTTTCTTCGCCAAAGCCTGGCAATATCTCCAAGCGCTTTGGTTGTATTCCTCACAGTAATTATAGGAAGATCAACATCATCAAACTCGTCTAACTTATTACGATTGATAAGAGCTATTTGGGCACCTTTTGTTACAGCTTGCCTTACAAAAACATGCCCATCATAATTCTTCCCTTTAATTGCAATAAATAAAGAACCTTTTTTTACTTTCCTTGAATCAATAGTAACACTACGCACGGTCCCAATATCATCAGGATTAAATATTGTAGCCGTTGGTAATTCAAACAGATCTTCAATATTTAATGCCACCCTCTTCAAATACGCAAATAGTTTTCAGCAACTTCTTTATCTGAAAAATGTGACTGAACACCTTTTATTTCCTGATAGTCCTCGTGACCTTTTCCTGATATTAATATTATTGATTCCTCTTTGCTTTCCTTAATTGCACTTTTAATTGCTTCTTCTCTATTCTCAATCACTTTAAAATTTTTTTTTTAATTCCTGACTTTATATCCTTAATTATTTCATAAGGATCTTCATTTCTCGGATTATCCGATGTTATAATAACTTCGTCGCTTAATTCAGTGGCTATTCTTCCCATTTCCGGCCTTTTTATTTTATCGCGGTTCCCACCACAACCAAAGACGGTTATTACCTCCACTCCTTCTTTATTCAAACTTCGTATTACTTCCAAAGACTTTTGAAGACTATCCGGTGTATGTGAATAATCAACAATTACATTTTTATTCTCTTCTTTTAATACTTCAAATCTTCCGGGAATTTGTTGAGTGTTTTTTATACCACTTAAGATTAATTCTTCATCTATACCATAATGCTCACATATTGCGAATGCTGCCGTAGCATTATAGGCATTGAATCCACCTACCAATGAAGTTTCAACTCTATAACTGTTTTGAAGATGATTAATTGTAAATGCAGTACCGCTTAAATCATAACTGATATCATTTATTTGATAATCAGAAAGAGTACTGGTGCCGTAACTAAGTTTACTTGCTGTACAGTCTATTAAAATCTCATCGCTGTGCACATCATCGCAATTGTAAACAACCAAAGCATCATCGGTTAAATTATCGAACAATATTTTTTTTGCTTTCAGGTAAGATTGAAAATCATTATGAAAATCCAGATGCTCCGGCGTGATATTAGTAAATACTGCAGAGCGAAAAAATAGACTGTTAACTCTTTTAAGTGCTAATGCATGAGAGGAGACTTCCATCACTGCATACTCGCATCCTTCATTCACCATTTGAAAAAGCAGATCGTTCAAATTATTGGATTCAGGTGTTGTTAATTTTGAAACTGTCTGAACATCACCTACATAATTTGAAATTGTACCTAACAGTCCGGTTTTAATTCCTGCTTCTTCCAGAATATTTTTAATAAAGTAAGAAACAGTAGTTTTACCATTAGTTCCTGTAATACCGATAAGGTTTAAATTTCGTGAAGGGTGGCTATAGAAAAAATTCGAAACTTCAGCAAGGGCAGTTCGTGAATCACTTACTAATATTTTTACTGCATTACTATATTTAAATAGATTTTCAGGCACCGAATAGTTGTCTTCAAAAATAACCGCAACGGCGCCCTTATTAAGTGCATCCTGAATAAATAGATGACCATCAACATTAAATCCCTTTATTGCAACAAATACTGAATTCTTTTTAACAATTCGGGAATCATACTCAATACCAGATACTTCTTTGTTAAGTACTTCACCTGTTACCTGTATAGCCTTTACACCGTTTAAGAGTTCCACCAATTTCATTAGTATATGATTGCCCCTTTAATAGTTGTTTCAGAACAGTTCAGTTTACATACCTGATCCTCTTTTATTTTAATACCAGGATTAATACTTTGAGTTTTAACGATCCCGGATCCTCTGATATCATATTTCAATCCTAACATGTTTAATGAAATCAGTGCATCTTTAATCGAGCGTCCCCGAAGATCAGGCATCAAGTTATATTTGTATTTTGAATTATCTTCATTTGTGTTCTGAAGATCAACTATTTTATTAACCCGCAGATCATAATCAATATTGTTTTCGGATGTAACAAATCGGTTTTCTGTGGACTCACTTTCATAATCATTTTTCTGAAATTTTGCTGGATCTGTCGCAACTGTTCTTTCAACAATCGCTTTGAATATCGGGGCAGCTACTTTCCCACCATATTTTTCTTTCTGAGGTGAGTTAACTATAATGAGGCAAACAAACTGCGGATTATCAAGAGGGAAAAAACCAACAAATGATACATTATATTTTTCCTTTGAATACTTTCCATCAACTAATTTTTGAGTTGTTCCTGTTTTCCCACCAACCTTTATCGTCTCAACTTCGGCAAGTTCACCTGTTCCATTCTGAACAGCACTTCTTAGCATCTTCCTAATTCTATTTGAAGTCTCATCTGAAATGACCTGGCGTACAAGAACAGGAGAATTTTCAAAGATCACTGTACCGTTTTTATCTGTTTTACGCTTAAGGATATGAGGTTCGTATAATTTGCCACCGTTAACTACCGCAGAATATGCAGTAATTAATTGTAGCGGAGTAACTGAGACCTCATATCCAAAAGACATAAAGGCCTTTGATATTCTAGACCAGCGATTCGGTTTTTTGAGTATTCCCCTTACCTCCCCGGGCAGAGTAATTGAGGTATATGAACCAAACCCAAACCCGCGGAGATATTTATAGTATGTGTCATTATCTAATCTTTGAATGAGTTTAGATATTCCTATATTACTTGATTCTTCCAGGATACCTGTAACCGTGAGGTACCTGTTTTTATGTGTGTCCCTTATAAATATGTTCTCTAATTTGTATTTGCCATTTTCAACATTAACCAGTTCGCCTTCACTACATTTACCTTCCTCAAATAAAGCTGCTAAAGTAAATGCTTTAAATGTCGATCCAGGTTCGTAGATGTCGGTTACTGCTCTGTTCTTTCTTTGAAAGTCATTAAACTTCCAGTAGTAATTGGGATTGTAATCAGTAATATTTGCCAATGCAAGAATTTCACCCGTATTCGGATTCATCATTATTCCCGTGGCAGATTCTCCACGGTAATGTTGAAGACCCTTTTTTAATTCTTCCTCTAATATTGTCTGATAAGTTTTATCAATAGTTAAAACCAGGTTATCTCCGGGTATAGCAGTTGTAACTTCTTCACCTGAAACAGTTATTATTCTTCCAATCGCATCTCTTTCAACAATCCGCGAGCCTACTTCTCCATTTAATTCTTCCTCAAATGCTTTTGCTACTCCGTTTGCTCCTGTATAATCATTATCAACATATCCTAATACATGTGAAGCAAGTGATCCATACTGATATACCCTGGTAGGCTTTTCAACTGAGAAGAGTGCCGGTAGCTTTATGTCTTTTAGAAGAATAGCTTTTTCAATAGGTACTTTCTTTTCCAGACAGATTGTTTTACCGCTACTATTCATTAACTCAAGATAATGTGACATTCTCTTTCCAATAACAGAAGCGAATTTTTTTGCCAGATTTTCTTTCTTATTATCATGCAGCATTCTTAGATCCAAATAAAAACTAGCCTCGTTACGGTTGTGAACAAGAAGAATATTATTTCTATCATATATCAATCCCCTGTCAGCTTTAATAGTCTCCAACTTTGTTTGCTGCATCCGGGCGTAATAATTTAATTCTTCACTCTTAACAATCTGAACATCAACTAATTTTATTACCTGGGCGGCAAACAAGAATAGGAAAACAAAAACGACAATCAGAGCTCTGGAGTTAATCATATTTACGTTTTAATTCTGAGTTTAATTTATTTATGTGATTTTTATTTACTGTTACTGTTATCTTTGGATCAGTTAGCTTCTTCAAGCCAAGCTTTTCTTCCGCAAAGGAAATTATTCTTTCATCAGAACTAAATGACTGATATTCTGCAATAAGATTTACCTTTTTTGTTCTCTCATCATTTAAAATTTTTTCAAGCTTAACTTTATCACGAACTAATTCTTCATATTTGAATCGAAGACCAATAGTGACTAATACAATTGCCGTTTCAGTTAACAATAGTATTAGTATAACTACAATTAATGGTTTTGCGCTTTTTTTCATACTCTCTCTGCTACCCGTAATTTTGCGCTGCGCGCTCTTTTGTTTTTCTTTATCTCTTCATCTAATGGAAGCACAGGTTTCTTAGTAAGTATTTTTAATTGCTGCACTTTATCACAAGTACAAACCGGCGCATCAGGCGGACAAACACAACTTAATGCTCCATACTTAAAAATCTCTTTTACAATTCTATCTTCTAAGGAATGATAGGAGATGACAACTAATCTTCCGCCGCTTTTTAACACTTCGATGCTATTCTTTAGAAACTGCTTTAAAAACTCAAGCTCATTATTTACATGAATCCTAAGAGCCTGGAATACTCTTGAAAGTGTTTTTGTTTGATACCGCGGAGGAGTTATTTCGGTAATCAATTCTTTAAGTGTGCCTGTTGATTTTATTTCTTTATTCTTTCTTGCTTCAACAATTTGCTTCGCAATTTTCCTTGAATTTTTTTCCTCGCCATACTTGTAAATTATATTTGCTAGTTTTCTTTCTTCCAGCGTATTAACAATATCCGATGCATTTACTTTTAAATTTTTATCCATCCTCAAATCCAATGGTGCATCAGTACTGTAAGAAAATCCTGCCGATGAATTATCCAATTGGTACGATGATACACCGAGATCAGCAATAACTCCATTAAAAAATTTTATTGATTCCAGTTTTACAATCACGTCTATAAGAGAAAAATTAAAATTGTACAGCTTAATACGTCCCTCGCTACCAAACTTTTTTTTACAATAGTTAAAAGCAGTTTTATCTACATCAGTGGAGATTAGTAAACCATTGTTATCTATCCGATTAAGTATCTCTCCACTATGTCCACCGAATCCTAAAGTGCCGTCGAAATAATATCCGGCTTTTTCAGTAATTAAATAATCCAAACTTTCACTTAATAATACCGGGACATGTTGATCTTTCATCAACCCGACATTACTTTAGCAGCTATCTGCTCGTAGGTTTCACCAGTCTTATTAATATACTCGTCGTAAAGCTTGGGATTCCAAACTTCAATCTTTTGCAGTGCACCAAGAATTAAAACATCCTTTTCAATTTGTGCAAACTTAATAAGCGACTGGGGAATTAAAATTCTTGATTGTGAATCGAAAGTATCATCACTTGCAAATTGCGAGATCATTCTTATAAATTTAGCTTCATCCGGCTTGAACGAGTCAAGTTTAAGTAGCCTCTCTTCAAATTTTTGCCACTCATCTAATGGGTAAATATCGATGCATGTTGAAGTCCCTCTTGTAATGATAAAAGTATCATTCGCATCGGGCGAAACATGCCTGCGAAGCTTGGCTGGAATGCTTATTCTCCCCTTGCTATCAATAGAATATGTAAAGTGTCCTCGAAACATTTAAATCATACTTTTGGTAATTTTCACCACAATTCCCCACTACTCCCCAAAAATAATAGAAAACTTTCGCAAATGTCAAGAAAAATTTGCTATATCCTCCACTTTTATTGGAAAACAAGTGAAAATCGGTATGAAGTTTTTTTACAGTGGTGAAATGAAGGTTGAATTTAGATGTTGACAACAACACCCAAAATAGGAAAGATATAAAATTGAATATCTCATATGAAAAACGACCAACAAATTAATTAGTCACTGATAATTTTATAAATCAACAACTTGATTGAATTAAATTGCTGATCTATAAATTTAAAAATTAGCCAGGCTCCCTTTTTAATCGTACTCAGTGCAATAATTAAAAGTTAGATATTTTTATAGTCTCTTTTTTTCTTTTATATGATTTGAGTACAAGATAGGAACCGGATATAAAGAATACTGATACCCAAAAAACAACTATTAATTCTAAAAATTCCATTTGAATTACCCTCACGTTTTTGTTGGATAGCATAAAATCAATATATGTACCAAAATTTTTCCCCCGAAAATTTCCCACATTGATAACAAAAAAATAATACAGCAGTTTCAAGATTATACATTATCTCATTTTAAAAATATCTTGATAATGCTTAAGTGAAAAAGGATAAATATTGTAGATTGGGGAGTTTGCGGAGGATAAACTAAACTTTACACAAAGGTATCACGAGAGTATTAACCTACATACTTTTGATGAATTGGGAATTGGTAGACAGGCAAAAGATTCTAGGTTTTAATTAAAAAAGATTTTTATTTTATAACAGGTGAGTAAGAAACTAATTTAAAAAAGGCAGGTGCAAAGTAAGCAAGTGTAATGGAAGAAAAAGACAATCAGAAACAACAGAACAATTCTGTAACTCAAATAGAACCAGAGGCTAAAGTTAAAACGAACTTAAACCTGATGACTGGTTATGCGTTGTTTGTAATAAAAAATTACTTCGGATACATATAGATTTGAATATAATAGTCAAAGTGAATTTCAATTTGTAAATCCAAGCGGACACTATTTTAATATCTTAACTTTTTCTGATGCTGATGGCTGTAAAGAATTGGGAGAGCCAACTATTGAGTTTACCTGGTTTGAAGGACATTCCTGGTCGTATGCTGCTTACAGACATTGCAGTAATCATTTTGTATGGAAGTATAACAGAAAATATTCATTTTACGGATTAATTAAAGAAAGACTGGTTAAAGGAGCCTCACTATTTAATTAGAGAAAAAGTAAGACAGGGTAGTTTTAATAATAGTAACTGTTTTTTTAACTAATGACCTTGTTTTTATAAGGTGGGAAAGTATAATCGAAACCATTTTAGCCTACATTGTGACTTCAGATAAGCTCTGCCCTGGTTTGCTCAACTTTCATGTTGGGATTCACGCTCAAAACTGTTTATAGCTTCCTCTCTCGTTTCATACATTTCAAATAACTCGAGAGTATTTGTGTGTGCGAATATATCCTCTTTAGGATTAAGTGGTTTTACGATCTTTAACTTATTGCCTTTATCCTTCATCATCTTAGACAACATAATAATTACTCCGAAGA
>CP070637.1:210631-217013 GCA_020354005.1 Ignavibacterium sp.
GGGGATGGGTGTGGTCTATAAAGCTCAGGATACTAAACTTGACAGATTAGTTGCTCTTAAATTTTTACCGCCACATTTGCTTTCAGATAAAGAAGCAGAAGAACGTTTTATTTCCGAAGCAAAAACAGCGTCATCTTTTGATCATCCAAATATTTGCACTATTCACGACATAGGAAAAACAGACGATAACCAGTTATTTATTGTAATGGCTTATTATGAAGGTGAAACATTAAAGAAAAAAATAGAAAGGGGACCAATCAACATAAAAGAGGCAATTGATATTGTAAGTCAAGTTGCAGAAGGATTGAAGAGGGCACATAAAAAATCAATCATACATCGTGATATTAAACCGGCAAATTTGTTTATTAAAAATGATGGTACTGTTAAAATATTAGATTTCGGTTTAGCAAAAGTAAGTACAAAATCACAGTTGACTACAATGGGAACGACTATAGGAACCGTTGCGTATATGTCTCCAGAACAAACTAAAGGTAATGAAGTAGATAGCAGAACCGATATTTGGTCTTTAGGGGTTGTTTTTTATGAAATGCTATTAGCTGAATTACCATTTAAAGGTGATTATGAACAGGCAATCATTTATTCTATTCTAAATGAAGAACCTGCTTTACTAACTTCTCTCCCTGCGGTACTTAAAAGAATTCTAGGTAAATCGCTCCAGAAAAATCCTGTAAACCGTTATCAAGCCACAAAAGACTTAATAGAGGAATTCAAAGCAGTTGATAAATCAGGATCCTCTATCCAAGAAAAAAACGTCATTCAAACAGTCGCTGTATTGCCTTTTGCGAATATGAGTAATGATAAAGAGCAGGAGTACTTTTGCGATGGTATGACAGAGGATATCATTAACGACCTGGCACATTTGGAAGGTTTGCAGGTGGTTGCACGAACTTCAAGTTTTGCCTTCAAGGATAAGAATCTGGACATTCGTGAAATTGGTTTGAAATTAGGCGCACATTCCATTGTGGAAGGAAGCGTAAGAAAAGCTGGGAATCGTTTGCGAATCACAGCCCAGCTAGTAAATGTAGCAGACGGTTATCATCTCTGGTCAGAGCGTTATGACAGGGAGTTGGAGGATGTATTTGTAATACAGGAAGAAATCTCCAATTCTATAGTCAACGAACTAAAAATTGAATTAACTGGGGAAGCTAACCCTCCTGTTGTAATGAGATCTACCAATAATTTGGAAGCTTACGATCTATATCTCAAGGGGCGTTACTTTTGGAATACCAGACAGTCCGGTGGAATGGAAAAAGCAAAACAGCATTTCGAAAAAGCACTTACAATTGATCCAACATATGCTTTAGCCTACGCCGGCCTTGCTGATTACTATAATATCATGGGGTGGTACGAGTATTCCCCGCCTATGGAATGTTTCCCAAAAGCAAAACAGTCCGCCTTAAAGGCCATTGAACTAGGTGATAAGCTCGCCGAAGCCCACTCTGCTCTGGCATTTGCCAAATGGACCTTTGACTGGGACTTGAGATCAGCTGAAAAAGGTTTCAAACATGCACTGGAACTCAATCCAAATTTTTCAACTGCTCATATGTGGTATTCAAATTTTTTAGTGATGACCGGCAGAACCAAAGAGGGTTTTGTTGAAATAGAAAAAGCACTTACAATTGATCCACTTTCACTTAATATTAAAGCTTGCTCTGGTGGCATGTTTTACCTAGCAGGACAGTACGATAGGGCGGTTAATCAATGCAAAAATACTTTAGAGATGAATCCTGATTTCGAACTTGCTCGTCAGATCCTGACATTAACTTATGAGCAACAATCAAATTACAATGAAGCAATAGATGAAGGGGAAAAGATCTGTCAGGATTTCAAATCACCACAACACATTGCCACTCTTGGTTATGCATATGCCAGAACTTCAAATTATGCTGAAGCCAAAAAATCACTTGACAAACTAATAAATCTATCACAAAAAGAATATGTTTCAAGCTACCAGATTGCATCTATATATTCTGGGCTTGATGATATAGAACATGCTCTTGAATGGTTGGAAAAAGCTGTGAAGGAACGCAGCACAAAGCTTGTACTCGTTATGGTTGATCCAATGTTTAAAAATCTACACGCTGATGCACGCTTTAAAGAGATTCTGAGAAAGATCGGCCTAGAGAAACAAGGGCTTGATTAGTACTTCCGACATTGCTAATAAATTTTTTGAATCCGATTTCTATATAAGAACGGGACTCCACTTAATCTTGTGCGATGCGATTTTGAAATTTGACAGGGGGCTATGGGACCCTAACCTCCTATTGGCAAGTTTTCCATTTAGCATTGGACGCGAGCGTAGCGCGGAAGAAGGCTCAGAGCAGATTATCAATTGCAGGCTTCTAGGTTGTTTCAGTTATAAATGAGTAAAGGAGAGTTAAGTTGGCTCTCCTTTAGCTTAGATTTTTGATTACATCAATCAGTATTTTTAAATTAATCATGAAAAATATAGTATTAATACTTATGTGGCGATCTGTGAAATTACTAGTGAAGTGTTTTGAAATAAAATTAGTCGAATAATATTGCACGGCACTCTTTTGTAACTATTCCGACTTCATTTTTCCAAATAATTTAGATCTATTCTTATTATATTAAAAATATTATGTCAAAATTAAATCAAATAAACACAAAAGGTATAATATTGGCTGGGGGCTCGGGAACCCGCCTTTATCCGATATCTAAAGTTTACAGTAAGCAATTAACTCTTATTTATGATAAACCACTTATTTATTATCCGCTTTCAATATTAATGTTAGGCGGAATTAGGGAAATACTAATCATTTCAAACAAAGAAACAGTTCCTCTCTACCAAAAGCTATTTGAAGATGGTTCACAGATAGGTATTTCTATTGAGTATAGGGTGCAAGACGCACCAAATGGAATTGCTGAGGCATTTATCATTGGTGAAGACTTTATTGGTAATGATTCTGTCTGTTTAGTATTGGGTGATAATATTTTTTATGGTAATCTTAAATTTTTCTACAATGCTCTTCAACAAAATAGTGGTGCTACCGTTTTTGGATACCAGGTAAATGATCCCGAACGATACGGCATAGTAGAGTTTGGAGTAAGCAATAATGTAATATCGATTGAAGAAAAACCGGAAAAACCAAAATCACAGTACGCTGTGCCGGGTTTATACATATTCGATAACAGGGTTGCTGACTTTGCAAAAAATTTAACACCTTCCGGGCGTGGTGAATTAGAAATTACAGATGTTATTGCAAAATATCTTGAATTGGGAGAATTGAGATGTGAGAAGATTGGCAGAGGAGTAGCATGGCTCGATACCGGCACACCGGAGGCGTTACTGCAGGCATCAAACTTTTTTGGAGTTATTGAAGACAGGCAGGGATTGAAGGTAGCATGTATAGAAGAAATTGCTTTACATAAAGGATTTATTAACATTCATGATTTGAAAAATATGCTGGATAAAATACCAAATTCACTCTATCGCAATTACCTTAATGGATTACTGCGTGAATTTAGAGAACAGAATCTTGGCGTAATCAAGTAGTAAATTAAGATGAAGATTAAGAAAGCAGACATTGAAGGAATACTGATTATCGAACCCGATGTTTTTGGTGATAGCCGAGGATCCTTTTTTGAATCGTATAACAAACGTGAATTTGAAAAACATGGATTAGATGTAGAATTTGTTCAGGATAATATCTCGAGATCAGCCAAAGGGACAATCCGTGGTCTGCATTACCAGGTTGGTGATAAGGCGCAAGGTAAGCTTTGTCAGGTATTAAAGGGCAAGATTCTGGATGCGGCAGTTGATATACGTTTTGATTCGCCAACATTTGGAAAGTGTTTCGCTTTGGAATTTTCAGATAATGATAAAATACAATTATGGATTCCACCGGGATTTGCCCACGGGTTTTCTGTTCTTTCTAATGAAGTCATATTTTCATATAAGTGTACTAATTATTATAGTAAAGCAGATGAGCGAGCAATTCTTTACAATGATCCGGATTTAGATATTGATTGGAAAGTTACACAGCCAATAGTATCTGAAAAGGATCTAAAAGCAAAATTATTTAAAGAGATTGAGAATGACAGAATTAGAGATTTGTAAAAAGAAGATATGTGATACTATCTATATTAGATAAAGTTATTTTATTCCACAGTAATTAAATATGAATTGCCAATCAGGACATACTCCTAGTTAATGATCTACAATGTAATTGGAAAATTAATTCAGAACATGGTCATTGAAGACATTGGAGCTTGTAGATATGATATTATTATCGATGCTCTAAATTATTAAGGAGTACATACTCCAACAGAATTCAAGCATTCGAACCTTTGTAGAAATCAGGAAAGATTTTTTTGAAATGCAGAAGATTGTATTTATAAAATAAATCCAACAACTTAAATTCTACCAACCCCTGCTAAATAAAATTGGCAGGTTCTTTTATTTGAAAATGCTCACACTTGATTTGCATTAATGCGAGAGTCATAGTATTACTATGCGATCGGTGGGTTAGAAAGTTCTTCTGTTAAAGATTCTTTTTTAATAGCTGCTAATTATTACATTATTTAACAGTGCAATAGAACGGTGTTAATTGCTCTTTATAAACATACAATTTATATTCATCACTCTTGATTACTAATCCCACTTATATGATAAGTTAAGTTTTTTGTGCATTTAAATGTTTTTAATATCGGAAGTGTTCAAAATCACACCAAATTTTAATAACAAATTCAACCCTGTAAGCTGTATAAAATATATGGTCCTCTAAATAATTGAAAGACCCTAGCTGTAGGTACAATACTACTTCATTTGTACCATTCATTCCTTAAAATGATCCTTTTGTATTTATCAGATTATCTTTCTGTTCTGAAATTATTATCTATGCCTAGAAATTATTTCAATTAATAGGAAAATAGATGAAAATATTAGTAACCGGTGGTGCTGGTTATATTGGATCTCACTTTGTTAAAAAACTCATTTCTCAAGGCAAGCAAGTCGTAGTATTTGATAATTTATCGAGAGGTCATATTGAATCTATCTCAGAAAATGTGAGTTTTGAAAATGTCGATCTTGTTAATAAAGATGCCTTACGAAAATGTCTTACAGGATATGAAATCGAAGCTGTTGTCCATTTTGCCTCTTTTGCTTACGTTGGTGAGTCAGTCGAAAATCCCGGATTATATTATAAAAATAATGTTGTAGGAAGCTTAAATCTTATTGATGAAATATGTAGAGCAGGGATTAACAAATTTATTTTTTCCTCAACTTGCTCTGTTTATGGGAACGACAATATTATACCGATAAAAGAGCGCGAAAATGTAGCACCTATTAATCCATACGCGAATTCTAAATTAATGATTGAAAAAATCCTTGCGGACTATAATAAGAGTAAAGAACTTAAATACGTCGCATTAAGATATTTCAATGCTGCCGGTGCTGATCCGGATGGAGAAATTGGTGAAAGCCATGATCCTGAACCTCATTTAATACCTAATGTATTAAATACTGCATTAGGATTAAGAAATAAAGTTTCTATATACGGTGATAATTATAATACAAAAGATGGTACTTGTGTAAGAGACTATATTCATGTTTGTGATTTAGCAGACGCACATTTAGCTTCAATCGATTACCTTTATCAATCTTCTGCATCTGATCCAACAATAATTAATTTAGGTACAGGAATTGGGTATTCAGTAAGAGAAATTATCGAAACTGCCGAAGAAGTATCTTCGAATGAAATCCCTTATGAAATACGAGAGAGAAGAGCAGGTGATCCGGACATTCTAGTAGCTGATAATCAGTTGGCAAAAAATTTATTACACTGGAAACCTAAATATGGTCTTAAAAGCATAGTTGAAACTGCCTGGAACTGGCATCAAAACAAAAAATTTTAGAATGGTAATTTCATGAAAGAGAAAACTATAATTGTTACAGGGGGAGCAGGTTTTATTGGTTCTAATTTAATTAAATATTTCATGGCCAATTCGGGATATCGAATTATAAATCTCGATAAACTAACTTATGCAGGAAGTCTGCAATCCTTAAAAAATATCGAGATGAATAGTAGGTATAAATTAGAAAAAGTAGATATATGTGATATTAATGAAGTTAGAAGAGTCTTTACCGAGTATAATCCAGATTATATAATAAACCTTGCAGCAGAATCTCATGTTGATAGGTCAATAGACGGTCCAGGGACTTTTATTCAAACTAATATAGTAGGAACTTATGTTTTACTGGATGCTACTATGCAATATTTTAAGAGGTTGGATGAACCAAAGAAAAAAATGTTTAGATTTTTACATGTATCAACTGATGAAGTTTTTGGGACATTAGATAAGCATAGTTATTTTACAGAAGACACACCTTATGATCCCA
>CP070637.1:217113-222715 GCA_020354005.1 Ignavibacterium sp.
ACCTGAACCACTTGGCAAAACCTTGCAGATCGTGTGATTCAAAAAATGCTGCCATAGATAAATATAAATAAGATGAATAAAGCTCTGCATTTATTTGTTTATTTAATGCATCTTGCACTTTCTTTGAAGTCATATGTAATCCTCTTTAGTTTATTCGCTATAGTTTAACATTTAATTTTATTTAAGTTTGAAATATAATGTAAATAAAAATTTTATTCATTTTTAATTAACATGAAAATTCATACAACTCTTGATCGGCAGCACAAAAATGACTAATCATTGTCCAATGAGATGGTTTAGAATTGAAATTCCTTACTGCATTCGGTAAATTTGTAAACTTAAAATTTTAGATAATCAAACTATTTTGAGAGGAGATAACTGATGGCAATAAAAGTTGGAATAAACGGTTTTGGGAGAATCGGAAGGTTAGTTTTAAGAAGATGTATGGAATTGGGCGGATTCGATTTTGTTGGTATAAATGATTTGACTGATTCGAAAACACTTGCACATTTATTAAAATACGATTCTGTGCATGGCAGATTCAATGGAGATGTAAGTGTAGATGGTGATGACCTGATTGTAAATGGTGATAGAATACCCATCACTGCAGAACGTGATCCTGCAAATCTTAAATGGGGTGAATTAAATACCGATGTTGTTATAGAAGCAACTGGTGTGTTCAGATCTAAAGAACAATGTATGAAACACATAGAAGCAGGTGCTAAAAAAGTAATTCTAACTGTACCTCCCAAAGGGGAAATTGATGCAATGGTTGTTCTTGGCGTGAATGAAGATGTACTAACCGGTGATGAACAAATAATTTCAAATGCTTCTTGTACAACTAACTGTCTAGCACCAATGGCCAAAGTACTTAACGATGCTTTTGGAATGGAAAAAGGATTAATGACAACAGTTCACTCTTACACAAATGATCAACAAGTACTTGATCTTCCACATAAAGATTTAAGACGAGCGAGAGCTGCTGCTGTTTCAATCATTCCAACAACAACCGGTGCTGCTAAAGCAGTAGGGAAAATTATTCCTGAGTTAAATGGAAAGCTGGATGGCTTTGCATTAAGGGTACCGACTCCCGATGGCTCTATTACAGACCTTGTAGCTACACTTAAAAAGGAAGTAACTGTTGAAGAAGTAAACGCTGCATTTAAAGAAGCTGCAAGTAATGAATTAGAGGGAATTCTTGAATACACAGAAGACCCAATAGTTTCTGTTGATATAATTGGTAGTCCTTATTCAAATGTTTTTGATGCGCAATCTACAATGGTGAATGGAAATTTAGTTAAAGTAGTTGGCTGGTATGATAATGAATACGGTTACTCTTGCAGGGTTGTCGATTTACTGGAAAAAGTAGCTACAGTAAAGGAAGCTGAACTATCTCAGAAATAGTATTAGCTGCTTGCTTTTAATTTTCATTAAGAATAGCTTATTACTGATTTACTTGATTTCTGGAAACTCCTTTTAAGAACGATAGAATACTTAGTATACCATATGAAGATTATATTCTTTCTCTTAAGGGAGTTTAAATAAAACTTTTCTCCCAATTCCGATTACACCTGGAGAGTCTCTGTCATTTTTATTTGAAAGAATAGGATAAAGATTAAATGAAAAAAATAACAATTGATGAAGTGCACTTAAAAGATAAAAGAGTGTTAGTTAGGGTTGATTTTAATGTACCACTCGATGAAAATTTAAATGTTACGAATGACATTAGAATTAGAGCCTCGCTTCCAACAATAAATAAAATTATAAAGGATGGTGGTAAAGCCATTCTTATGAGTCACCTTGGCAGGCCCAAGGGAGAGAGAAATACTAAGTTTAGTTTAAAACCTGTTTCCGTAAGATTGGGTGAGCTGCTTAATAAAGAAGTGAAATTTGTTGATGATTGTATTGGTGAAAATGTTAGTGCAACTGTAAATTCAATGAAACCGGGTGATGTACTGTTGTTGGAAAATGTCCGATTTCATGAGGGAGAAACAAAGAACGATGCGGAATTTTCGGAAGAGCTTGCAAAATGGGGAGACGTCTATATTGACGATGCATTTGGCAGTGCGCACCGTGCACACGCTTCTACCGAGGGAGTTACAAGATTCATCGATACAAATGCAGTCGGTTATTTGATGAAAAAGGAGCTCGATTATTTGGGAACGGCACTTGCTAATCCTGAAAGGCCATATTGTGCAGTTTTGGGCGGAGCAAAGATATCAGGTAAAATTGATGTGATTAATAACCTTATTAATAAAGTGGATACCTTAATCATTGGCGGTGGAATGGCTTTTACTTTTTTCAAAGCACAAGGTAAGGAGATTGGAAAATCGTTATTGGACGAGGAAAAGCTGGAAATGGCAAAAGATTTGCTGAATAAGTTTGATAAATCGGAAACAAATTTTTTGCTTCCGGTAGATGTGGTTGTGGCTGAAGAGTTTAAGAATGACTCACCAGCAGAAACAATCTCTGTAAACAATATACCTGCCAGCAAAATGGGATTGGATATAGGTCCCGAAACAATTAAATTGTTCACGGATGAATTGTTAAAATCAAAGACTGTCGTATGGAATGGTCCCATGGGTGTATTTGAAATGGATAACTTTGCTAAAGGTACATTTGCTGTTGCAGAAACTCTTGCTATAGTAACTGAGAAAGGTGCGGTGACTGTTGTTGGTGGTGGTGACTCAGCAGCTGCAATCAGCTGGGCAGGATTGAGTGATAAAGTTTCACACGTTTCAACTGGCGGTGGTGCATCGCTTGAATTTTTAGAGGGAAAAACTCTTCCCGGAGTTGCGGCTTTAAATGATGTTTAATATTTAAATGAAGGAATTAGTTTGAACGGATCTTACAGACCAAGAGGATTTGGCAGATTTAATGTGTTCCCTCCAATTATTAAAAATTTATTAATAATTAATGCTGTAGTATATTTCATTCAGCTGATATTTGGTGAGGTAATAATAGGGGGTACACCGGGATGGTACGTGCTAAATAAGTGGTTCGCATTAAATCCATTTGCGGATGGATATAATTTTCAGATATGGCAGCTAATAACCTACCAGTTTATGCACGGTGGATTTAGTCACATTCTGTTTAATATGTTTGCGCTGTGGATGTTCGGAATGGAGATTGAAAATATGTGGGGGTCCAAAAAATTTCTTTATTATTACCTTCTGTGTGGTGTAGCTGCTGGATTGCTGCAACTTTTCATTCCTCCTTTACTTGGCACAGCTGCTGCAGTAACAATTGGTGCTTCGGGTGCTGTATATGGTGTGTTGATTGCATTTGGTTTGCTCTTTCCAAATCGTCATATCTATCTTTATTTTTTAGTGCCGGTAAGGGCAAAATATTTAATAGGCTTCCTTATAATATTAGAATTCCTGCTTATTGATAGTGCAGGGAGTAATGTTGCTCATTTGGCTCATCTGGGCGGAGCCTTGTGTGGATTTTTATACATAATGTTTGATAAGTCAATTGATGCTCCAATTAAGCAATCCTTGTTGGGTAACAAAGGTTTCTCTTCAGGGGGCAGTTTTAAAAATCCTTTTGAAAATATTGGGGATAAATTTCGCAAACGGGGTGAAAATATTGAAGAAGCTAAGTATTATGATATGAAGGATAAGGAGGAATCCGAAATTTCACAGGAAGAAATAGACAGGATACTTGATAAAATCAGTCAATCGGGCTATCAGAATTTATCTGAAAAAGAGAAGAAGATTCTTTTTGAAGCAAGTAAGAAGATGAAGTAATACAGTGTGATAGTATTGATATTTGTGATAATCTTTTTCGAATGAGAAATGTTCAAATAACAATCAACAAATATCAAATAAATTACAATAACCAAATTTTAATAATGTGTTCCATTCCTTAACTTCAAAGAATAAACTTTTGAAGAAATTCTTTCTATTAATATTCTACATTTTACCTTTTGCATTCCTTACATACTGTTCTGAAGAAGAGATACTCCCCGAAGATGAGCTAATTAAAATCTATGTTGATATCTTAATCGCTCAGGACACCACAATCGATAAATCAATTACAACCGATTCATTAAAGACCATTGTCCTCAATAAGTATGGTGTTCCGGATTCATTATATGTAAAATCAATTGAACACTACAAGTCTTCACCAGTACAGTGGGAGGCGTTTTTTGACAATGCGATAAAGTATGTGGAAGAGCTAAGAATTAATGCTGAGGAGTGAATTTATGTTTTGCAGCTAATATCCTGATTTGTGCATAAGAAATATTCGAGGGGAGTCGTTCTTTTAATTCTTTTAATGATGAATAACCTTTCCTGATTTCATTTATTATTCTTTTATTCGATTCGGTATCAAACAAAAAGTCAATTTTACTCTCGGGATAATATTCCAGTATCGTTTCAATCTGCATTGAGATAATCGCTTCAGACACTTTGCGTAGTTGAGCAATTTCTTTTAGAGTATATTTTTGTGAGAGCAGATTATAAGTCTCTTTAATATTCTGTGGTATATCTTTTTCGTTACGCTCACTTTTTTCTTCATCTGAGTATCTTTCTATAGCTTCAAGAAGATCATTGCCGATCTTATTAAACATTCGGTTATTAAATCCTTCAACTCCCAAAAGAGCTGCTTTTGTTTTTGGTCTTCTTTTTACTACTTCTTTTAGCACCTCATCCGGGCAGAGTAAATATTGTGTTTGTAAAAATTTTTCCGATGCTCTCTTTCGTACCTGTTTTAAAGTATGATAAAGCTCCAATCTTTTGTCGTAATCGTTTGGTGCTTCCTCAATAGGTTTCTTTCTATTAGTTAATTTTAATCCTTCATCTGTTAGTCCTAAAAACTTATTCTTACCACCGGATTTCGCTACTAATTTTTTAGAAAGCATATTTTGAAGTACAATTTTTATCTCAGCATTAGTGTAATTTGAAGCAGTGCCAAAGTACTCAAAGTTTGCAAAGCTGCTTTTCTCTTTTTCACCTCTTACAATTTTTATTACTGAGCTTTCAGGTAATGGTGATTCCACTTCAGATATCGTATTTAGAATAATATCGGAGATATATTCAACTGAACTATCGGCTATTCTATCGCTTGCAGTGCAATTATCGCACATTCCGCATTTATAATCCTCAACATCTTCACCAAAATAACTTAATATATATTTGAACCGGCAATCATTTGTAAAAACAAAATCTATCATATCATCCAGTTTTTGTTTGGAGTTCAGATAGCTTTCGTTAATTTTTTTATAATTTAACTGAATCCGTTCTTTATCAACTCTTGGTGTTGATAAATAGATTGTTTCTTTTTGAATTGAGGGAGTGAAGGATACTATGCCAAGATTATCAAGTGTAGTTAGGGAGTCATAAAGGTTATCCTCTTCAATTCCAATCAACTTTGATAGTTGAGCAATAGAAATTTGTTTTTGTGTAGTAAAAATTTCACTTCCGTATTCCCTTAAAAGGATTAACACACTGTTCTTTAATTCAGCATTTGTTGTTCTTCGTACAAACTCCTCCAATTTTTTCTTACCGAAGATTATCTGCAATGAATCCTTTTTCTCAAAATCAGAAATCCTTTTTATATATCCTGCGTTCTCTAAAAATTTCAAGGATGCATGTAATAA
>CP070637.1:222815-229229 GCA_020354005.1 Ignavibacterium sp.
ATGGCGTTTGGTAATCTTTCCCAGAATAATGAAATAACAATAATTAAGACTGCAGGTGTTAGTCTTTATAAAATGATGACTGCACCTCTGATAGCATCTGTTATACTTGCTTACCTGCTTTTCAGATTTAATAATGATGTACTTCCCGACGCTAACCATCAGGCGAAGTTATTAATGCAGGACATATCACGGAAAAAACCGACTTTATCACTTGAGCAAGGATTCTTTTCACAGGAGGTATCCAACTATGCCATACTTGTAAGGGAAATAAATGAAATTACTAATGAGCTAAGTGAAGTTGTAATTTATGATTACTCAACACCAGCCAAAATTAATGTGGTTACTGCCGACAAAGGTAAAATTTATTTTTCCACTGATCAGTCGAAATTGATAATGGATTTGATGAATGGGGAAATCCACGAATCGGATGTTAAAAATACAGGAATGTACAGAAAAGTTCTTTTCGAGAACCACAGAATAGCAATGAACGCAGACCAGTTTTCATTTCAGCAAACTGCAACCGGAATACGCGGAGAACGGGAGCTAAGTACAGGCGCTATGCAAGGAATTGTAGATAGTATTAAACTTCGAAAACTAAAATATGATGATGCACTTAACAAGGAAGTTAATAAATACTTATTTATCGATTCTTCATCAAGTCCGCCTTCACCTTCAATGGGGACGCAACGAATGAAAAGATTTGTTTACATAAGAGTCTTGGATAGGATAAAATCTGCTAAAAATGTTATTCAATCTAACTACAGAAGAGTGGAGTGGAGCGAGAGAGAAATTGAAAAGTACGATGTGGAAATTTATAAAAAATATGCTCTGCCGGTTGCTTGTATTGTATTTATTTTAATTGGTGCACCACTTGGTGTGATGGTTAAGAGAGGGGGATTTGGTGTTGCTGCAAGTATCAGCCTGTTTTTCTTTCTTCTCTATTGGGCATTTCTAATAGGTGGTGAAAAACTATCAGAAAGAGATATCATTTCACCGTTCATTGGTATGTGGGCAGCAAATATTTTGCTTACAATTTTAGGAATTCTTCTTACTGTAAAAACGAATAAAGAAACAGTTACAATACAATTTGCATTTCTTAAAAAACTAATACCCAGAAAGATTCGCATTTATTACTCTATTCCATTAAATGAAGATACTCGATAAATACCTGATCAGGCAATTCATCCAAACTATATTGTTTGGTCTGATGGCATTCACCATAATTTTTGTTGTTGTTGATGCAATGGAAAACCTTGATGATTTTATTGATCAGGATTTGCCCGCCTTTGAAATTTTCCATTATTATTTTGTATTCGCCCCAGAGATAATAAAGCTAATTACACCAGTTGCAGTGCTATTTGCAGCACTATTCACTGCAGGTAAGGCATCTAATTTAAGTGAGTTAACTGCCATGCGTGCAAGTGGAATGAGTATGTACCGATTCATGATGCCTTTCATAATTACTACTATCGTTATCAGCATTATATCTTTATATTTCGGCGGATATTTGGTTCCGATGGCTAACAAAACTAAAGTCCACATCGAACAGGTATATTTGAAAAAGGGAATTCGTTTTTCTCAAAGCAATATTTATTTCCAGGATTCGAAAACCAGGATTGTAAGCATCGGATTCTTTGATAACGTTACTAATACGGCAAACAGGGTAAGTATACAGGAATTCAACGATGCCGATTTAACGGAAATAACTTCCAGGATTGATGTAGCAAGATTAAAATATGACTCCTTAACAAATGCCTGGATGGCGGTTAAAGGAGTGGCAAGATTATTTAATGAAGAAGGACAAAGAGCTACGTATCTTGATTCATTAAAGATTGAATATATAAACTTTAAGCCAATCGATATAACTAAGAAACAAAGAAAGACACAGGAAATGAATTTGGACGAGTTGGATGAACTAATCCTATCGCAGGAAAAAACCGGAAATGATCCAACTGCAACTTTGATTGAGTACCATTCGAGATATGCTTTTGCGTTTACCAGTTTAATTATAGTTTTATTTGGACTGCCAATTTCCGCCAATAAACGGAAAGGCGGACTTGCAGTACAGATTGGAATAAGTATTCTTGTTACATTTATATATCTAGTGTTTATGAAGATAAGCCAGGCATTTGGTAAGAACGGTGAATTAGATCCGCTGTTAACTGCATGGTTTGCAAATATATTCTTTTTGATAGCAGCGATAATAGCTATAATTAAGCTGCGTCATTAGCACTTAATGAATTTTCCATCTTGAACTGAGTGAACCGGAAATTATGCTTGAAGTTCCTGGTGTAAACGTAGTTTGGAATGAACTTGTTGCAATATGAAATTCCAGGAGCGAGGTTACAAATCCAAGTCCGAGTGCCCAGTTTATGCCCTCCACTTCGTTGTAATCTAAACCAGTACGCAGCATTGGAAAACCATCAAATGGCTGCCATTCAAATCCAAAAGAAATTCTTGGTTTTGTACTATTGCCAGGTAAATTATTAAATCCCTGATTATAATCTAAAGCAAAAAGGAGATGACCGGGGAAATTATTATCCTCAAGTCTTGAAATTTCAAATGTTGCACCAAGCCTGAGTGCAGATGCTAGACCAGTACTAAATTCTTCTACAGGCTCTGCAGTAGCAGATATTTTATCGAATAGAGAATCTACGCGTGAGTCGTCTGTTAAGTCATCCAGAAAAAGTGAACCATCGCTATAGAATTTTGCAGCGTTGTTTTTCCAGGTTATAGAACCTAAATCCGTAATTGCAATAGAAATACTTGCAAACTCTTTCAAAGAGAATGTTAAGCCAAAATCAACTCCAAAACCCGTTCCTGCCGGAGCCGGAAATAAATCAAAATGTGATTCACTTTTAGTTGAATCAAATGAGTAATCAACACCAAAGTTATCTGAGAAAGATGTGAATGCAAGGTAATCAGTCTCTCCAGAGATTTCATGTTTATCGGAAGTTGTAAGATAAGAACCAACGCGTTCAGTTCCGGTATATGCAAAACCCTGCACATACTTAAATGAAATGCCTCCGGTTATATACTCCAATATTCCTGTACCTACATCTTTAAATTTTCCCGCATACGTTAAAGAATAATTTCTAATCCACCATGAATGAACCTCAGCCTCACTAAAATCGAATACCTTGTCTACCGGATTACCATTTAAAGCTAAATCAAATATTGCAGACGGAATGATACCCTTTCCCCCTGAATAATCCGTTATTGCAAAGCCAAATGCACCTACCTTTTCACCAGCAAATACACTAAAGCCAAACAGCTGTGCAGACGATCCGCCGGAAACATAACCTCCGTTTTCAAATGAACTATTTAGTCTTTGTTTCTCCTCTTCGGATAAGATGCGGCTCTTCCCATCTACACCGCCAAAAAAGTAATTAAACTCATCGAGTGAAAGAACACTAATTCCGCCTTGCACAGAGACGGTGGGTAGCGGCAGTGGAGTAACAAATTGTATAAAAACATCCTCTTCTAAAATTAAGTTAGCAGGATTCAGACCTATCGCATATACTCCTGTTGAATACGCAGTATAGGTTTTACCCATTCCCATGCTTCTTGCATCTACCGCACCAATTGATCCATACTGTGCAAATAAATAGCAAGGTAAAATAAGGATTGAAATTACAGTTTGATATAATATTTTTATTAAAGCGTTAGTCATTCTCAGCTTAATTGCCTTCCGGATTTATCCTGTAGTTAACGGTTCCAAAAGAGCGGACTTTAATCCACGCATCTGGCCTGATTGCAACCACACGCGACGGATTAAGAAACGCATCACTTGTTCGCAGAGAAACACTATAGATCGCAAACTTTGTTCTGGTCAGCATTTCTACCTGAGATGCATCTAGCTGAACAGTTAGTGGCTGATTTACATATGAACCTATAACTTCACCGTTCACATCGACCCTGGCACCTTCAAAAAATAATGTATCAGTACCATTTGAATTTTCTGAAATTGTAAAAAGTGGAGAATGATTTTCATCAACAAGATCAATTCTTAACCACCCTGCCAATGGTATGGCATTTTCAAGTTCAACAACTACTGCGGCTGAGTTTCCATCTAAAATTGCATCTTTCTGATCCTGATCCAAAGTTATTTCACCACTATCAACTACCGTTGATTTTTTAAGAGCAACAAAGCTCTTCATTGTGTAGATTGTTTCGAATGCTATTGAATCATCTATAGCAGCTGTACCTCTTTCGTTATTGGGATTTAATATATATTCGGCAACAAGCTTTATCGAGTCAGGCAGAAACGAAATAAACTGCGTGATGCTGCTATTCTGTTCATTAAATGTTTTTTGAAATATTCCATCTTCTACATAAACAATCATATTTTCACTGCCTGTACTATCTCTTAACGGCAACTGCAAACCATCACTTCTCAATCCAATTATATTAAGATTTCTTACATCGACAGGATAGGGATCATTAAACTCAGTTATGAATTCTGCATCAAGAAACATTTCAGCTTCTCTTACTACTATTTTATCTCTGTAATCGGAAAGAGTTGTAGCAAATGCAAATGTATTTACCCTGGTTCCTAATGATGTAGCTGGCATAATTCCCGAAACGTAGCTAAACATAAAATTGGAAGTTGAAAAATTCAGAAATACCAATTCGCCATTACCATTTCCATTCATAACAGAAGTATTAACCATTAGACTGTTATAGAATTGTGGTGGTTGATAAGATGGCACTTTGTAATGATGATCCTGCAAATCGGTGGTAACCCTACTTTCAATCTGAGGTGGTGAATTAATCTGAATTACAAGTTGATTTCCATTCGGATCGCTGATACCGGGTATTGATAGTTGAAGAGTTACTGCACTGCTTGTTGGATTATTAACACTGAATTCAATTAAACCGCTTAAGAATCCTGCACTGTCTAATTCAGCACCTTGAGGGAACTGTAAGTAGAGTGTTACATTTTGCGAATCGGTACTGACCGGTATGTTTGTTAACGGTTCAAAGCCAACAAGCTGAATGAAATCCGCAATATCGGCATTGAGATCATAGATTTCCGTGCTCAAAACGTAGATACTATCTTGTACAGTAAGCTCATCGGTAGCCACGTATCCTTGTTCCTTTATTAACTCATCAATTGTAAATGTGCGATTTACTATTGGCAAGTTCAGATTGGTGTTCCATTCTGGAAATACAATTTGATCGGGAATTTCATAGCAGCCGGATAGTATTACCAATCCCAAAGAAATAGAGGAGACGATTTTTTTTAGTGCTCTATGATTCATCAATAAAATTATTTCCTGTAATATGCTTTAATCTTCAAACTAACCAGGAAACTCAATCACCTAATTTCTCCAGGCAGCCGGGTAGAATTTTTTAATTGTGCTAATTTTATGCCGAAATGAAACTTTTTTTAAGGGTCATAAAAATTATTTGTAACAAATAATTACAGTAATTCTTACGCTTCTGAGAGCAATAACTACTACGAATTGTAAGAAGATATTACAAAATAAATGTTAAAATTTAGATTGAATTTAATAAAAAAGTCGCGATGAATTGTATCACCGCGACTTGATTCCCAAAAATCGGAGAGTTAAAAAGAAAAGAAATTAGTTCACTTTTTCATCTGTTTTAGGTGGAACAAATCCAAAATGCTGGTTTTGGGCATCTATTTTTATTTCACCAAAACGTGCTTCAAATTTATCAACGTTTTCCTTTAATGCCTTTAATAGCATTTTAGCATGCTGCGGAGTTGAAATGACTCTTGCATAAACTTTTGCTTTCGGCACTCCCGGTACTACCCTTGTAAAATCAATAATAAATTCAGCAGGAGAGTGAGTAATTATAGCAAGGTTTGAATAAATGCCTTCGGCTTCTTTCTCACCTAATTCAATATTTATTTGCTGTCCTTTAGGGGGTTTAATCTGATTCATATTCTATATTATTATTTTAATTTATCTCAACTGATCTGCCTTGTTGAATGCATCCACTGCTTTATCCTGCATACCAAGTATACTGTAAACCTGTCCTAACAACTCCCATACCTGCGCATCATCAGGTTCTTCTTCAGAAATTCTTTCTATATAGGGCAGTGCACTTTTAAATTTCTCAAAATCTTCATCATTATACACTTCAGTTTGTTCTTCAAGTTGTTTCAGCTGTTTACCCCAGCTAACATATGTTACACCCAGATTGTACGCTGCATTATCATACTCAGGATCAATTTCAAGCGCTTTCAGGAATTGTTCCTCTGCACCCGGAAAATCTTCCGTTTGTAAAAGCAGCACACCGTAATTATACCTGTATGTTTTGTTGTCGGGTTCCCTGTCAACTAGTGCTTTAAAGGATGCAAGTGCAATATCTACCTTACCAACTTCTATATATGCTCCCGATAAAGTTCTTAGCATATCACCATCATCAGGGTAGAGTTTTGTG
>CP070637.1:229329-231675 GCA_020354005.1 Ignavibacterium sp.
GCACAGGATTTTTGTGATTTATCCACATTCATCACATAATCAAATTTCATTTCATTCAATATAGAAATCGATTCACCATTGTATTCGAAAACCTGATCAATATACTGATTATTTTGAAGTAGGGAAGCAGCATTTTTTAAAGTAACCCAGTAGATAGTTGATTCAGGAAATTTTCTTTTAATGGCAGGGAGTTGTGCAGTTGTCATCAGAACATCACCCATCGCATCAAGATTGATTATCAATATTCTAGTTCCAATTGGAAGCATGTCTTTACATCCGTCCTTCCAGCAATTATGGTCGGGATAGCAAGGTTTGTAGCCTGTAAATCGTTTGCAATCAGGTATTTGTTCAGCCATTTAATGTTTGTTCAAGAAATGTAATAAATTTCTCTTTCACTTCCTCAAAAGTAACATTTTTAAGCGTAGGTTCCTCAGTTATAACACAATCAAATTTAGTGTTATAAGGACTCCATATCATATCACGTGTATTATACTTAACATAAATACCGAAGACCGGAATTTTATTAATCGAAGCAATATGAATTACAGATGTGTCAGGTGTAAATAACATGTTAAGTTCAAGTATAGCGGCTGCAATATCGGTAAAAGCTTTGCTGGGTGGATAGATGTATTTCTCTTCCACAATTTGCTTTGCTAAATAGTAATCCTCAATAGTTGAGAAAACAACACAAACTAAATTATAATCACTGATTGAAGCTATTAATTGTTTATACCTATCCACTCCCCAAAAGCGTGCTGCACTTCCCGCAGAGATGTTTATTCCCAGTAGAAATTTATTTTCAGGATTAAGATTGCTGAACCATTGCTGTGCTTTCTGAATCGATTCCCCATTCGGAAAATAATTTACAGTTACCTCAGATTGATTTACTTGCATTTTGAATAGTTTTAATAATTCAAGCATTCTATCAATTATATGGTGAGATGCGGAATCTAACCTTTCAACATTATCGCTGTATATCTTATGATTTGATTTTTTTAAGCCAAGCCTGTTTTGAACACTGGACAATGCTATAATAAAACTAACGGTAGTTGAAACATCATCGTGAAGATCAACCATGGTGTCAATGTTTTTTTCTTTAATAAATTTCCTTACTTCAAAGACTCCACTAATGCCTTTATTAAATATTTTTATCTCATCAACTGAGGGATTGTTTTGAAAAATAAAGTGGTTCTTTTTATCTGCAAGAACATAAATTCTGCAGCCAATATATTTCTTAACAGCATCAAGCAGGGGAGTGGACACCAGTGCATCACCAATTTTGTTCAACCTGATGAACAGGATCCTCGATTCACTATTGAATACTTTAATAATATTTCTTGCTGGTTTGCGGAATAACAGTAGAAGAAGCTTTAGAAATATTCCCCTTAAAAATATTTCAATCTTTTTTAGCATTAACTTTTTCAGGATTATCGATCTTTAAAAGTCTCTTAACTTTTAGCAGAATTTCATCGACGGACAACTCTAACATACACTCGTGATTATAAGGACATGTGAGTTTGTTACAGATAATACAATGTAGATCCTCTTTTATAACAAAATCTGAATTCGCTGAATAGGGACGATGTGCCGCTGGATTTGTTGGTCCAAATATTCCAAGAGTTGGAACGTTTAAAGCACCCGCTATATGCATTGGACCTGAGTCATTTGCGATAATCAGATCACAGTTATTAATTAATGCGCTTAGTTTTTTCACATCAGTTTCAGGTGCGAGTACACAATCCGGAGAAAGATTTTCATTTATAAAGTGTGCATCCTCTTCATCACCCGGTCCCCAAAGAACCAGGAACTCTACATTAATATTATCTTTTATTTTCTTTCCAAGTTCTACCCACTTGCTTGCGTCATATCTTTTAGATGGCCATCCTCCTGAAGGTACAATGCCAAGTACTTGAAAACTTTCTGTGAAAAAATTTTTTATAAAATCTTTTGCCCACTTGTCATCTTGACCTGAAACATAGTAGTATATATTCTTTGATTTTATAGGAGCACCAATAGAATCTAAAAAGCTTAAATTATCCTCTGCGGCGTGCTGTTGATTTGCTTTCGGATTAACCAAAATGTTATATGCATATCTTCGTCCTCTATAATTGTAGCCCACTCTGTATCGAACTCCAGATAAGAAAGTAATTTGTGCACTTCGTGGATTCGACCATAAGTCAAGAATCATATCATACTTTTCTTTTCTAATCTTATTAGCAACAAAAAGAGGGAACTCCTTCTTTTTCATAGATAGAATTTTGTTTATAAGTGGATTGTTTTCTAAAGCCTGAACAGCAAATTGTTCGGTTAGATAGTCAATCTTAACATCAGAGAAGTAATTGTGAA
>CP070637.1:231775-237414 GCA_020354005.1 Ignavibacterium sp.
AAAATTCAATTCCTGGAATTAACATTATGAGCGAAGATGAAACAAATGTAATCATTGAAGCAGGTGCAGGTGTAGTTTGGGATGAGCTTGTTCAGTTTTGTGTTGATAAAAATTATGGCGGTATCGAAAATTTATCGATTATTCCCGGTTCGGTTGGCGCTGCTCCAATTCAAAATATAGGTGCATACGGACAAGAATTGAAAGATACATTTCTAGAACTAAAAGGAATTTTCACAGAAACAGGTGAGGAAAAAATATTTAAAAAATCTGATTGTGAATTTTCTTACAGAAGCAGCATTTTCAAAACGGAAGTAGCAAATAAATTTGTTATCACATCACTAAAGCTTAAACTAAATAAAAATCCTCAAATAATTACTCCTTTTAAGCAGCTTGAAGAAGAGTTAAATAAGCAGGGGATTAATGATTTAACTCTAAAAGATGTAAGAAACACTATAATAAAAATCCGCAATAAAAAATTACCCGATCCAAAAGAAATAGGTAACGCAGGAAGCTTCTTTAAGAATCCTATCATAGCAAAAGAAAAATATCTGAAGCTGAAAAATTCTTACCCCGATATGATTTCTTACCCAGTAAATGGTGAGCATATAAAAATTGCTGCTGGATGGTTGATTGAAAAATGCGGTTGGAAGGGTAAGCGAATTGGAAATGTTGGAACATATAAAGACCATGCCCTTGTGATTGTTAATTACGGTGATGCATCAGGAGATGAAATTTTTGATTTTGAGGGACACATCAAACATGCCGTTGAGTTAAAATTTGGTATCCGTCTCGAGAACGAAGTTAACATTATAAGCTAATAGTATTGCAAAACAGATTAATAAAAATAAAATCGTTTTTAGTGGTGACGTTCTTAATACTACTTTGAAGATTCAGGCAGAATGTAACAGGCTTAATTCAAGGTTAATAATTTCAAAAGATTTACCGGATAATCTACACAAAGATAATCAATATAAATTCACCGATCTTGGCAGTGTAAAACTAAGAGGAAAAGATGAATCAATTGGATTATATTCCGTAACACAATAGATACTATTGTGAACATTAAGTCAAAAAAATTGTTATGAATATAAAATTGGTGTACAAATTAATGAATCGAAAGAAGATGAATTAAATAATGTATTATTTGATAGGAAGGATACTCCAATATTTGATGAGCAAAATAGAGAGTTATTTTTAATGCAGGCAGAATATTCTGTTGGTATGTAGAATTTCAGATTAATTATTTTTTCTTTATGTAATCCTTTATTTGTATGGCTAAGACTTTTGATGTAATTGTTCCAACAATGAATAACCTATCGGAATTAATAAAATGTCTGGATGGATTTGAAAAACAATCTTTCCGTGAATTCAAAATATTTATATGTGTTGATGGATCCACAGATGGAACAATTGATTATCTTCAAAGTGCCAGGTATAGTTTTGAGTTTGAAGTATTGACTCATCCCGGTAACGTTCATAAAGGAAGGAATGAAACAAGAAATTTATCTCTTAATAAAATTACATCGATGTATGTATTAATGCTTGACTCGGATATTGTGCCGGATAGTGAGCTATTGCAAAAACATCTTGATCTACAGCATAAGAGTGATTGTATTTCTGTGGGAGAAGTAATTTATGAGAATAGAAAACAAAATATATGGGCTTACTATCTGCAAACCCGGGGGAAGGGTAAATATAATAATATGGAAGAAATACCATGTTATTATCTCAATACACAAAATGTATCATTAAAATCCAACTACTTTGTTGAACTAGGAGGTCAGGATAGGGATTTAACAAAGTCTTACGGGGGGGATGATACTATTCTTGGATATCAGCTGGGAAAGAAGTATGGTATTCCTGCATTCTTTAATAAATCAGCTTTTGGATTTTCTATTATTCATAAAACGTTAGACCAGGCATTAGAACAAATGAAAGAGTTCGGTGCTGTAAATCTGAAGATCATAAAACAAAAGTATCCGGAACTCGATAAAATCTTCCATTTTAACAAAATGGAATCAAAATCATTATATTACAGAATTTTACGATTGTTTCTGGTAAAACCTTTGGCAGAATTAGTGATAAGTACAATTAATATTTTTCCATCATTTATTAAAATTAAATTTGTGCATTTTTTAGTTTTTTATTCGATTTATGAAGGGTATAAAACCAGCACAGAACAATAATAATTATAACTTGAATCGGAATTGACGAAAATATTATTTCTATTGATTATTTTTTTGTTAATAAGTAACTTTTTGCAATAATTGACCATTTCAAATAAAGGGATTAAGTAGAATGACATTTGATAAAAATGAAAATCAGGAACTCTCTGCATATGAAAAAGCTGCACAGAATGGTGTAGATCCACGATGTATTCCACAGCGGTTGGAAGGACCTGTACCTGTTCATGATGAAATTATATATCCGGACTATCCGGATTCTGACCAGGAATCGTGGAGGTTTTTATATAACAGACAAGTTGAACTGCTGCCCGGAAGAGCCTGTAAGGAATATTTAGACGGTGCCAAAAGTTTAAATCTCTCACCTGATAAAATTCCTTACTTAAAAGATATCAGTTATGTTTTTCGTGAAGTAACCGGATGGAAGGTTGCACGTATTCCCGGATTAATTCACGAAGAGAATTTCTTTGAGCTGCTTCAAAAGAAAATTTTCCCGTCAACAGATTACATACGTGGGAAGGATGAACTGGATTACACACCTGCCCCCGATCTTTTTCATGATATTTTTGGACACATGCCACTATTAACAAACAAAAACTTTGCATCTTTTTACCAGATGTTCGGTGAAGCTGCCTTGAATGCGAAAGGTGATGACAGAGTGAAGCTTGAAACACTCCATTGGTTTACAGTTGAGTTTGGATTAATAAAGAATCAAGATGGTTTACGAATTTATGGTGCTGGCATTCTTTCATCTCAAAAAGAAGTGGAACATGCTTTATCCGATGAGGTAGAAGTTATTGATTTTGATCCGGAGAGAGTGGTTACACAAGAATATGATGTCTGGCATCTGCAGCCGATATTATTTGCAATAGATTCATTTGAACATTTGGAATCTGGTTTTTATGATTGGAACAAGAAGACTGGGCTTCTTTAGTTACTTTTTTTGAAATATCATCTTATTCTTTCCTAAATAACAATTCACAATCTCCAATTGACTAAAAATATTCTACCTCGAATAAATTGATTCTATCGTTGGATTGGGAGTTTGGATATTGGTTATTGTAATTTATTTGTGAATTGTTGCTTGCTCATTGTGATTTTTTCCTTATTTTTTCAACTACTGTGATTGTTTTAACAACATTGCTAACAAAATTGGTTGGGAGAAATTTAGTTAGTAATTTTCTAATCGTTATTGATTCAAGCTATTGAACTATTCTAGTAAATTCTGTGTTAACTAACTTGTAATACAGAATTTTAATTTATTAAAACTGAGAGGGCTAAAATGGTAAAAGAGGGTAATAAAGCACCAGCAATAACTTTAAAAGATCAGGATAGAGAAAAAGTTACGCTGAACGATTTTAAGGGAAAAAATATTGTGCTTTATTTCTATCCAAAGGATAATACATCTGGTTGCACAAAAGAAGCCTGCAACTTCCGGGATGATTTTCCTCGATTCGGAAAACTGAATGCAGTAATACTTGGTGTCAGTCCTGATTCAGTTGAATCGCATAAAAAATTTGCCGAAAAATATGATCTTCCGTTCAAGTTATTGAGCGATGAAAAGAAAAAGGTTATTGAAAAGTATGGAGTATGGAAAGAAAAGAGTATGTATGGAAGAAAATATATGGGTGTTGAAAGATCGACATTTATAATTGATAAAAACGGGAATGTAAACAAGATTTTCAGAAAGGTTAAAGTTGCCGATCATAATAAAGAAATAACCGAAGCTCTGAAAGAACTTAAGTAATGGCAAAGACTGTTTATATAACACGAAGGGAAACATTCGCTGCAGCACACCGATTATTTAAAATGGAATTATCGGATGAGGAAAACTTTAAGTTATTCGGGAAATGCAGCAATCCAAACTGGCACGGACATAATTATACTTTAGAGGTTGTTGTTGCCGGCGATGTTGATAATGATACCGGGTTTGTAATGGATTTGCAAGAACTAAAGGAAATAGTTAAAACAAATATTATAGAAGAAGTTGATCATAAAAATCTAAATCTTGAAACAAAATTTATGAAGGGGATGATCCCAACATCTGAAAATATTGTGCTGGGAATCTGGGATGAATTAAAAGATAAAATATCAAAAGGCAAATTGTATTCAGTAAAGCTGTACGAAACCGAGAATAATTATTTTGAATATAAAGGAGAATTATAAGTGAATAAAGCAAAGGTAGAGGGATTTGTAAAAACTCTGCTTGCCGAAATTGGAGAAGATCCGAAAAGAGAGGGATTGGTTGCTACGCCAAAACGTGTAGTAAAGGCATATGAGTTTTTAACCAGTGGTTATCAGCAGGATATTAAAAAGGTGATGAATAAAGCGGTATTCAAAGAAAAATATGATGAGATGGTTCTTGTTAAGAATATCGATTTCTTCAGCTTGTGTGAACATCACCTGCTTCCATTTTACGGTAAGGTTCACATCGCTTACATTCCCGATGGGAAAATAGTAGGGTTAAGTAAAATACCCAGAATAGTAGAAGTCTTTGCCCGAAGGCTACAGGTTCAGGAAAGAATGACATCGGAAATAGCAGAAACACTTGAGAAATATTTGCAGCCAAAGGGTGTTGCTGTAGTTGCCGAAGCATTCCATATGTGTATGATGATGAGGGGTGTTGAAAAACAAAATTCATCAGCAACAACAAGTTCGATGCTTGGTGTATTTAAAGATGATGCACGAACCCGCGTGGAATTCCTCGAATTAATTTCCCATAAGTATTTTTAGCCATGTCTAACAAACAAATTGGTATATGGATAACCGGCGCTAGCTCAGGTATTGGAAAAGCTGCGGTAAAAGAATTTTCTTCTGTAGGATTTAATATTTTCGCTTCTGCGAGGAGAGTAACAGAATTAGAACGATTAAAAGAGGAAATTAAATCGGATCACTTTGAAATTTACCCTTGTAACGTTGCATCCCAGGCAAATGTTGAACAAACATTTAAAAAAATAACAAGTGGCAACCAGATAAACTGCCTTGTTAACAATGCGGGAATAACATCATTTAAAACTGCAGAAGAGAATACTATTAAAGAAATTGATGATGTTATAAATACAAATCTCCTCGGTTCAATTTATACTATTAAAACTGTACTGCCACATATGAAGAAGATAGGTAGTGGAACCATCATAAATGTTCTTTCTGTTGTTACCGGAAAAACCTTTACAAATAGTTCGGCTTACACAGCATCAAAAATGGGCCTGCTCGGTTATCTTAAAGTACTAAGAGAGGAAGTACGGGATTACAATATTCGGGTAATTAATATTACCCCCGGCGCAACTGAATCTGCTATGTGGACAAGGGAAATGAGAGAAGAACACAACCACAGAATGATGAATCCTGAGAGTGTAGCAAGATTAATGGTTTCAGCATTTCTGCAAAAGGATAATATAGTAACTGAAGAAATAATTGTCCGTCCCATAGAAGGAGATATATAAAAAAAGCCGGCTA
>CP070637.1:237514-238701 GCA_020354005.1 Ignavibacterium sp.
AAAACAATTTACGGAGATGTGGGAACCTTGATTTGCTGGGATCAATGGTATCCTGAAGCTGCACGGTTAACGGCGCTGCAAGGAGCTAATGTAATTTTTTATCCTACAGCAATCGGGTGGCACCCACACGAAAAAGATAAATACGGAAAGAAACAATTTGAATCCTGGATGACAGTGCAGCAGGGACATGCTATTGCCAACGGAATTTATGTTGCTGCTGTAAACCGGATTGGATTAGAAAGACCGGATGACAAATCAGCAGGAATTGAATTTTGGGGTCAGTCGTTTGTTGCTGATCCTCAGGGTGAAATTATTGCACAGGCATCAGCCGATAAAGAAGAAATAATATTTGCTAAGGTAGATCCTGCAAGGATTGAATTAGTTAGAAGACACTGGCCATTCTTCAGAGACAGAAGAATAGATTCTTACGAAGACATTGCAAAAAGAATTATTGATTAGTATTAGTTTTAAGAATAAGAATCGAAACGAAATTAGTGTCTTTGTGGCAAAAACAAATCTATGCCTGAAATAATATCAACAAATCAAACTCTCAAATCTCCCCGATTACCTGCCGAGTGGGAACCACACGAAGCAACGTGGATTGGTTGGCCTCATAATAAAAGTGATTGGCCGGGAAAATTCAGAGCTATTCCCAATGTTTATGCTGAAATTGTAAAGCATTTATCAGGGTCAGAAAAAGTTTACATTCTTGTTCAATCAAAAGAACATAAAATAAAGGCTGAACAGCTTTTAAAACGTGCAAATGCTGATATTAATAATGTAAAGTTCTTCAAAAAAAAAACTAACAGGGGATGGGTTCGTGATTCGGGTCCTTTCTTCGTCAAAGAGAAAGATATAATTATTGGTGTGGACTTTAAATTTAATGCCTGGGCAAAATATGGGGACTATAAACTCGATGATAAAATCCCACAATTCATTTCTAAAAGACTGAAGCTTGAAAGTGTTGTTGCAGAATACAATGGTAAAAAAGTGGTGCTCGAAGGTGGATCGATTGATGTAAATGGAAAAGGAACGCTAATTACAACTGAAGAATGCCTTCTCGATCAAAAATTACAAGTACGAAATCCGGGATTAACAAAACAGGATTACTTTCAAATCTTTAAAAAATATTTTGGAATTACCAACGTAATTTGGTTGGGTAAGGGAATTATTGGCGATGATACACA
>CP070637.1:238801-244286 GCA_020354005.1 Ignavibacterium sp.
AAGGCACACGAACTTTGTAAAGAAAAAAACGTTTTGCTTATCTGCGATGAAGTTCAAACGGGGCTTGCCAGAACAGGAAAGTTACTAGCTTCAGATCACGATGGTGTTCGTCCTGATGTATTGATTTTGGGAAAAGCACTATCCGGTGGAGTAATTCCAATCTCAGCTGTTTTAGCAGATGATGATGTAATGCTAACAATTAAGCCGGGGCAGCACGGTTCAACGTTCGGAGGAAATCCGCTTGCAGGTAAAGTAGCAATTGCCGCACTCGAAGTATTAAAGGAAGAAAACCTTGCAGAGAACGCAGAAAATCTTGGTAATTATTTTCGCAGTGAGATACAAAAGATAGTTGATGAGTTGGATATAATAACTCTTGTACGTGGAAAAGGTTTACTAAATGCAATAGTTATTAAACCAACATCAACCGGCAAAACTGCCTGGGATGTTTGCGTTGAGTTAAAAAAGAACGGACTGCTAGCAAAACCGACACATGGTGATATCATTAGATTTGCACCACCCCTTGTAATAACTAAGGAAGAGATTGATTTTGCAATTAAAACAATCAGGAATGTTCTAATGAAATTTGAAAAAGAGAACGTACCGATTCACGAGGAAATACGCTAGGTACTAATAAATAAGATTAATGGCTTACTAAGAAGCTGTTAACAATATCTTTTGTTTCTTCAATAGCATTTAACAACCTTGGTAGTCGTTCCTGCACGCTTGGAATATCGTTGCTCTTTGCAGATACTTCAATCCCGAATGCTTCATCACCAACAAGTTGTGCACCAACGGAGTAACTTGCCCCTTTAATTGTATGAGTTAAGTGCAATATTTTATCCATATCCTTATCCGTAACTATTTCAGTAAGTTCCTGGCACTTTAACTCCATATCTTCAATATAAGATGAGAGCAGGTCCTTCTCAAAATCATGATCATCGGAACTAACTTGTTTCAGTCGTTCAAAATCGAATGATTTATTGTCTATTGGCTGCTGAACTGTTTCTTCAATTGGTTCTGCTGCTTTTTGTTCTTTATTAACTTCAAGTAAACGGTCAATCATTGCAATCATATCTTTTGCAATAATAGGTTTTGAGATGTAGTCACTCATGCCCGCTTTCAAACATTTTTCTCTATCCCCTATTAAAGCGTGCGCAGTAATTGCTATTATGGGCACATTTTTTTTGTCATCACTTAAATTACGAATCTGGCCGGTTGCTGAGAATCCATCAACTACCGGCATCTGAATATCCATAAGAACCAAATCATAATCTCCTTCTTTCATAGCCTTTACAGCTTCACCTCCATTGTTAACTGCCACTGCCTTATAACCTGCTGCCTGTAGAAGTTTAGTGGTGACTTTTTGATTGATGATATTGTCCTCTGCTAATAGGATATTGTAATTCAGTCTATTGGAACGAACAGCATCATCCGAAACAACCGGTTCTGCTGGACTGGCTGTAACCACATGATCTTCTTCAACATCCTCAAGCACCGGTACATTTTCCTGGACTTTAACAATCAAATTAAATTTAAAATTACTTCCCCTGCCCTTTTCGCTTGTAACACTTATTTTACCGCCCATTAAATTCACATATTCTTTGCAGATGACTAAACCCAACCCAGATCCACCCATGGTATGATGTTCGCTACCATCAATCTGTGAAAAAGGCTTAAACAAAGAATCGAGTTTGTTAGCGGGAATTCCGGTACCTGTGTCCGCAATATTAACCCGAATATCAACATTACTTTTATCAATCATATTTGTTCTTACCCGTATTTTTATCTCGCCATTTTTTGTGAACTTAATAGCATTGCTTATCAGGTTTAAGAATATTTGTCTTGTTTTAGTCGGATCACCGTTTAGTAGATGGATTGTACCTTCAGGTATATCTTTTACAGTAGTAATACCTTTTTCATCAATTTTTGTTGAAAGTATAGCAATGGACCTATCAATTACTTCGTTAAGATCAAAATCTACTTTATCAAGCTTTACTTTACCGGATTCTATCTTAGACAAATCCAGAACTGAATTAACAATCTCAATCAATGATTCGGATGAATGACGGGCATTTGCAGCAAACTCTTTCAACTCTTCTTCGGTGCCATAAGAGCCATCTTCAATAAGAGTAATGTATCCAAGTATACCGTTCAAGGGTGTTCTAATTTCGTGACTAACATTTGCAAGGAATTTACTCTTTAACGTTGTTAATCTCATTGCCTCCTGAGCAAGCATTTCCGTCTTCTCTTTTTCCTTTAGCAAATCTCTTTCCGCTTTTTCTCTTGATTGTTCTAAACTAACTTGTTCTGTAATATCCTGAATATTTCCTTGCATAATTTTATTACCGTGATCATCTTTCACAATTTTATCATTCAGTCTAACAAAGACACTACTCCCGTCCTGCTTTTTCAATTCAATGCTGGTATCTTTAACATATCCCTTCTTTCTAAGTTCTGAAACAAGAGCTTTTCTGTCATCTGGATTTACATAAATATCTTCGATATCAATTTCCTTCAGTTCATCCAAGTTCTGATAGCCAAGTATTTCTGCAAACGCTTTATTAAAGGTTATGAATCTGCCATCTGGAGTAGATTGAAATATTCCTTCAACTGAATTATCAAATATTGATCTATATTTCTTATGAGATAATTCTATTTTAAAGCTCTTTTCAGCAATGATTATTTTCATTCTAAAATTGTAAGCACATGCTATTATCGATACCATACTAAGTAAACAAACAAATGCTATTGATTCGTTTATATTTGGTAGAAAGTATACAGCTTTATTGTTTAACAGAATTGCACTTGCAAATACCGCATTGTAATAGATTGCCACCAATATCTGGTTCTTAACTGTCCAGCTTAAGAATAAAGCTGAAGTGAAGATTATTAATCCAACTATTTGGGAATTCACTAATAACGTTTGCGGTAACAGATATATCATTAAACCGGAGGAAATGATAATTGTAAGCAACAGCGTATGAACAAGCGGTATTGAAAACCTGACAGCAAATTTTGTATTCAGTATTGCCAGAATAAATATCGAGATTAATGTTGCAGATAATCTGATAACATATATCTGCTCGGCGTGCTCATTAAAGTAGCGAACTTCGAAGATCATGGCGAGGATGCCAAAAATGGCGACAAGATAGCCCATTATTTTTAAAGGGGTTATAACAAGCAGATTTGCATCTTTTTTGATGTCCTCAAATCTTTCGGTTTCTTCGTTTGGATTATCTTTTATAAGAAAATCAACTACTGATGTCGCTTTATCGATTGCTTTATCCATTACTAACATTTGTAGCCCTTGGAATTTTAATTTCTTTTTTAGATTTTGCCTAACCAGTTACAATTAATGCAATAATCCAAGTAATTTAGGGTTATATATCATATTTAGTGCCAATATGGATATATTTTATTCAATAGATTTAGCGATATTTTACTTCATTAATTACACTATTTCTACCGGTTTTCTTGATAAATTCTTTTCTATCATCACAAATGTTAATAACTGGTATATAACGTTCCTTTTCTTTCTTGGGATATTGTTTTTTAAGGGTGGAAGACTTGGAAAACTATCAGCATTGGGAATACTTATTCTAATCACAATTACAGATCAAAGCAGCCATAAACTTTTGAAAGAATTTTTTGAAAGAGCAAGACCCTGTAACACTTTGTCGGATGTGTTAGCTCCATTAGGATGTACAGGCAGCTACTCATTTCCATCAAATCATGCAGTTAACAATTTTGCTGCTGCCACATTTTTTGCAAGGCTATATCCAAGGTACACAGTTGTCCTATTTATCACAGCATCTATCGTTGCACTAAGCAGAGTTTATCTTGGATTGCATTATCCGTCTGATATTATTGCCGGTGCAGCAATTGGATTTATATTCGGTTATATCTTTGGCCTCTTGGTATTAAAAATTAATGATGTACTATACCGCAAAAAGACGTTAAAAGAGTCCAGTACACCTGCTGTCGACGTATAAATCACTCGCCTTTTGTATAATTAATATAGATCATGAATATATTGACAGGATGTATATCACATAAAGTATATTCGCTATTATTTATTCAACAATCATTTGTATTTTTGAACTTTAATTTTTGAAACTCATAGAATAACAAATCACAGGAATGCTATGGCAAAAAATAGAAGGGTTGTAGTAACAGGAATTGGTGCCATCACACCAATTGGTCTAACTGCAAAAGATTTATGGAAAAATTTAAAGAGTGGAAAAAGTGGTGCCGCTGAGATAACAAAATTCGATTCATCAAATCTGAATACTCACTTTGCTTGCGAAGTGAAAGATTTTGATCCGCTAAACTATTTTGACAGGAAAACCGCAAGAAGATTGGATGAATTTACACAGTATGCTCTTGCAGCCACAGCTGAAGCTATTGAAGATAGTGGTTTGGATCCTGACAATATGAGTGTGGAAGATAAAGAGACAACTGGGGTTTTATTTGGAAGTGGCATGGGCGGAATGAAAACATTTGATCAGCAATCTGTACAAAATTCCAAAGCAGGTCCATCTAAAATATCTCCCTTTTTTATCCCAATGATAATACCGGATATTGCTGCCGGACAAATATCAATTAAATATGGTTTCAAAGGACCAAACTATTGTGTTGTTTCAGCTTGCGCAACGGCTAATAATAATATGATAGATGCATTCTTAGTTATCCAGCAAGGATTAGCAAATACAATAATTACAGGCGGAACAGAAGCACCATTAAACGAAATTGGTGTGGGGGGATTCAATTCTGCACGGGCACTCTCAACTCGAAATGACTCACCCGAAACAGCAAGCAGACCTTTTGATGCAACTCGTGACGGCTTTGTTATGGGAGAAGGTTGCGGAACAATGATACTTGAAGAACTGGAACACGCCGAGAAGCGTGGTGCAAATATTTATGGTGAGATTATAGGTGTAGGTCTTTCTGCAGATGCTCATCACATCACCGCACCACATCCCGATGGAACCGGTGCAATTTTATCTATGAAGATGGCATTAAAAACAGCGGGGATAAAAACCGATGACGTTGATTATATCAATATGCATGGAACATCAACACCGCTTGGTGATATAGGTGAAACAAAAGCTATTAAATCTCTCTTTGGTGATCAAGCATATAATATGAATGTCTCTTCAACTAAAAGCATGACCGGACATATGTTAGGCGCAGCTGGTGCAATCGAGGGAATTGCAACTTTGCTCACTGTTCAAAACGATATTATACCACCAACAATAAATTTTGAAACTCCAGATCCGGATTGTGACCTGAACTATACATTCAACAAAGTGGAAGAAAAAACTGTTAATATTGGAATGAGTAACGCATTTGGTTTTGGCGGGCATAATACTACGGTGGTTTTTAAGAAGTATGATCAATAAATAAGAATGTTATTAATCGACATTCGCATTACTAGGGACAACAGATTACTAGGTTTCAATCGGATCCTGCTAGGCATTATATT
>CP070637.1:244386-246746 GCA_020354005.1 Ignavibacterium sp.
AGTACACAGTACCGCATTTAGAGACTTCATTAATGATGTTTGTTCAATTAAAGGTTCATGATAATCTCGGTAATGAAGTTGCAACACTTGTTTATGATTACCAGCTTGCTGGGAATTATGAAGTAGAGTTTAACGGTTCAAATTTTAGTAGTGGAATTTACTTTTATGCTATTACAGGAAATAATTACATTGAAACAAAGAAGATGATTCTTCTGAAGTAGTGCATTCAGCATGCATAGGGCACAATTCTCTTAGAATCGATTGAAAAGCTGAGTTTCTTTTTTATCAGGTATGTTTAAAAAAATTAGTTTCTATTATTCATCGCACTCTCTAATTGCTTTTTTAAGCCGATTGCTTCAGCGTAATTAGGATTAAGCATTAGTGCATTGTTCACATTCTCAAGAGCTTTTTTATAGTTATTTTTCTTAACGTACACTCCAGCAAGGTTATACCACGCTTGGGAATCCTTCGTATCGATCGTAAGACTTTCATTAAGATATTTTTCAGCCAACTCTAGATTATCCTTATAAAGATTAAGTGTACCGAGCCATTTTGCTCTAAACGCGCTGGGTTTTATATCATAGCCTATCATTAAATACTTATATGCTTTTACATAATCCTTTAATGGTATTAATATGTTGGCCACATAATCATAATATTCAACAACAATAGGGTATTGAGATATTAGCGCATCCATTTCCTTCAGAAAGGCATTTATATTTTTTCTTCCCAAATAATAAGTAGCCATTTTTCTATGGGCTTCCTCCCAGGTTATTATATCCTCAAGCACATGGGCGGCAATAGAGTCTGTTACATTATCAGGATGAAGTAGGGTGGAGTTAGGCACTTTTTTGCCTTCGGTAACAAACGGCCAATCGTTCTTTAATAATTTTATCCTGTAATCGCCAATTGTTGAATCTAATTCAGTAAAATTAAAGTTTACCATAGTAATTCTATCCTGTTCATCTCCTGATAGGTTGGCTAGTTCAGATGCAGGTAAAAAGTTTGATTGTTCCATCTTCTCAAAAAATAATTTGCCTAAAAGCTGGTAACCTTTAAGAGTTGGATGGAGATGATCCGTCATTAAATTATTTCCGATAATTCCATAAGGACTGATAGCTGAGAAGGCTGAATCCAAGTTTACTAGCGGTAATTTATATTCTCTACTCAAAGAAATTATAGTCTGGTTGATTTTTTCGGGAGCCCTGAACCTTAACCCATCAAGATCTTTAGCAAACCGGAATAATGAATCTGCAATTCTGTAATTACCGGAATTGAGTTCATATTTTGCCTGGTTATAAATTTTATCTGCCGGAGGAAAATTTTTTGATTCGATTGAGATAAACGGAGGCTGGTCTTTGAGATTTGAAACTAACGTTGATAATATAACAGGAACATTCCTTTCTTTTGCCATATCCAATATATCCCGAATGTTTCCCTCGAATTGGGAAATTCCATCATTAAAAGTTTCTGTGTCAAATTTTATGTATTGGTCTTTTGCCATTCGCGACATTAACGTTCCGCTTTGCTTTTCTTCATTACCTGAAAATAATTCCATTACCCATTGAATAGTATTTCTCAAGAGCTCTACGATTTTAAACCTGTTTAAGTAAAGAAGTAAGTTTACCATCTTTCTGGAAGTGCCAAGCGATTCCATTGAACCGACACCTAATGCACCGTAATATTCATTATGTCCGGCATAAATTAGAATGAGATCGGGTTTCTGCTCAAGCACACCCGGAAACAGATCCCTTACTGTATAGCTATTAACAGCCGTCATACTGATATTGACCACCTCAATTTTGGATAAAGGATATGATAGCTTCAGTCTATCCCTAACATATCGGGAGAATGATCCGAGTGGTGAAAAAGGATAGCCTGCTGCACTGCTGCCGCCTAATACAAACACTCTGAATGCAATAGATTTTTTCTCAGCATCAAAAACATCCTGGTTGGAAATTGGAATTCTTTTAGTAGTATAGAAATATCTTTTGGCAACTTCCTGGTTGAGCATGATTATTGATGAGCCTTCTTGTGCAGTATCCCATTGCTCATTATTGAAACCGTACCCGAATATTCGTAAACCTAACTCAAGCAAAACAAAGAATAAAATGGGTAAGGCAATCAGGATAATGTAAAAGTATTTAGGTGGGGCATTTGTTTTGGGCACTGTTTTAACTACTAAATTGATGCTATAAATAATTCGCTGTTTAATTCATTATTTGTTGTATTATGTAGACTCTATATTGAATTACCATTTAAGATTAAACTATAAATTCTTTATCAATTCTCAAAGATAAATACTAACTGAAATGTATTTCTAAAAATCAATTAATTAAAAACTATAATCTATTATCAAA
>CP070637.1:246846-251206 GCA_020354005.1 Ignavibacterium sp.
AATAAAGAAATATTAGTGCTTGGATGCGGAAATATTTTATTTGGAGATGATGGATTTGGTCCAGCTGTTGTAAAACATTTACAAAAAAATTATGCAATACCTTCCAATGTTGGTGTGTTAAATGCAGGTACAAGTGTAAGAAATCTTTTATTCACACTTATCCTAAGTGAAAAACATCCCGATAAAATAATAATTGTTGATGCAGTAGATTTTGGAAAAGAGCCGGGTGAGATCTTGGAACTTGATCCATCAGATATTCCGAGGAAAAAGATTGATGATTTTTCTATGCATCAACTACCTACCTCAAATCTGCTGAATGAATTGAAAGAACTTTGCGGAGTGGAAGTGAAAATTATTTGTGTGCAGGTTCAACATATTCCAAAAGAAGTGTCAACAGGCTTAACTAAAGTTATTAAGGCTTCAATTCCTAAAGTATGTGAATTGATATTTTCATTGCTTCAGATTCCAGTAACTACAATTCCATAGTTTTAATACAATCCATATTAAAAATTATTTGGAATGTTACAAAAAGTTATGGAGTCGTTCGATGGTGAAGCTTACTCTGAAACCTATTGAGAATTGCGAGATTGTAAATAGCTGTGGGTCGATCACAAATATTGTTATTTAAGTAAAACAATTTTTGTTGAATAGGTAAAATTATATGACATGATTACAAAAATATAAATTCCACTGCCTGCGTCAATTCCTAAACTATTTTTACCATTCCAGCTCAGTTTGTTACTATAAATTTCGTGCGGTAAATAAGTCTTGACTTTGTTACCAAGTACATCATAGATACTTGCAGATATGATTTGTTCGCGAGGTATGTTGAATTTAATGTTTACCTGGTTATTAAACGGATTCGGATAAGCTTCAACTTTGTAATCTCCAGGGGCCACTATGTTTTCGTCAGATGCTTCAACAGATGTTACCTGGTAGATATAATTATAACTCCCTTGTCGATATGAATTGGGAGCATAGTCATCATCAACTAAATCATCAAGTTCGTTAATATTAAAAATAATTTGAAAGGAGTTATCAGCACCAAAGTAACTCAATATATTTTTTGGAATTTCTAGTTCTATTCTATCAGTGTTTACAGAACCAATTGCTGATAGTACCGAACCCCAGGAAGCCCAGCCCCATTCACCATTCTGACCCGCATATTGATATAAAATATCGTTTTCAACCATAAGATCAATTCCCGCATAACTCCCGCCGCTGCGAAAGCCTGTGCTGTTGTTGTTATCAGCATCTATAAAAACGTGATAATAATATTGTGCCTTAAATTCACCATCAAGAATATAACTAACATAAACATTATCTTCTCCATCTGTTAACCAAAGATCAACAAGGTCCACATCCGGATTTAAGGCATCACCAATACCTTCCTCATCAGGTGCAACATCAAGTTGTAAAACATTTAGCCAATCATCAAACAAACCATCAATTTGTATTACTGGGGGAACATAGGTAGTAGAATCTTCAGGTAAAAAATAAAACTCACCACTGTAATCATCACCATCTCCATTGCTATTAACATTTACAGAGTGAAGTAAAGTATTAAATCCAGTAGAATCTTCCCACACATTTTCGTTGGCTAACCTGATAGAATAGTCTGGTACGCTGTGCAACTCCTGAACCGGATCTGCCAGGTGCATTAAGAATTCATATTCACCTTCTGGCATAGTACCAATTATTCCGGCAGTCAGACTTACTCTTACTGTATCTTCCGAAGGCCATAAACGAGGATCTTCTTCAGTGATTAATCGATATCTTTTTTTTGTGTTTACATTTCGTAAAATAAACTCCAGGCTTCTTGGATTATACGGGCTGGCAAATCCATAATTAGCAACATCCAATTGAATATTAAAAATGCCACCAGGTTTAACACTGTCAGTATATTCACCCTGCAGCAATGAGAAGCGATAACCCAGTCGGCGTTTTATATCATCAATACATCCTTCTGTTATCCATTCATTAATAACCGAAGGGTGATAGTCTTTATTAAGCAGAGACCAGTGCATTCTATTCAAATCGATAAGAGCATTATTACAATCAGAGTACTCACTTGGTGAGCATGTTTCTCCTCCCTGCGGAACAAATCTGTTATCAAGATTTAGGTAATCTTTATCTCCCTCGATATCATTCTCAAGGTAGGTACCGAAATCAGTAGCGTTTGCAAGAAAGCAATCATTGTGCGCACCTGTTCTTGATTTTCTCGTTCCGCTGAAAGCTTCAGCGAATGATAATGGTTGATCATCAACAAAAATTAATCGTTTATAATTTGGAGTTCGCACAACAACATTTCGTTTAATCGGGAGTGCATCGAGCAGTGCAAACAAAACTGCACGTCTGTCATTTGTATTGTTTAATCCGTGAGTTGAATTGTACCACTCACCCCAGGAGCCTATAAATCCAGCTTCAATATAAGCAATTACATCCCAGTTCTCCTCAAAAATGGGTTGAAGCTGATTTATATGTATAAGGATAGTATCACGTGCAGCATCCTCTCCATTAATATCATTAGTATAAGAAAACCTCATTACCAATTTAATTCCACCCTGACGAGCGATACGTAAGTCCGATTCCACCGTGTTTAAAAAACCTGCAGATAATGGGACATATCTGAACTCTGGAATTGTATAGATTCTTTGAACTACTGATACATTTTCTGCTTTAACGCTATTAATAAATGAAAGCGTAATTGGACTGGTTCGATATGCAGTAAAACCTCTTTCAGGATTGGTGAAGATTTCTTCTGTACTATTGTATATAACTACAGAGGAACCTGATTGTGAAAAAGAATTAAAGCTTGAGAATGTTAGAAGGAATACAAATTGAATTATTATATTTTTTACTATTTCAATCAAGTGATGGTCTCTAACAAGGATTTTCATAACCCTATTCTCATTGATGAGTTGCAGTCTTGATTGTTCCATCAATTTATTATGATACCAAGTTGCTTTTTAAACCCATTCATTCAAATATTTTCAGCTATAAGTTTTCCATCAATTTTCTTATTTCTATCGATTGTTTATAGAATTCTTGTAAATCAAGCTCCTTCAAATACACCATTCCATGCGCTGCTCTTACCCTTGGAACATCGTGAGAGAGGAAGTAATCTTTGCCAAGGCAAGTCCTTATTGTTTGATATTGGTCAACCTGAATCTTGTGAGCAAGCCTGCTGAATGGTGCATCGAGTTCATAGCTTGGAAAGCTTGCTGATTTCTGTGAACCATAACTTTTCATAAAGATATCTTCAAGAATTGCCATTGAATTTAAGCTGACAGGCACATAAATATTTGCTTCTGCAGGATGGAAACGATACCATACATTCCGGTATCCCCAAATTTTTATATTCGAATTTCCAGTTTCTTTTTCATATAGCTTTAAAGCTTCACTTGTTGCCTGTAAAACTTTATAATGCGTATCCGGTCCACTTCCTTCTGGATCAAGAGCAACCGTAACTATAGTTGGATTTACTTTTTTCAACAGTTCCAATACAGGAAGTACGTCCCTGTGCATTTCAGGAGTTTCAGTAAAAATTTCTCCCTGGTAAAATCCTAGCCTCAAGTGTGGCACACTAGTACAGTTAAATCCGAAATGACTCCAAACATTCTCCTCCTCCCACTCGCGCAGCATGCCTTTTAATTTCTGCACTTGTGGTATATCCTTCTTACCCGGATACTGAGTTGCAAAATAATTTATAAGTTCATCAATTCTGTTTCCAATATTGTTAAAAATATCTTCATCGTATATCTCAATTATATTTCTTAGCATTCTTCTGCAAATTGCCTCATTTCTAACCGTTTTATGATGACCTGCCAATCCGTCGAGATATAAATTCACATCTTTATTTCTACCCTCGATAAAAGATGGATCGAAATATCCTTCCGAAAATTTTCTTAGGAAATTGTTACTACCCATAAAGATTTTAAGATTTCTTAAGAGTTCCAGCATATAAGAATTAGTGACTGCTGTGAAACCGCTGGTTAAGGTTGCAAAGACGTGTTTGTTACTTGGATTACGAACGAGGTGATTTATCAATGGGAGATAACCGAGCATTATGTCGTCATGATGAGGGCCCGTATGAAGAAAAGTTTCATTGTCGAAAAATTTCATCCCATACTCAAATCTTTTAATTATCGTGTCATATAATGATTTCCCGATTTCACTTGCAGAATTTTTTGTTTTTTTGAGAATTAACTTTCCGAATCTATCTGAATTATAGTCTGCATTTGTTAAATCAAGCAGGCTCTTATTATATGCAACACATAGATTTATAACAGCTCTTTCGATAGCTGTTTGGGAAAGTTTTTCTTCTTTTTGTGCGTCCGCGTAACGTCGTTCTAATAGT
>CP070637.1:251306-255391 GCA_020354005.1 Ignavibacterium sp.
AATAGATAATTCGATTTATAATTACGATGCATTGTTTCTTTTTCTTGGATTTCCTTATGAACTCAACCAGCAAGAGGGAAATTACCTAATAGACTATCTTAATACTCCAAAACCAATTTACCTTTATACGGAACTTGGTCTTGCGCATACTGACTCAGTGGATTTCTGGAACTTTATTGGATTAGAATTCTATACTTCTTTAACTGTAGTTGTTCCAGTTGATTCAGTATTAGGAGTTGATTCTGAATTCACAAATGGTGTGAGTATAGATACTAGTTTTTGGAGTCCGGATGCTCCGGCACCACAAGGTAATCTCGCTTCAATTTTAGTTGGAGAAGGCAATTCGTTTCAAATTGATATCGCATACATTTCAGGATATGATTCAATAACAATAATTGTAGATCAATACTTTCAGATACATCATCTCGAATTTCTCGAAGAGGTGCTCATTTATTTTAGGTTAAAGGATCCCAATAGTATAACTGATTATGGGAATAACATAGTAGATGAATTTAATTTAGCCCAAAACTACCCAAATCCATTTAATCCTGTTACTAAAATTAAATTTACAATCCCGCCACAACTAAATCCCCTCCTGGGAGGGGATTACAGGGGTGGGTTAGTAACACTTAAAGTTTATGATGTATTAGGCAATGAAATCGCAACGCTTGTTAACGAACAAAAACCTGCCGGCATTTATGAAGTCGAATTCGATGCAACTAACCTAACCAGTGGGATTTATTTTTATAGTTTGCAAGCGGGTGGATATGTTGAGACGAAGAAAATGGTTCTTATAAAATAATAATAGAGGTGAAAAATGAGCACTAAAATTTTACATTATCATTCTTTATTAATTTTGTCTGCCATATTATTTATTTCAAATACCATTTATTCCCAAAATGTTGGTGAACAATATCGGTTTTTTTATTAACAAAATTAATTTGCCTATTAACAACAGAGGTGTAATTGCAGAAGTTGATGTTCCTCCATACGGTTCTTCAGGTTTATTTGATGAAGCTAATTTCCTATTCTCTTCGGGATTTTTATTGAGTGGTTACGATGATTCACTTTGGGTTAACGGGGTAGCTTCATTTAATTTAGTTGAGGACTATATCCCAGGGACAATTCAAATTGGATCTGGTGATTCTCGCTCATCTTTATACAAACTCAGAGAAGATGATCCTGCTTTTGGTCAAAGCTGGCAGGATTGGATTGATGCAGTTGAACTAGGTGCTGCCTTTTATGATGGTGATGGTGATGGTATATATAATCCAGTTGATTTAAATGGCAATAATCTTTGGGATCCTAATGAGGATAAACCTGACCTGATTGGGGATGAATCTGTTTAGTGTGTATATAATGATTCTGTCCCAAAAAGTCTAGGACGTTACGATAGCGAACCAAAAGGAATAGAAATCAGGCAGACTGTTTTTGCTTTTGAAACCTCAACAACTCCATTATCAAATGTAATATTCATTCGTTACAGAATAACAAACACAGTATCAGTTAAAAATTCATTAACGCAGAATATTTTTAGCGTATTTGCTGACTCGGATATAGGTGATTCGTGGAATGATTTAATTCAGTGTGATACAATTAGAGATGCAAGTTTTGTATATAACGATGGTACTGATGGAAGATACGGTTCGAATCCACCGTCATTATTAATCAATATTCTATCCGGACCAGTAAAATACATTCCCGGTACAACATTTATTGATAATAACGGTAACAATACTTTTGAGCATGGAATTGATACACCTCTGGACACAGCTTACGTTCGAAAGGGAAATCTTGGTTTACAGGTTTTTATTGGAGCAAAAAATTTAAGTTTGAGCTCAGGCGTTACCAGTTTTAAAAATGATCCAATCTCTTATGATCCTACAAATATTGAAGAAGCGAGGTTTAATATGTTGGGATTAAATATGGTGGGGGAACTTATCGATCCCTGTACGTTCCCAAGAGGTGAAATATTTGGCGGAATCAATTGTTCCGAGGTTGATCCAATTTACTGGTTTTCAGGTGATCCGGTTAATGCAAATGGATGGATCAACACTCATTCAGGCGATCAGCGCTCTATAACAAATGTCGGGCAATTTGATTTACCAGTAGGTGAAACAAAAGAAGTAATGGTAGCATATATTATAGGAAGGGGAAATGATCCATTAAATTCTATTGAGGTTGTAAAGTCCTATGCAGATGAAATACAGCTGTTTTATGAGAATAATTTTGGTTATCCAATTGTCTTGAATAATGATGATCAAAATCCAATTTATAATTTTACTTTGTACCAAAACTACCCAAACCCTTTTAATCCTATTACAACAATCCAGTATGAATTAATTAGAAGGCAATTTGTGCAATTAAAAATTTATGATGTACTAGGAAATGAAATTACTACAATGGTTAAAGAAGAAAAACCTGCAGGAGGTTATGAGGTTGTGTTCAATGCTACTGAGTTAACAAGTGGGATTTATTTTTAGCAATTAAGTGCACGTGCTTCGACGAGCTCAGCACGAAACTATATCGAGACTAAGAAAATGATATTGCTGCGTTAGTATTATCTAGAATCCTAAATTCCACACACCATTTAAGCCTATCCTTATTTCGGCATCTGCAAGACCGCTGTAATTATCCTGGTACCGAATGCCTGTATCGAGTAATAACCATTTAGAAATAAAGAATCTAAAACCGGTTACTGTAACAATTCTCCTTGATGCTTTTAACATTCCATCTGTGGCGCTTACTTTCAAGTATGGAAAAGACTGAAGCTCAAACATTACGATTGTCCTGTTATTAAGCTGATATTCAAATCCACCAAAAAAGTTTACAATTGTTTCTCTTTCCTGTTCTTCCTGCGTGAACGTAGACTGGCCTTCGTTGAATACAACGTAAACATTTTTATAACGCATATCGGCAAAGTCAATACCGGCTTGAAGAGTTAATCCAGGGGCGACCATCTTCCCAATTACCGCATATACTGATGTCATTCTTGAATCGTAGTCAGCGGTTCGAAGACCAGCATCATATAGATCACTGTTACTGGTTCTTATTAAGTCATCATCATTCCGTGATGAGTTCCAGCTATTGTTTGCGTTTATTCCAATTGCAACTCCCGGAATATTTTCACTTTCAGTTAATATCTTAACTTTGATGCCGATTTTGGTAAAGTTTTCTCTTGAACTAAACATTGAACCCAAAAGTGATTCACTTCCAATTTCTATATCACCATAGCCACCAAGTCCAAGACCCAATGTTCCCAGAAATCCGCTGTTATCTGCAAATCCAAACGAACTTCCTACAAGAAGACTTAAGTGGAGAGAATTTATAATCTTGTAATTTGGAACTGAAAAAAGTCTGTTTAGAGTATGCGGAAAGACAAATTGAGCCTCTTTAATTTTCGATGAATCAACTTGTGCAAAAGAACGATTGGGTATTAAAAAAAAAGGATAGTTAATAAAAGGTAGAGCGAAAGAACAAATAGTTTTTTCATAATTCCTCCTGTTTTGTACTTCAATGAAACAACTATTGATTTAATCATGCAAGCAGGAAAATAATACCCAAGAAAAAATAGCTAAGATAAAATTTTTTACTATGAGAGATGAGGCGTAAGAATTGAAGTTGGGCAAAGTAGTGGTTTGATTCATCAAACCATCAAACATACTTTATTAAACGAAGTGTGGATTAGCTTTGGAGTATAATTGATTATGAAATGAAATGGTTGGATATTTTTTATCTGATTAAAATTATTAATTCATACTAAACTCAGGATCTGCAGGACGTATTTCATCATACAATCTTTGCAGTTCTCGGTAGGCATACTGACTCCCCCTCTGTGCAGCCATTCTATAATACTGTAGTGTTTCTGGTTTTGAAACTTCTGTACCGATTCCATTTTCATAGCAATAGGCAAGTGCAACTTGTGCTAATACTGATCCGTTATCAGACGCATTCATTAAGTCCTTAACTGATCTGCTATAATCAATTCCAAATTCATTTTCATAAAGTGAAGCAGCGACCAATCTAACCGCAGCTTCTGTACTTCCCAACAGTGAGGCTTCTTTCCAGTATTGTAATCCTTCAGC
>CP070637.1:255491-258250 GCA_020354005.1 Ignavibacterium sp.
CTTTGGATCGCCACCAGGTCGATATTTAAACAAGTACTTATTGCGTAGGACATGCTTAACCGGTAGTTCATAGTTCTCATTATTAAAACTAAATGAAAGCAGGTCCAATCCTGAAAAGTTTTCATTTGGTATAATCTCAAGTGTTCCTTTATCTTTATTAACGGCAACATCAAAATTATCATTAGGGAAGAATTGTACATCATAATTTTCCACATAGAAAAGATCACTTATAACAACCTTTACCGATTTACCATCTTTAATATTTACCGGTTGAATCAAATCAGATATTGATTCATTTTGCTGCTGTGCACAGCCAAATGCTATTAAAATAAAAAGCAAAGTGAAATACATTTTTGAATTCATATTTTTTATACCTGGTTATTTAGATTCGCTAATAATAAATTATTTATACGTAGGAAGATTAAAAGAAATTTAATTTACTCAAGTTGACTGCTTGTTTTAGTAAACCGTTAAAACGGTTATTAATGTGATTTATTCTTGAGTAACCCACGACTTAAGTCGTGGGTTACTGGAATCCAAAACTTATTATTCTAACCGTTTCAACGGTTTTTAATCCGCAAAAAAAATTAAACGGTCAACTTGAGTTAATTTATTCACCTGATCGGCTAATAGTTTTAATTTTATAAATCCGTACACTGTTTCCCGGTAAGTTGATTGGAAAATCAACACCTGTTCCGGTTGCAGCTACACTCCCATCTTCATTACAAATTAATTCTGTGAAAAATATCTTTCTTTCTTCCATCGGTATTGTAAACATTTGTTCCTCATCTTCAAGATTAAAAGCACAGATCATTCTTTCATTTTCATAAGTTCTTTCAAAAGCAAATGTTTTTGTGCCATCACTTACATACAAAAATCTTTGTTTGCCCAATCTTAGTGATTTATTCTGGTTTCTAATTGAAGTTACTTTTTTGTACCAGTATAGTAAATCTTCGTTTTGCGAGACTTCATAGGAATCATATCCAGTACCAAAACCTGATGACTCATCAATAAGCTCATCATCATAACTTAGCTCATCCCAAACCATTGGTTTTCTATCATGTGGATCATCAGCACCCCACATTCCTACTTCATCACCATAGTAGATCATAGGTGCACCAAGGTAAGTCATTTGAAAAGCTGCGATTAATTTTTGTTTCTCGTATTCCTCTTTAGTTGGTTTTCCAGGATTGTAAGAAGGATTATGTTCCTTAGCATCATGATCGAATTTCCTATCTGGATTTTTTATCATCGATGATAGGCGGTCAGTATCGTGACTGCTCATTAAATTTTGAAGAGCTAGTAAATTTGCTTTTGGATAAGTACTATTCACCTCCTCCAAAACCTCTACAAACTCTTCTGTAGAAATGGCAGATTTATCAGCAATCATAAAATTGTTAACGGCAAATGCAAAGTTGTAATTCATCAGTGCATCAAACGGTCCTTCGGCAGAAACAAAGTCTGGTGATAATTCCCAGAGCTCACCAACAATTATTGCATCTTTGTTTACAGCTTTAACCATCCTTGCCCAGCTTTTCCAAAAACCTAACGGTACTTCGCGTGCAACATCCAATCGCCATCCATTTATTCCATCCGAAGGATCACCATCATTATTTGGATCCATCCAACGCTTTGTTGAATGAAAAATATACTGCTTCGGTAAGCGGTGTAAATCCTGACTATCCTTATTAAACTCAGGTAAAGATTTTACACCCCACCAGCCATGGTAGTCAAATTCATTTTCTGGTGTTTCCGGATCATCGAAACTAATTATTCGAAACCAATCCTTGTATTTTGAATCTTGGCCATTTTCTACAATATCCTGAAAAGCCCAAAACTGCACGCCTGTATGATTGAACACACCATCAATAATAATTTTCATATCTCTGCTATGAACTTCTTCAACCAGCTCTAAAAACAGTTTATCTGCTTCTATCCATTTCCATGTTGCTGGATCATCAGGTGTTTCCGATGCTATTAACTTCCTATCCCCTTCCGGATCAGGTCCAAAATTTACATCAATGTGATGAAAAGTTGACCCATCGTATTTATGGAGAGAAGCTGCTTCAAAGATAGGGTTGAGATATATAGCACCAATACCAAGTTCTTTCAAATAATCTAAACGATCAATTATGCCCTGTATATCACCCCCATATCTTCTTTCATAAATATGGTTATTAAAGTGACCACCCATCTTTTTTTCCCACTCGTCCTGTTCAAACCAGTTTGATGTCCACTCTTTTATTTCCCATCCCCCAGGTATTGAATCTACTCTTATAAAAGTTTTTTCAGGATCGGGATCATTTGTTGGATCTCCATTGGCAAATCTTTCAGGAAAAATCTGGTACCACACAATGCCTTTAGCCCATTCCGGTACCTGTGGGAATGTTGATGACTGGATCGCGAAAAATACAAACGTTGCAAAAGTTAATATCTTATTCAATTAATTAAATCCTCAAGAATTTGGAAAGTTAAGCTGAATTAACCTGTATCAATAAAATTGTACAACAAATTTATAGAATTGTTTCTTGTATTAAAATTAGATGAGGAACTGATTTATTTTACCATATTATTTCTGCTTTTGTATGGCTATTTTTAGCGGGTAAATCCTTTCGAATAAAGGGAAAATAACAATTCGAGAAAGACATTTTGTAGGCAATCTATATGAAGTATCTATATGCAGTATTTGTATTTGTAATATTCTCCAGTTTTAGCTTTGCTCAACCTGAAGTTGATGTTACTTTTTATTATTACCCTGA
>CP070637.1:258350-260968 GCA_020354005.1 Ignavibacterium sp.
ATAACATAGGCGGGGTTTTTTATTGAAGTGTTGGTAATAGTTGTCGGATGAGTCTGATTCCGAAATCGATTATGATTTTTAGAATGATGATTTGTATCCATAAATTTGGACAGGACATTTGTTGAATAACTAAGTCAAGGAGAATAAATTGAAAAACCTACTAATCTATACTCTTCTGATGAATGCAATACTAAATGTTCCAATATGTTTTGGCGGGGACAATACTCCCCTAATGATAAAAATTGGTAATGAATATATAGAAAGATGGACCCAGTTTTATCCATCGCAGGCACTTTACGAAGGCATGATTCAATCAGTATATAATTATGAGGATTTTTCGGAAACCTCGATCCAAATGTGGTTAAGCTTTAATAAGAAAATGCTTGATAAGATCAATAAATACGAATCTGATTTTACCACCGAAGACAGAATTGATGGGCGGTTACTAAGAACACAAATAGAAACGGAAATTGATAAGTGGGAAAGGGAAATGCCACACAAATTCTCGTTAAGTATTTATTCAGACTTAATTTCAAATGCAACGACTGAAGTATTAGTTTCGGAAAATCTGACAATTGATGAAAAGTATAGGCTGTTGCTTCAACGTTTGGGGGCAATAGAAAACCTATGTGCATCTGCGATTATAAACCTAAAGGATAGTAGACCAAAAAGTGTTGAGAAAAGCCTAAACTCTCTTGAAGCATCAATCCTATACTATAAAGAAGACTTACCTATAATAACTGAGTCCTGGGTGTCACCTGATAATCGGGAAAAATTTATAACACAATGCAATGAGACTGCAACTAAGATCAAATCCCTGATTAAGCATGTACAAAGCGTTCTTGTACCGAACCTTTCTTTAACAGAGGAACTGATATTGGGTAAAGAAGAGTACGCCAGGAAATTAAAACTTTACACAGAAAGTAATATGACACTGGATCAGCTTGAAGAGAATGCGCTGCAGGAAATAAAAATTGTAAGAGGATTGATTGCCGAACTGTCCAAGGATTATCTTAAAGAAACTTATCGTGACCTAGAAATCCCTACGGATTTCAATTTACTTGTAGAAAAACCTATGGATGATATGAGAAAAAATCACCCATCTAGCGAACGGGAATATCTTGAGTTGTTACGGGAATTCTCTGAAGAGGCGGAGAACTTTGTACGTGATAATAAAATTGCAACTGTTCCAGAGAGTAACACTTTAAGCCTTGAGCTTGCACCTGAAAGCATGGGACCCGCCGCCAGAATTGGAGATATGGACCCAGCACCCTACTTTCATCCTAATCCCTGGACAACATGGTACCTTGCAACCATTCCTGATCATTTTCCCGAAAATGAGCGGGAGGATTTCTGGCGTTCTTTTAACAACCATTTCAAAAAGTTTATTGTCTTACATGAATTATTTCCGGGTCATTATCTTCAGTTGAAAATTGCGCGGGAAAATCCTCATACCATACGCCTCCTCTTTCCATATGGTCCATTTACAGAGGGTTGGGCTACTCTGTGCGAAAGAGTTGTTATTGAGGCCGGATGGGATAAGAATAACAAACTTACTTTACTTGCACAGCTTTTAAAAAGACTCGAAAATGCTAACCGTGCTTATATGAGTGTGCAAGTACATTGCAATAACTGGACGAAGAAGAAAATGTTGGAATTTTCAATCAATACTTGTTTGCTCGCACCGCAGTTCGCTAAGAGTCTCTGGGGTAGACTTATGCGTTCACCGATGCAAATGACTTCTTATTTCGTGGGTTATCACCAGTTATCTGAAATTTATGAAGAAGAGAAGGAACGTTTGGGAGATCGATTTATCATATTGAATTTTATGGATACGATTTTACGCACTGGTGCAATACCAGTTGATGAGTTCAGAGATATTTTTATTAAAAAGTATCCTTAAAACAATCGAAGTGTTTTCAACAATACAAATCAATCAACAAAAAACACCAGGGCTCTTAGATTTAATTCTAATTGTCATTAATCATTTCCACAACCACTGTGATAGTTCAGACCCTTTCAGACAAAAGAGTTAATTTTAAGTAAAGAACTTAATGCCTCATACGGTGTTTTTCCATCGAAAGCTGTGTGTGGTCGATTAAAATTATAAAAGTTTTCCCATTCCTCCAATTTTTTATTAAGATCTACATCATCAGTATAAGTTAGTAACTGATAGAATTCGTCCTTATCAGTTCTATGAGATCTTTCTACCTTCCCGTTTAATTGAGGTGATTTAGTCTTTATATAAGTATGCTGTAAACCTTTATCTTCAACATGCCAGTGGAATTGTGCTTGAAATTCATGCCCTCGATCTGTACGTATTGTATGAATACGAAATGGGAATTTATAAATTAAATAGTCTACAAAATCTATAGCATTCTTCTGCGTGTGTTTATTATATATCCTTATTGCTCTTATTCTAGTAGCATCATCAATAGCTGTGTATTGAAAACGACGTACTCTTTCTTTGTCACTGTTTATTAGCCAAATAAACTTAACATCCACTTGTACATGGTGACCGGGCACTCTCTTTTGATAACGTTTAGTGTGAATGGCTCTACGTGGAGCTGATTTAGGAAGTTTGCTCTGGTTATTGCGAACTAGTGTCCTATAGACTG
>CP070637.1:261068-263228 GCA_020354005.1 Ignavibacterium sp.
CCCATTTTGCTTCTCTTTCGGGATTTGGATCAAACACAGCCATGTTTTCGTTCTCTATCATTAAAACGATATTGAAATCTTGTTCATTTGCAGGGGCTCCTAATAGAACTTTATAGGATTTTATTAAACCTTCTTTCAGCGCTTCTTCCATAGATGCTTTCCAGGTTTTAGTAAGATCCTTTAAATAATCATCAGCCACATTTGCACCTGTTCTTATAAAAGTTAATGACCATACTGTACCCGGATCATATACATCTTCTTCTTGTGTATATGCATTATGACTTATCCCGGGGACAATACATATAACAGAGGTAGTTGTAAAAAAATGTTTTCTAGTGGCCTATGTAATTGGTTTAATTAATATGAAATAAATTAGAAACGGATTAACATTTGGGACACTATTATTATTCCTTCTCTAAATACATGGATTGATAAAGGGACTGGTTTATGATATACTTTTATCCAAGGATTAATTTATTTTGAAATATAAAATTAAAGTACAAGATGAGCGTAAGCCTCCCCTCCAATTGATTGGTTTAAATTAAAGGTGTTCCTTATTTGCAAAACATATTTTGCAGCCGCAGGGAAATGTTTGTTATAATTAATTATTAAAAACTATTCCCGTGGGCATCTTTCTTATTATTACAAAGAACGAACACAATTTTTTATTTGACTTGCAGAGCCTAATTAATCTGATGGGCTAATTGTGAACCCAGTGCTCCTCCTGTTTTTCCTGAGTAATTACTTTGGGGGTAACTTGTTCTAGTATTAAATCAAAATCGGTGAACTTAAATGCAGTTAAGTCTGCGTATGCCTCTTCCAGGTTTATTACCGTTAGCATATCTGTGTTGGTACGCGTGAATGGAGCGTTCTTTATCTGGATGTGTTCCATCTCCACTACCAGCTTTCTCTCCCCGGTTGGCAGATAATCAACAATCTTCTCAAATTGATTGAAGATAGCGCACCGGCCGGGTTTAATAGTAACCCTGATATTTTTAAGTGGAACCGGTGATCTATTCTCTACATACACCCATATGCGGGCGTGCTCTCCATCGTAGAAGGTTCCGTTTACACGGTTGGGATCGTTTTCGTTAAGAATATGGTGAGTGAACTCAAGACCATAAAGCCTGAGTTCGGTAGCAATTTTTGAAAGAACATCAAACATAGTTTGTCTCCTTATAGTTATTTAACTCTGCAAGTCATCACTTAATAAGAGAACACCTATAATGAATTATTTATCTCTTTGAGTAAGAGGCGGTAGAAGTGCGAATGCGGCCAATTTTATCAGCCGGGTGGAAAATTGAAAAACCTCTTCATTTTTAACAGAATAACAAAGAGACATGGCAAATGTGGGAATAATTTTTTTTAGATGCAAGAGAAAGTGCTTGCTAATTAACAAATAACAAAACGGTTATAAACCCCCATTAAAGTAGTTTGGGCAACCAATTGAGCAATCGTTTTTATATAAGAAAGTTCCTCTGTTTACTTATTGTATGATGGTCAAACCACTACATTATTAGCCAAACCATCCCCTGTTGCAGTTTTATAAACATCATAACTATTATAGTAACAGATTTGTATAGTACCGAAAAGACATTGTTAAAACCCCTGCTGGTAGATTGTTTAAGCAACTAGGATTTTTTTCTTTTATGATTTTTTTTTGTTAGTGAGAAACAATATAGTATTTGAATTTTAACACACCGATTAAAGAGTAATTAATATTCATAAATTAATTCAATTCATTTGGTCAAGTAATCTGTAATATATATTTTAACATAAATATCAAATTTTACTTTGAGGGCAAGTGTCACAAGAAAATAAAATGGATAAACATGGTTTGTTCATTACTGTTGATGCTAACATCGGTGCCGGAAAAACCAATGCCTGTCATGCTATCTCTTCGACTGTAAACACGAGCGGTAGAATAGCAAGAGTTCTCGAGGAACCAACAAACCATCCTAAATTTGCTCACTTCCTATCTCACTATTACGATGATCTTAAAACTGGTAAAAACACTGGCGGTGGATTTGAAATGCAATTGTTCATGCTTTGTCAAAGATATGAACAACACCGCTTAGCGGTGGAATTAGCATGGGGAGAACAAGGTATTGTTGTTGTACAGGATAGACCTATATATGGTGATACCGTATTTGCTACTAC
>CP070637.1:263328-267441 GCA_020354005.1 Ignavibacterium sp.
AATTCTGATATTGAAAATACTAATACTCTCATTTCCGATCTTCAAAGTGAAATCATAACTAATATTAGCAGCAGAAATTAATTATGAAAAAACTGACACAAACTTATAAAATAGTTTTATTATTGAAACTTACAATTTTGCTACTTGCATGCAGCACAAATAACGGACAAATAGAATCAGGAGATATTAATCTTCCTCCCGGATTTAATATTGAAATTTATGCTGACGTTCCGAATGCACGTTCAATGGCACTGAGTGAAAACGGGATATTATTTGTAGGCAACCGGGATGAAGATAAGGTTTATGCAGTTGTTGATAACAACAATGACTATAAAGCGGATGAAGTAATAGTTGTTGATTCTGATTTAAACATGCCAAACGGTGTCGCCATAATGGATGGTGATTTATACGTTGCTGAAGTTAACAGGGTGATGAAATACGAAGATATTGAAAACACTTTCCGGACCAATCCATCACCAATGGTTATTCGCGATGATTTCCCAACTGAAACTCATCATGGTTGGAAATTTATAAGATTCGGGCCTGATGGAAAGTTATATGTTCCCATTGGTGCTCCCTGTAATGTTTGTTTGGAAAGTAATGAAAGATTTGCTTCTATAACGAGGATGAATCCTGACGGCACTGGCTTAGAGATTTTTGCACATGGTGTTCGCAATACAGTTGGATTTGATTTTCATCCCATTACAAATGAATTATGGTTTACAGATAATGGAAGAGATTGGTTGGGAGATAATCTTCCTCCGGATGAATTAAATCACGCACCAACAAAAGATTTACATTTTGGCTTCCCTTTTTGGCATGGTAACGATATTCAGGATCCCGAATTTGGAGATGGACATTCTGCATCAGAGTTTAAATTACCCGTACAGGAGCTTGTTCCTCATGTTGCCTCCTTTGGTATGAGATTTTAAACAGGTGATATGTTTCCTGCTGAATATAAAAATCAAATATTCATTGCCGAACACGGCAGCTGGAACAGAACAGAAAAAATTGGCTATAGAATTACTTTAGTTAAACTACAAGGAAACATGGCGATTAGTTATGATGTGTTTGCATCGGGCTGGTTAAAAGGTGAAGAAGTTTCTGGAAGACCGGTAGATATTCAGCAAATGCCTGACGGTTCTTTACTGGTTTCTGATGATTACGCAGGCAAGATATACAGGATTAGTTATAATTAGGATTCCACTTATACCCCCTTTCAATATAGGGGGAGTTTTAATTTCTCCCCTTTACCAAAGGGCAGACACAGAGGGATTCTCAAATAAGAAACGAAGAAGTATTTACCAAAGAGTAATATAGTGCAATGAGAATAGCACTTATACAACAATCAGCATCGGATAACAAATCTCAAAATATTGAGAGAGGATTAATTGCCGTAAAAGAAGCAGCAAGAATTGGTGCAAACATTATTTGTTTTGCTGAGCTGGCTTTTACAAAATTCTACCCGCAAAATCCTTCGAGAGATAACAATCTTAGTCTAGCTGAAACCATTCCCGGTCCAACAACGGATCAATTTTCTAAATTGGCAAAGGAATTTGGAGCAGTTATAATATTAAACTTATTTGAAAAAGAAGGTAACAAAACATACGACTCTTCTCCGGTTATCGATGCAAATGGAAATATTTTAGGTACTACAAGAATGGTTCATATCACAGACTATACTTGTTTTCACGAAAAAGGATATTACACACCGGGTAATACCGGTGCTCCTGTTTACGATACAAAATTTGGAAAGATTGGCGTAGCAATTTGTTATGATAGACATTACCCGGAATATATGCGTGCACTTGCACTTAATGGTGCAGAGATTGTTTTTATACCACAGGCAGGTATCACAGGTGAATGGCCTGAAGGGCTTTATGAAAGTGAATTAAGAGTAGCAGCATTTCAGAATGGATACTTTACCGCGCTTTGTAACAGAGTTGGAAAAGAAGAAAAATTAACATTTGCAGGTGAATCATTTGTTTGTGATCCGGATGGAAATATAATTTGCAGATCAGGAAAAGGGACTGAAGAGATATTATATTGCGATATTGATTTAAAGCAAATCAATAAATCTTCTGCTAAAAAATTATTTTTGAAAGATAGAAGATCAGAATTGTATAGTGATTGGTTAAGTAAGTAGAAATCTCTTTTTACAAAAGGAAGAAACAGAGGAATTCAAAAAAGAAAGAACAAAAATGATTATCTCATCAATAAAATTCGAATACCTTCGCTATAAAAAATTAGGTGAAGGCGCTATTGAACAAATACCAGATGATGGTATAAATAAAGTTTTTGGCAATGATAATAACTCAATTGCAGTTATTGTTTCTCATATCTCCGGTAATCTTAAATCTCGCTTCACTGATTTATTAACAACAGATGGCGAAAAGATCTGGAGGAAGAGAGATACCGAATTTTTTCAAAGAAATCTTACTCGTAAAGATCTGGTTGAAAAATGGAATGTGGGCTGGAAAGTTCTAGTGGATACACTTGATGGATTATCCGATAAAGATATAGATAAGTTTGTTACCAGCCGTAATCAAGAACTAACAGTCATTGAAGCACTAAATAGATCACTTGCACACACAAGTTACCACGTTGGGCAGATAGTATATATTGCAAGAGCAATAGTTGGAAAAGAATGGAAATCGCTTTCGGTTCCTCGCGGAGCTTCTGAAATATATAATCTGAATCCAGATAAGGAAAAGTAGAACATTCAGTCTCCAGCTATCTCATTTTAATAATTTCTAAAATTTATACGAGCGGTATAATGAATAAATGTGTGTTTTATTTGCTGTTAATAATCCTTGTTGTTCAGCTGGTATCTTGCATCTCAGAAGAAACAACTAAAAAGCAAATAAAAGAAATTCCTGATCATCCTCGTATAGTGGTTAACGCGAACGCTACTAATCAGTTAGCAAAAAATACTATGCCTAATGAATACCTTAATATGATAAACAATGTAATTCTAGATGTTGCTAACAATATGATTCAACTCAAACCGCTACAAAGAGAATTACAAGGAAGACGTTTATTATATGTTTCTTCCATTTATAGCAAGCGGATACTTTATCTCTCATATAGTTATTTAGTAACGAAAGAAGTTAAATACTTGCTAAAGGCTGAAGAAGAAATGCTAGCCGCAACAGAATTTACTGATTGGAATCCCTCGCATTTTCTAGACGTTGCCGAGATGACAACTGCTCTAGCAATTGGATATGATTGGCTCTATGCAGATCTAAGTGAGGAATCAAAACAGAAAATTAGACAGGCGATAATTGAAAAGGGATTACTTCCATCATTGGATGAAGAGCAGTGGTGGCTTAAAGCCAATAACAACTGGAACCAAATTTGTAATACTGGACTGGTATTGGGCTCATTAGCAATATACGAAGATGATCCCGTTCTCGCTGATTCAATTATTCATCGTGCAAGTTTAACAATAAAGCTACCCCTTGACCAATATGAACCAGATGGAGCATATCCAGAAGGACCAGGCTATTGGGGCTATGGCACAACATTTAACGTGATATTATTCGATGCAATTACAAAAATTCCAAAATTCAAAAATAAGTTTGAAGTAACACCGGCATTTTTGAAAAGTGCTGAATATGTTTTACATACTTGTGGTCCAGCAGGCAATTTCAATTATTCTGACTGTAATTCAAACTGTTCCTTTCAACCAATTTTATTTTGGTTTTCTAAAATGCTTGAGAATAACGAAATCTTATGGCATCAAAAAAAATATCTAGATATGATATTCAACTCCAAGATAAAAATAAGTGCTAAGGGTAATGGTTATAGATTTTTACCCTTTTTGATGATTTGGGCTAATGGACTTGAAGTTAATTCAATAAAAGAACCAAAAGATAAATCATGGACTGGCCACGGAAGTACACCACTTAGTATTCATAGAACGTCCTGGGATAATGAAGCGATATTTGTTGGAATCAAAGGTGGATCACCATCAAATCCTCATGGACACATGGATATAGGATCTTTTGTAATGGATGTAGACAATGTAAGATGGGCAATTGATATAGGTGCACACGATTATAATAAGTTAGAATCTGAAGGATTAAATATTTGGAGTCATAAGCAAAATTC
>CP070637.1:267541-277232 GCA_020354005.1 Ignavibacterium sp.
ACTCCTCTACCCAAGATAACACCAAATTAAAAATCCCTGACTATGTTATTAAGGAGAATTGGAGAAAGAAAATTCATCCAGAGTGTTGGTTTAGTTGTTTTGCTATATTGAGGAACAAGTTTGCGTAAAAATTTTTTAAGTGAGGTAGTAATGGGAAATAGCCTTAAAAATTGGTCTTTTGTCACTATTCTTTTTGTCTCGATAATGATAGTAGTCAAGTGTGGGCAAAATGAAAATAAAACAACGGAGTTAAAAGAGGAAGCTTTAACTAAAGATCAGGAAGAAGTAAAAGCTACAATAGAACGTTTCTTATTCGTTGCTGGGAATTATAATCTTGATGCTATGAGGGAAATGATTGTTGAAAGAGCGATGATTGGAATTGTTAGGGTGAAAGATGGTAAAAGAACTACAACTACCTTAACAATTGAGGAATACTTTGAAAGAGTAAAAAATAGAAAGATACGACCATACTATGAACCAGTTCGTGATTATGATATTTTCGTTGATGATGAACACTTGGCTTTTGTAAGAGCTGATGCAATACTGCATGCTTTTGGTGTGCCACTCTCGAATAACATCGACTACTTTACTCTAATGAAGGAAAACAAAGCCTGGAAGTTTTTAAGCTTATCTTTTACTGCAACTCCTATTCCTAATGATGAAAGGATATTTGATCTGAACATATTTGGGGAAAGCTATGCCCAAGCATGGTGCAGCCAGAGGCCGGATTTTGTTGCTCTGTTTTACGCAGAGGATGGTTCTTTAACTGTAAACGAAGGGACTCCTGCTGTTGGAAGACTTGGTGTAGCTAAAGTTGCTGAAAGTTTTATGACTGCATTCCCGGATATGATAGTTACGATGGATAGCCTGAGAACAACTCCGGAAGGCACAGAATTTCATTGGACATTTACCGGAACAAACACCGGACCGAACGGAACAGGTAACAAAGTAAAAATCAGTGGCTTTGAACATTGGCAGCTTAACGACCAGGGACTTGTAAAAGAATCTCAGGGAACCTTTGATGCTGAGGAATATGACAGACAAGTTAAGTACGGGATTAAAAATTAATTCATCCCTTCGGGTATTAGGAGAGTTTAAGAAGAAAGAAAAACTATGGGTCTAAAAGAGAACAAACAGAATGCGATTGAGTTTTATAAAATGGCATACGATGGTAATCCTATAAAAGCAGCGGAACTATATGTAGGTTCAAAATATATCCAGCATAATCCACTGGTAGGTGATGGTGTAGAACCGTTTATTGAATATTTTGAACGGATGAAGAAAGAATACCCGAATAAATCTATAGAATTTGTGAGGGCAGTTGCTGAAGGAGACCTTGTTGCATTGCATACTCACCAGACCTGGCCCAATAATGATGAATACGTAACGATGGATTTTTTCAGGTTTGATGAGAATGGGAAAATAATTGAACATTGGGATTCAATGCAGCAAATTCCTGAAACTGCAGCAAACAATAATAAGATGTATTAATAAAAACCCCCGCCTATGTTATTAAGCAGGGGTATATTAAGATTGTTTTTTTACAACTTCAAATTAAAAGGCTTAATAAAATTACTTGTTGGCAAAGAACTCTCCCATCTTATCCGGTAGTACTGGTTGCGGAACTTCATTTTTTATGGGTTTTAATGACTGAAGATATGCGTAAATGGCTTTAAGATCTTGATCGTTTTTCATACCATACACTTGCCAAGGCATCGGGGGAAGCAAGGGTCTTCCAACGCCCTTTAGTCTTCCTTCTCTTAAAGTTTTAATAAACATCTCTTCTGAAACAGCCCCGATTCCAGTTGCATTATCTGGTGTCAGGTTAGAAGCGTAGGAAATTCCCCACGGACCAACCCATCCACTCAAGTGCTTTTCAGTAGCTATCCATTTGTCGGGTCCTATCATATTTACATCAAGTGGGGGAAGTACTTGTTCCTCTGGAAAACCTGCTAGAAGTCGTGTTGTATCGAACACAAATCCGGTCTCCGTAAAAATTTTAGGCGTATGGCAATCATCACACCCACTTGTACTAACTATGTATTTCCCCAAAGCTACCATCTCTTCCTGAGATAGTGTTTTGTTTTCCACTTCTTGTGTGCAGCCAATCTGCATCAAAAGAAGAGCACTAAACATTAAGATAATAAACCCAATGAATAGAAATTTGTGCATAACTCCTCCTAAAAAATGAATTAATATTTATTATACCCGGGTGAAAGTTGATTGGTAAAGATTTGATCCAATGAGTGAATGTAATTAACAAAAGATGAGATTACAATTCTTTTGCCCGAGTAATGATTTAATTTATTTAAGGGGCAAAGGAAAGTCAAGCTATGTGGAGTACTTTAAACCATTGAGATGATCAAGAATTTATAAATAAAAACCCCCGCCTATGTTATTAAGCAAGGATTGAGGAAAATGAATTATGTTGTTGGAATTATTTTAATAGAATCATCTTTTTTTGTTTGAGAGAGGTTGGGAGATTAAAACTCAGGCATTAAAATCATAATTTACTCTTCTAAATTATTTAAAGCATAGATTTCAATTTCATCTTTTTTGCCTTTAAGCTTAACTTTCCCGAGAGATTGCTGTTCAAGATGTACTGGTATGCTTATTAAGGAAAGTAGCGAACCGGATATAAGAAAATCGTGATTATATTCATTACACAGTGCTTGTATTCTTGAGGTTGTATTAAGTACATCTCCATTGTAAACAATTTCTCTTTTAATATCACCGACTTGACCTGTGATTACTTTACCAAAATGCAGACCCGCCTTAAATCGGGGGACAACGCCATATTTTTTTAAATAATCTTCTTTATTTTCCTCAACCTTCTTTTTTATTGAGTAAAAAACAGTGATACAATTTGCATTCTGTATTCCTATTTTTGTTTTCCAAGTGAGAACCACCTCATCACCCACGTACTGATATATTTCGGCTTTTGCATTAAGTACCGGATCCGTGATATCATTAAAAAAAGAATTTATAAATGCATAGTATTTTTCATGTCCAATCTTTTCGGCAGTAGTGGTTGATGATTTTAAATCTAAAAACATGAAAATTCTTTCCTCCACAACAGGCTTGTAATATTTGCCGAACAAAAATTTAAATAATACACCCTCACCCAATAGTCTACTTATTTGTAGAAAGTAGATCACAATTGCAAGAAATGTCAATGAATAGATAATAAGATATAGTTGGCTACTGGAAAAGAGATATTCGTACATTTCCTCAATTCTCTTTCCTCCCAATGATCCAGCTAAAATGGCCAGTGATGAAGATATTAGGAATATAAATAAAGTGTAGATTGATGCTTTTAGTAAAACAACAAGCAGAAGTGGATAATTTTTTATATATGAATCAAATTTCCTCATCAAAAAGAGTTCAAATATTCCTAAACTTACTCCTAAGGATAATCCTACTATAAAAGCACTATGATCAATAAATCCTTCATTCAATCTTTGATATAATATGCCGACAAGTATTGAAAAGAAGCAAATTATAGATAGGATTTTGAGTTTTCTAAGTAAAGTTGGTGACACCTTAACTATATTCCTTTAAAATTAAGAATGGATATTTCAATATCACCGTATAACACCTTTTTCACTAATGCAAACAGAAGTAAGTAAGTTAATTTGTATAAATGATCTTATTAATACAAGATATTATTAACTGATAAATCGATGGTAAATAATAAAAACCCCCGCCTATGTTATTAAGCAGGGAATTAGGGATAAGAATTAAATCTAAGAGCCTTGGTGTTTATTGTTAATCAATTTGTATTGTTGTAAACACTCCAATTGGTTGGTGGGATTATTGAGTTTCTTTACATTTCTTTATTAAATATTCAATCTCAGGAGAGAAGAAAGATGACAAAACGTTTTGCATATTTCTATTTAATGAAACGGGAACCAGAAAAAATAAAAAAAATTGTTCCTGCACATATAGATTACTGGGGGAATTACAAACAAGAAAATTACTTGGGCGGTCCCTTCGCAGATAGATCAGGTGGCCTGATTACATTTGATGCCTCGGATATTAATGAGGCAGCTAATATAATCAAAAACGACCCCTTCGCTTTAAACGATTTGCTAGAATCAAGGTGGATAAAAGAATGGATGACAGAATAATGATTTATGAATTTATCAAGTAAATATTCATTTGATGTAATCTTCAAGAGCCAAATTCAAAAAGTTTGCTTTATTTACACCGTATATCCACATAATAAAAAAAACTCCGCCTATGTTATTAGGAAGGGGGTGGGGAAAATTTAATAATGTTGTTTGATTGAATTTGTAAATTCATACGTACCTGATTAACTTTCTATTAAATTGCATAGTGTATATTGAGACCTTAGTATCCATTAAAAAAGAAAATGAAAATGATAAACAAACAAAATTGGCCAGTTTTAAATTTTGCAGAAATGCAAGACACCATTGAAACACTTCACCAATGGATTCAAATCGTTGGAAAAATACGTCTAAAGACAATGCCATGGCAAAATCATTCTTGGCACACCACTCTTTACATAACACCCACGGGATATTCAACCCATGGAATTCCATACCAGGGGCGAATCTTCCAAATAGATTTTGATTTTAAAAAGCATAAGCTTCTTATTCAATGTTCAAATGCAGAAACATTGACCATGGAATTAAAACCAAGAACAGTTGCCCACTTTTATAACGAACTTTTTGAAAAGTTGTCCAGTATTGGAATAAAGGTAAAGATTTACTCCAAGCCAAATGAAATGACTCCTGCGATTCCATTCTCTGAGAACACGGTTAACAAATCGTACGATCCAATTGTAGCGAATGTACTTTGGCAAGCCATGTTAAAAGCCAATGCAGTTTTTAATGAATTCAGAAGTGATTTTATTGGTAAGGCAAGTCCAGTCCATCTGTTCTGGGGCGCATTTGACTTGGCAGTTACGCGATTCTCAGGAAACCCCGCCCCACTTCATCAAGGCGGTATGCCCAATATGCCGTTGGAAGTGATGCAAGAAGCCTACTCACAAGAGGTAAGCAGTGCAGGTTTTTGGCCTGGATCCAAAGATTCTCCTATCCCGGTTTTTTATGCCTATGCATACCCTAGTGATGCAAGTTTTGGAGAGCAGAAGGTCTTACCGAAAGAGGCTTTCTATAGCTCTGAATTGGGGGAATTTTTCTTGAAATATGAAGATGTACAAAACTCAAAGAATCCAGAAAAGACATTACACGACTTTTTACGAACAACCTACGAAGCAGCAACCAACACTTCTGAATGGGATCGAACTAAATTGGAAAGGAAATGAAAATACGACACACCAACAAGGTGTATAAAACATAGCTAATAAGTGCTAAATCTTAAGTTCCTCTAAACTGAAAATATAGTGTCTTTTTACACACTACGTTTCATACACTAACCGTTACAAGTAAACAAACTTGATAAGTAACAATTAAGGAGTACCTTTACCACTAACAACCATCAACCAATTCACATGACCACGATTCCATACTCAAACCACACAACAGCCAACCCCACACACCAATCATAAAACTAAATAAAAAACCCCCGCCTATGTTATTAAGCAGGGGTTGGGGGAAAGAGTTGATTAGCATTTAGAATTAAATCAGCCTTGGTGTTTTTTGTTGATTGAGTTGTATTCTTGTAAACACCCCATTATGTCTAATCATTTCGTATGACCAAATTAAATTATTTTTATGATTTCTTCTAAATGCTTCCTCTTTTTATTACCATGTTTCTTATATCCCTTATTTTGATATCCTAGAGGGGTAATTGAAAATATTACTTCGTTTTCTTTTAGAGAAATAGCATTGGATAGTATTTTGAAATCATAATCTGCAATCCAACATGTACCAATATTTTCATATTCCGCTGCCAAAACAATATGATCCATGGCTATTGCCAGATCAGTTTCAATTGAATTATACCCATCATAAGACCGAACCCAGGATTTTGTTTTATCACCAATTATTATCAAAATATGAGGAGCTTGTTGAAACCACGACTTCTTATAGCAAGCCCGTACTTCTTTGAGTTTCTCTTTTGATGAGACAAGTAGAAATGTCCAGGGCTGCCTATTGTCTGCTGATGGAGCCAACCGCCCCGCATTCAGGATTCTATTTAGAACAGCCTCGTCAATAGTCCTTTCCGGATCATAGTCCCTGACGCTTTCTCTACCTCTTATCAAATCATAAAAATCCATTGTTTCCTCACGATTATTATACAATTTTTACGTTATCAAAAATTAGTAAATAATTTAATTCAATTCGAAGGAGTATAAATGAAAAACCCCTGCCTATGTTAATAAGCAGGATTTAATTAGTAGGGTTACAAACATAATAATATATAGGTTGAGAGTAGAACAGGTTATTCTTAAGTTTCGTATGTAACGTATAAAGTATTCTGCACAGAGGACATTTTATGAAACGCAGTAGTAAGCATCTAATTGCCCTAATCTTTTTAGTTTTATTCAGCTTCTCACCGTTTAAAAGCCAGCCCAATCAACAAGAATATAAAATTGATAGTTTATTAACAGTTCTCGATACTGCAGAACATACCACGAGAGTTAACCTACTCAACAAACTTTCCAAAGAGTTTGAGTTCCGCAAGCCAAAAAAATCCTATGAATATGCAGAGGAAGCTGTTCGGCTGGCTGAAGAGATAGATTACAAAGAGGGCTTAGCATATGGATATATGAACATAGCAAACTATTACACAGAACAAGGCGCTTACGATAATGCTATTAAGTATTTTGAATATTCTTTAGATGTATATAAAAAAATAGGTGATGTAAGTGGTGAGCAAAGTATTTTGAACAATATCGGCAATGTTCATAGATACCTTGGTAACTATGATGAAGCACTGGAGTACTTTTTTATTTCACTAACGATGAGTGAGGAAACCGATGATAAACAAGGCATAGCTTATACTCTTAACAATATTGGAATTATTTATGCAATTCAGGGAAACTATGACAAAGTGTTGGAGTACTTCAATAGAACTTTAGAATTAAGTGAAGAAATTGGAGATAAGCAAGGCGCTGCATCTTCATTAAACAACATAGGGTTAGTCTACGAAGAACTCGGTGACTATGACAAGGCATTAGAGTCTCACGAAGAATCACTTAGGATTAAAGAGAAAATCGGTAATAAAAATGGGATTTCATCTTCTTTAAAAAATATTGGCAATATTTACTTTCAAATGGGGAAGCTGGAAGATGCTTTAGGTAGTCAATTACAAGCTTTGGAGATTGAGAAAGAAATTGGTAACAAAAACGGAATGACTCACTCCGCAATTGCTATTGGTGATATCTATGTTGAGAAAAAAGAGCTTAATATTGCTCTTGAGTATTATGGCAAGGCAATTAGTCTAGCTGAAGAAATCCAAGCAAAGGACTTAATAAAGGATAGCTATGAACGTCTTTCCGAATTATATGAAATGAAAAATGATGCTGGAAGAGCATTAGATTATTACAAACTTTATGCGGCAATGAAGGATAGTCTTTTTAACGAAACCAGCAGTGAACGAATGGCCGAAATACAAACCAAATATGAAACTGAGAAAAAGGAAGCTGAAATTGAACTTTTGAAAAATGAGAAAACTATTCAGAATTTAGAATTGGACCACCTAAAAAATCTTGGAATTTATTTAACCATAATTTTAATTCTTGCAGTACTGATTGCAATAATCGCTTATAACAGGTACAGGCTAAAAAAGAAAGCAAATATACTTCTGGAAGAAAAGAATAGATTGGAAGTAGAAAACAGGGAAAAGGTACTAAATATGTTTGGCCAGCAGGTATCACAGGAAATACTAGATGAGTTGCTTGCCGAATCCTCCGAGACTACAAAAACGATTGATGAACTGTTTACTGAACCAACTGACACTACAAGCAAACGAAAATATGTATGTGTTATGTTTTTAGATATTAGAGAATTCACTGCCCTTGTTGAAAAGAAAGAACCCGAAGATATAATTGCTTATCAAAATGCTGTGTTCGGTTTTATGATCGAAATAATTAACAAACATCACGGCGTAATAAATCAGTTTATGGGTGATGGTTATATGGCAACATTTGGAGCGCCGGCCTCGTGGGGTAATGATTGCCAGAACGCTGTTGATGCCGCGATTGAAATAGTAAAAAAAGTTAATGCGAAAAGTGAATCGAGACAAATACCAGCAACAAGAATTGGGATAGGTTTGCACTCAGGCAATGTTGTTACCGGAAATGTTGGAACTTCTTTGCGTAAGCAATATTCGATTACAGGTAATACGGTTATTCTTGCATCAAGAATCGAACAACTTAATAAAAAATTTAATTCGCAACTTCTCATCTCTGAAGAGGTGTTGCATAACATCAGACTGGATGGTATAAATCCGGAATCATTAGGCCCAGTAGTTGTAAAGGGAAGAGAAAAACCTATTCATATATATAAGCTATCTTAAAGTGTTTGGTCCACATCAAATCTTACTAATAAAAATTCTCATTGCTTGGAGGGCTAAATGATAAAAAGTAAAGTGTTAGTTTTTGTTGTCATTCTTATAACAATCTTTGTAATTAATTTATCTGTAGCACAGGAATTGACAAGTGGTCTACTTGAAAGAAGTCAGATTGATGAAAAATATAAATGGGACTTAAGTGATATTTATGAAAGTGTGGAAGATTGGGAAAAAGATTTCGAATGGATTGAACAAAATCTCTCACACTATAAAAATTATAAAGGGAAATTAAATAGTTCTTCAACTACTCTTCTTCAATGCTTAAAATTTAATGATGTTTTGGATAACAAATTAAATTGGGTTAGGATGTATCCTGATTTGAATAGAGATGTTGATATGAATTCCGAGAAATACCAGAACATGTGGTCAAAGTATACATCGCTGGAAGCAGAAGTTAATGTTGCAAGGTCATTTATTAATCCCGAAATAATATCTATCCCTGAGGAAACAATTAAAAATTTTATTGCTGAAAATGAAGAGCTGCAGATTTATGAACATTTCCTTAATAAACTATTATTAAAACAAAAGTATACCTTACCTCCTGAACAGGAAGAAATCTTAGCCAAAGCTTCTAAACTAATTGATAATCCTTATTCAGTATTTGGTAAATTAATTTATGCCGAGCTTCCATTCCCCACTATTAAAAACGATAAGGGTGAAGATATTTTCTTAAACAGATCTACATCGTGGAGGGCTCGTTCATCACCAGACCGGACTTATCGTAAAAGAGGATACGAAGAGTATTACGGGGCATTAAAAAATTATAAAGGAACACTTGCTCAAAATCTTTCCAATTATATTGATGGCAGTGTGTTTAGCGCTGAAGTGAGAGGGTACAATTCTGCGCTTGATGCTTCATTCGCTCAGTTTAATCTTCCGGTAAAAGTCTATGATAATCTGATTGAAACTGTAAGGGCTAATCTTCAACCTCTGCACAGATGGATGAAACTTAAGAAGAAAATTCTGAATTACGATACACTTTATCTTTACGATACGATGGTATCCTTGTTCTTGGAAACTGAAAAAGAATACAGCTGGGAAGAAGCAAGAGATATAATGTTGAAATCCCTTGAACCGCTTGGAGATAATTATGTGAGTGATATCCGGGAAGCATATTATAAAAGATGGGTGGACGCTTTTCCAAACATTGGTAAGGAAACTGGTGGTTATAGTTCCGGACCACACG
>CP070637.1:277332-287301 GCA_020354005.1 Ignavibacterium sp.
AATTAATCCTGTTTTGGCAATATCATTTTCAATGTTATCAATAAACTTTTGAATCTTATCTTCGACTTTAGATTTCATATCATCGCTATCCGAACGGGAAATAGATTCGACAGATAAATCTATATCAAAATTATTTTCATATAAAGTCCTGAAAACTACTCCGCGAAAATTTTCAGAAATCATTGTTCGATTAACGTTTCCGAGCTCCTTTGCTGTCTCGGTAATAGCAGAGTGAGAGAATTTTTTCTCTCGTAATGATTCCAGAACAAGGTCTTCAAAATTATACTTGCTTCCTTTTACAATTTCTTTTGGTAAATCTGATAGCTTCAGTAAATCCCTTCCATCCGCTCTCGCAAAAATAACTGCACGCTTTACCACTGATTCAAGTTCTCTAACATTACCGCTCCATTCATAATCAAGTATAGCTGCAGAGGCTGATTTAGATAATCTCATCCCGCTTCCTTCAGCAGTTAAGAAATGGGAAGCAAGAAAATCTATATCTTCGGGTCTTTCTCTTAACGGCGTTATTTTAATTTGGATTACATTTAGTCTGTAAAACAGGTCTTCTCGAAACTTCTTTTCTTTAACCATCGAATCTAATTCCTTGTTTGTTGCTGCAATAACTCTTACATCAACATTTGTTTGCTTCGCAGATCCAACCTTTTCAATCTCACCAGATTGCAGAACACGTAAAAGTTTTACCTGAAAGTTTTCAGATGTCTCACCGATTTCATCCAAAAATATTGTGCCTTCATTTGCTGCTTCAAATCTTCCAATTTTATCACCTGATGCACCGGTAAAGGCACCTTTTACGTGACCGAACAATTCACTTTCCAACAGCGATTCAGTAAGTGCGGCACAGTTAACTGCAACAAAGGTTTTATCACGTCTTCGACTTAAGTTATGAATTGCTCGTGCAGCAAGTTCTTTTCCGGTTCCACTCTCGCCTATAAGTAAAACAGTTGCATTCTCGGGTGCAACCTTTTTTATAACTCCGGCAACTTCATCCATAGCCTTCGAGCAATACACGATACCATGAAAATTCTTTGCAAGTTCCCCCGGTTTTATATCCGCCGGAGTCTTATCTTCTTCATCTTCTTTAAGTTTTTCTATATCTGATTTTAATGCTTTGATTTTTGTAATCAATCCGACTGAACCTGTTTCTTCGGTTATATCAAGTTCCCTCTGAAGTCGTTGTAATTCATCTTGTTTTGATGCAAGAAGTCTCTTTAATACCTCACTTTCATTTAAAGCACCTTTTAAAAGATTTTTACTTTCAAGAAGAGAGAATGATAAATCCAACAAAACCATTAAAATGAACGGTATGAAGAAAAATGAAAAGGCCAGACGATAGTTTAGTCCAATAAATAGGATAAACGTGATAAAAAGGAACGCTCCAAGCGTAAACAAATAAACATAAACCAGCTTCGCGCGTATTATTGGATGAATCAATACTAAGCCAAGAAGAATTAGAACAAACAACAAGCCTGATATAAAATAAAGATTTGTTTTCTGCCAACTTGAATTGATTAAGTTATCAAGTGCGAAAGCGTGCAGCGCAACGCCAGGCAATTTATCATCAAAGGGTGTTGTGATTGTTGAAGCAAACTGCGGATCGCTCATACCTATGAGAACTGTTTTATCCGTTAGTTGCTTTAATTCATTAGCATTGCTCTGAAGGAGCTCAAAGAATTCTATTAAGCTGTAGTTTTTAAGGTTCTTCCAGGAAGCCCTGGCATTGAGTAGAATAGCAAGCTCATTACTTTCTCTATCAAACAACTGGTAAGCAAATGCCTTTTCTATCTCTCCCCTATTGTCAACTGACATTGGGATTTTTATACCGTCATCAGTTAGGTAATTAAGATGTCCGCTTAAAAAACTATTATCCAGTAATTTGGGACTCGGATAACTAAGTGAGTCAGTAAAAAAATTATTACCTGCTTCAGTAATCTTCCCTGCCACTGAACTAAGTACAACTTTACCTGATTTTGCTATCTCGCTCCTCAAGAGCTTATCGTAAATAGTTTGAGTTACCATTCTTGAGCTGAGAAAAACTTCGAGACCAATTTTATTAACCTTTAACTTTGTAAGCTCCTTTATCAATAATGCATAATAACTGCGCTTTATTGGCCAGGGTCCAATTCTCTCTAAATCAGATTCTGAGATATGTATGATGACAATGTTTGTGTCGGGTGATTTTTCTCCCGCAATAAAGGAATATATGTTTTCGAAAGTTCTGTCCGCATTTTTAGTGAAGCTGCCGAAAAGTAGTAGCAGAATTGCAACGAGAACTACTAAAATTACTTTTACTAAAATTTTGTTCTTATTCGTCAATGCAGATGAAGTTTAATGTTGGAAATTGATTGATCAAATATATGAATTTGGGAAATGAATATAAGATGGAGGTTGCTAAAAGAGAAATGGCACACTAACACCTAACTTTAGTTAGGTGGATTTAATAATTGCCCAAAACATTTCAACTGTTTCAACAGTTTATAAAAAAATATTTAGTTTTAATCTTACTTTTACAATTAAGGTAGCAGCTATGTCAATTCACTCTTATACAAAAGTATGGATTCACTTTATTTGGTCAACTCATGACAGGAAATAAGTCTTGTTGAAAAATAAACGCAAAACGATTTCTGATTACTTTTATAAATACTCTAAAGAGAAAAACATTTATATGAAAATCAATCACATCAACGCTGAACACGTGCATGTACTAATTGACCTTCCTTCTAACTTATCAATTGAAGAATGTGCAAAGCTGTTAAAAGGTAGTTCGTCTCATTTTATCAACAGTAATAGACTATTAAATCATAAGTTTTCATGGGGTAGAGGATATGGTGCATTTTCTGTTTCAGAATCAAGTGTAAGCAAGGTGATTAATTACATTAAAATTCAGGACGAGCATCACAGAACAAAAAGCTTCAGTGAAGAATATGAGTTGTTTATTAAGAAATATGGAATTAGGAATAACAAAAACGGTTGAAACCGTTACACTCTATTTTGTATTTTATTTTCACCCAACTAAAGTTGGGTGTTAATGGCTGATCAAAATGTTCTAAACAACCCCAATTAATCAATACCACTTACAAAATAAACTTACTCAGATCTCTATCTTTAACAATCTTATCCAGCTTCTCATTTACATACTCTTTGGTTATCTGAACGGTTTCATCAGGAATTTTATCAGGTACATCAAAAAGTATTTCATCTAATAAAGTTGTAAGGATAGTATGCAATCTTCTGGCACCTATATTTTCTACCTGCTCATTAACATGAGTAGCTATTACAGCTATCTCCCGGATACCTTCATCAGTAAAGTTTAATTTCACTCCTTCGGTTTCCAAGAGTGCACAATATTGTTTTAGCAACGCATTCTGCGGAGTTGTAAGAATCTGAACAAAATCATCTTCTGTTAAGCTGTAAAGTTCAACCCGGATCGGAAATCTGCCCTGCAGTTCCGGTATGAGATCAGATGGTTTGGACACGTGGAACGCACCCGAGGCAATAAACAGAATATGATCTGTTCTAACTACACCATATTTTGTATTAACATTTGTTCCCTCAACAATAGGGAGAAGATCGCGCTGTACACCTTCGCGTGATACATCAGGACCATGGCCCTTACCACTACCACCTGCAACTTTGTCTATCTCATCAATGAACACAATACCGGAGTTCTCAACTCTTCTTATCGCTTCACGCTGCACAGTTTCCATATCTATAAGCTTTTGTGCTTCTTCCTGTATAATAATCTTTCTCGCTTCGGCTATTGTAGTTTTTCTTTTCTTTCTTTTCTTGGGCATAAGATTGCCCATTATCTCCTGGATATTTATGCCCATATCATCCATGCCAACCGGACCTAACACCTGCATGCCTACAGTTGGTTGTGTTTGTGAATCGAACTCAATTACTTTTTTATCCATCTCACCATTCTTGAGTTTAATTTTCATCCACTCACGAGTTTTTTGGTTTTGGTATTCTTCAGAAGCAGTATCCTGCTGAGGTTGTTCAGCATCCTGCATTTGCGGCTGTGGCTGTGGTACTGGATGTTGAGGTTTCCTTACAGGTGGAATTAAGATATCGAGTATCCTTTCATCAGCCAAGTCCTCTGCCTTCGCCTGAACCTCCTTGGTTTTTTCTGCATTCACCATATTAACAGCAAAATCTGTAAGGTCACGTATCATCGACTCGACATCTCTTCCAACATAACCAACCTCTGTAAACTTTGATGCTTCAACTTTTACAAAAGGTGCGCCGGCTAACCTTGCAAGCCTCCGGGATATTTCAGTTTTACCTACACCAGTAGGACCAATTAGTATAATATTATTAGGAAGTATTTCTTCACGCAAAGTATCTTCAATCTGCTGTCGTCTCCACCGGTTTCTTAGTGCAATAGCAACTGCGCGCTTTGCATCTGTCTGTCCGATTATGTACCTGTCAAGCTCATCTACAATATTACTCGGTGTCAATTCTTTCATCGTTTTATCTTTCATGATATCCTCATTTCTCCTTTTCAATAACTTCTACATTAATTTTATCGTTAGTATAAATACAAATATCCGAAGCAGTTTGAAGTGCTTCCCGAACTAATTCTTCTGCCGAAAGTTTGCTATGTTCTTTAAGCATTTTTGCTGCTGCAAGCGCATACATTCCACCGGAACCTATTGCAACAATTTTATCATCAGGTTCAATAACATCACCATTACCCGAAACAACAAGAGCGGTATCGTTTGCAATAACAGCAAGCATAGCTTCAAGTCTTCTTAAATATTTATCTGTGCGCCAATCCTTCGCAAGTTCAACGGCAGCACGGTTAACATTACCTTTATATTGTTCAAGCTTATCTTCAAATCTTTCCATCAATGTAAATGCATCGGCAGCCCCGCCTGCAAAACCGCATAAAACTTTTCCGTCTGCTAACTTTCTTATCTTTGATGCATTGTGTTTCATAACCGTATTACCTAGTGTAACCTGTCCATCACCGCCTAATGCAGCAGACCCGTTATGAACAACACCCAGTATTGTTGTTGCCCTCAAATTCGTATCCATTAATTCTCCTTAAATCAAAATAAATTATGTGTCCGCAAATTCTTCTGTATTATAAGCCCTCAAAGGTAAAGCTGGAAAAATCCTCGGAACGCATTTTTGATATCTTAAATAAATATCTCCAAAGTGTCGAACCAGTTTTTTCTCCTCGTAAATAGACCCAACGTAAAAATATACAACAATGCAGATAAAAAATGTGAGATAAAACAAATCCATCGTTGGACGGAACAATAAAAACATTATCGCGAAAAAATAAACCGGGTGACGTGAATATTTATAAGGCCCGCCAATTGATAAAGTCATTTCTTCATCAAGTTCGGAGGAATAACTGCCCTGGAAATATCTACTAATCTGGCTTATTCCAAGAAATTCCTTAACGCAAATATACTTAAACGACCAGAATATACCTGCCAATGCAGCTAATTGCGGTATTAAAACCATTAAATCGAAAGGGTATTTAAGATCATATACGGTTAAGGAAGGTTTTGGTGAAAGTTCGTAAATAAGATAGAAGGAGAGAAGTGCGAAAAGATTATATGCTAATCTGTAAAAGGCTATAGCATTGCCAAGCTTTTTTGCAAATGCTAATTTTATTTTTTCGGATGCTAGTATGGAATGGGGTATCGAAAAAACAACAAAGAGCAAAATAATAATTAAAACATCTAAGATGTAGAACATCACAGTTCTTTTCTTAGCCTTGCAACCGGTACTTTTAGTTGTTCTCTATATTTAGCAACAGTTCTTCGCGCTATATGAATTCCTTCATCGTTTAACAGTTCGGCAAGCTTATCATCGCTGTAAGGCTTCTTCTTCTCTTCCTCATCAATTATTTCTTTCAACCGCTCCTTTATATGTTTGTTTGATACTTCCTCACCGGAATCGGTTGAAAGACCCTCACTGAAGAAATATTTTAACTCGTGGATGCCCATTGGGTTTTGAACATACTTGCCGTTAACAACCCTGCTGATTGTGGAAATATCCATATTTATTGCTTCGGCAATATCTTTATAAATCATAGGCTTCAGATACTTCGCTCCTTTTTCAAAGAACTGGTACTGTCTTTCTAAAATAGCCTGCATAATTTTTAGCAAAGTTTCTCTTCGCTGCTGTATACATGCAATAAACCATTTTGCTGATTCAAACTTCTCTCTTAAAAACTTATAAGTTTCTTTATCGCGTGAGTTCTTTTTACGTCCTTTCTTTTTCTTGGAATCAAACATCTCAAGGTATTGCCTATTAATGGTAACGGAAGGCATGCTTTTATCATTCAGTGTAATGATATAATTATCATCAATTTTTTCTATCAGAAAATCAGGGTTAATTTGATTTAATTCAGCAGTCTCAAGATTTCCCTCACCAGGTTTAGGATTTAAACTTTGAATCAATTCTATCGTCTTCTTTAATGATTCATCTGTAAGATTCATTTTTTGTTTAAGCGCTTCGAATCTCCTCTTTGTAAAATCATCGTAATGCTCTTCCAGCATTTTTTGCGCAAGGTACTTGAGGTACCTGTCTGCATCATTTGATGCGCGGAGCTGAATTAATAAACACTCCTGCAGGTTTCGTGAAGCAATACCAATCGGGTCAAAGTGCTGAATGGTGCTTAAGAGTTCTTCAGCTTTCTCATGATCAATTACTACGTGTTCAAATAATTCCAGTTCTTCAAGCAATTCATCAAGATCACGCTTCAAATATCCATCTGAGTTCAGATTACCTATTATCTCTTCACCCAGCAAAGTCATATCATCACCAAGGTCCAATAATCTAAGCTGAGATAATAAATGTTCATAAAGTGTGGAACGTGACGGTGCTAATGGTTGAAAAGTTTCTTCATCATTGCTTCTGTTAACTCTCTCATGGTCAAAATCATCATCGTTCATATAGTCTTCAAGCTCAAATTCTTCATTATCAGGATCGTTAACTTCGTCTATCTCATCCTCTTTATCTTTGTCATCCTGTTCCTGAGTTAATTCCATTTCTTCTTCAAGGATTGGATTAATTTCAAGCTCAGTTTTTATTCTCTGCTCAAGTGCAAGTGTATTAAGCTGTAACAGCTTTTGATACTGAATCTGCTGCGGTGAGAGTTTTTGCTGTTGGGTTAATCTTTGACTTAATGATAACATACTACCTTCCAATAGCTTTTTTGAATTCAGAGTACCATTGATTTCCGAAATTTCTTTGCAGCGGCTCTTCGCAGAACTCTGCGATTGTTACATTCTCCGATGCACCCTTTTCTAAAGCGGGTTTACACTCATCAATTTTTTCATACTTGAGAACGTCACCGCCAAAATTTGTTTTTCTTATGGGAAACAGATGGCAGGAAATTGGCTTTTTAAAATTTATCTTCCCCTCATTAAATGCTTTCTCAATAGTGCACCTTGCAATTCCATCCTGGAAATGAACAAATACGCATTCTTTATTTTCAATGCTTCGAATGAATAACTCTCCATCTTTCTCTTCATAAAATCCGTTTTCATCTATTTCATCTATACTCATTTCAGGCATATAAGATTTAATCTCATTTAAAATACTGTCAATTTTACCGATTTCTTCTCTATTCAAAGGCGCTCCATAGCTGCTTTCGAAGGTGCAACAAGCTCCCTTGCATCTCTTTAAATCGCAAACAAATGGTGTATCTGCAATTTCAGTATTTACCATAACATCCTGTATAGATATTAGCATTTTTGCAAAAATGGAATAATTTTTGCTGTAAAATAGCTAATTGCAGCCATATTAAAAAGTTTAAATCTCCCGCCATATTTCCTAAATTCTCCTCCAAGATATAATTTTGCACAAAACTACAGCTTCGTGAGGGCACAAATATGGTACCAGAGAACAAGGTGTTTTTTATTACTGGTGCATCAAGTGGTATCGGTAAAGAGATTTCAATTTTACTTTCCAAAGAAAAATGTTTCCTTGCACTTCTGGCAAGAAGAACAGAACGGCTCAATCAGTTATCAGAACAATTAAAAGATGCACCCGCCGAAGTAAAAACCTACACCTGCGATGTAACAGATAAGAATGCTGTTGAAACGGTAATCAACAAAGTAAAAGAACATTTTGGTCGTATAGATGTTGCAATTCTTAATTCAGGTGTTGGATACAAAGCATCTGCCGAAGATATTGATGCTGAAAAAGCAAAAGCAGTATTTGATGTAAACCTGTTTGGAATTATTAATTGTTTAGAGATCCTTTTACCCGATTTTATAAAAGCGAAGAACGGCATGATAGCAGGTGTAACAAGTCTGGCCGATTCACGCGGCTGGCCGGGCAGTGGGTTTTACGTTGCGAGTAAAGCTGCTGGCAGTAAATTGTTAGAAAGCCTGAGGGTCGGATTAAAAAAATATAACATAAAAGTAATTACAATAAAGCCGGGTTTTGTTAAAACTGAACTTACAGCGAAGAATAAATTTATAATGCCGTTTATTATGAATGCTGACAAAGCTGCAAAGATAATTGTTGCCAGATTAAAGAAGGAAAAGAAAGTCATTCAGTTTCCACTGCCAACAGTTTTAGGAGCACAGCTTACCCGAATTGTACCGGATTTTTTAATTGATTACTTTGCATCAAAAGAATCAAGGAGGGATTCTGGATAATTATAAAGAATTCCAAAAAGTTATCCGGTTTAGCAGTATTTATAGATGATTAAAAACATTCTCCTAACATTCCTCATTTTCAGTTCACTTGTTATCGCACAAACTGATACCACTCTAATCTTCAGCGAAATAATGTTTCGTCCCACTTCAGGACCAAATGAATTTATTGAGCTGTACAACTACAGCACAACTGAAAGCATTGATTTAAATAATTATCAGATTATATACTCAACATCCAATCCAGATGTTATAACAGATGCCGGAGAAGGTACTATTCTGCAGCCACTGTCTTTTGCCGTTATACTCGAAGGTGATTATCCATCTGGTTCTGGGATTTATGACGGGTTGATTCCTCCGGAAGCTCTTGTTTTACAGATATCTGATAACGCATTTGGTTCTTCGGGAATGGCTAACACTTCAGACAGACCTTTATGGTTTCTTTCATCAGTGGATGATACACTTGAAACATATACATATTCTGCAGATAATGCACAGTCTTTTTCAGATGAGAAGATTGAACTTGTAGATGACAATTCTTCAGCAAATTGGGGAAACTCACTTATAGCAAATGGTACACCCGGATTACGGAACAGTTTAACTCCCTTAGATTTTGATTTAGAAATGAACTCATTGACATTTTCACCTTTATCTCCTTTTGATGGAGATGATGTAACCATTTTTACTAAAGTGAAAAACAGGGGAAGTAACACTGCAGCAAGCTACACTATAGAAGTTTATAACGATGCTGATTTTGATTCGACTGCAGACTCAGGTGAACAGATTTACTCACAAGACTTTTCAAATCTTCAACCGGGAGATTCTACAACGGTTAGCCAGATTATGAGTTCCTTACCAGCAGGCAGTTACCAAATAATTGCACAGGTGTTATATGCAGGAGATGAAAATCCAAAAAACAATGAGTTAATAAATACTTTTACTGTATTTCCACCACCAAACAACTACAATGATATTGTACTAAACGAATTGATGTACGCGCCCTCCTCAGGCGAGCCGGAATGGTTGGAGCTTTTTAACCGGTCAAACGGCTCATTGAATTTGAAAAAATGGAAAATATCAGATCTAACAACATCAGCAACTATCACAACTGAAGATATATTTCTTGCACCAAATTCTTTTATTGTTTTAACAGACGATTCATCAATAACAAATTTTTATAATGTTTCTTCAGAAATCATAGAGTTGAATCTTCCATCATTAAATAATAGTGGCGATGGAATTGTAATAAAAGATTCACTCGGCGTCCTGATTGACAGCGTTCTTTATTCACCGGATTGGGGTGGCAACACAGGTGGCAGGT
>CP070637.1:287401-289926 GCA_020354005.1 Ignavibacterium sp.
AAACTGTCCAATTAATTTTATCGTAGCTTAATTTGGGCACGTAGCGGTGTGTTCCATCATTGTAAGCAAGATTCAGTATTATATTCTGTCGCTCATCTGCCCACAATTTAAATGAGTACCAGGCAGAGTTATTTATTGGTGAGTTCTCTGGAAATATGACAGCAGTATAAACAGAATCATTTACCTGGTAGAAGTCATTCAGCCTTGCACCTTCAAATTCATTGCTGGCATAAACACCGGTATTGCTAAACAGAAATGTTCTTTTATGCTGCGGTAAAATTTCTTTGTCGGTTGTAATCGTTGCACCCGGAGGGTCATAAGCCAATCCTTTTATATCATCTTCTTTTTCTGTGCATGCCGCTGCGATTAATGCTGCAAGTAGAATTGCAGTTGCGGAAAGATTTTTCATACGCATCACCTAACCATGTCTTATTACAATTAGATCACCATCCTGAACAACGTATTCTTTTCCTTCGAGCCGCCAATGCCCTTTTTCTTTTGCATTTGCAAATGAGCCGTCTTCAATGAAATCGTTGTAGTGAACCACTTCTGCGCGGATAAATTTATTATAAAAATCTGTGTGCACTTCTCCGGCAGCTTCCTGGGCATTAGCTCCTTTCTTTAGTGTCCAAGCGTGGCATTCTACATCGCCAAAAGTAAAGAACGTATGTAAATTCAGTAAATCATATGACTCGCGTATAACGCTTATTAATGAGGATTCTTTTATTCCATATTCTTGCATAAACTCCAATGCTTCTTCATCGGATAACTCAGACATCTCCCGTTCTATTCTACCGAAGAATGCAAGCGCTTTGGTGTTTTTGCTTAGTTTCTTTTTTGTTAACTCGTTAAGAAAATTATCCGAATCACCCACATGATCTTCATCCAAATTAAGTGCAATTAACATTGGTTTGGCCGAAAGAAACGAATAAGATCTTAACAGTTTTAATTCATCGTTTGAAAGATGAGCTTCCCGCAGGGGAGTTTCTTCCTGAAGATGCTGATAACATTTTTCAAGAATAGGCAATTCGCGTTTTAATTGTTCGTCTTTGGATTTCATAATCTGTTTTTTAATACTATCAATTCTTCTTTCAATAATATCCATATCAGAAATTATAAATTCAGTTTCAAAAGAATCGATATCTCTCATCATATTAATCGTACCTTCTGGATGCGGAACAGATTCGTTATCGAACAATCGTACCACCTGAATTAGCGCATCGTTCGTTCTTACCTTCGCGAGAAAGTTACTTGTAAATTGTGTTGAACCAGTTTCACCTTTCTGTAATCCAACTACATCAATCACTTCTATTGCTGCATTAACTTTCTTTTTAGGATTAAATATCTCGGTAAGCTTATCTAATCTTTTATCCGGTATTTTAATAACCGATTGATGAGTTTCTGATTTTGCCAGCGCGGCAGCATCGATGTGTGTTTTTGTGATTGTTTGAAAAAGTGTTGACTTACCCGAAAAAGGCAATCCCACAATACCTATTTGCATAACAGCTCTATAGTACAATAATTATTTTCTCAAATATAATAAACTTTGCTTCGCATCACTGATTTAATACGGGAGATTATGTATGTTTTTGCTGTTAGAATTTTCTTATTTTGGAATCAAAACTGAGAGTAAAAGGGAGAGGAAATAAAAAGATGATAAAAGTTCAAATCCTTATTCTATCGCTCATATCGCTTTCATTATTAATTATCTCCTGCAGCACGGTGCCGATAACAGGGAGATCACAATTAAATATGATATCGGATAGTGAAATGCTTGCGATGAGCTATCAGCAATATGATCAATTCTTAAAAGAGAATCCGACAAGTAAAGATCAACCCGCTGTTGAAATGGTTCAAAGAGTTGGTGTAAAAATTCAGCACGCCGTTGAAAAATATATGGTTGATAATTTCCTTTCAGCTCATCTGCAAGGATATAAATGGGAATTTAATCTTGTTGAAGATAGCCTGGTTAATGCCTGGGCTATGCCAGGCGGGAAAGTAGTTATTTATACTGGAATACTACCCATAACACAGGATGAAACAGGATTAGCTGTTGTAATGGGTCACGAAATAGCTCATGCAATAGCCGAGCATGGTAATGAAAGAATGAGTCAGCAATTGCTGCAGCAGGCAGGAGCTGTTGGTTTAATGGTTGCTATGAAAGATGAACCTGTTCAAACACAGGCATTATGGTTGGGAGTTTACGGTGTTGGAACTCAACTTGCCATTATGCTGCCTTACAGCCGCACCCACGAAAGTGAAGCAGACCGTATGGGATTAATATTTATGGCAATGGCCGGTTACGATCCTAACGCTGCACCCGAGTTTTGGGAAAGAATGGCTGCAGGAAAAGATGGTGAACCACCTGAGTTTCTAAGTACTCATCCTTCCAGTGAGACCAGGATAAACGATTTGAAATCGTGGATTCCTGAAGCGATGAAATATTATAAGAAATAAATTTTAAAAACTTTAAATTCTTGGAGCAGGACAGAGTAATGCGCTACGTCATTTACCAATTAATAACT
>CP070637.1:290026-295581 GCA_020354005.1 Ignavibacterium sp.
AGATAAATTACTCATCAGTTGCCGATATACATTTTTATCAGGAGTTGGAACTATTGGGGATTCAACATTTTGCTCCGCAGCAACAAATAACTTTAGATCTCTAAAAATTGGACCGCTAGTAGTAAAACGCAGTCTGAAGTCAGGTGTGTTATCCGCATATTCCAAACCAACATCCCTTATTGCCTGATACCAGGATGTTTGTCCTAATTTAGCTATGTGTAAAGAATCTGCTAAAGTTAATGGATTGGGGGGCCATACATTTCTCTCCGGTAAATATAATGGGCCAAAACCATATCCAGCATCAAATAAACTTCTGCCAGGTTGAGTCGGATTTTCCTGCAGCCATTCTTCTGTTTGCCATAACATATTATAGAAGTAGAGATTATCAGTCGAATAAGGACTACCGGCCCAAGTTTTATAGTAAGTTGGTATGCCAGCTACTTCAAGTCGAGTCTCCCATACGTCACCACCCTGCCTGGCAACCATATTTACAACACCAGACTGAGCATTACCATACTCAGCTGAAAAACCACTTGTATAAACTTCAACCTGTTCCAGACCAAGCACAATTGGGCTAAAAGCTCTGGAATTTGTAAGAGGATTGTTGATAGATCCCCCACTCACCAAGTATAAAGATTCTCCTACTCTGCCCCCTCTAAAGTGATCATCAACCACATCTGCCTGAAGTTCAAGAATATCTTCAATATTCGTAACTCCGGCTATATGTTCAATATCTCTAACATTATAAACTTGCTTCGTAGCAGTTCTGTCACGTTCAACTCTTGTAGGAGAATATGCAGTTACTAGAACTTCTTCTGTAGTTATTCCTTCCAGGATTAAATTAAAATCTACGGTAGTGGTTTTATCGATATCAACTTTTACATTAGTTACCGTACTTGAAGTGTAACCAATGTATGAAGCTTTTACAGTATAGAAACCGGGTGGTACATTTAGGATAAAATAATTCCCTTCAAAATCACTTGCTGCTCCATAAGTAAATTCCAAAGGTTGTTCAACACCCTCTATCCAGACACCAGTAATTAAAACATTAGCACCTATGAGAGCTTCTTCAGTAGTTTGATCTATTATTTTACCAGCAATTTTACCAGTCTCTCCAGCAAATATTCTACATGAAAAGAGCAGTAGGATAACTATTATGAAATACTTTGTATTTGAATTAATCTTATAGTTCATAATCACTCTCCGGAATGACAGATATTACTTTATAAATGTTTGTAACTTTTGTCAGAAGTGCAGTTGGGATTGGGCTTAGAGAAATATTTTTTTTGTACTTGAGTTGTAACAATTTATTCATCTACTACAACTCCAATGAATGCGGTTAGTTATTTTGCGTAATGCCCTCAAGCAAAATTCCTTGCTGTTAGACTCATACTTTCATCTAAAATCTTTTTCAAAGATGAATGTTTAAGCAACTTGTATGACAACATACATATTATAGATTTTATTGTCAAGAGAAAAAGATCAAATTGTCTGAAAAATAGAAAAAAATCTCTCAGTAGACTCTACCAAAAAAAATTCAGGGAGTTAAATTGGGAGAAAGGAGGCTAGAAGTGAGAAAAAAGTTACATTCAATAGAACAAAATGAAACCAAGTAATATCACGTAGAGCTTCGGCATTCTTAAGCTTAATTTAAAACGATTGATTTAAATCCTGCGATATTTTGTTTCAAAACTTTTTCAACATCTTTGTTTTCAACATGTCCCAATATTCCCCAGGGGCCATTATATCCTTCATCAATTAATTGCTGGATCATTTCTTTTTCATAATCGCCCTCCCCAATAGGTAATATTTTTGGACCTTCCTTTCTCATACCATTTAAATTAACTGATGATAAGTAGGGCTTTATTTTCTTAACTATTTGAGGAAACTCCTCTATGTACTGCTGAGCATGATGAAAGTTAAATACCATGCTCAAGTCACATTCAGGTAGTGCTTGAATGATTTCAATTTCGTTATTTGGATCACCGAACCAGTCACGATGATTATATAGTGCAACTTTGCAACCTATTCCATCTGCTTTTTCATAAATATATTTAATCATCTTTGCAGCTTTTTGAATAGATTGTTCTTGAGTTAGATTTTTAAAGAAATTATTATTGAAACTCACCCATAATGTGGTTTGAAGTTTTAAGTGTTTTAATATTCTAAAAATCCTTTCATTTGAAGGGCTAAGTTTACCAAGGCTATCTCTTTTTGCATTAAGCCATAGCCAAACAGATATTATCTCAATATCATTTTCTTTTGCCATCGTTAATTCACTTTCCATATCATCTAAATGTTTATCACGCCAATCATATGCGTACTTTGTGAAACCGAGTTCTTTCAACATAGTAATTCTTTCCGCAGGTGATCGTTCTAAAGAATCAAATGCAACGATGCACCATGGATAAAGATTATTCATATCTATCTGTTTACCCTTTTGATTAGTGCAGCCCATAATGCAAATAGCAATAACAATAAAAAATATGACTGGTTTATAGTAGTTCTTCATTTTATTCTAATAAATTTAATTACTTATTAATATTTCGCCATGTTTCCCTTAGGAATAACAAATCCTTTTTAATTTTCTTAAATACTTCCTTCCTGTCTATTGAAGGAATACCACCCTTTTCTGCACCGCCTAAATCGTATTCACAATGTAACGATACTGGAACATTTATATTGTATTTTTTTAGTAATGAGAAGTACTTGCTAAAGTTAACCATTCCCTCTCCAAGCTGAGTATATATTGGCTTCCATTTACCATCTTTTCCACCCCATTTAAAATCCTTAACTACTAGGGTATTTATATGATCCTTTATAAGCCTAAAGTCTATCTCCCAATTCTTGCCACCTTCAACAGTGCCATGCATAATATCATATTGGCAACCCATTTGAACAGGTGATATTCCCTCTAATACTTGATCGAGATCCCACAAAGAAGCGCCCATGTAATGACCGGAATGATTTTGATATGCTCCGCTTATATCCAGCATTTTATTTAGCTGTGCCAAAGCCTTTAATCGCTCGCGATATAATTGGATACTTTCCTGAATATCTCTTTCTTTTGAATATTTAAACCATCCTGTTCGGTAGAAGACATATCCTAATTGGCTGGCTACTTCAATTACTTTTCTATCTACCGGATCATTAGCATCCACCACTTTCGTTGTTATTAACTTGGGTAGAAGACCATATGTATTCATATATTCTGTAACTCTGGGAAGGTCAACGTTTACGTTTTCAGGCAATACATGTCCCTTGGTCCTAACTGTCAGGTCAATACCATCAAAACCCATTTCTTTTACGGCTTCACACATACTTTTATAGTCTAAAAACTGAAGATGTTTAGAAAATATAAATATCTTTAATTCCTGATCAGACGTTAAATTAGATGCAAATAAGGAGTTGGCTAAACTCAGTAGTGGAAAGCTTCCAAGTGTGGCGCGCGTTGTGAGTTTTATAAAATCCCTTCTTGAGTAAAAAAACGATTTATCCATTAAAATCTTTGCTTGGTTAATTATCAATATTGTTTAGTACCCTTCATTTTAGTATTAGAAATTAAATATTGCGATGATCCCATTATAAGAGATTAGTATTGAAAAGAATGGAGCTAGACCAAGTCCTGCATTTAACCACAGATTGCTCTTATAATTTCTCATAAGTGATTCCTTATTTATAAGAAGAATAATACTAAATACAACTAGTGGCAGTATAATTTCTTGGTTAAGATTTTCTTCATTGTAGTCCATTAATTATTAAGTAATCACCTTTAAAGTTCTGATTCCTGATTTCAATGGTGGATTTTTCAAATGGTACTGATTTAAACTCAATCTGTGCCCTTCCGTTCGCCATTTCAATTATTGATGACTTAGTCGGCACTCCATAATTCTCAATTAACTTACCTTTGCCTTCAGAGGAAAAGTAAACTCGTTCATTGTAATCAATACATCTTCTACCATTCTTATCAACGGCAATTGCTGTTATGAGATAGTTTCCATTTGGTAAACGCTTAGAACTTAAACTGAAGCCTTCTGGTTTTTCATTTTGGGAATAGTGGTAAAGTATTTTGATTGAATCATTTGCAACGACTTCTTCTCCCTCACAACCTACTGATTTTATTGTGTTTTCTCCTTCGACAAACTTTGCACTCCAACTAAGACCACTTGCAGGAAACTTAGAAATGTCTTTTACTTTTCTTCCTAAGGAATTACCGTTAAATATCAGCTCAACTTCTGGGCAATTGCTGAATACAGATATTTCCCGCTCTTTACCTTGCTTACCGCTTCTTTCATCCCATGTATGTGACTCGATATAAGTGAACTTATCATTATTGTTCCAATAGCTTTTGAATACATAGTAAGCATCTTTTGGTTTTCCTTCTCTATCGACTAATCCTTTCTGGTTAACATAAGGAATAGCATTCTCCGGACGCAGTGGAGTACCAAAATCTTTGAATGCCCATTGAGCGTTTCCGGAAAAGGTTTGACTTATTTCGCTGTAACGTAAATGCCAATCAAATAAATCAACAATATAGCTCTCGCTCCAATCACCAAGCCTGGCAATGTTTTTTACCTTCACCTGGTTAACCGCTTCAGCCCATTCATTTGGATTAATAAATCCCTCACCTGTAACTGGAGTTTCAGTATGTCTACCAATGTGGCTGCTTCCACCATATTCTGCATGGAATAAACGTGGATACTTTTTCTGAGCATCAATGATCGCTTTCTCATAGTTGGAGTAAACTCCGGAATACCATCCTGCCCAAATTGATGGAGAAAAAACATCAACTATATCGGCTCCTTCATAAAATTTTCTGATAGCAGTTAACCTGTAAGGATCAAGATTATGTGCAATCTCATTTAGTTCGTTCGTAAATGCTCTAAGTGTGTCAATATCTCCACCACCTTCACGCTCGGGTAACCAATAAACTTCATTACCGACAGACCATAGTATTATTGATGGATGATTATAGTTTTGATTGATCAACTCCTCAAATAGTCTTTTTGTATTTAATTTCCACTCTTCATTTCCAACACCACCTCTGCACCAGGGAAGTTCATCCCATACCAACAATCCAAGCTCATCGCATGTTTTATACACTTCAGGATCCTGCGGATAGTGAGCGAGCCTTACAAAATTGGCACCCATTTCTTTAATCATTCTCAAATCCATCCTGTGCTGCTCATTTGAAAGTGCGTTAGCTAAACCTGCATGTTCTTCGTGTCTATGAGTTCCTCTAAGCAATAATTTTTTGCCATTCAAATAGAATGCGCCGTGCTCTTTAAATTCATACCAGCGGTAACCAAACTGTTCATATTTCTCATCTATAATTTTTTTATCTACTAGTAAGGATATCTTAGCCGTATAAAGATTTGGTTCATTAACTGACCAAATAAATGGACTAGTAATTTCTTTTAATTTTATTTTATGATTGCTTCTCCCCTTAGTGATATTAACACTGCGCTCTTCCTTTAAAACTTTATCTCCATTTTTGTCAATAAGTTCTATCAGCAATCCCACACTGTTTGAAATACCAGATTTAATTTCAATAT
>CP070637.1:295681-301416 GCA_020354005.1 Ignavibacterium sp.
ATTGATGACGATGTTGAAATCGGTGCAAATGCTTGTGTTGATCGAGCTGCACTTGGTTCAACAATAATTGGTCGTGGAACAAAGATAGATAACCTTGTGCAAATTGCTCATAACTGTGTTATAGGGGAAGATACGGTTATCTCCGGCCAGGCAGGAGTAGCCGGTAGCAGTACGGTTGGTGATGATTGTATCTTAGCAGGACAGGTCGGAATAGCAAGTCATGTAAACATAGGTAACAAAGTTATTTTACTAGCACAATCTGGTGTTACAAAATCCTTAAAACCCGGCTACTATTTTGGTACTCCGGCTAAAGAATTAAAATCTGCACATAAACTTGAAGCTCACTTGAGAAATCTCCCTAATTATTCTGACAGGATTAAAGAATTAGAGAAAGAGATTAAAGAGTTAAAGGAGCAACTGAACAAAAAGCTTTAAGCATTCTTCTTCATACATTAACTTATCTAAAAAGCATTTTTTTGTAATTCTTACACCATCTTACTATCTTTTCAATCAGTTTTTAAGTTAAATTTTTATCATTTACTATAGCAAATCTATGCTTGAACAACAACGAACCATAAAAAACTCTGTTTCGATGACCGGTACAGGACTTCACACTGGCACCGATTGTACAATGACATTTCAACCTGCACCAGAAAATTATGGAATAAGGTTTATACGTTCTGACCTTGGTGGGAAACCTGAGATCCCCGCTATAGCCGATAACGTTATAGATGTATCGAGGGGTACCACGATAGGAATTGGTGAAGCAAAGGTGCATACAGTTGAACATGTTCTGGCTGCAATAGTGGGACTTCAAATAGATAATATAATAATTGACCTCGATGGAAATGAACCACCGGTAGGTGACGGAAGTGCAGTTGATTATGTTAATGTATTAAAGAGTGCAGGATTCGAACAACAGAAAGCTCCAAAGGATTACCTTATAATAGATAAAACAATCATCCACAAAGTTGAAAGTGAACAGGTTGAAATAGTAGGCTTGCCGCTTGATGATTATAGAATTACTGTTATGGTTGATTATCAAAATCCGGCACTGGGCAGTCAACACACTGGACTATTCGACTTTGAAAAAGAATTTGAAATTGAATTTGCATCGGCGCGTACATTTTGTTTTTTAAGCGAAGTTGAAGAGCTGGCTGATCAGGGGTTAATAAAGGGAGGTGATCTTGATAACGCAGTTGTTATTGTTGATCATCAGCTTTCGAAAGGTGAACTAAAAGATTTAGCGAATAAAATTGGACTTAAGGAAAAGTTTACACTTGGTGATGATGGAATATTAAATAATAAATCTCTTCGTTATAAAAATGAACCGGTACGACATAAGCTTCTCGATTTGCTGGGTGATCTTGCTCTGATAGGAGCTCCCCTTAAAGCACAAATTTTAGCTGCACGTCCTGGCCATCGTGCTAATGTTGAATTTGCAAAACAGGTTAGGAAGTTATACCAGCAGAAGCAGCTGGAAAAGAAATACCAACTTGTAAAGAAGGAAGGTGTTGTATTTGATGCAGCAGCAATTGAAAGAATAATTCCGCACCGCTATCCATTTCTACTCGTAGATAAAATTATAGAATTGGAACTTGATAAAAGAGTGGTGGGTGTTAAGTCGGTTACAATGAATGAGCAGTTTTTTCAGGGTCACTTTCCAGGTAATCCAATAATGCCCGGAGTGTTAATTATTGAAGCTATGGGACAAACAGGCGGAGTATTTTTACTTAACTCAATTCCGAATCCGGAAGATAAGCTTGTTTACTTTATGCAGATAAACAATGCTAAATTCAGGAAACCTGTTGTTCCAGGAGATCAGATTTATATGGAACTCACACTTGTAAATAAAAAAAGCAAGATAGTTACAATGAAGGGTAAGTCATATGTAAATGAGGCATTGGTGGCAGAGGCAGATTTTATGGCAGGCATAGTTGATAGACCCAAGAAGCAAGAAGAATAATATTTTGTGTAATGAATCATATCCATCCTACAGCTATAGTAAGCAGCAAAGCTAAGATTGGTAATAATATAAAGGTTGGTGCATTTAGTATTATTGATGATGATGTTGAGATTGGGGATGACTGTAGTATTGCTTCGCACGTAGCAATTTATGATGGTGCACGTATCGGCAATCGTGTTAGTATATTTCAAGGTGCATCAATATCAAATCAGCCGCAGGATTTAAAATTTGGAGGGGAGAAATCTCTCCTTGTTATTGGTAATGATACTGTTGTAAGAGAATTTGCTACTTTGCACCGGGGAACTTCTGATACCGGGAAATCTCAAGTGGGGAAAAATTGTCTTTTAATGGCTTACAGTCATATACCTCATGATTGCACGGTTGGAGACAAATGTATAATTGCAAATGGTGTTCAGATAGCCGGTCATACCGAAATTGGTTACTGGGCCATATTAGGTGGATTAACCGTTGTGCATCAATTCGTTATCATTGGTGACCATGTTATGATTGGTGGTGCTACTAAGGTTCGTCAGGATGTACCACCATTTATAGTTGTGGCAAATGAACCCGCAAAATTTGCCGGACTTAATGTTATAGGTTTGCGAAGAAGAGAATTTGGAAGTGAAGATATTGAGATACTTAAAGAAACTTATAACTACTTATATGATAAATCGTTAAACGTTTCGCAGGCAAGAAAAATTATTGAATCAAAATTAGATCATAATGTGCATGTTCAAAATGTGCTTAATTTCCTGAGCAGAAGTAAGAGAGGATTAGTAGGAAAGTGAATTGGAAGTTTTATAATACCGTGTCAAACACTGGTAAATTTAATATGGATTTTGACTTAACGCTTGCAAAATCCTTAAAATTTGATGAGGCAGTGTTAAGATTATATCAATGGGAACCTTATTGCATGTCACTTGGAGCAAATCAATCTGAGAAGACATTATCGATCAAAAAAATTTCAGATGATAACATAGACATAGTTAAACGCCCAACCGGCGGAAGGGCTATTCTTCATGCTGAAGAGTTAACCTATTCTGTAATTTATCATATAGGAACGGAATTATCACCAAAAGACCTCTTCAGGGAAATTAATATTGCGTTGGTTAAAGGATTAATTTCTTATGATGATGCATTAAAGAATTTAGAACTTCATAATTCGCAGCCAAACTTCCCCTCATTTTATAATGAGGATAAGAGCGCCGTTTGTTTTTCAGTATCTTCAAAAAATGAAATTAACTTTGCAGGAAAGAAACTTGTAGGCAGTGCGCAAAGAAGGATTGGTAATGTAGTTCTTCAGCATGGTTCAATACTGTGCGGGAGTTATCATAAAAACATTTGTAGTTATTTAGACTTGCCAGCTGACATCTCATCTGAACTAAAAGAGGAAATGGATAAAACTACAACTGATTTAAATGAAATACTGAATAAAACTATTGACATCACTGAGTTAGCCTCATCAATAAAAAATGGTTTTACAAAACACTTTGAAATAAAGCGGATTAATTATCAGAAAGATTTTGAACCAGCATCAACAATGAATTGATAAATTATGAGTATTGAACAACAAATAAAGAGAGTAACTACAAAATCAGTTGCGCTGCTTAAGAAGAAGGGGATAAAGATATCTGCATTAACTGCTTATGATTTTATAACAGCAAAACTACTTGATGAAGCTGGTATCGATATACTTTTAGTTGGCGATTCGTTAAGTAATGTGTTTCAGGGAAATGAAACCACGTTGCCTGTAACAATGGATGAAATGATTTACCATACAAAGGCAGTGTCGAAAGGTGTAAAGCGGGCAATGATTGTGGTTGATATGCCTTTTATGTCTTACCAGCTTAACGTTGATGAAGCATTCAGGAATGCAGGAAGGATTATGAAAGAAACACCGGCAGGGGCTGTAAAACTTGAAGGAGGGAGACGTATTGCTGAAACAATCAGCAAAATTACAGAATATGGTTTGCCGGTAATGGGTCATATCGGTTTAATGCCGCAAAGTATTCATTCTTACGGTGGATATAGTGAAAGAGGTAAGACAGAAGAAGAGGCAAATGAAATATTAGAGGATGCTAAAATACTTGAAGATGCAGGTGCATTCGCCCTGGTGCTAGAAAAAATTCCTGCCAGGCTAGCTAAAAAGGTGAGCGCATCTATAACTATTCCTACAATTGGTATTGGTGCAGGTGCTAGCTGTGATGGACAAATTTTAGTAACACCGGATATGCTTGGACTTAACACTGACTTTCATCCGCGTTTTGTTAGATATTATTCTACTCTTGCAAAAGAAATAAACAAAGCTGTGAAAGCATATATAAAAGATGTAAAAAAAGGTACGTTCCCTTCTGATAAAGAAAGTTATTGATAACAATATAACAGTCGTATATGCTGATGATAAAAATTAGTTATTATTTACTTTTATTCTGTATAACTGCACACTTTACTTTCGCACAAATCGATTCTGAAATTTTTCTTGAAGGTGCTACTGTTATGAGTATTGCCCAGGATGGTGATATCCTTTGGGTTGCTACTTACGGACAGGGGATTTACAAATATTCTACAAAAGATGGGAAGTGGGAAAACTTTTCTACAAAAAGCGGCAATCTGGATAACGATCTTTTCTATGCAATCGAGGTGAACAAGGATTATGTTTGGGCTGGATCGGCCGGGGGACTGTTTATCCTGACAAAGAAGAGCAACAAATGGAGTAAAAGAAAGTTTGCGCAGGGCGGGCAGTTTGGAAACTGGATAAGGTCATTAAAATACGATCCCGAGAAGGATATTTTGTGGATTGGAAGGTTCAGGAATATAACAAGGCTGGACGTTAGGAAAAGAAGATATTCTGATATTGATATGATGCAGGGAAAGGACCAGAAGTCTAATAATATTAAATCAATTGAAATTGATGGTGATAGTCTTATCTGGTTTGGGACAGAATCTGGTGTACACCGTTACGAAAAAAAGAAATTGTATAAGAGCGAAGCAGCCTGGAAATATATTACAAATAAAAAGCGCGGTTTTAACGAAGAAGGTAAAACAGTCTCAGTATCTTCGTTCATTTTTGAAGGCAACAGAATATGGTTTGGTACCGATGAGTTCACCTCATCCAGCGATCCCGGGTATAATGTTGGAGGGATTTATGTTTACGATAGAAGATTGGATTGGAAAAAGATCTCCCAGATAAACGGATTGGCAGACAACGGCATTTATGCATTAGGAAGAACTGGAAATTACATTTGGGCAGGTGTTTACTCATTTAACAGGGATGAAAACATCGAACAGGGTAAAGGACTTTTCTTAATTAATCGAAAAACACTTCGGGTAACAGAAGTTGATCTGGATCAGTTGAATATACGTTCATCAACTTTTCTTACATTTCATTTTGACGGGGAAAATATGTGGGTGGGCAGCAATAGTGGTCTGTTAAAGATAAGGGTAAAAAATCCTCTTGCCCGCTTAAGTGCTGCAACCTTTAGTGAAAACGGTTAGAACCTAATTATTTTTTATTTCAAGTTCTGCTGATTTTTGTTCATCCACAGATCTATTGAACCACATAGTTGTTCAAACATGAGCCCATTAGATCATATATTCCTTCACTCACAACTCCCTTTAACTAAGTTCGATTTATCGTTATCTTTAAAGTAAATTTTAAATAAAACGGACTAAAAATGGTTGATATATCAGTAGATAGATTAGAATTGTTAAAATCCAGCTTCGACGGAAAGAGAATAGCAATCATCGGTGATATGATGCTTGATGGCTA
>CP070637.1:301516-304291 GCA_020354005.1 Ignavibacterium sp.
AAGAGTCGAAACTTTTAAGAAAAAACAGAGTAAAAACTCAGAGCAACAAATTGAGCCACCTATAATTACCACCGCACTAGCTTCTATACCTTCCAAGACACATATTATGTTAGGAAATAGTCTGCCAATAAGAGATGTTGATTGGTTTACTGGAAAATCTGCAAAGAGTTTTCACGTTTATTTTAACCGTGGCGCAAGTGGTATTGATGGTGTTACATCTACAGCGTTAGGTATAGCATCAATAAAAAAACCAACTATCCTGATCACAGGTGATCTCTCATTCATCCACGATTTAAATGCATTGCTGCCTGCAGGGAAATATTCTATACCATTGCTGGTTATTCTTATTAACAATAACGGTGGTGGAATATTTAATATGCTGCCGGGTGCATCAAAGAAAAAATCTTTCACCGAATACTTTATTGCTCACCACAATCTGATCCTATCAAGCATAGTCAAATCATTTGGATTAATTTATCACCAAATAAAAAGCAGCGAAGATTTGAAGAAAAAAATCAAAAATTCTATTCGTAATAAATCTTTTACCGTGCTTGAGATAAAAACTGATGGAGATAAATCAACTAAATTCCGTAAGAATTATTGGGCAAGTGTCGTGAAAAAAATTGATAAAGAATTCACTGCTAAATGATCATCACCTCTGATTCAGTTAAAATTAATTTCGAAAACTTTAACTCTTTTGATAAGAAAAAAGATACTGTCCTATTGCTGCATGGTTTTACAAGATCATTAGAGGATTGGCGTGATATTTATACCTGTTTAGATGGAAGATTCAATTACGTTGGTATTGATCTAATTGGGCATGGTAAAAGTGATTCACCATCTGATATAAAAAAATATGCAACGGAATCTTTAGTAAATCACTTGGGGGATGTTCTTAATCAATTATCAATAAACAAAGCAATATTACTTGGCTATTCTATGGGTGGAAGAGCAGCATTGAATTTTGCTGTAGCTTATCCTAAAAAAATTAAGGGCTTAATCTTAGAAAGCACATCTGCAGGAATTAAAGATAAAAAGGAAAGGAAAGAACGAATAAGAAGTGACGAAGAGTTAGCATCTTTTATTGAAAATGAAGGCACAGAAAAATTTGCTGAACTTTGGATGAATCAAAATATATTTAATACGCAAAGAATATTCTCAGAGGAGAAGCTGCAAAAAATTAAGCGAAGAATAGCAAAAAACTCAAAGTCAGGATTGGCTAACATGCTGAGAGGATTTAGTACAGGAAAGATGCCTTATCTTACAGAGAACGTGCATTTAATTAAGTCCCCTGTTCTCTTAATTTCCGGTGAACTTGATACAAAGTATTGTGAGCTAAATACAGTGTTGGCAAAAAAATTCTTAAATGCTAATCACTCCGTAATTAAAAACGCAGGGCATAATACACATCTGGAGGAAAAGGATAGGTTCGTTGAGGTTTTGAATGAATTTTTCAAACAATTCTAACTTATATTTCTTTCGGATTATTTTTACATTTCCAAATAAAAATTATTGGGTTTATCGATGAGTTATAACTGGAAAGAAGCGAACGATTACAAAGACATCATCTACGAGAAAATGGATGGGATTGCTAAGGTTACTATCAACCGCCCGGAAGTTAGGAACGCTTTCCGGCCTGAAACGGTAATTGAAATGTATGATGCATTTACTGATGCAAGAGAGGATCAAACTATAGGTGTAATTCTATTAACCGGTTACGGACCTGCAAAAGATGGCAAATATGCATTTTGTTCCGGTGGAGACCAGACTATTCGCGGAGATCAGGGGTATGTTGATAAAACAGGTGTACCAAGATTAAATGTACTCGATCTCCAAAAATTAATAAGAAGCATTCCCAAAGTGGTCATCGCTTTGGTAGCTGGCTACGCTATTGGCGGCGGTCACGTCCTCCACGTTGTTTGTGATCTTACTATTGCAGCAGATAATGCAATCTTTGGTCAAACAGGTCCGAAGGTTGGAAGTTTTGATGGAGGATTCGGCTCAAGTTATCTCGCAAGTATAGTCGGGCAAAAGAAGGCACGTGAGATATGGTATCTCTGTAAACAATACAATGCACAAGAAGCTGAGGCGATGGGATTGGTTAATAAAGTCGTTCCCCTAAAAGAACTTGAGAAAGAAGGAGTTGATTGGGCAAAACAAATTCTGCAGCATAGTCCAATGGCAATACGCGTTCTCAAATCCTGCTTTAATGCCGACCTGGACGGACAGGCCGGAATACAGGAACTTGCTGGTAACGCCACCCTCCTCTACTATATGAGTGAGGAAGCACAGGAGGGAAAGAAAGCTTATTTAGAAAAGCGTAAACCTGATTTTAAAAAGTTTCCTAAGCTACCGTAAAGACCCTGTTAATAATGTCAATCAATATATTTAAGATAAATGTCACACTGAGCTTGTCGAAGTGTGACCCTGTGAATTGTCAGTCTTCGACAGGCTCAGACTGACAGTGACTTCTATGTGATAATAATATGAATAAAGTTACAACATCCAAATTTAATTCCTGGATTCTTGCAAGCAGACCAAAAACTTTATTAGCAGCAGTTGTTCCTGTAATGGTTGGTTCTGCATTAGCTATTTCTCAAAATCATTTTACTTTCATTTATTCATATGTAGCATTGTTGTGTTCGGTACTTATTCAAATTGGTACAAACTTTACAAATGATCTTTACGATCATTTAAAAGGAGCGGACAACAAAAACAGAAAGGGACCTGAACGGGTATTAAACTCCGGATTAATCACCCCGGCTGAAATGAAGA
>CP070637.1:304391-309059 GCA_020354005.1 Ignavibacterium sp.
TCATTAAATTATGGAGTTACATTTCCAATGTTTGATAAAGTACACGTAAAGGGAAAAGAGCAAGAACCACTTTTCAATTTGTTAACGGGTAATCCTGTTACCGGAAAGTCGTCCATCAAATGGAATTTTGAGAAGTTTATTATCGGTAAAGAAGGAAATGTTGTTGATCGTTTCAGAAGCGCAACAAAGCCAGATAGTAAAAAAATAATTTCATCAATAGAAAAAGAGCTGAGTAAATAAAATGATATCAATTGTATTTTTAACAGTTATGAGTTTAATAATGAACAGCGATAAAGTAATTTTTAATTTCGATTCCCCGGAAACCTCCGGTGATTGGACAACAGTGAATGATGTTGTTATGGGAGGAGTCTCCGAAAGCCGATTTGAAATAAATTCAGATAGTACTGCAACATTTTCCGGGACAGTATTACCGGATAACAATGGCGGCTTTGCCTCTGCGAGGACCTATTTAGAGAGTGAATTTGATGGTTTTGAAGGAACAATAATCCGTGTTAAGGGCGATGGAAATATTTATAATTTAAGATTTAGAACCGATAATAATTTTGATGGAATGTCCTACCAGGCAAAATTTAAAACTGATGCCAGAGAATGGAAAGAATATAAAATTCCATTAAGTGACTTTAAGCCAACTTTCAGGGGAAGAACACTTTCGAACAAACCGAAGCTTGAATCAAAAAACATGAAACAAATCGGTATACTTATCGCCGATAAGCAATTCGGGAGGTTTGAGTTAAATATTGATTGGATAAAGCTATATTAACAAATTCCATCCACTCTGAACTTTAAAATCAATATGCTTGTTTATAACAGTAAAAAAAGGAATAGCTAATGAAAGATCCGGGAAACGGTAAAACTCAAAGCATTAATTTTGAAGATATTATAGATTATCATGTCCTTACATCAGTTGATACACCGCTGCGTAGTGATGCATTTAAGATTGATGACGAATTAAAAATTGAACTGATTGAGAAGAACTTTAAGGACATTATGCAGATATTAGGCCTGGATCTGAACGATGAAAGTCTGAAAGATACACCTAAACGTGTTGCAAAAATGTATGTGAAGGAAGTTTTTAGTGGATTAAATCCTGAGAATAAACCGCAGCCAACAATCTTTGAAAACAAGTTTAAGTTCAATGAAATGCTTATTGAAAAAGACATTACAATTTATTCCTACTGTGAGCATCACTTTGTGCCAATAATCGGTAAAGCACACATTGCTTACTTCCCAAAGAATTATGTGATTGGATTATCGAAACTAAACAGATTTGCCCAATACTATGCTAAACGTCCACAGGTTCAGGAAAGATTAACAATACAAATTGCCAATGAGCTAAAAGACACATTGCAAACCGAAGACGTGGCGGTTGTCATCGATGCAGATCATTTATGTGTTGCTTCAAGAGGAGTAAATGATGTTAATAGTTCAACAATGACCTCGAGCTACCACGGTAAATTTTTGAATTATGAAACCAGAAAAGAATTTATCAGCCACATTAGAAGTGCTTAAAAGTTAAAATGATTTTAATTACAGGGGCAACAGGATATGTTGGTGGAAGACTAGTTCCGCATTTATTGGACAAGGGATACAAAGTAAGATGTCTTGTGCGTGATGCGTCAAGGTTAAAGGGCAGGTGGGAAGGAGTTGAGATTGTACAGGGGAATGTTTTGGAACCGGAATCTCTAAATGAAAAACTTAAAGGCATTGATGCTGCTTATTATCTAATTCATTCAATGGGTGGAGATGGTGAGTTCTCCAGATCCGATATCATTGCTGCAGAAAACTTTGCACGTGCTGCTGAAGAGCAAGGTGTAAAAAGAATTATTTATCTTGGCGGCTTAGGATCTCACGAAGAAGACCTTTCAAAGCACCTATCCAGCAGATTACAAACCGGTGATACTCTTAGAAAGTTTAATGTTCTTGTAACAGAATTCAGAGCAGGGGTAATTGTTGGCTCCGGCAGTCTTTCATTTGAAATGATAAGATACCTTACGGAACGGCTTGCCGTTATGATTACACCAAAGTGGGTTAACACCCGTACTCAACCAATAGCTATCAGGGATGTATTGCGTTATTTAATTGATGCACTTGAGATTGAGGAAACGGTAGGTCAGATAATTGAGATTGGTGGAGAAGATATCCTTACTTACAAAGATTTGATGAGAATTTATGCCGATGTGAGAGGACTAAAAAGATATTTCATAAAAGTCCCGGTGCTTACTCCCAGATTGTCTTCGCATTGGATTGGTCTAGTTACACCGCTACCGGCGAGGATTGCAAAACCTTTGGTTGATGGCTTGAAGACAGAATTGATTTGTAAAAGCAACAAAGCCAAGGAACTATTTGGCTTTAAAACAATCTCCTATAGAAAAGCTGTGGAATTGGCTTTGCAAAGAGACAAGGAGGGAAAAACTGAGACTATTTGGTTTAGCTCTTATTCATCAGGTACGAAAGACAAATTAACGCCTGTTCATCTCACACAAAAAGAGGGAATGATGATCGAGAACAGGGAAACAGTTGTCAATGCCTCAGCCGAATCAACATTTAAAGCTTTCACCTCGCTTGGTGGTAAGAATGGGTGGTATGCAAATTTCTTATGGAAAATACGTGGTTATATTGATCTTTTTTTTGGTGGTGTGGGTTTAAGAAGAGGGAGAAGAAGCGAATCGGAATTGGTAGTTGGTGATCCTCTTGATTTCTGGCGTGTTGAAGCCATTGAAAAAAATAAACTGCTTCGTCTTCGTGCAGAGATGAAACTTCCCGGTGAGGCATGGCTTCAATTTAATGTTGAGAACACGGATGATAATAAATCAAGCTTAACACAAATTGCATTTTTTGAGCCCAGAGGTTTATGGGGTTTGTTATATTGGTATTTAGTTTATCCCTTTCATGGATTAATATTTGGAGGCATGATTAAATCACTAAAAATAGCAGCAGAGAAAATCTAATTTGACTCTCCTCAACTTTGATCGCAAATTAAAAAATAATCAATTTGTCTTTCATTAAAGCAATTCATTTTTTATTTTGAATTGCGATCACTTGCGAAAAAATTATAAAACTAATCTGAGATAACCATAGCTGCCGTAGGAACAAAATTCTGGTACCTGGAAAATTTTAATATCTTCAAAGATCTGAAAGAAGAAAGTATGCAGGAGCTACACCGTATAACTTCGATGCAGGACATACCTAAAAACCAACCAATATATTTTCCGCAGGAACCATCAAACTCCATTTTCTTTTTAAAGAAGGGCAGGGTGAAACTCACACGAACATCGAGCGATGGTAAGGAAATGATTTTGGCCCTGGTAAATATGGGTGAGGTCTTTGGTGAGATGGCTTTTTTTGATGAAGGTGAGAGAAATGAATTTGCAACTGCGTTGGATGATTGCCTGGTATGTGCCATAAATAAAAATGAGTTTAAGGAGTTTGTTGATAGAAATCCCGAATTGAATTTAAGGATTACAAAGCTTATTGGATTAAAATTAAAGAAATACTCTGAGAGGATTGAAGAGCTTGTTTTTAAAGATGCAGAGCAACGGCTTGTATCTTTCTTATTAAGATTAGCAGATGAAAATGGAAAGCAGATTGGCGATGAGATTTTTGTTAAGCCGTTTTTGAAGCATCAGGATATTGCTGAGCTAACAGCAACTTCAAGGCAGACAGTTAATTCTATTCTTACCGATTTAAGAGAAAAGAAGGTTATTAATTTTGATAGAAAAAAATTAATAATTAATAACAGGGAAAAACTTACCAGCTTATTGACATAATACCCTTATTGTCATCCTGCAGACAGCAGTGCTTGCCTTCCTCTAAGTAACTTTGTCATAAAAAAATGAATATTACACTTTTTGTTACAAACAGATGCGCGGCATGTGATCGTGTTAGAAGGGCAGTAGAGAATATGTTAAATAAACGAGATGGCATAAAACTTCACATTGAAGATATCCGAAAAGAACGTTCTAAGGGAATAATAATTGTGCCTGCCCTCTTCATTGAAGATGAACTTTATGCTTATGGTGATATTGATGAAGGGAAGTTTATGGAGAGAGTAGAGACCTTATCATTAATTAATTGAATATCTCGGCAGGTTTACAGTAAATAAAAAAGCCCCGCTTGTTCGACGGGGCTTTTTACATCGGGCTTATTTTACCTGTCTAATCGTTTCATATTAAATCTCACTTGTTTTTCGCAGATTAATTTTAACTTTAATATAAACGCACTTGCAAGCTGAATCTGACATGCATATGACAAATTATTTATGATGTTTGAAGAGTGGTGCTATTCATCGCCAAAAGTGTGATGGTCACTTGCAGAGTTCTGTCTTCGGGATGACATTTTTAGTAACCCTATTAAATTATTATTCATATGAGAAAAGAACAGTTCTGTTATGAAAAGATTACTAATAATAATTTTGCTGCCTCTAATTGTTGCCACGAACCTAAAAGGGCAGGCTTGCTGCTCTGCCGGCTCACCGTTAGTAGGCTCATTGGCTATCGCAAGTTCTGCTGATGGAAATTTACAAGTTGGAATTACATATGAATTTAATAGCCTGCAGGATGTTTATTCAGGTACGGAAAGACTTGATGATGATCTTCGCGAACGGAATGTAAATTCATTTATACTGGAGGCTAACTATGGATTATCACA
>CP070637.1:309159-314516 GCA_020354005.1 Ignavibacterium sp.
ATAGTTTTATTCTTTTAACACCTTTAAGACTTGCTGAAGCTTCCCAGGCTGAGGCAACCAGGATCTTTAGGCCCGGCATAAAGGAAATGAATGAGCTAATTTCTTTTGCGTATTTATTTTGTTTCTTGCTTAAATGTTTCCTGATATAATTTGTTACCCACGGACCAATGACCGAGAACCAGATAACCATAATTAATACAGCTCTAACTAGCATAATAATTATAGCTTTCACGTCAAATTTGCTTGTTTCTGGATAGAGATAGCTTACAAGTATTAAAATAACCGATAAGACAAAAATTGAAATTGTTGATGGTCTTAACCATTTTCTCCTTTTCCTTTTCTTAAACTTCTCTTCATTTTCTATTCGTTCAATAAAAGGAGTAACTGTGGAAGTTTCTTTTATTTTTTTCTCCACACTGTTGGGGATTGTGTATGCTAGTAATCCTGCAATAATTCCAAGTATAAGATGAATACCAACATAAATGCTTATCAATATAACACTAAAATCAACTGGATTCTCGATATTTAACCTAAACCAATCTGTGGCAATGTAGTTAATGAAGTCGTTAATAGTTTCCCATAGAGTCATTCCAAAAATTAAGGTTAACACAATTACTTTTTGAAAGCCGTTTAACAATGAAACAACTATTCCGAGCAGTAACGGTGATAGAATCTTAAACTTCTTTGTGAAGAAAAAAAGTTCACCTAGTAATCCCTGCAGGAAAACAGCAAGGTAAGCAGTGAGGGGTGTGTGCGGACTTATAAGGGCTTTTATTAATATCACAAGGATCGTCGACTTGATTATCTGCCAACGCTTATCTGAAAACCTAGCAATCATACTAATTATAATTATTGCAACACTAGAAATAAACATTCCACGGAGAGGAAATCTTAGGGCGTGTAAAATTCCACCTAAAGCTGATTCACTCAATGCCCATAAAGCAGTTAACTTTTCTATCTTTGATGCAGATAAAATAGGATTAGAGTAAACTTCTGCCTTTTCATATTGAAGTATTTCGTTATGCAAGGTTACCGATCCTTATTATAATATCATTCATCGGGAAGTAATAATCTTTTAGTTCTATTTATAGGCAATTAATTTAGCTAATTAATAAGTGATTATAATCAGTTAGATATGTCTGCTATTTAATAAAAAATACTGTATTTGACTCAATTAAAAATTGTATTTATTGTGAACTTATGTTGCTAATTTTGATTCAATTCCTAAATATTATTGTTGACTATTAATTATTAACTCCGTAAATTTCAGATAAAACAATCCGATTAAAATATGACAGTTATATTTTCTAAAAAGTGTGAATACGGAATGCAAGCGGTGCTATACTTAGCCGCGCATCAAACTGAAGGTGTTACCAGAGTTGATGATATTGCTGCGACTTTGAAGGTACCCAAGGAGTTTGTTTCAAAAATTTTGCAAAGCTTAACAGCCAGCGGTATCGTTGCTTCAAAGAAAGGGAAGTTTGGTGGCTTCGCTTTAGCAAAGGATCCATCGGTTATTAGACTAATTGATGTTGTTGCGGCTATTGATGGATTAGAGATGTTTGATAGTTGTGTTCTTGGATTTCCAAACTGTACACCGGATACACCTTGCCCGGTTCATGATACCTGGGGAGAACTAAGAACCTTAGCATATAACATGTTGACTGAAGAAACCTTAGATAAGTTCAAGCAAAAAACTATTAATAAGATTAAGACTATATAAAAAAATTTGATGTAAAACCGGATAGAACAATCCGATTATGGCAAAAAAAATAATAAATCGAAATAAAGAGAAAGGGATACAGAAGTATCGGTTTATAATTCAAATTTTATTTGCAGTATTATGCATATGGATAGGTGTTGAGTTTTACTTTTTTATTCAATTCCTGGAAACAGGGGGTGCTGCAGCGTATTCAACAAGACCCCCGGGAGTGGATGGCTTTCTTCCAATCAGTTCATTTATGAGTTTCTATCTTTTTCTCACCACAGGAATAATTCATCAGGCCCATCCGGCTGGTTTGTTTATCTTTTTTGCAATTGTATTGATGTCCATAGTTTTTGGCAAATCATTCTGCAGTTGGCTCTGTCCGGTTGGATTACTTTCGGAACTTGTTGGTGATTTTGGTGAAAAGTTATTCAAAAGAAGGTTAAAGCTTCCAAAGTTTTTAGATTATCCGTTACGCTCATTAAAATATTTAATGCTTGGATTTCTTGTATATTCAGTCATCTTCCTTATGACCGATCTTGCATTGGAAGCATTTCTTGATAGTCCTTACAATTTAATTTCAGATATCAAGATGTATTATTTCTTTGCAAATATATCTCGCACTTCTTTGATTGTAATAGCTGTACTCTTTGTGCTTTCAATATTTATAAGAAACTTTTGGTGCCGCTTTTTGTGCCCCTATGGAGCATTGCTTGGTATCTTTTCGATACTCAGCCCAAACAAAATTAAACGTGATACAGTAAGCTGTATTGATTGTGAATTGTGTACAAAAGCCTGTCCTTCTTTTATAAAAGTGGATAAAGCTAAAACAATTATTTCGGATGAGTGTACGTCCTGTATGAATTGTGTTGATGTTTGTCCTGTTGCAGATACATTGGAACTAAAGACTGTTACTCCCTCAAAGAATTTCAAGGTTACAAAAAAGGCGGTTGTGATTGGTGTTATGGCCATCTTTATGCTCATGACAGGTGCGGGTATGTTTACTGGCAACTGGCAGAATAATTTGACAGCAGAGGAATATTTATTTCATTATGAAAGGATGAATAGTTACGGCCATCCAACAGGTACAGCTGCTATGAAGGAGTTTAATAAAAAGGCATTGATGGAAAAGAAGCTAAAGGAGATTAATCAGAAGAAATTGAATCTGGACTTGCAGAAAAATTCGGGTGGGAAATAAAAATGATTAATCCAAAGCTGATCCAGCCAATAATAAAAAATAATTTTGAGAACAATTGAATTAGAAAGCAGGATGTTATAATTTGACCAGAGTGAATCGTGCTTCACACATCCATCATTAACTTATGAGGTTATGAAACAAAACAATTCACCATATCCTCTTGTAAATGAAATTCATCAGGGCTTAATCATAACAACAGCTCTTCATAATGATAACAACACCTCTCATCAAAACCTTAGCACAACTTATAAAAAAGAACTGCTCCTCAGCAAACAATTAGACTTTTTCAAGTTTAAATCAATTAATAATCATTAACCAAAGAATGATATTATGAATAGCTTAAAACCATTCAGTTTACTTGTTGTAATTAGCATATTCTTTTTATCAATTTGCAATGCACAGACAACAATTCCCAATCAAATGTCTGATGAGACAAAAGAGTGTATAAGTTGTCACAATACCGAAACAACAGGTATCTACCAGGAATGGGGAACTTCAAAACACTTCAGGGCGAATGTTGGTTGTTTTGAATGTCATCAAGCAAAAGTAAATGATATTGATGCATTTGAACACAATGGCTATACGATAAGCATCATTACATCTCCAAAAGATTGTTCAAAATGCCATGCGAAAGAGGTACAGGAATTTGATGAGAGTCATCATTCAAAAGCGGGGGCAATTCTCGGTTCTCTTGATAATTTTTTAGCTGATATTGTTGAAGGTGATTGGAATTTTTATGGCGGTTCAGCTTTAACTGTTAGCGGTTGTAAACAATGCCACGGAAGTGTTGTAGAAGTAAATGATGATGGCTCCTTAAAGCCAACCGGATGGCCCAATACCGGTATTGGAAGATTTAATCCTGATGGAAGTGTTGGTTCCTGTACTGCTTGTCATCAAAGGCATGCCTTTTCTGCTGAGCAGGCACGTAGACCAGAGAATTGTGGTAAGTGTCATTTAGGTCCCGATCATCCTCAAAAAGAAATCTATGAAGAATCAAAACACGGTATTGCGTACCGCGCGTACGAAGATGATTTGAAGATGGAAAGTTCCAAATGGGTCTTAGGTGAGGACTATACTGCAGCACCCACTTGCGCAACCTGTCATATGTCCGCTGTTCGCACAAGCGGTGGCGATTTGATTCCTGTTACACACGATGTTGGACTAAGAATTAGCTGGAACAACAGACCTCCTGTTTCTATCCGTCCAGAAATATCTGATAAGAAACTTGGTCTTGATAAGATGGCAATGGTAAACTGGCAAACCAGGCGTAATAATATGAAGGAAGTTTGTACCGTCTGTCATACTCCAAATTATGTTGATAATTTTTATGAACAATACGATGGTGTTATAAACTTATATAATTCGAAGTTTGGTGAGCCAGGCGGCGAATTGATGCAAGTGCTTTATGATAATAATTTAATTTCAGCGATGAAGTTTGATGATAAAGTTGAGTGGACATGGTGGGAGATCTGGCATCACGAAGGAAGAAGAACAAGACATGGTGTTTCAATGATGGCTCCTGACTATACTCACTGGCATGGATTGTATGAAGTTGCCAAGCACTGGTATACAATGTTTATACCTGAATTAAAAGAAGTTGCCGAGAAAAATTTAGTTTCAGAAGATCCAAAAAAAGTTGAAGGTGCAAAAATATTAGAAAGTAAGATTGAAGAATTACTGGCTAGACCAGAACACTCCTGGTACACTGGAAATCTACCCGAAGAGGAAAAAGAAAAACGTAAAAAAGCACAGGAAGAGTTTAAAAAACGATATAGTAAATGAATCTTTAAATGAAGTTGCAATTAACAGTGGTTAGACCAAGTTCTACCCGATTTAATAACAAAATAAAGGAGGGGAAGAGATGAATAAATTTATCTTCTTCATGGTGGCTTTGTTTTTTGTTTCAATTCAATTTAGTTATTCACAAAATTGTGTTGAATGCCACAAAACCATAACACCTAAAATTGTTACAGATTGGCAATTAAGTAAACACTCTGATAACGATATTGATTGCTCTGTCTGTCACGGGGATGGACATACAAATGCGAACAATGTTGAAAATGTTTCAATTCCGACACCGGAAACTTGCCGCGATTGTCACGATACCCAGGTAGCGCAATATGAAAAAGGAAAGCATGCAATGGCCTGGGCAGCAGCATTTGCTATGCCTACTTCGCATATGCAGCCGATGGCTTTGATGGAAGGAATGAAAGGATGCGGAAGCTGTCATAAGATCGGTATAAAATCCGAGGAGGAAATTAAACAGTTAAAGGCAGATGGGCAGCAGTATGGTGTAGCTTCCTGCGATGCCTGCCATACGAGACATACTTTCTCGCTCAAGGAAGCAAGACAACCACAGGCTTGCCAGACCTGCCATATGGGATTCGATCACCCTCAATGGGAAATGTATTCCAGCTCAAAGCATGGTGTAAGGTATTTGTTAAAGCAGAATGG
>CP070637.1:314616-317334 GCA_020354005.1 Ignavibacterium sp.
ATCTGATGAATGGTGAGATAAGCGTTGAAAGTAAAGTAGGAATGGGCAGTTCTTTTAAATTCAGGGTACGTTGTAAAATTCAACAAAAATCTGAACTGCGAAATATGGAGAAAGTTAATTCTGAGTCAATTATAAAATCAACCGCTATCACAGATGATTTTTTGTTTGCTTCAAATGGTCTTGCTGACAAAAGAGCTCGTTACCATATTCTTTTAGTTGAAGATAATCAAGTAAATCAGGCAGTATCATTAAAGATGCTAAGTCTTTCCGGATATAACGCAACTGCTGTAAATAATGGAAAAGAGGCCATTAAAGCCGTTAAGGATGGTAATTTTGATGCGGTCTTAATGGACATTCAAATGCCGGAAGTTGATGGATTTACTGCCACATCTGAAATTAGGAAGTTGGACTTGCCCCAAAAGGATATTCCTATTATAGCTCTTACTGCACATGCTTTAATGGGTGATAAGGAAAAGTGCTTGAATGCCGGAATGAACGATTATATCTCAAAGCCAATTATAGGGCAAGAGTTAATTAATAAAATTGATAATCTTCTGGATATTTATAATAATAAACAGACCCATACCTTAGAAGCTACAATGGAAAACAATGAGTTATTTGATTATAAACGGCTGGAAAATGTAAGCTTGGGCGACTCTGTATTTGAAAAAGAGCTTCTTCAATCTTATTTAAACGATGTTGAGCAAAAGATGGAGCGATTAGTTGATCTCGCCTCACAACAGGAATTAGACAAAGTAGTGGATCTTGCGCATACAATTAAGGGAGCAAGTTATTCTGTCGGTGCAATTAAAGTTGGAGATGAAGCTTATGCAATTGAATTATCCGGTAAAAGCAATGATGCGTATAACGTGAATGAAAGAATTGCTAAACTGGAAACAGCAGTATCTAAAACAAAACTCGAACTAAAAAAGTACTTTGATTAAAATAGGTCCCGGATAGAATTTTATGCTTTTACGGGAATATTTCTTTCCTCAAATTTTATTAAAACATTTCTTATTGTATTGAGTGCCCAATCAATTTCATCTTTTGTTATAACAAGTGGGGGAGCAAATCTGATAATATCCCCATGTGTAGGTTTCGCTAATAAACCATTCTCCTTGAATTCGACACAAACATCCCATGCGGTTTTACCTGTCTGAGTGGGCTTGATTACAATTGCATTCAGCAACCCTTTTCCTCTAACTAAAGTTACAATATTTAGTTCCTCAACAATTTTTTGCATGCCTTCTCTAAAATAGTTACCCAGCCATTCAGCGTTCTCAGCAAGATTTTCTTCCTTTAACACCTTTAGTGCAGCAATTGCAACTTTTCCGGCTAGAGGATTCCCACCGAAAGTTGATCCGTGCTGTCCAGGTTTTATTGTAAGCATAATCTTATCATTTGCAAGTACAGCCGAAACCGGTATCACGCCACCCGAAAGTGCTTTGCCGAGAATAAGAATATCTGGTCTTACATTTTCATAGTCGCAGGCAAGCATTTTGCCGGTTCTGCATAATCCTGTTTGAACCTCATCTGCAATAAATAATACGTTGTTTCTCTTACATAGATCGTAAGCTTTTTTTAAGTATCCCTCATCTGGAACAACAACACCAGCTTCACCTTGAATCGGTTCAACTAGAAATGCAGCGACATTCGGATCTTCAAGTGCTTTTTCTAATGCGGGGATATTATTAAAAGGAATCATTTCAATGCCCGGCAAATACGGACCGTACCCTTCCTTGCAATCTGGATCGTTTGATGCAGAAACAGCCATCATAGTTCTTCCGTGAAAATTGCCTTCGCAAAAAATTATTTTAGCTTTGTTTTCCGGAATTCCTTTTACTGAATAGGCCCACTTGCGCGCTAATTTAAATGCAGTTTCATCACCTTCTACTCCCGTATTCATCGGCAGAACTTTATCGTATCCGAAATATTCAGTAATAAATTTTTCGTATTCTCCAAGAACACTGTTGTAAAATGCACGTGATGTCAAAGTACGTTTTTGTGCTTGCTCTGTTAAAGCGTTTACAATTTTCGGATGACAATGTCCTTGGTTTACAGCAGAGTAAGCAGAAAGAAAATCTAAGTATTTCTTACCTTCTACATCCCAAACCCATACGCCTTTACCTTTATCTATTACTACTTCAATTGGATGATAATTGTGTGCACCGTGCTTATCTTCGAGTTCTATGTAATCTTTAGAAGTCATACTTTTTTCCGGAAAAATGATGAGAAAATGTCCCGCCAAATTAAGCTTTGAAAGCCTGATTTACAATGAAAAACAACCGCATTTTAGACAGCTAAAAAGGAATTAATTAGTAACTTTGTATTCAAAATTTCATTTTTAATATTTGTAAAAAAAGTATAATGGATATCGAGACTCATTCAATCAGCATAAGCACAAAAGGGGATTGCGATATAATTGATATAACGGGTGAAATTGAGAAAATTCTACATGAAACAGGAATAGTTGAAGGAAATGTTCTGATTTTTGCGGGCGGGTCAACGGGGGGGATTACAACAATAGAATATGAACCTGGTTTGCTTAAAGATTATCCAAAATTTTTTGGAAGGATTGCTCCCGCTGAAATTAATTATGAGCACGATAACACCTGGCATGATGGAAATGGTCATTCGCACATTCGATCCGCAATTCAGGGTGCATCTTTAACAGTTCCCTTTAATGATGAAAAATTGCTGCTTGGAACATGGCAGCAG
>CP070637.1:317434-328018 GCA_020354005.1 Ignavibacterium sp.
ACATCAATCCTTAAAATATTTCCAAGTATTGTATTAACATTCTGACCATGGTTTTGAGGATCTCCACTAGAGCCGCCATCTCCAACTCCAATATATAAGTAGCCATCATTTGGTCCGAATCCAATCCATCCACCATTATGATTTGAAAATGGTTGGCTAAAAGACAAAAGAATTAGCTCACTATTTTTATCTGCAGAGTCAGGATTTGTAGAAGATACTGTAAACCTTGAGATGCGCGTCATCCTTGGGTTGGAGACTGTATAATTAACATAGAAGTATCCGTTGCTTTCGTAGTTTGGGTGGAATGTAAGACCAAGTAATCCCATCTCTCCGCCAGCAGCTACCCGATCAGTAATATCAAGAAAAGGTTTTGTTGATTGAACATTTTGTGAATTAGGGAAGACTTTTATTCTGCCAGCTCTTTCAACAACAAATACTCTATTTGTTCCATCACTGGAATTCTGCAAATCAACTGGATCAACAACTGAGATGTTTGGGAAGGCTTCCTCCAAAGAAAATTGTGCATTTAAATTTATAATTAGGAAAAATGATAGGATAATTGAGAAGTTCAGCACAATTCTCATTGTATTACTTTACACCTTAATGCTGCTTTTTTTCTTAGTCTTTGCAAGACTATTAACGAATTTGCTTAAATCATATCCTGCATTATCTGCTAGCTGAACAATGTTCTTTGTTTTATAGTAGCTTTTTCTAATTTCACTCAATAATTTTCTTTCTAGGCCTTGTTTGTTTTTCTGTTTTTTCGATTTAACCTTTACAGTTCTTAGCTTTATCAACGCTTTTTCATATGAAGAAAACAATTTTAATATTACCAATCCGTTTAACCAGTAAGCAAGCTCTTCAAACCTTTCCTTACTGAAATAAGTAATATCCTCATAGGTATTTACATTCAAGAAACTACTCACATAATTATCATAAAGCAACAGAGAAAAAGGTAGTTTATTCAGAAGTGAATTTCGGTTATTTAAAGTTTTCGATCTTTGTGTCTTATCCCATTTAACAATGACTTTCTTTTTTTTCAGTTCATTGTTGAAATTAATAAGTGATGTGATAAGTTGAACATTCTTCACCGAAATATCTTCTGCGGTGTGATGATTAAAAATCTTTACGAGAGGTTTAGCAAGAAGCAGACTATTGTAGTTGTGAAGAACTTCGTGGCTTCCATTCGTTAGTATAAGAGCAAACATTATTAACGTTGAATAAACACAAATGGCAATGTTATTTTTATCATCAGGGTGTAACGGAATAAACCGGTCTGCTTCACTCATCCATTTCGGGACTGTTTTCCTGTTATTGTATCTGTTCCACAAATAATAGAACTCTCTCGCACTTGTTAAATTATCTTTCAGTGAATTCTCAATTCGCTCCTTATTTATATCTCGTTCATTGAAATTTTGAATTTCCTTAATCAGAACAGACATACCATCAGTTATGGACGTGGAAATCGTTGTTTCTTTCTGCTTCTTAACCTTTTTCTTTTTCTTCTTCTTCCTCTTAATAAGTTTTTCATCCCCTTCAGATTGGAATATGTAGTTTCTGATTCTTCGTATATTTGGCGGAGCCAGTAATTCTTCTAACGCACTGTGTAGTGGAATCAGATCAAGTTCAACCATTGCTTCTTCTATTGAAGTAACACCTCTTCCGTTCAGGTGATGGTATAATTTTTCATAATTTCCATAAACATCAGAGACTTCTCTAAAATTAAGGCATATACGGTACTGGTAACCAAAAAGCTTTGTTTGAAATCCCTCATCATTTATTTCCTTACCAGATATCAGAAATTGTAGTTCGGTTCGATGATCATTATAAATGTAAAAGTAATGTGGATCGTTTTTGATGTTGAGTACTTCTGTAATGTATTTAGATGATTGTATATTTCCATTAGAAACCTTGAGGTTGGAATATTTTATTGTTCCCTCATGAGTTTCATAAGAGTTATTGTAGATTACAAGAGCATTTTCTGTACCTGCTCTATTGCTGAATGCAAGTATATTCTCATTTACGTTTCCATGGTTGTCAATGAAATCATATAGCTCAAAGTTTTCTACCTGGCTAAAAATGTGTCTCATCTTCATTAGTGGAAAAATTTCTCTCTTATGTCTCCACACAAGATGATCGTCAACCACTTCATCATAATATGCACGTTTATATTCCATACCATACTTTTCAGAAAAACCTTCAATCTGTCCGTGGGCAAACATAGGAAGCCCCGGTAGGGTTAACATCATAACAGCTACACCAAAATATTTATCACCCTTACCAAATTGATTTACTGCTGTCTCCTCATCGGGATTACTCATAAAATTAACATAGCGTTTAAGTATCTCAGGATTAAATTCAAGTGTATTCTTTATCAGAGTTCTGTATTTATCATTTTCTTCTTTCATCAGCATATGCATAAATGCGCTGTTATAAACACGGTGCATTCCTAAAGTGCGTACAAAATAACCCTCCATCAACCAAAAGGCCTCGGCAAGTAGTAAAGTGTTCGGTAAATCATTGTTTATTCTGTCAACTACCTCACGCCAGAATTCAACGGGTATGTGATCATAAAACTCTTCCTTTGTCATCGAATAATCTGAACGAGATGGAATTGCTCCACCTTCACCTGGTGCTGGATACCATAAACGCTGGTAATGTTTATGTGTTAAAGTCATTGCAGCATCAAACCTGATTATGGGAGTCTTCTCTGCAACGTGTTTTATTGTTTGGTAAAGAGATTCTCTTACTTCGGGATTTAGCATGTTCAGTTGAGCGGTGTCATTCCAAGGCATATTCGTGCCATCATTACCATGATAAATGTATACTGTTTCGCCTGTGCGTGTATCCCTTCTTTGAAATACAACAGCAGCGTCTTCGTGTGAATAATATTTATCTTCAATTCGTATTTCAATCCTATCATCCTCTGAAAGATCTGTTCCCGTGAAAGAATAATTGTGGAAGGGAGGATATGCAGTGCGGATAAAGTAGTCGGGTTTTTCTATTGTCCATTTCGAATAGACACCGGTATGGTTCGGTACCATATCGCTCGCCATCCTGATTCCCCGTTGCATAGCTCTGTACTTAAGATTGTTAAACGCCTCTTCACCACCAAGTTCGTGTGCAACTTCGTATTCAAAAAGAGAATATGCCGAGGCTGCAGCTTCAGGGTTGCCCATTATTTGTTTTATTTGTTTACTTGCGTTACTTCTCTCCCACAACCCAATTAACCAAAGAGCTGTAAAATTCCATTCGGCTAACTGGTCAAGTTCTTCATCAGGTATTTGATCTAATGTGCTTATCTCGTATCCGTATTTATCGCTAAGCTGATGCAACCAAACAAAAATGTTTTTTGCTATCATTACAACTTCGGGCATCCAGTGAATGTCTGCAGTGAATTGTTCCGTTTCAAACAGCGGGACTTTACTTACTTTAGCTTTTCTTAATTTTTCAATTTCATCACCGTAGTAGGGGACAGGTGGAGTACCTTTTTCACCACCACCATGTTTTACGAATAATTTATAATCTTCTTTTATTAAGTCAGTTCCTTTAAGTAATTTCCTTATCAATCCTTCATCGAGTATTAAGCCCCATTCCTTTCGTATAAACTCCAACTGTTCTTCTAAGCTATATGGGTTTGTTGTAATTGGTTTACGAAACAATGAGAATAGACGCAATCCTCCGAATCCGGTTGGCTTTTCATTTTCAAAAAACTCTTCGGTTTTATTTATAACTTCGGAGTAAGATGATCTTTCCTTTAAATTTTTATCAGAAAATAGTTCATTCAAACGGTGGGCAGCGGGATTACTATTTTCAAAGAAAAGAATTATTAACTCTTCTAAAATGATTTCCCTGTTACTCTTGCTATCTGTTTTTCCATTCAGATATTCTTCCGGTTTAATCTTACCCTTATAAATGTCAAGCGGAGGGAATTCATAGATGAAGTTGAGCAGAACATTATCCAAGGCTTCTTTACTAATTGCTGATGTAAGAAATTTCAGACCGCGATTAATTACACCTGGATTTTCATCAGTACCATATTGATTTAACAGATAGTGATATATCTCGTGAAGGATCCCCAATGCATTTATCTCACCCGGCGTGACTAACTGGTCATACGCACCTTCACTTTTTCTTACTTCGTTTATTTTACCGGATATAAATCTTGCATTACTTGCTGATGTAATGATAAGATTGCCTTTGAGAGAGTATAAAGATTCATTAAAATCGTATTTTAATCTCGAAGGTTTCGATATATGAAAATCGTAGATTAACATTACCCGGCTTTTATTCTTCTTATTATAGTGGAAAAAACTTTTGTTCGCTCCTTACGACAATCCATTATTGTAGTATTTATAAATTTTCTAAATAATAGATTATATAAATATAATAATATGAGCTGAGAAATTAATATGGATATAATTGGAGTGAGCTTAATGATTTAGATTAGTAATGAAGAGCAAGACTTGAACCAACCCAGGTCTTGTTCTTGTTGAAATCGACTCCCATCATTTTCCCCTTGCTCATTCTAACTAAATTGTTAACAAGCATTGGTTCTTTATCCCATATGAACATCATTCTAATCTCCACCTTCGATCTTTCATCCGGTGTTTCTATAATGGGTTCATACTCAATTTTCTTTTGTAGAATATAATTTTCAGGATCATCAATTTCTTTAAGTTTTTCTTCATTTAAATCAACATCAACTCCATGACCTGCAAATGAAAAGAGTGGTTTTAAAACATAGTTATTAAGATCATCCGGGTATTCACTTAGCTCATTTAAAAAGAAACAATCCGGAACATATTTACCTTTTAATAATGGCAATGAATACTTGCTAATCTTAAAGAACCAATTTGGATGAGGTATCCACTTCAAATCCAATTCATCGTGAAAATTAAAACTAAAAGAAACTTCACCCCTTTCAAGCTCATCAAAAATTACCCTGTTATAAATACGTTCAATCGGTACGAGCTTGCCATTCTTCTTATAAAAAAGTTTTCGTCCTTCCTGCACTACATCCGAAATACATACTGGTGCAATACCCAATAATTCTTCTGTTGCCGCAAAGTCAATCCTGGTTTTCTGTTCTTCAGGTTTAATTTCAAGTAGAACTACATTCTCAACATCACAAACACTAATAATTATATCCTTTAACTTCTGAGTGTAACTAGCTTCATCTAACGAACTAAAGTAAGGTGTGAGTTCTTTTTCAATGTCGAAATATTTTTTTGTTAGTTGTGCAAGATAATATTGATAACCATATACAGTGGGAAAGCCCTGCAGCTCGATTAACTGTGGGATAAATGAACCATTATCTTTGCATATTGCAAAATCAATCTGTAGAAATTGTGGATGACTATCCTCATTAGGTACTTCTAAATGAGAGGGTAATGCGTTTACTGATCTTTTTTTGAAATCATCTGTTTGTATCTGTTGAAGCAATTGATTACACGCTGATACTAATTCTGATTGAAGTTCTTGTGGAAGAAATATTGGAGTTTCTGCTATGCGGAAATCTACAGGGTATTTTAAGTGAGTGTTAAGTTCCCTAACAAATTTTTGATACGTATCATCATTAAACTCACTGTTAAATTTACTTCTTAGCTCAGGTATCATTTATCCTCAACCAAAACCTTGCTTAGTTCTTCAATTGCTGTGTTTAAGAAGTTTGGGATTACCGTCTTACGTGTTAGTTTAATTGTATCGGGTTGTTTTAGCAAGTCCATCATTTCATAATAATGTTTTTCGTCATATCTCTCTACAACCTGCTGTTTTCTTTCCGGCTGCTTAAAATGATATAACATACTTTTCGGGTCAGCTTCCGGATGGAATTGTGTCCCAACTATTTCGTTGCTGATTCTTACAGCAGCTATCGCCGGATCAATCCCGCTTTCATCATCAACTATTTCGAATGATAAAATATTCGCTCCAAGCTCCTCTATCTTTTTATTGTTTGGCTCAGTTACCTGGTACTGCCTGACATCAGCAGCGTAAAATGGATCGGAGAGTGATTCTAAAATAACATCTTCAACCCCTTCCTCAGTTTTGCTAAAAGGCATAACACCAAACGATTTCATATTCCGCTTGCTTACAGTTCCAAATTCAAAATACCTTGCCATCATCTGAAATGAATGACAGATGAAGAAGAGATATTTCTTTTTCTCGGCCGAGCTTTGATTGTGATTGTAAATGTTATCAATCAGATTAAAATAATCTTTCTCCCATTGTGTACCCTCACCTTCAAAAGGACTACCGGGTCCACCTGAGGATATGTAAATATCAAACTCATCACCCGGAATATCACCTTTATACCTTGTTTCGTATACATCATACATTAAATCAATTTCGCTGTATTTATCGCCAGCTTCCGAAACAATTTCTTTTATACAGCGCATACCTTCGTTGCGCTCGTTATTGTATAAATCTATAGTTGCTACCTTAATCTGCTGTTTTCCCATTCTACTTTCAAATAATTTTTAATAATACTTATGACTTACCCGCTTAAGCCCTGGTGTGTTTCTTCGACGATGTAATCAACTACCGCTTTAAGATCGTCTGTCTCCTTAAAAACTTTAAGCTGCCTGTCTGCACCTGTTCCCATTTCTAATATTTTTTTTAGGTAACCAACTTCCTCACGGGAATTTAATCCGTCTACAACATCATCAACAAATTCAGTCAGCTCTCCTGCCAGGTGTTTGAAATCTACTTCTGCTTGCTTACCAAAATCAATTAACCTGCCTTCTATACCATAACGTGCTGCTCTCCACTTGTTTTCATTTATTAGTGCTCTCCGGTAAAGGCGGAATCCCAGATTTTGTTTTATAAGCTTATGAAGTTTTGCAACAATTGCCTGCATTAATGCTGCCAAACAGATCGACTCATCAACACGCATTGGCAGATCGCATATTCTAAATTCTAAAGTATTAAAAACAGGATGGGCCCGGACATCCCACCATATTTTTTTTGCGTCATCTATACATTTTGTTTTTACAAGAAGCTTAACAAAATTATCGTATTCAGCCACACTTCCAAAGTATTCAGGAATACCAGTCCTTGGAAATCGTTCAAACACTTTTATACGGTATGATTTGAATCCTGTATTTCTCCCAATCCAAAATGGAGAGTTGGTTGAGATTGCAAATAGATGTGGGAGAAAATACCGGGCAGCATTCATAATATGAAGTGCAGTTTCTCTGTCATCAACACCAACATGGACATGCATTCCAAAAATCAAATTTGCTCTGGCAATCTGCTGCATATCAGTTACAATTGTCTTGTAACGAGGGTGAGATGTTATCTTTTGATCTTTCCAGTGGGAAAATGGATGCGTACCTGCTGCACCAATTGTTAAACCCTGTTTTTTTGCAAGCGATGAAATTTTAGTTCGCAGATCAACTACCTGGTCCCGTGCTTCATGGATATCTTTACATACATCTGTACCCATCTCAATTACGGACTGGTGCATCTCAGGTTTTACCTGTTCTTTAAGAAGCAGTTTTCCATCCTCCAGAATCTGTTCCACATGAGATTTTAGTTCTCTCGTTTCCGGATCGATTATCTGGAATTCTTCTTCAACACCTAATGTAAAGAGACCGGGTTCTGACATAAGTTATACTTAAGAAGGAATAAGTTCCATACTTCTGTTGTTAACAAACTGTGTAATGAAACGACCCCACGTTAAATTATTCTGACCTGATTTGTGATCCATTGCTCTTTTGATGGCCATCTCTGATGCGGCTTCAACAATCCATTCAAAGTTTGCTTCACCAACAGAATTAATATCTGCATCAGGTGCCGGGTTGCAGAAATCAATTGCATAAGGGATGTTGTCACGCACAGCCAGTTCAACAGTGTTAAAATCATATCCCAAAGCGTAGTTAATTTCAAGTACTGCTTCGGTTAACTGTGAAAGCAAAGGCTGTTCGATTGGTTTTGGATCCTGCACATACCTTAAATGATGCGGTTGGCTGGGATCGTATCTCATTATATGAATATCGGACCTGTTAAGACAATAGCAGCGAAAATATTCAGTGAAAGTAATCTCCTCCTGCAGCATCATCACAAGTTGTCCGGTTTCGTTATATGCTTTGAAGAAATCATCCCTGTCTTCAAGACGGTAAACATTCTTCCAACCCCCGCCAGCAAATGGTTTGAAGAATGCCGGGAATCCGATGTAATCGAAAATGGTATCCCAGTCCAATGGAAATTTCAAATTTCTAAATGAATTTTCATCAGTGTCATCAGGATGCTGGTTGGATGGCAACAGCACTGTTTTTGGAACGGCAACATCCAACTTTGTCATAAGTGCATTGTTAAAAAACTTTTCATCTGCACTCCACCAAAACGGATTATTGATTACTGCAGTACCTGTTAGTGCTGCATTTTTCAGAAATGCGCGGTAAAAGGGTACATCTTGTGATATGCGGTCGATGATAACATCATATCCGCAAAAATCACCCTGTATTACTTTATCGATACTAACATATTCAGCAATTATTCCTTCACCAACTTTTGAATTTACACGCTCAACAAATGCAGGTGGAAATGTTTTTTCCTGTCCGAATAAAATTCCAATTTTTTTCATTATAGCCCTCTACTATTGTAGTTTCAATTTAGTTATAAATTACTAATAAACTATTTAAAATATTCATTTGCTTTCAATGGTGGTAATAATTTGTGGGGAAAATGGCAATAATATAATACTGAAACCCTCACGAAAGCATAAAAATTTGAGGATCAAATATATTAAAAAATACCTCGTTTTGCATATAATTTCCAATTAGATTGTCTGTGGTTAAACCTGTAATTGCCAGAAATAGTGAGTATTTAATGAAGAAAATGTTAAATTTATCACCTTAAAAATTCCAGTACTTAAATTAAAAGAACCAATGCAACAAACCCCATTAATGGCCCAGTATTTTAAGATCAAGGAAGATAATCCGGATACTATCTTATTGTTCCGTGTGGGTGATTTTTTTGAAACCTTTGATGAGGATGCAAAGACAGCATCAAAAGCATTGGGAATAACACTTACGAAAAGGGCGAACGGTTCTGCAGGCGATGTACCGCTTGCCGGATTTCCTCACCACGCAATTGATTCATATCTACCCAAATTGGTTCGTGCGGGATTTCGTGTTGCAATATGTGAACAGGTTGAAAATCCAAAGTTTGCCAAGGGAATAGTAAAAAGGGAAGTGGTGGAAGTTGTAACACCCGGCGTTACGCTTTCAGACAGATTACTTGATCACAAAAAGAATAATTATCTTCTTTCTGTTTGCATTGGAAAGGATACTGCCGGGATATCGTTTACAGATATTTCTACCGGTGAATTTTATGCTTATGAAGTTGCTGAATCTGACCTTCCTCAACAGATAGAATCGGTTGCGCCTTCTGAGATATTAATCCAGAAAAAAGAAAAAGAATATTTGGTCCCATTAATAAACGGTATTAATTCTTCCATCAGGATAACAAAGATCGATGATTGGATCTTCAACTACGATTACGCACAAGAATTGCTTTTGATGCATTTCAAAACTGTAAATCTGAAAGGTTTCGGTGTTGATCACTTAAATGAAGGCATTGTAGCAGGAGGTGTAATTTTAAGTTATCTGCAGGAGACCCAAAAATCTAATCTCTCTCATCTGAATAATATTTCGCTTTATAATTACACCGATTATATGATCCTCGATGCTTCAACAAGAAGGAATCTTGAAATAACTTTTACCATGCAGGATGGATTGAGAGAGGGATCGCTCGTTTCAATTTTAGATATGACGAATACTGCGATGAGCGGAAGGCTGATGAAAAAATGGGTGTCGCGTCCATTGAGGGAAATCTCTGCAATTGAAAAAAGGCAGGATAGCATTGAGGAATTATTAAAAGAAAAATCAGTGAGAGAAAAACTGGTTACAGAACTAAAAGAGATAGGTGATCTTGAAAGACTGATAGCACGCATAAGCACAGGCAGGGCAAATCCAAGAGAATTAGTTGCATTAAAAACTTCATTAAAAAAAATTCCATCGATTATTGAATTACTTAAGCACTTCAAGGTGCAGACTTTAATCCAGATAAAAGAAAAACTAAATCCGCTGGAAAAACTTGTTGAAAATATTCAAAAGTCGATAATTGATTTTCCTCCTGCATCAATTAACGACGGCGGAATAATAAGAAGCGGGTACAGTGAGGAGCTTGATGAACTGAGGGAAATTGCATATCACGGAAAAGACTGGATTGCGAAGCTCCAGAAAACCGAAAGAGAAAAAACTTCCATCCCATCGCTCAAGGTTGGTTACAACAAGGTATTCGGTTACTACATTGATATAAGCAATGCTCATAAAGATAAAGTCCCTGATTCTTATATCAGGAAACAGACACTTGTAAATTCCGAAAGGTATATCACACCGGAATTAAAAGAGTACGAGGATAAAATATTAAACGCTGAAGAAAAAATTTATGAATTGGAATCGCAACTATTCAATGAGGTAAGATTGCTTGCTGCAGCTGATGTAAATGAGATTCAGCAAAATGCAAAATATATTTCAATGCTTGATTGCTTTATATCATTTGCAAACTGTGCTGAAG
>CP070637.1:328118-331991 GCA_020354005.1 Ignavibacterium sp.
AAGACGAGAATAGAACCTGTATCATTTATCAGTTCTACAAAGGAAATGTGTCTACTACAATTTGTCAATTGTTTGAGGTGGAAGATGAAAAGATCACCAAGATTGATTTAATATTTGATACGAATGCATTTACTCGATAACAGTAATACTAATAACTTAAAAATTATTTGTTCTACTTTTATAGTCCTCTTACTTCCATTGAACTAATAAATATTTGTAATTTGTTAATACTATAATTTTGAAATGTAATTATTAAGAACATATGGTGTAAGAAATGAAATCCAACTCATTTATTGTAGTTTTAATATTAATTCTATTAACCGCCTGCTCGCATACTAATAAGTTAGCTGAATACGAGCTGCGTAGTAAAAATTACGCCTTCCGGAATAACTTATCCTCAAATGCTCAGCAAATGACTGTTACTATCAAGTCATCGACTAAGGATACTACAGACCTTGCTGAGACAATATCGAGTATTTTTACCGACGTTGTATCGGAATCGAAAAAAAGAGAATTAGTTAATGCTGTTGATACTCATAATTTAATTGATAATATCTCTTACGGAGTTTCCGATGCATTGGAGACTTATCTTAGTGCTAACATTATTGAAGAAGATGACGGGAGCGTTGATTTTTTGGTTGAGAACAGTTTGAGGAAGTGCGACTTAAATATTAGTCAGAGTGCAGTAAAAATATACGTTTCCTCAGCCACAAGAATAATTGATCTTACAACAGCCACGGTTATTTGGGATAACACTGAAAGTAAATCTATTCCAATGAGCAGTATCTTATCGGTTGATAATGATCAGATTAATACACAAAGCGAGGAGTACATCTTTATTCTGCAAAAACTATTCTCTTTGTCAGAGGAAGAACTAAATCAGAAAATGGGTCTTGCCGGTGAATATGTTGGTAAGGAAATGGGAGAGACATTAAGGAGAGATATTGCAGAGTCTCATCGCAAAGATTGAAATGTAATCGAGAACTATTTTTTAATAAATCAACAGTAATAAATACTATGCACAAGCTACTTTATCTAATCCTTGGTGCAATTTTAATTAGTTGCAGCCAGTCGAAAATGGATAATGATTCACCCTCCCAAATTTACGGTGAGTGGTTGCTTGTTAATGTATCAGGCGGAATTACAGGAGAGATAAGGAATATTGATACTGAAACCGATAGACAAATTTTAGTACTTACAGAAGATAATACAATCTCTTACTCACACAACAACAATTTGATTAGCAGAGGTAAATATCGTATTGAAAAAAGAAAATCAATTTACTCTGATAAGCCAATGGATTTTATTATCTATGCTGACAAAAAACCACCTGAAGTGATTATCAAATTTTCCGGTGACACCTTGGGCATTGCAGATAATCATTATGATGGCTTCACTAATATTTATGTAAGGAAGAAGTAGATTATACTTCTTGAACTCGATGCTGTCTGAAATACAGTACACTTGTAAGTGATAAGCTATATAATTTTTGGAATTACCTACGCATTTGCTGCTGCAATGCAACCCGGACCTTTCCAGGCATTTATAATTTCCCAAACAATAAGAAACGGGTGGAAGCATACCCTCCCCGCTGCCTTTGCCCCTCTTATAAGTGATGGCCCCATTATAGTTATAGTTTTATTACTGCTTAGCACCGTTCCCACATGGTTGATATACATCTTGCAGATTGCGGGTGGATTGCTCTTGCTTTACGTGGCTTACAGGGCTTTTGTATCTTACTTAAATTATAATCTTGAAAAAGAAGTTGTGGAAAGCAAGACAGAAAATTCCTTATTTAAAGCAACACTTGTTAATGCGCTTAATCCCGGGCCATGGGTAGGTTGGAGTTTAATTATGGGACCACTCTTTATAAAAGGATATGAACAATCGGCTACATATGGTGTTGCACTCATAATTAGTTTTTACACTACAATGGTTTTAAGCCTAATGGGAATAATCATTTTATTCGGACTGGCAAGAAACCTTGGTCCTAAGGTTACCAGAGTTACACTAGGTATTTCTGCAATTGCATTAGCCGGATTTGGTATATACCAGATTTGGCAGGGCGTAATTTTAATTTTGCAATCAACCTAAAATACTTAAACTGTTCAGACATACTAAGTTTAGCTTTAAAATTACTTCTGCTTTTCTACTGCATCATTTAAAAACTTATCAAAGGGCTGCAATGCTTTGAAGACCTTTGTTGCGTGCTGCAAATAATTATCAGCTAACACTTCATTGTTTTTCACATTGTGAACAGCCAGGTAACTCTTAAATTTTAACAGCTCAATTTCAGGATGATCTTTTGGATAATCCCGCGGAGCAGTTTTTAATTTTTCCCCTTCCAGCTCACCAAAATAGGTTTTGAATGTTTTATTGTTTAGAATCTTTTTGAATTCTTTACTACTTTGATTTATCTCATATCTGATTGCATTTAGCCAGGGTGCCGGCGGCAGATAAGCACCTCCAGCCAACATACTCTTACCCGGTTCCAGATGAATATAATAACCTGCCCTATCGTGCAGTTGAGCAGAGTGAGGCGATAAATGCGCACCAAGATTTGTTTTGTATGGAGTCTTATCCTTTGCAAAGCGGGTATCCCTGTAAATTCTAAAAATGCTTTTCTTTGGATTAAGTCCTCCAATTGGTGGATCAAACTTGGAAATATTGACTATCAGGTTTGCAACGAACTCTTCAAAATTAGCGCGTGCTTCTTCATACAGAGGTTTGTTATCGTTAAACCATTCACGGTTGTTGTTCTTCTTTAAGTATGTTAAAAATTTAAATGTTCTTTTTTCGATCTTTGACATTGAATACTCCTCATTAAGTTATGCCACATAATATGCTAAAAATATTTTTTTAGCAAAAATAAAACTGACCGGATGCAACTTTAATTCTTGATATGCTAAATTTGAATGTGTGATTCACAATATTAGCAAGTGATAATCAAAGCACGTAAATAATTCACCATTTAAAAAGAGATAAAATGATTGACTTAAAAGAAAAAATGGATGTTACACCTTTGTGTCCAAACTGCAATGAGGCAATAACACAAATATGGTTCAGGGAGCTGCGTTCCACTTTTGGGAGGCGTTATGTTTACTTTTGCCAGCATTGCAAAAAGGTGCTTGGAATGACTCATCGCAAAGGTTTCTTTATGGGGTAAGGTTTTTTAAAAATAAAATAGTGGTTTTATAAAATGATTAAATATCTGTTTCTTTTATCAGTTTCCCTTGCTGTATTATTTTCTTGTTCCCAGATAAAAAACCAGTATGAAGTTTTTTCTAAGGATAATAAAATTGAAGTAAAATTTCTTCTTAATAACAGTGGGCAAGCAAATTACATAATTAATTTCGATGGTAAGCGAGTAATTGATACCTCATCATTCAGTTTTGATTTTAAAGATGGTAAATCCTTCGGAGCAAATTTAGAAATTGTGGATGCAACACAATCCTCATTTGATAAAACATGGGAAACGGTTTGGGGTGAGCAAAAATACATTCGAAACAATTATAATGAGCTTATTGTTGAGGTAAGGGAAAAAGAGGATATGGGAAGAAAGTGTACCGTTGTATTCAGAGTATTTAACGATGGTGTTGGTTTCAGATTTGAATTCCCCGATCAGGAAAATATGAAAGATGTCGTTATTGTTGATGAGAATACTCAATTCAATTTAACAGGTAATCATAAGTGCTGGTGGATTCCCGGTGACTGGGATATTTATGAGCATCTCTTTAACACAACCCGCTTTACTGAAATCGATGCAATGTCAAAGCGCAATCATCCAAGTCTTGCTCAAACTTATATTCCTGAAAATGCTGTTAACACCCCTGTTACGATGAAGGCTAATGATGGTATTTACTTAAGCATTCT
>CP070637.1:332091-337767 GCA_020354005.1 Ignavibacterium sp.
ATTATCTCCATTTCTCTAATCCTTCTTAGGCATGGTTGAATAATGAGCATGAATGATTTCCCATTTGCCGTCAGATTTGAGAAATACGAATGTTACTCTACTCTTGCTTGGTTTCTCAAAATTGAGTTCTTGTATTGTCGTCGCATATGCTGTTGTCGGTGATAATAAATATATCCGTTGTTTTGTATAACGAACATTATTTCCAGGCTTCCCATTCTTACGTACCCAATCATGAATTTCTCTCAATGTATTTGCCCCAAATGGTTCTGGAATAAAATCCTCTATCTCATAAAAACGCTTGTCGTCCATCATAATATATGGTTCAGCAAGTGATGGATCAGCTTTATTTGCTGATTTTTCAAGTGCATCAATTACTTCTTGAATCTGGTTTTCTACAATTTTTTGATTTCGCATTACATCTCCTTGCTCATCAGAATGACACGAAACAAGTAGAGTCATTGATAATACTATCAGCAGATACTTCATGTTCTTCCTTTCTGTGGCTAACACATTTTTAACCTGCAAGATTCTTACTCAATTTGTAGCATCATCCTGTAAATATGCTAGATTTATAATTATTGCTTCAAATAAAACTTAATGATAACAAACTATAATCTCAATTGTTTACTAGTTAGATGAGAAGCTTTTGAAGAGTTTATTGTAAATGGTTTTGCAAATCCTGTTGAGGTTTATAAATTATCATAAAAAAACCCCACACAGGGCGGGGTTAATAATAACTACCGATATTTTGACTATCTCACTGAATAATATCCAGCATTACACTATTACCATTTCTCATTGCAGTGTTAATAGTTTTGCCATCATGCTGGATTTCGGTTAAATCAAACTGGGAAACACCAACAACAAGTTTTTCAGCTCCCGTATCTCCAATGAGAGTCTGAAGCGTTTCTGCAGAAATTGTGTACTCACCGGGATTGTTATCTAAGATTTCAATTATAACATCACCCTTATTTATTCCGGGATGCGGGGGATGATGTCCGCGCGGTCCACCTTTACCACCGGGTCCGCCTCTTCCTCCCGGCCCGCCTCTGCCATCTCTACCTCCTTTAAATGGATTTTGATGAGCCATTATCCTTATGGCTACCTGACCTGCAGCATTTCCGCCTTCCCACGTAACTGTAAGATCTTCAATAACATTTACATCATCACCATGTGCAAGGTTATTAATATTTATTAATGATTCCGGCGAAGTTAAAGTAACATTCAACGGTGAGAAACTATCTGAACCGCTTACAACAAATTGATACTCGGTATTTGGGATATACTCGAGTAAATTTTCTGATCCACCAAACGGACGATGAAATAACGAATAAGCAGTACCACGCGCATCGTGCTGCATCTTATGTAATTCAATTTCCCCATTTGCGTAATTAATAGTTACCGTACCCAAATCTAAACCATAACCCGGAAATCTATCGAAAGACGTACTCTGTTCGCCAAAGACTACTGCAAATGCCATCCCTTTAAGTCGTGAATCATCTTCAAATTTTCTAAAAACTTCATTCCACCCGATTGAGAAAACACCATCACCTTCAATAAAATGCATGCCGCCAGCTTTTAATAAAGATAAATCATTTTCAACAGTTTCAAATTTGTACAGCTCCAGGTCTGCTGTTTGGAATCCGTCCGGTTCATTAACCTGTTCATTACAACCAAAAAATGATACAAGCGAAAGAACAACCGCAACACCAACAAAATTTCTTAGTTTCATCTGCTACTCCTTTATATTAATAATGTAGATAACCGTTAGACCACTCACATCAAAACTTCTTTCAAAGGAACTCAATTTTTACCCTCTTTCTGGAATCGTTCCATTTTATCCCTTCTTTTGAACGATTCTCTATGGCGCCTATTAAATTCAGGCGGCATCCCATCACGATGCGGCGGACGAAAATGCATTATTGCTCGTACAAAGTGTTCAACCTGTTCCGGTGTTAAAAATGTTTTTGCTTCAATTATATTTTTAATTGCTGCTCTGCTGATGCTTAATCTTAGCTCAGCGATCTTTTGCATTTTTGCATTTAATTCCTCCTCATTAATCTCTTCACTCATTAACAATTCCTGTATCTCGTGCTGAAGTACTTTAATCTCCTCATTAACTTCCCTGGTTTCGGTTCTGAACTTTTTAAACATCCCAAATAACTTTTGTCTCTGTTCATCGTTTAATCTTTCACCCCTGCTATCAGGATGAAGAAAAGGAGGTATCATTAAAGAATCCTGCGCACGGTACTTGAATTTTTGCTCATCTTTACTAAGCTGCATAATGAGGAAGGTTCCAATGGTCGCCAGATTAATAATTATTAAAAAAATCAGTCCACCAACCAGTAACTTAATTTTCATTTTCCCCTCCATCTAAGATGGAGAAGTAATCCCAGGTTTCTCCAATTCCGCCTTGAGAAAATGCATCGTAATATTCATAAAAAACTTCTGATGTGTACTGCTCGCTTTCAGTTTCTGCAATTCCGCTTCCCAGCGTAAAACCGATCAAACAAGCAACAAAAATAGCTACACTTGCAAACGACCAGCGTAATACAGGAGCGAAGGAAGTTGGTTTGGTTTCTTTACCTTTAATTAGGTTCTCAATCTTAACAGGCAGAAATGGATCAGGAGTTAATTTAGGTTCCGAACTTATATCAACCGGTTCCAGAACACCTTTTAGTTTTTGGTAGTAAATCTGGCAAACGGAACACTCATTCAGATGTTCTGTAACTTTGGTTTTCCTATTTTCATCCAGATTGTCTTCTATCCAATCCTGAAAATATTTAATAACATGTTTGTCCATTTAATATCCTTTCACACATTAATTAGACATCAAACTTGATAAAAACTTGCAGCATTTTAGAGGTGTTTTAGCCATGGCTCAAGCTTTGTAATTAATTGTTTTCTCGCCCGGTGAATGCGTGTTTCTACAGCACTCAGGCTAATTTCTAATGATTCTGCAATTTCTTTGTAGCTCATCCCTTCATATTTGAACAAAGTAAACGGTACCTGGTAATTTGGCGCCAGCTCATCAATAAATGATTTAACAATTCTGGTCCTTTCTTCGTCTTCAAGCACTTGTGCAGGTGTGGGATTGTTACTAGCAGAGATACCTGATTGAGTCTCCTCCATTATTGCATCTTTTACATTCTGGTCAATCAGCCGTATAAATTTTCTGCGCTTTTCTTTCTTTAAGAAGTTTAATATGTGGTTAACGGCAATGCGGTAAACCCATGTAAACACACTTGATTCCCCTTTAAAATTTTCCAGGTTCTGGTAAACCTTAATAAAAACTTCCTGTGTCAGGTCGCGTGCTTGCTCCTCATCGGAAGTAAAGCGAAATGCCAAATTCAGGATCTTCGATGAACAATCCGAATAAACATCCTCAAAAGTAATGTCTTGATTTTTATTGATATCAGATAAAATTTTTTTGTCCTTCTCAGCAATTAGACAATCGATTGATGAAAAACTTGCAGGGATAAATCAAATTTGTAATCCAAACACATTTACAATACATCGTCATCTATTAAGCCTTATAAATTTACAAATATTAGTTAAGTTTGATGTAAAAGAAACAAACTTTGTGAACAGAAAATCAAAAATAATTTTTAAAGAGTGGGGCTTTATCGTATTAGGTTGGATACTACTAATGTATCTTTACAACCTCATGACGGTTTGGGGAATGAGACATATGCTGGAGGATAATGCTCTTACTGCGTATTATGATACGGGTTATCCGCATCTGGAAATATTTTTGCAAGGAATTGTTTTTGGAGTCCTTTTCGGATTCATTACCACTATAACTGACAGAACTGGAATTCGTAAAAAATCTTTTGGCACAGTAATTTTAATACGAAGCGGATTGTACGTGGTGTCGTTTATAGTTGTTGGAATTGTAACTTATGTAGTTTATATCGGATTGGGATTAATTACCATTAAACAATGGGAAGAAACACTTTCATTTCTTACACCACTTTACGCTGCATCGTTAATTATTTTCTTCATACTCTCAATTATTTTTATGAACTTCATATTGCTTGTTAGCAGAAAGTTTGGACAGGGAAATATGTTCAAGCTGCTCTTTGGAAAGTATCACACCCCGAAGGATGAAGAACACATTTTTATGTTTATGGATTTGAAAGGTTCTACTGCGATTGCGGAAAGATTGGGTCATAACAAATACAGTCAGCTGATGCAAAATTGTTTTCACGATTTAACCGATATTGTAATAAATTATAAAGCTTCAATCTACCAGTATGTTGGTGATGAAGTTGTATTGACTTGGGATATGAAAAGAGGTCTACAAAATTTAAATTGCATCAAGGCATACTTTGCATTTGAAAGAAAATTAAAATCAAGAGAGAATTTTTATATTAAGAATTATGATGAATTACCTTTCTTCAAATGCGGACTAGACTGTGGTGAAGTTACTGTTGCGGAGATTGGTGAGATAAAAAGAGAGATTGCCTATCACGGCGATGTTCTGAATACAGCAGCCCGGATTGAAAAGAAATGCACACCACTGAAAAAGAAAATGATTATATCTGAATATCTTGAAGAGAAACTTCCGGATAACCTTGATGGCTTTGAAAAGGAAGTGATTGGTGAAATAGAATTAAAAGGCAAAGAAGGTAAAATCAAATTATACAGTATTGAATATTTAGGTTCATAATCCCATCTTATATTTATGGCAAGAATTAAAATCGAACTTCCCGAAAATTTTATTTTCTCAACTGAAATTCCTTTAAGAATTACAGATATAAATTATGGCGGTCACCTTGGAAATGATTCAGTGCTTTCAATAGCTCACGAAGCGAGAATAAGATTCTTTGATCAACACGGATTTAAAGAGAAGGATGTCGGCGGTGCAGGAATTATCATGGTCGATGCTGCAGTTCAGTATAATGCAGAGGGATTTTACGGTGATGTTTTAATTATTGAATTAGGTATTAGAGATATCACAAAAACAGGCTGCGATATCGTGTATCAAGTAACGAATAAAAAAAACGGTAAGTCAGTAGCCGTCGTTAAAACTGGAATAGTATTCTTCGATTACCAAAAGAGAAAGGTTGTGCCAATTCCTGGTGAGTTTTTATCAGCAATAAAGGATTAAAACAATATGGGCTTTTATTCCGAAAAAATAATTCCATTCTTTTATGACAAATCGATGGACAAACCTCACATAGAGGAAGCCAGAAAAGAGATCCTAAAAGGTGTTGCCGGTGATGTGCTTGAAATTGGTTTTGGAACAGGACTCAATCTTCCTCATTACCCCTCCACTGTAAACAAGCTGACTATAATTGATAAGAATCCGGGAATGAACAAAAAAGCACAGGACCGAATTAAGCAAAATGAAATAGAAGTTGAAAGCAAGGTACTAAATGGTGAAGAGCTGCCTTTTGAAAATGAGTCATTTGATTCCATTGTTAGCACTTATACATTATGCAGCATAAAGAATATCGATCAAGCATTAAAGGAAATTCGTAGAGTGCTAAAAGCCAATGGGAAATTTTACTTTCAGGAACATGGTTTATCAGACAATCCGAAAATTCAAAAGTGGCAGAACATCTTAAATCCCCTTCAAAAGATTTGGGCGGATGGCTGTCATCTAAACAGAAACTTCAAATTACTTATCGAAAATTCGGGATTCAGGTTTGACAGTTTTAGAAACTACCA
>CP070637.1:337867-341579 GCA_020354005.1 Ignavibacterium sp.
CATCAATAAAATTAATTTCATCAAATTCTGAAGTCTTTATTTTAATGTCTGTATTCCTTAATAAATATGAGTTCAGTTCTGCAGTTACTGATCTTTCTCTGCTGTTAAGCTCCTCAAGCTCATCCGTTATTGTTGTTATTTCTAATTGTATCTTTAATAAATTTTGCTGACTTGCAGAAGCCACAGTGTATTTTGTATTTACAACATCGGCTATATCTAATAGTAACTCTTTACTTTGCTCAGATAAATGAATTGCCCGCTGGATGTAACTTAGTTGATAATACCTTTGGCTTACATCTCGTCTAATCTCATTTTTTGTATCCTTTATTTCCTGATCAATGATTAATGTATCAATTGCTGCTGCATCTTCAATTGATGAAAGTTTTCCAGGAAATGGAAAAGTCTGTTTAAGTCCAATAATCTTCTGAGTCATTGGATCCTGATTAAAAGAAAAACTATTTGTTGGAACATTAAGCACTCCCAACACTAAAGTTGGATCAGGAAGATTCGAATCCTGATAAATGTTATGATAGGCAGCTTCACGCTTTGCCATCAGCATTTTTATTTTTGGATTCAGCCCAATTGCTTGCTGAATAAGTGAATCGAGTTCCTGCGAAAAGCTTGCAGAAACTGAAAACACCGTCCCCCATATAACGAGTACAAATATTCTGAAAAATTGCATATTAAAATCCTTATCATTGGTATATTCTTTTACTAAGTGCTAAAAGTGAAATTTCGAACATCATCAGATCAAATTGGACATAGCGATGCCCTCTATTTAATCTGAGCTAATTTTTATGATAAGAATTCTAAATAATTAGAACTGATAGGTTTAGATATAGGTGGTTTGTTAACAGACCGGGTGGTGATTCATTAATAAACCGGTTTGAAATAGAAAACGAAAAATTATTCTGACTCTCGTAATTATCTGCAATCAGTATGACAACTAAATTAAACTCTTCTTTTAAGTTTGGTTTAGAGAAGAAAAATTTATCTGAGAGTTTATTATCTATGAGAGTAAGTTCACAACAAGGATCATTAAAATCTGTAATGAAATATCTTTCATCTTCCATGTCTTCTGAACAGCAGGGGATTTGAACTTCAACTTCACTGGACTCGCACATAGCGCATTGGGTTATCATTTCCATGTCCATCATCTTACAGATATGCAACGTTAATGGAAGTCCTGTTGTTGAGATGAAAAACGTTAAAATAAAACTTAATACGTAAATTTTTCTAAACATTGTTTTCAAAGATAACGATTGATGCTAATAAGTTCAACACAAATAATATATGGAAAAAATTTACTATAAATTAGAATACATTTGATATAGTTTACAATTGTGATGCCATTCTCAAATATTATTCTTTTAAGATTATGAACTATATGCATTATTTTGCATTTATAACACCTCTAATTATATTTGATGACTTATTTTTTTGAAAAATCTGGTAATTAATGCAGCAAATTCATATTAGTAACCTCAAGGATTATGTTGGACAGGAAATAACGCTTCAAGGATGGCTCTTCAATAAAAGATCAAGTGGTAAGGTAAGATTTGTAATTTTAAGGGATGGTACAGGTTATCTTCAATGTGTTTTCTTTAAAGGTAATGTAAGTGAAGAAATATTTGATTCTGCAGATAAATTAGGACAGGAATCATCAATCGAAATAACAGGGAAAGTAAAAGAAGAACCACGCGCCATTGGCGGTTTCGAGCTTGATTCCACAGATCTCAAAATCATTCAAGCCTCACAAGAATACCCGATTACTCCAAAAGATCACGGTATAGAATTTCTTCTTGATAACAGACATCTCTGGCTTCGTTCGAAAAAACAAGTTGCTATAATGCAGGTACGTCATCGGATCATTAAAGCAATACGTGATTATTTTGATGAGAGAGATTATACATTGATGGATCCACCGATACTGACACCAAACGCAGTTGAAGGTACCTCAACATTATTTGAAACTCCGTATTTTGATTTAGGTACTGCATACTTAACACAATCGGGTCAGTTATACGCTGAAGCTGGTGCGATGGCACTTGGAAAAGTTTATACCTTTGGTCCAACTTTCAGAGCTGAAAAATCTAAGACGAGAAGGCACCTAACCGAATTCTGGATGGTAGAACCTGAAGTTGCATTTGCTGATTTGGATGATAATATGGATATCGCAGAAGAATTTCTTGAATATATTGTACAAACAGTTCTTGAAGAAAAAGACGAAGAGCTTAAAATACTGGAACGTGATACATCTATGTTGCAAAATGTAAAACGTCCGATGCCTCGTATCACATATGATGAAGCGGTTGAGTTGCTGCATAAAAACGGTGTTGAGTTTGAATGGGGAAAGGATCTTGGTGGAACTGATGAGACATTGGTATCAAACCAATTTGATAAACCTGTAATGGTTCACCGTTATCCGGCAGAGGTAAAAGCATTTTATATGAAACGGGATCCGGAAAATAATAACTTAGCACTTGCACTCGATGTACTGGCACCCGAGGGATATGGTGAGATTATTGGTGGAAGCCAGAGGGAAGATAACCTCGATGAGTTATTAGATCGAATTAAAGAACACAATCTTCCTCAAGATACATTTGAGTGGTACCTTGATTTAAGAAGATACGGTACGGTGCCGCATTCAGGTTTTGGATTAGGATTGGAGAGAACCGTAAGCTGGATTTGCGGACTCGATCATTTGAGAGAGGCAATACCGTTTCCAAGAATGATTTACAGGAATACACCTTAGTTTAAATTATTTCTTAAGATGTCATTAGAATTTATACTTTTCACAGTTTTTTCAGCAGTTAGTCTATCATCCGCAATACTGATGGTAACAAGGATCAATCCGGTTATTTCAGCTCTGTTTCTTGTTGTCAATTTTGCATCGCTTGCTGGTCTGTATCTTATTCTGAATGCTCAATTTATAGCAATTGCGCAGGTCATTGTTTATGCCGGTGCAATTATGGTTTTTTTCCTCTTCGTAATCATGCTCATCAACCCTGATTTAGAAAAAAGATTTATGGAACAAAAGCCTAAGTTCAAAATGTTTGCTGTTTTTATTGCGGTGTTAGTGTTTGTTCAGATAGCATACATAATATTTTTCTCTCAACCTTCCGCTGATATTAGCAAAGAATTAGCAGCCAGCATTCAAGCCGGAACAATTGAGCAGATTGGAACGGATCTTTTTACAAAATACGTTTTACCTTTTGAAGCAGTTGGATACTTACTTTTAGCTGCCGCCATTGGTGCATTAGTTTTAGCAAAAAAGAAATTGAAATAGTTTTATGCAGATTCCAATAGAATACTATCTAATATTAAGTGCGGCACTATTTGCAATTGGTGTTACCGGTGTATTAATCAGAAGAAATGCAATTGTTGTATTCTTGTGTATAGAGCTGATGCTGAATTCAGCGAACCTTACTTTAATTACATTTGCTTCGTACCTCGGTAGTTCCGTAGGACATATTTTCGTATTCTTTGTAATGGCAGTTGCCGCTGCGGAGGCTGCTGTAGGTTTAGCAATAATAATTGCATTGTTCAGGAATATGCAAACCGTGAGCATAGACAAACTTAACATCTTTAAATGGTAACCGGATCAGAAAACAGTTAATATATGATTGATCTTATTTATTTGTCGGTACTGTTTCCATTGGCTGGATTTCTAATCAATGGAATCTTCGGTACGAAAATTAAAAATGAAAAA
>CP070637.1:341679-348900 GCA_020354005.1 Ignavibacterium sp.
AAACCAATCAACATCTCTTATTGGCAGACTATTTCCTAACATCACATGTGTATTGGAACGTACTGAAGCTAGTGCTGTAGTAATTATAGGTGGCTCAATTTTTTTATCTGAGTTTTTAATCTGTTTTTTCTTAAAAGTTTCTAATATTTCTTCTGCAGTTTCAAAGTCTTTTCTCCAAGTATTCCTCTTTCCTTTCGGTTTACTCTCTTTTAATCTTTCAATTAATTTTTCACAAAATTTATTTGGCTCAAATTTTAGAACAGTTCTGCCACTTGCCGATGGATACACAGGGTCACCAAATGTGTTTATAACAAACTGACGAGGCTTAGTTTCATCCATATAATTTTGAAGAGTTACAGAAGTAACAGTTCTCCCAAAGTGTATAATGATTTCAGGCTTATGATTCTTTCTAAAATTATCCGATCTTAAAAACGCATCATAATTTGAGCAAATAGTTAGTTCTGTATCCGAACACCCAAACCTCAGATTTGAAACACCATCAGCCAGGATAGGGTAGCGGGTTATGTTTGAGAGTACTTTAACATTCCTTACAAAATCTTCATAATAATTCATTGGTCCAACTATAATCAAACCATTTGAATGCTCATTTAATTTGCTATAAATATTTTCAACCTGTCTTTTTTCTCTTTTTGTAAAATCACTTATTTCCAGTTCTGTTGTTTCAATCGGAATTGGTTTCGTTAGTTCATCTACCATTGCAATATCAAGCTCATCAGTGTTCGAATCTTTATCTAATGGTTTACGAAAAGGGAAATTTAAATGTACAGGTCCAGTCTTCTGATTTTTACTGATCTCGAATGCTTTAACTGCAATCTTTTTAATTGCAGCTATTCTAATAGATGAAAGATCAGGCAGTCCGGCATTTTTGAACCAGCGGATATGGTTTTTGTATAAATCCCATTGGTTTATGGTTTGGTTTGCACCGGATTTCCATAATTCAGGAGGGCGGTCAGCCGTGCAGACAATTAACGGTACTCTTTGCTGGCAGGCCTCAATTATTGCAGGGTATAGTTCTGCTGTAGCTGTACCGGATGTTGTTACAACAATAACTGGCACACCTGTTGTTTTTGCAATACCAAGAGCGAAAAATCCGGAGACCCGTTCATCGATGTGAACAAAACATTTTATTTTTTTATTTTTAGTTAAAGTTGAAACGAGGGGAGTGCTTCTTGAGCCGGGAGAGATACAAGCATGGCGAACACCCAAATCACTTAGCTGGTTTATAAATGCTTCTGCCCAGATGAAGTTTTTATTAACGGGTATCTTTTCCATCAAATAAATTGAGGATGGTTTTTAATTTTAACTCGGTTTCAAAAAACTCATCTTCGGGTACGGATTCTTCTACTATGCCGGAACCGGCAAACAGGAATAGTTTATTATTTTTATATAATGCGGAACGAATTGCAACTGCAAATTCGCAGTTTAGCTCGGGATTAATCCAGCCAATCAATCCGGAATATAGGCCCCTATCGTGTGTTTCTAATTCTCTTATCGCTTTCAAAGCCTCGTCTTTTGGGATTCCGCAGACCGCTGGTGTGGGAAAGAGTGAATCGATTAAGCTTAAAACTTTTTCGTTTGATTGAAGCTTTGCTGTTATCTTGGTATGCAAATGCTGGACATCACTTAACTTTATTATTAATGGTTGTTCTGCTGCAACAACATCTTTAGCATAATTTGATAATGTATCGCAAATAAAATCAGTTACAATCTTGTGCTCTTTTAAATTTTTCTTGTTTAACAGCTCGCGCGTAACATCCGTGCTATCTCCGGCCGCCGAACCTGCCATTGCATCAATATCAATAATCTTATCCTGGACACTCAAAAACTTTTCAGGAGAGGCGCCAAAAAATACAGCATCGTTTGATTTGCACATATAAATATAACATTCTGTATTTCTATCATTGAGCTTCTCAATTAAATATGACCAGTTGACTTCATCTGTTGTTTCAATTTCAATTTTCCGGGATAAAACAATTTTAATTAATGAAGATTTAAGATACCCTTTAGCGTTATTAATTAAGTCTTCCCAATCTTCCTTTTCATTCTCATCCACACCATTTCTATCGATAGGAACAAGTAAGTTGTTGTTATTGGACTTGTGGTTAAAAAGTAAAGAGTTAATAACCTGATCGATTTTGTTTAAATGTTCATCAATATTATTCGATGAAGAATTTATATGATTGTATATCAGGAAAGTTTCTTCAGAATGTTGATAAATTATAATCTCCGGTACAACAAGTTTGTTTGTACCGAAGTCATTCCAGTCATCGTTTAAATGCACTGCGTTAAATTTTACAGCGCCGGTTATAAGTGGAACATTTGTAAGATTGTGCTCACTCCAGTTATTAACTATTTTAGAGTGAATTGCCGAAATGTTGGGTGTAAGAGTTGATATATTCCCCGGATGGAACGATAATTCTTTTAAGTAATTAATTGCAATGTAGGAATAACTTGCATCAGCTGCTTTAAAAAATGATACATAATCATGGTATTTATTAATAGAATCGATCGAGGAGATGAGATTTATATTGCTGATAGGGTAGGCAAAACTAATTACAGCATCATCCTTAAAATACCCACTGTTTTCATCCATAAACTTCTGAAATTCTGCAAAAATAACAGCGCTAAGGTCGGAGTGTTTTGTCCTGATTAATTCCAAATAATATCCTGATTAAAAACGTAATTTAATCAAATTAATTGATTAAAATATTATATCCTCTTCTATGGTGTCTAATAATCTTAGATAGCTATCATATCTGAACTCGTCAATGTTACCATTTTCTACTGCTGAGATAACTCCACAATCAGGCTCATGATAGTGAGTGCAAGTATTAAATCTGCATTCCTTTAAATAATCAGTAAAATCAACAAAGTAATGTCCAAGATCTTCCTTTTTTATTCCGTATGGATCAATTTCCCTCAAGCCCGGTGTATCAATAATGAAAGTGTTATCTTCAACCTGGATCATACTGCTTGTAACAGTTGTATGAGTTCCTTTGCCATCATATTTACTTATTTTACCAATTTTAAGATTAAGATGTGGATAAAGTATATTCAGGATGGAAGATTTTCCCACACCTGATTGTCCCCAAAACAAAGATTTCTTTTTTGATAGTATCTCTTTTACTTCATTAAGCCCTTCATTGGTAACAGCACTTGTAATCAAAACTTTATAACCAATTTTTTCATAGAGATCTTTCCAGAAAATTATTTCATCATCTGCCATTAAATCAGATTTATTTATAATAATTTGGCTATCCAGATGGGCACTTTCGGCACCTACTAAAAAACGATCTACAGTTCTATTATTAAAATCAGGATTATGGACACTACTAACAACGATTACTTGATCAATATTTACTGCTATAATTTGTTCTAATCTCTCCCCCCGATGACTTGAACCCTTTAGTTTGGGTGCCTTACGGGAGAGGTAATTAAATCTTTCATTAATTATATGAATAACACCAGTACCATCCGGGTTTAAATCGAATTCAACATAATCTCCAACTGATGCAATATCAGTAGCGAATAATTTATCCTTTTTAAGAGCATATTCTTTTTTAAACTTTCCTCGAAGAGTGCAACGGTAAGTTTCTTTGTCTTCACTTAAAACATAATAGTCCTTACTTTCAATTTTTGTAATTAGTCCTTTAATAAACACCTCATAAAAAAGATTCAAAGAAGTCAAAAAATATTAACGAATAAAATTGATTGCAATATTGAAAAAAAGAAGCCTGCCGAACTTTCAGCAGGCTTGTGAAGAGAGAGAGAGAGAGTTTATTAAGGTTTAATTTAAGGCGGTTGAAATGTTTAGAAAGTAATTTTGTACTGTAATATCTTTTTGCACCCTGGATACATTCGAGCCATAGTTATCGCTAAAGTCATCCCACCATCCATACGCATACGCAACATCTATTTTGAAAATATTTCCGAGCATAATTCCGGCACCGACTGTTAAATACTTTCTATCAAACTCAACCGGATCATCTGCATAAGGAGATTGTATGTACATAGCTCCAATGCGACCCCAAATTGGCAAATACGGAACCTTCAATTCTGCACCAAGATTATATGTAGCCGCCGTTCTAAACAAATCAGTAATTTCTTTGTTACGTTCAATTCTGTATTCAGCTCCTAATCCTTCAGTAAATTTCATTTGTGTGTAATCAATAATTTTTACCGAACCACTAACAGTAAGGATAAGGAGCTTTAATGATGCACCTGCACTAAATTCATAAGGTGTTCTTATTTCGTATTCAACTTCATCTACATATGGAGGATTTAATTCATAATCATTGTTAGTTCCAAATTCGCTGGCAGTCAAAATGTAGTAGCTCTCTTTTATATTATAGTGGCTTGGGAATTTCACATCACCGGCAAATTTGAGTATATCACCCAGGTTATAAAGGAATCCTAATTTAAAGTCCCATCCGCCCAGGTCCCATTCGATTATATCATTTAAATAAAAAGTCTGAAAATCTCTGGTTGTGTTATCGCCTGGAACCAGTTCTAAATTTGTCCCATAATTATTTTTTGTATCATCTTCAAAATAATCTCTGTCTCTTTTGTAACTGCCGCTTATTATGTTAAATGTACCTCCAATAAATAATCCTTTTGCTACTTCAGTGGCACCTGCAAAAGACCAATTCCCAATGCTTCCTTGAACTCTGGTTCGTCCGCTTTGGTTTAATAAACCACTTACTAATGTAGTATCTCTAATATAACTTTCAGTGTGTGGATCACGGATTTCGTAGGCCAGTCTGATATCATTTGTAAAAGGGACAAATTCATTAACATCACCGGTCATATGTTGTATCATAGAGTTGTTAGCACCATTGAATCCGTTAAACTCTGTAACAGAATTAAATTCTTTAACACGGTTATATCCTAATGCAAAAACTAGACTCCCCTGAACAGTTGGAAGTGGAAACACAAATCCAAATTGGCTTAAATTAATAGTGTTTTGTAAGGTACTTGTACTATCACCGAAAAATTTTGCATTGTTATCATATGAAATTCCATTAACGCCCAAAGACATTCCAAATTTCTTAGCCAATCCTAATCCCGCAGGATTAAAAATCACACCTGAAAAATCATCACTTAAAGCAGTGTAGCTGTTGCCCATACCAAGTGCCCTGGCACCTGTATATATTCCCGGTTGACTTAATAGCAAAGCATCGTTGTAATTCTGTGCTAAACTAAATGAAGAAGCACAAATAACAATTAATAAAAGTATATTTTTCAATTTCATCTTCTTCCTCCTCTCCCTACGGAGCTATTTCTTCCACCGGTATTTCGTATGCTTCCTCTATCTTTTGAGTCTCCAGATCTATCTATTTGTGGATTTCTGGTTTTGTATACTAAATCGTTCGAGGGGCGATCTTTAGGTGGATAAAAAGGAGGTCTAATAGGTGAAGTTGGTGGAGGAATAGGTACTGGTACCCAAAGTGTACATACTGGCTCTGGAGGTTGATAAATGATCGGTTCATCATAAACTTCACTTTCATCATTATGAGTTGCCAATTGTGTGTAGCATCCGGTAAAGCTGATGATTCCAATTGCAAAGAGAATGATTAACCAATAATGTTTCATTTAATTATAACCTCTCACCAACTTTATCTTCTCTTTCCACCACTCCGGTTACCCGAACCTCTGGAGGTCGATCTCGGCGGAGAACTACTTCGGGTTGTACTTCTTGGCGGAGAATAGCTGCGAGTACGCTTTGGTGGATTATAACTTTTCGTAGTAGTATTCCGCTTTGGAGTTTTATAAGTCTTGCCAGTATTAGTCTTTTTAGGTGTCTTATAACGTTTAGTCGGATTGTATTTCTTTGTTGTCTTATTCCGATTTGTGTTTGTTCTTACGTTCTTTTTGTTTGTGCTGGTTTTACGAACATAAGGAGTTTTGTTTCTAGTTGTATTTCTTTTCGTTGTCAGATTTTTTGTTCGATTTCCTTTTGTTTGCTTTATTCTTACGTCAGTATTTTTGGTACCTAAACTGGTTCTCTTAGTTCGTTCTGAATTTTTGACATTTAGTTTTCTATTTACATCATCTCTATTAGTTTTTGTTCTGTCTCTTGTAAAGGAAGATTGATCTTTCGTTCTGTTTCTTTTTGTAATATCTCTTTTTTCTGAACCGAGTGAAAACAGGTCTCTATCTTTACCACTTCTATTTCTTTTTCCCAGATCTGTAATGGTTCTTCCTGTTGTACTTACAGTTGAGACAGTTGAACCTGGATTTCGTAATGGATTTCTTCGCGTATCGCCATAGCCTCTGCCACCAGAGTTTCGGATTCTGGAGATATCTCCTGAACGTGTTTTGTATTTGGGTGAATAATAATGGGCGTAGTAACCACCACCATATGAATAATTAGGATAATATACCGGGAAATATGAATAGAATGATGGATAATAACAGTAAGATGGGTAGAGATATGCCGGGTAGCAATAATAAGGATAATACCATCCTATGTGCCAGGGATAGTAATAAGGTACGTAGCCGTAGCCAAATGAAAAAGAGACCGATGGATAATATGGAGCATAATAATCATCATCATCATATGGGATGTAGCCATAATAATTATTAATAATAGTATCTCCAGCTGTAGTATCTATGGGTTCCTCACTTTCGTAGTAATAATTAGCTGTGTCAGCAGATTCATCAAAATAACCGCCAGGACTTACTTCTTCTTCCTGGTAATAAGCATAATCTTCAGGTGTTTGGTCGGCAGGAATTGTTGAGATATCATCCTGAGTTGCTAATTGCGTATAACACCCTGTTAAAAATGCTGGTAAGATTGCAATTGTTAAAAAATATTTATTAAATCTCTTTTTCATCATAACCCTCTTATAATTAGGTTTTAATTATTGTACACAACTAACAGGCCTGAAGATTTGGTAAAGATTCTTTAGAAAATCTGCAAAAAATAAAGGAAAGAGGATTATGCGTGTAGCAATCCTTAAACCGACTTGTATATTAAATAATACAATTCAAACAACTTTATTGCCAATTATCACAATTGTTTTAGAAGATTGCCTGAATATATTCAATCCTCATTCCCCTATCTGCAGAAGTTTCATTTAGTGTACTATTTTTAAGTATGTCCCTCAGATCAAATTCAATCGTAAAACCACTTCCCACACTCCACCGCAATCCGGCATTGAGATAACCTTTGCCACTGCTGAATTCATTATTATTATC
>CP070637.1:349000-352995 GCA_020354005.1 Ignavibacterium sp.
ATCAGATTCGAAATCAGATTGTTATTCCGGATTTAAAAATATGGAACTGGACTAGACTCTTAATCAGTCCCGACAAAGTAGGGATTCGAGCCCGGCAGGGTGCACAAAAAGATAAAAAAGGGGAAGATTATAAGCCTTTTTATGTTGTTCAAATCAAGTCACACCTCAAAAAAATCAAATAATCGTAATCAGATTCGGAATCAGAATCTCATCACACAAATCCCTTGATTTCAATAAGAATTAAATCTAAGAGCCTTGGTGTTTTTTGTTGATTGATTTGTACTGTTGTTATTTAATGATCAATCTTTGATTGTTTGTGCTGTTAAATCTAATTTACTAATGCAAGTATAAAATTGATTTTTATGAGGATAAGAGATAAGTATTCTTTTCACATTTGCGATAAATCACCGAGTAATTTATTAATTTCTGAAAGAAGAGAGCCCAAACTAAAGGCAAGTTGTCTTCTATAACTATCAAATTGTAAGTTCATCCGATGAAAGAACAACAGCACCGGCTTCTTTCATATCTTCAAATGCTTTTTCAAAATCATCTTCACTCCGTCTGATTCCCTCAACAGCGTCTTTTATAACATAAGTTTTAAACCCGCTTTTAAGAGCATCAAGCACGGTGGATTTAACGCAATACTCAGCAGTTAAACCTGTTACATAAAGTTCATCTGCTCTATTTTCTGTAAGATATTCAGCAAGATTTTTGTTTGTTGCTTCGAAAGCAGAATAACCGTCATCCATCGTACCGGTACCTTTCATAAAAATTTCATCCAATTTATCAGTGTGCAATTCACCGGGAAAATCTGCACCATAAGTTTCCCGGACACAGTGGGCAGACCAAATTTTAAAATGATTCGAATTTTCTGGATGCCAGTCGCGTGAAGCAATCACGAGTGTGAATTTTTCCATCAATTTATTAATTACGGGTACAACTTTATCACCCTGAGGAGTTGGTAGTGCACCACCGGGGCAAAAGTCATTCTGCACGTCCACTATTAAAAGGGCCGAGCTCATTTTATACCTTTACCTATCTTTGATGAAATTCTTCAATTAGTTTTATTCTTAGATCAAAAAGTTTTGTACTTATTCCAATTTTATATAAATGCGGATTTTCAAATCGTTTATGCTCATCGGGCAAAAGAGTTAATCTGAATCTAACATAATCCGAAATTTTTTTAATACTCTTATTCTCAATTTTAATCTCACCTTTTTCCATTACTTTTTCTATTAGTTCCTCTTTTTCCAGCTCACTAACCTTGCTGCTTTTATTTGAGTGAATTGGATGACATATTTTTTGTATGTTTTCTTCCTCATCCAGGAGAATACCATCGGCATAAAATTTACCATCGCCGTTATAATACCGGTAAATCTTTTTTACACCAGGCAAAGAAACCTTATCAACATTTTCTGTCAGTTTAAGAGTAGGTTTATTGTCGATCATGCTTAATTTATATACACCATCAAGCGCTCCGTCACACTGTCCCGTTATCAAATTCGTTCCAACTCCAAAAGCATTAATTGGAGCACCTTGCTCAATAAGACTTTTAATCAGGCGTTCATTGAGTTGATTTGAAGCAATTATTTTAACATAATTCAAATTTGCTTCATCCAGAACATTACGGGCTTTTTTACTCAGGTAAGATAAATCGCCGCTGTCCAATCGTATTGCATAAAGTTTTTCTCCCCGTTCTTCCATCTCTTTTGCAACAATAATTGCATTTGGTACTCCGCTGTTTAATGTGTTTTTAGTATCAACAAGAAGAACACACTTCTGTGGAAAAGCTTTTGCAAATTTTCTGAATGCGGTTAGTTCGTCAGGATAACTTTGTATCCATGAATGTGCCTGTGTGCCTGATGAACTAACTCCAAACGCATATGAACTATAAACATTTGATGTACTGTTAACTCCACCAATAATTGCAGCTTTACTTGCGTGAATAGCAGATAATCCCTGCGCTCTCCTTAATCCGAAATCTACTAAGTCTCTATGTCCGGCAGATTGTCGTAACCTTGATGCTTTAGTTGCAATAAGTGATTGGAAATTCAGCATATTCAATAAAAGCGATTCTATCAATTGTGTTTCGATTATATTTCCCTCAACACGTACAATCGGCTCGTTACAGAAAACTATTTCACCCTCTTTCGGTGCAACAATATTTCCTTTAAAACTGAACTTCTTTAAATAATCCAGGAATTCATCTCTAAATCCGGTCTTTTTCAGATGATCAATAGAATCATCATTGAATTTAAATTGAGTTATCATCTCAATCAGATCGTATAGACCAGCAAAAATAGTATAACCCGAATCAAACGGATTTTTCCTGAAGAAGTAATCGAAACAGGCCGGACAGCTTTCTCTTCCATCAAGGAAGTAGCCCTGTGCCATTGTAAATTCATAATGATCTGCAAACAGACCGATGTAGTCATTAAAATTTTTCATTATTTCATCTGTCTGATAATACTCAATGTAAAATGATATCTATAATTGTTTAAGCAGCAAGTAGAGAATTCAGTATTAATGACAATACAAAATTAAATATTTTATTTGATTATTGTTCAGAACTATTATGCTCTAATTCTGGAAAATAAACTGATAGTGCTGTTGTTACTACCTTGGGAAATGGGAATCCAAATTTAAACATCATAATTTATTTTAAATCTCATACTCACGATTTCATACTCAAGCCATACAACAACTTTACCCCAACAACCAAGATCAAAACTCAATAAAAAACCCCCGCCTATGTTATTAAGCAGGGGTTGGGGAAAGAAATTTAATTACCTTAGTTCGTAGGGAATTGGTTTTACATTAGTTCCTTAAAGCATCTTCTACACTATCAAATTGTTGAAAAATATTGTTAATCTTAATTTTTCTAAAGGTTTCATTAATCATATCAGGAACTGCGGCAAGCTTGAAGGATGTACCACTATTTTGGGCTGTAGTATAACCGTGTATTAACATACCAATTCCCCAGCTAGAAATAAAATTTAATGCACTCAGATCAACAATTACATTCTTTTTATTTTTCTCTATACAGTTGCGAATTGCTTCTTGAAAATCGTTTGCTTCAAAACCCAACATAAGCTCCCCTTGCAATTTTATAATTACGGCATTTATGTTTTCAGTTATTTTTACTTCCATCTTATTCTCCAATAATGTCTTTCTAATTACTAATTATTTATTTTACTTTTATGACAACAAAAGTAATATCATCATCCTGAGGATTTCCTTCGCCCCAATTATCATTAGCTTCAACAAATTGCTCAATTATCTGGTCAGAGGTTTGATGCTTTATTCCACTTAATATCTCTTTTGCATTGTTCCTTCTTTCAGCAAATCCATCTGTCATTACTACAAGCACATCACCCGGCATAAGTTTGTAATCACATTTTTCATATTTGAAATTCCTAAAACCTCCAAGCGGTGGTCCGCTTGATTCAATTTCAACAACACTCCCGGTTGAACTCTGATAGTACAGCATAGGTGGCATTCCCGCCCCAATTACCTGCATCTGATTGCCCTTAATCTGTAGCAGATGAAGTGACATATACATTGGCTGTATATTTAAGGAATGAATTGACTCATTGAATTGCGAAAAGATATTATTAACAAAAGTTTGCTTTGCTAGATTCTTAAATAATCCCTTTGTTACACTTACTAACATTCCGGCATTTAATCCGTGTCCAGTTGCATCACCAATCACAGCAGTTATGGTGTTATCATCAGATTTGTGAAAATCATAATAGTCCCCCCCTACTTCAGTAGCTGTTTTCATATACACAGCAATATCGAGGTTTGATAAACTAGGAATATCCTTGGGAAGCATTGATAGTTGAAGCTTACGGGCCTGGTTGAGTTCTTCAGTTTTTCGTTTGTTCTCTAATTGGAGTATCCGCTTTTCTTCTTTACCTTTTTTACGATTCATTTCAAATTTTCTTACTCCGTAAAGCGCACTCAGAAAAAGCAGACCGTAAGTTACATAAGAC
>CP070637.1:353095-357585 GCA_020354005.1 Ignavibacterium sp.
CAACAATAAAAGAAGAAGCTATTGCGTTTAATAGAACTTTTGGTTTGGGCGGGATGGCGGCACTGCTTATTGTAATTCAATTTTTAACCGGCATTATGCTTCGCTTTTATTATGAACCATTTCCGGGATTAGCTTATGATTCAATTGTGTTTTTACAGAATAATGTTTTGTTTGGCAGATTAATAAGAAACATTCATCATTGGAGTGGTGTGTTTTTGGTAATCATCACTTTTCTTCATTTACTAAGAACATTTTTAACGGGAGCATATCAATCACCGCGACAGGTAAACTGGATAATTGGTTTGCTTTTATTGGCATTGGTTATCTTTTCAAATTTTACCGGATACCTGTTGCCATGGGATCAGCTGGCATACTGGGCAATTACTGTAAGCACAAGTATACTTTCTTACATACCATTGATCGGAAATAGCCTGAGAGAATTTATAATAGCTGGAAACGAAGTAAATGCAGATACGTTATTAATATTTTATAATCTTCACAGCTCGGTGTTGCCGATTTTAATATTGCTACTTATGGCTTATCATTTTTGGCGTGTTAGAAAAGCAGGAGGTGTAAAAGTACCAAACAATTCCGATGAGAAAAAGATCGTTCCAACATATCCAAACTTAGTTTACAAAGAAGGTGTTGTTGCACTTGTTCTTATTGCAGTAATTCTTGTGTTTGCTGTTTTTGCAAATGCACCGCTGTTAGAATTAGCAAATCCCAATTACAGTCTAAATCCGACCAAAGCACCCTGGTACTTTGCAGGTATACAGGAACTACTGATGCACTTTCATCCTTTTTTCGCAGGATTTTTTATACCGCTTATAGCTGTTGTATTAATTTCTTATCTGCCCTTCCTAAAGTATAATGACGAAGCTTCAGGGAAATGGTTTCATTCGGATAAAGGGAAAAAATCTGCAATAGTTTCATCTATATTTGCATTAATTGTTACAATAACTTTAGTTATTCTCAGTGAGTATCTCATTAATTTTGAAATGCTATTGCCATCACTGCCGGCCTTTATTAGTAATGGATTGATTCCATTTGCAATTTTGGTTTTAATTGTCTGGTTGTTCTACAAAGTAATCAAGAAGAAATATAATCTATCTCTTACTGAATCAGTGCAGGCAATATTTATACTCATCATAACATCATTTATAATATTAACTTTAACAGGAATATTTTTCCGCGGAGTTGATATGGCATTAACTCTACCGTGGAATCTATAATTTATGAAAAAGAAAAAAATACATAAAAAGAATTCACTAACGAAAAAGGAGACTTCAGAAGAGAAAGTTGTAAAGAACCCGGAGAGTAGAAGAAGTTTTATAAAGAAAATATGGGGCGGGCTTGGCATTTTAGCCGGAGTTGAATTTGTAGCAGTAATTTTTGGTTTCCTTTTTTCGGGTAAAGGAAATAAAAATGTTTATGTACCGAAGCATTTAGTAGATGCCGGGTCAGTTAATTCATATGAACCAAATTCTGTTACGGTTTTTAGGGGAGGGAGATTTTATTTAACAAGATTAGAAGATGGTGGCTTCATAGCTCTCTCATTGCGGTGTACACATCTTGGCTGCTCAGTTGAATGGGAAGAAGATAAAGATAGATTTATTTGTCCCTGTCATTCATCCGCATTTTCTATGAATGGTGATGTTCAAAATCCGCCCGCACCTAAAGCACTCGATTACTATCCGATTATAATTGAGAAAGGGAACATAAAAGTTGATGTTGGGACAAGAGTCCAGCGAGATAGATTTAGTAATGAACAAATAGTATATGTTTAGCCTTTTATGAATAGCAACTGGAAGAAAATAGGATTTACAGCGACAGTAGTTATTGTTTTGATGATTCCTCTTTCGCTTGTTATACATACGCCATCCAAATCGAAACTAAAACGTAAAGCGGAGTTTGTTGGCGGTAAAGAATGCATTAGCTGTCATCAAAGAGAATACAACTTGTGGAAAGGGTCAGATCACGATAATGCAATGGATTTTGCGAACGATTCAACCGTTCTTGGTGATTTCAATAATGTTCAAGTTGAGTTCAGAGGTAAGCAGCATAAGTTTTATAAGAGGGATGACAAGTTTTATGTTTTTACTGAAGGACCAAACGGTGAGATGGGGGAGTTTCAAATCACTCACACGTTTGGCATACGTCCGTTGCAGCAATACTTGGTTCCATTTGAGAATGGTAGATATCAGTGTCTGCCGATAGCATGGGATACTGAAAGAAAAGAATGGTATAATTTATTTGATAAAGTTTATGCTGAAGAGAACATCACACCCACCAACTGGCTTTACTGGACAAACCAGGCACAAAACTGGAATGGAATGTGTGCTGAATGCCATTCTACAAATCTTAATAAAAATTATAATCTTGAAAATGATTCATTCAATACAACCTGGATTGATATTGATGTAAATTGCGAAGCATGCCACGGTCCCGGTTCGGAGCATTTAGAATGGGCAAAATTACCAGAGATGGCACGTTCATATGATGACAATTTAGGATTGGTATTGAAAACCAGTGGTGTTACTTCAAAACAGTTCATCGAAGCATGTGCACCATGCCATACGCGAAGAACTTCTCTTGGTGTGAATGATCATAGAACAGCAGAATTTTTTCAAAATCATCTTCCGCAGTTGCCTGTCCCTCCAAATTACTTTTCTGATGGGCAAATACTTGAAGAGGTTTATGTTTTTGGTTCCTTCACACAGAGTGAAATGTATATGAAGGATGTTATCTGTAGCGATTGCCATGATTCACACAGCATAAAATTTAAGTTTGAAGATAATGCTCTCTGCACACAATGCCATCGTGCTGAGGAATACAATACTTATGATCATCATTTCCACAAATATAAGAGCGAAGAGGGACAACCGGTTATCGATAAGTTTGGTGATAAGATTGAAGTAGGGGAAGGTGCATTGTGTATGACATGCCATATGCCGGGCAGATATTACATGGGTGTTGATTTTAGAAGAGATCACAGTTTTAGAATTCCGCGTCCTGATTTAACAATTGAATTTGGATTTCCGAATGCCTGTAATGATTGCCACGCCAATAAATCAGCTGAGTGGTCGCAAAAATACATTACGAAATTTTATGGTGAGAAAAAGAAGGCACACTATGCAACTGTTTTTGCGAATGCAAACAATTTAGAAGAGGGTGCTGACACAAATCTTATAAAAATCATTAAGAATGATCTCTACCCTGAAATCATAAGAGCTTCTGCAGTTAGATACTTAGCAAGCTATACTACCGACACAGCTTATAGCATGATTAAAAAAGCATTGAATGATATCGAGCCAATTGTAAGATTGGAGGCGGTTCAATCATTTTCTGCAGGAGGTCCGGAAGATTTTATAAATACACTTTCCCCATTGTTAAACGATCCGGTAAAAGTTGTAAGGATACAAGCTGCAAATAGAATCTCAACTTTAAGTAAAGAATCATTATCAGAAGATCAAATAAAACTTTTAGAGCAAGTGCTAAGTGAATATTTAGAGACATTAAAATACTCAGCAGACTTTCCAGCGGGCAGGTATAATCTAGGTAATTTTTATTCTCAAAAAGGTGACTATGCAAGCGCGGAAAATCAATACAACAAGGCAATTGAGTTTGATAGTTTGTTTTATCCTGCAAAGTCAAACCTTGCGATGCTTTACTATAATAATGGAAATTTAATGGAAGCGGAATTTATGTTCAAAGATCTTGTCGATAATCATCCCGAATATACAGATGGGTACTATTTCCTCGGATTATTATACGCTGAGCAAAAAAGATATAAAGAAGCTGCTGAACAGCTTGAACTTGCTGCTAAAGTAACAGAAGATAACACAAGAACCTATTACAACCTTGGTTTAATTTATCAGCAGTTAAATAATGTTTCAAAAGCTGAGGCATCATTACTGAAAGGATATTCCAATTCACCAAACGATTTTGATATTATGTATGCATTGGTAGATTTTTATTTGAAGAGAGGTGATAATAAACAGGCATTACGATATGCGAACGAGATTAGTATAAAATTTCCTTCCAATCCTGCTGGAAAACAATTGATAGACTACATCCAAAAGCAAATCCAAAGTAATTAAATTCTGCTTAAACTAATCAGACTTCAGTGCACGTATCAGGCTTATATCTGATTGAACTTATTCAATTTTATAATTAGTTTGATAACAGTTTAGAATTATCTGAGAGCAATTATGATTTACCGATTCATACTTTCTTCTTTAGTTGCAATTTTAGTACTACAATGCAGCGGACCTCAAACACTTCTTAAACCACCGCCACTGATTGATGAAATACCTCAGTTTGAAGCTGGATATTACACAACACACAGGATTATAGATGGAAAGGTTGAAGAGGAAAGAGGCAACAATTTCTTTGGTAATGGAATATATTTATATCGAGATGAGTATCTGGTTGACTCGATTTACTTCATAGGAGTTCACGGCGCATTTCTTCCCAACCATTATATCAAA
>CP070637.1:357685-369066 GCA_020354005.1 Ignavibacterium sp.
AACTTTTAATGGAATTTACAAGAAAACCATCAGCATGATATTCGGTAATACATTTTTCAAGTAATTCAATTCTTTGCGGAAGATTCAGGTTAGTATAACAATTCATACAATACTCAGCCAGACTTTCCAAAGGTCTTTCCGGATTGTGCATGAAACCCATATCATAAACACCCCCAACTTTTGTATATGATGAAGCTACAATCACTGCACCGAGATCGTAAAACAATTTCCAGAACTCACGAAAGCTTGTCCAGTTCGGTGGACCTTCAACCACAAGCCGGAATCTCTCTTCATTAATTTCTCCTTCCGGGGTAACTGGACCTAAACCTTTTTCAATTCTTTCCAACGTTTCGCGGTAAAGTTCCCTGTAGTAATCCACCGCTTCGGGAGTTCCTCTGAAACCAATATTAATTGGTCCGATGTAATACACTCCTGCAAAATATGCATCGATCGGTGATGGAATGCTTTTAGTAGTATTAAAAATATTTTGTATAAGTTCTCCAGTTTTTCGGGAATGTTCCAGTATATTTTTCAATTTGCCTTCATCGTATTTAACACCGGATACTTTTTCCATTTTTGGGATCACTTCTTCTTTTAACTGCTTTACCATATACTGAGTCATCTCGGGAGTAACTTCGCCTTCTTTCTGATAAGGTGTATGAAGCATTGCAATTTCGACTCCAGGGTAGAGGTCTTCCAGGCTCTCAAACCACTTCATAAAAGTAAAACAGCCGGTGTAACTAAGCAAAAGTAAATCCGGATCAGGAATTTTTTCTCCTGTAGGCCCTATATTCCCACTCAGCATCATTCCTATATCACATTTAACATATGTACAAACATCTTCAGAATGACCAATTTTTTCAGCTTCACGAATGTAGTCACCGGATTTTTTTCTCATCCCGGATTGAAGAGCATTAATTTCGGGATAAACCGGAAGCATATCGAATGCATGAATTAACTCGGACAGGTTTCCCGGAACAAAAGTATAAACTACTTTCTTCCCTGTCTCCTTCGCCGTGCTCAACTCTTTGAAAAGCTTTCCGACCATCTCTTTCTGGATGACCATGCTCTTTTCTTTTTTAATTTCTTCTCTATCTTGTTTTGATGCTACAGACATAATTTTAGAATTAATTATTTAAATCAATCAACCACCAACTAACTCTTCGCTCCATAGTTTTATGGAATCTGAAAATGCACCTACTTGTTCTTTAATATTTTTAAATTGCCCCGTATTCTCGCTGTACTGAAAACTAATGTATCTTATATTTTTCTCATCACAGGTTTTTTGGTAAACTGGCAAATCCAGCAAAGCCGGATCGCAAAAACTCGGAGCTGCAAATATTATTCCATCCACGTTTCTATTCTTAGCAAGTTCAAGTAATCTTTTTTCTTTTGGATTTTCTATGTCATAAATTGAGGAAGAAAAAGTGCTTCGCTTAAGAAAAGCATCTGATAATGCATTCAATGGATTATCAGTATCATCTTCAATATCGCCCTGAATCCATCTTGAGCCGAGCGTAAAGTCATCTTCAACAATGTAACAACCCGCCATCTCAATTGTTTTTATTAATCCAACGGGAGGCTGCTCACAAAAAGATCCAATTACCATAACTTTAATCTTATCCATGGGTTCTCCGTTCTCCATAGATATGTACTCGACAACCTCTTCCAGAATATTATTATGTTCTTCCACAGGCATTACCATTCCCGCACGAATTATATAATAAAATTCTTCGGCACTTAATCGCCAGGGAAAGTTCTGCCTGGTATTATAAATCTTCTCAATCAATTTTCTGTTTTTATTATACAGCTTAATTGAATTATTAAGCTGATCGGTGCTTACTTCAACACCATTTATTTTTTTTATCTCATTCAGGATGTAATACATTTCATTTTGATAAAAGGATCCGCCAATTTCAGATTGAAAGTTTTGGGGAAAATCGAGGTAGTTAATAAATGTTCCAACTTTTAATAATTGGAACATCCCTGATAGATTTCTAATCACATCACAAATCGAAGGAAAGATAAATCCGTCAAAATCTTTAAAGTGATTGTCTAAAGCTAATTCAATTATACCGCGTGGAATACGGCAAATATAGGATTGATAAAATGCATCTCCTTTAATTACCTGTTTTCTATCCCCAACTCCTAAGATACCAACGGCTAAACCATTTGCGGCGTGTATAATCTCTCTTGGAATATAGATAGGCATATAACCAATAATAACTCTGTTTTCATCCTCCGCTTTCCATTCTCTGGCTCTCGTGAATTTCAGATCAAATGCTAGAGTTTTACATTCTTCAATCACATTGTTAAGTGATTTCAAAACTATCGCCGATTGATTTGTGATAAAAATATAAACCTACAATGCTTATTTTAGTTTTTCAGATAGTAAGATAATTTTTTCCGAAAAACAATCATAAAAACTTGGCTCGACTATAGGACCTAATTTGCTTTTTCAAAATTCATTTTGTGTTATTAAAATAGAAATTACTTGTTATTTGTCAAATTATTTTTGATTTAATGTTAAAAGCATTGAATTAAGGGATGTTTATTTAGGAATAAGAAATTAAGCAACGTTGTTATATCAGGACTTACATTTCTCTATCTGTGAAGAAAAAAATAGTGAATATAAAATAATTTATTTCTTGAGGACTAATTTTCCCGTTTAATTACAGTAGCCATACTTACGCCGCCACCCCCACAGATTCCAGCAACTCCGTAAGTATTATCTAAACGTTTCAATGCATTGTACAGTGTTACTATAATGCGCGCACCACTAATTCCTGTAGGATGACCTAAAGCAATTGCACCACCATGAACATTAAGTTTTTCTCTATCCCATTTTAAAACTCTTTCATTCGCAAGCACCTGAATAGCAAATGCTTCATTAACTTCGATAAGATCCATATCATTTAACTTCATTCCAACTTTTTCTAACGCAGCAGGTATAGATAAAGCTGGTCCTTCACCCATTGTTGAAGGTCCAACTGCAACCTGGCTGTAAGACACAATGGAGAATAATGGTTTCACTCCCAGTTCTTCTGCCTTTTTCCTATGTGTAATAACCAGAGAAGTTGCCCCGTCACTCAATCCACAAGCATTACCCGCGGTAACAGTGCCATCTTTTCTGAATGCTGGTTTTATTTTAGCCATTTTGTCTTGATCAATTTCATGTCTTATAGTTTCATCTTTATTAAAAATAATTTCTGGTGATTTTCGTGTAGCCGGAATTACTATAGGGACAATCTCTTCATCAAACCAGCCATTCTTCTGAGCTGCGGAAGCTTTCTTGTGGCTGCTAATAGCAAATTCATCCTGTTCTTCTCTTGATATTTTATATTTATAATAAAGGTTCTCTGCAGTTTCTCCCATTCCCTGACCAATGAGCGGATCAATACTATCACTCCATCCATCTTCAATAACTCTGTTACCCATTTTAAAGCCATCCCAACGGGCTCCTTTTAGAAGGTAAGGAATGGTACTCATACTATCGAATCCACCAACTAATACTATATCAGCTTCGCCGAGACGGATGGATTGAGCGGCAAGGGCAAGAGCTCTCATTCCTGAGGGACATGCCATATTTAAAGTAATTACCGGAACAGATTCAGGTACACCACCATTTACGGAAGCAGTTCGTCCCGGATTTGGACCGTTACCTGCCTGACGGCAACTACCAAGAATAACATCATCTACCTGGTCGCCTTTAATTGAAGAACGGTTTATTGCTTCTTTAACAACCACAGCTCCAAGATCATATGAAGGTATATCTTTAAGTGTTCCACCAAACTTACCCATCGCAGTTCTCACTGCTGAAATTGCTACAACATCATTTAATTCCATTGTATTCTCTAATTTTTGATTTACGATATACGATATACGATTTTTAATATATGATTTTAATGTTTTAAGAGATTTAGTAAATATTGCAACTAAAAAGTTCTATTAATTTTTTTCAGAATATTAACGTTTAGAATATCTAATTACCTAATTGATCTAATTAACCTAATAAAATCTCAAAATACGATCACCAAAATCCAACTTTGCTATTTACTCTTGACTTAAATTTTATTTTACTTTTATAAAGATTGAATTGAAAATTAAATTTAGCTCTTTAGCTTCTTGCCATAATGGTTTTCCTTCTTCTTTTAATTTTGGGACCGCTGTAATAATCATTCTAATAAAATGCTTCGATTCTCTTGATTCTTTTTTCACAATTCCTATTTTATGTTTAAAATCTTTTTTACTCTCAGCATCATCAGCCTCACAATAATTGGCACCAACGCTCGTCCCTGCTTTAACAAGTTGTGTTATGAGAGGAACTGTAATTGGGTTTCTTGGTACTTTGTTGCAAAATAAAATTATATTTTCGCCAAATTTTGCTGTTCTTTCTTCTAAATCCCACTTTTGGTTATGAACAACAGTAGTCATTTGTTAGGTTATATAGGTTAATTAAAAATTAGGTCAATTTTTTAAGTTATTTATAAAAGGCTTATGTAAAAGATTAAGTGTGAATACAATAGTGCTTAAATATTAATTCGTAAATCCTAAATCGTACATTAAATGTATTGTCCGCCATCAACTTTTATAATCTCGCCAGTAATGTGGCGTGCCATCTCGCTACATAAAAAAGCCACAACATTTGCAACTTCTTCGGGATCTCCTATTCGCTTCAAAACAATCTCTTCAACAGCCATCTTGCGTACTTCTTCCGAGGCTTGTTTCATCATATCCGTTTCGATTAATCCCGGAGCAACAGCGTTAACATTTACACCATATTTTCCTAATTCTCTTGCAACAGTTTTGGTTAATCCAATAATACCGGCTTTTGATGCTGAGTAATTTGCCTGTCCGAATTTTCCTCGTAATCCATTGATTGAAGTAACATTAACTATTTTTCCAGATTTTTGCTCGCGGAAAATTGGAGCGACAGTACGGATATAATTAAAGTACCCTTTGAGATTCACATCTATAACACTATCCCATTGCTCTTCAGACATTTTCCAGATAACACCATCCCAGTTAATTCCTGCATTATTTACAAGAATATTCAACCCATCGAATTCGTTTATTACATTGTCAATCATTTTACCTGCATCTTCAAAATTTGAGATATCTGCCTGTATCATGAGTCCCTTGCAACCCATATCTTTAACTTTTTCTATTACCTTTTCGGCTTCTTCTTTATGCTTCCGATAGTTAATTGCTACATTTGAACCGAATTCAGCTAATTTAAGTGCAATAGCTGAACCTATTCCAATGCTTCCACCTGTTACAATTGCTGATTTTCCTTCTAGATTAATTCCGGTTTGATTATTTCCCATTTTCTCTTTGCTCTGATATTTGTTGGTTATTTTAAATTAAAAATTCAAATGCAAAATACAGTTTCTATTGTTTTAAGAAAATAATTTAATGAATCAACGAGGAACATTTATTTTGAAGAATCATCACTTATATATGGAAGATGATCTTTTTCCTGCCTGCCTGGCGTAGTTCGGCTTTGCCGGACGAAGACAGGCTTGTCTCGCCGAAACATCCTACCACTATAATTACTACAAAGATAAACGTTTTAGCATTGCTCAAGGATTAATAAAAATTTGAAAATACTGAAGAAATATTAATTTATCTTACACGGAAGAATAACAGTAAAGCAGCTGCCGGGATTATTCTTATTCCCCATTGAGGAGGGACTTTCAACCTGCACAGTACCTTTGTGCCGTTCAATAATCTGCTTAACAGCCGGTAAACCCAAACCGGAACCATCTGCGGAGATTTTTTTTGCATTACTTGAACGGTAAAATTCATCAAATACTTTTTCCTGGTCTTTTGCAGGAATACCTATTCCGTCATCACACACCTTAATAATCTGGTTTGATGAATCGTTCATAAGGGTTACAATTACTTTACCGTTCTCAATTCCGTATTTTATTGCATTACCTACCAGGTTTGAAATTGCAATGTTCAGCAGGAATTTATCACCTTTAACATTCTTTTTATCAGTACGCTTGTCTTCAAGCAGCAGACTAATGAGCTGGGATTCAGCTGTTACTTTTCTCCTGTTAATTATGCTGCAGACGAGTTCTTCCAGATTAACTTCCTCAACATCAAACCTGTCATATAACTTTAGCTTTGAAACATTCAACACATCGTTTATCATATCTAATCCCTCATCAGTGCGGTACTTTGCCCTGATAAGTTTTGCTTCAACATTCTTGTTAATTGGACCAAGAAATTTTTGTAACACAAGATCTAAGTATGATGAAACTGCAGAAAGCGGAGTTTTTAGTTCGTGCACAATTCCCATTATATATTTCTGTTTTTCCTTTTCAGCAGCATTTATTTTTTCTAAGGATTCTAACAGGGCACGTTCACGGTCGTACAAACGGCGGGCTATTCTGTTTGCAACGTAAGCGCTGATAAATATTGTGAAGCCGAATGTTACAGTTATCAAACCTATATAGTAACGGCTATGGCTTAATTCAAACTCCACTAGTCCGGTAATATGATGGTGAGGAATTACTCCAAAATATTCCATCAGGGTCATCGCACAAAAAACAGCAAAGACCACGGCTGCCAGTGAATAAACAACGGTGCCTGGTAATATCAATCCGCCTATTATCATATGAAAAACAAATAACATATAAAGCGGCGATTCTATTCCACCGGTAAAATGCAGCAGCAGGAATAATGCTATTATATCAAGAGTAATTTGCAACAGCGAAAAGTATAACGGATTAAAAGTCCCCGGTTCACATTTCAGGTACCTTCGCACGTATTGAAGGATAAAGTTATACGTAAAAATTGAAATGGATATTAAAAAACACGCAATCACCTGTGTATTAGTATATTGAACATCAAGCAGTAAGTAGGAGAATAGAATAAGACCGGAGAGCATTACAAACGCACCATAGCGTAACTGAATAAACCAGAGATTTCTTCTGCGGATAGATTCCCAGAACTCGGTATATTGATGTGCCCATTGCGGTACTAAAGTAATCATATCAGTTATTATTAAAACTGTTACATAATAATTAACTCGGGGTTGTCTCATAAGTCCAAATTAGTCAGTCTGAGCTTGTCGAAGACTGACGATTTGTATTAAATCACACTTCGACAGTTCGCCGCGGCGGACAGTGTGACAGTAAAAATTTCTTTTGAGACAACCTCAAGTCTTTCAGGGGTTGCTTTAATTATGCTATATATTTCCCCCTCTTTGTATAATGCGTGTGCAGCAATTTATGTGAAAGATGTCCGCATGGTCCTTCTGTAAGGAATTTATCATACAATGTCGTAACATTTTCATTCTCATGCGATTTACGTACCGGAAGTGATTCTTCTTCAGTATAAATTGCATTTGCTCTTTTATTTCTTATTTCTTCATTTGTTGGGATTGGCTGACCGCCGCCACCGAGACAACCACCCGGACAAGCCATAAATTCTATAAAGTGGCATTCGCTAAATTTACCGCCTGCTTTAATATCTTCCATTATTTTCTTCGCATTGGCAGTTCCGTGTGCAACAGCAACTTTAAGAACTGCTCCCTTTAGCCATTCAAAATCTGGAATTAGATCTTTTAAGATTTCAGGAACCGGACCAACATCAGCAATGGGTATCTCCAGGTACCTTATTCCTTCAAAGCCTCTTACAGGAGTGACTCTTGCGTTATCAAATAGATCCTCTGCTTTTACACCTGTTACTAATTCTGCAACAGTTCTTATTGCTGCTTCCATTACACCGCCGGTAGCACCAAATATTAAACCAGCACCGGATGCATCACCAAATGGCTGATCGAAATGTGATTGTGACATTTCGGGTAAATGAATTCCGGCTTCTCTAATCATCTGACCAAGTTCGCGTGTGGTTAATCCGTAATCTACATCCTTATAACCGGAATCATTCATTTCAGGTCTGTTACATTCGAACTTTTTTGCAGCACAGGGCATTAATGCAACGGTAACAATATCCTTTGGATCAATACCGGATTCTTTTGCATAAAAAGTTTTTATTAGTGTACCAAACATTTGCTGTGGTGATTTTGCCGAGCTTAGATTATCGATGTACTCAGGATAAAAATGCTCAAGATATTTTACCCAACCCGGTGAACAGGATGTAAACTGTGGCAGCGCCATTGATCCATCCTTTTCAACAAGGGCTTTGTATAACCTCAATAACAGCTCGGTTCCTTCTTCCATTATTGTCAGGTCTGCTGTAAAGTTTGTATCGAATACTTTGTCAAAACCAACCCTTCTTAATGCAGTGTTTAGCTCACCTGTATAAGATGTTCCAGGTTCCTGTCCAAACATCTCACCAATTGCAGCACGTGGCGATGGAGCAGTTTGTATGATTACATGTTTCTGTGTATCATCAATAGCATTCCAAATATCATCTGATGGATCGTTTGCATGTAAAGCACCTGTGGGACACCTGTTAATGCACTGCCCGCAATTAATACAGATTACATCAGCCAAAGGTTTTTCCTGGAAAGTGCTTATATGTGTTTGGTCACCTCGGTCTATTGCTTCAAGTACACCAACTTCCTGCAGATCAATACATGTTCTAACACAGCGTTTGCACATAACGCATTTACTCATATCTCTCACAACACTTGGTGAAGAGTTGTCCCGCTCAAATGTTGGCTCAGTTACATGCCCGAATGTGTACTGATCAACTCCGTATTCTTTTGCAAGCGACTGAAGTTCACAGTTGTTGTTACGAACACATGAATAACATTCACCATAATGTTCACTTAACAAAAGATCTACAATATGTCTTCTTGCTTTACGTACCATCGGTGTGGAGGTGTGCAGCTTTAACGGTGATGTTATAGGAAACGAACAAGCCGTTTGAAGTGTATGCATACCTTCTAATTCAACAACACAGATTCTGCAGGTACCGGCAATGCACAGATCCGGATGATGACAAAGTGTGGGAATGTGTATCTGGTTCTCTCTGCACGCTTCCAAAATGGTCATACCAAGTGGAACGGATATTTTTTTATCATTTATTTCAATTGATACCTTACTTCCTATACCATCGACTTCTTCAGTCACATCTACTGTATAAGGCTGCTGACTAACGGGTGTTCTTACTTCTTCTTTTGTTTCCATTAGTTCTTTCTCCTTCCGTTTGATCTTCCGTTAGACCGGTTTGAGTGAAAAATTTCATCTTTGAAGTTATCAAGTATCGATATAAAAGAGTTTGGACTCGATTGACCCAAACCACATTTGGAAGCTAACTGCATAGTTTGTCCAAGTTCCTTTAATGTGTTTATGTATTTGAAGGTATAGTTACCTTTTTCTATCATCTCAACACCTTCCAACAACTTAACATTACCAATCCGGCAAGGTGTGCACTGACCGCAGGATTCTTCTGTAAAGAACTCCATAAAGTTCTTTAATACTGCTAACATATCTCTATTCTCACCAAAGACCATAATTGAGCCGCCGGTCGGTAAATCTTCATAGCCAAGTTTTCTGTTAAACTGGCCCTTAGGAATGCATATCCCGGATGCTCCACCAACCTGTACGGCTTTTGCATTCTCAGCACCAACCATTGATAACAGTTCACTTATAGAAGTTCCCCAGGGAAGTTCATAAACACCAGGTTTTTCACAATCGCCGGATACTGAAAATAATTTTGATCCTGTGGATTTATCAGTTCCCCTTTTACTGTACCATTCACCACCTTTTATCAATATGTGAGGTATGGAGGCAAGGGTTTCTACATTGTTTACTACAGTTGGATTTCCATTAAAACCGGTATTGGCCGGATAAGGCGGTCTGTTCCTTGCTTCACCCCTGTTTCCTTCAAGCGATTCAATCAACGCAGTCTCTTCGCCGCATACATAAGCTCCGGATCCTAAACGAATGCTAATATCAAAATTGAAATCGTCTTTTCCCAAAATGTTTTTACCAAGTAGATTATCTTGCCTCATTACGTATAGATAGTCTTCCAACGATGCAAGCATATATTCATATTCACCTCTTAAGTAAACAATTCCTTTACTAGCACCAATTGTGTATCCGGCTATTACCATTCCTTCAAAAATAAGTTCTGGATATTCCATTAAGAGCACACGGTCTTTAAATGTACCCGGTTCACCTTCGTCTGCATTGCAGATTATATATTTCTCATCGGATTGAGCAGCTGCTGCGATCATCCATTTTGTTGCTGCAGGAAATCCGGCACCACCCCTTCCTTTAAGTTTAGATTCTTTTACTTCCAGCAGAATATCTTCTCTTGAAAGCTGTATTGCTTTTTTAACTCCTTCTCCTCTTGTGTAATGGGAAAAGAGAACAGGACCAGTACGTATAGTTTTTGATTCTTTTAATATTTCCATTTTTATGCCCTAATTGATTTCATTCAATATATTTACTGCTTTTTCGGGATCTAACTTTGTGAAGACTCTTTCGTTAACAATCATAGCCGGACTCTGATCGCACATTCCTACACAGTTAGTATATTCTAACGTGATTCGCTTATCCTTTGTTGTTTCGCCAAACCTTATTCCAAGTTCCCGAACTATAGCGTCTTCCACACTTTTTTTATCTTCCATATCGCAGGAAATGGTTCTGCAGAGACGAACTATGTTCCTGCCTCTTGGCTTCGAGTGGAGAAACGCGTAAAATGAAATTACACTGTAAACTTCAACGGGATGGATATCCAGCATTCTGGCAACTTCCTGCTGTGCAAAATCGCTTATGTAACTATGCTTTCTTTGAATAGCCTGGAGAACCGGCAAAAGTGCCGAGCGCTCAGTGCCAAATTCATCAACATAGTTTTCTATTTCTTCTGTTAATGCATTTTTTTCTTCAACAAGCATTTGTTACTCCTTTACCTTTAACTGAAGGTGTTTTTCAACTTTATCTAAAAGTGCATTGGGAGGTATAGGTTTCTCAATAAAATCATCTACCGGAACTATTTCGCTTATACCGAATTCCAGTCCTATTGATTTGGAAACTGAAGTATACATTATGATAGGTATCTTTATTCCATCTTTCCTGAATTTCTGAGCAAGGAAGAAACCATCATCAGGCTCATCCATCATCACATCCAGTATTATAACATCGGGATCTTCATCTTTTACAAGATGATATCCTGCAGCCGGGTTATCTGCCGTAAGAACCTGGTGACCTTTTGAGGAGAGTATTAGGGTGGTGGCTTCCAGAATATCAGGATCATCATCGATGACAACTATTTTTGCCATTATATTTGCCCCTTCCGCAAATTGATTTTGAACAAATTTATTTAGTTCCCAATTTGCAGCATGTTAAGTGCCAGTAGTTTCAAAGGTTATCATTTATTCAGCACCCATAGGATAAGTATTTATATACTCTTACGGAGAATATTCTTAGTTCTAAGAATTGCTTTCTCATTTA
>CP070637.1:369166-373808 GCA_020354005.1 Ignavibacterium sp.
AGCTATTGCCGCAGCTTCTGCAACAGAAGGATGACTTACTAAAGCACTTTCAATTTCTGCACTGCCCAATCTGTAACCGGATACTTTAATCACATCATCAACTCTTCCAATAATCCAGTAATAACCATCATTATCCCTTTTTGCCGAATCACCTGTTACGTATAAGCCGTCATATTTACTCCAATATTGTTCTACATATCTATCCGGATCATTCCAGATTGTTCTAAGCATTGAGGGCCAGGGAATCTTTATAACAAGGAAACCTTCCTCACCATCCTTTACAGGATTACCATCATCATCAAGAATATCCATTTGAAGTCCCGGGAATGGTTTTGTACCTGAACCCGGTTTTAGTGGAACGCATGGCATTGGAGTAATCATAAACATTCCTGTTTCGGTCTGCCACCAGGTATCCATTATCGGGCACTTTTCATGACCTATTACTTTGTGATACCACTTCCAGGCTTCAGGATTTATAGGCTCGCCAACTGATCCTAATAATCGTAGTGAAGAAAGATTATGCCGGTTTGGCCATGCTTCTCCAAACCTCATTAATCCTCTTATTGCAGTTGGAGCAGTGTATAGAATGTTGATCCCATATTTCTCAATCATCTGCCACCACCTGTTTGGATATGGATGAGTTGGTGCACCTTCATACATAAAGGAAGTTGCACCATTTAACAATGGTCCATAAACAATATAACTATGGCCTGTAATCCAGCCGGGATCAGCAGCACACCAAAAGCGATCTTCTTCGTGAATATCAAAAACATATTTCAAAGTAGTATAAGTGCCAACCATATATCCACCGTGCACATGCAATATCGCCTTTGGTTTCCCGGTTGTACCGGAAGTGTAAAGAAGAAACAATGGATCTTCCGAATCCATTATTTCAACATTATCAGAGGTTTGTGCAATCGGCAGAGTCATCAGGTCGTGATACCACATATCTCTGCCCGGTTCAATGCTAATTTCGTGTCCGGTTCTCTTAACAACAATAACACTTTCAACAGTTGCCGCACGCTGCAAAGCTTCATCTGAAATTTGCTTCAGTTCAACAATCTTTCCTCTTTGAAATGCACCATCGCATGTAATTAATAATTTTGATTGGCTGTCTTCCAGTCTTTCGTGAAGTGCCTCTACAGAAAATCCGCCGTAAACAACTGAGTGTATTGCACCAATTCTTGCACAGGCAAGCATTGCGATTGCAAGTTCGGGCACTCTACCCATATAAATAGTAACTCTATCCCCTTTGGATACACCCAGACTTTTTAGCACATTAGCAAATTTGCTTACTTCTCTATGAAGTGCGAAAAATGAAAATGATCTAAACTCACCACTCTCCCCTTCCCAGATTAGTGCAAGTTTGTTACGTCGCGCAGAATCAAGATGCACGTCAAGGCAGTTATAACAAATATTTGTTTTGCCATCAATGTACCATTTAAAAAATGGCTTTGATGAATCATCAATTACTCTGTTCCACTTTTTGAACCAATGCAAATTCTCTGCTTCTAACGACCAAAAACCTTCATAATCTTCCGTTGCAATCTTATAAATCTCATCGCAATTTGCATTTGCAAAATTCTTTACTTCATCAGATGGATAATAAACTTCACCGGATAATTGTTGTTCAGCCATGAGAACTTCTCCTGAGTTGATTACTTAAGATTAAAATGATTTAAAGTTTAATTACAGAGTACTTGAATAGTTATTACTTTGTGAAATTAAAGTAAGAATAGTATAGAGTCAAACGGATATTTAAATAATATATAGATTAAAAGAAAGCCGGCTTAACACCGGCTTATCTTATAATATTATTAGTCTAGACTGGGTCCTGCTGCTACAAGTGCTTTACCTTCTTCGTTATCTGTATACTGCTCAAAGTTTTTAATAAAGCGGCCGGCAAGATCTTTTGCTTTTCTATCCCATTCAGAAGGATCTTCATAAGTTTCTCTCGGATCAAGTATTTTTGGATCAACACCGGGAAGTGAAGTCGGTACTTCAAGATTAAATATCGGGATAGTCTTTGTTACAGCTTTCTCAATCGATCCATCGAGTATTGTATCGATTATACCGCGTGTATCCTTAATTGAAATACGTTTACCTGTTCCATTCCATCCAGTATTAACAAGGTATGCTTTAGCATTATGCTGCTCCATTTTCTTAACTAGCTCTTCACCATATTTGGTTGGGTGGAGTGATAAGAAAGCTTTACCAAAACATGCTGAGAATGTTGGCTGCGGTTCATCAACTCCTCTTTCCGTACCTGCTAACTTTGCAGTAAATCCGGAAAGGAAATGATATTTAGTTTGCTCCGGTGTTAGCTTCGACACAGGGGGCATAACACCAAAAGCATCGGCAGTTAAAAATATAACTTTGCTTGCATGCCCGCCTTTTGAAACAGGCTTAACAATATTATCTATATGAAAAATCGGGTATGAAACTCGTGTGTTCTGTGTGGTTGATGCATCATCAAAATCTATAACACCATTTTCATCAAGGGTTACATTTTCTAAAAGTGCGTCCCTCTTAATTGCAGCGTAAATATCTGGTTCGGATTCTTTATCAAGATTAATTGTCTTTGCATAACATCCGCCTTCAAAATTAAATATACCATCATCATCCCAACCATGTTCGTCATCACCAATAAGCTGCCTCTTGGGATCTGTAGAAAGCGTGGTCTTACCTGTTCCCGAAAGTCCAAAGAATATCGCTACATCACCGTCTTCTCCCTGGTTTGCAGAGCAGTGCATTGCAGCCATGCCTTTTAATGGCAAGTAGTAGTTCATCATAGCAAACATACCCTTCTTCATTTCGCCGCCATACCAAGAGCCGCCAATAACCTGCATTTTTTCGGTAAGATTAAATACTGTGAATACATCTGAATTAAGCCCGTGTCTTTCCCAATTGGGATTGGTTGTTTTTGAACCGTTCATTACAACAAAATCGGGCTCGCCATAATTTTCCAGTTCTTCTTTTGTGGGACGAAGAAACATATTCGTAACAAAGTGTGCCTGCCATGCAACTTCCGTTATAAATCTTACCTTCAATCTGCTGTCTTCGTTTGCACCGCAAAATGTATCCACAACATAAAGCTCTTTCCCGGATAGTTGTTTTGCAACTATTGCTTTAAGTTCATTCCATACTTCCGGTGTAGTCGGCTTGTTATCATTCTTAGCTTTATCCGAGGTCCACCATATCGTATCTTTTGTTGTATCATCCATTACTATAAATTTATCTTTTGGTGAACGTCCGGTGAAAATACCTGTCATTACATTTACAGCGCCAAGATTCGAGACTCTTCCTTTTTCAAGTCCTTCTAAATCAGGATTCGTTTCCACTTCATAAAAATGATCGTAAGATGGATTGTATATTACCCCCTTTGTATCTGTTATTCCATATTTGGTTAAATCTAAAGCCGGTATTTTTTTCTCCTCTGTAAAAATATCACCCGAATTAACTTTTTGTTGATTATCTGACATTTTTGGATCCTCATGTTTTGATTTCACTATTGCTCACTTTTGTCTAAAAAGACAAAATTTTACATAAGAAATTTACTAAAAAACCATTAAGATAGAACAATCTGAAAGAGTAAATGACAGATTATTTTTGAATTAATTACGCTGAAAAGATTTGTGAAATATCGAGTTCAATATGCTCTTCACAATAAAATGGCTCCCCATATTTTTTCCCAATATGGAAACCGTAATATTTTGCTCTTGCTTCAACATAGTCGATAAATTCAGGCTGGCTTATGAAGGTATCAGGTTCGTCACTATCAGGATCATGGAACTGAGTTGCAAATGCTTTAACTGAATTCAGCTTTTCATCAAAGGAATTACTTATATCTATTATAAATGATGGACTAAAAGAATAAGTCTGCATATAATAAAAAAGTTTTTCAGGCCGATATGCAGCTTGCCTTTCTCCCTCAAAAGACGTTTCATATTTTTCTAATCCTGATACGAAAAATGCTTTCTTAACTAAATTGCTTGCACTGATATGATCAGGATGCCTGTCATTAAAATATGGTGCAAAGATTACTTTTGGAATATATTTTCTAATGACAACAACAACCTTTCTAATATTTTCATCACTTAACTGTATATCACCATCAGAAATCAGAAGGTTTTCTCTTATTGATGTCTTAAGAATATCGGCAGCTGCATTTGATTCTTTTTTGCGGATATCTAAACTACCACGTGTACTCATTTCACCTTGTGTGATATCAATCAGTCCTACGGTAAAATTACTCTTTGCTATATTTGCAATCGTACCTCCCATACCTAATTCGGCATCATCCGGGTGAGCTGCAAATACAAGGGCATCAAGATTCATTTATTTTTTCCTTAATAAAAAAGTCTTACTATTTGTTTAATGAAGCTAATATATTTTTTATCATTCTTCAATCGTTTAAACATAACATATTTAATTAACCGGCGATAATAATGTTATTGTTAACCATACAAAATCAGGAATTCAACATTTCATTATTAATAATAGTAAAGATTATTTTATTAATGTTTTAATATTGATCAAATCTTATGAATTTTATTTATTGAACTGAATGAAAAGATTTAGTGAAGGATTTCCCGGTGATGAAGAAAAGCAAGTAATATGGTTCGCCAGATCTTTTTTACCT
>CP070637.1:373908-385534 GCA_020354005.1 Ignavibacterium sp.
AATCATTGAACTGAAATCAGAATGAGATTTCTGGAAAACAAGAATTATTCAGGAAATGGGGGTACTTCGGTGAACTAACCAGGACTAGGTAACCCATGTCCTGAAACAGTACCCGGGCGCCAAATTTTTAATCTAAAATATCCTCAACCACATTGTGATTAAGGATAAGCGAACTCCAGACAAAAGTATTTCAGGAATGCTTCTTTCAAATTGCCGATTATGGTTTTAACATGGTGGTATGATAGCTTGAGGATTTCAGCAATCTTCATTGCTTTGTATCCTTGTATGAGGTAAGAGAGAATGTTCTTCTCTTCTGAGGTTAAACTTCTTTGCCAGTCTTTGAAGTCAACATTGAATGATAAATGTTCTTCTACAGCATCTTTCCCTTTTGGTTTGCTTGTGTTCCATTCATCAAACTCAACTATTTCAGAAACATTTGGTCTTCTTCTGTAGAATGACAGAGCATCAATTGTTGATGTACCACCATAACCTTTCTTACAGAATGATCTAATATCAACTTCCTTTGCTCTTTGTGTCACAAAGCTTTTATAATTCTGCTTCTTAATTTCTTTTCCAGAGAGCTTATCTCTTGTATACTTCTCGTAAGACTGGCATAGCAATTCCTGAATTTTATCCTTTCTTCTGGTATCATAGCGTAGAATAGCATAGTAGGCTTGTTCTTTCACTATAGGGTATAGTTCATCCCAAGACAAAGAGTTTTCTCCTTTAGTTAGTTAATAATTGGGGTGGATTTTGAAATGATTATCGAAGGGATTGAGCCTTACTCTATCCTTCTTATACCCATTTCTAATGAAAGCTAGCCGAATCTAAGGTAAAAGTAGTAAGAAGGTAGTGCGAAGGAAGCCAAAGGTAAAGCTAAACTATACAAAAGGTAGCTTGAAAGCAGGGAAAAGGTAGATCAAAGGGAGCCCTTTTTCATAGGTCCGTAAGTAATTGTAATTAAACGGTTTACGTGCTTCAAAAATGAAAAATCAATGAAATTTCTCAGAATATTCTGAAATAAGTGCTAATCTTGATCAATTATTTTCAAATATTCAGAATATTTCCACTAATTTTCTTACAATTTCATAGGAATTTTATTAAAACAAATTGACATACAACAAATTTTAGATAAAATTAAATCAATTAGTGCTTACCTGTTGGTAAAATGCTTTAATTGGTAAGATATTGTTGAAAAGATTCCTGCAAAATTACGGGAGAGCTTGTTACTGGTATTTCAAGATAGATATTCAATTGGGATGATTTTTAATATTCAATAAAACGATCTCAATTCTTATAAAATAAGATATTTTAGACCAATGTTTAATCCCCAGGCATCCATTGATCGTTCAAAAGAAATGGTTGATTGATCTACTTCTCCATTAATACTGGTTGTGGTTTGAACATTTTCAAATTTACCAGTAGATGATATGTACTGGAATCCAAAACTTAAATACAATGTATTGCTAAGAGGGAACCTTGTGGAGACAGAGCCCAAATATACAGGACTTGATACTGTTTTCCCTTCAATCTTAACGTATGTATCCTGGTCTATACCTTTCATTAATATTTCGGGAGATGATGTATTTTGATATCCACCAAGAACACGGATATCAGCTATAAATTTTTCTGGTAGTGGAAATGAAACTCCGATACCGCCCAGGACACCGTATATTTCCCAGGACTTAGATTCACCAGTAAGGTTTGCTCCCGGATTAGCGTCATTTAGTGAGTTAATAAGATTTGTAAAATCAGTACTATTAGAATTCCTGAAAGCCGAGATCGATATTTCAAATAAGTTTAATAATCTAATCCCTCCGTTTATTTCGAATATATATCCAGTCTTTGCATATCCGGATCTCTCATTCTGAGGATCATTATCTCCAAAATCGCTCAATGGGAAACTGGGTCCGGCAGATATTCCCACATAGATCTTGCCTCCTACCGTACTTAATATCCCCTGTGCTATTAGGTTTACTGAAGATGAAATAATTAATAACAAAATAAAAATCTTTATCATTGCTTTTCCTTTTGTATGTATTATTATACTGTTAAATTATATCAAGGATATTCATACCAAAAGTATTAATTTAAAATATGAACAAACCTAATTAAACTCCATTTTTGTTTTTCACCAGCAGTTTATTATTACTCATCACTTTAATTCTTTAACTTTTATACCAATGCTTGAATAACATAAACTAATTCCTGCGGTATCAATTCTTTCTTATTGATAAAAATGGGATTGTTCTCAGGAATGGAAAGTTTAATTCCTTTGAATGGTGTGGGCGGTGTGTAAAAACAAAAGAACATCATATAAACTTTTCATAATTTCTCCCTATTTAATATATTTTTCAATATTTAGTGGATTTCGAAATTAGTAAAATCCTAAAACAATACTAAGATAGATTAAAAAACTCATTCGCTCTTAACAAGCAATTGATAAGTTAACGACAATACAATTCAATCAATAAAAACTAAGACTCCAAAATTTAATTCTAAATGCTCACTAACTATTTTCTTAATCTCTGCTTAATAACTTAGATGGACTTTTTTTATTTCTCACAAGTAAAGCAATCATATACTATTCTTGAGGAAAGTATTACTTGCAAAACTAACTGAGTTTGTTGCATTGCAGAGTAGAAAAGTCTAAGTGTCTATATACATTTTTTATGTTTCTTTAAAAATTGGAGAACAATTGTAGTAAATTTTTTTGTGCCATATCCTAGTGTATATAATTATTTTTTTTATTAACGTTCAAATATTATTTAGTAATGATTATTCTTAAAATCAGTTCTAAGTTTGTAATTAGTATATCAATCTGGAGTTTTAAATAATCAACTTTATTATTATAGTAATATTTAACGATCATAATTAGTTAGCATAAATTATTTATTTAAAAATCAACATAAAGCACTTTAGGTCTAAATAAATGTCAGTAGGAGAACGGAGAGAATTGTACTGGAATTATTTAATTAACTCTGAAAATCCATGTGTCGGCGGTTCAATTCCGTCTCTGCCCACGTGTCTCGGTGTAGCAAGGCGAAGCCGGACAACTAAAAGGATGATTTATTGTCATCCTTTTTTCAATTTAAATGGATCCAAAATGTAAAATATATTTGCTTATATACTCTCTAATAGTTACTTTAATTTTCGCGTAGGTCAAATAATTCTCAGTGTATTTTATTTATCAAGCCGAATTTGGAGGAGAAATGAAGGATAAAGTAATACTTTCATTTATGGTTCTTGCAGTATATTGTTTAATATTGGGCTTTATTGGTAAAATTGGGCATGTTGAAATTATCTTTTCAAATCTTACATGGATAGATCTGTCTCAAACTTGTTTACTATTCGGAATTGCCTGGGCTATTGGCAGATACTATGAAAGTGGATGAGAGAATAAGAATAAGATGGATAACAATTAGCTGGTATCACCTCAACTGATATTCTAAAAACCATTTTAAGTATTTAATCAGCTACACCAAATTAATTTTGTATGATATTATTGTACCACATTATTTAAAACCGCACTCTATACGTTACTAAATATTGATTATTTAACATAAGATTCTTATAAACGTAAATTGTTGTTGAATAGTACTACATTATTTGTTATTATCAAGTAAAAAAGGAGTAAATATGCAAACAATCCGGGAGATATTAGATAAAAAGGGAAGTGAAGTTTATTCAGTTACACCAGATTCTACTGTTTTTGAAGCACTGACATTGATGGCTGATAAAAATATTGGTGCAGTGCTTGTACTTGAGGGAGATAAGTTGGTGGGAATAATGAGTGAACGGGATTACGCCCGGAAAATTGCATTGAAAGGAAAATTTTCTAAGGAGGTTCCGGTAAAAGAAATAATGTCTGCGAAAGTGATTTGTGTTGGACCGGACCAAACAATCGATAATACAAAAGCAATAATGATAAGCAAGAGGATAAGACATCTACCTGTTCTTGAAGAAGATAAACTTATTGGACTGATATCAATCGGTGATGTAGTTAATGCTCTGTTGGATGAAAACCTTTTTGTGATAGATCAACTTGAAACGTATATCAAAGGAGTACAAGCACCAAAAAAGGAGTGAAATATAGTTTAAAATTTCTCAATTATCTGCAACTAATTCAAATTAAAAATCACTTCTTTTTAATAACCAGTTTATCATAGGTTAATATCAGTAATGCAGTAAAAAGTCCTATTACAGCAAATAATAACCACATAAGATCTGGGCGCTGCATATCGCGCGCAAATGCTGCATAGAGCTGCCCTGAAAGAATCCCGCCAAATAGATTACCTAAGGCAACACACCAATAAAAATAACCCATGTACAGTGCTACTTTTTCCGGAGGTGCAATCTTTCCTGTGTATTCTTTTGATTTTGGACTCGCCATCATTTCACCAAATGAGAAGACCATTATACCAGCAACTACTACCCAGCCGGTTGTTCCGAAGATTAATATTGAAAAACTGACAACGGTTATCACCACTCCCCAGAAGATTGTAGTAAATGGTTTTAGTCTTGTTACTAAATATGAAACAGCTACCTGGAAAAATATTATTGCACCAGCATTAATATTTATTATGTATTCCGGATTAACTTGCCCCGGAACCACCATTAAATTTTTCAATAATTCTATTGAATCACCCAGACCAACAATACTCATAATGCCTCCAATTGCGTTCATTAAGTCTGTAGTATCTGTAAAATCTCTTATGTGCAGTGGAAGTGTGTAGAATATTTGATTAAAGCTAGTCCAGAAACCAGACATAAGTAATAGAAATAATCCAAAACGCCAATCACCTAATTTCATAGGGGTGAGAAACCACGGTTTTTTTTCTGCTGTGCCTGCTTTACGCAAAATGAAATCATAAACAAAATTTAGGACAGTCCATACCAGAAGAATTATGATGATATCTCCCCAGGTAAAATCTCCATCAGACGTATACTTGGAGCCGAGCACGAGCACAACCAACAATCCAAAAACAAATAGGAAAAATCTTCCATTACCTAATACTTCAACCATATCCTGCAACACTTTTTTCAGTGACCGAACATCCGCTGCCGCACCACCTTTCGTTGGAGGTTCTTTAAAAAATATTGTTACGATGATAAGGTTAATTGCTATCCATCCTGCCGAAGCAATAAAAACATACTCCCAGCTAATTGCTCGAACAACTCCTGCTACGATTGGTCCGACAAAACCCCCGATGTTTACCATCATATAAAAAATTCCAAATCCCATTGAAGCGGTTTTATTATTTGTGGTTTTTGAAACAGTACCGATTATAACAGGTTTGAACATTGCAGCACCCAAGGCAACGAGCATAAATGCAAGGAAGAATGTTGGAAATGTTTTCAGCTGGCCAAGCAAATAATATGACGGAACAAGAACAATAAACGCTGCAATTAGCATATTTCTAAATCCATACCTGTCTGCCAGTGCGCCTGTTACCACTGGAAAGAGGTACAAAAAGAATGTAACCACACCTTGCAGCACTCCTCTGTCTTCATCAGTAAAACCAAGACCTCCCTCACTTACTGCGCCGGTAATATAAAGGGATGATACTGCAAAGAAGCCATACCATGCCATCCTTTCAAAAATTTCTAGCGTGTTAGCTACCCAAAATGTGCGTGGGAATTCTTTCAAACGGATTTTTTCAGATGACATGTAAACCTCAAGTTAAAATATAATTGATTGTTGGGAGGATATTTCGGCAAAATGTTAACCATAAATGTTGCGGCAAAATAATCATCATAAAAAAGCAAAGCAACTGATTTGCTGATGTAGCAAATTTGAATAATCTATACTCAGTAACTATATTTCGCTTAACTAAACAAGGAATTCAAAGATGCCCAAAGTGATTTTAGAAACAAATTTCCCAAATCTTAATCTTTTTGCTAAAGGCAAAGTAAGAGACATTTATAAGGTTGGAGACCATTTGTTATTGGTCTCAACCGACCGTATCTCAGCCTTTGATGTTATTATGGGTCAGGGAATACCATATAAAGGAATTGTTCTAACAAAAATATCTGAGTACTGGTTTGATTTCAGCAAAGATGTAATCCCAAATCATCTTGTAACAACAAATGTTAACGAATACCCAGCTGAATGTAAAGAATATGCCGAGTATCTCGAGGGCAGGTCGATGCTTGTAAAAATGGCTAAGGTTGTTCCAATTGAATGCATAGTTAGAGGATACATTTCAGGGTCAGGATGGAAAGACTACCAAAATACAGGTGAAATATCCGGTATTAGATTACCTAAAGGATTAATAGAATCAGAAAAATTTCCGGAACCATTATTTACACCATCAACTAAGGCGGAAATTGGTGAACACGATGAAAATATTTCTGCTGAAGAAGCAATGAAATTAACTGATGAAAAAACATTCAGGGAATTGGAAGAGAAATCATTGGAGGTTTATAAAAAGGCTTCGGAGTTTGCTTTGAAGAAAGGAATTATTATTGCCGATACTAAAATGGAATTTGGTTTGATTAACGGAGATATAATTCTTGTAGATGAACTGCTAACACCTGATTCTTCAAGATTTTGGCCGCAGGATAAATATGAAACCGGAAGAGGACAGGATAGTTATGATAAACAGTTTGTTCGTGATTATCTTCTTTCAATTAATTTTAATAAACAGCCGCCACCACCTGATTTACCCGATGATATAATTAGTAAAACGAGTGAAAAATATCTGGACATTTACAAAGAACTAACCGGGAATACTATTGCATAAATGCAGCCAATTAAAATCAAGTTACTGGAAAATAAATATTTATGGATTGAGTGGGCTGATAAAGCAGAATCAAAAATAAGTCTTAAAAAGGTAAGAGAAGTGTGTCCCTGCGCTACCTGTCTTTCCGAAAGAGCAAATCAAAGTAAAAGTTATATCCCGATATTGCTGGGCAGCCAGTTAATAGTTTCAAATATTGAAGTGCTAGGCAACTACGCAATACAAATAAAATGGGAAGATGGGCACAGCACAGGGATTTATGAATTTCCCTTTCTGAAGAATCTTGCAGGCGATACTTTACAAAGCTGAACGCATGATCCTACCAAATCAATTAACAATATTACGAATCATACTTTCTCCAATTTTTCTTGTTCTCTTTCTGTCTCCTGAACCAATACTCAAGCAGATGTCATTAGTTGTATTTATTGTTGCTGCTCTCTCCGACTGGTACGATGGTTGGCTCGCCAGAAAGTTTAATTACATTACTGAATGGGGAAAGTTTATGGATCCTTTGGCTGATAAAATATTAACATCGACAGCATTTCTCGGATTTGCAATTGTTGGTTTGCTTGAATGGTGGATGGTTGTGATAGTGCTTATAAGAGATTTTGCAATTACACTTCTTCGGGTTTATGCAGATAAGAAGGGTTATATTTTTAAGACAAGTAATTACGCCAAATGGAAAACGATGCTTCAAATGGTTTTTCTTTATTATTTGCTAATTGTCTATGTGTTGAGTTTTGTACCGACATTAAGTTCAAAGTATACAAATGTGTTTAACATTCTTTTAGATGAGAAAATCATCTATTACGTAATGCTGTTAATTACAATTATAACAGTCCACACCGGATACTTATACATTAGAAAAAATATAGATCTCATTAAAAAATTATTCCTAAATCAAAATTGAATTTCATTGAAAAGATGCTTGGTTCGGGGTTCTTTACGGGTTACATTCCGTTTGCCTCTGGCACCTTTGCAAGTTTAGCGGCGCTCTTAATTTATTATATACCCGGTTTCGAAAATCTTTATATAATATTCCCTGTTACGGTTTTATTCTTCTTAATTGGAATTCATGTAGGAAATAAATTTGAGAAGATTCATGGCAAAGATCCCGCAGAATGTACAATTGATGAAATGGTTGGAATGTGGATATCACTGATTCTGTTACCAAAAACTATTACAATTTCTCTGATAACGTTCTTTTTATGGAGAGCACTCGATATTTACAAACCTTTTCCTGCACGTAAGTTTGAAGAGTTAAAAGGAGGATTAGGTATAATGATAGATGATGTGATTTCAGGATTTTATACTCTTATTATAATGCATCTTGTAGTATATTTCTTTGGTGAATTTTAATTTCTAATGCGGAATGATTAAATGAAAGCAAATATTATATCAATAGGCGATGAACTTTTAATAGGACAAACCACAAATACAAATGCTTCGTTTATTGGTAATCAACTTTCTGAAATAAATATTAATGTAACAAAAGTTGTTACTGTGGGTGATGACGAGAACGCAATTATTGATGCATTTGAAACAGCATTTGCTAAAGCTGATATTGCAATTGTTACAGGGGGATTGGGACCAACGCACGATGATGTAACCCGGACCTGTGTTGTTAAATTTTTTAATTCCGAACTGGTTGAAAATGAAGAGATACTTGAAGATATAAAATCATTATTCGGGAAAAGGAACAGAGAGGTAACGGAAATAAATAAAGCACAGGCGCTTGTACCCGAAGTTGCGGAGCCGATCAGGAATGCACACGGGACTGCACCCGGTATGTGGATAGAAAAAGATAAAAGAATATTTGTTATTATGCCCGGTGTTCCATACGAAATGAAAGCGATGATGAATGATTTTGTGGTTCCTCGATTAGCTGAAATTTTGGAGGGTTCCAAGAGCAAAATCAAACGTAGCACACTTCAAACAACCGGCATACCTGAATCAACTCTTGCAGAAAGATTAGGTGATTTGGATGAGCTGTTAGAAGGTGGGAAGCTTTCTTTTCTTCCATCCATTGGCGGTGTTAGATTAAGGATTGAAGTAGAAGATGAGGATGAAAAAGCTGCTAAAAATAAACTTTCGGAAATTGAACAAAAAATAAAATCGAAAGTTGGCAGATACATCTATGGCAGAGATGATGAAACACTTGAAGAAGTAATTGCAAGAATGTTAGAGGAAAGACAATTAAAAATTTCGACAGCAGAATCTTGTACAGGTGGTTTGATTGCAAACAGGCTTACGAATATAAGCGGCAGCAGCAATTATTTTGAACGTGGTGTGGTTTGTTACAGCAACGCATCAAAGGTGGAGATACTAAGGGTTGATGAGGATTTGGTTGCTGAAAAAGGTGCAGTTAGTATGGAGGTTGCAATGCAGATGGCTGAAGGAGTAAAGTCAACCAGTGGTTCGGATATCGGTATTTCAGTTACCGGTATAATGGGACCCAAAGGGGCAACAACCGATAAACCGGTTGGTCTAGTTTACATTGGATATTGTGACGATAAAGTCTGTACTGCAAAAAAACATATTTTTGGGAACGAGAGGTTATTGAATAAGCAGCGGACTATGCGTGCCGCACTCGATATGGTACGAAAGCAGCTCCTCGGAATTTCATTAGATGATTAGACTATTTACCGCTCTTCTAATTCCAGATGAAATAAAACAACAGCTTCTTTCAACTTGTTACTCACTTGTTGAAAATCCTGAGCAATATAGATGGGCAGGACCGGATAACATACATCTAACCCTGAAATTTATTGGTGAAGTTGACGAAGACCTTACAGAACCAATTAAAGATGAACTTGCTTTTACAGAAGAATTCGAGCATTTTGATTGCACCATAAGCAGATTCGGATTCTTTTTCCGGGATGGGGAGCCAAAGATTCTCTGGGCGAGATTGAATACCGATAAAAGAATTCATACATTGGTTGAGGAACTGAATCATAGATTGAGTATATTTTCCATCCCAGTTGAAAAAAGAAGGTTCAAGCCTCACCTTACAATGTTAAGGTTAAAGCAGCATCCGGGAGAAGAGTTTATAAATAAATTCAAAGTACATTCGTTTGAAAAAATAAATTTTGAATTAATAACTTTTGCGCTGGTAAAGAGTGAACTTTTTCAATCCGGTGCACGGTACACAGAAATTAAAAAATATAATCTTATGTAATGGAGGGTATGATGCCAACAGAACAGGAACAAAAAATTAAAATAATTGAAGATGCAATTTCCAGCATAGAAAAAACCTACGGTAAAGGTTCAATCATGAAACTGGGGGATGGCGTAGTTCATGATATTGAAGCTATACCTACCGGTGCGTTATCATTGGATTATGCACTTGGTATTGGAGGAATTCCAAGGGGAAGAGTAACGGAAGTTTATGGTCCGGAATCAAGCGGAAAGACAACACTTTGTTTACATGTAATTGCAGAAGCACAAAAGAAGGGTGGACTTGCAGCATTTATTGATGCTGAACATGCTCTTGATGTTAACTATGCAAAAAAATTGGGTGTTGATACCCCAAACCTTTTAATATCACAGCCCGATTTTGGAGAGCAGGCACTTGAGATTACCGATACTTTAGTTAGGAGCAATGCTCTCGATATCATTGTGATTGATTCAGTTGCTGCACTTGTTCCGCGTTCGGAGATTGAAGGTGAAATGGGTGATGCAACTATGGCAGTTCAGGCGCGTTTGATGTCGCAAGCTCTGCGTAAGTTAACAGCAGCTATCTCTAAATCAAAAACAGCAGTAGTTTTTATTAACCAGTTAAGAAGTAAAATCGGTGTGATGTTTGGAAATCCTGAAACTACTACCGGAGGTAATGCACTTAAATTTTATGCTTCTCTTAGAATAGATATAAGAAGAATTGCTGCAATAAAAGATGGAGACCAGGTCGTTGGTAACAGGACAAAGGTTAAAATAGTTAAAAGCAAAGTTGCACCTCCATTCAAACAGGTTGAGTTTGATATTCTTTACAACGAAGGAATAAGTAAAACCGGTGATCTCATTGATTTGGGTGTAAGTAACGGTTTAATCAAAAAGAGTGGTGCTTGGTTCACTTATGATGAAGACAGGTATCAGGGTCGTGAAGGTTTCCGTCAGAAATTAGTTGAGATGACTGACATCAGAACAAAGCTTGATAGAGAGGTTAAAGAAAAGCTTGGTATGATTAAAACACTCGCCGAGCCAACCGGTCAGCCGGCTAAGACTGAGCGTGTAAGGGAAAAGAAGGTGAAGGTTTAAGCTTGATAATTAAACTTAATGAAAGTAACAAGAATTGTTAAGAAGGATGCGAGAAATGTTGTAGTACATTTTGATAATAACGAAACGCTTATACTTTTATTGGATGTATTTGTAAGAGGCGGTCTGAAGAAAAATGAAGAGATTTCTGATGACCGCTTTTCTTTATTAATTAAAGAAAACAGATTATTCCACATAAAACAGCGTGCGTTACGTTATTTAGGAAGACGTTTGCACAGCTCTTCAGAACTTCGCATAAAACTAAAACAAAAAGGATATGAAATCGAATTAATAAACACTGTTATTACTAACCTATCGAAAGCAGGTTATCTTAACGATTTTGAATTTGCAAAGGAGTTTACAAAGGAAAAGTCCAAAACAAAATTATGGGGAAAGAATAAAATTATATCCGAGTTAATTAAAAAAGGTATTCCTGCTGAAATAATTACTCATGTACTGAATGAAAGTGTTAGTGAACATGATGAATATGAAACCGCAATGGTATTAGCACAAAAGAAAATAAAATTACTTAAACCAAAATTAGATGGTCTTGATCTAAAAAGAAAAGTTGTTTCCTTTCTAAATACACGTGGTTACAGATACGATATCGCGGGCAAGGTTTGTGATGAATT
>CP070637.1:385634-397435 GCA_020354005.1 Ignavibacterium sp.
CGGTAGTTTCGCCACCTTCACTTCAATCATCTCAAATATATTTAGTGTAACAGATTTAAAAAGAGAGAACGAAGAATTGCGAATAACAAACGCAAATCTGATGCTGCAAATAAGCAAATTAAGGAAGTACGGTATTGTTAATGATGAATTGAAACGCTTGGTAAATCTAAAGGACAAAACAGATTATCCGTTAATACCAGCGAATATTATTTCACGTTCATTGTCTATGACCCAAAATACAATTACACTTAATGCAGGAGAGAAAGATGGTGTATTACCGGGAATGCCAATCATTAACGACAAAGGATTTATTGGCATAGTATATTCAACTTCGCAGGATTTTTCAATTGCAAGAACAATCCACAATACCGATTTAAAATTAGCTGTGATGGATGAACGAAGTAGAGTGCAGGGAATTATGAAATGGTCAGGTGAAGAACTGATAATTATTAACATACCAAACAACTTTGACATTGAAGTTGGTGATCGCATTACAACATCTGAAGTCAGTTCAATCGTGCCAATTCCCATACCAATAGGAATTATAGAACAATATAAATCTATTGAAACAAGTGTGTTTAGCTATATTAGGATTAAACCATTTGTTGATCTTACTCCAATAGAAAATGTATTCATACTGGCGGAGGTGAAAAGTAAGCAAATTGAAGGTTTGGAATTAAATTTTTACAGGCGCGATTGAGATGAGATGGGACCTGATAATACCTCTAATAACATTTTTTCCCGTTTTATTGATCCAGATAACTATTATTCCATTAGTATCTATTTCAGGTGTTGTTCCTGATTTAATAATAATAATTTTAGTCTATTATTCAATTACTCGCGGGCAGTTATATGGAACTGCACTTGGTACGTTTTACGGCATACTTGTTGATTTAATTACTGGTAGTTTACTTGGAAGTTCCATGCTATCTAAAACACTTGCCGGATTTACAGCTGGTTATTTTTCTGGTGAAGGTAAGAGAGAATTGAACATTTATACATACAACTTTTCTCTTATTGTTTTTCTCTGCGCGATGCTTGATACTGTTGTATTTTCATTTTTTTCTGCTTTCGATTTACAATCGAATCTCGTTTCTCTTCTTTTTGAACAATCATTGCTACCAGCTTTGTATACTGGAGTTGTTAGTATATTATTTATATTTTCTCCCTTCAAAAGGAAAAAAGTATGAGCGGCGAAAGATTTGGTTCCCTGCAAAGGAAATCGTTAATAACAGTGATAATTATTGTAAGTGCCACCACTATCGGTTTCCGTCTGTTTCAAATGCAAATACTAAATCAAACCTCTTACGATGATAAATCTGCAGATAATAGCATAAAGATGGTTGAACAATTACCCCCACGGGGAGTATTTTACGACCGTAATATGACTCTTCTTGTAAATAATGTTCCCGCTTACACATTAAGAATAACACCTGCCGATTACAACAGAGAGCTAAATACAAAACTGGAAAAGGTCCTGGGTGTCGAGTCAGGGTATGTTGACGCATTATTAAAGAAATTTCAGGATTATTCAAAATATCTTCCAATCAAAATAATGAGGGGAATCGGTTTTGATATTGTTGCTTGGGTTGAAGAAAATTCCGAAAATCTTCCTGGTGTTGATTATGTAGTTGAGATGCGCCGAGGTTATCCTGCAAGTGTAAATGGTTCTCATCTTTTTGGTTATGCCAGGGAAATTACTGAAAAGCAATTAAAGAAGGAGAAGGAATATTATAATCTGGGTGATGTCATTGGATACAAAGGAATAGAAAAAACCTATGAAAAAGAACTTCGGGGTACAAAGGGAAGTAAATTTGTTTTGGTTAATTCCTACAGGAAAAAAATTGGTGATTACAAAGGTGGTGTAGACGATATTCCTCCAATTAAAGGAAATGATATTATACTTACAATTGAAGCAAGTACACAGAGAGTTGCCGAAGAAATGTTTGTTGGCAAGAGGGGTGCGTTAGTAGCCATTGAACCAGCAACCGGAGAAATTCTTGCTCTGGTTAGCGCCCCGGAATATGACCTGAACAGGTTCTCTCATATAACCTCGGAAAACTTTCTTAAAAAATTATACAATGATCCCGGAAAGCCTTTGTTTAATCGGGCAACAATGTCTGTTCAATCGCCGGGCTCAACATATAAAATGCTTTCTGCAATTGCAGCACTTGATCTTGGTATAATCAAAACATCCTGGACAATCCACTGTACCGGCGCATATACTTACGGCAGGGAATTTAAATGTCACGGGGTTCATGGAACTGTAAATGTAATTCAAGCAATTGAGAAATCGTGTAATGTTTTTTTCTACCAGTTAGTCTTAAAGCTTGGTATTGAAAACTGGGCAGACTATAGCAGACGTTTTGGCTTCGATGTTAAAACCGGAATAGATATTGGTGAGGAGGTTTCCGGATTAATACCAGACGCATCTTATTATGAAAAAGTCTACGGACCGAAATGGCCCCGTAGTATTACATTGAGCCTTTCCATTGGGCAGGGTGAAACCGGCGTTACCCCTTTACAGCTTGCACAGTATACTGCACTAATTGGTAACCGTGGAAAAAGTTATCAACCTCATCTTGTGAGAGGACATATTGATAACGATACAAAGCGGATTATATATTATGATTATGAAGAAACCAAAGCTGGTGTTGGCAGAAAGGCGTTGGATATTGTTAGAGAAGGAATGTATTTAGTTGTGCACGGAAATAAAGGTACAGCAACTCACTTAAGATGGAGTGATTACGAGATGTCTGGAAAAACCGGAACTGCACAAAATCCACATGGTGAAGACCATGCATGGTTTGTTTCATTCGCACCTTATGATAATCCACAAATAGCGGTTGCTGTTATTGTTGAAAATGTGGGATTCGGAAGCACACACGCTGCACCAATTGCTAAGAAAGTAATTGAAGCGTATTTAAATTCGGTTAAAGAAAACTTGCCAATTAAAGAACAACCAATTACACAATTAGAAAATACACCAACGGGAAATTAAATTGCGTATAGATTATAATATTAAAGACAGATTTGATTTCGGATTACTTTTCCCCGTAATAGTTCTATTTTGTTTCGGATTAGCGGCTATCTATAGCGCAACGTATAATAACGCAATTGCGCACGGTAATTTTCAGAGACAATTAATCTGGGGTTTTGCTGCTCTCGTTCTGTTTTTTATAACTTATTCCTTGCCTATCAAAGCCTTTAAGCAATTAGCTATTCCAACATATTTATTTTCAATTATTTTACTGGTTGCTGTTCTTTTAATTGGTAAAAAAGTATCCGGTGCAAGGAGTTGGATAGCATTTGGTTCGATTGGTTTTCAACCATCTGAATTTGCCAAGATTGCTACAATACTCATGATGTCAAAATTCTTAAGCAGGAACAACACGAATATTGAGTCATTCAAAGATTTACTTATTGCTTTAGCTATTGGAGCATTGCCGGTTCTGCTTATTTTGATGGAACCGGATATGGGAACATCCGTGGTCTTCCTCTTTATGATTATCGCATTGATATTCTGGAAGGGTATTAGTGTCTTTGCGATGTTTGTTGTGCTTTCTCCGGTATTTGTTGCCATCTCTTCTTTATTCGGGACTTACTATTTTGTTGCATCCTTAATTATAGTTCTGGTAATCCTTTTTATCTTCAGAAAAAATATTTTCTTCAGCGGATCCATTTTTGCGCTTAATCTTGCAAGCGGGTTTTTTGCCGAATATGTTTACGGAGTTTTGAGCACCCATCAACAGCAGAGAATACAGGCATTTATTGATCCAATGTCAGATCCGCTTGGTTCAGGCTACAACACGATTCAGGCCAAGGTTGCAATTGGTTCAGGGGGTTTATTTGGGAAAGGATTCCTATCGGGAAATCAAACTCAACTTCAATATATTCCTGAGCAGTGGACAGACTTTGTTTATTGCGTTATTGGAGAAGAGTTTGGATTTCTTGGCACTATAACTATGCTCGGATTATTCACTTATTTATTTTTTAGAATAGTAAAAATATCATCGGTAAAAGATGAATTTCTTAGTTTGGTTTCTGTGGGAATTCTATCAATTTTCTTTGCTCATTTTATCATTAATATAGGAATGGTTGTAGGTATTATGCCGGTTATTGGATTACCATTACCATTTGTAAGTTATGGCGGCAGTTCGTTATTGGTTAACATGATAATGCTTGGATTACTGGCAAATATTTATAAAACCAGGAAGAATTTTTCCTGACGACTCTATATGATGGCCATTGATAAATTATTAACCAAAAATCGCGAGCGTAAGTTTATTTGTGTTGGTCTGGATAGTGATATTGATAAAATACCAGCAAATCTTAAATCTTCATCAAATCCCATATTAGATTTCAATCAAGCCATCATCAGCTTTACAAAAAGTGCAGTTGCTGCATACAAAATTAATTTTGCATTCTACGAAAAAGATGGTGAAAAAGGGTTGAGAGTTTTATCAGAAACTGTAGAATCCATCCCACGAGACATACTGATAATTGCTGACGCAAAACGAGGTGATATTGGGAATACATCTTTAATGTATGCAAAATCTGTTTTTGATCATTATAATTTTGATGCAGTGACTTTAAATCCTTTGATGGGAAGGGATTCACTGGAGCCATTTTTAGATTATAAAGATAAACTGAATTTTATTCTTACCCTTACATCAAATAAAGGCGCAGCGGATTTTGAAAAGTTGAAACTTGATAACGGCAAGTTTCTTTATCAACAAATTATTGAGAAGATAGTTGACTGGAACTCAAATAATAACTGCGGTTTGGTTTTTGGTGCAACCAATACTAATGAATTAGTGGAAAACATTAATTCATTTGATTCATTGCCAGTGTTGCTGCCAGGTGTGGGTGCGCAGGGTGCGAGTGTAGAGGATGTTATTGCTGCTTTCAAATCTGCCGGCAGAAGTAATTTTCTGATTAACGTAAGCCGCGGGATTATATATAGTAGTGAAGAAGAAGATTTTGCAGAAAAAGCCGCTGAGGAATTACTGAACTATAATAAGAAGATTGATTCGATTTTGAAAGAAGCTTAACAAAACGAATTAGTCTTTGAAAAATAAAACTTAAACTGTTTCCCGGTATTATTTCTCTTCATACACAATTAAAAATTTTCTTTTTATTACTATCAACAAAATGAAGAATTAAGGCATATAATTTTCTATTTGCTTAATTTGAATTTCATTATAAGTTAAAATAGTTTAGAAATAGTTCATTATCACCTCTTCATAAAAAGAACATATTTTTTTGAGATAAGCACTTGTTTAAAAAAAATAACATAAGCGAAAAGTTATTGTACGAAATCTGGCGCGAGAGTAATTTCACGAAGAATATTCATACCGCAGCCAACCAGGAAATTGAAATACTTGATACTGGTGATAGTAACAAAGATTTGGCTGGACCCGATTTTTTAAATGTAAGGATTACAATTGATAACATAAAATATAAAGGTGATATTGAAATTGATACTTGGCATTCTGACTGGAAATCACATGGTCACTATCTTCACAATAAATACAACAAAGTAATTCTTCACCTTGTTCTTTCAAATGAGCGATTCAAACCATATGTATATACTCAGGATGGTAGAAAAGTCAATTCAGTCTGTTTATTTGATTTACTAAATGATGATTATAAATCTGCGATAAGGGATGCAATTAAATCCGAACGAAATAACAGGGGTTTTGCAATGCCTTGTGCAGAGTATAACAATATTGTTGCGCAAAGAGATAAACTAAAATTTATTTTAGAATTAGGTGTTGAGAGGTTCAATCGCAAAGAGAAAAGAATATTAGGGCGATTGAAAGAAATGATTTATTTAAATCAGATGAATATTCGTGAACCTATTGTACGATATGATTTCGGTGAAGAATTCAGGAATAAAAAATTTACTACGGATGAATTTAATGATCCTGTTATATGGCAGCAGTTAATATATGAAATGATCTTTGAAGCTTTGGGTTATTCAAAAAATAAAGAGATGATGGGTAACCTGGCAAAAGCAGTCAATCTTAAGTTTCTATATGGGCTGGAGAGAACCAGTAATTTTAAAATGGTTATTGAAAGTTCCTTGTTTAGCGTAAGTGGAATCATTGAAAAAAATTACAAATCACTCGATGAAAAAACTGCAGAATACTTACGAACTCTAACTGAAACATGGTCAGCGATTAAAGAAAAATATGATGGTGCTTATTTCAATAATACAAAATGGCATTTCTTTAAGTTAAGACCTCAGAACTTTCCTACAATAAGGATAGCTGGCGGAAGCAGAATAATAAACAGATTGATGAAGGATAACCTGTTTGAAAAAATTATGCTTACATTTTCTAATGGCGAAAGACCAAAAAAGATCGTTACGATGCTAAGAGATTTACTAATTGTAAAAGCAGACGGATTTTGGCGTTCGCATTATGTGATTGGAAAAGATGCAAATGTGGATATAAAATATTTTGTTGGTTTATCAAGAGCTGATGAGATAATAGTAAATGTTATTCTTCCAATTCTTGCAGTGTACTTTGAATTATTTATGAATAAAGATGCATCGAGAAGGGTGAAACATCTTTATCTTAATTTTCATCAGAAGAGCAGCAACCAAGTTGTAAACCAGATAAGCGATACATTACACCTAAATGATTCGAATATTAAAAGTGTTTATTCGCAGGGGATGATAGAACTATTCCGCAACTTTTGTGTAAAAGAAAAATGTTTGCAATGTAAGATTGGTAAAGAAGTTTTTCAGGCAGAAGAAGAAAAGACTAATTATCAATCGTAAGCTTCTTTATATCATCTCTTATTTTAGCTGCACGTTCATATTCTTCACTCTCAATTGCTTCCCTAAGTTTATTTTGCAGAACAGCTAATTTTGCTTCCTTGGTCATCGGCTTACTACTATTTTCAGCTTCTGGATTAACACTCGAGATTTCAATTGATTCATCTTCATCGGAGGGTACGAATGCAGCTGCTTCCATTACTGAATTTGCAACATATATAGGTGACTCTGCTCTCACGGCTAAAGCAATTGCATCGCTTGGTCTTGCATCAATCTCCTGCACTAATCCGGATGCTTCAAGGATTACTTTTGCATAAAATGTATTCTCTCTGAGTTCATCCACTATAACTTCAATAACAGATGCACCAAGATTATCCGTAAGTTGTTTTAATAGATCGTGCGTTAATGGTCTGGGTGGTTTTATTCCTTCAATTTCTAAGGCAATAGCCTGTGCCTCGAACGCGCCGATAATTATTGGTAAGCGCCGATTTCCTTCATACTCTTTTAATAGTATTGCATATGCACCACCCGTAGAAGGACTGGATGACAAACCTAATATTTCACATTGAATTTTTTCCAAAACTAAACCCGTTATCCTTATCTTACTTTTTCAATTTCTTCAGTTAGTACCGTAAGGACTTCGAAAACATCGCCAGCAATTCCGTAATCTGCAACATTAAAAATCGGTGCATCTTTATCCTTATTTATAGCAACAATATACTTGGATGATGACATACCAGCAAGATGCTGAATTGCACCTGATATTCCGCAAGCAACATAAAGGGTAGGGGAGACAGTTTTTCCAGTTTGTCCTACCTGTTCGCTATGCGGTCTCCATCCGGCATCCACCACTGCACGTGAGGCGCCAACAGCAGCATCAAGTGATTCAGCCAGTTTCTCAATTAAATGAAAATTCTCTGGTCCCTTCATTCCTCTTCCACCGGACACAATTATATCAGCTTCTGCTACATCTAATTTGCCTTCGGATTTTTTAAATTCAACTACGCGGCCTTTGTGTTCAGGAGAATTAACTTCTTTTACCTGTAAATCTACAGGCACAGAATTTTCAGTCGTTTGAGCTTTAAAGACGTTGGGTCTGATTGTTATTACTTTTTTGTCTGCATTACATTTTACATCAACTAAAGCTTTACCTGCATAAACCGGGCGTGTGTAGACTAACTCTCCTGTGGAACTATCAACATTAACACAATCCATTACACAAGCGGCACCAAGTTTTATTGCTAATCTTGGTCCTAAATCTTTACCCAAAGCAGTATTAGAAAGAAGTAAATAATCAGCATCACTTTCTTTTGCATAATCTAAAATTGCATTCTTGTAAGCACTGGAAGAATAGTCAGCCAATTCAGCGTTTTTGTAATGAGTTACTTTGCTTATACCGTATTTTCCAATTTCCTCAATATTCGAAACCTCATCTCCAACAACTACAGCTTCAGCTTCAAGCTTTAATTCGTCCGCTATTTTTTTTGCAATCCCAACAGTTTCAAAAGCGGAACGTTTTAATAATCCCTCTCTTTGTTCAATTACCGCAAGAATTTTATCTGCCATAGATTTACCTTAAAAAACCTTTGCTTCTTCCCTTAATAATTTTACTAATTCCGGTACTGCAGAACTATCCGTACCAATTATTCTGCCAGCTTGTTTTGGCTGAGGCATATGCATTTTTACAACCTCAGTTAGATTTTTACCTTCTATAGCAGGTTTTTCTTCAATAGTTTTCTTTTTGGCTGCCATAATACCTTTAAGTGAGGCATATCTTGGTTCATTCAGTCCTTTTTGAGTCGTAATTACTATTGGAAGATCTGCTACAACTACTTCCCGTCCTCCCTCGATTTCCCGCTCAGCGGTAACTTTCGTACCATCAATTTTCAAATCGACAACAACGGAAATACACGAATAATCTAATATTTCGGCCACTAATTGTCCGATTATACTATTATCATAATCAACGGATTGTTTACCGCAAAACACGATTTCACATCCGTCATTTTGTATCTCATCTGCAAGAGCGGTTGCAATCCCTATCGAATCCCGCTCATTATCATCTTTCAAAAGCACCCCTTCATCAGCACCCATTGCCAGGGCTTTTCTTATCGATTCTTTTGCGCTGTCGGAGCCAACAGAATAAACTTTTACCGTTGTATCATCACCGATTTGTTCCTTTGTTTTCAGTGCTTCTTCAACTGCAAATTCATCATATGGATTAATTACATACGTAACACCATTCGAATCGATTGTTTTGCCATCTTCTCCTAATTTTACTTTTGTTGCAGTGTCCGGAACGTGACTAACACATACTGCAATTTTCATTTATCCTCCGTTTATTAACAATAATTAGTTTACAAAATATAAAGACAGACCTGTCTAAATGCAATTCACTTGATTTATAAGATTATTTGCCAAAGTTATCATTTATTTAACTTTATTTTAATTTTTGGATTTACTAATTTCTTCGTATGGATTTACCAACAAAAAATACACCAGATATTGATATAATTGAAGAAGAAGATGTTACTATTGGATTAGAAAGCAAAGTAGTGTTGTACAACGATGAATGGCACACTTTTGATGAAGTAATAGTACAGCTTATGAAGGCAGTGGCTTGTACATTTGATGAAGCCCGCGATAAAGCTTTTGAGGTACACGTTAAGGGGATGGCAATGATTTTTAACGGTAAATTCAGAGATTGTTTGCGCGTCTCTTCCGTGCTTGAAGAAATTGCACTCCATACCCAAATAGTTACCTGATTACTTTTGTAAGAATCTGTAAGAAGGAATCATTGTTAAAAGCTTACCTTATTTCTATATTTCTAAACCTATTTTAATATTATTAAACGCAGCAAATCATCAGGAGATTAAAATGAGCACAGGAACAATTGAGGAATTAGAACCAACCCATCTCTGGACAAGATTTTATGAAATTACACAAGTCCCCCGTCCATCAAAAAAAGAAGAGAAAATAAGAGAACATTTACGGAATTTATTGAATGAACTTAACATTGAATTTAAAGAGGACCCAACAGGAAATATAGTGGCATATGTTCCAGCAAAATCCGGTTATGAGAATTCACCAACTGTGATTCTGCAAGGACACGTTGATATGGTTTGTGAAAAGAATAAAGACAAAGAACACGATTTTGATAATGACCCAATCACTGCAATAAAAAAAGACGGCTGGGTTATTGCAGATGGCACTACACTCGGAAGTGATAACGGTATAGGCGTTGCGGCAGGACTTGCCGTAATAACTGATCCGGATGTTGTTCACGGTCCATTAGAAATATTATTAACCGTAGATGAGGAAACCGGATTAACCGGTGCAACTAATCTGGCTCCGGGATTCATAAAAGGGAAGTTATTGTTGAATATGGATTCGGAAGAGGATGGTGCCTTTTATGTAGGATGTGCAGGTGGAATCGATACCATTGCGACTTTTGATATCCCCACCGAAAAACTTGAATCTTCGACTTCTGCATATGAACTGCTGGTAACCGGACTGAAGGGTGGACATTCCGGGCTTGATATATTATTGGGTAGAGGCAATGCAATAAAAATCCTTGGCAGAGCACTTAAAAGTCTAGAGGAGATTGATTATAGAGCAGCGTATATTGATGGCGGCAGTTTACGAAATGCAATTCCGCGTGAAGCCGATGCAATCTTGTTTATGAACGATGATAATTATAAAAAAGCATCTGAAATTATAGCTGACTTTCAAAAGGATATAAAAAATGAGTTAGGCTCAGTGGATGATGGAGTAAAAGTAGCGTTGAAGAAAACCGACTCAGATTATGATAAGGTATACAAAAAAGAATTTACTAATAGAATTACCAATACATTTTTGGCTATGCCACACGGTGTAATAGCGATGAGCCAAGATCTTGAAGGATTGGTTGAGACATCAACAAATCTTGCCACAGTCAAACTTGTTGATAGTAAGTTAAGAATAGGCACTAGTCAAAGAAGTTCCGTTGAAAGTGCAAAACATTATATTGAAAAAAGCGTTGTATCCCTATTTGAGCTTGCCGGTGGTGAGGTTGAAGTTGGCGATGGTTATCCCGGATGGAAACCAAATATGAATTCAAAACTATTAAAGATTTCAAAACAAGTTTTTAAGGATTTGTTTAACAAGGAACCTGAAATAAAAGCAATCCACGCAGGCTTGGAATGCGGAATACTTGAAAGTAAGAATCCGGGTATGGATATAATTTCTTTTGGACCAACTATTATGGGAGCTCATTCTCCAGAGGAAAGAGTAAATATCGAAACAGTTGACAGGTTTTATGAATTGTTGAAAGGTATCCTTAAAAATATTGCAGAATCTAATTAGAATATATTAAGTAGAGCCCTGCACTTCGGGGCTCTGCTCTTCATCATCAACGCAAATTCCGCATTCACACTCATCGTATATGTCTTCGTAACCATAGTCTATCGTTAGTTCAGTTCCTGCTTTAATATTTTTATAAGCAATAAGTACAAGTCCACTATTCTTATCCTCTATAACATCGCAGTTAAAGTCACAATTGTGATTGACGTACTTTATCTTTCTTGTTTTTTTTGTATCTATGTAGCAATCGTCCCCATTCCAGAAAATGTAAACATTACTCTCTTCTGCTTCACGCCGTTCACATTCATCACCATCAATTACCTCACCTTTAATATCCAATATTTTTGCACCCTTAGGAATGCTAACTGTGCTGAATATTCCTTTACCATGTATTCCGGAGTTTTTTACAATAACATTTTTGCTGTAATTAATTTTATTCATCAGTGATTTCCTGCTTCAATATTTTCATCCTTGTAAATAATGTTATATTCTTTAATTAGCCTGTGTATCGTTCTTCTATCCATCCCACACTGTTCGGCAGTGTGTGATATATTTCCGTTATTTTTTTTAAGATGATGAGTTAAATACTCTACTTCAAATTTTTCTAACACATTATCTTTAGCATTTTTATAATTCATATTTAAAAACTCAAGATCAATTCCACTATGTTCAC
>CP070637.1:397535-398676 GCA_020354005.1 Ignavibacterium sp.
AATCTGATTTCGGATAATATACTATATGCTTCTCCCAACGTGCTGTCTATTTCGAGTGCTTTGCTGACTGCCATTTTAACTTTTGGGAGAATGTCCTCGTAAGATGAATAACCTGTGTTGTAGTATCTTTGATATGCGTCAGCTAAACCCACGTATGCCAGTGCAAAATTTGGATCAATTTCCAGTGCACGATTTAAATATTCAATACTCTTCAATGTTGCTTCCTTAATTGTAGTACTATTCATTTGATGAACGGCTTTCAAATATAGTCGGTTAGCTTCCGGGTTAACCTCACGGTTTATCTTTAATCTTTCTTTCTCTTCCGGGGTAATAGAAATCTTAATCTCTCTAGCGATTTCCGAAGCAACTTCACTCGAAAGGGTAAGAAATCCAGTCAGGTTTCGGTCGTAATTATTAGCCCATAAGTGTCGCTCCGGTGACAAGCCAATTAACTGTACAGTTATTCTCACCTGTCCATCAGACTGGATGACCGATCCTTCTAAAATAGAATTAACATTTAACTCATCTGCAATCGAAGATAATGGTTTTTCTGCATCTTTATATTGCATAACGGATGTTCTGGAAATAACACGTAGTGCACCTATTTTTGAAAGTTCTGAAATGATTGCTTCAGTCATCCCATCAACAAAATATTCCTGCGCCGGATCCCCCGAAAGATTATCCAGAGGTAAAACAGCTATGGATTCTATCGGATCGGTTGTATTAGGTCTGAATAAAAAATATAGACTGACAGCCAAGATAACTAGCATTGATACACCACTAATAATATGTCTTATTTTTTTGGACCTGTTTGTTATTGTGACTGTTCTAGATGAAGATGTACTAGTTTCAAATTCCTGTTCCAAATTATTGAGGTCAACTGAGACATCCGTAATGTTCTGGTAGCGATCTTCCTCGTTTTTCTTAAGTGCCTTATTAATTATTCTTTCTAGTTCCAAAGGCACTCCCGTTCTTAATCCAGTTATGGGTTCCTGTTCTTCATTCAAAATCGAATAGGTTATTGCCTGATCATAATCTCCTTTGAATGGTAATATACCGGAGAGCATTTCATAAAAAACAATCCCTAAAGACCAAATATCGGTTCTGCTATCTACTTCATTACCTTTAGTTTGTTCTGGAG
>CP070637.1:398776-404835 GCA_020354005.1 Ignavibacterium sp.
AAATGATCTTCAAATAGTAATATCTCACCGTTATCCAGAAGCATTGTTTCAATTAACTCGAATTGTTTTAATGGTGCGGTTATAAAATCACCTTTAAGAAGGGTTTCAGTGTATTCTTTTTCAGGTTCACTGTCCCAAACAATTCCACTGCCCAAACCCATTTCACCAATGCCAGTTTCTTTTTCAATCTTGACGGTTCGAATAGCAACATTAAGAACCGATTCCTCTTTACTTATCATTCCAATGGCGCCGGTATAAATGCCTCTTCTTTCCCCCTCAAGCTCGTTTATTATTTCCATCGTTTTAATCTTCGGAGCACCTGTTATTGAACCGCAAGGGAAAGTATATTTTATCATTTTGCTCAATGTTGTTCCATTAACCGATCGACCACGTACTGTGCTAACCATTTGAAATAATGATTCATAAGTTTCTATTCCGTATAATTCATCTACTTTAACTGAGTTGTACTTGCAAAATTTTCCCAGGTCATTTCGCAACAGATCGACAATCATAACATTTTCGGCCATGTTCTTTTCACTTTTTCTTAACTCGTATTCTTTCAATGAATCGGATTTGATATTTTTTGTCCTGCTAAGAGTCCCCTTCATAGGTTTGGTTATAATTTTTTTCTTATCAATATGAATAAACAGTTCGGGTGAAAGTGAAATGATATAATTGTTCTCATTATTTATGAATGCCGAATAATTTGCCGATTGATTAAACAACAAATTTTTAAATAGTGAAGCATATGAACCGGCAAAATTAAATTCAGACTTCAAAGTATAGTTAACCTGATAAGTATCACCCTCTTCGATGTATTTTTTTATTCTCTGAACATCATTAAAGAATTTACTTTGAGAAGTTTTTAGTTTAAAGTTAGATACAGTATATATATTTTGTTCATTCGTATCGAACTCGACAAAAACTGATTTTATTTTCGTGATATCCTTCTCTTCAAAAAAGAAAAACTGCATTAATTTTTGTTCTTTCTCAGGCAATAGTTTTTCTAATTTTTCTTCCATTAAATAGCCGGCTTCATATTCAATTAAGCAATACCCTCGCAGACCCTTTTCCAAGTAATTATCCACCAGAGGTAACGAGTTATTTAAATCATTTTTGTTGTAAATCGGAATTATCTCTTTCGGATTGGAAAATAAATACGAACTACTTTTAGAATAGTACGATGGCGTATAAAAGAAGGCCGAATAAGGATTATCTAAGACCTGCTGTATTATATCATCAATTTTCATCTATGCAGATTTACGAATTATGACTAAAATTATTATCTAAAATAATATAGGCATCAAAATTTAAGTATACTTTAGTAATTATGAATGGAAATGTCATAATGAATTGTTGATTCACAAAAAAATATTACACTTGACACTTCCTGGATAAAATAATATTATAAGAGAGCGTATTAATTCATCTTACCATTTCACCCAATTAATACATACTATAACTCCTTAAAAATTCAACAATAATTTACAGGCAAACGATGGAGAATTTTGAAAAAATTCAAACAGCTTTTAACAGGCAATCTGAGGTACTAAATCTACGTTCAGGAATGGGTATAGGAACTGCGGTTACGAAAGTCCGTGTCCGAGATGGATTGACATGCGATATTGAAGAAGGAGGATGGAAATTAACTGCAGACATGAATCCCAAATGGGGTGGCAACGATGCCGGACCAAATCCGGGGATATTTGGAAGAGGTGCACTGGGAAGTTGTTTGGCAATGGGATATATGATGTGGGCTGCCAAACTGGGTATTGACATTAAAGATCTGGAAGTTGAGATACACGCCGACTATGATACACGTGGTATGTGTGGTATTGGAGACGCGCCAGCCGGTTACAAAGGAGTTAGGTATGTTGTTAAAATCTTAAGTGATTCATCTCAGGAAGAGGTTATTAAATTTTTAGATAAAGCAGATATGCACAGTTCTTATCTGGATGTGTTTTCACGTTCAATAAATATGCAGCGTGAAGTAGAATTTATTTCAACAAAAGAAACGGTACAAAATAATGGAGCCTAAATTACAAAGACGCGTTCAGCGCTATGGGTGGGATAAGGCCTCTGCCTTTTATGAGGATAGCTGGTCTGAACAATTAGAACCTGCACAAAATCTGTTAATGGAAATGGCCGACCTGAAACCGGGAGAAAAGGTTGTAGATATGGCATGTGGTACTGGTTTGGTTTCTTTCCGGGCAGCAGAAAGGGTTGGTCCAACCGGTTCAGTGCTCGGAACCGACATTTCTGATAATATGATTAAATCTGCCACTGCTGTTGCTGAAGCAAATAATATTACAAACCTCACTTTTGAGAGGAAGGATACAGAAGATCTTCAGCTAAATGGAGCTAACTTTGATGTTGCTCTTGATTCCCTCGGTCTTATGTACTACCCTGTTCCGTTAAAAGCTTGTGAGGAGATAAGGAATGCACTAAAATCTGGTGGTCGTGTTGTAGCTGCTGTTTGGGGTCAGCGTGATCGTTGCGGCTGGGCGGAAATTTTTCCTATAGTTGATTCAAGAGTTGAAACAGATGTTTGCCCTCTTTTCTTTCAACTTGGTACTCAGGATGCACTTGTAAAAACTTTTTCAATGGCTGAATTTATCAATGTTGATTTCGACCGGATATCAACATCACTTCACTACGAATCACCTGAAGAAGCCTGCGCAGCAGTCTTTGCTGGTGGTCCCGTTGCACTCGCTTACTCAAGATTTAATGAAAAGACAAAAGAAGAAGCTCACACTGAATATATTGAATCTATAAAAGATTTTTGGAAAGATGATCATTATGAAATTCCTGGTGAGTTTGTAATTGGTATTGGGTACAAAGCCTGATTGTAAGACAGAATAAAATAAATTTTATTTAACTATGTATATTACTATCTAACAATTTTTAAAAGAGTTTAGTAAAATGGAAGATCTAAAGCTCAGGCAACAAATAATTGACGAGGAACATTTAAGATTACTCAGTCTTTTTCATTACATAGCTGGCGGAATAACACTCTTTATTTCACTCATAATTTTATTAGAATTCCTTCTATTGTTTGTCTTTTGGGAAGGATTAATGCAGCAATATGGTGAACATAGATACACGAGCAATAATGAATTGGATGCAACAATTTTTACTATTTTCTTCTATCTGCTGTTGGTCATATTATTAATTGTAATCACTTTCGGAATATTAGAAATCCTTTCTGCAAGGTTTATAAAATTAAGGAAACACAGGAATTTTAGTTTTATTATAGCCATCCTGAATTTATTATCAATACCGTACGGAACTATTCTTGGAATAATGACAATTATTGTTCTTAGCAGGAATTCGGTTAAAGAAATTTACAGTGCTGCCAATAAATTAATTCAACCGGACAGTTATTCCGTTCATAACGGTAACACTTAATATTAATTGTTATTGAATGAAATGCATTACAATAATTTTTTATGATTGAAAGGAGATTTTGTTCGATTGGATAAAGACACGTTAAAAAGGCTTTCTGACAATCCAAATTTTATTTCCGGTGTATATAATTACTGTGATCGTTGGTGCGAAAGATGTCCATTTACATCACGCTGTATGAACTATGCAATAAGCCAGGAAGAGTTATCTGATGCTGATTCAATAGACGTTGATAATCCTGAGTTCACCGAAAAAATATTTGATGTTTTCAAAGTATCATCTGAATTGCTTACCGAGATGGCAGAAGAGCACGACATTGACTTAAACGATATAGATACAGAAGAATATGAACAGGAAATACAATTCAGTAAGGACGCTGCTAAAAATAATACCTGCTCGATTGAAGCTAAAAAATATACCTCACTTGTTAAGGAATGGTTTGAATCCTCAGAAAATTTATTTTTAGATAAAGAAGAAGAACTTAATAACCAACTTGATTTAAATATCGCCGGGACTAATCCTGTTGAAGCATCAGATAAAATAAAAGACTCAATTGAAGTAATTTTGTGGTACCAACATCAGATTTATGTAAAAATAATGCGTGCACTTAATAGCAAATTCCGGGAGGTTAGAGAAGACTGGGATGATATCCCAAAAGATTCAGATGGTTCCGCAAAAGTTGCTTTGATTGGTATTGATAATTCACTGAAGTCTTGGGAATATTTGAATGATCAGTTAACTGATAATAAAGATTCTATACTTGATATATTGATTCATCTTGATAGATTAAAGAAACAGGTCAAAAAAGAATTTCCTGATGCTCGTGATTTTATTCGTCCGGGACTTGACGAGCCTGAGAAGTACAGTGAATTAAGAAGCTGAATTGTTCTGAACAAAATTTAATTTAATTGATAATACTTTAAAGCCCATAAAAAAAACTATGAAGATTATTATAGCAGACAGAATAAAAATTTCGTTTCCTACCTGTTCATAAATTAATCCACCAATAATTAATCCAATAATGCTTGCGAGACTTCCTGCACTTCCTGCAAATCCCTGTATTGTGCCCTGATATTTTTCTTCGGAAGCTTTAGAAAGAATTGATAATATAGAAGACCACATCAAACCATTGCCAAGTGAGAGTAATGCACCGCCTATATAAAGCATCCACAGCACATTTGAAGTAAAGAAAAGAAAACTAACTGCAAGAATAAAGCTCCCAATAGTTGCTAATATTGTATCCGAATATTTTTGAGATAGTCTCTTTAATACCGGTCCCTGTACAATGACCATTGTAAAACCAATATAAGCAAAGAATATCCCAATATCGGAAAGCGTCCAGGTCAATGCTGTAACAGCATGAACCGGGAAAGCTATATAGAAAAAATTAAATCCCAGGAATACAAGGAAATATATTGTAAGAAGGTATGCGATATTCTTCAGTTTTAATATATCGGTGAAAGTATGATTTTCCTTGCAATCAATTTTAAAACAATCCTTTTGTTCCTGTCCCAGTACTTTTCTAACATTTAATCCTTCAGGATTTTTTTCAATTGCAGAGGGTTTGGAATCTTTTAAAAATAAAATGATGATTAGTGTTGCAATAACTGAAATTAGCAGAGCAGCAAGCACAGGCAACGTCTCACCCCATTGTGTTGCACCCAGTAAGCCAGCAAGTGCCGGACCAATAATGAATCCAAGATTCGCAGAAACGGCCATCTTCCCAAAGTTTTCATTTCTTTTATCTTCTGCTGTTACATCGGCAAGATATGCGTTGGCAACGGAGACATTTCCACCAGTAATACCATCTAATGCACGTGCAATAAAAAGAATTATAAGCGGAAGGGTTAAAGTAAATGTTCCCAACAATGCAGAATCAACTTTTAAAAATTCATCAAGCGGTAAATACAATGCTGCCAGGAAAATAAACCATGATAATAAAGTTCCTAACTGACTTAGCAATAAAATCTTTCGTCGCCCATAAATATCCGACCATCGACCAAGAATTGGTGCACCAACTAACTGGAATGCTGAATATGTAGCTCCCATTATTCCATATACAACAGCGTTGCCTCCAAATCTTGTTACAAGAAAGATTAAAAATGGTAGTACAATACTGAATCCAAGTGTTCCAACAAAGTTTACTGCTAATATTGGATACAGTGACACCTGATTAACATTTTTGGGGAGTTTACTTTTGATAAATTTTTCAACTTTCAATTAATAAATGGAAGATAGAATATTAAATGATTAAACCAACTGGCTTATTTCGAAAAGATGACCATCGGGATCGGTAAAAAAACAACGTATTTCCTATCCCCAATCAATAGGTGGCGTAAGAAATTTAGCTCCACGAGATTTTAGTACTTCATATGATTCTTTACAATCTTTCACTCTTATAGTAAAAGAATGACTAACGGTTTTAGCATCGCCTGGGGGGGGGTAAAAGTAATATTCGGTTTATCCTTCGTTGGTTTACCACCTGTTACGAGCAGCAGCCAGCTACCCTGGAATTTAAGAACGCAAGAAGTTCCTCCATACTCACTGATGATCTCTGAACCAAGAACATCTTTATAAAATACTTTGGATTTTTCAAGGTCGGATATTACCAGTATGTGGGTTAATTCCATATCGTCGGTGGGGAAATTTTTATT
>CP070637.1:404935-410751 GCA_020354005.1 Ignavibacterium sp.
ACCAAAGATATTTTTAAGTATGGCTGGAGCCGGTGCTGCAGTTGAAGGTCCGATTGGAAGAAAAGGAAATTATCTTTTCTCGTTTAACAGAAGTTATCTTGATTTAATTGTTAACCAGATTGAAGAGGATTCACCACTTCCTAAATATGGAGATGCACAGGGTAAGTTAATTTATAACCTGGATGACCGAAATCGTTTAACCTTGCTTAACGTATTTTCGATGGATAAAATTTATCTTGACAAGGACAAAGCAGTTAAAAATGATGCTAATATGTATGGAAGCACAAACGGACTCACAAACACAATCGGTGCAAACTGGCAGCACATATGGAGTGATAAGGGTTACTCAAATACATCTCTTGCGTATACTTATGTAGATTATGACAGAGATTACAGCAGGACAATTACCCAGCAGCAATTATATAAAAATAATACTAAAGAGAATATTGTAAGGTTAAGGAATGTAAACTATCTTAAGCTGAATCTTCAAAATAGCATAGAGTTTGGTGGAGATTTATCCGGTGTATTCACACACTTCAATACTTTTTATGGTGAATACGATGATCAATATGGTAACACCACGCCTGAGTTAAAAATCGATAACAAAGTAAATGGATATAAGTTAGGTACATTTGCAATTCATCATCTTAATTTTCTTGACAACTTTAAGTTGGATTATGGGGCAAGGGTGGATTACTTTACATACAATAAGAATGTAAACGTTTCGCCACGTGCAACTTTAACTTATCAGTTCAATCCTAAAACTTCCTTCTCTTTAAGCACCGGGTTGTTTCATCAAAATATTCCGAACAAGGTACTTGTGCAAAGTGATGATTTCAGATCACTTAAAACACCGAGTTCCGTGCATTACATAGCTGGTTTTAACCATATGTTGTGGGATGCAACGCGATTGAGTGTGGAAGTTTTTTACAAGGATTACTACAACTTCCCGATAAATCCTACACAGCCAACTATGTTTTTATTCGACCAGGTGCAGGTTTATGGTTTGTTCTGGAGCCAGCAAGCCTTGGAAGATAATGGCAGAGCTAATGCAAAGGGCATTGAAGTTATTCTTCAGAAAAAATTGGCAGAAGATCTTTATGGGTTGGTTAGCGGCTCGTTATCAAACTCAAGCTATAAAGATTACTTCGGTAACTGGCACAACAGAATTTACGATAACAGGTTTAACTTCAATATTGAAGGTGGTTACATCCCCAGCAATGATTGGGAATTTAAAGTCAGATGGGTTTACGCGGGTGGAGCACCTTATACTCCTTTTGATTACGAAGCATCTAAAGAAGCAGGTGTAGGAATCTGGGATCTTAGCAGAACTAATTCATCTATGTTGCCGGATTACCATTCGATGAATATCAGAATAGATAAAAGATTTTACTTCAGCAGTTCAAGCCTGTTAGTTTACTTAAGTGTTTGGAATGTTTATAACAGGGAGAATGTAGCGTTTTACTATTGGAACGAAGTAAAAAACGAAATTGAAGCTCAAACGCAGTGGAGTACTTTACCTGTGTTGGGCATTGAGTATGAGTTCTAAAAATAATTCAGTGTCAGTCTGAGCTTGTCGAAGACTGATAGTCACACTTCGATTAACTCAGTGTGACAATTCATTCAACTTTTTATTTACGTATATTATTCCTGTATTGTGCAGGAGTAATATTCGTAGCTTTTTTAAACGCAGAATAAAATGCAGATTTAGAACTGAATCCAGCTTCCATCCCGATTGCTAATATGCTGAACTTATTCTCTTTATCATTTTCAATCAATCGTTTAACTTCTTCAACACGATACTTGTTTATGAAATCATAAAAATTCTGATTTAACTTTTTGTTAATGATTTCGGATAGATTATGTGTAGAAACATTTACCATCCTTGCAAGTTCAGAGAGGTTCAGGTCATTTTTTAAGAAGGGTTTTTCTTCTTCCATAACCTTATTCAATTTCTCTACTGCATCGGTGGCAAATTCTTCAGAGAGTCCTGATTTTTTGTAAGCAGCATCTTTATCATCGTTTTCCTTCTTAGATTTTTTCTCATCAGCAATTAAAATAACTTCCGGTTGGCGTAAGCTTTTATAGCCTATTATGAAGAGAAATACAGCCATCCCAACATATATTAATATGTTTTCTCTAAATTCCTCTCCATAAATGGAACTAACTGCATATGCAATAATTACTATTGTCCAGATTACCGCAGTTCCTGTAACCATATAAGCCAGCCATCTTAAACTTATTCTATCGATATTGGAGTAGGAATTTTTAATTCGCTTATTAAATTTTATTGCTCTTAAAATTGTTAATACTGTGTAGGTCACGCCGGAAACTGGTATTAGTTGTCCTACCATCGCAAAGTGCCATGGTACAATATTGTTTGGTATCAAAAGATTTTCATAGAACGATTGCGGCTGAAAATAGAAGAAAAATATCCCGTAAATATGAGTTAACAAAAAAGGGATATAGTGCAGAAAATAAATTGGCTTAAATGTTTTTTCATTGCTGGTTAATATCAAAACGTAGAGAAAAATATTGGGTCCATACAAATAGGGGAAAGTATTGTTCAAAGCCATTAGCTGCGGCACTTTTATAATATCACCGGTTGCGAATAAAACGCTCACTGCCAAATCCAGCGCGAACAAGAACATCGTAAATCCTAGCACTCTGTTTGCAATATGATTTTCCTTTTTACGAAAAAGTACTATGGAAAGCTGAAGAGCCTGTGCAGCGCCTATAATTAAAATGTAGATTATTATTTGCTTAAACTGAAGCATTAATAAATGTATAGTTTTTAATAAATAAATATATAAACAAGAAGCACATAAAATAATTTATATGTTGTAATCTTTTACATAAATTTACCTACCATAATCAGGAAAATTCTATGAAACCTTTCTGGGAAACTTCACAACAAGTCCGTGCGTTTGATGTTGATGCTAATAACCGGTTAAAAGTAAGTAGTATCTTCGACTATTTTCAGGATGCTGCCTCTCTTCACGCAGATAATTTAAAAGTAGGTTATGATGAGATGATTCCAATGGGATATTTCTGGGTGATGTCCTGGGCAAAATTTGAATTCAATAGCTATCCAAAGTTCAAAGATGAAGTAAAAGTTCAAACGTGGGGAAAGAAACAGCATAAGCTTTATTCTGTAAGAGATTTTTTAATGTTGGATGATGATGAAAACGTTTTGTGCAAAGCTACAACAGCATGGCTATTTTTAGATGCAAAATCGCTACGACCCAAAATAATGCCACAACTATTTCCGGATGTTATATTTCTCAAAGATAAAAGTGCAATTGATGACTTACCTGAAAAATTTAAATACAATCCGAACACTGAACTTGTCTATTCAAAGGAACTAAAATATTCTGATATTGATCTTAACAAGCACACTAACAATGCAAAGTATGTTGAAATGTTACTTGATTGTTACAACAATGAATTTCATAATTCGCATAGGATGAAATCATTAACAATTTCGTTTCTTTCTGAGACTAAATTTGGCGACACTATTGAATTGTCTGCGAGTGATCAGACTGAAGCAAACAATTCACATTTTGTGGAGGGTAAAAATCTCAAGACTGGAAAAACAGTTTTTCAAGCAAAAATAATTTGGAAATAACTCATCTTATCAATTAAATAATTAACGCAATGAGTAAAGTAGAATTAGTTAAAGTAACCAGCGAAGCTGATGTAAGAAAATATGGATTGGGCTGTATCACAAATCCTAAGCATCCCGGCTTTGAAACAAAAATAAAATGGCTTAATAGAGAATTTGAAAATGGCTTGACGATGCTCATACTTAATGTTGATGATAAAAGTGCCGGAATGATTGAGTACACTCCAGCTGAACATTTCTGGAGACCGGTTAAAGCTGAAAAGTATTTAATGATACATTGTTTCTGGATTGTGCAATCAAAGTATCACGGCAGAGGTTACGGATCACAATTGATAGATGAATGTATAAAAAATGCAAAGCAAAAAAGGTTAAATGGAGTGGGAGTGGTAACGAGCAGCGGTCCCTGGATGGCGGATAAAAGAGTTTTTATAAAAAATGGTTTTAAAGAAGTTGAATCCAAAGGAAGATTTAAACTATTAGTAAAACAATTGAAAAAAGGAACTTTGCCGACCTTCATTGATTGGAATGAAAATCAAATTTCATCAAAAGAGTTTAAAATGGTTTATACAAACCAATGTCCAATGTTCGCGAAATGTATTCCTGATCTAAAAGAAGTTGCCAATGATAAAAAGGTATCTTTTAAATTTTCTGAGTTGAAATTACCAGCCGATGCACAAAATGCACCATCCGGATATGGTGTTATGAATATATTAAAGGATGGAAAAGTTGTTGCAGATCATTATATAAGTTCTAAGAGATTTGAGAATATTATAAAGAGAGGAAAGAGTTAAGAGTTGCAATCCTTTTCTTAATCCATTCAACTTTTCTAAATTTGTACATCATCAAAAAAAGAAACTCAAATGAAATCAAATACTACATTTCTAATTATAATAATTGCCGCAATTATTAACATACCATCAATCGCGCAAAATCACGACACACTTTACGTTGCATTCTGGAATCTGGAAAATTTATTTGATACTAGAGATGATACAGAGAAGAATGATGCACAATTCCTTCCTGATGGTGATAAAGAATGGACTGAAGAAAGACTTGATATAAAAATGTACAATCTTGCTCGCGTAATTCGTTCGATGAACAATTATTATGGTGCTGATATTTTAGGTGTGTGTGAAGTTGAGCACCAATCTGTGTTGGCAGAGTTAACCACAAAGTTTCTTGCAGATATCAATTATAAAATTGCATATCTCGAATCACCAGATGATCGAGGAATTGATAACGGTTTGATTTATAATGCTGATAAGTTTTATTTACTATCTATACGTGGTGATACCGTTAATCTTGCCGAAAATGAACTCACTAGATTAATTCTTAAAGTTAAATTACAAACAAGATGGAATGACACACTTTCAGTATATGTAAATCATTGGCCTTCAAGAAGAGATGGAAGGGAAAAAACAGAACCAAAGCGTATTTCTGCTGCTAATACTGTTCGGAAATCTGTGGATGAAGAATTTAGTACTAATCCAAATGCTAAAATTATTGTGATAGGTGATTTTAATGATGAGCCCTCCAACATATCGATGATAAACTCATTAAAAGCATTAGCGCTTAGTTGTGATTCACTGGTCGGTATTTCCACTGTAGCCGGTTCTGAACTATACAATATTTCATACAGTGCATATAATGATAGCATTGGTACTTATTTATATCGTGGTGATTGGAATATGCTCGACCAGATTATTTTATCCAGCGATCTGATAACAAGTTCCTCATTAAATTATATCTGTAACTCATTTGAAGTTTATAAGCCGCATTATATAGTAACACGTTCCGGCAGGTATAAAGGTGCTGCTTATCCAACATATGGTGGCCGCCGTTACCTTGGAGGTTACAGCGATCATTTTCCGGTTATTGCAAAATTTTTGATAACTAAATAATAAACAATGAAAAAGGAACTATTAATTTTTGGATCGGAAGGTGCATTGGGGAGTAGGGTATCGAAAGTGCTAACATCTAAAGATTATGATAAAATTCACCTGTTCGATTTTAAATTCAAAGATCCTGATGGCGATGATAAAATCAAGAAATACATTGTTCAAGATCTTTCCGTAGAAGATAATGTTAAGGATGCATTTGCAAATGTGATACCAGATAAAAATACTGCCTTTTTTCTTTTTAGTACTGTAGGGGGATTTGCAGGAGGAAAAAAGATTTGGGAAAGTGATAC
>CP070637.1:410851-413589 GCA_020354005.1 Ignavibacterium sp.
AAAGTCTTTAAATTTTTTAAATGGATCGTCTCATCAGAATTAATAAGCACACCGGGATTAAAAATATTTTCCGGATCAAAGACTGCTTTTATTTCTTTCATTATGTCATATAATTCTTTTCCCCACTCATACTCAACGAATGGTGCCATATTTCTACCGGTTCCATGCTCAGCTTTAAGCGAGCCATCATATTTATCAATAACAAGTTTTGCAATTTCTTTCATGAAATTGTCGTATCTAGATATTTCAGCGTGAGTATCAAACTTTGGTGTGATAACGAAATGAATATTTCCGGACAAAGCATGACCCCATATGAATGAATCGCTATAAGAATACTTCGCTAAAAGATTTTTTAGATCTAAAATTGCATCTGATAGTTCATTGGTATGAAAGTTTAAATCTTCAATTATTACTGTTGTACCCACATCTCTGTTTTTGCAAACAGCCGGAAACAATCCCTTTCTTACATTCCAGAGCAGTAATCTTTCTCTTACATTTGTAGTAAAGTTTACATCAGAAGTAAAAGGTAAACCAATAAATTGCTGCTTCATAAGATCAATATTAGAAATAAGTTCAACCTCACTGTTTGCAGATGTTTCAATCAATATTGCTGCAGCTTCATTATCAAGATCTGTAATCTCTTCAGGTATTCCCGGTAATCCTTCAACAAGACTCAGTGAAGACCTATCCATCAGTTCAGCGGCATCAACCGGAAGCTTTTCTAACAAGGGAATCATTGAGCAAGCAGAGGCAATATCTTTTAAGAAAAGAAGGGCCGTAGCCTTATGTGGTAAATCAGGCACTGTTCGTAACGACATTTCGGATATAAAACCAAGTGTACCTTCGGAGCCAATCATCAGGTGAGTAATAATATCTATTGGATCATCAAAATCCAGCAGTGAGTTCAATCCGTAACCGCAAGTATTTTTTATTTTATACTTTTTCTCAATTTTTTGTTTTAGTTTTTGATTGGATTTTACTTTGTTTGATATTTCCGTTATACTATTAAGTAATTCCCGGTTATGAGTTCTAAATTTAGTTCTGCTATCAACATTAGTAGAATCAAGTACAGTACCATCGGAAAAGATTATCTTCATCCCTTCCAATGTATTATAAATATTATTTGCAGTGCCACTTGTCATCCCGCTTGCATTGTTTGCAGCTATTCCACCCATCTTAGCAGCATTTATTGATGCAGGGTCCGGTCCTAACTTCCTGTTGAATCTTGAGAGTTGATTATTAACTTTCTCTCCAATAATTCCCGGCTGAACTTTTACTTTACGTCCCTCATCTTTAATCTCAATGTAATCCCAGTTTTTACCGAGCATAACAAGTACGGAATCTGAGATCGCCTGCCCGGATAAGCTTGTACCAGCAGCACGAAATGTAAGTGGGATCTTATTTAATATGCATTCGTTGATAACGTGCTTAACTTCTTCTTCTCTTTCCACTTTCACAACAATATATGGCACTAGACGATAGAAACCTGCATCTGTCCCCAATGCATATGTTTTAAACTCGTCTGTTATTATTTGTTCTTTTGGGATGAGCGTCAGGAATTCATTCAGAAGTTTTTTGTAGGCAGTTGTTAGCATAAATATAAGCTTTCTAAACCAAACCGAATAAAATCTTCAAGATTACAAGATAAATTTTCATAAATAATTTATTTTTCCGGAAACTTAAGACGAGAAACAAACTCCTTAAATCGTTTATCTTCACGGAGGTAATCAAACCATGGTTCTTCACGTATGAAAATCAATTCCCACGAATGTTCTACATAGGCTCGTTTCAACATTTTGAATACGTTATCATCGTCACCCAATCCAGCATACACAAACGCAATTTGAACCGGAGGTATGTGATATTTTGGTGTATAATTGAGCATCTCGTCAAGAATTTTTTTGGCTTCCTCTTTTCTTCCGGCTATACCGTATGCATGACCGAGTCCGCCAAGAATTTCTGCTAATCTTCCTGAAAGCGATGCTGATTTTTCATACACTTCAATGGATTTATTATATTCATCTAAGAGAATATAAGCCATGCCAAGCCAATCATAGCTTTGTGCAAAGTTGGGATCTTCAGCAATTGCTTCTTTCATCAGTGCTTTTAATGTTTCAAAATCGTGTGCAAAGTAATACATCGAACCAAGTCCTATTTTATAACCTAAAGAAGGCTCGATTTGTACAGCTTTCTTAGATAATGATATAGATTTATCGAAATGACCCATAGCAGCAAGGTAAAGTGCATACCAGTGATTTGCTTTTGCACTATTGGGATCCAAATTAATTGCAATATTAAATTCCTGTTCAGCAGCCTCCCAATTCCATTCACTCCATTTTATGAGCGCTGTTAGAGTATGGACATCAGAAAGTTTATCGTTTAGCTTATATACAATTGATTCAGCTTTTTTTACTTCTTTAATCACTTCTGCATATGGAATTATACCATAACACCATAGTGCAAAATATGAATCAGCCCTGCCTATATGCGCATCAATGTTTTCAGGATCTTTCTCCAAAATTGTTTCACATGTATTAATGCCATCGAGCATTGGTTGTACAATATTGTAACCGGGGAAATCTTCAGATATGTTGATCATAATTAATAATTCATTTAATTAATAAAATTTATTTCTCAGGGATAATCAATATTTGTGTAATCCTGATTGGAACCAAGTCAATCAATACTTCGTTCTTTTTTACAATTAGTTTTTCAATTGGGTCTTCAAAAGTATTTAC
>CP070637.1:413689-425536 GCA_020354005.1 Ignavibacterium sp.
AGTATCCAAGCATATTTAATTTGATTTATTCTCATAATTACGCTTTTAATTATTAAACCAGTTTTAACTTGAGAATACCATACTCAAGTTAGTATTGAAATTTAAAGTGTATGATCAATCCAAAATAATCTTAGTTTATGATCTGTGAAAATTTCCTTGATTGATAACTATAATGAAAGAAATTGTAGAGAATAGAATATTTTTCTTATTGAGTTAGACTATTTCAAATATTTCAAGAATTTTCTGCCAGGCTGAACTCCAAAAATAATGCCTTTAAAGTGCTTTAAATAGAGAATAAATGAGATTTTTGTAACTCTTTTATTTACAAATAATTATGGTTTGTAAATTTCATTAGATGTGATTTGTTTTGGAATTTAATGGAGAAATGTAAATATAAGGGTTAGAACTCACGGAAATAATTTCAGACTTATAGTTCCGATTTCAACTTGATTCGCTCAGCTAAACAAAAACTATACCTTATATTTTATAAAGGCTGCAGTTGCATCCTATCCCATTGAGCCATAGCTTCATCAAAAGGCTGGATCGTGCGGGGAATGGCTCCGTGCATATAGGAAATTAAAACACCATAATTAACAATCGGAATATTCAGCATTTTTGCTTGATTTACTCTTGACTGCATCGCTTTGCGTGTAATCATACAACCGCCACAATGCACGATTAAATCATAATTGGAAACATCGTTTGGGAAATCGTGACCATGAGCAATATCAATTTGTAAATCTTTCTTTGTATGCATTCTTAGCCATCCTGGGATCTTCACAGTACCAATATCGTCCTCTCTTGCATGATGAGTACAGGCTTCGGCGACTAGGACTTTGTTACTGTCCTTAAGTTCTTCAACCTTGTTTAGTCCTTCAACAAATAGTGGGAGGTCACCTTTATATCTTGCCATCAAAATTGAAAAAGTTGTCAACGGTACTTCCTCAGGCACATCTTCCATAACACTCTTTATTGCCTGGCTGTCTGTCACAACTAAATCGGGAAGAACTTTAAGATGTGAAAGTGCTCCTCTCAATTCTCTTTCTTTTACAACCACTGAGATTGCGTCTTCATCAAGCGACTCTCTTAAAGTCTGAACTTGCGGTAAAATTATTCTGCCTTTTGGTGCACCAGTATCGATAGGGACTACAAGAACAATCACATCGCCCTTCCCGATTAAATCCCCTGCTATCGTTCTTTCCTGTTCCTGTGGTAAGATGCTTATCATCTTCCACTTCATACTATCAGTACCAATATTTTCTTTACAGGAGATTTCAAAATGAAGAGCCTTATATTCTTTTAATTCCTCCAGCAGCTGAGGATTAACCCCAAGCTCAATTTTGTTTACTGCAATGATATAGTCGATGGATATTTTTTCAAGATAACTAAAAAGTTCGCGCTCTTTATCTGATAAACGATCCCTGCCATCTAAAACAACAATTGCAAAATCTGCGGATGATAATGCGTTTACTGTTTTGCTAATACGCTTCTGTCCTAATTCACCTTTATCATCAATTCCTGCTGTATCAACAATTACAACCGGGCCAAATGGCAAAAGTTCAGCTGCTTTCTTTACCGGATCAGTTGTGGTACCGGCAACTTCACTAACTATTGCCAGATCCTGCCCCAATAATGAGTTTATTAAAGAAGATTTACCAACATTTCTTTTCCCCACGATTGCAATGTGTAACCTCTCCGAGTTTGCAACCTTATTCATTTTTAAAGCCAATTTTTTCTCCAAATATTTCCAAAGATTTCTGCTCCGTACAACTACGCTTCACCAAAATGACAAAATTCGTTCCACATATTTGATTGGTGAAATACTAAATAGATTATCTTAAACAATATGTTGCACCTCTTTATTTTCTCTGTTTTGAAAAAATATAATTCCTTTTTCTCTCTTTTAAGAAATCAATCCAACGAATGAGGTTATAGATAACGTATACCCAACAATATGATTGGTATGTTACTTGCAAATTATTGCAGCAATACAAGCTATGAATTAATCACGAAATCTATGTTGGAAATGAATAAATGGAATTCATAAACGAAGAAAAAATAAAAAACTTGTTGCACGATGATTCATTACTGGACACGTACCTGCAGAAGGAGATAATTAAAAAATCATCTGAAGCTAAAGGGCTTTCATTAGAGGAAAGCGCTGCGCTGTTAAATATAACATCACCCGAATTATTAGATGAACTTTACCACACTGCCAAAGAAGTAAAAGAAAAAATATATGGCAACCGGCTGGTACTTTTTGCCCCACTGTATGTAACTAATTTGTGTGTTAATAATTGTTTGTATTGTGCGTTCAGGAGAGACAACAAAGATCTGCAGAGAAAAACATTATCTCTTAAAGAGATTGAAGAGGAGGTCAGATATTTGGTTCTACAGGGTCAGAAAAGAATTCTACTTGTTGCCGGGGAACATCCAAAGAAGGCAAACATTGAATTCATTGGTGAAGCTATTAACCGGATATACAGCATTAATATCGATGGAAATAACATCAGAAGACTAAATGTTAATACTGCACCACTGTCACTTGAAGATTTTAAGGTACTGAAAGACCTTGGCATCGGCACTTATCAGTGCTTCCAGGAAACATACCGTTTTGATACTTATAATCAAATGCATCCTGATGGTCCTAAGAGTGATTATTCGTGGAGGCTGTACGCAATGGATAGAGCATTGCAAGCTGGAATAGATGATGTAGGCATTGGTGCATTGTTTGGGTTGACATATTATAAATTTGAAACTCTTGCACTTTTAATGCACGCTTTCGATCTTGATCAAAAATATGGTATTGGCCCGCATACAATTTCAATTCCAAGATTGGAACCTGCGTTTAATGCACCGGCAGCAAACCAACCTCCGTTTGCTGTTGATGATGAGTCCTTCAAAAAATTGGTGGCTGTTATCAGGTTGTCCGTTCCATATACCGGTATCATTCTCTCAACAAGAGAAAGAGCAGAATTACGACGGGAGTTGTTTGAAGTAGGCATCTCACAAATAAGTGCGGGCAGCAGGACCTCACCGGGAAGTTACCAAGAATTAGAAGAGGACCTTGATAAACGTGATCTTCAGCAGTTTCAGTTAGGCGATCATCGCTCACTTGATGAGATTGTTAAAGACTGTGCATCGCTTGGTTATATGCCTAGCTTTTGCACCGCTTGCTACCGCAGCAACAGAACCGGAGATCGTTTTATGGAACTTGCTAAGACGGGAAATATTGGTAAGATTTGTGTGCCTAACGCCCTGGCAACATTTAAGGAATATCTGAATGATTTTGCTTCGGAAGAAACAAAAGAAACTGCTAGGGAATTTTTAGACGAGGAAATTAAAAAAGTAGAAGGAGCAACACGAAATAAAGTTGATAAGATGATTGACAGAGTTGATAAGGGAGAAAGAGATGTATTTTTCTAATAGAATGATGAATTGATAAAAAATTGAAGTATTTATTATCTAAAGGTAACCTTTCCAGAGAAGAGATAATTTTCTTGTTGAACATTGATGATCCTATGGAACTGGGCCATCTCTTCAAAAGAGCAAATGAAGTAAGAAAATTCTTTTGCGGTAATGATGTTCATTTACGCGGAATAATTGAATTCTCGAATCATTGTGATCAGCGATGCCAGTATTGCGGCCTTCGCTGCCCAAACAATGAGCTTGAAAGATACAGGATGAGTAACGATGAAATAATTGAAACGGCACAATTCATCTATTCTTCGGGTATAAAAACAATTGTTCTCCAATCGGGTGAGGATTCATTTTATACAACAGATGATATCGAAGAAATTATTATTTCTATAAAGAAAGACCTGGATGTAGCAATTACTCTTAGTATTGGGGAAAGAGAATTTTTTGAGTATGACCGCTGGAAACGTGCCGGTGCTGATAGGTACTTGCTAAAGCATGAAACAGCAAACCCTAAGCTATATGCAAGTTATCACCAAAACCAAAATCTACAAGACAGGCTAAATCACCTGGAGTATTTAAAATCAATTGGATTTCAAACTGGCGGTGGTAACATTGTTGGTCTGCCCGGGCAGAGTATTGAAGATATAGCAGATGATATTTTACTGCTAAAAGAATTTAATGTGGATATGGCTTCTATCAGCCCATTCATCCCTTCTGCTAATACACCTTACGGCAATAAGCCGCCATGCGATATCGATCTTCTTTTAAAAACAATGGCAATTGCCAGATTGGTTCTGAAGAACTCACATATTCCTTCCACAACTGCATTATCAACTTTAGTTCACGATGGAAGGGAGAGAGGTTTGCAAGCTGGCGCTAATGTTATAATGCCCAACTTTACACCACAGCCATATAAAGAACGATATATAATCTATGAAAACAAGGCCAGAGCAGATAGCGATCCAATTGAAAATGTTAGAGCGATAACAAACCTTATTAATTCTGTGGGAAGGACGGTTGGAAATTCAAAAGGACATTCTTTGAAATCTATTTCCAACCTTATTTAGATTCTGTTATTAAACATTACTTACTTGAGAATTACTCATAAATCTGTTTTAGTTCTGCCATTCCCTTTGGCTCGCCAATTATAGTTAACCTGTCACCTTCTTTTATAACCGTATTTCCTTTTGGAATGATTGTCTTACCCTGTCGTCTTAAAATTGCCACAAGGCATCCTTCCGGAAATCTTACATCTTTAAGGGCATGATTCATGAGCAATTCGGATGGGGAATGTTTCTGAATGGTAACTGAAAGAAGACGGTCTTCGTGTAATAGCGCCTCCTTTATTTCCTGTTCATCTTTTGCATTGCTCCACTCACCTACAAATGTATCTTCTTCCACACGGCCGGCAATCTGTGCCAGGATCCTAAGATGCTTTGTGGGATCATCCTGGGGACTGACTAAAAAGAATACTGCATTTACATCCTGCTCATCTTCTTCATAGCCTGTTAATGGATTCTTAAATTTTATATGCACTCCATCTCTCCCACGTACAATTACCATCTCAGCCTGCTGAATTTGTTTCAAGCGTATATGTGGAAGTGCAATACCATGAGTAACAGGAGTAGCACCCATACGGGTACCTTCTAAAAACTGCTTTTCAATTTCTTCCGCCGACTTATCAACAAATTTTGAAAACCAGCGCGCCGATCGGGTAACAATCTCTTCAAATGCTTCCTTGTTCTCAAGATCAATAACAAGACTCCTTGCTACAATCTCATCAAACGGATCAGCCTCTCGCAAGCCCTTTTCTTTTAATATTCCTCTCAACTCAGTATCCAGTCCGTCATAACGAAGCCTTCCCATCCTCTCGAACAAATGATAGATGGCTCCTGTCCTCACAACTTTTTTTCTTCCATATGTCCAATACCAAAAAACACCGACGCCAATTAGTCCAAAACTAAAAAGCAAAGGCATAAGTCCCATCTCAAAAATGAGAACGAAAGGGAGTATCATCCCAAGTATCTGCATCCAGGGATACAATGGTGATTTATATCCGGGATCATATGCTTCTATTTTACTTTCTCTTATTATGATAACTGCTAAACAAATAAATGCAAATACCATCAACTGGAAAGCACTTGCAAGCTTTGCTATTCCCATTGGATCTAATAAAAGCAGTATCGTAACAATTGTTCCGATTGTAACCAGAATTGCAAATAAAGGAGTATCCCATCTGCTCATCTTTAAAAAGACACGAGGCAGAAGATGATCGCGGCTTAACGCCAGTGGGTACCTCGATGCACTTAACGTTCCTCCGTTTGCAACTGAAATGAATGCTACAATTGCTGCAACAGAAAAGAGAATGATCCCAATCTCTCCAAGCATATACTTACCTGCTGTTGCTACTGGAGTTAGATCACCCCGAAACTGATCCAGAGGAATTAGCCCCACCATCACAATTGTGCCAAGAACATAAATTAGAATCGAAGTTCCTAGCGCTAAAAAGATTCCAAGCGGTAAGTTACGTTCTGGATTTTTTACTTCCTCGGAGAGGCTGGCAATTTTGGTTAAACCTACATAACTTATATACACCAGGCCAGAAGCTGCAAAAATTGAGGACCATCCTGAGGCAAAGAAATCTTCAAAATGTGAGTAATTTAGTTTGGGTATTCCATCACCAATAAAAATAAGTAGCAGGAATAGAAGTACTGAAACTAAAACAACCTGCAGTTTTCCGCTTTTTCTTGAACCAAACAAACTCAATAGTCCCAGAATCAATGCTATCGTCACCGCAACCGGCACAATATTCAAGGCCGGGAAAAACAATTTTATATATGCTCCCATTCCAATAAGCGCAAAAGAGACTTTTAGCACAAGTGCCGCCCAGGTACCAAGACCTCCGACCGTACCTATCATCGGACCCAATGTTCTATCTAAAAAATAATAAACTCCCCCCGCCCTGGGCATTGCTGTTGCCAATTCTATTATAGAAAACATTGCCGGAACTAATGGTACTACTGCTATCAAATATGCTAATGGTACAGCTGGTCCAACAAAGTTAGCTGCCAAACCGGGTAGCAGAAAAAACCCTGCACTTAAAGTCGTACCGGTAGCAATAGCAAATACGTGAAATAAACTTAATTCCTTCCTAAGGCTATTCTGTTGTTTATTGAGCATAAAATAAGATAATAAAAAAAATCGGAAAGGTGGTGATAGAAAGCACTAAAAATTTTGAATTTAAATTGGCATGTTTCGTATGATTGAGCTATTATTGTAGTGGAGGCTTATGAAAAATCGCACTATTTCTGACCCAAAGTCTACCTTATTAAATAACCAACTAAAATAGCAATTTAGTTAGTATTTAAGGTATTTCTTCGTTAAGTCTCCATTGTAAATATTTAATTGTCAGTGAATTATGTCGTCCGAAATTTTATTTAATAAAATTTTAAGACGCAAAAAAACCGAGGTAATTCTTGAAGTCGCTAGGTAAAATGATAATGGTTTTTGCCGTGGTTGGTTTAGGTGGCTTTACTATAGTAAACAGTGTTAAGGGTACTTCAGATATTCCGCTTCTAACAGAAGAGTTTGTACCTGTTACAGAAGATATTATAGAAAATACTACAGCCATCCGGTATATAAATCATGGAACGATGAGAGCATCATGGTACGGTCCAAGATTTCACGGCAAAACAACCGCAAATGGCGAGATTTATGATCAAACAGCACTAACTGCTGCGCATAAATCTTTAGGGTTTGGTACTATTTTAAAAGTTACAAATCCCAGAAATAATAAATCAGTAATTGTCAGGATTAACGACCGCGGTCCTTATATCCCCGGCAGGCAGCTGGATCTTTCTAAGGCCGCCGCCGAACAACTTGATGTTATTTTTAGTGGTGTTAAGAGACTGAAGGTTGAAGAAGTTGTAATTACAGGTATTGATAATCCTATTGTTTCACAAAACTGATTAAATTTATAATATTTCTATTAAGTAGCCCGGTGATATTAGCCGGGCTTTTTAAATTAATCTGGATGTTATTTAATTCCTGCCGATTTAATTAAATTTGATTTGTCTTTTACCAGTGTGTAATCAAATAAATCTAGTGTGAAGTTTTACTCATACCAAAATCCTGACCGTTAAAAAGGTATAATGAATAAATTAAATCTTGGCTGTGGAAATGATATTAAAGAAGGATACATTAATCTTGATGTGGTTGATTACGGTGGAAACCAGATTCACGATTTAAATAGTTATCCTTATCCATTTGAAGATAATACTTTTGATGAAGTCTATGCTTCACACATTCTCGAACACCTTAACAACTTCCACAATTCCATCTCAGAAATATACCGGGTACTTAAACCGAATGGTTTATTAATTGTTTATGCACCATTCTTTTTAAATACTAAATATTTTGGGGAGCCGGATCATAAAATTCCTTTCTCTATCCGCACGTTCGATAATTATGAGTACATCGGAAACAGAAAACTAAAGTTTTATGAGAAGTGGAAACTTAATCATCGAACAAACTACGAAGGTAAAGCCCAGTTTGAAGTAATTGAGAAGAAGTTTATCACGTCGCATTTTGCTTTACTAACGTGGATGGATTTTATAGTTAATCTTGAACCGGTTATTTATGAGCGATTTTTTGCTGGTTTCTTCTCACCTGAAGAGGTTTACTTTAAACTTAGGGCTGTTAAATAACACTTATTATCTACACTTCTCTAAATGACTCCAAATATTCAGAACTACAGATCTTAAGCACAGCTAATCCTTACCTTAGTAAATTCATTTTTAGTGAAAATAAATATCACTAAATTTGCGTTACAATTATAGATGAGAAATTTAAATGAAAGCTGTTCAAAATTTAATTTTACCAATATTGGTAATTGTAATTATTGCATTGGTTTATGTTGTGTACTTTTCGCCGGATGAAGGGCTTGGCTCGTTTGCAGATTTTGATACTAACAACAGCGCAGTTAAAGATATTAAAGTACAGGTTCTTAAGGATAGGGGTATAAACAGCACACCGGGTGGCGGCGCAAACTTTTACACTGCAGATAAATCCGGAACAGTTGTATTAGTTCAGGCAGATCATATTCCAGAAGGTATTGAATCTGCCAAAACTGTTGTGCTTCGGGGTCATCTTAACAAGGAAAGCTTTCATGCGCATGATGTATTACTCGATTAAAGCGCATGAACAAATTTGATTTAACTTCGAATTACCAGCCGGCCGGAGACCAGCCGCAAGCCATAAACCAATTAGTTGAAGGAATAAGAAACGGGGATAAATTTCAAACATTATTAGGCGTTACCGGAAGTGGTAAAACTTTTACGATATCAAACGTAATAAAGGAGTTTAAAAAACCCACTCTAATCATCTCCCACAATAAAACACTTGCTGCCCAGCTTTACTCGGAATTTAAGGGTTTCTTTCTAAACAATGCAGTTGAGTTTTTTATCAGCTATTACGACTATTACCAGCCGGAAGCTTACGTAGTTAAAAGCGATCTTTACATCGAAAAAGATTTTTCTATAAATGAAGAAATCGACCGGCTCAGATTGAAAGCCACAACTTCACTAATTGAAGGAAGATCCGACGTAATAGTTGTTGCAAGCGTGAGCTGTATATACGGCATCGGTGCACCGCAGGAATATGCTGATAAAATCCTTTTTATTAAAAAGGGGGAGAGAGTTGAGAGAAAGAAGCTACTCAGGAATTTAATTGATATTTATTACACGAGAAACGATTCGGAATTCTCACGTGGTACGTTTAGATCTCGTGGAGATGTGGTTGAGATTATTCCTGCATACCAGTATGAAGAAGCGTTACGCATAGAATTATGGGATGACGAGATTGAAAGATTATCAGTTATAGATTCTACAACCGGAGAAATGATACGGGAGATAGAATCATCGCCAATCTATCCGGCTAAATATTTTGTGACTGATAAGGACAAACTTCATAAAGCTGTCCGCAGCATTGAGGAAGAGTTAAAAGAGCGACTTATCGAATTGCGAAAAGATGATAAATTAGTTGAGGCTCAAAGATTGGAGCAGCGTACGAGATTTGATATTGAAATGATGAAGGAGGTCGGTTATTGTGCTGGAATAGAAAACTATTCGCGCCATATGGATGGCAGAGCTGCAGGCACACGACCTTATACTTTGTTTGATTATTTCCCCGATGACTTCCTGTTAATTATAGATGAATCACACGTAACCGTACCACAGCTGCGTGCAATGTATAACGGTGACAGGCGAAGAAAGGAAACCCTGGTTGAACACGGTTTCCGTCTTCCTTCAGCATTGGACAACAGACCAATGAAGTTTGAAGAGTTTGAGAATATGCTTAACCAAGTAATATTTGTTAGTGCTACGCCATCAGATTATGAGTTAGAACAAAGCGGTGGCGTTATAGTTGAGCAGATTATACGTCCAACCGGCTTGCTTGATCCTGAAATTGAAGTAAGACCTATTAAGGGTCAGATAGATGACCTTATTGATGAGATAAGAACGAGAGTAAATAAAAAAGAGAGAACACTCGTTACAACTCTTACTAAAAAAATGGCTGAGGACCTTTCTGATTATCTTGATAAAATTGGATTGCTGGTAAGATATATTCACAGCGATATTGATTCTCTTGAAAGAGTTGAAATATTGCGTGATTTAAGATTGGGAGAGTTTGATGTTTTAGTGGGTGTTAACTTATTGCGTGAAGGTCTTGATCTACCAGAGGTTTCGCTTGTTGCAATAATCGATGCAGATAAGGAAGGTTTTTTGAGGAGTGAAAAATCTCTTATGCAGGTAGCCGGAAGAACTGCAAGAAATGTAAACGGAAAAGTGATTATGTATGCTGATATTATTACACAATCGATGCAAAAAACAATAACTGAAACGAACAGGAGAAGGAAACTACAGACTGGTTACAATGAAGATCACAATATAAAACCTGTGACAGTTTATAAAACAATGGAAGAGATTCTCTCTTCAACTTCGATTGCTGATGTAAGAAAGAGGGAAGAAAAAGAGGATTACGGATTTTCCAAGGTTGCTGAGCCGATACTAAAATATATGGAGAATGATCAGAAAAAGGACTTGATTGAACAGTTACGGGAACAAATGCATGAAGCTGCAAAAGATCTAGAATTTGAGAAAGCGGCTTCACTGAGAGATGAGATTGCTAAGCTGGAGAAGATGGTTAAGTAGGCAGTACGCAATACGCAAAGGGCAGTACGCAATACTTTTGAAAAATAATCAGTATAAATTAGTGAGATTCGCCTTCGCTACGCTCCGGCAGACATGTTAGTGGCTAATGTTTTTTTACTTTCTTCTGCATAATCATCCTTAGTTTCAAATACTCTCACATTAATCTTTCTCACAGTAGGCGGGAGTTTGGATTTACCAATTTCATCAAGCAAATATTTAGAAATGTTTTCTACAGTGGATTCGAAATCAACAATAACACTTTTGGAATTCATCTTTTCTAAAAACTTAATCACATCTTTATCATTTTCGTTTACCATAAATGCGTGATCCAATTTTTCAATAATTGGATTAATAATTTTTTCAACATCGTAAAAATCAATTATCATCCCCTGCCCATCGAGTTCGCCTTCAAATTCAACAATCATTCTATATGAATGACCGTGAATATTTTTACATAATCCGAAATGTTCGGAAAGACGATGCCCCATTTCCCAATGAAATTCTTTAGCTACTTTCATTACACACCCTTTGTTTCAGGATGCCAGATATATTTGTGCATTTGCAATTGAAATCTGACATCAAGTTTATCTTCCAATATCCAGTTAACTAAAGTAATTGGTTCCAGTTCTCCAAAAACAACGGAAAATAAAATTTCACATTTCGAATCCAAATTATACTTTTTCATAATTTCCTTTGTCCATTCATAATCTTCCCTTTCGCCAATCACAAACTTAATCTCATCCGTAGGTTTTATATAATCGATGTTATCATATAAATTCTTCTTCTCCATTTTGCTTGAAGGGCACTTTAAATCAATAATTATCTTCACTCTGCTATCAATATCTTCAATAGGCATATTACCTGCTGTCTCCAATGAAACATCAAAACCTTCATCGCACAATTTTTTCAAAAGATCGTAGCACTCATTTTGGTAAAGTGGTTCGCCGCCGGTAACTTCAACCAACCTGCAATTGTACTTTTTTACATCGGAAATAATTTCATCAATGGTTTTATCTTCACCATCATAAAAAGCATACTCAGTATCACAATAAGTGCAGAGCAGGTTGCAGTAGGTTAATCGCACAAAAACGCAGGGTAATCCGGCACTGGAGCCTTCTCCCTGAATTGAGTGATATATTTCGTTGATTTTTAACAAATATTCTTTCCATTTTTTTATGTCAGTCTGAGCCTGTCGAAGACTGACACCCACAAACTA
>CP070637.1:425636-429570 GCA_020354005.1 Ignavibacterium sp.
AAGAAGATACAATTCTTATCATCGATTCCGAAACATTCGAACTTAGACTAGCTGAGGCAACTGCATCGAAGGAATACGCAGAAGCGCAGTACAACTTATTAAAGGAGGGGGCTCGAGATGAAGATGTAAGACAAGCGGAGGAAAACCTCACACAGGCAAAGATAAATCTTGATCTTGCTGAGAAAAATAAGGAGAGAATGGTTAACCTGTATGAATCAAAATCAATAACGACAAAACAATACGATGATGCAATTGGAAACTATCAAATTGTTCTGGCAAGATACAATGCTACTAAAGAAAATTTGAATAAGGTGAAGAACCTGGCACGCCCGGAAGAGTTAAAACAGGCCGAAGCAAACCTTAAAAGAATGGATGCAAATGTTAAGCTTATCCAAAAGAATCTTAATGATTGTTATGTAACATCACCAGTAGACGGATTTATAGTAAAAAAGTTTATTGAAGCTGGTGAAAGTGTTGGAATGATGTCTTCCCTATTTCAAGTTTCCGATCTGAACGTTGTTGAATTGATAATCTACATTCCTGAAACAGATCTTGCAAAAGTTAAGCTGAATCAATCTGCAGATGTAAAAGTTGATACCTATCCTGATAAGTCTTATGAAGGTATGGTTATCTACATTTCTCCAGAAGCGGAGTTTACTCCGAAAAATATTCAAACAAAAGAAGAGAGAACTAAGCTTGTTTTTGCAGTTAAGATTCAAATTCCAAATCCTGAATTTGAGCTTAAGTCCGGAATGCCGGCAGATGCATTTGTTAATATCGGTTCAGAATAGACGATGCAATCCATAATTCAAATAATGGAACTGAAAAAAAGTTATGGGGACATATCCGCCGTTAATGGAATTACATTCTCTGTTAACGAAGGTGAAATGTTTGGATTAGTCGGTCCTGATGGTGCTGGTAAAACAACTACTATAAGAATACTTTGTGGATTGCTCAGTGGGGATTCGGGAACAGTGGAAGTGTTCGGAAAAGATGTGAGTAAGTTCAGGAAAGAAATACAATATCGGATTGGCTACCTATCACAAATCTTTAGTTTGTATGGAGATCTTTCAGTGGATGAGAATATTGAGTTCTACGCAGAGATAAATAATGTTAAGGATTATTTTAATAGAAGAAATGAGCTGCTTGAATTTACACGACTCACACCGTTTAGAAATCGGTTAGCAGAAAATCTATCCGGCGGGATGAAGCAAAAGCTTGCTCTTGCCTGCAGCTTAATTCACAGACCAAAAATTATTTTTTTAGATGAACCTACAACCGGTGTTGATCCTGTTTCACGCAGGGATTTCTGGAAGATACTTTCAGATCTTCAAAAAGAAGGCATTACTATCTTCATGTCTACCCCCTACCTTGATGAAGCGGAAAGATGTAACCGTGTTGCATTGATGAACGAAGGCGAACTGATTGCAATCGATACACCACAGAAAATAAAGGAATCAACAAATAAAAAAGTAATTGAGATAATAAGTGATGATATAAAACGTTCCTATTCAATATTAAAAGATGAACCGCATATTGATGTTCAGATATTTGGTGATAGAATTAATGTAATGGTAGACGAGCCTGAAAGGGAATTGCAGAAGATAGAATCCATTCTAAATGATAAAAACATTTCGATAACAAGCGACAGAGTAGTAACGCCATCTTTAGAAAATATCTTTATTCATCTTGTAAAAGAAGCAGGTTATTGAAAATTGACTTTTAATAATTGGAATTAAGCAATGAAAAACAAAATCATATTTTTACTCATCATAGCCAGTAATCTCTTTGCACAGCAAAACAAGTTAACACTTGAAGAAAGTGTTGAGATTGGACTGAAAAATAGCAGGCTTATCAAAATATCCGAATCTCAGGTAAAAAGTGCGGATTCAAAAGTAACTGAATTTACATCGCAGATGCTGCCTAAACTTGGACTTAGTGCGGGTTATACCTATATGAACCTCAATGATCCAACCGAATTAGGAATTGGACCTGTTCCAATAAAGGTAGTAAATCCATTCAGCGCTTATGGATTACAGTTATCCATTCAGCAACCAATATTTACGGGCTTTCAGTTATCATCATCAAGAAGTGCTGCAAAATTTAATCATCTTGCTGTAAGTACCGAGCATCTAAAAAATATAAACAACAAATCTTTGGAAATACATTCTGCATTCTGGAAATTATTCAAAGCAGAAAAATCGGCTGAACTGATTAAAGAAAATCTTGCCTCTCTAAAAGAGCATCTTGAGCAAACAAATGAATTCTTAAACAATGGATTAGTCACTATTAATGATTACTTAAAGTTGAAAGTTCAGGTATCGAATTTGGAGCTGGAGCTTATAGATGCAAAAAACAGAACTGAAATTGCCAGAGCCGCATTTAATAAATCCCTTGGATTAAATCTTGCTGAGCAAACATCAATTGAAACAAATCTGTTTGTTCTACAGCAACCTGCTGTTCAATATAGTGATCTCCTTTCCGAAGCTTTAATTAACCGGCAGGAATTAACATCGTTAGAATATCGCATAAAAGCAGGTGAAGAGCAGATAACAGCAACGAACTCCGATTGGTGGCCAAAGTTATATGCGTCTGGAAATTTCTATCTCTATAATGTAAATGCAAAAACTTTTTCAATCGATAATCAAAAACTCCAACTATGGTTTGTTGGTTTATCATTAAACTGGGATATCTGGAATTGGGGTAACACTTCTTCAAAATCTGATCAAGCAAAACAAAATGTAATACAGAGTAAAGAATCTTTGGAACTATTAAAAGAACAAATCGAGTTGGAGGTTTATAACAATTACTTAACTCTTACTAGTGAAAAAGAAAAAATAGAAATCAGCAAACTTGCTGTGGAATCTGCAGAAGAGAATTATAGAATGACAAAAGATAAGTATCAGTTTCAATTAGCAACCAGTAATGACTTGATTGATGCGGAAGTAGAACTGCTTGATGCTAAAACAAAACTTGCAATTGCACAGGCAGATTTTCAATTGGCTCGTGTGAGGCTTGAGATGGCAGTTGGGAGGAGGATATATTGAGCGGTTAACGGAGTTAGAATTCAGGATTCAGGAGACAGGACACAGCACTCAGAAGTAGTACATTGAACTTAATCGAATAAAATAAATAAACTAATAAAAAAAAGGCATAAAATGGCAAAGAAGTCCACCCAAGCATTCACAGATTTAATAGTGTGGCAAAGGGCACATCAGTTTGTACTAAGTACTTACAAAATGACTGAAGGATTCCCCCAGTCAGAGATTTATGGATTAACTTCTCAATTCAGACGGGCCGCAATTTCTATTGCTGCTAATATTGCGGAAAGTTATAAGAAATGGAGTAATAAAGAAAAAGTAAGGTTCTTAAACATTTCGCAAGGTTCTCTCGAAGAGTGCAGATACTATCTTATATTGTCCAAGGACCTCGGGTATTGCGAAGTAAATGAGGAAACACGTCTGATAGAAGAAGTAAGTAAGCTTTTGTATGGATACATCAACTCCATTAAGAAATCTGATTCTTAATCACTGAGTACTGTGTGCTGAATACTGCATACTAACAAGATATGAAGAGCATAACCGTAAATAACCTAACCAAAACCTTCGGCACCTTCACAGCGGTAGATAAAGTTTCATTCGCAATAGAAAAAGGACAGGTGTTTGGATTCTTAGGTGCTAATGGTGCAGGCAAGACAACTACTATTAGAATGTTATGTGGAATTCTTAAGCCTTCTTCAGGTGATGCTACTGTAGGAGGTTACAGTATAATGAAAGAATCGAACAAAGTTAAAACGAAAATCGGTTATATGTCACAGCGTTTCTCACTTTATAACGACTTAACAGTAGAAGAAAACATAAACTTTTTCGGGGGAGTATATGGTTTGAGTGGAAGAGAATTTGATGCAAGGAAGAACTGGGTTCTATCAATTTCA
>CP070637.1:429670-435292 GCA_020354005.1 Ignavibacterium sp.
AAACTGATGCAGCAATAAATGGTGGCAACAGTGGTGGTCCTCTCGTAAACAGCATGGGCGAGGTTATTGGAATGAATACACTTATATTCACCGCAGGAACACAGGGTAATATCGGGTTGGGATTTGCTATTCCTATAAATAAAGTTAAACAGATAGTCAATGTTCTTAAAGTTAAAGGAAAGATAGATCGAGATTTTGAAATTGGAATGAGAATTCAATCAATCGATGAAAGCATTGCCAAGTATTATGATCTTGAACGAACAAGAGGTGTTATAATAACGAAAGTTTATCCAGGAACTCCTGCTGATAAGGCTGGTCTGCAGGTCGGAGATATAATTCTAAAAATTGAAGAATTTCAAATAATAAATGATAACACAATATTCGGTGTGTTCTATGAATTTAGAACCGGACAGGAAATTGATTTATATATTGTGCGCGATGATAAAGAAATAAACAAAAAAATGATCCTGGAAAGAAAAAGATGATCGAACGATACACACTATCGGAAATGGGAAAAATCTGGGAGGACGAATTTAAATTTTCCACCTGGCTGCAGATAGAGATACTTGCTAGCGAAGCTCGGGCAAACCTGGGTGAAATACCAATGGAAGATGTTGAAGTAATTAAAAGTAAAGCAGACTTTGATGTAAAACGAATTCTTGAAATTGAGGAAACTACCAAACACGATGTGATTGCTTTCCTAACCAATGTTGCTGAATATGTTGGTGATGAATCACGTCATATTCATTATGGAATGACATCATCTGATATTCTTGATACAACCCTTTCCTACCAGATGAAAAGTGCAGGCGAATTGTTACTGAAGCGATTACATCAATTAAAAGATAATCTTAAAGAAAGAGCAATCGAAAATAAGACAACAGTATGTATTGGCAGATCACACGGCATTCATGCAGAGCCAACCACAATGGGCTTAAAGTTTGCATTATGGTATGAAGAAATAAAAAGAAATATAATCCGATTAAAAGATGCCATCGAAATAATAAGTGTTGGCCAGATATCCGGTGCTGTCGGTACTTTTGGACACCTTTCACCAAAGGTGGAAGAGTACGTTTGTGAAAAGCTGGGACTTAATCCTGCAAGTGTTTCAACTCAGGTTATTCAAAGAGACAGGCACGCGCAATTTATGTGTACACTTGCAATCATCGGATCAACACTTGAAAAAATAGCAGTTGAAATAAGACATTTGCAAAGAACCGAAGTGCTGGAAGCAGAAGAATATTTTGCGAAGGGACAAAAAGGTTCCTCTGCAATGCCGCATAAACGAAACCCGATTGTTAGTGAACGTGTTACAGGTTTAGCACGTATACTGAGAGGTAATTCAATTACGGCAATGGAGAATGTTGCATTGTGGCATGAACGTGATATTTCGCATTCATCGGTTGAAAGGATTGCTGTGCCAGATAGTTGTATCGCTTTAGATTACATGCTGGATCTGATGATAAAACTGATCAAAAATCTTATAATTTATCCTGAGAACATGATTGAAAATTTAAATCTCACAAGGGGTTTGGTTTTTTCTCAAACAATTTTGTTAAAGATCATTAATAAAGGTGTTACAAGAGAAGATGCATACAAACTTGTGCAGGATTCAGCGATGAAGGTGTGGGCGGATGAAAATAAAAATCTAAAAGATGAACTACTAGCCTCAAAGAAAGTAATGAAGTTATTGGATAAAAAGGAAGTTGAAGAAATATTTAATACAAATAAAATGCTGAAGCAGGTTGATTATATTTTCAGCAGATCGGTAATGAAAGATTAACCACGTAATGATTTCAAATCCTCTTCTTTAATAGTCTCCATTCATCAAATTTTACTTTTTTAGGAAGGAAGTTTATCACATTTTTGGCACGATTGAAGTTACTATTTTAATTGCAGGAGATACTCTAAACGATTAAAATTAAAATCAGGATTTATAAATCAATTTTTATCTAATAAATTATACGCTATCTTGATAGATAATTAAAAGTGAACCATAAAAAAAAACATCTATCCACGATTATGAAGATTATTATTGTTGTACTTCTTACTGCATTAGCAGCGAATTTTTATTTTGCAGGACCCGCAGAAAATAGCATTCTTGCACCTGATGATAAAGATACATTAAAACGCATTGAGCCTAAAAATCATTATACTCTTGAAAACCAACTAATCAACGCAGTATTAGAAAGTTACCATTACAAAGATTTTGCACTGAATGATTCGCTTTCATCTGAAATATTGGATCGCTATTTAAAATCTCTAGATCATGGAAAAATTTATTTTCTTCAAACGGATATTGACTCGTTTGAAAAATATAGATACAGAATTGATGATAATTTACAAGCAGGTAATGTTATTCCATTCTACAATATTTTCAGAGTGTTTATGCAGAGAATGCAGGATCGTGTTGTGTATCTTGATACGATACTTAGCAAAGAATTTGATTATACTTTAGATGAAGAGTTACTCATAGATAGAAAAAAAGCAGAGTGGTCTAAATCAGTTGCTCAATTAAATGATATATGGCGTAAAAGAATAAAGAACGATGCATTGAATTTAAGATTGAATGGTAAAGACTGGGATGCTATCAAGAGTAATTTAGAGAAGAGATATGAAAACTTTACAACAGTTTTAAGACAATATAATACTGAAGATGTTTTCCAGGTTGCAATGAATTCATTCACCGCATCAATTGATCCACATACAAATTATCTTTCACCGATAACATCAGATAATTTCAAAATTGATATGAGTCTGTCATTAGAAGGAATTGGAGCACGCCTTCAATATGATGATGGATATACAAAGGTTGTTGAGATAATTCCGGGTGGTCCTGCATTTAAATCCAAGAAACTTCATGTAGATGACAGGATAGTTGCCGTTGCTCAGGATGAAGATGGCGAATTTGTGGATGTGGTGGGATGGCGAATTACCGATGTAGTTCAATTAATTCGCGGGCCAAAAGAATCTGTTGTCAGGCTGCAATTAATTAAGTCCGGCAAACCGCTAAGTTCAGAACCTGTTGAAATTAGATTGGTCAGAGATAAAGTATTATTGGAGGAACAATCTGCAACCAGTTCAATATTGGAAATAAAGAACGACAACATTCCATACAAGTTTGGTGTAATTAACATCCCCAAGTTTTACAGTGATTTTGAAGGACAAAGATTAGGAGATATAAATTTTAACAGCACTTCGCGTGATGTTAAAGAATTACTTGAGGATTTAAATACGCAAAGTATCGATGGGATAATAATAGATTTAACCAATAACGGCGGCGGCTCACTTGATGAAGCAGTTAATGTAACCGGATTGTTTATTGAAGATGGTCCTGTTGTTCAGGTCAGGGATATGAATGGCAAGATTGTGGTTAACAACGACACTGATCCGCAAGTAGTTTATGATGGACCGCTGGCAGTTCTTGTAAATCGCTTTAGCGCATCGGCATCAGAAATATTTTCCGGAGCAATACAAAACTATGGACGTGGTATCATCATCGGAGAAAATACTTATGGCAAGGGTACCGTTCAAAACCTAATTGATCTTAACAGGATATCATCAAAGAGAGGATTTAAACTTGGACAGATTAAATTAACTATTGCGAAGTATTATCGAATCGATGGGAGCAGTACACAGCGTCTTGGTGTTATCCCTGATATATTATTCCCCTCTCCAATTTCACCAGAAGAATTTGGAGAGAGTAGCAAGCAAAATGCATTAAAATGGGATAGAATTGATCCGGCTGACTACGATGAATATTTTGATCTCGATTCCCTCTTACCAGAATTAAAAAATAATTCTAAACAAAGAACAGATGCTGATCCTGAGTTTGATTATATCCGGGAAGATATTCTAGAATACAAAGAATCGCTGAAAGATAAATACGTTTCGCTAAACGAAAAAGTTAGAAAGAAAGAAAAAGAAGAACGGGAAGAGAGAGAATTTCAGCGTGAAAACGAACGAAGGAAAATTAAAGGATTAAAGCTTCTTGAAAAAGGTGAAACTCCACAAGAGGAAGAAGTGGAAGATGTGGATCCATTTCTATATGAAAGTGCTCAGATTTTAGCAGATTTAATTCAAATTATTGTGGGCTGAATTAGCTCATCAATACTTTTAGTAATTTTTCTCCAACAATAGGACAAATAGTTTCCTCATACGGAAAATCGAGATCAAATTCCCCTGAAAAAACGTAAGCCATTGGCTTGTACAACGGTTGTGAGTAAGCAATAAAATCTTTCATAACATCTTCATTGCTATCGTTAATAATCAAGAGTGGAATCGATCTTACAAGTTGAATTTTAAGTGTGTTGTTGGGTTCATCCCCTGCCCATTCCCATTTCATATCATAGGCGTAAATATTCAGGACTAATTTCTTTTTATCCTCAAGTGCAAAGTATCCTTTACCAAGATAATTTGGTTCATCGCTAACCGGAGTAACCTTAATACTCTCTTCAATAAATTCCTTCATGATCAAACCTTCTTCCATAACAGGCCGGTTAATTTGCAATGCCCATTTCACGAAAGAAAGTAGCTGGTCCAGTTGATTACTAACTTGCTGAGCTTTTTCATAAGCCACATAGTGATTGTTTATTTTTCTTGGCCGAATTTCCCGCTCCAACCAAAACTTTGATTCTAGATTTTCTTGCAGAATCTCCTGAAGTTTTCTCTGCAAATCGATGGATTCATTTAGATAAGGATATAACTTATTTTTTCTAAAATTTGTTTCCCATTCTTTAACAGTTCTAAGAAGTGTATACTGATTAGTTTCCCAGTCGGAGTTGCAAGAAGTTAATTTTTTTACGTCTAATTCTATCATATTATTACAGAATAATTTTCATTTTGCATATGTACTCATCCAAAAGCTTGCCAAATTTTTATGAGATTAGGAACTTTGACACATTTATTGAACTGAAACACATTTAAGAAAATTTTTCATGTGTCGGAAGTGGTGTCAGGTAAAACTAACTTGAATGGTTTTTATTCTTGTACTGAATTGGGAAAACGTTTTGAGACGGATTTAGACAGAAGTAAAAAAGGGAACGGAAAAAAATACCGTTCCCTCCAAATAAGTAAAATATTTTATACTAAATATCGAACTTAATACCCTGCGCAAGCGGCAGCTCTGTTCCATAGTTTATTGTGTTTGTTTGCCTCCGCATGTAGGCTTTCCAGGCATCGGAACCGGACTCACGACCTCCACCGGTTTCTTTTTCGCCACCAAAAGCTCCACCGATTTCAGCACCGGAAGTACCTATATTTACATTTGCAATTCCGCAATCAGAGCCACTGTAAGATAGGAACTTTTCTGCTTCTCTTACATTGTTTGTAAAGATGGAAGAAGATAATCCCTGTACAACTCCATTCTGTAGTTCGATTGCATTATCAACACTACCTTTATATTTTATAAGATAAAGAATAGGTGCAAAAGTTTCTTCCTGTACGATTGGATAATGATTTTTCGCTTCGACTATTGACGGTTCAACATAACATCCTGAACCATAACCTTTACCTTTTAATACTTTACCTCCATAAACTACCTTCCCCCCTTCCTTCTTAACTTGCTTTAACGCATCGCTAAACATATCAACTGCATCAATATCAATTAGCGGCCCAACGTGG
>CP070637.1:435392-439155 GCA_020354005.1 Ignavibacterium sp.
CCTTCGCCTTAATTTTCATTTGTTCTGCTATGTCATCAATCTGATTCAGTTTCTCGATAGACGAAGCGGTAATAGTTAAATCATGCTGCAGGAATAACGGAACCTGATTTCCCCAGATCCCTCCCAACACAAGAATAGGTATGTTTACTCCTGATTCCCTGAGCAGAATACCCTCTTCAACAACAGCAACACCAAGATAATCAGCATTTAGATCTTGATAGAATTGAGCAATGCGCACCAAACCGTGACCATAAGCGTTTGCTTTAAGAATCGGCATAACCTTAACCGGAGAAACTTGTTTTTTTACCTTCCTAAAATTATCGGCTAATGTTTTTAAGTTAACCTCGACCCGGGTCGGACGAACGATTTCAGTTTCACTTATTGTTGGATGATTTATTTGTTGATTCATCAAATATCTACTTTAGTCGATTACAAATACAAATAGTAAAATACAAAATAAAGTTCTTTAGATTATTATGTACCTCTTCAAAATTATTGGTGATTCCCTTCAAATTTATTACGTTAGATTATAAATAAACAATTACAATGAAAGATTTAAAATGCTAAAAACTTTATCAATCATATTAGTCTATCTATTACTCATTATTCCTTCAAGTGTATTATCACAGACTGATTATTCAACTTCAAATATTACTAAGGTAGTTCTGTTAGGAACAGGAAATCCAAACCCTGATCCCGAACACTCCGGCTGTTCTGTTGCAATAGTTGTAAACGACGTGCCATATTTAGTTGATTTTGGTCCGGGGGTTATCAGGCAGGCAGCAGCACTTTCACCAAGATATGGAGGAAGCATTGAAGGTTTAAGTGTAAAGAATATCAAAGTAGCTTTCCTTACACACCTTCATTCCGATCATACAATAGGTTATCCCGATTTGATATTAACACCCTGGGTGATGGGAAGAGATAAACCATTGGAGGTTTATGGTCCTGCAGGCATAACCGATATGACAAACAGTATTTTAAAAGCTTACGAGGCAGATATCAGTTATCGTCTTTATGGATTGGAACCAGCAAATGATTATGGCTGGCGTGTAAATTCCTACGAAATAAAAGAAGGATTGATTTACGAGGATGATAATATTAAAGTGGAAGCGTTTTTAGTTGAACATGGATCGTGGCCAAATGCATATGGATTCCGATTCACGACACCAGATAAAGTTATTGTAATTTCTGGTGATGCACGACCATCAAAAAGTATCATCGAATATAGTAAAGACGCAGATATCCTGATTCACGAAGTGTATTATAAAAAAGGATATGATACAAAACCGGATGAGTGGAAAGAATATCATTCATCTCATCATACATCTACATACGAACTTGGTGAAATTGCCAATGTATCAAAACCCGGATTAGTTATAATGTATCACATCTTATATTGGGGTGCTACAAATAAGCAGTTGCTGAACGAAGTATCTGAAGTATATGATGGAAATGTAGTAGTTGGTTCTGATCTGGATATTTATTAAACATAAGTTTATTGAAAATCATAAGTGCTGAATGTTTTATTTCTGAATCATATATAAATGGAGGGTTTTATGAAATCAGTATATACTATTTCCAAAATCAATTTATTCAAGCTAATATTACTTTTTGTCATCGTCTCTGCACCGTGGATAGTATCTCAAAATACTCAATCATCTTCATGGGAACGTGATTCCTTGATTTTAGCAGCACATGAGATCATTGAGGAAGCTCGATATTGCGCTTTAATTACACTTGATATGGATGGTATGCCAAGTGTAAGAACAATGGATCCCTTTACGCCTGAAGAGAATATGGTTATCTGGATGGGCACACATTCTAAAAGTCGTAAGGTGAATGAAATTCGGAATGATCATAGAGTAAGCCTTTATTATGCAGATCCTGATTTGGCAGGATATGTTGTTATAAGCGGTAATGCAATTCTTGTCAATGATCAAACGGAAAAAGATAAAAGATGGAAAAAAGAATGGGAACCATTCTACTCTGAAAACAGAGCTAGCTATTTACTCATTAAGGTAGTTCCTAATAAACTTGAAATACTTAGCTATAAACACAATATCATTGGGAATCCGGAAACCTGGCGAGTGCCCGTAATTGATTTCAAAACCTTAGATTATTCGGATTGAGCCACAATATAATTTTTTGTATTATAATATTAATTAAGTAAATAATAAAGGAGTCACTTACAATGAAACGTGTATTAGTTAGATACAAAGTAAAGTCAGATCGTGCAGAAGAAAACACTGACTATATACAGAAAGTATTTGCCGAACTTCAGCAAAACAGTCCCGATGGTTTGAGGTATGCATCTTTCAAATTGGAAGACGGAGTAAGTTTTGTTCATATTGCATCGATAGAAACAGAAAGTGGTAATAATCCGCTGGCAGAATCCTCCGCATTTAAAAACTTTCAGGCCGAAATTAAAGACCGCTGTGAGGAACCACCCGTTGCAGTTGAGCTAAACGAAATAGGTTCATTCAAATTCTTCGAAAAGTAACTCTCTACTTAACAAATAAATAATTTATAAGCTAAGAATAATTTGATGAGAAAATATAAGGGAACAGTTTAAAATTAGATGTGGGCGGAAGAATCAGAAACGAAAAGAAATTATTATCAAGGCTGTATCAAGAAAAAACTAGAGTAGATTAATTCCAGCTCCTTACTGTAAATAATTTTTTTCGGACATTAATAGTATATTCTTGTGATGCAATTACACCCGCCCTTTCCCTCAAAAGATTTATAATTTCGCGTCTTTCACCGTCAATATTGTAATTGCAATATTCCTGGTCTAAAAATGATTCCACCGAATAATCCAATATATTTGTTTGTGTAGGAATGTCACCAATTTTTTCGGTAATAACTGAAATGAGTGGTAAAATTTTTTCGAAGGAATATTCTAATTCGTGTAAAGAAATCCTCATGTTATTTAATTCTTTAACAACGTCCTTAAGATTACCCCTGGGGGAATTAGGAAAAAAATAAGTTAAAAGTGCTTGAAGATTTTCTTCTGTTAATGGATAAATATTTTTCCCTGTTGATTCCATTTAAAAATTCGCCTGTATTTTAAAGTAGTATGGATTCTCAATAATTATTCCATTATTAATTTCTTAAATCAACTTTTTATAAATAGAATCAAGAGAATTTTTCCCATTTTATTGTAATCTTTACAATTACAGCTTGCATAAAAGAGTTTTTTGCTAACTGTCTAAATGTCTCTAATTTAGCTTAAAAAACGGATTTAAAATTGACTAAAAGACCATTATAGGCTATATTCACATAGGACTAATTCACTTCTTTGGTCATTCACATCAAAAAATTATTGGAGGGCTTAATGTTAAAAGAATTCAAAGAATTCGCCATGAGGGGCAATGTGGTTGACATGGCTGTTGGTATAATCATCGGCGCAGCGTTCGGATTGATTATAAAATCGCTGGTTGCAGATGTTTTAATGCCACCTATTGGAATACTTCTTGGTAATGTTGACTTCAGCAACTTATTTATTGTTATAAAAGAGGGTTCAACTGCTGGACCATTTGATACTTTAGCAGCTGCGAAAGAAGCTGGCGCTGTTGTTATAAGTTACGGCGTATTTTTTAACACTATCATTAGTTTTATTATTGTAGCTTTTGCAGTCTTTATGTTAATCAGAAGCATTAACAAAATGAAGAAAGAAGAAGAAGCACCACCGGCAGAACCAACAACTAAAGAATGCACATATTGCTTTTCGACTATTCCAATTAAAGCAACTAAGTGCCCA
>CP070637.1:439255-443869 GCA_020354005.1 Ignavibacterium sp.
AAGATTCCACTGCCCTATTGCTGTAGCACTACCTGAATATTTCATTGTTATGCTTTTGCTGTTAATTCGTGCTGGTAGTAAAGATGATGTTGATGTAGTTGACCAGGGCTTATGACCAAATATTATTTCAGGATAAGCTCTTACATTCCCGTTTCCGGGCCAATTCCAGTTCCATCCGATTTCGGTTTGATTGTTAGTTGATTCATAATAAATACACTGCTCATAATTAGTCTCAGAACCTTTCCCCCAAACATTATTACTGAGAATAAAATCTTGAATAGTAAACTCTGCCCCATCCTCACAAGAGCTGCCTTCAGAGGGTAAGGAATTGTCATTTGTACCTGTTGTTTGGTCTGCTGTATTACATCCTAAAATTATTGATATTATAAAAGCAAATATTACTTGATAATTCAGCATCAGTATAACGTAAAGAATTTATAAATTGCACTTTAAATATATCAAAGATGAACTAAAGTTACTATGCAAGAGCGTGTTGTAACTGATGCAAAATTCAGTAATCTGCTATGGCTTTTGTTTGTCTGTCATAATTATCAACAAAATCTTAGCAAAGCATTTCGTTCTTGGAGAAAATACTTATTAGCCTTCTCAATCCAATGATTCAGATTCTTCTGTAACTCTAAGTTTGCTTTCTCCTGCTCGCTACCTGATGTGCGATTAACAAAATACTTTTTCTTATATTTTACTACTTAACAAATCATTCTTTTAAACAATTTCTATCAAATATGCTTCATACAAAATTGTTAGTCTTACTCATCTTAGTAATTTCATTCAATATTTACTCTCAGTTCAATCCCGGTATACAAAAGCTGGCTAAAGATTTCTTTAAATGGAGAGCAAACACTCAGCCATCAACCGGTGATGATATACTAAGAGTCGGAAGACCCGATAAATGGGTGCCTGATTATTCTTCCGCTGCTATAAATAACAACCAGGAAAAGTATTTAGAGTACAGTTATAAATTAGAAAACCTACCACGTGAAAACTGGACTTTAACCGACAGTGTGGATTACCTGCTTCTTCATTCTGCAATTGAGAGAGTAAACTGGGAGCTTAACGTATTAAAACTTCCCGAACGTAATCCTGATTTTTATGTGCATCAAACTATCGGTGCTGTGTTTGAACTTTTGTTGATCCACACTCCAATGACACGAGAGAGAGCTGAGAATATTATTCTGCGTCTAAATTCTATACCCAAAACAATTGAGCACGCAATCCACAATTTAACGGAGCCGGTTGCACCTTTTGCAGAAATCGCACTGCATAATTTATCGAATGTTGATAGTAATCTTTATGCGATGCGCGATGCGCTGAATGAAATATTTCCGGTTGATTTAAATGCCCAGCTAAATTCTGCTGTTGAACATGCAAAGATGGCTCTGGAGAAATATGTGAAGTGGATAGAAGAAAATAAATCTTCTATGCAAAGCAGTTTTATTATTGGAAGGGAAGGATATGAGTACTTCTTAAAAAATATTGCACTAATGCCTTACACTACAGATGAACTTTTGATTATGGGAAAACAGGAATGGGATAGATCGGTGTCGTTTGATGTTTATGAAAGAGAGAGAAATAAAGGTTTGCCTGAGCTGCCAATCTTTTCTTCTGCTAAAGAAGAAATTGAAGTGGAACGGAGAGATGAAGAATCAATCAGAAACTTTCTTGTAGAAAAAGAAATCTTATCTATACCTGATTGGGTGAAGCACTATGTGTTTCAGAAAATACCACCACACTTTGAACCATTTGCGCATATGGGTGTAAACGATGATCTTACTTCAGAAACAAGGCTGGATGAAGACGGTGTAAGATATATAAGGGAACCATCACCCGATCTTGGTTACTTCAGTCTTGCAACTGCAAAAGATCCACGTCCTATTATTATTCACGAGGGAGTTCCGGGTCATTATTTTCAAATGGTGCTTTCGTGGGCTAATCCCAATCCCATAAGAAGAAGATATTTTGATTCGGGCGCGAATGAGGGAATTGCATTTTACGTAGAAGAGTTATTGCTTCAGTATGGTTTGTTTGATGATAAGCCAAAGACCAGGGAGATCATTTACAGCTTTATGCGGTTGCGTGCTTTGCGTGTTGATGTTGATATAAATCTTGCACTTGGTAATTATACTATCGAAGATGCGGGTAAATACCTTGCTTCAACTGTGCCGATGGATTTACCAACAGGAATAAAGGAAGCAGGTTTCTTTGCGTATAATCCCGGACAGGCAATTACATATCAGATTGGTAAACTCCAGATATTAAAATTTATTGCAGACGCAAAAGTTATGTTAGGCGATGATTTTGATCTACGGGATTTTCATGATTACATAATGGAAAACGGGAATGTTCCAATAGCATTGCTGCGATGGGAATATCTTGGACTCAACGATGAAATTCAACAGCTCTGGCCTGAGTAAACTTCAAATAAACTTCACAAAAATGGATTACGTTATGCGGTTATCAATCATTAATGTTTTAATCTTATCAGTTACTCTTCTAACCACGAATGCAGTTGGACAGGATGAAAGTCTGTTAACACTCGAAGATATTTTTTCTTCCACTAAATATGTTCCCGCAAAAGTTGCAAATGTTAGATGGCTTCCAGATGGCGCTGCATTCACATATACAGCATATAATATGGCTCACCAGCTTCTCGATATACATAAGTACGAAGTAGAAACCGGATCCACCACACTATTGCTTTCCGGTGTGGATTTAAAATGGAACAACGAACCTATAAAGATGAGCAATTATTGGTGGACTGATGATGGCAATTTTCTTTTGATTGAAGGACCGGAAAAGACCATCTGGAGGCACTCCCGGCAAGCTCCGTTCTATTTGTATGATGTAAAAACAAAAGAGATAAAAGCACTTGGTGATAACGATCCGAACTTAAGAAATGTGAAACTATCACCCGATGGTAAAAAAGTTGGCTTTGTGCGTGATCATAATATTTACATTGTGGAGCTTTCTTCTGGAAAAGAAATCGCTTTAACAACTGATGGAACAGAGAACATTCTTAACGGTGAATTTGATTGGGTTTATGAAGAGGAGTTTTCAATTGCTGATGGCTGGCAATGGTCAGCAGACGGAAAGAAAATTGCATTCTGGAAGTTTGATCAAACGAGAGTTAAAGAGTTTTATATGATCGATGAGATGCACGTTTATAATAAAGTAATACCTCTTAAGTATCCCAAAACCGGTGAACAGAATTCTATCATTAGAATTGGCGTAGTTGAAGTAGCAACAGGAGAAACCACGTGGATGGACATTGGTGAAGATGATGATATTTATATACCGCGCATTTACTGGACGAACTCTTCTGATAAGCTTGCTATGCTAAGACTAAACAGGCATCAAAATCATCTTGAGCTTTTGATGGCAAATACAAATAACGGTGAAAGCGTTGTAGTGCTTGAAGACAGGGATTCATGCTGGATTGAAGTCGCTGATGACACTACAATCTTTTTAAGCAATGAAGATATAATTATTTGGATAAGTGAACGAAGCGGATTCAGGCACGCATACCTTTATGATTATGAAGGAAATCTTGTAAATCAAATAACATCAGGTGATTGGGAAATTACAGATGTCTTAGGTGTTTCTGAAATTGATAAATGGCTTTACTTCTCCGGTAAAAAGAATTCTCCGTTAGAGCAGCAGATTTACAGGGTGAAGCTTAATGGAGATAGTATACAAAAAATTACTAATGAACCGGGATGGCACAGAGGGAACTTCTCTCCCGATTTCAAATACTTTATTAATGAATATTCAAGTGCAAGTCATCCATCAAAAACTAATTTGCTAAGAACCGATGGAAAGCTTGTAAGAGTATTGGCAGAAAATGATCTTCCATCGTTAAATGATCTCAATGTTAACTATCCTGAGTTTTCTACTTTAACAACTTCAGATGGTGTTGAGTTAAATTACTTTATGATAAAGCCGCTTGATTTTGATGAGAACAAAAAATATCCTGTTCTTGTATTCGGTTATGGTGGACCCGGTTCACAGAAAGTTATTAACGAATGGGGAGGAGCAAGACAGCTATGGCATATGATGATGGCTCAAAATGGATTTATTGTTTTCTGTGTTGATAATCGTGGAACAGGTGGCAGGGGAAAGGCTTTTAAGAATCTTGTTTATAAAGATCTAAGCAAGTGGGCAGTTAATGATCAGGTTGAAGGTGCAAAGTTTTTAGCTACGCTTCCATACGTGGATGCAGAAAGGATTGGGTTCTGGGGATGGAGCGGCGGCGGCTATCTTTGTCTGATGTTGATGACCCGTGCGAATGAATATTTTTCCACTGGTGTATCGGTTGCACCGGTTTCAGATTTTCATTTGTATGATGCAATCTGGACTGAAAGATATATGGGTATGCTGGATGAGAACGCCGAAGGCTATAAAGCTGCAAGTGTTTTAACCTATGCAGATAATCTTGAAGGAAATTTGCTAATCGTGCATGGTACAAGTGATGATAATGTTCATTACCAGAATACAATGCAGGCTGTGAGAGAATTTCAGTTAGCAGGTAAGCAGTTTGATTTGATGTTATACCCGAATAAAAATCATAGTATTAAGGGAGGAAACACCAGTTTACAT
>CP070637.1:443969-446714 GCA_020354005.1 Ignavibacterium sp.
CTTCTGTTGTTTTAGGAATTCCGCCAACTAAATCTCTTCCTTTAACCTGGATAGTTATTTCTTCTTTTAGTGGAACGGCTGATCCAACTTCGCATTTAATTGCTTCAGCTGTTCGTTCGCCAATTAATATGTTATGATTTCGTTTGAAGAACTGCATAATTGCATAATTCATTTCATCACCTGCAATTCGAATTGATTCTTCATTTACAATTCCCGAAAGTGCAATAACAGCAATTTCAGTTGTACCACCGCCAATATCTATGATCATACTGCCAACAGGTGCAGCGACATCGATACCAATCCCAATCGCAGCGGACATTGGCTCCGCTATCAAATGAACCTCTTTTGCACCAGCGTGTTCAGCACTATCGCGTACCGCGCGTTTTTCAACTTCAGTAACACCGCTTGGTACAGCAACAACCACTCTCCTGCTGGTAATCGCACCAGCTTTTACTTTTTTAATAAAGGCTCTGATCATTCCTTCTGCAATTTCAAAATCAGCTATTACACCATCACGCATAGGTCGAGTGACCTTAATTTCTTTGTGTTCCCTACCCTGCATCTCCTTAGCTTTATTGCCAAGGGCGATAATTCTTTTTGAACTTTTATCAAAAGCCACAATGGAGGGTTCATTTAACACAACCCCTTTACCTTTTACGTATATAAGTGTGTTGGCAGTACCTAAATCGATTGCAATATCAGTTGAGAAAATATCAAAAACGCCCATATGTCCTCTTAATGTTTAAAGTGTCTAATTCCTGTAAAAACCATGGAAATATTATTTTGATTTGCTGCATCAATTACCTCATTATCGCGGATGGATCCACCCGGTTGTATAACTGAGGTAGCACCTCCTTTAATGATTTCTATCAGACCATCTGCAAAGGGAAAAAAAGCATCAGATGCAGCAACCGATCCATTTAAATCCAGACCATGCTCGCGAGCTTTCATTTTAGCAAGTCTTACCGAATCAATTCTAGACATTTGTCCTGCTCCCACACCAAGCGTTGCTTTGTTTTTAATAAAAACAATGGCATTGGATTTTGTATGCTTAGCAATTTTCCAAGCAAACTTTAAATCTTCTAACTCTTCATTCGAAGGTTTTTTATCGGTAACAATATTCAGTTTATCATCAATTAAATCAAATCGATCATAATCTTGTTTAATAATCCCACCGGGGATAGATTTGAAAAATGACTTTGCGTTTAGGGTGGATTTACATTGTTTTACTAATCGTCTATCCTTTTTCTTCATTAAAATTTCCATGGCATCATTTGAAAATTCGGGTGCGCATATTACTTCTAAAAAAATTTCATTCAGTTGTTCAGCTAATTTTAAATTCACTGGAAAAGTAAATGCTACAATGCCACCAAAAGACGAAACCGGATCGCAACTAAGAGCCTTTCGATAAGCATCAAGGGAATCCGATCCAATCGCGGCGCCTGCCGGATTGTTATGCTTAATAATAGCACAGGCATTTTTTCCCAAATCCTCAACAAGTTCAACAGCAGATATTAAATCCAGAATGTTATTGTACGAGAGTTCCTTCCCATGAAGTGATTCAAAGTAATCATAAAAGTCTCCAAAAATTGTCGCATGCTGATGTGGATTTTCTCCATATCGCAGAGCCTTAACTTTTGGTATACTTGTTCTAAAATATCCCTCAGTTAATTCCAGCTTCTTTTCCAGTAGGTTAGCAATGCAAACATCATAATCTGCGGTCAAAGAAAAGGCCTCCAGAGCTAATAGTTTTCTTTTATTGTAAGAAATTTCACCATTTTTTATTTCATCAATTATTATAGGATATTGTTGCGGATTAGTAAGCACAGTGACAAACTTGAAATTTTTAGCAGCAGCCCTTATCAAGCTTGGTCCCCCAATATCAATATTCTCGATTATCAAATCTAAGCTTGCATCAGGATTTTTCGACACTTCTTTGAATGGATAAAGATTTACACAAACAATATCTATGGGAAAAATTTCATTTTCTTCAGCCTCTTTCAAATCGGATTGATTATCTCTTCGCATTAAAATTCCGCCATTAACTCTAGGGTGCAAAGTTTTTACACGACCATTAAAAATTTCCGGGAAACCTGTTATTTCTTGAACCTCTTGTATTTTTATTCCCTCGGATGAAAGGAGCTTAGCGGTATTTCCAGTCGCAATTATATTGTAGTTATTATCTGCCAATACTTTTGCGAGTTCTACAACACCAGTTTTATCAGAAACACTTATTAGTGCTGATTTACTCAACCCAACATCCAAATAATATAAGTTAGAGAAATAGCTATTTAAGAATTCTTACTCTTGATTTGTCAACAAAAACTTTACCAAGTGCAAACTTTTCAATTACTTCTGGTAATAATTGATGTTCAATCTTCAAAACGCGTTCAGCAAGTTCTTCTGGCGATTGGATATCAGAAATATCTACACATCTCTGGGCTATAATTTTACCTGTATCATAATTTTCATCAACAAAATGAATGCTTACTCCAGATACCTGAGCTGAAGCATTAAAGACTGCTTTATGAACATTCATTCCAAACATTCCGGAGCCACCATAGGAAGGTAGAAGTGCCGGATGAATGTTTATGATTTTATTTCTGTATGAATTTACGAAATTTGCAGGTATCAACTTCAGGAAACCCGCAAGCACGATTAAATCAATACCAATTTCATCAAATCGGCTTTTAATCTCTTCAAAGCTTAAAGAGTCTTCTTTATCACCGACATTGTAAATAGGTA
>CP070637.1:446814-447931 GCA_020354005.1 Ignavibacterium sp.
CGTATATCACTTTCAGAAAAATTCATCGATGAAGTTCGAATACTTCTTGGCAGCGATTCAATCATCATTAATAGTAAATGATTCAAAATTGATTCATAGACCAACATAAGTTTGTTTCACTTATGTCTATTTTGTATAATTACTGCCAATATAAAATTAGAATGTGTAAAGTATATAGTTTACAATGACTAAAAAAGAGAATAGTAAATATTGGGCACTCATCCTCGGAGCTTCTTCGGGCTTTGGTGAATCTGTTGCTATTAAATTGGCTCAGGATGGATTCAACATCTTCGGAGTACATCTCGACAGGCAAGCAACAATGCCCCAGGTTAATAGGATAATTAAAGATATAGAAAAGAGTGGTTCTGAAGCAGTCTTCTTTAATGCTAATGCTGCAGATGAGCAAAAAAGAAAAGATGTAGTTCAGAAAATAAAAAAGAAATTGAATAATCGGGCGGGGGTAAAAGTGATTATGCATTCACTAGCATTTGGAACATTGAAACCATACATTTCTAATGAGAGCGAACAAATTACTAAAGCCCAGATGGAAATGACATTAGATGTTATGGCGCATTCATTAGTCTACTGGGTTCAGGATATATTTAAGGGTAACCTTTTAGCTGATAAGTGTAGAATATTTGCAATGACAAGTTCAGGTGGGCACTCCTCAATTCCATATTATGGAGCAGTTTCTGCAGCCAAAGCTGCTTTGGAATCACACGTACGGCAGCTTACTGTAGAGCTTGGCCCTTACAATGTGTCTGTAAATTCTATAATGGCAGGTGTTACAAAAACTCCTGCTTTAAGTAAAATACCGGGGAATAAAAGTATGATGGAAGTTGCAATTAGTAAAAATCCAAGGGATAGGTTAACTACACCTGAGGATATTGCGAATGTTATTTCTGTTCTTTGTAAAGATGGTGGGGAATGGATAAGTGGAGGCATTATCAATGCAGATGGAGGAGAGGATATCGTTAGCTATATGGGGGAAAATTAACTCATTTATCCAAATTTATTTTAAGGGATTTAATAAATGGCACTTACTACTATTACTGATGATAATTTTCAAGATGAAGTTCTTAATTCAGATTTACCTGTTCTGATTGACTTTTGGGCA
>CP070637.1:448031-454248 GCA_020354005.1 Ignavibacterium sp.
GGTGGATTATATATCATAGGAACAGCACCTCAGATTAAAAATTTTATTATCTGGGGAAATACAGCACCAAATAATCAGCAGATTTATGCAACTGTAACAGCAGACATTCAATATTCTGACGTTGAAGGTGGTTATGCAGGAACAGGTAACATAGATGCAAATCCGGAATTTGATCCTGCTTCAGAATACTATGCTTTGTTACCTACTTCTCCTTGTGTAGATGCAGGTAACCCAGACCCAATGTACTTTGACGTTGGAGCCGGAGGTAACGCCTTGCCACCAGCTCATGGTTCAACGGCAAACGATATGGGACATTGTGGCGGACCAGCCTCGCTTTGGTATTTATGGGATTGGCCAATGCCTGTTGAATCAGATTCTTATGTAATAACTGATTTTGTTTTAATGAATAACTATCCAAATCCTTTTAATTCATCAACCATAATCAAATATGATGTTAAAGAATTGACGATGGTTGAGTTAAAAGTGTTTGATATATTAGGCCGAGAGGTTGCTACACTTGTAAATGATGAAAAACCAGTTGGAAATTATGAGATAGTTTTCGATGCAATGGGATTACCCAGTGGAGTCTACTTCTACAGATTGCATGCGGGAGATTTTGTTGAGACCAAGAAGATGGTGTTAATACGTTAGCAGTGTAGAAGTGATAAAATCTTTAATAATATGTTAAGTCCCTATTAACAAAGGTTGGTAGGGATTTTTTATTGTCATCAATTTGATTTTTAGAAAATTATTTAAATCTTTGAGCAAGTTATTTATAGGAGGATGGCATGAAGAAATCTAATGTAACCACATTATTATTTCTACTTATACTTTCCAGTTGTTTGCTCGCACAGGATTTTTCAGGCTCATATATTTTGCAAGATTACAGTCCGGCGGTAACTCTTAAACTCTTTCAAGATGATAATGGCAACGTAACAGGTGTAATGAACTTAGACGGGGATGACTATGACATAGAAGCTCAACAAGAAGAAAATGAACTGAATGGCTTCATAAATGATTTTGGTGATTTAATAAAATTCTCAGGTGCCTTTGTTGATGAAAATCTACAACTGACAATATTTGATCCGGAAGCAGCCCCTAATGAGTATGGCGATAATGCTGAAATATGGGTATTCCAAAGACAAGGTGAAGAGACTGCATCCATAAAAAATGAAAATGAAGAAGTAATAATAAATGGGATCACTCTTACTGATGAGCAAGTATCCGAACTTGAAGAAATGTATTCCGCTAAGCCGCTTCCCGGAAATTATTGGTATGATACGAATAGTGGTCTTTATGGTGTTGTGGGATATGCTGCGTACGGTTTTATGTTTGCTGGCCACGAATTTGGCGAGCTCGATAGCAATGCATCCAACGGAGATGCAGGTGTATTTGTAAATGGCCGTCAACTACCCCAGATTGAGTGGGCTGTATGGAGCCAGCTGCTCGGATACATTATTCAACCCGGCAGATATTGGCTTGATGAAAATGGAAACGCAGGCTACGAAGGTAATCCTATACCTACTGAGAATCTATATGCGGCGGCTCAAAGAAATTCCTACGGTGGTTCAGTCGGAGGTGGTGACAATATTTGGTCAACACGATTTGGTGCTGGCAATTACGATTCAAATAATCAAAGAGGGTATGTTAGTGTGCCCGGTTACGGTCCTGTGGGCTATGGATTTTAGAATAGTAGGGAATGAATAAAAATTTTTTAGATTCTATTGTTTAAGTAAATAGTAAAATCATCTTATCGTAAACCGCATAATCGGCCTGGTTTCAGAACGGCGTGCAACTTCCTTAAAACCAGCTTTTAAGAAAGCACCTGATAAACCAACCCATGCAAATGCATCAGGCATTTTATTTTCTCTCGGCTCAATTGGGTAGCCTTCAATTATCTTTCCGCCTTGTGATTTTACAAATTTTTTTGAGGCATTTAGCAAGTCTACACTCAAGCCTTTATTACGATATTTTCTATGAATGAAGAAACAGGGAACTGACCAAACGTGTTTATCATCCACCGGCTTTAAAACACGGGAATTTTGCAGCCTCGTATATTCTGCTCTTGGTGCAACGGCACACCATCCGACTGGCTGTTCATCATGATAAGCTAGAATCCCCGGTATAGATCCATCGAAAATAATTTTTTTTATTGCTGCTTTGTTGCCTTCTCCTTTTTGATTATCAAGCATTTTTTGGCTGATGCGCCAATACATACACCAGCATCCGGCACATGCTCCCTTCTCACCAAAGAGTTGTTCAAAGTCTTTCCATCTCTCTTTTGTGACAGGAAAGAATTTATATTTTGATCTTATTTTTAGTTGATTATCAATCATTGGTGACAGAGAAAGAGGCTAATACCCTTTGATATTATAATTAACATTGGGCTAGAGCCAACATTTCAGCAAAAATTTCAGGATTAAATTTGTATTAATTTAAATTTGCTAATCTGTTTAATAATTTAAACTAATTTAAGCATCAACCTCACAAGAAAAAAATCTTACATTTTTTTCATCATTTCAAAGAAAATGTAAAATTCTCTATTCAATTCTTTAATTCAGGTCATTAAATCATTTTTTATAAACGACAAGAATGGCACGTAAATTGTAAAATTGCCTAAAATAAGACGAAATAAGGAGTTAAGGTTGGAATTACCTGTAAAAAAGAGTGCAAATACAGTTCTAAGAAAGTCTAATTTTATCAATTTTTAAGAGTATAAGGGAAAATTATGAAATTAAGTCACAATTCACTTGTTCTTTTAGTAGTCATACTGGTAGTTGGATTAAATTTCAATGTCAGTGCTCAATTTAACGACTACACAGCAAAATTCGGAATTCAGATTAACGCATTACTACCTGATACAGAGTTCGATAAGGAAAATAGACCTGCTGATGCAGACTACAAATTAGCTTATCTGGGAAGGGCATTGGTCAGGTTTGAATTTTTCACTGAAGTACTGGAAGTAGAGTTAGGTGCCGGATTTGGACAGTTACAGGGAGTAGATTATAATAACCAGTTATGGCGAACAAATTTAATTCCTGTTGATCTGAGATTAATTCTAAGTCCCTTCGATATGGATATATGGAATCCTTATGCTTACGGAGGTGTTGGTGCATTGTATTTTAGCATTGATAAAAGTCCGTCAGTCCCATCACCTCAACCTACAGTTAGCCCTGATTGGACCACAATTTTTCCGGTTGGTGGAGGTTTTGAAATTGGTTTATCGGAAGCATTGATCCTGGATTTTACCGGCGGTTATACTTTTACACAAACGGACGATCTAAATGCTTATAATAACGGTGAAGCAAAAGATGGCTATTTCAATGTAGGTTTAGGTTTAACATTTGTTAACGGCAGCGGTGCATCTGATAATGATATGGATGGTTTAACTAAAAGTGAAGAAAAGAAAATCGGTACCAATCCTGATAATCCTGATACAGATGGTGATGGCTTAAAGGATGGTGAAGAAGTTAAAACTTACAAAACCGATCCTCTTAATGCGGATTCAGATGCAGATAATTTAAAAGATGGTCAGGAAGTTCTTACTCATAAGACTGATCCATTAAAAGCTGATACCGACACTGATATGCTGAAAGATGGTGAAGAAGTATTCACTTACAAAACGAATCCAATGGACGCTGATTCTGATGATGATTCCATTTCTGATGGTAAAGAAGTACTTGAGTATAAAACCGATCCTCTCAAGCCTGATACTGATAAAGATCTGTTAACGGATGGTGATGAGATAAGCAGATTTAATACAAACCCAATAGCTCCTGATACCGACGGAGAGGGATTACTGGATGGTGAAGAGGTAAATCAATACAGAACCGATCCATTGAATGTGGACACTGATGGCGGAACAGTTAATGACTATAAAGAGGTTAAACGAGGTACAGACCCGCTCGATCCTGAAGATGACGTAGTTAAAATTGATGTTCCAATAGTTCTTGAAGGAATTACTTTTGCAACCGGTAAGTCCGATATAACGCCTGAATCTGCACGTGTTCTTGAAGGTGCTCTAAAAACACTTGCTACCTATCCGGATATAATTGTTGAGATAAGCGGACACACCGATAATGTAGGAAGTTCTTCTTCAAATCTTCGGTTATCACAGAGGAGAGCAGATTCTGTTAGACAATGGTTGATACTGAAAGGTGTAAATCCTGACAGGATTATTTCAAAAGGTTACGGTGAAGATTATCCAATGGTTCCGAATGATTCAAAGGATAATAGAAGAAGAAACCGGAGAATTGAGTTTAAACGAATTAGGTAGGGTGAGGTAGTTGTATGGCAAGGGTCTCTGTAGAAATACGGAGACCCTTTTTTTTCTACTTAGGTATAAAGCTAAATAGTTTCTTTAATGCATCGTTTAACTTCGGATCAAATTAATTGGTTTGCCACAAGTGTGAATATTTATGGCCGCTCCCGGTGTTAAAAAGAACAACATTATCGCTATCGTTTATCCAGTGCTGCTGCTTTAATTTATTAAATGCTGCCAGGGTTGCACCGGTTTCCGGAGATGCAAATAAGCCTTCAGTTTTACCGATTAAATTTGATGCATTAAGCATCTCTTCATCAGTAACAGCAATTGCGGTTCCATAGCTCTCTCTAAGTACACGGAGAATTAAGAAATCACCTACTGCAGCCGGTACACGAAGTCCATCAGCAACAGTTTTAGCATCCTGCCATGGTTCTGCGAATTCTGTTTCTTCTTCAAATGCTTTTACCATGGGTGCGCAACCTTCAGCTTGCACGGTAACCATGCGCGGTCTCCTGGAACTTATCCAGCCAAGATTCTCCATTTCCTCAAATGCTTTCCACATACCAATTAAACCAGTGCCTCCCCCGGTTGGATAAATTATAACATCCGGCAGATCCCAATTCATATGTTCTGCAAGCTCATATCCCATTGTTTTTTTACCCTCAATCCTATAAGGCTCTTTTAATGTAGACATATCGAATCTATTGTATTTCTTAACAGCCTTTGCCGCCTCTTTACCACAGTCTGTAATTAGTCCGTCAATCAAAGTAACTTCAGCACCAAGTGCACGGCATTCCGAAATGAAAGCTGCCGGTACATCCTTTGGCATAAACACAAAAGATTTTATCCCGGCTAATGCTGCGTAAGCACTCATTGCTCCTGCAGCATTTCCTGCTGAGGGTATCGATATTTCTTTTACACCTAATTCAAATGCACGTGATACTGCTACTGATAAGCCGCGTGCTTTAAATGATGTTGTCGGATTTAAGCCTTCATCCTTAATAAAGAGACTGTCAAATCCAACGGCGTTGCCTAATCTGTTGGCTTTAATTAGTGGTGTAAATCCTTCACCGAGCGATAGCACGAACCTGGAATCCTGTACCGGAAGTAATTCTTTGTATCTCCAGAGATTTGGTTCACTAAGTATTATTTCTTCTTTAGAAAATGATTGTTTGATTGAATCCAGATCATATCTTGCTAATAGTGGTTTGCTACAGAAGGGACAAAGATTCCACAATTTATTCGATTCAAATTTATTGTTGCAGTAGCTGCATTCGAGATGTGTTAGGTAGCTCATTTATTAATTTATTACCTGGAAAAAGCTAATCAAGAGCGCCATGCTTTTTAAGCAATTGGATCAGAGATTCATATTTCTCCTGCCTGGCCAATGCAAGAGCACTCTGTCCCTCATCTGATGTATGATTAACAAAGGCACCGTGTCTTAGGAGGTAGTCAACCAGATCCTCATCTCCGTTTACAGTTGCAAAAAGCAGCGCAGTCCAACCTGCAATATTTTTTCCAGTTGTAGAAGCATTTATATCTGCACCTTTTTCTAACATAAGATCCAAAACGTCGGTTGTTACTCGTTTTGATTGAACTCCAAGTGTTGCCTGGATAAAGGCTGTCATTCCATCATCAGCTTTAGCTTTAACATCCGCGCCATTTTCCAAAAGCAATTTTGTGCTTCCATATGAATTGCTTGCAGCCCACATTAAAGGAGTTTTACCCTCTTTGCCTCTAAAGTTAACATCTGCTTCTCTTGAAATTAATAATGAAACCACTTCTTCATAACCGGGGTAGCTACAGGCTAATATAAGCACTGTTACCGGCGTATCCTCAGGTTGAATATCAACATTTAATCCTCCATCAAGCAGTTCTGTAATTCTCTCAATATCTTTCTCTGCAACTGCTTTTGATAAATCATCAAAATCCTGTGTGAACATAAATGAATAA
>CP070637.1:454348-461991 GCA_020354005.1 Ignavibacterium sp.
AACAATTATTGATTTAAATAAGCAAGTAGGAAAATAATACCCAAGAATAAATAGCTAAGATAAAATTTTGTAGTACGAGAGATGAGTCGTAAGAATTGAAGTTGAGCAAAGTACTGGTTGGATCATCAAACCATCAAACATACTTTATTAAACGAAGTGTGGATTAGCTTTGGAGTATAATTGATTATGAAATGAAATGGTTGGATATTATTTATCTAATTAAAATTATTAATTCAAACTAAACTCAGGATCTGCGGGACGTATTTCATCATACAATCTTTGCAGTTCACGGTACGCATATTGACTGCCCCTTTGTGCTGCCATTCTATAATATGCAATCGCTTCAGATTTTGATTGCTCAGTACCAATACCATTTTCGTAACAATAAGACAGTGCAACTTGCGCCAGTACAGAGCCGTTATCAGACGCATTCATTAAATCCTTTACTGATCTGCTATAATCAATTCCAAATTCATTTTCATAAAGTGAAGCAGCGACCAATCTAACCGCAGCTTCTGTACTTCCCAACAGTGAGGCTTCTTTCCAGTATTGTAATCCTTCAGCAAAATCTTCCTTTATGTATCTTCCGGTGTAATAGTTTAATCCTAACTCAATCATCGCAGGTATGTATTTATTATCCGCTGAACTTCGTAGAAGAGCAATTGCATCACTCATTACAAGCTGGTTATCGTAAGTTGTACTAGTTAGTCCGTACCAAACAAACTGCGCTTCCGGATTGTTGTTTGATACTTCATCTTCTACTTTGTTAATGAAGCCCGGTTTTTTATTTAACTGCCATAACAGGTAGGGCGCTTTAGGTGAATCAGTTCTAAGTGCACGTAAATAATATGTAGCAGCAGTTATTTCATTCTTATTAAAATAAACTCCTCTTTCGTATAACTGTCCAATAACGGTTTGAGCTTCCGGGCTGCCGTTTTCAGCAAGTGATGATAATAAACTAACAATTTCTGATGAAACTAAATCAGACATATTTTTCATCGAATCAATTTCCATTACTCTTGCTAAACTATCGCTAATGGTTAAATGCAAATCGGCAATAAGCATACTATCTGTAAGAGTTGTAACTGTATCACCGATCGAATCAAAATCAATGAACACTAAACCAACAGGAGAAGACAAATTAGTTTTGCTGTCCGTATCTGCATCTCTGATTTTCGTATCTGAATCTTCTTCAATCGATCTGATAGAATCAACGACAGATTCTGAGATTTTTGTTTCAATCTGACCAATAATTTGCTCTGCAGGTTCATATCCCTCTGATGATGATTTATTTATCCAGTAATAAGCATAATTCATGTCCCGCTTTACAATTAGATTATCGGTGTAAAGAACACCAGTAACATATTGTGCCTGTATCATTCCGGCTCTTGCTGCTTCCCTGAAGTATTTGAATGCAGCAAACGGATCCCATTCAACTCCCCAGCCGTTTATTAATAGAATTGCGTAGTTATACTCAGCAGGTGCTAATTTTCTATCGGCGGCTTTTTTAATCCAGTATACTGCATACGCAGTGTCTGCTGCCATACCTTCGCCCATAAGGTATCTGAGGCCGAGTTCGTGTTGGGCTAGTACATCGCCGGAGTTAGCTTCCTGAATAAGTTTGAATTGCTGCCATATCTGATGTCCTAAATCCGGTCTGTAAAAATAAGGTGAATTTATAAATGGCCGGTTATTCTTAAAAGCGAGACTTTTGGTAGTGTCCTGGGTAAAGGAATTACCACCCAAAAGCATTGCAAGTGCAATACAAATAAAAAATAATGATGATCTATTCAAATGGATTATTCAGGAAGAAAAATAATGAATTAATGATTTTAAAATTGCTTTCGCTGGTTCTTCTTAACTTAACTTTCAAATATAATACATATTAACTAAAAGAAGGATGTTATAAACCATCATAAAAAGAGTAACAATATTGTATTGTACAACTGGTTTAACTATAAAGTTTCATTTAAAGAATTAGTATTGTGGAAAATTTTAGAGCAAAAGGAATTGTGTAGATTTTAGCTGGTGGTGTTATGCTAAGGTTGAAAGTTGCTTTACCTTCTTAAAATACTTCTTCATTGGCTTAAAGTAGTGATTGATCCATCCCTTTTCAAAATCTTTAACTTTTGCCGGCGGAAGTTTGGTATGTATTAATGTGATTCTCGTTCCGTTGCCGGTTTTTTCAAAGAGTATCTCAAGTTTCGAATCACTTGCTCCTTTCGGAAAATCACTTGCACGCCACGATTGAACAATTCGTCCGTATGGCTGCAATGTTATGTTGGTTCCGGTAATATAACCATCCCACGCAGAGAACTTGGATCCGACATTCGGACGAATCTCGGCTTTACTTCTTGTAAACTCTGAATGCTCTTCGCTGTTCAGCCAGGCATCGTACAATCTTTTTGCACTAACCGGAAAGATTTCTGATATTTTAATTACTCCATTCATTTATATCTCCTTCAGTTCAACAATAATGAAAAAGTTGACTAATGGCAATTGATAATTTGAGAAATTTTTGACCAGGGAAATAAATGCCGGACTTTATATTATTCAAAAAATTATTCAAAATTTCTTCGGAGCGTTCACGAAACGGTTCTTGATATCATGGAAATTGGATAAATAGGATTCTGAATTCATATGAAATTGCAATTCGCCGCATCTTAATCTATATTTGAAGACAAAAAATATTATGGCCCGCAGGAAGAAAGTAAAGTATATCTTCATCACAGGTGGTGTTGTTTCATCATTGGGGAAAGGAATCACCGCCTCTTCACTCGGTTTATTATTAAAGCAGCGCGGATACAAAGTAACAATCCAAAAGTTCGATCCTTATATAAATGTGGACCCCGGAACAATGAGCCCATTTCAGCACGGAGAGGTTTATGTAACGGACGACGGAGCGGAAACCGATTTAGATCTTGGGCATTACGAAAGATTTTTAGATGTTAATATGACACGCTCGAATAATTTAACTACCGGTCAGGTTTATCACGAAGTAATAACAAAAGAAAGAAGAGGAGATTATTTAGGTGCAACTGTTCAGGTGATACCACACATAACCGATGAAATAAAAAGACGACTTGTCAGGCTGAGTGAACTTGGTGAGTATGATATTATCATCACTGAAATTGGCGGCACTGTTGGTGACATTGAGGGACTGCCGTTTATAGAAGCGATGCGTCAGCATATGCTTGAGTATGGAAGGGCAAATACAGTTAGTATACACGTTACTCTTGTACCGTATATTGCTTCAGCAAGAGAATTAAAAACAAAACCCACACAGCATAGCGTTAAAAATCTGCTTGAGCTTGGAATACAGCCTGATATTTTAATTTGCCGTTCCGAGAAAAAACTGCCCAGAGATATGCGGGAGAAGATTGGTTTATTCTGTAACGTTGATAGCAAAGCAGTAATATCCGCGTACGATAGCAGTTCAATTTATGAAGTGCCACTAGTATTATTTAAAGAGAAACTGGACTTATACGTGCTTAAACGTCTTCGCTTGCCTGATAAAAAAATTAAACTCGATGAATGGACTAACTTCGTTGAAGCTGTTAAAAATCCGACTAAGTCGGTGGAGATAGCTGTATGCGGAAAATATATTAAACATTTAGATGCTTACAAGAGCATAATTGAATCCTTTGTACACGCCGGTGCTGAGAATGATGTAAAGGTAGAATTGCGTCCTGTAAATGCTGAAGAACTTGATAACGGTAATACTTCAAAGATGTTTGAAGGTGTTTCGGGTATTCTTGTTCCCGGCGGTTTTGGTGAACGCGGCATTGAGGGAAAGATTCTTGCAACAAAGTATGCGCGGGAAAATAACATCCCTTTCTTAGGTATCTGTCTTGGATTGCAATGCGCAACCATTGAGTTTGCTCGGAATGTATGCAATATAAAAAATGCAAATAGCTCGGAGTTTAAAAAGAACCGTTACAGTATTATTGATCTGATGCCCGATCAAAAAAATGTTAAAGATATGGGTGCTACTATGCGCTTAGGTGCCTATCCGTGTAACATACAGGATGGTACTAAAGCGATGGAAGCTTATAAAAGTAAATTTATATCAGAACGGCATAGACACCGCTACGAAGTAAATAATAAATTCAGAAAAAAACTTTCTGAAAACGGATTAGTGCTCTGTGGTCTTTCACCGGATAGAGAATTGGTTGAAATGATTGAACTACCGGATCATAATTGGTTTGTTGCTTGCCAGTTTCATCCTGAATTAAAATCGCGTGCAACGAATGCTCATCCTTTGTTTCGTGAGTTTGTAAAAGCTTCTGTTAAGTTTTCGGAAAATAGTGACTCAACCAATACCAATTGATTATTCACTTGTGATTAAGTAGGTTTGTATAATTAATTATATGTGATTGTGTTAAAAGTTGCAGTATTTGTTTCGGGTAGAGGGTCAAATCTTAGAGCGATATTAGATTCCCAAAAGCTACAAGATTTAATAAGCGTAACTGCGGTTATAAGTAATAAAATTGATTGCCCGGCATTTGAAATTGCCAGAGAGTACTCGATTAATACTTACTACCTTGGTAAAGCCGAAGGCGCAGTTCAATATTCAGTTCTCGCAAAATTATTAGAATCTCTTGATATCGGATTAATTGTATTAGCCGGTTTCCTAAAGATGATTCCTGCAGATGTTATTGATGTTTTTCGGAATCGTATCATTAATATTCATCCCGCACTGCTGCCCGCTTTTGGTGGAAAAGGAATGTATGGAATGAATGTGCACCGTGCGGTTTTTAATTCTACTGCAAAGGTATCGGGAGCAACGGTTCATTTTGTTAATGAAGTGTATGATGATGGAGAGATAATTGTCCAAAGAAAAGTTGATATTTCTGATTTAACTTCTCCCGAGCAGATAGCTGAAAGAGTTCTTAAAGTCGAGCACGAATTGTTACCGGATGTGATTGAACAATTTGCACTTAACAAGATTTCATCTGATAATGCAAGGATTGAAATTCTAAATTAACTCACCAAAAAAAGTTAGAAAAATTGAAAAAATTAGCATTAATAAGCGTTTTCGATAAAACAAATCTTGCGGAACTTGCCAAAAGGTTGAACAGAAATAATTATGATATTATTGCGACAGGTAATACGGCAAGTAAAATCAAAGAAGTTGGGATAGATGTAAAAGAAATATCAGATATTACAAATTTCCCGGAAATTTTTTCTGGGAGAGTTAAATCACTACACCCCAAAATCTTGGGCGGGATTCTATTCAGAAGAGATAATGAGAATGATAGAGAGGAAGTGAAGGAGAATGATATTGCTCCCATTGATGTTGTTTGTGTGAATCTTTATCCCTTCATCGAGGTGACAAAAAATAATGATGTGGATATTTCCACTGCGGTTGAAAATATTGATATTGGTGGACCTAGTCTTGTACGAGCTGCAGCAAAAAATCATAAATATGTTTCAATTCTAACCTCTCCATCGCAGTATAACCAATTTTTATCCGAGCTTGATTCAGGTGAAATCTCTGAAGCTACAAGAAAAAATCTGGCTGTGGCTGCATTTTCGCACACTGCTGAATATGATACCCATATTGCCAATTATTTTGAGCAGAAGTTTGATGTTGAATCCGGTGAGCTGCGCATAAACTATCATCGGGAGAACAAGCTGCGGTATGGAGAGAATCCACACCAGGAAGCTGTGATTTATGGCAGATTTTTTGAATACTTTGAGGTATTGCACGGTAAAGAATTATCGTACAACAACATATTTGACCTGATTTCAGGAGTTGAATTAGCTGAAGAGCTGGGGGAAAATTCTTGTTCAATCGTAAAGCACAGTAACCCCGCAGGCGCAGCTATTGGCAATAATCCTTTGGATGCATACGAAAAAGCTCTGAGATGTGATCCGGTTTCGGCATTCGGCGGAATTGTAACCTTTACTGATACCGTAGATGAAACTCTGGCAATTAAGCTAAATGAAATTTTTCTGGAAGTCATTTGTGCACCGGATTATACCGGGGAAGCTCTTTCGATATTGAAAAAGAAAAAGAACAGACGTTTGTTAAAGCAATTAAAGCAAATAAAAGGAGAAAAATCTTTTAAGAAAAGTATTCCGGGTGGAATGATAATTCAGGATTCGGATGATATTGATTTGGATAAAGATAAGTTTTCATTTGCAACGGATATGACACCAAATGAGAAAGAGTTAGAAGATTTGTATTTTGCCTGGAAAGTTGCTAAACATACCCGTTCAAATGCAATTGTTTTCGCAAAAGACCGTGCAACATTAGGTGTGGGTGCCGGACAGATGTCAAGATTAGATTCGGCAAAGATAGCACAGATGAAAGCTAACGAACACGGATTGGATTTGAATGGTTCTGTAGCAGCTTCCGATGCATTTTTCCCTTTTGCAGATGGCTTATTGGAAATAATTAAATGCGGCGCAACTTCCGTAATTCAACCAGGTGGTTCGGTACGCGATAAGGAAGTTATTGATACAGCAAACAAAAATAATGTATCTATGGTATTTACAGGTATAAGACACTTCAAACATTAGAGGTATAATGGGAATTTTTGATTTTTTTGCAACCGATATAGCAATTGACCTTGGCACAGCCAACACGCTTATTTATGTAAAAGGTAAGGGAGTGGTCCTCAATGAACCTTCGATTGTTGCGTTCGATAAGAATTCAAAAAGAATAATTGCACTTGGGAATAAAGCAAAAGAAATGCAGGGAAGGGAACACAAGGAAATCCGCGTGACCCGGCCAATGCGCGATGGGGTAATTGCAGACTTTGAAATTGCTGAGGGGATGATTAGAGCATTTATTAAAAAAGTTCGTGCAGGTGTTTTAAGCAGCAGAAGAGTTGTAATGGCTGTTCCAAGCGGTGTAACAGAAGTAGAAAAAAGAGCTGTACGAGATAGTGCGGAACATGCTGGAGCAAAAGAAGTACATCTTATTGCTGAGCCAATGTCTGCTGCAATAGGAATTGGAATTGATGTGGACGCACCTGTTGGGAACATGATAATTGATATCGGTGGTGGAACAACAGAGATAGCAGTTATTGCACTTTCCGGTATTGTTAATGAGGAATCCATAAGAATTGCTGGTGACGAAATGAATTACACCATCATGCAATTCTTTAAACGTAATCATAATATCTTAATTGGTGAACGAACTGCAGAAGCTATCAAGTGTGAAGTTGGTTCTGCTGTGCCGTTGAAAGAAGAATTAACTATACAGGTAAAAGGAAGAGACCTTGTCGGCGGAATTCCCAAAACCACCGAAGTAAGCTCTGTAGAAATAAGAGAATCATTAAATGAATCAATTGTGCAAATTATCGAAGCAGTAAGACAATCACTTGAAAGAACACCTCCTGAATTATCGGCAGATATATTAGACAGAGGTGTGATGCTCACCGGTGGCGGGGCGTTGTTAAAAGGGTTAGATGACAGAATAAGAATGGAAACCAATCTTCCTGTGCACGTAGCAGAAGACCCGCTTACTGCAGTGGTAATGGGTGCGGGAAAAGTAATTGATGATCTAAATGGATTCTCGAAAGTGCTTATTCGAAACAGAAGATATTAATGATTAGATTTTTATCTAAAGTATGGGCTGACTTTAGAGAATATTTTGTCCTTGTACTTCTAATTATAATTAGCCTAATTAT
>CP070637.1:462091-475284 GCA_020354005.1 Ignavibacterium sp.
AGAAAATTGCTCTGCTGAAATATCAATACCTAAATAGTAATTTGTTTTTTGCATTTTATTAATTAACCCAAATACCCAAAGTGGTATGAGCTTACTCCATATTATTAATCTCTAGTGTACGAAAATATTATTTAGCTTTAACCACCAAAGAACCGGGTCTTAATCAGTGTATAAATTATTTCTAGCGCTCGTCATAGACTTACTCGGATCTTTGGGTAATTGATTAACTCCTTTTTATTTATAAAACAATTATTAATATAAATATAAGTCTAATGGAGTTTATCGAAGTGTGACAGTAATCATTCACTCTTCGACAGGCTCAGAGTGACCATTCGATATCACAGTGAGTTTGCTTACCCCAGCCTATTCTGATTTATCACACAAGCGTCAACATAAGGATTATTTCCTGATAGCTGTCTGAGACAAAGTACTATATTAGTTAACTTGCCACGACCTTCAGGTCGTGGACTAAATTAACAAACAGAATACTGGCTTTAGCCAAAAATGTTGGTTGAGATATGGATAAAGCCTTATATTTTTTTACTTACAAGTTCCCCGACTTAAAAGTCGGGGCAATTAAGTTGACGCGTATACGATTTATCATCAGAAAACGAGTCAGCCTGAGCAGTACGACCTGTCGAATGGTGACTTTACTTGGCCAGTATTTGTGGAATCATCCTGAGCTTGCATGCCCCCTAATTGAATTATCCGTCGAAGCCTTGGCGAAGGCGGGCACTTTTCACAAAATAATCCGCTGCGGCGGATTGAGGAATTGGTTTGGAGTAGTTAAGTTTGAATAAAAGTAATGATATATACAATCACTGACACTATATTGATAGCAGAATAAGAATGAACAACAAAATACTATTTGATAAATATCTTAAACTTATTGGTGTTGAAGCATCTAGACCCTCTTATGAATTTCTTTGCAAAATTGTAAAAGCTCATATTATAAAAATACCATTTGAAAATATCTCAAAGTTGCTTTTTAAAAAGCAGGGTATGAATTACATTCCGGATCTTCACACATTTCTTGAGGGGATTGAAAAATACAATTTCGGTGGAACGTGTTATGCAAACAATTATTATCTCTTTTTGCTTTTGGAACATCTTGGTTTTAATGTTAGGTTTTGTGGAGCAGATATGAAGAACCCGGACGTGCATCTTATAAGTATGGTCAAAATTGATGGGAGAGAATATATTGTTGATGGGGGTTATGCGGCACCCTTCTTAAAACCATTGCCAAGAGATTTGAGTGCAGACTATATTGTCAGTAACGGTAATGAGAAATACCTTGTAAAGCCGAAGGATAAAAACGGAAGAACAAAAGTGGAACACTATGATAATAATGAATTGCGGCATTGGTACACGGCAAAACCGAAGCCGAGAAAGATAGAGGAGTTCCGCAAGGTAATTGAGGACTCTTACTCAGACGATGCAACGTTTATGAATGCCCTGCGTATTGCGCACTTTAGTGAAAACGGCTCAATGACGCTAAAAAATCTTATGCTAACAGAAACAACAAATACCGATACACGTACAATTAAAATTAAACGGGATGAATTCCCCGTTGTTGTGGCGGAAAAATTTGGAATGCCGGAACATCTTGTAAAAGACGCATTAGATCGCATTAAAGAACTTAAAGACATATATGATTAATAATAGCTCTCCCATCTCCCTCATTGCCTTCCCGCAGGAGTACGTCACCCTGAGCTTGTCGAAGGGTGACTATTTAACCTGAGCAGTTCGATCCGTCGAAGCCGGGCAGGTAAACTAACTGCGAGCTTGCCTCTATTCCTAAATGATTTATCCGCCGAAGCCTTGGCGAAGGCGGGCACTTTTCACAAAATAATCCGCTATAGCCGATTGAGTAAATGAGTCGGAGTAGTTAAGTTTGAAGTATTATGAAATTCTGGGTCGGTGTAACTGACAAAAACTGGTTTGAGTATCTCGCAAGTATTTCACCTGATGAGGTAAATTTTTGGAAGCCAGGTGGACAAGGTTTCAGCGCCATTGAAATTGGGGCCCCTTTCTTATTTAAACTCCATAGCCCTATTAATAAAATTGTGGTGGCGGTTATTTCATTCGCTCTGAACAAATCCCATTGTCTTTAGCTTGGGATGCTTTCGGAAACAAAAACGGCTCTGAAAATCTTTCCAATCTCCGTAATTCAATTAATAAATACAGAAGAACACCCGAAGCTGATCCAACAGTTGGTTGCATAATTCTTAACCAACCTTTTTTCCTCCATGAAGATCAATGGATTGATGTTCCAAGTTCTTTTGCAAGAAATATCGTAACAGGAAAAACATATGATACTTCTGAAACAGATGGTGAAAGACTTTGGAATGAAGTGATTTTACGATTTAATGATATTAAAAGTAACGGACTAGTGGCCGAACCTTTAGCCGCTTATGGAAATGAGTATTTAATTAAAAGCAGATTGGGGCAAGGTGCTTTTAGAATATTAGTAACTGATGCATATAACAGAAAATGTGCAATTAGCGGAGAAAAAGCCTTACCCGTTTTACAAGCCGCACACATTAAACCCTTTAATGAGAAGGGACCAAACAGCGTTAATAATGGATTACTACTACGTTCAGATTTGCACATACTTTTTGACAGAGGATATTTAACAGTTACGCCAGAGTATAATATAGAAGTTAGCAGAAGAATTAAAGAAGAATTTAATAACGGAAAGCACTATTATACTTTACATGGACATCCACTTTATGCTTTACCTAAAATTATTGAAGACAGACCAAGTTTAGAGTTTATTAAATGGCACAATGAGAACATTTTCAGAGATTAGTTTAAGTGAAATCCTTTTTTCCTAAACCAAAATTCAAAGTTGACGAAATAATTTCTTATGCAGAGTTGGTCGCTGCAGAACAAGCCAATGTGCAAAAGGGAATGAACTTTCAAATCAATCCGGAGTACTCAATATTTTTAATGTCTGTTCGTAGGAATGCACCCTATGCAGACGAATGGGATGAGAGAACAGGAACACTTATTTATGAAGGACACGATGCTTTTAGTAATTGGGTTAAAAATCCAAAGGAAACCGACCAACCACTAACCACACCAAACGGAACTTTAACAGAGAATGGAAAATTTTTTACTGCTGCTCAATCATATAAAATGAGGTTAGTAACAGATCCACATAAAATAAAAGTCTATGAAAAAATAAGAGATGGTATATGGTGTTACAAGGGATTCTTCAATCTTGTAGACGCGGCAATAGTAACATCAGATAAGAGAAAAGTTTTAAAATTTTATTTAAAGCCTGTTGAGTTTGTTACAAAAAGGAAACAAGTAGAACTTCCGCATTCGAGACTAATTCCGACAACGGTTAAGATAGAAGTTTGGACAAGAGATAAAGGGAAATGTGTGGAATGTGGTTCAACTGAAAACTTACACTTCGATCACGATCTTCCTTATTCAAAAGGTGGTACATCCTTAACAGCAAAAAACGTTAAGATACTTTGTATGAAACACAACATTAAAAAATCTGATAAGTTAATAACCATTCCAACGATTTTTTTATCATAGTTCAACGTCACCCTTCGACAGGCTCAGGGTGACAATAAACGAATCTTTAGGGCAAATAATCTTCCCTAACCGGCGAAAAAACTTCAATCACAACTGAGTTTTCATGTACCTTTACGCTGTGTTCAACGTTACCCGGGATAGACCAGCTGTCTCCCGGTCCGGTTTCATAATCTTCACCATCAATTGTAAATGTCATCTTACCGGATATCATATAGCCGGTCTGCTCGGGTGGATGGCTGTGGGCTGGTACAGTGCAGCCTTTTTCAAGTTTAAATTCACCAAGGGAGGTTCTATCACCCCAGGCTAAAGTCTTGTAGGTAACACCCTCAAAGGCTTCTTTGTAATTTACAGGATCTTTTTTGTAAAACATTTTTAACTGCTTTTTATAAATGCTATTAGTACTGTCACCGTTCGACTAGCTCAGGGTGACAAGTCGAGTCACATTGAGCCTGTCGAAATGTGACAATATAATTATTGAATTAAATCATTCTTCGTCAGTGCCTGCAGTTAGCTTGACGAACTGCTCAGGATGACATAAGATTCTAATTGTTTTTTTTCTCATAAAAAAACCGTGAAGCTTTTTCAATCCACGGTCTTAAAATTCTAAAGTATCGATATGTTTTTATTTGCCGTCGTGGTTATCATCTCTAAAGCACTTTTTAAATGAATGCTCTATATTATTGTCTATATCACTCTCATTTGATTGGTTTGTTGGGTCCATAAGAATATTGTTTTCATAAAACCAGCTTAGGGGATCTACTGTAATTGTAAGGTTTGCTGTGGAATTATCAGTAACAAGTATAATGTTTTCCAGCTTTAAATCCTGATGCGCGGACTTTTTAGATTTATACACAAAAGGAGTCGAATTATATAATCCCTTAACTATTACAGAGTATCTTAAGCTTCCATCTTTAAATTCAGGATCGGGAGGTGTTTCCGAATCCTCCAAAGTATGAACTCTGAAACGAATTCTATCATAACTTCCAGGCGATACATTGCCAATTGCAAAGTTTGTTGTAATTTCGTTTATGTTAAGATAAACCACAAATGGGCCAACCTTTATGTTCATTTCATCATTCCCGGATTGATTTTTAATCTTGATATCACGCAAAAGAATTTTTACAGTATCAAGCTGAATAGTATCATCGGAAATTTTTGGTGTGATGCTTGGAGGTGAGAAGCTAACCGTAACAGTACCATCGGTTGTTTCAGCTGTATCACACCCTGTATAAAAAGTTAAAGCAAAAAAAGAAGCAATAACTACAAAAGAACGGATCAGGTTTTTTTTCATTATTTTTTTCTTGTTATTTAGATGTTGCAAATATTAAGCAAATAGCACACCCAAAATATGAATGAAGCTTCGGTTATATAGTGCATAAAGATTGAAAAGAGTGACATTCCGGAAGTAATTATTTCTCCGAAAAGCAAGAATTTCAGCTTCCGGACAATAATCTCTTTTTAAAATTCACTCTCAGGGCAGATAATCTTCTCTAACCGGAGAAAAGACTTCGATAACAAGGGAGTCTTCGTGTACCTTAACACTATGCTCAACATTTCCCGGGATAGACCAGCTGTCTCCCGGTCCGGTATCATAATCTTCACCACCAATTGTAAAAGTCATCTTACCAGATATCATATAGCCGGTTTGCTCGTTTGGATGGCTGTGGTTTGGGACAGCAGTTCCCTTCTTAAGTTTAAATTCACCAAGAGAGGTTTTATCACCCCAGGCTAATGTTTTGTAAGTAACACCCTCAAAGGCTTCTTTGTAATTATCAGGATCTTTTTTGTAAAACATATGAACTCCTTTTTATAAATAATTTTAGTATCGTCACCCTTCGATAAACTCAGGGTGACATTCTTCGACAGAGCTTGACGAACTGCGCAGGATGACAACATATTTTAGATTATAGGTGTAGCTCTACTACATCTTTATCATGCAGGATATGATCCCTTCCAACCATTTGTCCATCATAAACATCGGTCCCCCACACGCGTGCAGTTTTTAAGTTCTGATAAAAGTCCTTGTGAACCTTTTGTGCAAACTCATCAATGGTACTTCCCTTCTTTAAAACAAATGGAAGGCTCATATCAGGATCGTGACCTGGACGTTTGGAATAGATCCTCATAACATCCAGTTTTTCAAAAATAAGTTTTGAAAGTTTATCAAGGTTACGATTATTCCCAGCAGAAACAGGCACTAATGGTAAATCAGATTCAAGAAGCTCATCGAATACCTCAAAGTCTTCATCAATTCTTTCATTATCATCTTTATTAACAACAACAATAATCGGAACAGAGTGAAAGTGTTTTTCCTCAGGGTACTGCCCAGTTTTCTGTATTGGTGCTATCTTATGTTCTTCCAGAATCTCGAGTGATTCCTCAAGCTGCTTGAATGGAGTTGCCTGCAAATCAACAACCAGCAGCAACAGGTTTGAACTCTTTAAAATATCAAAATACTCAGGTTCCATATGTTCTCTGTTAAGTGGCGGCGTATCTATTAGTTGTACCTGTACATCTTCTATCAACATCATTCCCGGCAGCGGTAGCCAGGTTGTGAATGGTGAGTCTGAAACTTTTGGTGTTGCATGAGTTAGAGTTGCTAATAATGACGATTTGCCTACATTGGGTGATCCGATAATCGAAACTCTTCCGGTACCTTCTTTTTCAATATGGTATTCGGATTCGTGTTTGCCGGTACTCTTTTTCTTCTGCTTCTCAACTTTAAGTTTGGAAAGTTTCCTTCGAAGCTCTGCCCGTAGCTTATCTGTGCCTTTATGTTTGGGAATGGTGGTTAGTAATTCTTCCAGGGCAGATATTTTTGCAGAGGTCGATTCAGCTTCCCTGAATTTTCTGTCTGCTTCAAAGTATTCCGGTGGAAGATTGGTTGGCATAAATCCTTAAATAAATTATTCTTTACATAACGTAATTAATTTGTAATTAATCATCAATAACGAATTTGTAAAAATTAAATAGAGGAGATTAATCAGGTAAAGAAATGATTAAAAGTCAGGGTCACATCGAATTTTTCGAAATGTGATATCACTACAAAAAGTCACTCTTCGACTGGCTCAGAGTGACAGGGCGGTGTCACATTGAGCTTGTCGAAATGTGATATCACTACAAAAAGTCACTCTTCGACTGGCTCAGAGTGACAAGTTGATTTTCAATCTATCTCTACTCATCAAACAACGGAGTTTCCCACCCGTCATATGTTGCATCGAATTCTTCAGCTAACTCGCATAGTTCAATCGTAACTTCATTTATACTATCAAGATCTACTTTGTCTTCTCTGTTAATTATTAATGTGAAAGGATGAGTTTCATCTGTGTCTTTCTCATGACTCATATTACTAATCTTAAATCCTTTCTTCTCAACAACATCTTTGTAATCACACATATCATCAAACGATTTAAAGAAAATCCAATGATTAACTTCTCTGACTGATTCTAATTTATCGCCGTATTCGTTAAGTAGTTTTAGTACACTTTTATTTTTTTCTATCTGTTCCATCTCTCTATTGCAGCATATAATTTATATGTATTGCTCGTTTAAATCATTTTCATTTGTTGTAACAGTTATTGTCTCAATAAGCTTACTTTTCTCAATTAAAACTGCGGAAAGCTTATTCCCGGTAAAGGGGGATGTGTCAATATATAGAGCATCACTTTTTTCATCGTGATAAACTTCCTGCTGTCTTGTATGTCCAAGAATTTGTAGTTTACCCAAATTCATTAGTACATCCCGGCTCCATATAACGCTGTGCTCACCGCTTAAATCTTTACTTAATACTTTGTTTAGCTTTTCCGAATCTTCCAGGGCACCTTTCTTAAATTGTTTTTGATAGTAGCTTGAAATTCCGGCATGTGAGATAAAACAATCATCAAGATCTATAAAAAGAGGAGCATTAATAATGTATTCTAAATGCTCATTAACCTTCTCCATGTGACTGCTGTAAGAATCCAGCGTTGTTTCAGATCCGTTATAAATCCACGACTGGCCGATAGGATGTGTTGGTTTTTTAAAGAAGTAATAAAACATCAGGTCGTGGTTACCGGCAGTAAATTTAATCTCATTATTTTTTACAAACTCCACAGTTTCAAAACTATTATTTCCCCTATCCACTAAATCTCCAACCGAGTAAACCGAAATATCAGGATACTTGCTTTTAATTTTATTGTACAGCTCCACTAAAGTATAGTAACAGCCGTGAATATCGCCAATAACAGCAACCATTTTACTGATTAGATTTTATATGTTTCTTTTGCGAAATGAGTCAGCTCATCTCTGAATTCTGGATGTGCAATATCAATTAATGCTTTTGCTCTCTCTTGAATGCTTTTACCAAATAACATAGCAACACCATATTCTGTAACAACATAATGAACATCACCCCTTGATGTAACCACACCTGCACCGTCTCTTAACTTAGGTACAATACGGGAAATTTTTCCATCCTTTGTAACAGATGGAAGAGCTATTATACCTTTGCCTCCTTCCGACATTACTGCACCCCTGATAAAATCAACCTGCCCGCCAATTCCACTGTATAACCTTGTTCCCATCGAATCAGCACAAACCTGACCTGTAAGATCAACTTCAATAGCGGAATTTATAGCAATCATCTTACGATTCTTTGCAATGATAAAAGGATCATTAACATATTCCTGAGGATGAAATTCGATGATAGGATTATTATCAATAAAATCGTATAACCTCTTGGTACCAAGTACAAAACCGGCAATTATTTTGCCGGGATGCAACGTTTTCTTTTCACCGCTTACAATACCGCTTTGTACTAATTCAATTATTCCATTGGAAAACATTTCAGTATGAATACCAAGATCTCGTTTATTGGCAAGGTATTTCATTACGGCATCTGGTATGGCACCAATACCCATCTGCAAAGTTGAACCATCTTCAATTAACTCTGCAATATTCAAACCTATTTTATCATATATATCGAGTAACTCCTTCTTAGCATTCGGATCAATCTGATGCAGTTCTTTTATAGGTTCATTGTGTTCAACTATATAATCGATTTTGTTTACATGGATAAAGCTATCACCAAGAGTCCGCGGCATTTCGCTGTTAACCTGCGCAATTATGATCTTTGAAGTATCAGTCGGAGTTTTGATTGTACCGACATCAACACCGTAGCTGCAAAAGCCATGCTCATCAGGCTGGGATAAGTGAATCAGAGCAACATCGGATTCAATGTGTCCGTTTTTAAATAACAATGGTACTTCGGAAAGGAATATTGGTATGAACTCAGCCCTTCCTTCGTTAATTGCTCCCCTGGTATTAGCCCCCATAAAAAATCCTTTGTGCTTGAAGTGCTTCTCCAAACCGGGCTTTACGTATGGTAAATCGCCTATGATGAGAATATGGTATAAGCTTACGTTCTCCAGTTCATCTTTTCTGTTAACCATTGCTTTCAAAATTTCCATCGGTGCAGCACACCCGGGTTGCACTACTATATTATCACCGGATTTAATATGACTAACTGCTTCTTCGGCAGTTACCAATTTAGATTTATAAACATGAAGTAAGTTTGGTGGAAGTGTTTTCAATTTTGTCTCTTCAATAGTATTCATCGTTTATTTTTTCTGGAATAAATAATTTTGTAATAAACTAAACTCTTTAACATTAATTTGTTGGAAAAACTCTAAATGGTCTTAGCTTCAAACCAAAAATTTCTGCAATCGATTCGTTGCAACAATTACCGTTATGTGTACATACACCTTTTGATAAACCCTCCTCTGTATTCATCGCACTTAACAAACCATTATTAGCGATGTTCATTATATAACCGATTGATGCATTATTCAATCCATAACTTGCGGTACGAGAAACAATTGCCGGCATAGTCGGAACACAATAATGTATAACATTATGCACACGGTAAATAGGATCGGAAATAGTGGTTATTCTACTTGTTTCAACGCAGCCGCCCTGATCGATTGATACATCTATAATTACCGCACCTTTTTTCATCTGATTTACCATTTCCTTCGTGACTATATGCGGCGCTTTTTCACCTTTGATTAAAATTGCTCCTATTAGAACATCGGCAAATTTAACACCGCGTGATATTGTGTAAGCATTAGCCATCACAGTGGTAACTCTTTTGTTAAAGGTTGTTTCAACATGTCGCAGCCGGTGCAAATCATTATCAATTACAATTACTTGGGCACCTCGTCCAAGTGCTGCCCGGGCTGCAGACACACCAACTACACCCGCACCAAGAATAACTACGGCGGCAGGTGCTACACCTGTGATTCCACCGAGCAAAATTCCACGCCCTTCTTCTATTGAACTTTCCAGATATCTCTCCGCTTCCTGTATTGCCAGCTGCCCGGCAATTTCACTCATTATATGAAGTATAGGTAAACGGGAATCTCTTTCAATAAGTTCCAATGCAACTGCAGTAACTTTTTTCTTTAAGAGATTTTCAACAACCTTCTTCTTTCCTACAGCTAGATGGAGAAATGAGAATATAATTTGATTGTCCTGCAGCATTTCTGCTTCTTCATTAGTTAAAGTTGCAACCTTTGTAATTAATTCAGCACGCTTAAACGCTTCTTCCGCAGTATAGACAATATTAGCACCGGTTGAACTATACTCCTCATCTGTAAATTGACTATTCAATCCGGCACCAGTCTCAATGTAAACTGTATGACCGGCACGTACCAGTGAATCGACGCCTGCAGGAGATAACGCCACCCTTTTTTCTTCATGAAGGGTTTCTTTTGGTATTCCTATTCTCATTTTCTGTTCTTTTTGTTTTAAAGGTACTTATTACACAAAATATATTCAATAAAACATCTTTAAGTAACAGGAGTTAGAGGTGGTTTATTTTTGAGAACATTGATTACATTTCTAACTGCTAATTCAGCCATACCACTGCGTGCTTCGTTTGTTGCACTACCCATATGCGGAAGGATTAGAACATTAGTAAACTTGAGTAATTCAGGATTTATATCAGGTTCATTTTCAAAAACGTCTAATCCAACAGAGCTAAATTTCCCATCCTCCAAATATTTTATTAAGTATTTCTCATCTATTAATTCTCCTCTTGATGTGTTAATCAAGATTGAGTCTTGTTTTACCAGTTGTAACTTTTTACTATCAAAATAATGGTAGGTTTCTTTATTTAAAGGAAGATGAATAGAAATAATATCAGCGTGTTTTAACAAGAAGTTAAGAGTTACTTTCTTTGCACCAGTCTTTTTTTCAAGATAAGTATTACGTTGCAAAGAATGATATATGATATTTGTTCCAAATGCTTTAGCCCTTATTGAAACAGCCGTACCAATCCTGCCTGCCCCGATTATTCCCAATGTTTTATCCTTAAGTTCGGTACCAAGGAGCAAGCCCGGTTTCCATGTTTTATACTTCTTTGCCTTCAGAAATTTCTGTCCCTCCGTAAGTCTTCGTGCACAAGCTAATACCAATGCCATCGTTAAATCAGCAGTCGATTCCGTTAATACATCCGGTGTATTTGTGACTATTATTCCTTTTTGTTTTGCATATTCAACATCAATGTTATTAAAGCCAACAGCATAATTCGCAACAACTTTGCAACGTTTCATTTTATCAAATACTTCTTTATCAATTTGTTCTGTTAGAAGACAAACCAAACCATCACAACTTTGAACTTCTTTCAGCAATCTTTTTCTTGGGATAGGAGAATCCTTTTCGTAACAATCAAATGGTATCTTGTTCTTTTTAAGAAGACGAAATGCTATCTCAGGAAGCTCTCTTGTTAGAAAGACTTTCATTCCAAATATTCTTTTATTTGATTAGCCAAACATTAATCTTACGATGAATAGTGCCCCTAAAATTCCGGCTGCATCTGCCAGTAATCCAACAGGAACTGCGTGACGCGTCCTGCGAATATTTACCGCTCCAAAGTAAACAGCAAGCACATAAAAAGTAGTTTCGGTACTTCCAAAAAAAGTAGATACAAGCACACCAATAAAGGAATCAGGTCCATATTCAGAAATAATCTCTGCCATTACGCCAAGAGAACCGCTGCCAGAAAGTGGACGAATGAGTGCCATTGGTAGAGCTTCGGTCGGCATCCCGATAGGATCAGTAACAAATCTCATAACCGGTATAAGAATGTTATCCAGTGCACCCCCGGCTCTGAATATTGCTATTGCAATTAGCATCGCAACAAGATATGGAATAATTTTAACGGCGATATTAAATCCTTCTTTCGCTCCTTCCACAAACTGCTCGTAGACTTTTACTTTTTTTATAGCTCCGTATCCGATAAAGGAAAATATCAACAAAGGAATAGCAACAGTTGATAGAACCGAAATAACTTCCTTTAAAGTTGCCGGTTTAAGAAATGAAAAAAGCGATCCGATAACAGCAAGCAATCCTGAAGCAGAACCAATAAGAAAGAACAATATAATTGCAAGTACAGCAACAGGGAGTTTCCAATTCTCTTTTAACCAGTTGCCGAATTCACCTCTTTTAATTGGGAATTTTTCAAATAGCTTTGCTGCAATTATTCCTGTTAGAGTAGCACAGGACGCCCCAAAGATTGAGGGACCAATTATTATTGCCGGATCGGCACTGCCTGAAGCAGCTCTAACTGCAATTGCGGTTGCCGGTATTAATGTTAATCCCGCAGTGTTAATTGCAAGAAATGTTACCATAGCATTTGTTGCTGTGCCTTTTTTAGGGTTCAGTTTATCCAGTTCATCCATTGCCTTTAAACCAAATGGGGTGGCCGCATTTCCAAGACCCAGCATATTTGCTGAGATATTCATTATCATTGCCCCAATTGCAGGATGGTCTGATGGAACTTCAGGGAATAGTTTTTTAGTTACCGGTTTGATAGCATTTGCTAGTTTTGCTATCAGGCCTGCATCTTCAGCCACTTTCATAACACCTAGCCATAAAGCCATTATGCCAATCAATCCTAAAGCAATTGTTACTGCGGTACCAGCTTTACTGATTGTTTCATTCGTAACATTCTTCATCATTAAAAAACTTACAGGCTCGAGCACAATAACTAATTTATTAGTTAAAAGATTTTCAGTGTTTATAAAATTTACATTGGCAACAAGTTCATCTTCATTACTGGAAGTACCTGCCATTTCTCTCCAGAGAGCTGGTGCGATTTCAGTAATCTTTATAACTAAAATTGATTTATTTTGTTCTGCACTCAATGATAGTGATGCAGACAGTTGAAAATCTTCTGTTAGCTGACTGCCATAGAGATCATTAAAATCCCCATACTTAATATTAATACTACCTGAGTAAACAGCGGTGGTATTTCTTTCTATCGGCTTAGCTGAATTAAATGTGACTTCAATCGGTTCATTATTACGATACCTGTTTGTGGATAAATCAGAGAGATCAATAAATAGTGCAGAGGCAACCCCTAATACAATTAAAGACAGCCAAATATAGTTAAGCAATAAAATGCTCCTTTATTTAGTAGCTAATTTTGCCCGAAACTATTAAGATTAAATGTTTATACAATATACAACAGTGATTGCTATGAACCGATCTCCTCTGTTGCGATCATTTCTTCGGTATCTAAAACTACCAATCTCGAAAATGATTTTGATTTGCTCTCAGAATCTAAAAGTTGCCCGGAATATTTCTGGATGAAACTTTGC
>CP070637.1:475384-480970 GCA_020354005.1 Ignavibacterium sp.
ATCCAATTATGGAAATTGCCAGAAACCATAACCTAACAGTAATTGAAGACGGTGCGCAGGCAATTAGTACTGAGTATAAGGATGGCAGAAAAGTAGGGACTATAGGTGACATAGGATGCTATTCTTTCTTCCCAAGTAAAAACCTTGGATGTTACGGTGACGGGGGTATGGTTGTTACAAATAACGATGAACTTGCTCACATGCTGAGAATAAAACGCGTTCATGGTGGAGAGCCAAAGTATTACCACAGAGTTATCGGCGGGAACTTTAGACTCGATGCATTGCAGGCAGCGGTTATTAGAGTTAAACTTCCATATCTTAATCAATGGTCTGAAGGCAGGAGAAAAAATGCCGAGCGATATAATCAGTTATTCATTAGTGCGGGCCTTGCTGAGGAAACGGGAAGAATTGAATTCGATGAAAACAACAGTGTGTTGTTGCCTAAAGCGGTGTACAAGGATATTGAAGGATTGAAAAATTACCATATATATAATCAGTATATAATCAGGGTAGAAGACAGGGATGATCTGAGACGAGCTCTTTCAGACAACGGTGTAAGTACTGAAATTTATTACCCGGTACCGTTTCATCTGCAGGATTGTTTTTCAGATTTAGGTTGTCACGAAGGAGATTTTCCACATGCTGAAAATGCAGGCAAATATTCACTTGCATTACCAATTTATCCGGAGCTTCGTGATGAACAGCTTTTATATGTAGTTGATAAAATAAAGGAATTCATTAAAGGTTAGCTCGTTTGCAGCAGTATCGCAATACAATACTAACATTTCTCTTCATCTTCATATCCTGCCTATCAATAGAAATGCATTCACAGGTAGTTTACGAACCACTTTTTAATGATGTTTATGGTTTCTTGCGCCAGCTAAGTGTAAAGGGAGTGATCGAATTCAATGATGAGTTCAGACCCATGCCAAGAAAGTACATTGCAGAAAAATTGTTAATTGCTGAACAACAGACGGATAAACTTACCGAAGTTGAAATGGCCGATCTAAAGTTCTTCAAAAGAGATTATTTATTTGAGATCGGATTTATTGAAGAAAAGGAAGAAGCAAAGCATTTGGACTTCTTGAGTAGTGATCCCGCAGAGAGGTGGAGAGTATTTAGTTATGGAGATAAAAACTTTAAGATGAATTTAAGTCCAATTCTGGGCTATGAACTCGGATCAATTGATAATTCAAAAGCAACGCATTTATGGAACGGTGTTTACACATTCGGCTACATAACAGATGCTGTGGGATTTAGTTTTTCTTTTAGAGACAATACTGAGGAAGGCGAAAACATTGATAAAATCAAAAGCTTTACACCGGTTACGGGTGTTGTTGAACGATCAAGTGATAATATGGTGGCCTATCCGGAAAATAAAATTGAATACAGTGAAACAAATGCTATTATAGCTACTGACTGGAACTGGGGAAGTTTTGCTGTGGGTAAAGATTTTATGGAGTGGGGTTATGCTCAAAATGGGCTGATTGTTCTCTCTCAAAAAGCGCCATCGTTTCCATTTATTCGTCTTGATATTTACCCTGTTGACTGGCTGGGATTTAATTATTTTCATGGCTGGTTAAACTCTGATATTAAAGATTCAACGAGTTTTTATTATACAAAGGCAGGTGATATACGATATAATTTCAGACAAAAATTCATTGCTTCTCACACTCTTTTCATAAGACCTACAGCGGGATTGAATATTTCAATTGGCGAATCGATAGTTTATAGTGATCAACTGGAGATTTTATATCTAATACCAATAATGTTCTTCCGTCTTGCAGATCATTATTTAAGCAATCAGGACAACCGCGCAGGAAGTAATGCACAATTTTTTGCTGCAATTAGTTCGAGAAATCATATTAAGAATACACATCTTTATGGCTCCCTTTTTATAGATGAGTTGAAAATAGACGGGTTATTTGATAAGAAGAGCCAGAGATATCAGTTGGGTTTTACTTTGGGTGCCTCAACTGTTGATCTGCCATTGAAGAACCTTACTTTAACAGCCGAGTATTCAAAAGTTTATCCTTTTGTATACGATAACTTTAACCAGACGCAGACATATACCAATTCATCATACGTTATGGGACATTGGATGGGTAACAATGGTGATCAAGTATTTGGATCCATCCAATATAGATTTTTAAGGGGTCTGGAAGCTACAGTGTGGGGACGTTACATAAGGAAGGGAGAACGAGGTACGGTTGAGGATCAATACAAAATACCGCAGCCGCCTTTTTTATTTGGTTTAAGAAGTAACTTCACTTACCTCGGTGCAATGGTCAAATATCAGATTATCCACGAATTATTTGTTAGGTTTAGATATCAATATAGAAAGAGTTCGGAACAACAGGAAGATCTTTCATTTATTGATAGTGATTTAACCGAGTTTGGTTTTGCTGTTTATTATGGTTTGTAAATTATAAGTGCTCACAAAGATTTGAGTTATTTGAACAAAAAAATATATGTCGCCGGCCATTCGGGAATGGTGGGTTCTGCAGTTATTAGAGAATTAAAAAAAAGAAATTATTCTAAGATTTTAGTTAGAAGTTTAGAAAATCTGGACTTAATAAAGCAAGCACAAGTAGAAAATTTCTTTAATCAAGAGCAGCCGGAGGTTGTTATAATTGCTGCTGCAAAAGTAGGTGGAATCTTAGCCAATAATACCTACCGCGCTGAATTTATTTATGATAACCTGATGATTGAAGCTAATCTAATAAATGCTGCTCATAAATATGATTGTAAGAAGTTAATCTTTCTCGGTAGCTCCTGTATTTATCCAAAGCTTGCACCTCAGCCGCTTAAGGAAGAATATCTTTTATCCGATTATCTTGAGGATACAAATGAACCTTACGCTATAGCTAAAATTACAGGGATAAAACTTTGTGAAAACTTTTATAGACAGTACGGAGCGAATTTTTATTCAGTTATGCCAACAAATCTTTTCGGTCCAAATGATAACTTTAACCTGGAGACATCCCACGTTCTTCCAGCATTTATAAGAAAGTTTCATGAAGCAAAAATCAATAATGATAATGCTGTTACCATTTGGGGTTCAGGAAAACCGATGCGTGAATTTCTATTTGTTGAAGACGTTGCAGATGCGTTACTCTTCCTAATGGAGAATGTTAATGCAAAGGACATTTATGATAACGGAATATCAATGATAAACGTTGGAACTGGAAAAGATATTTCTATAAATGAGCTCGCAAGTTTGATTGCTAAAATTGTTGGCTTTAAAGGTGAGATTTTACACGATGAAACCAAACCGGATGGAACTCCTCGAAAACTGTTAGATGTTTCAAGAATGAAATCACTAGGTTGGGAATATAAAACTGAATTGCAGGATGGCATTAAAAAAACGTATAAATGGTTCAGAGATAACATTGAAATTAGAACTTAGGAGATTATATTGAAGAAGGCACTAATAACAGGAATCACGGGACAGGACGGAAGCTATTTAACAGAGCTGCTACTGGAAAAAGGTTATGAAGTGCATGGAATAATCCGTAGAAGCAGTTCCTTTAACACCGGCCGGATTGATCATCTTTATAACGATCCTGAAATATTAGATAAGAAAATGTTCCTTCATTATGGTGATCTTGTAGATACAAGCAACTTAAATCGGTTGCTTGAGAAGATTGAACCGGACGAGATATACAACCTTGCAGCTCAGAGTCACGTGAAAGTATCATTCGAAATACCGGATTACACTGCTCAGGTTGATGCATTAGGTACCCTAAGATTTCTTGATGCAATAAGGGAAGTAGGGCTAAGAGAAGTTAAATTTTATCAGGCATCTACAAGTGAACTTTATGGTAAAGTAAGGGAAGTTCCACAATCTGAAGAAACTCCATTCTATCCACGTTCACCATATGGTGTGGCAAAACTTTACGGTTACTGGATTATTGTAAACTATCGTGAAGCCTATGACATCTTTGCTTTAAATGGAATATTATTCAATCACGAATCGCCCCGAAGAGGAGAAACCTTTGTAACGCGTAAGATTACCCGTGCAGCCGCACGCATAGCTGCAGGTTTAGATAATAAGTTGCTACTCGGAAATTTAAATGCAAAAAGAGATTGGGGCTACGCTCCTGAGTACTGTGATGGAATGTGGCGAATACTACAACATAAAAATGCAGATGATTTTGTGCTTGCCACCGGAGAGACTCGAACAGTTAGGGATTTTACGATTCTGACGTTTAGTAATCTTGGTATTGAATTGGAGTGGAAAGGCGAGGGTAAAAATGAAATTGGTGTTATTAAAAAAGTTGATCTGGACAAAGCAAAAAAACTGATTGATCATTCAACAAACAAAGGCAGCTACATACAAGAATTTTCAAATAAACTAAAGCAGGGTAGGACAGTTGTTGCTGTTGATCCAAAGTATTACCGCCCAACAGAGGTTGATATGCTTGTAGGGGATCCTTCCAAAGCTGCTAAGCTGATTAATTGGAAAGCCGAAACTAAATTTGAGGATTTGGTGCAACTGATGATCAAATCTGATATGGATAAAGTGCTTAGACGAGGATTCTAAATCTTCAGACTCAACTTGAATGGGGTCTTTATCAACTATCTTTTCTTGATAGTAAAATTCATTTTCAATAGGTTACAAAATCAATTTTGAATTAAATGTGAGGTTAAAATGTTTGATAATAATTATAAATTCACCTGCGTTGAACGATTCTTAGATTATGTTAAATATGATACTCAATCCGATGAAGAATCAACATCTTTTCCAAGCAGTGAAAAACAAAAAATACTTTCAAAGGACTTGGCTGATGATCTAAAGAAACTCGGACTTGAAGATGCGCATATGGATGAGTGGGGTTATGTAATGGCAACAATCCCTTCAAACACCGATAAAGAAGTCGAGCCTGTTGCATTCATCGCACACGTTGATACTTCACCTGCTGTTACCGGCAAAGATGTAAAGCCAATTATACAAAAAAATTATCAGGGGGGAGATATAGAGCTCCCTAACGGTGGATGGGTAATAAAGGAAAGTGAAAATCCCGATCTAAAAAATATGAGAGGTTTCGATATAATAACCACGGACGGAACAACTTTGCTAGGTGCGGATAATAAAGCTGGGGTTGCAGAAATTATGGATGCTGTTAACTATTTTGTTTCACATCCGGAAGTAAAGCACGGCCCGATTAAAATATGCTTTACACCTGACGAAGAAGTTGGAAGAGGAACGGAGAAAATCGATCTTGAAAAGTTGGGAGCTAAATATGCGTATACAGTCGATGGTTCAAGTCGTGGAGAAGTAGAGATAGAAACGTTTAGTGCAGATGCTGTTAACATAAGCTTTATTGGCAAGAACATTCATCCCGGTTATGCAAAAGGTATTATGGTTAACTCAATGAAGATAGCAGCAGAGTTCACTGATAATCTACCCAAGGATAAGCTTTCACCTGAAACCACTGAAGGAAGGGAAGGATATGTTCATCCGGTTTCTGTAAATGGTAATGAAGAAAAAACAACAATGAAGTTTATTATTCGTGATTTTGATACACCAAAACTGAAAGAACATGAGAACCTGCTTAAAACCCTGGCTGATAAAACAGTTGC
>CP070637.1:481070-484493 GCA_020354005.1 Ignavibacterium sp.
ACGTATAACTTCTTCAGAACTATTTGCAGTATTATATCTATCTAATATCCTTTCTGTAAATACCTCATCAGGATTTTGAAGAACACCGGTTGCCCAAACACAAAAAGTGTTTGGTACTTTTATTTCTACCTGAAAGCTGGAAAAATCGTTATAGAATTCCTGCTGTCCTCCATAGTTAAACTCATCCCAACCTTCGATATCATCATACACAGAAATTTGCGGGTACCAGTAGCCGATAAAAAATGAGGTTGAATCGTACGCTCCCATCCTTATTGGATATATATGTGGAATTATAAAATTCCATTCGAAAGCGAGATCGATTTCAGAATGTGGAGGAAGTGGCTCATCAAGATTTAAAGTTAAATTTGTACCTGCTCTTTCAATTATGCTGCTGTCAGAGTTTATTTCCTCTCCTCTTAAAATAAATTTTGAAACCTCTACACCATCGTTAATGGCTTCAGCTGGTGCATTGTAATCCCGTGCATTACCAATCTTAAATATATCCTGGTATAATCTGATTACTAAAGTTTTAAGAGTATCAGGACTATTATTTTTATAAATGACTGTTTCCGATCCGAATAGCATCTTGGTCTCTGGAACAACTTCTACCTTAATGTTATACTCAGCAGAGTTCTGCCAATAATTTATTCCGGGGGAACCGTCGTAAGAACGAGTTCCATTCTCATATGCTTCCTGGATATTCAAAGGAATGTATAAATCATCTTGGGCAGTCACTGCCGTTGATATAGATAAAAAAATAATTATAATGAAAATTGTAATTAGGAGTAAACGATTAAACATATTACTGAACCAATATAGATTTTTATGTTAAGAAGTTACATTGAAGTAATTTTAAAACAGTTAGCATTTATAATTGTTAATGATTGAGAAGCTGTCTTGAAAGAAATTTTTACCGTCGCACTGAGCCAGTCGAAGTGTGATCTTATTTTGAATTGTCAGTCTTCGACAAGCTCTGACTGACAACTTTAAGCTTATGAGACAGCCTCTTAATAAAATAGAATTAATTTCTTTAATCGTTTTACCGGTTTATGAATAATTAGACTAGTAGTTAAAAATATACGAAGGACAATCAATCAAAAAGAGATTTTTCTTCCATTCCAAATTTGTTCTTTCCAAATCGTTTGTAAGCAAGACGCGTAGCTTCCCTGCCTCTGGGTGTTCGCTGAATAAATCCCTGCTGAATCAGGAATGGTTCATAAACCTCCTCAATAGTTCCGGCATCTTCATTAACAGCAACAGCAAGTGTGTTTAAGCCAACCGGACCACCATTGTATTTTTCAATTATTGCAAGGATTATCTCTTTATCCATTTCGTCCAGACCATATTCATCAACATCAAGTGCACTTAAAGCTTTTTTTGAAATGTTTAGATCAATGGAATCCATTTCATCATAATCTGCAAAGTCACGTGTTCTTTTTAGAAGCCTGTTTGCAATCCTTGGTGTACCCCTTGCCCTTACTGCAATTTCATAAGATGCTGAATCTTCAATATCAATCGATAAAATATTTGCAGATCGCTGTACAATAGTTTTTAGATTTTCTGCATCGTAATAGTCCAATCGGAATCTTATACCGAATCGATCACGAAGTGGTGAAGTCAACATTCCTGCACGTGTTGTTGCACCTGCTAAGGTGTATTTTGGAAGACTTATCTGCACTGTGCGTGCATTCGGACCGCTATCAATCATAATATCAAGCTTATAATCTTCCATTGCGGAGTATAGATACTCCTCAACCACCGGACTCAAACGATGTATCTCATCAATAAACAGAACAGACCCTTCTTCCAGGTTAGTAAGTATTCCTGCAAGATCGCCAGGTTTTTCAAGCACCGGGCCCGAAGTTATTTTTAATTTCACCCCCATTTCGTGAGCGAGAATATGTGCTAAGGTAGTTTTACCTAAGCCAGGAGGACCCGTTAACAAAGTATGATCCAATGCTTCTCCCCTCTTCTTTGCAGCAGATATAAATACCCTAAGGTTTTCTGTTATCTTGTTCTGTCCAATGAATTCATTAATGGATAAGGGACGGAGCGATTGTTCGAATTTCTTTTCCTCTTCTGATACTTCCGGACTTGTGGCTTCAGATTTTCTCATACGATAAATGATTTACTTTTTATGCAAAGGTATACAAATATATGTTTGTATACTATTATGTTACAAGTTGCTTGTTCTTGATATTGAACTTATTCTCTAGTAAAACCATTAATGTCATTAAACCTAACACTAACACTGTAAACAGCAGAGTTTCCCATCCTGTAAAGCTTCTGGCAAAGTAGGTATATAATCCGGGATTCCAGGCACTGCCATAAACAATGAGCAAATGCACAACGTAGATTAGTAAAGTATTTCTTCCAATTAAAATTATGAACTTTGGAATTGAATTCGCTTCTATGGAAATAAATGATACTATTGCATTAAGTATCAGAACAAATCCCAATCTGAATAGAATTAAGCTGGTGCTGGCAGCATTGATATCTGCGGTCTCTCCAATTATTTCCAATATGAATTCCAATGCAAAAGATGCAACGATAAAAGCAGCACCAATTACTGCCAAGTTTATACTGAACCTTATTGATTTAAATACCATAGGATTTCTTGCCAGGTAAGAACCAAGAACACCACCGGCAACAACATATCCTGCCCAGGGGAAAATTGGAAAAAGGGAACCGCTTCCTTCATAGAAGTATCCTGCGAGAAACTGTGGTAAAAAAGCTTCCCAATCTATATTGAAGAAGAGCGGAGAAATGATAAATATAACAAGAGCAGAAAGTGATAAAAGTATATAGTCATTTAATTTTAGCTTTTCTGAAAGATAAAAAAGAAAGAGGAGTATAAAGAGACTAAATCCAATTAGATGCAAAACATCAACAGCGAAAAATACATTCCAGGAATATTCTGACACATCTGAAAAATCTACTAATTTCCAGGTAGGATAACGCAATAGATAGCCGATAAAAATAAGCAGCAGTCCTCTTTTTATTCCTTTTACTACTCTTACATTTTTATTAAATGGTTCTTTTACTAGACGAAAAAGGTAAGTAAACACCGTTCCTGCAGTAAACATAAAAATAGGTGCTGTCATTCCACGCATAAAATACCACACTGCATAAATTATATTATCTTCATTTCGGTAGCTATCGGATAAGAGTGCATCAACCGTATGTCCCTGCACCATTTGAAAAACAGCAAACGCCCGTATTAAATCGATAAAGATAATTCTGTGTTTATTTTCTGAGGAAGACATTTTAAAATATGTAGGTAATTATACTGCATACAGGATTAACATCGAGGGAAATATAAAGAATTATTAAGTTCTAATGATCAGAACAATATTATTAAAATTAAATATTCACATAATTTGTATTTATTTTAGGAGTGCTTAAATAATTGCCATTTGGATA
>CP070637.1:484593-488405 GCA_020354005.1 Ignavibacterium sp.
ATTAACAATTTATAAACACATCGAAATTCTTTTTAACCTCATTTCTTTATATCAGTTTTTCCTTCTTGCATTATCACACAGTGATATCAGAAGCTTATATGATATAGTTTCATCAGTTGATGAGCAATCAGAAAAGTTCATCCTTGATCAGTCAATATTGTTTCAGAATTATCCTAATCCATTTAATTCACAAACAGTTATTTCCTTTCAAATTAAAACAGCGGCTATAGTTAAGCTTGAGATTTACAATTTACTTGGCAACAAAATTCAAACATTAGTCGATGAATATAAAGGCGTAGGACCTTACAGCGAATCCTGGGATGGTAAGGATGAAAATGGTCTTCAAGTTCCGACTGGTATATATTTTTATAGGTTAAGAGCAAATGATTATACTCAAACAAAAAAACTTCTTATAATTAAATAATTATTAACTTATTTAAGAAATAAATCGGTATTAGTAATGGCTGAGGTAAAAATAGTAAACGTATCTAAAAGTTTTGATGGTGAAAGTAAGGTGGTAGATGATATAAATCTTGAAATAATGGATAAAGAATTTGTTGTGTTGGTTGGTCCGTCAGGCTGTGGCAAGTCAACAACCTTACGAATGGTGGCGGGGCTTGAAGAAATAAGTGAAGGTGAGATATATATTGATGAAAAGTTTGTCAATGATGTATCTCCTAAGAATCGCGATATAGCAATGGTTTTTCAGAATTACGCTTTATATCCACACATGAGTGTATTTGATAATTTAGCATTTGGACTGAAATTAAGAAAGTATAGGAAGGAAGAGATAGAGAAGCGAGTGAAAGAAGCTGCTAAAATCTTAGAGTTAGAATCATTTCTGAAAAGAAAGCCGAAGGCCTTATCTGGCGGGCAAAGGCAGAGAGTAGCTGTTGGCAGAGCGATTGTCAGACATCCTAAAGTATTTCTTTTTGATGAACCGCTTAGTAACCTTGATGCAAAATTAAGAGTTCAAATGAGAACAGAGATATCTAAATTGCATAAAAGACTTGGTGCAACAATTATTTACGTAACACACGACCAGACTGAAGCAATGACAATGGGAGATAAAATTGTTGTAATGAAAGATGGAATTGTCCAGCAAGTTGATTCTCCTCTAAATCTTTACAATTTCCCGAATAATAAATTTGTTGCAGGATTTATAGGCAGCCCCCCAATGAATTTCATTAGCGGAACAATTTATAACAGTAATGGACTATATTTTATGAATACAGATGAAGATTTGAAGATAAGCTTACTGGAGAAATATAGGGTACCATTATCAACATTGATCAATCAAAAAGTTATACTTGGCATAAGACCCGAACACATTCTTTTAGAAAGTTCTAAGTACAATTTAATGCATAAACATTTTTGCTCTATAAATGTTGCAGAACAGATGGGCAATGAAACCATTCTTTATTTTAGTTTAGGTGAAGCAGAATTAATTGCCAGAGTCACTGCAATTGAAAAACCAAGTGCTGGTGAAAAAATTCCGTTATTCTTTGACTTAGAGAAACTTCACTTTTATGATGGTGAAAACGGTGAGGCAATTCGTTAGATTCATTTATCAACTAACATAAAATTATAAATTATTGGTGAAACAATAATCTCACTACTTACAAAATCTTTTCTATAACGATTGAACCAATCTAAAAATATTTATACTGCTGTGGGCATTGGAGAGGTTTTATTTGATATTTTCCCATCATGTAAAAAGCTAGGGGGTGCACCTGTAAATTTCGCATACCATCTGAATTCACTTGGAATTAATTGTTATCCGGTTAGTGCAGTTGGAAAAGACAAGACTGGTATGGAACTTACTAAAACTATCCAATCCAATTCATTATCAACAGAATACATTCAGATAAATTCAGGCTATCCAACCGGTACGGTTCAGGTTGAATTAGACGATCAAGGTATTCCGAATTATGTTATACACGAGAATGTTGCTTGGGATAATATTGAGATGAACGATGAGCTTTTAAATTTAGCATGGAATTGTAATGTAGTTTGTTTTGGGACCTTGGCTCAAAGGTCCGATTTAAGTAAACAAACAATCAGAAATTTTATTGAAAACTCATCCGATAATTGTATCAAGGTATTCGATATTAATTTAAGACAACATTACTATTCAGATGAAATAATCAATAACAGTTTGCGACTTGCATCTGTATTGAAATTAAATAATGATGAACTTTCAGAAGTTGCTTCATTATTCGGATATGCAGGTAGTAGTGAATCAATTCTATCTAAACTTATGTCAAATTTTGGCTTGAAGCTGATTGCCGTGACTCAAGGAAGCGAAGGTAGTATTCTTGTTTCTTCAGAAAAGGTTTCTTCAATGAAACCTGAAACAATTTCTGTTTTAGATACAGTAGGAGCAGGGGATGCATTTACTGCAGGATTGGTTTTCGGTTTGTTAATGAATTTTGACATAGATAAAACCAACAGGTTTGCCAATCAATTAGCATCTTACGTTTGCTCTAAAACCGGAGCTAATCCAACGTTAGAAGCAGGATTACTTGATAAATTTAAATAGTCGAACTTTGCTGTTTAAATAACTAATTAATTTTATTTAAACATATTGTCAAACTCTTCTACCGGTACTGCAGGAGAAGTTGTAAAAGCAATCTTGGTCATCTTTCCTAATTCGATTGAAGCCTTAATTGCCTTTTGCATATTGGGAAACCTGGCGATTATATATAAATCTCTGTCACCCAAAAGAGCATACATCGATTCAATTTCGCCACCCAAACTTGCAAATAGATCCTTTGCCTTTTCAGTTCGGTTTTTACTAATATCCTGAAACGCTTCAACAGTATATTTACCGAGCATTAAATAGGTTTCCATGGTATAACTCCTAAATTTATTATTAAGTTGTTAATTAAGCTTTTGCTGCATCTATTAAGGGAATGAAAGTGTGAGTCTGAAAATACTGGCAGAATGTGATTTAACATAGGGAACTCGCTTATTCACTAACGAAAATTACTAAGCCAGATAATGAGAATTAATTTTCAGAAATATGGCTGGTAGCTATTAACACCCAATGAAACTGGATTATTCTGAAAATTGCTACAACCAAATTATTGAAAAAATAAATAAAATCCATCAAAATGTATTGCTATTTGTTTTTAATATTATTTAGTTAGTCATGTAGATTCTACCAAAATTTGGGGTGGATGATGCAATATACGGATGAATACCAAATTATAGTCAATGACTTATCCCCTTGCGCGTTTGTAGAAAACGACTCTCCTACATTTTATATCCAATTTTACTTACACAATGAGTTCGTTAATCCGAGTTCTGGATTCTTGATCGTACCAGTATTCATTTCGGTTTATAATTAAATATTGATGCTGCATTATTGCAGCATCTTTTTTGGTTTCGGTCATGAAGAATCTAATGGTTGACCAGGATATAGATTCGATATTACAGTTTCAATTGTCACATCCGGATTATTTCCCACGCTGCATTCTATATCTATATTCCGTCCCTCAGCGATATTTTTGTGCCCAGATAAAGTCCTTTAGTGATTTCCTCAAAAACGAGTTTGGGAATCTGACTTCATTTTATAATTCATCACAACTACAAAAAGTTAAGGCGGAAAGTTGAAAAGACTAAGCGGACAAATAAATAATATAGTTGGTGAAAACGTAAACCTCTGTTATCAATGTGAAAAATGCACAAGCGGTTGTCCGGTATCATTTGAAATGGAACTTGTACCTGCCCAGGTTATGCATGCTGCACAATTAAATTTAAAACAAAACATCCTAAGTGCAAATACAATCTGGTTATGTGCATCTTGC
>CP070637.1:488505-499659 GCA_020354005.1 Ignavibacterium sp.
CACATTTCCACTCCTTCTATTACCGAAAAAGACTACAGTGATCTTGATTATGTTCTTAAATACCGGGTAGAGTACATAGCACTTTCATTTGTTCGTTCAGCGGATGATATTATTGAACTTAAAGAATGGCTCACTAATAAAAAAATGCCAGTTCCGGTAATTGCTAAGATTGAAAAGAAAGAAGCAGTTGATGATTTTGATGCCATACTGAATGAGACTGACGGAATAATGATTGCCAGAGGCGACCTTGGCGTGGAACTAAAACCACAGAGTGTTCCTGTTATTCAAAAGAAAATTATAAAACGGTGCAATGAAGAAGGTAAGCTTGTAATTACCGCAACACAAATGCTGGAATCGATGATAAACTCGCCAACGCCTACAAGAGCTGAAGTATCAGATATTGCCAATGCTGTTTGGGATGGTACAGATATAGTAATGTTAAGCGGTGAAACTTCAATTGGCAAGTATCCACTTACTACTGCCAGATTAATGAACGAAGTAATCTTACAATCTGAAAAGCACCCATCTGAAAAGAGAAAATTAAATTTTGCAATCCCGAAAGATTTAGAAGAGAACTTATTTGATTCAGTATTCAGAGGAATATCTGAAATAAGTAAGCAGGTAAACGCCAATGCCGTGGTTGTGTTTACGTACAAAGGGCGTGCAGCCCGCAAACTTTCAAAATACCGGCCTGACGCAAAAATAGTTGCTATCTCAAATAGTTTTAACACAATGAATTCGCTCAGTCTCAGATGGGGTGTAACTTCATTGTATATGGATAAAATAGATAAAGAAAATGTAGCCATCGATAAATCAAAAAAAATATTACTGGAGGCAGGTCTTGTTAATGTTGGAGATATGGTTATATTTATGTCGGGAACTCCGTTTTCCGATAAGAGTAAAGTTAACTGGTTAAAATTCGAAGTGATATAAATGGATACTAATGTAAATAGCAGCACAATGATTGAAGCAAAATGGTGGGAACTGGCTGATAATGAAAAGCTGCTATGCAAACTTTGTCCACGTTACTGCATGATAGGTGAAGGACAACCAGGCTTTTGTTATATCAGGCAAAATCATGGAGGGAAACTTTATACACTTGGTTATGCAAGACCAACCGGATTTGCAGTAGATCCAATAGAAAAAAAACCTCTTAATCATTTTTTACCGGGAACGAGCATTCTCAGTTTCGGTACTGCCGGATGTAATCTTGGCTGTAAATTTTGTCAGAACTGGTCTATTAGTAAAGCAAAGCTGGATGATACGAATGCACTTACTGCTCAGCCAGAAGATGTAATCGCACTTGCAAAAAAATATAGTAGTCCTTCTATAGCTTACACATATAACGATCCAACAATTTTTGGTGAATATGTAATAGATATCTCAAAGCTTGGGCGGGAGGAAGGTTTGAAGTCTGTTATGGTAACTGCAGGTTATATCGATAAAGAAGCTTGCAAAGATGTGTATGAATACATTGATGCTGCTAACGTTGATTTGAAAGCTTTTACCGAAGAGTTTTATTGGAAGAAAACTTCTTCTCATTTACAAGATGTACTTGATTTCTTAATATGGTTAAAGAACGAAACGGATGTGTGGTTTGAAATTACTACTTTGTTAATTCCAGATGAAAATGATTCTGAAGAAGAAATAAAAGCTGAGTGTGATTGGATACTAAATAATCTTGGTGAATGGGTACCGCTACACTTTACAGCATTTCATCCCGATTTTAAAATGCTCGATAAAGAACACACACCTGCTTACACATTAACAAAAGCACGTAACATTGCAATGTCGCTGGGTATTAAATACTGTTATATGGGAAACGTCCATAACATTGATGGACAAACCACGTATTGCCCAAGTTGCGGTAAACGATTAATTCGCAGGGACTGGCACAGTGTTATATCTGATAGTCTAATTAGAGATAAGTGCAGTAAATGTAGTGCAAAAATCCACGGTGTGTTCCCTTAAAACCTCCCATCAATATTTTATTTTATTCGGATAAATAAATTAACTTTCACTTCAATTTCCTTAAATCTTTTTTTTAAATTCACTTTATTAATCAAGGAAGATTATTCATGAGAGATTTAAAACATAGAACTGTTTTTGTCACAGGTGCCTCTTCAGGTATTGGTAAAGCTTGTGCTACCCTTTTTGCGGAGGCAGGAGCGAACATTCTTTTAGCTGCAAGAAGAATTGAGAAGGTAAATAAACTATCTGAAGAGCTTCGTAAACAGTATAAAATAAAAACAAAAGAAATTAAACTGGATGTGAGAAATTACGATGAAGTTACCAAGACATTATCATTGATTGATGACCAGTGGAAACAGATTGATATCCTAATTAACAATGCCGGTCTTGCAAGAGGATTTGATAAGATACACGAAGGCAAAGTTGAAGACTGGGATGAGATGATCGATACAAACATAAAGGGATTACTATTTGTTACCCGGCGTGTGCTACCACTTATGGTTGAAAGGAAGAGCGGACATATAATAAACATTGGCTCAATTGCAGGTCACGAAACTTATCCATCCGGTAATGTATATGCAGCTACAAAGTTTGCTGTTAATGCATTGTCAAAATCTATAAGAATGGATGCGCTGGACAAAGGAATTAAAGTGACGAGTATTGATCCCGGATTAGTAGAGACAGAATTTAGCTTAGTCAGGTTCTCTGGTGATGAGAAGCAAGCTAAAAGTGTTTATAATGGATTAACTCCTCTTACGGCAAACGATATTGCAGAGACAGTTCTCTTTTGTGCAACAAGACCTGAAAACGTTAACATTAATGAAATGATTATTACACCTTTGGCACAGGCATCAACAGCTCATTATTACAGAAAATCCTAACAAGCTGATAACTAATAAACTACAATATTAATTGCGATTATTTTTCCCGAGGTGACTGAGATCAAACAAATAAACTCACGTCGCCTGCTCCTTCCCGAATCACTTCAGGTTCATCATTACTAAGATCAATAATGCTTGAGGGTTTACCAGCAAGGTTACCGGATGCAAGCATCAAATCAACCTGATTGTTAAAAATTGCTTTGATCTCAAGTGGATCTACAAGCACATTACCTTTTCTATTCGTTACGGAAGTACTAACAATTGGATTACCTAATTCTTCAACAATCTTTAATGCAACATTGTGATCTGGAATTCTTATTCCGACTGTGTTTCTTTTCGTCCATAATTTTTTTGGAACCTGCTTTGCTGCAGGTAAAATAAAGGTGTAAGGACCAGGTAACAAGTATTTCATATTTCTATATGCATAATCTGAAACTTTAGCATAATTTGAGATATTTTTGAAGTTGGGGCAAATGAAGCTGAGCAGTTTAATATCAGGATCATTTTTAATTGTACGCACTCTATCAAGAGCTGCTTTGTTGAAAATATCACATCCAATTCCGTAGACGGTATCTGTTGGATAAATAATTATTCCCCCCTCCCTAAGTATTTCTACAGCTCTGTTTATGTATCGAATTTGAGGGTTATCGGGATGCAGTTCATAGTATTCCATATTTCGCCTTTTAATTAAAGATTAAAATCAAGCTTAGTTTTTTGGTTATTATCGATGATCGGCACTACTTGAAACGAGTTCTTTCTATAATATAAAAAGGTTATTGAAATTGTCAATGATTAACAGAATAAACTATTCTAATAGGGTGAATTGCAATAAATATCAACAAAATGACTGGATAATTTAATTAGAATATACCTATATTTATTATTCGAAATTAATAATATGTAAAGCTGTTAAGGAGAATAAATGTCAAGAAAATGTCAGGTTTCAGGCGTTGGTCCTATTACCGGGAATAGTATTTCCCATGCACACAATAAAACCAAAAGAAGGTTCCTGCCAAACATCCAGAAGAAAAAGATCTGGATACAGGAACTGAACCGGTTTGTTACATTAAAACTTTCAACCAGCGAAATTAGAAATATCTCAAAGAATGGGACTGCTCATATAGCAAAGATGATCCGCGAAGGTCAGATTCACGTTCGATAATAATATTTAATATTTAATTTTTAAAAAAAGAAAGGGAAGCTAATCAGCTTCCCTTTTTTAATTCATGCTTATTAAGAATTATTACTCCCGAACTACCCACACTTTTATTTTGGCATTTATACTTTTGTGCAATTTTAAATTCACACTATAAATACCTAATGTTTTTATGGGTTCTTCAATTTCAATTTTTCGTTTATCAATCTCATAATCCTTTTCGCTCAATGCGTCGGAAATCATCTGGTTTGTAACAGAACCAAAAATCTTATCCTCTTCACCAACCTGAACAGGAATGGTTACGGATACTTTTTCCAGTTCCGTTGCGAGAGTTTCAGCAGCATGTAATTCGTGTTCGTTCTTTCTGACAAGATTACGCTTTTCTTCTTCTAATGCTTTCAAATTTCCACCAAGTGCCGTATAGGCAATCTTTCGCGGAATCAAGAAGTTTCTTGCGTAGCCTTCTTTTACTTCAACAATATCGCCTATTTGTCCCAGTGCCTCAAAGTCTTTTCTAAGAATGACCTTCATAATATCTCCAAAAACTTTTTATCTAACAGTATCCGAAACATACGGCATCAATGCCATATGCCGTGCTCGTTTTATTGCAACAGCTAATTCCCGCTGATACTTTGAACTTGTACCAGTAATTCTTTTGGGAATTATTTTACCCTGCTCTGTTATATAGCGTTGAAGCAGCTTTACATCTTTATAATCGATATACTTGATACCGTTTTGAGTAAACCTGCAAATCTTTTTGCTTCTCATACTACTTCTAACCTTTAATAATTAATTTTACTTAATCAAATCGGATTCTTCACTTGATAAAAACTTATCAAAAGAATCATCTTTAACTTTCTCACTACCATTTTCAGTTACTGTGTCTTCAACTACAGTTGGTTCTGCAACATCTTCACCATTTTCATTATTACTAATCGCAACCTCTTCTGCTTCTGCTGTGACAGCTCTCTTATTGAGGAATTGAATTCTTCTTGCTTTTATTTCAACAATGCTTCTGTTGTGTCCCTCATCGGTTTTCCAGCTTCTGCTCTGGAGCTCACCATCGACCAGAACTGCCGAACCTTTTTTCAGTCTCTCTCTGCAGCTCTCTGCAAGTTTATTCCACGCTACAATGCCAATATAGCATACATCTTCCTGCCATTGATTTGAACTATCTTTATATCTCCGGTTAGATGCCAATGAAAAATTAACCACCGGTGTTTGGTTTGTCGTCTGCCTAAAAACAGGATCCTTTGTTAAATTACCAGCAACGATAACATAGTTAATTTCCGGCATTTTCAGTTCAGCCATAGTTTATACCTCCGTACTAAATCATAGTTTAAGAATTAATTGCGGTTTCCTCGCTTGGTTTATCAAAATTTTCTTCAGCTTCAATAAAAACTATTTCCTCATCTTCTTTTATTTCCACTTCAGCTTCAGATTTTGTTCTGTTTTTCTCAATATGTTCTAACGCATTTTTAGAAAGACTAATTGTAAGGAACCGAAGGATGCTCTCATCCAGCTTATAAAATCTTTCAAGTTTTGTGATAATATTAGGTGGGGCACTAAATCTGAAGATGGCATAGTAACCAATCTTACTTTTTTTAACCATATATGCCAATCTTTTTCTCCCCCAGTCTTCAACATCTTGTATCTCGCCGCCAGAGTTAACTATTATTTCTTTAATATGTGAAATAATGGATTGAATCTGTTCATCTTCCAATGCGGCATTGATAAGAACAGCACTTTCGTATACTTTGTTACTCATATGATTTCGTTTCCTCCCTTTGGTCTTTCGGCCCTTCATTTTAATTGTATTAATGAAGAGCAGGGTTATTAAAATTACTTATCGTATTAAAGTTATTTAATTAATGGTGCAATAACAAGTGAAACAACAGACATCAATTTAATCAGGATATTTAGCGATGGGCCTGATGTATCCTTGAAAGGATCACCAACCGTATCACCGACTACTGCAGCTTTATGTGGTTCTGAGCCTTTTCCGTATTTTTCTCCTTCCGCCACAACACCTTCCTCAATCATTTTTTTAGCATTATCCCATGCTCCACCTGCATTTGATTGAAAAATAGCCATTAATACACCAGAAGCAGTAACTCCGGCTAACAATCCTCCAAGCATTTCCGCGCCGCCAATAAAACCAAATAAAACAGGTGTTAGTACGGCTAACAATCCCGGAACTACCATCTTTCTAATAGCAGCTTTTGTAGATATTTCCACACATTTACCATATTCTGCAACACCATCCGCTGCTTCAAAAGTCTTCCTATCTTCTTCGGTCCACTCGGACTGCTCAGCTCCGGCATATTTTTTCATAACATTTAATGCTGCCGAAAGTGCAGGGATTGAATTGAATTGCCTTCTAACTTCCTGTATCATTGCCATTGCAGCCTGTCCCACTGCACTCATCGCAAGAGCTGAAAAAAGATACGGAAGCATTGCACCAACGAAAAGCCCGGCCATTACATTTGCCTTTGAAATATCAATTGACTTAATGTTTGCAGACGTCATGAAAGCACCAAACAGAGCTAAAGCCGTTAATGCAGCAGAAGCGATCGCGAAACCTTTACCAATAGCAGCAGTGGTATTCCCGACTGCATCAAGTTTATCTGTTCTCTGTCTAACTTGCTTTGGAAGCTCAGACATTTCAGCAATACCGCCTGCATTATCCGAAATGGGGCCGTATGCATCAACGGCCAACTGAATACCAGTGTTCGAAAGCATTCCAACAGCAGCTATTGCAATTCCGTACAAACCACCGAGCGCAAAAGCTGAAATAATAGAAGCTGCAATAATTAGAATTGGAATTGCAGTAGAAATCATTCCGGTCCCCAAACCGGCAATTATATTTGTAGCAGATCCTGTTAATGATTGATTCACTATGTTAATAACCGGACGCTTACCAGTCCCGGTAAAAAATTCTGTTACCAATCCTATTAATACACCGGCAACCAAACCAATAACAGTAGCAAAGAAAATATTAAGTGAGGTGATTATATAGGTAGTTGAGAATAGACTATCTTGATACACCCACTGTTTAGGAAGCATGTAATCAATTATAAAATACATAGCAATGATCATAAAAAATGATGAACCGAACTCACCAATATTCAATGCTTTTTGCGGATTGCCTCCTTCTTTTACTTTAACGAAGAATGTCCCAAGGATTGACATTATTATACCCACACCGGCAATCACTAAAGGAAGAAGGACTGCCCCTAATCCATTAAAGTGATCTGCAAATTCGGAAATCCCGAAAAAGGATGCTCCAAGCACCATTGTTCCAACAATTGAACCCACATAAGATTCAAAAAGATCCGCACCCATCCCGGCAACATCACCAACATTATCGCCCACATTATCTGCAATTGTTGCAGGATTAAGTGGATGGTCTTCTGGTATTCCTGCCTCAACTTTTCCAACTAAATCAGCACCAACATCTGCAGCTTTGGTGTAAATGCCTCCACCCACACGAGCAAAAAGAGCAATAGATGAAGCACCAAATGAAAAGCCGGTAATTATTGTTATAACCCTGTTTAAATCTGCTGACTGTGAAACTCCAAATACATCACTGTAAATTATAAACAGTATACTTAACCCTAATACACCTAAGCCAACTACACCCATACCCATCACCGAACCGCCTGCAAAAGCAACCTCAAGTGCTTTAGCTAATCCTGTGCGGGCAGCGTTCGTTGTCCTTACATTTGCTTTTGTGGCCACTCTCATTCCAATAAATCCAGCCAGACCCGAACACAGGGCACCAACTAAAAATGATACTGCCACAAGGGGTGATGAATCATCAGGATTCGCAGAAACAGCAAGAAGAATAGCAACCGAAGCAACAAATATGAAAAGGATTTTGTACTCCGAACGGAGAAATGCCATTGCACCTTCATAAATATGAGCAGCAATATTCTGCATTTTCTCTGTACCGGGATCTTGTTTCTGTACCCAGGCAGATTTCCACAATGTGTACAATAATCCTAATACACCTAATACAGGAATTGTATAGATGATTGTATTCATGAGAGCTCCTAAATCCTTTTTATATTCAATTAATTAATTTTTTCAGTTGATTCATCATTTTTAAGACGGCTATTTACATCCAGCATTGCTTCGTATCCATTAATAATAAACTCGTTTATAAGCAGTAGTGAATTCTTAATTACACCAGCCAATAATTTTTCTTCTTCATCGCTAAAATCACTTAGCACATAAGAGGAGAGTTGTCCTTCATCAAAATCATTACCGATTCCAATCCTTAATCTCGGGAACTGATCTGAGTTAAAATCATAGATGATTGATGCAATACCGTTGTGTCCGCCATCTCCGCCGCTTTCCCTAATTCTTAGTTCCCCGGTTTTAAGATTTACATCGTCGCAGACGACAAGCAAATCAACCATTTCAATTTCATACTCTTTAATAACCTGTAATGCTGCCTGTCCGCTTCTATTAACATAGGTAGTTGGCTTAATAAGACAATAAGATTCTTCGTTCAGCTTTCCTAAAGCAAGAAAGTAATCACCTTTTGCTGGTCTGAAATCGAGTGATTTACTTTCGGCGAATGTGTCTAAAATTAAAAAACCGGCGTTGTGCCTGTTCCGTATATAGTTCGCGCCCGGATTCCCTATACCCAATATTCCGCGCACTAAACTAATTACTCTTCCTTTTTCTCTTCTTCTGCTTCTTTGCCCTTACCGATTACTTCCGGTTCTGCTGCTTCCTCTTCTTCAACAATTTCTTCACCTTCCTCTACTTCAACTTCTTTTTCAACTTTTGGATGAGTAACAGCTACAACAACTGTATCCTCCGGGTTAAGTATTGTAACATTCTCAAAAGATAATGCACCAACGTGAATTGAGTCACCAAGTTTTAATTCAGTTACATCAATATTTAAGAACTGCGGGATATGTCTTGGAAGGCATTCAACATCAAATTTGTGCAAGTTTTGTTGTAATATGCCACCTTCTTTAACACCTACTGCGTTACCTAAAATTTGAACAGGAACATCAAGTTGGATTTTTTCTCCTCGTGTTACACCAAGTAAATCAAAATGTAATATTTTGTCAGTCACCGGATCAAATTGAACATCTTTTATAACACATTCGTATTCATCGTGATCTTCTAATATGAGTGAAATAAGATTTGTTTTAGCTGTAAAAACAAGTGAATTAATTAACTGTTGCGGGACCTCGATTGCAATGGGCTCAACATGTTTTGAATAGAAAATACCCGGAACTCTTCCGGAGTATCTTACAGTTTTTCTGTTATGTTTGCTAATGTTTTTTCTTTCAGTTGCTTCTAATTTTACTTTTTCCATTTCTTCTCCAAATAAATATTATCCCTTATCTATATTAAAAAGAGAGCTGATTGATTCATTGTTAAATGTTCTGCGTATTGCTTCGCTAAATAGATCGGCTGCAGAAAGTACTTTTATTTTATCAGACTTAGCTTTTTCCTTTAAATCTATGGTGTCAGTTACAAATAATTTATTGAGATCTGATTTTTCAATCTTCTCAATTGCATTACCCGAAAGCAATGGATGAGTAATTGCACCGAATATTTTCTTTGCACCATTTTCCTTCAAGGCTTCTATTGCCCCTACAAATGTACCACCTGTATCTATCAAATCATCAACAATTAAAACATTCTTATCATTCACATCACCAATAATATTAACAACCTCTGCAAGGTTTTGCTGCGGACGTCTCTTATCAATTACAACTAGTGCACAATTAAAAAGCTTGGCATAAGCCCTGGCTATTTTTATACCGCCAACATCTGGTGAAACAATTACCAGATCATCCATAAAATGATCGATATGGCCCCGGAAAACGGATGAAGCATAAAGGTGATCAAACGGGATATCAAAAAATCCCTGAATTTGCGGAGCATGTAAATCCATTGTTATTACTCTATCTGCACCAGAAACCGCAATTAAATTTGCTATTAATTTTGCCGTTATCGATACCCTTGGTTGATCTTTTCTATCCTGCCGGGCATAACCAAAATAAGGAATTACAGCAGTAATGCTCTTAGCAGATGCTCTTTTTGCAGCATCAATCATTATCAGTAATTCCATTATATTTTCTGAAGGAGGGTTCGTGGATTGAATAATAAAAACTTCTAATCCACGTATATTCTCCTGGTATTTAGCCCAAATTTCTCCATCGCTGAATCTCCTTAACTCGATGGAACCTAATACTTTTCCTGCTTTGATTGCTATTTTTTTCGCCAGTGGTACATTTGCACTACCGGAGAAAATCATATAATCATTACCAGCCATTCACCTAAAAAATCAATCCTTTTATTTTTAAAACGAATAATAAAGATAGCAAAATGGTAAAGTTTAGTCAATAATTTCTCCTATGTATAATTGGAATTTACCCCTTCTTTCTCCTTAAAAGAAAGAAAATAACAAGTGCAAGCACTGCTCCTGTAAGCATATATATCCAATCCGGAGTCTTTTCCAGTTTGAATGGTCTGAAAGTGACAGCAATCGATTTACCAACTCCAATATCTGCTAATGAATAATTCCATACAAGAATGTTATCCTTTACCTGATGTGCATTGTGATTTAATATTGTACCTGAGAATGTATAACTATAACTCACTGAATATTCATTTGCATCGATGCCGAATCCGATTGCAATAGGAGCGATGAACTGGCTAAAAACAATTTGTCCAGATGTTTCCTCTTTGAATTGGAATTTTGAATCGGCAAACATTTTGGTTTGATTAAGTAAATCAATCCTATTAAATGTGAATTCTACAATTGCATGAGTAGTAGTATCAATACTATCCACATATACTTCAACATTTTCTATTTTGGAATAACTTGAAGAGAAATTATTACGAATTGAATCGGAATTAAAAATTCCGAAATTATCAGCCACTTTTCTGCTGCCAACATCGGGAAGTTTCATCCAATACTCTATTTTCATCTGCCCTGATCCATCAGGCTGAAGAATTACAGTTTGTTTATAATTTAGACAAGATGTGATACAAAATGATATTGATATAAGAAGGATGTTATGAAGTGCTTTCATTAAACGAATTATAGTTCCAAACAGAATTTGTTATAAATTGAATATATTGAATCCAATGTTATAGGGGCGCATCAAA
>CP070637.1:499759-504954 GCA_020354005.1 Ignavibacterium sp.
TCCATTTTATGGGAACTGATGGATATGAGTATTTTGCAGTAGGGATTCTAGGGGAATTCCTTGCATCCATAGATTCAATAATAACTTTTGATAATTTTACTTTTGTCGACTTTTTTACTTCGCTTCAAAACTGGTACTCTGTTTATCGATTTGCTTCAGCTGTTAATCAAGAGTATACAATATTCTCTATTGATACAACAATAGCTAACGATTCATTAAATCTTCCTCTAAGATTTGAATATCTTGGCAAAAGACTTGCAGATGAAACCATTACAACTCAATTAGGTCCATTTACTTGTAAAAAGTTTTTTATTCAACAGGGTGTTAGTATAGTACTTATTATTCCTCCATTCCCACCAATTATTCAACCACTTGTCTTTGTAGATGATACTGTATGGATTGCTGAGGGCAATTGGATTGTACAAGATATTATGCCAACAATACAAGTAGATTTATCATCTGTCGGAATCGATCCATTCTTTATCCCTGGTTTAGTAAGAGAAATCATCGATCCTGTACTTATCCCCGTAGAGTTACTATCTTTCAGTGCAGTTTCAGAAGCAGGGATAGTAAAGCTAGCCTGGTCGACCGCAACAGAAACAAATAACTCAAGATTCCAGATTGAGAGAACCACGCCTCAATCACCTCCTTGGCAAGGAGGGGAAGGTGAAGCCAGGGATGGTTGGAAAAAGATTGGATTTGTAAACGGTTCAGGAACTACAACAGAAACCCGGGATTACTCGTATATCGACAGAACTGTTAATGCAGGGACTTATTTCTACAGGTTAAAGCAAATTGATTTTAATGGACAATATGAATATTCAGATGAGATTGAAGTTGTAGTTTACGCCCCACTAACTTTTAGACTGGGTCAAAATTATCCAAATCCATTTAATCCATCTACCACAATTAAGTATGCAATAAGCAGTAAACAATTTGTTTCAATAAAAGTTTATGATGTATTGGGAAATGAAATTGCCACCTTAGTAAATGAAGAGAAACCGGCAGGAGTTTACCAGGTAGAATTCAATGAAATTGGTTTGCCGAGTGGAACGTATTTTTACAGGTTACAGGCTGGAGCTTATATTCAGACGAAAAAAATGTTATTAATAAAATAGAATTATAAAGGGAACATATTTTATATTAATTAATATTCCCTGCTGACCCACCATTGATAATGCTAAAGTTTAACGAGGTGTTATCAAACAGCAGGGATTTATTTTAAATTTACCTTTAGGTTTACAGAAAATATTTGACTATTAAATAAAATTATACCAATATTAGTTTACTATTAGAAAGATCTTGGTGCAATAAAATTCTTATATGGAATTCTTAAAGTAAAGCGAAATTAATGCATCTTAATTTTTTTTATGAATGAACTCAAATCAAAATTATAAAAGGAGGGCATTATGGCAGACAGCATTTATAAAGTAATAGAACTTGTTGGCACAAGCAACGTTTCCTGGGAGGATGCCGCTAAAAAAGTTATTGAAAGAGCAGGAAAAACTCTAAAAGATCTTAGAGTAGCTGAAGTTGCTGAGCAAGATCTCAAAATTGAAGACGGAAAAGTTGTCGCTTATCGAACTAAGCTAAGGGTATCATTCCGTTTTCATGATGAGTAGCAGACCAGGATTAAAAGCTTAGCATTCTGGTTCAATTTGAAACATAAACAATTCGCTGGATTTCCACATTAAGTTAAAATGTCTTTAATTGTGGAAATAAGCCCTATCAAGTAATGTTAATAGGGTTTCTTTTTTTTCGGTATTGAAGGATTAAGTAGTTCTGAAGATTATCCTCGATTCTAAATGTTTTGGAACGAAATTTAAAATTTTGCGAAAAATAAACTTTTCTTTGGCTAATTGATAAAATCATCAGTGATTATTATTGCAAATATCAATTATTTATAAGACTAAATAGTCCTTTTGTCTTTCATATTAATTATAAATTTACTATAATGTAAGTCGTCACACCATTATTGGGGCCTTGCTAAATGCTATTTCTATAGTATTATTAATAATATAAAGGAGCTAGTATGCGAAGCAGGTTCGTACTTATTGTTCTTATTTTCCTCTCAATCAATGGATTTGCACAATCCTTGGAAAACGTCCTAAATCCGGGTCCTAAATTATATAGCGGTGTTGTATTTGGTTACAACGGTGGATTTGGAGGCCAGTTGAATCTCACAATTACAAATTTTCAAAAAGACTTTCCTTTAAGTGCAAGGTTTGGAATAGGTTATACAGCCATGGAGCCAGGAAAATCTGCCGATGCGCGAAGAATCTTTATTAACAATGCCACTAACGGTACACCCGAAGAAAGAGGATGGATGTGGAATTTGAACTTTGATTTGTTAATACCGCTTAGTTTTTTAACAAACTCGCACATCTATCTGGGACCGAGATATTCAATGTTTACAGCTAATTTCAAATACGTTGGTGGTAATGAAGACTTTGATGTAACCAGTAATCAATTTGGACTGGGTGGTGGACTTGAAACTCAATTTCCACTTGTTCCAAATCTTTACATGGTTTTTAGTGCAGGCGCTGAATACTTTTTTGAAGGCACTTTAAAGGGACATGATACTGCTTATAGTCCTGATGGCGACGATGTTAATCCAAGAGAAGATTATTCTTACAGCGACGCGGATGAAGCAGTAAATCAGCCACAAATTTTAGGCAGGTTTATGCTGGGTATTAATTATGGATTTTAACAAAAAGCTTGCATTCGTCCTCTAATATCTTTCTAGGTTATGTAATAAGACCAAAATTGTCAGTCTGAGCCCTGCCTGTCCGGCAGGCAATTTGTCGAAGACTGAAAATATTATTTAAAGTCACACTTCGACAGTCCGCCGTGGCGGACAGTGTGACATTAATAGATTAGAGATAGACAAACTCCGTTATATTTAGAATTATAAAATTCTAGAAAGATTTTAATATCGAATTATACTACTACATTAAACCTTTCGTAAATCCCCCATCAACCTGGATGGTAGTTCCTGTAACATAGCTTGCCTGTTTTGATGCAAGGAACAGTACAACTGAAGCAATCTCCTCAGGTCCAGCGAGACGATGCATTGGAACTCTCTTTGCCATATCAGCCAGAACTTCTTCGTGTGATTTATTATTTTCTTTTCCCTCCAGAACTGCCAGTTCATATAAACGGTGTGTTAAGGTTAGTCCCGGCGCAACGTTGTTTACAGTTATATTATGCTTTCCCACTTCAGTGCTTAATGATTTAGCAAATCCTATAACTCCTGCTCTAAGTGAATTAGAAAGCATTAGATTATCAATCGGCTGTTTTACTGATATTGAAGTTACATTTATAATTCTTCCCCATTCGTTGTTCATCATATCCGGTAAGACCAATTTGGAAAATCTGACAACACTCATCAGAACCTGGTCATAAGCGTTGTCCCAATCTTTCTCTTCTAATTCTGAAAAATAACCTGGTACAGGTCCCCCGCAGTTGTTTACTAAAATATCAACTTTTCCATATTCTTTAACAGTGGCTTCAAAAGTTCTTTCTATATCTGAATTTTTATTAAGATCACAGATACACCAGAGAGGATCGACACTGTATTTTTCTTTAATCACTTTCGATGCTTCTACAAGGTCACTTTTTGTGCGGGAACAGATTGCTACTTTACATTGCTCTGAGGCCAATGCTTCAGCAACTGCCTTACCAATTCCTTTGCTTGCTGCTGTAATCAAAGCTACCTTACCCCTCAATCCAGATTCCATAACGACCTCCCTAAAAAATTAAATTCTGTTTATTTAAAGAGAAGACTGATCCGCGGATTGCAGCATTTCAGAAACAATTTTGTCTGTATCCATAGCAATAACTAATTCTTCGTTTGTGCTTATTCTCATTATCTTCACAGCTGAAGAATTACTTGAGATTATTTCTTCGTTGTCTTCATTTCTTTGTTCATCGAGTTTTAGACCAAGAAATTCCATATCACGACAGACTTCGGTTCGTACATCCACAGCGTTCTCACCAATACCCCCAGTAAATACAAATGCATCAACACCACCCATTGCAGCAGCATACGCTCCATAATATTTTTTTATCCTGTAGCAAAACATCTCAAACGCATACGTTGCTCTTTTATGTTCATCTTTAACCGCTGCCAATATCTCCCTCATATCGCTGCTCTCACCACTAATACCGGTTAAGCCGCTGTGCTTATTAAGAAGGATGCCAGCTTCATGCAATGAAAGACCTTCTTTCCCCATTATGTATAGTATGAGAGATGGATCCAGATCGCCGCTCCTTGTACCCATCATCAATCCTTCGAGCGGTGTAAAACCCATGGATGTATCGATTGAATGACCATATTTAACAGCGGCCATACTGCAGCCGTTACCAAGGTGAGCGGTTATTATTCTTAATTTATTTATATCCTGTCCCAAAAGTTCTGCCGCACGGTTAGATACAAAAAGATGCGAAGTACCATGAAAACCGTATCTTCTTATTTGATATCGTTTATATAGTTCAAATGGAATACCGTACAGGTATGCTTTGGGAGGCATCTTTAGATGAAATGCAGTATCGAATACACCAACTTGTGGTGCATCGGGGAGTAATTTTTTACACGCCTGAATACCCTTGATGTTTGGGGGATTGTGCAACGGAGCCAGTTCAATATTTTCCTGAAGAACATTAATAACTTCATTAGTTATAAATACAGAACCGGAAAAAGTTTCACCTCCGTGAACAACCCGATGACCTACTGCTTCAATATCCTTTTTTTCATCTATAACACCATGATTCTTACTCATCATTACGCCAAGCACGTACTCAATAGCAGCTGTGTGATCAAGAATTTCACCAGCAATTTTTATTTTATCACCGTCGTATCTTTGATGCGTTAGAACGGCCCCTGTCATGCCGATTCTATCAACAACTCCTTTTGCAAGTGCTGTTTCTGTTTCAGTATCGATAAATTGGTATTTAATTGATGAACTGCCGCAATTAAGGACAAGTGTTTTCATATAATTTTAACAGAATTTTTTTTTGAAAGTTCTATGAAATAATATTTCCGTTTTCATCGTACTTATAAAATCCCTCACCGGTTTTCTTACCAAGCTTTCTCTCTCTAACTAATTTTCTTAATATTGGGCAAGCCCTGTATCTCGGCTCCCCTAAAGTTTTCCATAGCGATTCCATCCAGGTAAGAACTTCATCTAGTCCCA
>CP070637.1:505054-508499 GCA_020354005.1 Ignavibacterium sp.
CATTGAAAATGTTGAAAAAGGAGAAGCCCCTGTTCGTCTTTATGTAATTACGAAAGATGATAATAGATACCGATTTGAGGATTGGGGTTATGAGATTAAAGATGATACTCTTTACGGTAATGGTGTGATGCTGTTAAACAATGATGAAACTCCATACAAAGGGAAAATTGCAATGGATAGTATCAGTCATTTTGAGGTTGTGAAATATAGAAACCAAACTGGATGGCTAATTGCAACTGGAGTTGTTATTGCATTATACCTTGTTTCATTAATATAAGCACAGTAAAAGAATGCAGAATTATTTACAGGATGAAAATGGAAATAATGAAGAGAAATTAGATTTTAAGAAACAGACTAATGCACCTGAACAAAATAGATTATTAACAAAACCACATAAAACAATGTGTGAACTAAAAGTTCAATCTATCTTTATAGCAGAAAAATGGTAAAGGTAATTCTTAAACAAAATATTTTGATAGCATTTTTTGCATCATTAATCTTGCTAACTGGTTGCTATTCTGGTCCAACCCTAAATCCGGATGACTATGTAGAGACTGAAGGTTCTACTACTGAACGGATTGCAGGTGCTGAAGTGATTATAGATTTGAATGGTGGCAGAAGGTATAATGGTGAATTATTATCCGTTAGGGATAGCACGATTTTATTGTGTGAAAAATATGGAGCATCTGAAAAAGAATTGGAAAACTCCAATAATTTAATTCGCATCATAAAGAACCATGATATAAAATTAATTGAGGTTCAGGGAGAAAGTAAGATTCTGCAAGGAGCAGCCATTGGTGCTGGAGCAGGTGTGGCTGTGGGAGCCGCTATCGGATTAGCTGCTGGAGATGATGAGGGAAGTTCTAAAGTAGGATTTTTTAGGCTTAGATATACTGCTGAACAGAAAGCACTCGGCTGTGCTTGCCTACTGGGATCGCTTGGGACAATTATTGGTTTAATTGCTGGATCTATTGAATCTACATATGATACGGTTGTATATGACTATATGATTCTGGAAGATTATGACTTTACTCAGCTCAATATTTTTTCTCGTTATGAAGGTGATGAGCCGGATTACATAAAATCCATACAATAATTAGTAATGTTTGATTTCAAAGTTATAGGAGGGAGAAATGAAAAATATTCGAATTCTTATTATGTGGGTTACAATACTTGTTGCTTTAAATTATTCTGTAACAGCACAAACACATCCAAATAGCATTTATTTAGAATTTTTTGGCAACGGTGGTTTGTACTCACTTAATTATGATAGATTGTTTACTGAGGATTTTGGAGCAAGAATAGGTTTCATGTATTTCGAAACAGAGCAATTCTTTTTCTGGACGGATATAGAATTGTTTTTAATTCCGCTCACTATCAATTATTTACCCGGATCTAAAAATCATAAACTTGAGCTGGGAATTGGTCCTGTAATAGTTTTTGGAAGTGCAGGTCTTTTCGGCTTGGAATCAGTCTCAGGAAGCGGGATTGGCGGTACTGCTACAATTGGCTATCGCTACCAGCCTGCTGATGGTGGATTTCTTTTTAGGATTGGTTTTACACCTTACTTTGGGTTTGATGAATTTCATCCAACCGGAGGCCTAAGTGTAGGATATGCTTTTTAGATAACAGATAATTAGCTAAACCTCCTACCAAATAAGGCTCTGCCCATTTGTACCGTACGAATAGAAATGGCAGAAAGAATTATGATTCCTCCAATTATAGCCGTTGTAGTAGGAACCTCTCCATGACCAATAAAAACCCAGACTGGTGTAAGTACAGGTTCTATCATAGAAATTATTGAAGCTTCGACGGCAAATACACTCTTTAATCCATAAGAGAAGAAAGCATACGCAATAGCAATCTGAAAAACACCTAGAAAACTTACCATCCAGAGCTGTGAAAAAGTAAGCTGCTCGATAGAAAAAATGAATGGCAGACAAATGATTGCAACCAAAATATTTCCCCAGAAAATTGAGCTTTGCTGATACTTTTTATCATTCCTTTTCATACCTAAAAAGAAAGCTGCAAAAAATATCCCCGACAATAATCCAAAGAAATTACCTTCAAGCTGGCCGGGAGTTAGATCGCCCAAAAAGAATAGTATCATTCCAAAAAAGCAAACAATGATTGTGATAATATTAGATTTATCATATTTGGTTTTGTTCAACACTGGCTCAAATATCAGTACGTAAATAGGTGCTGTTGATTGAAGAAATATTGCATTGGCTGCTGTGGTTGTCTTCATTGCTATTACGTAGCAAATTAATACGCCTGCATAGAAAAATGAGTTTACAAACGTAAGAAAGTTATATTGAAAGATTTGTTTTCTGAAAATTACAGCAAAGGTAAGTGCTGCAATTGCGCATCTGAAAAATGAAATCTGCATCGGGGTTAGTGTAAGTAACTTTACAAACAGACCACCGCTGCTCCACAGCACCGCAGATGTAACAACAGCAATAATTCCGGTCTGATGTTCATTAAGATGCTTCATTAATAGTTAAAAATTTTAAAAATAAGTTGCGAATATAGTCAATCGTGCTATTATTAAATACATTTCAAAATATTTATCAATTCGTATTTTTAATACCTTCTTGATTAAATTATTGTTTGATTTAATAATAAGTATGAACGATAAATAAAAAAGACAATTTATCTTGTAAAAAACTGATGTTACATAATATCAATCCACCATATTTGATTAAGAAGATATATAGCCAGTTTAAGTGGGATACTTCAAATAATAAGGTTCTTTTAACATTTGATGACGGACCGAATCCGGGTACAACAGAAAAAATATTATTAGCATTGAATGAATTTAATATCAGGGCACTCTTCTTTTGTGTTGGGACTAATGTTGAACGTTATAACTCATTAACGAATCAAATTATTGATGAAGGTCACGTTGTTGGAAATCATACTATCAATCATAAACTTTTAATAAAGCTAAATGAAAAAGATGCCCTGCGTGAGATTAAAAGTTTCAATTCACTAATGCTTGAAAACTTCAACTACATAGTCCGCTACTTTAGACCACCATTTGGATGGTTTAAATTTAACACTGGTAAAATGATGCAGAAAACAGGATTAACTTGTGTTATGTGGAACCTCGTTACATATGATTATCACGCAAATCTTGAAAAGGTAAAAAGGATTGTTGATAATTATTTGCAAAGTAATTCAATTATTGTGTTGCACGATAGTAATAAAACGACTGACATAATAGTTGATTCAATTAAATACATTGTTGACAAAGCAGGGAAACATAATTTTGAATTTGGAGCACCCGAAGAATGCCTGAATTAATTTTCCTTCTAATTCTTTGCGGGTATTTTATACAATCCGCTCTTTTTGTTATTGGTGCCAAGAAAAAATTCGAACGACTAAGTGATGATGAACTTCCCTCAGCTTCTGTAATTGTATCTGCTAGGGATGAGGAAGATAA
>CP070637.1:508599-513107 GCA_020354005.1 Ignavibacterium sp.
AAGATCGTTCATTACACCAGTTGATTCAACAATATCAACATCCTGTCTGCATATAACCTGAAGGAATGCCTGAATGTTTGCCATCATTAGAGATGCCGGAGCACCTTTGCCGGAAACATCGGCAATAGCCACACAGAATTTGTTATTTATTAACGGAATAATATCATAATAATCGCCACCCACCTGTTTAGAAGACATATTAACAGCAGCTATTTCATAATTTTCATATTTGGGAATTGAGCTTGGTAAAAGATTTTGCTGTATTTCTCTTGCAAGATCAAGCTCCTCCTCTAGCTTTTGTTTTTCCAATTCCTCTGTAAACAACCTTTTATTTTCAAGTGATATTATTGCAAGACTTCCAACTGAATAAATAAACTCAATATCTGTATCGCCAAACGGCTGGTTATTTATTCTTTCACCTAATAATATCAATCCTTTTGTTCTTCCCTGTATCTGCATAGGTACAATCAAATTAACACCCAGCTCAACCAATTCAGAATGGTCTTTATTTAAATCAGAACCAGTTATTGCATTATCAATTTCATTGAACTCACAGTGTGTTAAACATTTCCTAAGCTCAGCTTCATCAAACTTCGATTCCAAAATCTGCACATCATCATCTTCAATAGTTAACACCGCATATTTTGAGACCATAAACTGTCCGATAACAGAGAACATCAACAACTTAGCAACCTTGGTTGATTCAGAAAAGAGACCGAACTCTTTGCTAAGCTCAAACAAAACATTAAGTCTCTGTATTCGGGAATCTAGTTCCCTATTTACACCTTGCAGCTCGTTTATTCTTATAGAGTTTTGAATTGCCGTAGCAGATATGTTCAGGATAGTCTTTAAAAATTCTAAGTCATCCTCAGTGTAATTAGTTTTGTTCAATTTCTCACCAAGACAAACCAACCCAATACTGTCATCAGATGAACTTATAATATCAGCTGCTTTAAGCCTTGCAGAGTTCATAAATTTTTTAATTCTCTCGTCTGTTAAAAAATCATCATTTGATCTGAGCTGAGGAAACTTTTCAATTAGATGATCGCTTATTCCTTTAGTATGCTTGATCTGAAGCTTTCCATTTTCGTTTAATGCAATCAAACCTTTTGTAGATAAAAATTTTCCCAAACAAGTAAGCAACACATTATTAAGAATAAACTCCAAATCAATGCTTGAGTTTATTATTCTGCTAAATTCTACAAGCGCAGTAATATTTCTTTTTAATTTACGACTGCCTGTATCATTCATTAATTTTGCGAAACCTTTATTCTTTTTGAAAGAAGAACCTGGTTATATTTGCCCGGAACTGTTGTATACTTTACATCATCCATTAAAGATTTCATAAGATACATCCCTAATCCGCCTACTTTACCATTTCTATAATATTTTTGCAGGTCAGGATCAGGAACGACTAACGGATCAAAAGTGTTGCCGTAATCTATAATTGTAATCAAAAGCTTATCTCGGTTGTAATCAACTTTAATAATAATTTCACCATCAGGATAGGATTTATATGCATGCTTAATAATATTTGTACAAGCTTCATCAACAGCCAGCATTATATTCTCTACTTCCTCATTCGATATACCGGTTGCGGATGCTTTATCACTGATAAAGTCTCTTATCAGGGATAGATTCTCCGTTCGGCTCTTAACAGTAAGTTCGCTGTTATTTTTCTTATTTGCTCCCAACCTCGTCACTCTCTTTAAATTTATTCAACGCTTCGTTTTCTGTCTTATAAATTTCATACAACAACGGAAATCCAAGTAAATCGAAAATGTTATAAACTTTATCGTTCATATTCGTAAGCTTAATATCGCCGGAGTTGTTTCTTATTTTTTCAATGTAAGCCATAAACACACCAAGCCCGGCGCTGCTTATATAAGCGAGCTCTTCAAAGTTTACAACAATTTTAAACTTGTTCTGGTCAATCAAATCCGTAAAGTTATTCTCCAGAGTAGGCGCAGTATGCGCATCAAGATACCCGGAAAGATTGATTACGCTTATATCGCCCTTGTCTGTTATTGCTGTGCTGAATTCTGCCATACTAATTCTCCGTTCTGTCATGACCCCGCTCTTCCCCGAGGCTGACCAATTTAGTTTTTTGTTTCCACTTTAAAATTACTAAAGTTATATCATCATATTGTGAATGATTGTGTGAGAACATTGATACCTCTTGTATTACTTTTTGTGTGAGCTCACTCAATTGTTTATTTCTGTTTTCTAACAATATTTCAATAAAATATTTTTCACCAAAGTCATCAAGATTTTCATTCTTAGCCTCAGTGATTCCATCGGTGTACAATACAATAGTATCGCTTTCATCTAAATCTATATTTATTTCTTCAAGTGTATCTTCAAAGTGCTTATCATTGCTTAATCCGAGTCCAATACCCGAAGGTCTTAAATTTTGAGCAACATCATTCTTAAGATATAACGCCGGACAATGCCCCGCTCTTGCAAAGCTCATTTTTCCTTCGCCCATGTCTATTAGTCCGTAGGCTGCACTTACAAATGTTTTACTATCCAAAGTGCTCTTTAATATTTCATTCGCATTAATTAAAATATCTCTAGGGCTTTCTATTGTTTTCGAAAGTGATTCAAAAATTCCTTTTACCTCTGCCATAATAAATGCTGCCGATATGCCTTTACCCGATACATCTGCAATTACAAATCCAAGTTTGGAATCCGATACTTTGAAGAAATCATAGTAATCTCCGCCAACCTCAAATGCAGGTACGAAAACGGATGAGATTTCCAGATTTTCATACTTTGGATTTTCATCTGGTAAAATCTTCTTCTGAATTTCCCTTGCAACATCAAGTTCTTTTTCAAGTCGTTCTTTTTCAATAGATTCCTCAAGCAGTCTGGAATTCTCGATAGATACGGAAGCATAATCGGCGAAAGTTGCAATAGCATTTTTATCTTCTTCGCTAAATCTATCTTCATTCTTGCGAACTGCAACGTGTAAACCTTTTACTTCACCATGAGCTTTTAATGGCGATACAGCAACAGCTTTATAGGGCTGGCTTAGCTCAGATATTCTTTCAAAATCACGCAATCTTAAAAATGCAGTATCGTTCATACTTTTCCAATCTACTTTGCCAAGAATAAAACTATTTATAAGATTTGAGTCAACAAAGCCGATATTTTTATTTGCAATTGAAACAAAGTCATCATTCTCTTTCCAGATTATCCACGATGCATCCGCACTGCTTACTCGCGTTGTTATATCGGTTACCGTCTCAGCAAGCTCATTAAAATCCAGTACTTGTGTTATCAACTTACTAAAGTATTGTAAAGATGATACCTCTTCAGCTTTTCTATCGAATGCTTCTGCTGTTGGTATGTGAAAAAGAGTGGTAAAGAATAATACTCCAAAGTAAATGGTACCATAAATCATAATGATATTTGTAAATTCAAGGAGCGTAGGAGATAATGATTCCAACATCATCTTGTGCACTGTAGGCTCGCCTGCATTAACATCACCTGTGTTACTAAGATTTACAATAAAAAGTACGGCAATTACTATCGAGAGAATTAACAAAGCAATTTTTTCCTTTTTAACTATAAAAGCTATCCACGAAATCCTTAAAGAATTTATCAGCATTAAAAGCACAGAAATAATCATAAAGGTGTTACTAATAAAAAACAATTCATCAGATTGGAAATAGTTGGCAGTTAATGCTGCAAGAAGAAAGAATACAACCATAGTAAAAAAATAAACTTGCTGGTTACTGCTTTGTTTAAGAAAGAATAAGTGTCTTAGTGCAACAAATACATAAGTAATAAATCCGCCTACAAGTCCGGCATATGCAAGTGTAATACCTAAAGAAATCAAACTCGGGTAGTTCAATTTCTCATTCACATTTTCAAAGAGCAACGACATTATCGCTTCAGAAAACATTATCAGAAAGAACACAACTGCATTAAATATTCCAATATTCATAATTAAAGATATCGGACTTACCTTTTTCTTCTCCAAAAAAAACATTAAGGAAAGGAAAAGAAAAGTTACCACAGCTATTATCAGAAAATCACAGACAAGCCTGTAAATAATATGATCCGATTCAGCTATGAATAATTTAAATACCACCAATATTCCTGCTAAAACGAGGAATAACCTGAACTGAATATTTTCTGTTATATTGAAGTTGTTTTTATTCAAATAGCTGCTAATACCCTATCAATATCTAATATCCGTAAAGATGCTGAAATAATGTTTTAATGTGTGAAAATACGCTTTTTAATAAATTATGTAAAGAAAAGTTGTATAAACGGAACTTATGCAGGATGCCTGAAATGAAAAAACCGCACATTCAAAGCGGTTTTTGTAGATTCACTCGGATCAGCAAAAAAAAACAATTAACGATTATAGTCTTTCTTCTGTTTGTCCAGTTCCCTTTTTAACTCTTTTTCCCACTCACTCATTTCCTCTTTAAATTTCTCCATCTCTTTTTTAAGCTCTTTCATCTGTTCCCTGAACTCACCACTACCATCGTAGT
>CP070637.1:513207-520033 GCA_020354005.1 Ignavibacterium sp.
AAGAGAATACAATTAAAGAAATTGACGATGTTATTAATACAAATCTCCTTGGATCAATTTATACTATAAAATCTGTCCTGCCGCATATGAAAAAGCTAGGTAGTGGAACCATTATAAATGTTCTGTCTGTTGTTACCGAAAAAACCTTTACGAATAGTTCGGCTTACACAGCATCAAAAATGGGTCTGCTGGGTTATCTTAAAGTTCTAAGGGAGGAAGTCCGGGATTATAATATTCGGATAGTTAATATTACCCCGGGTGCAACTGAATCTGCTATGTGGACAAGGGAAATGAGAGAAGAACACAGCCACAGAATGATGAATCCTGAGAGTGTTGCACGATTAATGGTTTCAGCATTTCTGCAAAAGGATAATATTGTAACTGAAGAAATAATTGTTCGTCCAATAGAAGGGGATATATAAAAAAAGCCGGCTAAAGTAACCGGCTTCATACATTCAATCACAACTAATTATTAGTCGTTCATCATTCTTCTATGATGCATCATCTTTCTATGTTTTCCGAATCTATCTCCCATATCATCGAACATTTTCTTTTGTTCGGGGGTTAGTATTTCATATATATCCATTCTGTTGTTTGCCTTTGCAACAGAAATACTATTTTTAGAATTATTGACTGCTTCCACCCGATTCAGAAATTCTTCTCGTGTGTAATTACCTTTAGATTTGAGCTCTTTCATATCTAGTTTTTTCCTTTCGAGGTCAGCTTTCAGATCAATCATCTCTTTTTGATTGTCGATCCTAAGTTGCTCAATTGTAGACTGCTGTTCTTCTGTCAGGTTCAATTTTTCAGCGAATCTTTCACCCTTCTGCTGCCCGTCGCGTGATCTATAATTTTGTTGAGCAACATTCCAGATGGTAAATGAGAGGAAAAGTATTATTGTTAACGAAATTACTGATACTTGTTTCATTTTTATCTCCTTTGGTTTAATTGAGTTTCATTAGGTTAGACAACAAAACTCTTTTAAAATCACAAAATTGAGTAAAAATAATTCCGCGTCTGAATTTTGCAAAGCGATAAAATTGCTACAGTTATTTGACACAGATCAAAAAGACAAACATTTCTATCCTTTATCATAGTAGAACCAGTAAAAATCAATAGCCACGGAACAAAAAATACTTATCTATAGTATTGCATTTATGGCTCGGCTTGGATATCTTTTCCCCCTGTATTTTGCGGAAGTGGTGGAACTGGTAGACACGCTATCTTGAGGGGGTAGTGCCTTAATTGGTGTACGGGTTCAAGTCCCGTCTTCCGCACGATCAAACATTTAACAAATTTAAAAAGGATGACTCTTATGAAGAAACTCGCAGCATTTGTGTTAAGCTTTTTGCTAATTTTAATTGGCAATTCCATTGCACAGGACATGAGTCCTGAGGCCGGTAAGCTCTACAATGAAGGAAACAGTATGCTTAAAGCAGGAAATTATAATGGAGCTATCGAGAATTATGACAAAGCACTTGAAATTGAAAAAAATTACAGAATTTATTATCAAAAGGGAGTTGCTCTTAAGAAGACAAGGGATCTGGAAAATGCCAAGTTATCATTTGAAGAATGTATTAAAGTCAAAGGAGATTTTTTCAATGCTTACAATGCTCTTGGTGGTGTATATTTTCAGATGGGAAATTATTCTGAATCGATAAAGAACTTTGAGAAAGTATTAACACTAACCGATAAAGCTAAGGTTCAAAAGAAAGTGAAGAAAAATCTCTCCCTTGCTTACTCTAAATTGGGTAACCAGGAATTATCAAATGGAAACTCAGAAAAAGGAGTTGAATACTTGACTAAGGCTGTAGATTATAATGATTATGATGCAGCTTATCTATCATTAGCAAAAGTATATTCAGAATTAGGTGATTGGGATAATTCAATTGCTGCTTCCGAAAATGCGCTGAAATATCGCTCTAAAATTACAAAAGGCGGGCCCTATTATTATATGGGAATCTCCTACAAAGGAAAGGGTGACACTGAAAAAGCCAAGGAAATGTTTAATAAAGCAAAAGGCGATGTTACTTACAGAAAAACTGCCGAGTACGAACTTAGTTTGTTAAACTAATATTATTTGAATTTGAAATTGATAGGCTGTCTTAAAAGGGCAGCCTTTTTTATTTTAAAGTAACTTTTATGTAGCTAATCCCCCTGATGGCATTCCCTTTCCGAAGTCCTGGTTCGTTGAATTCGAAATTAATTGGGGAATGAAATAATAAGTCTGGTAGGAAGACGTAGAGAGACTATCCAAAGAAGGGAATAGGACGAACCTATTCCCTTAACATATTTTTTAAAGAAAATTAAACATTACAAATACATCTATTACGAATGTTGTAACTGTATCTTCACCATCTTCCTTACCAGTTAGATTATACCAATTGTATCCTGCAAATACATCAAGATTAACAACAGGTATTATTGAAACTTCGGTGCCCACCCCAAACTGTAATCCAAATCTTGAAAATCCACCACCATTGGATAATCCATCTATATCTCCAAAATTATTGTACATTAAATCTAGAAAAAGATAAGGATCAAATCCCGCTGGAACGGGAATAAAACCATATTGAACACCTAAACCTAATGATGAAATAGCTTGAGAATATTCAACTCCACCTTCTTCATTGCTGAAATTGTTATAGAGGAAAATTCCACGTGGTGTTAGAGGTACCAATGGTAATCCTATTTTTGCAATTATTCCCAAATTATATCCTGAAGAGAAGCCCAATCCATCATTTGCTATACTATTTGTGTAAAAATCTGGTCCTGTTATATTAGAGTAACCTCCCCCTGCACCAACTTTTACCAATTGAGCGTGAACATTTGCATTAAAACAAAGTATAAATGTTAATGAAAGAAGTACGAGGAAAATTTTCTGCATTATGTGCTCCTATTATTAGTTTATCTGAAAAATGATTAGCAATTTACATCAAAAATCAAGCAAATCACAAACGTAAAATAAAGTGTTCAATTTTGATTAAAAATTTAACATTTTTTATGGTAGTTTTTAATAATTATCTTTAAGTAATTTAAATAAGTCATTATTACTCTTGATTTTAAGAGAAATATAAAATTATATTTGATTTATTAATATTGAATGAATCTTTTTTATCCTAAACCGGTGTTAATTACCACAGGATTCACTCTTGGCCATGTGAATAAAATGAAACATTATCTGGCATTCGATGGTCTTAAAGAAGTAGATACTACAACACAATTATCCAAATTAATTATTGATTCTATCTCAAAAATTTTGTTTTAATCTATAAAATTAATGCTAAGTAAACTCTTTCTTTTAGTATTTATAATTTTTACATCCTCTTTTTCACAGAATGTGTCTGAAAAATTTGCCATGGCAATGGAAGAATACTATCAGGAGAGATTTGCTAGTGCTTATAGAATTTTCCAAGATGTTTCGGATGACTATGGAATTGATGATGAACTTTACGCATCAGCAAAATACTATGCTGCGGATGCGTTAATTAAGATGGGGGAGAAGGAACCGGCAGCAGCAGAACTTGAATACATTGTTAACCAGATTATCTGGTCAAATTTCAGGGAAGAGGCGTTTTACCATCTTGGACTTATCTATTTTGACAAACAAAGATATTCGACCTCACGGACAAGGTTTAAATCTTTATTGAGTGAATTTCCAGGAGGTAAATATACCGGATCGGCGATGTATTGGATCGGAGAATCTTATGCTGAGGAGGATAACCTTGATGATGCTGAAGATTTTCTTAAGAAAGCAATTGAAGATAGGGCGAGAAACAAGTTCAGAGATTATTCAATTTATACACTTGCTGCAGTTTACGAACGAAAAGATGAATATGAAAATGCAGTTAAATACTACGACGAGCTTTTATCATATCATCGAAACAGCCCTTTACTTGTTTCTGCACAAATCCGAATAGGATATTGTTACTTTTATCTGAAAGATTATCAATCATCAATTCTTGAACTTAATAATCCAATATTAGATAACCTGCCTGATAATCTTTATTCCGAAAGTCTGTTCTTACTTGCAAATGCTCACTACAGAGTGCAGGAATATTCTGATGCTGAGAGAGTTTATTCAGAACTACTTAAAACATTCCCTGATTCAGATGTTAAAAGAGATGCAGAATATGGTTTAGCATGGTCTCTCTTTCAGCAGCGTAAATATGATGATGCTTTTATTACCTTTGATAATCTTTCCACAGGAAATGACAGCATAGCTATTGAATCGTTCTACTGGAAAGCAGAAGCAAACAGATATGCAGGCAACAATGAAGCCGCAATAAAAATTTATAGGGATTTGCTAATCGAACATCCAAACAGTTTTATAATTCCCAAAGTAGAATACGAATTAGGACTTCTTTACTTTAATATTCAAGATCTAACTTTATCAAAACGTTATCTGTTAACGGCTGCATCCTCTGAGCAAATTAATGTTAAAGCAAGAGCTTTTACTCTGCTTGGTGAGATCGAATTAAATAGTAAGCAATACGCATCTGCAAAAAATTATTTTGAACCTGTTCTTAGTTATGCTAATGACGGATCTGATATCCAACTGCGTTCAATGCTTGGATTGGGAGCTGCGCTTTATTATTTAGGCCGGAACGATGAAGCGATTCAGCATTTAAACTTAATTTTAGCATCTTCACCCGATTTTGAACGGGACAGAGTAATCTATTACTTGGCAGAAAATTATTTCTCAAAGCAAAATTATAATGAGGCACTTAAACGGTACAATGTAATAGATACACAGGATGATTTAATAAAAAAGATGTCACTTTACGGATCGGCTTATTGTTATTTCAATCTCGGTGATTATGATAATGCCGCATTTCGTTTTTCAGAATTTACAAAGATGTATCCAGGCGATGAGCGTATAACCGATGCAAAATTAAGATTGGCAGACAGCTACTTCGGAAGTAAAAACTATAGAGCAGCAAGTGAAGTTTATAAGCAATTATTTACTTCAAGGAATTTTACTCTGGATGATCCATACGCATACTATCAATATGCACAAGCACTTTACAAATCGGGAAGAACTACTTCAGCAATAAATGAATTCACTGCTCTACAAAGTAAGTATCCATATTCTAAATATGGAGATGTTTCACTGTTTACCATTGGCTGGATTCGTTTTCAGCAGAATAATTATCGTGCTGCAATTAATGATTACCGGAATGTATTAACAGTTTACAAAAATACTTCGTTAACACCTGTTATTTATTACTCGATCGGTGATGCGTTCTTTAATATGGAGCAATATGATTCAGCAATAGTAAACTATAGAAAAGTTCTATCTGATTTTCCTTCTTCAAGCTATGTGTTTGATGCTGTAAATGGAATACAATATTGCTATGTAGTAAAAAACCAACCGGAAAGGGCAATAGCACAAATCGATCGGTTCGTTGAAGAGAATCCATCATTACAGTATTCTGATCAAGTGTACTTTAAAAAGGGTGAGATTTACTATAGTCAGCGGGATTATGAAAATGCAAAGGAGAGTTATAAAGATTTCATCCTAAAATTTAATAATAGCAGTCTTGTACCGGAAGCATATTATTGGATTGGAAAGTGCTCAGATAATCTGGAAGAATACGAAGAAGCTACCCTTTACTTTAATACGGTCTTCAAGGAATACCCAACTTCTGAAATATCCGGTTCAGCTGTTCTTGAGATGGGTGCCATTCATAATTCTCTGGAAAATTATGAAACAGCAATTGCAACTTATAACGAGGCAATATCAGCTATAAAGGGCTCATCGGCTATTCCGGAAATATTATATATGAAGGGCATGACTTACATCAGTGCCGATAGTTTACAACAAGCCTATGAAGTATTTACTGATGTATCTTACTACTACCGCGAAACAATATTTGCAGATAAAGCAAAATTTGAAATGGGGGTGATTGACCTTGCAGTTGGCAGGTATGAAAATTCTGATAAGCATTTCCTTGAGATATCTGAAAACCGAAATGATGAACTGGGAGCAAAAGCACAATACTATTACGGGCAATCACTCTACGAACAGGGAAATATAACTGAAGCTATATCTGCACTGGTAAGGGTACGCACTGTATTTTCGAATTACGATGAATGGCTTACCAAATCTTATATACTTCTCGGCGATTGTTATGTTGAGCTAAATGATAAAAGAAAAGCGGAAGAAATGTACAGAAGTGTTATTAGCAAACACCGTAACGATATCTTTGGGAAGGAAGCAAGAGAAAAACTAAGGAATCTTAATTGAAATCTTTTATTTTCATATTATTTATTCCGTTTCTATCTATTTATTCACAGGATGACCAGTCAAGTAATCCGAATGTTGAATTGCCTGATTTTGTGATTACCGGGCAGGATGTAGTTTCAATAATAAGAACAGATAAAATTAAACCTGAGCTTGTTTCAACAATAACAGATAACTTTGTAAAGCCATACCATTCTCCTGAAGAACTTGGATTAAGACAGCTGTCAAATCCAATAAAGAAAGAGCTTAACATTATTGATTCAACAAAATATTATAATGGAAGCTTTAAAACCGGCGGAGGAATCTATCTTCTGCCGGAAGCTGATTTATCTTACCATGTTCCGTTTAACAACGGGTTACTCAATTTAGGTGTTGGTGGTTTTAACCAGCGTGCTTACGTGGATTACAGTGATCGTTTTTCTTTTTATGGTGACGCTGGAATTGAGTATACCATAAGTATGGATGATAACGGATTATCGGGTACAAATTTTCTGCTGAATGGAAATTACACAACATCTAATTATAAATTATTTGCGTCCAATAAACCTGAGACAAAGCGAACTAAAAATGCTGGTAACT
>CP070637.1:520133-528659 GCA_020354005.1 Ignavibacterium sp.
AACTAAAAAATGTTCTCTTGAAGTGGCAAGTAGTTACAAATGATTTTCCTCCTGAAGAAAGGAGACGAAAAGATAATACGGATAGATCTACAGGTGTCAAATTCGATCAAACAAGGTTACCAGCAAGGATAGAATGAAACATTCTGATAGAGATATGAAATATTTATCTATTCCTTGGTTTAGTTTTTTAATAATCACCTGTGCGAAAATCAGGTAAATTATTACTAATGGCTGTGGCAAAAAAATATTTATGGATGTTATTATTTCAAATACCCATCATAGTTGCAATTCCAAGTTGTTCAAAAGAAGAACAAGTTAGTAAACCGAACATCATTTTTATTTTGGCTGATGATCTTGGTTATGGTGATCTGGGCTGTTACGGTCAGCAGATCATAAAAACACCAAACATAGACAATTTAGCTTATGATGGTATGCGGTTTACGCAGTATTACGCTGGCTCACCGGTTTGCTCACCTTCACGAAGTGTTCTTATGACTGGCCAGCACACCGGTCATACAACTGTTCGGGGAAATAAATGCAAGGTAGGCGGAACAGTTGGTTATAAGAGAGATCGTGAAGTACGACGAATGAACCTTTTGGATGATGATGTTACGGTAGCTCAAGTTTTACGAAATGCTGGTTACAAAACCTGCCTTGTAGGTAAGTGGCATCTCGGTGGATACAATCCCGATGCTGGTCCTCTTAATAGAGGATTCGATGAATTTTACGGCGGATTAAGCAGAACATTTAATTATCATCAACCTCCATATTGGCCACCTAATTGGTTTAATAACGATGAACTTGTTGATATACCTGAAAATCAAAATGGGCAAATGGGATATTATCGTACAGATATCAATACAGATAACGCAATTAATTTTATAGAGAGAAACCGGAAGAATCCGTTTTTGCTCTATTTGTCATTCTCAATTCCACACTCACCTTTTGATGCGCCGGATTTTGGTCCTTACGTAAATAAAGAATGGCCCAATGAAGAAAAGACATATGCTGCAATGATTCATCATCTTGACCTATCTGTTGGCAGAGTGATGGAGTCATTAGAGCGTTTGAACTTGGATGAAAAGACAATTGTATTTTTCAGTTCAGATAATGGGCCCCGTTCAGAAGGTACTGATTTACAAACCCGTGTTATAAATTTCTTCAACTCAAATGGGAATTTGAGAGGATATAAAAGAGATTTATATGAGGGTGGTATCAGAGTCCCGATGATAGTGCGGTGGCCTGGTAAAATATCAAAAAGTAAGACAAATGATGCTGTTTGTTATTTTGCTGATTTTTTGCCCACGGCGGCAGATTTGGCAAGTACAAAACCACCGGATAATATTGATGGGATAAGTATGTGGCCATCCCTGATAAATAATAGTAATGAAATGAATGATCGTTTTCTTTATTGGGAATATTTTGGTAGAGGGTTTCAGCAAGCAGTCCGGTGGAAGAATTGGAAAGCAATCAGATTTAAACCAGAGGAACCACTATTACTATTTGATCTGTCTCAAGATTTATATGAAGAAAATAATGTAGCAAACAAGCATTCTGAAATTATTGAACAAATTGAAGACTATCTTCAGACTGCTCGTACTGAATCACCAAACTGGCCTTTAGAAAAATTACATTAGTAAAATTAAGCGGTTGATTCATAAACTCTTAGAGAAGATTGATCTCTATAAAAATTAGAACTTCTCGATTTGCATTCGAGTATTACATATGAATTAAATGAAGAGACTGGTCATAGATATTATATCGACCGATTTATGCTTTAAGTGAAAGGACAAATGGCAAATCGTAATTGGGATATTCGTGAAGACAATAAAATATTTGAAGAAATAAAACTTAAAATGAATGTTAGAAAAAATTGAGATGATAGTTCATTCTAATAACTCAAATCATTAACTGTGGACTAATTTTAAATTTAATAAAATGTCACAAATAGTAACGGAGATAAAATGAATAATATTAATAGACGTAAATTTTTAACCACTACGGGAACTTTGGTTGCTGGCACTGTAATTACAAATTCATTAAGTGGTTTATCTTCAAATGTTTATGCAGGAAATAAAATGAAACTCGCGGCTGTTGGAACTGGAATTAGACAAACTGATATGTTTGGAAAAAAACTTACGAAAGATTACTCTGATTATGTTGAGTATGTTGGCTTATGTGATATAAATCCTGGTAGGCTTGAATATGCTAAGAATTACATCGGAGTGAACTGTCCTACTTTTACAGATTTTGATGAAATGATGAGGAACGTAAAACCAGATAAATTGATAGTCACTACCGTTGATTCAGAGCACGATCAATTTATAGTGAAAGGATTGGAATATGGTGTTGATGTTATTACAGAAAAACCGATGACAACAGATGAAATAAAAGCACAAGCTATTCTGGATGCAGAACGAAGGAGCAAAAATAGCGTAATCGTTACTTTCAATTATAGATATTCTCCTCACCGGAGGAAAATAAAAGAACTGTTGATGGAAAACGCAATTGGTAAAATAACCTCTGTAGATTTTCACTGGTACTTAGATACCGAACACGGACCAAGATATTTTCGAAGGTGGCATGGTTTGAGAGAGAAAGGCGGAACTTTGCTGGTTCATAAATCAACTCATCACTTTGATTTGGTGAATTGGTGGCTGGATAGCGATCCCGATGAAGTAATGGCTTATGGTGATCTTGAAGTCTTTGGTTCAAAAGGTCCATTCAGGTCAAAGAGTTGTCGTGCTTGTGAATTTAAAGATAAATGTACATATTTCTATGACATCACCCAGGATGAGCGTAATATGAGGCTATATGTTGATAATGAACATTACGACGGATATATCAGGGATGCTTGTATATATCGTAATGAAATTAATATTTATGATAAAATGTCAGTCCAGGTAAAATATAAAAACAACGTATTGCTAAACTATTCTCTAACAACTTATTCTCCTTATGAAGGATACAGGATAGCATTCAATGGTACCGAGGGAAGAATTGAAGCATGGATTCATGAAAGACAAACCTGGCCAATGGAGGAATATGATGAAATAATGCTCATCCGCAATTTTGAAAAACCAGAGTACTTTCGTATCTCAAATGTAGAAGCGGGACATGGGGGTGGCGATAAAAGAATGCTGGATAAGTTATTCAAGGATCCAAACCAGTCTGATCCATTGAGTCAATCGGCTGGAACACGAGATGGCTGTATGTCTGTTCTCACTGGAATAGCAGCTAGAAAAAGCATTGATACGGGTAAACCTGTGTTGGTCTCTGATCTTACAGATCTAGGATTAATGGAACAAAGACCTAAGTAATAAGTGTTGTGGATTATTAAATATGAAGTTAGAGAGTGTTAGATGGGGATTTATCGGATGCGGTGACGTAACGGAAGTTAAAAGTGGTCCGGCATTTAACAAGGTTCCGAATTCACAAGTTGTTGCAGTGATGAGGCGTAATGAAGAGAAAGCTAAGGACTATGCCTTTCGGCATGGCATTCCCAAATGGTATAATTATGCTGATAAACTAATAAACGATCCGGATATTAATGCAATTTATATTGCTACTCCACCATCATCCCATTGTGAATACACATTAAAAGCAGCGAAGGCTAACAAAACAGTTTATGTTGAAAAACCAATGGCTAGAACTCACGAAGAATGTCTGAAAATGATTAAAGCTTGCAAAGATAATGATGTACCGCTCTTTGTTGCCTACTATAGAAGATACTTACCAAAATTTTTAAAAGTAAAAGAGCTAATTGAAAAAGATGTAATCGGTAATGTTAGTTTTATAAAAATTCTACTACTTAAAGATTTGCGGATTAAGAATGACCAAAAAGAAAATTTGCCATGGCGTGTCGTTCCTGAAATTTCCGGTGGTGGACACTTCATTGATCTTGCATCTCATCAGTTCGACTACTTAGATTTTCTATTCGGTCCAGTACTGACCGCAAATAGTTTTAAAAAGAATATTTCAAAAAATTATAATGCAGAAGATTATATCTCTGCCGGTTTTGAATTTAAGAACGGTGTGATGGGAAGCGGAGTATGGTATTTTTCTGTAGCAGAAGAATTTGAAAAGGATAAAATCGAAATAGTGGGAGAGAAAGGACGAATTATTTTTTCAACATTTGACACTGACCCAATTAAGTTAATTACCAAGCACGGTACCAAGAGAATTACAGAAAATTTTCCTGAAAATGTACAGTTGCCATTGATCCAGGCTATGGTTGATAACCTACGGGATAATGGGAAGTGTTATAGCACAGGTGAATCAGGTTCTAGAGCAAATAGGGTAATCGATATGATTCAAAATATTAATTAAAGAACTATGTACAGTCTCCCGTATAATAAAGTAATAGCTTTAACATGTAAGTCTTCTAAAGAATTTAGACACAAGTATATAAAATATAAGAAAGAGATTTAGTTATCTCAATTACATTTTAACTCACAAGTTTAAATTTTCCCCCCTTAATTTTATTGTTTTATTCTTTATAATTTCTCTCTGACGCAATATTACTTCATCATCACCATCTTCTTTGTTTCTATATAATCTCCAGCTTGTATTCTGTAGAAGTAGATGCCATTGGGAAGTGAAGTTGCATCAAACTCACATGAGTGACTACCAGCTTCTTGTACAACATTTACTAAGTCTTTTATATTTTCTCCTAATGTGTTATAAACTACCAAGCTAACTTGTGATTTCACAGGTAAGCTATAACTGATGGTAGTTATGGGATTGAATGGATTAGGGTAGTTTTGTTGTAAAGCATAATTTACAGGTGCTGGATTATCTACAAAAACTCCATCACTATATTCAAAAGTTCCATTGTAGTCTATTTGTTTTAATCTGTAGGCAAGTGAGTTTGCGGAAATACTACTAATATCATCAATGAATTTATAATTCTGTAATTCTGTTGTTGTTCCGTGTCCTTCTACAAATCCTATTCTTATCCAATTATTGTTGTCTTGTTTCCTTTCGATTTCAAATCCAAGATTATTTAACTCTGATGCAGTAATCCAATTAAGATAAACTTTACCGCTTTTTGAGGTAGCTGTAAAAGATGTTAGTTCAACTGGAACAAATGGTCCATATTCAATTGCATCGTCAGCATTAGCAAGTAAATCTGTTAAAGATGTTCCTGCCACTATGGCAAGGTCAATCACCAATTGTGAACCTGTAATAATTGAAAATGGACCAAAACTCATAAACATCTTGTAATCCCCATTTGTTGTTATATTACTAAAAGTGGTGGAAGTCATTAAATCAAAAAGTGTTGGCCTCTCAAATGCAATGTCACCCGAGATAGTTCCTCTCACGGTATTTGGAGCCATAGGAATATCGTTTATAGCTATTCCCATAATGCCATAGTAGTTTGCATCATTAACACCACCATTCTCATACATATAGAATAAATTCCTTGATAGGTCATACTCCCCTCTATTGAAAGCGAAACCATCCACCATACCTATATCCCAATCTGCAAAAATTCCTGGATACACATTATCAAGATTCATAGAATCATTTGATATAGTGCATCTAAAGAAAACAAAGTGGTGACCACTCCTTGAGCAAACTTTTACATCTGTTCTGGAATTAGGATTTTGAATTAGGGCAACAGAATAATATGCATACTGAGTAAAAGGATCATCCTGTACAAAAAAACCATCCATAGGAATGACATTAAAATAGTCGGTAAAAAAATGAAACTCATTACCATAACCTTCTCCATTCTGTCCAAAAAGAAGTCCTCCAGAATAAATCGCATCTTCATTACCCCTATATCTAACTCTCTCAATGTATCCATTGTCAGAATGTGTTACTTTTAAATATCCTGTGCTGTTTTCGTATGAATTTTGAGCTTGTGTAATAACAGATAAAATTATTACACAGAAAAAAAAGTGAACAAACATAAAAGTAGCAACTTTCATATTTCCTCCTAATAGATTTATAAAAAGTAAAATTTCATTAAAGGGAATTAGGAAGCATAGCAATTTATCCCTTTAATGGGTTATGCTATACTCTAAGCCTTGGGGGAAGCACTACATTCTGGAAGTGAATAAGAGTAACGATATTCTATACGTTTCTCTCAAGGTGTAGAATTATTATTTTAAAATTATGAATATTATTTAATAGAAGCAACTATACTTGCAGGGTAGCATATATTGCTAAATGGCAAGTAATAAAAACTATTTTTGAGGTAAGTAATGAATCAGGAATTAATTATCAATCAATAATAGAAGATCTAAAACACAATTTTAAGGATTAGACTAACGAAGTGTTCTTGAAACTGCCTTCAAAACAAAAAAGAAAGAGAGTAAATAGGAATTCACTTAATGCTAAAATGTTGATTCCGAGTAAGCTAAAGTAAAAGGGAGAAATGCTCGCTCTTTAATTAACTCAGATGAAGAAGAAAACAGAAACAAGCGTATTTTGCCTGGCGCAAGAAATAAAAAAGATGCATATCGTTTTCTCAATTAGTTTCGGGTGAATTTGGAATCTAGATCTACAGTGAAATATCTATCTATGAAAAAATTAAGAAGAGGAATAGCCGATGAATTGATTGAAGCTAATAAGTACTGTTTCTAATTGAATTATTAGTTGTTTAGTAGTATGTATATTGCGATCTGAAATAAGTTCATATTTGATCTAAATTTATCATAAAATAATCTATGTTCTATTTTCTTCTCACCTTATCCTTTTATAAGAAAAACTATTATATTATCGTATAACTTATGCTTAACAAAAATCATCTATGCGAAAAATAGTTTTTGATATTGAAACAAGTGCCTATCCATTCGAATCACATCCTTTTATAAATCAGCTACGGTAATTGTTGGTGATTTATTTCTGGTCGAATCAATGTTGAGATGCAAGCAATTTAAGCAAGGCCAATAGATAAAGCTATTCTACAACTCAAACTAATTGGATATCAATTTTAATGAATAAAAGGAACCTCAGTCGAGGATTTTTGGCATTTGCTTTAATATCGTTCATCTTGTTCGGTGTCTTTTATTTTTCAGGGCAGATTGGGTGGACGGGGCCTTGGTTGATTCTGGCATTTATAGGGCTGGCAATTGCTGTAAGAGGTTTCCCTCTATTGAAGGGATTCTCTTTTTCATTATGGATATTCACTGCTGTCAGCGTATCGATGTATTACCCAAAATACTTTCTCGGTATAGGCGATTTCAACTATAAGCTACTAATCGTACCTTTGCTTCAAATTATCATGTTTGGTATGGGCTCGCAAATGAGTATTAGAGATTTTGCAGGTGTTATAAAAATGCCTAAAGGAGTCATTGCCGGCATTATCTGCCAGTTCACAATCATGCCTGTTGTTGGTTTTACTGTAGCCACGCTGATTAACTTCCCACCCGAAATTGCTGCAGGTATTATCCTGGTGGGTTCTTCCCCAAGCGGCTTAGCTTCAAATGTTATGTCGTTCATTGCCAAGGCAAATCTGGCCCTATCCGTTACACTTACAGCCTGCGCAACTTTGCTGTCTCCAATCCTCACCCCATTCTTAATGAAAGTCTTTGCTGGTCAGCTTGTTGAGATCGACTTTTTTAACATGATGCTGGGCATCTTCAATATGGTGATTCTTCCGATCTGTGCAGGACTGGTCTTCAACATTTTTTCATATGGAAATGTGTCCAGAAACAGTGGCGTTGCTCAGATGATTGCTTATTTCCTAATCATCATTCTGAAGAACGTCATCGCACTGCAGACAAGTGCGATCGCAGGACTCGAGTTTGCTATTTCACTCTTAACGGATACAGGTTTTTTTATGGTCTTACCAATTGCGGGCGCATTCATTTTTAAATTCTTTGCTAAAGGGAACAAAGACGTTCTTGACAAAACACTATCTCTCGTTTCAATGCTAGGTATTGGTATCATCATCACCATCATAACAGCGGCAGGGAGAGACAGCTTATTAGATGTGGGACTATTGTTGATCCTTGCGTGTTTTCTTCACAATGCGTTTGGCTACATTCTGGGTTATTCGGTGAGTAAGTTGCTGAAAATGGACGAACAAGATTGTCGCACAATTGCACTCGAAGTCGGCATGCAAAACGGTGGAATGGCTTCTGGACTTGCATTGCAGATGGGCAAAGTTGCCACTGTTGGTCTGGCACCTGCTATTTTTGGCCCAATGATGAATATTACAGGATCGTCTCTGGCAACCTGGTGGAGAGGCAATCCACCAAATAGAAGGAAAGAGTCATGACGAAAAAAGCTTCTATAATGTTTGCTGTTTTGCTATAGGCCAACACTGCAAATACGCAGATACCTAACCCGCAGAATAAGCTTGCGTTTATAACCGTGCAAAACCCTATTTCCATCCCATGTATGATTGAAACTATCGAGTATGGATAACAATGCCAATCTGCAATCATACAATAATATGACCAGCCTCGAATTCTTACAAAAATTCCAGAGCCTCGACCTGTTTCAGCCGCAGCAATACAATAAAACTATCTTATAAATCCTACAGTAACTACTCAACTCACAAAAGAAAAT
>CP070637.1:528759-532513 GCA_020354005.1 Ignavibacterium sp.
ATGAAGAACCTCTAGTTTCCGGAAAAGATGGTTTAAGAGCACTCAGGGTTGCAGAAATTATAATCGATAAGATTGAAAAATCTAAAGTAGATCTTGATTGAAGAAAGCTTAATTGTAATCAGATCATTTACCTATTTAATAAATTAATCTTAGTTAGTAGTGCAATCTCTAACTAATGACTTTCTTATTTTCGATAATTATTGATCAACAATTCTAAGACATTGTAATTTGACTTTTGTCCGAGATAATAATCAACCTGATAAGTATTAATAGATATGAAAATTCAAACAAATCATTGATTTTTTTTACTTAACTAATATTATACTAAAAATATTAAACAGGCTTTTACCTCCAACCTAAATTATTAACAACTACTACTAATGTTTGTCCGACCAGGTTAGTAACAATACCAAAAACTTTTCCGTCTTTAAATAATGGATTACGCATAAAGCGGTTATATTCTTATTTTTGACTTATGAAATTCTTCTGTTCAATTATACTGTTTTCATTATTTAGTATGGTTATCTTCTCGCAGGAAAAGGATTCCATAATTACAAGCATTTCCGATACACTTCAAACCTCTCAGGCAGATTCTATTATTAATCAGCAAGCTAAATCCGATTTAGATACGGTTGTGTATTCTTCTGCATCCGATTCGTTAATATTTTTTATTAAAGATAAAAAGATGAGCATCCATGGTGATGGGAAGATCGAATACCAAAGGATGAAAATTACCAGTGCAAATATTATAATCGATTTTGAGCGGAATGAATTAATGGCGAGTGGTGAACAATCCGATTCAACTGGAGAGAAATTACTAAACACACCTGTGTTATCAGAAGCAGGCGAAAGTTACGATGGACAGAGAATAAGTTACAATTTTAAAACCGGGCAGGGTGTTATGTCTGTGGCTAACACTGAAATTGAAGGAGGATTTTATACGGGACAGAAGATAAAAAAGGTTGATGCTAAAACTTACTTTATACGGGATGGATACTATACAACCTGCGATGATGCGTGTCCACATTATTTTATTTCTTCCCACAAAATGAAAGTTGTTCAGGATGAAGAATTAGTGGCTGAATGGATTTGGTTAAACTTTGGTGATGTACCTTTTCCTATCCCATTACCTTTTGGTGTTTTCCCTATACAATCCGGTAGACGATCCGGTATTATCGCACCGATATTTGGCAATGATGCTACATATGGAACATACATAGCTAATATCGGTTATTTTTGGGCAATAAACGATTTTATGGATTTGGCACTATCCACAAATTACTATACACGTGGAAGTTTTGTGTTAAATAGCCGTTACCGTTATGCAAAAAAATACTCTTATACCGGCGATGTTTTAGCTTCTTATTCAGACTTTACGCAGGGTGAATCCACAGATCCAAACTTTAGTGAGCAGATAGACTACCGTGTTAGATGGAACCACAATCAAACAATTACGCCGACATTAAAGTTTAACGCAAACCTCGAATATGTATCATCGAACTACCTTACCCGAAATGTAACAAATTTAAATGACCTGCTGAGGAATGAAATTGTTTCAAATGCAACATTTTCGAAGACCTGGGAAGAATCGGGAAACAGTATGAACATTAACTATAACAGAAGACAGGTAATTGAAACAAATGATATTTATGAAATACTACCAAATATTACTTTTAGTAAAGCACAGGATTATCCTTTTAGGGATGAGTTTAATCCGAGTGATCGTGCTTGGTATGAATATTTTGGTTACACCTATAATGGTATTTTTCAAAACAACAGGAACAAGGTTGGTGGACATTTTGATACACGCGGCGGCTTCAGACACACTATTAATACGGATTTTTCACCTAAGGTTGGCAATTTCAGCATAGTTCCAAGATTCCGTTACGAATCTAAATGGTATAATAAACAAATAGAGAAAACCGTTGTACAGTCCTCAACGGGTGAGGATTCTGTAGTTACAAATGATGTTAAGAAAATTTCTTTTGTTCGAACATTTGATACAGGTGTGAGTGCAAACACCCGATTCTTTGGCATCTTTGGTTCACCTTTTTCAGGTATTGAAGCCTTCCGTCATATTGTAACACCAAGTTTAACCTATTCGTATCGTCCTGATTTTTCTGAGCCGGGATGGGGGTACTATGGTACCTACACAACGTCGGATGGAGAGGAGGTTAAGTATAATAAATATGAACAGGAAGTTTTTGGAGGTGCAAGTTCGCAGCAACTTTCCAGCTTATCGTTTAGTTTGGGAAATGTATTTGAAATGAAAACAGCTGTTGATCCAACTGATACAACTGCAAAAGAAGAAAAGTATCAACTACTTAATTTAACATTTGGTGCAGGATATAATTTTGCCGCCGATTCATTAAACTTTTCTGATTTTAGATTAACATACAGAACACAAATAGGAGATTATTTTGATCTATCAGGATCAAACACTTTTACTTTATATGATTATGCAGGTACAACATCACGGATCAATAAATTCCTGATTGACCAGGGAAAAGGATTGCTCAGAATGACAAATTTCAATTTTACAATTGGAACTTGGTTATCCGGTGACAAACTAACATCTTCGGATGAGGATCAACAACTTGCTGAGGAACAGCGTGCTTCTGATTTGGGGAAGGCTGCTGAAGATAGAAATGTTTATCAGGGAATTTATTCGGATAAAGATCCTGATTTTACCATACCCTGGGACATATCTTTAGTTTATACATATAATCTAAGTCGTCCTACACCTGAGTTGGAAACTTTATCTTCCAGCATAAACGGCAGCTTGAATTTTAATTTAACACCTAAATGGAAATTTTCTATAACCAGTGGTTATGATTTGCAGCGTGATGAGTTTGTTGCACCTCAAATTAAGATAGCAAGAGATTTACATTGCTGGATAATGAACTTCACCTGGAACCCATCCGGGACGTATCAGGGATTCAGATTTGAAATAAGAGTTAAAGCACCTCAGCTTCAAGATCTAAAGCTTACAAAGCAAGATCAATTCTTTAGATAATATCATTATTAAATTCAATAAAAAATATCTAATGAAACATTTTATTATAGACGGCAATAATCTTATTGGTAAAATAAAATCGTTACAAAGATTGCATAATAAAGATAAGCAGCAGAGCAGGGTAAAGCTTGCCCTCTTGATCGACAACTATTTTCAACGTAAAAATGCAAAAGTTACAATTCATTTTGATGGTTATGAGCAGGAGACTATCAAACTTGTAAATTGTAACATTACTTATTCTCAAAACCACACTGCTGATGAAAAAATTAAGCAGCAAATAGAATCAAGCAGCAACACTAAGAATATCATCGTTATAACATCAGATAATAACTTATGGGAGTTTGCACAGGTTTGTTCATGCTCTGCAGAAAAAAGCGAAGATTTTGTAAAGCAGCTGAATAAGAAAAATAATGATGATGAAGCTGACAGAATTAATAAGCTGAGTAATGATTTAAATGAATTTAAAAAGCTATTTGGGGTAGGCGAAAACTAAAATAAAAAAGCTAACAATTAAAAGTCTTCAAACTGTATCAAAAGAAATATCTTGCACCAAGAGCGGCATTAAACTGAAATTTAGTTTTTGGAATAAGCTCTAACATTGGTACAACTTCAAGGAATATATCAACAGGCGCATCTTCAAATAAATATGCAGCACCAACAGGAATCCTAACTGCAAGCTTAGTATCTTCTTCTCCAAATTTTAATCTCGCACCAATACCGTAGTAAATAGGCCACTTA
>CP070637.1:532613-535082 GCA_020354005.1 Ignavibacterium sp.
GCTAATAATCACGAAGTTTTAAATAAAGCAGAGGAAGTAAAAAAGAAATTTAATGTAAGAGTAATTGTTGGTAACATTGCGCACGGAGCGACACTTGATCAATTAGAAAATTCAGGTGTGGATGCAGTACGGGTAGGTATTGGTAGCGGTAGTGTTTGTACAACAAGTATTCAAACCGGTATTGGAATTGGCCAGGTGAGTTCGCTGCTAGATGTATTGGTTGCACGCGAGAATAAAAAATTAAAAATAAAAATAATTGCAGATGGTGGCATTAAAGGTCCGGGTGATATTGCAAAAGCTATTGCATTAGGTGCTGATTCAGCTATGCTTGGCCGGATGCTTGCTGGCACAAAGGAAACTCCGGGAGAAGTAATTAAGTACGATGACCAGCTTTGGAAAAAGTACCGCGGCTCTGCTTCTTTCGGTGTTAAGATGAAAAACGAATTTATTGAAGGTGAAGAAACGATGATTCCTTACAGAGGTGCTGTTAGTAATGTTATCGATGGTATCTCTGACGGACTTAAAAGTACAATGAGCTATATGAATTGTTTATCGTTAAGCGAATTACAGGATAAAAGTTCATTTACAATATTAAGTAATAGTTCTTATCTGGAACGACTGCCTAAGAAATAAATTCTCTTTCGTTTGATTCTTACTATAAGATTCAATTAATTAACTTTAGTTAAATTAAATTATGGAATTTCTATGAAGCAATTATGTGCAGGATTTTTTTCAATTCTACTACTAGCATTTTATTTTAGCGGTTGTGCCAGCACTAATTCTCAGGTTGTTCTAACCGGTACCTGGGGTGGAGAACACATTGGTATGATTGTTTCAGATAGCAGTGCAACTCTGGATTACGACTGTGCTCACGGTTCTATTGATGAACCAATAAAAATTGATGATAATGGGATGTTTAATGTAATTGGTGTTCATATTTTTGAAAAGGGCGGACCTATCAGGCTTGGAGAAATTCCAGATAAGCATCCTGCGGTTTACGATGGAAGTATTAATGAAAAGGAAATGACGCTAATTGTAAAACTAACCGATACTGAAGCAGTAGTTGATACTTTCTATCTAACTCTTGGGGCTGAGCCCATCATTTACAAATGTTATTAATATCAGTTAATTAATGGAATTTTTTTAAACACTTGTTGATAGCAAATTAGTTAATACATCATAATAATATAAAAAGGTAGTAACCGAAAGGAGATACCCCCAAAATGAAATATAGTATTGAGCTAATTATCAATAAAAGCAGAGATAAAGTATGGGATAAATTTGATAGTGTGGAAAATTTTTATAAATGGCAGCCAACTTTAACAGAGTTCATTCACGAAAGTGGTGAAGCAGGACAGCCGGGTGCAAAATCCAGACTTAAATATCGTGAGAGAAATAAAGACTATGAAATGACTGAAACAATAACGAGCCGAAAAAAGCCGGAGGAATTTTCCGGAACATACGAAATGAAAGGAACAAAGAATTTTATAAAGAATAAATTCACTGATGTGGGTGAAGGTAAAACCAAATGGGAGTTGGATTCAGAGTTTGAGTTTGGCGGAATTTTTAAACTTATCTCTCCGCTTATGAAAGGGATGATAGTTAAAAGAACGAAAACCGATATGAACCGGTTTAAAGATTTGGTTGAAGGAAATCTTGGATAAGTCAGATTGTTATATAAGTAAAAAGTAATTATTTACCAGGCAGCAGATGATTGATTTTTAAACTTATTGATGTTTAGAGTTTAATTCTTTTCAACCTAAGCGAGTTTGATACCACAGACACAGAACTTAGAGACATTGCAAGTGCAGCAAACATAGGATGCAACAATCCAAGTGCTGCAAGGGGTATACCAAGAGTATTATATAAAAATGCCCAGAAAAGGTTTTGTTTTACTGTTCGAATTGTAGATTTAGAAAGTATGATTGCTTTGGCAACTCCTTTCAGATCACCTTTAAGTAATACGATATCACCTGTTTCAATTGCCACGTCTGTGCCAGTTCCAATTGCAAATCCCACATCGGCTTTTGCTAATGCTGGTGCATCGTTTATTCCATCACCAACCATTCCAATAATGGTATTATCTTTTTGATGCTTCTCAATTATATCGGACTTATCGGCTGGTAGTACTTCTGCCTCATACCTATCTATTTCAAGTTCTTTTGCAACAACTCCTGCGGATTCATCAATATCTCCTGTTATCATAACCGTTTGAATTTTTAATTCCCTTAGCTCATCTATTGCATTAACAGCGTTTTGTTTAATTGGATCCGATAGAGATATCATTCCCGCATACTTACCATCAATTCCCGCATACAAAATTGTGTTAGCTTCTGAAGTAAATGTATTTACGTCTTCCTCATTTTGACTTATGCTGATGTTATTTGAAATAAGAAATTTTTTATTCCCAACCAGCACCGTTTTGCCTTTAATTACACCAGAGATACCAGAACCTGTAGTCGTTATAAA
>CP070637.1:535182-536419 GCA_020354005.1 Ignavibacterium sp.
TATACTTCTCCCGATTATCGTTAAAATACTTTAAGGCTTCTGCGTCTGTTGGTGTGCCGGTTATTAATAAATCGTTTGTTAGGAAGTCTAATTTTTGAAGCATCCTGTTCTTAACCACCATATCATTTTTATCAAGTCCCATTGCTTTTGCTTCGCGGAAGAGAATCTCTCTCTGTACATAATCTTCTAAGAATATGTCAACCTCCTGCTTTGCAGGCGGGCGCTTCATTTGAGCCATCCATTTGTTAAACATTGCCTCAACATCATTTTTAGTAATCTGTATTGCATAATCTTTGTCAACATAGCTTCCTTTTATAAAACTATAGAAGAGAAATACCACAACTCCAATAATTATGAAGTGAGCGACTGGCTCTTTTAAAGTATTTTTGATAGCTCTCATAGAAATGGTGTTATAATTAGCTATCTAAAGCTATTCATTTTAAATCTTATTACCATCTTGATTCAAAACTAACTCATGCTAACCCGAAACAAATTAGGTAAATATCTAATAATCACTTTTCCTCATCCAATTTTCTTTTCTCATCGGATATATGTGAATTTAGTTTTTCTTGTAGTTCTTCGAGCGTTTTTATTCTATTTTTTATTTTGTCTTTATCCTCTGCGTCTTTCAATGCTGATTTTAACTGCTTAATTTCTTCATCTATTTTTGTTAATGATTCAATTTTATCATCTATTTTATCCGCTTTTATTGCTTTATCAAAAACCAGCTCTTCCGGTAACTTTTCCTCCCGGGCAGGTTTACTCTCCTTGGTAATTTTTGGTATAAATTGAATATCATTTACCTGTCTTTGATTCATAAAGTTTGGAGATACTATTTCAACACCTCCCTTGTGTAAATGATCCATTATATTAGCGTTTAACTTTGAATTAACAGTAAAGTATTTATCAATTTCCGTTAGTAAGCCATTGATTTTGTAAGTAACCGAGAAATCACCCAGGTTGGTTATATATACGAATGGATCTGTTAACCCAGACTTGTTTGCAGATTCCAATAAAGCGGCTTCAATCTTTGAACGGTTTAAATTGTAACACAAAGAAACAGCTGTTGAAATTATAGTTCCGGAGTCCCTTATGATCTTTAGCGGGTTATTAGCAATATAAAGATTTGGCAGCGAGGTTAAATTTCTATCTTCGGTTTGAATTTCAGTCCTGAACAATGCCTTTTTTGTAACTCTGCCGAAATTATTTTCAATCCTGATGAAATCACCGGGATTGA
>CP070637.1:536519-539223 GCA_020354005.1 Ignavibacterium sp.
AGTGATAAATCCCATTATCTGTCCCTAACCAAAGAGTTCTATCTTTATCTTGAATAATGGAGGAAACATAATTATTAGAAATGGAATTGATATTTGCAGAATTAAATGAATAAGCTTTCACGGTCCCATTTGAAGGATCATAACTACCAAATCCATACCCCTCACAACCCCAAAGTATCCCGTTATTATCCATAAAAATAGATATATTAAAACTTCGGATTGGGCTATTTTCAAACTCTATCTTTTCCAATGACATTGTTGCAAGATCTATTTTTCTGAGTCCTCCATATCCACTAATCCATAAATTATTTTTTTTATCAATTTCCATATCAAATATTCGCCCAATACCCAATGAGTTGTGTACACCAATAAATATTTTTATATCATCCTCTCCTTTTTTTATGTATGCTAATCCATCTTTAATATCAGTGCCACGGTAATCAAACACTCCTAACCAAATTGTTCCATTGGTATCTTCCACAAATGTACTAACTGTTAACAACTTACTTGGAGATAAATTATACGCTGGATGATATTGATATAAATGATAATCTCCTTTTATCCGGTTATATTTAAGGAGTCCCCCTCCCGTTCCAATCCAGAGATTAAGTTCAGAGTCTTCAAAAAGAGACGATATTAGAGTACTAAAATTGTAATATCCGAGAAGTTGCGCTAAATCGAACCGATGAAATTTATAACCATCGTATTTCAATAATCCATTATCGGTCCCGATCCATATAAAACCAAGATGATCCTGCAAAATGGACCAAATAAAGTTTGATGGTATTCCATCCTTCTCTGAAAATGTAACTAAATTACCTTCAACTTCTTGAGCAACCAGGAAATACTGAGTGCTAATTAGTATTATCAATATGGTGATTAATCTTTTAGTCATTTCAATTAATCTATAAGAATCGTCAGAATTGAAGTTCAAAAATTATTTCAGAGATCATAAGATATTGTGCCTTGGGAGAAGCACAATATTCTGGAAGGATAATAAGAGTAACGATAATCTATACGTTTCTCTCAAGGGGTATAATAATTATTGCAAACTTGTAAATTTTAATTGAGAGATGCAACTATTGTTATTAATAAGCAAAAGTTGCCAATCGGCAAGTAATTAAATTTTACAACCAACTTTTATTGATTGAGAAGGAATTAATCCCCTTTATTGAATTATTAACACTCTAATTGACTTCATAAAAAAGCAAATTATATCTTAATAGAACTAAATAAATATCAAAGTGTTCCCTCTTCAATCGGAAGGAGTGCACGGTACTCTGATACCTTGCTTTCCTTACCCCAGCTTTCATAGAGAGATATTAGATTATTGATAACACGAATTGTTTTCCTGTGCTGGTCACCATAAATTTTGTTGTAAATGGAAAGTGATTCCTTAAACATCTTTTCAGCAGACGGATACTCACCCAATTTTTCCAAAACTGATGCAAGACCCCTCAATGTGCTTGCTACATACTGATGATCATTCCCCAGCACTTCCCTTCTAATCTCAAGTGCTTCATCATAATATTCCTTAGCCGAGTTATAATCACCCTTTTGATAATTTAATGAACCAAGGTTGTTAAGCACAGTTGCTACGCCCGGATGTTGTTCACCAAGAAGTCGTCGTCTCATCTCTAATGATTCTTTGTAAAGAGATTCTGCACCTTCAAAATCCTCTTTTGATGATAGGAGTGCTGCAAGATTGTTTAAGCTTATTGCCAGGTCGGGATGATTATCTCCAAGTAGTTTACGATCAAGCTCTAAACTTTCCCTGTATAATGGTTCTGCCGCATCTATCTCCCCCAAATTGTACAAAACATTTCCAAGATTATTAATGCTTTCTGCCAGATCGGGATGATCACTATCTAAAAAATTGCGACGTAATGCAAGCGACTTACGTATATATGGTTCCGATTTTTTTAACTCTCCTTGTGTAGCATATAATACACCAAGATTATTTAAGCTCGTAGCTACTTCAAGATTTTCTTCACCAAGTAATCTTTTACGTATTTCCAGTGATTCTTTAAAATGAGTTTCGGCAGCATCATAGTTGCCCTGGTTCCATTCTAATATTGCCATGTTCTCAAGAGTCGCTGCAACATCAAGATTATCCTCACCAAATAGCTCGCGTCTTTTCTTTAGTGATTTTTCTATTAAAACTCCGGCATTGTCATACAGTCCAAGATTCTGATAAACCTTACCCATTGTGTTCATCAGTTCTGCTTGAATTTCAGGTTGATCTTTTAATTTGTCATCAATATCCGCTGCACCTTTATCTAGCAGTTCACGTGCAGTGATTGTGTTTCCCAATGCTTCGCTTGGGTCGGATGTTTCAAAAATGTTTACTAAAAATTTCGATACCTGATTTGATTTTTCTGCTTCTAAATTTGCCCGATCTCTTTCTTCTGCTATTCTTTTATTCTGGATTGATAATGTTATTAACGCGGCAATGATTAATACCACTATTATCAACATAGCTGCAACTGCTCCGCGATTACGATTAACAAACTTATTAAGCAGGTAAGAAAAACTTGGAGGTCTTGCTTCAATTGGTTCGTTCTTCAAATACCGTTTGATATCATCTGCCAGATCATTTGCAGAGCCATATCTCCTGGTACGATCTTTTTCAATCGCTTTCATTGTAATCCAATCAAGATCGCCTTTTAGTTCACTCACCAAAGACGGATCAATTTGAGTAGTG
>CP070637.1:539323-554084 GCA_020354005.1 Ignavibacterium sp.
ATTAGTATTTAGGAGTTTTTTAAGGAAATAGTATGAAAAAGAGAAAAATAATTTTTTTACTTTCAGCGGTTATTATTGTTACAATTTCTGTCACGTTTACCTTTTCATTTATCCATTCCCCAGGGGAAATTGAAAAAGGTCCGATTTATTATCACTTTAGTGATGATTATAAATCTGCCTGGAAAAAAGTAGACTCTTTAGAGAATAAAGGTTTAACAAGATCTGCCCTGGAAGTAGTTGAAGAAATTTACAAGACAGCAAAGCTTGAGAACAACGATCCGCAAATCATCAAGTCATTATTCTTCAAATTAAAATATGCAAACTATGTCGAGGAGTATAGTCATCAAAAAATAATTGATCAGGTTACAGAAGAGATTGACAATGCATCTTTTCCTGCAAATGCAATTTTACACTCAATTCTAGCAAATATCTACTGGCAGTATTATCAAAATAACCGCTGGAGATTTCAGCAGAGAACTGAAACCATAAATTTTGATAACGACGATTTTGAAACCTGGGATCTTCCACGTTTAATTAGGGAAATAGTAAAAAACTACCACGCTTCTTTAGAGAAAAGTGATAGCTTAAAATTAATATCCATCGAAGAATTTGAGGATATTCTTTATTACACCAACTCTGCACAAGCTTATCTGCGCCCAACTTTGTTTGACTTGCTTGCACATAATGCATTATCATTTTATATAAATGATGAAGCTTCTGTTATTGATCCTATTTACAAATTCGAGATGAATAGTGCAGATGATTTGTCTGAAGCTGAAGATTTTATAGATATAGATTACACAACAAAAGATTCTCTCTCATTAAAATTTTATGCTATTAAGCTCTACCAGGAATTAATAACGTTTCATATTGATAATGAAGAAAAAGACGCTTTGATTGATGCAGATGTAGCGAGATTAAATTTTGTAAGAAGAAATAGTGGGCATATTGAAAAGAACAGCCTTTACATTGAAGCAATTCTAAAATTGGAAGGTAAATACAGTAATGAACCATATTCGTCATTAATCTCCTTTACGAAAGCAAAATATTTTTATGATGAGGGATTGAAATATAATTCTTCTGTTTCCGATGCTCATAAGTGGGAAATTAAAAAAGCTCTTGAAATATGCAACACTGCAATTGAAAAATTTCCTGATACGTTTGGCGCGCAGGAGTGCAGATGGCTGCAAAATGTTATACGGCAAAAAAGTTTAACATTTCAAACTGAATATGGGAATATACCAAACAAACCTTTCCGCTCACTAATTTCTTACAAAAATGTTAACAGGGTATTTTTAAGAATAATTAAATGGAATGAATCATTAGAACGCAAAGTAAAGAAATTAAATTCACAGCAGCTAATTAAATTCTATGTTAAACAGAAGCCAACCCAAAAGTGGTCTCTTGATCTTCCTGATCACAAAGATTACCAAAATCATAGTGTTGAAATAAAAATGCCGGCTCTTCCTTTTGGACAGTATCTAATTCTTGTTGCAACTGATAGTGAATTCACCTACGTAAAGAATGCTGTTAGTTATAGTAAAACCTGGATTTCGAATATAAGTTATATAAGAAGGGAAATGGGAGGAAAGGTTGTTCAGTTTTATGCCCTTCACAGACAGACAGGTCATCCACTATCAGGTATTGATGTTGAATTGTTTTTGCATAAATACGTTGCGGACGAAAGAGAATATCAGTTCTTTGAAATTGCCAGTGGAAAAACAAACAGAGAAGGTTTATTTGAGTTTAAAAAAGAGGACAATAACTATAATAACTACAAAGTTGTTTATACTGATGGTGATGACCGTTTCGAATCACAAAATTATTACTCATACTATTATGATAATAATGTAGGTAGAAGAACCACAACGTTCTTTTATCTCGACAGGGCAATCTACCGACCCGGACAGGTTGTTTACTTCAAAGGATTGATGATAGATACTGATGGTAAAAAAGATCATAGAATAATTACCAATAGATCGACAACAGTAACTTTTTATGATGCCAACAGTCATAAGATAGCTGATGTTACCTTAACAACTAGTGAGTATGGAACATTTAACGGAAAGTTTACAATTCCCTATGGTAAGATTGGCGGACGATATTACATAGCAAACGAAGTCGGTTCCCAATTTTTCAGAGTTGAAGAATACAAACGTCCGAAATTTGAAGTGAAGTTTGAACCAATCAAAGGCAGTTACTCTTTAAATGATAAAGTAATTGCTGAAGGATTTGCAAAAACATATTCCGGCGTAAACCTAAATGATGTTGAAGTAAAATACCGTGTTGTAAGAAATGTGACGTTTCCATATTTCTATTATAGTTGGCGTGGATATTACAATTGGTATTGGGGCAACAATACACAAATGGAAATCACCAATGGCGTAACTAGAACAGATAAGCAAGGAAGGTTCAAAGTTGATTTTGAACTTATTCCTGATCTATCAATTCCACGGAAAACAAATCCTGTATTTAATTATACTGTCTATGCTGATGTTATTGATGTTACCGGTGAAACACATTCTGCACAGACCTATGTAAGAGCTGGTCACGTTGCTATGGTAGCCAACCTTAATCTTCCGGAAATAATTAAAAGTGATACTGTAGTAGACTATTCTGTTTCTACTACAAACCTAAACGGGCAGTTTGAATCTGCAAAAGTTAATATTGATGTGCATAAATTAATTTCACCGTCCCGGATATTCAGAAACAGGTTATGGCAAAAACCTGATAAATTCCTTTTAACAAAAGATGATTTTTATGAGAGTTTTGAACACGATGTTTTTGATGAAGAAAATGAGTTCTTCAATTGGAAAAAAGAAAAGTTAGTTTTTGAAACAAGCTTTAAAACAACAGATAGTTCTTTTATTTCATTTAAAGACCAAAACGGTTGGGAGCCGGGTAAGTATGCAGTTACACTTTCCACAAATGATAAGAACGGCACACCGGTTGAGCTTGTAAAATATTTCACTTTATTTAATCCGGAATCTGATAAAACACCGTTAAGAGAGCCAAGCTGGATTTACATCGATCAAAAAGGTTACGAGCCGGGAGAGACTGCAATACTTTATATCGGAACAGCAGAAGAAGATGTAGAAGTTCTCTATGAGCTTGAATACGATGCAAAGATCATCGAGAAAGAATGGATAAACTTAGATGATGAGCAGATAAAAATTGAGATACCAATCCTCGAATATTATCGTGGTAATATAATCGTGCATGTAACATTAACGATTAACAATGTAAACCATACTTTTAACAAAGTAATTTCTGTTCCCTGGACTAATAAATATCTTAGTATTGGATTCGAAACTTTCAGAAATAAAATTCTTCCCGAAGCTGAAGAGGAATGGAAGTTAAAAATCACCGGACCAAACGGTGATGCTCTCGCAGCAGAGCTTCTTGCTTCTATGTACGATGCTTCTCTGGATGCTTTTGCAGCAAACTACTGGGGCTTTAATATTCATCCTTATTATTACTCCAGGTTGAACTGGTCAACAGATAATTCCTTTCAGGCTCAAAGATCAAATATTTATGCAGAGGGGTGGAATATTCATGTCTCAAGACAGCACTTCTATTATCCGTACATCAACACCTTTGGATTTTATTTTTATGGATATGGATACAGAAATGGCGTTTATTATAAAGGTGGAAGAATGGATACGGTTAGTGAATTAGCTATAGAAGATGTCAATTTTGAATCTGGAGGATTTAAATCTGAAGGCGAGGAGGTAGCCAATTTACCTATAAGAGGAATTGATAGTAAAACATCATTACAGAGTGGAGTCTTAAAGGATAAATCTATTTTGAATGGTGATCAGAAGCCAGATCAAACATTCGATGAAGTGCCTATTAGAAAGAATCTGAACGAGACCGCATTCTTCTATCCTGAATTAAAAACAAATGAGCAGGGTGAGATTGTGATTTCATTCACTGCACCGGAGGCGCTTACACGGTGGAAGTTTATGGGCTTTGCTCATACAAAAGATCTTAAAAGCGGGATAATTTATAATGAAACCGTTACGCAAAAAGATTTGATGATTGTGCCAAATCCGCCAAGATTTTTAAGGGAAGGTGATGAGATTAACTTTACTGCAAAAGTAAGCAATTTATCGGATCATTCACTTTCTGGATCCGCTACCTTGCAGTTATTTGATGCCTTTACAATGAAACCCATAGACAGTTTGTTTGATAACACTGATAATGTAAAATCATTTTCAGTTGAAAAGGAAATGAGCGAAGGGTTAAGCTGGAGATTAAAAGTTCCTTTAGGAAAAGCTGATCCAATTGTTTACAGAGTAATTGCTAAATCAGGAAAGTTTAGTGATGGTGAAGAGAATGCACTTCCGGTTCTTCTAAACAGAATGCTTGTAACAGAAACACTGCCGCTTCCTGTAATGGGAATGCAAACGAAAACTTTCATTCTTGATAAGCTAATGAACAACACTTCTTCAACTTTACAGAATTATAATCTTACACTTGAGTTCACAGCAAATCCGGCATGGTATGCAATACAGGCATTACCATATATGATGGAATTCCCGTACGAATGCAGTGAGCAGATATTCAACAGGTTTTATGCAAACAGCATTGCTACACATATAGCAAACTCAAGCCCAAAGATTAAAGCTGTTTTTGATAAGTGGAAAGAGATTGATAAAGATGCACTGCTTTCAAATCTTGAGAAGAACCAGGAATTAAAGTATGCATTACTGGAAGAAACACCCTGGGTACTCGATGCACAGGATGAATCCGAAAGAAAGCGAAGAGTAGGACTTTTGTTTGATCTTAATAGAATGGCGAATGAGCTTGAAAGGGCTGAACGACAATTGCAAGAAAATCAGTATTCAAACGGTGGATGGGCATGGTTCCCAGGATTACCTGAGAACAGGTTCATCACACAATACATTGTAGTTGGAATGGGGCATCTTGAACGGCTTGGAATAAAAGATATAAGGGAAAACAGCTACACCTGGAATATGCTAACGAAAGCAGTTCTCTACACCGATATAAGGATGTACGAAGATTATGAACGCCTGAAGAGAAGCGGCGCAAACATGAAGAAGAAACATATCAGTTACATTCAAGCGCAGTATCTTTACGGAAGAAGCTACTACTTCGATATTGATGTTGATGAAAAGCATACGGAAGCATTCGAGTACTGGAAGTGGCAGGCACAGACATACTGGCTTAGTAACAATAAATATATGCAGGGTATGATTGCACTTGCACTTTACAGGTTATATGATGCAAAGACCGCTAAAGATATAATCAAATCGATAATTGAAAATGCAGTCTTTAATGATGAGATGGGGATGTACTTTAAAGAAGAGTGGGGATGGTGGTGGTACCAAGCACCAATTGAAACTCAGGCACTTTTAATTGAAGCTGTTGATGAAATATCCAAAGACAGGGAATCAGTTGATTTAATGAAGGTGTGGCTGCTCAAGCAGAAGCAAGTGCAGGATTGGAAAACAACCAAGGCAACCGCAGAAGCTTGTTATGCACTTCTTTTAAGAGGTACAGATTGGCTTGCTGACACCAAACTGCCCGATATTAAAGTTGGCGGACAGTTAATTGATCTTTACAACAATCCTGACATTCATATTGAAGCAGGAACGGGTTATTTCAAAACATCCTGGAAGGGGGAAGATATAAAACCTGAGATGGGTGAAGTAACAGTAAAGAATAATAATGAAGTTGTTGCCTGGGGATCACTCTACTGGCAATATTATGAACAGCTTGATAAAATAACTCCAAGTGAAACTCCGCTTAAAATTAAAAAGCAGTTATTCCTTGAGCTTGATAGCGAAACCGGAAAGAAAATTACTCCTGTTACTGATGATACAAAACTGAAGCCGGGTGATTTGATAAAAGTGCGAATTGAGATACGAGTTGACAGATTGATGGAATTTGTTCATTTGAAAGATATGCGTGCATCAGGATTTGAACCGATAAATGTTTTATCAACGCACAAATACCAGGATGGTTTATACTATTACGAAAATACACGTGATGCTGCAACAAACTTTTTTATGGATTGGCTACCGAAAGGAACATACGTATTTGAGTATCCACTTAGAGTTACTCATAAAGGAGACTTCTCAAACGGCATTACCACAATGCAATGTATGTATGCACCGGAGTTTGCAAGTCATTCGGAAGGTGTGAGGGTAAAGGTTGATTAGTAGAATGGATTTCAATTCTTTTGATTATAAAAAAAGCCCAACATAATAATGCAGGGCTTTTTAGGGGAGTTTAATATTTTCTATCATTATTGAAATTATTTATGAACCTCACCATATTCATTGAGACTGAAATCCTTGTATAAATATTCAATAATATTGGTTTCTGAATTAGACTCAGATCTTTCAGCTGCTCTTTTTACACGGTATACACCTCTTTTATCCCCAATCTTCAATAAAGACCAAGCAGCTACAAATTTTGCACCAGGATCTTCCTCTTCGCTGAACATTTTCATTAGTGGAATCACAGCTCGATCAGATTCTATTTCACCAAGGAAAAAAGCACTACTAACCTTAAGACCATGATTATCAGATTGTAAACCGACGAGCAAATTATCTTCCATAACAGCTAATTTCTTAGCCGATATATTTACGGGTGGTCCCTGTGCAAATGAATTGGTGAACAGTGCAATTGCACTGACAAAAAGTACTATGAATAAAATTGACTTTTTCATAGCATACTCCTTTTAGTTTGTTGATAAAATATTTAATTAAAAACGCGTTACAAATAAACGGAAGAAAGAGAGGCGCTACATAATAAAGGTGTAACAATCGCTTGCATTATTGAATCAAGAAGTTATAACCCTGTAACAATCACTTGCATTTTTGTAACATGTTGTTAATAGGAGCTGTTTTAAGGGATTAATTTTGCTTTCCTGATATCGAATCTTTGGAGCATTGACAAACCTTTTAAGAAGGATTATAGTATTAAATTCAAAACTTACTTGCTAAATAAACGAAAAGGTTTTATCCCCTAAAAGCCTACTTGGTTGGGCTAAGGCACGGTACTCATTTTTCATTATTCTACGAGATATTCCGTAGGAATGGCTTCACCAAATCCTATGGCAATTTAATCACCATTTCCCATATCATTAGTTCTTTAGATTTTATTATTCCTTAAATGCTGTGTTAACTTCAGGTGCTTTGGGAGAGCATATTAATTCATGGTAAAAACTGCTAGTATGGATGATAGGTTCTTAACTACTATCAATTAGAATGGAATGATGAGAAAATAATCGTATGTTTTTATTGTCTTAATATCTTTTATTGCAATTATACCGTACTACAATACAATTTAATCAGCGTTGTATATTTTTTACTAATGCAACCAACCGTTGTAAACAGGATGAGAAATTGGTCTCTTAAAAGATAATAAAATAGAAAACAGATTAAGGATTTGATATTCATTATTTATTCTTATGAGCATTCGTCACTTAGATTGCTAATTTAGACTAATAGCTTGATTTTTTTAACCTCTATTGAATTACCTGTAAACACTTCATAAGAATAAGTACCGTTGGGTAAGCCCGTTGTATCAAAGTTAACACAATATAAACCGGCAGGTTTCTTTTCATGTACCGGGGTAGCAACCAAATTTCCAATAGCATCATACACTTTCATAGTAACTGTTGAAGTATCGGAAACAACGAAGGTTAATTTTTTGTTTAACATTTTCTAATCCTCCTGTTCACTTTATAAATGAAATTATTTCTTTTGTTTTGTTGATGAATTATTTATTAAAATTTCCATCACAAATAAACAAAAGAAAAGGAAGGACTGCCTATTAAGGATGTAACATAAGCATGCATTATTGAATCAATCAATTATAAAATTGTAACAGACTCTTGCATCATAATAACAATTGATACTCTTGCATCATAATAACAATTGATATTTATGAGCTGTTTTTTAGGGGTAATCTGCCAGTATTGAATTAAAATTTTATGAATGTGCTGAAGTTTTTAATATTCTCTTCAGCATTACTAAATTTATTTTGATATTAAATCGCTTGGAGGGTGACCGAATTCTTCTTTAAAGCATCTCGAGAAGTATGCTGGAGTTGAAAATCCTAATGAATATGCAATCTCTGAAATTGTTTCTTCGTTGTTCTCGATCATTTCTTTGGCCTTATTTAGTTTTACCGCTCTAATATAGTGAGTAGCTGATTTTCCTGTTAAAGCTTTCAATTTTCTATGTATTTGCATCCTACTCATACCAACTTCTTTTCCAAAGTCCTCTATGTTGAACTCTTCCTCTGAGATATGCATTTCTATAACTTCATTTACCTTTTTCATAAATTTTTCATCCAGGCCTTTTAGCTTTTTCTCCTTTTCTTTTGTTGCTTTAACTTTGACACCACTGAATTTCTCCTGCAGTTTTCGTCTGAGGTTTATTAAATTTTTAATTCTTATCTGTAGTTCTTTTGTATCAAATGGCTTTGTAAGGTATGCATCTGCTTCAGTTTCCAATCCCTTAATTTTACTTTCCTCATCTGATTTAGCTGTGAGTAAAAGAATCGGGATGTGACTAGTCTTCTCATCATTCTTTAATATTTTTGTTAATTCATATCCATCCATTTTTGGCATCATTATATCGCTTATAATAAAATCTGGGATTATTCTTTCGGATATTCTTACCCCCTGTTCGCCATTCACTGCTTCTTCCACTCTATAATTGCTTGAAAGAGAATCCTTTAAATATTCTCTCATATCATGATTGTCTTCAACAATTAATATTATGTTTTTATCTTCTACAACAATTTCGGTTTGCTCCACTACTTCATCTTTTGTTGGAACAAAATCTTCCTTTTCTACTAAAACGTCTTCCTGCTCTTGTTCCTTTTCTTCAACAATCTCTCCATCATTTAAATGATTCCTGCCAAGCAACATTTCAATTGTAAACTCAGTCCACTTCCCAGGTTTGCTGTCAACCGAAATTGTACCATGATGTAATTCTATTAACTCTTTTGTTAGGGCAAGACCTAAACCGGTACCTTCGCCTTCTCGAGTGTGCGAACTATCAACCTGGTAAAACCTATCAAACAACTTTGACAGTCCATTTTCCTGTATCCCTATGCCTGTATCTTTTACTTTTATTTCGACAGAGTTACGGTCAGTTTCATTTAGAATTATAGTTACTTTACCACCTGCGGGTGTAAACTTAAATGCATTTGATAAAAGGTTCGTCATTATCTTTGTCATCTTATCCTTGTCAAAATATAATTCAATATGTTGTTTACCGGCTTTTACTTTAAGGGTTATATCTTTTTCCTCTGCAACTGATTCAAATGACCACGTAATCCCTTTTATAAATGATACTATGTTCGCTTTTGATGTTTTTAATTCCAGCTTTCCCCCCTCTAATTTCGAGAGATCAAGAAGTTGATTTATTAAATCGAGTAATCTTTTGGCATTTCTTTTTATAACGTTTGCTTGCTTTTCAATGTCTTCGCCTGGCAAATCTGGATTAATTCTTTCTGCAGGACCGAGAATTAATGTGAGTGGTGTTCTAAACTCGTGTGAGATGTTTGCAAAAAAATGTGACTTCATCTGGTCAACTTCTTCTAATTTCTCCGCATGCTTATGTTCTAATTCCAATTCATGTTTCAATCGCTGGCGCTTGAGATCATAGGTTCTTATTGAGAAGAGTATTAGGATAAAAAATAATCCATAGCCGACGTAAGCCCAAGTAGACAACCACCAGGGTGGATAAACAATTATACTTAACGAACTACCTTCTTCATTCCATACCTCGTCGTTGTTTGAGCCAATGACTCTGAATACATATTCACCCGGATCTAAATTAGTGTAAGTTACAAAGCGTCTTGTTGCATCAGTGTATGTCCAGTCCTTAATGAATCCTTCAAGTTTGTATGCATATTTGTTCTTAGACGGAATGCAATAATCAAGTGATGAAAATTCAAATGATAATACATTGTCATCGTGAGTCAATTCTAAAATATTAGTTTCAGTAATAGATTTTTGTAACATCACTCTATTGTTGGATGCAATTTTACCAATTGGAACAGGCTTGTTTGATATTTCAATCGCTGTAATTCTAATATCAGGGATGTGATCATTAATTTTAAGTTCATCTGGATGAAAATAATTTATGCCCTTGTTTCCGCCAAAATACATTACACCATCCTGATTCTTAAAATACACCCGTTGGTTAAACTCGTTTTGCGATAGACCATCACGTTTATCGTATGTCCTAGTGATTTTTTTTGTTTTTTTGTTGAATACTACAATCCCGTTATTAGTACTAAGCCACAAATTACTGTGGTCGTCCTCAAGTATTCCATTAATAACTTCGTTTGGTAAGCCATCCTCTTTTTTATAATGCGAAAAAGAGTTAGTGTTACGATTGAAATAATTTAATCCGCTGCTTGTACCAATCCATAATGTTTTTTCGTTATCTTCAAATATTACTACAACTACGTCATTTGACAGACTTGAATTATCATCAGGATTATGTCTGAATCTTTCGAAGGTGTTATTTGTTTTATTGAACCTGTTTAATCCACCACCAAATGTACCTATCCATAGATCTTCGAAGCTATCCTCGTATATTGAAAATATTTCATCGTGACTTATGCTGGCTGAGTCAGACACGGAATGTTTGTAATGAGAAAATGTTTCGGATTTGGTATCTAATTTATTTAATCCATAGCCGGATGTACCAATCCAAATATTTTTTTGTTTGTCCTCATATATAACTGAAATTTGGTCAAAACTTAAACTACTTTCATTTTCCGGATCATTATTGTAATGTTTTATTGTTCCTGTTTTTTTATCAATTTTATTAACTCCACCTCCATCAGTTCCAACCCAAAGATTTCCAAATGAATCCTCACAAATGGTTTCTACACTTCTGCCGTCAATGTCGAATTTTCCTGTACCATGTGGGTAATGTTTAAATTCACCTGTTGTTTTGTCAAACACATTTAATCCTCCTCCCTCTGTTCCAATCCATAAAATATTTGCGGTATCTTTATAAATGGCACGGACACTATTATTGGAAAGACTGTTCGGTTCACCACTAATATGCTTTATACTCTTTAACTTCTCTCGGCTAGGCAGATATTTGTTCAATCCTCCACTCCAGGTTCCGGCCCATATAATACTTGACTTATCAATGTAAACAGAAAATACTCCGTTGTCAGTTAAACTAGTTTCATCAGAAGGATTGTGATCGTAAACAGTAAAGGAATGCTCTTCTAGATTAAATCTATTCAATCCGCCATTATAAGTTCCTACCCACAGATCACCATTATCATCTTCGGTAATAGAGAATACGCCATTATCACTCAGGGAATTTTGATCACCATTAACTTTTTTATAATTAATGAAACGATTCGTTTCCGTATTATAATAGTCTAATCCTTCGTACCGTGTTCCAATCCATAAATGTCCTTTGTCGTCTTCATAAAGAGAAATAACATATTCATCGCTAATCGAATTTAAATTATTCGGTTCGTGATGAAATATCTCAAATAATTCAGTTTTGGGATCGAGAAGATTCAGTCCTCCTCCTGTAGTTCCTATCCATAATTTTCCCGATTTTGAAACCAAAACAACAAAGATTGCATTGGAACTTAAACTGGTCGTGTTCTTTGGATCATGTTGATAACTTGTAAATTTCCCATTTTGTTTATCAAATTTAGATAAGCCTCCGGACGTTCCTATCCATATATTGTCATCAGTATCTATATCTATTGAAAGAATGCTATTAGAAATGAGGGAGTTTGAATTACCGGGAATGTTGTAATATCTGGTAAATGTTTCAGTTTCTCTATCAAACTTATTTACTCCGCCTGACCAGGTGCCTAACCATAGATAACCATCCTTATCTTCTGCAATTGTACGTACTGAATTGTGGCTTAAGCTTGTTGTGTCGCCATCGATGTTACGATAGTTTTTAAATGAATATCCATCATATCTATTGAGTCCGTCATAAGTTCCAACCCAGAGAAATCCCCTGCTGTCCTGCAATATAGAAAGCACTGTGAGAGCTGAAAGACCATCCTCCGTTCCAAAGTGCTCAAAGCGAACATTACTCTGCGAGCTGACACACTGATATATCAGTAGAATCAGAGAAATTATTTTTATAATATAACACACTGATTAACCCTTAAAAGATAAAACTCTGATGGCAGTTTTAGGTTAATCTTCAGTTTACAATTTTTACTTTACGTTGTTATTTTATGTAACTACAATCTTTGGTGGCGAAGAAAATTCTAGATCTACATATTTTCCCTTATGTTCGTTAATTCCAATAGGATGTTTATCATCAAGTTGTTGCCAAACATGATAGTATCTTAGCACAACTTGACCCTTTGGTATATGATAATCATTATTTATGGTAACAGTAAGTGTTTTCCCTTTGGAAATTTTTTTAGTTATGCAATTACGTTTATCATTAAAGAGTTTATCGTGATTTGGTATAATAATTTGAAAGATATCATTATCATTACCAGTTGTAAATTCAATTTGTCCACCTCGTTTTATTTTCTGTTTATAGGCAACAATCGCTGAATTTATAAAAACATCCAGATCAATCTGCATTGTTTTTACAGCTGTGAGATTTGTTAGATCATTCATTCTACCCTCCTGTGAAATGTTAAATTAATGTTAATTATTTAATAAGTAGTAAGAACTACATTACTATGCTTTACGTCCTGGGGAATTAATAGGAATGGAATAATCTCATATTAAACAGTGCTGCACTCTACAACCCAACCCAAGGCATAGATGATTACTATTTCAATTCAACTATTATTAGATTTGAAAAACAACTTAAATTGCTAAATAAAAAGTGCATAGTCAAGAAAATAATGTTAATTATTAGCAATTGATTTAATTGGCAAGCAATGAAAAATCCCTGCCTGTATTACCAAGCAGGGATTGGAGGAGAGATATTAGAATTAAAGTTTATTTTAGCAGAATCATCTTTTTTGTTTCGACGAAGGAACCTGCTTGAATTTTGTAGTAGTAGATACCACTCGAAAAATTATCCGCATTAAATTCAACTTCATATCTGCCAGCTTCTCTTACCTCATTTACCAAGGTTTCTACCTCTGCACCTAACGAATTGTAAATTGTTATAGCAACATCGCTTTTTTCCGGTAATCCAAATTTTATTGTTGTGCTTGGATTAAAAGGATTTGGATAATTCTGTGCTAGCACATAATCTGTGGGTGCTAGATTATCTACAAGTACAACATCGCTGTATTCATATTCACCATTGAAATCAATTTGCTTTAATCTGTATCTAAGTGATAAAGCATTGATCGAACTTACATCATCTCTGTAGGAATAAGAATGTGATTCAGTTGTGGTTCCATTTCCGTCGACAAATCCAATTTTAATCCAACCAGCATTTGTAGTGGAACGTTCAACTTCAAATCCCAGATTGTTGGTTTCAGTAGCAGTTACCCAACTGAGTAAAACCTCACTATTACCAACACTTGCCGTAAAACTAGTTAATTCAACCGGTACTATTGCAGAGCGTGTTGCTGTTCCGGTTGGAAATGAACCTGCAACATTACTACTCATCGCGTAAGTTAGATGATCCATTGCTGGAGAAGGAACAGTTGCGACCAGTGGTTTTAAAGTAAATGGTGCAGTGCTGTTATCCGGATCGGGTTCTATTGATATTACCTGTGTTGTACCGGAGAGATCGGTTGGGAATGTAAGTCCGGATGGAGCGTTAACAAGAAAATCTTCACCAGGAAAAGGTGGTCCCGGCATAGCGCCGCTGTATGGATCAGCATCATCAACCATATCTACTGCAGTAAAAGTTCCAGTTGTTACAGGCATACCACCGATAACACTCCAGCCTTCATACTTCCAGCCAGCTGGCAATGTTGGTAAAGTCAGTCCTACTGCTGGCGAACCACCGGATAAATCCAAAAACCAGACACCACTTAATTCGTCGGTCATAGCACCGTTTGTTGGTGTTGCAAGTATGTACTTGCCATCAATACTGGAAAAGTCATCACCAAGTGCAGCTGGATGACCTACGGAAAGAGGTGCATTAAAGTCAGTAAAGTCTCCTCCAAGAATGTGTACACTACTGGGATTTGGATCGGGATCAGGGATTGGTTCGATAGTGAGAACGAATGTTGTTGCATTTATCATATCACTCATATTAACGGTAAATACAGTCTGACTTAACATTCCGCTTCCATCAACTGTGAAAGTACCGCTGGTTACCGGCATGCCGCCAACAATTAACCATCCTTCATATTGGTAATTGGAGCCGAGATCTTCCAGGCCAGTGATGCCGAGTGTAACGGTCTGGCTGTTAGCAGAAAAAGAAAATACAAGAACAAACAAAATTGAGGTTAAGAGAGAACTTATCCCTTTCATATTACCTCCGTTATTATTGAATGAAATAGTTAATTTATTTCCCTTCAAACTTTATTATGTAGAACTTTTATACAGGTTTAAGCAATTAAGATAATCGGATTACTGTCGCTGCCACATTAGTTAGTTCAGATTTTTTTATCCTCACGAAATCAAAAAGAATTAATCACAAAATTGTAACAGTGAGATTTATATGTGGAAAACTGCGAAATGAATCAGTAAAATGAGAATTATTTATAAAATGGAATTAAGGTATAAAAAAATCCCCTACCAACTTGCATGACTGCAGGTATTGTTGATGGGGGATTATCAAAAGTATATACTCATTAATTATTTCATCAGGATCATCTTCTTAGTTTCAATAAA
>CP070637.1:554184-560969 GCA_020354005.1 Ignavibacterium sp.
ACTTTATAGATTCAAACGTGTCTGGTCAATTTGATATTGAAACAGCAGATGCTAAAGAATTCAACGGTTTTGTAAATGTGCTTTTTCATACGGGACCATATGGAGTTTTTTACTTTAACCTTGATTATTACAATATCACAAATGGTGATGGTAAAAGACTTCCTTATTATCCTAAGTTTACCGGCAATCTTACTTATGGTTATGAATTGAGCAGAGGTTTACTCGGTGAAATTTTATTTGATTATTATTCGGATAGATACACTGACATTGATAATACAAACAAGCTAAGTTCCTTCTTGAACCTTGGTGCTAAATTAACGTACAAAATTCAGGATTCCTTCTTAATTTATCTTGAGGCAACTAACTTACTAAACAGAGATATTTACTATTGGAACAATTATATAGAGAAGCCATTCGACTTGCTGGCTGGAATCAATTTATTGTTTGATTGATAATGAATAATAATAATAGCTACTTTTGTGGTAGCGGAAAAATAAAATCAAAAAAATTATTTAGGACCTGTTATTAATCATGACAAAAAATGAGTTGGTAAAACTAATCTCTAAGAAAGCAAAAGTTCCCGATAATTTAGCAAGGGAATTATTTGATATTTTCTTAATCAGAATTGCTGATAAAATAACAGTAGGTCAAACTGCTTATTTAGAAAAGATTGGATACTTTCATCTGAGGAAAGGGAAAATAAGAAAACCTGAAAAGGGTTTAGATGAGAAAACACTCGAGGCACACGATTTTGTTGTCCTGTCCCAATCCCCCGATTTGAATATTAAGTCCTCCGGAAATTTGGTACTAATAGTTCCGGAAATTGAACTTCAAAATCGTGATGAAGTTGACTCTCATTTTCGACTTAGTGCAGAGAAACCGGGTATGCAAAACATAAAAGATAGAGGTACTGTCTTCCGTTTGAATCAATTATCCTATGATAAGAGAAATGAACTGAAAGAAAAAGTTGATAGTATTATTTCAGATGCTAAAACTGAAAAATCTATCAGTTCTAAACATGGTGTATTATTAGTTGAGATGAAGAAGTTCAGTAAAGAGCAGTCAGAACTAAATATAGATGATATTCCTGTGGAAAAAGAATCTTTAGAGCTATCCAGTGATAAGATAGATAGTCCTGAGAAATCAATGAGTACTGAGGAGCAAACTGGAAAAGATATTTCGGAGGAAATAGATATAGCAGATGAAACTAACTTAAATGCTGAAGCAAGAGATTGGGAAACTGTATCCGAACCCATTATGGAAAAGAAAATTGAACTAGATAAAAATGTTTATGAAAATGCGGGAGATGCGAAACTCGAAGAAAATGAAGACTCAAATAAACTTTCCGATGGTCTTAATAAGCCTATCCTTGGAGCAACGGAGGATTTAGAAAACAAGGGTAAGAAGTCTTCAGAATCCGGTGATGCAAATATCAATCGTAAGTTTAAAAGAATAAAATTAAAGGGTCAATCATTTGATAATAAGAAGCCAATTGAAAAATCGGAAAGTAAAAAGATACCACTTAGAGACATTGATATAAATCAAGATAAAGAAAAAATAAAAGAAAAAGATGAAATCAATGAAACAGAAAAAATAAAAGAAAAAGAAAAAGTAGAAGAAAAAGAACAAATAAGAGAATCGAAAGAATTAGAAGGATTCGAAATTGAAAAGTATCAAAAAGTAACCGATGGAGAGAATCAAATGCATTCCGAAAAATTTAAAGAACCATCCAAAGTTAAAGAGACCCTTGCTACTATGAGTGAGTTAGAGGAAGATGAAACAGCTTATGATACTGAAATAGATGAGACTTACCGGGGTAGCGGAGACAGAGGTTTGGGGATGGTCTTTTTAACTTTATTTGCGGCAATCATTGTTGTAGGGGGAGCATTATATTACTTCCTAATTCATAAAGACAGTGGTTCAAATGAACTAACCGAAATTGCACAGTTCGATAATGCAGTTAATTCTACATACGTCGATAGGAATTATGATGTGCCTGTTTCATTTCCGTATAGTGCATCGGAATCGAAAATTGAGTTACATGGTTTAAGCTCAGAATTGCTAGCTGCGCAGATTCCTGTGGAACAATCCGGGATTGAAAAGAGTACTACAAAAGTGATAAGTGATAAAGAACAAGCTCCACCCATAACAACAGAGAAGGTAACACCGCCACCAGTGAAGAAAGAGACAACTACTGCTCCTCAGAAAGTAACAACAGATATTGTTAAGTCGGTACAAAGGGAACAAGTTTCTCAAAACGTTTTTAAATATAATAATACATATGCAGTCCAAGTTGCAGCTTTTGGAACAAAAAAGGGTGCAGAAGATGGTGCTGCAAAATTCATTAAAAGTGGTTATAGTGCTTTTATTGAAGAAGCAGTAGTAAAGGGCAAAAGTTGGTATAGACTTAGAGTTGGTGGCTTTAAAACTTTAGAAGAAGCAAAGCAATTTCAAAAAGCAAATAAATGATCAGGATAGAAAATGGACCTTTATGAAATATTTATAAAAGGCGGCGTTATAATGTGGCTGATTTTAGCCTGTTCGGTATTAGCGCTTTCAGTTGTAATCGAACGTTCTATTGTAATACGAAGAGCAAAGATAAATGTGCCGGCATTTATGGTACGATTGAGAGGATTAATAAAGAAAAGAGACATCCATGGAGCTGTTTCTGTTTGTATGCAAGAGAATTCCCCAATTGCAAATATTATCCGACGTGGATTAAAAAAATATAAATATGGACATGACCGAGTTAAGGAATCGATTGCGAATGCAGGTAAGCAGGAAATAAGTAAATTGGAAAAAGGATTACCCATACTGGCATCTATTGCTGGTATTGCACCACTACTTGGATTTCTTGGCACAGTTACCGGAATGATAACTGCTTTTATGACAATTGAGGACCTGGCTGGAGCCGCTAATCCAAGCGATCTTGCTGGTGGAATTTGGGAGGCACTGCTAACAACCGCATCAGGGCTAATTGTTGGTATTCCATCTTTAGCATTCTATAATTATTTTGCAAACAGGGTAAAGAAGCTTGTTGGTGATATGGAAACTGTTGCGAATGATGTTGTGGATACAATACAGGATTCCACCGGGGAGGATGAATTAGTTGAAGATGAATTAGAAATTGAGATTTAAGTTATACGAATATGAATTTTAATGTTTCAAATAAACCGATAAGCGTATTCAGTTTATCTTCTTTAACCGATATAGTTTTACTATTGGTTATCTTCTTTCTGCTTACCAGTCAGTTTGTAATTCAAACTGGAGTAAAGGTAAAGCTGCCTGGTTCCCAAACCAATGAACAATCAGAACCTACACAGTTAATTGTAACTGCAACAGCTGCCGGAGCAGTTTATGTAGGTTCGGAACAGATTGGGATAGACCGCCTTTCTGAAAAACTTCGTGAATTAAATGCAGCCAGTAATCAAAACAATTTGATAATTCGTGCGGATAAAACTGTTCAAATTGAACTTGTGATTGATATAATCGATGCTGCGAAATCGGTGGGTATAGGAAAGTTTACGATTGAAACTGAAAAGGAAAAATGACAGGAGAATGGATATGAATGATAAAAAGATTTCAAGAACTTCTTTTACTATTTCGGTTATAATACACGCTCTTCTTTTATTACTGTTTATGATGTTAAATCTCTCGTTTGAATATGAACCGTCAGAATATGTTGAGCTCTCATTTGGTGTATCTACAGAGGGTGGGTCATCTGGTTTGGAAGGGAGTCAGGTTGAAAAAATTGAAGAGATTGCTAAGCCTGAAGAGAAGACAATAACTGAAGAAAAAAATAAAGAAGTAAAAGAAGTAGATCTTCCAATTGCAGAAAATACATCGGAAGAGAATATTATTAAACCTGCTGAAAATGATGATGATATATCTGTGGAAACAAAAGCCTTAATTACAGAACCCGTAGTATCCGAAGTAGTATCAGCAGGAGAGAGTAACGAAGCTGAAGGTGAAGGAAGTTATGGCTTCGATATAGATTGGGGTGGAAAAGGTATGCGAAAAATCTATAGTTTTAATTTACCTCAGTATCCTTCCGGTGTTAAAAAGGAAATTGATATAAAACTTCAATTCACAATTTTACCCGACGGAACAATTGGTACAATTATTCCCAGAATTAAAGCTGATACCAAACTGGAGAATGCTGCAATCAACTCGCTAAGGCAATGGAGATTTGAGGCACTTCATAAATCACAAAAACAGGTTGAACAGACAGCGGTAATTATTTTTCCTTACCGCCTTCAATAAAGATTGGTCTATAGTAATAAGAGTAGAAGATAATCTCAATTACGGTTAGCAATGTAAGAGAAAAAGCATCTCTATTAAATTCAGTACCAAAACCTTCCTGATCCATTAGCAGTTTTGAAATCATTGTTGTTCCGGTCCATCCTACTGCAAACAAAATTACAATTAAAACAAGGTTCATTCCGGCAGTTGATAATCCATCACTTTTGTACTTTTTTATAAAAATAATAAACGCAAAAATAAAATGGGCTATAAAAATTATGACGAATATCATTCTATAGTTTGGGACGGTTAGTTTTATTGAGTACCGCCATTCCCAATAACCCGCCTAACATTCCAAAGATGCTCAGGATAAAGAAGTTACTTATAGTTATCATTACTGCATATAAGGCTGAAAATCCGGTTTGATTAATATCATTTGCCATCTGCTTAATGAGTTTTATTGATTCGTCCATAAGCGGGCCAAGATTAAAATTGGTCATTAGCTCTTCAGTTTGTGGCAAACCTGCAACAAGGTCATTTGAGTGGGTGAGATACGTGATAAGTAAATCAAAAAGGGTTATAAAAAGTGCAGCTACTAACCCTGTAATTAATCCATAACTTAATGCATTGTTAAGTTGGATTGGTGAATTATCGCCCATCGATTTATTGTATAAATAAAGTGAGAAAAGGGCTGCTCCCGGAACAACTAAACAACAGCTTAAACTTTTAATTCCTGGAATTGTGGATAGTACTGCAGCACCAAATCCTGCAACGACAGATGGCATGTACTTTTTAAAATTTATATTTCTCATCTTGTTGTATGAAGAATGAATTTTCAATTGTATCTAATATGTAGTATAAAACCACTGCACCGAATAGCAGCCCGGTTATAAAGGCAACAGTTTTTGAATACGGGTAAAAATGTAACCGAACAAAAATTGCATCGAGCATCATCTGAGTTGAAAAAATAATTAATGGCTTAATACCAAAATTCGATTTGAATGACCTTATCATAGTAATAATTAATAGTAGCGAAGCTCCAAAGTATATACCTAAGCATCTTGCACAGACCAATAAGTTGAGATTATTTAAATGAAATGTCGCTTGTTCAGATTGATGACAGACTAATGAAAATACATTACCGAGTAAATGGCTTATATAAATTTTCCCATTGAACTCAGGACTAATTACTGGAAAAAGTAAACCAGTACAAAAAAGGATCATCAGGAAGATCATAATAATTTTTAATGCGGAAAACTTATTGAACAATCTATATTCTTTCTCTGAGATATTATTAATCTTCACTTATTTATAATCTTTTTAAAGAGGTGAAAAAATATGAATTGTTGTTGGGGTAAGAACATATAATTTTTTGTTGAAAATAAGAGAGGATACTATTTCAAGTTTCTCCTCATAACCGGTTAATATGGCTTCAATAAGGTTTTGTTCACGTGATCTTAGATTTGAAAAGTAAATTATTTCTTTGGTATTAGTTGTAAGCCAATTAAAAATAATTCTAATACTTCTTAATTCTTCTTCTGCTTCTATTAGACCTAATGCTGTACCATAATTATCGAAAATAAAAATATTATTTCCGTCAATCACATAAAGATTGTTATCCATAGAAATTGCAAGTTGCTTTGGAGCAGAAAGTACATAGCTTCCATAATCATAACCACCAATATCTTGTAAATAGTTTCCAAACAGATCAAACTTAACTATTCTTAAATTATCTGAATCGAGGATAAACACATCACCCAAATTTGATGGGGCAGCGCTAAGCGGATAGCGGAATCTTTCTGCCTCTATATCATTGTCTTCAGTTTTAAACTCAAAAATAAAATTCAGGTTCTTATCAAATCTTTGTATACGATTATTATTTCTATCTGCCACTAAAACTTTTAAGGCATCTGCAAATATATCTACTGGATCATCAAACGCATCTATTTCCCAGCCATATCCACCAATTGCTAAAAAAACATTACCGAGTGTATCCAATTGATAGACCGCATCGGTTATATCATCGGTAACAAAAACTACTCCGGCAGCATTTATATAAAATGCTGTTGCGTTCTTAAACTCACCAAATGAGCGTTCATATTTAAACTGCTGGGGTAAGCTAATCGGATTGAGCAGAAAGAATAGTATTAACGTTGAAATTATTTTCATTAATATTGCAAATTATTATTTATTTAATATTAAGTAATCTACGAAATAAATTAAATATAGTTCCTAAAGTGCGGTTAAGGAGGGATTAAGATGCAATTTGCGCATTACATATTAAATTGATTTTGCAGTGCTTGCTCTCTATATTTAAACGTTTAAAACTGTCCCGTGGTGTAATTGGCAACACGTCTGACTCTGGATCAAACATCCCAAACTAGTAAAGCATTCAACCACGGGTAATAAAAACAAAATTGTTCAGATTAATTTTAAAGAAATTTTGTCCCGTGGTGTAACTGGCAACACGTCGCACTCTGGATGCGAAGAGTCTAGGTTCGAACCCTAGCGGGACAACAATATCCGCTCATCTCTGCTGATCA
>CP070637.1:561069-568120 GCA_020354005.1 Ignavibacterium sp.
AAGAGACCCTTGGTTTCATTGCTTCGATTATTAGCAGCAAATAATCATTATCAAGTTTTAAATCCTTATACGGCGAAATAGCTAACTCATCTTTAAGCATTGTGAGAATTTCATCATTTGGTTTGCTTCGAAGATGTTCTGCATTTAACCAATCAAGCTTCTCAATATTAAAAACAGCTCCTGATTTATGCACCCGATCGATAGTAAACTTTTTAATCAGCTCATCCCTCGTAAAGAATTCCTGTTCATCACCCGGATTCCAGCCAAGCAAAGCAACAAAATTTAGTAATGCTTCTTTCAGATAACCTTTGTCACGATAGTCTTCTACGGCAACATCTCCCTGCCTTTTACTTAGTTTCGATTTATCAGGATTGAGAAGTAGCGGGAGATGTGCAAACAATGGTTTTTCCCAGCCAAGGTACTCGTAAAGCAAAATATGCTTTGGCATTGAAGACAACCATTCCTCTCCACGTATTACATGTGTAACTCCCATAAGATGATCATCAACTATATTTGCAAGATGGTAGGTAGGGTAGCCATCACTCTTTATAAGAATTTGATCATCAACCGTATCGGTATCAAATTCGATTTCACCTCTAACTAAATCATTTACTATAATTTTTTCTCCCTGCTTTACATTCAATCTTACAACGTGTGGAATACCATCGTTTATATTTTTTTGAACTTCATCTTCCGATAGAGTCAAAGCAAATTTATCGTACATGGTTTGTTCGTTTAAACTAAGCTGCTTTTCTCTTAATTCTTGAAGCCGTTCCGGTGTATCAAAGGCATAATATGCTTTTCCTTTTTCAATTAATTCATCTGCATATTTTTTATAAATATCGAGTCTTTGAGATTGATAATAAGGTTCATTGTCTCCACCTATACCGGGGCCTTCATCAAAATTTAATCCGGTCCAGTTAAATGTTTCAATGAGATTTTCTGCAGCGCCCTCCACAAAACGTTTTCTATCTGTGTCTTCAATTCTTAATATAATTTTCCCGCCCAGATTTCGTGCAAAGAGATAATTATATAATGCGGTTCTTAATCCACCAATGTGCAAAAATCCCGTGGGACTGGGAGCAAATCTTACAACAGGTGAAATGTTAGTCATTCTTGGTAATTAATTTTTCTAGTAAAATGAATACAATTCGACCTGAGAATTTATATAAAATGGGAATTAAATGTCAGTAGTAAATGAAAATCTATATCAGAATTGGAAAGAATAATTTGATTCTATTTTTTTACCAGCTCTTCTTTGGTAGTATAGTATTTCACCTTCTCAATAAATACCTTGCTATCGATTGGTTTGGGAATATAATCTGTTGCACCGGCATCCAAACACTTTTCTCTGTCTCCCTTCATAGCAAAGGCAGTTAATGCAACAATGGGTGTATTTTTATAATCCTCGAGCTCTCTAATCTTTTGAGTTGCCTCAAATCCATTCATTACAGGCATTTGCATATCCATTAAAATCAGATCGTATTTTTGTACCTTAACAGCATCAAGTGCTTCCTGCCCGTTTTCAACTACAACAATAGACTCAAAATTATTTTTCTTTAACAATCTTGTGACAATTATTTGCGAATGTTTGTAATCTTCTACCAAAAGTATTTTTACTGTATCGTCTTCTTTTTCTTGTACTTCTTCAGGAGTAGAAGGCTGATCGTTCCTGTCAATCATCGAAGTTACAATATTCTGAAGATCCTCAATGTTAGTGCTCTTCTTCTGAAGTAAGTCTTCGAACATGCCATCAATCTTTACCATATCGTCTTCAAAGTTTTCTTTGCCAGTGTAAATTATAACTGGCAGCTTCGTAAACTTTTCATCCGTTTTGATCATTTTGATAAGATCAAATCCATCTATCTCCGGCATATCCAGGTCGATTATGGCTAAATCAAGCTGCATATTTTGAATATGATTCATTACATTTGACGAATGTGATTCCGCAACCGGATTAAAGCCAGCCTGTTCAATCGATTCCTTTAATAAGTTCAATGTTGGAATATCATCATCAACAATCAATATATTTGAATCCTTCCGAAGTCTGTAATGAGTGAGAACTTCTACTAAGTATTTATAGTTAATTGGTTTAACGAAATACTCAACAGCACCCAACAAAAAGGCTTTTTGCTGTTCCGCTTCAACCGAACAAATAATAATAGGTGTCTTTTTGGTATTTGGTAGCTCTCTTAGTCTTTGCAGCAATTCCAATCCATTTGAATCAGGTAAATTTATATCCATCAGAATAGCTAAGAAGTTATCCTTCTCGACTATTCTTAAAGTTTGGGAGGCCGAATTAACAATACTGGGTTCATAACCCCATTTTTGAATGTAATTACTTAAAAGCTTTGAAGTAGCATAATCATCTTCAACAATAAGCACTTTATTTATTTTAGATGGTTTGGGAAGTTCACTTATTTTTGTTTCTATTTCAGACATCTTTTTAACAGGAATTGATATAAAATATGACGTTCCTTTTCCTAAAGTACTTGTTATTTCAATCTCTCCATTAAGAAAATCGACGTACCTCTTTACTAATGTTAGACCTAAACCTGTAATGTTTCCTACTCTCTGAAGTACAAAGTCATTTAATGCAAACGGAGTGAATACACTATCAATTTTGTCGGAAGGGATTCCGGGGCTTGTATCAGTAATTCTAAAATTAACCTTATCAGATTCCGCTGATATTGCTGATACTGTAACCTTTCCCTGGTCAGTTAAACGAATTGAACTACTTATTATATTAACAAGAATATATCTTAACTTTTGTGAATCAAGTTGCACCGAATCGGGTATTTCGCTATCGACGTTAACAATAAAATCAATCTTCCCTTTATCAATTTTTTCATCAAACTGTGTTATTATATCGTTAACGAATTGACTTACATTTACTACATTTAAAGTTGCTGTACTCTGTCCGCTATCCAATTTTGCTATATCAATTAAATCATTAATAATTGAAAGTAAGTCGTAAGCATTATCCCTAAGTGTATCTACATATTCGCTTTGTGCTGTAGATAAAACTTCTTCGTTTAACAAAGATGCAAAACCAAGAATACTATTTGTAGGTGTTCGCAACTCGTGAGCGATTGATAATACTAAATTAGCTAGTGAACTACTAATTCCGCTTCTATCCTCTAATGAGAGTCTTAAGATGTTCCGTAGACTATTTCCAACATTTACAAGATCATCAGAATCAGTTTGATTAAATTCATTTCTTCTGGCCACTTTAAGCATAACCCGCTCATTTTCAGCCACAGTAATGTACAAGCAGCCTTCATTCATTACTACATCTGAGACAGTAATTTCACAATCCTTGCTTGTTTCGAAGTGTGTATCGGTTGATTTGTTTTCGAAGTGGGAGCAGACATTACATTTTAGTACAGTCCCGGAATTATACGATTTTCGCGAAGAACTTGATTTCCCAAGAATTTCAAAATCTTTATCCCCCATTTTCATAAGCAAAATGCCATCCAGCTCATATTCTTCAGCTAAAAAATCACATAAATCATTATAAAAATCTTTATCTGAAATTAATGCTGAATAAACCAGGTTATTGTATTTGGTTAGAAAATCAATTTTTGAGCTTTGCATTGCAAGAACACCACTATTTTTATCTTGTATTCAAATAAATAATAAGTGCAAATATAGAGAATAGAAATAAGAAATACTCTAAATAGTTTTGACGGACTGTTTTACCATCGTGTATCATATTGAAAAATCATTAATCATATTTAATACCATAACTAAAGAATCACATCTATTTGAAGAGATAGTCTGTTGTCAACATTGCCTTCAATTTCGTTTACACCTGAGCTAATTATATCCTCTTTTGGCTTATATGTTTCGGAATATTTTGCCGATATTGTTAAAAAGTTAAGTGGTCTGTATCTCAGTATGAGATACCATCTTATACCTTCACCATACAATGCAAGATTCGTTAATACACCGGTTAAATCGTTCTCATATTCATAAATCGCTGAATTAAACGAATCGGTTCTGAAAAAGATTATCCTCGTGTATAAATTGAGGTTTTGTGTTGGTGAGAAACGGACATCCTGAAAGAATAGGTAGCCGTTTTCCTGTTCACTTAAGCTCGCAACCCTGTAATCATTATATTCAAACCTTCCTTTTAGTCTTAATTTTCGTGTGGGTGAATAGATCAATTCAAACCTAACTAATTGTCTTAATCTTTTAACAAGTTGTTTGGTATTATCAATTACTCCATTAACATCTTTATTTTCATATTTATACCTGAGTCTTGTCTCCAGACGATTAATTGGTTTACTTATAAAATCAACCAATAGCTCATCGCCCTCACTCGGTTGTGGATTAAGAAATGTAGTAAAAGGAAACCTGAATTGATCGTAATATAAATTTAAAATACCAATCGGAATTCGCCATTTTATGCCGGTGTAAAATCCAAATTCATTTGTTGGAATACCGGCTCGTTCACCAAACGCATATCCACGGAAACTGATATAATTTCTCGGATAATTTCTAACTGAAGTGGTGAATGTAAAATTTCTTCCAACATAAAATTGAACCGAGTTAATTGATGCGACTGATGTTCCGTTATAAACAAATTCACCAAATAGATTAAAGTTTTGTATGATTAAGTCGTAATGAAACGAAGTATAGTTAAATTCATTCCCTGTTAAATCAAATACGTTTGATGGCTGAAAATTGTTTGAGAAGTTTGACTGATAATGCAGCAGACCTGTTCTTAATAAACCGGCAATTTGATAATCTACCCTTGCCCCAATAATCCTTTCTTCAGCAGTATTCCTTTTACTGATTTCACTTTCGGTTCTATGAAGACCTGCTTCAGATGTTGATAATATATCACCTGTAAACGTATCAATATTTGCATCGAATTTTTTCTTTGAATAAAAGCCAGTAATTACAAAATCACTAATTTTTATAGATGCTGCTGCTCCTCTTAAAAACAGTGTTTCAGTTGCACTCGAATAAGGTCTTAGCACACGGTCTTTCTTTTTCAAAGGGAATATTGCATCTGCACCCTTTAAAAATCCGTAAGGACTCCATAAAGCCAGACCCTGTCCGAATTCTATTATATAATCTCCAAGTACAAACCTATAGAGCATTCCAAAATCACGGATTGCCAGATGATACGATGTAAACTCATTTATCGACACTTCACCTGCATCTTTTTCTGCAAGTACACCTAATTGCACCTTTGAATCATACTGCAGAAACATACGGTTGTAGAATTTTGGTTTTGTGCCTTCAAAACGATTTGTTACAAAGCCGTTTCTTGTTTGCAAATCATTAGTAACACGGCTGCGTAAAATAAAATTTGTATTTGAAAGAAGGTTTTCCATCGTATTTACTTTCGGAATATCCTGCTCAGGGGATAGCGGTTCTTTCCGGATATATACAAATGGCTTTATCTGGTCTGCAATATCTTTCTCCAATCCAGGAACAGAATGCAATTCTTCCACCGAGAAAAAGTCTCCATACTTTTTGCGATGATTTACAATCATTTCGGCAACTTCTAAATTAACTGCGGGTATCAGCATTAAATCATTTACGGTGGAAGTATTAAGCTCTAGCGGGTTTGTTATAAGCTGCTCAATAATTTCATAAAGATTTGAATCATCAACTTCTCCTGCAGGCTCTTGCAGGATATTTTCCAGCACTTCTTCCACTCTAAGATAAGTTGAATCTGTTTGGCTGTTTATCACAAAAACCGGAAGAAAAATAATCAGTATTGAATATTTAATACTGGATGTCATTCTTTATAACATTGATTTTATTCTATTCCCAGGTGACTTCTTATTGCCTTAGAGCGAGTGCCTTCTCTGCCAAAGCTTATGACAATTCCAGCCTGATGTGTTATACCTAAATCCTGATGTGTGAACAGTGCATAATCAAAATTCACAAATGAATAATTTATACCGATCCCTGCAGAGTATTTTGATGGTTCGTTTTGGAAGCCAATTCGTAAGGAAAGATATTTTATTATGTCATACTCAATTCCAAACTTTACAGATGGTTTGTACCTGATATCCTTGTTAATTCCTAAATTTAAACTAAGGGTATTGATTAAATCATAACTAAATCCTGTTGCAAAAACCATTGGGATCTGGTCATCTTCATTCCCTATGCTAGCCCGGTTTAAATTTGAAATTGAAAATCCCCACCTGATCTCTTTTGTTATATATGCCAGGCCACCAAAGTTGAAATAAAAAGCCGAAGCATTTCCGTAATTCTGGATGGAGAATGTATGAAGATTTATTGCTGCACCTGCAAAGAATTTGTTCTCGTAATTATAAGAGTAGCCAAGTACAATTCTTGATTCCCTGTACAGATCAAATCCGTAAGTCATTCCACCTATTGCCACAGATCCAAAGTTGAAAGGTTCAATGTATGCAACATAACCGTTTGCTAATTCACTTAAGCCGAATGGGGCAGGGGAGTAATAAATTCCAACTTCACGCCAGCTAATTTGTGAGAGACCGGAAGGATTATTGAAGAGAGAAAAAACATCATTGCTGAGAGCAATATCTGAGTGGGAAAGTGATATTTGTCTTGCTCCGGGTTCTATTTGTGCAAATGCATTTGATACCAGCAAAATTGGAACAATTATGAATGTAACTCGTTTAATCAAGACTGTAATATATTATTGAGACAGTAGAGCTAATTGTATATATTAAAATAATAAAAATTAAACCACATAGAGCCGAAAATGAAAAAAATTATCATGATATTTTTATTTGCTGCTACTGTTACTTTTTCCCAGGAACTTAACTGTGAAGTAGTAGTGAATTATGAAGGTCTTCCGATGAATAACAGGGAACTGTTAAGAGATTTTTCATCGGTTGTTAAAGATTATATGAATGTAACAAGATTTACAAATGAACCCTGGGAAGGGGATAAGATTGACTGCACGTTAAATATTTTCTTTATCTCAGCATCAAGCGATGTTAGTTATTCAGCGCAAGTTGTTGCTGTTAGCCAGAGACCCGTTTATCAATCCACAAAAAATTCTCCGATACTTACGATTAATGATGCTCAATGGTCA
>CP070637.1:568220-570523 GCA_020354005.1 Ignavibacterium sp.
CAAATTATTACCGAAGTAGAAGATCACAAACCTGAATTCGAACTTTCATTTAAGATAAATGCAAACTACCCAAATCCGTTTAATGCTTTTACGAGAATCAATTTTTCCTTACCTGAAAAAACCCAGGTAACAGCTAAAGTAATTAACATGTTGGGACAAGTAGTAGATGTTATTGCTGATAACCAGAGCTTTGGAAGAGGTGAACATAATATTATCTGGGATGCAGGCAATTTTGGCAGTGGAGTTTATTTGTTCCAGATAAGTTCAAATAAATACAATGCAATACACAAAATGGTTATGATTAAATAATTAAGACATTGAAATATTTCCACTTAAAATACTTTGCCCTCTTCTTCATTTTTGCTGCTTACAATTTTGTAAGTGCACAGAGCAATGAAGGATTTATGAAAGTTGAATTATCTGAGAATGGTTCGATTCCTTTGTGGCTTGTGAATGGACCATTTGAACAAGGGACAACTGGATTTGGCGTTCCAGCCGATACTGATAACATTGATGAAAAGAATAATGAACCTTACTTTGGTAAAAAGGAAACTAGTGACATAGTTGAGGGAAATGAACCTGAATGGATCTTGCAATCAATCAATGAAAATGATTTTTTAGATTTTAACTCAACATTAGATTGGAGATATCCAGGTGCTATTGTTGAAAAGGAATGGATGGCTAAAGCCGGATATGCGTTTACCTATATTTATTCTGAAAAAGCTCAAAAAGTTAAATTGCTGTTTGGCAGTAACTCCGCAGCAAAAGTTTTATTCAATGGGGAAGTACTTTACCAATTTGAAAACACGCGAAATGCTCTTGCAGACCAGGATACCATTGAATTCAATCTTAAATCCGGTCTTAACAAATTGTTAATTAAAACCGGAAACTCCCATCAGAACTTTACAATTGCATTCTTCACAGTAATAAAATACGAATGGGGATTTTTTAATCGATTAATAAATGAAGAAGGCAATACGCCGGAAGGGTTATTAGTCTACCTACCGGATAAAGATGTCAAGCTTCAATCAAGAGTTGGCTCAACATTTTATTATAAAAATATCAATTCAAACCTTCATCAAAGGTTCGATCTTTTTCTGAATTCACCATACACAGATATTTATGATGGCGAAATAAAGTTAAAGGGCAATAATATTGACGAAACAATTAAACTAAGTAATATCCGACCCGGACTAAATCGTTTTGAAATTTATTTGCCTTCAATTAAAAAAGAAACAGAGGTTGATGCACAGATAAAAATATATGGAGATGAGTTTGATACGAAATTTGTTTTACATCCTCAGGAAAAATATGAATTGCATTTGATGCTTTTAACGCATATGGATATTGGTTATACGGATATTCAACCAATTGTTATAGAAAAGCATTTAAATGTTTTGGATGATGTAATTGAAATGTGCGGGAAAGATGAAAACTTCAAGTGGACAATTGAAACTATCTGGATGCTGAAACAATATGAATTAGCTCGGTCGCCGGAAATATATAATAAATTAATTGGCCTTATCAATAGTGGAAGAATTGCTGTTTCACCGGTTTACACAAATCCGTTTACTGGCTGGATTAGTAAAGAAGAAATGCTTCGTTCTTTTGATATAGCAAAACACTATTCAGAAAATTACAATTTAAAATACGGTGGTGCCGTTTTCAACGATACTCCTGGTGGTTCCTTTATGTTACCATCTGTACTCAAAGAGGTTGGAGTAGGATTTCTGGCAAATGGTATTAACGAAATATATACTGATTACACATTGCAGAGAAATCTACCAAAAGCCTTTGTGTGGGAAGGTTCTGATGGTAGCCAAATTATTTCGTATCGTAATGAAACTTATATTGAAGGAAAATCGTATGGTCTTGCACACGATAATTACACAATCAAGCACAGATTATGGAGCAGACTGAATAAACTCAAAGCCAATGATGACGATCTTAATCCAATATTGTTAAACACAGCTTTTACAGATAACGCCGGGATTGCCGTTCCACAATATCAAGCAGCATTAAGGTGGAATGAAGAATATGCTTACCCAAAATTTGTAATTAGTCATCTGTCAGAGTTTGCTGAAATATTTATCGATAAGAACAAAGATAAATTAGAAGTTATTAAAGGTGACTTAACATCTCCGTGGGATATCCTTTATCAGGGTGAAGCAAGGTTGTTCAAAAAGTATCGCTGGACTCAGCACAATATTCTTTCTGCAGAAAAATTATCTTCACTTAACTCTCTATTAAATAAGAAAAATATTTCCTTATCACAAGAGATTGATAATGTATATGATTTGATG
>CP070637.1:570623-572514 GCA_020354005.1 Ignavibacterium sp.
CCAATAACAGCCTTTATTCCAAGACCAGCAATAGTTGATTTTTTGTTTGGTGCCAATGGCCCTAATCCGCCGATTTGAATGGCGATGGAGCTGAAATTTGCAAATCCACAAAGTGCATAGGTTGCCATTAAGATAGTTTTTTCATTAATCATTTTTCCTACTTCGATCATGGTGCCCATTTCAGTGTATGCTACAAATTCATTTAAAACTATTTTAGTTCCTAACAAACTCCCGAAATTAAGCGCATCTTCCCATGGTACTCCAATTCCAAATGAAACAAATTGAAATATCCACCCTAGTAAAAGCTCAAAGCTCAAAGGACTACCAAAATTGGCAATCAAAGAATTATTTATATTTAATATATTGCCAGTGCCGTTTAATAAATAATTAACCAAAGCTATTAGTGCGATAAAAGCCAGAAGCATAGCACCAACATTTAAGGCAAGCTTTAATCCTGAACTGGCACCGTTTGCCGCAGCTTCAATAACATTTGCTGCATCTTTTTCCACTTCAACCTTTACAGTACCTTTAGTAACTGGTTCTTCCGTTTCCGGAATAATTATTTTTGATATAACTATTGCAGCGGGTGCTGCCATTACACTTGCACCCAGCAACTGTGTTGCAAATAACTGTTGTGCTTCAATTAGCGGAATGCCATGTTTAATTGCATAAGCGCTGCCAAGTATTTGAACATACGCAGCCATCACACCACCGGCAATCGTTGCCATTCCTCCAACCATGATCGTAAGTATTTCACTTTTGGTCATATCTTTCAAAAAAGGTCTGATCATTAAAGGCGCTTCTGTTTGTCCTACGAAAATGTTTGCAGAACATGAAAGAGACTCAGCGCCGCTTGTACCTAATGACCTTGCCATGATCCACGCCATCCCTCTAACAATTAATTGCATGAATCCTACGTGGTATAGCACAGACATAAGACAAGCAAAGAAAATAATTGTAGGTAAAACCTGGAAGGCGAAGAATGAACCCAGGCTTCCTTCCGCACCGGGTGGTCGGGCGAGATCTCCAAAGATAAATACAGCGCCTTCGGTTGTGAAATTAAGCAGGATAACAAAAAAACCACTTATCCAATTAAAAAAGTCAACTGGCCAGCCAAGTGGTATAAAATAGTTTCGCATATCCTCTCCCCTTAAAATGAAAACCGCGAAAACAAACTGGAGTCCGAGTCCTGTAATTACAAGCTTCCAGTTAACATTTTTCTTATTGTTTGAGAGAAGGTAAGCAATACCGACAAGTACTAGAATTCCAACAATCCCTCTGAATATTGAGTTAAGATCCATACGCGAAAATTATTCTTCTTCAGGAATATAGTGACATTTTCGGCATCTTGCTTCGTAAATATCGGCGGCTCCTACAACAACTCTTTCGGCCAAAACAGTTTTTCGCTGTGTTCTATCGGCGGGATTTCCACAGTTAACGCAAATAGCCAATGATTTTGTTATATACTCAGCGATCGAAAGTAAATGCGGCATTGGTTCAAAGGGCACACCTTTATAATCCTGATCTAAACCAACCACAATTACTCTTTTACCATTATTTGCAAGTTCATCGCAAACATTAATTATGTCGTTTGAAAAGAATTGTGCTTCATCTATACCAACAACCTGTGCATCTTTGGATAATTTTACAGCTTCATTAATATCCTTTATCTGAGTAGAAGGCAAGGATTGATCATTGTGTGAAACAATTGAATCTTCGGAGTAGCGTGTGTCGATCTGCGGCTTAAATATCATTACTTTCTGTTTTGCTATCTGTGCTCGTCTTAAGCGGCGTATTAGTTCTTCAGTTTTCCCGCTGAACATACAACCTGTAATCACTTCAATCCAGCCTGTATCTTTTGGCATTACGTGTGGTACTGAATCAATCATAA
>CP070637.1:572614-578705 GCA_020354005.1 Ignavibacterium sp.
ATAAATGAAAACTACGATCCGGATGTAAGGGGTGATATGGAAAGGTATTTCAATCACTCGATAAGGGAGAATGAGTCTTATTATATGCATACTTCGGAAGGTTCTGATGATATGCCAGCTCACATAAAATCAACAATTATCGGAACCTCATTAAATATTCCGGTAACTAATGGTAGTTTTAACCTTGGTACCTGGCAGGGTATTTATTTATGCGAACACCGGAACCACGGTGGCAGAAGAAAATTAGTTATCACAGTAACTGGTGAATAATAACTGCATTCTTTCGCCTTCTGTTAAATTGAGAATTTACTGCCTTCCAATAATCTACGATAAATTATAATATAAAAGTTCCGGTGTTTTTTTTGTATTTTTGCTTTTGAGGGAATTAATCGGTTTAACTACAATTTTTGTTATGAATAAAAAAAGAATTTTATTTGTATGTATGGGCAATATCTGCAGATCACCTGCCGCAGAAGCCATAATGAACAAAACAATTAAGGATAAGAATCTTTCAAATGTAATCGAAGTTGATTCTGCAGGTACAATAGATTACCACACGGGTGAAACAGCTGATGCAAGAATGAAAAGGAGTGCTGAAAAGAAAGGTTACAAAATTGATAGTATTGCAAGGCAGTTCAATATGTATCATGACTTTAAGAATTTTGATTACATAGTTACCATGGATGATGAAAATTTTGAAGACATTGCAAGTATGGATTTCCAAAATATTTATGGCGATAAAATTTTCAGAATGGTTGATTTTTGTGATACATGCAAAACAAACGAGATACCGGATCCATATTACAGCGGTTTTTCAGGTTTTGAAAAAGTAATTGAAATGCTTGAGGATGCTACCAGCGGACTATTAAATAAGGTTATGGATGACATTAAACAGTTCGATAAAAAAGAGAATTGAAGATTTTCTAAAATCAACAATAGTTGATTACCAGCCTGTTGGAGGGGGATGTATCAGTAATGCTTCCAAAATAAAAACACAAAACGGGGATGTTTATTTCCTCAAGACTAACTCTTCCACATCTAATGATATGTTTATTAAAGAAGCTCACGGAATACTTGAATTGCAAAAGGCAAATGCAATTAAGGTTCCATCCGTACTGCTTTTTGATAATGAATTTGTATTAATTGATTATATAGCATCAGGGAAAAAACAGAAAGATTTTTCCGAAGACTTTGGAAGAAAATTTGCAATGCTCCATAAGTTTAATAACGATGAATACGGATTTTATGAAGATAATTATATCGGCTCCAATCCACAGCTTAATATTGCAAGTGATGATGAGAAATCTAATTGGACAAAATTCTATTTTAATAAACGGATACTTTACCAGTTACAATTAGCGGAAGAGTTCGGTAACTCTACAAACGAGCTGAGAAATGGGATATCCGCACTTGAAAATAAAATCAATGATATTGTAACAGACAACGGTGAACAGCCTTCTCTGCTTCACGGCGATCTTTGGGGTGGTAATTATCTGATAGATGAAGATGGTTACGCTTGCTTAATCGATCCAGCTGTTTATTACGGTAATCGAGAAGCTGATCTGGCAATGACAAAGCTTTTTGGTGGATTTGATTCAAGGTTTTATAGCAGCTACAGTGAAGCTTATCCACTTCCAGATGGATATGATTACAGGGAAAATATTTACAAATTATATCAGGTGCTTAATCATCTAAACCTATTTGGCGGGGGTTACTATTTACAGGCGATGAGTATGGTAAGGTATTACATTTAAATCCGTAGCTCAGTCTGTTACCGGCAGACTGTGCCACGAGATTAATACTCCTCTTATTTTATATCAATCAACTCAACATCAAATATTAATGTTGAGTTAGCAGGAATTTTGCCTACAGCCATATCTCCATAAGCCAGCGATGGCGGTACAATCAATCTTGCTTTACTCCCTTTTTTCATATAAGTAATTCCTTCATCCCATCCGGGAATAACCTGCTTGTTGCCAAGTGCAAAAGTAATAGGTTCATCTTTCTCCACAGAGCTATCAAATTTCGTCCCGTCCTGGAGAAATCCTGAATAATGTACTGTTACAACATTACCGGTTGCTGCATTCTCCCCTTCGCCTTGTTCAACCATGATATATTTCAGTCCGCTTTCTGTAGCAGTTGGTTCCTGAGTATCAAGTTCCCACATCTCTACTACAATTTTATCTTTAACTTCAACGAGTTCAACAAAAACTTTCAAATCTGTATTTGGTGGTACGGGGCCAACACCTTTTTCACCATAAGCCAGCTGAGAAGGAATAATCATGGTTCTTTTACCACCTTGTTTCATACCGGAAATTCCTTCATCAGTACCTTTAATAAATGCTTGCTCTCCAAGCACAAATTTTACAGGCTGGTTGCGAATATAGCTGTTACCAATAACGCTGGATATTCTTGTTGAATCTGTAGACCAGTCAGTATAAAGATTAGTTGAGTCTTGAATTATCCATCCGATAAAATGAATTGATATAAGATCACCATCTTTGGCAATTCTTCCTTCACCTGAAAGATCATCCTTGTACTTCAAACCTGATTCATTGGTTGTAACACCCGGTTCGCTATTACAGGCGGTTATTAAACTAATAATTAAAACTGAAATGAGAGCTGCTAATGTTTTCATTTTTACCTTTCAAAAATTGGAGTGCAAATATATTTAATTAAAAGTAATAATCATATTTGTACCCATCATTTTTACCCTGTTATATTTAGCAAAAGCTTGTTACTTTTTCGATGGACTCATAACAAAACTTAAAGTAATAATCAGAACAAATTAAATAGTTATTATTTCCAGTCTTAATTTTTCTTTATTATCCAAAATGAAATTTTTCTTAATTATAATTCTTTCTTCATTAGCTTCCTTAATCCTTGCACAGCAAAATTCCCAGATAGGATACATTCCCGCTAATGAGCAATCTGTGGGTAGTGAGTTAATTATCATTGATTCCGATTACACTCTGGAAGAAGCACTGCAGGGAATTACAATTCCACCATCAGTAAAAAAAGAGCTTGAAATAGTGTCGGTAAGTTATTACGGCTTCGATGGACTTCTACATAAAGGTCAGATTATTGTAAACAAGAAAGTTTCTGCAGATATCATTGAAATATTCAATGTGATAAGAGAAACAAAATTTCCTGTTGAGAAAGTTGTTCCTATGGTTGAATATAACTGGTCGGATGATAAATCGATGCAGGATAATAATACATCCTCATTTAATTACAGGTTCTTGTCAGGTTCAAAAGTATTGTCTATGCATGCCAGCGGTCTCGCAATTGATATAAACCCGAAACAGAATCCTTATGTAAAAAACGGTTCGAACAGCCCTGCCGGTTCATTATACGAACTGGATGAGAATGGAACTATCTGTCCCGATTCAGAAATAGTTAAAGCATTTAAAGAGAGAGGCTGGAGCTGGGGCGGTGATTGGAAAAGCCTAAAGGATTATCAACACTTCCAGAAAACATTAGAATAGTTACTCAACTAAATTCTTCATAAGCTGCTTTAAAATTCTTATTCTTTTCACAATCATATCTTTCCGATAAATTTTCGAAACCAAGAATGTATTTTTTAGATTATTTTTTAATGTGGGAATACGATTCTTCATTACCAAACATAAATATCAAGGGGCGCCAGATTTGTTTTGCCCAATCACGTTCAGTATGTTTTGCTTCGGCATCTTTAAACCAATATAAGTCTTCATTATCCTTATATCCCTGTTTCTTTAAAACTAACAACATTTCATCAATACCTGCTTGCAAAGAATCTTCTATCGCAATTCCTCCGTTATAAATATATATTCTGATATCTTTTTTATTACCTGTATAATTTTCAACCGAAGTAATAAAATCATACCGATCTATTTTAAATGGAGCGGAAATACATGCAGCTTGAGAAAAAACATTTGAATGCTCCCAGATCAACATGAATGAAATCAAAGCACCCATAGATGAGCCACCCGTTGCAGTGAACTCTCTTGTAGGCAGTGTTCTGTACTTAGCATCAATAAACGGTTTCAGCTCGTTTACAATAAAATTCATATACGCGTAACCAGTATCATTATGTGAATATTCACTATTTCTATGTCGTGTATTATATATTCCTAAAATAATTATCGGATTTATATATTCTTTCCTTATGAGAGTATCGGCAGCTTCATCAATCTGCCAATCCACACCGAATGCTGAAGTTTTAGGATCAAATATATTCTGTCCATCATGCATATAGAGTACAGGATAGTGATCTTCAATGTTTTCATCATAACCGGGTGGGAGCCAAACAACGATATCACGATCCCTTATTCCTTTCCCTTTCATTTTTGGATGATATTTTAGTGTACCAGTTATCTGACCCTCCCACACACCATAAGAGCTATCTTTCCAGGCAGGAATTTCCACATATATTATTGTATCATTTTTAACATCAAGGTTGCTATTACCTGGAACCATTCCATTCTCATTCAATGCTTCTTGTTCCCATGAACCCAGGGTAAACTTATATTTCAATTTATATCCCTCAGGTAAGGAAAAACTGCCTATCCATTCATTATCTCTATGCTCCTTCAAACGTGCTGCATCGGGATACCAATTTCCAAGTAATAGATGATTTCCGGTTATATAAACAGAAAATTGATCTGGGACACTATCTGTTTTAACAACAAAAGTTATGTCTTTGTTAGACTGTGATAGTGTGAATGGTAGATAGAGAGTAATTATTAAGAATAGCGGAATTTTCATAAAAAGTATAACTGCATTGAGTAATAGATGACTATACTAAATATACCCAAAAAATTTATGAATGATTTTTACCAGGATTATATAAAGTTTGTTTTTTAATTTTGAATTGTGAGACATAGAATACTGTACATATTATTATTAAGTATACTATTAAGCTCTGCCTGCAGAGAAGATAATATTGTTGATGATAATGGACCTAATCCAGGGCTTGGTGGTGACTACACTGAGCTAAGTGGCGATGTGTCCGGAACTCTTTCAATAACAGATGCTCCTTTTTTAATTACAGATAATCTCAAAATTAATAACAGCGATACACTTATAATTGAAGCTGGTGTAGTCCTTTTCATCAATAACGATAAAAACATAAATGTTGAGGGAACTTTGCTAGCCGAAGGAACAAGAAACAATCTTATAGCATTTAGATCTTCGGGTGATTCCAATGAAGATTGGTGGCTTGGCATTAAACTTTCAAATCCAACCTCCATTTCAAGATTTGAGTTTTGCATCATCGAACATGTAAATCAAAATACAAATGACCAGTTCATAAATGGTGCAATAGAGATTTCCAATTCAAAAGCTGTAATTAAAAATTGTATTCTAAGAACTAATTATACAGTCATCGGCGGTGGACTTTCAGCGTTTAATTCCGATGTTATCTTGATGAATAATATTTTCCGAGATAATAGTGCAGATAATTTTGGCGGGGCAGTATATTTACAAAGCTCTTTTTCAACTATAATTAACAACACGATCTACAATAACAGGTGTTACAATTTTGGCGGAGGAATAGTTTTTACAGATCCTTTAACATCCGACATCCAAAACAATATTTTTTACAATAACTTATCATTTACTGGTGACAGAAGAATAGCATTTGTGTCGGGTGATTCGTCAAATGTAATGGAGCAGTATAACTATCTCCCATTTGATACAATGAATCCATTATTTGTTTCACACGATAATTTACAGCTTTCTCCAGAATCTCCTTGTATAGATGAAGGAAATCCAGATCCTCAGTACAACGATGTAAATGGAACACGAAATGACCAGGGTGCTTTTGGCGGTCCAGGTGGGGATTGGTAATTCAGTCTTATCTTCTTTACACTTCTCATTTTAGATTTTGATCTTTAACTTGCACGGTGATTAAATAATTTCTATCATCTTGAGGTATTAATTCAAAATGCTAATTGATTTAGGCGAACATCAAATCAGGAGCTACAAACTATCTGATAAAGATGCATTAGTTAAATATGCCAATAATCAAAATATCTCGAAAAATTTACGTGATTCTTTTCCATTTCCCTATACTGAAAAAGATGCTGTAAAATGGTTAAATTTGGCC
>CP070637.1:578805-586182 GCA_020354005.1 Ignavibacterium sp.
AGATTACCTTAGATACAATACTGAAGATGAAGAAGGTAAACCAATATTTGAAAGGGGTATCTCGGAAATTGATAGCATATTCTTGACTTACAAAGATAATATTGTCACTCTTGAATTTGCTGCATTAAGTTACTACAACAATCTCGATAATCAGTATAGATATAAATTAGAGGGATTTAATGAAAATTGGATTCAACTGAGGAATAATCATTCGGTAACGTTTACAAACTTATCACCTGGAGATTATAACCTCAGAGTAATTGGGTCCAATAACGATGGATTATGGAACGAGAAAGGAGCGTCATTATTTATTGAAGTTACTCCTCCTTGGTGGAGAACTAATATTGCTTATACTATATATGGAGTAATATTCGTAGCCATCTTATTAGGAATTAGAAAATTCGAAAATGATAGACGTGAGCAGAAAGCTAAAGTTCGAGAGACGGAATTACGAATGAAGGCAACAGAAGCAGAAAAACGAGCAATAGAAATTGAGAATGAGCGCAAGACAAAAGAGCTCGAGGAAGCTCGACAACTTCAACTTTCAATGCTACCTAAGGAAGTGCCAGAACTTCCAAATTTGGATATAGCAGCTTTTATGCGAACAGCGACTGAAGTTGGTGGAGACTATTATGATTTCATTGTTCAAGACGAGGGGATTTTAAATGTTGCGTTTGGTGATGCGACTGGACATGGTCTTCAGGCCGGAACAATGGTTACATTGATGAAGGGCTTCTTTACATCAGATGCTACAAAACTTGGACTTCAAGAATTTATGAATCATTGTACAGGTATGATTAAGGAAATTAAGTTAGGTAGGATACTAATGTCTTTCAGTTTATTAAGATTTGATAACAGCAGGCTAATTATAACAAGTGCAGGAATGCCTCCAATTTATTATTACAACAAAAAAACAGAAGATATAGAGGAAATAATAATTGAAGGGATGCCTCTTGGGGCAATGAGAAAATTCTCTTATAAGGTTGTTGAAAAAGAAGTCAATAGTGGTGACATAATTTTATTACTTACTGATGGCTTGCCGGAACAGATGAATAATAATGAAGAAATGTATGATTATCCTCGGGTGAAAGAGCATTTTAAACAAGCTGTGAATTTTAATCCTAACCAGATAATTGAGAGCTTTGTTAAATCTGGAGATGAGTGGATGGGTGAGACAATTCAAGAGGATGATATTTCTTTTGTTGTAATTAAGGCAAATTAAATTGGAAATAATTTATAACTTTAACATTAGTCAATAAAAAATATAAGGAGGGGTATTATTATGAAATCAGGAGAGTTAGGGAAAACATACAAGGATAAGGAAGTTATCATCAGACAAGGAGAATCGGGAAATTGTATGTATGTAATACAATCTGGTGAAGTTGAAGTAATACGGCACAAAGATGGAGTTGATGTTCAACTTGCAATACGTAAAAAAGGGGATTTTTTTGGTGAGATGGCATTATTTAGTCGAGAAGTGCGTAGTGCAAGCATTCGGGCTTTAGGTGATGCTAGAGTTCTAACAGTTGATAGAAAAAGTCTTCTTAACAGTATCCAGAAGGATCCTTCCTTAGCATTCCGAATAATCGAGACTCTATCGAAAAGAATTCGGGATTTATCTGAGGAGATAGCTCCGTATAAAATTGTCAAGTAAGAAATGTTAAATTGTCCCTCGTGCAATACGGAATGTCCTGACGAATCGAATTATTGTCTTCACTGTGGTACCTACCTTAAGGAAAAAACAGATCCGGGTAATAAAATTCTGAATGGATCTAGTCAATCATTTCCAAATGAATCAATGACCCAGATGTTGAAACGTTTAATGCCAACATCTTATGCAGAGAAACTACTTGCTACGAAGGGTAAAATGGAAGGTGAGAGGAGAGTCGTTACAATCTTATTTTCGGATGTTAAAGGATCGACATCGATGGAAGAAAATCTTGATCCTGAAGAGGTTTTGGAAATCATGAATGGTGCTTTTAATGTGTTAATAGAACCGATTACTCGCTACGAAGGAACACTGGCACGTTTGATGGGTGACGCAATTCTTGCTTTTTTTGGAGCACCGATAGCACATGAAGATGATCCAGATCGTGCATGTAGGGCTGCAATAGAAATTATTAATGGAGCAAAACAATTTAGTAGAAAACTAGAAATTGAAAAAGGAATTAAAGGATTCTCGGTTAGAGTTGGAATAAATACAGGATTGGTAGTTGTGGCTGAGGTTGGAACGGATCTCAGAGTAGAATACACTGCAATGGGAGATGCAGTTAATATTGCTGCGAGAATGGAATCTACAGCTGAGCCAGGTTCGATATTGATCACAGAGGAAACAAAAAAACTTCTCCATAATATTTTTGACATTGTTAAAGTTGGTCCCATAAATGTTAAAGGAAAATCAGATCCTATTAATACATATCAAGTTAGGGGAATGTTAGATGAGTTAAAAAATGTATCGCAAGGTGTTTCACATTCACAAATAGTAGGGAGAGAAAAGGAATTATTACAATTACAAGATATCATTAAAAACTTACATAGGGGAAAAGGTAAGATTTTATCCGTCATTGGAGAGCATGGGGTTGGAAAAAGTTGTCTTATTGCAGAAGTTGGTAAATCACTACCATCAACTGTAAACTTGGCAGAAGGGAGGGCATTATCGTATACAAGTAATCGTAGTTATTGGGTAGCACGAAGCGTTTTAATGAATCTATTAAGATACCACCAAGAAACTGATAACTTAAAAATGCTCGATACACTATATGAGAATATAAAATCACATTTTGAAAATTCGGTTGATGAGGTATATCCTTTTATTGAACATCTCTTGGATCCTAATGCTGATAGAATTCAATTGAGAAGTAATGAATTCTTTGATGCACAAACATTTAAGGCTCAAATACATTATTCAGTTAAGCAATTCATTAAAAAAGAATCAATTGATAAGCCTCTTGTATTAGTGTGGGAAGATTTGCAATGGTGTGACTCTTCCTCATTAGACTTACTAAATGACTTACTTCCACTTACCGAAAAGGTACCGCTTCTCTTAGTATTAGTGTACCGTATCGATGAAAATGAAGAGAAAATTTGGAATTTTCATCATAATAATCTCGCTTGTTACGTGGATAATCACAAGGTTATAAAAATTAATCCTCTCAATGATCATGATAGTATGTTACTAGTTGGAAAACTTCTTGGAGATCAAACTTTACCTGTGAAAATGCAAGATCAAATAATTGAGAAAACAGAAGGCAATCCTTCTTTTTTGGAAGAAGTTACACACTCACTTATTGATAGAGGATTTTTTGATAACAAGACTGATAAGCTAAGCAAAATAAATATTGGAGAGCAATTTCAAATACCTAAACTATTACCAAGCGTAGTTATGGCAAGAATTGATTGCTTGATGCCTACGGATAAATTAACATTACAAACGGCATCAGTGATTGGTCGCATTTTTCAAAAACGATTACTATCACAAATTATGCAAGGCTCCATTATTGATGATGAATTTGAGAGATCGTTAAAAGAATTACAATCTAAGGAATTTATACTTCGACACTTACCAATGAATATACATTCTACTAAATCAGTATTTGAGAAAGAATTTATTTTTAAATACAACATTACTCAGGATGTTGTTTATAATTCCATGCTTTTATCTCACCGTGAAAGACTACATAGACAAATTGCCGAAGTAATAGAAAATCTTTATGCAAATCATCTTGAGGAATTTGCAGATACTTTAGCAATCCACTTTGAAAATGGTAGAGTCATTAATAAAGCAATTCATTACAACAAATTAGCTGCAGAAAGAGCTAAGGACATTTTTGCAAATGAACAAGCAATTTATTTCTATACCAGAACACTAAAATTGCTGGAAGAAAATCCTGTAGAACATTTCGATTCGGCTCAACTTCATCATTCACTTGGAGAAGTTTATTCTTTAACTGCAAGGTATTCATTAGCAATTGATCACTATAATGAAACATTAAAATATAATAAAGATCCTGATGCTGTTGTACAGATTTATTACAAGTCTGGACAAACTTATGAACGATGGGGTAAGTACGAGAAGGCATTGGAAAAATATAATAATGGTCTTAGTTTGTTAGGTCGAGATACTGAGGATGAACATACGGCACTTATTTACTCAGGAATAGGAATGGTTTATTATCGTATGGGTAATATCATGGAAGCAGAGAAATTCACTAACCTTGCGCTAACCATTTTGGGGGAAAATGGAAGTGAACTTTATATAGCCGAGATTTATAATAATCTGGGAATAATTTACTGTCAGTTACGTGAATTAGAGAAATCACTTCATTTTCACCAAAAGTGTTTAAATGTAAGAGAAAAAGTCGGAGCTATGAGTGGTCTTGCTGCATCATATAACAATTTAGGTTACTTATACCATCTTAAGACTAATTTTGAAAAAGCCACCGAATACTATAATAAAAGTATTGAATACTGTGAGAAGATAGGAAATCTGCATGGCATAGCTAGGACATATGATAATCTAAGTCAAATCTTCATGAGTCAAGGAAATGAAGAATTGGCAAAAGAGTACAATTTAAAGTCTATAGAAATTGTAGGTAAAATTGCCAAAGATGGTTTTGAACTCGAATCCGAGGTGTGGTTACAATCAGGGGTATGGTAATATATAAAATTTGTGAACATTATTATTGAGGAGTTATTGATCAATGCATTACGCAAACGGAGATGATACTATTCAAATTAAAGCTGAAAAATTTGTATCTAAGTATTTTCAGGAAAACCTTCCTGAATGGGCTGTTTATCACAATTTACAACATACCACTGATACGGTTAATGCATGTCTGGAAATTGGAAAAGGCTCAAATGTAAATGGAGATGATCTTGAGGTTCTTTGCATAGCTGCTTGGTTTCATGACACTGGTTATATATTCAAGGCAGAAGGACACGAAGAGAAAAGCGTTGAAATTGCAATGAACTTCCTGAAGGAAAACAAGTATCCATCAAGCAAATTGGAAAAAGTCAGGGAATGTATAATGGCAACGAAAATTACAAATGTACCTCAAAATATTATGGAATTTATAATACGTGACTCGGATTTGATATCGTTAGGTAGGGATGATTACTTTAGAATGAACAATTTGTTGAAATTAGAAATAGAGAAGAGAGAAAATAAAAAAATAAGCGAATTTGCTTGGCTTAGGAGGTCGATTCATTTTCTTTTATCACATATTTTTTTAACTGAATATGCCAAATTAAATTTCTATCCTCAACTGAAAAAAAATCTTACTACACTTCAAAAGCAATTTGAGAATATGTATTCATAAGGACTTTATCCCTACAAATGAAAGTAATTTAATCTCATAATAATAGAACGAAAATACCATAATTAGGAAATTAAATTAATGGAGAATTAAATGAGTACTGATTTTATCCTTACAACGGAATTGCATAATAAGACTTTAGTGTTAAAAACTAGTGGTTATATTAATAATACGGCTGGAGAAGAAATTGTAGAAGAATTTTCAAAACATTTTAATGGTGGTATTAATAAAGTTATTATGGACCTAGAAAAAACAAATGTTGTTAATTCTATTGGTATCTCTCACATTATTGATATTGTCGAAAAACTGCTTGATATTGATGGCAAACTAATTTTTACTAATCTTGATCCTTCAATTAAACAAACATTTAAAACCATGGGGCTATTTCAATTTGCGGAAATTGCGGATTCAGTAGATGCAGCACTCCAGTAATTTAAAATGTTTTATTAATAAATCTAACTTGTTTTACTTAATAGAAAATGCAGTTGATGCTTAGTATGAGTAAATATATATATATTATCCTGAAATCCTGATAATATTAATGTTAAGTACTTTAAAGATGTTTACACATTATTTACAATCAATTTATTTTTTACTTGTTCTTTCTAACACAGCAATTGTATCATCAAACTTATTTTCAAATATCATTTTAATCCTGTTTAGTATATTCTCTGTTGCTCGATTATGTATTTTTTCCCATATCCAGTTTAAGATATAGTTATAAAACCACATTTTTTTACCGTAAAAGTTAAAAGCTACCATAATAAATAATTGAGCTTTCTCGGTCTCTTTTTGCTCCACAATAGAGCTTCGTACATACAGGGCAAATATACCTATTGGATAGCCCCCACTGCACTCGTATAAGAGATATCTAGCATTATCAGCATCCGAATCAGGTGGCGTATGTTGAAATTTTAAAGCTGTCATATTAAAGAGAGGAGTTAGTTTAATTTCCCTCGACCCGAACCATTTCAAGATAATTTTTTCTAATCCCAAAATGTATATGAGGATCTTTTCAAGATTGCCATTAATTCTTTTAATTCGTGCAATTTGATTTGGCCAGTAATCGGATTTCCCATCCCAATGTAATAATTCTTCAAACACGTGTCGTGTTGGAACATCGATCCCGATTTTATGAATATTTAAAACACTATATTTGGTTACATCTACATTGAGACGTTGTAAGATACGTTGACTGTAATTTTCTCGCTCTGAAGGTGAATTGTATTTTAGCAGTGTTTTAATTGGTGGATTTGTTAGAAAATAATTACTAAAATCACTCCATAAAGAACTACTTCTATATTTGTTTATATTTTTTTCAGGCATTCTGTATTATTTAGAAATATACATATGAATTATTAATTCAATAATAATAATTTTCTATCCACCAAACTACAGGGTGTACAATATCCCATTTTCCTATATAATGTGTATTAAAAAGAACTAAAAAGTGGTAACATAATATTGCTGCTTACGGATGGGATACCAGAACAAATGAATATAAATAATGAAATGTACGATTATCCTCGTATTAAAGATCAGTTTGTTAAAGTAACGGAAAATGAACCAAAAGAGATTATAAATCATTTTGTTAAATCCTGTGATAGTTGGATGGGAGATGCCACTCAGGCAGATGATATAACTTTGATGGTAATAAAAATTAAATAGACCTTAGAGAAGTTATTTTTAAGTACAATTATACTATAGATTTTAGTAGCGATTCGAAAAATTCACAATAGTCACAACTTTAAAATACCACCCAGCCGGGTGTTGCCATTGCTGCTTATAAAAGGAACTTCTTCTCTAAAGATTTTCGAGGTGCCTTGGGCCTAAATAAAAATGGCAATCAAATGACCTCCTTCGACTAACTATTATACCTTTTCTGAGATACTATTTCATTAATATCATCTTCTTTGTTTCAATAAACTGTCGTCCTGAGCCTGTCGAAGGATGAACACTTAGCCTATAAAAATAAACTCCACTTGTCAATTCACTTGCATCGAACTCTATTTCATAGTTACCAGGAGATTTATCTTCATCAACGAGAGTAGTAACTTCATTG
>CP070637.1:586282-601745 GCA_020354005.1 Ignavibacterium sp.
ACCCCTCTTCAATTCGAGAAATGCTTAGGAATTTGCTCTCCATAGAATTGCCTGTGGGTGGAAAATTACCCATTGGGCCAGTTAATGGACCTGATTAAGTCGCATAACCTGCAACCTTGTCGCCTTCAGCTATTAGCATTTCAATCGTGATATGTTGGTCAGGAATACTTATCAATAAGGACTCCTGGAGTTTTTTAAATTCCTCACGGGAGTTCACCTGTACATCTGGAGTAGCTTGACAGTGTCGTGTGAAATCATCCGTGAGCAATTCATCCAAGCCATCCCATTCTGCAGCGTTAATAACTTCTGTAAAACGATGAATGAGTTATTTTTGGTTCCGTTGCCTATGTATTAACACAAGATAAAAAATCGATGCCTGAAGGTGCATTTAAGAGGGGCTATTTTCCCTACCTTACTACCTTTATCCAAGGACTATTCACAGGGAGTCTATCTACTTACCAATTTCCTGATGGCAGAGAAGGGTAATGATAAATTAAATACAGAGGAGCACAAGGTAATAGCTTACAAGATCCCGAAGTATATGGAAGTAATGAAATTAAACTACAGCCGAGATGATAAGAATTACCGAGCTTACCTGAGCGGCCTTGAAGAGGCTCAGATAATCGACCGGGTTGATCCTGATCTTAGCACTCTGAAGAGATTAAAGCCATCGAAGATCAAAGATCAGGTAGTTAGGATCTACGTAAAGAAGGACATTAAGCAGCTTGATGAGAAAATAAAAAGTATTCATTTGGTGACAAAATGAGGCAAAAAGTATTCATTGGGTGATAAAAGGTATTCATTGGGTGACATTTTATAGCTGTAAGTCATTTAAATACAAAGACTTATTTTCACTTATATATCTTATATATACTTATATGTAAAATCCCACTCTGCTTCGCGGCGTGGGATTGCTTAATCACTTATCAACTCACAGAGGAATGCAAATAATTTTGCATATAACTAGAAATCGACTTTACAAATAATCGATGTAATATCATCTTCCTGTATTTGGTTTTTCACAAAAGAACAGGTTGCCAGATAAATCTGTTCTATAATTTGTTCAGCAGTAGCTTGACGATAAGATTTAATAACATTAAGTGTTCGATGATCTCCAAACTCATCTTCATCATGCAACCTTGCCTCAATTATTCCATCGGTTATAAATGCCAATATGTCTCCGGGAGCAAGTTTAATAGTATTACTTTTATGATATGTATAGTCTTTTACTATACCCAGAGGAATATCAGTACTTTCCAACATTTCAACTTTATCGCCTGAACTCTTAAGTAAATAAGCTGGTATGTGACCCGCACTTATATATTGCAGTAAATTCTTTTTAGGATCAAGCCGTGCTAAGATGAGTGTTACGTAGTGCGTGTCGTCTAAATTATTTTCAAGTGCTTGATTAAGATGAGTAAGGATTACACCTAGATCAGTTTCAAATTTTGCTATCGCTCTTAAAGAAGCCAACGTCTGCACCATAATCAGTGCAGCACCAATACCATGACCACTAACATCCCCGATAACTATCCCGATGGAGCCATCTTTCATTTGAATAAAATCGAAATAGTCACCACAAGTTTCGACAGCGGAATAAGTCTTTCCTGCAATATCAAAACCAGGTACTGAAATTTTTGATTTATATAATCTTTGTTGTAATTCAGAAGCAATTTTTAGGTGAATCTCTTGCTCTTTCTTCTCCAATAGTTCGGTAATATCCTTAAGCACAGAGACAAAGTTGGTAATTTTGCCATCTTTATTCTTCATAGGTGTAATGGTCTGCTGGCTCCAGTATAGTTCGTCATCCTTCTTTTTGTTAATCATCGTTCCCCGAAATGTGTTTCCAAGCAGAACAGTTTTCCACAATTTCTGGTAAAACGCGTTATCGTGTTGACCAGATTTAAGCATTCGAGGAGTTTGGCCCAAAACTTCATCTCTTCGAAAACCTGTAGTCTCTAAAAATGCTGGATTTACATACTCTATAATGCCCTTCAAATTCGTGATAATTACGCTATCAGCAGTTTGCTCAACAGCATTAGAGAGTTTCCTTAGCTCTTCTCCAGCTATTTTATTATCAGTAATGTCCTCCATGTGCACTAATATTAAATCAGGTTGCACAAAACCAAAACGAACTTTTAATTCCTTTATTTTTTCTGAACTTCTTAGTTTATATGACATTTCTCTGATAATATTCTTTTTTTCACTAAAACATTTTAAAAAATCAGATTCAATATTTTGTTTATAAGGTGAATTCTTATACATCGTGCTGAATCTCTTACCTAAAAATTTCTTTATAAGTCCTTGTGTAAAAAACTCTGCAGCATCATTATAATCTATTAAAATGAAATCATCTTCTACATATTGCCAAAGGAAAGAAGGAATGGGAAAGCCTTTGAAAATCGCCTTTAATTGTTCCTCACTTTTTCTAAGCTCTATATCTGCTAATTTAGATTCGATAATGTCTTGTCTCTCTGTTGGATTAATATCTTTTGGTATAACTTCGGTTATATTTTGGGAAACCGGGTTTGTAAAAAGAAATTTACTATCATTATCTGTAACAATCCCGCCTTCTGAAAGACTGTTTAAGATTGTTGGCAGTGAATTCTTTTCTTGGTTAGTTGTTTGCTTGGTTCTTTTCATTTTCTTAAGATTTCTTTTGTTATTAAAGAGAAATGGTCATTAATCATATTATTTTAAACTTTGAAAGCATCATTATAATCCGCAACACTTATCTAAAATAATTCTTCACATAAACTTAGAGCTTGATCTGGTGGATTATACCCACAACTTTGGAGTGAAAAGTAATTTGATTAAAGAGGAGATGAGTTGGCTAGACCTATAAATCTTCCCTGGAATTGCAAATGATTTTACTCATGACAAACATAGCCTTATAGCTATTAAAAAACAAGTAGGATTTGCTTGGTACAGTCAAGTTGAAAACCATTGTATATCTTATGAAGCAGCGGGATTATTTCAAACTAAATCTCATCAAACTGGGTACCTAGAACCGACCCCCTCCCAATTCTCAGATTAACTGCGCACTCAGTAAAAGGTATTTCCGATTTCCTATAGATAAACGGATTCTCAAATATTTATTATTATAATTTTTACAGCCCTATTAGAACTTTTAATCTAAAATATCCTCAACCACATAGTGATCAAGGATAAGCGAATTCTTCCAGACGAAAGTAGTTCAGGAATGCTACTTTTAATTTGCTGATAATAGTTTTAACATAGTGATATGAGAGCTTGAGGATTTCAGCAATCTTTATAGCTTTGTATCCTTGCATAAGGTGTGAGAGAATGTTCTTCTCTTCTTTGGTAAGTGTTTGTTGCCAGTCTTTGAAATCTAAATCAGTTCCTATCTGCTCTTCGACAGCATCTTTGCCTCTTGGTTTACTCGTCATCCACTCATCAAACTCAACTATTTCAGAAACATCAGGCCTTCTTCTGTAAAATGATAAAGCATCAATGGTTGATGTACCTCCATATCCTTCCTTACAGAAAGATCTAACATCAACTTCCTTTGCTCTTTGTGCCACAAAACATTAATAGTCCTGCCTCTTAATTTCTTTTCCTACCTCTTTAACTCTTGTAAACTTCTCGTAAGACTGGCATAACAATTCTTGAATCTTATCTTTGCGTCTGGGATCGTAGCGAAGTAAAGGTACTGATAATCAAATAAACAAACTTATTTAATATTATTACTCCGAGTTATTAACAAAATGAAGTTACTAACTGAATTGTAGTAATTTGTCTAATATTGTGTCAGGTGATTATAGATCAGACGAATTCTTTTAATTACTAAGTATTAAGAAGATTTCTGATGGGATTGTTCAGAGGAACTCGTTCGTTGGGCAAGATTGAGGCGATAACCTCCTTAACTTTAAAAGTGTTCCCTAAGAATTCAGCTTAAAATCGAAGGTTGGTAAAAAGATCAGATGAGAAGTTGCGTTTTTGGGCTATTTTAGTTGTCCCGCCAGGATTCGAACCTGGACTCTTCTGATCCAGAGAAAGACAAGATGTTTATGTATTAAACTAAATTCAAATGGATTTTTATTAATGTACAGTTAACTGTTCACTTAGTTTATGATCTATAAATTAAGTTAAAATCTTATTTCTAAATTTGCTGATATTTTTCAGAAAACACAATTGATTTAATCCTGGATGTTCTGATTTTAGAAGACTAATAAGAAACATCTATGGCAAATTATTATTTATGAGTTTATAACTATTATTTAGATTATCTTATTCATAGAATCCTATCGATTTCAAACTGATAACTTCTTTAGCAAACAACATTGGTAGATTAAATATATTAATTAGGTAGATTAGAAAAAACATATTTATTTAATGTGGGTTGACTACAAATAATTAGGATTTTTCAGAAGAGACAATTTATTTATTTCACTGTAAATCTCAGTAGTTTCTAATAAGCATATTTCATACATCAAAACCTATTATGATGGAATATATAGCAGATTAGATTTATCCTTTTCGGCTCTTATTATCTTCAGTCAAAAATACAATAAAGTTCTTTAGGAATTACTAGAAGGTCTTTTGATTATACGTTCATCAACACCATCTTCTTAGTTTCAATAAAAGAACCTGCTTGTAATCTGTAGAAGTAAATGCCGCTTGGTAATGATGTTGCATCAAACTGAAGCTCGTAAATTCTCGCTTGTTTTACTTCACTAAATCATCATCCGAAGATCATTGATGTTATAAACAACTAATTGGTTTATAAGTCATATAAAAAAGTCCGATACTTATCGAAACAATATAAACATCCAATTCGCTAATTGAATTTTGAATCAAGGCTACTGAGATTTTTTCTCTCATTTTTCTTTTCTCTTTTAGCTGCCTTTTTTTCCTTCATTGTCCTTAGCGATTTTTTCTTCTCTCCTTTTTTAGCTTTCTGGCCTTTACTCATCTTATCTTCTCCTTTTTATTAGAATTGATTTCCCTGATTAAAGTTTTAATTATTATCATTTTTCTTATTAATCTTGTTAAAGCCAAAATCGTCTACTTAACACTCTTTAGCTAAGGCAATGCTTATTGTGCTGCTATATTGGTGAGCAATAGCTTTACCTGAATCGTTAGTAAATGTGGCTATTTCACATTGTCGTGACAAATAATTTCCAATGAATACAATCCTGTAAATGTTGAATTTATAACATTTTGTTTGAACATTAAGAACGATTTTGATATAAAAAAGTCTTAAAATTTTTTGGTAAGAACATTTATTTTAAGCGCATAAATTCGCACCAATATTAATCACGTTTTTTATGCGGGGATTTTTATACCTAGTTGTGCTTTATCAATTAAGGACCCGGAGTTACGTTCAGCAGAATATGCTATAAGTCAACCACCTTAATTTTAAAATTCTTCCTCTGCTTAGCTAATTTAGTTCGAACTTTATTTTCAGTTAATCCTTTTATAAGGAGATAATGGGTAGAGTGTGTTTGCGGGTCCGTTGCTAGTGCAAATTTAACCTTCCCTTTAACTTTTTGTATACCATCAAACTTAGCCCCGCCGGCCTCAATAATAGATGATATCTGCATACTAAAAATCGTTTTCGTTGAATTACTATGTGAAGGTAGAAAGAGAAATAAAGTAATCCAATAGAGCAAAGGGATGAAAAAGGAATTAAGTCTTTTAGGTATGTTTATTAGCAATTATTAAGAATGAGAATTACCTACTAATTATTTTTTATTTCTTCTAATTCAAATTCAATAGTCCCATATCCCAGAAGATCTCTCATAAATCCCATAAAACCTCCGCCATCAATAATTATCTTTGCCTTTAGTAATCCAACTCCATCAGTAATCCACTCTGTTACTTTGTTTTTAGTCTCGGAAGAACTTTCAACAATGGTTTCCAATTTTATTGCTTCGAATGTTCCGGCTTTTGTTGTTACAAATTCTGTTCCAAGAACTTTTCCTGAAACTTTAACATTATATTTTTCATCATCGGAATATTCTTCACCTTCCCATTTCCACTCTGTGCCAGGCAATAAAGGCAGAGGAAATCGGAGCAATGGTTTTCCATAAGTACTTATTGCCTCTTTTTTTATAAATAGAAATATTTTTAAGTACTGATATATTTCTGTTATGTAGATTCCATCTTCTTTTATATTTAAAGACTGTCTATACTCAAAATCATCTGCCTCACTCAAACTGATAGTTAATTCACCATCCTGAGTATAAGTTGTAATACATTCACCAAATGTTGATTTATAAATTAAGGTTTTGCTATTGTTAGTTGGGAAGTATGAATTTGAGGTTATAGCAACTTTATTTTTATCTGATGAAGCATCTTTAATTGTAATTACAAAAAAAATTAGAAGAATATGGCAAATAAAACTTCTTTTCATATTAGATTCAGTTTCCTAATAAAATGTCTTTACACCGGTGTGCGATGAAATATAAAAATGCGTCCTTGAAAAATTACACTTTACACATATTAACATAGGGTACATATTCTTAACAAAATCCATTTGATATTTTCTTAAAATGAAACCCATAAATTGCGAATAGTATTGCTAACGAAAAGAGTTGAGGCTTACGGAACAGCGTCCATAAAAACAATTTCCAGTAATAAAATCTCTCTTCACCAATAACGCCTAATTTTAATATTGATCTAAACAGTGCAAATATATAATTAGGATTAAGATGGAAAACTTTTTTCTTCTTTGGTTCAAAGTCTTTCAAAAAACGCATTACTCGTTCATAATAATATTTAGGTGAATAGATTTTATCCAGAATTTTCTGATATCCATCGAGAAGTGCTTTGGGATCCATCCGTGGAATAAAGTTAATTGAAAAGTCAGTATTATTTCCTGTAAAATCCTTTAGCATTCTTCCTTCGTCCTCTAATCTTTTCTGAAGCTTTGTGCCTTTAGGTGCGTTTAATAAACCAACCATTGCCGTAACTATTCCACTTTCTTGTATAAAATTAGCAAGCTTTTCAAAAATTGAAGGCGGGTCATTATCAAATCCAACAATAAATCCTCCTTGCACTTCCAAACCAGCCTGTTGTATTTTCCTTACGCTTGAGATCAGGTCACGGTTCCTATTCTGACTTTTATTACACTCAATAAGGCTTTCTTCATTTGGGGTCTCGATTCCTATAAACACAGCTTCAAATCCTGATTTCACCATTAATTGCATTAATCGTTCATCATCAGCAAGATTAATTGACGCTTCCGTATTCAGGTAAAAAGGATTTTTTCTTTTCTCCATCCAATCAGCTATTGCTGGAAGAATTTCTTTTTTCAGTTTTGCTTTGTTGCCAATGAAATTATCATCAACAAAGAAAACAGGTCCTCTCCAACCAGTAAAATATAAGGCATCCAATTCGGCAATAACCTGTTCTTTAGTTTTTGTACGCGGTTTTCTTCCATAAAGAACTGTTATATCACAAAAGTCGCAGTCGTAAGGACAGCCACGAGAATATTGAAGGTTCATTGAAGTATAATTATTGGTTTTTACAATCTCCCACAAAGGCAACGGCGTAGTAGCAATATCGGTCCATTCTTCAGTAGTATATTTTTGTTTTGGTTTTCCTTCATTTAGATCATTAAGAAATTGTGGAAGAGTAATTTCAGCTTCATTAAGGACCAGGTGATCAACGTTACTGTAATTCTCTGAAGTGCTGGTAAATAATGGTCCGCCTGCTATAATTTTCTTGTTTAACTTTTTACATCTTTTGATTATTTCATCGACGGACTCACTTTGGACTGACATTGCACTGATGAAAACGTAATCAGCCCAAAGAATATTTTCATCTTCCAACTTAGTTGCATTCATATCAACTAATTTTTTATTCCATTTCTCAGGAAGCATTGAAGCTAGAGTTAATAACCCTAAAGGTGGAAAACTTGCTTTCTTTGATACAAATTTCAAAGCATGTTTAAAGCTCCAGAAGGTATCCGGATATATTGGATAAACTAAAAGTATGTTCATTCGTTCTCCTTGAGAGAGGTAAAAAATATTCCTTTAAATTGCAATTCGCTCTTCCACAGTGTTCAGGTATGCATTATGATCATGATATATTGCACCCTCCGGCAACCAGTCCCACAGTGGACCTAATTCTTCTTTTATAATTTTCAAATAGAATTGGGGCAGCTCTGTTGTTTCCTGTTCAAAATAATCCCTGAATTTTACATTTGTATTAAGCTGCTTAAGTATTTCTTTATTGTAGGCAACCCTTCCGAAGCCTTCTTCGGATATTGCACGCACAACATTCATCCACCGCGGGATGAATGCTTTTGCTGCTATCAACCGCTTTATAATTGAACTCCAGGAAAAAGTATGTTCTCCGAGGCTGATAATGTGAGAATAAAATTCAGTCCAGGAATAATTTATCGGCTTTACATTCATTGCATGATTATTGCTAATAAAATGAAAGGGGAATGGAATAATCCTGTTTAGTCTTTGGTATTCTAGATTGAGAGGTGCTGCCTGCCCGAACGCAGATAACAACGAATAACCGGGAAAAGCTCCGGGTGTCAGGTCTACAAATTTCTTTGTAAGCTCAAATGGTTCTTCTCCTTCATCACAATCAAGTCCCAGAACAAAATTAGTTTGAACGTAAGGAATATAGCGTATAATCATATTTACCTGTTCCGCAATATGCTTAACCTTATCCATTCCTGTCATACTTCCGGTCATTGATTTATTACCAAGGTCATACCACGATTCTATTCCCGGAAGCATAGCACCAAATCCATTTCGTTTTAGACGTTTTACATTAGGTTCAGATAATAGTGATAAACTGCTTTCACCGATAAAGTCTATACGATTTTCGGGTACAACCTCTTCAATTGCATTCATATAATCATCGAAGCGTACTCCGAAATTTGGATCGTGCCAGCCTACAACAGGACGTTTAAATTTAGTAAGTAGAAAAGATAAATCTTCTTTCATAACATCGAAGTTTAATTGTTGGTATGCTACGGTTGAGTCAATACAAAAACTGCAGGTATAAGGACAACCTAAGCTGCCAAGCATTGGAACAATTTTTATTAATGGCGCTTTTTTTAACGTAGGTTCAATAAATTTCCATCTTTCCTTTATGCCTGGAAATGTTAAGGGTTGGTTAGTTGCTGTAAGATGTGTACCAAAAGGACGGTGAGGAGAACAATCCTGCAGAATCTCAAGTATAATACTTTTATTAGTAAACCCGGCTACATAATCGAAATATTTTACAGCATCTTCGGGATAACATCGAGCATGTGGTCCACCTAAAACTGTAACAGCACCTCGGGAGCGCAGTAGATTGCTTAAAGCATAAGCAGTCTGAGCTGCTTCAGTGAATGCGCCTATAAAGATCAGGTCGGCATTTTGCGGAAGCTCATTAATTAAATTTTCTCTTCCTGTAAAACAAACATAGGTAACACTATGCCCTTCTTCCTCACACCATACCCCTATAACCTGCGGCATTATGCTGGCAAAATTTGCATTCATTATACTGGCAAACAATTTACTATTTGGTTTTTTTGATACCAGGTCTATTATTCCAATTTGCAGTTTACGATTCATATTGTTCCTTCTTATTAACTTATTAGTTATCTGTTCTAATCTTCATTATGATGAGATAAACTTTTCGTTCGCGTCGTAACAATGAAAGTTTAAGATATAAAATGGATTACTGGAAGAAATGAATCAAATGGATGGAAAGGGGATTAATCCTTTAGAGCGATAAGCAGTGGTATATTTAAGTCTGGCAGAAGAATTACATAGCTATTTTACTTTCAACAACTGTGGTATTATCCTCCCATTTTTGTTTATTATCGAATGATTTAACCTTATTTATTTAACTTAGAAGAAAATCCGATTTTCTATAGAATTGATTATTTTCGGTCATCAGCATTTAAGGTAAATTAACTTTGATCAAATCTAAGCTTGTTATATTATGATGAATCAATGGATTTAATTCACTGTATAGGAAAGCTTCCACACCTTCCAATGAAACTTTCGGTACAGCTGCCCATGTTACAAATAAATCTGGTCCGTATTCCTGAACTTTTTTATCAATTTGCATTTCAATTAGTTTATCCCGGATAATCCCTTGTCCAACGCTTACAACATTGCTCGTATCATTTCCGTACCAGATTATGTATACACCGATTAGACCGTCAAAATGTTCATTATTTAAATTTATAATTTTTAATCGGCACCTTGATTGAAGCATACATTTACACCAGAGAATATTCATTTAATCTCCTGAAGTTAAATACCTTCCCGGTTAATTAAGAATTAATTATTAATTGTTGAAATACTTTTAGCGATTGTTTTTAAGGTTTCGCCAGTATAAGAATAATTTGCTATTTCCAGACGCGTATGCAGAGCAAGCTTTTCCATAATATTGTGAATATGGCTTTTTACTGTATAGATTGATACATGAATTTTTTGTGCTATCTCTTTATTGTGCAGACCTTCACCCAACAGCCGGATAACTTCCTTTTCACGTTTTGTCATACGAACTGCTTTCTTTACTTTTGATTTACCCTTACTATTACCCACTGCGTATTCAACAATCTGTGAAAAAAGAGAATTAACCAATATCGGTGGAAGTACTGTTTTACCTTCAGAGACTGTTCGTATAGTTAATAGAAAATCATCAAGTGAAGCATCTTTGAGGATAAATCCATTTGCACCTGCTTTTACATACTGTAAGATATCAGCTTGAACCGGTGCAAGGTCCATTACTATTATTTTTGCCTGCGGAAATTCTTTTTTTACAATGCCAACAACTTGTAAACTGTTTTGGCTTCGCAATCCTAAATCCAGAAGAACAACATTGGGTTTTAACCGATGGATTTTCAAAAGGGTGTTTTTACCGTTACCTGCAGTCGAAATAATAGCTATATCTTTGTGAGGTTTAAGAATCGAAAGAATGCCATCCCGCAATAAACGGTTATCCTCAATTACTAATAACCTTATTTTTTTCATAACATTATCAACATTCAATAATCTTTCTAAAGACTACATCTGAAAGATTCTGTTTTATATATTTTTATTTCTTTTGTACTGGAGGAGTGTTATACATTTTAATCGTCTTAGGACTATCGACTGTCATACTGCGCGGTTTTATAGATACAGTTTTATTGTCTGGTTCTTTGACAGTTTTATTCGTTATCATTTCACTCATTTCAGGATCAGCAATTATGATGTTAATAAGCTTCTGCATTTCCACTTCGCTACCCTTTGTTTTTTCAATCATCATACCCATCATAATTTCCCGCAGTTCCGAATCTGATGATATTTTGGTGATCCATACATCGGTTTGCTCATTCATAGTTGTGCTGCTAACATCATCTTTATCCTGTGCAAATGATGAGAATGTAAATAATAGTACTAATATTAGAATTAGATTTTTCATTGATTTGTGCCTTTTTATATGTATTAGAGGTTACGATGATTTTGGCAACAAAATCAATAGAGCATAAGGATGAAAAATGGACTAATCTTATAGGTTAGAATTACTAATCTTCTAGTAAGGAAATGTCATCAGATGCTGATTTTATTTTTTTTATGTCGTGTGCATACTTGGCAATTTGAACCCTTGTATTTAGAGCCAGTTTTTCAAGAATATTATGGACATGACTTTTTACTGTATATGTAGAGAGATGAAGTTTTTGAGCAATCTCTTTATTCGTATGGCCCTCTGAAATTAATTCAATTACCTGCCTTTCACGTTTTGTCATTCGAACAGATTCAAGAATAGCAGAAGGTTTTGATCCGTTTACCGCGTGCTCAACAATCTGGGAAAAGAGCGATCCCGTTAAATTAGAAGGTAAAACCTGGAAACCCTTGGCTACAGATCGGATGGTCTTCAAAAAATCAATAACAGTTGCATCTTTCAGTATAAATCCTGAAACGCCCGCCTGTACAAATTCAAAAACATCAGCCTGCATGGGGATAAGATCCATAACTATGATTTTAGCGTCGGAGGAATTTTTTTTAACGATTTTCACCAAATTTAAACTGCTTCTATCTCGAAGACCTAGATCAAGAAGCAGAATTTCAGGTTTATATTTCCTCAAAATCGACAATATGTTCTCACCATTTCCAACTGTTGCAACAACATCCATGTCCTGCTGTTTTTTAAGCATAACAGTAAGACCATCACGCAGAAGACGATTATCTTCAATAAGCAGTATCCGTATTTTACTCTTCATCAAATTGTAGTTTAAATATTAAAAATAATGCAGCACCTTTATCACTTATAAACTAAATTAAAAAAAAACATAAAAATTTTCCAGCAAATCGTAATACGTCTCTTAAAATATTACTACTCAATGTCTAATACTATTCATGAGATATTACATTTACAGAGGATTCTAAATAATAAAATGAAATGTTACTATAGAATCATTCTCTTACATAATCATATACGAAAGATACGATTCATACTGTGGATATGATTTTCGAGAATTAATGAGCAGAAAGAATCGCAGAAAGAGTTGTGTTGATAACATCCATCATTTTGGATGATTTACATTATTGATAAACAACTAATAAAACTTTTTATTTATTGATGATAGCAACATGAAAATAAGGTTGCTGATTAGCAAGTAATAAAAAATTCCCGCCAATTTTCATTGATAGCAGATACTCCTACTTTGTAATTTAAAAGTTTTTTTCGTGCCAATTATTATTTGAAGCTCTTATAAAATTAGGTTATGTTATAGTGTGTTTCGGTGGCTGCTTAAGCGCAACCCTATTAATTAACAAATTAGAAGAGGTCTGCAATGAGCTACACAATTAATTATCTAAAAGATAAAAAGATAGTTCAAGTCGAGATTAAGGGAAGAGTAAATTTTAATCTGGCTAGACAATACTCAGTAGAGGCAATAAAACTTGCACACGAACACAATTGCAAAAAGTATTTAATTGATCACACTAAGACCTCATTGGAAGCAGGTATCTACAAGATACACACGGACGGAGACGCTTTAGAACAGTTTGGATTGAAAAGTAGCGATAAGATAGCAATTGTCATTTCAAGTGATGGGAATGATAATCATTTTTCAGAAATAACAGATTCCAATGTTAAATGGAGCAATTTTAAATATTTTAATACAATGGAGAAAGCCGTTAGTTGGCTTATAAGAGATGCATAACGATTTGAGAAATTATGTTAACCCATTTCTAAATTATTAACGGATGCTACTAAGTCGAAAACTTACTGACAATTTAAAATCTGACCTTGCACCCTGGAGGTCACCGATATTCATTTTTACCGTTGCCCTGTTAAAATAGGACATAGAATCATTAGGCATTAACTCAATTGCTTTTGTAAAACATTCAGATGCTTCTTTGAACTTACCCTCATCAGCTTTCTTTACTCCTTTAGTATTATAAAAGAGTTTATCAATTTTATTTAGTTCCAGTTGTTGTAATGAAATATTCAGGGAATTAACTTTAGTCATTGTCTTCCATCTCTTTATCATAAGTAATATCAATACTTCTAAATTGAAAGTCTTTGGATAATCAATACGGAGAGCAAAGATTCAAAACTGATGTAACAAATTAGAATCTCACTTTAGGTTTTGATTCAGCGTGTTTTTTATTCAAGAAATAATATTCATTATTCCTAACACTACATAGATATAATAATTGAGAATAACAAGTTAGAAAAATACAGAGGACTTATGAGTATTTTGATTGTCAAAACAAATTCTACAATTTATCTCGCTTTCCTTCTTATACCTGCACACATTATTTTAGAGTTTAAACGATCAAGTTTCATTAGAAATTATTTACAAAAAAATCACTGCCTAAATATTTAAGCAAGGATTAAAAAAAGCGCTTCAATCAAATTACTTCATCAACACCATCTTTTTAGTTTCAATAAAATCTCCTGCTTGTAGTCTGTAGAAGTAGATGCCGCTTGGTAATCCGCCTGCGGTTGACTGTGCATCAAACTCAACCTTATAACTTCCAATTACTTTTTCTTCATTAACAAGTGTTGCAACTTCCATTCCTAATACATCATAAACTTTAAGTGTGACAAGACTTAATTCAGGGACTTGGTATGTTATTGTTGTACTAGGGTTGAAGGGATTGGGGTAGTTTTGAGTTAAGTCATAAGTAGTTGGTATTTCTTCAATCACGTCTTCATCAATCAATGAAACACCACCATTTGTTGTTTTCAGGATTGTGCCTGCTTCTCCTACTGCCCAGCCTGTAATATTGTCTATGAAATATACAGAATACAAATTATACGTTGTTCCACTATTTTGATTCTTCCAATTTGCCCCACCATTTGTTGTTTTCAAGATTGCACCTTGATGTCCAACTACCCAGCCCGTATTATTGTCTACGAAATGGACAGACTCCAAATCCCCTGTTGTTCCACTTGGTTGAGGATTCCAGTTCTCCCCTCCATTTGTTGTATTTAATATTATGCCATTGTATCCAACTGTCCAACCTCTATTATTGTCTATGCAATGGACTGACAGCAACCAATTTGATGTCCCACTTGTTTGAGGATTCCAATTTGTTCCCCCGTTTGTTGTATGAAGGATTGTTCCAAACGATCCCACAACCCAGCCTGTATTATTGTCTATGAAATGGACTGACTGGAACTGCTCTGATATTGCACTTGGTTGAGGATTCCAATTTGTTCCCCCGTTTGTTGTCTTCAATATTATATCCCATCCCACAGCCCAGCCCGTATTATTGTCTACGAAATGGACTGACCCCAACATCTGCATTGTTCCACTTGTTTGAGGAATCCAATTTGTTCCACCGTCTGTTGTCTTCAAGATTGTACCCTCATATCCAACTGCCCAACCTGTACTATTGTCTTTGAAATGGACTGACTCTAACCAGACTGTTGTTCCACTTATTGGGGGATTCCAATTTGTTCCCCCGTTTGTTGTTATCAGCATAGTTGCACTGGCCCACCAGCCTCCTACTGTACAGCCTTTATTATTATCCGTGAAATAGACTGACCGCAACCAATCTGATATCCCACTTGTTTGCTGAAACCAACCCTCTTGTGCAATTGTATTAAAATGTAAAAAAAGGAATGCTATAAAAAGTATTGATAAGTTTTTCATAACACCCTCCCTGTGGTTTCCCAAATTATAAATTACCCTACACCTCGGGGAGATATGAAATGAATATTCGGTATGTTCTGTAATCTGCAAACACCTCTCTCCGAGGTGAAATGATTTTATTGTAAATGCAACTTGGGAAGATTAAATGATAATGTCAATTAACATTTTCAATAGTTGCTGCATAACATAAATTAGTAGCTAGCAAGTAATAAAAAGCCCCTGTTGCTTGATGTTATATGTTTTATGTTATGCTTATTGCTATCTAATCACATCTAAGGTAAGACAACAGGGGCAATAGTAAATATTTTTCTAATTTTACATTAAATTTTTTCATCAACACCATCTTCTTAGTTTCTATATAATCTCCTGCAAAATAATGACCAA
>CP070637.1:601845-611287 GCA_020354005.1 Ignavibacterium sp.
AAGCAATTGACAATTTAAATTTAAGCTAGAACATTAATAATAATTGGGAAAAATTTGGAAAATTTTGAAATTTTAGAAGTCGAAGATGTGTATGTTATTGTAGCCCATCTAATATGTCCTACTTATCTGGAAGCCAACGATTTTAAGGAGATAATAAATTTACAGGTTGGACTAGGTCACAAGAAATTGGTAGTTGATATTAGTTTATGCGAACATATTGATTCGACTTTTATAGGAGCGATTATCAAATCATTCAAACAGGTAACTTCTGTTGGTGGTGCATTGAAAATAGTAAAACCTGTTGATTCTGAAGTGGATATATTCATACTCACAAAAACTCTCAACGTATTTGATTTGTATAACTCAAGAGAAGATGCTATTAAAAGCTTTGAAAACGATTCTCAGCCTAAAGATTAATCAAAATATTTAGTTAAATTTTTAGATTCGAAAGTTATAGACATTATGAGGGGGGCGAATATACGACTGTAACAGAGATAGAGTAGAAAGTTATATAAGTTAGGCAACTATAGTATTATTCATTATTGCCTGATAGCTCCTGTTAACTCTCTAAGATTGATAAGATCACATGCCAAACTTGGTTTTATCAAACAGCAGGTTTCTTTATTATTTGTTATCCAATTCCAATACTTGAACTGCAGATTCAATAACTATATATTTCAATCCCATTAATGGGATTATGCTATGACCCCTGCCAGATTGTTAATGCCATTCCCTCCTGAATGGCTAGCGGGGGTTTTTTATTACTTGCCTTACAGATTTTTAGGTGTTAGTTTACAATTATGCAACAGCATTAGGAAGGATGAAATGCCAGGTATGAAAAAACTAATTGTTATTTTGAATTTTTCACTCCTACTCTGTTTTGTCTTTTACTCTACTGTCTATTCACAGCGCTTAAAAGAATCTTCTTACTTTCCTTTGCAAATTGATAATCAATGGGTTTTCTTATCACAGAATGACACTTTGATTGAATCTGTTGCAGACACACAACGAATTGAAGGAAACCTATACTACTCGTTTGAAAAATTCAGGGATTATTCCGGGTATTTATTCAGAACGTTTGAATATAATGTTTTCATTTATGTAGATACTGCTGAATACATGTGGTATGATTTTAACGCAGATAGTGGTGATAGCTGGATAGTATCGCAGCTGGGTCATCCGTATAACGGGGGAGTATTTACTATGCAAAGCAAAACAGATACAATAGTTACCCCTTCAGAAACTTTCATTGACTGTTATCGCATTCATCAACTTATTGGTGCCGATGCAGAATTTGTGGAATGGTTTGCACCCGGAGTTGGAATTGTACAAAGAGATGTAATTACAATTGTAGGTTTGAGGAGATGGGTTTTGGTTGATAGAATAATTACATCGGTGAGAACTAAAAAAGAATTTGTCATTCCAAAATTGTACTCACTTTCTCAAAACTATCCCAATCCATTTAATCCGAGCACAAAAATTATATTTACAATCCCAACCAACCTCGATCCCACCTTTAATAAAGGGGGAAAAACAGAAGGGTTCGTTACTCTTATAGTTTACGATGTATTAGGTAATGAAGTTGCAACACTTGTAAATGAAGAAAAACCTGCGGGTAGTTATGCAATTGAATTTGATGCAACATCATTACCAAGCGGTATATACTTCTATAGACTACAAGCAGGTTCTTTTGTTGAAACTAAGAAAATGGTCCTACTACGCTAAAGCTTCGTAGGATAAATGTTGATGAAGTGAAACCACAGATATATTATCTCTTCAACAATCCCTGCTTAATAAATAGGTGGGGATTTTTTTATTAACCAAAATAAAACCAAATAAAGCCCGCAAGGAAAATCACCATAATAGTTAGGATTATATCCTTTCTTTTCCAGCTTATATTTATTTCATCTATTTTTTTTCTTCTGGTGTAAATCATCAGACTATTTTTTTTACAATTTTTCATTATATCAATTAACAATTTTTTAATAAAATTAGTTCCAGGTATTAGACTCATTGAGGAATCAGATAATTCAGGAGATTAAAATGGCAGGAGTTTATTTACTCGCCAGTCAGCAATCGCACCCGATTGTTAAAGAATATCTACATAAAGATATTTCTTCAATCTCATCCCAATTTATACCCGCTCATATACTAATAGATCAATAATTCCCAAAATCATAATCTTGGTAAATTAAGATTAGTCTTAAGCTATATATATGTCATCAATGATTATTTTCGGATCTAATCCTTTGAGGAATGAAAATAAATTTACTACAAAATATATTCTGGAATACTGAACAAGCTCGTATCCGGGCTGGTTATCGTTTGGTTCTGTTAATAATTGCATATATAGCTGTGGGCGCAGGACTTGAATTTATTCTTGGGAGTTTAACCAATCCAATAGGATTTACCATTGACGCCCCATTATGGTTCTTTCCCATTTTAGCGGTTGTTATTCTGGTGCCGGGACTCCTTAGTGTCTGGCTTGCAGGCCGTTTCTTAGATAGAAGATCATTTAAGGAATTTGGATTACATTTTAACAGGCAGTGGTGGATAGATTTAATTTTTGGAATGGGACTGGGTATAATCTTAATTGCTTTTATCTTTCTAAATCAACTGGCTTTTGGCTGGGTTAATATTAAAGATATATTTTTTGTGCTGCACCCAAAAGAACTTTTCATCTTACCTCTTTTTATATTTTTATTTATTTTCCTGTGTGTTGGGATATCGGAGGAATTAGTTACAAGAGGCTATTTATTAAAGAACCTGGCTGAAGGATTTAATTTAAAAGTTATTGGTCCAAAGGGAGCAATAATTATAGGATGGATTTTATCATCTGTTGTATTCGGTTTGCTTCACATTGATAATAACAATGCTACTTTCCTAAGCACCTTAAATATTACCATTGGCGGTATTTTCTTTGGAATTTGTTTTGTACTAACCGGAAAGCTTGCCATTCCGATTGGGCTGCATATTACCTGGAATTTTTTTATGGCAAACGTATTTGGTTTTCCGGTAAGTGGTATAACAATTCCCTCCGAAGTAGTAACTGTTCTTAAAATAACCCAATCAGGTCCTGAAATATGGACTGGGGGAGCTTTTGGTCCGGAAGGCGGCTTACTTTGCTCCTTAGCAATTTTGTTAGGGATTATCCTGACTTTAATTTGGCTGCGCCCGCAGCTTAAACATAACAAGGAGATGCTGCACCTGCCTTTGGCATATTTTAACAGGCCAATATCAAAGCAGCAATGAAAGATAAAAAATATAATCCTGTTTGATAATAAAGGCAGAACACTAACGTCTTAAAAATATCTGATAAGTCATCCCGGCAGGGCAATTGCTAAAAAGCATTTCCAAACAATAGATAAATATGTTTAAATATAAATTGCAGGTATTATTTCTCTTTTTAGCTTTATTGTAAATGAAAGATGCGTAAATCAACTTGCAGACCACAAGATGGAACATATGATTGCTATTATGCTATTGACAATTTAACTTTAGTATAAGAACTTTGATAATATATAGGATCCACTGTGGAAGATTATGAAAAAATATTTATAGAAGATATAATTGTTATCGGGGTAAACCTCAGTCGTTCCACTCTACTTGAATCAAAGGAATTTAGAAAGATAATAGAGGAGGAGATTGGTTACGGGCACAATAGATTAATTATTGATCTCAGCAAGTGTGAAATCATTGACTCGACTTTCTTTGGAGTAATTATAATGACATTAAAAAAGCTAAATGAAGCAGGCGGTACTTTGAAAGTAGTTGAACCGGCCAATCCCATCGAAGATATATTTACTATCACAAATACCCTCAGAATATTTGATTTGTATAAAACAAGAGAAGATGCTATTAAGAGTTTTAAGGGTGATTCTTAACCTATAAATTTACTGCGAATCCATTTAACCCGGGTACAAAAATTAGATATACAATACCAGCCACCTTCAATCCCCCATTTAATAAAAGGAGAAAACAGGGGGATTCGTTACTCTTAAAGTTTAAGATGTATTAGGTAATGAAATTGCAACTCTTGTAAATGAAGAGAAATCTGCCGGCAGTTATGAGGCTGAATTTAATGCAGCTAATCTTCCAAGCGATATATACATCTACAGACTACAAGTTTACCCTGCTAACGGCAGGGCAGGAGATTATATTGAAACTAAGAAGATGGTCCTACTACGCTAAAGCTTCGTAGGATAAATATTGATAAAATAATTTGACTCTTATCAATAACATTGCTATACTAATGTACTTTTTTCGATAAGGGGTAGATTATATTTATATTGCCTGCGCTCTCTCCCAATTGAGTGTGGGCATTTTTATTTATCCCCTATCAATGAAAGCCTGCCTGACGGTAGGCAGGTTGGCAGGGGTTTTTTATTTCCACTCAATCCGGGATTGTTGGTGCTGCATAATTTTATGGTGTGTCAATTATCATTGTTAGATGTAAATTAAACTATACATTCTAGTAGAAAAACAGATAATATTTTGTTGGTAATCGATCTTTTTGTGGCACCTTATTTGGCTATACATCAAATCAAAAAACTGAGGTTAATATGCAAAAGTTAACTATAATATTTGTGCTGCTTCTTTGTTCCTATACGTATGGTCAAAAGACTGCCGCTGCATTCAAACTTGGTTCTTTTATACCCGAAGCCGCAGGTGCGGGTTTCATTGTCGGTTATGAAGGGGGAAGCTACATTGATGATAATTTTAATTTCGGTTGGAGCATTGACTGGTTCCACAAGAATTATGTAGACAAAACCCTGGTAGATTCATTTAACGAAATTTATGGTGTCTCAGGCGATATTAATGAACTTAGAGCAACTACAAATCTCCATGACTTTCCCTTAATGATTTCTGTTACAGCAAAGTTCCCGGTGGCGCCGAAGGCAAAAATTTATGGGACGGGTGGTGTAGGAGTTGAGGTACTAATAATCAATTATAGAAATATCGAAAATCCTGATGATAGTGAATTAAAGGGTGCGTATGATTTTAATTGGAGAATTGGATTGGGTGCTGCTTATAATATTGGAGCGCGTTCTGAAATATTACTTGAAATGACTTACCATAATTCTCAACCAAGCTGGACATATGAAGTTGATGTTGAAGGAGTTGGTAAAAGAACTTTTGAAAGAGTATATGATATGAGCGGAGTGATGATCCGTGCAGGATTCAGATTTTTCTATTAAAATATCAATTTATTATCAGTACTTGCAAACATTCCTCCAAATCCCTGCTTAATAAATAGGCAGGGATTTTTTATTGCTACACACTCTGAGTTTAATAAGAAGGGCAGAGCATTGGCAAAAAAGCATTTCTGATAAGTCAACAATACTTTTTACTTGCCAAATAGCAATATATGTTAATTAACAACAATAGTTGCATCTATTAAATATTATTGTTATTGTAATAAAGAATTCTACCCCTTGGGAGAAACGTATGGAATAACGTTACTCTTATATTCCTTCCAGAATGTAGTGCTTCCCCCAAGGCTTAGAGTACAGTATAATTTATTAGAGGGATAAATTGCTGTGCTTCCTACATCCCTTTATTGAAAATTTAATACAAATAAATTTTTTAGGAGGAAGTTATGAATAAGCTTAGCTTATTTTCAGCGGTTGCCTTAATCTTGATATTTATGCCATTGTTATTCTCACCTGCTCTAGTCTTCGCAGATCCATACATCGAGGTCGTACCTTTACAACACGACTTTGGAGATGTGGAAGTGGGCGATTATAGTCATACCATTATCACCATTATGAATATCAATGGACACGATCTAGTAATTTATGATTTCAGAATGCAAGGCAGTGCTGACTTTTCTATTACATCTGCACCAACAACGCCAGTAATCGTTATGTCAGGCGGCTTGACCGAAGTTGAGGTTACCTTTTCTCCATCTGCTGCGGGTTACTCTTCTGCAGTCTTAGAGATTGAAAGCAATGATCCAACCCGGCCACTTGTTTCGGTGTTATTTGGGGGAGCCGGTGTAGCTTCTCAACCACCTCCGGTGACTATTGAGGACATTTTGGCCTTCTTTGATGAATCTGTGGATGCAGGTACCTTAGAAGGACGTGGACATCATCCGTTTGTGAAAAATGCCAGGTTAAAAGTTATGAGAGGCATACTTATGCTGGCCAGTAGATTTATTGACAGGGACAAGATCACACAGGCTTGCAGGGCACTTATTCGTGCATTCAGGCGTTGCGACGGTAATCCCCTGCCATCAGATTTTGTTATTGGAGATGCTGTAGTTGAATTGGCAAACATGATACAAGAATTAAGGACAAGCTTTGAATGTGGATCATGCCAACCAAGACCACACAAAGATGTTGCATTTGATAATAATGTGGTTTCAACACCAACTGAATTCTCATTAGAACAGAACTACCCAAATCCATTCAACCCAATAACAACAATCAAATATCAAATACTGGAATTAAGTTTGGTTACAATAAAAGTTCATGATGTGTTGGGTAATGAAATTGCGACACTTGTAAATGAAGAAAAACCTGTGGGCAGTTATGAAGTAGAATTTAATGCAGAGAATTTTTCAAGTGGTGTGTATATATATCAATTGAAATCAGGTTCTTATACTGAAAATAAGAAAATGCTCCTCCTGCGCTAAAGCTTCGGAGTATAAACGTTGATGAAGTGATTGTGAAACAATCATCCTGAAGTCTTGCCGCAGTAGGACGAAGGATCTATTTTATAATTTAGAATTAGCCCTGTCCGGCAGCTCGTCCCGGAAGGGCGCAGTCCTTGCGGATGATCCGATCGAAGCTTTTTTATATGCTAAAATATTGTTTCAGTTTCTTCTAACGTGACTGGAACGTGTGGCAGATTAAATAATTTACCATTAATTCTATCTTTCCTAATAATTAAATAATTTGTGACCAAAATTTAACCGCACTTATCTAGGAGGCTATGATGCAATCAATTCTTAAGTATTTATCTCTTCCAACAATTATTATTTCTTTTATTAGTTGTGAACCCGCTAACACGGTGAAGGTAGATTACTTTACACCAACCGGTGAGGTTGAAAAACTAACGAACTTTGTTGTTGAATTTTCAGAAGATCTTGCTCCTCCTGATGTGCAGGGTAAATGGCTTGATGAAGAGTTTATAACATTCTCTCCACCAATACCCGGAAAGTTTAAATGGACAACGGACAACACCTTGGTATTTTCACCGGATGTTCCACTCGAACCGATACAAAGTTACTCAGCTACAATTAACAAAAGCGTTCTATTTGGCACGGATTACTCACCCGATTTTGAAACATACAATTTTAACACACCTTACTTTGATGTTGTAAAAGTTGACTTCTTCTGGACGAATATTGCTCATCAAAATTACAAGCTTAGCGTGCAGGCAAATGTTCATTTTAATTATCCTGTTGAACCGCAATCTTTAAAAGATTTTTTGGAAGTTAAGAGAGCGGGTGCAGAAGGAACAGCTTATCAAATTGTATCGGAACAAGCTGCGGAAGTAATTGCCATAAACTTTGGTGAAATTCAGCAGACCGATAAAAAGCAAAAGTTCACAATTAAAGTTAAAAAGGATCTTGTTTCTGTTATAGGGAAAGATGGCCTGCAGAAAGAGCGCACTTTCAATGTGGATCTTCCGCCTGTAACAAAACTTGCTATCACAAATGTTACCTCTGGTTTTGATGGAAACACCGGGTGGATTGAAATTGCAACTACTCAAACTGTTGATGAAGATCAATTAAGAAATTATGTGAGAATAGATCCACCTAATAGAATAAGACTCTTTGTCAGCGAGAATCAATTCAGATTGGAGACAGATCTGGATAATGTACAGACTGTTGATCTACTGATTAAAAAGGGATTGCCTGGTCTGTATGGCGGAGAACTTGAGTTTGATTACGACCAAACTGTTTCGATGGTGAATGTTAATCCTTCAATAAACTTTGCCAATAAAAAAGGTAAATACTTAATGCTAGGTGGTGAGGAAAACCTGAAGGTGAACGCAGTTAATATTGAAGAAATAGAAATAGAAGTATCGCAGGTATTTAAAAATAACCTTCTTCATTTTCTTAATCAGTACAGCTACACATACAACTACAATGAAAATTACCGTTACTATCCAACCTACTATGTGCGAACTTACGGTAAAAGCATATATTCGGAAAAAGTAAAGTTAAGCGAAGGGAAAAATTGGCTTAAAAGTTTTACGGTTAATCTTAATAGAGCATTAAACCAAAAGTATAAAGGAATATACACAGTAACAGCACGCTCGGCAGAAGAGAGGTGGAGAAACGATTCAAAGATGATTGCAATCTCCGAATTGGGTATAATCACGAAAATTGCAAAGAATGAAATTTATGTATTTGTTAATTCAATTAGCGGTACAGAGCCTGTTACAGATGCGGAAGTAAGTATTATATCAACCAATAATCAAATTTTATTAGAAGGCAAAACTGATAAAGATGGAGTAGCTTATTTTAAAGATGTAAAAAAGAATACTGAAGGTTTTTATCCCCGTTTGGTGATTGTTGAAAAGAACGGAGACTTTAATTACATAGACCTGAGAGAAACTCTCATAGAGACCTCTCGCTACGATGTTGGAGGAATAACGCAGTATACAGAAGATTTTAATACATTCATTTACTCGCCTAGAAATATTTATCGTCCCGGGGAAGAAGTTCATCTTTCAGCGATTGTAAGGAATGATAAAATAAAAGTTGTAAAGGATATTCCGGTTCTTGTGAAGATCATTACTCCAACAGGAAAAGTATTTGATGAATTCAAAAACGAACTAAATGAACAGGGCTCTTTCGAAATTTCATTTACACTTCCTGAATATGCACAAACAGGTGGTTATAGGGCAGAGATATACACTGGCAGCAAACAGCTAATCGGTTCATACAATTTTAGTGTTGAGGAGTTTGTTCCCGATAAGATCAGAGTAATGTTATCAACCGATAAGAAAAAAACTGAACCCGGCAATAAAGTTCTAATAAATGTAAATGCAGAATTTCTGTTTGGCGGTAAAGCTTCAGGATTGCGTTATGAAGCCGATATCCAGCTAAAGCACAGGGGATTTTATAGTAAAAATTATCGCGGTTATTATTTTACAAATTCATCAATTGTTAATTCCAAAATTGATAACACCTTTCTTGATGGAAAATTAAATGAGCAGGGAAATGCAGTTATTGAATATCAAATCCCAGCGGGTATAAAGAGTTCTGGAATCGCTTCTGCAAATGCCTATGTGAGTGTATTCGATTTAACCGGAAGAACCGTTACAAGAACAGTGAGCATTGATGTTTATCCGAAAGATTATTTCATAGGAATTAAATCAACAGATTATTATTTCGGGGTGAATGAGAATTTAGTATTCAATCTTATTGCTGTTAATTCAGATGATAAAATAATTAAGGACTTTAAAGTCAAAGCAAAGCTTGTAA
>CP070637.1:611387-616535 GCA_020354005.1 Ignavibacterium sp.
GGTCGGTCACCCTGCCCATTCCAATAATCTAAAAGTACCTGATAATCAGGTTTTAATTTTGCAGATAATGGACCATTTAAAGCATCAATTTTTTTATGCGGCCACCATGCCCATCCGATATTATTTGCCTGCATAAGTTCAACACATTCCACAAACCACCCATTGGAGTTTTCTCCGGTTTCTCCCAGCCAGAGTGGTACATCATAATCATTTCGTATATTAACCAAATATTGAATAGTACCCTGGTCGGTGGAATTCCAATACTTATGAAAACTATAAACCATATTATCATCCCAGGGTGGGGTTAATCCGTCAAAGGTTGTTGCCCACCAATTGCCTTCAATAAAAATGATATGGTTTGTATCAACAACCCTGATAGTGTCTGTAATTCGTTCATACAAATTCCTAAGAGGCAGAGCATTTGGACCAAGGTCCTTTGCCGGTTCGTTTATTAAATCATAACCACCAATCCACTCTTTATTATTATAGCGTTCTGCAATCTTTCGCCAGATATCAACCGTTCTGTCCTGGTTAGCAGGATCTTGCCAAAGTGATGGCTTTGCAGGGTTATAATCGCATATTGGCCCATCACTTTGACCGCCCGGAGCGGCATGCATATCTAAAATCAAGTATAGCTGATTTACCTCGCACCAGCTTAGCACCGAGTCAATAATAGCAAATCCCTCCTCAAGATAAACTCCGGGAGAGTTTTCAGGTGTTAAAATATTATAATGGAATGGAAGTCTTATTGAGTTGAATCCCCACTCAGCGATTTTATCAATATCTTCTTTATTAACATAATTATTGTGATAGGCCTGATAGTAAGCTTCGGCATTAGCAGGACCAATTAAGTCCTCTATATGCTGTTTTATTTCCCATTGTGCATTTGCAAATCCGGATGTATGTAACATATATCCTTCCATTACAAGCCAACCGCCTAATCCAAATCCTTCCAAAATTATCTCATTACCATATCCATCAACTATTTTTTTCCCAGAAGTGTGTAAGAATGATTGGCTAATTCCAACTTGAACAAATAACAGAATGATTAGTAATGTTTTTTTCATATCTAGAATTATTTTTGGGTTAAAATTAAGAAGTGCTAAATGATAAATCATTATACTTATTTATGCACATATTTTTTTCCTTCATTCCCTCTAAAAGCGACTAATAATAGAAGTATCCAATAATCAGTCCAAAATAAGGTGTGGTAATTTTAGTTTAAATGCTTTAATAGGGGTGGCAATAATAGAAATACATTATCAATTTAATAAGTATACTTATTATAATAATAACCTTTATTTAAGGCCTAACTCCTTGCACATTCTATGGAAATTTGGAGGGGCAAGTCCTAATTTTTTTGCAGCCTCAGTATCAGAAGATGAGGTTTCCCTTACATATGCGAAATATTTTTCTCTCACCAACCTTTCCATCTCCTTAAGCGAAATAATATCGTAAGGTTTTGGAAAGGATATACTGTTAAATTCATTTTTATCATGCACTGTAGAAGTCATTCCAGTGGATCTTGTAGCAACTTCCAGATTTATTCGATTATCTCCACTAAACAGCAGGCGTTGCACTACATTTTTTATCTCGCGCACATTACCGGGCCAGGAATAATTATAGAAAAATTGAGCAGCATCATCGTCAATTCGGGGTTTTTCCTTACCCATATCGATGCTAATCTCAGTTAAAAAATGATCCAGCAAAAGCAAAATATCTTCTTTTCTTTCTCTTAGTGGCGGGATAGAAAGTGATACAACATTTAATCTATAATAAAGATCTTCCCTGAATCTTTTTGCTTTAACTTCTTCCTCAATATTTTTATTAGTTGCTGATATAATTCTAACATTTACTTTAACATTTTCTGTCCGGCCTAATTTTTCTAATTGCCCATCCTGTATTACCCTCAAAAGTTTAACCTGCGCTGCTAACGGGAGTTCCGTGATTTCATCAAGAAAGATTGTTCCATTATTAGCCAATTCGAACAAACCAGGTTTTTCTATATGTGCTCCGGTAAAGGCACCTTTCTCATATCCAAACAATTCACTTTCAACCAAGTCGTGTGGCAAACTGCCGCAGTTTATCGGAACAAAATTTTCATATTTCCTCTTGCTCTGATAGTGAATATTATAGGCCACAAGTTCTTTACCTGTGCCTGAATCTCCACTTATAATAGTAGGAACATCGCTGCTCGCACATTTTTCAATATCAGCTTTTATTTTTACTATTGATTCCGACTCACCAATCAAGCGACGCAGATTTAAAATATCATTAATATTTTTCTCAATTTTCTCATTGGACTTTAATCTTTCCTTTTCAAATACCTTTTTCTGGTAAGCATTAAATATGCTTAAGATAAAATCAGTTGGTTGATAAATATACTCTTCAATATCACCAGGATACTTTGTGCAATACCAGAATGCACCCGCCTGAATGAGCTTATCTGCAAAGCTATAGTCTGTAATGTTAACTGTCATTTTCGTGATTACAATTATCTGGATGCAGGGATCTATTCCCTTCAGCTTTCTGATTAACTCCTCACCTCTTATTCCACCGGTAATCTGATAGTCCATAATGACAATATCAAATTCAAATTCATCGCTTGATAACATTTCTAAAGCTGTTGAACCATCAGCAACAATTTTCTCTATTCGGATTTGTGCAGAAAATGCCTCAAGAGTTTTTTTAATCCTTTTAACATCGAATTCTTCATCCTCAATCAATAGTATATTTATTAGTTTATTTTTGAACATTTAGTTAATCTGTTGAGTATTTAGAAATGAAATTGTATAAGTGCATCCACCCGTTGAATTATTTGCAGCGTCAATTTCCCAACCACACCGCTTGGAAATCTGATAAGCAATAAAACATCCATAACCCTCATCTTGTAATTCTGAATTTTTAGTACTGATATTCTCCATAAATATTTTCGCTATTCCCTGATCATCTTTCTCCAGCAATTCAGGATTAATACCTTTACCATTATCGGAAATAAATACAGAAGATCTTTTATTCAAATCATCATAAGATGTCTCAATAGTAACTTCTGTTTGTCCGTTACCACTGTGTTCAACACAATTTTGGATAAGAGGTTCAAATAATTCCCAGATAACAAATTCGTTTACATTCACCTCAGGTAATTTCTTATCAAATTTTAAGTTGAATTTAAATGCATCCGAAATTCGGGAAACTCTCAGGAAAATGTTATCCACTAAGAATTTAAGCACCTCGTTCAAATTAGTATTATACATCGGACCACGAATAGTCTGAACAGGAGGATCAAACCACTTCATATCGTAAATCACACGAGAAATGAAGTTCGAATATTTGCCCATTCTATTATTAATTATCTCCATGTTTTCTTTATCCAACTTATTCAAATCTTCTTTAATGAATCCCATGATTTTTTCAGCTTTATGATGTGTGTGATAAATTCGTTTTGTAAATGCCATTTCTTTTTCATGCTCGATTTGCTTTTTTAGATTCTGTTCATGCTCAATCATAAATAGCTTTTGTGCATCATCCCTTTCTTTAACAGTATATGATGAGATGAAGTACATCAATATAAAGCCTAACAAAATAAGTGAGACATAAATTATTGTAGTTTCATCGTGTCTTGCAATAAGTTGATCGGATATTAAAGAAAAATCAGGAGTGTTTTTCATATAAACAGCTCCTAAATATTCACCTTTAATTACGAACGGAACAAATACATGAAGTGTATTTCCTGAATCAGGTATGCTAGTAATTTGTTCTTCTTTTCTTAATTGTTCAGCTAGCGATTCATACAATAATTTCGACGCAGCATGATGTCCAGCCGAATTTTGTTGTTCAATATTTTCATCATTAAGAAATGCAAATAAAGTCTTACCCTCATCAATCGTATATAATGTGTCACGCCTTGTTATAAATATGCAAAGTTCTTCAATATTATGCTGGAGGAATTGCTGGCTAAAAATAATGTTGAATGATTGAATTATCCTTACTTTTTCTTCTTTTGAAATTTCGCTTTGAGTATCTAAAGATTCCATAATTAACTCAAGTGATGTTGCCGTAAGATTGGCAAGTTTCTCCACTGCGTCTTTCTGATACCATTCTTTAGTATCACTTAGGAATGTTGTTAGTGAGGATTTATTAATGAAAGAAACGATGATCTGGAATGAAAGCAGTATTATAAATAATACAGTAAGATGTCTAAACTCAAAGTGGTACTCCCTAAACTTGTCAAAATATTTTTTAGATTTAGCCAAATTCTGCCGCTTATTTTATCTCAATTTTTTCATCACGGATTTTATTTTCAGCATCTCTTAAAGCCTTATCAACAGAAATCTCATTGTTGATTGCTTTATTCAAATAATAAGCTATTATGTCCGAAATTTTAGTATAATTTTCAAGAAAAGGTCTATGTATTCCTGAATCCATTAATTGTTTATAACGCTGCAATTCTTCATTTGGTTCATATTCATAAATCAATTTATTGCTTGGGAGATAGCCCCCCTCTTTGTGTAGAATATTTTGAGCTTCCTCACTTAGTAAATATTTAATAAAGATAAGACTTTCATCAATATGTTGTGAAAATTTAGAAATCATCAAGTTCCATCCGCCAAATACTGAAACAGCTTGTCCATCTTCAAAATGTGGGGTTGGTGCCATTTTTATTTTATCAGCTATCTGATGCTCCTTTACAAATTCATAATGATCAATAAGCAGTGCCGGCCACCCACGTAGAAAAACTCCATTATTTGTTAAGAATTCATTATAACTCTCATTTTCTCTAAAATTAACAACATCCTTAGGTACCACTTTATACTTATTAACCATATCAACCATAAGTTGTAAAGCTAATCTGGCTTCTGATGTGGAAAGTTGTAAGTTATTGTCTTCGATAAGTGATTTTCCCTGACTACCCATTAGTTCAACAAACATGCACATTAATCCTTCGTAATCATCCGCAGGGAAAACAAATAGTGAATTCGATTCTCTATATAAATCATTATTCAATTTAATCAAATCTCCCCAAGTAATTGATTTCTTAATTTTTTGTTTTGTTTCCTCATAATCTGGCAAACTGCTCAACAAATCCTCTCTGTAATACATAATAGAAACATCAATGTATAAGGGAGCCGCTACTAAATCATTTTGGTA
>CP070637.1:616635-623479 GCA_020354005.1 Ignavibacterium sp.
AAAGATTAATCCAACCAATCCTGAATCATTAACACCCTGTTTAACATACTCTGCTAGATCATTTAAATGCATGTTACAAGGATTACCATCAAAACCTGTGCTTACAATTCCCACTTGTGCTTTTTTCATATCAGCTTCATCAAGACCAATTGCGTGCAGCATTGCCTGTGCAGCTGGTTGGCTGTCATCTTGTGTAACTCTTCTACTATATTTATTCAGGTTCATTGTTAGCTTTGCTTAATTCTTCTCTTTTATCTTAAATAATTCATCACTCAAACCATATAAAAAACAAGCCCTTCTTTTGGTGAGAAGGGCTTTACTTTTCAAGATAAACCAATCTCACATCAATCAAATAAGAAGGATTAAATGATAGATTTTAATGCTGATTTTAATTATTCTATTCGGGATCATACTTATTGATACTTAAAAAAAAAGCCATTCTATTTAAGAATGGCCCTCTAAATTTTTGTTATTCCGCCATTCCCTATCAGGTAATCATAATTATGCTAATTAGGATGACGAAAATATTCTTCATTTTGCTTGTTTTAGTTTTTATTGGCTACAAGAATAAACTTATTATTCACAAAAGTCAATCACTATGTACAAAGTATATTTTGCTCCCTCACAATGTCAAATAGATAAATCGAAAAAAAATTAAATATATAAGATTAAATGGGTCAGTTAGATGTGCTATGGCAAATCCTATTTTATTTTCTCGGTAAATAAATCCCCGCTTTCCAGTATTCTCCTGATATCGTTTGCCTCTTCTATAGCAGAATGAATTTTAGAAGTTGCTTTATTTTCAATTAATTTCTTAAACATTGTTAGATTTTTTATATAGGCATCCAAAGCCTGGGATAAGTGCTCCGAATTCTGCTCAAATATCGGTGCCCACATATCTGGCGAACTTTTAGCCAATCTTACAGTAGACTCAAAACCACTTCCGGCAAGCTCAAAAATAGTCTCCTCATCCTTTTCGATTTCAAGTACAGTCATTCCTAAGGTAAAAGAACTGATATGAGAAAGATGTGAAACATAAGCTGCATGAAGATCATGTTCTTTTGATCTCATATAAATAATTTTCATTCCTAAAGCTCTGAAAAGCGATTCGGTTTTTTCAATGGCAAAGTCGCTGCTTTTTTCGGGATCACAAATAATTGATAGTTTATCCTCAAATAGTCCGGAAAATGCTGCTGCCGGACCAGAGTTTTCGGTGCCTGCGATGGGATGAGTTGCAACAAAATTACCCCTGTTTTTATGCTGTTCAGCAGTCAAACAAATTCTTTCTTTTGTAGAACCAACATCAATAACAACTGTGTTAGCACTTATTTTATCAAGCACATCATCTAAAACCACCACGGTTTGATCTACAGGTATGGCAATGATAATAAAATCTACATCAGTAGCTGCTTTGTCTAATTCTGCAATCTCATCAATCAGACCCAAATTTAGAGCAGCTTCGGCGTTTTTTGCATTGTTATCCACACCAATGATTCTTGTTACTAATTTTTGTTTTTTTATATCGATAGCCAATGATCCGCCAATCAAGCCCAAACCAATAATTGTAATTGTCATTTAATCTCCTTTTCGATGTGAAAATTCTTCCTTATTCTCTGGATAGCCTCTTCAATTTTTTGAACGCTACTGCTTAGTGATACACGAACATATCCATCTCCGTTTGAACCGAATACAAAACCCGGTGTAATAAATACCCTCGCCTGATGGAGAATTTTATCTACAAAAGTCTTAGTATCAATACCAATATCAGGAAGCTTAGCCCAGACAAACATTCCAACCTGTTTTTTATCATAATTACAATCCAATTGATTTAACAATGAGAATACTTTTTCTCTACGCCGATGCATTTCTTCATTTCTTTCTTTATGCCATTCATTAGAATTTTTAAGTGCCTCGATTGCAGCATGCTGGATTGGTAAGAATATTCCCGAATCAATATTGGATTTTACTTTAAGTGCTGATTTAATGTAACGCTGGTTACCCGCCAGCCAGCCCATCCTCCAACCTGCCATATTGTGAGATTTACTTAGTGAGTTTAATTCTAATCCAACATCAGTCGCACCGTTTGCTGATAGAAAACTGATTGGATATTTATTTAGAACAAGACTATACGGATTATCGTTACATAGTAAAAAGTCATTCTGCTTAGCTAAGTTTATTAGCTCATTGAATAAACTGATAGACGCTACTGCCCCGGTAGGCATATGGGGATAATTCACCCACATAATTTTTAACTTTGATAGGTCTCTATTCTTAAGATCTTCTATATCTATCTGCCAATCATTTTCTTCAATTAAATCATAATATTCTAGCTCAGCATTTAACATTCGGGTTGCTGCAGCATATGTGGGATAGCCCGGATTTGGAACTAACACAACATCGCCGGGATTAAGAAACGCCATCGATATTATCATTATTCCCTCTTTGGATCCTCTAAGAGGAAGTAATTCGTTTTCCGTATCAATCTTTACACCGTAAGTATCTTTATAATGTTTAGATATTGCCTCTCTTAATTCAAAAGAAGCATTATAACTCTGGTAGCCGTGATTCCCGCTTTGCATTGCAGAATCTTTTAGTGCATCAATTGTACTTTGCGAAGGAGGTAAATCAGGATTTCCGATACCAAGATTAATAACCTTCTCACGGGTTTTCTCAATATCACTTATTTCTTTCAACTTTGTTGAGAAATAATATTCTTCAACTTTTTGTATGCTTTTAGCTTCATTTATTTCCATATGAATCAAAATTTGTTTAAAATAAAAAAGCCCGACTCTTTTTCGGAACCGGGCTTAACACTTATGATATAAAATCATATTAGAACATAATGCCACCGTTCCGAAGGTATTCGTTAAGGTAATAGTAATATGTTATAATATGAGAAATCATTGGTATGAAAGTAATAAAGCCATATTCTAAAAGCAAGATGAATTTTACTTCGCTTGATAATAAAAAAAAAGTAATCGGATAAAATTTTACTCCCAATTACTCAAATTCAGTTGTTTCATTAATTAACTTGTTCTACCTTTATATAATTAATAATTAGTTATTGCAAATTATTCTAAGGAACTATGGAAGCTCTATTAAATCAAATAGCCGATTGCATCGAATCTGGAAAAGCCGAATTAAACTCTCCCTTTCCTCCTGAATTAAAAGGCAAAGAAGGTGCGTATGAATTAACAAAGAAAGCATTGGATAAAAAAATTCATCCCGACATTATTTTGAAGCAGGGATTTATGGTTGGGATGACTAAAATCGGTGAGAAATTTGAGAAAGGAACTGCCTTTATTCCGAACCTGCTTCTTTCAGCAAAAGCAATGAATAGAGCAATGGAACATTTACATCCTTTCTTTGAATCAGGTGAAGCAAAACTAACAGGAACTTTGGTGATTGGTACGGTTAAAGGAGACCTGCATGATATTGGAAAGAATATAGTTAAAATGGTTATGAAGGGTGACGGATGGAATGTTATAGATTTAGGAGTTAAGGTGGAATCGAAACAATTTTTGGACGAAATAAAAAATCATGATAAGTGTATTGTTGGATTAAGTGCATTGCTAACCACCACAATGATGAATATGGAAGAAATTATTAATGATATAAAAAATGAGTTCAATGGAACAGAAGTGTTTGTCGGGGGTGCTGCATTATCAAGCCAGTTTGCTGAGAGTATCGGTTCTGATGGATTTTTCCCTGATCCGCATAGCTTTGCAAAACATTTTCATAAATGATATCGATTGATAGTGGTTTTTGAATTTGATATATCTTACAATCAACTAACAGTGAACAACGAAGCGATCGAGAGAGCACTGGGTTATAATTCAAGAGCAATGCCAACTCACTTTAGGGATGTGCTTGATGATCTGATGCAAGAATCTAAAAAGCATCTTGAGATCAAGGGTGGATTTAATCTGATTCAGAACAATGTTAGTGTAATTGGTAAATTGAAACTAATAATTAACCACACAGAATTAATTACCGAAAATATAATCACAACCCAACTGCAAAAAATTGAAGGCTCAGCATTATTCGCTTGCACACTTGGAAAACGATTCGATGAATGGTGCAGATCATTTGATAACCATAATGATATTTTTCACCACTACTTTGCAGATGCAATTGGTTCAGAGATAATTGAATCTGCTGTTGATTGGCTTGAAGAACAAATTAACATTGAAGCAGAAAAATTTGAATTAAACTGTACAAACAGATACAGTCCCGGTTACTGCGATTGGAACGTTTCAGATCAACATAATCTTTTTTCCTTTTTCCCCGTAAACTTTTGTGATATTGAAGTTACAGAATCAGCTTTAATGACTCCTATAAAATCTGTTAGTGGTATTATTGGCCTTGGAAAAAATGTTAGGAAGAAAGCGTATACATGCAATATTTGTTCGATGGAAAATTGCTATCTAAGAGTTCGGGAGTTTGGATAAGGAATGTTTTCAGATGAACAGCTAGACGATCTAAAACTTCGCTCTATTGAAGTACTTAAACTAAACCGCCATAAAAAATTCACTAAACCATCATCAAAACTTTATCCCCATCAATGGAACTGGGACTCTGCATTCATTGCAATTGGATTATCCCACATTGATGAAGAACTTGCACAACAGGAAATATTATCGTTGTTGAGTGGACAATGGGGGAATGGGATGATCCCTCATATTGTTTATTCCGATAGTTCTGCAAATTATCTGCCCGATGAAAATTTTTGGGACTCAAAAAAGATAAAGAACTCACCAAAAAACATTAGTACATCAGGAATTACCCAGCCACCTGTTTTATCATTTGCAGCATTGAAGGTCTGTGAAAATTCAAAAGATAAAAACAACTCTAAAAAATTTTTAAAGGAAATCTATCCTAAACTTATTTCTTACCAGAGATTTTTAAATGAAGATAGAAACTTAACAGGAGATGACTTGATATGTGTTTTACATCCCTGGGAAAGTGGTTTGGATAACTCTCCTCGCTGGGATAAGTCACTGCAAAATATTCAAATCAAAAACTACTACAGAGTTAATCGCGTTGATGATAAGTTCATTCCAAAACATCAAAGACCAACAGATAAAGATTACCAGCTGTACTTTTTTATTGCAGAAAAATTGAAGGAACAGGACTATAAGATTAAAGATTATTTGTCTCTGCCAGTTGTAATGCAGGATGTAATGTTTAATGCTCTGGCTATACTCTCACTTGAATCACTGATTACTATTTCTGAATTTATTGAGGAGGATTCTTCACAATTAATTTACTGGAAAAATAAACTCAGCAATGCAATAAATACAAAACTCTGGGATGAAAAGAACAAGCGGTTTTATGATTGGGACGTTATTTCAAATAGAGCAATTGATAACTTAACATTAGCTAATTGTATACCACTTATTTTAAATTCTTTATCACAAAAGCAAATTGATTCAATTGTTAGCCACCTAAAAAAGAATGGTGATTTTTGGAAAGAAGATGGATTCCCATTGTCAGCTATTCCATTATCATCACCCGAATTCAATCCCAAAAATTATTGGCGTGGTCCTGTGTGGATTAATATGAATTGGCTACTTATTCAGGGACTTGAAAAACATGGTTTTAGCGAGTTGGTAACTGAATTATCCAACGAAACAATTCGTCTCGTATTAGAAAGTGGTTTTTACGAATACTTTGATCCCATTATTGGAGAGGGTTGCGGCTCTGATAACTTTTCGTGGACTGCAGCACTAATTATTGATCTTATAAATAAACATCAAACAAAATAACAACTTAATCCGATAAACTTTTCACAGCATTTTTCATTTGGCGAATATGTTCTGGCGTAGTACCGCAGCATCCACCTATTATTGACACACCTGCATCAATTAAAGTATTCACTCTTTCAACAAAAAATTCCGGTGTTTCCGGGTAGGTTGGTGTACCGTCAACAATATCTGGTATACCGGCGTTCGCTTGAATAAGCAAAGGATGATTTGAAATATTCCTGAACTCCTTTGCTATCTCAACCATATTTTCAATACCATTTCCGCAATTGGAGCCGATAATATCTGCACCACAATCGATTAGACTTTTTGCAACGGTCTCAATATTATTACCCATTATTGTTACAAATCCGCCAGGAGTTTTATTAAAAGTCACTGTTGCGGCAATTGGAATTATTTCCGAATTGCTGCGTGCAGCCTTTACAGCTATAAGGCTTTCATTAAGGTCAATCATTGTTTCGATACAAAGCATATCTACACCAGCATCAATAAGAGCAGTGGTTTGCAGTTTAAAATTATTAAATGCTTCATCTTCGCTCATTTCACCAAAAGGCTCAAGCATTTTTCCCGTAGGTCCGCACGAGCCCGAGATGAATGCTTTTCCATCTGTAACCGATTTTACTATCTGCACTGCAGCTTTATTTATTTCCGTGCATTTATCTTCTAAAGAATAATCAGAAAGCTTTAGTGGTGTGCCGCCAAATGTATTGGTTTGAATGATGTCAGCACCGGATTCAAAATAAAGCTCTGCAACTTCTTTTACAATTTCTGGCTTTTCAAGGTTTAGCAATTCAGGACACTCACCTGCCTGCAGACCTTTCTGCATTAGCATTGAACCCATTGCTCCATCGGCAACAAGAATTTTTCCATCCGAAATATTTTTAAGTATTGATTTCAATTAAATCTCCGTATTAATATTGTCCGTATTTATCAATCAATTTTGAAATACTCTTTATTCTTTCTGGATTTACATCACGAGAAATACTACAAGCCGAACTTAAAATATAGCCGCCATTAATTTTTCCAGTTTGAATTGTATTCTTAACGACCGATTCTACTTCCTCGTCGCTTGCTTGCAG
>CP070637.1:623579-628856 GCA_020354005.1 Ignavibacterium sp.
ATTAAAAATCCAATAACAGATTTGGACAGATTAAATACTAAAATTAGGGTGCTTTCTAATTCGGGAGTAGAAGGAATTGTAAAGGATGCTCTGTTAAAAGTTTCAAAAGTCTTACCAGGTCCAAACACAACCATTTATATACAAGCCATTGATCCATCATATAAAAAAATGATTCCTCCAAGTGCCCCCAAAATTTTAGATATGGGTATACACGCTGATACATATGGCACAGGCAGAATTTTTATTGCGATCGATCCAACTTCTAAAAATTGGAAAAATATGCTTCCCAGAGTAGTTGCTCATGAATACCATCACAGCATCTGGATTTCCCGAAATTTTGAATCAATTCATTTCAGCTTGCTTGATTGTTTAATACTTGAAGGGAGAGCTGAAGGTTTTGCAGATTTATTATCTCCCAATATTGAAGCACCCTGGCCAGACTTTTTGGATCGAGAAAAAGAACATCGTGTTTGGCTGCATATGAAGAACGTTTTGCATAGTAAGGACGAGCAATTAATCCTGAAGATGTTTATTGGAGATAAGGAGATTCCTTTTTTAAGTGTTTATTCAATGGGTCATAGAATAATGCAAGAATTTGTAAAGAATAACCCGGAAGTTTCATTGATGGAATGGACAGATATGGAACCTATTGAAATATTATCTAAAAGTAATTACGAAGAAAAGTTTAACTGATATTAATCATTATAATCTTGAAGACTAATTGAGTTGCTAATAAAGATACTATGAGAATTAAAAATCATTTGCAGATTTTAATCTATGCTACAATAGTCTGGATCCTCTTTTTTCTTGCTGGTATACCTGATTACTACTTACAATATTCAACCAAATCCATAATCTGGTTCGTTATCATATTGCTAATTCCATTCTCTATTATCATTTGGTTAGTATTTAAACCAATAAAAACATCAAGAAGAGTTAAAATTTCTTTGTGGTATTCCTTTTATTTTACAGTTCCATTGTTAATCTATGATTTTATTTATTGTGGCATTTATCTTGGCTATGGACTTAAATTTATTTATGTATTCTGGTTTTTGAGTGTGTATTATATAATACCCTGGATTTTATTTCCGTCGATAGCAATATTGCTGAATAAAAAAACAAGCAAGGCAAAATTGAATTGAGCAAATACTACCTAATCTCTTTTATCCGTTAAAGCCTGACAGGTAAGTAAAAAGTCCTGTTTTCGTTAAAGTAAATACCGGGAGTGAGGTACGTAGTTACAGTTATTTAGGCAAGTAAATATTTTTATTGATAATAAGTATCGGCAACTATCCGATATTTCCTTTGGGTCTGTGGAACAGTAACATCGTTATGCCAAAGATTAATTTAAACAACATAGAATTATATTACGAAGAATATGGAAATAGCAAAGATGTAATTATTCTACTACACAGTTTTCTTTCTTCCTCAAAAATGTGGTTAAATAACTACGTTCCGGATCTAATGAAAAGATACAAGGTTTATACAATTGATGCACGTGGGCATGGTAATTCCAACGGAGTTAAAACCGGGTGTAATTTACAGCAGATGGCTGATGATATTTATCAGTTTGTCATTTTAAAAAATATAGACAAGTGCATTCTTGCAGGTACGTCAATGGGAGGGGCAATTGCAATTCAGTTTGCAATAAATTTTCCTGATAAAATGAAATCTCTAATTCTTATGAATCCTGGACCGGGATCATTATTTTCAAAAGGTTTTTCCTTTATATCGCCTGTTCTGTCATTTGTTTCTCAAAAAAAATTTTTATTAAAGCCACTTTTAAAAAGTGTTTTAATAAACAAATTGCCTCAAAATGTATTGTCGGAATTTGTTAACGATGCAGCATTGGTCAGTAAGGAAACATGGTTACAGTATTTACATCCGGATAATAAAATTCATAATTACGATAAATTAAAAAACCTGACTATTCCAACGTTAGTAATAATTAGTGGAAAGGACAGAGCTATCCCAATTGAATATCAGGAAAATGTTGCAGATACAATACCAAAAGCAGTTAAGATTATTATGAACGATGAGGGGCATGCAGTGGTGATAGAAAATCCAAAGAAAGTTTTATCTAAGATAAATTCTTTTCTTAAAGAATCACTTAAAGAACAGCATAACATTTTAGTTTAACTGTTGCATTAAGATGGATTTTACACGCTGCTTAATTATTAATAGCATATCAACAAGCTTCCATACAGGTAAGTAATTCTTTCAAGTTGAACTTAGCAACACCTGATCGGGTGTCGGATACGGCATAGGGCATTATCAGGTATTCCTTGTGGATGATAGAACCACAGGAATAAACCACATTAGGTACGTAACCGTCTCGTTCGTTTTCTATAGGAAATAAAATAGGTTCTCGAGTTGCCTTTATTATTTTATTTGGATTATCTAAATCCAATAGGATAGCCCCGATGCAATAGGTTCTTACAGGTCCGACTCCGTGAGTCAGTACTAACCAACCTTCCTCTGTTTTGAGTGGTGAGCCATTGTTGCCGATTTGGTAAAACTCCCAATAAAAGGTTGGCATCCTTAAAAGAATTGGCTTTTCCCAGTAATTAATCCGGTTTGAGTACATCAAGAATAGATTTTCATTGTCGTTACGCGACAGCATCACATATTCCCCCTTAATTCTTTCCGAGAACAAGGCCATTCCTTTATTTTGTGAACCACCTCCCATTAAAGTATTGTTTTTAAAACGGTAAAAGTTTTTAGTTTCTACCAATTGCGGCAAGATATTTCGCCCATCATAAGCTGTGTAAGTGGCGTAGTATTTTGTTGAACCATCCACCTCCTGAAATTGCACAAATCGTGCATCCTCTAACGCCTTGATCTCCCCTTTAGACCTTGGAAAAATTACCCTACCGGAAAGATCTCGCTCTTCATCAAATTCTATTTCGATATTAGACTTTGCAAACCAGATTAGAGTTTCGATCGCTTCGGAATTAAAACTCTTATCATTTTTATACTTATTGATAAACCTCCCTGTACTTTCTTTCAACTCGGCATAAGAGAATTTTTCTAAAAGATTGTTTAAGATACTCTTAACAGATTCATAGCTATTGATTTCTTTGAGTTTTAAAACAAAATCTTTTTTATTGTATAATAAGTCATCATTAATTTTTCCCAGCTCTAATTTAGAGTTGTCTTGCTCAATGAATAGAGATCCATTTGCTTTAATAATCCCTTCCCGAAAGACAATAGAAGACATATGACCTTCACCCACAGCTCTAAAACTCATAATTACCCTTTTTTCATCTTCTTCAACTTCATTCTGATCAGGATGAGGTACAATTGAAGGATTGAGTAATGATGCTGTTTCAATCGCATATTCCATTGTAAAATAGGAGCCTATCAGAAGTCTTCTTTCCAAAGAGAGATCTATTTCTATATTTAGCTTGTCAAAATTGGTTTTGAAGATCCTCTTTATATTATCGTGTCGGTCAGAAAAATTAGCAATTGTAATCTTAAGGATTTGATCTACTTCATTATCTGAAAGCTTCATTATTCTTTGAATTATATTATCCTGTCTTTCTTTACTAGGCTGAAAGAAACGAGTAATTACTTTAGTCTGATCAGGATCGAAACTTAAGTTTTCTCTATAGACATTTATAGGAGATGAAGGGATATTCATAAATGTAATACCAGTTAATTAAGATTATTTACTCAGATCGGTTTTTACTGTTATTAAAAAATTCTAGTATTAAAAAGAATTTACATTGATAATATGTGAAATCAATAATAAACATCAAATATGAAAAACTATAACTCAGTTCGAGTTTTTTCATTTAGGCAACATTGAATTGAGAAGCAAGTTGCATAAAATTGATTTGGGTACTATTATTTTAATAATTGGGACAATTACTATACTAACGAGCCAATGCCTGTCCAAACGATTTTGGTTAATTACATTCTTCCTTCTCTATCCTCTGTACCGCAGATATAGCTTTAGTTTCAAACCTTACTGTATTATTTTATTACGCTAATTTTTACAGGGAACTCTTCCCTACCCTTCTCTTAAAAAGAGAAGGGCTTATTATAATTATAAAACTATCCTATAAAATTCTTTCAGAATAATTAATATTAGGTTACAATGTTTATAATTCCATCTCTTGCCAAGAGAGGAATATAAGGAGAGTTCCTGCTTGCTAAATAATTAAACTATAAAACCGATACTATTTTGATTAGTTACCAATTAGCAAACATAATTGCCATTATAAATATTTAAGTTTAGTTTAATGAGTGAAAGTATAGTAGCCCTATAATTAAAAACAATATTAATATGAGTTGTAGCATAAAAGTTGGAAACTTACATTGAACCTAAAGAATTAGTTGTAAATCCACACTATGAGGATCAGAAGAAGAGAACCCTGATCCATCTTAGATATAGTACATTAGACCGCCCTATTGTTGACCTGATCCAAAGTTTTAACAAATTACCTTATTGTTTTACACTTCAAAGCTGCTATGGACACTTTGTCTACGCTGGTCAAAGCGATGAACACAACCTGGAGCCCTTACCAATTACAGGAAGTATTGATAAGGTGAAGTATAGGATCGCTTACATTTGCTTCTGTATTGAGAACAGTGCTCTAGGCAGGGAATTCCTTAAGGGTCTGAATAACATCACGGCTATCGATCCCGAAAACATTCAGTTATGTTGTGCAGAGTGGTTTTGGAAACGACAGGTCAATACTTATGCATTGCAGGTAGAACCGGATAGGTTTAAACATCAAGACACAGCTATGCTTGATTATAAGGAAGCAGTGTATATAGAAAAGATAAGAAATAAATTTTTTGTTCAGCTTGGGGAATTACTGAAGAAACTGCAAGGGAAAAATATTGACGTGTAATTATTTACTAAATCTTATATAAGTTAATCTAATAATACCTTCCAGCAATTCTTCGTACAAGTGCATGCGTTTTGTTGCCAGGATAAACGGTAGGATGCCGAAAGTTGGTAACAATCATTAATGCAACATTTTTATCCCGCTTGTACTCAACATATGCAGAGGTGCCTGTCTTTCCCCCTGAGTGACCATACCAGTTACCAAGAGTACAATTCCAGATGAAACATAACCCACTTGCAGGATTCTGTTGTTCTAAAATCTCTTTTACAGTATTCGCCTCTAATATTCTTCTACCTTTGTATGTACCTTCGTTCACATATGCAATTAAAAAATGTGAGAAGTCTTCAATTGTACTTTTGAGATCACCTGCAGGATAACCCTGGTAACGATAGAACGCGATTGGCTGTGTCGGTTGATA
>CP070637.1:628956-636915 GCA_020354005.1 Ignavibacterium sp.
GCGTAACTTCATCCACCAACTCTTTATCACTACCATTTAATCTAATTTGATCAAGTAAATATCCAATCCTTCGAGAAGCCCATAATGGTGGTATGAAATCGTGATCTGTGTTGTTTGTTTCAATTTCCGGAGTGATTGAATATTCTTTTGTTTCACCATTAACAGTTCCTTTAAGAATTATAGTCGGATGGATTGTTCTATCGTACCTCCCCGGAATGTTGTACCTCCCGAAAATTGTTATGCTGGATCCCCTGAACAAGTCCGGCAGATTGTTGGGGTAAGTCTGAAACATTCTTATACGTCCAAATGAAAGAGAAAGATTTGTTAAAACCGGCGACTGAACTTTATTATAAAAGTTAGATATCTTAACTTCAATATCTTCATCTGGAGTAATATATGAACGAGTTGCTCTTGTTAATTCTGTTATATTATCAAGCAGGTGAGTGTTAATCTCGTTTCCTATTCCGAATGTAAAAATTCTCGTATCGGTTTTATTTGAGTTCTTTAGTTTTTTTATCAATAAATCATCATTTGTTTCACCAATCGTTGGTTTGCCATCAGTAATAAAAATTATCATATTCGTACGGCTTGAGGTATTATTTTCTTTTAGAGCTAAAGTGAGAGCATCTTCTATGTTTGTTCCTCCAACTGGTTTTAGGTTATCAATAAACTTTTCAGCTCTCTTAATATTAATTTCGGTTGCATCTTCAATATTTCCGAAAAGAGAGTAAGCTTCTGTAGAAAATTTTATTATATCAAATCCATCACCTGGATTAAGGTTGTTAACGCAGTATAAAAGAGCTTGCTTTGCCTGCCGCATTTTTTTACCTGCCATACTACCCGATACATCCATTACAAAAGTTATATCTTTTGAATCAATCTGATCCTCATCAACAATAAAAGAGGGAGAAGCAGTTAACAAAAAATAACCATCTTCACCGGCAGATTGATAAGTAAGCAACGAAAGACCAACATCATCGTTATTTGTATGGTAATAAAGTTTAAAGTCAATGTTTGGTTTTATGTTCTCTTCTTCATAAGAGATAGTGGCATTGTGATTATCTTTATGAACTACATCAATCGGGTGGGTTGGTGAGTAAATATTTTTTATTTCGTTTTTTGTTTTCAGATCAACTTTTATTCTTACATCTTTTAATGGTTTTGCTGAGAACTTTTCTGTGTTTAACGGATAAAGATATTCGTACATACCGTTATCAGAACTTAAAACTTTGCGATAGCTGATGCTTACTTTTTTTGTACTTCTCGGTTCGATGGGAAAGATTCTTACTTTGAAGAATCCCTGATCAGTGTATTCCAGCAGTGCCGGATCTTTCATTCGCCTGACTATATCTTCATAAATCTTCCTGGCTTTTGCAGCATCAAGCAATTCAGCATAAACCTCTTTACCATTTATTTCCATGCTAAATTCATTTATTACGGCTCCTTTTGGAATCGGGAAAATATAATATCCCTCAAGATTCATACTTGTGGGATTATAAAATTCCTGATCGATGTAGGTAGATGCTACATTGCCGTTTATTTTTACATCAACGTGGTGATAGAGGACTTCTAAGGGAAAAGGGGAGAGGGTTGGTACCGGTTCCCGGATGATTATCAGTCCGTCTGCAAAGACCGGAATTCGGGATATTAGAATTAAGAGTATCGTTAAGAATGATACTCTGAGTCTTGATTGACAATTCCTTTTCATTTCTATCTCTCTCATATTTACTTTAAAATCCTTAGCGAGCTTTGCGAAATATCTTTGCGATCTCTGCGTGAAGCAGTTAGCTTCTTTTTCACGCAAAGTACGCAGAGCTAAAAACGCAAAGAACGCAAAGCTTCAATACCATATTCTGCACAAATTATTTTTACTTTACTTTATAATTCTTTTCCGCAGCTTGTTCTCTGATCATTTTCAGCATTGCTGCATCGAGAGTGTTACCTTCTCCGGCTTCTAATTTTTTGGCTACATAATTTCTACGCTTCTTATCCAGCTCTGATATTTTATTTTGTATTCTTTCACGCTCTTCTGATTTTTCTTTAACATAAGCTTTTCGTTCATCATCAGTCATATCTTTCATTTCTTCCGGTAGTTCTGCTTCTTCGAGATCATCTATATTAACAAGTCCCTCTTTATCCGCATCAACAAGATCCCAGCTTTCATTTTTATACTGACCGCTTCCTTTTGCAACTGTTCTCTCAACCAATACTTCGGGAGCCTGACTGCTTGCATTTGCATCCTGCTCTTCCTGGAGTTGTTTGAACTTGCCGCCGTTGTACCCGTAAGCGATGTAAGTATCATTAAGCTGTTGTCCTAATTCTACGAGTTTTTCATCATAAGGAGTATCTATATGTACTATTTCCTGGTTTTGATCGATGTTTATATATTTTCCATCAGCTAGATCAGCACCATCTTTCCAATTTGTTTTGATTCCCTCATCATAATTACCGCAGAATATAGTATTGATTATTATCCCTTTTGAGATCGCATCCCTGCAGGCATTCCTGTAATCAATAGCTCCTTGAGTAAAAGGTTCATTACCCGCAATAAAGATTAATTTTAGATCATCATTGCTATTAGTCCATTTCAAGTCTCTTATTGCTTCGGAGATCACCGTCCCGCAATATTCACTGCCGCCATTTGTTCTGAGCTTGAATAGCTCATCAGAAATTTTATCAAGATCATTTGTTAAAGGTGATATTAATCGTACAAAACCTTCTTCGACTGATAAACGATCATTGCCATATTCATAAAGTGCTACGTAAAGATTGATTGGTTCACCATCTCTCTCGGTACGTGCCATTTCGTTTACTATTTTCCACAACTGGCTTTTTGCCTGATCAATAAGTCCGTCCATACTATTCGAAGTATCCAATAGAATGGCAAGCTGAATAGTGTTTGTTGTACTTTTTGAATTTGATACTGTTTTGTCTCCGAGGAGGGTGAATGAAAGGATCATACATAGTATGAATAATATTAGGTGTCTCATTTTAATCTCCGGTTGTAATGAATTAGTTTTGAATGATTAAACTAACCGATGAAATAAAATGTTCCGGAAGCCAGGGGCAATTATCTATATATAGCTAGATTGAACCAGGTAAGTCTGTTGTATGAAAGAAATTGCTCGCTGGTTAGTTAAAATATTTATCGGAGTGATACGCTATCAGGATATACGGTCATCATATACGTAATTTTTGATTTACCGTTAGTGCAACCTAAGGTTTGTTCAGTGCTTTCCGCACCAATCCATTTAGATTTAACTTTTTTAGTAGTTACTGATTTTGTGCTGTAAGTACCCTAATTGTTCAAGCTTCTTTGTTGGTATCTTCCTTCAATTTTTTCTTAGCTCTGTCTTTAGAGTAAACTAGTGAGATGATTATCAAAGCGGAACCAAGAACTAAGAATGAAATGATTTTAAATAAGGTTTCAGTACTTGTAATACCAAGAACAAAGACATAGATAACCGTTAAAAAGTATGTAGCCAATGCCATCCAGCGGTACTTTTTGTTATTAAGCCAGATGCTAAGAAAGTAGTAAATGATCGCAATACCAATCCACGTTAAGCTTACGTAGCCGCTTGGGAATATTTGATATAAGGAATACGGTATTATGAAGAGTGCAGAAACTAAATAAGCGTTCCGCATCATCTCTGTTTTAATTTCCAATTGATCCATTTTCCAATTTAGAATTCTTGCACTAAGAAGGGCAACAATACCGAAGCTTATTCCTATTCCACCCTGATCTCCACTCATTATCAGGAACGCAATGAATATCATAAGAAAGATTATAAAATTTGCAACTATTATGTATTTTGATCTGAACCAAACCGCAGTTGAAACCACAAATAAACTCTGCCAGCATAACCATATGAAGAAATCCGGCTCGCTGAATTGCCAGATAATAGCAACACTTAACGATACATATCCAGTCATTGCGTAGAAGAATGTGGAGGATATACTATTACGTTTCACCCAAAAAGTTATTGCAATAGCTAAGATGACCAGTGCTGAAATTAAATGGTAAATAGTAACAGCGGAAGGTGTAGTAGTCAATGTGATAAAAAAGATTAATCCATAACCTCCCGCACAGTTCAGCATTGTAAAACCGGAATTGACAATATCTTCTTCTTTATCCTGCAATTCGAAATAATTAGCTGCGGAAAAAATGATCATATATAATAACAGAAAAAGCAAATTTATTTCCGGTGAAGCCAGGGCTTGGATGGACTTACCCAGGAATGGATTATTTATAAACCATATTAAATGTGTTAAATAAGACATGAACATTCCGTAAAAAAGAAGAATGTTCCACTGATATTTTAATTTGAATAAAACAACCACCACAGAGAGAGCTGTTATCATTATAAAAATAAAGTATGAGTAATCGGATAGAACTGCTGTTACATACCCAAGCGATAATCCTAACCATGTTAAGCCTACTGAATTTCTCTTAATCGAAATAAATAATGATATGACAGTAACTACAATAAGAAGAGCCAGGATTATCGGGTAGCTAGCAATAGTTTTCTCAATACCAAAATAATAGAGCCTCATTGTTGAAATGTAAAGGATAACAAATCCTCCCCCGATAAGATATCCGGTTATATGGGAAAAAGTTTCTTTCCACATCCTTGCTAATCCAAATAACACCAGGCCGATAATAATTCCCATTATGCTGGGTAAGAATGAAGGAAGTTCTTTAAATGAAAGTAAAAGTAAGAATGCAAATCCTACAATGAGCACGAGTATTCCAGTTTTAGCAGCCCAAAATTGTCCGATTTGGAATTCTAATTCCTCTTCATTTTGAATTTTAACAGATTTTTCAATGCCTTCTGATAACATATCAGATTTAGGAACCGGAGTCTGAACGGAGAGGCGTGATTCTATTTTTGTGATCCTCTTGTCCAGATTTTTTAATCTATCTAATATATCTTTCAGGACATTTTTATCTTCCATTGAATCCATTATTAATTACCTAAAAATTATTTTATGTTTTTTTCTCTAATCTCCTGATCTTTATATAGAGTCCAATTACAAGAATAGTTACAATTATTGTTGCTATTCCAAGCCCCACACGTCTGAAATAATAATCATCCACAGCGTCAGTACCTGCCTGCCTGGCTTTGCCTACTATGGTGAAACCCTCATTTATTTTCTCTTTAAATTTTTCCAGGTTGAAAGTATGAATAGTTGTACGGGATTGGATTAATATTTGTCTTACATCTTTTAACGAATATTCAGAATCCGATATGTCCATTCCTTTTTGAGTGGCTTCTTCTAAGATTTCCTTAGTTGCTTTATCCTCGTTTTTGAGACTATCAATCAACATTTTCATCTTACCAGCAACAAAATATCCGTTATTGTCATCATCACTGCTATGGCACTCTATGCATACTGCTGATTCTTGTGTGCCTATCATATCATCCGTAACATAACGTATCGAGTGATTCCCGTGACAGGTTTCGCATTCCGGGAAATCATTTTCAGTAAATGCCTTCTGATGAGGGCTTTTTTCAAATAACTCCATATTAAGTACGTGGCAGCTGCCACAGACTTTTGAGATTGATTCCACACCCGGTGGAACTGCACCATGGTTACCATGACAATCATTACAAGATGGAGCACTGATATCTCCTTTTTCAAGCAATGCCAACCCGTGTACACTTTTGTTGTAGGAATCATATTGATCGGTTGGAAGATTATATCCTTTCATTAGCTCTGCATTACTGTGGCACTTTGCACATACTTCCGGGATGTTAGTTGCATATACGTGTGATCTCGGATCATTAGAAGCAAAAATATCATGACTCCCATGACAACTTGCACACTCTGCAACATTTGGATCACCGCTAATATTCAATTTGCCATGCACACTGGTTTTATATTTTGCAACCTGGTCTATTGGCAATGCAGGATTGTAATTTTTAATTATATCTGCACTTGTATGACAGCCCCCGCACAGGGAAACAATTTTTGTAGGATAAACCTTTGAACGTGGATCATCAACCTTGCTTATATTGTGAACACTGTGACATGTTATACAATCAGTAATCGGTCCTGTATTATCAAAAGATGGCTGAAAATGAATAGAGATTTTTAATTTATCAAATTGATCTGTTGGTAAGCTTGAATTATAATTATTCATAGTTTCGTCGTTTGCATGACAATTAACACATACTTCGTATCGGGTAGCCTTATCAGGTATTCCAATAAAACCAGATTCTTCACTCATCGAAATTTCTGTATCATCAGAGTTTGGATTACCACCATGGCATCCAGCGCAGGTAATATTTTTTTTGTAATGAATATCATTGATATAATTTTGTGCTGGAGTGAGTAATTCATCATCCAATTCCACATGGCATGCTAAACACTCATCTGTTGTTTTTGTTTGTGCGAAGACAAGTGATGAGATCGAAAAGCAAATAATAATGGTTGATATTTTCCAGATATATTTCTTCATCTTCTTTGACATCTAATCTACCATATAACCAATAATTGTAAGAACAATAATGAAGGTGACGACGAATATTCCTACATAGGTAATCAATTTATTTCGTTTACCTGCAGGTGTACGTTTATCCCAGAATGGAACCAGGAACCATAACAATCCTGCTATCCCAAAAATTGCTATTCCTACAAACTCCCCGTGTAAAAAAAGAACTTTGCCCGGGATGTACTTTAATGTTTGAAACATAAACATAAAGTACCACTCCGGTTTAATACCCACAGGTGCAGGGGCGAACGGATCAGCTTTGCTTCCTAATTCCCACGGAAAAAATACTGCCAATATTGCCAATATGTTTATTACTATTAGCCAGAAAAGTAATTCTCTCAATGTAAAGTTTGGAAAGAATGGAATATATTTCCTTTCACTTTCAGGTAGATCCTTCCAATCCTCTGGTTCGGCCATACCCTGTCTCTGAATGAAAATAAGGTGCAGAGCTAATAATACTGTAAATATCCCCGGAAAGACTGCAACGTGGAAACCATAGAATCTCGAAAGAGTTGCTCCTGTTACATCTTCGCCTCCCCTTAGTAATTTTAGTAATGGCTCTCCAATTACGGGAAGTTGTCCTGCTATATCTGTACCTACTTTTGTTGCGAAGAAGGCAAGTTCATTCCAGGGCAATAAGTAACCGCTAAATCCAAATCCCATTGCTACCAATAGCAAACCAAAACCTGTGTACCAGGTTAATTCTCTCGGTTTTCTAAATGATTTGAGAAAGAAAACTGAAAACATATGGATGAAAGCGGCGAGTATCATCAGGTTGGCTGACCAACTATGTACAGAACGAATTAACCAGCCGAAGCTTACTTTAGTACTTATATATTTTACACTTTCGTATGCACTATCTTCAGTGCCCTGGTAGTACATTAATAACAATATACCACTTAGGACTTGAATTATAAAGAGAAGAAGAGCTATACCGCCAAAGTAATACCAAATTGTCTCTCTGTATGCAGGAACTGATTTCTTCTTAGCAAATTCCAATAATCCTGATATATTATATCTTTCGTCAATCCATTTATACATTCGGTTATTCTTTTGTTGATTATTGGAATTTTGCATAATCAAGTTTTCTCTACAAAAACAATAACTTCATTATTTTTTATTGCGATACCGTACTTCTCAAGCGGAGCAGGTGGAGGACCACTAACATTCCTTCCATTCAGGTCATATCTTCCGTTATGGCAGGCACAGTAAATTTGTTCAAGGTCGTTTCTATATTGCACTATGCAATCAAGATGAGTGCAAACACCGGCAAATGCAACATACTCTCCATCAGCTTTTCGTACAACAATAACAGGTTTATTACCAAACTTGATGATCTTACCGCTGTCTTTTTCCATATCCTCAATTTCACCGATTTTCACATTTGATACTTTAGCTTCTTCAACCTCGGGTGGTTCAAGATATTTGAACACTGGATAAAATAGAGATATGAGCCAGGCAAA
>CP070637.1:637015-646323 GCA_020354005.1 Ignavibacterium sp.
CGATAGTTTTAAAAAGATTGCTAATGAAATTAAGCAAACTAAAAAAATCTCTTTTGAAGATGTTAAGAAATTAATTACACAGGCAGTTTCATTTAATGCAAATTATATTGTGCGCCCAAAGTGGTCGATTACAAAACTTATATACAACGATAAGGAAACAGTTGGTGCCGACGAACTCGAGTTAATCTTAAATTATATTTATTACTACGATTATATAAAGAAGGTTTTAACAGCGTACATAATTAAAAGGGGTGTTGACCAATTTTCAGTTACCGATTTTGATTTAATCCTGAATAAGATCGACAGGGAACTCTTCAAAGAAGACTCAGAACAAATAATTAATAACACTCTCGTCACAATGGGGGATTTCTTTAATATTGGTGGAATTGAGAAAAACCTTGTTCCTTTAAATGGTGTGGAGATTTTACTGAAGGAAAAAAACCTGATTGATTATGTATTAAAACTTAACCGTGCATTTCCTGATGATACAAAAAAGAAGTATGAGATTGATGACATAAAGAACATCCTATATGCAAAGGCTCCGGCTGCAGGCGCTGCTGTTGAAGAAAAGGCTGATGAAGAACGTACCGTGGAAGTAGCTGAACGGGATGAAGTGGATATAGCCACCGAAGAAACAGTGTCAACTCTTAAACCTGTATCTGATGTTAGTGATATGGATGAAGATAAAATAGAAGAAATTGTGGAAGATGAAACAGGTACAGATGAAGAATTACCAATTGAAAAAGAATTTGAAAGCGATTTTAACCCAAAGCCCTTGAAAATATCTGATCCGCTGGCAAATTCTGAACCTACCGAGGAAATTGAAGAAATTAAAATTGAAGATGAACCAGAATCATTTCCACAAAGTGAATTAAAAGAAATACCGGAAAAAGAAACTATTGCTGAAGAAATTGTATCAGATTCCGAGCAAATAGTTACCGATGATAAACAGGAAAGCATTGCTCAGGAACCTGCAGATGTTAACGACATTAACGGTTCAAATGTGGATGAGTTGATAGATTTTTACGAAAAAGAACTTGCGATGATGGATGATAAACTTTCGGACAAAACAATTCCTGAAGAAGAATCTTATAAGGAAAATGAAGAGTTAGATGTTAAAGTAACCGAAGATACCGTTGTGGTTCCAATGAACAACGAAGTGAAGGATAAAAAAGAAACTATCGATGAAGAAAAATTTAATTTATCAATATTTGATAATGAAGAGAAAAAAACTGCTGATGAAAAAACCAGCGAACAAGAGGTAAACGCAGCAGATGGTATGGTCCGTACAGCGGATGAAATAAAAGAAAGCGCAGATGAAAAATCAGAACTCGTATCGGAAGATAAATCAGAACTAACTACGGATGAAAAAACAGAGCCAATTGCGCAAGAGGAAACTGAGGAAGAGACACCTGTTGAAAAAGAAATTGTGCAGCAAATGATAGATGACCATGATAAAAATGAAGGTGATGAATTTAATAAGGATGAGCAGGAACAGGAATATTTTGACATAATTGATGAAGAAAGTTCGAATGAGCAAGAAGCTACCATTACTGAGGAATTTACTGATGAAACAGAATTTTTATCTTCTTTTGGAAAAACAGATTCACCCGATGTTGATCCCGAGATGAAGGAAGACACCACGGATGAGCAGGATATTTCAGTTGTTAAAGATGAATTTGAAAAGCTGTTGGAAGAAGATGAAGCGGAAGAATCAACAGTAAAAGATGAGACAGAACAGGACAAATCAAATGGAAAAGATAGTCGTGAGAAGGAACAAATTATCGAGGAAGAATTTAAATTCGTAGAAAATATTGGCACCAAAGAAGATAGCGAATCACAGTTTACCGGGGTTGAGATTCCTGTAAGAGAAAAAGACTTGCTTAGTTATCTATCAAAGAAAGAAATTAAAAAAATCATATCAAATGTTTTTGCAGGAGATGATGCAGATTTTGTTACTTCTATTGAAAAAATATCAGAATGTGGTTCGTATGACGAAGCAACAGAAATACTAAAAGGAACATTCTTCTCTTATAGGGTAAGCCCTTATTCTAAGGAGGCAGTTGTTTTAACTAATGCTACGTCTAACTACTTCAGACAAGTTTAATGTTCATTGATTATGCAGTTATTGAATTAACTGCAGGTAAGGGTGGAGACGGAGCAGTTGCGTTCCGGCGTGAAAAGTTTGTACCGAAAGGTGGACCCGTCGGTGGTAACGGGGGCAGGGGAGGAAACATTATCTTTGAAGCACACCACAATCTTAACACACTTTTAGATTTCCGATATAAAAGAATTTATAAAGCCAACAATGGTGAGATGGGAGGGGGTTCCCTTAAAGATGGCAGAGGCGGGAAAGATGTCGTGATTAAAGTTCCGCTGGGAACTGTGATTAAAGATTATGAATCCAAAGAAATTTTATTTGATTTGGATGAGAACAAACGCAGCGCAGTTGTTGTTAAAGGAGGAAAAGGTGGAAAGGGTAACAGCAACTTTGCCACTCCAACAAACCAGACACCAAGGTTTGCAGAAAAGGGAAAACCGGGCGAATACAAAAAGGTAATACTTGAACTAAAATTAATTGCTGATGTTGGACTTGTAGGTTTTCCAAATTCGGGGAAGTCAACTTTAATTTCAACTATAACCGAAGCAAGACCCAAAATTGCAGATTATCCTTTTACCACGTTAAAACCAAATCTTGGAATCGTTAGGTATAAAGATTATCAGAGCTTTACAGTTGCTGATATCCCTGGTATAATTGAGGGTGCACACGAAGGGAAGGGTCTGGGGCATCAATTTCTCAGGCATATCGAGCGGACAAAAATAATTCTTTTCCTTATCGATATTACATCTGAAGATTATGAAAGTGATTTTGAAACTCTTTTTAATGAACTAAAAAGCTACAGCACGAAATTAATTGAAAAGAATATGCTTGTTGCCTTTTCGAAATCAGACCTTGCTGATGATGAAAAAATTAATGAAGTATCTAAACTCAAATTTGGAGAACAAGATATTACACCTTTAGTATTTTCTTCTGTAACAAAATCTGGTTTAAAGGAACTGTTGAACTTAATGTGGGATTCTTTTCAGGAAACGAAAAAATAAATCTGTTATTAACTGGGATGTCACGGTCCACACCGCGACACATTTTATTGGATATATCCACTATCACGAAGTGGTTCGTATCAGTCTTGGATTATGTTATGAGTTTGTACAGTAACACAGAATTACATTTGAAATCGTTCCGATAGTAATTATATTTGCAGGCTCAAAATAAATCGGCGGGGTAGCTCAGTTGGTTAGAGCAGTGGAATCATAATCCACGTGTCGGGGGTTCGAATCCCTCCCCCGCTACGTTTTTTAGGAGATAAGTTATGTATACAATATTAACATTTATAGCAGCTTTTTGTGCAATATTATTAATAATCGTCGTTTTGCTTCAATCGAGTAAGGGCGGCGGACTTGCAGGAACATTTGGCGGTGCCGGTAATATGGGTGCTATGTTCGGTACAAGAAGAACTGCAGATTTTTTAAGCACGGCAACCTGGTGGTTAAGCGGAATTGTGGCAGTTTTAGCAATAGTTATAAACCTGTTTTTCTTACCCGGCCAAACTACAGTAGAACAGAGAAGTATTATTCAAGAGGCTGGAAGGACTAACATTCCACAGACACCAACATTACCACAGCAAAACCAATTACCACCAGATATCCAACAGCAGACTGAAGGACAACCACAAGAATAAGTTTTTTAGTAGCCCTGCAGAAAAGTTTCTTCAGGGCTTTCTTCATTCCAGTCGTTTAATATTCTAATTATATCATCCTGCGCATCACGGTATTTTCTGGAGCCGCCCCGTGTAAATTCAAATATCATACTAACGATTAGTTCATCGCCGGATTTTGTGGTTAAGTAACCTGATAGAGATGATACACCGTTCAGTGTTCCGGTCTTCCCTCTAAAGTTAATTTTCTCAGACCTCTTGCTTATCCGGTCTTCGAGAGTTCCATCAACTCCTGCAATGCTTAACGAGCTGTAAAAGTCACCAAAGTTCTTTAAATCAAAATACATTTTTTCAAGCAATCCATTAATTGCACCAACGGTTATCTGGTCGTATCGTGAAATGCCGGAACCATCAACTACAGCCGTGCCTTCAGCATAAATGGCATTATCTTCTATAAAAGTTAAAATTGCCTGTGTTGAATAGAATGAATTCCCCTGCTGACCGCTTGAAACTGCACCAATAGTTTTAAATAAGTATTCTGCCATAAAATTATCGCTGTTCTTGTTTATCGATTTTATTAATTCACTTAACACAACAGACGACTGCATTAACACCTTTGCAGAACGAGGGGTTGAATCAACCTTTACTTTGCCATTAATGCTTATACCAGATTCATTTAGTTTCTGTTTCAGAATAGTAGCGGCGTGTTCCGGGGGATTCGAAACATAAATTCTATAAGTTCTCCATCTTCCTCTTCTTTTTCTTCTAACGTGTTTTGTATTCCTGTCTAAAACCAAAGCAGAAATTGCAGGCAGTTTTACATTTGCTCTTTCGCCTTTTATCCAATCATCTCGTGTGTATACGTCATCAAAAAAAGTATCGTCTCCCACAACATTACCTGTGATTTCCTTAATACCAAGATTCACAATCTCACCAACCAGACTGTCTAAATCCGAAGAACTGAAGAGAGAATTCCCCAAACCTCTTAAGTATATGTTTCCGTTAAGAACGTTATCGGAAAAATCAATCTCATCCGCCAAAATTTGAGTTGAGAGAACATAATTTCCACCCATTATTTCGAGTGCTGCTGCAGTTGTAAAGAGTTTTGTGGTTGATGCAGGTATCATCGATTGTGTATGATTGGCGGAATAGACTGTGTCTTCCAAAAGAGGATTGTAAATCAATATACCCAGGTTAGTGCTGGCAGGAAGCGCATCTAAAACTCTTCTTATCTTTGATTGTATCTCATCATTCGATGAGGGATTCAAGTTTGAGAAGAATGATAAAAACAGTGCTACAATTATCAATATCTTTTTAATCATCAGGCGGAGTGTATTACTAAAAATGATATTTATTTGTTATGTTTATTCTAAAAAAATTAATTGTGAGTATGAATTTAATTTTCTTTCAACATTAATTGGTGCAAATATATAACAATTGAACAAAAAAAGGGATACTAAGTAAATCCCTAATTTACTCATAACTCACTAATCATCATCATTAAAATTAAATTACACCGGATAGATTATGTCAGATTACGTTTCAATACCTAAAGCATATCAGAATGAGGACTTCCTAAATTCAGCAGATGGAAGAATGCTTAGAATGCTTTCAGAGTATCTTCAGCCGCAGAGCAAGTTCCGTAAACATAAAATTATGGATACAATTGTTTTCTTCGGCTCTGCAAGATTAAAATCAAAAAAAGAATCAAGGGCGATTTATTATAAAGCAAAAAAGATGAATCCTAAATCTACAAAGTTTGCTCAGAAGCTGAGAGAAGCACAGTTGGGACTCGATATGTCGTGTTATTATGAGGATGCTGTTGAACTATCGAGGCGTTTAACTGAGTGGTCTTTAAATCTTGAAACAGAAGCCAACAGGTTTATCGTTTGTACAGGGGGCGGACCGGGTGTAATGGAGGCAGCAAATAGGGGAGCAAAAAAAGCAGGTGGTTATTCAGTAGGTTTAAATATCAGCATTCCTTTCGAGCAGTTTGTAAATAAATATGTTACACCTGATTTGAGTTTTGAGTTTCATTACTTCTTTATGCGGAAATTCTGGTTTGCATATCTTTCAAAAGCGTTCATCATTTTTCCCGGCGGTTTTGGAACAATGGATGAATGTTTTGAGATTCTTACCCTTGTACAAACCGAAAAAATTAAAAAGAAACTTTTGGTTGTTGTTTATGATGAAAAATATTGGAAGAGTGTCTTTAATTTTGATGTACTTGTAGAAAAGGGAATGATAAGTGAATCGGACTTGAAACTATTTAACTTTTGCAGCAGTGTGGATGAGGTGTTTGATAAAGTCATCAAACATTTACAAAAACATTATTCAAAGGGAAAAGAGCCTCTGGTAATAGAGCCGGCTCTCGATTTAAAATAAAAAACCCCTCAAATAGAGAGGCTAAATTATCTTGTATAATTGTAATTCATTGGCCGGTGCGCCCGCCTTTCGGCTTTTATACGCTCCATACGTTTCTTAACTGACGGTTTAACAAAAAAAGTACGCTTCTTATATTCTTTGAGAATACCAGATCTTTCATATTTCTTTTTGAATCTTCTTAATGCTTTATCAATCGATTCGTTATCGCCAATATTAATTCCTACCAAATATATTCACCTCTTTCCGGCAGATTAGTTATTAAATGATTCAATTAATTTTTTCGAACCGGATTTCTGAAACTCAACTGTGATTGAATTCTGTCCGTTCGAAAGAGTTTCTTTAGTAATTACTTTTCCGAAATCATCCCAGTTCTGATGATAAATAGTTTCTCCAAGAACATATGTTTTAACAGGAGAATAAGTAGTAACATCATCATTTTCTATGCCTTCCAGAGAAATATTACCATCCATAATATCGGAACTTAAATCTATGACCATAGTTTGTTTACACTTTTTACATTTTGCCCATCTTTTGTTTTCATTACCTTCCCCGGCAAATTCGCCGGAAATCTCCATCTTCTGTATTGTATTACAGGAAGAACAAAAGGATTCAATATTTTTTAATCTTGCCATAGCTTCTTCTCCGGGATAATTCCGAACAACAAAGTTATTAAAATTGATGTCGATAAGCAAAAAAGGGAGAATAAACGTAGTTTTCTCACGATTTAGAAAGTAATATTGTAAGATTTACCGCATATTTCAATTATCTCTTCCTTTTGGGGGTTATCAAGGGCAAATCCAAGTATATGGCTATCTGTTTTTTTTAGAAGATATATTGTTTCCCCATCCCGTGAGGAATAACAGTTTTTAGCTTCTAAATATTCCAGTAATACTGGAGCGAGCTTTACTATCTTCCTTATTTCAACCAACTGTAATGGAACCTGGTAGAGATATAGCTTTTTCCTAAGTTCATTTTTATAAATAAGATTTATTAGCTTTTGATCATTGTATGTAGTTATCAAAGCACTTTCAATATTCCATCCGGTAAACTTTGGGATGATGCTTTTATATTTAAGCCCAGCATCGGATAGAGAGTCTTTGAATGTCACTTCATCACCGGTTATCAATTCGTTAATAAACATTCCATCGACATATAATGAATAATTATTCTTGAGCTGCACTAAAATATTATCTTCACCTACTTGCTGTGCAGCATATTCAGCGGGATTTTCCTGCGTTGGTCTAAATATTAGTATTAGAACTGTAATTAGAATAACCATTGCAAAAGTTGCCACTCTCACTATACTTCTTCTTTCAGGTGATGGTGTTTTTTTTATTTCATCCCTTAGATGAGATGCATACTTGTTTACCAGTTTTATTTTTATTCTTTCTCTAACTGGTTGAAGAGAAATATTTTTTACAATAATTTTTTTAACAAAGCTCTGAGATTCAATTTCATTTTTTAATAGACTGACTTTTTCACTATGTGATTCCTCAAGTTTTTTATTATCAACTCTGTTGATTACTAATAATTTATCCTGCAGACTTAACTCTGCATCTTGCAGCGATAATTCCTTTGATTTATTCTTTAACCATCCAAACAATATATCTTTTCGGGCATCAAACAATCGCTTTCTTACAGTATCTTCCGGCGCTTCAGTTAAATCCGCAACAAGTTCATAGTTAAACTTCAATGCATCGGTAAATATTATTACTTCCTTTAATATTAATGGTAAAGATGAAATAAGTTGGCTGAGAAGTTTCATCTTTTGATAAGCAAACTCTTTGTCATAATCCTGCAATTTTATTTTTGATAAATCAATCGATTTGTTTTGTGGAATTTGAAAATAACCAGATTCAGCGTAATCGACGTTGTTTCTGAAAATGTTCATCATTATCCTGATTAGCCAGAGCTTTATTTCAGTCTCATCAGATAAGTGCTGCCAAAACCAAAAGGCTTTAGCAAAAGTTTGAGATAATATTTTTTCGGCTCGCCTGTTTTCCCCGGTTATCAGCAGGGCGTATGTGAAAAGTAAATCTATATGAGGAATGGTTTTCTCACCGAAGTCTGAATTCATATTCTTAACTGTTTTGTTTTAAAGAAAAGATTGTTCTTGCTATTAATCAAAAACAAGAGCGTTACCTTCTCTTCTTCCGGTTAATTTCGAATCCAGTAAGAATCCGTTAATCACAGCATATTTAAATGTCCCTTGTTTCTTTAGTATAAAATTCGGTACTGCTTCCTCTTTAAGTTCTTCGGCTCTGTCCCTGTTTTGTAAAATGATGTTAAATAAAAATTTAGAAAATTTTTCTTCAACATTCGGAAGATTTAACTTTATGTTTGTGAATCCACCTTCCATCAGCTCTTCATAGTTAAGTTTACTAATTTCATCAAGTGAGTTAATTCCCTCATCATATGTTTTACCTAATTCTAATGTCATTCCGGTAGCATCAAGTTCATGAAAACCGGAGTAGACCGATAAGTCACCTATGTCTTCTATCTTTGCTTTATAATAGAAGTTCCGGTTATCATCTATGTTTATTTCTTCATAATTTATACCCACATCCACAGCCAGTTCTTTTCCTTGTAAATTCACCGTTGCGTTTCTGATAATGAAGTCCATCATTTGCGATTCATTTTTGGGTAATGTTTTATACGTGTTTAATGCTTCTCTAACGAAACTTCGTTCTGCGATGCTTTTAAATGAATTGATGAGCACAATAAAATTCAGCTTCCGTAAAAAATGTTTTTCCCTATCGCCGCGCCATGTTCCAGATTCAATTAAAATAATACTTGTACCGGATTCTGCAAAGATATCACCAAAGGCTCTTGGCTCGTACTCATCATTATATTTTGCAATATGGCCGGGGATAAAATTAGAAAGGACACCGAACATTTCTCCAATTAGCTTCATCGAAAGTGTTCTGCTTTCGTTTATAGTGTTTTTATAATCATAAGGCGGGGTGAGAAATGATATTGCTGCCCAATGTGTTGAATGACCTGCAGTGTATTCTCTGTCCTGATCATGTAGATTAAATCCGAATTCAGGATTAAGCTCCTTAAACACTGTATGCAAAATTTTCGATTCAGGTGATTCCGGATGAGCTGCATCTCTATTCAAATCAATTTCGAAAGCATTTCTCCTCTGGAATAGTTCAGCACCATCCGGATTTACCATTGGCAAAAAGTGAAGCGTAATATTCCTTA
>CP070637.1:646423-665441 GCA_020354005.1 Ignavibacterium sp.
AAAGAGGAAGCTGAAAAATTATACAAAGAAGCTGTTAGTGTAATTGACCGAAGTGTTGATAAGGGCAAAATTCACAAAAACACAGCAGCACGAAAAAAATCTCAGCTTACCAGACACTTAAACAGTTTGGCTTCTGCAGAAACCACAAAGTAATCAAACCAATTTTTACTAAAGCAATAAGGCTCTTCAGAAATGAAGAGCCTTTTTTGTTTCAAGTTAAATAAAAATTGGAATTCTTTATTGATCATCTTTTATTCAAGTTTCAATATACTCTAAACTTTTCTTAGCCTTTTGTTGAAATGGACTTTCATCATCATTGACTATTTCCTCAAGTATGGGGATAGCTTTTTCAGGAAATCGCAAAGCTAATTGGCCAATCGCCCTTTCGACTAACTTTGCATTTTCACTATCTGTATCAAACGGTTTAGTCCGATTTTAAATAATTTCGATTAAAAATTTCGGACTACTAATTTGTAAAGCTATACGATCATATTTTGCTTTTTCTACTTTCTCCATGTTTACTTTGGCAAATCCTGCATTAGAAATAACTACATCAGTGTTAAAAAAGGTGTATCGAACAATCTGGTCATCTCCCTCATCAGAAAAATATTTAAGAACTTTATAGAACTCTTTGGGCTTTATAATCGCAATCCAATCATAACTAGTACCACACCACATTGGGATTCCACGTTGAGTTCGTACCCAACTAGTATCATTCTTCCTATAAACTTGTTGTAGATTTTCCATTTCATATCCTGTAAAAGAATATTTTTTATTTCTGTTATTAATAAGATATACAGGAATAAATTTTGTCCTATTCAAGTTTACACGTTCATCTCTTGTCGCCACATTATCGAAATCAGCAAATAAATATATCTTATCCTTATAAATAGGAGCAAATTTCGAAAGTTTCTCGATTGGTTCACCTTCATATGTGGGTAAACGGATTTGAACTTTTTTTACAGTAGAATCTATCTGGCTGAAAAATTCTTTTACAGGGAATAACATAATTAATAGGATATATAATAATAATTGGTTTATCATATGATTCAACGATAACTTGATTAAGAGATTTAAAATAAAGTTTTAATTAATAGTTATAAGGTTTGATAAATCAAACCCCTACAAAATTAAACTTAAAATATTCCTATTAAACTTTCTTCCTATGCAAATTGGATAGATGTGTTTACTTTTCGTATATCTTCCTTGCAATCTCATTCATCTCTGCCAGTACTTCCTGCGTATTAAAACCCATTACAACATAATTTTTGTCAGGACTTGTCGCGGCAACTGCATATCCATTTTTATTAAACAGAGAAATGAGGTCGGTGAGATAAATTTCTTTCTGAACATTATCGCTTTTTAATTCGCCAATCATCTCTGCAAGCTTGCCATATCTAAATGCAAACACACCGGAGTTATATTCGATATTATTTATTAGCTCTTCTTTTGTAAAAGAAAATTCTTTCTCTTTATATATAACATTGTAAGGCTCTGTATCGGGCAAAGCGAGAATATCTTTGTGCTCCATTATACGGATTACATTACCTTTTTCTTCTTTAACTCTTATTATTCTCCCATAATAATTTTCTTCCGGTTTGCCTTCAAACAAACCAATAAGCACAATCATATCAGCATTGGATTTAATAAACTCTTCACGGAATTGTTTTATCGATTCTGCATCAATCAAGCCCATATCTCCAGGAAGAATGTAGACTATCGCATCATCCGGGATATTTTCCAATCCCTCCATTGCAATTTGTACAGCGTGCCCCGTCCCGTCCTGCACTTCCTGATAAGCGTATACATTATTAATTCTTTTACCAAGACTGTTTATAACATCATCAGCCTTAATACCAACTACAATGATGGTATTAATTCCTTCCACCCCTTCAGTGCAGGCACTTAAGACTCTTTCAACTGTTGGAATGCCCCCTATGGTATGAAGCATTTTTGATTTTTCTGAGTTTAACCTTTTCCCGTGTCCTGCAGCTAATATGATTGCATATTCATTTGTTTCGCTGTTAAATTCTGAGGAAAATTCATTTATCTGTTTCAGGATGTTAATTTTATTATTCAATGCTTTACTATAGTTTATTTTTGATACTCTAAAAATAACTATTACCGATTGGTTAATCCATTGTTCTGGTATTGGCTGAAGATAAAGATTCGGTTATCTTTGCAATCAAATTTCTAATTATATAGTAAATACAGATATATGAGAAAGATCCCTCTTTGTTTAATCGCACTGTTTATAATTTGTCTTTGCAATTCAAATCAAGCTCAACAAAAAGGATTAGGCTTGGGTATAATTTTAGGTGAACCAACCGGGATAAACGCTAAGTTCTGGACTGCAACCGAAACGGCAATTGATATGAGCTTGGGTTACTCTTTTACTTCTTCAAACAGCATAATCGATTTTTATGGTGATTATGTTTTTCACCACCCGGGTATGTTGAAAGCAAAAGAAAATTTTGTTGTTTATTACGGACCCGGAGTAGGATTACGAATTAATGAAGGAAAGAGCAGACTTGGTATAAGGGGAGTAATAGGGATATTATGGCTTCCGGCAGATTCCCGTTTTGATTTATTCGCAGAATTTGCACCGATTTTAGATATCATCCCAGAGACAAAAATTGATTTTTCCGGTGGTATCGGTGGAAGATTTTTCTTTAACTAGTTAACCGGGATGAGTTTTCATTTCAAGTTCGTGGTCACGGAACTGCATTGCATATAGTTTTTTATAAAGTCCGTTTGCATCTTCTATCAATTCTTCGTGTGTACCCATTTGGGTGATTTTTCCCTTGTCAATAACAAGTATCTTCGTTGCATTCCTGATTGTACTTAAACGGTGCGCAATTACAAAGGTGGTCCTGTTTACCATCAGCCTCTCAATTGCCTGCTGAACAAGGATTTCAGATTCACTATCGAGCGCAGAAGTTGCTTCATCAAAAATCATTATCTCCGGATTTTTTAACAGTGCTCTTGCAATGGTTAACCTCTGTTTCTGCCCTCCTGATAATTTTACACCACGTTCGCCAACAATTGTATCATAGCCCTGTGGCATTTGAACAATGAATTCATGGGCGTTTGCAGTTTTGGCAACATCAATGATTTTCTCGAACGGATAATCATCTAAACCGTAAGCAATATTCTGCTTCACGGAACCATTAAATAGAAACGTTTCCTGTGTTACAATTCCCATCTTCTTCCTTAACGAGTTCAATTTAATATCTCTTATATCAACACCATCGATCAATATGCTTCCATCCGTAGGATCATAAAACCGTGGTACCAAATCCACCAAAGTTGATTTGCCACCACCACTGGGACCAACCAAAGCTAATATCTCACCCTTATTTATCTTAAATGTAACATTATTCAGCACCGCTTCATTTGATTCTTCATAATTAAAACTAACGCTGTCAAATCGAATATCCCGTTTAAATTCTAAGAGTTCCTGGGCGCCATCTATGTTTTTAATAGTTGGTTCAGAATCCATTATTAAAAATATCCGGTCAGCAGCTGCACTTGCTTCCTGAATACGATTATTAACACCTCCAAGTGCTTTAATTGGCGGCATCATCTGAAATATTGCGATAAGAAAACCCATAAACTGGCTTGCTGAAATTGTATTCTCGACTAAAACCAGCAGTCCACCATAGTAAATGATAATAGCCCCGATTATTACACTTAAGATTTCAGTTATTGGTGAAGACGAGTTTCTGGTTCTGACAATTTTTAGTGCAAGCTTAAAATAACTAGTGGTCTCCTCCATAAATTTTTTATTCTCATAATTTTCCATCCCAAATGCTTTAACGACTTTTACCCCTGAGATTGATTCTTGCAGAACGCTTGTTATATCAGCAAGCTTGGATTGTAATACCTCTGATTGCAGTCTGAGTTTTTGTCCTATCCACACAATTACAAACGTTGAAATTGGTACTATTAATACAGCAAGGATTGTTAATTGCCAGCTTATGCTTAGAGCGATACCGAAGAAAACCAACAACGTCATCGGCTCTTTAATCAGGTTTGAAAAGGTTGCAGATATACTTGCCTGCACTACATTAACATCATTTGTAAACTTCGATATTAAATTGCCGACCCTTTCATTCTTAAAATAACCGAGCGAGAGTTTATTAAGGTGCATATAGGCTTTGTCACGCAAATCCCGCATAGCCCCAAATTCAACATAAGCCATAAAATAAGCTTGCAGGTAACCAAAAATATTTTTTAATAAAAATGCAGCAACTATAAGAATACATATCTTAACCAGTACATCGGTTCTCTCACCGCTTAGTATATAGTTGTTAAACGAAGTTGTAATCTCTTCCTTAATATTCTGCAAAAAATCAGGTATAATTCCCGCAGTTTCTTCTATAGAAGTAGATTGGTTAGTAGCTAAATCCTCGCCGGATGATTCCTGAAATAAAGTATCAAGTAGAGGAATTGTCAGATAGATAGAAGCACCGCTTAATACAGCAAATAAGATTGTGAACACAAAAGTTACTATCAAGTGCTTCCAGTAAGGTTTTACATAGCCTAATATTCTTAAGTAAGTATCCATTAATTTTTATTTAAACTCCCGGCATTGCTGATAATCCGCAGCCACCTTGAATGTTGATACGGTGAATTTCTTCACCTTGTTCAAAATTATATATGGTTAAAAATGAATTAAAGGCTGAACCTTTTTCGAAAATCACCAGATTATCAACAATTATAAAATCTATTTTTTCTTTACTTTCCTCAACAACATCTAAAATTTGATTCCGAAGGTTATAAACAAATATTTTTGAACCAGCAATTATATTTTTCTCATCCTTCTTTTTAACCACTGTAAAGATAACATAGTCTTCGCTTTTGCTCCATCCAACTTTGTTTACAGTTTCGCCGGTTGAACCGATAAATATTTTTTGTTCGTCATTTGTAATTTCTATAAAAATGGAATCACCTGAATGGGTTAGGCTGAAATTTCCTGAAGGTGATGAAAGAGAAATCTTACCAACATCAAACTGCGGATAGCGGTCAGCTATAAAATCGAAACCTTCAACTTCTTCATTTAATTTTTTACCGTAGGGGCTGTATAATTGATTTACTTTATTTACATGTGAAGCAAACTTCAAATCAAATCTCGTAAGCTGAATCTCAAAATTCATTTGAACCCATTGTGTAAATAATTGTATGGCATCTCCAATTATCGAAACTTGTTCAATCGTTGAAGATTCGGGATCCAAACGATACAGTTTTATATTACGGATAAAGGGAAGTCCTCTATTAATGCCAATTCTTCTTGCTGTTAAGAAATATGAATATCTATAATTTTTGCTGTAGAGAAAATTAATAACTGTTTCTTTAGGTGAATACCAAAAGATTTTATGACTAAGTGTGTTAAAATCAAATTTATAAATACTCGATTGCCCCCCATAACTTCCTACAAAATAGAGGTGATCTAATTTTTGTGGTGAGTTAGATTTGGTATCCATTTGAATATTCTCTGAACTTTTATCTTCAACCGAATCATTCTTACAAGAGATCAATATCAGCACTATGCTAACAACAAAAAGATAATTTATCCTTACTAAATGACCCATACTCGCTAATCTTAAAATTTAATCTTAAAATTAAGTTAACAAATTTAACAGATATTGCCCACTGATAACTATGTCGAAACAATTGAAGCAATTATGAAAAGTTAAAGTATTATCCCCTTGGATGAAACTCTTTATGAACTTGCTTGATATAGTCTCTATCTATATGTGTATATATTTGAGTTGTTGATATATCTGCATGACCCAACATTTCCTGCACAGCTCTTAGATCAGCACCGCCTTCCAAAAGATGAGTGGCGAATGAATGCCTGAATGTGTGTGGATGAACTTCTCTTTTTACACCGGACTCTATTGTATACCTGTTAATAATTTTCCAAACACCCATTCTGGAAAGTTTCATTCCCCGGTTATTAAGAAACACAATATTTTCACTCTTCAATTTTTTTTCCAGTAAAGGTCTGCTTTTCAAAAGATATTCATCAACCCAATGAATTGCAGAACTACCAATGGGCACAATCCGTTCCTTTGAACCTTTTCCAAATACTCTTATGATTTCTTCATTAAAAAATAAATCAGAAATTTTCAGAGTTATAATTTCAGTAACGCGTGTACCGCAAGCATACAGTAATTCAAGCAGTGCTTTGTCCCTCAGTCCCAAAGTTGTGTTTGTAACCGGCAGGTTAATTATTGAATTTATTTCCTCAACTGTAAGTACAACCGGCAAATTTTTTGATAGCTTTGGTGCACTAAGTCTTTCTACAGGATTATCCTTGATATACTTATTTATAGAAAGATAATTGAAGAAACCCTTTATAGACGAAAAATATCTTGCCGATGTTGTGCTGCTTAAATCTAATTTGTTTAGTGATTTAAAGAAATTTGTAATATGATCGATACTAATCTGTGAGGGGTCAACTATGTTCTTTTGTCCAAGAAAGTTTAGCAGAGAAGTTAAGTCATTCTTGTATGATATTATAGTGTTCTCGGAAAGATTACGCTCAAGTCTTAATACAGAAAGATATTCTTTCAGAAATTGTTCCATTATTCTTCTTTTTCTTCAACCACACCTTTTTCCATTTCCTCCTGCTTCGGATACCGTATTCTTCTATGATGCTGCCCCAAAAGAACATTTAAAAATGCTTCTTTCATACCAGTTATGTCATTAAATGTAACCGGCGTTTCATCCAGCTGTCCGTCATTAACACGCGCCTTGAAAATACTGGTTATTATATTTTCCACCTTCTCGGCATCAGGATCTTCAATAGATCTTACTGCTGATTCGCACCCATCGGCAAGCATAATTATAGCCGTTTCTTTACTGTTTGGTTTTGGGCCGGGATACCTGTAATCATTAATGTCAACTTTATCCTCGCCGTATAATTTTTTTGCCCGTTCGTAAAAAAATGATATCACTGTTGTACCGTGATGCATTGGAATGAATTCAATTATTTCTTTTGGTAGGTTATAATCTTTAGCTAATTGAATTCCTTCCTGAACATGACTGACAATTAAATGTGCGCTTTCTTCAGGATTTAAATCCTCATGAACGTTTTGATCTTTTAACTGATTTTCAACAAAATTTTGTGGCGATATTATCTTGCCGGCATCATGATAGTATGCACCAACACGAGCAAGCAACGGATTGGCGTTAATTTTTTCAGCGGCCGCTTCAGCCATAGTACCTATAGTCATTGAATGATTAAATGTACCAGGTGCTTTTCTTGCAAGTTCTTTTAGTAGCGGCCTGTCAAAATTAGAAAGCTCTAGTAAAGTTAGATCAGTTGTGATATGGAATATTTTTTCAAAGAAAATAAGTAAACCGTATGTTAGAACTGGACTTATTAATGCATTAGAACCTGCAAATGCAAATTCAACAAGCATTGATTCAATCGGAGCAAATCTCTCTAATCCAAATGCAATTATTGTGAAAAAGTATCCTAGCAGAATTGTTAGAAATGATCTGAAAATTTGTGAGCGATTTTTAATATCTCGCACGGTATAAACTGAAAGTCCTCCAGCAATAATGTTCATTACCGCAAATGTATAATCATTCCCGCGGAGTGCGCCGGCTATAAGTGCTAAAATAACAGTCATAACAAATCCCATGCGTGAATCAAAAATAATTGTAATAAGCATAGACGCGGCAGGAATAAAAATGAGAAACTGTATAGGAGCCTGCACATCAATTTGATTTACTAAGAACGAGATAAATGATACAAAAACAACAATTAAGGAAATCAGAATTAACTTAGTATTGTCATCAAATATATTTCTGCGCAGTAATGCCAGATAAACTCCAATTAAAATTATAAGTAATGCTATATGAATGAACTTGCCAACGAACTGCAGGAAAAGTCCTTTTTCGCCAACAGTATAACCTTTTGCTTCTTTGTAAGATTCAATTTTAAGTTTAGCCTCTTTCGAAATACGTTCGTGTTGCGCTATAATTCTTTCATTCTCATTTACAATACCCGAATACATTGAAACATTATTTTTTGCCTGCTCAATTTCTTCGTTAGTTAACCGTGAACTGAATACAAGATTGGCCATTAGAAAATGTACAGTGTATTCACGTAAAGCGAGCTCAAAATCTTCAGAATAATTTAGTCTGCTTATCTGTTGTGCTATTTCCGTCTCAGCATCTTCAAAAAACATAAATTTGGATATAGCTGCTATCCGGTCAACATTGCCAACCCTTATTGCAATACTATCCTTCATCGTTTCTGCTGCATTAATGCTTAGGACTCCTTTTTTATAAACTCTATTTAGAGCAAATCTAGCAGCTACAAATAAATCCCGGAGTCTTGATCCTTCAAATTGAACCAGATTACTCTCTTTTATGCGGATGGATTTAAATTTTGTGAATGCATCATCAGTTAAAAAAGTTGGATTTAATATTTCTTCGGATTCACTACCAATATCTTTATCAAGCACTTCAACTAAATAGTTACTATAATTCATTAAAGAATCGATGCTTTGCTCTACAACATCCTTGTTGTTCAGGAAGACAGGGTAAACACTTTCTTCAGCAGTTAATAATTCGGTCTGGTAATTCTCCTGGCTTTTAATGATGGGAAAGCTGAAAGAGGCAATCAAATCATCGTTAAGCCAAATTGCCCCCTCTGTTAACTCCGATTCGATCGATTCACCTTTCGGGAACATTAATGCAACTAAAATTACAGTTATGATTGCAATAAGTATTTTTATAAATAGTTCCTTTAAAGAATATTTTTTTGCTAGAATTGACATTTTTATCCTTTTTTTGCCTTTAGTAACATTTTTAAAAATGATGCAACACCATCTTCCCTGTTAGTTTTTATCGTAACATAATCAGCCAGTCTTATTATTTCCGGGACTGAGTTAGCAACCGCAACTTTCATTGTTTTCAATTCAAACATACTAATATCGTTATACCAATCGCCCATTACTACCACTTCCTGCGGTTTAATTTCCATATGTTTGAGCAATCTCTTTAATCCCTTTCCTTTGTTTGAACCTGCCTTTCTTATTTCCAGATAATATAGACCTTCGTGTGTGTGAGACCTGAAATACGATGTACTGCAGCCAATAGCAAATGGGAATTCAAACCTATCCCTAACATATTTAACCGATTCCTTTAAATCGCTTGAATATACAATCTCAAGGGTATTTTGCATATAATTTTCATACGAATCAACTGGTTGATATTTTGCCCCAAACTTATCTAACATTTTTGGAATAACCGAGTTCGAATCGGTGTAGTATATTGCATCCGCATGACAAAGAGCAACTTGCAGAAGATAATTTTCCGCAAACATTATTGCTTTCTTAACATATTTTTCTTTAACGAAAGATTCAAAAATTGTTTCATTGGTTGGATAATCTACAATATAACTCCCATCAAGGGAAATAATTGGATTATCGATCTCCAATTCATTTGCAAAATGTTTTACTGCCGAATAAAGTCTTCCGGTAGCAAATGAAAATTGGACACCATAATTTCTTAATTCTTTTATAAGTTCTTTAGATTCTTCACCTACAATACCATCATCCGAAAGCAATGTACCATCAAGGTCTGAAACAACAAGTTTAATATTTCGCAGTTTCTTAATGTTAATTATTTTTTGATTACTCAATAATCGTTCCCCATCCTATAGAAGAAAGATTTTTATAAATCATCCAAACAGAAACTGCAGCTAAGAGCAAAGAAATCAAAAATTCAATGTGTCTTCCGAAAATTAAATTGCCAATTCCAAATAATAAAGAATAGATTAAAATTACTCCAAATATCCAATTAATTAACATCCTGCCAAAATTCCCGTCTCCTTTTACATCTGGAATCTTTGAAGAAATATGTTCCCAAAGTTTTCCTCCCGGATGAATTTTTCTATAGAAGGATTTTAGTTTTTCCTCATCAGTTGGTTTGGTTATAAAAGTAACTACTATCCAAACTATTGTTGTACAGGGAACAATAACAAAAAGAGTATATGGAAAACTAACATCCAAAGTTAATAGAATTGGATAAACAGCAAATGGCATAACCATCGCCGATATTTCTGACCATGCATTAATCCTCCACCAAAACCAGCGCAGGATAAGCACCAAACCAACACCTGCGCCACATTCCATAATAAATTCCCATGCACCTGAAATTCGTGTAATGAATAACGTAACTATTAGAGATACTATCATCAATAAAATTGTTGTTACCCTTGATGAAAAAACATAATGCTTTTCAGATTTATCTGTTAACATAAATCTTCTGTAAAGATCGTTAATTAAAAATGATGTTCCCCAATTAAGCTGGGTTGTAATTGTGCTCATATATGCAGCAAAAAATGCTGCCACTAACAATCCCTTCAAACCTATTGGCAGGAAGTCTCTCATCGCAAATATGTATCCCATTCGCTTTTCTGTTGTTGTTAGCTCCGGATAAATTATTAAGGTACATATACCAACAAGTATCCACGGCCACGGTCTAAGTGCATAATGTGCAATCTGAAAGAAGAGAGTTGCAAAGAGAGAATTCTTTTCATCTTTTGCAGACATCATTCGTTGTGCTACATATCCACCACCGCCCGGTTCAGCACCCGGATACCACGATGCCCACCATATAATGCCAATATAAGCAAGGAACGCTGTAACCGATAAAGCAAACGCTCCTCCGAAAGACGATACATCTGAAACAGCAGGGAAAAAATTAAAAACAAAATCGGGCAGCTTTTCCTGCATACCATTTATTCCACCAATGCCTGAAGAATTTACAACTACAATTGCTAAAATGATGCTACCCGTCATAGCAATAACAAATTGAAATGCATCAGTAACAACCACTCCCCACAATCCCGATAAGGCTGAATAAAATGCAACCAGAAGCATACAACCAAACACATAGAAGTATACTTCCTCTTCGCCTATACCAAATAATCCAACTAATATTGTTGCAAGTGCCTTATTTACCCAGCCGATAATTACTACATTCATAATCAAGCCGAGATATACAGCTCTAAATCCCCTTAAAAATCTTGATGCTTTACCCGAATACCTTATTTCTGCAAACTCTGCTTCGGTCATAATACCAGCCCGGCGCCATAGTCTAGCAAAGAAGAATACAGTAAGAAGTCCACCAAAAGCAAAATTCCACCAAATCCAATTGCCTGCAATTCCGTTCTGTGCTACTAACTCAGTTACAGCCAATGGCGTGTCGGCGGCAAATGTTGTTGCAACCATTGAAATGCCGGCTAAGTACCATGGAAGTTTTCTCCCCGAAAGAAAAAATTCGTCTGTGCTTTTACCCGCACGGCGTGAATAAAATGCAGCTATTCCAAAGGAAATGAAGAAATAGGTAATAATTATCAGATAATCGGCAAATTCCAAGTGACAAAATTTGGTTTATTTGAAATTTTTCTTGGCATAATATATGAATATTAAGCCATATTTTGGCATTAGGGCCAAAAGTCAATTGTATGGTGATGGGGTAATTTAGGCAAAGACCTACTCACAAACCTGCATTGAATTTTAAAGATTTAATGGTCTTAAAAATGACCAGATAGATTTGTTAATAAGAATATAAACAAATAATGAATATCTTTGCAATTATTGCTATATCTTCAGTAGCTCTAGTAATTATATGGCTTCTAATCAAGACTAACTTTGCTGGGAAGAGACGAATTAGATACAAAGAAAGAGTAAATCTAAACCAGTATTTAGAAGAACAGGAAATAGCAAAAAAAAGTTCTGTGATTCCCAGTCAAACAAATCCCGACCAAATTCCTTTTGGTTCAAAAAATCAATCAAGCAAAATCAGCTTGAGCAAGAATAAACAACTTGAAGAGATTGTTGATGATATCACAGCATACGATAGTACTATTGAAGAAGAGAACTTAGCATACACTGCAGAATTTGATGCCTATTATGAAAATCAACCTGACGCAGTAGATTTCGCTCAACATCCTGATGAAAAAAGTACCAAGACATATGAGTTAGGAGTGCTTTTATTAAAAGAGAAAAAGTACAAAGAGTCGATTGAATATTTTGATAAAGCAATTGAAATTAACCCTGCAGATGGAGTTCCATTTTACTACAGAGGAATAGCCAAAAGTAATATCAATTTAGCTGATCAGGCCATAGAAGATTATACTGATGCGATGCTACGGAAGCTAAATATTATAGATGTTTTTTATCAGAGGGGAATTTCAAAATATAAAGTGGGTGATAAAAAGGGTGCATTAGATGATCTTACAAGATATGTTTCTATTGTAAAAAGCAATGCTGAAGCATATTATATTAAGGGATTATTGGAATTTGAAAAAGAAGAATACTCAGACGCTATTGCAGACTTTAACAGAACTATAATTTTGAATCCTAATCACGAGTCAGCTTATTTCAAAAGAGGAATGGCAAAACATCACACAGGAAATAAAGAGGGCTGCTGTAAAGATTTAAAATCTGCATATGAAAAAGGAAACCTTGAAGCTTTCCATTATATGAAACAATTTTGTAAGGAGTAAACTAATTAAGAAAACCAAATTTTGTAATAATTGAGCTGCTTATAATTGTTGCACTAACACCTATCAAAGTATACCACGTCCATCCTATATCTGTTAAAAATATCACAAATACCATCACTACTATACCAGTAGTAAATCCAATTAATGCTTCTTTCTGTTTTACTTTTTTAGAGATCAACCCGAGTAAAAATGTCCCCAGCAATCCTCCATATGTAAATGACGCAATGCTTAATGCAATTTCGACAACCGCTTTTGAACTCTCTTTAAATATCATCGCTGAAAATATCAGTAATATTGCCCACGTAATTGTTAGTATCCTGGATATTTTTAATTTTCTATCTTCATCAAGCTGCTTTCCAAAAAAGGGAATATAAATATCCATCATAGCGGAAGAGGATAGAGAACTCATTGACCCGGCTAAAGTTGACATCGCAGCAGCGAATAGTCCGGCGATAATGATACCAGTTACTCCCGAAGGCAGGGCTTCAATAATGAATTTAGGAAATATTTCATCCGACCTTGTATCCAACGGACCGAAATATGCATAAAGCATTACACCCAATACCAGAAAAATTGCAAACTGAACTATTACAATAAATCCACTTCCTACAATCGCCTTCTGAGCGCCCTTAAGGTTTTTTATTGAGAATAACCGCTGGACTATTAGCTGGTCAGTACCATGAGAAGCCATTGATAAAAATGCGCCACCAATTATACCCCCTATTAATGTATACGGATCAGAAAAGAAACCTGAAATACCATTATTGAATCCCAAATTTAATATCGAAAATTTATTATCAACCGATGCAGAACTTAATACCGAAGTCCAGCCATCAGGCAGCAGGTTAATCAAATATATAACTGCAAGTATTGCACTACCAATGTATAAGAACATTAAAAGTACATCAACCTTTATTACAGCTTTTAATCCGCCTGTGTAAGTATAGATCAAAGCTATAATTGCAATCATAACAATTGCAATTACCGGATCAATTTTTAAAATCAAGTACAATGGAATTGCCGTAGCAAAAAGTCTCACCCCATCTGCTGCAGTGCGCGTAACTATAAAAACGATTGAAGCAAAAGTTCGTGTTTTACTTCCAAAACGAGATTCCAAAAAACTGTAAGCTGTCTTCAATTCACCTTTGTAATAGGCAGGCAAAAAATATTTTGCAACTATTATTCTGCCAATTAAATAACCGAACGTTACTTGAAGAAAATTAAGATTTGTAAGATATGCCAGACCGGGAATTGAAATAAAAGTTAACGTACTTGTTTCGGCAGCTATTATTGCAAAACAAACCGTCCACCACGAAACCTGTCTTGAGCCTAAAAAATAATCAGTAACAGTTTTTTGCTTACCTCCGGATAATGAACCGATACCTGCTATACCAATAAGGAATGCAAATATTATAACATAATCGATTGTGCTAGTATCCAAATTAAGGTACTTAGATTGGTATGAAATATTAGTTTAGTAAAACAAAAAAGCATCCGCTTTTAATTGGATGCTTTGCGTCGTGGTATATATTCAAACAATACAGCGAAGGATTTAACGAATTATCTGATAATCTCTAATTTATTTTTTGCAATTGTTCAAAAGCTTCATTAACCGTATTACAAACAGGCAATACTCTATCCAGCTGCGTTATTTGAATAAGCGAATAAACTTTATCAGATGGAGCAGCTAATCTCATATGTCCTTCATTAACATTAAGTATCCTGTTAGCAACAAGTATCGCGCTCAAACCTGAACTATCGCAGCTTTCAACATCGCTAAGGTCAAGTATAAACTTATTGGCTCCTTCCACCTTGAGCAGTAACGTAAATTCGCCCTTCAGCAATCCCGAGATATTTGTATCAAGCCGCTTCTCATTTAATTTAAAAATTGTTATTTGGTCTTTACGTTTTATCTCGAAGTTCATTTTAATTCCCTATAACATTCTAAGACAATTTAATAAATTTTTATAAGAAATTTTCGGATTGGTTTCATTATTTGCTATTTGAATATTGAATGTTTTATCAGCAAGCAGCTTAGTAAATCCAATCCGTACCTTTGCATTTACAATTCCGGAAACATACGAATAAAACAACTGCTCTTTCTGATTCAGATCGATCACTGCATCGAATCTTCTTTTTAATAATTTCGAAACTAATTCCTTTGAAGGCAAATTGATTTTATTGGTATCTCTTATAGCATGACCGAATGCATAACGTCTTAAGTGAATTGGTAAAAGGCTTACACGGTAATCGGCTGTAAGAATCATGACCTCTTTTTTATTTTCATAAAGATATGCTAATACATCCATCGAATACCTGAAATCACGTTCGTCTTCAGGCATAAGTATAAGAAATGAAATTGCATCATTAATAACAGAAGAAAATGATTGTTCCTGAAAATCAGTATTCTTCAGCACTTGATTAACAACAAATTTCGCTGCTTTTTCTTTTATCATTTATACTTCTTCCTCAATCACTTCTTTTAAGTACTTCAACATATCATTTTCAGTTAATACATCAATGCCCAAATCTTTCGCCTTATTTAATTTTGAGCCTGCCTTTTCCCCAGCTATTAAATAGTTAGTATTTTTACTTATACTGCTCGTAAGTTTACCTCCCAATCGTTCAATGTGTTCACCAGCTTCTTCTCTTGTATATTTTTGAAGCTTGCCGGTTAACACAAATGTTTTTCCACTAAAAAAGTTTTCTTTTACTTGTTGAATTTTTTCTTCTTTTAGCTTAAAATTTAATCCCGCTGCCTTTAACCGTTCAATATTTTCAAGATTCATTCGGTTGCTAAAAAATTGTTTTACACTTCTCGCAATGCTTTCACCAATATCTTCAATCTCGACTAATTTTTCTTCAGATGTATTAATTAAAATATCAATTGATTTAACACTATAGGCTAATTTTCTCGCCACACCTGCTCCAACATATCTAATTCCAATAGCAAACAATACTTTTTCAAAATGTTTTTTCTTGCTCTCTTCAATTGCTTTAAGAAGATTATCAATACTTTTCTCACCGAGTCTCTCAATGGTAACTAATTTTTCTCTCATCTTATAAAGATGATAAATATCTGCATACGAAATTAAAAATTTTCTTTCCACAAATATATCAATTAAAGCCTCCCCAAGCCCTTCAATATCCATTGCTCCCCTCGAAGCAAAATGTTCAATTCTTCCTTTAATTTGTTCAGAACATTCAGGATTCTCACAATAATAGGCAACTTCACCTTCCGAATTGTACAATGGGGTTTTGCACACTGGACACTTTTGCGGTGCTCTAACCTTTTTACTTCCTTTTTTCCTTTCACTTAAAATTACAGCAACGACTTTGGGAATAACATCTCCACCCTTCTCAATTACTACTTTGTCACCTTCCCTAATATCCTTCCTTCGTATCTCATCCATGTTGTGCAAAGTTGCCCTGCTGATTGTGGAGCCTGCGAGCAAAACTGGTTCAAGTTCAGCAACAGGTGTAACTGCACCGGTTCTTCCAACCTGCCAAACGATTTTATTTATTTTTGTGAAGACTTGCTTGGCTTTAAATTTAAATGCAACAGCCCATCTTGGTGATTTGGCAATACTCCCTAAAATTTCCTGCTGTGCCAGTGAATTAACTTTAATAACAGCTCCATCAATTTCATAATCAAGCTCATCTCGCATCGATTCGAACTTGCGGCATATTTCAATAACACTTTCTATAGATGTACACTTGGCATAATTTGGATTAACCTTGAACCCCAGCTTGTTTAAGAATTCCAAATTTTCTTCGTGCGATTTAAGATTATCGCCCGGACTTATTAACGTATAGGTATAATTATTTAAAGGTCTTTTTACAACTTCTCTTGGATCCTGCATTTTAAGTGTTCCAGCTGAAGAGTTTCGTGGATTGGCAAATAGCCGCTCCCCCTTTTTTTCTCTTTCCTTATTTAGTTTTTCAAAATCTTTAATATTCATAAAAATTTCGCCGCGCACTTCAATATCAATTAATTTATAACGCATAGACTTATTGTGGTGAAGTCTAAGCGGGATAGTTTTCATCGTACGCACATTTGTTGTTATCTCCTCTCCTACAGTACCATCACCTCTTGTAGCAGCTGTATTTAGCACACCATTAATGTAATTCAAACTTACGGAAGCACCATCAATTTTAAACTCAACAATGTATTCTACCTTTTCGTTATCTGCTAATGCTTCTCTTACTTTGCGGTCAAAATCAAAAAGCTCTTTCTCATTGTATGTGTTTGCAAGGCTAAGCATCGGGATTTTATGACGGACCTGTTTAAATTCTTTTGTTAAATCCTGACCAACTCTTTGCGTAGGTGAATCTTTTGTAATAAACTCGGGATTTTCTGCTTCAAGTTTCTCTAACCTCTTAAAAAGGGTATCATATTCCAAATCACTTATTATTGGATCGGCAAGAACATGATATCTGTAATCATGCTTGCTTACTGTTTCACGAAGCAATTTAATTTCCTTTTCTACCTTTGAAGACATTCAGTTAGTGCTTAGCTTAGGTGGTGAGTAAATTCTTTCCAATCCATCCTTATCAAGTTTAAAATACCTGATTGCTCCTCTTCTTCCTTTAAATTCAAGCTCATCATCATTTAATACTAATTTTATAACCCCTGAATTTCCTAGTGTAAACTGAAAATTGTTTTTCGCTTCAACTGTTTTTGATGCTCTGGGCAGTAGTATAAAATCTTGTTTGCTTACATCATCTGTTACAATTAATACCCAGGCAGAATCATTAGAATCTGTATTAGTTAAAGTAAGACTGAGTTCCTTTGAACTTGTTGATAGATTTTCTTCAGTAATAATATTATTAGTTTCTTCAATTTGCCGTTGATTTGTCTGTTCTAATACCTCTTCAAAAGGTTTTTCCTGTACAATTATTTCATCACTTTTATCTATTACTAAAACGTAAAACAGCATAATAACAAGTAATCCAATCACAATACCTCCTCCAACCAGAGCCGGATTATATTTCTTCTTATCATCTGCAATTTCTTTTTTAAGTGCACTCTCGTCTGTATATGAGAGAGTTTTGGGGGTATCTTCGTCTTTATCTTTTTCTTCTTTTTCACCACCGATAATATCTGACAAACCTTCTGATTTTTCAGATTCGGCAGCTTTTTCTTCATTCGAAGGTATTTGTTTTCCTTCTTTAGCAATCAGGAAATCCTGTAAGGTTTCTTCCTCATCTAAACCCAAAACCTTTGCATATTGTTTAATAAAGGCTTTAACGTATGGCTCAGGTAAAAAATCAATATCACCACGTTCGATTGCCTCTAAAAATTTTATATCAATTCTGGTTTTTGCTGCTACACGTTCAAGAGTGATACCCGCTTCTTCCCTCGCTCGTTTCAATCCATCAACAAATGCTTTTAGCATAATTGTGTTCTTTTAATTATAATTTTGATTATCCGCCTTAACTAACTTAGCTGAAAAGGCTCCATCCATTTTATGTTTATGTGGTAGGGTTTGAATGCAGCCATGCTGGTCAATAATCTCATCCGGAAAATTACCTCTTGCACTTTGCAATCGAAAATCAGGATGCTCTGACAAAAACTTTTCAACAATCATAAAATTTTCTTCAGGCTCGATTGAGCAGGTACTATAAACTACAACACCATCAGATTTAACTAATTCCGCTGCCTTACATAGTAATTTGTACTGCAGTTCGTTGATTGCTTTCAAATCAAAAATATCCTTTTTCCATTTAATATCTGGCTTTTTAGATATCGTTCCAGAACCCAGACAGGGAACATCAGCTATCACTCTGTCATAAGGTTTGTCTTCAAATTCTAGTGCGTCGGTTTCAATAGTTTGTACACACTGCAGCCCCAAGCGCTGCATATTCTTCCGCAAAATTTTCAAACGGCTGTCAAACCTGTCAATAGCAACTATCTTTCCGTTATCGCGCATCAACGAGGCAATGTATGCAGTCTTACCACCGGGAGCTGCACATAAATCAAGAACTCTCATCCCATCCTTAACATCCAGTTGCTTGCATGCTAATCCTGCACTTTCGTCCTGAATATTAAAGTATCCCCGGACAAAATATTCCCACGCTGTTATGTTTGTTAAATTCAAAAGTTTAAAAAATTCCTTTAGATATGAACCAGTTTGGTAACCCAAATGAACCGAATCTAAAAGAGCTTTAAATTCTTCAGGTTGGACTCTATGCGAATTTATTCTCAGTGTCAAATAAGGCTTTTCGTTGTTTGCTATAAGCAGTTCTTCGGTCTCTTCCATTCCAAATCTTTCCAGATATCTTTTTACCATCCAGGATGGATGAGAATAATATGCACTAATATAACCAATGGGATCTTCATCAGGATCGGGATAACGGATACCATCCTTACTTCTTATAATATTTCTTAAAACCGCATTTGTAAGTCCAGCAGGTTTTGTACCCTGAAGTTTCTTAACAAATTCAACTGCTTCATTCACTGCTGCATGGTCGGGT
>CP070637.1:665541-669238 GCA_020354005.1 Ignavibacterium sp.
CGGTTTCTGAAAGAAGTGAAATAAATTCATTTGGCGAAAGAAATTTATCCACACTCTTAACAAGATATTTAAAAATTGTTGATGAACCGGATATTAAAGTAGAAACCGGAATGATTACACCGTAACCTAAAAACTTCCAGTAGAGGTGTGAAAAGAAATTTTCTTTTAATGAATACTCGTGGAAAGCAATTTTACCGCCAGGCTTAAGTACACGGAACAAATTTAAAAGAGTCATTTTGTAATCTGGCATATTGCGGATACCGTATGCCATAAAGATTGCATCAACGCTGTTATCTTGATAGTCCAGATTCATAACGTCTTTGAGTACAAACTCAAGTTTGTTATTATCGTATTGCTTATAGTATTTTTCTGTTGCAACCCTCAGCATCATTTCTGAATTATCTATACCGATAACCTTTCCATCGGATAAATTATTTAAACAACTGATTGTTGACTTACCGGTTCCACAGCACAAATCTAGAACGAGCTCATCCCCCCTAAGTACCAATCTATTAACACTGCGCTGTAAATCATCCTGATAACCTTGACTTAATAATGTTGCGAGATCGTATTTTTTTGCAACGCGATTAAACTCGAATGGGACTTCGGATTTGTTCTCGAATAGTGTTTGTGTATTTGTAGTTTCCAACTTTACTCTGTCTCCTGTAATTTCTTTCTCCAGAATTTCCGAAAAGCAAGTGAAACTTCATCCCCCTTTACACTCACCTCATGAAATTGATTTTTTGTCTTGTTCAAGATTTCAAGATTAGATGATAGAAAATCAATATCCTCTTCAACAATTTTTGCAGATTTTTTTGCCATAAAAAATTTTGCAAACGCAGGAAATTTTGGAAAGATGTTTTTCCATAGAGTAATCTGTTTCATCTCAACATGCTCTTCATCTACTTGCATAACATGCTCAAGTATTAGAAGAATTCTTTCTTTAAATCGAATCTCGAGTCTTGAAATGTTTGGATAATAAAACCGAATTCGTGTGCCAATGTTCTCTTCATCACCGAAATAAACTTTTTCTGCTTTAGTCCCAACATTAGCTCTTCGGTAAAAACCTTCCAATCCGTCATCCAAAACCTTCAAGTTAAAATCTGCAGGAGATTCCTTTATTTGTCCCATAAACGATTTAATTGAATTACGATGAACAAATGCAATATGGTATGGGTCAATAAGGCTTTCTGCGGTTGCCTCTAAATCTGCTTTGAATATGTATTCTTTGTAGGTGAAGGGCCACTCGTTCATTTCCGGAATATCGGTTGGATTAATTTCATTTGCTCTTTCTTCATCGCCCATAAAAATCCAGACCCACTGATTAAAATCTTTTGTCGGATAGCTTTTTATTTTTGCTGTTGGTGGAATTTTATCTCCCTCAAGCTGTGACGGGATTTTTGCGCAAGCACCGTTTCTATCATATTCCCATCCGTGGTAACCGCAAACGATTCTGTCGTCGTTTAAGTAGCCGAGAGACAAGTTTACATTCCTGTGGCAGCACCTATCCTCTAGCGCAGTAATGGATTTATCGGGATTACGATAGATAATTATTTCTTCACCTAAAATTTTATACTGTCTGATTTCATTCCTCAGTTCATTGGAAGGACAGACCAGATACCATTTATTTGTTAACATTTATATCACCATCTTTTTTCAATAACAATTTGTAAAGACTTGTATTCATGAAGAGTAATGAAATTCCGTAAAAGAAATCTTCAATCGGAATCGTAATTATTCTAAAATCGAGTTGATATTCAACACCGTAAGTCACAACGGGACGCCATGTTAAATATCCATTAAATATTAGTGTAAAGATAACAATAAGCAAAAGGTAAAAGTAAAATCTTTTGTCATACAGCAAATTAGTTTTTAATAATTGATCAAGAAGATTTGCTATAAACAGAAATGTTAGCGTTAGACCAGTATATTGTTTCCCGATTGAAAAGAAATAAATTCCTGCTGGCAGAGTAAGATAAAGAAGCATTCGTAACCAAGTGACATTAATGGTCTTTTCATCCATTCGTCTGATTATCATCTCCCAAGTGAATAAACATGCGAATGGTATGGTAATGAAGAAGAGTATTTCTTCAATTGGGAGATTTATAATCTTTATTCCCGAAACATATTTGGGATTAAAGTTCCAGTGTGTGCCTGTTACTAATGCATCCCAAAGTAAAAAGGGAATAGCTGGAATCACAATTGCAATCAACATCTGTTTCCAATGATTCCAAATGTAGCAGCAATTAAGAGAACCAAAAAGGGTAGGACCACCGACAACAACAGCGTTGAATATCAGATATTCGAAGTTCAATTAAGTTGTCCGTAAGAGCTTAACTTTCCAATATGATTTTATCAGCAAATATAACTTATACCAATTTGATATTCTAACTCTACTGTTTTTGAGCTGCTCAACATCCAATCGTTTAATTTTTTTGAATAGCATTAAATAGTAAAGGTATGCAGAATAGACACCTAGCTTAACAGCGATAGGAAGTTTTATTATACCTCTGAATGCTTCTTTAAATTCATTTTCTACTTCTTTTTCAAGTAAGGCTTTGTTTTTATTATCAATGAAGTCATGATTATGAATACCCGGCAAATATATTCTTCCCCTCTCATCAAGGTCACTCTGAATATCTCTGAGAAAGTTTACTTTTTGAAAGGCGGCCCCTAGCATTCTGGCCGGATGTTCAAGCTCATTATATCGTACTTCATCACCATCAAGAAAAACTTTCAGGCACATTAAGCCAACGACTTCTGCCGAACCGTAGATGTATTCATCGTAGTTCTCTCTATTATAAGATGAATTAGATAGATCCATTTCCATGCTTTTCAGGAAAGCAGCTATAAGTTTATGGTCGATATTGTAATCTCTTACTACCTGTTGAAAAGCATGCAGAACTGGGTTGGTGGATATACCGGTTTCAATAGCTTTCCAGGTATCATCAATAAACTTTTTAAGTAGATTCTCTTTATCAAATGAGTGAAAAGTATCTACAATTTCATCGGCAACACGAACGAAGCCATAAATTGCAAATATCGGATCCCTGTATTCTGGCTTGAACACTTTAATTCCCCAGCTAAAAGAGGTACTGTAAGATACAGTTAACTTTTTACTTAGTTTATAACTGGTTTTAGTGTATTGTTCCAACGTCATGTTGAATCCTTTCTGTTACAAGTTTCGAGCTTATTACAACCATTGGCAAACCTGTGCCCGGTGTTGTTGAGGCCCCGACATAGTAGAGATTAGAAAACTGCTCGTCTTTGTTTTTTGGTCTGAACGCACCAACTTGATTTAAATCATGTGCAAGTCCTAATCCCGAACCCCTGTAAAGGTTTAACATTTTTTCCCAATCATCCGGTGCTAAAATTTTTTTTGTTAAAATGTTTGATTGAATATCAAAACCGATTCTTTTGGATAAATCTTCAATAATATTATTTGCCAGTTCACCTTTATCGTCCCACGATTTTTTATATCTTAAATCGGGAACGGGGCAAAGAATAAATAAGTTTTCACAGTTCTCAGGTGCACAGCTTTCATCGGATTTTGAAGAAGCATTTACATAATAATATGGCTTTTGAGGTGCTATTGAAGATGTAAAGATATTATCAGCGTAATCTCTAAAGTTGCTTCCAAGGAAGTAATTATGATGAAGCAGATTATTAATCTTTCCCTTTAACCCTAAATAAATAG
>CP070637.1:669338-682844 GCA_020354005.1 Ignavibacterium sp.
AGTCTTTGAAGAATCTTGGCATTTCAGAACCAAATTTTCAAACAAACATAACGAACGAATTAATCGAGGATAGTAATTACTTAACATTTAATGATAAATCATACAAATGTTCAGCAAAAGGAATGGACTCAGTTGAATTTTTTATTTCAACAAATTTAGGGGAAGATCCTAAACCATTAGTTAAGGTTGCGTCTGGTGGTGAAATATCACGAATAATGCTCTCCCTTAAATCTACCCTGGCAAAGAGTGATAAACTTCCATTGTTAATATTTGATGAAATTGATGTTGGCGTAAGTGGAAGGATTGCGCAGAAAGTTGGTATTGCATTGAAAGAGCTTGCAGCTTATCATCAGATAATTGCAATTACACACTTACCTCAAATAGCCGGGCTGGCAGATCATCATTACAAAGTTGAAAAAACTTCTCACGATAAAAGAGTCCTAAGTTCAATAGCAAAGCTGACTGATAGTGATCGGATTGAAGAAATAGCAAAACTAATGAGTGGGGAAGAAGTCACCAAAGAAGGCATCAGCAGTGCGAAGCAGCTTATGAATAGTACAAACTAAGTTATCTCATTAGCAATTCGATATTTTATAAACTGTTTTCAGTCTATCAAAAAATAAATATTTATTGCTATTCTGAATTTTATTTATAATATTCATAATGGAATTGCACAATAAGTAAGGAGGCTGCTGTGAAAAAACTTTTATTTAAAGTTTTTCTTCTTTCTGTTTTATTTTTTAACTTATCTTATGGTCAGGCAGGGGTAAACTTAACCGCGCTACCACCGGGTGAAGCAATTAATTATACAAAGCCCCTGTCAACATTCCTGGGCACTTACTTCAATTCAGGTGGATACTATACTGCACACATCCCGTCAACTTTTGGATTCAAACTCAGTATCATTGGCATGTATACATTCATCCCAAGTAGCCAGCAAACATTTAATTCAAATCCACCGAGTGGGTATTCGAGTAGTCAAACTTCTACTTTTTTTGGAGGTCAGGGAGCAGTTAAACTCGGTCCGCAGGGTTTCGCAATATATCCTTTTGGATTTGATGCAAGTAATATTCCATCAGGTATTATCCAGATATCCGGAAGCATTGTTGGATTGGAAGTTATGTTACGCTACTTCCCAAAATTAAAGTTCAACGATGTTGAATCCGGCTTATTGGGAGTCGGTGTAAAATATAGTATTAGCCAGTTTATACCTGCATCACCTGTTGATATAGCTGTTCAGGTTCTATATAACAGTTTAACTTTTGATTATGTTGGTGACACTAAGGAAAACACATTTAATTCTGAATCTAAAAACCTAGCCATCAATGCCCATGCAAGTAAAACATTTAGCGGAATGTATACACTTTATGGCGGACTGCAGTATGAGTCTTCAACCTTTGATGTAAAATATTTCTTTAGAGATCCCAGTGGTTTATATCCTGACATTGCTGATACAGAACAAGAAATAGAAGTTGAGGGCGAGAATAATTTCAGAGTTACTGCCGGAGGTGCTATTAAATTAGCAGCAATCGTTTTTAATGTTGATTTTAATATCACTTCACAATTTACGATCGTTGGTGGTATTTCATTAGAATTATAGAGGGTTTATAAAATGAAAAAATTATACAAACCGATATTAATATTTTGTATCAGCTTCATCTTTTTAGGATTTAACAGCTGCGACGTTCTGGAACAGCTTTTCTTAAATCTGAAAGTAAAACAAGAGTTTCATGCAACAGGAAATGGACCTGATATCTTTGATACTGTGGAGGACAATCTTATAAATTATGATGCGTTTAATGACAATTATGATCAAATTCAAAGTCTTAAATATGTATCTGCCGCTTATTATACTACGGGCGCCATTCCTTCAAATTTAGGAGGAGTTAATATTAGTGCGAAAATTGAAGATTGTGCCGGAAATATAATTTTAGAGCAAAGTCTCCCAACTGGAACAGCTTCAGACTACATAAATGATCCATACGAATTTATACTTACAGAGGATGAAATCGCCGTATTTAATAATTGGCTTGCAGAGTATAAATCATGTACGCAATGTATTACACAAGATCTTTGTTCCTATTTTTATGCCGAAGTTAGAGTTGAACAGGTAACCCCCGCTGGCAGTGGTCCATACACATTAGATGGTGTGGTGGAAATTATAATTGAAATTGAGGCTAAATTAGATTAGCCTGTTTAGGGGGCTAGCCATAGCCCCTTTTTCTTTTTCCCTTTCTTACAATCTAAAACCTTCATTAGTTATTTAAAATATTATTTTTGTAATGAATAATCCTAAGCTACATTAAATAGCCAATCCATTGAAAGAAACTGCCTGTTATATCCATATTCCGTTTTGTGATCACAAATGTATTTACTGTGATTTTTATTCAATCATAACCAGCGGTAATATTTCACCTTTTCTTGTTTCACTTAAAAAAGAAATAAGTTATTATGCGGGTCAATATTCGTCTGACAGAATTTTAACATCAATTTATTTTGGCGGTGGTACGCCATCGCTAATGGAACCTGAATATCTTGAAGAAATTATCACAACAGTTAGAACAAACTTCAATGTTTCTGATACAGCTGAATTAACGATGGAAACAAATCCAGGAACAGTTAACAGGAAGAAACTAAAAAAGTTTAAGGAAGCCGATATAAACAGGATCAGTATTGGAATTCAATCCTTCCACGAAGATGAATTGAGTTTCTTAACAAGAATTCACAATAGTGAAACAGCTATTGACACTGTAAATAAAGCAGCGGATGTCGGGTTTGATAATATTAGTATCGATTTGATTTTTAATCTTCCAGGTCAAACAAAAGAAAAATGGATAGGTAATCTGGAGCTGGCAATAAAGCTGCCCATAAAACATATCTCTGCCTACAGTCTTATACTCGAGCGAGGAACAATTCTGAATAAAATGGTACTTGATGAAAAAGTAATATTGCATGATGATGACCACGATGCTGATCTGTATGAAACTACGGTAGAGTACCTTACTGTTAATGGCTTTACTCAATACGAAGTTAGTAATTTTACAAAATCCGGCTATGAATGTGTTCACAATAATGCCTATTGGCGTTATGGAGATTACATCGGTTTTGGAACATCAGCTCATTCTTTTATTAACGATAAAAGATGGTGGAATTATTCCAGCCTTAGAAAATACATTTATGAGATAGAAAAAAATGACAACGCTGTGGCTAATTCCGAAATACTATCTGAAACAGAGATGCACGACGAATATGTTATGCTTGCACTAAGAAGTGCAGGTTTAGATTTAGCAGATTACCGTAAAAGATTTAATGATGATTGGATAGTTAGAAATAATTATTATTTTCAAAAATTGAAGGACGAGAAATTAATATTGATTGATAAAAAATCAATCAGGCTAACAAAAAATGGTTATTTTGTTTGTGATGAAATCCTGAGAAATATTTTATAGTCGTATTGTTCTCCTCAGAATGTTAAAAATAAAATTACACTGGCAAATATTAGTCGCTCTTTTAATTGCGGTTATCTACGGAATGCTCTTGACCGATTATGTTAGCTACGTAACCTGGATGGGGGACTTATTCCTACGTGCGTTGAAGATGATAATTGTCCCGCTTATTCTAACTTCAATTATATCCGGTGTTGCTAATATCGGTGATGCATCTAACCTGGGAAGATTGGGATTAAAAACTTTCGCCTATTATATATCAACAAGTTTCTTCGCAATACTTACCGGACTGATTTTAGTAAACCTTATCCAGCCAGGGGTTGGCGCTGACCTTGGATTGAAAAGCGAGGTGCCGGAACTTGCTGCTACTTCAGGCGATTTGGGTGACATAATAATGAGGATGGTACCCACAAATATTTTCGATGCGCTCGCAACAGGGGAGATGCTCTCTATTATTTTCTTTTCAATCTTGTTCGGATTTTTTATTACCCGAACCAGCGAAAAATATAAAAGAACGCTAACCGATTTTTTCAATAGCGGCTTCCAGGTGATGATGAAGCTTACTCATTTTATAATAAAATTTACACCTCTTGGCATAATGGGCATTGTCGCTGGTGTAGTTGCTGAGCAAGCTGATAATCTCATGAGTCTGGTGGGAAGTCTTGGTTTATATATGTCGGCAGTTTTATTAGGATTGATCTTTCACGCATTTATTACCCTACCTCTAATTTTGAAATTAGTAGCAAGGGTAAATCCTATACTTCATTCAAAAGCAATGAGTGCTCCATTGCTCACTGCGTTTTCAACATCTTCTTCTTCAGCGACACTTCCATTAACATTGGATGCTGTTGAAAATAATTCAGGAGTCTCGAACGAAGTAACAAGCTTTGTACTTCCGCTTGGTGCCACCGTTAATATGGATGGAACCGCATTGTATGAATGTGTTGCGGCTATGTTTATCGCACAGGCTTATGGAATTGAATTAGGATTTCTTATGCAGATGGTTGTTGTAGTTACGGCACTGCTTGCATCTATTGGCGCAGCCGGAATCCCTATGGCCGGACTGGTTATGATTTCAGTTATTCTTTCAGCTGTTGGTCTGCCATTAGAAGGTATAGGATTGATATTAGCTGTTGATAGATTTTTAGATATGTGCAGAACTACTGTGAACGTATGGAGCGATTCCTGTGGTGCCGTTACAATTGCAAAAACCGAGGGAGAAACATTAAAAGTCTAGTTAGATAATTAACTAATTATTTATATGTAACAATCTCTTCAAGAGCTTTTTTCTTTATATCAGGCACTTTAACCCCGTCTGCCGGATATCCAACAACTAAAATTAAAAATGGACGTTCGTTATTCGGTCTATCTAAAATTTTATTTAAGAAATTCATTGGGCTTGGTGTATGGGTAAGAGAAACCAAACCGGCATTGTGTACAGCAGCAATCAACATACCTGTAGCAATGCCTACAGATTCCAATGAATAGTATTGTTTAACTTTTCTACCATCAGGAAGCAAATCAAAACTTTTGGAAAAGATAACAATTAAATATGGTGCATTTTCCAAAAACGGTTTTTGCTCATCAGTTCCTAAGGGTGCAAGAGCATCCAGCCATTCTTTTGGTGCACGTTTAGCGTAGAATTCTCTCTCCTCTTCTTCAGCAGCTATTCTTATTTGCTTTTTTATTTTGGGATCGGCAACTACAACAAAGTGCCATGGCTGTAAGTTTGCACCACTTGGCGCAGTTCCAGCTGCTAAAATACAATTAACAATCGCCTCTTTAGGAACCGGTTTATCTGAAAACTCCCGAACGGTTCTTCTTCGTTTTATATCTTCATAAAAATTTTTTGATCTTTTTATTGTTTCTTGTTCAGAATACTTTTTATAAGATGTTAGCGGATGAAAATTGGGCTTATTCATTATAATATTTATATATTGTTAAAAATTATCTTAATTGATAATATAGCAAGAAGAAACAATTTTTTACTCAATAAAAAAGGCAACCATCTTGATTGCCTTTCTTCAATACATTATTATGGTATCCAGTTACTTCAACAAAATCATCTTCTTAGTTTCAACTTGCGATCCTGATTGAAGCCTGTAAAAATATGCCCCGGCGGATAAATTGGAACCATCAAAGTCGACTTCGTAGTTACCTTCAAATTTATTTTCGTTTACTAAGGTTGTAACTAAGTTTCCTAAAACATCATAAACCTTTAAAGTAACAAAAACCAAACCTTGCCTGCCGGCAGGCAGGTTCGAAACCTGAAATTTAATCTTTGTTGTTGGATTAAATGGATTAGGGTAATTCTGCTCTAATCGAAAACCTGCAATAGTTATTTCATCATCTGACACATCCGAAATTACAGTGCTTAATAGCTTTCGCTCGTAAACACCATTGCCATGTGTAGCTACTCTAATAACATCGTTAGACCTTGTGATATTTAAATCCATAGCTATTACAGCACTGGGTAATCCATCGCTGAAATACTGCCAGGTATTTCCTCCATTTGTAGAGACGTTCACACCCAGATCGTTTCCTACATAAACATGTTCAGAATTGTCCGGATCAACTATTACAGCTATTGTTGGTAAATCCGGTAGTGTACCAGTTATATCAGTCCAACTTGAACCACTATTTTTTGATTTGAATACGTGTCCTGTTCCAAATCCATAGTAAGTAATATAAACCACATCATCATTATTCGGATCAACTGCAATGTCGGCCGGATATCTGTCAGGCAGAACTCCGGTAATATCATTCCAGGTTGTTCCACCATTATTTGTTAAGAATACATGTCCTCTTAAACTGCCGGATGGAGCTGTTGCAACATATACTTTATCACTTGTCTGGTAACTGATATCCATTGCAAGAGCAAATAATCCATCAAGCACAATATTGTTATTTGTTGCAGTCCAGTTGCTGCCACCGGTAGTTGATTTATAAATCTTGTCCCTTCCTGCATAAACAATATCGCTGTTATGATGGAAGATTCTGTAGGGTGCAATAAATGCTGTAAATCTATTGCCGTCCGGAGGAGTTGCAAATTGGCTAAAGGATCCACCACGGTTAGTAGATTTCCTTATATTCAACCATTGCCACGAGCCATAAATAATATTATCATTACTTGCATCTATAGCAGTCCAGCTTCCATCTCCACCTATATTTCTGATCCATGCAAGGCTTCCATCATAAATAACAGTGCTGTTATCCTGCAATCCACCAATAAAAAAGAGTGAATCTTGTTGTGAGCTTGAGGTACCATTGTAAAATTGTACAGTTTGGTATCTTCCATTGAGTGCTTCAAAATTTTGACCAAAATCTGTAGTCCTGAATACACCGCCATCAGTGCCAAGATAGTATGTATTCGGATCAGTCGGATGCTGTTTTACATCGTGGGCATCAGAGTGGACATATGTTCGTCCCCCTTCAGGTCCGCCAATTGGTGGTCGTCCTAAGGTTACACCGCGTGTAGATTGTTGTGTAATTGTTGAACCTCCATTTGTGGATTTATAAATTTCAATGCCAATAACGAGAAGCTCATCTGGATTAGATTGGTTTATAGCCACATCGTGTGAAAACCATCCCTGCCATTTCGAATAGTCTTGCTGTGTCATTATCGTCCATGTTTCTCCGGCATCCATTGATTTGCAAAGCCAGCTGGCGCCGTTTGCTGATGAAAACCCATTTCCAATACTTGCGTAAACAATGTTGGGATTAGCTTTATAAATATCTAACTGAATTTTCCCCTCGTAATAGCTGGGAAGCCCACTCGTAATATGTGTCCATCTTCCTCCACCATCAGATGTACGGTAAATTCCAAAGCCGGTACTTGCAAAATTGCCGTTACCGGTTATTACAATAGATGTGTCGACCGGATTTATTACCAGGTCATTTGCCATTACTACAAGATGTACTTGTTTCCAGGTTGCACCTGCATCGTATGATCTGTATGTGCCTTCAGTTGTGGCCGCCCATACGGTGTTATGATTAAGAGGATTGATTTTTATTGCCCAAACACCTCGTTGTTCGTTGTAAGACCAATCTAAGCATTTTGACCAGGATGTTCCTCCGTCTGTAGATTTTAAGATTCCTATTCCATAAGTACCTCTTGTATTCCTGTATGCAGCTCCGGTGCCAGCCGCAAAGTAATTATACACCTCACCTGTGCCAATGTAAATAACATTTGAATCATTGGGTTCAATTTCAATTGAACTTACGCCAAGAACAGGAAAGCCTGTTTCTATCCTTTGCCAAGCATCAACTCCCACCCCTCCGGTGTAACTTACCCATAATCCACCGCTTGCCGAACCGGCGTAGATTGTATTTGGATTTTGCGGATTGAATGCTATAGCATTTGTCCTTCCACCGGTGTTGTGCGGGCCTATTGCATACCATGGATCAACAGCAGGTTGATTTTTAGATTTGCTCAAACGCTCCTGCTTGATCTCTTTGAAAGCTGTGGAGTAAGCATTATCAGGAATTTGGTCGTTCGGATAAGATCGCGCTAATGAGAAGAAGTTAAGAGCATCAAAGGCACCCGATACTTTTCCCTGCTCTGTTTTTGATGGAATTTCCGGTTTAATAATAAAAGTGTTATATGATAAAAGTAGGGAAAAGAGGAGTAAAATAATTGTTAAGGAATTTTTATAATTCATCGCTCCGCCCTTTTTATTTTAGAAAGATTTAATTTGCTAATCTCTAATCTTGTAACAAAAATAATTAAAATCAGCTTACAATAAGATATTTAGAGAATCAACACTAATTATTCCCCAATAGAGTTACAGTTTTATAGTGATACAAGGAAAAATATTTAATTGGATGGTAATATTGATTATTATCTTAGTAACTATTAATAAATTCAAGTAGTCTAATATGAATAAACGGAGAATATCATGAAAAACTATTTATTTCTAGTCGTAATAACCCTCTTTTCCGCACACATTATTTTGGGTTGTGGTAGTAACTATCATTACAGTGATGACGATTTACAAGTAATTCACGAAAAAACCTTCCCAATAAAACCGGGCAACGACTTAAGGGTAAAGACCAGTGGTGGTGATGTTACAGTGACTTCCTGGGATAAATCGGAAGTTTACATTAAAGTTTTAGGAAATGACAAAGCAAGAGACGATATAGATTACAAATTTTATAATACAGATTCATATGTTGAGCTTATTACAGAATCAAAAAGCAGCTTTGGCAACTGGTTTGGAGGAATATCTTTAAGGATTGAAGTCAAGGTGCCCGAAAAATTTAACGCTAAAATTCATACATCCGGTGGCGACTTGAAATTAGGAGGAGTGGATGGGGATCATCAATTATCCACTTCCGGTGGAGATATCACATGTAAAAAGTTTAGCGGCAACCTGGATTTGTCTACTTCAGGTGGAGACATTACTATGATGGATGGCCTAGCAAAAATAAGTGCGAGCACATCCGGTGGAGATATTAAACTTGATTACGCAGGTGAAAACCTTGGAATTGATCTGTCAACATCAGGCGGAGATATACTTGTTAAACTGCCATCAAATTTTGATGCTTCAATGGAGCTCTCAACCTCAGGTGGAGATGTAAGCTGTAACTTAAATATGAATAATACAAGTAAACTTTCTGAACATAAAATTGTTGCTGACCTTAATAATGGGGGAAAGGAATTCTATGCGCATACCTCCGGCGGCGATATTGATGTTATGAAAAAATAATCAATAATCGAACCTTATCCTTACTTGGTGGTTTCAAACAGATTAGATAATTGCATTATTTCGCGATTTTTCAAATCGACATCTCTGTCGGTTAATTTTAAAAATTTGGTCAAATAATCCACTTCCGGACGTAAAAGTTAGCCATATTTGTAATTTTTGCACCTCATGGATGGAATATATTTTGCGGGCAGTTCTTGCACTTAAATAATGAGTAATCAAGCAAAGCAAATATTGGTTGAAATGAACCAACCTCCGTACGAAGTACTACGCGATGAGTTTTCCGTTTACCTTCGCGAGATTGAGCAAAGGGATAATCTGAGCAAGTTGACAGGTTTAATTAATTGGAAACCATTCATAAAGCTTTTTGATACAGAGTATATAAAGTTATGGAAGAAGATGGGTATTCCGGATGACCTGAAAGAGTTAAAAATCTTGAAGAGTGAATTTAAGAGATTGGTTTTTGCAAGTATTAAAAAAAGGTTATTCCATTTCACTTATTTATTTCTTAAGAACAAAGCAAAGAACAATAATGTAAATGCTGTTGACTTGAACAACTCCCTTACTGAACTTTTTGAAAATGGAATTTATGAATTGTTCAGAGTGTACGACTACCAGTTCACATTATCTTCACTAAATAAAAGTAATGATTCAAAGATCATTGTCAAACAAATTGAAGAGCTAAGAAAGAAGGGCAAGTCTGAGAAAATATTAACAGGAAATAATCAACATGGTGAAGAAGCGAAGATGTTTAAGAAAATTGATGAACAGTTGCTAAAGAATGAAAAGGAAGGGAAAAGATGGAGTGCGAGAGCAGTGTGTGATTATTATGCAAGTAATGAATTAAACTATGGTAAGGGTAAAGCCAATCAAGGGGAGCTGGATGATTTTTTCAAAAGATATCAAGAACATAGGAAGAGTCAAGTAGATACTTTACCATTCAGGTAATAAAAAAGGGCAGAACCAGTCTGCCCCTAATTAACCAACCACCTAATTCAGATCTAGTGAATACTTGCTAAGTGAGGTTTAATCTTTTCTTCTAAATGTTGTTTTGGAACTGCACCAATTACCGAGTCAACAACCTGACCATCCTTAAAAATACCAAGCGTAGGAATACTTCTAATTCCGTATGTAATTGCTGTGTCCTGATTCTCGTCTGTATTCAGTTTTACTACTTTAATTTTACCCTCGTAATTTTCTGCAATTTCTTCCACTATAGGAGAAACTATTCTACATGGTCCACACCAAGGTGCCCAAAAATCAACTAATACAGGTGTATCTGACTCAAGAACTTCCTGCTCAAAATTCAAATCTGTTCCTTCTATTACTTTTTTCATCTGATTTTTATCCTTTCTTCCCTTAAAAAAGTCTACCCTTTTGATGTACAAAAATAGAAAAAGTTTCATAGATATGGGTCAATTCCTATTCTCCTCGAATCCTTCAATTTTCACTATTTTTGCACATTTATTCAGGGAAAAAGTTTCTTAAAGCTCTGCCTCCATTTGCTGCTTATAATATTTACTGTATTCATTTATCGAATCGAATATTGCCTCTGCAAGCTGCTGCTGACCTGAACTGCTATTAAGATAATTTATGTCCCTTTTATTTGTGATGAAACCGGATTCAATTAGTACACTTGGCATTGATGCACCCACAAGCACATAAAAACCAGCCTGTTTAATACCACGGGCCTTCAGTCTTGTGTTGTGTTTAAATTGGCTGTTTAGCATATCAGCAAACGATTCAGAATACTTCATATAAGAGGAGTGTGCCATACTTACAAGTATGAAGTTTTCATCCGTTAACTGTTCATATCTTGATGGATCATCCTCGTATTCAATTACACTGTTTTCCCTTTCAGCAATTGCAATTGCTTCTTCAGTTCTGCCCGGACGCAATAGATAAACTTCTATTCCATTTGTACTAGTTTGTTTTTTCTTTGTGGAATTGCAATGAATTGAGATAAATAACTTTCCTCCATTTTCGTTTGCAATTTTTCCACGCTTATACAAATCAACAAATTTATCTGTCTTCCTTGTATATACTACCTTTACATCTCTCATTTTCTTTTCAATTAGTTTACCCACTCTTAATGCAACTTCAAGATTAACATCCTTCTCTTTAATATTGTATATACCAATTGCACCAGGGTCTTTACCGCCATGACCCGGGTCCAAAACTACTATATCAAACTCCCATTTTTCTCTCGCCTTCCGTTCTTCCTCTGCAGTTGTAAACACTTTGTTATGAATTGTTATAAGTATATCATAACTACCATCAGCATTCATAACTTCGTTAGTAGAATATTCTTCGCCAACGTAAAATTTAAATTCTGTATCGGAACCAGCATTTTTCGTTTCAATTCTATTTATCAATCCACTCAAATTATTTCTATTTGTTTTAGAAACATCTGCACTAACCTGCCTGAATATTATTGTAAGCACACCATCTCTGTGAGAGCTGTAATAGGAAGGTATTTGTTTATTTGAATATACTCTTATCAAAGTTCCATTTGCTTTTTCAGAAACTTTTAATCCATTGATGTTAAAGAATGTATTTGAAGTGGCAATCCCGTGCTCTGTAAAAAGATCAATGTTTACTCCATCTATGTTATTCCCGACTAACAAAGTTTTGGGGGCAGTTAATATTAGTTCCTTTCCATATGCCAGACCAATAATTCTGATGCTGAAAACTAACGGAATAAATATCCTGCCATCTTTATAATAGCTTGATGTAGGTAGTTGAAAAACTCTTTGTTTACCGGTTGTTCTTTCGGTTATTACATAGTAGGGATTCCTTGCAGTTATTTTTAGAAGATAATTTTCAAACTTCAGTTCAAATTTTCTGTTCTTCTCATTATAGTAATAATTAACAGAGTTTGCTTCTGCAAAATCTTTTATCGAAAAGTAGATTGTTTTCTCTCTCGTATAAGTAGGAATTTTGGTTGTGCCGGTTTCTGTTACTAGGGATATTTCTCCATATGGCTGTGCATTTATTTGGGTAACTAATGAAAGAAGAAAGATGTAGAGAAGAAGTTTTCGCATATTCTTAAAACTAAGCGTAACTATCTATCCAATAAAAGGAATAATTAGCCCGCTCTTCTTTTTATAGGCAGAATATTCATCACTGAAATGCTTTAACATAAGTCTATCTTCCAGTGACGCTCTTAATATTATAAAGGGAATTTGAATAACTGCAATTGGAGCGACTATGTAACTTAATGTTGCAGCAGCAGCACCAAGGTCAATAAATATCTGTGAAAAATATTGCGGATGTCGGATAAATTTAAACGGACCGTCTGTTACAAGTGTATGATTCTTTTTAATAATAATATCCTGTGAAAAATTCTCACCCAAAGATTTAGATGCCCATATTTGAACCCACGAAAATATTAGGTACACAGCCATTCCGATTAACCTAATTGTGTTATAACTTTCTGTGTACTCTAAAGTTCCCACCTGAAAAACAGCAAGAATTAACGCAACTAAAGCTAATGTTGAAAGAACTACTGGAAAAGTTTGCAGGTAGGTTTTTGGCTTTTCTTTCACATCACCAATTTTTGATTTGAATCCTTTTTTAGCTCCAGAAACATTTGCCCCGAAAGTAGCGATGATATTTAAGCCGATGATGATGTTTATTGGATCCATAGATTGAAAATTTTTGCGCGAAATATAATGAAATTATGGGTTATTTAGTTTGCTGGTTCGTGTTTCCAAGTTTGTTGTTTATATAGATTGGAATTTTTGATTTGGTCTTCTTCCCACTAACAAGGAACGAAGGTTTATATCAATCTGCTGATTAATAATTTACTGTTGTTAGTATGTAAAAGATTTAATCAACAGGTTTGTTATGCTTCTGCATAATTTTCTTCCACTCCTCAATGCTTAACTGTTCGGATTCTTCAATAAGCATGATGGGGATGTCATCTTCAATTTTATATCTGCGTCGTGTTTCTTTGTCGGTGGAAACAAGAGTGTCTCCATCTAAAACCAGATCGGCTTTTGTTTCCGGACAGCATAGTATTTCTAATAGGTCTTTGCTTATCATAATAGATTATTTTTAACATAAAGATAGTGAATTATTCCAAAATCACTTATATCAATTTATTTACTTTTGTTGTGCATTAGTTTTTACTAATATAGCGCACTAAAAGAATATTCTTTAACACAATAGTGGTTAATTTATTAATGGTAATATAGAATTATGAAAAAAAACTATCTCATAAAACCAGGTACCAAACTAATTCTTTCAAAAATTGATACTTCCGATACAGGAGGACTATCTTCTAAGAAAGAAGCATTGACAAAACTTGAAGATAACATAACAACGATGTTTGATCTTCAGGCAAAGCTTTA
>CP070637.1:682944-695946 GCA_020354005.1 Ignavibacterium sp.
ATTCCCACTCGATAATGATACAGTAAGCATATCAGTAAAAATTCTTAACCAGGGGTTACAACCAGCAAACTTTGTTATTGAGCTTTTCGAAGACACAAACTTAGATTCGATTCCCGATATTCTCAGAGAGACTACAAGCATTTTTAACCTCCCGGCCGGAGATTCATCAACGTTTCAATTCAGCTACCAAATAATAAATATTGTGAACAGGCATGGTTTTACTACTCGAGCAGTTTTTGAATCGGATGAAGACACAACCAATAATAGTTTTTACAAAACGATTAAAACCGGATTTCCTCCGCAATCAATCGTGGTAAACGAAATTATGTACACACCACAGGGAGGCGAGCCGGAATGGATTGAGCTTTACAACAATACAGGTTCCTCAATTAATTTACGGGGCTGGAGCATATCAGATATAATTACTACTCCAGTGCAGGTGTTTATTGAAGTTGATATTATAATTTCACCTGGTAACTATCTAATTCTCACGAAGGATTTTTCAATTCTTAATTATCACCGGCTTATTCCTTCTATAGTCTACGAACTGGATTTACCTGTATTAAACAATGATACAGATGGAATAGTACTTAAAGATGAACGCGGAGCCATAATCGATTCTGTGAGATACTTGAGTGATTGGGGTGGAACAAATGGATATTCGCTGGAGAGAAAAGAAGCAACAGCCAGCTCCAATTTAACCTTGAACTGGGATTCATCAATCGATATTGAGCAGAGCACACCCGGAAGAATAAACAGTATTACTCCAAAGCAATTTGATCTATCAGTAGCATCATTAAGCTTTAATCCTAGATTCCCAGTTGCCGGTGATAATGTTTTCATTTCAGCATTCATAAAGAACAACGGTTCATCAGATGCTAACAATATTAATGTTGAGTTTTATGTTGATACCGATTCAAATGATGTGGTTGACCAATTACTGAGCAGGGAAATTGGTTTATCACTTGCTTCGGGTGATACTGCAAATATTACATCGGGCATTGCAATTGAAAATTTAACAACCAAAACTCTAACTGCAGTTAGAGTTGTTTTTCAGGAAGATGAAGACACTCTTAACAACTATTTTGAAAAAGCTGTTCAGCCAGGATTTGCTGATAAAGTATTAGTAATAAATGAAGTGATGTACTCCCCTGCCGATGGAGAGCCAGAATGGATTGAGCTGATAAATATTTCTGATGACTCTGTAAATCTTATGAACTGGTCTGTGAGCGATTTGCTTTCAACTCCGACTAAAAACTTTATAACAAACCAAAATGTTTATTTACAGCCTGATGAGTTTTTAATCATTGCAAAGGATACGTCATTCAATAGTTTTCATCCGGATGCAGAAGCGAAAACTATGTACGTTAATTTTGGAACTCTTGGAAACACATCGGATGGAATTATAATTTATGATTTCAGGGATGGAATAATTGACAGCCTGCTTTATTCTTCAGATTGGGGTGGTGGAGATGGATTTTCACTGGAGAGAATTTCTGTTGATGGGGGAACAAATGATATTACAAATTGGACCACATCTTTGGATGCGAATGGCAGCACACCCGGAACGCCAAACTCAATTGAAAACGTGCAATCGCACGAAAGAAATGACCTCGTTATAAACGAAATAATGTTTGAGCCAGATACAGATAACAGTGAGTACATTGAATTTTACAATCCTAGCAGCAGTCAAGTAAACATAGGCGGTTGGAGGATTGAAGATGAAAATGGTAATAGGGAAAAGCTCTCTGAAGTGTCTATAGATATTTTGCCAAACGATTATTTTGTGCTGGCATCAGACTCATCATTTCTTACAAGGTTTGGATTGAGTGAAGATGATAATTATACAATACTTGGTATTTCTAGTCTTGGTTTGGTTAACACTGGTGAGCTGATTTTGTTGAGTGATGTAAGGGGGAATGTAATCGATTCAATATGGTATTCCGATAAATGGCACAATGATAAGTTTGTATCAACCAAAAACATTGCACTCGAAAGAATTAACCCGCTTCTTAACGGAAGTGACGCAAGCAACTGGAGCAGCTCTGTAAACGTACTTGGCGGCACACCTGCCAAAGAGAACAGTATCTTTACAGATAACCTGAATACAGAATCTAATATCTCAGTATCACCAAATCCTTTCTCACCGGATAATGACGGTTTTGAAGATTTTACAATCATTAACTACAATTTAACACAGGCGACCTCACAGGTTAGAATAAAAATATTTGACAGCACAGGCAGGTTGGTACGGACTTTGGCAAACAGCCAGGCAAGCGGCTCCTCTGGCTCCATTATTTTCAATGGACTTGCTGATGATGGCGAAGCATTGCGTATAGGTATCTACATCATCTTCCTGGAAGCAATAAACGAAGGTGCCGGTGTTGTTGAGAACTTAAAAACCGTGGTTGTCGTTGCGAGGAGGTTGTAGTAGATAATTATTATTTTCTAAATATTTTATTTCTAATCTTCTTTTTCCTCCTGATAGCTAAACAAATCATTAAACTGATTTACTATATTTGCACTAACATACATCACCAGTTAATTTGCATTTAAACAGCATTGCGCCTGACTAGCAAGGGCAGGTTTACAGAGAAATCGTCAACAATTTGAAAAATGAGTTCACGAAAAAAGATAATCTTATATAATCCGAAAACAGTATTCTTCGATATGCCTCTCGCATTATTAGCAATCGGTTCAGTCATTGATCAGAAAAAATATGAAGTAATTATTATTGATGCCCGGGTTGAAGAGAATGTTGTTGAGCTGATTAAGCAGCACATACATAATGCCATATGTTTTGGTGTTACAATAATTACAGGTGCCCCCATTAAAGATGGGCTGTATATCTCCCAAAAAGTAAAGCAGCTCAATCCGGATTTGCCGGTAATATGGGGCGGTTGGCACACCTCCCTCTTTCCTGCGCAACCTATTGAGGATCATAGTTTTATTGATATTACAGTGTACGGACAAGGGGAAGAAACATTCAAGGAATTAGTTGACCACTTAGTAGAAGGGATTCCATTGGATAATGTAAAGGGCATTGCATATCGCAATAATGAAAATGTTGTAAAAAATCCAACTCGTCCATTGCTTGCAATGGATAGTTTTGGCAGGATTAATTATGATCTGATAAATGTAGAAAGATACTTTGAGAAGAAAGGGAAAAGACAATTCGATTATATTTCTTCTACAGGCTGTTATTTTAGATGCGCATTTTGTGCAGACCCTTTTGTTTATGAAAGAAATTATACTGCGATTCCTGCTGCTAAAATGGGAGATGATCTGGAATACTATTATCAGAAATATAAATTCAGCGATTTAAATTTTCAGGACGAAACCTTTTTTACTTACGCGAATAGAATTGAAGAATTCACAAAAGAGTTGATTTCCAGAAAGATAAATATTTCGTGGGTAGCTACTATGAGAGCTGATCAAGGAGAGAGACTAACTTATAAAATATGGAAACTTTGTAAACAATCTGGATTAAGAAGACTGCTAATTGGTGTAGAGTCAGGTTCACAGGAGATGCTGGATTGGATGAAAAAAGATATTAAACTATCACAAGTATTTTTCTGTGCCGAAAAATGCAATGAATTAGATATCTCGGTTATTTTCCCATTCATAGTAGGGTTTCCGTCAGAAACAGACGAGAGTGTAGCTGACACTATTAAAGTAATTAAAAACCTAAGAAGCCATAGCCCTAATTTTGACACGCCTATTTTTTATTTCAATCCATACCCTGGTTCCGCTATTACAGAGGAAGTTGTCAACAACGGATACGAGCTTCCTTCATCCACAGAAGAATGGGGGGATTTTGATTATATCGGCTCATCTGGTCCTTGGGTAAGCAGAGAAAAAGAAAACTTTTTTGAAGCCTTTAAATTTTACCTAAAGTTAGGGTACGGACGAAAACGCGAAGTACTTTTTTATCCACTTAGAATATTAGCTCAGTGGAGATGTAATAATGATCAATATAAATTTCCAATAGAAAAATTCATTATTGAGAAAATTAGACCTATGCAACTTTCATCCTGAGATTAAAACTGTTGATAACAAAAAATAAACGTCTTAATATGGTGCTCATCCACTTCAGCAAATGGCGGGGAAGCTGCCCATTAAGCTCTGTAATATTTGATGACCTTGGTAATGACGGTGAAGCATTCCGCATCGGTATCTATATCATCTTCCTTGAAGCTATAAACGAAGGAGCGGGTGTTGTTGAGAACTTAAAAATTGTGGTTGTTGTGTGTTTACTATAAAGTATTAAAAATTATTTTCTTAGCTATTTCGAGTTATACTGGTTGTGGATACAGCATTCAATTATATTAAACCGTATAAAAAATGACACTATTTCATCAGAATCATTTTCTTAGTCTCAATAAAATTATCTGCTTGTAATCTATAGAAGTATATCCCGCTGGGATAATCTCTTCTTCTGTCATTTACTGAAAATTCAACCTCATAATTACCTTTAGCTTTTTCTTCATTAACTAAAGTTGTTATCTCATTTCCCAAAACATCAAATACTTTAAGTGTAACAAAACTAACTTCCGGTACCGAATACTTTATTGTTGTTGCCGGATTAAATGGATTAGGATAATTTTGGAGAAGTTTAAAATCCTCAACCGTTAAGTTGTTGTTCGATCCGTAATTTCCATCAACCGACGTCACAGGATGAAGAGATTCCCTAAAGCTGGCGGATGTCATTGCAGATACGTAATATTCAGATGGTTCACCGGGATCGTAGATTATCTCTCCAATTCCATCTAATACCGGATCTACTGTTTTATATATTGTGGCATGACTAAATGAACCATTTGAAAATGCAATTATCAACTCCTTCGTTATTTTATTATCATCAGCAAAATCCCCAAAGGTCATTGCCGTTACATGCCAATAAATATCCGGTCCAAAGAATGCATTGGAAGAATCGAATGAGAAATTGTTTAAGTCTGTGCAATAGATCCTGGTATCTGCAAGCATAGAATTTGATAGAGCAAATAACAATCTATCCTTAAAAATAATATCTTCATTAAAATCCCCGGAGACCATTGATGTTATATGAAACTCATTACTTGGTCCATACCATGGCGCTCCGCCAACAGCAATTCCTGTTGTATAAATATCATCTATATAGATATACGAATCAGTAAATTGTGAATTAGAGATAGCGGTTGCTAATTCATCTCTGCCATCTCCATCAAAGTCGCCCGCATCTAGAGCAGTTACTATAAAATTATCCGAGGAGTAAATTTGGTGTTCACTAATGCTACCAACTTCTCCGTCATCACTCACATAAATTTTACAATTATTTCCATTTTGTATGGCTGTTACTATTTCAAAATCTCCGTCGCCGTCAAAATCCCCCGAAGTTATAGCTGAAACATTTCCTTGTATTGAATTAATCGGTAACCGATTTGGTAGGTCTCCACTTTCATCATAGTATATGTTTCCATTGTTAAACGACGTAACTAGTTCATCGTCTCCATCACCATTGCTTCTGAATCCATCTTCGATCCTATAGCTTAAATCATAAAGTATTGTATTTCCATTCAAATCATTACTACCTTGAAAATCACCACTTGCCAGTGCATCCACTCTATTACTAAAAATATAACCCGTTCCTTCATCGGGCGACTGACCAATTCCAATATCGCTAACAAATATTTTACTATTACTTTGATTGCTGAATGCCGTAACAAGAAACTCTCTATCGTGTATCTCCGTCTCCACAGCTTCGGCATACATTTCATTGGATAACCATCGATCCACCGCATCTTCCGAATTAATTGCACCCTTCCTCCAAGCATAGAACCATATTCCATCAACGCTTAAATTCAAAACTGTTCTGATTGCAGAATGTGTAAGACCGTGGGACTCTAAAAATTCTTCATTAAAATCACTAGGCCAAATTTCCTCCCCTAGTACAAGCAGGGAATGAATTTCGGTCTGTTCACGACCAGCATCTTTTAACTGTTCTCTTGCGGTTGGTATTAGATAGCTCCAAGCTGCTAAAGTTGCAGCATTTGTAAAATCATTTATAGTATAGTAATAGTAATCTATTATTAATATATCGCAGAGAAAGCGTGAATAGTCAGATTCAAATGGGGCCTCAGCAATATAAATTGGTCTGCCATCCCTTTGTTTAATAGCATAGTAAATTTTTTCCAGTTCTGCCGGATCATATTCGTGTGCTGAAGGTTCATCTACAATGTACCAGCCCATTATATGATCAGTATTTGGTAAATTAATGAACATATCAAATAATGTTGTGAAGGCATTTAGCTCATTTTCATTTATTAAACTATCATTATTTGTATCAATGTAGATAAACTGACAATCACCAAGTGTTTTTAGACTATCTGAAATTGAACTAATATCACTCAAGTAATCTCTCCAAAATAAACTGTCTCCAATAAAATGACTATACGTGTGCAACGAATTTATTGCAGAATGCTCATTGTCAGATCCTTTCCAAATTAGTTGAAGTTCATTTCTGAACTCATCGGTTCCCGGGGCTGGAGAATAAGAATCACCACTAATAACAGAAAACATTCCTATATTAAAGAAATGAGAGCCTGAGTAGTGATCATTTTCAATAGGCTGTGATAGGACTGTATTAATAAAGAACAGGAACAATAAGATTTCCAATAGCAAATATGGTTTTATTTTTAGCTTTACCAGCATAATTAGGTTAATACCTGTAAAATATCTCATCTAATATAAAATTCCATTAGAATGTACGATCACAATCTCCAGTATTATAAAATCTTACTATTCTTTCAATTACAAAGGTAGTATTTAAATCCACGGCAATTGTAGTGAGATAAATGAGAATAAAATAAACAAGACACGTGTAAATAATCTAGGATATTTTTTGAAATAGATTTGTATTCCAATATTCATACCATTACAAAGACTTAACCAATCATAGAGCAGGGATTGGGAAGTTAAATATTCTCAGGGAATTTTGTAATAACATTCTTTACTAGTTAATTTGCAGTAAAACAGTATTTCGTTTGTCGCTAAGTTTGGTGTAATTAAACAATGACAGAAATAAACTATATTATTGATTGTCTAGAAAAGACTCCTGCTATTCTCAATAACCTGCTAAATCAAATTCCGAAGGAACTCTTTAAGATCAGGAGGATTAAGAATAAATGGTGCATTCATGAACAAGTTTGTCACTTAGTCGATGCTCAGAGTATATTGATGGAAAGATTCAAGAAATTTGAAACGGAAGAGAATCCTTTAATAAAGTCCTACAATCCACCTGTACGGAGATCAGAAGATCATTACTTTAAGATGAATATGAATGATGAGCTTAATAAGTTTCCTAATTTACGTAAAGAAATGGTAGAAATGTTAGGGGCATTTGATGTGAGCTATTGGAACCGCAAAGGTAGACACGAAATTTTTAGTCCTTATAACACACAAATTCTTTTAACTCATTCACTGAATGTTGACTACGCTCATCTTTTCAGCATTGAACAACTTGGGCTAACAAAATCAGAATTTGAGGATGATATAATTACAATACCCTGAAAAATTACTTCAGCTAACAAAACATAAACAGCATTAAAACGCAGTTTAGCCAACCTGTTAAAGGCAAGCAAGAAAAAAACACTGAACCTATTCGATGTTTACAAAATGAATAAAGGATAAATCAAACTATTATAATGAATTTACAGCCAACATTAGAAGACGATTTGATAATCTTAAGACCATTAAGAGAGAATGATTTTGAGACGCTTTATGAAGTAGCAAAAGACCCATTGATTTGGAAACAACATCCTTGCAGTGATAGGTATAAAAGTTCTGTTTATTCAAAATTTTTTGAAGAGTCAATAAAATCTAATGGAGCATTAATTATACTTGACAAATCAAGCAACAATGTAATCGGAAGTACAAGATTTAAGCCCGTTGATAATGTAGAAAGCGCAATTGAAATTGGGTGGTCATTTTTGTCAAGAGATTACTGGGGAGGTGAGTACAATAAATCTATGAAAAAATTAATGATCGATTACGCTTTTAAATTTATAGAAGAGATTATTTTTTATATTGATAAAGACAATAAACGTTCTCAAAAAGCAGTAGAGAAAATTAGTGGGCAAAGAATAATGGAATCCCACAAAAACTTACTTAAAAATGCTGGTACAAATTGGACATATACTATTAAAAAACAAGATTGGAACAGAATGAAATAGGAAGTCAGCCACTAAAAATGCATATTACGATTATGCCCATAAAAAGCTTGTCAAGCCGTTTATGCTAGATCGTTGTGGATCATTTAATTCATCAATTATAAACAAACAAAAAATAATTATGAGAACATTGAATTTGATATTACTTGTCGGCCTCTTTTTACTTTTAGGATGCTCTAATTCAACAAAAGAAAAACAGGATATGAAGAATGAGGAGTGGTTTGTATCTGCCAAATACACAGAGAGCTGCAACTGCGATATCCCCTGTCCCTGTAATTTTGGAGGCTCGTCTACAAATGGTTTCTGTCACGTTAATGGTCTTATTGAAATTGAAAAAGGACATTACAAGGGTACAGATTTAAGCGGGGTAACTTTTATGTACACAGAAAGTATGGGTAAGTGGTTAAAATACTATGCTGAGGAAAATACTACTGACGAACAATTGAATGCCATACAGGTGCTTCTTCCAATTATATTTGAATACGATTTTGAGCCAAATGTTTTAGCAAGTGAGCGGGTTCCAATTAAAATTGAGAGGAATGAAACTGTAACAAAATATTCCGTGCCAGGTTCATATGCAGAAGTTGCAATGCTCAAAGGACTTAACGGGGAACCAGTTAGACTTAATAATTTGCCCTTTCGTTATACGTTCGAATATATTCAGTACAAGACCTTAAAAAGTGAACACAAAAGTGAAAATGAAAATTTCGGTCATTCCGGGACTCATGCTTTTGTAGGTCGGGTAGATGCTTCAAGTAATAATTATTAGTAAACAAGCCACTAACTAAATCTTTTAATTCTAAATTACATATCGTCCCCGATATCTAAACAAGTCAGGAAAGTGTTTTGCTAGATTCGAAATAACATACATTGAAGTTAATTAATAGCTAAGACTTATTGCGCCTGTCTGTACACAGGTTTATTGAAAAGTTGTTTGTTATCATTAACTTAAGAATATGAAAGTACTCAGTAAAATTTTTGGTCTGACAATATTAATTCCTATTAGCTTAAATGTACCATTAGCAACTCAAACGAATAACCATATGGAGAAAATAAATAACAATAAGGATCTCTTTATTTATCATCTAAAATTAACTACAGAATACAATAATCCAGCAAACTGGACTGATGCAACCTACAAAGTGATTCAGGAGCATTCTGAATTCATAGATAGTCTGGGAGGCAATGGGATATTGATTTTTGCTGGTAGAACTGAATTAAAACCGGGAGATGATAATTTATTTGGAATTGCAGTAATAAAAGCCTCATCATTGGAAACAGCAAAAGATATAATGGCATCAGATCCGGCTGTTTTAAATAAAATCCAAAAAGCTTCAATTTTTCCCTTTTCATTAGGGATAAGATATTTTGAGAACTTAGAATCAGCAACACAAAACAAATAATAAACGCCATTGAAAGGAGCGTTTATTCAAGCTGTTGTTCTTCATCAATCAAATTATTCCATCACTCATACTTCCCCCGGGTTGGGTGAAATTACTTCCCAGACTGGAGTACGTAGCTGGCAGTCGTAAAAATTTAGAGTAAGTTCTAATTGTCCATGATACAGGACCGCGAAAGAAGTAGCATTCTGGCATGGCGATTTTGTCTATGTCCTTTTTATATTTCTCCGCCGTGCCTTTAGATAAATGGAATTTCAACTCATCACTATTCTTAAATGTTTCGTGAATAATCAAGGCGTCTTCTCCTATCACCTGATAAACCTCAAACCTAAGCAGACCTTCTTCAATTGAATATGCATCAGTGCCAACACGCTGCCACCAGTGTTTGAGCTCTTCCAGGTGGCTTAATTCGTCTGGTTTGCAAGACCATTTAGCAGTTACCTGAATAACCATCTCCTGATCTGGGCGCGTGTAGTTCTCTTTTACATATCCAAACAGGAATTCTCCGAAGACTCCTGGTACGTCTTTAGCCAAAAGTGCTTCCCTGGTTCTTTCAGGTATTTTAGTACCTCGAATAAGATGTATCTCTGGCCTGGCGACCTTTGTTAGTGCCTCAAAGTGCTCGGTAGCGGTAGTAGAAAAATAATTAACTAATGCATCAGGATCTTTGAATACGTGGTGAACTAACACAGCGTCTTCTCCAACAGCATGGTTGATTTCGGTCGACAACACACCTTCGTGCCCTTTGGCGCCACCATGAATGTCTTCCCACTGCTTCAGTATCTCTTTTGATTCGGCAGATTTTTTGAACAGACCACCTTTTTTTGCGGGAATCCATTTACCCGTAATACTAATCTCCTGATCAATCTTTATAGGTTCAGCGAGGAAAGGTGCTAAGGGTTCTTTCGGTTGTATCATAATCTTTCTGTTTATTGTTTGAGATAAAGCAAATTTATTGTTTTTTAATACATCATGCGCGAGTATATAAGAATTTAAAATTGTGATTGTTGTTGCGAAGAGGTTGTAGTTATGTTCTACACTATCTAAATCTCTTGTATCTAATCTGTCTTTTTCCTCTCCGATAATTCAACAAATCGTAAAAGTGTTTTACTGCATTTACACTAACATACTTTGTGAGTTAAATTATTATTAAATCAAATTGTAGCTGCCAGCCCGCTCCGACTCGTTAGAGACAAGGCAAGCAGGCAGGTTCTTAATCTCAGCAAAAATTATTTTGACAACGTCTCATTCCATTCACTTAATTTTTTAGCCGCAATATCTCTGCCACCAATTCCAAATGCTATTGCAGCTGCAACTGCTATAGTACCAAGGAGTAATCCAAATGCCATATTGATAATGTCATTTGCCAAGCCCATATGCCTTAATGCCATGGCGGCTGCCAAAACAATAATAGCTATTCTGGTAACAAACGCAATTGTAGATGCATTCGATATATTGCTGCCCTTAAGCGTATCGCTTGCAATATTTGCAAAATATAAACCTAAGCCCAGTATTACCAGTCCAAATAAAATATGTCCGCCAAGTATTGTTATTTGTGAAATCAAATCGGACAGGGTATTAAAGCCTAGAGTGTTGAAAGCTTCGATAAAAGCAAATAACATCAATGCCAGAAGCACAAGAAAACCAACAATTTTGGATGGGGCTTTTGTTCCTTCAAACGGTTCCTTTTGCAATCCTAATTTTACAAATAGATTGTTAAACCCGATTCCACCCAAAAGGTTTTCAACAAAACCGGAAAGGACTTTGGCTATGATATAGGAGATTCCAACAATAACTGCTGCTGCAAAAATAGATGGAATAATTTCCAGAAAGTTATTAAGCATATTGCTGGCCGGTGTAGTAATAGCATCAAGTTGAAGTGCATTTAAACCGGCAATTATAATCGGAATAAGAATTATTATATAAACTACCAAACCTATTAAAGAAGATAGCTTTTGTTTTCCTAGAGCATTACTTATACCTACCTTATCACTTAATTTGTCCAGTCCAATAGCACTAAGAAGACTTGTAACTATTTGGCGTAGAATTTTTGCAACAAACCATCCAACTAGTATAATTATGGCAGCAGTAAGGATATTTGGCAGAAAGTCAAGAATTTTATTCAGCATACCCTGAATGGGCTCTAGCAAACCACCAAGATTAAGCGCTCCTAAAATTCCCGGTAGAAATATCAAGAACACAAGCCAGTAAGCAACATCACCTAGAGATTTTGATAATGGAATGCTTTTTGATTCTTCCTGACCGGCCTTCTCCCCAATCTTATCATCTACTTTTAACGATTGTAAACCTGTTACAATTATTTTTCTTAATACGGTTGCAAGTAGCCAGGCAATTAAGAACAGAGCCCCTGCTCCCAATAATTGCGGTAAGTAACTTAGAACTTGATCAAGCAGGTTATTAAGCGGTTCAGTAATTATTGTTAGCTGCAGCGCCTGGAAAAATGCTACTAGCACAAACAACATTATAAACCAAAAAACACCTCTTGAAATTGAATGCTCAAGCTGGAACGGTTTTTTATCCTCCTCTGCATTAAATTTTTTGGCAACTTTATTATCAAGATCCAACTTTTTAAGCAGACTTTTTACAACACGAGCGATAATTAGTGCTACGATCCACCCAATTACTAAGATGGCAATTGCTCCCAATAAATTGGGCACGTAACTGCCGATCATCTGGGTAATATCATTGATGATCTTCTCCATGCAGACCCCCCTTTAATAATGAATTTAGGTTAGTTAAAGCTTACTATAAATTTACAATTTATAAAAAGAAATTAGCAACCTTAACCAGTCTCTTTTTTTATTTTTAGTATAAGTAATTTGTTAAAGGAACAAATATTTTAAAGAAAACATGTAAAAGCATTCAGACTATTTTTGTACTAACATACTTTACTAGTTAATTTGCAGATAAAACTAAATGCTATTATCATCATATTGCAGTCTGTGGGTTTATAAACTGTTTTTAATTAATTTACTAAAGAAGCTATGGCAGAATTAAGTCACCGTGAACGTGTCAAACTAACTTTCAACCACCAGGAAGCAGACCGCATCCCGATTGATCTGATGGGTAATGCATCCATGCTGCTGGATGAAACATACTTGCATCTCCGGGATCATCTGGATCTATCTCCAATCCCGCCTGTGCGATCCGGTGCAACAGCCAACTACTATGACGTCCGGATTTTGGAATATTTGGATGTGGACTTTCGGCGAATCTTCCTTAAAAAAAATCCAGGTAACAAAACCGTAGCGCGTGACGATGGTGTCTTTACCGATGACTGGGGTATTGGGTTTTTGAAGTTGGGTGTAACTGTTAATGCAGTGGAACACCCGCTTTCCAATGCTGAAACGTTAAAGGATGTGGAATCTTATAAC
>CP070637.1:696046-701108 GCA_020354005.1 Ignavibacterium sp.
ATAAATGCAATTCACTTTTTTGAACACAACCAAACAGCCAAATAAGTAAATCGAAAAAGTGAATACCAATGTTTGTTCCAATTCCCCCTGATTTTTCCTTCACACTCTTCCATGAGAAATCATACCATAAACCACGTGAAGTAATGTATGTTAAACTTACCTGGTATCTTTTTGATGTGTTTGATGATTCCAATTTCTTTTTTAATTCGATAATACTCTCGTGAACCCTAAGCTGCAATATTGTGTAAATTCTCTGACCGGTTTCAGCTTCAAGTTCTTGTAGCGCATCTAAATTCCAGGGATTTAAAACCAGTGGTTTCTCGCAAATTGCATCAGCACCAATTCTTAATGCTAAACGTATATGAGCATCGTGCAGATTGTTTGGAGAACATATTGTTAAGTAATGTACTTTATGACCCTCACCTTTTCTCCTTAACTTTTCTAAGTGTCGATCGAATCTTTCAAATTCAGTGAAAAAACTTGCACTTGGAAAAAATTGATCAAGTATTCCGACAGAATCGTGAGGATCAATTGCTGCAACCAGATTATTTCCTGTTTCTTTTATTGCATTCAGATGTCTCGGTGCTATATATCCTGCCACACCCGTTATTGCAAAGTTTTTCATTTAGCAAAATTTCTGGTTGTGAATTATTATGCTTTAAAAATTGTTGGGGATTTTAAATTATTCTTTGCAAATGCATTGCGTGTATCCAATATTGCTTTGGCATTATGGACAATCATTTTATAATCAAAATTAGTGTGATCGGTACTAAGTACTAATAGATCATAATTTTTAATATTTTCCGTAGTAAGATCAATTGATTTCATTGCAAAATTATATTTTCTTGTCTTTGGTAATGATGGTATGTATGGATCAGTGTAATCGACACGAGCTCCACGCTCGATAAACAACTCAATTAACTTCAAAGACGGAGATTCACGGGTATCATCAATATCTTTTTTGTAGGACGCACCGAGAATTAATATTCTCGAACCATTCAAAGGCAGTTTATATTCATTTAGCACTTCCATAGCTTTTTCAACAACGTAATGAGGTTGATGAGTATTTATTTCACCTGCTAATTCTATAAATTTTGTATTAATCTCATACTCACGGGCTTTCCAGGTAAGGTAAAAAGGATCGATTGGTATACAATGACCGCCTAAACCTGGTCCAGGATAAAAGGCAGTAAATCCAAATGGCTTTGTCGAAGCTGCAGCTATCACTTCCCATATATCAATTTCCATTCGATCAAAAACCATTTTTAGCTCGTTTACCAAAGCAATATTAATTGAGCGATATATATTTTCAAGCAATTTAGTCGCCTCTGCAGCCTTTGGAGAAGAAACTGGAACTGTTTTAATGATTACCTGATCATATAATGTAATTGCTGCTTTTAAACAATTTGCAGTTACACCGCCTATAACTTTGGGAATCGTTGATGTGGAATATTTTTCGTTATTCGGATCTTCTCTTTCAGGACTGAAAGCTAAATAGAAATCCTTTCCAACTTCAAACCCATTATCACCTGCTGATTTGGCATTACGGAAAAGTGGCAGTAATATTTCTTCTGTTGTTCCGGGATAAGTAGTTGATTCTAATACAATCAACTGACCTGCACGCATATACTCAGTAATTGTTTTTGTTGTACTCTCCACATAAGACATATCGGGCTCACGGTATTCATTTAATGGGGTAGGAACGCATATAATGATTGCATCCATTTCGCTTATTTTTGAGAAATCTGATACAGCTAAAAGTTTACCATCGGTTACAGATTTCCTAATTCTTTCCGAATCTATATGCTTTATATAACTTTCACCTCTCCCTATAAATTCAATTTTTTTCTCATCTAGATCAAATCCAATCACATCAAATCCTTTTCCGGCGAACTCTAATCCAAGAGGTAAACCTACATAACCAAGCCCGATGATTCCGATTTTAGCTGACTTGTTTTGAATCTTTTCAATAATTTCCATTATTTTTTCTTTCTATTAAATTAGATACGATAGGTGATAAATCCATCTAAAAAAAAGTACGCTCAGTCAATAATTATGCCTTTGGTTGGCAATCAACGAAAAATGTTGAAAAAAAATGATGACTTTTAAATTTTTTATTTACTATCTTACTGCCTCGTTTTAAGACAAATCAACTAATTTTAATCTCACTATTTAGTCGATTTTAAAGGAAAGCGAGACCGCACTTTAGTGAATTAATTCATAATTATTTCACCCCCAAAATATCATTAAAAAAGGATAAATACTAACTGTTTTCGAACTATTTGGAACATCATAATCATTACTAATTTAATTGCTAATACTCCACTCTGGCTTAATAATTGTGGAAGTGCTACGTCTAAAAAATTAGTCGTTAGTTTTTGCTTAAACTTTAACTAACCATTTAATTGAAGTAATTAACACAATAGTTATAAAGAATGTAAGACTATTTTATAATATTCTTGAGGATTGTACTGAAATTACTAATTGAAAATATTACCGTGTCAAAAACTAATTTTCTAATACTATTGATAGTATTTATTCTATCATCTTCTGATATTCCTGGTCAGGGAATTTCACACACAACTCAAATAAATTCGTTATCATCTATCGCTAGCGATGCTGGAGATAAACCTCAATCGAAAGTATGGAAACATGGGGGATATTGGTGGGCCGCATTGGCCACATCAACTGGAACCCATTTATGGCGGTTAGATGGAAGTGATTGGACCAATGTTTTGCAACTCTCAACTTTTATTGGAAAAGCTGACGTAAAAGTTGATGGCGATACGACACACATTTTAATTGTTGAAGATACTACCTCTATATTAGTTTCTGTTGAATTTGATGACGACTCTCCACCCACTTATGATCTTTGGTCAACCCGTAATACAGAAGTTACAATTCCATTAGACAGCTTGGTTGAGACAGCAACTATTGATATAGATGGAAATGGAAGAATGTGGTTAGCTTCGGATGGCAGAACAGAAGCTGATACACTTCACAGAATTGTAGTTCGCTGGAGTGATTCTCCCTATAGTAGCTGGAACGGACCACATATTCTCGAATCGAATGTAAAGAAAGACGATATTTGTGCGGTTACTGCTTTTGATGGGAAAATTGGAGTAATCTGGTCAAATCAGAATACTAGGAGATATGGATTTAAATATCACACCGATGGAAATGCAGCAACATCCTGGTCGTCGGATGAAGTTCCAGCATCACAGTCAGCTAATGATGAAGTTGGAATTGGAATGGCAGATGATCATCTGAATATTGCTGCAGGGAGTGATGGAACATTATACATCGCAACTAAAACCGGTTATAACACTGTAGGGTATACGAATTTGAGTTTGTTAGTTAGAAGACCTGCCGGAACCTGGGATGATCTTTATGAAATTGAAGAATTGGCATTAACTGAAGGTACGAGGCCCATTGTTTTATTAAGTGAATTTCTCGGTTTAATAACTGTGGTATATGTTGAAGATGTTGGAGGAGATGATATTGTTTATAAGGAATCAAAATTATCTTTAATTTCTTTTCCCGCTCAAAGTACGTATTTAAAAATGGGCAGTTCAACCTGGGATGATGTATCAGGATCTAAGCAGTTGTATACTGATGAATTTGTAGTAGTTTTTTCTGATTATATGGGTCCAGATTATAGATGGAGAGGAGTATTAGCTCAAAATAAATTTGTAGCAAATTACAATATGGATGAAGGAAGCGGAGTTACTTTAGTCGATGCCTCGGCCTATGAAAATGATGGAACTGTTTCTGGAACACCAACGTGGGAAACAGGTGTGGATAGTCTCGCTTTAAGATCTGATGGGATGAATGATTATACAACTACTCCCGATAATAATTCATTGGACATTACTGATAAAATCACATTAACTGCATGGATTAAGCCAGAAAGATCAGGAGAACAGGTTATAATAGAAAAGGAAAATGCAACCACTGGTTACTGTTTTTTCCTTAATGATGAAGGTTCGTTTTCTGTCAGGTTCAACGGTGATAACAGTAAAAGGGTAAATACAACATCATCATATTTAGATGGATTAGATAAGTGGCTCCATTTTGCTGCTACTTATGACGGTTCGACAATTCGAACCTATGTTAACGGAGTGCCTGATGATACTCTTGCAGACCCTTTTACGATTGGAAGTAATACTGAATTACTGTCGATCGGTTCAAATCTGGATGGAAGTAAAAAATTTATGGGATCATTGGATAAGGTTCAAATTATCCATGATGTATTATCATTGTCCAATATTCAAAAGTTAGCAGAACCTTCACAAAGACATGAATTAGTTGGTCATTGGGCAATGGAGGACAACGGTGGTGCGACTCTGATCGATTCATCATCCTCAAAAAATAATGCCTTAATTATAGAAGGTCCTAGTTGGGTTGAAGGCAAAAGAGGATTAGCTTTAAATTTGAATGGAACTATTGATTACTGCAAAGTATTCAATGATCCAGCTTTGAATATCTCAGAGAATATAACAGTGGCCGCATGGATCAAACCTTCCAAGTATGGAACACAAAGAATAATAAGGAAGGTTGACGACACTAACGAATCAGGATATTCCTTATTTTTAGGTTTAGACTCGACCATCTCAATTAGATTTAATAACAGCAATTCATATAGAGTAAGCTCAATTACTAAATACCCGGGGACAGGCGATACCTGGATGCACGTTGCCGCAACTTATGATGGAGAAACTATCCGCATCTATGTAAATGGTGTAGAGGATAATTCACTAACAGAAGATTTTACTATTGGAATAACTAACAATGATTTAACTATTGGAGCTAGTGATGATGAAGATAATTATTTTGGAGGTTCATTAGATGATCTAAGAATTTATAATTATGCGCTCAGCTCAACAGATATCAGCAATCTGCAATCAGACTGGTCGCCTAATGTTCCTACTACAATAAGTAACGGTGCCGGTTATGCCTTAGATTTTGATGGGACTGACGATTTTATTGATTGTGGAAATGATAGTTCACTTAACATTACGGAATATGTTACACTTGAAGCATGGATTAAGTCCGATAAATA
>CP070637.1:701208-704219 GCA_020354005.1 Ignavibacterium sp.
AAAAAAGACCGTCATATAGACGGTCTTTGAATTCTGTGTGATATCTTATTGCTTATTCAAATTTTTAGTTTCATTCTTTTTCTTGATACAGCAACCATATTAGCAATAACATATATAATAATACCTACGGTTATGATCCCAGCCAAATAATAAAGTGCCATTATTAACATCCTTTCGAAATAGTTTAGTATGTTAAATCAAGCGTTGTGCCATTTTGATCATTTAATTATTATACTTTTATCGCAATAAACAAGAGATTTTCAATATCATTAGAATAATGTGTATTGTTATGAAACCCTCTTACTAGCTCATCTTAATCTAAATCTTGATATGAAAGTTTGAATGTTAACAGGATATTATTAATAAAATACCTATTAAAAATTCAGATGTAAGATTATGAATTGGAGATTATATTTTGCATTTGCAATACTGTCTTCAATTATTATGATTATAAAGGCATTATAATTATTTTTATGCAATTCATAATTCAGATATAAACAATTTCCGGAGGTGACATGAAGTTATTGCAGCGATTCAAATTCTTTCAATTGGCGATAACAACATTATTGTTTTCTTTTATTTTTATTTCAGATATATCTGCACAGGCTGAGCCATTTGCATTTGGGGGATATATGACTTTTTCTAGAATGTCAGTTGCCCAGGGTGATGTGCAATTTTCTGATGGACCGAATTACGGTCTTGGTTTAGATTATCATCTTCGCTCAGGTACGGCAGTTGAGTTATTGTGGGTAACCACAAAAACCGATGTCAGGTTAAGAAAGTTCAATACTGGAATAACAGAGGATTTATTTACTGCAAATGTACATTACTTTAACATAGGTGTTGTACAGGAATTTAATCCCAGAAAGAAAGCTCGACCATTTTTTGCTTTCACAGGGGGTGCAACAGTGTTCTCCCCAACTGATCCTAATATTTCTGATGAATGGTTTGCTTCAATTACACTGGGAGGTGGTGGAAAATTTGATCTGTCTAAAAGCATTGGAATTCGTCTTCAAGCCAGAATGCTTGTTCCACTAAGAATCTCCGGAGGCGGATTATGGATCGGAACCGGAGGAGCCTCGGTTGGGGTTGGCAGCTGGGCACCCATAGTTCAATTCGATTTTACAGCTGGTATTTATGTAAAGCTTGGCAGAGGATAGTGGTTATTTAAAAATGACTTTATACTTTCCATATGTTTAACAAATTTGCGGTACGAAAAAGTATTTTACACATCATATAAATAAATGGATTTAATTTATTTCCTTTACTTTTTAATTATCACGCCGGTGTTTAATCCACCCGCAGATTGGGATGCATATATTAATGAGGAATGGGGAGGAAATTATAAACCATTTATTGATGCCGATCTCGGTTACGGTTTTCCCGGCTATGAAAATTTTAACAGTACGTTTTCAAGTATCGGAACTGCCGGATTGAAAATGGGATATACTTCATACGATCAATCCGAGGCCTTTGTATATAAGCTCGATGAGAAATATTTATTTGGGAAATATGCTTCCTCAGATGCAGGTGAAATTTTAGCTAAAGAGATTAACCCATTTAATGATACTCATGCAGGAGATATTAATACCACTAGTTGGAGTTTTGGTATTGGGCGAAATGTTGGATATGGTTACAAAGTCGGTCCATTTTCTTTAATTCCATTTAATCAAAATCAACTTGTCTTTTCCGGAACCAGGTTTTCGTATCCAGATTCAATTAATCAGGATGACATAGAACTGTTAAACCAAATAGAGGGAGATACAAGGTTCGGTCTCTCTACCGAAGGCGGTGCAGAGTTTAATTTAGCTAAAACCATTGCTGTAAGAGCCTCCTTTGAAGGACAGGTTATTTATCCTAGATTTAAATTTCAGTCTTGGTTTGGAAGTTTTGCATTACAATCCATTAGCACAAATTTGATTGGGATATTTTCAGAAAGTATTGTAAGATCTTCGCCGCTTTTCGGACCGATAATGTACCTGATTCTCAAAAATGCAATAACATTTGCATGGTTTTATGCTATGAAGAGCGAAATGTATTGGCCTGTTACATCTGATCCACCGTTTACAATGGAAACCATAAAACTTAGTGCATCATTTACTTTTTGAATTAATGAACAATCATTTGATACGATAATAATTTTTCCTTACAAATTTGATCTTCAAAATATGTTTATGGAATTAATCTTACCACCACCTGCCAGCATCAAAACTTCAAATCAATTTTCTCAAATTCTATAAACAATCTTTATTTAGAAAATAGAAAAATTGACAAAAATCATTTTCCATATTCAACACTCATTGTATCTGAGGAATAGATGAAAAAGATATTCTTAATCCTATCTGTTATCATATTTACAAATAATATTTACTCTCAACCTGAAGATTGGGACGAATATATCAATTGGGCGTGGAGCGGTAAGTTCAGTCCTTTTATGAAAGTAAATATTGGATATGGCTTCCCTGGTTACAACACTATTTCGGGTGAGTTTTCAAGTATCGGAATGGCTGATTTAGAATTAGGGTACACCGAGTACAAACAATATAGTGATTTCGTTTATAGATTGGATGATCGTTACCTCTTCGGTTCTTACTTTACATCTGATGCTGCAGTATTCGGTAAGAATGAACCAAAAGAGGTGGATACGCAAGGCTGGCGTGTTGGTATCGGACACAATATTGGTTATGGCTATAAAGTCTGGGCATTCTCTCTCATTCCATATAATCAAAACCAGCTTACTTTAACAAGTCTTACTTTCTCTGAGAGAGATTCCATTTCACAGGCCGATAAGGCTGCATTACTCCGATTAGAAGGTGATGCTCGCTTCGGTATCTCAACTGAAGGCGGTGTTAGATTTTATATTGCTGAGTCCGTTTCCCTAAATGCTTCGTTTGAAGGAGCAGCTGTGTTCCCCCGTTTTGTTGTAATCAGCTGGCTTGGCAGTTTCGCATTGCAGGCAATAAGTGTAAACATTGTTTCATTATTTTCTGAGAGCATTGTTAAGTCATCTC
>CP070637.1:704319-707829 GCA_020354005.1 Ignavibacterium sp.
GTTTGCTGTTGCTCAGAGTTTAAAGGATGTGGATACCGGAACACTCACTGTAATAATTATTGGATTAGAAAATGATGACGGTGAAGTTCTCCTTGCTCTTTCCAATTCAAGAGAAAACTATGAAAGTGATAGTGAATCATATCGTGGCTTTAAAGTTAAAATTGAGAACGGAAAAGCTGAATGCACTATTGACGAATTACCTTATGGTGAGTATGCAATAAAACTATATCATGATGAGAACCTGGATGGGGAATTAAATTCAAACTTCCTCGGTATTCCTACAGAAGATTATGGGTTTTCCAATAATGCTTCCGGCACCTTTGGTCCGGCTGATTATGATGATGCCAAATTTCTAATTGATCATACAAATGTGACAATAAACATATCGGTCAATTAAAAAACTTTCTATCAAGAATGAAATCAAATATTTAGTCAATTATTTATTGGAGGATATAATGAAAAGTAAAATTTTGTTCATCGTACTTTTTTTACTGGCTGCTATTTCGTTTAATTACACACAGTCGGTTGATGCATTGATCGATGAGGGTAAAAAATTACTTCACAATGCAGATGTAGAATTTGATCTTACATCCTACATCAAAGCAAGGGGAATGTTCGAACGTGCGCAAGCTTCAGATAAAGAAAATTATTTAGCCAACTATTTCCTTGCATATAATGATTATAAACTGGCTTTTTATTACATGCAAATGGAAGATATACTACAGTTTACAAATCATGTTGATTCAGCAACAGAAATTCTCAAATCGCTTATCAAAGAAAATGGCGAAGACGCAGAGGCAATTTCATTGCTTGGTACCGTTAACGGTATTCAGGTATCAATGGATCCAAGTTTAGGACAATCTAATGGCGTACAAAATATTTCTCTTACTTCGGAAGCAATAGGTATTACACCCAGTAATCCAAGAGTACTACTACAAAAGGGTATATCAAAATACAGTACTCCTGAATTTTTTGGCGGAAGTAAAGAGAAAGCATTGGATTTCTTTAAGAGATCTATATCCATCTTTGAAAATGAAAAAGATACCGATAGTAAAATAAGTTGGGGATACCTGGATGCATTAGCCTGGTTGGGTAAAACTCAAACGCAGTTAGGTGATTATGAAGTTGCTATATCTACTTACAATAAAGCACTACAGATTGAGCCTAAATTTTCCTGGGTAAAGAATATTCTTCTTCCTGCAGTGCAAGAAAAATTAACATCACAGTAACCATCATCATTTACAGAAAACTATAATGAAACTTTCTTCTTTACATAAAATTTCTTTCATTCTCTTAACGTCCCTATTTTCATCCGTTGTATGTTTTGCCCAAACAGAAGTTAAAGGAAATGTCACTGATGAAGAAGGTATACCACTTGCATATGTGAATGTGTTCATCCTTGATTCATTCGATGGATCTATGAGTGCTGAAGACGGAAGTTTCTCTTTTATCACCGTTAAACAGGGTGAAATAGAATTGGTTGCGAGTATTATTGGTTTTAAAAAGTTCCAGCAGTCAATTCTGTTAGATACGCTTTATAATAACCCAATACACTTACTACTCGAGAGTACCACCATAAGCACTCAGGAAGTCATTGTAACGGCAAGTTCATATGGTACAGCAGAAGATAACGGTGTGGTTATGACATCGATGGATATAATAACTACACCAGGTGGTGCAGCAGATATTTTTCAATCACTAAAGACACTGCCCGGAATAACACAGGTATCAGAGAGCGCCCAGTTATATGTTCGCGGTGGTGATCCGAATGAAACGATAACAATATTGGATCAGGCATCACTGTATCATCCATTTACCTACGAATCAGCCTACGGTGGACTGTTCTCTAACATAAATACTGAGTCCATCAAAGGTATGTATTTCTCAAGTGGGGGATTTTCAACTAAATATGGAAACGCACTTTCAGGTGTGCTCGACCTTGAGACAAAGAATGAGCCTGATATCCAACAATTCTTAATTGGACTATCGCTTGCAAGTGCAGACATATCAGGACAAATTCCGCTAAGCTATTCTAAACTTGGATTAAGATTTAGCGGGAGACAAAGTTTCACCCAACCAATCTTTTGGTTAAATGGCGGGATGGATGATTTTACAGTAATGCCTGTTTCGTCTGATGCCAATGCAACTTTATCTTTTAAATATTCCAATACAGGAAGGATAAAACTTTTCGCATCCATTGCAAAAGATGAGCAGGGTGTTAAAGTGCAACTACCCGGTTATAAAGATGAATTCAATGGAAACTCAACTAACAATATTATCAACCTTCAATTAACTGATGTTATATTAAATAACACGGTGATAAAGTTAAGTGTTTCAAAAACCGGGTACGACAGCAACTGGAAGCTTGGAATACTTGATATCAATCGTAAGGATAACGGATTAAAATTTCGTGGTGATACTGAAACTATTTTATCACCATCAATAAAACTTTTGATTGGCGGAGAATGGGAATTCCGAAATGCTCATTTTGCAGGTGCTATTCCCTCAGAAGATTATGATATACGAAATGAAGCAGATGGGGAAGTTATAAATGCAACGTTTGATGTTTCCAGAACAGGTGCTTATGCTGAAGTAGAGTTATCAAATCTTTTAAACGTAAACGGACTGTTTATGGTTGGTGGCGTTCGTGCGGATGTAGTTACACCATTATCACTATCCTGGATTGATCCACGATTTAATCTTGGTTATAGGTTTACAAATGATCTAACAATTAACTTTGGTTGGGGGATTTTTCATCAGCATCCTGATCCAAGGTTGTACTCCATATCCGATGGTAATCCTAATTTAGATGCAATGATAGCAACTCATTACATTGCTTCACTCGATTACAAAATCAGCAAGATTTCAAGTGCACGTATTGAAGCTTATCATAAAGAATACAGTAATCTTCCTTTAGAGGATGACATACTTAATTATAACAACAAAGGTTACGGCTTTGCACAGGGGATAGATTTTATGCTAAAGGGTGATCTTTTTGGAATAATTGATGGCTGGATTTCATACGGTTTCATCAACACTAAAAGAAGATGGCTGGATTTTGAAGAGCTTTCTTCAAGCACTTTTGATATAACTCATAACTTTACTGTAATTGCCAAATATAATATTACTTCTGCATTTCAAGTAGGAGCCAATTATAAATATGCCTCTGGAAAACCTTTTACTCCGGTTGTTGGTGCAAACTACATACCTCATTTTGATATATTCGAACCTGTTTATGAAAAAGATAATTCAGCACGTCATCCAACATATCAGCGGCTTGATATACGATTTACCTACATCACTCAATTTTTTAATAATTATTTTACTGTACTTTACGTTGAAGTTCTAAACATCCTTGATATAAATAATATTTTTGGGTACAGCTACAACCGGGATTATTCAAAAAAATCCAGAGTTGATAGTTATTTTGGAAGAAGAACAATTGTGTTTGGATTACAGATTACTATTTAATTATGATTTCATCCTAAATGATATGATTATCGATTTTCA
>CP070637.1:707929-711467 GCA_020354005.1 Ignavibacterium sp.
AATCTTTTTTTCCTGTATATGTGTTTGCCAAACGAATTGCCAGTTCATTGGCTTCGCTTCCCGAGTTTACAAAGTAGCACACATTAAGAGGATCAGGTATGGTTGCACTCAGTCGGTTCGCATACTCAACAATATATTCGTGCAAATAACGAGTATTAGTATTTAATACTGCAATTTGCTTTTGCGCTGCTCTAACTACTTGTGGATGACAATGCCCGACGTGACAGACATTGTTAACGCAGTCCAGGTAGGTCCTCCCGTTATCATCAAACAAATACTGCATTGCACCACGATCTATTTTAAGCGGGTTTTTATAAGAGACACTTAATGATTTACATAAGAATGTTTCACGTTCTTTTCTGATTTTATTTAAGGAGTTTACTTGATTATCATTAACCTGGAAACCGCATACTTTTCTAAATTTTTGATGCGCTTTTTCAGGATTTATTGCGATCAATTTTTGCAGAGTATTCCAGGCCGGTTGTTCAGAGACAGATAGATATTCATTATCCTTTTGTAATTTCTGTTGAAAAGCCGCAATAGTTACACTGCTGCACAACCTGGTACAAATAAGGTAAAATAAAACTTCCAACTCCTGTTCTTGCAATGGATAGGTTTTATGGTAGCCCCGCACAATATCTAAAATAGAATCCAACGGATCCGCTTTACCAAGCATAATATATGCACAGGCAATTGCTAGTTCGCAAATAGTGTAAGTATGAACCATATCTCCAAAGTCAATTATACCAATGATCTCGGCACCATTACTTCCTTTGCTTTCTGTGAGAATATTATGATCATTTGCATCGTTATGAATAACACTTTTGCGAAGTTTTGGCAACAAAGGTAAAATCCCGGTTTCAAATTGCAAAAAAAAGTATTCTGCAATACTGCGCTTGCGTGCATCCGTTATTTTTTTCGTGTACGGGATTAGATCAGCGGCATTCTTCAGATCCCAATGCCAATATCTGTAAGCTACAGGATGATAAAAATCTGCAAGTGTTTTATCCATACTACCAAGCTTTTCCCCGAGACTGTATAATAAATCACTGGAGTGATACTTAACATCTGCTAAAAAAATACCTGAGAGATAAGTTAGCATTCTTATATTGTATAACATATCATCTTTGTTTTTAACCTGTCCGATCTCTTCACCGTTTACTGTTTTATAAACCATGGGAGAGTTGATCGATTTATTGTTAACCGTAATGTACCCCATAGCCTTGTTTTGCATATCCAGCATTTCTTTATTCTCTTCAGGATTCGCAATTTTAAAAACAAATTCATTGCCTGATTGATCTGCAATTTTGAAATTTTGGCCAATATCACCAACAAGGTGATTGACTGTAACAGTCAGGTTATAAAACTCGGCAATATATCTTTTAATTTCTTCTTTAGAAAACCGGGGAGGTAATGAACTAACCAAGGGCACTTAATTTCTCCTAATACTGAAAAGCAATTGTTTAAAGCTAACTGCTAAATAATCACCTTGCAAGCAAAGTTTTTAATTTGGATTTATTTTCATCGTCGTGAATGCATTCTAAAAATCTGAAAATGAATAGTAAAACAAGGCCGGTTGCTCTGAGAAACCGTTTTACTGATGATATTTGATATTTGTTCAAAGGAGGTTGATGGTTATTATCAAAGGATTGGGAAACGGATTTTTTAACAACCGGATTGTAAGGTTAGCTGAGTAAACTCATTTTTGCAAGAGGATTTGTTCTGATGAACTCTTAGTAAGTTATAGTTATTAAAAATTTTTGAATAAACTAATAAATTGCTATTCTATACTTTCTAAGTTCTTTATCCAGTCTTTTTGCTCCATCAGTTACTTTATCCAATGCACTCCAGTAACTGGCACTATGATTATGATGAACAGTATGAACTAACTCGTGAAGGATTACATAATCAATTAAATGTTCCGGCAGCCGCATTAGGTGAATACTTAAGTTAATATTGCTTTTTCCTGAGCAGCTTCCCCATCTTGATTTTATATTTTTAAGTGAAAGTTTATTATAAATAAATCCAAACTCTGCAGCTAATTTTTTAACTTTATGGGGAAGATATTCCTTTGCTTCTATTTTCAAAGCCCGCTCAATTCCAATTCTTATTGCGGTTTGCACTTCTTTTAATTTAGGATTTAATTCTGCCGGATAAACAATATTTATTTTCCCCTTTAAAAGTCTTACAGAAATATTTTTTCTATCTCCCTTTCTTAAAATTAATTGATGATGTTTTGTGCAATAACCTGAATTCTCATCATACTGAGTTTGCATTTTTTCAAGCTCTTGCATTTTATCAAGATTTTGTTTTAGCCAATTCTTCTTTACGGTTGCAAATTCTGCGGCGCTCTTATAGCTCACTCCGACAGGTACTGACACTCTGGCACCAACAAATGGCTTAACTGATATATTAAGGTATCTTGCTCTATTACTGCGTTTTAATAATACATTACCGATCCCATCAATGTAAATAATTTTTTCCGGCATTAGTTATAAATCAGGTAGTTAGTTTCAATTCCATTTGTTTTGGTATGCAAATTTATGAAAGTATTTGTTGGGAGCAGAAGTCTTCACTGTCCGGGTGTACTCATATGCGCCAAAAACTTTTAACAATTACTAAAGGTACAGGCAAATCGGGCACCATCCCATAAAATACCTGGCAGTTTTTAAAAACTGTTTTTTCTAAAGTTAGTTTGATATTTAATTTGATCCTTAATAACGTCCATAGTAAAATGTTCTTTCCAAATTGGTTTTAAGTTTCACTATCTATTCTTTTGTCCTCTTTAATTGTATAAATTTAGATCGAATTATTTAAAAATTTAATTTGGTGTATAGCTATTAAATATCATAAACAAATTAACTCCATTGGAGTAATCGGCAACTATTTACCGCGGCAGTGCGGTATTGCAACATTTACTACCGATCTTTTTGAAGCCCTTTCGTCAGAAGAACCGGATATTAAGGGTTGGGCAGTTGTTATGAATGACAGACCCGATGGATATTCATACCCGGATAAAGTCCGGTTTGAGATTAATCAGAATAAACTTAGCGACTACGAGGTAGCATCAGAGTTTCTAAATGTAAACCAGATTGATATTGTTAACGTGCAGCACGAATATGGCATTTTCGGCGGCCAGGCCGGCAGCCATATTCTTAAACTCCTTGGAAATCTTCGTATGCCGGTAGTAACAACACTTCATACGGTTTTGAAAGACCCGGCCCCTGGATATTTTGAAGTTACGCAAAAGCTTGCCGATCTTTCCGATAAATTGATTGTGATGAGCAATAAAGCTTCAGAATTTCTAAAAGATATTTATGGTGTTCCGGAAAAGAAAATTAGTATCATCCATCACGGCATTGCGGACATGCCTTTTATTGATCCTAACTTTTATAAAGACAAGTTCGAGGTGGAAGATAAAAAGGTTATTCTCACTTTTGGGCTGCTTTCACCAAATAAAGGCATTGAAAATGTGCTGAAGGCGCTGCCATCCATTATCAAAAAACACCCTGATGTTACCTATATAATTTTGGGAGCC
>CP070637.1:711567-715401 GCA_020354005.1 Ignavibacterium sp.
TGCGATAACATCTACGGTTGGTGCATCCGTAGATCCATGCAAGACTATAAAATCTACTTTTTTATTGTAGTATCCTCTTTCTTTAATTCCATCTTTTGCAAAAATGGTAAAGGTGATATCTCTACCATCAGGATTTGGTGCAAATGCCGATGGATCCAAGACACCATTGGCTACGCCAACATAAGTTTCACCTTCTTCAAACTGAACAGGGAAGTTCTTAATTACATCATTTACAGAAGTACTGTTTCCAGGTGCGATACCAATATTTAATGTTACACCAGCAGGTACATCAATAAATGGGGTTGCTTTGCGAAAAGCAAAATCATCCAGTGCTAGATTGCCATTAATATAAACATCAACTTCGCTGGCAACTGGATCGGCCGCATTATGAATGACTTGTAATCTGGCAGTTGGAACGATTTGCGGAAACTCAACTACGTTACCATCTGGTAAGGCTGCAAAAATTCCAAAAGCTGCACCATTTTGATTAGATGCAGGATTTAGAAATCCAGATGCGAATACAACTGCAGCTCCACCACCCAAACCGTATAAGTTTGCATCAAATTTTGCTACAACATTTTTATTGTCATTACCTGGTGTGACTTTAAGGATATATTGCCTAGGCAGTAACCTTTTATAACCAGTAATATCACCATAAGAGGCATCATCAACAATTTTTTTGTCCCAATACCATCCAGCTTGCTCGGTAGAATACTCTTGCGTTTCAGAGTCTCCAGTCAAATCCTTTTCAAGTGGTCTATAGACTCTTTTTGCAATTATATCAACCGTCGGGGCATCAGTTGCACCATGTAAAACTATAAAATCAACTCCCCAAAACCACCGCCCACTCTCACGAACATTATCCTTAGCAAATATTGTAAATGAAATATCTCTTCCATCAGGATTCTCCGAGAATGAACCAGGATCTAAAACGCCGTTGGCTACGGCAACGTAAGTTTCATTTTCCTCCAATTTAATGGGAAAATTCTTTATTACATCATCTACTGAACTGCTATTACCAGGTGCAATACCAATATTTAGTGTTACCCCAGCAGGTAAATCAATAAATGGTGTGGCTGCACGAAATGCAAAGTTATCGAGCGCAAGGTCTCCATTCACATAAACGTCCACTTCCTGGGCTGCAGGATCGGCTGCATTGTGAATAATTTGAATTCGTGCGGTTTGTGCGAAAGCTGCCGAAATTCCAAACAAGAAAATCAGCGAAAGAACGAGTTTTCTCATAACTCCTCCAAATTAGTTAGATATGGTTAATTATTAGTGATATTCCCTCAAAACAAACAATTTGACTTTAAAGTTCACTATATTTTAAGAAAAATGCAAAATTTTTTTACAACACAATTCTTAATACCTAAAAAGCGTAAAATTAGCTTACAAAAGCAACAAATTAATTATTCCTGGAAATTTTTATTTTTCTAAAAGGTGTAAAATTGTTGAATTTTTATTTGTGTGATGTTTTTGGTGAGTGACAAATTTATTAACTATGCTTTCGTGAATCTTTGCACATACTCTTCTATATCAAATTTTCTTTTCGCACCATTTCTATTCATATATCTTATCTTTCCAAAGACGGATCTTTCAAACCATGCCCTATCATGCACTCCCCCTATTGCCCAGGCACACCCAACGTAACCATTGGGATCTCTTCCATCGAGCTCATATTTATCATTTAAATATATCGCTATCTTTAGTGCTTCTTGTGGTGATTTACTCCACTCAAGAATCTTCTTTGCCCAGTACATTCTCATATATCCATGCATCTTTCCGCTTGTTACTAATTCGTTCTGTGCAGCATTCCATAAATCTTCGTGAGTTTTAGCTTCTTCAAATTCTTTTAGTGAATAAATGAACTCTCTTTTATCTTTTCTATGATCATTTAGTGTTTTCTTTGCCCAGTCCGGGAATCCATCAAATGAATCATAATTAGGATTGTAGTAACAATAGTTATCTGATAGTTCCTTTCTCACAATCAACTCTTCTAAAAATGATTCTGTTGAAGGATTTTTTCCGACACTGTTAATAATTAACGCAACCCTTTGAGCGGAAATTTGTCCAAAATGCAAGTAAGGTGAAAGATTTGATAATACATTTTGATTAGGATCGTTTCTAAGTTCTGCGTACTTATCAAGTTTGTTTTCGATGAAATCCTTTAGAGTTTTGTGTGCAGCTTTCTCACCGGGTTTTATCCAATCAACAGGTTTAACATTTTTATTCACTTTCAGTGAGTTGTAAACAAAATCCCAATCAGTAGTATCTGGTGAAACGTTTGTTTTATTTTTCATCTTTTTAGGAGAAGGAAACTCATCTAAAAAGATAGGAAGGTTCTTATGTATCTTAGGCCGGATGGTATATGCACCAAACTCCTGTTTAGTTGATACAGTCAAACAGGGAACAATATTATGCGCATCAACTTCGTAAAATGGAATTTCTATCTTTGTTTCAATTGCGTTTTTCCATTTCCGTTTTATTCGCAATGGATCAAAATCGGCGACTAAATTACTTGCTTTAAGCTTACTTACAATTTGTGGAATTTCATGAATGGGATTTCCCATAAGCAGATAAAATTGGATATTTAGTTTTCTCAAATTCTTTTCTACTTCCATCAATCCTTTCAACATAAAATCATATTGTCTTATGGTTGCTTCTAAAAACTCTGGGACAAGTGAGAACACTACAACCAAATCACGCTTATTTTCCAAGGCCAAATTTTGTGCAAACAATAAAGCCCAATTATCCGATACTCTTTGATCGCGACTCATCCAGTAAATTACTGGCCCATTGGTCTCTTTCCCCTCTCGTAGAAACCTTATTCTTTTTTCATTTATCATAGATTAATGATTCTTTTTAAAACTAATACGAAACTATTTTATAAGTTTAATTGTTGTGTTTTCTATTCAAAGCAATGTAACATAAGAAAATCATGAAGAGTTCAATTTTAATCTTAATAGTAATTTTTATTAGTACATTTTCCTATGCGCAGGAAAATAACTTAAATGTTTACGGAAAAGTTATTGATAAAATAACAAAGCAGCCGCTTCCAGGTGCTAATATATTAGTGGTAGGTACGAACAACGGTGCCTCAACCAACGTGGATGGAAAATTTGTAATTAATAACCTGCCCCCCGGGGAGTATCAGTTAAGAGCATCTATTATTGGTTATAGAAGTGTCACCAAAGTTGATGTAATGGTAATGGGTGGTTTTACTGCTGAAGTGATCTTTGAACTTGAAGAAGAGGTAATAGAACTTGAAAGTGTGGAGGTGAAAAGCGATTATTTTGAAACAAGTCGTCTTGATGTTGTAAGTACGAGAGGTTTTAATAATGAGGAAATAAGAAGAAGTCCAGGTGGATTTGAGGATGTAATTCGCGCATTATCAGTTTTACCCGGTGTTGCACAGGCAGAGTCCGGAAGAAACGATTTAATTGTTCGTGGCGGAGCACCTTCTGAGAACCTATATCTTGTTGATGGTTTTAAAGTAAAAAATATAAATCACTTCGGGTCACAGGTTGCAGCTGGCGGTCCTTTGAGCTATATAAATCTGGATTTTGTAAGCGGCACAAAATTCTCCACCGGCGGATTTTCTGTTATGAATGGTGACAGGCTCTCATCAACCCTGGGTATAGATTTACGCAGTGGCAGACAGGATCGTTTAGGTGGAAAGGTAACAAGATCAGCAACTCAATTTGGTTTAAATGTTGAAGGTCCTATTTCAAACAGCTCACAGTTTATTTTCTCGGCTAGAAGAAGTTATCTCGATTTCATTTTTAAGGCTGCTGATTTTTCATTTGTTCCTGAGTATTGGGACATTTTAGGTAA
>CP070637.1:715501-723256 GCA_020354005.1 Ignavibacterium sp.
AATGAGCTATTGCATATTTATCAAACTCTTTTAGGTTCTCGTTCTTAATAAATTTCTTTATAACCCTTGCATACTCTCTAAGCACAGCATCATTGCGGTTCATTTCGTAATCAAAATCTGCTTTAATCTTAAACATCTTTTTGAAATCATATTCATATTCAGACAAATAAGAATAAACAAGCTGACTGCCGATAAGTATAATTTTTACATCGAGCTCAATTGGCTCCGGTTTTACTGTTGTTGAATGGAACTGAAACAAATTTGGTGAGTCCTGAATTTCCATCTTATGATAGGTGAGAACTCTTTTTAGTGTTCTCCAAACGCCGGGTTCTTCAAACAGGTGCATAACGTTCAATACAAGGTAGCCGCCATTTGACCTTAACAACGAACCTGCTTTGATGTTGGTAAAGTCGCTGTAATAATTTCCTCTTCCATCACTAACTCTTTCAACAGCACCAAAAAGGTTTGAATAAGTGGGAGAAGTTTCTACAACAATCGGAACTTCGTTAGTTCCACTATTATCAAGGATGATGTTTACATCGTAGTCTCTAAAGTAATCAATAACATAACCTTCCTGCGTAGTATCACCCTGTGGTTTTGTCCCTTTGAATATCTGGATATTCTCCAGGATATTCTCTTCAACCTGACTCAGGTACCGAAGAACTTTTTCATCAACATAATTTTCCTTAAGATTTTCCATCACAGCCTTAACAACATCGCGGGCCGCCTCAATCTCTAATTCTTCTAACTTTTTCTGAAACTCCTGACTGATTTTAAGACCTTTCTTAAATAACAGCTGCAGTTCCTCCTGATGATCGTTATACTTCTGGTAAATTTCCTTTGCCTGTTCTTCTGTTACTGTGCCCTCCTTAACTCTTTGTTCAAGCTGGAAAACGGGCACCTGCTCTTCTCCAATAAGCGGTATGATATCCGGACGGGCAACCTCTCCAACCTTTACCTGACCGAGAGATAGTCCATCTTTTCTAAGCTCTTTATCAAAGCCATCCATAAGTTCTTTTTCTTGTGAATTATATTCAGTAACTATGATTTTTTTCTTCTCAAGATATCTTTCACTCTCAAGAGCTTGTGGTATTTTACTCCTCAAAACCTCTATGGCAGAATGGAGTGCACGATCAAAATATTTTGCTTTCCCTTTTGGGAAGGTGAGAAGGATTGGTCTGTCAGAATCGTGAAAATTATTTACATAAGCGTAATCAAGGATTTCCGGGCCGGTTGATCCGATTGCCTCTAAAATTTGCTTAACACTTGTTGCTTTTCCTGAACCGGAGAGCCCTGCTATATAAATATTGTAACCGGGAGCTTTTAATTCTACACCCAACTTTAGTGCTTTTAATGCTCTTTGCTGTCCCAATATCCCTTCAATCGGTTCAATATCGCTTGTAGATGCGAACTCAAATACATCGGGATCACATTTCCATCGTAAATCTTCAGGCTTTAACTCTTTATGTTTTTTGGCTCTTACAGGGTTCATTTTAATACCTATGGAAAATTTTGCTGCGTGATAAGAATTTTTAATTTTATTCTATTATTAATTATAAAAAACTAAATATTATTCAATCTAATAGCAAAGAACCAAAAATCTATGGATAACCATTCATATATACAACCATGCATCCAAGCATTCACGCCCCCCTCCAACCAAGCAGCCATGCAATCATCCAAAAGAAGATATTCAATGAGGTTAATAAATTAGTTGCTTAACTGAAATATTATTGAAATATTTGAATAGGAACATTTAACAGCATAAAAAACTTACAAAGGAAGATTATGAAATTCAGAGCATTCATTTACTTATTTATCTTATTTCTATTCTCACTAACACTATTTAATGGAGAAGTACTTGCACAAAACAATGGGGTACGGATCAGTCCGAAAGCAATGGTTAAACAAAAAGTAGGTTTTACTGATGTTACAATTGATTTTAGCAGACCGGGTGTAAAGGAAAGAAAAATATGGGGTGGATTAGTACCATATAACAATGTATGGCGTGCAGGTGCAAACGAAGCAACAACTGTCACTTTTTCTGATGATGTTAAAGTAAATGGAAATAGTATGAAAGCCGGCAGGTACGGATTTTTTGCAATTCCTACAAAAGATAAATGGGTGCTAATTTTTAACAAAGTAGCTGACCAATGGGGTGCTTTTGAATACAACGAAGCTGAAGATATATTACGAATAGAGGTTACACCAGAAGAAGGATATTTTCAGGAATGGATGGTTTATACGGTAACTAAAACATCCAAAACTGCAGCAATAGTTAAATTGGAATGGGAAAAATTAAAAGTGCCCTTCGAGATTGAGGTTTCGGTAGATTAGTTTTAGTGAGACTCATCTTATTGGTGAGTCTCACTCCTTAATTCCTTATTACCTTCAACAACTCCTTTGTTTTCTTTTTCATCAACTTCTCATCTTTTCGGCTTTCAACATTCAGTCTTATTATTGGTTCTGTGTTAGACATTCTCAAGTTGTAACGCCAGTCACCAAAGTCAACACTCACTCCATCCAAATAATCAACACTGCCGTTTGAAAACTTACTTTCAACTTCTTTTATCTTTGCAGCCGGATCATCAATTGTTGAATTAATTTCGCCCGAGCAGGGATAAGCTTCTATCATTTCACCAACCAGTTCAGAGAGCTTTTTCTCTTCTTCACTCATAAGCTGAAGAACTAACAGAAATGGTATCATCCCGCTGTCAGAATAAGTATTGTCTCTAAAATAATGATGAGCAGACATCTCACCACCGTAAATAGCATTCACCTCTCTCATCTTTTCTTTAATAAAGGCATGCCCGCTTTTTGAAACAACTGTTTCTCCACCAGCAGCTTTAACTTCTTCAACCGTGTTCCAAACTAGTCTTGGGTCGTGTACAATTTTTTCACCCGGGTTATAGCGTAGGATTGATTTTGCAAGCAGTCCAACTATATAATAACCTTCAATAAAATTTCCTGCTTCATCAAAAAAGAAACAGCGGTCGAAATCACCATCCCACGCAACTCCAAGATCAGCTTCGTTTTTAATGATTGCTTCAATCGTAGGTTTACGGTTTTCCGGAAGCAGTGGATTTGGAACTCCATTTGGAAAATCTGAGTCCGGCTCAAAATATACTTTTATCATTTCAATGGGCAGCTTATTCTCTATCGCTTCAAGGGCAGGACCAATACATCCGTTTCCGGCATTCACCACAACTTTTAGCTTATCAATTTTTTGGGGATCATAATACTTGTTGAGGCTTTCAATGAAAGGAATCATTACATCCTCAGAAGCTTGCGTTCCTTTCTTCTCACTAATTTCTCCCAGATCATTTTCTATTATCATCTGTTCAACTTCGTTCAAGCCTGCATCGTAACCAACCGGTACTGAGTCCCTCTTCACGAATTTCATTCCATTGTATTCCGGCGGGTTATGGCTTGCAGTTATCATTATTCCACCGTCGGCATCAAAATAGGGTGTGGCAAAGTAAATCATTTCGGTACCACATAACCCAATATCAATTGTGTCGGCTCCGCTGTCGTTCAATCCCTTAATTAAGGCCTCCGAAATTTCATCAGAGCTTTTCCTTATATCATGTCCCACAATAACTTTCTTTGCACCAATCAGGTTTGCATATGCACGTCCAACCTTATAAGCGAGATCGGTATTCAGTTCGCTGGGAACCTTACCTCTTATATCATAAGCTTTAAAGCCATTAATTTTTGCCATTTATAGTACTCCGTTTTTAAACCCATTTGCGGAAAAATTCATCAAGTATTGCAAATTGTATTTCACTGTTTGATTGAAAATTGTATGTTGCTACCCCTAAAAAATTCAGGTGGGAAAAATAACGATACACCATGTTAGAAAAAAACCTTTTAGAGAATTTTTTTTGCATTGGACTTTATACTAATAACTTTTTACATTATACTTACTAATAAATTTGTGGAGAGAGAGATATCGAAAATACCAATACTGTAAAGTGGCACTTCGCAAAATGCAACAATTCTAAATGTAACTCTATCTTTCTGGTAAATCCAGCAGAATCACCGGGTGATTTAGGTTATATTTGCCCTGAATGCAGCACAAAAACAACTACTTCACATGTTGTTCAGTGTTCAAGCTGCAGAACTATATTAAACTTTGTAAGGGCAGCTCCCAACGAGGAGAAAGTCGTTTTCAATGTACCCAAATGTTCTCATTGCATTGGTACAGTTGAAGATGAATGGGAGATCGAACCGTTATATCAGCCGGATTCTTACATTTAGCTTTTGCAATCAGGGATCATTTTTAGGAGGGCAACAATAAGTTTCATGTTTTTTAATTAAGGATGGAATTTTACGCTCTAATCCGGATTAGGGAGAAATTAAATTAGTACTTCAATCTTATCCTAATTGATTTTTCATAATTGCCTATGACTTACCTATTATTTCTCTTTTGTTTGAGTTGTGAGAGAGTAATATTTGTAATTGCATTTTAAAATAAAAGAGAACTACTTTCACCAATTTTTGCTCATTTAGTTAAAACATATATGAAAAAGCTCATTATCTATCTTTTATTATTATCAGCATTTGTTTCATTCCTATTTGCTCAGCAAAATTACAACAATTTTAATCTTGATACTGTTAAAGCAGGGCGATTTGATACAGGTAAAATGTGGGCATTCGAATATCCGCCAACACAGTACTTAGAAGAAGAATATGGATTCACACCTGATGATGAGTGGTTTGAAAACGTAAGATTAGGCGCTCTGAGATTTGCTACATATTGCTCTGCTTCATTTGTGTCTGCAGACGGACTTGTGATGACAAACCATCATTGTTCAAGACAAAGCTTAACAAAGGTTACTTGGGATGACGAAGATCATCACACTGACGGTTTTATTGCAACTAACCTTAAAGATGAAAGACGTGTACCGGAATTGTTTGTGGATCAGCTGGTTTTAATTCAGGATGTTACTGAAGAGATTAAGATTGTTATGGATAGAGCGGAAACAGAAGAGGAAAAACTTGAAGCAAAAATAAAAATGATTGAGGAAATTGAAAGCCGGATAGCCGGAGACACAGGATTAGAGGTATCAGTTACTCCTTTATTCTTTGGCGGTCGTTATTCTGCATATGGTTATAAAAGGTATGAAGATGTTCGCTTGGTCTTTGCACCTGAACAACAGGTAGGTGCTTTTGGTGGCGATCTGGATAATTTTACATATCCGCGGTACAATTTTGATTGCGCTTTCTTCAGAGTATATGATGATGATAAGAGACCATTAAAGACAGATAATTTTTTTAGATGGAGCCAGAACGGTGCAGAAGAAAACGAGGTTGTGTTTACTGTTGGAAATCCAGGCAGAACAAACAGGCTGAGGACAGTTGCTCAGCTGGAGTACTTTCGGGATATCTCTTATCCACGTACATTAAAACTGCTGGATGGTGTTATTGAGATTTACAATTCATTAATTGAAACTGATCCTGACAATAGTTTAGAGCTGGAAGACAGGCTTCACTCATTTAGAAACTCACTGAAAGCATATACAGGGATGCTTAAAGGTTTGAACGATCCGGTTTTGATGCAGAGGAAAAGAGATTTTGAAAAGACATTTAAATCTGCTGTACAATCAGATAAACAGTTAAATGAAAAATATGGTGGGCTCTGGAATGAAATTGAAGATATCAATAATGAGCTTATTGAAATTTCTAATAGAAGATTTGCATTGAGTTTAGATGATGTATCAACACCTGAGTACTTTTATATCGCTGAGGAATTAATCTTAATTGCAAATGAACTTTTGCTTCCCGAAAGCGAGAGAAATGAATATTATATAGGCGATGAATTGGAATACACCCTCACTGCTTTAATGCCTGAAGATTTTAATTATGAAATGAACAATAAATTGTTGAATCAAAAGATTGATATTCTATATCAATATTTAGGTGAAGATGATGAACTGGTCGTAACAATGACTGGTGGTAATAAAGGAGAGGCTGCAGTAGAATATATTCTCTCTAATTCTTCTTTAACAAATATTACGGACATAAAAAATTTAATAGATAAAGGACCGGAAGCTATATTAAGTGGGAGCGATCCTTTTATATATTTTGTACAATCAACAGCTGAAACAAGCGAAAAACTGGATTCAAAGGTGAATGAGCTAACAGAAATAGAAGATACATATGATGAGCAATTAGGTAGAGCCTTGTTTGAGGTATATGGAACCTCAATTCCACCGGATGCAACGTTTACGTTACGTTTGTCTGATGGTATAGTTACCGGATTTCCTTATAATGGCACTATTGCACCACCCTTTACTACTTTTTATGGGATGTATGACAGATACTACTCGTTCGATAATGAATTCCCCTTCAGCCTTCCTGCAAGATGGAGTGAACCTCCTGAAGATTTTGATTTTTCAATACGTTATAATTTTGTTACTACAAATGATGCAGTTGGCGGAAGCTCCGGAAGTCCAGTGTTAAATAAAAATGTAGAGGTTGTTGGAGTTGCGTTTGATGGAAATATACAGGGTCTTCCCGGTAGTTTTATATATAGGATTGAAGAGAACAGGAATATAGCTGTTCATTCTGCGGGAATACTTGAAGCATTAAAAAAAATCTACAATTTTGATCGGCTGGTTAAAGAACTTGAAACCGGGGAGTTGGCAAAGTAGAGGTTCGAAATGGATATTAAAATCAGAGGTGAGACGATTGACGATTACGATATCATCACAGAAATTAATAATCTTGCATTCGGCGGAACTGGTGAAAGCCAGCTAATTATTCATCTTAGAAAAACAAAAGAATTCATACCAGATCTTTCCTTAATTGCGTTGTTTGATGAAAGGGTAGTGGGACATATACTTTTTTATCCAATTACAATTGAAGCTGCGACAAACACCTTCCCAACAATCTCATTAGCACCAATGGCGATTCATCCAGATTATCAATACAAAGGAATTGGAACCAAATTAGTAATCGATGGTTTACAAAGATGCAAAGATATGAACTTCGACTCTGTAATTGTGCTTGGACATCCGGAATATTACCCAAGATTTGGATTTACTCCTGCATGTAAGTGGGGATTATATTCTGACTTTGAAGCGCCGGATGAAGCATTTATGGCATTAGAGTTAAAGGAAAATGCACTACCGGATAAAAGTGGGAAGGTTGTTTATCCAAAAGAATATTTGGAAGTTTAGTATAAGAAAACTGAAGATTAATTGGCCATCCTTCAGAAAAAAACTTTGGGGAAACAAATTATAATTACGGAGTTAAAAATGCTGAGAATATTTTTCCAAGTAACAATCCTTTTCATCCTTCTAATTAATATACCGATATCATCTCAGGATAATATATTCACCTCATACGATCTTCAAAGATTGAGATATGTAAAGGAAACATCGATATCACCTGATGGAAAATTTATCGCTTACACAGTGCTTACTCCCAGACCTCTTACGGACGGACCCGGAAAGCATTATGAATATCTTTTTATATACGATCTTGAAGAAAGTAAATCTTATGGCGTTGTAGGAACTAAAGTTAATGTTAAATCTATCGGATGGACTGCTGATTCTAAACACATTACATTCCTTGCAAAGCTTGGCACAGATAGATATACACAGATTTATCAAGTTCCCTTAGATGGCGGTGATCCGCGAAAGATAACGAACACTCTTACTTCGGTTATAAAGTATCAACTAAGCTCAAATGGTTATGATCTGGCTTATACCAGCTATGAAGTAATTGAAGAGAAGAAAAGAGAACTGC
>CP070637.1:723356-729957 GCA_020354005.1 Ignavibacterium sp.
CCGGCTTAGCCGATCAATCCACATCAGGAACAGCAACTATCATTCATCACAATGAAGGGAAAGTCGCACTATTAACCTGCGCTCACGTTGTGAATTATCCGGATACAGTAGCATCTTATTTTTATGATGATGATGGAAATATTTCCCCTTATCTTGAGGCCTTACTGATTAAAGATGTACAGGTGATTTATGCTGTGGGATTTCCTGAAGGTAGTAAAATGGAAATTATTGCATTGGACAAGAAGCACGATCTCGCTCTGATTGGACGCGATTACCACGAACTAAAAAACTATGTCTTCCCTGTTTTTAATTATCCATCAGGTTCTGCAAAGGATTTAGAGTGGGGTACATTCGTTTATGTATTTGGATATCCAATGAACTATCAAATGATTACAAAAGCTTTAGTCAGCAGTCCGAACAGAGATAGTGAGGGATCATTTTTACTTGATGCCGTTGTTAATAAGGGATATAGCGGTGGAATAGTCTTAGCAATTAAAGATGGTGTGCCGAATTTTGAATTAGTCGGAATAGTCCAGTGGGTTCCCGAAGAAGAGAATAACATTATAGCACCAAGCAAAAGAAAAGATGATGAGCCTTACAACCCACTGATACCCTATGAAGGCGAATTCTTTGTAAAAAGAGATTCGGATATAAAATACGGCATTGCAAAAATCATCTCAATCGAAACCATCAAGAATTTTATAGGTAAAAATAAACAAGCTCTTTATGATAAAGGATACTATATCAATAACTACATGCCAGAGTGATGAGTCTTGTTAACTGCAGCCCTTTTAACTGTTGATTACAGAACAGATTTAAATTAATTTCCCCTCCAATATTTTTACAATTAAAAATTAATTATGAATAGAATTCTTTTATCTTTTTTACTCCCATTACTGATTAGTGCAAAAGCTTTGACACAGATTGATACTGTTTTACATTTTGAAGATTATAATCCCTCTTCTTCGCTTGTAGTTCCGGAAAACATTATTAAGCGATCTAAATATCCCTTTATTGATGCGCACAATCATCAATTTGACATGTCATCAGAAAAACTTGAAATAGTAGTTGAGGGGATGGATAAGCTGAATATGGCAGTAATGGTAAACCTTAGCGGAAGAGGTTTTATTCGTAAAGAGATAGCAGACGGAAAATATGAATACAGACTTCGTGACACTGATTATTTTAAAGAAACAATTACAAATATAAATAAAAAATATGCGGGCAGGATTGTATTATTTACAAACATTGATTTTGAGGGATTTGGTCAAGAAGGTTGGATAGAAAAAATACTTAAAGAAATTGAATTGGACGTTAGCCGCGGTGCAAAAGGATTAAAGATATATAAAAATCTTGGCCTCACACAACAAGACAATAATGGAGAAAGAGTTGCGGTGGATGATCCAAGACTTAACCCGGTTTGGGAAAAGTGTGCAGAACTTAATATTCCTGTACTCATTCATACAGGTGAACCTTTCCAGTTTTGGCAGCCAAAAGATAAAAACAATGAACGCTGGCTCGAACTAAAGCAGAGACCAAACAGGTACAGAGATCCCAAAATTTTTCCAGCCTGGGAAGTAGTGATGAAAGAGCAGCATAATGTTTTCAGAAAACACCCGAACACGATCTTTATCAATGCACATCTTGGATGGCTTGGATTTGATCTGGACCGCCTGGGTAAACTGATGGATGAATTGCCAAATATGTACACTGAGATTGGTGCGGTGCTAGCAGAGCTGGGAAGACAGCCAAGGCATGCGCGGCAATGGTTTATTAAGCATCAGGATAAAATTTTATTCGGAAAAGATTCGTGGAATCCGGAGGAATACTATGTTTATTTCAGGGTGCTGGAAACAGCTGATGAATACTTTGATTATTACCGCAAGCGTCATGCCTTTTGGAAAATGTATGGAATGGATCTGCCAGATGAAGTATTGAAGAAGGTATATTATAAAAACGCGCTTAAAATTATTCCTGGGATTGATAAATCTCTTTTTCCTGATTGATTTTTAATTTTCTCTTTCTCGTGCAACTTTCTCACAATAATCTTTTAATAATTTTGCATTCCCCTCACTTGCTTTCCGCAATTTAACTATAATAAGCCTGCTCACTAATCTTGAAGTTAATTTTCTAAGAAACGGTATTTGACCTGTATACTTTGCAGGAAGAATCTTAACTGATAATATTGTTCCTTTTTCCTCTTCCTCCAATCTATTAATGGTAAAGAAAGCTACCCCAATACTCATCTGACCTTCTTCTGCAAAATAAATTTCTTTATTTTTAACCTCACTCGATTTTGTAACAAAATCAATTTCAAAATCTTCCAGCACGCAGGTGTGCGATGAATTTAACCTGTTAATTTGACTATCAGATCTAATCTCTTTTATCGCTGTTCCATAATTTAGTTTTGCATCATTATCGATTAGTATCTCATGGACAAGATTTATGGGAGCCTCAATGAAAATAGTAGTATCTGGTTTTAGATTACTATGATCAAATTTCTTCACATCAGATACATCAGGAACTTCCTCCCGGATTTTAATTAAAGGAGTGTACTGTATCTTAACTATATCAAACTGTTCAAAGCTTTCAGAGTGCTCCTGAAAACTCACCCAAGGTTCTAATACAGCACTTTGAATATTCTGTGCTGAAAAATATTTCTGGGTTAACAATAAATACTCGTTTTCATTAATATTGTTTTTCATAAGCCTGTGTGCCAGTATCACATCAGAGCCCATTATCTTTGAATGATTTTGAACTGTAATTTCATCAAGTGTTCCAAAATGTGTAATAAACTTTAAGGTTAGATCAACTGAGGTACGGCAGGCACCACACTGGCAGACATTATCCCTTTGAATAATTTTTATTTGAGTATGGAAAGCAAGAAACATCTCTTTAACCTGAGAAAGCAATTCTGATAATTCCGGTGGTTCACCCTTCCGATAAAAAAGTACAGCATCCCCCTCAATTTCAGATACCTCTAATTTCAAAGTGTTAGCATTTATTATCGCCTCAAGCAACTCTGTGATTATGTGTTTGCTGTGCTTGTTTTCAGTTTCCGTTACAAACTTTGTGTAACCGCTTATATCAGGTATAAAAATTAACGCTTGAGATTCCATTTCAACCGATTTTATTTTCCAGAATAATAATTAATATCAGACACTACAACTGTCTCCAACTTTGCTATAACAGAATATTTTGCCCATTTAATTAAACATTGCAAATTCAATTTACAAACATTATTTTCCAAATATTGTGTTTATTGTCCATAATTGATTATGATTTACATATTAATATTTATCATAAAGTGGTACCAATAAAACTTTTAATAATAAGTACTATAGTCATTCTCTCCTCAGTGAGCGACGCTCAAAATTCATTTAATCCTGTAAACATGTTTCATCAGCAGGGACTTATTGCACTTAACGAAAACAAGGTGGAGGAAGCTGAAAAATTGTTTAAATATTCTTCAAAGGAATTTTCTTACGCACCTTCATACTTTGAACTCGCAAAAATAGAATATTCCAGAAATAGTCTACAAAGCAGGGTAAAATCCAGAAAGTATATTCAAAAAGCTATTTGGAAAGATCCACAAAATGTTGATTACAGACTATTACAAGCAGAACTTATGTCATACTTCAGCAACGGTATGGCGTATGATTTTTACGAAGAGATACTTGAAATTAATCCAAATTGTGTTGATGCACTTTATTATATGGGTGTAACGAAAGAAAATGAGTTTTATGAGTTTTATAAATCAGTAAGACAGGAACAGTTCGAACCGTCGCTAAGTTTTGATTTTTTTGCTATTGAAGATTTTATTAAAGCTGAAAGGCTTCTTAAAAAGACGATAAGACTTGATCCGGAAAAAATCGATGCATACCTTCATCTTAGTTACCTTTACGAAGAAGTGGGTGAGTTAGAGCGAGGGATTCCCTTACTGCGAGAAGTGATAAAGATAGACAGCACGAATAAAGATGCTCATCTCTATTTGGGTTATCTATATTACAAAACTGGCAGGCATGACTCATCATTAATATCTTATACAAAATCGCTTGAACTTATGAATGAAAAGGAAGAGGAGAATTTTAATGTTAACTCCGCCCGAATGTTTGTAGGGATGGATGATGAAAAACAGGTGAAAATACAAAACGTGCTAAACAAGTTTTGGAGATCAAACGATCCATTATACCTAACCGAATATAACGAAAGGCTGCTGGAACACTATTCGCGAGTGGCATTTTCAAACCTGCGGTTTAGTATTGAAGACCAAGATTTAATGGGATGGCAATCAGATCGTGGCGAAATTGTTATCAGGTATGGTGAGCCACTTAACCGCATAAGGTTCAGGCCGTATATTAACTCTGGTGGAAAAACCGCATTGATGTTAAAAACTGATGTTTGGTTTTACCGTGATAAAGTCTTTGGATTTTCCGATGATTATTTCACAGGTAATTACAGATTCAGCTCACCAAAATGGAGAGGAGCAACTTTTTCACAATTCCCTTACGATACACATACTTATGCTCAAGATTTAAGACGTTTAAATCCAGAAGATTATATCCCCAAATTCAAGGGGCCATCATTTGATGTTCCTTACCACCTGGTTCAATTCAAAGATTTGGATGATAATAATAATAACAAAACACAGCTTTATGTTAACTATGCAATGGATGTATCAGGCAAGTTTGAATTTAACAACAAATATAAATTGGAACACAAATGCGGCTTATTCCTTTTAGATAGAGAATCAAACAAAAAGGCAGAACATGTTGACGATATAACTTACTTATCTTCAGAAAGAGAACTTACATTTAATGATTACGAGAAGTACTGGGTAAATTCAATGTTTATTGAATCAAATCTGGACACAGGAATAATTGCATTCGAAATTATCCGAAATGAAGATGATGCGGTTTCCACTAATCATTTTGAACACAACATGAGAGAATATAATAATAACGAGATAGCTGTTAGTGATATAATTTTAGCAACTGATGTAACATACTCTAAATCGAGTGAAGGAGCTATTGTAAGAAGAAATCATAGTATACTCCCTAACCCTACTCAGGTTTTCACAAAAGCTAATAACATATTTATTTACTACGAAGCATACAATTTGAGATTAAATGAGAAAAACAGAGCCAACTTTAAGCAGCGAATTACAATTAAAAATGCTGAAGAGAGGTCTGTTGTTGAAGATATTTTTGCATCCATTGGGAATTTATTTAGAGGTAGTGGAACTGATAATCAGATAACACTAACAACAAACTACCAATCGTTAGAAAAAAATGCGCAGGTTTACTTGCAGATAGATTTGAATGCCTATTTGCCCGGGGATTATGTTGTGAATGTGACTGTAGAGGATAAACTTACCGGCGAAGAAGCATCATCTGAAACAATTTTACGATGGAGATAAAACAGAGGTGATATTCAAACATCGCGTACATATAAAAAGAGACTTACTAATTGCTGTAATAATAAGTGAACTGTTGTGTATCTCAGCATTTCTATTCTCACCTGATTCGGGTAAGAGAGTTGATATGATAAATCAAAGCGAGCCAATCTTTTTAATTGATAACATTCAGCCAACCATACAACTTCTTAAAGTTGAAACAAAAAAACCAACTGCTCCTATAATCTATATTGCTGATTTAATAGAAGAACCTGAATTACTCGATGATGTGGAAATCTCTGCTGCAAAATCAGAAGAACAAGATTCTGATGCTTCAAAAGATGTATCGGTGTTGGAAACCGGTTCTTATTCCTCGGCACCCCGGCTAACATTTGAAGTGCTACCTGATGAAAAAGGAGATGATATCTTGGGAAGTTTGAACTTATCCCTTAAAATTGGTAAAGCTGGGAAGGTAATTAGCCATAAAGTAATTTTCAGTACACTTGAGTGTGAAAACTGTATGGATGAAATAATAAGTGCAGTTTATAGATCGAAATGGCAGCCGGCAATAACAAATGGTATTGAGGTGGATTATTGGATAGAAAAATCATATGTTTTCAATTGAGCACACAATAATTTAGTCACAGGTCTTAAGATAAAATAACGCATTTGTCATTCCCACGTAAGTGGGAATCTATTTTAATTTAAGGGTTCCAGATTCCCGTTTGCACTGGAATGACACCAGAAGCTTATGATGCAAATAATGATTGAAAATTTCTTCTATTAAATTCTTGAAAAATTTTTGATAAGCAGTAACATTTTGGGTATGACTGGAGTCTAAGATACATAAACATCAAAGATGATGACAAAATTACTCGAAAAAGAAACCGTTCACCTAAACTGTCCACATTGTAAAAAGAAATTAGAATCCGCGTGGGTGTGTAAAATTGATTCTTTTATCGGAAGAAGGTTTGCTTTTCTCTGCAATAATTGTGAAAAACTTTTAGGCGTAGTAAGAAGGAATGATTATACTCTCCTAAAATCTTATCATCAGCAGAGTATGTTATAAAACTCACCTCAACAGATCATTCTAGCAGAATCACTCCACCGCCAAGACAAATATCCCCATCATAAAAAACAGCAAACTGCCCTGGCGCAATTCCTTTATCCGGCTTCTCAATCTTTACTTTTGCTTTAGAGTCATCC
>CP070637.1:730057-734657 GCA_020354005.1 Ignavibacterium sp.
AAAGATTTTCTTTAGAAGGTTCCGAAACAATTCTGCCGCTACTTAATCTAATTTTTGAAAAAGCTTGTGCAATAGATATCCGCGAAGTAGTAATCGGTATGGCACACCGCGGACGACTTAATGTGCTGGCAAATGTAATTGGTAAACCATTCGATGCAATACTAACTGAGTTTGAAGACATATTAGATCCAAATTCAATTGAAGGCTCCGGAGATGTCAAATATCATCTCGGTGCATCTGGTACTTATAAAACAGCAAAGGGAGATGAAGTTATTGTCTCAGTTGCATCGAATCCCAGTCATCTTGAATGGGTAAATCCTGTTGTTGAAGGAATAGTCCGAGCGAAACAAACACGTATGGGCGATGATACTCATAGCAAGGTAATGCCTCTACTTATTCACGGTGATGCTGCATTTTCCGGTCAGGGTGTTGTGGCTGAAACATTAAATCTATCACAACTAAGTGGTTACAGAACTGGTGGAACTGTGCATATCATCATCAACAACCAAATTGGATTTACAACTACACCAGAAGATGCACGTTCATCAACCTATGCAACTGATGTTGCAAAAATGATCCAGGCACCTATATTCCATGTTAATGGCGATGATCCCGAAGCTTCGCTATGGGCAACTGAATTGGCATTCGATTTTCGCGGGAAATTTAAGAAAGATGTTGTTGTGGATTTATTTGGATATCGCAGACACGGACACAATGAAGGTGATGAACCGGGGTTTACGCAGCCTTTGCTTTATGAAAAAATAAAGAATCATGCATCTGTTTGCAGCTTGTACACAAATAAACTTCTTCAAGATGGAGTGCTTGGTGAGAAAGAGTTAAATAAAATAAAAAATAATTTTCAATCTGTTCTAAATTCTTCATTCGAAAGGATTGAGCAAAAAAGTAAACTAAACACATTCGATGGTGATGTGCCCCTGGCAATTACAAAGGAAGAAATTGAAGAAATTACTCCTGAAAAAGATACTTCTATCTCAAGCGAACAATTAGCAAAAATTATTGAAGGTTTAACTTACGTACCAGATAAATTTATGTTTCATCCCAAGCTAAATAAATTTTTACAGAAGAGAAGAAATCTTTTAGATGATACAGACAAAGCAGACTGGGCTTTGGCAGAATCAATTGCATTCGGAAGCTTACTTCTTGAAGGCACTCCTGTAAGACTGAGCGGGCAGGACAGTGTTCGTGGAACATTCAGTCAACGACATCTTGCTCTTACAGATATAAATACCGGATATGAACGGATACCACTTAATCATCTCAATAAAAATCAGGCTAAACTGGAGGCACTGGATAGTTTTCTTTCAGAAGCTGCGGTTCTCGGATTTGAATATGGCTACAGCTCAGCAGATCCATTGGCACTTGTAATGTGGGAAGCCCAGTTTGGAGATTTTGCAAATAGTGCCCAGGTAATAATTGATAATTTTATTGTTGTATCTAATGAAAAGTGGGGTGTGCCAAATAATCTTGTTATGCTGCTACCTCATGGTTACGAAGGACAGGGACCGGAACACTCAAGTGCAAGACTGGAAAGGTTTTTAATCCTTAGTGCTGAAAATAATCTGCAGGTTTGCAACGTAACCACGCCGGCGCAATATTTTCATATTTTACGAAGGCAAATTAAAAAAGCGGAACACAGACCATTGGTTATAATGACACCTAAAAGTCTATTGCGTCTTCCGGAGGCAAAATCGCCAAAATCAGAATTCTTAAAAGGTAAGTTTAACGAAGTAATTGATGATCTGAGAAATCTTGATAAAAAATCGATTAAAAAAATAATCCTCACATCCGGCAAGGTGTATTATGATCTGAACAAATATAGAATTGATAAAAATATTGAAGATGTTGCCATAATTAGAATTGAACAGTATTATCCTTACCCCTCTAAACAATTAAAGAAAGTATTTAAAAATTACAGCTCTCTGGATAAAATTGTGTGGATACAGGAAGAACCAAGAAATATGGGTGCGTGGAATTTTCTTTTACCATTACTTAAAAATGATGTAGAAGGTGATTTGGAAATATCCTATGTGGGAAGACCACAAAGTGCAAGCCCTGCTGTTGGCTCTTCTAAAATATCGATGCAGCAGCAGAGAGATTTGATTAGAAAGGCTTTTAAGTAAATAAAAAAGATTTAAAAATCAGGTGCTTCGTATTATATCGATATGCACCTCATCTATTATCTCTCCAAAGTCGTAATATATAATCAATACTAAATTACCATCACTATTGTATTGATACCATCTACCGACTTTGAGTCCTTCAAGGAACGTTCCGGTTTCTTTCACATTACCATTGGGATGAAACCAAATCCATCTACCTTCCGGTAAATCATGATTAAAATTACCTTTGGATTCTAACTGACCATTAGGATAAAAATAATTCCACTCCCCTATATTCATATTATCTTCCACGTTCCCCATTATTGAAACTACTCCATCAATTGATGAGATTCTGAATTCACCGTTTTTCACACCATCAATAACATCGTATTCTACAATTTTATTTTCAACAGTATCAATAATTCTTCCGGTAAATGGATCATCACGACCGACCTTATAGATTAACCCGTCTTCTTTTATTTCGATGTGCTGGTCTGAATAATAATTGCTGCAAGCAGTGAAGAGTATAAAAACTATAAATAATATAACTTTTAGAAATAGTTTAAGAACAGCATCTTTTTTAAAATGAATCATTAGATAACTCCAGCTAAAGCCCTCAGAAGAGGAGTTAATATAAAATTATTTATGCCCTACCAATCTTAATCAAATTAAAAAGCATATATATGATTGGTTAGCGTTATGCTGATTAAGATTTTAACAAGAAATAAAGTGGTTGAAATAGTTTATTCTTGCAATTGGATTTTAATTAATTACTATCAATTAATCCACTACTCTATTAACAACCATTATACCACCAATTTCATTCGAAAATAGCTAATAAAGAGCACTTTTAAAGTTTAAGATTGTGCTGTATTGAAAATATCCTTTTTGAAATGATTATAATGAGACAAAAAATCTTTTCAACTAAATTGAATTATGGGGGTAATTTTATCAAAAAATCAGAAGAATTAATCGATTCAATTATCATTAATTATTAACCATCTTAAACTTTGAATTTCTTCATCTGCATGATGAAACCCTAAACAGTTAAGATGGATTTTAAATAAAATTCAAACAGGCAAACCGGACTTAAGCCTGAATTTATCGAATTAATAGTACCGGAAAGTACGGCTGTTTCGTTTGAATCATATCAATACAGCATTTTTAAAAAGGTAAGATTATTCTTTGTATAGGCAAGTTCTTAATTAAGAAATTGTCATGAAATGAAACCGGTATTTTTATTAATAATCTTAAAAAGGAACCAAAATGTAATTGGCACATTACTTGGCTTTAGCTAAATGAATTAAAAAAGAGGATTCAAATGAGGGACTTTGAAAAAAATACTAACAATGAAGTTTTAATAATTGAAGTCGATTTATTCAGAGCATCGCTAACTGACGCTAATAAATTCAGAATTATCCTTGATAAGGAAATGGAAAACGGCTTTAGAAATATCATAATCGATTTGAGCAAGTGTACGTTTATTGATTCCAGTTTTATTGGTGCGCTTGTAGTAACATTAAAGAAATTAGAAAAAATTGGTGGCGAGCTAAAGCTTATCATCACAACCAAAATTATTCAGAATGCTGTTCACTTATCTAAAACTGTAGAAATCTTTAAGACTTATTTTACAATAGATGAAGCATTGAATGATAAAAGTTCATCAGAAATTAATATGGATGTTAAAACCGAGAAATTTAGCTCGGTTGCTTAGACTATTTCGGGATAATATAATTCTTGTTTTATTGCTTAAACTATAATTAAAAGACAAGAATTAGAAAACAAAAACTTACGAGGGCAAAATGGGAACGCAACAATTATTACTGGTTGTTTTAGGAATATTCGTAGTGAGCGTTGCAATTGCATTAGCAAGCGGATTATTCGGAACTCATGCAGAAGAAGCAGCAAAAGATAACATTGCTTCAGAGTGTGTTACTATTGGCCAGCTTGCTCAACAATACTATGCTAAAGAACGTGAGATGGGTGGCGGAAGCAAAAGTTTTGTGGGATGGGAAATTTCCAGTCATCTCGATTCAACATCAAGCGGTATCTATACTATCAGTGCAAGAAATAACACTCAGTTGATACTAGTTGGAAAACCACATCCTTCAAAAGGTTATAACTGGATTGTTCAATCGGTCATTACAAAAAATAATATTTTATCTAATATATTATATTCGAATTAATCATCATCCTGGGAATTGACAAAATCCGATTAATCATTTAGATTTTAACTATCTTTTAATTAGTCGGATTCAATTCCCTTTTCATTAAGACAAACATTTCAATGCGGGTGTAACTCAGTTGGTAGAGTGTCAGCTTCCCAAGCTGAATGTCACGGGTTCGAGTCCCGTCACCCGCTCTTTAACTAAACCTTGTAATTTGAATCTAATTTATTTTCTACAGTATTAGAGAATATCATTCCTCAGTTGAAGTCAGCAGACCGCAGCGAAGACAGAATATTCGCTTATTCATTGATT
>CP070637.1:734757-744217 GCA_020354005.1 Ignavibacterium sp.
CAAAATACTGTGTGGTTATTCCTTTGAATGTAATACCCTGTAAAAATGGATTGTAAGGTTGAGTGGTATTTGGAATAATTGCATTAAAATCTCTTGCGAAGATGTAGCTAAGTCTTGGTGTAACTTCTAAAAACAGTGTTGTGTTTGTTTCAATAAAAACGGATGCGGTAAATGCTCCAATTGAAGGTGAGTTTCCCTGAATTGTGCCCCCACCTATAAATCCACCAGCACCTACTCTTATCTGTGAATATAATGGAATGCTAATCAATAAAACTAATGAGAGAGTAAAAAATGTTTTAATTTGTATAGAACAATTTTTCATATATCTTCTGTAAAGAGATTGCAATAACATATAAATACTAATTCTAAGATAAAGTTAAAAAATGAAGCATTCACTCTATAATTATAAACCATTGAAATGGTTAACAATTAATTTTTAAAACTATTAACCCACGACTTAAGTCGTGGGTTATTAGTAAACAACTTATAATTTTAACCGTTTTTCCCGAAGGGATGCCGAAGGCAAACGGTTTTAAGTATAAGTTAATGTAAATATTTATTTAGTAGAGGAACAGATATGAGTAAAACTTCAGAAATAAAAATAACCGTTGAACTAGACAACGATAAAATGCCTGAGAAAATTGAATGGGAAGCAACAGATGCTGGATTTGATGGCAGAAAACCTTCTAAAACGCTTATGCTCTCCTTATGGGATGAAAACGATAACGTAACATACGGAATTGATCTTTGGACAAAAGACATGAAAGTGGAAGAAATGCACTCTCACTATCATCAAATACTATTAAAAATGGCAGATACATTTGAAAGAGCAACAAATAACAAAGATGCTGCTGGTATGATAAGAGATTTTAGCGAAGATTTAACGAAAAACCTGCAGCTAAATAATGATAAACATAATAAGTAGTTTTGGGCTAACCGATTGCCATTGATATATCCTTGTTATTTTTCCTTTACACCAACTTCATTTAATCAATCTTAGTAAAAGTAATTGAGCCCAAAGGAGCTACCACACCATTGACAGCCAGCGGGGGAGTTGTAATTACAAAAATAGGTACTCTTGGAACAGTTGGCATATCCGGCGATCGATAGGAATCACCACCATCAGTACCTGCATCATAAATTTCTACAGTCATAGTTTTGCTGCTTACCCAATCATTATTTTCAAATAAATTAATGCTGCTAACTGCAATAAACCAATCCGGACTGGGTGCCAACATTGAAACCACACTTACCAAAGGATGAGAAAAAGCAATATCAAATTCAACACTAACATCACCAGGTGAAGTGCCAACTCCGCCACCGCTTATTAAAGTGTTTCCAGTTCCATTAGAAATAAAATTTTGGATCTCAGTCTGCAGAGGATTTTTACTTCCTATCTCCGCCATATTTTTAATTCCATCTGAAGCAATTTGACCTTCTGTAAAAAGCATTGCGTTTTGGTTATGTGTCATACCAATTAGTCCTGAGAAATGTGGTGAAGTAGGAAAATCAGTTGGGTGAGTTTGTGAACTCCACGTTGCAGTAAATGTTAATCTGTAACGTGCATCAAGAACTGGTTCCGGTTGAGCAGGATTGTTTTCATTTTCTGAACACGCTAATAATAAAAAGAATAATATTTTCGCAAATATTATTAACCTCATATTCTTATAACTCCATTTATCGATTATTATTTCAGATAAATATAAAAGAAGTTCATCACAAAACAATCACAAAAAAATATCAGATAATTAAAATTGACCTGATATCTATAAATTTGGAAATATTAAAAAAGAGATTAACAGGAAAGAATTAGGAGTTTTTGTATCAATAAGATACGTTAAAATATTTGAGTACCCGCAGTGCTCTTAATGTATTCCATCTGCTTGATTTTCCAACTTGTTCCATATGGAAATGTATTTGGCCGGGATGGTTGGCTTGTAATTTCCAGAGGTTTTCCTTCATCCGTTTTTTTAGTAGAATTTCAATAGCATCCTGCATCCTTTCATCGTAATCCACTTTTGCATACTGAAAGTAATCCAACGCTCTAAGAATATCATAGTGCCATCTTCCGGGGAAGGATAGCTTCAGAAAGTCTTTATTAATTACTTCTCCGGTTCTGTCTGAAATAAATAATTTATGTGTAAGTATAAATTCGATGGAAGATTTTTTAGCTTCTAACAATTCATCCAGTCTATATTTAAAGCCATTATTTTCGTATTCGGTTATCCCCTCCAAAACAGAGAGTGAGGAGTGTAAAGAACTATGTTTTGCACCAAATCTATTAAATCTGCAATTGAATCCACCATCAGACATTCTTTGAGCCAGAATAAAATCAATTATTGAATGTAATTTTTTCTCACTCGTTTTAGAATAGCAAGCGTAATTCAGGAACATACCGTTTAAACAAACATCACACTTTTGATCCAATCCTATGGGCAGTATTCCACCATCCGGTCCTTTTTCATTACTTAATATAAGATCAATTGATTTCTTTATGATAGGATTATCCGGTGATATGCAAAGATTTCGCAAATCAAGTAACGTATAGTGAGTTGAAGTCCATTTTGGTTGATAGAATTTCTGACCCCAATGCCCGTTTGGATTACGTTTCGATAAAAATTTTGCTCCCCACCCTTTTTTCTCAATTTGCTGTTGAAGTTTTTTCTTCTCTGAACCTAATAGATCTCTATGGACCTGATATTGTATTGAAACATCACCTTTAAGTAGCCAATTTAGTATTTCACTATTTGACATACGACAAAATTATAAAACATAGCTAACACATTTATACATTGTGAACAATTCAACAATTCAGGTTAAAAATTCTAGAGCATTAGCAGGAAAATCCAATAGCACTTAATTGAGGAGCAAAAATTCACCTGGTCAAAAATCTTCCCCGAGCCTTTATAAATTTATTAACTAATCTAACGAAATGATGCTATTCGGGCATCTTAACACCCAATTGGGAAAGGATACCGGGAATCCCTCCATCTTTAGGTACTGATACCTCTATTTTAGTTACTTTACCTTCACGTGTGGTAACTATCATTTCTTCTTTAGGGTTTTTCCAGGATTTATTTGTGGCAGGTATAACGCCCACACCTATAAAACTCAAATCCCAATCATTGCTGTGTTTTCCTTCCATTTGTACAGAACACTTAACGGAATCACCTGAAGATTCGATTACTTCCACATTATTGTCTATATCGGTATTGCCATTATAAACACTCTTAAGCCAGGTTAAAAAAGCCCCCTTATCCAATGGCTCTGGACCCGGACCAATTAAGCTAAAATCTTCTGTACATAAAGAATTATAAGTTTCCCAATCACCGGTTATGTGTGAATCTGTAAATGTTTTTACAATTTTGGAGTTTTCCATTGTTTCTCCGTTTTTAGTTAATGGATATTGTTTTTTAAGGCGTGATTTTCGAACTTAAGATAAATAAATCATTCTTTGCAATCAACAATATATTGGAAGGTGTGATGTAATTAACAGCATATACCCTGAAAACTATGTAGCAAATTCTCCTGTTTATTTTATTTTTTACTCCACTTTAAGCCACAGCTTTTACATTCATATTTTCTTTTTTTAAAAAGTAATGGAAATCCCAAAAGAAGAATCGAGATGTATGCAAATCTCTTTGAAAATTTTTCGTCCTTAATATTATCTGAATGACAACTCGGGCAGCTTAGTTTGATACCTTCATCAGATTCATCGAAATTATTATTATCATCAACGTGTTCTTTTAGTATGATTGATGCTCTTTCATAATCTTCTCCTCTTACTTTCAGCTTAATGCCACCTATTGCATTTGTATAAAACCAGTTCATTGAAGAAGTATGTTCATCAAAAATAAAGCATTCAATGTCTTCCGACTCTAACTTTGTTTTGGCAAGATGCGCAAAATGGGCATACTCAAATGTTGCAGCAGTTCTAAGTACTGAGTGCATTACATATCTACCTTAGTTAGAAGATTCAATTCTTCCTCCACTCAGGAAATCTTCCCGGTGTGTAAGGTGCACCCTGTTCTTCCAATATCTGCTCAATTTGTTTTATATCGCTATCAATGGTTTTTAAGTATGCTAACACATCATCAAACTTACTTACTGCATCATCATAAGATTTTATAAACGTAGTTGTTGGTGCTGCGGTAGTATACCACAATGCACCGGTTATTAAATCCACACGGTCTTTTACAGAGCTTGGAGATGCACCTTCATATCTGCTCCGTAATGCATCTCCGTTTAACTGCCGGTTAAGCTCTTTCAGGTCTAGCTCGGCCGTTACAATTTTGTTATAAGTATCTTCTGAAACATCCGCAGCTTCAATCACAGCTTTTTTCAGATAAGCAAGCTTATCAACTAATTCTTTACGGTAAGCATCTGCACCACCTATTGCTCTTGTTAACTCGGCTACTTTTTTATTAAATGCATCCAGTGCCAACTTATCTTCTGCGGGCAGAGTTGTAATGTTCAACGGCTTACAGGTAAATGGCACCGGCGGTACTAATTCTGTAAACACACCATCCACAAACTTGCTTAGTGAAACATTATAATTGCCCGGGACAACCATATATCCAACATCAGGTTCTATCCAGGGCACACTATCATCAAATGGTTTTAATGATATTGGTGTAAAAACATTGTAACGGAAATCCCACACAATCCTGTTAACACCTTTTTTAGGTTTAGTTTTTAATTTTCTTATCACATTTCCTTGCTCATCTGTAATTGTAAAAAGCAGATAAGCTTTTGGCTCTTCCTGCTCCTGTTTTAATCTGTCGTAAGGTGGATACTTAATATCTTCACCCTTCTCCTGTTTTTCCTTTTCCTCATCTCTTCTTTTTTCTTTTAATGTTTTAATTTCATCCTTCAGGTAATACGTAAACACAGCGCCTACTTCCGGATTTGGTGCAGCATAAAAACTTGCACCCTGGAATCCCACCCCTCTAAATCCAAAAGGACTTGCCTCGATAAACATCAGTGCATCTTTTACCGGGAATATCTCTGCTTCTTTCTTTAATGTTTCTTTTGATAGGCTACGCATCGGTGAGTAATCATCCAAAATGTATACACCTCTTCCAAATGTTGAAACTACAAGATCATTTTCTCTACGCTGGATATCGAGATCCATTACTGATGCAGGCGGCATTCCATTTTTAAGTGGAATCCATTCTTCACCACCAGTGTTTGTAAAATAGACTCCGAACTGAGTCCCGACGAACAGAAGGTTTTTATCAACGTGATCTTCTGCTATTGAATAGGTGCTTCCAAGTTCCGGCAGATTACTATTGATTGAAAACCAAGACTCACCGCCGTTTGTTGTTTTATATAGAAATGGGCTGCGATCACCTCCAAAAAAATCATTGATAGCTGCATATGCAATTAATTTATCATAACGCGAAGCAATAATATGATTGATTCGTGCATAGTCTGGTATACCTTCAATAGAAGATCTTTGCCAGTTACTTCCTCCATTGGTTGTATAATGAATTAGTCCATCACCCGATCCAACAAATAAAATATTTTCATCAATCGAGGACTCTGCAATAGTAACTAACTGCGCCATACTTCCTTTACGTGCAAGCTGATCGATACTCCAGCTTTGACCCATTAGCTTTTGCATCTCTTGTGGAACACCACGGGTAAGATCAGGACTTATCTCAATCCAGGTGCTTCCCCTGTCATCACTACGCAGCAATTTGTTGGCACCAAAATACAATCTTTTATTATCATGTTCTGAAAGCAGAAATCCTGAATCCCAATCAAAGCGGTAGGCACTGTCTGCGAAATCCTGAGGTTTTATATAAAGTCTTTCTCCACTTCTTTTATCAAAACGTACAAGTCCGCCAAACTGCCACTGCGAATAAACGATATTCGGATCTTTCCAATCCACCTGTGTCTCAAATCCATCCCCCGAGTTGGTGTAATACCAATCCTGGTTTGTAATTCCGCCTGAATTAATCGTCCTGGAAGGACCACCCAAACTATTGTTATCCTGCGTGCCGATGTACACATTATAAAACGGTTCTGAGTTATCCGTTGTAACCTTATAAATTTCTGTAATTGGAATGTTGTTTTTAAAGTCCCAGTTTTTTCCCTGGTCATAAGTTTCGTAAACACCGCCATCGCAGCCTGCAATAATATGCTTGTTATTATCCGGATCTATCCACAGTGCATGATTATCCACGTGCTTTTTATCGTCACCAAGTTTGCTCCACGTCTTTCCACCATCATTTGTTACTTGAATAAATATATCATCGCTGTACACTTTGTCTACATCTTTTGTATCGCAATATAATTTTTGAAAGTAGAATGGATAAGATGAGATATATTCATTTTGCTTTGTCCAGCTAACACCGCGATCGGTGCTTCTGTAAACTCCTTTATCCTTTTTTGTTGCTTCGATTATTGCATAAACCACATCGGGATTTACAGGTGAAATTGCCAAACCTATTCTTCCCACATCTTCTAAAGGCAAGCCACTTTTCATTTTCTCCCATGTTATTCCGTGATCTAAACTTCTGTAGATTCCACTTTCCGGTCCCCCATAAATTCCTGTGTATAAGTTTCTCATTCGCTGGTGAGCAGATGCATATAGAATGTTAGAGTATCTTGGATCCATATGGACTTCGTAGCAGCCTGTGAATTCACTGATTGATAGAGATTGAATCCACGATTTTCCACCATCAGTTGTTTTGAATATACCTCTTTCTCCGCCGGCATTTCTAAGAGAACCCATTGCAGCAACATAGACTATATTCGGATCGTTTGGATCGATTGCAATTCCCCCAATATGCTCTGAAGTTTTTATACCCATATTCTTCCAGCTCTTTCCGCCATCTTCACTTTTATAGATGCCATCGCCGTAAATAACATATTTCTGGTTTTTATTTTCACCGGTCCCAACCCAAATAACATTTGGATTCGTCGGATCGATCTCAACTGATCCGATAGCATAAGATTTATTTGCATCAAACACCGGGGAAAATGTTATACCGCTATTTGTTGTCTTCCACAGTGAGCCATGACCTGATGCAATAAAATATTCACTGTGGTCAGAAGGATTTACAGCAATATCAATAACTCTTCCACCGGTAATTGCAGGGCCAATACTTCTGAATTTTAATCCCGTTATTGAAATATTCTTTAGTGAATCCGGCTCAGAATTATTTTGTGCTGTTATTGTTGTTGAAAGTAGAAACAATAGACAGGAAACGAGATAGGTGATTGAATTTTTCATTTTAGTAACTCTAACTTGATTGAAAGAATGGTTGATTTGGTGATAGCATGAAAGCATTAAACAGAATTTAAGAAACTGGAATAAAAACTATAATAACTTAAATAACAGATTATAATAAAGCCAATTGAAAATCTTTAATATTGTAGAACTAACAATTGATTCAAGAAAAAGTCTGCTTTATATCACTCCTGTTTTTTAAGTAGAGTATAAATTGCTTTATGTGGTGCATGTTTGCCCGGGATTTCAACAGTTTTTAATTCTAAAACCTTAAAATGTGGCTTCACTAATTCTGATATTTCAGATTCAGATGAAAAATATAGAACGGTATCTAATGGAGTCTTTCTATATATTCCTTTTCCTCCAAATTGAGGACTTAGCTCACTAAAGGAGACCGATAAATATAATCCACCGGGTTTTAGTAGTCTGCAAACATTGTTAATATATTTTTCTCTATCCTCAGGGAAAATATGATGCAGAAGTTCCCAGTCATATACAAAATCATAATTATCTGAAAGTTCAGTCATATCATTTAGAGCATCGCAGACAAACAAGTTACAACTCACCCCATTTTCTTTTGCGGAATTTTTTGCAATGTCAATAGCTTTTGAAGAGATGTCGACTCCCGTGATATCTAAACCTTTACCTGCAAAATAAATTACATAGTTTCCAGCACCACATCCAAGCTCAATTATTTTACTACTTTTGTCTAAATGAGTGTCAATAATTTTTTTAAGAAGATCAGGAGGAGTTTCCATATTCCAGGGAATCTCTTCAAGTGGAATGTTACTGTAAATTTCATCCATCTGATCTTTAATCATTTATATCACCTGTGAATATTAATTATATTTAGCTACTATTAGCCATCTCTGCCAGCTTGTTTACTGTTTTCCAGTTACGGGTTGTTGCGGCTACTATCAATTTGTTTTCAAAAAAGTTGTTGTTCATTTTTGCTTTACCATATCCGTGGGGTGAGTAGAAGTAAATTATTTTTCCCTTCAAAATATATTCTTCAGGACTGTGATTAATGCCTTCAAGATTTTTCAAATTTTCTTTTGCAGGTTCATCAGAAAGAAATGTAACATAAAGCCGGTTTAAGTCTTTGTCTTTTGTAAAAGGATTGCTCTTTAAAACATTTTTTAATTCATCTCGTGTCTTTACAATTACAGAAACTTCAAAGCTGTATTCTTTAAGTATCTTTTGTGCGATTTTGCTTTCAAGTTTTTTGGGATTACTTTTTATATAATTGAATACTGCATTCCCACTTTGAATGTATGTTTGGACGTCTTTAAAGTTTAATTCCTGTAAATGGGTTTTCAAATCAGTCATCTTAATTTTTTTCTGACCGCTGACGTTTATTCCCCTTAGCATTGCAATGTATGTTTCCATAAAACCTGGACTTCTATTTTTTATTTGTTCGGGACATTAATCTTTCCGGATTTTCAATCATATCAAATCCATACTGTCTATATAAATCGTGTGCATCCTTTGTTGCCAGCACCCACTTGCCAACTGATTGTAAATCTTTATGAGCCAGTACTTCATTCAATAGCATTTTTGAGTAGCCCTTACCTCTATGTTTGTCTGTAATAAAAACATCCATAAGATATGCGACAACAGTTCCATCAGTTAAAACACGTGCAAATCCTATCTGCTCATCATTTAAATACATCCCCCAACACAATGAGTTTTCAATCGATACTTTGACTTGCTCAAATGTTCTGCCTTCTGCCCAGTATGATTTTGTGAGAAACTCATGAATCAGCTTAACATCAAGTTTATTCTTATCAGTTGAGATTGCTATATCTTCTTCTTTCATTTTCCTTTTTTACTAATATTCAATGGTGGTATCTTTTTACCTTCCTCTGATGAGTTTATTAAAATATCAAGTCTTCTCAATTGAGTCTCTTCTTTCTTTGCACTCATCACCCACCAAATGGATTGCTTTTTTGTTGAGGGAGGTAATGATTGAAAAAACTTCCACGCTTGCTTATTTGATTTTAATTTTTTCTCATACTTTTTATCTAGCTTAACTTTCATTTGCTCAAACGAATAAACCTCTGATCTTTTTTCCTCTCTTTTTTTGTAGGCTTCAATGCCGGTAGGATGCATTAAGCCAAGTTTGGTTAGTTCTTTAATCTTTTTGATATTTATTGCACTCCAGTTGCTTTTGGGATTACGCGGTGTGAATCTGATCATATAACTATTTTCATCGATTGA
>CP070637.1:744317-745769 GCA_020354005.1 Ignavibacterium sp.
GAAAACTAAAACTGAGGGCAAGAAAGCAAAGCCAACACTTCACGATCTTATGGAAACAGGAAAGTATGCCTATAATGCAAATGTTGTTTGGCTGCTATCACAGTATTCATCAGGTCTATTATTGAATCTGGATACTCTAACATTAGAGTTTGCAAAAAATAAACTATCTGATTTCAAGGGAGAACAGTATCTTTTATTCAACAGGCCGACCGGGACCATTAAAGAGATGAGCAGCTTTATGCCGATGAGTAAGATGGTGAATGATTGTGATGAAGAATTAGATCTCGGAGGTGAAATTGAATAATGAGTTCAACATATCCGATTGTCAAGATTGCCAGAACTACTGTAACAGAATTGCTACCAGTATTTATAAACAAAGGAATCTTTTCAAGCTATAATGGTCTGCCCGAAAGGGCAGATCTTCTTGATCAGCTTAAACTTGATCTTAATGTAACTCGGCTTACGAAGGAGCAGGAGAGAGAACACCTAACTCAGATTGGTGAATACAAAACTGATAAGTATGTCGTACGTGATTATGGTAATTATTTGATAGCGTTTTCACTTAATGCTTATCAGGGGAACCTGAAAGATGATTTGCAGAGAGTAAGATTAAATAAGCTTGGTCATAAAATCGCGATGATAATATTATCTGAAGTTTATCATCAAAAGAAATGGGAAGGATTGGTAATACCCAAGCAGAGAATTATGGAATACCTAGGATATACTTCTGAGAATAAATATATCTACGGACATATATCGGAGGTGATTTTCTCTTTAAGATGGCTCGATTACAAGATAATAGAGTATAACACAAAAATAAAAGTAAGGGAAGACAGAAAAACCACTGGTAATTTTATATACAATCTTATAGAAGATCCGAAGTCTTATACACTTTGGGTAAATAAATTATTTGTTGGATCAGTAGCTTGTGTGCTTACTGAAGATAAGAATGAATTTTCTATTAAATCTTCTAGGAAGATTTATTTTAACTACCCTACTACCTTACTACCCTTATCCAAGAATTACTCTCAGGGTGCTTATCTGCTTTCTCATTTTTTAATGGCAGAAATGGGTAATAGTAAATTAAATACATCAACTCACAAGGTAATTGCTCAGAAGATTCCGAGGTTAATAGAGGTCATGAAGCTTAACTACAGCAGAGATGATAAAAATTATAAGGCTTTCTTAAATGCGCTGGAAGAAATCCAGATTATTGACCGGGTCAATCCTGATATTAGCACATTGAAGAATCTTAAGTCTTCAAGGATTAAGAATCAGGTAATTCATTTATTTGTAAAAAAGGACATCGAACTGCTAGACTCGGAATTAAAAAGTAATCATTTGGTGACAAAATGAGGGAAAAAGTAATCATTGGGTGACAAAAGGTAATCATTTGGTGACATTTTGTGCCTGTAAGTCCTTTAAATACATAGACTTATTTTTGCTTATATA
>CP070637.1:745869-748461 GCA_020354005.1 Ignavibacterium sp.
CTTCTTACTCCTTTATTTTTCTCACCTGTGTGGATATATTTAGTCTTCTTTAAAATAGCTACTGATTTGTTTGTGCTTTACCCAATACACCAAAAGTTAGGTATAGCAAAGAATTTAAAGTACTTTTTGATTTACCAGGTTTACTACATATTGTACGTTATTGCTTTACCCTTTATCGTGCTTGCAGGTCGTAAAGTTATATGGAAAGGAAGAGAATATTAATGCTTCTTCTATGTAATTACTATGTTACCTACAGATGTAATGCTTACTGTGAATTTTGCCATTTTGGTGTACATGATAGTTTTAAAGATACACCCTATGCAAACCTGGACGAATTTCATTCGAATGTTGAACAGCTTGCTGAGTTGGGTGTTAAGTTCGTTGACCTGACGGGAGGGGAACCGTTACTTCACAAAGAAATTTATTTAATGGCCGATTATGCAAAACAATTTAATATGCAAACAAGCATTACAACCAATGCATTGTTATATCCAAAGTTTGCTGAAAAGTTAGCTGGTAAAGTTAATCTTCTTCATTTCTCGCTTGATTCACCGGATGAAGAAGAACATAATAAAATAAGAAAAGTTGATTGCTACAATGCAGTTTTTGAAAGTTTAATTATTGCAAAATCATTAGGCGAATTTCCGGATATTCTTTTTACCGTTACAAACAACACTTATAAGAAGCTTCCGCAGATGCATCAAATTGCACAGGAACTAGATCTGGTATTACTTGTTAATCCTGTTTTCTCTTACTTTGGCAATCCGGGATTAAATGAAGAGGCAGTTGATTACATAGATGAATATTGTGATGGGAAAATAAATGTTTATTTAAACAAAGGGTTTATGAAGCTGCGCCGGGATGGCGGTAATGATATTATTAATCCTTCGTGCAAAGCAGTATCAAGAGTTATTGTTATTTCACCGTACAACGAAATTATTCTTCCTTGCTATCATTTTGAAAATGAAAAGATTCCTATCAATGGTTTGTTAAGAGAATTAAGGGATTCCCAAAAGTATAAATACTTTAGAATGATGGAGGGCAGATTCGATTTTTGCAAAGGATGCACAGTAAACTGTTATTTCGAACCTTCATTTGCATTTCCAACAAACTTGTACTCAGTTGCAAGTCTTTCATCAAAATTCAAGTACGGTTACCACAAACTGGTTAAACAAAAGTTACAGCGGAAAAATATAAAGCAGGGGATATAATCCTAGTGAAAAAATTGCTGATATTTTTGTTGATATTATTTCCCTTTACCCTGTTTTCTCAATCCAGTACTGAGTGGTTTGCTTCAGATTTGAATATCCAACCGTTTACAGCGAATTTTCTTGAACCACGAACCGGTTTTATGTTCGCTTTAGAGGAGAATCAGCTTCAGCTTAACATAGGTACCTCAAGAGATGTCGTTCAATTAAAATCAGGAAAGGAAAACATATCTATCGGAGCTGATTTTTTCACATTTACAAGATTGAGAAGTGAAAGTAGTTTTAAATTTCCTGTGGAAACTATTGATTATTTATTTGGTGTGAATGCAGGATATAAATTAATAGATAGCACAAAAGAAATTGGAGTCAGATTTCGTTTCATCCATATCAGTGCTCATTTAGTTGATGGCAGGTTTGATGAAAAACTTAAGGAGTGGATTGAAGAACGCAATCCGATTACTTTCAGTAAAGAATTTATTGAATTGTTTCCTTACTACCGTATTAATGGTTTTAGAATTTATCTTGGGCTGACCTATATTGTAAGTATAACTCCATCAATTATAGATAAAGGAATATACCAGCTTGGTTTTGATTATTACGTATTGCAACTTAGTAGTGATTTAGTTACACCGTTTGTAGCTTATGATTTTAAACTCAGCGGTATTAATGGTGTTTATTCAGGAAATAATATAATTAAAGCGGGAGTAAAATTTGGTAAACCTCTTGCAAGAGGTTTCAGCATTTTATTTGCTTATTTCTCCGGTAAAAGTGTGCATGGAGAATTTTTTGACTTAAATGAAAATTATTTTAGCATAGGATTTAATTTGGATCTCTAAAACATGGCCGATCAATATTTCTTTAATATACCAAAGCAAGAAACTGCAACCGTTAAAAAGAAGAAAGATAATTACCTTCTCCATATCGGTTTATTCATACTCACATTTGTAACAACAACTATTGCAGGTATGGAATGGTCTACCGGAACAGCTGGACCGTATGAGCTTGAATCTTTGGTGAATGGCTTACCCTATTCAATTTCCATAATGCTTATAATTTCCTTTCACGAATTCGGACATTACTTTGCAGCTAAATTTCATAAGGTCAGTGCTACTTTGCCATTCTATATTCCTTTCCCGCCAATACCTTACTTTATTAATTTCGGGACGATGGGTGCGGTTATAAGGACTCGTTCGAGGATTTATTCAAGAAAGGCGATGTTTGATATTGGTATTGCAGGTCCGCTTACCGGATTTATTGTATGTATGGCAGTTTTAATATATGGATTTACTAATGTTCCGGGGATAGATTACTTGTTATCAATTCATCCTGATTACTTAGAGCCGAGTTATGGGCAGAACACTATAAGCATGGTATTTGGTGATTC
>CP070637.1:748561-751201 GCA_020354005.1 Ignavibacterium sp.
AGACACAGCTGCTACTATGGCGGCTATTTATTTCTATGGGTACTCATACAGTTTATATCATCAAATCTGAAGACGGGTATCACTACATTGGACAAACAAAAGACTTTTCAGATAGACTTCATCGACATAACTCAAACAGAAGCAAGGCAACAAAGAATAAGGGTAAGTGGAAATTAGTAATTTCACTGAATGTTAACTCAAGATCCGAAGCAATAAAATTGGAATCCAAACTAAAACGAATGAAAAATGCCAAGAAGGCTATTGAATATTTGAAGAAAATGGTTCAGAGCATCCCGATAAAATCGGGAGGATCATAGGTTCGAATCCTATAGCTCCCACAATCTAAAGCCTGTTAAAAATTTCGATTCTGTGCAATTCCCCAGCAAACTGAAATCATAAATCTTTTAATAAAAAATCCCCACTTACTCAAAAAGTGGGGATAGATAAATTAGACGCGTGTCTACACAGATTTTATAACATCCCTTTGTCGTATTCATTTAAAAAGCTGATCTGCGGTTCTTCGGTAACACCGGCTTCTTGCATAGCATTTTTTAATTCCGATGAATCCAGGAATTTTTGTGCATTTGCAATGCTATCCCACTCAAACATCAAATAAAGATTGTTGGGTTCATTTTCGGGATGTAAAATCTGAAATGATTTTTCTCCACCTGCACGCCGTGTTTCAACAAATTCATCAAAAGTTTTTTTCCATGCAGTATAGTCAGCAACTTTGTGCTTTATAAATAGGTGTGCCATAATGTTCTACTCCTTTTATTGGTTATTGATGTTAATAATGTAATTAAGCGACAATTAATTGTTACTGTAACTAAAAAGATTCTGAAATTAACAGGTGAGTAAATAACTACAACTTGATAATAATGATTAGTTGTTAATAAGTCAAATATGTTTCAACACACAAATTATTTTACTTTTATCCAAGGAATTTTCTTAACCGGTTACTCTTTTCCGATTGTTTTAATTTACTTAAAGCTTTTTCTTTTATTTGTCTTATCCTTTCCCTGGTAAGATTAAATTGATCCCCTATTTCTTCCAAAGTGGCCGATTTCTCACAACCAATTCCATATGAAAGCATTATTACTTTAGCTTCCCTTTCCGAAAGATTAACGAGAATATTTTTAACTTCGCTCTTTAATGACTCTTTCATTAAATCCTTATCAGGTAATGTGTGCATGTTATCCGGAATAATATCTAATAAGCTATTGTTGTTCTCATTACTCTTTGACAGAGGTGCGTCGAATGATAGCTGGCGTCCAGAAGTTTGCAGTGTATACGATACTTCATCAGTGCTGATATCAAGGTAATGTGCTAACTCTTCTGCGGAAGGTTTTCTTTCATATTCCTGTTCTAACGCTTTGGATGCCTTACTAATTTTTGTAAGTAAGCTAATCCTGTTTAACGGCAAACGAACTACTCTCTGTTGATCAGCTATTGCTTGCATAATGCCCTGTCTTATCCACCATACTGCGTACGAGATAAACTTGAATCCACGTGTCACATCAAATTTCTGTGCCGCTTTGATTAAGCCAATATTGCCTTCATTAATTAAGTCACCCAGAGTGAGCCCTTGATTTTGGAACTGCTTTGCAACACTTACTACAAATCTCAGATTAGCTTTAATTAATTTATCCTTTGCAACTTCATCACCCTTCTTAATAAGCAGGGCTAATTGAATCTCCTCTTCGGGAGTTATCAGATCAATTTTACCAATATCCTGGAAGTATTGATCTAAGGATTTACTTTCACGGTTTGTAATCTGCTTAGAAATTATCATCTAGAATTAATTACAAAAGTTCGGTATTGATATGGTGCATGAAATAAGAAAGAATAACTGAGAATTAATATCTCCTTCTCCCGCCGCTGGAACCTTTATTACCACGACCTTTTCTGCCCCCTCTTCTATTCCTTTCCGGTCTAGCTTCGTTTACAACAAGTTTCTTCCCTTTTAGGTCCAAAGTATTCAAGTTTTCAAGAGCTTTTTTTGCTTCAACCTTACCGGGCATTTCAACAAATCCAAATCCCTTTGATGCCTGACTAAACATATCACGAATAATTTTTACACTGCTTACGCGACCATGTTCTGAAAACAGATCATTAAGCTCTTCTTCTTTTACATCATGAGATAGGTTACCCACAAAAATCTTCATTTCCGTTCCCTCTTAAATAATGTTTAAATATTCTACTCTATAATCAGTAAATAAAACTAGAATGAGTTTTATTACTTTTTTAGTTTTAATAAAAAGCCACAACTAAATGCGGCATAATTAAGATGATTCAAAAGACAGCTTTAGAAGCGTCTCCCTCTTCCACCATTTCCTCTGTCCCGCCTGGGTCGTGCCTCATTTACGACTATCTTGTTTCCCTTAAGTTCATAAGAGTTTAAGGTATTAACTGCTTTTTTGGCCTCTGACTCGCCGGGCATTTCAACAAATCCAAATCCTCTTGATTGCTGACTGAAATTATCACGGATAACTTTAGCACTGCTAACATTGCCGTGTTTGGAAAATAAGCCATTAAGATCTTCATCGTTTACGTTGGGGGATAGATTACCCACATAGATATTCATTTTATACTCCTTTAGGTATTTAAAATATATTGTTACCGATCTTCAGTTAATGAACC
>CP070637.1:751301-760732 GCA_020354005.1 Ignavibacterium sp.
AATCTATCATAAACCGTTGGATATATTGGTTCATTTCGGTTTGCGATCGTTTCATCTTTATATAATCCTTGCAGAACATCGTCAGTTTCTCTCTTAATCCTTAACGCATCATCCATTAAACTGTTCGGTGCATTTGGAGTCTGTTTTATGGCATATATCAGCAAATCAGTTTTCTTCTTTAAATCACGTGTAGCATTTAATGCAGCTTCTACTGCCCGGTTAAATTCCCAAAACTCTTTCTGAAATGCTACCAGTTCAGAACGGTCAGCAGCGGGTAAGGTAGTATTGTTCAATACCTTTGCCTCGAATGATTGAGGCCCTGCAATGCTTTTAAGCTCTCCATCCACACTCATAAACATTTCTACAGAATATTTTCCCGGGATTACCGGTGTACCACTTTCATTTTTATCGGTTACTTTTTTAACGGGATTAGTATGGGCGAATCTCAAATCCCATGTAGTGCGGTTAATACCTGATTTTATTTTTTCTTTTAATTTTCTTACCACAGTTCCATACTCATCGGTGATAACAAAAAGAAGATATGACTCTTCCTCTCTATCTTCTGAACGAAGCTCATCCCAGCTGGGATAGTAAACAGGTTTATCTTCTTTAACCAATTCTTTTTCTTTTTCTTGCCTCAATGCTTTTTTTGTTTTGGGGACTTCTTTAATGTAATATGTAATTGTTGCACCAAAGGGCGGATTCTTTGCTTTGTAGAATGAAGACCCAACTCCCGAAAAAGTACCAATCCGTTTTATAAACATCAAAGGATCTTTCACCGGGAATAAAATATTTTCCAGCCCCTCCAATTTATATTCATCGATTTCTCGTAATGGTGAATAATTATCTAATACATAGAATCCTCTTCCAAATGTAGCAAGCACTAGGTCGTTCTCTCTTCTTTGGACATCAATATCTCTTACAGCAATTGTTGGTAAATCGCCTTTAAGCTGTATCCACTTTTTCCCCTCATCTATTGTGAAGAAAACACCATACTCTGTACCAACATAAAGTAATCCGGGTTTTACATGATCTTGGATTAAAGAGTAAGAAACATGTGGCTCTTTCAAATCACCGGAAATGGATTTCCAGCTTTTACCTCTGTTCCTGCTAACCAAAACATATGGTTTAAAGTCTGATCTCTTGTGGTTGTCAAATGTTGCGTAAACAGTATTCGCATCATGTAAAGATGCATAAAGGCAGCTAACATATGTCATCTCGGGCACGTTGGGGAACGATTCAATCATTCTCCAGTTTTGTCCTCCGTTTTCTGTTACCTGCACTAATCCATCATCAGTGCCCACGTAAATCAAACCTTCAACTAAGGGCGATTCGGAAAGTGAAACAATATTGCCATAAAATGATGTAGAAGCATTTTTTGCTACCGCATCAACACTCCATACTTTGCCCATTACTTCAAGCTTGTTTCTATCTACCTGTCTGGTTAGATCATCACTTATTTGTACCCAGCTATTTCCTCTGTCATCGGTCTTAAAAAGTTTATTTGCAGCAAAGTATAATCTTGTGTTACTGTGTGGTGATAATATTAGTGGAGAATCCCAATTCCATCTTAATGGCTTTTCATCTTTTCTTTGCTGTGGTTTAATGCTAATGTACTCTCCGCTTAGCTTATCGTAGCGAACTAAGCCACCGTATTGATATTGTGAGTAAACAATATTTGGATTGGTTGGATCAACTTGTGTTTCGTAACCATCACCGCCGAGTGTTTTTACCCAATCGGAATTCATTATTCCCTCGTTGTTTATCGTTTGGGATGGAACACCCATGCTGTTATTATCCTGAGTTCCACCATAAACCCAGTAAAATGGCTCGGAATTATCAACGCTTACCCTGTAAAATTGTGTAACAGGGAGATTGTCTTTGAACAACCATGTTTTTGCATTGTCAAACGTTTCATAAATTCCGCCGTCTCCGCCTATTAAATAGTGATCAGGATTATCCGGATTAATCCATAATGCATGATCATCAACGTGCCGTGCTTTGTTTCCTAAGTTTTTAAATGTATTCCCCCCATCGGTTGAAACTTTTGTTCTGGTATCTAGAGAAAAAATTCTATCCAAATCGCTCGGGTCGCAAAAGATTTCATTATAGTATTGTGCGCTTGTTGTTTTATAATCGCTCGTTTTTTTCCACGATGCACCTCTGTTTGTTGATTTATAAAATCCCCCTTTATCACCTCTTGCTTCAATTATTGCAAATATATAATCGGGATTGACAGGTGAGATAGCTAATCCAATTCTGCCAATATCACATTTCGGTAAACCGGATTTTAATTTATTCCATGTAGCTCCCGCATCTGTTGATTTATAGATGGCTCCTTCCGGACCACCGTTTATCAGAACCCAAACATGTCTTCTTCTCTGATAGGATGCAGCGTATAGTACATCAGGATCTCTTGGATCCATAACAACATCGGTTACGCCAGTGTTTTCGCTTATGTAAAGAACTGAATCCCAGGTTGCCCCATAATCTGTTGATTTATAAAGTCCTCTGTTACCTCCGGGTCCCCACAAAGGTCCCTGCGCAGCAACATAAATAACTTTTGAATCTCTTGGATCAACTAAAACTTTTGCGATATGCTCAGAGTTTTTCAATCCAATATTTTCAAAGTTCTTGCCGCCGTCTTCCGATCTATAAATTCCATCTCCCCAGGAAACACTTCGCTGGCTGTTGTTTTCACCTGTGCCAACGTAAACCACGTGAGGATTGTTCGGATCAATTGTAACACAGCCAATCGAATATGAACCATACTTTTCGAATATTGGTTCCCACGTTGTTCCGGAGTTTGTTGTTTTCCAAACATTTCCCGAACCCACTGCAACAAAATATTCGTGATAGTTGTTTGGATTTACAGCAAAATCTGTTATTCGTCCGGATGTAATTGCGGGTCCTAGCGAACGGAATTTTAATCCGTTAAATGTTGATGATTTATACGGTGATTTGTCTTCTTTCTCTTCATCATTATTTTGTGCAAAGCTAAATGATGTTAGTATAATTAATAAAAGCAGCAATATTGAGGTTCTTTTAATCATTTTATTACCTGGTTTAATGTTTGAATTTTTTTGAGAGGATTATAGAAGTTTTATGAATAGCATATTAAAAATTAGACAAACAGATTGAGGAATTCAATTTAAAAGCAGCGAATGATTGTGGTATACAAGAATTGACTAATAGAACGCAGATATATTATGATCTATTATGGTCAGCGCAGATCATAAATAATCTTAAAAAATCTACGTGCCTATAAATTTAACAACATACACCGCCATCATAAAAGTAGGTTGACTCTGAAATGTATATATCATCTCTCCTCAAATCTTTAAGCGCATCTGCTGTTTTATCACAGATTGATAAAATAATTGCAAAACTTAAGCAAAGTGCCCCCGTTTTTTCATCATTTCTTCATTACTGGAATTTTACAAATGTAAATAAAAGATTTTATGGAAAACTGATAAATTTTGTTTGTCGTTGATTGAACATAAATTAACTTTGTGTAAAACATAAAATGAAAGAGGTAAACTGTGAAAATTGAAAATTCAACTTTTCTTTTAACCGGAGGTAGTGCCGGTATTGGTAGAGCAACAGCAAAAAAGTTAATTGGAAATGGGGGAAAGTTGGCTATTACTGGGAGAGATGAAAACAAACTTAAAAGTGTGGCAAATGAATTGGGAGCCTTTCCGATACACGCTGACGTTTCTCAACCCGAAGATATTGAGAGAACTTATAAAGAGTTTTTTAATGAGTTTAATAAGCTTGATTGTCTGATAAACAATGCCGGTATTGGTGGAATGCGCGCGGAAGTAACAGACCTTGAATGGGATACTTTTGTAAAAATCTATTCAGTAAATGTTTTTGGAGCTGCGATAATGACAAAGAAGGCAGCTCAAATTTTTAAGAAGCAAAACTACGGCAACATTGTTAATATTGCTTCAACTGCTGCTGTAAAAGGATATCCAACCGGCACGGTTTATTCTTCATCAAAATTTGCATTGAGAGGAATGACAGAGTGCTGGCGATCTGAACTGAGAAAGTATAATGTTCGTGTAATTCTAATTAACCCGAGTGAGGTTATTACCGCTTTTGGCGATCCAAATAGAGTTGAAAGAAAAGAAGTTTCAAAAAAATTGAGAAGTGAAGAAATAGCACACACTATTGTTTCAACACTTGAAATGGATAACAGAGGTTTTATTCCCGAAGTAACAATTTGGGCAACCAATCCGTTTTAAGTTCGGTATTTGTTTGATGACATAGGTCCTTTATTTAAAAAGTATTTGTGCATGTTATTATAAAGATTGTAATGTAAAAGAATTTTCTATGAGTAAAATTGAAATCCCAAAATGGCTTAAGTGGGCTCGTGAGATACAGCAATTAAGTCAGACAGGTTTGGCATTTGCTAAAACCGGTTATGAAAAAATGCGTTATGAAAGGCTGATAGAATTAACTGCAGAAATAGTAGAACACCATACAGAGCTTGATAAAGCCGAAGTAGAAAGAGTGCTTATGAAACAGCCTGGTTATGCAACGCCAAAAATTGATGTTAGGGCAGCAGTCATTAGTGATAACAAAATTCTTTTGGTTCAGGAGAGAACAGACAATATGTGGGCTATGCCGGGCGGCTGGGCTGATGTTGGAGATATTCCATCTGAAGTTGCAATACGCGAAACCAAGGAGGAAAGTGGTTTTGATGTAAAGCCTATAAAAGTGATTGGTGTATATGATGCAAACCGGGAAGGTAGATATTTAGAATTTTTTCATGCATTTAAAATTGTGTTTTTATGTGATCTAATTGGTGGAGAGGCAAAACCCAGTGATGAAACAATAGATGTAAAGTATTTTAGATTTGATGAATTACCGCCACTCTCCACAAACCGAACAAATATTAATCACATTGAAGAAATAAAGTTTCATTTAGAGGATTCTAACAGGCAAACATATTTTGATTGACCAAATATTTGATTGCCACAAAAACAACAAGGCATATAGAAACTCAAAGTTAGGAATCCGCATGGGCTGTATCTTTTGTTATTATAGATTGTCAGGTTAGGCTTTAGTTTTTTAATTTGTGTCTTTTCCCTATCTGTAATCTTTATTCCATTTCTCCTACTTACTAAAATTACTACTTGAATCAATCTCATCAATTATCCAATAGCTTTTATTTCTAAATTCGGGTGGGAGCTTTCCTATTGACCAGCCGGGATAAGTAGTTTCAAGAAAGTAATATTTCTTGCCATTTAATTTTTTATAATCACCACGGGTGGAAATATTAATACCAAGCAACGCGTGTTTATAATTATGACTCCACATCATTGCACAATCAATTCCCATTCTTTCTAACAAAACATAAAGTAACATTGCTTTTGTGTCACAATCACCATATCTCTGTGCTAAACTTCCGAGAGGAGCTAACAAATCAAGTATTCCGCCCGGGCGTTCGTACTTCATATTCTGTACAAAAGATATAACGAATGAAAGTCTATCTCTACTAGTTAAGTTCTCATTGATAAATATTTGGTTAAATCCATTTGCAATAGAAGTGATAGTTGGAAATGAAATTTTGTACACAATCTGGTAAACTCTTGCCCAAACGTATTGTGCCTGTATTTGAGGATTTTGGTAGTCATAGTTCGGATTTAAGCCTAGTTCTTCCAGTGACATATTTCCTATTTTGTCGATCAAATCCATAGCTTTTTTTACTTCAACGGCAAGTAAAGAAAATGTGAGCTTATAGTTTTTCTTCTTTAAACCATTGTTAACAAACTTCCACGAAAATGATGCATTTATTATCTTTTCAGTGGTAAGGCTATCCATATGAATATTATAGCCAACAGTTTCAGTGCTGCCTAAGTCAATATCAAACTCCGGAAAATCAATTGAGGAAAGCAAGTATACTATCACGATAAAGAAAAAGACAATGGATGTACAACCTCCGCCAAATCCTCCTAAGCAACCAGAACTTTTAGAAGTTCTTTGATTCCTGCCGAAAGGCAAATTATACACCTACATCTATTATTGAAATCGGAGGGAATGGAATCAGTGCATCAAGTATAGTTCTGATGCCCGGTTCCAGTAATAACGCAAGTGCTATTATAATTACTGAAAGATAAATGCTTACTGCAATGTTGTTTTCTTTAATTTCTTTTAATTCATCAAGATCTTTTGTTAAGCGCATAAAGACATAAAGCCCTAAATATATAGCACCAAGTGCAACAATTCCGGCCAATATGATATGTCCAAGCATTAGTAAAGCAGTTTTTATATAGGTAATAAATTCAGCTTCGGGATTACGGAGTGTGTTACTGAAAATAGTAATCGAAGTTTCGATTGAATTCATTACGATTATGATTAAAGCAACTACCAGAGCGCTATTAATTATTGCTACAGCAATGTTGTTGTTTTTCAGCTCCTGGGTATCATTTATACCATGTGTAAATCTTTGAAAGATTTTTGAGGCAGTATAGATGAAAATTATCCCGATAAATAGTGATAGTAAGATTTGAAGCAGCCCCGTGATGAAAAGAATTAAGTCCATCATTTTCTCACTTATTATTTCTTATAAAAAAAATATTATTACCCGTGAATTAATTTTATATATAACTGTAAATAGTTAAAATTGTTATATGCAGTTAAAAAAGTTAAAGCAAAATAGCAAAATAATCTGGAAGTTATTATTGGTGCTAATAATTGTAAGCTGCTCGGCATCCGAAGTATCTAATTATGACATAGCAATGAGGCACTATGAAGAGGGCAGATACCGAACATCAATAGATTACTTTACACAAGCATTAATAAAGGATCCGGCAAATGCGGAGCTTTACTATTATAGAGCAAATGCGAAAGCGAGACTGGAGGATACTCAAGAAGCGGTTTATGATTATACAAAAGCTATTAAACTAAATCCGAAGATGAAGTATTATATGGAAAGGGGATTAATGTATTTAACAATGCTAGAAATAAAGAGAGCCATCAGGGATTTTGATGAGGCTGTCAATATTGATTCAACAAATGCAGAGATATACTTTAACCGTGGATATTCCTATTCAGTATTAGACAACTATGATAAAGCGTTAGCAGATTACTCTCAAGCAATTATTCTTGATTCCTCAAATGCAAAAATATTTGTTAACCGCGGAGATTTATTAGCCAGGGTAGGTAGACAGGAACTTGCAATATTTGATTTTACAAAAGCAATAACGTTAAATCCTGACGACGAAATTGCGTATTTAAATCGCGCAAAAGAATTTGTCTATATGGGCAAGTATAAACAGGCAATAAGGGATTACACGAAAGTTATCGAACTTAATCCATCAAATATTGAGTATTATTTCCTGAGGGGCGAGGCTCACTCGTTTTTAAATCAATATGCTAATGCAGCCGAAGATTACACAGCAATTACTCTTCTGGAACCAAACAATGGGAATGCTTATTATAACAGGGGAGTATGTTATGCACAATTAGAAAATAAAGAAAATGCGTGCAATGACTTTAATCAAGCCGGAGAGCTTGGATTTTTTGAAGCGTACGAAATAATTAAGGAATATTGCACGGATAAAGGCGAAGAGAAAAAATGATATCAACACTTTTAATCATAATCGGTCTATTAGTTTCCATTGTTGGGTTGATTGGATGTATAATTCCAGCCATACCCGGTCCGCCGCTAAATTTTTTGGCTTTAGTAATTTTAGAGCTGGCAATAGAAGATGCCTTTACTTTAGACTTTTACTATTTATGGGGAGGAATAACAATTATAGTTGTTGTGCTTGATTATGTTTTGCCAATACTTGGTGCAAAAGCTTACAGAGCTAGCAGCTACGGTATCTGGGGTTCGATATTTGGAATGATAGTGGGAATAATTTTCTTCCCCCCGTTTGGAATGATACTGGGTTTATTTGTTGGTGCTGTTGTTGGTGAAGTTCTTGCAGGGAAAAAAGAATGGGAAGCATTAAAAGTTGGAAGTGTTACATTTTTTGCAAGCATGCTTATGATTTTTATTAAACTTGCTGTGTCCGGTGTAATGCTGTATTATTTTGTTAAGAGGTCTATCGAGTATTATTTCTAAAAATAAAAAAGGCAGGAATAAAATCCTGCCTTCATATCTAACATAGTTTATTTTAACTATTTACCTTCCAACCAAATCTAAGTGTTCTTTTTTGGCCAGAAGTTCTTCACTTGTTTCCTGATGATCTGGATCCGAAACAATTGCTTCACTCGGACAAACTAACGTGCATTGCGGTTCATCATAGAAGCCTGCACATTCTGTGCATTTTTCATATGCAATGTATGTATGATCCTCGCTTAAAGCTTCGTGTTCTTCACCTTCGTAATCCCATGTAACTCCTGCATCATAAATTGCATTATTCGGGCACTCTATTTCGCAGGCATTGCAATCGATACATTCATCAGTGATCAATACTGCCATTTTATCATCCCCGTGATTATCTGTAGAGCATATTAGAATTTACAATACAAAATTAACAAAAATTTCAATTGTAAATGCAAGTTAATTATGGGTAATCACATCAATTATTTTGCCAATGGAGTAATTTCAGCTATTTCATTGCTTTTTGAGGAGGAGCTATTTTACTTTGGGATTTTGTATTTGTTTGAGTTGAATTCCATTATGCTTTTAATATTTCTGAAACGGGGTAGGAAAGGAAGGTATACTCCTATTACTTTTACTTTATAAGTATAACCCTTTTTAAATAATGGAAATAGTTCCTCAGCATTAGTTTTATTGTGATAATAATCATTTGAGTTAAGAAAGACCTCATCCTCAGTAAATATAAAATACTTCCCTGGTTCCTTACCCCATTTTTGCATGTTGGTTATCGTAATGATTTCCTCTTTCTCTGTTAGGAAAGGTTCAAAAAATAAGTATCCAAAAAGAACTGATGCCAGCACTATAATTAACCCGGCGAACATTGATATTCTAAAAATATAAGATGTAATCATACTATCCTCGGACTATGGTTTTTCCATTGTTTTTGTAATAATTATGTATTTAACATAAATTGCTATAGTAAAATGTCTTTTAAGTTTATTGTTTTAATAGTAACGATTATCAAATTAAACCCCATTTTTAGCTGAACTACCTCAAGGAAACTAGCTTTAAATGAAAATTGTTTGTAGTTGTTTAGAATTCAGTTAAATTTCAAACATTCCTTAATGAATTATCTGGATATTTAAATGAAAATTGTTCTTTTTTTTACAGTAATTTCTACTTTCATATTCATTCACTGTAATCAAAAATCTCAGCCACTTAAAGCTAAGCTAATGTATATCGGTCCTTATGCAATTTCTGTACCCGAACCCTCGGGATTGGATTTAACCTACGAGGAAGACGGTTTTTGGACTGTAAGCGATGAAACGAGCACTATTTACAAACTTGATGCCGATGGAAATGTCGTCAAAAC
>CP070637.1:760832-763346 GCA_020354005.1 Ignavibacterium sp.
AAATTGTTCATTTCAATTTCCCCTTCGAACGATACTTCTTCATTTTCGGTTTCGAAACCAAGGCAGGAAAATGAATCATCGTATAATGAATCGCTGATCTTTTTACTGTAGCGGTTTTTTTTCATGGACGATCTCTCTGTAGTAATTGTTGAAAACCAGCTAAAAAAGCCCAAATTCTATGCCAGACGCAATGATTATTCGTAATCACTAATTTCAATCCGATGAGGTGGTTATGGAAATTCCAATTAGAGACTGACCATGAAAAACTGAATGATAATGAAACACTTATAGAGTGGGATCAATCGAACAAATGAATATGTAAATAAAATTAAGACGAAACTTTAAATTGATTGATGTGATTTTGTTTGTTAATTTTCCGCTGAAAGTTTTGGCAGGTTATTCTTACAGAAATTATTTCTTTGCACTAAGTTCTTTTTACTTGATTCCGGGTTATTAATTAAAGTGCTCAGTTGTTTGAAGAGTTGATGAACAAAGACTCGATATAAATTACGAGTAGAAATCATTGCTAATTAGCAACTAAAATTTAAATTGCCGAAGTGGCGAAATTGGTAGACGCGCCAGACTCAAAATCTGGTCTGGGTTACACCAGGTGCCGGTTCGAGTCCGGCCTTCGGTACTCAATTCTCGTAAGGCCTTGTAACACAAGGCCTTTCTAATTTTAAACTTTCCTCGCGTGTCAAATACGTGTCAATTATTTATTTTGATGATGGGAATATTTAGGAAAAATTATGAGAATACCTGTAGTAAAACTAAAACCGATCAAGCGTAAGAATAGAACTTCTTATCAACTGGATTATATGCTAAATGGCAAACGAATTCGTTATATAGCTGCACATAATAAGAGAGATGCTGATATTGTAAAAGCTAAAGTTCAACATGAGTTGACATTAGGGATACATGGAATTCATCCCGCTCAATCAAAAATAATTTCTTTAAAGGACCTGATAGCTCAGTATTTAAATTCCAAATCAGGTGTTGTTCGCAAAACAACTTATAGTAGATATAAAAATTATTTTGACGGGTTTGAAAAGTTTATGTATAAATATTTCTCACCTGCTTGTGATAATATCAGACTAATATCTAATAGATATTTGCAGGAGTGCTTTAATAGATTAACCAATGAACCAGTTAATAAAAAGAAGCCATGGCATAAAAATACTGTTAATATACTCCGAGATTTATTGATTGAAATGTTTAATAATGCTATTAAGGAGAAATATATTGATACCAATCCAGCATCTGAAACTGTTCCCTTTAAAGTACCAAAGACAAACACTGTTAAATATTATACTGATGATCAGCTAAAAGTAATCTGGGAAAATCTTGATCCATACTGGGTTCCAATATTTAAATTTTATGTCTATACAGGTTTGCGCAAAAAGGAACTGATAAATTTAGCATGGGATAATGTTTCCATGGATGAAAATAATCCTACGATGACTATTATCTCTACAGATGAATTTCAAACTAAATCGGGAAAAATAAACACAATTCGAATGACTAAAACTGCTTTTGAAATATTGAAACAACAAGTTGGTAAACACTCTCGCTATGTATTTGTGAATGAAAAGGGCAAGAAAATCCGCCAAGCCACTCCTAATGAAAAGCTAAATAAAGTATTGTCTAAAACTGATTTTAAAGGGACAATTCATATGCTTAGACATACTTTCGGAGCTAATTTTGTAATGAAGATTGGTAGTTATCATGAGCTGATGAATTTCTTATCTCACTCCGACTTAGAATCAACAAAAATTTATGCTCACTTTTCACCTGATTACATGAGAGAAACGGCAGAGAAACTAGATAAAATTCAGAATGGCAACTGACACTTAAAAATCTTTCTCAACATTTCTAAAAGTCAGACTGATTCTTGTTCCCCTTTCAATTCCTTTATCTTTCAAACGAGCAGGTATGCTATGCTTCCAAATTGATCTTGCAGCACCATACATCATCACCAAAGATCTTCGATCTAATAGTATTTCCTTCTTTGGTTTACCTTCAAGAGTAAATTCCATAATCGCAGCACTTCCTAATGACAAGCTGAATATTCTTGGACCAAAACAACTCTCACAATCTATGTGTGCAGATATCCCCTGCCCTGGTTGATATTCATTTATTATAACCTGATCAGGAACCTCTTCACTTAAGCCATCTTCTTTAAGCTTAATTGCTAAATTATTTAACCATTTGGGTAAAGTCCCAAGATACATATCTGAAGTTACTGTCCGTGCTTTATAATCATAACGGTAACCATAGTGTTGCACTCTACGCTTTAATGTGTTATCCCAATTTTGTTTGTTTATCCATTTAGTTAATTGATTTTCTTCAACTTGTGTTAGATAGTTTGGTAAATAAAGAAGTCCATTAATTCCGAACATTATATCATCCAAATTTTATTATTCCGATAAAGTGAAATTAAGTAAATGTTGATACTTATATAGCAGTTACTGTGAGGATTCTTTAGCAGGGGATTTAATATTTGCAGTAATCTTC
>CP070637.1:763446-765058 GCA_020354005.1 Ignavibacterium sp.
AGCAGATATCTGATGAGTACACAAAGAATAAATCCAGTGTTAAAAAGGTGATAATGGATCTAAATGATTCAAAAGTTGTTAACTCTATTGGGATATCGTACCTGATAGAAATAATTGAAAAGTTGAATGAATCAAGCGGCAAACTATATTTTACAAACCTTGATCCAACAATAGAAAAAACATTTAACATTATGGGTTTGTTCCAGTTTGCAGAAAAAGTCGATTCGGTTGATGAAGCATTGCAGAAGTAAAGTAAAAGATGTTAAAGTGGTAAAAATCATATTGTCACACTGAGCCTGTCGAAGTGTGACTTTAATAAAAATTGTCTGTCTTCGACTAACTGCCTGCCGGACAGGCAGGGCTCAGACTGACGATAATTCCAAAAGTTTATTCTTATCCGAAATAGTTATTTAATCAAATTGAACGAAGTAAAAACAAACATAGTTGATAAACTTGCACTGCAGGTTGATTCCTTCCAGGAAGGCTTTGAGATACTTTCCAAATCAAAAAGCATTGAGGAAATGGGGAAGCAGTTCGCAACATTGTTAAGAGGGAACTTCCTCGTATCTGATATAAATATCTTTCATAAAAAAGTTTCGGATTCGGAATGGAAAATTATTCATGGAATTAATAAGGAGAAATCAGAGAATTTTGAAAGTATCGATGAAGATAAATTACAGATCAATTACAATGGTAATTCAGGCAATAGTGTTTGCATTATTAAACCTTTAATTGATAATTCAATTATAGGTATTACTGTTGGTGCAAAGCTGGATAAAACCGGCTTTACAGAGTTTGATAAAATATCATTGCAAATATTTATACAGTTACTTGATAATGCTTACCAATCATTTCTCACACAGAAAAAAGAAAAAAATCTAATCTTCGAACTAAACCAGAGAGTACTCCAGTTAAATAATTTAATAGATACAGGTATCGATCTTACAAAATTTGAAAACCGAAATACTTTACTGGAGTTATCAATTTCACGTGCAGCAGTTTTAACAGATGCATCACACGGTTTGGTGCAAGTAAGTAAAGATGATAAATTAATAGATGAAGCAGTATTTCCGCCAGGATTAGAATCTTCAATGATTTCAGCAAGTGAGAACAAAATCAGTGCTTCATTCAATTACCAGGAACAGGATTACACATTTACATTAGCAAACAAAGAAAGCCGCACAGGTGCAGCTTCATTTACAGATTTAGATCAGATTTTATTAGATGCAATTGCACGGCAGGTAAATGCTGCAATTGAAAATGATTTCCTTCACCAGGAATCTCTCATTAAAGAAAGGATTGAACAGGAATTAAATGTTGCGGCATCAATTCAGCAGAGAGTTATCCCAAGGGAGCTCCCAAAAATTCCCGGCTACGATGTTGCCGGAATAAACATCCCATCAAGAGAAGTCGGAGGTGATTATTATGATTGCATTGATTTAGGAGATGATAAATTCGCACTTGTGATGGCGGACGTTGCGGGTAAGGGAATTGCAGCTGCATTACTCGTGAACACGTTAAATGCTTCCTTGTATGCTTATCTCGATAATAAAACACCTCTTCCGGAGATGACCGATAAATTGAACAAAATAATTTATAATGCTTCACCGTC
>CP070637.1:765158-776879 GCA_020354005.1 Ignavibacterium sp.
AGACTTCGGTTGCGAGAGTTATATTAAGAAACGGAAGTGGAAATGTTACTGTTAATGGTAATGAGTTTACAAAAGCTTTTCCGCAATTAGTAAGCAGAGATGATATACTCTCCCCACTTAAGTTAACTGAAACATCAGGAACTTATGATGTGTTTGTTAACGTAAAAGGCGGAGGAACCACTGGGCAGGCTCAAGCAATAAGACTTGGGATTGCACGTGGATTGATTGATTTAAACCCTGATTTAAGACCTGCACTTAAAGTAGAAGGTCTTTTAACAAGAGATCCTAGAATGGTTGAAAGAAAGAAGTACGGTCAACCAAAAGCAAGAAAGAGATTTCAATTCTCTAAAAGATAATTTTGTAATTAATCATCATTCATACTCACTGATTTACCTCCTGTGTCCGGCAGTTACCGGATTAAAGGTAAAGATGAGGTGAGTAGAAGATAACAACAGGAGTATATTTAATGAGCAAAGTTGAATTAACTCAGCTTATTCAAGCTGGAGCACATTTCGGGCACTTAACCCGCCGTTGGAATCCTAAAATGAAACCATACATTTTTATGGAAAAGAATGGGATTCACATAATTGATCTTAATAAAACTCAGAATCTTTTAACCGATGCTGCAAACAAAATGATGGAGCTGGTTGCTTCAGGTAAATCAGTGTTGTTTGTGGGCACAAAAAAGCAGGCAAAAAATGTAATTGAATCCGAAGCCAGAAAATGTAATAGTAACTGGGTAAGCGAACGATGGCTAGGGGGAATGCTTACAAACTTTTCTACGATAAGAAAAAGTGTTAAGAGATTAAAAAACATTGAGAAGCAGGAAACTGACGGAACATTTGAGCAGATTACGAAGAAAGAAAGACTATTCTTATCAAGGGAATTGGGAAAACTGAAAAAAGTGCTTGAGGGTGTTGAATCGATGAACAAACTCCCCGGAGCATTATTTGTTGTTGATATAAGAAAGGAATCAATTGCAGTTAAAGAAGCATTGAGATTAAACATTCCTGTCTTTGCAATGGTTGATACAAATTGCGATCCAGATATGATTGAGTATTTAATACCTGCAAATGATGATGCAGTTAAAACTATAGAACTGATTACTAAGTCTATGGCAGATGCCATTGTTGAAGGTCAGGCAAAACTAAATGAACAAAAAGTTGAGGAAGCAGCTGAAAAAGAAAGACTGAAAAAAGAACGGGAAAAAGAAAAAGAAGAACAACAGAAAAAAGTTAGGGCAGAAAAAGAGGCAGAGAAAGCCAAGGCAGAAAAAGAAGCAGAGAAAGCTAAGGCAGAAGATGATGTAAAGGAAGGGAAAGAAGAAATTAAAGCTGAATCTAAGAAAGAAGATAAACAGAAAGAAACTAAGGAAGATACAGTTGAAGCGAAAGAGAAAGCTGAAGCTAAAAGCAGCATGAAAAAAATGAAAAAGACTGAAAAATCCTCAACCGGTACAGAATAAATTTTAATTTGAAAATGGAGAAAAACGTAATGGTGATTACAGCTAAACAAGTAAATGAATTAAGGAAAAAAACCGGCGCTGGAATGATGGATTGTAAAAAGGCTCTTATCGAAGCCGATGGTGATATGGAGAAGGCAATTGAGATTCTTAGAAAAAAAGGTGCATCGGTTGCAGCCAAGCGTGCTGAGAAATCGGCTAATGAAGGATTAATTGTTACGAAGGTATCGGATGATAAAAAGCGCGGTTCAATTGTAGAAGTTAATTGTGAAACAGACTTTGTTGCAAAGAGTGATAATTTTATCTCACTTGCAAAAGATATTATTAATAATGTTTATGAAAAGCAGCCGGCTTCAGTAGAAGAGTTGATGGCTGAAAATAAATCATTGCAGGATAAAGTGACTGAAGTGCTTGGTACGGTCGGCGAAAAAATTGAAATCTCGCGTCTTGCAAATGAACAAACTACTGATGGAATTCTTGTTGATTATACTCATATGGGTTCCAAGCTTGGTGTTTTAGTTAAGTTCGATAAAGTAATAAACGGAGCTGATGATCTTTATTCTTTAGGTAAAGATATTGCAATGCAGGTTGCTGCTATGAATCCTATTAGTGTTAACCGTGAAGAGATTCCGAAAGAGACAATTGAAAAAGAGATCGAAATTTATAAAGAGCTTGCAATTAAAGAAGGTAAACCGGAAAAAATTCTTGATAAAATTGCTAGCGGTAAACTAAATAAGTTTTACCAGGAAAACTGTCTTATTGAACAAACTTTTATAAAGGATAACTCTAAAACAGTTGGTGATCTCATCAAAGAGTTTAATAATGAACACAACACACAGGTTGAAATTGACCTGTTTCATCGATTTCATCTCGGCGATGATAAAAAATAAAAATTAAGTTGAAGGTCTTAACAATATTAAGACCTTTTTTTATATTTATTTTTAAAAATTATTCAAGATTTTGCGGATAAAAATAAACTGCAACTTAACAACAGTAATTGTAAACAAATCTTAAATTAATCTGGCAATAAATGAGTAATCTGAAATACAAACGGGTTCTGTTAAAACTTAGTGGAGAATCCCTGATGGGTTCAAAGGGATTTGGTATAGATAACAAAGTGTTGGAGTTTTTTGCTAGCGAAGTAAGAAAAGTTCACGAAGTTGGATTAGAACTGGGATTGGTTATTGGAGGAGGAAACATATACAGGGGATTAAGTGCTAAATCGCAGGGTATTGACAGGGCAACCGGAGATTATATGGGAATGCTTGCTACAATGATAAATTCTCTCGCATTGCAAAACGAAATTGAAAAAGAAAAAATTCCTACCCGGTTAATGAGTGCAATAAAGATGGAAGCGGTTGCTGAACCTTACATCAGAAGAAGAGCAATAAGACATCTTGAAAAGGGACGGGTAGTAATTTTAGGTGCTGGAACAGGTCACCCATATTTTTCTACGGACACAGCAGCTTCACTTCGCGCAGTTGAGATTGAAGCGGATGTTATTATTAAAGGTACACGCGTTGATGGTGTGTTTGACAGCGATCCTGAAGAAAATCCTAATGCAGTGAAATTTGATTCTATTTCCTACCTGGATATTCTAAAGAAGAATCTTAGAATAATGGATCTTACGGCAGTAAGTCTCTGCCAGGAAAATGAATTGCCAATGGTTGTTTTTAATATGAATTTGGAAGATAATTTACTTAAGCTAGTTACCGGTGAGGATGTTGGGACAATTATAGATAATTCAAAAGTGGTTACACAAGAGCAATAACAAAGAGGAGAGTATTATGCATGCAGTAATCAAAGATGCAAAAACAAGAATGGATAAATCAATTGAAGCACTAAGGCAGGAGTTTGCGAAAATCAGAACCGGAAAAGCAACTACAGCACTGTTAGATGGAATAAAGGTTGACTATTACGGAAGTTTAGTTCCGCTAAACCAGGTTGGAAATGTTTCTGTTCTTGATGCACACACACTTTCAATAACTCCCTGGGAAAAGCCAATGGTAGCTGTTATAGAAAAGGCCATTCAGGAAGCTAATCTTGGATTGAATCCGGTTAGTGATGGTACCAATCTTAAAGTACCGGTACCTCCGCCAAACGAAGAAAGAAGAAGAGATTTAGTTAAACTGGTTAAAAAGTACGGTGAAGATGCCAAGGTTGCTGTTAGGAATATTAGAAGAGATGCGAATGATCATTTGAAGAAAGAAGAAAAAGAAAAGAAGATGTCAGAAGATCAGCTGCTGGATGCGGAAGATGACGTACAGAAAATTACCGATGAACACACTAAGTTGATTGATGATATTCTAAAACACAAAGAGGAAGAAATAATGGAGGTTTAAATCCACCGGTATAGATTATTCCATTTCATTTTGTATATTAACGGTACTCATTTCTTTTCTAACTCCATTTATCTATTAAACTCTGACGTGTAAATTATGTTTTTATTCTTCTACTGCTGGATTAGGATATTTTGAAAGGTCCAACTCTTTCATAGAACTTGGGCTGATAATGGATTTTTCAACTTTATCATCTAACCTGATATCTCCATAAAGTTTATTTGAATTTATAAATAACCCTCTCTCGAAAAATAATATGTCTCCTAAAGGGAAATCCCTTTTAGTAAAATCAGTTATAATTTTAATTCCTTCATTTGATTCGTCATACGTTGGTATCCCGTAACCGATTTGTTTTACCGGTATCAATCTACCGATGCGAAAATCACCGTTAAAATTATCTAATGTTATTTCGAGAATTATATTTATGCCATTTATTCCGCTTACATTCATGTTTCCATAAGTCAAAAAGTTTCCAAGTGAATAAGCAATCAGTTTATTGTTATAAATTTCCATCGCTCTTAATACGTGAGGTCCGTGTCCAATTACCATATCCGCACCAGCATCGATAACTGCATGAGAGAAAGCAAGTACATTCCCCCGGTTTTCTTCCAGATAAATTTCCACAGAATCTTTAACCTCTGTTGCATCTTTCCCTTCGGCCCCACCGTGGAATGAGACAATTATGACATCATAATCTTCATCTAAACTGGAAATAATTTTTTTAGCATTTTCTATATCAGAAATATGATGTGAGTATTCTGAGTAACCAAATGCAACTAATGCTATCCTCTTATTCATCAATTTAAATTCTGCGGAGCTCTGCTTTGCTAAATATTTTATTCCTAGTTCCTGCAATACTTGTTGCGTAAAAAGGTAACCGTCCTCCCCGTAATCAGCCGAATGATTATTATCCTGGTTAAGTACATTAAAGCCGATATCCTTTAGAGGTTGGGCAAGATATTTCGGCATCCCAAATTCGTAACATGTTGCAGCTTTACGTGAGCGTTCAGAACATTTGTCCGGTTCCATTTCCTCTGTAAAGAAAGCACCTTCGAGGTTACCAAAAACTATATCAGCATTCTTTAACATATCTTCAACTGATTCGACAAACTCCAATCCTTTTCTTGGTGGTAATATTTCTTTAGGTGTAACAGAGCCGAGCATAACATCACCTACAGCTTTGATTTTTATTTGTGCACTTAGATCACTTCCATATAAAAAAAGAAAACAGATTACTGCAAAAAGCATTTTTATTTTTCTTGCTATTATTTCCACTGTTTGGCTAATCTATTAAGTATTATAAATCTCTTGATTTTTAGTTAGATTTCGGCACTAATTTAATCAATTCAATAATCACAATATTCATCTGTTTGTGCCTGAAACTCTGTTTAAAAAAATTTTAGAAAAACTAAAGCCGCTGGCAAGGCAATATATTGATAAAAGTACTGTAAGAAACATAATTTACATGACAGCTGCAATGTTACTTTTTATGTTCGGTGTGCTCTTATACGGTATAATTTTGAACATAAGAGAAATGCCACTTGATGAGTTGATGCGGGAAAAAGGATTTTCGAAATTTGTTAATGCAAATATTATTGTAGACAAGGATAATTATACATTAAATCTTTATGAAGATACTGTATTGGTTAAAAGTTACAGGGTAAGTTTTGGAAGGAATGTTCATCACGCTAAAAACAAGGCTGGTGATGAAGCAACACCTATTGGTGAATATAACATTTGTGCGATTGACTCATCAGAATTATACACACTGATGTTTCGATTAAATTATCCCAATATTGATGATGCTTCTGAGGCATTACGAAAGGGATGGATATCGCAAAAAGAATTCAATCAAATAAAATTTGAATTTTATTATGAAGGATGCACTAAGTTTAATAAAGTGCTGGGCGGAGAAATTGGTATTCATGGTATAGGAAGACTTAATTATATTTTCAAAAACCTTCCCTTTGTATATAATTGGACTAACGGCTCAATTGCAATGAGCGATGAAGATATTGGAGAACTTCATAAGGTTATTAAAGTAGGAACCAAGGTTGTTATCAAATAGTAAATACTTATTATCCGGCATAATTTCTATCCTGCTTCTCATATACAGTTGCGGTGAGAAAATTAAGCATGTAAATTTTGATGATCCAAGAGCGGTTAGGAACGTAGCCAATAAGCTACTGAAAGACAATATAAAATTTTCATCTGCGGGTTATTTTTCTTCCGATTCAACCAGATCAATCATTGCTGGAATCGAATCATCGGAAGTAGATCAATTTGGTATCGCTTTCACCCTGATTGATTTTGTTGATGATGAACTTAAAGTGGTTTACACCACAAACACATTAAATGGATCATTTGACAAGTGTATAGTTGATAAAATGAAATTCTCTTCAGATACAAATGAGATGATCTATTATAATTCCAAGGATTACTACTTAGGCACTGGTGGAGGAGATGTTTATTTATACATAATAAACTTTGTTAATAGAAAAGTCTACTATGCACATCTTATGGTTGAAAAATCTGTAGGTGTTTCCTTATATCTTTCAGATAATATTGATAATCCCTCGATGAGACAATTCTTTGTGAGTTACTTTAAAAAAGATTATCACGCCCTCAGAATTGTAAGATCCGATGTGCTATGATTATTATATTTTCTAATTAATAAGGTGTTTAGAATAAAACCTTTCTTACTGTAATCCGGTAATGAAATTCTCTTCCCGGTATCTGCCACACAAATTGTTTTTCGAATCTTAGTAAATATTATTTTTCACTATCTTTTAAATAAAATTTTCTCTTATTAATCAACGGTCAATCAATTACAACTAATTCGATGAAACATTGCTTTGCTGCAATTTTATACGTTGTTATTTATTTACTGTCGTGTAATAATTCTTTTGCTCAGCAAACTACACTTTATGAGCTTTCATCGATTAATTTTAAGGGTAACAACGAATTTTCTGATTCTGAATTGAGAAAAGTAATTCAGAGCAAGGAAAGTCCGTTTTGGTTATGGAAATTTCTTGACTCATTTACACCATTCGGGTCATCTCCTACATTTTTTGATTCAACAACAATTAATGTAGATTTGGTCTCATTAAAATCATACTATGCTGTTAATGGTTTCTTTGAGGCGAATTTTTCATATTCATACCAATTAGACCCTTCCTCGCAGAATGCCGAGTTGAACCTCTTTATTACAGAGGGTTATGGATTTCCTTACGGTAATATTGCTTTATATGGTTTAGAAGATCTTACTTACTTACATCATCTTATAACACCCCATGCAAACTTGCCATCCGGTGTAAGATTTACTCAAAGCCGATTGGAATCCAGTATGAAGGATATTCTCTCCGTTCTTAGGAACCATGGATTTATGCTGGCTACATTTGATAGTACAAGAATTATTATAGACACTTTAAGAAATATAGTGGATCTTGATATATATTTTACTTCAGGTGATGAGTATCGCTACAACGAAATTCAAATTGAGAAGAACGGTGTTGGCAAAGATCTAGTTAGCAATGAACTAATTAGATACGTTACAAATATAGAGAAAGGACAAATTTATGATGAGGAGGAGATAGCCAAGAGTCGTTTAAGATTAGCACGTACCGGTTTGTTTAATACAATTAATCTGAAAGGTATTGCTGACGATACAGCCAGAGGAAAGGCTACTTTAGAGATTACAGGTGATATTGGAACTCTAAATGATCTTTCGCCCGAGGTTTTTATTGATAACGAGTTTAATACATCAAACATTGGTGTTGGTTTAAGTTATATTAGAAAAAATATTTTTGGTGATGCTCGAAAGCTTACATTAAGTACACGTTATAAAGTTAATGATATACAAAACTTTAGATTTGGTTCTGATACAGAAAGAGACTCTACTTTTCAAACCCAACTTGAAATAATTTTACTATTGGAACAGCCATTCTTTTTAAGTAGAAATATTTCTGCATCACTCGAAGCATATTTTAAAACTTATAATATCTCATTTACAGATTTTCAGAATGAAGGTGGTAAGCTTCGGTTGGCATTTGATATGCTACCCCACACTTTTATTAATCTTCTCAATCCTTATCTCACATTAGATATTTTAGGATACGATCTTGATTTTTCAAATAGAATAGGTGTTGATGCTATAGTCAAACCCAGAAGCACGGCAGCGATATTCGGTACTGAAGTGGGTTCAACAACTGCAAACGATATATTTTTCCCATTCGATGGATACAATTTAAATCAGGTAGTTGAACTGGCATTAACAAGAACAAAAGTAACCTCGCAAGGTCCTACTAATGTTATAGATTCTCTTGGCTTCCTAACCAATGCTGATGAAATAGGTATGTACTATAAACTTCAAACAATGATAGCTGAGTATTTAAGCGCATCAAGAGATAATAATACTGTAGTGGGTATAAAATTTAAAATTGGTTACATGCAACCTTTTATTGGTGGTGAGGAACTTATTCCCCCAAACCAAACATTTTTTGCCGGCGGAGCAAACTCGGTTAGAGGTTGGCAGGCAAGGCAGTTAGTGCCGGAAGTTACGGTTGAGTTTAAAGGGGTTACAAGAACATTTGAAGACAATATACGAGGAGGCACATTCATAATAGAGGGTTCGTTTGAGTATAGAAGAAAGTTTGCTCCAACTTGGGGTTATACGCTTTTCTTGGATTATGGTAATACCTGGAATGGATACAAAGAGGTGCAACTGGATCAAATTGCCGTTGCAATTGGTTTAGGTACCCGATATTACTCACCATTTGCACCTTTCAGAATAGATTTTGGCTGGAAATTGTGGGATCCACAAAATCAAGTTTCACTTTTTGACAGACCATTTTGGGGTGCATTAGAATTTCACTTCGGAATTGGTGAAGCATTTTAATTTCTCTTGTAATATTATTACCTATTACCTATTGCCAATTGCATACTGCCTTCTTAACATTATTACTTAACGATTAACTAACAAAACACTTATGAATACTTTAAATAATTCTTTAATTTTAAAAACATTTTAAAGAAGGAATTCATGATTTATAGTATGACAGGTTACGGTAGGGGAAGCGCAGTCAAAAATAATTTTTCTGCAGAAATTGAACTCAAGAGTGTAAACAGCCGATTTTTGGAAGTTTTTCTTAAGCTTCCCCCCTCATTGGTAGATCGTGATTACGAACTTCGTGAAATATTAAAATCTAAAATTCAAAGAGGAAAAGTCAACGGAGTTATTCAATTAAAAACAAGTGCTAGAAATGAGTTAACCAAAGTTAATGAGGAGAGACTTAGGGATTATATTGAACAGATCAAAAAAGTTAAAAGAGCTGCGCACATTGAGGATGAGCTTAAACTTGAACATATTTTGAGCAACAGGGATATCATTTCCTCTTCCGATATTGAATTAACTGATTCGGAATTTGAGGTTGTTAAGAGAGCTTTGAAAAATACAATAACCGATCTTCTGAAAATGAAGAAGTCTGAAGGTGTTGAATTATCGAAGGACCTGAAAAAGCGAATAAAATCCATAGAACAAAAGGTTACTTCAATTGAAAATGGATTTAAGAAGAGTGTAAATAGTTATTATAAAAAACTGCAGCAGCGTATAAAGCTTCTTACAAAAGAAACTGAAATTGATAACCAAAGATTAAACCTCGAGTTAGCTGTTATTGCCGACAAAGCCGATTTGACAGAAGAGTGCGTTAGATTAAAAAGCCATCTTAAGTTTTTTATCGATAGTATGAACAAGCATTCTCAGCCGGGTAAAAAATTAAATTTTTTATGTCAGGAATTAAACAGGGAAGCAAATACCATTTCATCAAAAGCAGTTGCCACATCAATAACGCATAAGGCTGTTTTGATAAAGGAAGAGATTGAAAAAATAAGAGAACAAATACAAAACATTGAGTGATGATTGGGAGAGAATAAAGGAGAAATAATTGCAGTCTCAGCGCCCAGCGGCGGGGGAAAAACTACAATTGTAAAAAAGATTCTGGAACAACACCCGGAATTCATATTTTCTGTATCTGCAACGACACGACCTAAAAGAGAAAACGAAACTGAGGGGAAAGAGTATTTTTTTATCAGTGAAGAAGAGTTCAAGGATAAAATTGAAGAAGGTGAATTTGTTGAGTGGGAAAAGTTCTACGATTATTATTACGGTACATTCAAAAAACATATTGATGATAACATAAATGAAGGCAAATCTGTTCTTTTAGAGATCGATGTAAAAGGTGCTCTTTCGATAAAAAGAATCTATCCCGGTTCGCATTTGGTCTATATAATGCCCCCCAGCTATCAGGAATTGATAAGGAGGCTTAAAAACCGGAAAACAGAGACGGAAGAAGACCTGAATAAAAGGATTGAGAGAGTAAAAATGGAGTTGAGTCAAAAGGATAAGTTTGATTATATTATTGTGAATGAAAATTTAAATAAAGCAATTTCAGAGACTTTAGTTTTAATTAACAAAATATTAGGTAAGGAGAAGTAAATAATGGGAATTACCCCTATCGATTTGAGAAGCATTGATGACAAAGCGGATAATATTTATGAAGCTATAATTGCTAGCGCCAAGCGGGCAAGACAAATCAATGATGAAAATAAAATTGAATTTAACGCGTTAATAAGTACCATACCTGAAACCGTTGGTGATGAGGAGAGTGAAGATATTGATAATCCTGCACAGTTAAAAATTTCACAGGAGATGGAAAAGAGGGATAAGCCTCATGTTCAGGCGTTGAATGAAATGTTAGATGGTGATATTGAATTTTCTTATAAAGAATAATTGATTATTTAATATAAATTTGTTTTAATATCCGGCAACTGCCGGATTTTTTTTCTCTGCTTACTGCACTGCACTTTTAATAATTGATGAAAGAGAAATCTGTTAATGCCTAAAGATCCTATAAATGGAAAGAAAATAGTCTTAGGGGTAACCGGTTGTATAGCCGCTTATAAAAGTGCGTACCTCATAAGGCAGCTTGTCTCGAGGGGAGCAGATGTAAAAGTGGTGATGACACCTGCTGCAACTAATTTTATAACTCCGCTCACATTATCTTCACTTTCCAAAAATAATGTTACTGTAAACATGTTTCCGGATTCCAATTCCGGTAATACTGAATTAAGCACATGGCATATCGATTTGGCTCAATGGGCAGATCTGATATTAATTGCTCCTGCCACTATCAATACAGTTGCGAAGATTGCACATGGTTTTGCTGATAATGCTTTAACAACTGTAATTTCGGCAGCCAGATCACCTGTAATAGTATCTCCAGCCGCTGATGTTGATATGTACCAAAACCGGGTAACGATAGAAAATATTGCTAAACTTGAGGAATTAGGATATTACATTATTCACGCAGAAGAAGGTGAACTTGCCAGCGGTCTATCTGGCATAGGTAGATTTCCTGACTTAAATAAAATTACAGATGCAGTAGAATTAATTTTATCTGGATACAAAAAAGATTTTTTTGAAAAAAAAATATTAGTAACTGCGGGCGCAACTTACGAAGATATTGATCCAGTTAGGTATTTGGGTAACAGGTCTTCCGGTAAGATGGGATTTGCACTGGCCAAAGCAGCATATTTGAGAGGTGCTGAAGTAACTCTTGTTTCCGGTCCATCCAATGAATTTGCTTATCCGGAAATAAAAATGATTAATGTGCGTTCGGCTGCACAGATGAAAAAAGCTGTTGTGAGTGAAATCAAACAAAATGATTTATTGATTATGGCAGCAGCAGTTGCGGACTACAGACCGGCTCGTGCTTCATCCATCAAAATAAAAAAGAGCACAAAGCTGAAAGAAATAAAAGTAAACGAAACTGATGATATTCTTTCATCAATAAATGGTGAGAATAAAAAAGTTGTTGGATTTGCTTTAGAGACAGACAACGAATTGGCAAACGCTAAAAAGAA
>CP070637.1:776979-782618 GCA_020354005.1 Ignavibacterium sp.
ATTACAATAAATACGGCAGTTACACGAACAGGAGATGTGACAAACAACGATCTACTAATACATTTAATAGTTGTTGAAGATGTAATGTATAATGGCAGGAATGGATTATCTGATCACAAGCATGTAATGAGAAAAATGCTGCCTTCACCATCCGGTATGCCGTTCGTAATAAATCTTAACGAAACAAAAAATGATAAGTTTGTTTTCAATGTTGACGCGCTCTGGGACGCAAGTATGCTCAGTGTAGTAGTGTTCATTCAAAGTGCGGGCACAATGACTGTCTATCAATCAGAAACCATTACCTATAGTGATTTTACAATAACAGAAGTTGAGGATAAGAAGTCTGTTCCCAGTGAATATTCTCTTGAGCAAAACTATCCTAATCCTTTTAATCCGACTACAAGAATTAGTTATTCCATCCCCTCCGCTTCCTCCGTACAATTAAAGGTTTACAATGTACTTGGCAATGAAGTAGCAACCATTGTAAACAAGGAGATGCCAGCCGGCAACCATAGTGTGGAATATAATGCTTCTATCCTTCCAAGTGGTATTTATTTTTATACTCTAACAACTAACCACTTTTCCGAAACCAAGAAAATGACTCTTATCAAATAATATTTCCTTAACTTTTCTACCAATATTATTTGATACATTTTTGTAAGCTGTGTCCTTGTTTCTGTAATGCATTATTTATTCCTTACCATCCTATGCTCCACCACAATTGCGCTTGTGTTAAAACACAGTGATACAAAACGTGGCGAACCCATCGTTCTTCTTGCAGGTAATTATTTTCTTGCTTCCCTAATTAGTCTTGGGCTTTTAATTTTTAATGAAGATACCTCTTTTTCATATCAAACTGTTCTGTTCGGTGCTTTCCTAGGATTGCTATTTGTTTTCTCCTTCTTCTCATTTGCAATGGCAGTTAGTCATGCAGGAACGGCACTGGCTACCGTAAGTTCGAGGCTTTCAGTTATTCTACCCATAACCTTCTCAATATTACTCTATAATGAAATTCCATCATCATTCAATATGATTGGTTTTCTATTCACTTTAATTACACTGATATTATTTTATTTTTCCATTGCGGGCCAAAACTCAGAGGGAGATAATATTCACAAGCACCTTTATTTATTTTTGACCCTTATTGGCATTGGCATAAGCGACTTTTGCCTTAAGATTTTTAATAACTGGAGACCCCAATCTGAAGAGCCATTATTCGTGTTAACTATTTTTTCATTTGCAATGCTTTATGCATTGTTGTTTATTTTTATCAGACGGGTGAAAATAGAAAGATATACATTGCTATTAGGAATCGGATTGGGTGTGCCAAATGTATTCAGCACATATTTTTTGCTCGGGGCTCTTTCAATGCTTCCGGCAATTTTTGTTTACCCGGTTGTAAATGTAGGGATAATAATATTTACTGCTGTATTCGCATACATTATATGGAAGGAAGGGATTAACAGATTTGGAAAGTGGGCATTGGTTACGGGTGTGATTGCAATAGTGTTTTTAAGTTTAAAGTAAATGCATCATCATTCATCAAGCAATTTGAACCGGATTCTCAACACTCCATTTTCAAAGTCAGTTGAAATAATTTTAAAGATTCCGATTTCTTTTGTGTTTGAAACGTGCTGACCGCTGCAGGGACAGGCATCGTAATCACCAATTTTTATTATTCTAATAGACTCTCCAACGCCATCCGGTAATTTTGATAAGTTATAATTCTCCTCAGCGTCTTCTCTTGAAATAAACTCTTCAACCACAGGCATATCCTGTTGTATTAGCTTATTTACTTTTCCTTGAATCTGTGTTATTTCCTCTTCTGTTAATGGCCTTTCAAAATGATAATCACATTTCGATTTTTTCTTCTCAATATGGTTACTGAATGACCTGCCACAGTTAAACATCCTCACCATCGTCTGGTTAAGTATATGCTCCGCCGAATGCATTTGTGGATTGTATTGTTTACGTGATTCCATTTACCCCGTGAGATAAGTTTTAAGTCTATTCTTAATATAACGTTTACCCCAAGCCGATTTCAAATATTTTTCCCGAAGAAGTGCATCCTTCTGATTTAGACAACCTTCCCAATAAATTAACTTAAGAGGCTGTCTGTGCTGTGTTGATTTTACTTCACCAGCATTATGTTGTTGAACACGGAGATTAATATCAGCGGTATAGCCTGTATAAAAATTTTTATCCTTTTCCGATTGAAGTACGTATGTGTAATAATATTTCATTTATGTTCCTAATTTATCTCACGGGGTGAATCAGATTAAGTTCAAAGTGATTTACGTATGAAATAACTAACTGCAATTAAAATATTTTCTTATCAATCATCAAATGATTAAAGAGTGATTACAAATCACGTTTTGTAATATTCATCTAATTCCCATTTCAACGGATTCAACTGTATATACTTTCTTATCCTATATAAATCTTGTTCGTTTCTGATTATATGCTTATAGTAATTTCTTTGCCATAACCTTTTACCAGCTGTGTCATTCATCCGATTTACTCTTTTTGTTACGGAAGATTTGAATCCTCTAACAATCGCTCCCAACGTATGAGAGGGCGATTTAAATGTATTCGTAGGGGCGTAATGCTTTACGCCCATACTTTCAATGATAATAATACCGTGTATGTGATTTGGTATTATGATATAATAATCCAAATCAATATTGGGCCTAATTTCTTTTGTTCTTAGCCATTCCTCTTTGACTATTCCACACAATTCGTTCATCACCAACTTTCCATCATTTACATCGCCAATTAAACATGTTTGATCAACCGTACATATTGTAACGTAATACCAGTTGGGATTTGCGTAGTCATATTCCTTTAACCGGATCGATCTCCGCCCGGACGGATTTTTGATATTTTTCTTTTCAGCTTTTTTCATAAAAATATTTCTCTAAAGAAGATATAAAATATTTTTATTCTTGTCATCAAATGGCTTTCCCTTTTAATTTTTATTCACTATATACGCCGCAGTATAATTGATTTCTTGTTAATAATTATAAAGGTATAACAAAGTGAGGACCGTACGATCAAAATTATTTTACTTTTTGCTTGGAGCAATAAGTGTTATTCTAATATTGATTTTAACCGCAAGCATCTTTTTGCAGAAGGAAACATTATCCACTATAACAAATAATCTGGCGCAAGATTATCCACAGGGCTATAAAATAATTACGCCATACATTCCGGACAATCTGAAATTTGCTGGAGAAACAGTTCCGATGGAAAATTTTGAAGTTAGAGAAAGGATTGAACGAGAGTTTATTGTAAATACATACTTTCATTCCTTAACTGTTCTGGCTATTAAAAGAGCCAACAGGTGGTTTCCTGTTATTGAGCCGATACTCAGACAGAATAACATCCCGGATGATTTTAAGTACCTGTGTGTTAATGAAAGCAATCTAGAGAATGTTATTTCTCCTGCTAATGCAACAGGCTTTTGGCAATTCATAAAAGAAACGGGAAAGAAATACAACCTGGAGATTAATAGAACTATAGATGAGAGATATCATGTTGAAAAATCTACACAAGCAGCTTGTGATTATTTAAACGATGCATATAATATGTACGGTACATGGACTATGGCAGCAGCTTCTTACAACATGGGAACAAACGGTACTACTAATCAAATTGAAAGACAACAGACAGATAATTTTTACAACCTTGTACTAAATCCCGAAACCTCACGTTATGTTGCACGAATAGTGGCTTTCAAGTATATAATGAATAATCAGAGCTTGTACGGTTTTGATATTAAAAAGGATGAACTGTATAAACCATTAAGGTTTTATGAGGTTATTTTGGATAGCACAGTAACCGACTTTGCAAACTATGCAGCTTCGCTGGGCATTAACTACAAAACATTGAAATTATACAATCCCTGGCTGCGAGATAATTATTTAAATAATAAGAGGGGGAAGATTTATAAGATTAAGGTGCCGAAAAAAGGAAGCATTAAACTAATAAACTAAGTGCAAATTTTGTGGTTTATATTATATCTCACCAAGATTTTTGATTTCACCGCTTGATGAGTTTATCCACAATACCAGCGACGTACTGTCTCCATAAAAATTCACAATCCAATCGGCAGAATTAACAACGCTTGTGCTGTCTATCGATTTACTTGGTACAAGAAACATATCAATCTTTGAATTTGGATTTACCGTCCTGAAGGTATTCACATCAATTCTCATAAATAGTATATCTAGTACCTCCGGGCTATCATTGTAATTGGCATTTGGATCAATTGCTATCGTTGCAAGTCTTCCGAACAAAGTACTCATTACATTCTTCGCTGTTGAGTCCTTCACAAAGGATAACATTGTATTAAAATTTATTGGCGATTTAACCGGGCCAGCACCAAAAACGGGCACATAAAATTCATTCCTCTGTAGTACATCCGATTGCATTGTGTAAACAAAAGCATTAAATGAAGAGGTGTTTAGTAAATCAATTTCACCATTTGTGTCTACTTCTCTTCCATAAATAGCTGCAAGCATTGCATCTGAAGAAAAATCGGTTTGTGCAGCATTCATTACCTCATCGAGTTTTTCTTTTGCAGTAATCTTTCCATCCCGGGTATCATTAACGAGGTTTTCTACTTCATCACACGATATAAAAAGAATTGCTATTCCAACAACAAATGATACAAACAATAATCTCATTTAGTCTCCTAAGATTTTGAAGAGGTTTTTATGTCTAATTCTGTTATAAGGTTAATTGATAAACACTATTTTGAACAATCTTAATTGTAAATTTGCAAATAATAAAATCAGATAAAAGGAGAATTAAATGCCCGAAAGAATGATAAGCCAATTTATGGAAATGGTTAGAATCGATAGTGAATCAGGGAACGAGGCGAATTTTATAGAATATCTTAAAAAAGAATTTGAAAATATAGGTGCCACTGCTGACAAAGACAGCTATGGGAATCTGATTGCAAAACTTCCAGCAAAAAGAAGTAAAACAAGTGAACCAATTTTACTTTCGTGTCATGCTGATACCGTAAAACCGGGAATAGGAATTGAACCTGTGTTGGATAATGGCATAATTAAATCGGCAGGAGATACAATACTTGGTGCTGATGATAAAGCTGGTATTGCAGAGATGCTCGAAGCTTTACGGATTGCGAAAGTAAGACCCCCACTTGAAATTGCCATAAGCCGGCAGGAAGAGGTTGGTTTGCTTGGTGTGAAAAATCTTGATTACAGTAAGATAACCGCAAGGAAAGGATTCCTGCTTGATAATGATACTTTAGATACTATTGTAATCGGTGGTCCATCATACTTTGCAATAGATGTTGAGGTAAAGGGCAGAGCAGCACATGCCGGTATGGAACCGGAGAAGGGTATCAACGCAATACAAGCTGCTTCAAATGCAATTACAAAATTAAAGCTTGGAAGATTAGATGAGGAAACCACTGCAAACGTGGGAGTAATTATGGGTGGTATAATCAGAAATGGAGTCCCCGAAACTGCAAGTTTCTTAGCGGAGTGCAGAAGTCTTAATCACGAAAAAGCAGAAGCGCTAGCTGATGATATGAGAAACCTAATTACAGATGAAGTTGAAGCGTATGGCGCAAATGTCGAAATTAAGATTGACAACCTTTGTAAAGC
>CP070637.1:782718-787865 GCA_020354005.1 Ignavibacterium sp.
CTTGTCTCGAGGAAGTGAAACAAAGCCGGATCGGCCCCGCTAGTAAAAGCCTTAATACAGTTTGTATTAGGGCTTTCTTCATTTTTAGACCTCTCTAAAATCCCGCAGACTGTGTACCGACAATGTACCGAATTTTTGTAGATACAATCCTTTTTTTATTGATTGATTTAGTTAATTAGTTAATATAACGTCTAAAATATCAAATACAATTATTACTTTTCAATACTAACTACTCACTTTTTATATTGACTACTAAGATTACTGACGCCACTTTTCTGTTGCCGTTAGGAGTTGTTCCATAGATTTAATTAAAGACTCGTGTTTAGAGGAATCAATATTCTGCAAAATATCTTCATGTATCTCAATAAAATCCTTATCAATTTTATTGGTGAGTATTTTGCCTCTCCTCGATAGAGATACACGCATATTCCTTCGGTCAGTTTGATCAATTTCTCTATTCATGTATCCTTTTGTAACTAGCCCATCAATTATTCTGGTTAACCTGCTCTGACTAAGATTCATCCTTTTAGCAATTTTTTTGCAGTTAAGACTTTTGTCAGAGCCAAATAGACGAAGGCACTTGAATTCTGCCTGGAATAGTCCGCGTTGCGTCGCTAACCATTCTTCCTTAACCTGGCATCTTGCTAAGAGGTTAAAAGTAAGATTAGCAAGGCGCTCTGCCGTATGATTTGTTCTCATAATTTCAACTCACAATTATAAGTATAAAGAAACCATTAAATTTTTATTGATATATATCCTACAACTTTGGGCAAGAGCTATTTTCCGAAAGGAATTAAGAGTAATGTTATTCTACTGCATTTCTCCCAAGGAGTAGCACTAATACCATAAAAATACTAACATTATATTTGACATAATAGCAATTATTGTTAATAAGCAAATAAAAAAATATTCCTACCAGGTTTAACTTAAGGCACTGATCCAGTTAGGAGAATATAATACAATCTTTCAGTGTTACAGATGGATCTTTGTTTTGATTATGTATTGGATACGCTTTTATAACAGCTTGTAAATTCAAGACTTATAGATTTTTATTATATCTGAGTACAATTTTTAATATATTTGACAATAGGCAATTATGAACGGTAAGCAATTAAATATTGTCCTCAATGATCAGAAAGATCTACACGATTTACTGAATGGTCATAGAATTTCATTGTTACCGAGAGAAGGTGATATTACTCTTGAGCTGGAACAAATGTCTGAGACGGAGAGAATTAAATGGCAAGATAAGCTCAAAAAGTATTACTTCGCGTGTGGTTGTAAAGAAGGCTCTCTTAATGCAGTGATTTTTTTCATTTTATTCTGGACTTATATTTTATTCTTTGTTGGTGTAACTAATATTTTAAATTGGCAGGTCTGGGGTTTCTCTATCATAGCTCTGATTTTGGGTGCATTATTTGGAAAAACAATTGGACTAATATATTCAAGATATGCTTTAATGATTGCCGTAAGAAAATTAGTGCTAGCTATCTCACAAAAAACTTCTGCTGATTAATTATCCATTTCAAGCCCAAAGAAAAATTCTAGGGATAAAATATATTGTGATGAATAATAATTCGTTAGATCAACCTACATAAGTCAAATATATCAACATTCCATTTTATTTTTATAGATTTATATACACCTTATAATAATTTTCACTTACTAGAATTTTCAGAAAATATAATAACATTTACCTAATGAACATTTATATACCTTAGTTTACGGATATAGAACTATGTGCAATTCCAAACGATTATAAAAACTTTGTGATTTAAGTGAAACAATTATACTCTAGATTTGCTCTGTATAATATAGAATAGAGTGGATTATGATTACAGAGAAGCATAAAAACATCTGGGAACAAAAAGCACTGAATCTTGAGCCAGAACTAATCAGGTGTCTTAAATCACCGGTATATCATGGTGAAGTTATCCCAAGTAAACAAGCATTTTTCAAATATGAATTTGTTCGTGAAACTAAAATTGATGCTTCTTGCAAATTTAATTTTGAAAATAGAGAGGAATTATTTTTTGATTTTGGTGAACACATTGTTGGTGATTTTCAGTTTGATGTCGAACTAATAGGTGAAAATGTTGGCGGCCCGTTAAGATTAAAAATTATCTTTGGAGAAATCCCAGCCGAACTGGTTGAAGATATTGAGCCCTATTCAGGAACATTGAGCAGAGCTTGGTTTCAGGATGAAATTGTTACACTAGAATATCTTCCACAAACCGTAAAGTTTTCAAGACAATTTGCATTTCAATATGTCAAGATCGCATTAGAAGCGAAGTCGTTTGATTATGAAATTGCAATTAAAAATCCAATATGCAATTGTACTACATCCGCATCACCAGATTTTGATAACTATGTCCTCCAAAATCTTCCAAATGACTTGAGAAAAATAGATGAAGTATCGTTGAGGACATTGCGGAATACAATGCAAAGCACTTTTATCGATGGACCAAAACGAGATAAGCGTTTATGGTTAGGTGATTTTCCTCTCCTTGCAAAAACGAACTATCTCACCTTTGATAATACTGATCTTGTTAAAAGATGTTTTTATCTCTTTGCTTCGCAACTTAAAAGTGATGGGAAGATGCCGGCATGTATTTACACCAATCCTCAAATTTACCCCGGGGAAGAGTACATAGTAGATTTTGCAGTAATGTTTGGAAGCTATCTACTCGAGTACGGTGAAGCGACTTATGATTGGGATTTAGTTAAAGAATTATGGCCTGTAGCCTTTTTACAAGCGCAAATAATAATGGATAAAATTGATGATTCCAGGTTATTCCGAAGCACAGATGATTGGTGGGTATTTATTGATTGGAATCCGCAACTTCAAAAAGATGCTTCGATAAATGCAGTAATAATTTATTCATTAAAACAGTTATCAATGATTGCAGAACGATATAATTATGAAGATGAAAAGAAAATATTAGATCAAACAGTTGCGAAGATGGAAAAAGCTGTTCTGGACAAATTCTATGATTCCGAAAATGAGATATTTGTAAGTGGTAACAAAAAACAGGTTTCTTGGGCTTCACAAGTCTGGATGATTCTTGCAGAGGTAGTTGATTCTAATACAGCACGGAAGATATTATTAAATATGTTGGAAAGAGAAGATTCCATTAGGTCGGTTACACCCTTTGTTTATCATTATACATTAGAAACACTTTTCAGTCACAGATTAAATTTTCAGGCAATGCAAATAATTAAAGATTATTGGGGAGGAATGATTAAAGAGGGGGGAACAACATTTTGGGAAGTTTATAAAAATGATGATTATAAATTTTCCCCCTATGAAAATTACTTATTAAACAGTTATTGTCATTCATGGAGCTGTACACCAGCCTATTTTTTCAGAAAGTATAAAGTTAAGTGACTAAATATCATTTAAGTTCAGTCTTCATATAGCACTTCTTTATTATTTTTTATAGATTATAGATGCATATCAATTAGAAAATATTAATATGTAATACAATCATATTTTTTATTTGAGGGCGACTATATGAAATTAGGATTCGGGCTTTATAAAAGCGTTTTAACCAAAGATAATTTCAAGTTTGCAAAACAGGGAGGAGCAACACACCTTGTTGTTCAATTGGTAGATTATGTTCAGACCGGCAACAATCCTTCTCTAACAGGCGATTACTTAAATGGATGGGGTGTTACTGATAACAAAGATCAGCTTTGGCAGTATGATGATCTTCTTGCACTAAAAAAAGAAATTGAAGCAGAAGGACTTATTTGGGAAGCAATAGAAAACATCGATCCTGCACACTGGTACGATGTATTATTAGATGGATCCAGGAAAGCTGAGCAGATTGAAAATTTAAAACAGACTTTGAAAGTGCTTGGAAAAATAGGTATTCCTATTTTGGGTTATAACTTTAGCATACCGGGAGTTTGGGGATGGACAGGTAAATTTACCGGCAGAGGTGGTGCTAAATCAATTGAGTTTGATCAGAGCTTAATTGATGTTGACAGCCCGATACCAAAAGGTATGGTTTGGAATATGAGATACAACACTGAGGTTGAAGAGGGCGTAGTCGAATCTGTTACAAGGGAAGAAATGTGGGAACGTCTGAAGTATTTTTTGAATGAAATGATTCCCGTTGCCGAAGAGAATAACATCAAACTTGTTGCTCATCCAGATGATCCTCCCTTACCGAAAATGCGCGGTATTGAAAAGCTGCTTTATTCACCGGAGGAATATGAGCACCTTTTAGATGTTTACGATAGTCCATCAAATGGATTTGAGTTTTGTATGGGTACTGTGCAGGAAATGCCCGGAAGTGATGTGTATGATATGTTGGATCGATTTTCAAAGCAAAATAAAATTGGTTACGTTCACAGCCGGAATGTAATTGGTAAGGTCCCGTACTATCGTGAGGCTTTTATTGATGAGGGTGATATCGATATGGTAAAAGCGTTGAGGATATTAAAGAAGAATGGCTATGACGGAGTTATTATCCCCGATCATACTCCTGAGATGTCTTGTGATGCACCCTGGCATGCTGGGATGGCGTTTGCATTGGGGTACCTTAAAGCTGTATTAAAAATTCTTGAGAAGGAATAATGAATTCTAAGTTACCAACTCCAGCATTCGTAAAAGGTAAATGTTGTATTTCAGACGATTGGATTTACAAGGGGATGAGAACCATCTGGATGGAAAATGATTTTATTAGAATTGGTATTCTTGCGGATCGTGGCAGTGATATATTTGAATTTAGCTATAAACCTTTAGATGTCAATTTCATGCTTAGACTCTCAAAAGGAATTCTCAATCCGCAAATGGATTTTTCTCAGATGAGAAATACTCCAAACCAGTTTGAAGATTATTATTATGGTGGGTGGCAAGAAATATTACCAAACACACCATCTTTCAACTATCGTGGTGCGTTGTTAGGTCAGCATGGTGAAGTTTCTTTAACACCGTGGAAATACGCAATCATCGAAAATAGCACGGAGAAGGTTTCGGTAAAACTCTGGACTACACCATTAAGAGTACCAGTAAAAATTGAAAAGACACTCACTGTTGTGGTTGATCAACCAACTCTGTTCATAGAAGAAAAACTTTCCAATGCATCCAAAACTAATTTAGATATTGTGTGGGGACATCATATTGCATTTGGTCTGCC
>CP070637.1:787965-802592 GCA_020354005.1 Ignavibacterium sp.
CAAAATAATTACTGAAAATATTTTAGGGAGTCCTTTTCCTGTTGAACTATCTTTCTTTAATGCTACTGTATTAGCTGATGATGTCTTTCTCCATTGGAGGACAGAGACGGAAATTGATAATTATGGTTTTGATGTCGAAAGAACAGTCCCACTTAATCCTCCAGAAGTTGGGAAGTGGGAGAAAATTGGTTTTGTTAATGGCTATGGCAATTCTAATTCACCAAGGGAATATTCATTTATTGATGAGTCTTCTGAAGTTGGTACACAAATTTATTACAGACTAAAACAAATCGATAATGATGGCACTTATGAATATTCACCGGTAGTTACAGCTGAAATTGAAGCACCAAGCAGTTTCCACCTGAGCCAAAACTATCCTAATCCGTTTAATCCTGGTACAACTATTGATTTTGCACTTCCAAGACAAGAAGCTGTATTGCTTAAAGTTTATAATCTTCTTGGTGAATTAATTCAAGTACTAATTAATAGAGCGATGCCTACAGGAATTCATTCAGTAATATTTAATGCTGCTAATTTTCCAAGCGGCGTTTACATTTACAGGCTTGAAGCAGGAAGTAATTCCGCAACAAAACAAATGATCATACTTAAATAGGCTTACCTCAATTAATAAGATTATTATCATTTTTCAATTCTACTCATTCCTTTATAATGCTTTAGTATTGTCGTCAATTATACAATGCACCTAAAAGTATTTATTTAAATTAAAGTTAAAATTCTATTCCTTGATTCGTTTAGATATTATTTTAATCTTAGACGCAATTTTTTAAGCACTTAAGTAATTGGAGATAATATGAAAAAATTCAAATATAATTTCATCATTGTTCTGCTGCCGGCATTAATTTTAGCTGCCGCATTTTCTTTCAACAAATATTCAAAAAAGCCAGCAAGCGTTAGCAAGTTCGAAGATTTTACTTTATACGACTATGAAGGTGCTAAACATTCACTATCTGACTATAAGGACTCAACAGCAATTGTGATATTTTTCATTGCGACGAGATGCCCTGTATCGAATGCATATAACGACAGAATGGAATCACTTTACAAAAAGTACAGTAAAAAGGGAATAGCATTTATTGGAATAAATCCGAATAAGCAGGAAGATGTTGAGGAAGTAAAAGAACACGCAAAAGAAAATAATCTTTCCTTTACAATTCTAAAAGATCATAAAAACATCATTGCCGATAAGTTTGATGCATCAGTTACACCGGAGGCGTACGTTCTTAATGGTAATTTTGAGTTGCTCTATCATGGACGCATTGATGATTCAAGAAGAGAATCTGATGTAAGCACAAATGATTTGAGCAATGCGTTGAATGAAATATTATCCGGTAAAGAAGTCAGCGATCCTGAAACAAAAGCATTTGGCTGTTCCATTAAAAGAATTTAATATGAAGATACGGCAGATCTTATATTATGCTGTAATTGTTTCGTTTGGAATTTTTATTCGGCCACAGTACCCGCAACCTGTTGATACTGAAATTGATGAAATAAGTTTAGATGAACTTTCTGAATTAATTTATAACCGGGACGGCAAGGCTTTACTTATTAATATTTGGGCAACCTGGTGTGTGCCTTGCAGAGAAGAATTTCCCGATCTAATAAAGTTATCAGATCATTATGAGGATGGGCTTGATGTAGTTGGAATAACTATAGACTACCCCGATGAGTTAGAATCAAAAATTTATCCATTCCTGAATAAATTTCAGATAAACTTTACTAATTATATCAGTGGTGAAAAGAATGCAGAAAAGTTAATTAATTTCTTAAACACTGATTGGAAGGGTGCACTTCCTGCGTCATTTGTTTATGATACGGATGGTGAACAGGTTGAATTTTTTGTGGGTAAGAAAACGTATGAAGAATTTGAACAGGTAGTGTTAAAGTATTTTAACTAGCTGCTTTCTTAGTTGATACTTTTCCTTCCATGCTTTTACCTTTTTTGAATGACCGGACGATAAAAATAATTCCAAGAATTACAAATGGTATCGAGAGCAATTGTCCCATATCAAGGATCATTTCTGCTTCAAAACCCGATTGAACTTCTTTTAAGAACTCGACGAAAAATCTGAAAGTGAAAATTAATACGAGGAACATTCCGAATAAAAAACCGTCATTCCATTTATCCCTCTTGTTTTTATATAGGAAAAACAGGATTAGAAAAACAATAAAGGCAGCTATTGATTCGTATAATTGAGCAGGATGGCGGGGAATGTTATCTACTCTTGTAAATATAAAAGCCCAGGGCACTTCAGCCGGCTTTCCAATTATTTCAGAGTTAAACAGGTTTCCAAGCCTAATAAAAAATCCACCTGATGCGACAACAATTACAATTCTATCAAGAATCCAAAGTGGAGTAACCTTCTTCTTCTTTGCAAAAAAGTAAAGTGATGTTATTATACCAATTGCTGCTCCATGGCTAGCTAAACCACCTTTCCAGACTTTTAATATTTCCAAGGGATTGGACAAATAAAAATCGGGATTGTAGAAAAGACAGTGTCCTAATCTTGCTCCGATAACAGTTCCAAGTATCATATAAACTGTAAGCTGTTCAACATCACTTACAGGTTTGTTCTCCTGTTTATAAACCCATTGCATTACTTTATAACCAAAAATAAAAGCCGATGCAAAAAGCAATCCGTACCATCTAACAGATATTGGCCCAATACTGAACATCTCCGGACTAACATTCCAGGTTATGTACGCAAGAAGATTTAACATATTGGTTCTATAACATTATTCAGCATTATTTTTTCTTTCCCTTTTTTCTTGACCTGGATTTAGATGGAACATAATTCTTTTCAAGTTCCAGGCATTCCTCCAAAGTGAATGATGCAGGATCCCTATCTTTTGGTAATCTAATGTTCTTCTTGCCTGCTTTTAAATATGGTCCCCATCTTCCATTTAAGATTTGGTAGTCTTTATTATCATCAAAAAGTTTTATGATTTTTTCTCTATCAGTTTTTCTCTTGGTTTCTATAACTTCAATAGCTTCATCTAATGTAATTGTATGAGGATCGTATTCTTTCTTTAGTGAATAAAACTTACTGTGGTGTTTAACGTATGGCCCGAATCTTCCGATGGCAGCCGTTACCTCTTCATCTTCAAATTCACCAATTGAGCGTGGTAATTTAAATAGGACCAGAGCTTCATCTAAAGTTATTGTCTCTAATTTCTGTTCGCGTCTTAAGCCGGCATACTGAGGTTTTGCATCCGGGTCTTTTAGATCAGTTAACTGTGCAACTGGACCAAACCTTGCCATACGAACAGATACCTGCTGCCCCGTTTTGGGATCTTTTCCAAGCACCCTTTCACCAAATACACGTTCAGAGTTTTCGATCGTATGATCGACCTTTTCCTTAAAAGGAAAGTAGAACTCATCAAGCATAACCTTCTTATCTAATTCTCCCCGTGCAATCTCATCAAGCTCCTCTTCGATGTGAGCAGTAAATTTAAAATTCATAATTCTCGGGAAGTGCTCTACAAGAAAATCAGTAACCAGCATTGCAATATCGGCCGGAAAAAGTTTACCTTTATCTGCACCTGTAATTTCAGTCTTAAGCTCCTTCTTTAATTCTTTATTTGAGATTAGTGTAAAAACATTATACTCTCTTTCGGTTCCAGTCCTTTCTTCTTTATGAACGTAGCCCCGTTTTTGTATTGTGCTGATTGTGGGTGCATAGGTTGAAGGCCTGCCAATTTCCATCTCCTCCAATTTTTTTACCAGACTGGCTTCTGCAAACCTGGCCGGCGGTCGTGTGAACCTTTCTGTGGCTGCTATTTGTTCATACTCAAGCTTACTACCTTCCTTAATATTTGGCAGCAATCCACTATCCTCAAGTTCTCCATTCTCTTCATCCGATGATTCAAGATAAGCTTTCAGAAACCCATCGAATTTTATTACTTCACCTTTTGCTACAAAATTTTCAGGACTGTTTGATAAGCTGATCTTTGCAATCGTTCTTTCAATTTGTGCTTCGCTCATCTGAGATGCGATAGCACGCTTCCAGATAAGCTCGTACAATGTTTTTTCTTCTCTTGATCCTGTAACTATCTCCACACCGAAATCAGTTGGTCGAATTGCTTCGTGTGCTTCCTGTGCCGATTTAGATTTTGTTTTGAATCTTCTTTTGTGTGAGTACTCTTTTCCGTAATCTTTTGTTATCTGTTTTGTTGCCGCATCAAGTGCCTGGTCAGCAAGAGTAAGTGAATCGGTACGCATATAAGTTATCTTTCCGGCTTCATAAAGCTTTTGTGCAATTAGCATTGTTCGTGCAACTGAGTAACGCAATTTGCGACTCGCCTCTTGTTGTAAAGTTGATGTGGTGAACGGTGGTGCAGGAGATTTTTTTACCGGTTTCTTTTCAAGGCTTGATATAATGAAGTCAGCTTCTTTGCATTTGTTTAGAAAATCTTCAGCATCTTTTTCTGTTTTGAAATAATCTGCTACTTCTGCTTTAAGTGTAACTTGTTTGCTATCGCAGTCGGTGCAATTAAATGTACCAACGACTTTGTACCGTGGAACGGACTTGAAAGAATCAATCTCACGCTCACGATCAACAATTAATCTTACAGCAACTGATTGAACTCTTCCGGCAGAAAGATTTGGTTTTATTTTTCGCCAAAGTATTGGTGACATTTCAAAACCAACTAACCTGTCCAGTATTCTCCTGGATTTTTGCGCTTCTACCAGATGGTAATCTATACCTCGTGGATTTTCGATTGCTTCCAGGATTGCTGGTTTGGTAATTTCGTGAAAGACTATTCTCTTCGTTTTCTTATCAGGAAGATCGAGAGCTTCCTTTAGATGCCAGGATATTGCTTCTCCCTCGCGGTCTTCATCAGTTGCAAGCCAAACGGTGTCAGCCTTTTTTGTTAATTTTTTTAATTCTCTTACTACAGCCTTTTTATCATCGGGTATGATGTACTTGGTATTGAAGTTATTATCTACATCGATACCCATATCCTTCTTTTCAAGATCTCTTATATGGCCGTAACTTGAGGTAACTAAATAATCTTTACCGAGATATTTTTCAATTGTATTTGCCTTTGCAGGCGATTCAACTATAACTACGTTTTTAGGCATAATTTCCTGAATAGATTAAAAATAGGTTGCAATTTAAGTTATATTTAGAACAAAATTCAAAGCTAAGTATAATCTTTATAGATTTGGGTAATTGGGATTTGATGGGTAAGGTAATTTTAATTCTAATAAGTAAAAATGAATTTTAAACAATTTTATCAAATCATATTAAAAGTGATCACATTTCCGTTTGTGATTCTAATAAAGTTATACCAGTTAATTATCTCACCACTGTTTCCTCCATCATGCAGATTCGTGCCAACTTGTTCTCAATATTCTTTAGAAGCACTAAAAAAATATGGTTTATTAAAGGGCGGATGGTTGACTATCAAACGAATAGTAAAATGTCATCCCTGGGGTGGTAGCGGATATGATCCTATTCCTTAATTGATGTTATGTTATGAGGAAAAAATTAAATCGCAAAATTGCACTTAACAAAATATCTGTAATCTTTTTCAGAATTTTAATCTTCCTTGTAATGCTTTCCATTTTTCAGGTGTTATTGTATAAATGGAGTGATCCTATTACCACATCGGTTATGACTCAAAGACAAATCTGTTCATTTTTCTCTAATGAAAAATCCCCGGTTTTCAGATGGACAGACTATGATGAGATATCAAAAGAGTTTGCGTTGGCAGTTGTTGCTTCTGAAGATCAAAACTTTCCGACCCACTTTGGTTTTGATTTTGAACAAATCAATAAAGCAATAGAAGAACGAGAGGAAAGACGTAGATTAAGAGGAGCTAGTACAATTACCCAGCAAGTAGCAAAAAATTTATTTTTATGGGAAGGGAGAAGTTTTATAAGAAAGGGATTTGAAGCTTATTATACTTTACTAATTGAGTTATTATGGAGTAAAAAGCGCATCCTGGAAATGTATATTAATATTGCAGAAATGGGTGATAACATTTTTGGAATAGGTAAGGCAAGTAAAATCTATTATAATAAAGTTCCCATTAAGTTAACAAGAGATGAAAGTGTATCGATTTCAGCTGTTCTTCCAAATCCGAAAAGATACTCTGCATTGAATCCATCAAGGTATATAAAAAGAAGACAGGAATGGATTTTAAATCAAATGAGACTACTTGGAGGAGCTACTTATCTTGATGAATTATAGACAACAATGCATTGCTGATTATCACTGCTAATTAAGAAGAAGAAAGATATCTAAACCAAAGAATAATAATTATGAAACTGGTTCTTTGTTCGCTTCTTTCATTTTTTGAACAAACTCATTATAGCAGCGATTGAACCTTGAAAGATCTTCTTTGGAGAAATTATATACAACTCCACAGTGAGGGCATTCTATTTTTTTTTGCTCCAAAGATTTTTGAAAATCGAGATGGATCATATTCTCACAGACATCGCATCTGTAATTTACCTGTAGTTGCATTTCTCTCTCCTTTCGTTTGTTAATGTGCGGATTTGCAATATACTAAAATAAATTACTAAAAAAAGCAATTTGGGATTTTAATAGAAGAAAGATTTTTAAAACTATAGTTAATCAATGAAACAAAAAAGATTAAAAAGATTAGTTGGAGGCGAGGTTATAAGAAAACAGGGGCTTATCTTTATTTTATCAAAATATCAATTTATTTTTCGATTTAAAATCAGGGGAAATTTACTATAACAGGAGATAAGTTATGTTAAAGTTAAGCTGCGCTTTTATTGCTACTTCGCTGATTCTAACAGCCTGTGGTTCTATCGAGAGTGGCATCCCAAAAGAAGTAGGAGATTGGCGTGTTGAAGTTGGACCTCCGGGAAATGAGTTTTACCAGGCACCGGTATTTGAGACGATACCACCTTCCGAAGATGTTTTACAATTGGTGTGGAATATTGCTCCACAGCATGCTAAGGTTTCAGAATGGGAACAGAATGTAAAAGATATATACTTTATAAGAGCAAAAGCTAGAAATGAAGAATACGATTTTATCCTCGGTGCAGACGCAAGCCTGTTTGAAGTGGCCTACGAAAACGACTCTACGAAGATTAAGGAAGAAGCCGACAGGCTTGTACTAAAAGGTAGTAAAAAAAGTATCGAATTGAGTGAAGTCCCTCAAAGTGCTCTTCAAACAATTTCGAAAGTCTTCCCTGATAGCATTCCGAAAGAGACCTGGATTGCATCCACTGTATCAGGGGAAAGATATGTCATTGTTGTTGGACAGACTGTTTTTTATGCAAGACCCGATGGACAAATACAGGCAGCAGGACTTACCTCGCGTGGAGCTCTGAATGAGGTTGATCCGTCTGTAAAGAAAAAGAACCGTGAAGAAATAGTGGCTGAGGCAAAACAAAAGCTTGCACCATACCGGGAAAGATTCAATATTCAAAAACGTGTTGATAAACTTGTTAATGAAGCTGCAAGCGACAACGGATATCGATTCGTTGTCATTGGTGATACACGTTCAAATCCGGATTTATGGTTCAATGTCGTCAAGCATGTTAATCAGCTCGATCCAAAACCTGAATTTGTGATTAGCACCGGTGATATTGTCCGCTATGGTTATACGGAAGAGTATCTTGATTACTTCATTCCGCCACTGCTCGAGACCGAACTTAATTATTTTGTTGCAATTGGGAACCACGACGATGGATCTGGTGGTAAGGCATTTGAATACAGGTATCTTTTTGGTGAGAATGCCTTAAACTACTTTTTTGATTATGGAAAGTGCAGATATATTTTCTTTGATAACGTATCTAAAGTTAACCCTTACGAAGAATCACTTGAATGGTTGAATAATGTTTTGGCTTCTACTCCGAAGGATCATAAAATAATAGTATCTGCGCACAAGCCAATAGCTACAGTTGAAAAGTGGGCTTACCACGCCTGGAACAGAAGAAACTCAGACACCTTTGCAGAACTGATGAGTATATACAAAGTCGATCACGTATTCTTTGGTCACATTCATGCTTATTCAACTGCTACATTTAATAGTGTTCCTTATACTATAACAGGCGGCGGAGGTGCAGGCTTACACGATCGTTATGGTCCACTTGGCAACGTTCACAACTATGTTATTTGTGATGTGATGCCTGATGGTTCGATGGAACAGAAGGTTGTGCGTTTTTATAAAAAGGATGATCAGTAGATATTCATTCTATTAAGCATTAAGAAGTTTGTTTTGGAATAATTATGTCGAGAACTGAAATAGTAAAAGAAATATCTAATAATGGAGTCGTCGCAGTTGTTCGTACAAAACATCCGGATAAATTGTTAAGAATTGCTGAAGCAATATGCGAGGGAGGGGTTAAGTTCATTGAAATAACCATGACGGTACCAAACACGTTAAATATGATCGAAGAAGTTAGCAGATTGGTAAATCATGAAATCTACATTGGAGTAGGATCTGTATTGGATCCTGGTACTGCTCAAAAAGCAATTGATGCAGGAGCAAAATTTGTTGTTAGTCCAATATTTAATAAAAATATAATTGAAACAGCTCATAATAATAATGTCCCTGCTATGCCAGGGACATTTACTCCAACTGAAATCTTAACTGCACACAAAAGCGGTTCAGATATTATAAAAGTATTTCCTGCAGATGTTCTTGGGATGAATTTCTTTAAAGCGGTAAAAGCTCCAATGCCTGATTTAAGACTAATGCCTACAGGCGGAGTAAATTTGGACAACGCTGGTGAATGGATTAGAGCAGGAGCGTGTGCGGTTGGTGTTGGAACTGCTCTTCTGGATGTTAAAGCAATTGAAGAGAATGATTTTAAAAAGCTAACTGAAAATGCCAGGCGAATAGTTGCAAGTATCAATTCAGTAGTACATATAAATTAACATATGCCTGATTAAGGAAAATAAATGTCCAATAAAGTTGTAACCTTTGGTGAAATAATGTTGCGGTTATCCACGCCGGGATTTGAAAGATTTGTTCAATCTGAAAGTTTCAATGCGACGTATGGTGGTGGAGAAGCCAATGTAGCCATATCACTTGCAAACTATGGTTTCGAAAGTTTTTTTGTTTCAAAGCTCCCCAAACATGAAATAGGGCAAGCTGCTCTTAATAATTTGAGACGATTTGGTGTAAGAACAGATTATATTATCCGGGATGGGGAAAGAATTGGAATTTACTTTTTAGAAACCGGTGCAAGCCAGAGGGCATCCAAAGTAATTTATGACCGTGATAACTCTTCTGTGAAAACAATTGCTGAAGATGAACTGGATTGGGATATGATTTTTAAGGATTGCAAATGGTTTCATTGGACGGGAATCACACCAGCATTGGGTAAGAATGCTCAGGAATTAATAAAGAAAGCTTGTGCTGTTGCAAACAGCAAAAGAGTTAAGGTTAGCTGCGATCTTAATTTCAGAAAAAAAATGTGGACTGAAACTGAGGCGCAGAGTGTAATGGTTCCTCTTATGGAATATGTTGACGTGTGCATCGCAAATGAAGAAGATGCTGAAAAAAGTCTGGGAATGAAAGCAGAAAATACAAGTGTATAAAAGGCAGAGTTAAATGAAGAAGGATATTTTGAATTAGCGAAAACTCTAAAGAATAAATACTCTTTTGAGACCATTGCAATTACACTAAGGGAAAGTTATTCTGCTTCAAGAAACGGTTGGAGTGCGGTGTTACTTGACGATACTGATTGTAAAGAACCGTATCGTTCTAATAAATATGATATACAGTTGGTTGACAGAGTTGGTGGAGGAGACGCATTTGCAAGTGGTTTAATATATGGTTTGCTATCAAAGAACAATTCCAAACAAGTTCTCGAATTTGCAGTAGCTGCTTCTTGCCTGAAACAGACAATAACTGGTGACTTTAATTTAGTATCAGTAGATGAAGCTGAAAAACTTGCACAGGGAAATGGTTCCGGACGCGTGGAAAGATAAAACTCATTTTTAATTGCTTAGAATCTTTTTTAATCCCACTATATCTAACTCTTAAGAAATACTAATGTAGAAACTTCATTCATGAAGTTCTTGGTAATAATGGAGTGTATGGTCATTAAGACTAGGTATTGCTGCACATTTAAGTGAATAAAATTCTGTGAGTTTTTATGAAATTGATTTCAGTAGGGATTTTAATCATCAAACCTCACAGACTAATTTATTTATCAGCGGAGAGGGAGGGACCTACTTCGCCAAAGCTTCGTAGGTTAAAATTCGATTTCTCACAAAAACAATCCCGGAACCTGTCTTAAAATATTTTTCTAATTCTTTGGCAATCTTTTCCGATTTAACTGCAACCTAAGCATCCAGCTCGAAAGGTCTGTAAGCCTTAGTAGATTTATTCCATCCTTGGTTTTGCTCATTCAATCGAGATTTTAAATCTGCAGTATAACCAACGTATCTGAAAGATGAATTTAAACTTTTTAGAAAATAAACATAGTGCGTCGTATTTTATCCTATAATGGTTGACAATTCTGCATTAGAAAATATAAGAAATGATTTATTTACTGATATGAATTAGGATTTAAGCTTATAGTTTAAAGCGGAGAGTCAGGGATTCGAACCCCGGAAGGACTTGCATCCTTAACGGTTTTCAAGACCGCCGCATTCAACCACTCTGCCAACTCTCCGGTAGTAAACATTAACTTAATTTAAGTTACAAATATATGAATACTTATTATTTTGAGAAAGAAATTATTTCTAACTTGGATTATTAACAAACAAATTTTCATTGTAACTATGACGGAAATTATTGAGTTCAAAAAGTTTGCTGCACATTTGGCAAACCTTAGCGGCAGCATTATAAAAAAATATTTTCGGACTGACATCTCTATTGAAACCAAGTCTGATAATTCACCAGTAACAATCGCTGATAAAAGAGCAGAAGAAGCCATCCGGGAAAGGATAATGTCTGAATTTCCCAATCATGGAATATTAGGCGAAGAATTTGGAAATCATAATGAATCAGCTCAATACAAATGGGTACTGGATCCAATAGATGGAACAAAGAGTTTTATTACCGGAATAGCAACCTTCGGAACTTTAATAGGTTTGCTAAAAGATGGCATTCCCATATTGGGTTTATTTCATCAACCAATAATAGGAGAGTTATTAATCGGCGATAATGAATTAACGGAACTGAATGGTAAGAGAACAAAAATACGATCCTGCGAAAAAATTGAAGAGGCAATCTTGCTAACTTCTGATCACTTTATGATTGGAAATTATAAAAATCAAACTGTATTTGACCAGTTAGCAAATAAAGCAAAACTTTACAGAACCTGGGGAGATTGCTTTGGTTACTATCTTCTTTGCACAGGTTATGCTGATATAATGGTCGATCCAATTATGTCACCGTGGGATGCGCTTCCTTTAATCCCTATTATAAAAGGTGCAGGAGGAACAGTTACAGATTATGAAGGAAACAATCCAGTGTATGGTACCAGCATTATTGCTACTGCTAGTGGTATCCATTCACAAGTAGTAGAAATATTGAATAAAAATTAAGTTAGTGAATTCAATTTTATAAGTGGACTTTATCTAAACAAATTGTAAATACACCAAGTCAGAAAGAATTGGGATATGAATAATTATTATAGTGAAGAACCTATTTTAAGCCTCATATTTACGAATAGCTTAAGAAGACCAAAAGTTCCGTCGGCTTTTGTACCTAACAAAAGTGATGGCCCAACCGAAAAAGCACTGAATCCCCAGCTTTCCGCAACCTTTTGAACTGTCAAGTTTATTGTGTACAGGGGAGAGAGACGATTTCTGCTGCTGGTCATAACATCAAACCAAAAATCAAAAGTGCTACCTGCTAATGACATTTCTCGGAAGTCGAATCCAAAATGCAATTCATGAAGATACCATGAAGCATATACTCTACCCTTTGTTGAGCCTAAAACTTTTAAAGGATACCTTAATTCATAGTTAAAAAATGATCCCTCCACTAGCCAGGCGGAGTATCTAACAGAAGAGTCCGAATTGAGCACTACTGTTCCTTGTGAAGGATCTAAATAGTTGAGACTATCTGTAGCAGAAAATTCTTCCACAGTTTTTAGATAACTGAGTTCGAAAAAATTTCCAAAAGGCAAAACATATCCTATTTGGAACCCTGTACTAAAGATCATATTGTTTTGATTTTCTTCGCTGAAGGTGTTTATTAAAGCATCGATATTTGTAAATGCCCCAACGTATGCACCCAGTATGTGAAAGTTAGCATCCATAAAGTTTGTGTTCAAAGGACCTTCATAACGAGTTTGTAAACCAAAAGAAATTCCTATATCTCTTTTTATAGGTAGTCCAAATCGCTCTCCGCCAAGCATTTGAAAAAAAGGATTGATATACCACATTGTTGATGATATTTGTTGCTTTGTTGGAGGACTTACAATTTTACTTATTTTAAGCTTACTCAATACACGTGTAAAAACGCTTGCATAGTGAATATCTTCTTCAAGATTTATCTTAAACGGATAAGTAATTACTCTTGCCCTTATTTCAGGTGATAATGCAAGGAAGGGATAGAGTGATCCTCTTATTGAAATAGTCTGATTATTAGGGTCTCTTAAATCAGCGATTATCTCAGCTTTCGGATCCGGCGGATCAATGTATAGTTCTTGTTGAATATAGATAAATAAGCTATCGTCCAGTGGTTCCATCTGGAAGTATCTTATTGGCTCGTCTTCCTGCGCTAAGAGCGTGTTATAAACCGGTGTAAATAAAAGTATGCTTAAAAGAAGAAAATGATTTAGCTTCATGAATATGTTACCGCAATATTATTTTGAAAAATCTGTAAAGAAGAATGAGTCTCCCACCTGAACCCTGTCTTGCGTTCTTTCATCAACAACTGTAAAGAAGAAGTTAGCTTTATATCTTCCGTCAGCTTCCTGATAATCACCATAGCGTTCTAGCCAGTCATCATACTGTGTTTCGTTTGCTGCAAGCCGTAGCGACACATTGTAAACAAGGTTTCCTTTACTATCACGTTGTGGCCCGTTAACTGAGATAGGTCCTGAAAAAGTAACTTTCAATTGATTTGGTCTTTTATCGGTGATTGTTACTGTAAAGGCAGTTATTCGCTGTAGTTCTTTAACATAAATATCGGATGCGTTCATTTTAGTGGTAACTCTTTCGATATTTACTTCCGGTGGAAGATTTGGACCAACCTTAACTCTTTCTTCCTGGGTTCCGAATTTAATAATAACTTCTGTTTGGTTCTTAAGGTCAAATTTTCTTTCTGCCCCTGGAGGGATAGTAACTATTGGGGATGAAGGATTATCCGGATCATAAATCAATGTTGGAACGCTACCGTTATTGGTAGCAGAGTTCCATGTATTTTGCATGAATGTTTGTTTAAGTGAAATAGGAGATTGCAGTTTTATCTGTTCTTCAATTTCTTCTTCTGGAGGTGGCATTTCTTTTATTTTTTTATTAAGATCTTTAACCTTCTTATCTAAACTTGCTAATTGATCTTTTAAATCTTTATTCTCTTCAACAACATTTGGATCTATCTGAATGCTGAAGTCTATTCCAAGAGCATATAACGAGTCGAGTATGGCTACAAGGGAGTCCTGAACGCTAATGTCGACAGTTTCCTCCTCAAGGGCTACTCTATTTAAATCGAGTTCAGCTCCTTTAAGTGCAAGCACTGTAATAATAAATATGTACAGCACCTGATAAATAACAAACTTGCTATCTCTTTCTCGTTTAATCATTTTTCTATTTCTTTACAACTATTGCTTCTAAATGTTTTAAGCTGGCCACTGTTTTCTCATCATTAAGAGAATTGGATGCTTGCGTAATTGAATTGGCAAGATTATTTAGTTCCTGTAGTTTTTCTTTACTTATATGCTGACTGCCATTTATCTTATCCAATATTTCCTGAATTGAAGCGAAGTTCTTCTGCATTAGACTACTTAGTTTGGTAACATGCTCTACAGCTTCTCTATATTGTACCATGTTTTCATCAGACATTTGAACACCTGTACCGAAACTACCCTGGTTAAGCTGCTTCATTAAGCTTTTTGAACTTTCAATTTGAATCCTGGAAAAGTATTTATCTCGTATATCCTTTACATGATTTACAACATTTTGAAATTCAACGCCCAATGAATCAAGCACAGGTTCGAACAATTTTCCAATTGCAAGTACTATCAAAGCTTTTATCTCAAAAGGAACTGATATGCCGAGGAATACCTCTTCACCAAGCCTGATACTGACAAGCAGTATAGCAGCACCTATTAACGGAAGCGCGGTAGCTATACTATCAATAACACTTATAGCTCCCTGAATAAGCCTGTCAATTGTTTCTGTTGCCGGGGTTCTGATTATTTCAACTCTGAGCTTACTATAGGTAAGGTAGGCGATGAACAAAAATAATGCATATGAAATTACCGGAAGCCACCAAAAAGTATATGGTTCAAATGATTCAACAGGCGGCACCCAGCCGGGAAACAGAGATTGTGCAAGCTCAAAAGTTATATTCCCTAGAAAAGGTACAGTTGCAACATCAATAAAGAACGATACAAACAAGGCTATGAAGGAAATAATTGCCGGCCTGATTATCAAAGAAAACCGTATTTTTCTTATGGCAGACCGGGTGTATCTATCTAATTCATCTTCCAG
>CP070637.1:802692-805865 GCA_020354005.1 Ignavibacterium sp.
GCTTAAACCTGCACTATTCCTTGGTTTGGGATTTTCAACTAATGAATCCTTCTTTGAATAAAAATCAAACCGGCGTGTGAAGCTTAAAAAGTTTAAAGATCTATCAAGACCAAGAAATGAATAGCCCGTTAAGACAGAGTTTCCATCTTGAAATACCGTTACCGCAGGATTGTAATAAGATACAAGTTCACCCTCAATAACTGAAGACATTGCATTTCCCATACCTATACCGCGAGGACCGTAACCCATCCTGCTGAAAGCTCCGGGTTTCACAGACATCTTAGAAAATTGCGGTTGTGCAAGCGAGATGCTGCTTAATAAAAACAATATCAATATCAGATTTCTTTTCAACATCGGCTTTACTGCATAACAATTATTTTTCCATATAGGGGATTATTGGAATCAATATCAACTCGATATAGATACACTCCGTTTGGAACGATATTTCCTGCATCATCCCTTCCATCCCAAAATTCCGGTGCTCCTTGCACAGTGCGATTTCTTGGTGCATTTTGGATTACTGTCGTTACATACTCAAAGCTAAAATTATATATCCTTATTGTTACCGAGGCATTTGTACCACCGGTGCTGTATTTTATTTTTAACTGTTCCTGTCTTGGTGAAAAAGGATTTGGATATGCATAGGTTTCACCTTCAGATTGTAATGGCTGCGAAGCAAAGTAAACTTTCCATGTACCATTCCATAAAAAGGTATTATCGTTTAATCGTGCTAACCCATCGTTCGATCCGAGCCAGGTTGTATTACTTTCCGATGTAGCACTGAAATAAACTGTTGTTGTTAATGAAACGTTTGATGATTCATCAACAATCGAGTTCGGTAGTATCCAGCTGCTACCCTGGTTTGTCGATCTGAAGGCACCGTTATCCGTTGCGGCAATAACATCGGAATTTTTAAAGCCGAAATTATGCGTTCGTTCATCCCGTAGAAAAGTTATCCAGGATGCACCTCCATCATCTGAAGAACTAACACCATAGAATTCGTCTGGTTCCTCTGCTTTCCACGTAGATGCCCATATTGTGTTGGTTGTTTCATTATAGCCAAGTGCTGTAATAAAATTACCGCTTATCGGCTTACTTTGGTTTTGATGATTGAACTTAATCCAGCTTATACCATTATCTGTTGATTTGTTTATTCCATTTGCTGTTCCAACATAAAGTGTAGAATCATTTGTGTAGATCACAGAAAACGCCCGATGATTCAGATTTCCTTCAGAGCAAAAGCTGCCTGCAACTGGTGATAAGCAAAAATCAAGTGTATCATCCGGTTTTATTGAATCCAAATAATCGGGGGGCAATACAACACGCTGCCACGTTTGTCCTTTGTCAGTGCTTTTCCGCGTTCCCCCTGCAAATGAAGTAATCCAAACAGTTCCCGGTGTAAATGCAATATCGAAGGTGAGATTTTGTTCCTCAACTGTAACAGGAAGGGCCTGAAGGATGTTGTTACCATATTGCACAGTTGATGAATCAGGATGATCTATAGGTTGTGGCACTGCAGTCCAGGTTATACCATTATCAGTTGTGTATTTTAATCCTGTTCCGGCAGCAACACTTTCACCGCCAACACCTTCAACACTAGTTGCAGTGGCTGCCCAAACTGTACCTTTATCATAACCAATAGCAGATATGTTATCTGAACCAAATACCGACGTTCCAAAAAAATTATCCCAACTTTCACCCCTATCAAACGAAACGCTAACTCCCCTGCTGGTACCAAGCCATACAGTATCACCAATTGCAATGATATCCAGAATGCTATTACTTAAAGGATTGCTAGAGCTGCCCTTAAATAATACTTTCTTATCCTCAATTAGATAATAATATTCAGGTGAAATCTGTGCATAAAGATTTCCCATAAAAAACAATGTGAATAAAAAGAGGAGTTTATAATACATTACTGGATTAACACGAAGTGATCAATTTTATTACTGAATTTTCCTCCCCTGTCTTCCGCCTGAAACTCAAAGCGGTAAGTACCTTTAGTATTAGTTTCGTTAACCTGAATAAGCAATGAATAGATTCCGTCTCCGGCAACAAGATCTCCGTTCTGTATCGTATCACCATCATCAAACAACTGATTCCTCGTACCGCTACTCGATCCGTCAGGTCTGTAAACAACAAAGAATACTTGCTTAATATCATTTTGTCCGTTCGAATCGCTTGCTTCAACCGATGTAAAAATTGCAACCGTTGTATCTACAACTACCGTATCTGGTTCAATAACTGTGTTTGCAATTACCGGTGGACGATTACTTTGACCATTATTGAATTTAAAGCTGCCAATCGCTACTTGCTGCAATGTCTGATCGAGATTCTGAACATAATATTTGATATCATATATTCCGTTTGGGTAAAACTCGCTCAATGGAAAATCATTTGAAAAGCGGTTGTTTCCAATATCCAATAATTGGAACGGTGATTCATTTAACTTTGTTCCATCCGAGGCAATAACATCACAAAATACATTGCCAACCTCACTTGAAATGGAAAAGACAATTCTGATAGTAATTAATGAATCATTGGAACTATAAGTAAAACTATCAACCGGACTAACCGAAGTAACCTGGTAATTGTTTGGTGTAGTATCAACTATCTCATCGAATGTCTTATCACAGGCGATAAATACGAACGGAAGCAGAATTAGAGCGATTTTTTGCATAAGTAAATATTCTTTTTAACAAGTCCTCTTAAAAGGTAAAAATAATTCTACTGTACCTTATTATGTTATTGATAATATAATCGGAGCAGGTGTGAATGAGATTATAAATATTAAAAAACTTAAATATCCCAGTTTCATTCTGCCGCTATCGAGAGGCACAGGATCGGGAATTGGTGGATGCTTTAATCTTATTACAAAGTAAAGAATCACCGCCCAAAATAACCAGCCGCTCCACCCGATATCTAAACCAATTTCCAGAGCTGAATCAATAATTCCAATCAATCCAAGAACGAATAAAACCAAAAATGCAATGGCAGAGATTTTATATGAATTTTCTTCACCAAACATTGTATATGAAATATGGCCACCGTCAAGCTGACCAACAGGAATCATATTCATTGCAGTTATAAACAAACCGAACCATCCTACACAAAGATAAGGATAATGATAAACCTCGCTCATTGGAGGGAAAAATACATTTGGTTCGGTAAAC
>CP070637.1:805965-814357 GCA_020354005.1 Ignavibacterium sp.
AAATGAATAAAATAAAACTGTAAATGCGATTGTAACGATGAAATATTTTTTCATGTAAATAATGAGATTTAATTTAAATTATTTTTGTTGTCTAATACCAAAATATATTATATGTGGGGACGGGTTACAAACCGATCTCTACTGCAGTAACTATTATCGGATTATTACCATTTTCTTTGTTTCTATAAATTCCCCTGCACTAAGCTGGTAAAAATAAATTCCGCTACTCAGTTTACCTCCACCAGATTGAAGAATCAACTCCCTGCTGAATTCTATGTCATAGATTCCAGGTGATTTTGCTTCATTTATTAGTGTAGCTACTTTGTTACCTAACACATCGTAGACTATTAATTTTACAGCAACAGAGCGCTGTGCACTTAATGCTGGAATAGTGTAATTGATTTTTGTTGAAGGATTAAATGGATTCGGAAAATTTTGATGCAAAATAAAACTTGTTGTTAACATATTTTCAACCAGCACCTCCTCACTATATTTGTAGCTGCCGTCTAAATCAATTTGCTTTAACCTGTAAATAAGTGTTTGAGCTTTTATATCAAAGATATTATCAATATATAAATATTCACTAGTTTGTGTTGTTGTGCCCTTTCCTTCAACGAAACCAATATTCTTCCAACCTCCCCCGGGTTCGCCACCCCCTCCTTGGTAAGCAGGGGGTAATTCGGAGGTTCTTTGGATATAATAACCAAGATTATTAGTCTCCGTTGCAGTAGACCAATTTAAAATAACTTTACCAGGTTCTGAAACAGCATTAAAATATACTAACTCAATGGGAATAAACGGATCTGAAAATCCAGAAACAGAAATAACCTGTGCTATCATTTCATTTTCTTCATCAATCCGCAAATGAATATCATCTGAAAAAACACCAATTGAATCAGGAAAAAATTGAATTTGGAATATTTTGCTTTCGAATGGCTGTAAGGAAATAGGGAACTCATCCACAACATTAAATAAATCTGTTCTCAAGAAGAAACTGTTAGTTACTTTCACTTCATTAGAATTGTTGGTAATAGTTATTTGTTCAACAGCAGTGTCGCTGATAGCTACAAATCCAAAGTCAATATTATATCTATCAGCGATTAGTAAATTAGTACGCCATGATTGGCGGAAAGCACGATAGCTAAATACTGATTCATCAAATATCATTTCAAATGTTTTTGTCCCATCATTAGTAACCTCGGTAACTGCTGGATTATGTAATCCTCCCCAACCTATCAAAGTTCTGCCATTATCTAACCTGGTGGCGCTTCCCATTGATCGCGAATAAGCATTGTTATCTAAATAGTCCCACACTCTTGTAACAATTTTATTCTGCTCATCCATTTGATATTCAATCGCACTTGAGTATTGAGGAGATGAAAGATTTCCGTTATCAAAAACTGTCAAGTTGTTGTTTGTTAGTCTTCGGGCATCATGCTGATAGGTAAATCTTCTGTTATCATTAGTGAAGTGGAATTGATTTTTCTTACCACCCAATCTCCATATTATTTCTCCCGTTGATCTGCTTATTTTGGTTACTTCGTTCATATGCCGTGAAGAAATAATTATATTTCCGTCATAGTCCATTTCGATTGAGTTACCATGGACATAATCAATTGTATGTGCTGTAAGGTCTATGTTATCAGATGCATCGGTAATCTGGAAATGATCCCAGCTTCGCCATTGAAAAACTACATTGTCGTTTTGATCAAGTTCCTGAACAATTAAACCGATTACATTCGCAGCAGTATCACCACCTGCAACAATTGTATCCATCCTTACCGTTTGCGCATCATAACTCATGGCCAGGTAATGATTATTTGGCAAAATTTGAAGATCGTGAAAACCAGTAGTATATCCATTACCACAAGCAAAGGTATCGATTACATTATAAGAACTATCCATACCGTAAGACAAATTTGTGCTTCTGTCATGGTAAGTCAGTAACCCGTTCGGTTGAATTTTAAAATCTAATGCAAGAGCATTAATCGCTTTATAATAAATAGGAATCCCATAATTATCACAAATCATGATATAATTTGGATCACGGAAATTTCCCTGATAAAACCATGGAGAAATAAAAATATAACCTTCAGCAGGATCATTCGATACTGTTACATAGAGATTTGGAAGTTCGAGAGTATCTGAATTTGATTTAAAATTCATCTTTGAGGAAGATTTATCATTGTATCCAGTCCCGGGAACAATCATTTTTATCTCATCAAGAAGAATTTTAGAATTAATATCAGTAATATTTTTCTGCCATGAATCCGAAACATAAAATTCAAATTTAAGTTCACCAACATTTTCATTGTAAATAGTTTTTAACCCACTCATTAATCTCACGGTTATTTGTTCACCTTCGCTAAATGGTTGTGTTGGCTGGAAGATAATAGTTGTCCCATCATCCAATAGATTGAGATCACCTTTATGCAAACCGCTCTCAGAACCGTTTACAATTATTAAGTTTTGAATGTTTATGGTATTACGGTTTATTTGTTCTCCATATCTTATGACGATGTTATTCATTGGAGAAACAAATGATGAATTCGGCTTTGGTGATAAGTATTCGAATCTATTTACATTTATTTCCTGTGGGTGAGAAACTACAGTAATGATTGAAGAAACAAAAGCAGCTACTAAGTAAATTGTAATACACTTCATTTTACTGAAGGGAATTTTGACAAAATTTAATCATAAAATAAGAGATTCAGTCTCGATAATGGATAAATGTGAAAAAATAGTGCCAAAACCATAAAAAATATTTGAGATCTGGAATTTCACCTGACCGATTTCTGGTATTTAATAGTATTACCGGTGAATACCGAACATTGCAGATTTTTTTAAATCTAATTCGCCAGCCCGGCCAGGTGAAAGCGTTTAATTTAGTGGAAGAATTGCGATCCTCACTTTTGTAAAACATCCAGTTGCTGCAAGAAAGACAGCATATCGAAGTAGTTTTTGCTCTCTCCGATTTTACCGCCTTCGATGTTCATCAGAAAGCTAGAACGTGTTGTTTGCTGCTTACCTGTTGCTTCAATTACACCACTGGGAGTCTGTAGTGGTCCGGTATGTGTTCCCTGCCAGGTAACTTCGAGATTTGCAGTGTTGCCACTGGCAAAAGAGTTGGTTACAGTGCCCTTAACATCAGGCATTGCCTCTTTCCAACCCTGTAATGAAGTAATAATATCGTTAACCCCTTCAACACGTCTCGACGTTCCCACTTCATCGTATACCGAATTAGCGGTAAGAAGTGCTTTGCATCCATCCCAATCACTCCGATTGAACGCATCAATCAGACTTTGTGCGGTCTGGATCAATTCTTTTTCTGACATTTGTTACCTCCTTTGTATTGTTGTTGATTTTATTAATGGTCCTATGACAGACCATATAATTTTCATTACAAGTGCGAAATATTTGATGCGAAAGATATTGAACTGCAAAACCTATTCTATGCAGCGTAGCTCAATCTAAAAAATCATTGATTGCAACAAGTCAAGTTAATTGTGCCCGATAACTTGAACCTTTCGCGTAGTTGTTCATCTGTATGCTGTATTTAGGAATATTGAACGACCAGTGAATCGAGAAGCGTAATTGTGCTGCCTAATGAACAAGGGCATCGAAATATACGATATTTTAATTTCTATACAAATCCTAAAAATCAAACTTGTATAGCAGCGTTAGGAATGATAACGATCAGATACTGATACAAGAAATAATGAATCTTATTTGTTTTCTATGATCTTCTTTTCTCTCAAAACACTTTCAACAGTGTTCTGACCAATCTCCTGCAGATCGTATTTAACTCTTGTATGAGGTTTATTAATTTTAATATACCTGCCAAGATCGATTGGCGTACCGATTATAACTGCATCACACTTTGTTCTATTAATTGTTGTTTCAAGATCTTTCATCTGTTCTTTACCGTAACCCATTGCAGGCAGCAGTACACCTATATTTGGATATTTTTTATATGTAGCTGATATTGATTTAACCGTGTATGGTCGCGGATCAACAATTTCCTTTGCACCAAGTTTTTGAGCTGCGACAGTTCCGGCACCGTACTTCATTTCTCCGTGGGTTAAAGTTGGACCGTCTTCAATTACAAGTACTCTTTTCCCTTTAATTAATTTTGGATCTTCAACCTTAACAGGAGATGCGCCCTCAATTATAGTTGCTTTGGGGTTTACAGCATTAATGTTTTCCATAACTTCCAGCACGTTTTGTGAATCAGCAGAATCAATTTTATTAATTATTGCTGCATCTGCCATTCTTAATGCTGTGTTACCAGGATAATAATATAATTCGTGGCCGGGTCTGTGTGGATCAACAACAGTGAAAGTAACATCGGCTTTGTAGAATGAGACATCATTATTACCACCATCCCAAAGAATAACATCTGCTTCTTTTTCAGCTTCTCTTAAGATTGCCTCGTAATCCACTCCTGCGTAAATAACACCACCGCGTGCAATATGCGGTTCATACTCTTCAATCTCCTCTATTGTACATTTGTGCTTTTTAAGATCAGAATACTTAGCAAACCGCTGGACCTTCTGCTTAACCAGATTACCATAAGGCATAGGATGACGTATTGCCACGACTTTTTTACCTGCTTCGGTTAATACCTCTACCACTTTTCTTGAGGTTTGTGATTTGCCACATCCTGTTCGCACAGCAAGTACAGCCACTAACGGTTTTTTACTTTTTACCTGCGTCTCTGCTGCACCGAGCATTCTGAATGAAACACCTGCAGCATTTATTATTGATGCCTTTGTCATCACATAGTTGAAAGTAATGTCTGAATAAGAAAAAACAACTTCATCCACTTTTAATTTCTTAATCAACTTTTCGAGATCGTTTTCCTCATAGATTTTTATACCCTTAGGATAAAGTTTACCGCAAAGCTGTTTTGGATAAACTCTCCCTTCAATATTGGGTATTTGCGTTGCTGTAAATGCAACAACATTAAAATTTTTATTATTCCTGAAGAAAGTGTTAAAGTTATGAAAGTCGCGGCCGGCTGCACCCATTATTAAAACGTTCTTACGAGCCATTAGATAATCTCCTTAAGTTCAATTAAATGGATAAGTACAATGTAATTTAAAAAACAATCCACAAAGCTATATGATTTTTTTGAGAAAAACTTCCTGGTCACTAAAAATTGTTCTTTAAAAAATATGGTGAGTTTTATTAGCGCAATTAAATTAATGATTTCCGGATTATAGAAATGATAATTATTATTCTGTATAATTACTTTGTTGAATAATTAAAACTATTTTAATTAAATAAAAAAACAGGAGAATTGAAGATGAGAATTTTATTATTATCCATCATAACATCCTTATGTTTTATAATAAGTATATCTTCACAGGAATTTGAAACATTTGATACTTACTTTGTTGATAAAACAATGCGGATTGATTATTTCCATATTGGTGATGCGAAAAGTGAGTTGGTAACAGTTGATCAGATTTACAGATATGGCATATGGCCGGGCAGCAGAATCAAGCTGATTTCTAACTTTAATTATGGAAGATATTTTGTTAAAATTTTTGATGCTGTTTCAGGCGAACTTATCTATTCAAAAGGCTTCGATAGTTACTTTGGGGAGTATAAAACAAGTCAGCCTGCAATTGATGGTGTGAAGAAAACATTTCATGAATCTGCAATTATACCTTCTCCGAAGTATAAAATATTTTTTACGCTGCATATGCGTGACAAGAAAAATCAACTAAGTGAAATTTTCCGAGCAGAAATTGATCCTGATGATGTGAATATAAGGAATGATGATCTTACCGATCCGGCAATAAAAGTATTTGAATCTGATAAGAACGGTGATCCGCACAGCAGAGTTGATGTTGCGATAATATCTGAAGGTTATACTAATTTGGAAACAGAAAAATTTCTAAAAGATCTGGCGTATTTTACGGACGTATTCTTCATACCTGAGCCATATAAATCCCGGGAAAATAACTTCAATATTTATGGCGTATTTAAAGCATCTGCAGAAAGTGGCGTAGATGAACCACGGGCTAATATTTTTAAGAACACTGTTCTTAATTGTACGTTCAATTCAATGGGATCAGAAAGATATTTGTTAACGGAAGATAATAAAACACTAAGAGATATTGCAGCTAATGTTCCATATGACGCTGTATTTATTATGGTTAATCAAAGTAGATATGGTGGAGGAGGGATTTATAATTTCTATTGTACATTCACTGCAGATAATCAGTGGAAGGATTATGTTTTCCTTCACGAGTTTGGTCATTCATTTGTAGGTCTTGCAGATGAATATTATACATCAAGCACAGCATATAATGAGTTTTATCCAAAAGGTGTGGAACCTGCAGAAGCTAATATTACAGCACTTCTTGATCCATCAAATTTAAAATGGGATAACTTGAAGAGTCCGGGGATTGAAATGCCAACACCGTGGGAAAAAGCCGATTACGACGCAATGGATATGAAGTGGCAGAGCGAGCGTGCTGAATTAAATGATAATATTGCACAACTTAAAAGAAATAAAGCATCACAACAAGAAATAACTAAAGCCGAACAGCAATACGATTTGAAAGATAAAATACACGCTGAGGAAGTGGATGCGTATTTGGAAAATAGCAGGTTTGTTGGACAAGTAGGTGCATTCGAAGGAGCTGGCTACTCTTCGCAAGGCCTGTACAGACCAATGCTTGATTGTATTATGTTTACCAAAGGCAATAAGCCGTTTTGTAAGGTTTGCGAAAAAGCTGCAGAAGAAATGATTGATTCTTATATGGAGTATTAATTAGTCTGATCAAATTTAAATGATGACGAAGATTATATTTAACAACCAATACTGAAGGAATATCAATACAGAAGTTATTTAATAAAATCTCGCTTAAAATTATAGCCGCACTTGAACGGCTCCGGTTAACAGAGCATACCTTTATGATCCTGATAGCTATTGTGATTGGGATACTTGCCGGTTTTGCTGCAATTGGTATCAGAGCATTAATCTTAGAAATCTCAAGTATATCTTTTACAGGCCAGGGGAATTTGCTTGAAAACATAATGAGCACCTCCTGGTTCTGGATAATTTTAATCCCAATAATTGGTGGACTAATTGTTGGTCCGATTATTTATTTTTTCGCACCCGAAGCAAAAGGTCATGGTGTACCGGAAGTTATGCAGGCAATCCTGCTTAAAGGGGGAGCGATTCGTGGAAGAGTAGCATTCGTAAAAGCTATTGCATCTGCTATTACAATAGGTACAGGGGGTTCTGTTGGAAGGGAAGGACCAATCATTCAAATTGGTTCAAGCCTTGGTTCAATGGTGGGACAGTTTTTTAGAGTGCCGGCTAAAAGATTGAAAACTCTTGTGGGATGCGGTGCGGCAGCCGGAATTGCAGCAGCTTTTAACGCACCAATTGCAGGTGCACTGTTCGCTGTTGAAATAATCCTGATGGATTTTGCAGTGGCTCAATTTTCACCGATTGTAATTTCATCGGTAATGGCAACTGTTATATCGAGAACCTTCGAAGGAGATTTTGCAGCGTTCATCGTACCCAAGTATGAATTAGTTTCTCCATACGAGATCGGTTTTTATTTTGTATTAGGGGCGTTAGGTGGGTTGATATCTTACATTTTTATAAAGGCATTATATTTCTCTGAAGATTATTTTGATGAAAAAGTTAAAATACCAGAATATCTAAAACCTGCGATAGGAGGTTTAGGCGTTGGATTAATTGCACTCGCTTTTCCGCAGATAATGGGTGTGGGTTATGATACTATGAATAACGCTCTTTATGGAAATATGATCTGGTATGTTGCAATTGCTCTAGTTTTTGTAAAAATATTAGCAACTTCAATTACATTGGGTTCAGGAGGATCGGGAGGTATATTTGCACCATCATTATTTATGGGTGCGATGCTCGGTTATTTTTTCGGTTCATTTGTGCACCAGTATTTTCCGGAAATAACAGCTTCACCGGGAGCATATGCACTTGTAGCAATGGGCGGATTAGTAGCAGGAACGACTAGAGCACCTATAACAGCCATCATTATCGTTTTCGAGCTTACAAACGATTACAACATAATTTTACCTTTAATGATCACCTGTATAATAAGTACGATTATATCATCTCAACTCTCACGAGAATCAATCTATACATTAAAGCTGCTTCGAAGGAACATCGGCATCAAAGAAGGAATGGAAACCAATGTAATGGAATCTATTAATGTAGAAGATGTTTACAGCAAAGAATTCGAATCTATACAAGCCAGTGATGATTTTAGTGTGATTGTTAATAAAGTTATTAGTGGTAAAGAAATTGATTATCCTGTAATATCCGGTGATAACAATTTAATTGGATTGATTTCTTTGAATGATATAAAAGATAATTTGTTTGACA
>CP070637.1:814457-816947 GCA_020354005.1 Ignavibacterium sp.
ACAGTTTACAGGTTCCTACAAAGCCTTTCGGCACCTTATACATCACGAATTATCTCATGCTGTGTTAAATGATATGTTTTATGGAGGCTCACTCCAAAACATAGTTTCAAATAATATTTCTCTTCAGGTGCCCCTTTGGTTTAATGAAGGACTTGCAGAATATCAGGCACTTGGCTGGAACATTGAAGAAGATATGTTTATTCGGGATGCAGCTATTGGAGAATACCTGCCGGATATTCAACAGTTAGGTGGATTTTTTGCCTATCGTGGCGGGCAGGCTGTTTTTTATTACATAGCAAAAAAATATGGTGAAGAAAAAATTGGAGAACTAATCCACGCACTGAAAGGTGTTGGAAATATTAATACGGCGTTTAAGCAAACAATTGGATTATCGATTAAAGAATTAAATGAACGTTGGAAGAAAGATATAAAAAGAACTTACTGGCCGGATATAGAGGTTATGTATGATCCTGATGAATATGCCAGAAGACTTACCGATCCTCAGGAAGATGATGGAGGATACAATTCAAGTCCTGCTCTTTCACCCAAGGGTGACCTGATTGCCTATATAACAAATCGTGATTTCTTTTTTAGCCTTTATCTGATGGATGCAAATACAGGAGAAATTATAAAAGAGTTAGCAGAGGGAAACATCTCTCCTGATTTTGAAGAGCTTAACATAATTACTCCTGGTTTAAGCTGGTCTCCGGATGGAAAGAAAATTGCGATTTCTGCTTTAAGTCATGGATATGATCTCATTTACATAATCGATGTTGAGGATGAGAGTTTCAGCACTATTTCATTAAGGTTAGATGCAATTAATGGTTTGAGCTGGTCCTGGGATGGAAATTATTTAGCCTTCGTGGGGCAGACGGCGCGTCAGTCGGATATTTATAAATATAATCTTGAAACTAAAGAACTTGTAAACCTTACTAATGATATTTTTAGCGATAGCGATCCTGAGTGGACACACGACGGCACTAAAATATTCTTTGCTTCAGATCGCGATGGTTATCTAACTGAAGATTCAGTACCACCTGGCTTTAAAATCTATAATCATAATTATAAACAGAAAGATATTTTTGTAGTTGATGCTAATACCAGGGTTATTAATAAGATTACAGATTTGCCAAACAGCAACGAATCGTTTCCTGTAGTGAGCGCAGATGATACCGAGATTTTGTTTATTTCAGATAAGAGCGGTATTAATAATATCTATAAAAAAAGAGTTGTATTCACTGAGACAGATGAAAATATAAGCAGTGTTGCGGAATTAAAAGCTAAACCGGTTACCAACTCTCAGAGTGGACTTTATCAATTATCTGCTTCCAAGGATGGTAAAAAATTAGCCTTCACTAGTTTGTATGATGCATCCTACAATATCTTTTTGATGAACAATCCATTTGAATCAGAACTGGAGATTGATAGTCTACCACTTACCAAGTTTAAACAAGGTCTGTTCGATATTGCAAATGATAAACCAAAATCAGTTGAAGTAAAGAAAGAAGTAGCAGCTGAACCTGAAAATAACCAAACAGATGATTCGCCGTTTTTTACTGGAAATTTTATAGATACAACTAATGTTGAGGAAGATTCGGTTCAAATTGATTATGATAATTTTGTATTTGGAGGGAAGAATGAGATTGGAGGTTCTGGTGAAGATTCTGTAAATATCACCTTTAATCCTACAGATAATCTGGATGAGCAGGGCGACTTTAAAGTTAACAAATACAAAGTCACTTTCGGGCCTGATTTGATTTATGCAAATGCGGGTTATAATACTCTGTATGGATTTGTTGGTACAACTGTTATAAGCTTTAGTGATGTACTTGGCAACCACAGATTAATTGGGATAACCGGTTTACAAATTGATCTTAAAAACAGCGATTACGGATTAGCTTATTACTATCTTGCCAAGAGAATTAATTGGGGGATTCAGGGTTTTCATACAGCAAGATTTGTCAGGCTTTTAAGAGGAATATCTTCCAATTTATTTAGGTTCAGAAATTTTGGTTTAGTAGGCTCAGCCAGCTATCCCCTGAATCGATTTAACAGGTTCGAAATGGGTATGAGTTGGATTAATGTTAGAAGTGAAAATTTAGATAATATAGCTGAACCACCGGAAAGTGTTGGTTTTGTAATTCCTTCGGTCAGCTATGTGCATGATAATATACTTTGGGGCTATACGGCGCCAATAGAAGGATCACGGTATAGATTTGATGCTTTAGGTAATCTTGGTTTTGATGATCCCGAGAAAAGCTTCTTTTCATTCCTGTTTGATTATAGAAAATATTTCAGATTCTTTTACGATCATTCTTTAGCCTTTAGACTTTCGGGTGGATTTTCTGAAGGTAATAACCCGCAAAGATTCTTTATTGGTGGAATTGATAACTGGATAAACAGAACTTATGCAACAACGGAAGTACCGATAGAATCAGCTTCGGATTTTGCGTTTTTAACTGCAGCCTTACCGCTTAGAGGTTACGACTA
>CP070637.1:817047-819347 GCA_020354005.1 Ignavibacterium sp.
CGATCCGGTATTCAATGGTTATTATGTAGTTGCTTCTTATATCTTTTCAGGTGAAATGCGTAGATACAATAAGCGCAGCGGAATTTTTTTTAACAGGATCAATATAGCCAATGAAGTTACCTCCGGCGGTTGGGGATTGTGGGAGGCTTATTGCCGTTGGTCATCAATCGATTTGACAGATAAAAATATTGATGGTGGTGAAATGACTACTTTTTCACTTGGTCTGAATTGGTGGCCGGTAGCGGCCATTCAGGCGAACGTAAACTACAGATATTCAACACTTGACCGTTTTGGACAAACGGGTTCGAATCATGGGCTTGTCGCGCGTATTTCATTTATATTGGAATGAATGAGTAGCAAGGAATTAATTGTGAGTGGAATTATAAATACTTTATTCTTCTTAGGTAGTACTTTACCAGCATCAATGAGTGCCGCAATTAGTGATAATGTAGAGTGTAATATCTATCACTCTAATCTCCTGCTAAATCTAAGCGAGCTTAATGAAAGTATAGTTACTCCTATAAATAGTAGTGCTATTGCTTCTATCCATAATTCTGAAATTCCAATTCCTTTTAAGATTACTCCGCGTATAATATCATTAAAATATCTGAGTGGAATAATGTAACTGATATACTGGATTACCTGCGGCATATTCTCAATCGGGAAAGCAAATCCGGATAGGAAAATCATCGGCATCATTACACCAAATATTGCAATCATCATTGCCTGCTGCTGCGTTTTTGAAATTGTGGATACAAACAATCCCAAACCCAAAGTTGAAAGGATGTAAAGGAAAGATGCAACAAAAAGAAAAAGTATATCTCCCTTAACTGCAATGCTGAATATCACCCACATTGATGTTAAAATTATAATCACCGCAGCAAAACCAAGTATCGTAAACGGTATAAGCTTTCCTACTATTATTTGATAGGGCTTTAACGGAGTTACAACTAATTGTTCAAGTGTTCCGATTTCTTTTTCTTTAACAACTGCCAATGAAGTTAAAATTAGTGTTACTATGCTGAGCAGTAATCCGACTATTCCAGGCACCATAAAATTTCTTGTCTTTAATGTTGGATTGTACCATACCCTGACTTCAGCCAGTAAATTTCCTGCAGGTGAAGTTTGTATTCCTGTACGATGCATCAAATCGATCATAATATTTTTTGAAAATGTGGAAGTGATGCTTTGTACATATCCCGCAGCTATCGATGCACTATTTCCATCGGAGCCATCTAATATTATCTGCACGGGTGCAGACTCTCTTTTATTGATTTTTCCCTCAAAATTATTTGGGATGACTAATGCTAACAATGCATTCCCATTGTCTATCTCTTTTGTAACATCATTATAGTTATCAACATAACTCTCGATATAAAAGTATCCTGAACTTGTGAACCTCTCGATATAATTCCTGCTTGTTACACTTCTATCCTGATCGAAAATAATTGTTCTTACTTTTTCAACATCAAGATTAGCAGCAAAGCCTAAAAATGTTAACTGGATTACCGGTGCAATTAGTATCAGACCAAACATTTTTGGATCACGCTTGAACTGAAGAAATTCTTTCCGGACAAAATCAATTATTGCTTTCATGCTGCCTGTGCCTTCTTTCTGCTGATTACAGATGCAAGCACAATTAAGATTGAAGCAAACAGCAGCAGATAGATTATCTGCTCCCAAAACGCTTCTAGTCCAGCACCCCTAAGCATAATTGCTCTTAATATTACTAAAAAGAATTTTACCGGTGTAATGTTGGTTATTATCTGAATAATAACCGGCATACTATCAATCGGGAAAATGAATCCTGAAAGAATTATCGATGGAAGAAGCGAAAGAAACGTTGCCGCAGTAAAAGCAACTTGTTGTGAGTCAGCTAATACAGAAATAAAAATTCCCATTGATGTTGATGCAGTTAGAAATAGTATGGTTGTTAAAAATAGAAGTGTGTAATCACCTTTCATTTCAACACCAAAGAGAAAGTAACCTGCTACCATTATTAATCCGGCATTAACCAAAGCAAGTATTACAAATGGAAAAGTCTTTCCAATTATCAGTTCAATAGACGAAAGGGGAGAGATGTAAATTTGTTCCATCGTTCCCTTTTCTTTTTCACGGACGAAAGACAATGCAACTGTAATAACTGCAGTAACTATCAGTATCATTGCGATTAAACCGGGGATCAGGAAGCGGGTCGTTTTTAAATCGGGATTAAACCAGAACTGTGTCTCAATGGAAATAGGCATATAGCTTTGCATTCCGTTTTTTGCAAGTATCTCGCTGCCTATCTTTTGGCTGAA
>CP070637.1:819447-824076 GCA_020354005.1 Ignavibacterium sp.
TAAATCAACTTCGGGTCGCTTGCATAGTTTAGATATAGATGTTGATGATTCTATTGGAGATGAATTTTTGGAAACCAGATAATCGTTAACATCATCAGCTTGTAGTTTTATATCCGAGCAAAGTTCAATACCTGCACTTATTAAGCTGTTTCGCTTATCAATATCATTTTTAAAATTGCTGTCTATTAATCCAAGCTTTGCACCGTAATGCATCAGTCTTCTATCTGCATTATCCTGTCTTAATAAAAGTCTGTGCTCTGCACGCGATGAAAACATCCTGTATGGTTCATCAGTTGATTTTGTTACAAGGTCATCAATCAAAACACCGATGTATGCTTCACTTCTTTTTAGAACTAACCCATCTTTACCTAACACCTTTGATGCTGCATTTATCCCTGCCATCAATCCCTGGGCTGCAGCTTCTTCATAACCGGATGTGCCGTTAACCTGTCCGGCAAAGTAAAGTCCTTTTATGGATTTTGTTTCAAGAGTGTTATCTACCTGATGTGGCGGGAAGAAATCATACTCGACGGCATAACCGGGACGAACCATTTCAGAATTTTCAAGTCCTCGAATTTTTCTTATTGCTTCTAATTGTATTTCAGAAGGCAAAGATGTTGAAAATCCATTGAGATAGATTTGGTCAGAGTCTAATCCTTCTGGTTCTAAAAATAGTTGATGTTTTTTCTTATCAGAGAACCTGACAATTTTATCTTCGATTGAGGGACAATACCTTGGACCAACTCCATTTATAAGTCCGGTGAACATTGGAGATTCATGAAAACCTTTTTCCAAAACTTTATGAACAGTTTCATCTGTATGAGTGATGTAACAACTCAATTGCGGCAGCAGTGGAAAATTTGTTTTATCTGTTTGAAATGAAAATGGCTGTGGCGCTTCATCGCCAGGCTGCTCCTCTAACATATCCCAATTAATTGTATCTTTTGCCAACCTTGGTGGCGTACCCGTTTTGAGTCGGCCAGTTTCAAATCCTAATTTCACTAATGATTCTGTTATACCTGTAGATGGCTGCTCTCCATACCTTCCACCACTTGTAGCTTTTAATCCTGTGTGCATTAATGCATTTAGAAAAGTTCCTGAGGAAAGGATAACAGTTTTCCCATAAATTCTTTTTCCTGATTTTGCTTCGACTCCTTTAACTTCCCCATTCTCAACAATTATATCCTGAACAAACCCTTCAACAATTTCAAGATTATCAGTTGAGGAAATCAAATTGTATGCTTCCTCTGAGTAGAGTTTTCTATCAGATTGGCAACGAGGTGACCAAACTGCGGGACCTTTGGACTTATTCAACATTCTGAATTGTATTCCGGTTTTATCTGCCAGTTCCCCCATTATTCCACCCAAGGCATCTATTTCTCTAACCAGGTGTCCCTTCGCTGTTCCTCCAATTGCAGGATTACAGGACATTCTGGCCATCGCATATCTATCCATCGTGATGAGTGCAACCGAACAACCCATCCTTGCCCCTGCTGATGCTGCTTCCACACCCGCATGGCCACCGCCAATTACAATAATATCGTAATTCATTCTATTTTACTACAATATTGTACAAGTTTCACGTGAAACGAGATTTTTTAAATCTGCCTTAATTGCTATCTGGTTCCACGTGAAACAACTATTTTCCAATACAAAATTTTGAAAAAACGTTGTTTAATATATCGTCTGTTGTAACTGTTCCAATAATTTCTGCAAGACTATTTTCCGCATTTCTCAGATCCACAGCTATAAACTCGCCGCTCATATTTTCCTCCGTCGATTTTTTTGCCGCGAACAAATTATCCTTTGCTTTTTTCAGACAATTATAGTGACGAGCATTTGATACAATTGCTGATTTTTCACTATAACTATTACTACCAATTGATTTTTCCTTTAGTGTCTTGAATAAATTCTCAATCCCCTCCCCTGTTTTAGCTGAGACTTCAACATCACATTCAGTATTGGTCTGATTACCTAAATCAATTTTGTTGAGTACTTTAATGATATTTTCCTGCTTATTTAATTCTTTCAATTCCTTATAGAGGTTTTCAGAAAATGATTGCTCAACATCTCCAATCATCATGATCACATCAGATTTGCTAACTGCATCCCTTGATCTTAAAATCCCCTCCTTTTCAATTTCATTTTCAGAAATCCTTATTCCCGCTGTGTCAAAAAGTTTAAATAGAATTCCCTCAATAGAAACTTCCTCTCTGATAATGTCTCTGGTCGTACCCGGGATTTTGCTTACAATTGCACGCGATTCTTTTAAAATGTAGTTCAATAGTGAAGATTTACCCACATTTGGCTGCCCAACTATGGCAACATTCACACCATCCCTCATTACCCTGCCGAATGAATATGTAGCAAGTAATCCATTAATTTCACAAACAATGGTATCTATTTTAGCTATAAGCTCACTTTTATCAATGAACTCTAAATCCTCCTCCGCAAAATCAAGTTCTAATTCTACAAACGATGATGCACTTACCAGCATCTCTCTTAATTCATTCACCTTATTTGATAGCAAACCATCCAGCTGGTTACGGGATCCGCGAAGAGATGCCTCGGTCCTAGATTCGATTACATCAACAACTGCTTCTGCTTGTGTAAGATCCAACCGATTATTCAAAAAGGCCCTTTTCGTAAACTCTCCAGGTTCAGCGATTCGTAAATTTACGGAAAGAAGCAGATCGATTATTTTTTGACCAATAAGTGGATTCCCATGAGTGCTGATTTCAACCGCATTTTCACCAGTATATGAATTTGGCTCTCTAAACACAGAAACTAAAACATCATCAATATGCTTATTATTTCTGTTTACGATGTTGCCGTAGTGAATAGTGTGTGATGCAGCATCAGTTAATTCTTTCTTTCCATCAAATATTTGACTAACCGAACTGATTGCCTCCGGGCCACTTACCCGGATTACAGATATTGAGCCTGTACCGGGGGGTGTTGCCAATGCAACTATCGTATCTTCACTTGATATCTTTTCCATCGAAAGCCCAAATTTATAGGGTTGCAAAAATAATTAAAAAACGAACGATTTACAATAAATTCTGCTCAGGTTCGTAGGTCTATTGCCGATTGGATTTTGTTTTTGAAGGTTGCTAAAAGTCTATTTTTAGTCTATTTTTAAGGTCTGATATCCTGACACATAAAAATGCCCATTATGACAAACAATTATAAATATTAACACATAGTCAGCCAATATGGCGCACGCCGTAAAATTATCCAATGTCTCCGTAACTTCTTGAAATACAATGGATTACGGGGATTTCACTTTTCGGCACAAAGATTGGAAACTATCGTTAGATATTCTAAAATAATCAAAGGAGTAATAAAATGGCTATCATAAGATTTAATCCCGTAAGAGACCTTTTAAATGTTGAGCGTGAGTTTAACAGGATGTTTAAGTCCATGGAAGATCGCTTTGGAATTTACAAGAAAGAAGATTACGATGATGAATATGAGAACGCAGTGTGGATGCCGATGACAGATATCTATGAAGATAAGGATGACTATAAGATAAAGTCTGATCTTCCCGGAATTAAAAAAGAGGATGTTAAAATCGCATATTCGGATGGTAAGTTGAGCATCAGTGGTGAAAGAGAACAAGAGCGGGAAACAAAAGATGCTAAGTGCCATCGAGTTGAAAGAACTTTCGGAAAGTATTTCAGGTCGTTTAATCTTCCCAAAGAAATTAAGGAAGATAAGATAAAAGCAGACTTCAAAAACGGACAACTGACCGTTACTATTCCAAAGGCTGAAGAGGTAAAGCCAAAAGAGATTGCAATTAAAGTAAACTAACTGAAAGATATCTCTTTAATCAGAAAGAGCAGCTATTTCAGTTGCTCTTTCTATTTAAATGGCTAATTTTAATATTAGCATTATCCCAAAGAAAGAAACAATTAATGGAGTTTAAAGATTATTATAAAATATTAGGTGTAGATAAAAACGCTTCTCAAGAGGAGATAAAGAAGAGCTATCGCAAGCTTGCAATGAAGTATCATCCCGACCGTAATCAGGGCAACAAAGAAGCAGAGGAAAAATTTAAAGAAGTAACAGAAGCAAATGAGGTTTTAAGTGAGCCGGAGAAAAGAAAAAAATATGATACTTTAGGTAGTAACTGGAAGCAGTATCAAACAAGCGGACAGGGCTTCGATAGTTTTTACAGTAACTTTGGTGGTGGTCGGGGAGGACAGCAATATAACTTTACCGGGGATTTCGGAGATTTGTTTGGTAACGTAAGTGGATTCTCAGATTTCTTTGAAAGTTTTTTCGGCGGAGGCAGAACACATCCCGGCGGTTCACATAAAGCTCGCAACCGAAAAGGTGATAATTACGAAGCAACCTTATATATACCATTGATAGAAGCATATAATGGAACAACAAAAGAAGTATCGATCTCTGTCAAAAAAGTTAGAATTAATATTGAAGCAGGAACCCGTGATGGAAAAAAGCTAAGACTTAAGGGACTTGGTGGTGAAGGATTAAATGGTGGAGAGCGTGGTAATTTATATCTTACCATTAAGATTGAAAAGGATCCCTACTTCGAATTAGACGGAGATGATCTTTATTATGATCTGTATCTCGATCTTTATACAGCTGTTCTCGGTGGTAAAA
>CP070637.1:824176-827557 GCA_020354005.1 Ignavibacterium sp.
TTAAAAAATATTTTGGAGTTACTAACATAATTTGGTTGGGGAAGGGAATCAATGGCGATGATACACACGGACATGTAGATGATATTTGCAGGTTTGTAAATGATGACACAGTTGTCATCGCACAAGAAAGAAATCCAGCAGATGAAAATTATAAAACATTGAATGAGAACAGAGAGCGACTTCAAAATGTCACAATTCAAAATCGGAACAGATTAAATGTTATTAAACTGCCAATGCCGTCTCCTATTTATCATAAGGGCCAAAGACTGCCTGCAAGTTATGCTAACTTTTACATTTCAAACTCCGTTGTTTTAGTGCCGACTTCAAATGATACTAATGACAATATTGCACTGGGAATACTTTCCGAACTTTTTAATGACAGGACGATTGTTGGTATTGACTGTGGCGATTTGATTTGGGGATTAGGTGCTATTCATTGTTTAACTAAAGAGCAGCTGCTTTAATTCATAAGGGTACCAAACTCTCTAATCTTAATCTTGATAACTAGGTTAGTTATCAATTCTTTGGAATTCCTATTTATTCCTTTTAAATTTTAACATTAATTTTTCTACATTTTGTACTTAACAGAGGAGTTACTGATTTGATTATTGCGATTCCCAAAGAAATTTTCCCGGGAGAAAATAGAGTTGCCTGCGTACCTGATGTTGCTGCGAAGTACATAAAGCAAGGCTTCGAAGTTCAGGTTGAAAGTAATGCAGGCCTGAAGGCTGGATTTACAAATGAAGACTATGAAAAGGCGGGTGCGAAGGTAGTAGATCGTGTTACAGACCTTTATGCATCAGCAGATATGGTTCTTAAAGTCCAACGTCCTGTTGATCATCCCGACGAAGGTAAGAATGAACTTGACTTGATGAAAAGCGGTACAATTTTAATTACTTTTCTTTACCCGCTTCATAATTCAAAGCTTGTGCAAGAATGCGCAGGTAAAGGAATCAATGTTCTCTCAATGGATATGATTCCGAGAACTACCATTGCACAGAAGATGGATGCACTGAGTTCACAGGCGAATATTGGTGGTTATAAAAGTGTTGTTATGTGCGCTGATGTGCTTGGTAAAATCTTTCCGTTAATGATGACTGCAGCTGGTACTATCTCACCTGCAAAAGTTGTTATTATGGGAGCAGGTGTTGCCGGGTTGCAGGCATTAGGTACCGCAAAAAGATTGGGCGCGGTTGTAGAAGTTTCTGATATTCGTCCCGCAGTAAAAGAGGAAGTTCAAAGTCTTGGCGGTAAATTTATTGAAGTAGAAACCGATGAAGATATGCAGGATGAGGGTGGTTATGCAAAAGAGGCTTCTGAAGAATTTCTACAGAAGCAGAAAGAGCTAATCTTCAAACACGTTACTGAAGCTGATATAGTCATTACCACAGCTCTTGTTCCCGGAAAAAAAGCACCTGTACTTGTAACCGAAGAGATGGTTAAAAATATGCGGACAGGCAGTGTAATACTGGATATGGCAGTTGAGTTTGGTGGTAACTGTGAATTAAGTGAGAATGGTAAGACAGTTGTAAAAAATAATGTAAGTATTATTGGTGAACCAAATCTTCCTAGTTTAGTGCCTACCCACGCGAGCGATATGTATTCAAAAAATATATTGAATCTGATAAATCACTTTACAAAGGAAGGCAAATTTGAACTCGATCTTGAAGACGAAATAATTCAGGGAGCACTAATTACAAATAGTGGTGAAGTTGTAAATCAGAGAATAAAGGATTTGTTACAGTAGTTAGTGATGCTTTCCACAAAATATTCAAAATAAAAATAAGGTTTCAATTATGGATGGACCCAGCTTTTTAATGTTAGTCTATATTTTCGTGCTAGCAATATTTGTAGGCTTCGAACTTATTACTAAAGTCCCGCCGACATTACACACACCACTGATGTCCGGATCAAATGCGATCTCAGGAATTACGATAGTTGGTGCGTTATTAAGTGCCGGTTTGGGAGAATATACAATTAGCTCAATCTTAGGATTGGCTGCAGTTATCTTTGCAATGATCAACGTGATCGGTGGCTATCTTGTAACCGACCGGATGCTCAAAATGTTCAAAAAGAAGTGAGTTAAAAAATGGATCTTATTATTCAGTTAGCTTATCTGGTAGCCTCAGTATTTTTCATTTTCGGATTAAAGATGTTGGGCTCACCCAAAACAGCCCGAAGGGGCAATATGTATTCCGCTATAGGTATGCTGTTAGCAATCATTGTAACATTATTAGATAAGGAAATTATTTCTTACGAATTAATAATAATAGGTGTAGTAGTTGGTTCGGCTATTGGTGCTACGTTTGCTCTTAAGGTTAAGATGACAGGCATGCCCCAGATGGTTGGCCTGCTTAACGGTTTTGGTGGTGGTGCTTCATTACTGGTAGCACTATCCGAATATTATAAAATTGTTCCGGCGATTCCAGTGAACACAGGTATATCAATGATTTTAAGTGTTTTAATTGGTAGTGTAACTTTCACTGGGTCATTAATTGCTTTTGGAAAATTGCAAGGTATTGTAACCGGCAAGGTAGTTAAATACCCGTTGCAACATCCATTGAATGCTTTGCTTTTAGCTGGTGTTATTGGTGTTGGTGTTTATGTGGTAATAAATCCGGCTAGTACAGAAGTACTTTTAGCGATTGTTGCAGTGGCGTTAATTCTTGGTGTACTTTTAGTGCTTCCGATTGGTGGTGCAGATATGCCAGTTGCAGTGTCTTTGCTTAATTCATATTCAGGATTAGCTGCTTCGGCTACAGGCTTTATCTTAGAAAATAATATGCTGATAATAGCAGGCGCGTTAGTTGGTGCATCAGGAATCATACTCACACTAATTATGTGCCGCGGTATGAACCGTTCACTTATGAATGTAGTTCTTGGCGGTTGGGCTTCAGCTGGAATTGAAGGACCTGCTGCTGATGGTAAAGCACCTAAAGGTGATGTAAAATCTGTTGATGCTGAAGAGCTCGCAATGATACTTGATTCAGCAAGCAGTGTAATAGTTGTACCGGGATACGGTATGGCAGTGGCTCAAGCACAACACGCTGTTCGTGATTTGATGACTACTCTTGACAAGAAAGGTGTAAATACCCGGTTTGCAATCCACCCGGTTGCTGGTAGAATGCCCGGTCATATGAACGTGCTGCTGGCAGAAGCGCAGGTACCATATGATAAACTTATTGCGCTTGAAGATATAAATGATGACTTCCCGAATACAGATGTAGTAATTGTCATCGGAGCAAACGATGTTGTTAATCCTGCAGCAAGACACGATCAGAGCAGTCCGATTTATGGGATGCCAATCTTAAATGTGGATTACTCAAAAACAGTAGTAATTAACAAAAGATCGTTAAATGTTGGGTATGCAGGAATTGACAA
>CP070637.1:827657-831445 GCA_020354005.1 Ignavibacterium sp.
AACCGATAACCAACCTTACTTTTCACAATTCTTACAATGGAAAAGCATTCCACAAATGATTGAGCTATTTGGTGCTGATGCCGTGCCTTTCTTTGAAATTGGATACTTGCTGCTCTATATAACTTTGGTACAAACAGTTCTTCTTGCGATCATATTAATAATTCTGCCATTGTTTAAGCTTGGATGGGGCGGAAGAAGCAAAGCATGGTCAATAATATATTTTAGTGGACTCGGACTTGGATATATGTTTATTGAAATAATATTTATTCAAAGATATACTCTTTATTTTGGAAACGTAGTTTATGCAACCGCTGCTGTTGTAAGTTTAATGCTCATTGCTTCAGGTGTTGGAAGCTATATTTCTCAAAGGTACAATGCTATCCACAAAAATCTTGTTGTGGTTATCAGCCTTGTTATCCTTTTACTAATATTCCATTTAATACTTTTATCACCTCTGCTGAAACTAACCATTGGTTTTAGTACGATTATAAAAATATTCCTCAGTGCTCTACTTATTATTCCAGCAGCATTTTTAATGGGATTCCCTTTCCCCTTGGGTTTACGATTAGTTTCGCAAACAAATGCAGCGCACGTTCCGTGGGCGTGGGGTATCAACGGAAGTGTTTCAGTTATTAGTGCAGTGCTGGCGACAATAATCGCAGTAGAGTTAGGATTTGTTTGGGTAATGATTTTTGCTGCTTCGGCATATAGTTTATCACTTATAGTAAATATTAAGAAATCATAGCTATGCAGCCCCTTTATTTGGAAAAACTTAATATTAATGATATAAAAGAAAGAGCAGAAGCATTACACAGTCTGTTCGAAAAATGCAAGATATGCCCGAACGAATGCATGGCAAGAAGAGCAGATGGAGAAACGGGTGATTGTCATTCAACGGATGAGGTAATTATCTCAAGTGTTGGTCCGCACTACGGCGAGGAACCGCCATTGGTTGGTTCAATGGGGTCGGGAACAATATTTTTTACTAACTGTAATCTCGACTGCGAGTTTTGCCAAAACTATGATATAAGTCATTTAGGAATTGGCAATAAAGTTACAATTAAAGACCTGGCAAGATCTATGTTAAAGCTGAAGCAGCGCGGATGCCACAACATTAATCTTGTTACACCTACTCATTTTAGTGTACAAATTGTTGAAGCATTAATATTAGCTATCGAGAAAGGATTAGAGCTACCAATCGTTTACAACTGCGGGGGTTACGAATCTGTAGAAACATTAAACCTGCTTGAGGATATTGTTGATATTTATATGCCGGATATAAAATACTCGGTTGATGAAAATGCATTAAAATTTTCTGGCATCCAAAATTATTGGAAAGTCGTAACCGATGCTATTAAAGAAATGCACAGACAGGTGGGTGATCTTAAAATAAGCAAACGAGGAATTGCACAAAGAGGTTTGCTTATTCGCCATCTTGTTCTACCAAATGATATAGCCGGTTCACAGAAAGTAATTGATTTTGTTGCAGATGAGATTTCAACTGATTCTTATTTAAACATTATGGATCAGTATCATCCAAGTTACAATGCTTATAAATACAATAAGCTCAACAGAAGAATTACACCATCGGAATATAAAGAGGTTATTGATTATGCATTTAATAAGGGTTTGAGAAAGGGTTTCATTTGGTAAATGATATATCTTTGGTTTGTGCTTTCTTTAATTAAAGACTAATTTTTCAGCCAATCTTAAAACAAAAAAAGTATTATGCGAACACTAAAAATCATTCTGCTGATAATAACATTAACTTTTATATCAATCTCTTGCTCAGGGGAGAAATTAGAACAAAAAGGCTCACCGGAATATATGTCCGAAATTGATCAATGGCATCAGAAAAGAGTTGACAGACTGAAAGATGAAAACGGTTGGCTTACACTTGTTGGTCTCCATTGGCTTGAGGAAGGAGAAAACACTTTTGGCTCTGATAAGAATAACAGTATTGTCTTTCCTGAAAATGCACCAAATAAAATTGGAAATATTACTTTAAAAGATTCTGTTATAACTCTGAAAGTTAAAAATGGCGTTAATGTTACAAGTGAAGGCAGTCAGGTTAAAAATATTAAACTTAAAGAAGACATCACTGGTGATCCTACAATTTTAGATGTCGGTTCATTGAAATGGTACATCATAAAACGAGGAAAGAGATATGGAATTCGTCTTCGTGATACAAAACATCCGCTAAGAGACACTTTCGATGGAATTGAAAGATTTCCTGTAAATGAAGATTGGAAAGTTACAGCCACAGTTGATAAATACGATCCACCTAAAATGATATCTTTGCCAACACAGATTGGAACAATTGAAGAAGAGTCTTCTCCCGGTGCAGTTGTATTTGAAAAAGATGGAAATACATACCGGATTGATGCAGTGGATAGGGGAAAAAGATTATGGCTGATTTTTGCTGATGAAACAAGTGGAGAAGAAACTTATGGCGCAGGACGATACCTTTATATTGATGCACCAGATTCAACAGGAACAACAATTGTAGATTTTAACCTTGCATATAATCCACCTTGCGTGTTTACAAAGTTTGCCACATGTGCTTTTCCACCCAAGCAAAATTTTCTTGAGATAAGAATAACTGCCGGTGAAAAGAACTGGGGTAAGCTGCAGTAAGAAGTAAATTCCGATCTAACCGTTTAGGACAACTGTTCTGCAAGATCTATAATAGCATTGATATGATGATCATCATGCTCGACAACAAACTGTGCCATATCAATTGGCCGCATGGGTTGGTTTAATCGCGGGTGCAACGCAACGTGAGATAGGACGCTCTCATCAAGTTCATCAAACCGATTTATTAATTTTCCCCTTGTAGTTCTTAATTCCTGCAATAGTTTTGTAATTTCTTTTTGATTGTGATCTGCTTCGTGAGTTTTTTTTGTTGGTCATATCAGCTGCACGCAGCTGTTCAGCCTTATTAATAAAATCATCTATCCGTCCCTCGTGCAATTCTTCCAAATCGATTATGTGACCAATATGTTCCTGTATTGACCAGCTATCGTCAATCTTTTTTGTAAGAATATCCGGTGACATAGAATAGATAAGCTGCTCAATTTTTTCAGGAGTTTCTTTTAACCTATTAAGAATAGATGAAAACTCATCCTGCGATAGATCAAACTCGAATTTTTTCTTAACCCATTTTGTCTTTGGCATAATCTATTTCCAAATTGCTAAAATTCCTCCACTGATTAAGAATGCTACCAATACATAGGTGACATTTATCAGCCAGAGCTGTTTCGGTTTTTGTTCAAATAAATTCGTCATTAAACTCAAGAGCGCATAGAATCCAAACCAGCATAAAAACCCTGCAAGCATTCCGTAACCAAATGTAGAAGCTCCCGAATAATGAATAAAAACAGAAAGAACGTACATCGTTATCACCCAAACTACAAAAGTTATGACATAGGTAATTGGGCTTGCTCCACCTTTTAAGTCCTCTTCAGTCTTTCCAATTGCATTCATCCAATGTTTTGCAAAAAGAAGTGGCGAATACCATAATGCACCTAATAAGTAGCTAATAATTCCAACAACAAGAATTGTCAAATAATTAACATGGATATCTGCCATCACTCCTCCTTAAATGATATGATAGATAAAATTATCTCTTTAGATAAAAGATATCTTGAACTTAAAAAAAATAGGTGGGTGAGTCAATCAAGAATTATCTATTCGCTGAAAACAGATACCAATCCATAAGTTAAAGCCTCAGGCGGACACACTAAATGTGTTCCTCCATCAAACACCTTAGTGTAGAGCTTTAAACT
>CP070637.1:831545-833366 GCA_020354005.1 Ignavibacterium sp.
GCTTCTATATTTTTCCGATTTCCGACCATCATCCACAATACATCGGAACTAATTATTTTTGATACAGCATGCCGATGATCAACATAACCATGATCATAAACAAATTCCTGCAGGTTTAGTTTTCTTATCAGCCGCTGATTTTCTTTCCTTAAAAATCCAACAAAATGAAGTTCAATATTTTTTGCTATTTCAGGTTTTTCAACACTTATCTGCTTAAATGCTCTTAAAAAATATTCCGGAGTATTGTACACCATAAAAATTCCTGAGTAAGTTAGGATCATTCTCTTATTATGTTTTGGAATTACGATAGCTTTTTCAAAATCATCCGGATCAAATCCGTGAGTGATTATTACGACATCATTAAATGTTAAAAATTGGTAAGTATTGAGTAGGCTCTCCTTGATCTGCCGGTTTGTAACAATGATTCTATCCGCTGCCTTTAATGTATTATACTCCATCTTCTTATGCATAGATTTGTGAAATGGAGTTGGATAAAATGCAAAAAAACTTGTGAACCATAATTCACGATAGTCAATAATTAATGAAATTCGGTACTTCTTTTTTATCTGGCTAAAAACATGAAATGATGAGAAAGGTGGTCCTGTAACAAATATTGCATCAAACTTTTCATTTGCTAGTAATGCTTCTACTTTAGCAAATGCTTTCTTAGCCCAATAAATTTTGCGATCTGGTATATAAAAAGTCTGGCTTAGCATACTGAATGATTTTCGGAATATTTCGCGTGATAACTTTTTTTTCGCGAGCTTAGACAAAAGAGAATTAGGATCCTTTGCTCCTACTCTTATTACTCTTACATTTGCTTCATTCAGTTCATTATTAAGAGATTCATCCTGAGCAAAGTAGCCAACATCTCGCGTAGTTATAACAGTTGGTTCCCAATTATAGTTTTTCAGGTACTTTGTAAACTTAAGTGTCCTCTGTACACCACTTAGGCCCATCGGGGGGAAAAAATATGATACAACAAGAACTTTAAACATTTTAAAGATTAATCCTAATCATGCAAAATTAACTGTGATAATTTGGTGCTTCTTTAGTTATTATAACATCATGTGGATGGCTTTCCTTTAATCCTGCAGATGTAATTTTTATAAACTTCGACTTATCTCGCAGCTGCTTTATATTTTTTGTTCCACAGTAACCCATTGCGGCTCTGAGTCCGCCAATTAATTGATAAATGGTATCTCCCAACGGACCTTTATATGGAACTCTTCCTTCGACACCTTCCGGGACTAATTTTGCAATATCATCCTCAACATCCTGAAAATATCTATCCTTACTTCCTTTTTCCATCGCTGAAATTGAACCCATTCCCCTATAAGATTTGAAGCTTCTTCCTTCAAAAAGCACTTTTTCACCGGGACTTTCTTCGACACCTGCAAATAATCCACCAATCATAACGGAGTATGCTCCCGCACTAATTGCTTTTGGGATGTCTCCAGTCTGTTTAATACCACCGTCAGCAATGATAGGAATTCCCTCTTTCTTCAAAGCGCGGTAAACATCGGATATCGCAGAAATTTGGGGAACACCCACACCTGCTACAACCCTTGTTGTACAAATAGAACCAGGACCAATTCCAACCTTTACAGCATCAACTTTACAACTTAACAGATTAAAGGCAGCCTCATAAGTTCCTATATTACCGGCTATTAACTGTTCATACTTAAACTTTTTCCTTACCTCCCTAATCATACTCATTACACCAGTAGAATGCCCGTGAGCAGTGTCAATTACAATTACATCTGCACCTGCATCGGATAAGCCTTTTATTCTGTCAATGGTCTCCATCGTGATTCCAAC
>CP070637.1:833466-836701 GCA_020354005.1 Ignavibacterium sp.
GTAATTACACTCACTTGAGATTGCCCATACTGAAATGATGAAATAACTAAAAAAAGAAGCGCTATGAATACTCTAATCATTATCTCTCCGACTTGTTAAAATATTTTTTATAGTATACTATACTGACTATCCTTAAAGTATTAATAAATAGTTTAATTTTAATTCCACCCCACATTTAACTGCCATTAATATTCAGCAGCTTCTTTGCATTTTCGCAAAGAATAGCATTAAGATCGGATTCTTCCAGAGCTAATAATTTTTTAAGAATCTTCTGTGACTCTTTCAACGTTACTGCAGAACCTGCTAGATTTTGTTTTCCGGATTCCCTTACTATTTTATCCTCTCCTACCTCAATATTAATATTAGAAACAGAATAAGTACCTGGAGATGCACTTGCAGCAGCAGTCGAATCAGAAATAATTATCGCCCTTTCAAATCCTACAATTTGAAGGTAATTACTTAGAACAAATTCTGGGATGTGAATTCCATCAGAAATAAAACTGATATAAATTTTATCACTCAGTGAAAGCACACGGTTAATAATATTATTGTGTCTTGGTAAAACAACTGGTGAACCATTGCCTAAATGAGTAAACGTTTTTAATCCATTATCAATAGCAGCATTTAGTTCATCAAGTGATGCGTTCGTATGTCCTGCTGAAACTACAACATCACTTTCAGCAAAAAATCTTGTTGTCATAAATTGCGGGTCACTTTCAGGCGCAAGTGTAAAAAGTTTTATAAATCCTTCTCCTTTAATCTGAAATTGTTTCGCTTTATTAATATCAGCTGGAATAATAAATTCTTTAGGATGTGCACCTCTGTAACCCTCTTCAGGATTAAGGAATGGACCCTCAATATGAATACCTCTAATAACTGATCTCACAAAATTATCTTGCCTGATCAGCTTCACAAGATTTTTAATTTTTTTCAACATCGCATCAAAGTCATCAGTTATAATAGTTGCTAAAATTCCCTCAACATTATCTTCCACAAGCTTTTTGCAAGCAATATGCAATTGTTCATCGGTTAAATTTAAACTGTTAAAATCAACACCCGCATATCCGTTCACCTGCATATCAAAATATTTGAAGTTATGATTTATTTTTCATCCTTTATTATTGATAAGTGAAGCACTTCCTTCATCTAAAAATAGAAATGTGTCGCTGTGAGTTTTTAAAATAGTTGCTGGAATCAAAGGTGAGATTTCCTCATTAAGAGTTCGACTCACAACTCTTGCTTTTCTTTCATCTGGTACTGTACAAATAATTGTTTTTGACTTTAGAATTTGTTTGATGGACATACTAATTGCCTTATTGGGTACATTTTCAAGATTCGGAAACCAGCCTTCTCCTAATTGCTGCATCCGACATATTTCATCGAGATTAGCGATAATGTAAGGTTGTTCAGTTTCAAAATCAGCAGGCGGATCATTGAAGGCGAGATGGCCGTTCTCACCGATGCCAATAAAAGCTACATCAATTTTATGATCGCTGATGATTTCACCCAATCGGCTGCACTCTTTTTCAGGAACGTTATTTCCATTTATAAAATGAAATTGCTTTATTTTCACTTTGTTTACAAATCTTTCTTTTAGATATTTTCTGAAAGAGGCCGGGTGAGTTTCGTCTATATCAATGTATTCATCCAAATGAAAGCCCGTAACGTTACTCCAGTCGATATCTTCTTTAACAAGATGTTCAAGCAGTTCAAATTGCGAAACACCTGTCGCCAGAATAATACTTGCAGAATCTTTTGAATTTATTGCTGTACGAATTTTTTCAGCTCCTGTATGCGCGGCTTCTCTTCCCATCAATTCTTTATTACTGTATTTCTTTATTTGCATAAAGTTTCAGCTCCTATATTCAATTCTTTCTCTGGATGCCCATTCAATACCCTCGTCTATAAGATGAATAAAAATCTTATCATTGTAAAGCTCTTACTTATACCGCAATGCAGTATACCAATATTAATTAACATCCAAATTTATTTTAACTGTATAAACACAAGGTGTTCCTGTTTTATCTGTACTAAACAAAACGTATTTACCATCCGGACTAAAATGTGGGTGGGGATGCGATGGCTGGCCCTCCCAGCTTGATTCATGATTAAAAAGTTTTTCTTCTTTCAATATTTTCTCTCTATCAAAAGTCCACATGGTTAAAATCGTTCCATCGTTTAAATCTGCTACCCAGTGATGATTGTCTTTATAAATTTGAGAATGTGCAGGACCGACCGGTACTTCGATCATAAAGTTATCAGTTCCATCCGGCAGGCAAGAACCCAAGAATTGTCTTCCTTTGTTCTCACCAAACTTATATCTAGCTGAATAGCCTATTCTACTGCCGTCGTAAGTCCAAAATTCATGAGTACGGTGTAATCCAAATTCCTGTGGTCCAACTGGTCCGCCATCACTACCATCTATATTAATCCACCAAAATCTTATTGGAACATTGCCGACTATTCCAGGGCCCCCTTCCCTATACTGATGCTGCCAGGAGTATATCACTAGGTTAGGATTAACTGGATTTGCTTGAAGGTGATTAATTGAAATTCCCCAATCAGGCGATATTTGTTTTTTCTCACCTGTTGCTATTTCATATCTGATAATAGCGAATGGACCGGTACTATGGTTTTCGGTCCAGCCTGGATTCTTGTTAATTGAATAAACAATATATTTAGCATCACATGATACCGTGAAGGATTTTAGATCGAAGTTTTCAAGAGATAATAATTTGGAATCTTCAAGAGTTACAGTATTTAATACGTGTATGTTGGTCTCATATTCAAAATATAGTTGATTATTTTCAGGTAAGTGCCAGATATTTTTAATATCACCCTGATAGTTGGTCATCTGAAGCATTGAGCCATCAATTAAATTAAGTTTGTAGAGGTTATCTCCTCCGGTACGGTTTGAAAATATTATACAGGTAGTATCATCAACAAATGCTTCTATATTGAAGTAGAGGTGCCAGCTCTGGTAATCATCGCTTGTCCATTTTGTGATCTCATAACCATATTCATCATCTAACCACGTTTCACTCTCTGCCAGCCAAAGTTTACCTATATAGCCATCTTCAGAAATTCCCCCAGCTCTGTAAATCACGGTCCAATTTACCCACACACTTGCAGCCTTATCATCGGATTTTATAGGTTGAAACTTGAGTAGGTAACCGTAATCTTTTGCGGATTTATCTAATAAGTCGTTACCAGATGAATTGATAACAACCACAGA
>CP070637.1:836801-841841 GCA_020354005.1 Ignavibacterium sp.
ATTTATCTATTGCATGGAAACGCTTCTTTGCAATTACCCTACCGGAATGACTTTTCAAATACTTTTCGAAAGCTAAAGCTTTCCATTTATCATCAAATGATATAGTGTTCTTTACCTTCCAGGGCTTGTAATTTGATGTGTACTTGTCACCGCCTTCATTATGTTTTTTTAATCTTTCTTTAACATCTGTGCTGAAACCAATGTAATATTTATCTGGATGGTTTATGCTTTCTAATATGTAAACGTAATAATCCATATTAATATTTTCTTCTTTAGATAGATGTATTTATAAAAGAGTTAGATACTTATTATGGAGATGTAATTCAATGCTTCCAAAGCCGAGCATGCCGCGGCGTAGTTTTGAGAATCCATCAATTTATGAATATCGGCTTCGTTCGATAAATCGAACTTCGCCGCATCCATCTTCGTTTCTTGCAACACTCAAAACGAAGCTGGGTGGAGGTGGCGGGAGTCGAACCCGCGTCCGAAATTAAGATCCAAAAAACTTCTACACACATAGTTTGTTTTTGTTTTAACCTAATGCTACCAAACAAACAAGGATCACATTAAGCCTGCCCATTAAACCGCTGAAAGCGGATTCGCCTTATCAACAAGGGCGGCTGATTCAGCTATCATACCTTAACGTCGTTCATCTAAACCCCGGTATGAGAGAGAATAGAGAACGGCTGTGTAATTATTTACGCAGCTAAGGCGTATTCGTTTTCGCCAATTAAAGTTTTTTCCACCGTTTTACGTGTCTGCGGAAAACACGGTGCGCAGTTTAATGCCTCTTTAATCCCGTCGAAGCCAATTTCACCCCCAATTTATCAGTAGGCAATAATCAAATCATTGTTTCCACTTAATGTCGGGAGTGCCGGTAACGGCGTTTTCATAACGTGAAAGAACAAATAAGAGATCGGATAATCTGTTAAGAAAAATAATAATATTATTTCCGATTTTCACCGTATTATCAAGTGCCACAACTTGCCTTTCAGCACGGCGGGTAATTGTTCTGCAAATGTGTAGTAGTGCTGCACCTTTTGAACCGCCGGGTAAGATGAAATTTTTTAATTCATCTAATTTGGAATCGTATTCATCAATTATCTTCTCGGCACTTAAATAAAAATCTTCAGGAGTTCGCTCAATGTTAAGTTTTATATTCTTTTCAGTATCAGGTGTGGAAAGATCAGAGCCAACAGTAAATAGTTGGCTTTGAATTTTTTGAAGGATGTTTTTAATTGAATTGTCGGTAACCTCTAAGACTGCTAATCCCAGAAAAGCATTTAGTTCATCAATAGTTCCATATGCTTCAATTCTTAAAGAGTTTTTGCTAACCCGTTCACCACCGAATAACCCGGTTTCACCTTTGTCACCGGTTTTGGTATAAATTTTCATCTAACAAACGGCAGGTCACAAACAGTAACGTCAATTTCATTACCGTTATTCGATTTGACCTTTAGAACCGTACCATCTTCTGTAAATTCTCTTCTTAAGTAGGCTAATCCGATCTGCTTGTTAAGTTTGAGTGAATGTGTGGTTGAAGTTAAAGTTCCCGCATTTTTTCCATCGCTGCCGAAAAGTGAAACAGGTTCATCACTGGAAAAATCTTCGCTGAATTTAACACCACATAAATATTTTTGTACTTTATCATACGTGCTCAGTCTCTCTACAACTTCCTGTCCAATGTAACAACCTTTCTTAGTATCAATGTATTTCATCAGGCGGGTTTCATGCGGATTGTAATTATCATTTAGTTCATTCGGTGCAGCAGGTATACCCTGCTCTATCCTGAATGTATTATAAGCATCTTCGCCAACAAGGCTAAAATCAAACGGACCATCGTACTCAACCATTTTATCAATTAGCCTTTTACTGTTTTCCAGATCTGCAAGAAGCCAGAATTTAATGTGGCCTCGTTCATCCATCAATTTTATTAAAAAGAATAACAGATTATCAGCGTGCATTATTTTAAACGAATCCTTTTCAATTTCATTAATTACATCTCCACAAATCAGGCTCATAAACGAATCGGCTTGAGGGCCGCATAATTCAAGCAAATTATATTTACCGTTTACATCGTTAACCTGCACATCGTCACTAATAACATATTTCCTTATCCAACTCATTACCTTAGGTTTGTTTTCCCTGCTGCATACCAACAACTGATAATCTTCAAAATTAATTAATCTCCCCACTCCGATAATCCTGCCTTTATCAGTTGTAAATACTGTTACATCTGTATGAGCTTTTGGAAGATCTTTTGTAGAGTTTGTAGAAATTCTGTGAAGATAATCGAGAACGTCTTTTCCTTTTAATTCAATTATTCCATAATGTGAAATATTTCTTAATGCTACACCTGAATACAAACTTTCAATTTCGGCTGACTTAGAGTTATAATTGTTTATAACCTTATAACCATCTACTGAAACAGAATCATATCCTTTCAAAGTAAAATATTCAATTAAGTCAATTGGTTTAGTATCCAATCCCTGCATTCAAACTCCTTATATTATTTCCTTAAATACTTATGTAAAAAATCGATTGTAAAGATACCCACAATTTAGTTTTCAAAAAAAGTCAAAAAAAAGATAAAATCAGCTAATAGGGATATCTTTTAATAGAAAGCTCTTTTTGTATCCTAAATGTATAGTATTTTATTTGTGCATATCTTTAGGGTAAGTACTCAACACCTTGTTTATTCAAAAAATCTTCCTCTTCTTTTATTCATCATAGCCCAAAATTACCTTTATATTTGCCAGCAAAGTAGATGTGAATAGGTTGAATTTCCTTGTGGGCTTTATATGAATATAAGTTAGTGAGCGTTCAATAATTATGCCCCTAAAGGAGGTTATTTACTACAATATACTGTTTCAATACGATACGATTTAAACTATAAAGTAGTATTTACAAAACTTAAGAAAATAATTTCTACATTTTTTATTTACAGCAAAGATTTAACTCTTAGAGTACTCATCAAAAAAGTATGCAGAGCTCAAGATACCAAGATGAAAATGTTTAAGGTCAAAATGCTCATTTGGTGAGTGTAGATTCTCTGTATTTAATCCAAGTCCCATCAGTACAGGGGGTACTTTTAACTTCTTTAAAAAAGATGCAACTATAGGAATGGATCCACCTTCCCTCATGAAAACTGTTTTTCTCCCAAAAGCAATAGACATGGCTTTTGAAGCCGCTTCAATTGATTTCGCATTTGGTGAAACTACGAACGGAGTGGCTCCATGAATTTCATTTATTTTAACAGAAACTGATTTGGGTGCAATTTGATGAATATATTTTTTGAAAAGTTCTGCAATCTTTTTTGGTTCCTGATTAGGAACAAGACGCATACTAATTTTTGCAGTTGCCTTAGAAGGTAAAACTGTTTTAGCACCCTTGCCTGTAAAACCACCGAAAATACCATTACAATCCAGCGATGGCCGCACCCATGTTCTCTCTAAAGTTGAATAATTCTTTTCACCTTTTAATTCTTTCACTCCTAGCTCTTTTGCATATTTTTGCCCGGAAAACTTTAATGCTCTTATGCTTGCACGTTCCTTACTACTAATCTTCAAAACATCATCGTAAAAACCAGGAATGGTAATACGACCATTTTTGTTCATCAGTTTGGTAATCAATTCAGCAAGAATATTTATCGGATTACCCACAGCTCCACCAAATGTACCTGAATGAAGATCTCTGTTAGGGCCTGTAAGCTCAACTTCTAAATATGCAATACCTCTTAAACCATATGTAAGGGTTGGGACACCTGTTGCATAAAGAGCAGTATCTGAAATCAGTATAGTATCACACTTTAATGCTTTTTTGTTTATCTCAACAAACTCATCAAGGTTATGACTTCCAATTTCTTCTTCTCCTTCAATCAGAAATTTTACATTTACCGGAAGAGTACCCCCGTTTTTTAAAAATGCCTCTACACTTTTTATATGAACAAACATCTGCCCTTTATCGTCGGTAGCACCACGGGCATATATTTTACCATCTTTTATAACCGGATCAAACGGAGGTGAATCCCACAAATCTATAGGATCCACAGGCTGAACATCATAATGACCATAAATAAGCACCGTTGGCTTACCGGGTGCATTTAACCAATCTGCATAAACTAACGGATGACCTTTTGTTTTGATTACCTTCACGTTATTCATTCCCGCTGCTTTGAAACTGTTAGCAACAAATTCAGCACCTTCAGTCATATCTTTTTTATGATCAGGCAAAGTACTTATACTCTGGATACGCAGAAAATCTTTTAGCTGGTTAATATAGTTATCAGTATTAGAGTTTATGTGTTCAACAATATTTTTCAATTTTAATTCCTTTCTAAAAACAGTGGATAATTTATAGCGAGATTTCTAAGTCAATTTGACTCTTTAGTTAAGATATTAAAAAGTATTTAAAAAACGTATCTGCATTAAAATTAATTCATCCATTTTCCACCTCCTTGTTAAACTTTACAGCCTTAATTATTTTAACATTGATGATATTACATAAATACATACTTAAAAACCATCTGCTGCCTTTTGTATTCTCAGTAGTAACATTGCTGTGCATTTTCCTTCTTCAATTTTTAATGAAGTTTGCAGACAGACTTGTTGGAAAGGGACTTGACAGCTGGATAATAACACAACTTGTTGCTTATAATCTTTCCTGGATGGTCGTACTGGTAATTCCGATGGCAACACTTGTAGCAACCTTAATGGCGTTTGGTAATCTTTCCCAGAATAATGAAATAACAATAATTAAGACTGCAGGTGTTAGTCTTTATAAAATGATGACTGCACCGCTGATAGCATCTGTTATACTTGCTTACCTGCTTTTTAGATTTAATAATGATGTACTTCCCGACGCTAACCATCAGGCGAAGTTATTAATGCAGGACATATCCCGGAAAAAACCGACTTTATCACTTGAGCAAGGATTCTTTTCGCAGGAGGTTTCAAACTATGCCATACTTGTAAGGGAAATAAATGAAATTACTAATGAGCTAAGTGAAGTTGTAATTTATGATTACTCAACACCAGCCAA
>CP070637.1:841941-845152 GCA_020354005.1 Ignavibacterium sp.
ATCTCTAATTTTAACTCTGCGTCTGCAACAGGATTGATCGATTCATCATAAACCTGTGCTTCGAATTCGATAAGCTCACCTGATGAATAATTTTTTTTCAGAGTTCTGATATTTACTCTTTTATTTTCATCAGATGCATTAAGCCATTTTACTGAATTTAAAATAAATGAATTAAACAAATCATGTTCTTTACGCGATGTTTGAAGTTTCCATTTCCATATGCTCCCTGCCAGCACTGCAATTGATCTTCTACCGCTGAAGCTTCTCGAAACTATCAACGGTGAATTAATTACTTTGTTATTCACTTTTATTTTTGCAATAACGTTGCTCTCAGGTTTTGGTATTAAATTTACTGTGCGATGAAATACCGGCGGCAGATCATTCCACGCTTCAATAGGATTTAATGCATTGTTCTGTATAATTGGATTATTTTTTTGATCACTGAAAATCTGTGGCTGAACCTCTAAGACGTCTCTGAACCCGCTTTGTATATTAATTGGTATTTCTGTTTGTAACTCTGTTAAGTTTCTAATATCTACATCACTTGAAAATAAAAGAAATAAAGGTGTTTTATCATTAAGTATTTTTTGTACAACTTTACTTACCAGTTCAGGCGAGGAATTGCTTGATGGAAATCCCACAAGAAAAAAAATGTCAGCACTGTCAATCATTTCCTTTGAATTGGTCTCTGATATTCTGTCCCTGCTGATTTCAGTAAGACTCATTACACTAAAATTTTCATCCACTCTCAGTGCATTCTTTATAAATGTAAGATCTGCGGACGGTTTACCTCCCAGCAGCAATACTTTTACTTTATTCGATAAAACATTAATGTAAAATACTTTCCTGTTATTAGCTGTCGTAAACTCTCCACTAAGTTTTGATATAATGACTGATAGTTTTTTATCTCCTGCTTCTTCAGGTGTATAAATGAACTCTTCCTTTTGAATACCCGATTTATTAAGAACCATATTCTTCTGCTCAACCAGAACATTGTTTTCATAAAGAGAAATTGTCGCATTCTTCCCGCTCAGTCCGTTATGCTGAAAAGTCGCTTCAATTGTGGATGGAGTTTGAGCGTAAAGCAATCGGTTGTAAAGCAATCGTTTTATAGAAATATCTTTTCGCTTTGTTGTATCACCAATTCCGATTGTAAAAACAGGCAGCCCCAAATTTTTTGCTGCGTAAATTGAGTTTGAGCCGGCAGTTACTACACCGTCAGTGATCAAGGTAATTGAAGAATAATTTTTCTCTTCCTTTTTTATTGATGAAAAAACCTGTGAAAAATTTGTTACAGCATCATTAAAATCAAGCATATCTAAACTGTCTTCATTTAAAGATCTTACTGAGTTTCCAAACAAATGGACTTCATCAGTACTACTAATTGGATTTGCAAAAATGTCATTGCTTATATCGGTTATGGTATTAATCCTGTCTGTACCATCATCAATCCTGTTCGATCTGGAATTATCCATAAAGACAAGATTAACCGGTTCCAATGTTATCTTCTTTGTGAATGATAGGATAGGTTCAAAAAAGATAAACAGGATAGCAATCAATGCAAGAGTACGTAATGTAACAAGAATTGTTTTTTTGAATCTGCTTACTTGGGGGATTGTGTATCTATAAACATAATATGCATAAGCCCCGATGAGTATTAAAGCGAGGATAAAATAGAGTGAGGAATAAATCAGGTGCAGATTAATCTCTTCATAACCAAACATTAAAGGAAAAGCTCTCCCCTCATTACAGTCACTGCATTTCCTGCAATCATTAATTCGTCTTTGTCAGGTGAATAAGTCACGGTTACTCTTCCTTTGCGTCCTATTGAATCGCCCTGCTCAAAAGTGAATTGCTTATTCTCTGTATCAGCATCAATTATTCCTAACATTCTAAGAACCAGTAATAAAGGTCCATTAACAGAACCAGTAACAGGGTCTTCGTTTATTCCATAAAATGGAGCAAAGAATCTAAGATGGGCATCATTCTCTTCATCAACTGTTTCAGTAGAAAAAACAGTAAATTCTGTAAAACCTCTGTTTTGATTCGAAAGCTTTAGTAGCTCACTAAAATTCGGTTTTAGATTTTTTATTGAATCAAGCGATTTTGAATAAATAAAAAGATTGCCATTATTCTGCAGGATAGGCGGAAAATTGGTATCTAAATCTGATGCTTTCAATCCGATCGCCTCTATAACATCCTGAATATCAGCTTCATACTTCCGAAATTTTGGTACAGGCAGCTTCATAAAATATTTATCATCATCCACTCTGCAATCAAGCACACCCGAAAGAGTATCAAATGTTACCGCAGAATTTTTACTGATGAATCCTTGCTCTGATAAATAGTGTAATGATGCTATTGTTGCGTGACCACACAATTCAACTTCAATTGTTGGTGTGAACCATTTTAAACTGTAATCTGCTTTATCGGAGGAAAAAAGAAATGCAGTTTCGGGTAGATTCATTTCCTTTGCGATCAGCTGCATCAAATTAATTGGTAAATCATCCTGATGTATAATTACAGCGGAATTACCACCAAATGCCTCGGAAGTGAATGCATCTATCAGATGCAATTGGATAGGATTCTCAAATTCCATTTCATTCAATATTCCAATCTTTCATTTTGTTATAAGTTTCGTAGTCTGTAAGATCGAAATGTATTGGAGTTATTGTAACATAATTCTGCTTTATAGCAAACTGATCAAATTCCAGATCCCTATCCTCTTCCATCAGATCACCGGTAAGCCAGTAATAGTCTTTACCATAGGGATCTGTTCGTTTTTCATATGTGTCATCCCATCTTGATTTTCCCTGTTTGGTTACTAGTGTACCAGCAATCTCGTTTTCCGGAAGATCGGGTACGTTTACATTTAACAGGGTTCCCAATGGCAGCTTATGTTCCTTTATTTTTAGCGCCAATGATTTAGCGACCATTGCAGCATAATCGAACTCTTTAGCCCTGTGGTTAGTAACTGATATTGCTATTGAAGGTACATCCATAATAGCTGCCTCTCTTGCACCTGAAACTGTGCCGGAGTATATAATATTAATTGCGGTGTTTGATCCATGATTAATTCCGGATACAACTAGATCTGGAGTTTCCTTCATAATATTTCTTATACCCATTTTAACACAATCTGCAGGTGTGCCCTCAACTGCGTAACCGAAAAAGTTTCCGTTTATATAATACTCTTGCAGCCTGAGTGGGA
>CP070637.1:845252-849482 GCA_020354005.1 Ignavibacterium sp.
AGAAGATGAATCTACATAAAACGAGTATGCGTATGGTAAAAATCCTTTTTCTTTTAGCTCATTGAGCTCTTCGTATCTTCTTTTTATTAATTCATTTACGTCTTTTATTTCTGGATCCAATAATTCCTCCGGAAGGTATTAGTAAAATATTTGTCATTAAAAATTCAGTGTCACACTGAGCCTGTCGAAGTGTGACAGATATTCAGTTGGTCAGACTTCGATAAACTCAGTCTGACATTTTCGAACAGCTTCAGCTATTAAAATACTAAAATGAATATTAGTTAATTTCTATGGTATATCTCTCTTTTATTTTTTGTACTTCCCTTTTACTTAACTCTCTGTAATTTCCAACAGGTATATCAGGCTGCAATCCTGCAAAATAACTTCGGTTCAATTTTTTAACCTGATATCTCAAGGACTCAAACATCCGCTTAACAAAACGATTGCGACCTTCGACACATTCAACCTCAACAAGTTTTTTATCAGTGGTATTTAAGAACTTTATGTTTGTGAATCTCCCCTTTTTTTTATCAATCAAAATTCCATTTAATAATTTCGATTTATCCTTCTGGTCAAGTTCTTTATCCAAGTTTACTTCATATTTTTTTGGTACTTTATTTTTAGGATGTGTAAGCAAATTTGAAAAATCACCATCATTTGTAAGTAGAAGAATTCCAGTAGTGTTATAGTCCAATCTGCCAACGGGAAATATTTTTTCTTTTGTTTTAATTAAATCGATAATGGTATTTCTATTCTTTTCATCTTTTGTAGAACTTATCACACCACGCGGTTTATTAAGTAAGTAGTATACATTTCGCTTTATCTTTATTCGTTCCCCATCAATAAAAACATTATCTCTTTCAGGATTAATTCTATAGCTTAAATTTTCAACTACTGAGTTGTTCACGGAAACTCTTCCCTGTAATATCAACTCTTCTGCTTTCCGTCTGGAAGTAATACCGCTATCAGCAATATACTTATTGATCCTTATCAGCATTTTCCTCTTCGATATTATCTTCAACTTCCTCTTCGATTGCGTTCATCAATATCTTTCGTTTCTGCTCAATGAAATCCTCATCGTTCATAATCTCTTCAAGCTCTCTCGGTTTTGGCAGATCACTTAAATTGTTTAAGCCAAAGTATTTTAAAAATTCATCAGTCGTGTTGTATAAAAGAGGCCTACCAATTGTATCTGCCCTGCCCTTAATTGAAATTAGATTTTTTTCCAGCAGTGAGTTTACAATGTGATCTGAATTAACACCTCTAATTGTCTCAAGCTCAGGCTTTGTTAACGGCTGTTTATAAGCAATAATAGAAAGTGTTTCAAGTGCAGCCTGACTAAGCCTTCGTTTTGTTCTTTCTGATGAAAGGTAACCAACATACTTTGCGTACTCATTGCTTGTGGCAAATAAGTAACCATTGGCAATTTTTATTATCCTGAATGACGTATTACTCATCGAATACTTTTCATTTAATTCTTCAACCACCTGATCAATTTCTTCTGGAGTTATTTCAATATCATCGCCGTCGATTCCTCTTATTGCAACCATTATATCAATAGCAGAGAGTGAATCATCTGATGAAAAAATTAATGCTTCAATTATTGAATTGTAAATCCTGTCCATTTTCAATCCTGTATAAAATAAAATCGTTGTAATTTGGTGATTCTTTTAATCCGATGCGATTCATTTTAACCAGCTCTAAAAGAGCAATAAAGGTAATAATAACTCTTATCTTTTCTTTCATATCTTCAACCAAAGATAAAAAGTCTACTTCTGGTTTAAAGTTAAATTTTGCTATGATATAATCCATTTGCTCATCAATCGATATGTTAACTTTTTGAATCTGATGAACCGGTTCGTCTTTTATTCCATCAATAACTTTTTTAAAAGCTTTTGAGAGATCATAGATAGATACATTCTTCAGCAGTGTTTCAAACTGTTGCGGGGAATCGCGGTTATCAGCATCAAAGTTACCACGATACTTACGTTTTCTCTGGTTCGATTCGAAGAATGAAAGTTCTTCAGACATTTCTTTATATTTTTTGTACTCAAGCAATGCCTGAATAAGTTCTGCACGCGGATCTATCTCTTCACCTTTTTCATCAACATCCTTTGGCAATAACATCCTTGCCTTAATCTGCATCAACGTTGAAGCCATCAAAATAAAATCACCCGCTACTTCAAGATCCAGAGTTTTTATAATGTTAACATACTCCAGAAACTCTTTGGTGATTTTTGATATCGGAATATCGTAGATATCCAGCTCATCTCTTTTTATAAAGAACAAAAGTAAATCAAGCGGTCCTTCAAACTGATCTAATTTAATTTTATAGACACTCATCCTATTTTCATATTCTTCCGAACTTGTGTCATTGTTTTTTCAGCTTCCGCTCTTCCCTGCCTCTCTCCGTCAAATAAAATATCCTTCACGAGGTTAATATTCTTCTCATAATATTTTCTTTTCTCTATAATTGGTTCCAGTAAAGAAGAAATTTTACCTGCACAATTCATTTTACAATCAAAGCATCCAAGTTCACCAGATCTACACCCTTTTTCTATTTCCGGAACTTCGGAATTGTTAAATTTTTTATGATAAGAATAAACAAGACAAATGTCCGGATGACCCGGATCACCCTTCCTAACCTTATTCGGATCGGTTACAGCTTTTTTTAATTTTGCTTTTACGACGTCCGGTTCATCTGAAAGCAGAATTGTATTGTTCAGCGATTTACTCATTTTCGTATCGCCATCCAATCCGGGCAGTCTTGGAAACCTTGTTAGTAAAGGTTCCGGCTCAGGAAAAACATTGCCAAATTGATTATTAAATCTTCTTGCTATTTCCCGGGTTATCTCAACGTGAGGAACCTGGTCTTCTCCAACAGGTACTGCATCTCCTTTATACAAAAGTATATCAGCCGACTGAAGCACTGGATAACCTAAATGTCCATAAATAATATTATCAATATTCAGATCACGCACCTGGTCTTTAAGAGTTGGATTACGTTCCAAACGATTGACTGTTATCAGCATTGCAAAAATCAGATTCAATTCAGCATGCTCTTTTATTTGAGATTGCCTGAACATAGGGCTTTTCTTTGGATCCAATCCTGCAGATAACCAATCTATTAGCATTTCAATTGTGTTATCGTAAATGTCTTCAGTATTTAAATCAGTTGTAAGAACATGATAATCTGCAATCAAATGAAAACTCTGATATTCATCCTGCAGTTTTATCCAATTTTCAAGTGCTCCAACGTAGTGTCCAATATGCAGTTTCCCGGTTGGACGCATTCCACTAAGTATCCTTTTTTTCTTCATCAGTTAAATAAAGTAAGCGATTCTGTAATAGTTTAATAACACACAGCAATGCTGCTGATACGAATGAGTAAGCTCCTTCTACATAAAATTCAAATCACAAATAACAAACTACAAATAATTATTAAAATCTAAATATCAAACTTTAAAAATTATAAATCATAACCAGTAGAAATTTTCTATTAAACAAATTATAGGATTAATAGATTCAGGATAAGTATAGGTAGGGTTTCCATTTTTCATCCAGCTTACCCACAACATTTTTTATGAACATGATGTGACTTGGTTTAAACGGCTTTGTGAGCAGTGACATATTTGCTTCTTCAGGTGTGCGATCGCTTTTTTTATTATTGCAAATTGTACAGGCACTAATCAGGTTATCCCATGAATCAGTACCGCCGCGTGCTTTTGGTATAATGTGATCGATAGTCAGGCGAAGATCACCCCTTCCACAATAACCGCATCTGTAAGCATCCCGCCTTAAAATATTTTTACGAGTAAGTACAACCTTTTTATAAGGTACTCTAACAAATCTGCTTAACCTTATAACACTTGGCCAGGGATAATGGATTGATACTGAACGGACATGTTTTGATTTATCGTTAAGAATAATTTCGGCTTTACCTAAATAGACGAGTATGACCGCTTTTTTAATGTTACATACCGAAAGAGGTTCGTAACTCTGATTAAGGATCAGAACCTTTGCGTTCAGTCTCCCGTTTGTATGTTTGGCAGGTTCGAAGTCTTACCCTCCCTTTTCCAATTTTTTGTTCTTACGAATAAAATACACTCTGAAAATTATTCTAATAATTAAAAGAGCAACACTTAAATATAATAAAGGAACAAACCATGTATCCGGTACTAACTTGAAGAATACAAGTATAATAAGTATTAAAATGACAACAATGGTGCC
>CP070637.1:849582-850865 GCA_020354005.1 Ignavibacterium sp.
AAATTATCGGGAACTTTTGCTTTCTTAGAGATTAGTTTTACCAACTCATTTTTTGTCATGATTAATAACAGGTCCTAAATAATTTTTTTGATTTTATTTTCCGCTACCACAAAAGTAGCTATTATTATTATTCATTATCAATCAAACAATAAATTGATTCCAAAGAACAGGTCAAATGGTTTTTCTTTATAATCTTTCCAATAAAAAATATCTCTGTTAAGTAAGTTAGTTGCCTCAAGATAAATTAAGAATGAATCCTGAATTTTATAAGTTAGTTTAACCCCAAGATTAAAAAATGAACTTAGCTTGTTTGTATTATCAATGTCAGTGTATCTATCCGAATAATAATCAAATAAAATTTCACCGAGCAAACCTCTGCTCAATTCATAACCATAAGTAAAATTGCCGGTAAACTTAGGATAATAAGGAAGTCTTTTACCATCACCATTTGTGATATTGTAATAATCAAGGTTAAAGTAAAAAACTCCATATGGTCCTGTATGAAAAAGCACATTTACAAAACCGTTGAATTCTTTAGCATCTGCTGTTTCAATATCAAATTGACCAGACACGTTTGAATCTATAAAGTAGGGTAAGTTCCCTGCTTTATAATGTTTAAATCCCACATCAATCTGGTAGAATCTTTCGTATTCATATTTTGCTACAGCACCGATGTAATTTGCTTTTCTAACCATTATTTTATCAAAGCCAAGCGGATTGAAATAATCGTTTTTTCTTAAGAATCTCCCTGAAGTTACAAACTCAGCTTGTGGTGCATATTCTCCCATCAATACAATGTAATCTGATAGCCTCAATCCGAATGCAGCAAAAATATCATTAAATGTCTCACCATTCTGATTATTAAAAGAATAACCGACTTCTGTCTTTACAGAACCAAAAAGCTCGAAAGAAACGGTTGGCCTTAAGAATAAATAATTATTACTTACACTGCTCAGTGAATCGGTGTTGAGAATTTGACTTTGATAATTTGTTTTTAATCCTATACCAATATCTGAAAGCTGTAGCCTTGCGAATCCATTCGCATTAATCAGGTTTTCACTAAAATTATCTTCAGTTAATGAGGTAAAGTAGTCCTTCAGGTTTAAATCGATGATAAAAGTTTCTCCTGAAGTGTTTTTTATGCCGAGTGAATAGTTACCAGCATTTTTAGTTCGCTTTGTCTCAGGTTTATTGGACGCAAATAATTTATAATTAGATGTTGTGTAATTTCCATTCAGCAGAAAATTTGTACCCGATAATCCGTTATCATCCATACTTATGGT
>CP070637.1:850965-852925 GCA_020354005.1 Ignavibacterium sp.
ATGGTGTGGAGTTTTTCATGACTTTTGACATTACGCAATGCAGGATTAATATTTTCTATTGCCTTCTTAACGGGCACAGATGCCTGACCGCCCTTTAATGAATTTACCAGATGCTCTTTCAATGTATCCAATGCTCAAACCTCATTAATGTTGATTTTATTTAACTAATTACTAAATCCATCATCCATTAAATTTTTATTATTCTTCATCTAACTCTTCTGCATGCATTTGAACAATCTTTAAAGATAGCCTTGATTCAATTATCAAAATTATCGATGATGATGTTACGCAAAGAATTCCTGTTATAGTTAAACCAATAGTTAGTATAGCTGATACCTCATCCCATCCGCTTGTTATTCCACCCAATAATCCGGCCGCTGCAAATATGCTAACCGAGAGATAAAGTAATACAAGTGCATTCCTGAAGTATGCTGCTCTTTGCAAAAGATGTGACATAATCATTTTTGAATCCGAAGTTCTTTCTTCAAGAATATGATGAACTTCATCATGAACCCTGTTAAATCTTTGTGATGTTGACATAATTAATAAGCCGGCACCGGGGAGCAGTAATAATGGACTAAGCCATATTCCAATAAACTCCATTTATCTCCTCACTTAATGAGCTATGAGTTTACTTTAAGTGAATTTACTAAAATGATAGGAATATTAACAAGTGTAAAAAATCTAAATCAAGTTTACACTTCTTAAAAATATTATTGCTGCAGAAATTGTAATAACAGAACCAATAGTGCTGATGACTACAATGTTTCCTGCAAGCCTGCTGTTAGCTCCCATTGCCTCAGCCATAATAAAGCTTACTATTGCAGTCGGGCAGGAAAAAAGAACAAACATAATTCCAAGGTCCATATTTCTAAACCCTGCCAGATAGGCGCCTATGGTTAATACAAGCGGAAGACCAATAAGTTTTATTGCGGATGATGTAAATGCAAGTCCCGATGCTTTCTTTATATTTTCAATATTCAGCGAACCGCCAATCCCAACCAGCGCCAGGGGCAAAGCTACATCTGCAAGAAAATTTCCAGATGACTTGATCATAGATGGAATCTGTATTTCAAATACAGAGAAAGGGAGTGAAATAAGTACTGCAATTATCAAGGGATTGTACATTATTTCAGTAAATGTTCCTTTTATATTTTGCTTCCTTACTTTTCGTAGCGGTACTGTTAGGATTACCACTGCAAGAATATTATAAAGTGGAAGTATAAATGCTAAAATTATTGATGCTTTTCCAAGACCGGCATCACCAAATAGATTTGAGATTATTGCGAGACCTACAATTGCATAATTACTTCTGTAAGCACCCTGAACAAAAACACTTAAATCCCTGCCATCTTTAATAAAGGGAATTGAGATTATCCAAACGAGAAAATAGATAATCAATGTACCTGCTAAAATGTAAAATATCTGTGTAACATCAATCACCTTGTTCAGGTCGATGTTATATAACTTCATAAAAATTAAGGCGGGAAGGGAAGCGTTAAATACAAACTTAGAAGTGATCGCTACAAATTGTTCATTGATGATATTAATCTTCTTTAGAAAAAAACCTAAGGCAATAATTAGGAATACTGGTGCAACAGTGTTTGCAGTAAAAATAATATTGTCTATCAAGCTGTCATCTTTCTTTACTTAACTGCAATCCCCTCGTACATATAACCGTGTGTTTTTGGATCTTCCTCCATTTGGTAGTTTCTAAAACTGTCAAACCTGAATCCCGAATTTTCAATAAGTACTTTAAAGTTTCTGTTTAGATGACAGCCGTCCGCCCAAATCTTTTGCAGCGGATTTAAAATGTTCTGCCACTTTTGAATTTTTGGATTGTCTGATAATCCATGTTCCTGAAATAAAAATTTCCCATTAGATTTTAGTACTCTATGAATTTCCTTTAGCGCTTGTTCGATATTTTTTATACTGCATAGAGTATAAGTACTAACATCTG
>CP070637.1:853025-855397 GCA_020354005.1 Ignavibacterium sp.
CACAAAAACCAATACTATGTTTAGTAGTTTTGCAATATTTTTTTAAGTTACTTTTAGTACGGCTAGTTACATTACCGAGCACAACATGAGCGATAAAGAAAAGGAAGAACAATTTGGGAAGCATTTTGAGAAGTTTACTGATTTCTCGCCGTTTGCTATTGAGATATTATCACCTGAAGGAAATTACGTAAAAACAGTTCCAAACAGAGGATGGTTCCAAATTATCCGTTGCTATTCTCCAACAAAAGGATTTTTTGATAAATCGTGGAGACCCAGAGAAGTAGAAAAAATATAATAATAATACTAAATCAGGAGAATTAAAAGTTATGAAACATTTAACAAAATTTTTAATAGCGATATTTATTCTTTCTTTGGCTTCATGCGGTCAAACAGAAAAAAAAAGTGAGGGTAAAACTGACCTTAGTGGTATTGTTGAATCTAAAATTATTACAGATGCCATTGCTTATCAGGAAGCCGGTGGTAAAGCCGAGTTCATGGAAGGAGAAAAACTTAAAGTTACCGATGAAACCTATGGACATGCTGAAACAGCTAAGAATTATCGCAACTGGATGATTAAAGGTGCTAACGAAGGTCTCGCTCACTTACGCATCAAAGCACCACGTGGTGAAAAAGCTCCTACAGTACAGATGAACCATGATTGTTTATACTCCGTAGCTATCACCAAAGTTGTTGATGGCAAGATCTCTTTCGAAATCCCAGAAGATGTTCTGGTATATACTTCAGTTCAGGTAATCGACCAATTTGGTCATGGCCAGTACTATATAGTTACAAAAGGCAAGCACACTGTTGACGTTGATATATCTGATGGCACTACTCACGCATTTCTTATCTTTCGTAGTGGTTTAGAGAAAGGCATAGAAGTGGCCAGGGCAAACCAGGACAAGCTGACTGTTTGGGGATTGGTTTCAGGTGATTTTAAAATTCCTAACTATGACTTTGATGAGGTTGACGCGAAAACTGATGAATTACGCGCTGAAATGACTGGTAAACCTTTCTACTATACTTTCCCACGTAATGAGAAAGAAGTAACTGACCGTCACCAGTGGAACCTGGAGTGTGCTCTGGGCTGGGGTGGTGCATCGCCCATCGCTAACGAGGCTAACCTATATACTAACTCTAAAATGTATGATGGTAAAAAGAGTTATACAACTACATTCATGAATCCCCAATCTGTTTACTTTACATCAATCACGGTTTACGATGCTCAACGCTACTTATTCGAAGATGAAGATATAGTAAATATAAACAGTAACTCCTGGGAAGTTAATAGCGACAACACGGTTACCATATCATTCAACTGCGGAGACGATGCAAAGAACAACATCAACATTAAAGGGCAGGATTTCACATTTACTGTTCGCTACTATGGTGTAACCGAACCGGTACTCCGTGCTAACAACAAAGATGCTGTACCGAATCCCATGAACCCTATGCACATGATTGTTGAAGTTAAAAAGTAGTTGTTGATATAAAGTAATAAAGTATCATTTAATACATACTTTATTGTAGTTGAGTGAGCAGGGTAGTGAGCCAACAACAACTCTCTACCTTTTTCCAGATATCATTCCTCTGCTTAATAACATAGGCGGGGGTTTTTTATTCCCACTCAATTTTGATCAGATCTTTAAGTCCATTGTGGTAGTAAGTTGTTTTAATCCTACAACAGGATTATCCCCTTAGTGTGGCATCCCAATATTTATTTAACCTACGTCTATTATATTCTAGATCTCCCTTAAGCCAATAAAGAAATCCATCTGCCCGAATTACATGATTCTCAATTGAACTTTTTGTTATGATTTTTTCTAATTCATCACACACTCTCTCTTTACCAGCGACTTCGGCGAAATACCAAGGAAGTGTTTCAATACTAATATCCCAATTTTCAAATGACCTTATTATATTCTCTCTTAAATTTCCACTGTGTTTCGGTTTTAATTTCCAAAGTAAGCCCCCAGCAGCATATTGATCACGATAAATACTACCGGGACGTGATTTGTTTAGGAATATTCCAATGAGAGCTTCAAAAACAATATCAGGATTTTCTTGTTTTAGCTTTAACATTAACTCACGAAGATCCTGCCAGAAATCTTCTTCGTTATCAGCTCCCCTGCCAACTCCCCAGAAATCTTCTCTATCAACTACCTCATAAAACTCTTTCTGTATTTCAGATACTTCCATTATTTAAATTAAATAATTAATATGAGTCTCCACCAATTAATCGAAGTGTTTACAACAATACAAATCAATCAACAAAAAACACCAAGGCTCTTAGATTTAATTCTTAATCAATTAATCTTAACTCATTTGGATAATCAGTTGTATTAAGCCATATATTCAATCTCCCCCCATAA
>CP070637.1:855497-858028 GCA_020354005.1 Ignavibacterium sp.
ATTAATAACAGTTTGAAGAATGACATGAATATAGCGGAAACATCATTAGAGCTGGCAGCTCTTTATAATGATGTAGATGGTAATAAAAGTAAAAAAACATATTTAAACAAGGCGCTAAGTTTCTATAAGCATATAAATGCTTCACAAAAAGTAAATGAAATTGAAGCTCAGCTCGGAATGGTGGCAGCTTAAACAAGATTTAAAAGAGGTTAAAAATAAAAAATAATTACACAAATATCACAAGCGATCTAAAGAATCTGCTTGACGGATATATGATTTCAGCCTCTGCCGAAGAATTTTTCAAGGTTATTGAGGCAGAAAACTTTGCTTGTACTAATGGTGAATTGGAGGTATCCGAACCAGATAAATCCCAAATAGAATATGATCTTCCAAAGGGTACAGACTATCGGTTAATAGTGGATAGGATGATTACGCATTGTGAAGAGCATTTACCAGAAGAGAAGTATTATAATTTATTACTCGATCTCACTCAACTTATGCTTTTTGCAGGGGAGAATGCGTATTCGCTTGAAATAGCACAGGATCTGCAAAGTAAAATTAAAACAAATCGAAAATTTGCGTCCATCCAGGCTGAAACAAATCTTATGATTTCAAAAATCTACTGGTCTCAAGCTTACTGGGCTGAGTGCAAATTTCACATTTCTGAAGCCACACGAGTATTTGTATCGATATCAAATCAATCGGGCATAGCCAAATGTGAGAATATGCTGGGGACACTGTACGGAGAAAAAGGGGAATTTGACAAGGCAGAGAAACACCTTAACCATGCGTTGTCACTAATGAAAGATGATGAATACTTATCATCATATGCGATGATACTAACAAATTTAGGAATTATTAATACTATTAACGGAGATTATGAAAAAGCAGCCTGGAATTATAAGAATGCTATCGAAAAGTTTGAAAAACTAAATGATGTTAGAAGATTATCCCGCGTATATCATAATCTTGGAATGTTATACACCCAGATGGAAAATTATGATGCTGCACTCGAGGAATTTAATAAATGCATTACTGTGTCGATGGATAATCATTATTTATCTAATTGCGCAGTAGCTTATGTTGGAAAGGCATATATCTATACAAAACTGAATAACCCGGAACTTGCAGATGCCTACACAGATAAAGCAATGGAAATCGCTTATAAGATTAATGATACATTATCTATAGCAGATATCTACAAGGTCAAGGGGATGATTCAGAATGATATGGAGAATTTCCAGCTATCAGAGGAATTATTTGAAAATAGTATAAGATTAAATAACGATGTAGAAAGCAAATTAAACGAAGCCGAGAGTTCAGTGGAGATGGGAAAATTGCTTCAAAAGACTGATAGAAATGATGAAGCAAAAACATATTTAGAATCTGCCGTTGAATTTTTTAATGATGTTAAGAATAAAGACTTAGTAGCTGGACTAGTTGAGCAGAGTATTTAATTGGTTAATTATATAGAATCTATAAACAAAGGAACATATTGTTGCTAAAATATGGTGCGATATTGATTTTAGCAGTTGCAATAATTATAAGTTGTGATCAGTTCTCTGAAACAACTTTACCGGATCATAGTTCACCCACTCCACAAGTAAATCTTATTTCAATTCCTGTACCTGATGGTGGACTTTCTGTAGAAGGATTGCTTACCAGGTATAAGAAAATAGAAGGTGACGATGGCGGTAAATTTACAGCCAATTTTACTTATTCAGGTGGACCATTTGGCACTGTCACTGTCACATCAACTTTAGATTTTGAGGAAGATGCATTTGACGAAGACGATGAGGTTGTAATATCATAAACCCTGGATACTGAATACGCAGCAATGAAGTTCGGACCACTTATGCAGTTTGAAGAAGATGTTACACTCGACCTCGTATTCACAGGATTGGATTTAACAAGTATAGATCCAAATGGTATTGATTTTGTATATGTAAATGAGGATGGATCTGTTGAGCAGATAGAATACGAAGATATCAATGTAAATGTGAGCACTGGAAGAATAGAAGTAGAAGAAGCAGAGTTATCACATTTTTCCAGGTATGGTTTTGTAAACTGATATTGTGAATGATTAATTATTTATAATCATCAATAAAATACTACATAAAAAGGACAAAATTTAAGAGCTTACTCGCACTTAGCTTACTGTCAATTCTTTTTTACTTTGGATGCGATCAGGATTCTGAAATAACGTCACCTTTGAGTGATTCAAATAATAATCAGCTTAAGGTTACATCAGTTTCCCGTTCATTTGAAGATACAAACGTTATTAATCCATATATTCATCGTAATGCATATCTTCCTGGTGCTGATAGTATATTTGCATCAATAAAGCTACCGGCATCAGAAATTCCCAATTTGATGGTATCAAAAGTAATTGATGGAGTTAATGGAGGTGACCTGCAATTAAATTATGAATATATAACTAGTAATGGCGATACTATAAAAATTATAGCGAGCCCGGGAATTCCTGCTGGTGCCTTTAATGGACTAAACGAAATTTCAATGATTTTCAGTAA
>CP070637.1:858128-861111 GCA_020354005.1 Ignavibacterium sp.
AACCAAGTATTTCAAATCCCTGTTCTTTAAACTTATCATAAACTTTTTGTAAGGCTGCATATTGTGAGGTGAAGCCACATTTACTTGCCACGTTTACAATAAGCAATACTTTTCCTTTATAGTCAGATAACTTTACCTCTTTGAGGTTTATATCCTTTACTTTAAACTCACTGATGTTGGCAGAATCATTACTTGAGGATAAATTAAAAAGTGAAGCTGTAGCAAAGGCAATCATTAAGATATTCATAACTTTAGTCCTAATTAGCTATTTCATATATAAACAATAGGGTGGGCAATAAAGTTCAAATGCAAAATCTCCAAAATGCTTAATTCTTTCACAATATCTTGATTTTTATCATTATTAAGATTAAGTTTAGATAAGAATTATGAAAAATAATAATGTATTATAGAAAATTCCATTTAACTAAAAATATTCAAATCCTATTAGCGTTCATTTGTATAATACTCAATCAATCTAACCTTGCCCAAAGTGAAGAGGTACAGGGCGATAAGATCTTTAAATTTCAGAATAAGCTTTTAACAAATGGTATCGATTTCAGTGCTAATTATGTGGGCGAATATTTTTCTAACCTTTCCGGCGGCCTGCAAAATAATGGCACATACCTGGACAACATCATTTTTAGTTTTGAATTTGATATGAACAAACTAGCCGGAATTGAAGGAATGTCAATTTATCTTTCAGGTATAGGAATAAATGGTGGAATCCCACTTGAAAATACAGGTGCGCTTCAAGGTATCAGTAATATTGCAGCCGTTAACCAATTCAAACTTTTCGAGGGTTGGATTGAACAAAACCTTTTCGATGACAACATTGCAATACTTTTAGGATTATATAATTTAAACTCAGAGTTTGATGTGAGAGAATCATCCGGAATATTTTTAAATCCTTCATTCGGAATTGGTTTTGATTTTGCACAGAGTGGACAGAACGGACCTTCTATATTTCCATATACTTCACTTGCTTTAAGATTAAAGGTTGGATTATCAGAAACTTTTGAACTTATAGCAGCTATGTTTGATGGTGTCCCCGGCAGTCTGGCTAATGAAAAAGGTTTACATCTTGATTTGAAGAAAGATGAGGGAGCCTTGCTTTCAACAGAGTTAATATTTTCACCCGGTCAAAAGGAGTTCGGAAAAGACTATTCTAAATTTTCAATTGGGGGATGGTATTATACATCCGATTTTGAAAAAACATCTGACGGTACAATACAAAATGGGAACTATGGTGTATATGTAAGTGCCGAGCAATTTGTTTATTCAGAGAAGTCATTGCCAGAACAAGGTCTTGCAATTTTTGGAAGATTCGGAATTGCGAACAGTAATTTTAACCCATCCAATTATTCATTTTTAGGAGGGTTAAATTATACAGGCTTAATTCCAGGAAGGGATGAAGATGTTCTCGGTTTTGCATTTACATCAATTCATCTTACAGATGAGTTTAGAGCTTCAGAAAATTTAGAATCTAATTATGAAACCATTTTAGAATTAACTTATAGTTTTCAAGCTTTAAACTGGTTGAGGTTTCAACCAGATTTACAGTGTGTGTTCAACCCTGTTATCGCCTCATCACAATCAGATTATGCATTTACGGCCGGGATGAGAGTTGAAATTGCACTATAATCAGTATTGTGGGCCAATGAGTAATTTTTATTAAAAAACTGCACTAATTCCGATTGAGGGGAGGATGCCTATCGATTCGTTGAACTCCGGTTTTTGATCTCTTGGATCCCATCGCACACCAGTTATGTTTTTACGAGCATAAATGTTTTGGATATCAATAAAAGTTATCAAACTCCATCCACTGAAAAACCATAGTTTATCCACTCTGATATCCAAACTGTGGTTTGCAGGAAATCTTAAAGAATTGAAATCACTGACATTCTGAGTGCCATCAGGATTAAACGGTGTATAGGGTCTTCCGGTGGAATATCTAAATTGTAGATTTAATTCCCACTCGGGATTTATTTTATATCCACCACTTAAGCTAAGAATCCAGGTTTGATCATAAGATCCGATCCTCTCAACATTATCAAGCGGCGTATAATCAGCAACGCTATAAGTTAAGCTGGCAATTCCATAATATGGTGTGTCCGATAATTTCTTCTGAAGAGAGACTTCAACACCTCGTGTCCGTCCGGTTCCATCGGCAACTAAAGGTTCCAATCCAAATGATTCATAATTATCATCACCAAAACCGGCACCGGTGTTTGCCATAATAAGATATGTTCTTATTAAACTAACCGGATAATCGGAGTAATCTTTATAGAATCCCTCTACTTTTACAAGTGCATCGGCTTCTATGTAATGATCAAATCCAAGTATAAATTGATTTACACGCATATTTTTTAAACTGGTGTTAATTTCATCCCCGATAATCCAAAGGTAAGCAGGCGATTGGTAATAGACTCCAGTACTAAAATTTATTCTGGTTATATCTGTAAGTAAATACGATAAAGAAAGTCTGGGACTGAAATAAAATTTATCTTCAAGAGCATCAAAATAATCCCCTCTAATTCCAAGGTTTGCAATAACCTTATCGAAAAGGACCGAATTAAAATTCAGGTATGCTGCGCCCTTAAAGAAAGAAGAGCTGGTATCAACTGCCGTAGTTGGGAGCGAATCGCCAAAGGTAGTTGTAAATTTTGGTAAAAGAACGTTAGCGTTAAAATCAATTAATTTTGCATCCCCTCCCAATGTGAAGTCAGCATTTTTAGAAAGCTTATAAGTTAACTCAGCATTAAAAGTATTCTCAATCTCTTTTGATTGATTAATAAAAAGAGGATTTGAGAGTGAATCTCTCTGCTGCGTATCAAAATCGACAAAATCCCTGCTGAAGGATATATTAAAAAATCCGTTATTTATAAGGTGTCTGTATTTTACACCAAAAAGATATTGTAATTGCTCAGTGCCTATAATTCTTGAATTATCATATCGCTGATCAGCAGTATTGTTAAAGTAATTA
>CP070637.1:861211-867992 GCA_020354005.1 Ignavibacterium sp.
AAGTAATCCGTGGGGCGGAAGAAATGAATTATTCATCGGAATGGATATAGATCTAAGAAAGATACCATTCCTTGATGATTGGGATCTGTTCAGATTTATTAAAAGCGAGTTGAACTTTATAAGATTGCCACTTCCTACAATCAGAATTTCACAAAGCGGGGTTTGGTATGGATTTTACTTTTAGACAATTCCCCACCTTCCAACTAAACTCGTAACAGCCACAGCTCGAGAAATCTCGCCGTGACTATTACACTAATAAAATTAAAAGTATCTATATCTAACTCTGAAAGTGAGTTTTGTTTCACTATCAGCTTTTACCGGTACATTAAATGTAATCCGGAATGCGTCCTTCTTTTTATATTCTAAAGATGATTTAAGTATTTCCCAGTTTGTTCCAAGATTTCGTTCCACTTCAATTTCAATATTTTCTTTTTTCCTGTTCTTAAAAGTAATCTCAAATTCCTGTTCCCATACCTTTGAAGATATCTGTGTATTTTCAGTCTGGACTTCCTCCGCTAACACATCAAATGCATCACCAATTTTAAGTTTAACTATTTCGTTTCTTGGTGTATGATCAACAAGATCTTCGCCTACAAATTCAAGTGATTCGCCATCAGACTTATAAACTCTAACCTTACCCTTTGGCATCGGAACGCCCAGTCCATACTCTTCGCTATTTTCAAATTCAACAATAACTGCTATCTTTTTTTGTCCGCTCTGGTTCCAGTACCGTCGGTTACTTACGCTGCCGTAAAAGAATTTTTTCTTTGCTGATACGTTGCTTGCCTCAAACAGCGAGATTTGTTTTGTTTCATTGTTAGCTATCGTTGTTTGCCTTTGAAGATTGTAAATGTGATACTCAAAAAATTCTTTTTCCTGAAATTGCTGTTCACTTACAGTGGATCTATCCATTGCATACACTCTTTCCAATCCACCGCGACTCTGGTAATCCTGTACTAGATTAATATCACCGGCAACAAGTTTTAGTTTAGCATTTTTATATGTAGCACCTGAAGTATTATCAACACTTACCCAGGAATTTAAATCCAAAGCAGTATCATCTTCATTAAGCACTGCAACATACTCAGCGTGCCAGTTCATTCCTTTTGTTTGGTAAGATATTTCAACATCCTGTTTGCCAGAGCTATATGAATTAACAACCCAAACCAGGGTTGGCTGTGTAATCAATCCTTCGGGTAGATAGTCAACTGAGAACCTGTACTTATTAACGTTCGGCAGCATTACTAATCCGCCTTCCGACCTTTCTAAAACAATTTGACCTCCAATGGCCGAAAGCAGTTTTCCTTCAACAGTTTCATTGGTTTCGCTAACAAGCCGGATATTTTGGTTTATGAACTTCCTCAATATCTTATCAAGGCTTACTAAATCGTACTGATAATTTTGTTCGAGTACTTCCCCATCCAACTTGATGTGAACACTTGTTGGATCAATTTGCTGAGCTACATCCGTAATGTTGATTTTTGATCTGCCGGAAGACAAATCTATGCTCCTAAAATCCTTAACTACCCCAAGATTTTGATTATACACTGCTACAGAAACAGATTTTTGTTCATTACTCTGGCTGAACATATTAATGGATAACAGTAATATGAACATCAAAGCTATTGCAATTATTGATTTCATAATTAACTCCTTTTAATAATTATAATAAATTCAAAGTGCTTATGAGATACCTTCTTATGTACTTATTGCTTTTACTTTTAGTTCCAATAATTTCAGAAATGTTTGTATTAATTACCAATTTCTTTCTCCTTTTAGTTTGGAAGAAGTTAATTAATACTAATTAATAAAAATCAGTTTCTTGTTCAATAAAAATCTACATAAGTTTAAACAAAGTTAATGTTACTTTGAAAATAGATTTGAACTATTACAACTAATAAAATTTAAAAACACGGATATCAAAATGAACAAAATATTTACCAAAGAGAACCCTGTATTAGATTACCTGGCTATTGCGTTCGGAGCAGCTATTATGGCAATTGGCATAGGAGCTTTCCTGGTTGATGCCAGAGTTGTTCCCGGAGGGGTAAGTGGTTTATCTATGTCATTCTACTATCTGACCGCGGGTGTGCTTCCCATCGGTTTGTTAATTTGGATTATAAACGTACCGCTTTATATCTGGGGTGTAAAAGAGCTAGGTAAACAATTTGGTGTGAGAACATTTTATGGCTTCACGCTTAATTCATTTTTTATTGATTTTTTTAGAGGCGATATTCCTGGCTTCAGTTTCATCAGACTACAGGAAACTGAAACAATAATTAATCTGCGTCAACATGATTTTCTTTTTCTTATTGTTGCCGGCGCGGCACTAATTGGTATCGGGTTAGGAATAGTTTTCAAGTTTCGCGGTTCCACCGGCGGTACCGATATAGTTGCTGCCATTCTTCATAAAAAATTTGGAATGAAAACAGGTACAGCAATTCTGATAGTTGACTTTTTTGTGGTTTCACTTGCAGGATTTATAATTGAATTTAAAGACCTTGCGGGAGACCGCTCTGCAATGACATTAACACTCTATGCATTCTTCCTTTTATTTGTTTCAAGCAGGTTAGTGGATGCAATAATTGATGGTTTTGATTATGCAAGAGCTGCTTATATAATTTCGGATAAATCAGGAAAAATAGCCGAGGCAATAATGAATGAACTTAGTAGAGGTGCAACAGCATTAAAGGCACGAGGCATTTATAAAAATACAGAACGTGAAATAATAGTAACGGTCGTAACGCTTAAAGAAATAGGAACTCTAACAAATCTTGTAAGAAAAATTGATCCTGATGCATTTGTAACTGTAAATAATGTTCACGAAGTTCTGGGTGAAGGATTTAGAAGAAGAATTTAAATCGGGCTATTTTAATTGAATTGTAAGACTATCCATACATTTAAGAATTATAATACCGTTTTTAGTTGTCCTATTAAATTCATTTTTGTAATTTTTTTAGAAGCTAAAAATTGCTCTAACTAATAATTGAACTACACAAAATTAATCATAACCATACTTCTTTCTGCTTTTCTTCTTCAGAGCTGCGGTTCAGAAGACATGCCCGATGAGGAATCAAACGGGAAAGCAAAAAAGGCAATACGGAACAAACTTGTTGCTCTTACGGGTTATAATGCCTATAGCTATTTTATCTACAAAGGTCAGCCAATGGGTTTTGATTACGAACTGGTGCGCAAGCTGGCAGACTATCTTAATTTACAACTTGAACTGAGAGTAGTGAATGATATCAGTGAAATGTTCCGACAGGTCAATTCGGGTGAAGGAGATATAATTGCATTTAATCTTACAATTACAAGGGAACGATTGGCCGAGGTAGATTTTACAAATTCGATTAACAGCATAAGACAAGTGCTTGTGCAGCGAAAACCGGATAATTGGGAAAATATGAGACTTGATAGAATCGAAAAGCAGCTTATTCGCGATCCTGTGAATTTAATAGGAAAAACAGTTGTTGCACGCAGTAGCTCTTCTTATTTGGAAAGACTTTATAATCTTTCAAACGAGATTGGGGGTGACATACTGATATCAGAAGCACAACCGGATCTAACAACCGAAGATTTAATATCAATGGTTGCATCGGGTGAGATTGATTACACAATTTCGGATGATAATGTGGCTAACTTAAACGAGGCATACTTCCGGAATATTGATGTCAACACCTCCATATCTCTTTCTCAGAGAATTGGTTGGGCTGTTAAGAAAAACAATGAAGATTTACTGAATTTAGCAAATAATTGGTTGGACAGCATAAAAAAAACTGTTGATTTTGCCGTTATCTATAAAAAATATTTTACAAACAGATATGCTTACAAAAAAAGAGTAACAAGTAAATATTTCTCACAAACAGGTGGCGGCATTTCAAAATATGATAATCAAATAAAAAAATATTCTGAAACAATAGGGTGGGATTGGCGCATGAGTGCTTCCCTCATATACCAGGAATCTCAGTTTAATCCAAACGCAAAATCGTGGGCAGGCGCAGCCGGACTTATGCAGCTAATGCCAAGTACTGCAAAACAGTATGGAGCAACAGATGTTTTCAATCCTGATCAGAACATTAAAGCAGGATTCAAGTATCTGAGATTCCTGAATAACCTTTGGGCTGATTCTATTACCGATTCAACTGAGAGAATAAAATTTATATTGGCCTCATACAATGTAGGACAGGGTCATATTATTGATGCGAGAGGATTGACAGAAAAATATGGCGGTGATCCTCATATCTGGTATGACAATGTAGAGTATTATTTAACAATGAAATCAAAACCAAAATATTATAATGATGAAATTGTTAAACGAGGTTATGCCCGTGGAAAAGAGACCGTTAAGTACGTAAAAGAAATCTTAGAAAGATATGAGCACTACAAGCAATTAATTAATTGAGCAGTGAAATCATAACTGATAATTCCTCAACTAATTTATCATCAGAGCCGGCAAAGCCAATACTTTTGAACCTAATATTACCTTCTTTATCGATAATAAATTTGGTAGGGATTCCGCTTACTTTAAACTTTTCAATAACTTTATTCTCATCGTCTAACAAAACGTGAAACGGGTATTCATTTTTAGCAATAAACTCCGATGCAACCTGTTTTTTATTTTCAACTCTTTCCCACGAGTTAACAAAGAGAAATTTTACCTTCTCATCATCCTGATATTTCTCAACTGATTTTTTCATTCCGGGAAAGGATGCTAGACATGGCCCGCACCATGTTGCCCAAAAATCAACAATTACTGTTTTACCTTTATATTTTGCAAGAGAAACTTCCGTTCCAGTGAGATCTTTCAAAGTAAATGCTGGTGCAGGTTCAAGCATCATTTCGTTTTTTAGTTTTGTAATTAGTTTTTCTTTTGCAGCATCTTCAAATTGTTCTGCATATGCTTCAAATCCATCTTCGGTACCTTTTTCATTAAGATATGCTTCTTTTAGAAAATCTTTCATCTGAGCAGTAGCATATCCTGTTTTAATAAACTCTGTGATTTTATCCATGGCAACATCATAGTGTCCGTTTTCTATCAGCAATTTTGCATAAAACTCATTAATTACATCATCTTCTTCATTTGTTAATTGGGTTGCTTCCTCAATTGCTGTAAGTGCTTCCTCTCTTCTATCAAGTTCATAAAGCACCCTACCATGTGCATATAAATTTATTCCTAAATAGAACTTCCTTTTAGCCTGCCATTCGCTTTCAGATAAATAATTTGGTTTTTCTTGCGACGGATTCTTTAATTCATTTCTACATCTGTTAACCCCAAGCTCAATAATTTTTAACGCCTGATTCATATCCGCATTTTCATCAAGCATTCTTTTAACAACTGAGTAAAAACGGTAGGAACTTGTTTTATCACCATTTTTTTGCAAAAATCTAAGTGCCTGGTTATAATCTTTATCGTCCCGATAAACGTTTGCAATTTTATCGTATAAATAATCTATGTTTTCGCTATTCGGAAAGTCCTTCTCAAAATCTTGGGCCATTTTAATTTTTTTATCTACGTCTTCTTCTTTCTTAAATTCTTTTATTCTCAGGTTTTCAAGGAATTCACTATCAGGATAATTTTCAATCAATTTTGTTTTATATTCTTCTGCCAGCTTTTCATCCCCAAGACGCCCATACCAATCAGCCATTGCACTCAATTCTTCAACGCCGGATAGATTTGTCTTTGCAAGTTCGTCCAATTCTTTTTTAATAATCGCTTCTTTTTTCTCAGGTTTAATTCCTGATACTACTTCAAAATAAGTATTGAGAAAGATTGGTTTAATTTCAGGATGTTCAGTAAAATCTTTAATAATTAACTTATATGCTTTCTCTTTATCCCTATCCATATCGATGTAATATGCTCCCCAGCGATTATATGCAGCACCGTAACCTGCATAACTTCCTGCAATCGGATTGCCCTCATGGTCTGTGATATACACTACATAACCATCTTTATTGTTGTTATCAATTTCATTACCGGATTTAAATTTTAAAAGTACTCCAAGTGTGTTCTCATTTGTTCTAATTTTTCCAGTATAGATTTTCCCATTGTTCGTTATAGGAACATCAACTGTGTTTTCAAGTTTATTGCTGTACAGATAGGCAATAAGTGATATATCTTCTTTTCCGGCAAGATTAGAGCTATCCGGATTGTATTTAACGGTAATTTCCTCACCTGCTTTTACATTTTGTGGCGAATAATAAAAGCTGCCTTCAAAACGTTCTTCTTGGGAGCAGGAAACAAAAAGCAGAGTAGTTATAAATATTGCCAATATCAGCCGGGAAACGAATTTCATTCTAATACCTTCGCAAATATTGTAAATTAAAAAAAAACAATTTATTGATAGATCATTAAAAAGTCACTGAATTTGTGATGGGTGGAAAAATTAGTGAACCAAAAGTTTGAATCCCGTACCGTGAACATTAACAAATTCCACCGATTCGTCGCCACTCAGGTAAGATCTTAATTTTGTAATGTAAACGTCCGTGCTCTGTTAATAAAACTATTTTCTTATTATCTGTCATTGGATAAAAATAGAAGGAAAATAATTATTGAGAAAGAAAAGAAAGAATAATTTCCTTATTTCTAATCACAGCTCCACGAAGTAAGCGTCTCCGGCATCAGGAGGTGCTTTTTTTATTCAAAATAATTGGCAAAATATTTGATTGTTTTTCGGATATTATCTCTATTTTTAAATATTATTATTATTAGTTATACATTCCCAAGTTACTACAAACAAGTCTAATGCACGAATCTAACCCTCGTAAACACAATCATACCAGA
>CP070637.1:868092-872301 GCA_020354005.1 Ignavibacterium sp.
CAAGGCAACTCATATCTATTTCTTTTTTCTGTAACGGCATAACAATCATGTAGACTAACAAGACTAATGCTATACCTGATACAATCGCTGAGAAAAGGAAAACTATTGGCATTAAAACACTTGACCACCAGGGATTTGCTTTAATTGAACCGAAAATAAATCCAACATAACCATGAAGTAGAAATGCTGAAGGAATCCCGATTAAGGTTACTATACGAACAGCTTTCTTATCAAATGTTATCGCCGAATCTGATATATCATTTGAAAAAATGGAAAGAATTCTGTACATCCATTTTTTAATTCCCCTTCCCTCATTCGACCATACAATTAGATCTTTTCTGTAGTCGAACCAGATTTCAAGTAAAAGCACTGCCATAAGATACCAGGCGTAAACAAATCCAAACATTGCCATTGCAGAGCTTGTATTCGGTGTTAAAAATATCTCTAATGATCTTTCCGGATGCCCAAGATGTGCTAATAACGGAAGGGGCGCTACAAATAAGAAAGCTAAAGCAGTTAGTAAAGACATTCTATAAGTAGGCTGCAATTCTTTTACATTAAATATTTTTACTAATGATGCAAGAATAAAAGCACCTGCAACCAAGCCTGTTATATAAGGGTAAATAACAATTAGTAAACCCCAATGTAATTCTATTTCATTGGGATAAATATATCCTGTAACGTCTTTTACTACAGAACTTAAATGTTCAAGCAATACTTCCAAATTATCTCACCTCTTTATCCATATTCGCGTAAAATACTTTTGGTTCGGTATTTAGTGCTGGTTTTAAAACATTAATTGCATGCTTACGCATAAATCTTGCTAAGGGACTTGCCTTTATCTTTAATTCCCCAAAGATTCTTGCTTGTGTTGGACAGACTTCGACACAAGCCGGTTTTAAACCTATAACAACTCTGTGATAACAAAATGTGCACTTCTCAGCGGTTCTTGTCTCGGGATGCAGGAACCTTGCACCATAGGGACAACCTTGTATACAATATCTGCAGCCTATACAGTAATCCGAATCAACGAGAACAACTCCATCCTCAGTTTTGAATGTTGCCCCAACAGGGCATACCTGAACGCAAGGCGGATTATCACATTGATTACATAGTTTTGGGACAAAGAAGCTTCTAATAACACTTTTATTTTCATCAACTGAAGGTTTAAAACCATCTATTGCACCTTTCGGGCTATCAACTTCTGTTTCTCCATCTTTCAAAATGCTATATCTCTCTACCCAGGTTCTGAAAAAAAACGGTTCCCTGGGAACATCATTTTCCTCTTTGCATGCATTTACACACCTGCCACAACCAATACATTTATTTATATCAATACCCATTCCCCAAAGATGTTGCTTTGCATCATAGTCTGTCCAAAAAATCCAATCCTTTAGCTTATCCATTTTATTTCGCGCACCAAATACTTTTGGGAAAAATAGTGCTGTTAATGAAATAAGAATGCTGCTCACAAAACTTCTTCTTTCCATATTGTTGCCAGTCTTGTTAGCTAATTCTTTCATTAACGTACCTCTGGTAAATGTGGATAATGACATTGCCAGCAAGTGTATCTTTCACCATGGCTGAACATATCTACCCTTGGAATATCCGCTGAAGCATCCGAGTCTTCAGCATGGCAAGAACCACAAAATTCTCTTGTTGAAGGTTTACTGGGCAGGTAATCTCTTGGCTGAATTTTGTGTTCTTGCGGTGTAGTATGACAATGAGTACATTCTACGTAAACATGATGAGAAAGTGATTTGGTTCTTGAAATTTCTGCGTGACATGCTTTACATTCTTTAATTGCTTCCGGCGGTTTCGGATCGTGAGGTTCATGACAGGAAATACAGGGTTTCATAGGGTTATGAGACGCTGCTACTATCTGGGGAAAACCTGTTGGCCTGGAAGGTAAATATTCATGACATATAGGACAATAGCCTCTATTACGCGGTGCTTTTAATATAAGTTCCTCAGGATCTTCAGTATGAATTACTGCTGGTCCATGGCACACTTCACAGGCAACGTTTTTGTGGTAGCCCAGGCGTTTAGTTTCTACGACATCGTCGTGGCAGTCATAACAAATATCCTGACCGGCATATTTTATTTCCTGGGAAATATTTTCATCAATCGCAGATGTGCGGTAATGTCCGTATTCCCCAAAATCAGGTGGTACTAACTTAGATCTTACAAATATGAAGACAACAATTAATATTATAAGCAGTATCGATAATCGAGTAACCTGTTCCGGAATCTTCTTGTTAAAGAAGTTCATTTTCTATATCAGAATTAGTTTAATTAACTGCCGAGATAGAAACTATCTCACAAATATCATTGTACTTACCGTATTACAGAGAGGTTTACTGAGTAACAGTTTATCTCCCTTCAGGATTATACTACTTTCAACAATTGGGGGAAATTATAGAATAGAATATATACTGCTGTGCTTTCTACAACCTCCCCCACAGGTGTAACCTCTACTCCCTCATTAGGAATATGTAACCGGAGCAAAAGTTCCGATTTAACTTGCTAAATTATTTGCTAATTGTCAAGTAATTTTAACTTAATCAATTAAAGATTCTTCTATACAAAAGGGAAAACATTTTTAGGAAATCCCCATAAACCAGAACGCGGCAGTAGATCTATTTCATTAAAAAGTAATGAAAGAAGAATCATTATGGTTAAATAAACAAAGAAGATTACTGCTACATCTTTTCCACTTTCAGGTTGGTTCTTTTTGAGGATTAATCTTGCTGGAAAGGTGATTAATGTAGAAATGAAGCGAGGAATTGGAAACAAGAAAGGAGCCTGCTTTTCATAATGCTTATACTCTTCGGGATATTTCTGCTTCATCTTAATTTCTTCAATCAAGGCTACACAGATAATTACTAATGAAGTTATCAGCCAGGGGAGACTGCTTGGCATTTCATAAGTTAATTTGAAATGAACCAGGGATGAATTGTGTATTAGATAAATTAATAATCCATAGCTCCATATTATCCAACCAAGATATTGCGGATGCCTTGAAAAATGATAAATCCAGAAAGTTGCCACCCCCTGTTTATTGAACCTTGCAAACATCCAGGCTTGCGTACCAAGAATGAAGATCAGAATTCCCAGTCCCATTAGTATATAAGGAATGATTGATACAATATCGATTCCAATTAAAGCAGGTAAATACACAATTATCATATAAGGCAGATATGCTATGTCCCCCAATCTTAAAATATCGTATGATATATCAAGAATCGGCATCCAGGCAATGCGCAAGGCACCAAGTCCGGCAAGGAAAAACATATTAAATGAAAAATGACCGAACACCGGAAGGAAGATTATAATTGCTCCTGCAGATACAAGTCCACTTTTTTTTGTTATAAAACCAACGATGATTAGAACAAAAATAACAGCAAGGCAAATGTAACCTATTAGTCTAATAAAATATGAATCCATAAAGGTTGCAGTTTTGTTTACATGTATTTGATGGCTGGAATCATAACCGGGGAAATCGATAATGTTATGCAGAAATGTATTAAGCAGTATAGGCAGCTCTACAGAAGCATAGGTAAGTGCAATTGCAAAAACAATTGCGAGTAGAGTAAGAGGCAAACCGGATTTTATAGATGCTTTCATCTAATCCCCATATTCTCTGTTTATTTAATTCAAATCCTTCTCAATTAATTTGAAAGTAAAGGCTTTCACAACATCAGTTCCTTTGATTAAATCTTCAACTGTTGGTTCAACATTATAATCCGGCATAACTCCCCTATTCTTATCCATTCCTTCAACAGCTACTGCGTAATTGTGCCGGTGTGCGGTACTCAGTATTATTCTTGTATTCTTTAAAGTAATATCCCTTGTTGCACCATTGCATGTATAAGTAGATCCTAATTCAGTTCCAATAAAAGTGCATATATTGTTGTACTTGAGCACTGCACAAAAGTGCCCGGTAGTTGAAAATCCGTTGCCATCAATTAATGTGTAAATATTTCCTTTAAAATTATTGTCTGCAAGTGGAATTGGATCGGCCATTGGTGCATAACTTCCGTGCCTTTCAGAGAAATAAGGCACGGGCTCCTTTTCTATATACGATAACAGGTAGGTTGAGCAGAAAGGATCACCTCCATCGTTTCCACGGAGATCTATTATCAGATTTTCAATTTTATTCTTTTCAATTTCTGAAAAGGCACTGTCAATAAATGATTGAAACATCTC
>CP070637.1:872401-883403 GCA_020354005.1 Ignavibacterium sp.
CCTGTGCCATAAAACACTAAAATTTGAAAGAATTAATCGTATTTTATCGTCTAAATAGGAGAGAAATAAAGGAGTATAGTTTCAGGGATTTCTATTTGCACCAACGGAACCTAAAGAGGTTTCAAGTTGTTACATTATATAGCTGAACATTTGGTGAAAATTTCTTTGCAAAAACTGTTGAAATATTGAGCAAATGAGAATCTTTTTTCACTTCCATGCATCATATAAAATTAGTATATTTGAAAGTTTGAATTTTATGCTCCAGAAGAATCTGCACAAGTTTACAAATTAATTAATCTACATTTATTAACCCTCTAAAAAATGGAGTGTTTGGGTTGAAGATAACAAAGCAATTTACCAATCGTGAGAGTAAATCTTTAGATCAATACTTGCAGGAAATCGGCAAGGTAGATCTATTAGTACCTGATGAGGAGATCGAGCTTGCTATTCGTATAAAGAAAGGTGATGAAGTAGCTAAGGAAAAATTAGTCAAAGCAAATCTTCGGTTTGTCGTTTCCGTTGCAAAACAATTTCAGAATCAGGGCTTGTCACTTGGTGATCTTATTAATGAGGGCAATATAGGATTGATAAAGGCAGCACAGCGATTCGATGAGACACGAGGATTTAAATTTATTTCTTATGCTGTTTGGTGGGTAAGACAGTCAATTATGCAGGCAATAGCTGATCAATCAAGAGTGGTTCGTTTACCACTAAATAGGGTGGGTAATCTCACCAAGATTAGCAAAGCTTACAGAGATCTTGAACAGGAATACGAAAGAAAACCCACTACCGAGGAGCTTGCAAAAATTCTTGATATGACTACTGATGAAGTTGCATACGCGCTTCAGATATCAGGACGTCATGTTTCTATGGATGCTCCTTTGAAGTCCGGTGATGAAAATAAGAACAGTCTGATGGATGTTTTACCAAACGATCATCAGCCGCTACCGGATAAGGACTTGATGAAAGAGTCACTTAAAAACGAAGTTTCTAATGTTCTCTCTTCTTTAACTGAAAGAGAGGCAGAGGTTATTAAACTTTACTTTGGAATCGAAGGCGATCATTCTGCAACACTTGAAGAGATCGGTGAAAGATTCAATCTTACAAGAGAACGTGTGAGACAGATTAAAGAAAAAGCACTTAGAAATTTGAGACATTCCAAAAGAAGTTTCAAATTGAAATCTTATCTCGGCTAAGTATTTTAGTAAAGTTAAACGTTAAGTAAAGCCAGACATTTGTCTGGCTTTCTTACTTTAAACCAAAATGATAGGCAAAATCAAGAAATGTTGATATTCAATCTCAGTTAGAAAACTTATGATCAACGATTTTCAATTCGCCAGGGTAATTAATATCACCCAGCGCTGTACTAACAGTTGGGTCTGCAAACACTGTTAGCCTTGCTGATGAACCTTCCCTTCCACCCAAAGCAAAAGTAAGATTCAATAATGATTCGTAACCCTGGTCCTTTATAACCTGGAAAAGATCTATATCGATTTGTATGGGAATCAGCGCAATCTCGCCAGTTCCCGGCACGGTGACGGGAGAAGAAATATTTCCTGCAATTGTTTCCTTATCATCTATCATCAACCGCCAGGGTAATGATTTAACGGTTGCATCTGTTTTTGTGTAGCCTCCCGTTCCATCATTCGGATTTTTTGCCTCAATATTCAATTTGAATGAAACCGGTAATTCTCCTGAGGCGAAAACTGATGAAAGTTTTAAAGCTTCCAGTGCGGTAAAATCTTTCAACTGTGATTTATTTGTAATGTCTATACCACTAACATTAAAATCAGTAACATCTCCCAGCTTAAACTGGAGCCGGGAAAGATTTACCATAGTTTCATAAACACTGCAGCTTATTCCAAAGAATGTTATTAGAAGGACGAATGAGTAAAATATTTTTTTCATATTAGTTAAATACGTTTGAGATTATTTCAAAGAAACCTACATAAGTGCCAATAACACTTCCAAGACTTGTTAAAATAAAAACCAGAAAAACTCTGAGCAGCTTGTTCTGCCACCACTTCGCCGGCTTACGTAAATCCTGCATCACAGTCTGAATTTCTTTTACTACTGGCGGCTGAAAATATACCTGGACAAATGCAGCAACATATCCAGCACCTATAACAGGCGTCAGGCTTGTAAAGGGTGCGGCAAGAAAAGCTGTTAGGATAGTAATTGGGTGAGCAAGTGCTATTGCTGCACCAATGGCACTCGGAATACCATTTGCCAGAACCCAGAAAATTGCGTTATCCCCCGCTGCGGCTAATCCTTTAGTGTATCCAATATAGAGTATTGAAGCAACAATTAATATTGGAATACCCCATCCAATAATTTTCGCAACTGGGGCAGATGATGGTATTTTTTCTATATCAGATAAATTTACTTCCTTATCATTTTTCAAATGACTTATTATACCATTAACATGACCAGCACCTACAACAGTAACTATTTTATTCCCGTTTGCTTTTTTTGTTTTTTCTGCCAGATATGTATCACGCTCATCAATCAACACTCTTTTTAGAACAGGCATTGCTTTACCAAGCTCTTCCATCATCTCAGTAAGCACATCTTTGCTTCTAAGTTCAGCTAGCTTTTCTTCGGTTAATTCCTGCTTTTCAAAAACTCCTGCAAGTCCGCCTGTCAAGAATTTAATCTTTTGCCAGAAATTCATTGAATGCCAAGCACGCCTTAGTGTTACCCTTACTTCCCTATCACAAAGTGCAATTGGCAGATCAAGTTCTTTGGCAGTTTGTGTTGCTTGCAGAAGTTCCGCTCCCGGTTCAACTCCAAGTTTTTCACCAAGTTTTTTTTGGTATGATGCAAGAACAAGGTTCATTATTAAAGTGCTTAATTGTTTCTCACGAATTACCGTTTTTAAATCAAGATTTTCCCAGCGTTTCTTTTCCGATAGTGATTTATATCTTTTCTCATCCAGTTCAACACATACAGTATCCGGTCTTTCGGTTTCAATAACCTCTTTTACCAAATCTGCAGATTGGCGGGAGATATGCGCTGTTCCGACAATGATGAATTCGCGGCCGTTGCGGTTTACAATCTGAACATCTTCAGTATAATTTTTATTATTTACTTCTTTCTCTTCAGTCATAATTAAATCAGTTAAAAAAGGAAAACAAACTTAAGAAAATGTGCACTAACTTTTGAAATTGATAATAAAAAATCCCCTCCGTAGAGGGGATATAATTTTAGTTATAAATAAAAATCAACTTAGGCTATCATCACTGATACATCTGCTCAATCTCGTAAATTGGTTTTATATCTACAGGAAGAACGGAAAGCTTATCTGTAAGTGTCTTCATAGAAGGTGAAATAACAACATACTTTTTGATCAGTTCCTGTGCGGCTTTATAATCACCTTTTGCCTGTATCATAAGTACAAGATTACCAAGCTCTTCAAAAGCAGTGTAAGCCTTTCTGAAATTAACCTTTACCTTCTCGGTTTTTTCATCGTATTCAAAACCGCCCTTTTCCATAAGGAAATTATAAATAATTGCGTTGCCGCCTCCGTGGGCTTCGCTTATTCCAAATCTAACTGAACGGAAGGTGCCTGCAAGTTTTGTTACCAGGAACTCTCTTTCATAACTTCTTGGAAAGACACCCTTCTCAATCATAAAAATGTTATTATAAACACCAAGGATATCAGCTTTACATTCTTCTAATGTTGAATAAGTTTCTTTCAATTCTTTCTTAACTTCGGTTTCGCGACCATCAACAACAATAAAACCTGGGCCAATGCCGTGGGACATTTCGTGCATAAGAGAATGAGTAAAAAACGAATTGAACGTCACATATTTTAATTGTTTTTTATCCAGAACAATCTCTGCAATTGGCATTAGTAATTTTTCAAACTTTGCTTCAGTCACATTCTTCAACATTACCTTCTTTGAGCCTTTTGCTTTGCGTACTCTTTCATCATTCGGAAGATTGAAAGCTATTGTTTGTACCCCTGCTTTTGTATCCCCGGCAGTGTAAATCTCATTAACAACGGCTAATGGAGATTCAGAACCACGCTCAAAATTTTTATACATATCCGGTATTGGAAGGTGTATTTCCATATCCCTTAAGTAACTTTTAAAGACTTCCAGTTTCTCAGTTTCCTCGGGATCTCTAATTGTTAAAAAACATTCAAAGGCTGCCTTGTAGTTGAAAAGCTTATCTTCATAAACCTCATACGGACCAATAACAACCTCAATTGCATGGTCATTCATATCCATCCACTTCATATCGCTCTCAAAGTAATCATTGCTTAGAAGCGCTGCTGCACGTGTTGTTAAATAGTCTTTAACGCTTTGATTGTCAGCATACTCTGCTGCCTCAAGTAAATAATTTGAAGCCTCAGTCAGTTGATCTTTATAATACTCACTGTAGGGAATGGCAACCAGCTTTCCACCATCACGCCTGATAAATGTAAACTCGGATGTAAATGCTTTCTCATCTTCCGGATTTTCTTTTATCCAGTTTTCAAATTCTTCCTTGGTCATATCTTCCGGATAATAGTTAGCACCGAGCGGCTTTTCATCAGTTCCCATAAATGGTTTGTCATGATCCAGTCTGTCAAACGGACCGAACATTATAGTAAAGAGTTCAAGCTGAAGTTTTGCTTCGTCGGTGTCCTTTTTCATCAGTTCTGCTTTTATCTCTTTATTCTTCGAATAAACCTGATCGAGGAATATCTCATCCATGATTTTTGCAGCCCTGTAAATTTTCTCTACAACTTTTTGCTGCCTATCATCCAGGGTGCTTTTATCATATTTAAGCTCTGTTGGAGCAAACTTTTCAATCTTTTCTTTTAACATTGTAGTTTCCTCTGATTGATTTCCCGGATCGCTTTTGGGGGGTTCACATCCTGCAAATAAAATAATTCCGGCAAACAGGAGGGTTATTACATATTTCATTTTTTTCACCATTGAGTTATTCTGTAAACTAAATTATCTAAAATTGAGGAAAGAAATATAAGAAGAAATTACTTTTTGCTTATGTCAAAAATCCAGTTACTGATATTTCTTAACTGCCGCTCAAAAAGTTTTTTTAGTAAGTGGATTTCTTTCTTTTTAAGTTTACTATCCTAAATTTCAAACAAACAACCATAGGTGCAATTATGCAAAAACTATTAATCTCATTAACGATATTTCTATTCAGTATCGTTTCAATCAACTCGCAAACACTCGAGCGCGACCAGGTTGAGGAAAAGTATAAATGGAATCTGTCTGATATCTATCCAACAGTTGAAGCGTGGCAGGCAGATGTAGATATGCTAAACAAAGAGGTTGAAAAACTTGCTGACTTCAAGGGAACACTCGGTGAAAGTTCTGAAAGTCTGCTCAAGGCATTGAAAACCAGTAATGATTTGGTTAAGACACTCTATAGAGCATGGGTCTATGCAAACAATCTAAGTAACGAAAATCTCAATATCTCCGAAAACCAGGCAATGGTACAGCAGATGAGAACTCTTGGAACAAAATTATCAGAGACAACTGCATACTTCGAGCCGGAGCTTCTTGAATTGACTCAGGAAAAGATAGATCAATTCATTAATGAACAACCGGAACTGAAAAGTGACTATGATATGTACATAGATAACATAGTCAGATTAAGAGATCACACATTAACAGAAGCCGAAGAGAAAATTCTTGCAAGCTTTGGATTAATAGCAGGTAACCAGAGTGCAGTATATGGAATATTCAACAATGCAGAAAAACCGTTTCCCAAAATAACCCTCACTACGGGTGAAGAAGTGGAACTGACATCATCAGCATATACAAGACACCGCACCGCTGAGAACAGAGTAGACCGTGAAAAGGTGATGAAGGCAATGTTTGAAAGTTATGGTGATTTCAAAGAAATGCTTGGCGTAAACCTTGGCGGACACTTAAAAAAGAGTTGGGTCTATGCAAAAAACAGAAAATATTCGTCCGTTTTAGAATCAGAATTAAATTCAGATAATCTTCCTGTTTCCGTTTACACAACTCTAATTGAGCAAGTAAATAAAAATCTTCCTACACTTCATCGTGCCCTTGATCTAAAGAAGAGAATGTTAGGATTGGATGAGCTACACTACTATGATCTTTACGTACCCCTGGTTGAAGAAGTTGATATAAACTTTACTATTGATGACGGACAAAAAGTATTACTCGAAGCTTTGAAACCTTTAGGTAATGAATATGTAACAACTTTACAAAAATCCTACGATGATAGATGGATCGATTATATGCCAACGGATGGTAAAAGAAGCGGAGCTTACTCAACAGGAAATGCATACGATGTTCATCCTTACATTCTGATGAATTGGACAGATGATTTTAACTCCTTATCAACGCTCGCACACGAATTGGGACACACGATGCACAGTTACTTTTCTAATAAAACACAGTCATTTGCAAAATCAGATTATAATATTTTCCTTGCAGAGATTGCTTCTACTGTAAATGAAGATCTGTTGAATAGCTATATGGTTGAAGATGCAAAAAGTGACGACGAGAAGCTTTTCCTCCTCGGCAGCTACCTTGAACTACTAAGAACAACCATTTTCCGCCAGACATCTTTTGCAGAGTTTGAGTGGGAAATCCATAAGAAAGTTGAGGCTGGTGAACCAATAACAGGCAAAGATATGAGTGCAATGTATTTTGATATTGTGAAGAGATATTACGGACATGATAAAGGACACTGTGTTGTCGATGATTATATTCAGTACGAATGGGCTTTTATCCCCCACTTCTATTACAACTACTACGTCTTTCAGTATGCGACATCACTTATTTATGGAACTGCAATAGTAGAAAAGATGAATGAGGAGGGTCAGCCAGCTATTGATGCATATTACAACATTTTAAAAGGCGGTGGTTCAAAATATGCAACAGAGTTAATTAAGGATGCAGGCATCGATCCAATGTCTCCCGAACCGGTTGAACTTACAATGAAAAAGATGAACAGGGTAATGGACCAGATGGAAGCAATATTGTTAAGAAAGGAAGGTAGATAAATTTATCTAAGAGGTTGTCTCAAAAGTAATTTATACTGTCACACTGAGCCTGTCGAAGTGTGATTCTAATATTTATTGTCAGTCTTCGACAAACTGCCTGCCGGACAGGCAAGGCTCAGACTGACAGAATTAAGATTATGAGACAACCTCTCTCTTATCTCTCCAGATTCCGCTGCTAAAATTTAGTTTGCTCTTGATTCCCAACCTATAATATCAAACCAAATTATTAACATTTACTTAACAGATTGGTATCTCGATTTATAATAAGGGGTTGATTATATTTAATTGCTCTAAATATTTCTTCTGTTCATTATGAGGAGGGCTCTTGTATGTCACTATTTTATCATCCCACAGCATTTAAGTCCTACACGATACTTATTATTATTTTACTCTTAGTTTTGACCATATCGCCATTTGCACAAGAACAAAGCCGTGAGTCTGCAGCAGTGGATCCTACAGCAGCACAGTGGAGCTTACAGTTTGCCTACGAAGGATTCTATGATTATAAAGAAACCGATACAAGGGGTGAAGGAAACAATGGCTTCTTTCAGTTTCGTTTTGTCGCGCCGGTTCCTGCAACAGAGTCATTCCCAATTACACTTCTTCCAAGATTAACTGCAAGACTTGTTCAAAATTCTCAGGATGAGTTTGGATTTGGACAATCAGATCTTTTTGTGCTTGGAATTATCAATCAATGGGCATCCGGAAGATGGGGAATAGGACCTCAGGTTAATTTTCCCTCTCAGTCAGGTTTTGGAAACACTAACTGGGGCTACGGTCTTGCAGGTGCAGTTACCCAGCGGGCTTTAAATGATGATCTCTTCCTTGCCCTTTTATTGCAACAAACCTGGTCTCAAAACGCTGCCGGAGAAACAAAAGCATCTCCCCTTGGCATAAATGCAATTTTAGTTTATCAGCTTGGTGATGGCTGGTATATAGGAAATGGAGATTATGTAATCAGATACAATTGGGATGCTCAAGCATTCTTTGTTCCATTTGGTATTAGACTTGGCAAAGCATTTATTAATCCAAAAGGCACGTGGAATGCTTACATAGAATATGCTTCAAGCGTGATCTACGATTCCTTTCCTGGGTCTGTTGCAAGTTATGCAATTCGGGTAAATGTTCAATATCAAATACCTGTAAGTTTATAATTATTTAACGGAGGAATTACGATGACCAAGAAAGAAAAAAAAGAAGCACAAAAAGAAAGAGATGCGGTACAGTTAAGAAGACTGCAAACATTTATGGATGTTGTATTTGCAGTTTTGATAATTAGAGTATTTTCTTTACTCCCTCATTTTGTTTCACCGGAAACGGGTGAGTTTGATCCTCTTGTGATCTTTACGGAAAGCGGTGAGAATTTTATTATGTTCTTCATTGGATTTGTTCTAATCTCTATTTACTGGTTTCAGAATAATAAAACCACCGGAAACCTTGTTAGCACAGATGGTAAACATGCTATGCTTTCTTTTCTACAACTTTTCTTTCTTCTTCTCTATTTATATAGTGTGCGATTGGATATAGATACTGATTCTGATGTACTTGCGTTGTTTATGCAAAGTGTCTCACTTGCATTGGCTGGCTTTGCGGGTGTTGCTTCCTGGGTTTATGCTACAAAACACCCGGAGCTGATGTCCGAGGCTGTTACGCCTGAAGAAACAAACGAAATAAAGATAAGTATTCTTTCTGAACCATTAGCTTCTGCATTCACAATCCCATTTGCATTTATTGGACCAGGAATATGGAATTTATCTTGGTTGAGTTTACTTGTATTTGGTTTCTTCTTAAAGAGAAGACACAAGCAAAAATTTGAAACTAATTAGTACATAAACTTGTTTTAATAATTACTCATCAATTAATAATCAAGGAGAAGTTATGAAAAAACTTCAATTAATTCTTGTTGCACTAATAATCTTTAGTGTAACATTTTTAACAAACGCACAGGATAAGCCAAATATTTTGGTTGTCTGGGGTGATGATATTGGGCAATCCAATATAAGTGCATACACAAAGGGTGTGATGGGATATCATACACCAAACATTGATCGTATAGCTAATGAAGGGATGATCTTCACAGATTATTATGGTGAGCAAAGCTGTACGGCTGGAAGATCCTCATTTATTACAGGACAAAGTGTATTTAGGACAGGCTTAAGCAAAGTTGGCTTACCAGGTGCAGAACTTGGCTTAAAAGAAGAAGATCCTACTATTGCTGCTATACTTAAAAACTTTGGTTACGCAACAGGTCAATTTGGAAAGAATCATTTAGGTGATCGAGATGAACATCTTCCAACCAATCATGGATTTGATGAGTTTTTTGGAAACCTTTATCATTTAAATGCTGAAGAGGAACCAGAGCTTGAAGATTATCCCGCTGATTTCATTACTTCAGATGGTAGAACCTTCCGTGAAAGATACGGTCCAAGGGGAGTAATACACAGCTACGCTGATGGAGGAATTGAGGACACCGGTCCGTTAACAAAGAAAAGAATGGAAACCGTTGATGATGAAACAAGTGACCGTGCGATTGAGTTTATTAGAGAGCAGCAAGAAGCAGGTAAACCCTGGTTTGTTTGGTGGAGCGGAACAAGGATGCACTTTCGTACACACGTTAAAAAAGAATTAAGGGGAATATCAGGACAAGATGAATATTCTGATGGTATGGTTGAACATGACATGCATATAGGAAAATTCCTTACATTATTAGATGAACTCGGCATTGCAGAAAATACAATCGTATTTTACAGCACCGACAATGGCCCTCACTACAATACCTGGCCGGATGCAGCATCAACACCTTTCCGCGGTGAGAAAAACACAAATTGGGAAGGTGGTTGGAGAGTTCCTGCTATGGTTAGATGGCCTGGTCAAATAGAAGCAGGTTCGATATCAAATGAAATTATGCACCACATGGATTGGTTCCCGACATTTATTGCTGCTGCAGGAGAAAATGATATAAAAGAAAAACTTAAATCCGGTTACAGTGCAATGGGAAGAGATTATAAAATTCATTTAGACGGATATAACTTTCTTCCATTTCTGACTGGTCAGACCGATAAAGGATTACGCAATGAAATCTTTTATTTTTCAGATGACGGAGATTTAACAGCGTTGAGATATGCAGATTGGAAACTAATTTTTATGGAACAGCGTGCCACCGGAACAATGGAAGTTTGGGCTAATCCATTTACTCCACTTAGATTCCCACTCATTTTTAACCTTCGTCGAGATCCCTATGAAAGATCGCAACTTACCTCTAATACCTATTACGATTGGTTGTTGGATCACGTGTTCTTTTTAGTCCCGGCACAAAGTTATGTGTTCAGGTTCTTGCAGACTTTCAAGGAATTTCCACCAAGGCAGAAAGCAGCAAGCTTTAGTCTTGATCAGGTAATGGAGAAACTTTCAACAAGTGGTGGTTCTAAGTAAGATATAATCTTATGTGGCTATGGGCGTGCGTATTTTAAGCACGCCCATATTATTCTTTAATAGGAATGAAAGAGGAGCAAGGAATTAATTATGAGTGAAATAATAGATTTTCTATTTACGTTCAGTGGTTCCATCATTGCTGTATTTATAATTATTATTGCCTTAATTATAACCAGGTGGATCTTTAAAAAAATTGAAAGGGGGAAAGAAAAAAGCTCCATAACCCGTCAGGTTATTTACGTCATCATTATCCTTCTTGGCGCCCTTGCATTAACAATTTCATTACCCATTGAACAAACATTAAAAGGTCAGATCATAGCTCTGATTGGAATTGTATTAAGTGCTGCTTTTGCTTTTAGCTCAACAACTTTAATCGGCAATGCATTAGCCGGTCTGATGAATGCCAATATAAAAAATTTCAATCCCGGTGATTTTATAAGGATTGAAAACAACTTTGGCAGGGTTACACAAAAAGGATTGTTCAGAACTGAAATACAAACTGAAGATAGAAATTTAACCTCGCTGCCAAATCTTTATATTGCTAATAACCCGCTAAAGATCATAAGGGAA
>CP070637.1:883503-891036 GCA_020354005.1 Ignavibacterium sp.
AATTGATGCCAACACTACATGATTGCTTGCTTCCAAACGGGAACCCGACATACCGATTGGCTTTTCAATCCCAACCTGATGATCGACCGAAAACTCTTCAGGAATTACATGCAAAATCTGCCTGTCGGATGGGATGTTAATTGTTCGTACATCAGCTTCCAATCGATTTAAATCATCTCTTGTTATTTCTTTTTCTGAAGATGTAATTGTAACATAATTACGATGACGAATACTGGTAATGTGTTCTCCTGCAACCCCAACATTTACTTCGTTTACAGTTATTCCCGATCTGTTGCTAGCAATTTCCATTGCACTCCGGATGGCATCAGCTGTTTTACTAATGTTTGCTACCAAACCTTTATGAAGCCCTTCAGAAGGCGCAATACCAAATCCGAGTATGTCATATCTGTTAGACTCAAAATCCCTTTCGGCAATTGCTGCACAAACCTTTGTTGTGCCCAAGTCTAACCCTGTTATAATCTCTTTTTTCATCCGCTTATATCTGTAGTTGCTGGATTACCAATAAAAATTTTGTTAGAAAATCTCAGATCAACATAATTGCAGTTATCAAACAGCTCATCATTATTTTTTATTCCATTCCAAATGCTGGATAGAACCAGAATTTTTTCTCCTTCACAACCTTTACCTAAGATAACAGGAAAACGTACTCCTGAAAATTTAAGTATCACGTCACCACCATCCCGCAGATTAATTTCTGCAAGGTCATTGTACATTTTATCACCAACAAATTTGGCTGCATCAATAATCTTAAATGCACATATTAACTGGGGATTTTTAATGTTGTTATAATTGATATCTTCTTCGCTCAAATTAGCATTACTAATAACAGGCAGATTTGAAATGTCAGAATTCTTATTCATTGAGATAAGATCAAACTTTTCAGTAATTAGGTAAGGCTCGCTACCAGCAAGCAACACTGCAATTATTTCTTTTTCGTAAACTCTAATAACTACTGCTCCATTACCATCCGAATGTACTTCAGCATTTAGCAGGTACGGATGATTTTCAATTCTAGTTTTAATTTCTTGCAGAGATAGTCCTGATATTTCTTTTAAATCGTCAAGATTCGAGTTTGCGATGTAATCAATTGTAGGTAAAATGTGATTGCCCTTCACATTAATTTCCGAATAAACTTCCGGTTCGGTATTACGTTTAAACAGTGTTAAATATACAATCCCACAAAAAATCGCAGCCAACAACACCACACCTACAAACGTTCCGAATTTCTCTTTCATTTAGATCTTTCTGTTAAAAGTTCAACAAACCTGTCACCATATTTCCAGATATCGCCTGCACCCATTGTAACAACAATGTCGTTATCCTCAACCGTCTTCAACATAAATTCCGGTAAATCATTTTTGTCCGGGATGTAATGAACATTCTTATGTCCGAATTTTTGTGTTATATCAGCTATAAGATTGCCGTTAATGCCATTAATCCTTTCTTCCCTTGCCGGGTAGACATCTGTGCATATAAATACATCGCTATTTAAAAATGATTTTCCAAACTCCTGGTAAAAATCTCTTGTTCTTGAAAAAAGATGCGGCTGAAATACAACCACAAGTCTTCTATCCCATCCTGCTCTTATCCCATCAAGGGTAACTGTAGTTTCTGTTGGATGATGTGCATAATCATCCACAACTAAAATTTCTTTATCATATTTTATCTCAAACCTTCTGTAAACACCTGAGAATTTTGATAATGCTTTTTTTATAATTGGAAAATCAATGCCCAACTCTTTTGCTATTGTAACAGCGACAAGAGAGTTTTTTATGTTATACAAACCCGGAACATTCAGTTTAATTTTTCCAAGCTCTTCACCTTTATACTTAACAGTGTATGAACTTGAAAACTCATTATGTGAAATATCAACCGCGCTTATATCTGCCTGTACATTAACACCATATGTTATAATCTTTTTATTTATCTGGGGAATAATATCCAGCAAAGCAGTTTCATCAGAACAAAGCACAACAAAACCATAAAACGGTACCTTGTTTGCAAATTCGATGAATGCAGATTTTATATCATCAAGGTCTTCATACGTATCAAGATGTTCGCTTTCTAAAGTTGTTAGAGCAGCAATTACAGGAGTGAGCTTTAAAAATGTTCTGTCAAATTCATCTGCTTCAACAACAATAAATTCTCCATCCCCTAAGCGTGCATTGGTACCGCCAAGTCCGCTTAGTTTACCGCCAACAATTATAGTAGGATCAATGCCGCTTTCTGTTAAAGTAAGACCCACCATACTTGTTGTTGTTGTTTTTCCATGAGTTCCCGCTATTCCAATTCCGTACTTCATTCTCATAGTTTCTGCAAGCATTTCAGATCGTTTTATTATCGGAATATTCTTTTCAATCGCTGCAGCAACTTCGGGATTATCTGTCGTAACAGCAGAAGAATAAACAAGTACGTCGGCATCTTTAAGATTTTCGGGTGTGTGTCCTTCATAGATTTTTGCTCCGAGATTTTGTAATCTGTCTGTTACTTCGCTAAGTGATCTATCCGAGCCAGAAACAACAAAGCCTTGATTTATAAGTATCTCGGCAATACCGCTCATACCAATGCCGCCAATCCCAACAAAATGTATTTTCTTTATATTACTAAACATCACTCGCTTTCAACAGCAGTTTTTAATTCGTTAATTTTATTATACAGATCATCTTCATTTTCGTAATCCGAAATCCGAAACATGATCGGTCTTATTCTGTTATTAATTTTCATTCTTACGATTCTAAACCTTTTTGATCTTGTTGATCTTCGTTGCCTGAAATATTTTATAAATGATATTTGCTCAACTCCAAACCGCCGTTCTTTAAATCGATTAATAAATGCAATACTATTTTCAGTTAACTTAATATGTTTGTTTAGAATAAGATTATATAGAACTGCAAGAATTGATATTATAACTATTAGTGCAAGGAAGTATAGTATCGGATCATCAGTAACCAGGGTAAAGGAATCAACAACAAAGTTACCTTTAATTACAAGGTACAGCACAAATACAATAAAATATATTATTGTGGATTGATAGTAGAACGACATATTGTATTTAAATACCTTATTACTATTTGAATCTTCAAGAGTCATCACGACTCCATATAGTTAATAGCATTTCTTGCAATAATTTCAGATGCCTCAGGCCTTGCTAAGGCTGTTGCATTATTCTTTAAGCTAATAAGTTTTTCCTCAGAGTTAAATATGTTTGTTACAGTTTCAACCATCTTTTCTTCTAATTCATTATCCTCAAGCAAAACTGCTGCATCTTTTTCAGCTAAAGATTTTGCGTTAAAAAACTGATGGTTTTCAGCAACATTTGGTGAAGGCACCAGTATTGAAGGAATACCAAGTACCAATGCTTCCGAGATTGTTGTTGCACCTGCACGTGCCAACAATAAATTGCAGGCAGAGTAGGCAATATTCATATCTTCTATAAACTCAAACATTTTTGTTTTTTCTGAGTTAAATCCTTTGTACTGCTCATAATAATTTTTCCCGGTCTGCCATATTATCTGAATCCCATTGAATTCAAGGTCTTTAACATGTTCGGCTGCTGCAGCGTTAATAGATTTTGCGCCGAGACTGCCGCCAAGAATTAGCAATGTTTTTGCGGATGACTTTAAACCTATTTTTTTTAGTGCCTCATCTTTATTTTCTGTTCCCAAGTTTTTTCTTACAGGATTACCTGTAAGCCGTGATATATTTTTTCTCTTTAAATATTTTTTTGTATCCTCAAATGATATATGGACTTCATTTGCAAAACGCTCTAACAATCTTGTTGTTACTCCTGGATAACTATTCTGTTCAAGTAAAATAACTTTCGCACCCATAATCGAAGCACCAAAGATTGCCGGACCAGAAACATAACCACCCGAGCCAACAGCAACACCCGGCTTAAATTTTATATTAATTATTAATGATTGAGCAACAGAGACTATCAGTTTTAATGGAAATAGTAAATTTTCAAGGTTAAACTTTCTTGAAAATCCTTTAATCCATATCGATTTGAACCTGTAACCCAATTTGGGTACAACCCTTCCTTCTATCTTTGACTTGGTGCCTACAAATAATATTTCTGTTTCTGGTTTCATAATTTTAATCTGCTCAGCAACAGCAAGTGCAGGGAATAAATGACCACCGGTACCTCCACCCGCAAACAAAACCCGGTACTGAGTCTTTTTTCCGCTCATACATTAACCGGAGTGAGCGGTTCACCCATCGAACCATTTTCATCTCTCTTTTTCTGATTAGAAAGAGCAATGTTTATTAGAATACCAATCCCTATGCATAAGAATAACAACGAAGTACCACCATAACTGATAAATGGCAGCGGCAGCCCTGTTGTTGGTAGAAGACCCGTAGTTACCCCAACATTAACAAATGTATATAGGATTATGGATATTGTTATTCCAAATGCGAGGAGTTGACCAAACTTATCTCTTGCTTTTTTTGCAATCAGTATTCCTGTAATAAATAACACCACGTAGCTGAATAGAACTAACACCACACCAATGAATCCCAACTCCTCGCCAAGTATTGCAAATATAAAATCTCCATATGCTTCCGGGAGAAATAAATTGCTTTGCATACTGTTTCCCACACCTACGCCAAATATCCCGCCACTCCCAAGACTGTATAACGCTTGTTTGACCTGTAGATTTATGTCACCTCCATTTAGTATTGAGCTAATAAATGAAATAATCCTTTCTCTCGAATGAGAAAAAATCATTGCAACTGTAAAGCCTGCAGTAGCAAATGCCAGCGACGAATAAAACAGGTGTTTTAACTTTGCACCACCTACGTACATAACTGTTAATGATACCAGCACTAAAAGCACACCACTACTTATATTTGGCTGTACAATTATTAATGATGAAATGAGTATCACCCAGAAAAACATTGGTAAAAATCCGTGTCTGAAGTTATCAAGCAGATGGTGTTTATCTTCTAGCATAAATGCTAAATGGATCAGAAGAATTAATCTTGCAATATCCGCTGGCTGCACAGAGAATATGCCAAGGTCTAACCATCTTGAAGCACCTTTAATATTGGGGGCAACGAATAAAGTAATTATCAGTATTAGAGAAATTGATATAACAGCCGGTTTACTTACTATTTTATATACTTCATAAGGAATAAAGCTGAAGAAAATCATGAAAGCAAAACCGGCACCAACCTTAAACAAATGCGAATTGAACAAATGAAATACACTATCAAACCGTAAAACACTGTATGTGCTGCTTGCGCTCATAACAATTACCAGCCCCAACAACATCAAGGCAAAGGCATCAAAAAATATTGTGATAGCGAGTTTTTTCATTTATAAACTATTTACTGCTTCTTTAAATAATTTTCCACGATGTTCATAGTTATCAAACATATCAAAGCTTGCACAAGCGGGTGATAGCAAAACTACATCTCCTTTCCGTGCATCTTTTATTGCTGAAGAAACTACATCTTCTAGTGAATCTTTTATTTCAACCTTTACATCCGAATGAAAGAAACTAAAAATCTTTTCTGCTGAAGAACCAATTGCATAAATTTTTTCTACACACTCAATAACAACAGCCTTAATCTGGTTATAATCATTACCTTTGTCCTGTCCGCCCAAAATCAGGAATATTGGCTCTTTAAAACTCTTCAATGCGTACCATACGGAATCAACGTTGGTCGCTTTAGAATCATTTATAAACTTAACTCCATCAATCTCTTTAACTAATTCAAGCCGGTGTTCAACTCCTTCGAATGTTCGCAGAGCTTTAATAATTTTAGTATTATCCAGATTGAATATCTTGGCTGCACAAATAACTGCCATTGCATTAGAAAGATTATGCTCACCTTTAATCTTTATATCGGAGACACTGCACTGAAACAAATCCTTTCCATTTTTCCTGAAGTGAACTGAGTTATTTTTCTTAAAACTACCGTTGTCTAATTCTTCATCGAGTGAGAAATAAAATGATTTGCTTTTATGTTCCTTTAAATACTTTATTACTTCACCGTTATCTTTGTTCAAGATTAAGTAATCGCTTTTATCCTGGTTACTATAAATTCTTTGCTTTGATTCAGCGTACTTATCCAAGCTATTATCATATCTGTTTAGATGATCAGGTGTTATGTTAAGAATGATTGCCGCTTTCGGTTTGAACTTGTCAATCAAATCCAATTGGAAGCTGGAGACTTCAAGTGCTACTATTTCTTCTTTCTCAACATCCAATGCAATATCAGAGAAAGGAACACCAATGTTTCCGGCTACAAATGCATTTACACCACTCTGATTGAATACATGACCACATAAGCTGGTAGTTGTTGTTTTTCCATTGGTTCCGGTTATTGCAATAATTTTACCTTTGCAGTAATTAAAGGCTAATTCCAATTCACTAATCATTTTCATTTTCATTAGTCTTGCTTTCATAAGCACTGATGCATCATCCGGAACACCCGGACTAACAACCATCAAACTGCAATCATAAACTCTGTTTGAATGTCCACCAGTTTCAAAAGCAATACCTTCATTTTTTAATTCTTGAATAAACTCATTCAACGTTTCTTCTTCACTTATATCGCTTACAAAAGGAATTCCTCCAATTTTTTTAATCAACTTAGCAGCAGCAATACCACTTTTAACAGCACCTATAATTGATATATTGTTATTTACTATTTCCATTATCTAATCTTAAATGAAACGAGACTAATTATTGCCAGTACTATCGCTATAATGTAAAAACGTACAACTATCTTTGGTTCCTGCAATCCTACCATTTCAAAGTGATGGTGAACCGGTGCCATTTTAAATACTCTTCTTCCTTCACCATACTTTTTTTTACTATACTTGAAATAAAGACGTTGAATAATTACAGAAAGTGTTTCCATAAAAAATATACCGCCCAGTATCGGAATGAATAATTCCTTTTTAATCAGCACAGCTAATATCCCAAACGCTCCTCCCAATGCAAGAGAACCGGTGTCACCCATAAATACCTGTGCAGGATAACAGTTGTACCAAAGGAAGCCAAGCGAAGCACCAACTAATGCAGACACAAATACAGATAGTTCACCCGATCCGGGCAGGTAAAGTATATTAAGATAGTTAGCAAAAATTGCATTGCCGCTAACGTAGCTTAATAGTGCAAGTGCGATCATCACAATTGCTATAATACCAATGGCCAAACCATCAAGGCCATCAGTTAAATTAACTGCGTTTGAAGTCGCAGTAACAATAAAAATTACTACCGGTATATATAATATTGAAAGATCAAAGTTTACATTTTTAAGAAATGGAACCGTTGTAAGTGTATTAAAACCAGCAAACTCAGGTGAGAAATAAATAACTGCACCAACGAGTAATCCAATTAATACTTGCCCAAGTAACTTGTATCTTGCAATCAATCCATTTGGATATTTTTTAATTACCTTTAAGTAGTCATCTAAAAATCCAACAGCACCAAGCCAAAGAGTTCCAAGAGTAATTAAGATTACGTACGTACTTTTTACATCAGCCCAAAGTAGTAC
>CP070637.1:891136-896949 GCA_020354005.1 Ignavibacterium sp.
CAGCTGAGCAGTTCCGTTCTTCACTTTTAATAGATCTTCCGGAGAAGTTCCTATAACACAAAAATCATCCTCAAATTCTAAAAAGTACATATAGGGTGAAGGATTAATAATCCTCAATGCTCTGTAAACATTTATCGGATCTCCCGAAAAATTTGCAGAAAATCTTTTTGAAATTACAATCTGGAAAATGTCGCCTTCAAAAATGTGCTCCTTACCCGATTCAACCTGGTTATAAAACTCAGTGGGATCAAAATCCTTCCCCAATCCATCTGTCAGGCTAAAATCAGATGAATAGGTGAGTGGTTTTTGTAATTCGTTTTTAAGTGTGGAAAGTTTTTCTCTTGCAGTATCATATGCTTCTTTAAGAGCAGTATCCTTTTCTATCTTAACATTAGTTATAAGAATTATTTGATGCTTGAAATGATCAAAGGCTAATATGGTATCGTACAATCCGAATATGGAATCCGGCTGGTCTGTTTTATTAATATGATTTTCTAAAACATTTTCGATAAGTACTATATTTTCATATCCAAGGTAACCGACTATTCCGCCTGTAAAATCAGGTAGGTTTTCTAACTTCGCCTGATTGTATGATTTAATTTCTTCTCTAAGAAAATCAAAGATACTTTCACTTTTTCCCTTTTCGGTTTTACCATCTTTCACTTTAATTAATTTGCCTTTGTTGCTGAACACAAAAGCAGGGTCTTTACCAATAAATGAATATCTCGAAAGATTTTCTGCATTTTCTACGGATTCCAAAAGAAAATTGTACTTGCCCTTTTCTCTTATCTTCAAATACGCAGTAACAGGCGTTAGCATATCTGCTGTGATAAATTCATACACAGGTACTAAGTTATAATCCCCGGCTAACGATTCGAAACTTTTATAGTCCATTTTATTCGTTAATTAAAATAAAAAACCCTTCCCAGTGTACTGAGAAGGGTCAAAAATAAATTATAATTCCTCAGAATCACCGGGATATATTACAAATCAAAATGCCCCACCACCAGGTGATTTTTTTCTCAGCAGAAATTGAAAAATAATATGTCCCGTTGTTCTTTTCCATAAACTTGTCTGCAAATATATGATTCATTTTGATATTATCAAGGGGGTAGGAATAATTTTAGGGATTTATTGCAAGATTTTTGTTGGTATATTTATTATTGACTTTCATATGATTTTTATTTATCATTTTTTCAAATACAAAAGTATTATTATGAAAAACCTGACTATATTACTCTTTACAATCTTTTCAATATCCACATTTGCTCAATACAGGGATGACGGACTGAACAGACCGAGTGTAAAAGAGGGAATAGTGGATGAAAATTCAGGATTTTCTATAGGATTCTTAAATTCTGAAAATTTCCATATGAGCCATTCGTTTTCAATGTCATATACATCTTTCGGAAGTCACGGCATTTCGTTAGGAACTTATACAAACAGTATGTTTTACAAAGTGATGGATAATATGAATGTTCAGATGGATGTCAGCTTTATTTATTCTCCTTACAGTTCATTTGGACAAAATTTCCAGAATGATATAAATGGAATATATATCAGCAGAGCCGCTATCAATTATTCTCCATATAAAGATATGCACATTTCAGTACAGTACAGGAATCTTCCCTACTCCAATTATTATTTCAACCCGTATATGAGCTCATTCAATAGCTTTCAGAGGGATCCGTTTGGTGATTAAATCCAATCTGAACTACAAGGTTTATAAAAATCCTTATTACTATTTAGGAAGTAAATAGAGAAAGCTGAGTGAAGAAAATACCAGGATCAGTAAAAGCAAAGAAAAGTCGAACCCCATCCAAATCCAATTCGTTATTAAACATTACAATTTTATTTCTATCAGTAATAATTATTTATCTGGGCTATTCTGTTTTATACAAATTAAATGTCTTTGAATCAGAACGCGTAAACGAAACCACAAAAGAACACAAACGAATTATTCAAGTTGAAGTATTGAATGGTTGCGGTGTCGTTGATATAGCAGATGCGTTTACTGATAGTCTCAGAAAAAGAAATTTTGATGTCGTCAATACTGCAAATTACAGATCGTTTGAAATAGATAAATCAATAATAATTGATAGGGCAGGAAGGCTGGGAAATGCAAAATATCTGGCTGATGTCATTGGTCTCGATAGAAGTCGTGTAATTCAGCAGAAGAATAAAAATTATTTTTTGGATATTACTTTAATAGTCGGCAAAGATTATAGAAAATTATTTCACAACAATTAGAGGAGTAAAATTGGACTCAAATATTTTTGCAAAAAGAATTACTGAAATTATGTTTAACAAAAAGGCGTACGATGTGCTTCTGATCGATTTGCGAAAACTAACGGCGTTTGCAGATTATTTTGTGATATGTTCTGCTGATTCCGATGTGCAGGTAAAAGCAATTGCAGATGATGTAGATAGATCGTTAAGGGATGAAGGTATGAAGTGCTGGCACAAAGAAGGATACCAGGCATTAAACTGGGTGCTTCTGGATTATGTAGATGTGGTAGTTCACGTATTTAAAAGGGATGCAAGGGAATTTTATAACCTGGAAAAACTATGGGGTGATGCGCGATTTGAGAGACTTGCTGATCCCGCACAGTCTCAATCAGTCAGTTAAAGTTTCAAAAAAAAAACAATGCTGAACTCGTTTCGGCATCTTTTGTGACGGTTAGAAATCTATGGCTTTCTGCTATATCAAGATTCATTCTAATAATCCCATCAAATTTCAAATCACTCAAGCCTAATAGCTACTATTTCCTTATTTTTAATCTCTATAAAAAAACTGACTAATAAACACTATAAATCTTGAAAAAATATTTAACAGAAATATTTAACAAAGCAGCTATGAAGCTGAGTTATCTCTCTGAGATTGATTATTCATTTGATACCCCAAAATCGGATGAGCATGGTGACCTTTCCTGTAATGCTGCTATGATGCTCTCTAAAAGACTAAAGAAAAATCCAAGGCAAATTGCAGATGAAATTATCTCTAATCTGGATGTTGATGAGGATGTAATTGAAAAAGTTGAGATCGCCGGCCCAGGATTCATTAATTTCTTCTTTTCCCATAATTATAAAGCACAAATTGTAAATCAGATCCTGAAGGAGAAAAGCAACTTTGGAAGATCAAACAAGCACAAAGGGCAAAAGGCAAATGTTGAGTTTGTTTCTGCAAATCCCACGGGACCATTAACTGTGGGACACGGCTGGGGTGCAGTGGTAGGGGATACAGTAGCAAATATGCTGGAGTCCATTGGTTACACGGTTGAGCGTGAATATTATTTTAACAATGCCGGTAGACAAATGCGTGTGCTTGGTGATTCTGTTAAATTGAGATATTTAGAACTGCTTGGAAATAAAATTGACTACCCTGAAGATTATTATCAGGGAGAATATATAAAAGATATTGCTGTGAAGCTTCACGATAAATTTGGAGACAAACTAACTGAAGAAGATCCTGAAGGGAAATTTAAAGAGAAAGCTGAGGAAGAAATATTTAATGAGATTAAGGATACACTTTCTCGCTTGAACATCACTTTTGATTCTTTCTTTAACGAATATAGTTTATATGAAGATAGTAAAATAGAGGAACTCCTTTCAATGTTTGAAGAGAAGGGTCTTTCCTACAAAAAAGATGATGCATTGTGGATGAAATTCAGTGAGCTTGGAGTTGCTGAAGATAAAGTTATTGTTAAAGCAACTGGCGAGCCGACTTACCGGTTACCGGACATTGCTTATCACAAAACTAAATTTGATAGAAACTATGATTTAATGGTTGATCTGTTTGGCTCCGATCACACGGCAACCTATCCGGATGTGCTTGCCGGGTTAAGAGCGATTGATTTGGACTCCGATAAAGTGAAGGTATTAATTCATCAATTTGTTACTATTCTTGAGGATGGTGAAGTTATAAAGATGTCGACGCGTAAAGCAAACTATATAACACTTGACCAGTTAATTGATGATGTTGGCAGTGATGTAGTGCGCTACTTTTTTAATATGAGGAATATTTCATCTCATATGAATTTTGATTTGACACTTGCAAAAAAGCAGTCTGATGAAAATCCTGTATTCTATCTTCAGTATGCACATGCAAGGATTTGCTCTATAATTCGAACTGTAGCAGAGGAAAAAATTAAATCCTCTGTTAAGAATCTAAATTTACTACTAGAAGAAGAGGAGAAGCAGCTAATAAATAAATTAAACCAATATGAAGATGAGATTTTAGTTGCTGCAGAAAATTTTGAGCCACACAGGATTTGTACTTACTTACAGGAGCTTGCAACTGCATTTCATAAGTTTTATACTTTCCGCAGAATACTCGGCAGTGAGAAGAAGTTAGCAGAAGCAAGGATGGCATTAGCCGAAGCAACAAAAACAGTGTTGCAAAATGGCTTGGGTATTTTGGGAGTTTCAGCACCTAAGCGTATGTAATTTATTGATTTTTATTTTTAGCAATAAATATTATGTTATGGAATATCATTGCTACTGTTATGAAAGGTTTGGTTTTATTTTAGGTTCTTATTTTTAACAGCGAGTCAAATACAATAATAGACGTAGTCTAGTTGTAATATTTTTATTTATGCAATACATAGATAACAAAATAATATTATATGATGAAAGAATTTGCAAAGCCTAATACGAAGGACTTCACGATGTTAAAAAAAATACTCTTAAACATTTTATTTTCCTTTATCATATTAGCTTCACCATTGTATCCACAGTATTTACCTGCACTTAACGAAAAATTTAATAATACTCCTCAATATCCAATAAATAATACAGATGCAAGACTATTTTATACTTATAAGCATTCAAGTAATTCAGTCCAAAATCCTATTGCGGAAGGACGTGCTGAAGAACTGGACGAGGTAATCAAAAAAGGCGAATATTTATATCTAATATTCACAGCTCAATTTAATTTTACGGGATATAATATTGAAAATAATACTTTTGAACGTGTAGTTTGGAAAAATATAGAATTGAATAGACGTAAAAGAGTATTTGAAATAAAGACATATGATTATAAAACTCAACAGGAACAATATGGAAATTTTGATACACCATGTAGCAGATTATTTCTTAATATGGCTGGGATTATAGGGATGTATCGTCAACTTTTATTTCCTACTTACGCTTCGGAAAAAATTGAAGAAGAATTTTTAAAACAAGATTGGTTAAATTTTAGTGTGGAGATTTTATTTAATACCTTTGAAACAGCCTATCCTTTTGAAACTCCGGACCCACAATATGATGATCCAGGTTGTGCGTTAATAGTTCCTTATGCGATACGTATACAAAATGGTGATGCACTGGGTATTTATTTTTTTGAATAAAATTTTAATCTTTTTTTCTGGATGGGTATATAATAATTATAATGTTAAATGCAGTATTAGTAATAATTCAGCAGTTTATAACCAGGAGGAAAAAATGAAATTACTTATTTTCGGATCAACGGGTAGCACAGGTCGCGAGCTTGTCAAGCAAGCTCTTGAGCAGGGACACACTGTCACTGCATTCGCACGCGATGCCACGAAGGTTGACATCAAACACAACAACCTTCAGGTCGTTCAGGGCGATGTAATGGATCCTGCGTCGGTGGAGAAAGCGATACAAGGCCACGAAGCGGTGATGTGTTCACTCGGTGCGGGCAGGAAAGGTACGGTCCGGTCAGAGGGAACACGAAATATCATCAGCGCGATGGAAAAGGTGGGCGTCCGACGTTTTATCTGCCAATCGACTCTTGGAGTCGGAGATAGCCGGGGCAATCTGAACTTTTTCTGGAAATACATCATGTTTGG
>CP070637.1:897049-911859 GCA_020354005.1 Ignavibacterium sp.
ACATTCTGCTTAACAGAAAGTTAGAGTACGAGAAAAACAAATCATCCGTTAAGGTTTAACACTTAACATTATTCACAAAGAACTTTTTACAAATTATAAAACGATAGAGAAATTTATATAAACCAATATGGAGGCTAATAAATGAACGGCGAAGGCTTTTATTCACGATTAGAGAATTTCGTGAATCGCTATGTGGATTGGGTTCTCAAGTATCGCTGGTTGGTTGTGATAGGAACCATAGCATTAGTTATTCTTATCGCATCCGGCGCAAAAAACCTGAGACTCGATACAAACTACAGGGTGTTCTTTAGTGAGGATAATCCTCAGCTTCAATTATTTGAAGAGATACAAAATGTGTATTCCAAAAACGATAACATTCTCTTTGTGCTGGGCACACAGGACGAGGGTGTATTTAAAAATCAAACTCTGGATGCAATTGAAAAACTCACAAAAGAATCATGGCAAATTCCTTATTCCACAAGAGTGGATGCAATAACAAATTTTCAGCATACGCGTGCAGAAGGAGATGATTTAATAGTTGAAGATCTTATTGAAGATGCACTTCAAAAGTCATCTGAAGAATTAAAGGATGCAAAAGTTATTGCACTCTCCGAACCTTTCTTAATCAAACAGCTTATTTCTGAAAATGCAAATGTAACCGGTGTTAATGTCACACTCCAGTTTCCTGAAGAAAGTATTACGGAAGTACCTGAAGCAGTTGGCTTTGCAAGAAATTTAGCTGCTCAAATCAAAGAAGAATATCCTGATGTTGAGATTCACATTACAGGTATGGCAATGCTCAACAATGCATTTTCAGAGGCAAGTATGTCTGATATGCAATCTCTTATACCTTTAATGTATGTGGTAATGTTGCTAATAATGCTGTTCTCACTTAGATCTGTTACAGGAACGATAGCAACTTTGTTTATTGTCACCTTCTCAACAATTGCAGCTATGGGTTTGGCCGGCTGGTTCGGGACCGGAATAACTCCTCCTTCAGCGCAGGCTCCTACTATAATTATGACACTGGCAATAGCAGATTCAATTCACATTCTTGTTGCTCTGTTCGGAGAAATGCGACGTGGCAGAACGAAGATAGAGGCAATAAAAGAAAGTTTACGCATAAATTTTCTGCCGGTGTTATTGACAAGCATATCTACAATAATTGGTTTCTTAACAATGAATTTTAGTGATGTGCCGCCATTCAACCATTTAGGTAATATCACATCAGTCGGTATTGCTGCTGCATTTTTGCTATCGGTAATATTTTTACCTGCTCTTATGGCAGTACTTCCTGTAAGGGTTAAAAAGAGAAAAGAAGAAAAACAGGATAATCGTATTGTTGATGCACTGGCTGAATTTGTTATACGCAGAAGGCAGCCGCTATTTTACGGTGGAATAGTTTCAGCCATTATAGTCAGTGCTTTTCTTTTTACAAATGAATTGAATGATAATTACGTAGAATACTTTGATGAAAGCGTTCAGTTCAGGACAGATACAGATTACGCTGCAGATAATTTAACCGGTATATATCAAGTTCAATTTTCACTCGGCGGAGATGGGCCCGGAGGAATTAGCGATCCGGAATATCTCTCTAAGCTTGAAGATTTCACTAACTGGTATCGCCAGCAGCCAAACGTTGTTCACGTTAATACCTTTACAGATGTAATAAAAAGATTAAATAAAAATATGCATGGCGATGATCCATCATACTACCGTGTTCCTGATAACCGTGAGCTTGCTGCACAGTATCTATTGCTTTATGAAATGTCCTTACCTTATGGTTTGGATTTAAACAACCGGATAAACATCGATAAATCAGCGACAAGGTTTATTGTAACCTTGCAGGATGTTACCGCCAACGATATAAGAGCAGTAGCAGCAAATGGTGAGAAATGGCTTAAGGAAAACGCCCCTGAATATATGTTCTCCTATGGTTCAGGACCATCCGTTATGTTTGCTAATATTACCGGAAAACAAATCAATAGTATGATTAAAGGTACTATAATAGCATTAGTTCTGATCTCTTTTATGATGGTTTTTGCCTTGAGGAATTTAAAGATTGGAGCAATAAGTTTGGTGCCAAACCTGATGCCGGCAATGGTTGGATTTGGCTTGTGGGGACTTATGGTCGGAAGAGTTGACGCTGGTCTTTCAATTGTGATGGGAATGACACTAGGCATTGTAGTGGATGATACTGTTCATTTCTTAAGCAAATATTTACGCGCAAGAAGTGAGAAAAATTTGGCTCCCGATGATGCAACACGTTATGCATTTCATACTGTTGGAAAAGCTTTAATAGTTACCACACTTATCTTAGCTGCTGGATTCTTTATTCTAACTTTTTCCTCATTTGCTATGAATTCAAATATGGCCAAATTAACTGCTATTGTTATCATTATAGCTCTCCTGGCTGACTTTTTATTCCTCCCCCCCTTGTTAATGAAGCTGGAAGGTGTTAGTGCGTCAGTTCCCGAAAAGGATGAAGATATTTCTTCAGATGCGGTTCCTGTAGAAGCTAAATCTTAAATATTATTATAAAAACAAATTGTTAGGAGAATTAACGATGTCATTCATAAATAATCTTAAATATATTTTTATTGTATTAATTGCATTTACGATGATGTTAAGTGCACAAACTCCGGAAGAGAAAGGATTAGAAATTGCTATCGAAGCAGACAAAAGAGATTTAGGTTTTGGTGATTCCTCTTCTGAATTAACTATGATACTGCGGAATAAACAGGGTGATGAAAGCAAAAGAAAAATAAGCAACAAAACTCTTGAAGTTAAAGATGATGGCGATAAGTCATTGGTTATCTTTAATGAACCAAGAGATGTTAAGGGTACAGCATTTCTGTCTTTCACACATAAGTCCGGTCCCGATGATCAATGGCTTTATCTTCCGGCTCTTAAAAGAGTAAAACGAATTGCATCCGATAACAAATCGGGTCCTTTTATGGGAAGCGAATTCGCTTACGAAGATATATCATCACAGGAAGTTGAAAAGTATACATACAAGTATTTGAAGGATGAAACCGTAGATGGCATCGATTGCTTTGTTATGGAAAGATATCCTGTTGATGAAAACTCCGGGTACACAAGACAGATAGTTTGGATTGATAAAGCTGAATACAGACCAATGAAGGTTGACTTTTATGACAGGAAAAATTCAATGCTAAAGACACTTACTTATCACGAGTACAAGCAGTATATGGATAAATACTGGCGCGCAGATAAGTTATCGATGATCAACCACCAAACAGGTAAAAGTACGGATTTGCTATTTGCTGATTATAAGTTTGCAAATGGATTTTCCGATAGTGACTTTAATCAGAATTCATTAAAAAGGGCAAGATAAAAATAACCATGGGTTTATTAGTGCAGGTTAAGTTAAAGGAATTTAATCTGCACTTTTATTTTATCCATTCTCAATTAAATCACACCAGGCAAAAGAAAATCAATTTATAGATGAAAAACATTCTCGGTGCTTTTATACTTTTAGTTGTACTGTTAAGTACTAAAACTTATTCACAGGAACTTTCCGGCTTTGCTCAGTTTCAACTTAGATACTTTCCTTTAGGCCCTTTGGATGATAGGCAAGAAGGCACCGGTTTTTCATTGGCCATTCAACCGGAGTTCTACTATGATTTTGGCGGAAGCCCCCATAGTTTACTTTTTACATTCTTTGCCAGATACGACCAGCATGATAAAGAAAGAACCCATTACGATATTCGAGAATTATTCTGGCTTTACTACAGTGATAACTGGGAAATAAGTGTTGGCTTTAGGAAAATATTTTGGGGTGTGACAGAATCACAACACTTGGTAGATGTTATTAATCAAACCGACTTTGTTGAAAACTTTAATGGCGAACAAAAGCTCGGCCAGCCGATGATAAACTTTATTTACATTCACGACTGGGGAACGTTAGAGTTATTTCTATTAACAGGCTTTCGTGAGCGTACTTTTCCCGGTGAGAAAGGCAGGTTCAGGTTTCCAATATTAATCGATACTGAAAATCCCATTTACGAAAGCAGCTCTGAGTATAAACATATAGACTTTGCATTTCGGTATGTAAATTATATTGGTCCCTTTGACTTCGCCATTTCACATTTTGTCGGCACAAGCCGCGCTCCAAGATTTACACCAATTGACAGTGCCGGCATCGAACCGTATATACAACTGAATTATGATTTGATGAACCAAACAGGGCTTGAAGGTCAGCTAACTTTAGGAAGCTGGCTATGGAAGTTTGAAGGAATTACAAGGCACACAATCGGGAAAAGATTTTATGCGCTCACAGCCGGGTTCGAATATACATTTTCAAATATTAGTAACACCGGATTAGATGTGGGCGTTTTAGGAGAGTGGCTTTACGATGACAGAGATCAGTTTTTCTTCCCACCCAATCCATTTAAGAACCACGTATTTGTTGGCAGCCGGCTTGCATTCAATGATGTTCAAAGCACAGAAATATTAGCCGGTGTTCTTGTTGATTATAGAGGTGCGGGAATCTATCCCAGTATAGAAGCAAGCCGAAGAGTTGGGGAGAGCTTCATCGTTAATCTTGAGGCAATAGCATTTTATAATACTGAAGAAGGCGACCTGCTTCACTTTTTTAGGCGCGATAACTACTTACAGTTAGAGATTAACTGGTACTACTAATCCTATAATGAATATTCTTGCTACTTAAGCTTTATTTAATTCAATGACAGCAATTTCAGGGGGCATACCGACTCTGCCCGGGAATCCAATAAAACCAATACCGGTATTAACATATAAACTTTGCTTGCCTTCGGTATATAATCCGCCCCATCTTTTATAACGCATATTAACAGGACTCCATCTCCACCCGGGAATTTCGATACCGAACTGTGCACCGTGTGTGTGACCAGAAAGTGTTAAATCAATATTCGTTTTATCAAGAACTTCTTCATCCCAATGAGTTGGATCGTGAGACATTAATATTTTAAATGATTCTTCTGTAGTGTTCGATAGAGCTTTGCTAAGGTCGCCATATTGCGGGAAGGGCGGCAGGCCCCAGTTTTCGACTCCCACCAATTCAATCTCTTCACCATTCAAAGAAATTTTTTGAGAATGATTAATAAGCATATTAAAGCCAATGTCTTCCTGTAGATTAATAAGTCTATCGAAGTTCTGTCTCTTTTCTTGCATCGAATTCCAAGGCACGTAATCACCATAGTCATGGTTTCCAAGTATTGAAAACTTGCCAATACTCGCTTTAAGCTTATTCAGAATTGGAATAAACTTATCCATCTCAGAAGAAAGATTGTTAACAATGTCACCCGTGAATAGTAGTAAATCGGCATTTTGTTCATTGATAAGTTCAACAGCGACTTCAACTTCATCTATGGAATTTAAGAAACTGCCAATGTGAAAATCCGATATTTGAACTATACGTAAGCCATCAAACGAGGCGGGAAGGTTACTAAATCTTAAAGTAAAGTTTCTCGTAGTATAATTAAACTTGCCCCACTTAATTCCATACGCAATTGATATAAATGGTAAGCCTGCAATGACAATTCCAGTGCGTGTAAGAAATAGTTTTCGTGATATTAGCTCCCCTTGTGTTGTGTCCTGTTCCCTTGTTCTTTTAGATTTTTTATAAAGTGTTCTACCAAGATGAATTAAATCATCAAACAAATTAAATATTATGAATACCAGTTTGGGAACATAGAAAAGAATGAAGGTACCGCTGATATAGTGGAAATAAACAATTACATTGGCTGGATCAATTGTACGGTTGAAAATTGCAAATAGAATTAATGCGGTTATAAGTAAAGCTGGTACAATCCAAAATAGAAAGAAGACAATTTGCCTAATCCTTTGGCTGTATTTTTGCGTTAATTTCTTTGCACCACTGTAAGCATAGAAATCTATAGCCAAAATTATAATGCTGAATATGAGGGAAAATAAAAAAGGATTTCTCAAAGTTACTTGCCAGCCTTTGATTGCTGAATAATATCCTTACACTCCAGTACTTTTTTGTCCGAGCCATACAAAGTTACATTTATCATTGCCAATCCTATTTCTCTCAATGTAGTAACATACTTAGAGAAAAGTAATTTTATAAGGGGATAAATTGGTGCGAGAACTTTATACATTTTATACGTGTTCCTTAATCCCTTGGAGGGCTGTATATATCCAGGTCTGAACATATAAGCAGCTTTGAACCGCAGCTTCATCAAATCATTCTCAGTTTTTCCTTTCACACGAGCCCACATACTTCTACCTTTTTCCGTGCTATCCGTCCCCACACCCGATACATAACAGAATGTCATACCTGGATTAAGTTTTACCAAAGTGTTTGCAAAATTCATCGTTAAATCATAAGTGATACGTTTGTACTCATCCTCCTTTTTGCCAACGGAGGATATACCCATACAAAAGTAACAAGCATTATATCCTGAAAGTTCATTTTCGATTGCAGATATATCAAGAAAATCCTTGTGGAGAATTTCCTTTAACTTTTCGTGTTTAACTCCACACGGTTTGCGGTTTATTACCAGCACTGATTCAACAGTGGGATACAACAAGCATTCGTGCAAGACACCTTCTCCCACCATTCCAGTTGCACCTGTTATTATAGCTTTTATTTTCATTCCAATTTCATTCTTTCCGATTCAATTCAAATTTCTAAACAAATTTTCGATCAATGCTGTAGATATCTATTGATTCCGTTTTACCTCTCAAATTAATATCACCGATTAATTCAACGGAATATTTGTTCTCAAGGTCGGCGAACTCTTTTATATTACCAGAAGCTAAGAAGATTTTATCATACTGATTGCAAACGCTCTGGATTCTTGATGCAGTATTTAAAGTGTCACCGTGATATGCGATATCACGCTTGATTTCTCCAACTTCAACGGCTGTAACTTTTCCAAGATGTAAGCCGGCTTTAAATCTTGGGACAAAGCCATAATGTTTCATATAATAATCGAGTCTCATATCAAACTGATCCTGGCAGGCGAAGAAAAAATCAACACAAGAAAGGCTATTCAGGTTACCGGTAATCGGCCAGCTTATTACAATTTCATCACCAACATATTGATATACTTCAGCATTGTGTTTTACTAAAACCTGGTTGATATCCATAAAGCTATCGCGAATAAGAGCGCTGTATTTTAAGTGACCAAGTTTCTCCGCGTGTGCTGTAGATGATTGCAAATCCAAAAACATAAAAACACGCTCTTCTTCTTTGGGATTTCGGTATTTACCAAACAGCATTGGTATCAAAATTCCAGGGCCAAATTTTTTATTCATCTGATTTATAAAACTAATAGCAACAGACATTACCAAAGTATATACTAATACCATGTAAAAGGCATACTCCCAGGTTTGCTCATTTACTATAGGCGCAGAATCTTTATAGAAATAGTGAACTATAACATTATCCCATAAAACATATCTTAAAAGAATTGTAACACCTATTACAATCGTTAAATAAATCAGACTCTTAATTAATATGATGAATCCCAGAAACTTGCGTCTTAGAAAACCTTTTTCCAATAATAGATCAACACCACCAAAAACCAACCCGTAGATAAATCCTAATATCAAAGCAATTGCAACACCTGAGAGAATTGAAACCGGGATTTGCAAAGAATATGATTCATTTAACAAAACCGTTTGAAAGTGTATTAACACCATAAGTAAGAGAAAAGCTAAAATCCAGAAATTCACCTGTATGGCAATATAAGAGAAAGAGGGAAATTTAAATACCATTTTTCTTGCCCAGGTTGTATAATCGAATCTTCTACCCATTAAGACCTCTCAACATAATTAATCTTTTAGTTGCTTTTCAACAACTTAATTATTTTACATGACTCGTTATAACTTTGTCGTAACCTTTATCGCCAAAAAGTTTTCGGATCCGAACCAACGGTTTTGCCATCTTTCCAACCGGGTATCTTGTTTTAGGATTTTGAGCATTTAACTATTTTCTTAACAATATCTGCCATTACCTTCGGTGATGACTTTTTTTTATTACACTCCTTTTAATCTTATCTTTTAAAACTTCAGACTAATCTATAATCTTATGAATCAGAAAATCTGCTAAATAAATCTTGCCCTCGTTGAAAAGGTGGCATCCAATTTGGATATTCGGGAGCAATTGCGCTAACTTCATCAAGCTGTTTCATCTCTTCATCTGTAAGCTCTATTTCAACTGAACCGAGGTTATCAACCAGTTGCTCTTTTTTACGTGCACCTATTATTACACTTGTAACTCCTTCCTTATGCAACAGCCAGGATAATGCAATTTGAGTTACCGAAGCGTCTTTACTATCTGCTATCTCTTTTAGCTTATCAACAATATTAAATCCTACTTCTTTATTTACTGGTGGGAAATCGAAACTCTTTCTTCTTCCATCTGATTCACTTTCACGAGTAAACTTACCGCTTAAGAAACCTCCAGCCAACGGGCTCCAAATTAACGTTCCTAAACCAAGATCCATAGATGCTGGAATAATTTCTCTTTCTAATTCACGACCAACCAATGAATAGTAAGCTTGAACTGAGCAAAATTTCTCAAGGTTTAATCTGGCTGAAATTCCATCAGCTTTTGCTATCTGCCAGGCATTAAAATTAGACAAACCAATATATCTCACTTTACCCTGACGAATTAAATCATCTAATGCTTCTAGTGTTTCTTCGATGGGTGTTGTAACATCCCAGCTATGAAGTTGATACAGATCAATGTAATCAGTTCCCATTCTTTTTAGACTTGCTTCAACCTCACGCATAATTGCAAGACGGCTCGTACCAAGAGAATTGGCAGATTTATCAAATGGGCTGTAGACCTTGGTTGCAATAAGTACATCTTTTCGTTTCTTGCCAAGAGCTTTGCCAAGCATTATCTCAGACTCTCCGAAACTATATACATTTGCAGTATCAAAAATGTTGATGCCTGCATCTAAAGATAAGTTTACCATCTTTGTTGCAAGTTCCTATCCGGTTGCACCTATCATTTGTGCAAACGGTCCATCTTTCTCACCAAAAGTCATTGCGCCCAGAGTTAGCTCCGAAACATAAAGTCCTGTATTTCCTAACGGTTTGTATTTCACTTTAAATTCTCCTTTTATTTTAATTTTTTGTGATTAGTTTTTCTTGGTTTAATATCGGTTCCCACCATCTTTCTGTATATAGATTTTCCTCTATTGTTATTGTTTCTCCAATAATTGGTGTTGAAAGCTTAATACCAAGGCTATCAGCAGCTTTAGAAACTCTAACTATTGGGTCATACCATGAGTGGAGTGATACATCGAATGTTCCCCAGTGAATCGGGTGTAAAATTTTTCCCCGTAAATCTAAGTGAGCTTGTGCGGTTTCTTCAGGAAACATATGCACAAAAGGCCACCTCTCATTGTATGCACCGCACTCAAGAAATGTTATATCGAATGGTCCGAACTTCTCTCCAATTTCTTTGAAACCTTCGAAGTAACCGGAATCTCCGCTGAAATATATTTTATGTTTTGGTCCTTGAATTACAAAAGAACCCCAAAGAGTTTCGTCTCTATCAAATAAACCTCTGCCGGAAAAATGTTGTGCTGGAGTAAGAGCAATTAAAAAGCTTTTGGATGGTCTTACTTCTTCCCACCAATCGAGTTCGGTAATCTTGTTACGCGGCACCCCCATTTCTTCTAACTCGGCACCAACCATAAGCGGTGTAACAAAATGTTTTACCTTCGGAAGAATTTTCTGGATTGTCTCTGCATGAAGATGGTCGTAATGGTTATGTGAGATAACTACTAAATCGATTTCAGGTAATTCATCAATATCAAAAGGCACATCACCATTGTATCTTCCCGGACCAAGAAAAGCCGTGTTGTTTAAATAGACTGGATCAGTAAGAATAATTTTGCCGTCAATATTAATTATTAGCGATGAGTGACCAATCCACGTTACCTTTAATTCATCGGATTTTGCATTTACAATTTGATCAAAATCAACTTGCTGTACAGGCAATGTTGCATTCGGTTTCCTATCATTACCGGTGAATAAAAAATCCCACATCATTGGAATCATATCAATAATATCCCACTTTGGACTTGGCTTGTAATTGTGGAATATCCCCTCCTTGAATTGAGAAGAAGTTACAATTTTTTTCATTTTAATATCCTCAGTACTATATGATGCTGATGAACAAGATTGATTGAATATCATTCCCGCTACCAGTAAGAGCGGGATAATTATTGGGCTTATTTTCATAATCTTCTTAATTTTATTATTTGAAAAATGAATATTCATTTAGTTATTATTTAAAAATTTTAAAGTTTTATTGCATCCCAGCCAAGCTGGAAACCTGTTTCAATATTTTTCTCATTAAGTTCTAACGCTTTGCTAATTTTCGAGTTAGACATAATCATTATCGGGTAGAAAATAAATGTTGCCAATATTTCAAAGGAAACATCTTTAATTACCTTCTGCTCAATTCCATTTTGCAGTACCTTTATCATTGGCTCAAAATGCTTTTCTAATTCTTTATGGTCAACATTTTCTGAGTATGGTGAATTTGCAAATTGCTCTGCGTACATATACAATTCTCTGTTTTTTGCAACAAATTCAAAACCATTTTTCCAAAACACGAACAAAATATCTCTAAACGGTTTTGAATCATCAAAATTCTTCAGTAGTGCTACACTCATTTTCTTTTTGATTTCAGCATAAGTGGTAATGAGTAAATCCTCTTTGTTTTTATAGTAGATATAAATGGTGGCAGGAGATACATTTGCCTCTTTTGCTATCTTTGCAACAGAGCTTGATACGAAGCCAATCTTGTTTACAAGCTTTATTGTTGCCTTAAAAATTGCCTCTTGTTTAAGTTCATCTTTTGATCTCATATCACAAATATAAATGAATGTTCATTCATTTACAAATTATTTCGAAGCTGCAGTGATTAATAGCACAATTACTAGCAGATGTGCTTATTTAGGAGAAATTTGAGGGTTTGTTTTTATTGATCTGGGGTTGTAAATAACTTTTCTATGCTTGAACTTACCTCAATTAAAAATTCAAGTAACCTTTCTGGTGACTCAAAAGTATTCTTTATCTGCAGTCTCATTAAATCTTTCTTCTGCTCGAACTTAATTGTCTCTTTGTGTTCATCTAAAATAAAACGCATCAACTCAACAAACTGGTGCTTGTAATAATCCTCCTTTTCACCTTTGGGAAGAATTATATTAATAATTTTCCGTTGCATTATAATCCGCTCGAACAACGCATACGAAGCATAGTAACGAAGTGTTGCAGCCAGGATAAGCCTGTTAACTAATACTGGTATCGGACCGAACCTGTCAATCATTTCCTCCTTTAAATCTTCAAGCTCTTCAAAATTATTTATTGAGTAAAGTGATGTGTAAAAGTTGAGTCTATCTGTCTGCTCAGGCATATAAGTCTCAGGGATACCTATTTCAAAGTATGTGTCGAGCGTTGGTTCTGTTCGGTCTTCATGCTTGGGGAGTGTTTTAAACACTTCCTTAAATTCCTGGTACTTCAACTCATCAACTGCCTGATCAATCATTTTTAAGTACAGGTCAAATCCAATTTCATTTATAAAACCTGTTTGTTCTTTACCGAGAAGATTTCCGGCACCCCTTATCTCAAGGTCACGCATAGATAGATTAAAACCTGCTCCTATCTCGGTAAACTCTTCAATTGCTTGCAAACGCCTCAAAGCCTTTTTAGTAATACCGCTCAACGATGGAACAATAAAGTAAGCATATGCCTGCCGTGTTGATCTTCCAACTCTCCCTCTAAGCTGGTGAAGTTCTGCCAAACCAAATCTATCTGCGCGGTTTACGATAATCGTGTTTACATTCGGTATATCGATCCCCGATTCAATAATTTTTGTAGAAAGGAGAACATCATATTTTTTATTTAAAAATCCATGAATAACATTTTCAAGCTGTGTTGGTCTCATCTGCCCATGCGCAACACCAATTCTAATATCTGGAATATGTTTGTTAAGATAATCCGCAAGTTTATCAATTGATTGAACTCTATCATGAACAAAATATACCTGACCTCCTCGTGCCAATTCGGTCAATATCCATTCTTTCATTTTTAATATATCAAACGTGTGAACAGTTGTAATAATCGGCTGCCTGTTTGGTGGTGGCGTTGCAATTATTGATAAATCACGCGCTCCAAGCAACGAAAGGTTTAGTGTGCGTGGAATTGGTGTTGCTGTAAGAGTTAATGTGTCAACATTAACTTTGAATGAGCGCAGCTTCTCCTTTGCTGTAACGCCAAACCGGTGTTCCTCATCTATCATAAGTAAACCAAGATCTTTAAACTTAACATCTTTTGAAAGGAGCCGGTGAGTACCTATAACAACATCTACTTTCCCGGATTCTAATTCTTTAAGAGTTACTGTTTGCTCTTTCTTTGTTTGAAAGCGGGATAACATACTAACATTTACTGGGAACTGTGTGAGCCGATCCTTGAATGTGTTGTAATGCTGCTCGGCTAAAATTGTAGTTGGTACCAGCAGTGCGGTTTGCTTTTCTTCCTGCACTGCCTTAAATGCAGCTCGCAGTGCAATTTCGGTTTTTCCAAAACCTACATCGCCACAAACAAGCCTATCCATAGGGTTTTCAGCTTGCATATCTACTTTTACATCTGCAGTTACTGTTTCCTGATCCGGAGTGTCTTCGTACATAAACGATGCTTCCAGTTCCATTTGCCAAACAGTATCTTCACCAAATTGAAATCCTTTGGTGGCTTTTCTTTTCGCATAGAGCTCAATCAACTCTCTTGCAGCTTCCTTAATCTTTTTCTTTGTTTTTGTTTTTGTGTTCGTCCAATCGTTCGTTCCCAAAATGGAAAGTGAGGGTGCGAGTTGTTGGTTTGAAGAATACTTTTTAACTAGGGTCAGATAATTCAGATTCACATACACTATCCCACCTTCAGCGTAAAGCAGTTTCATCGATTCTTGTTTTATTTCACCGATTTGTATTGTTTCCAATCCGGCATACTTACCAATACCATAATCTTCGTGAACCACATAATCCCCTTTCTTTATCGATGCAAAAGCTTTGGACTTTGACTTTTTAAACTTCCTTTTCCCCGAAGCTTTAGTTCTATAAGGTTTGTTAAAAATTTGGTAATTGGTTAAGAGGAGTATCTTTTTTTCTTTGTGAAGAAAGCCATCCTTAATTGCTAAAGTTTCTATTCTGATTTTTCTGCTGACAATTAAATCTTCAATTTCTTTTTTAAACTCACAGAGCAATTCCTTTAGTCTTATTGTGTGAAGCTCATTCTCTGCGGTTATTATTACGGTATAAGATTTTTCCGTGTAATCTTTTAGTACTGAGAAGAGAACATCGTAGTTAGAATTTATTGTTGGTGCTTCTAAAAAACCTAAATCAATTTTATCAGCAGATGAACCTACTTCTTCTGTCAATATCCATTGTGCTGAGTTATTCAGCTCAAACTTGATATTATTATTATCTTCTAACTCCTTTTTATCTTCATCAGATGGTTCCGGAAAGCTGTCATCATCCAGCTCTACCGTTATGAATTCAGTTAGATGTTCATCTTTTTTAAATGGATTTTGGAGAGAGAAACTGTGATTGTCTATTTCATACTTAGACGCTAGTATTATCGGATTTTCAACGTAATCAAAAATGTCAGAGTATTTTGACTGATCCGTATCTTCATATAATTCACTTAGATTCGAAGCTAAGGTTATTGACTCAACCTTTTCAATTGAGCGCTGACTTTCAGGATCAAATTGACGAATTGATTCTAGGAAATCTCCATCAAATTCTAAGCGTACTGGATTCTGCTCGCTATAAGACCAGAAATCAATAATTGAACCACGTACAGAATATTCTCCCGATGCTTCAACAAACTTATCCTTTTGATATTCCATTAAATTCAGATACTCAACTAAGTCATCATAAGCTATATCGCTACCCACTTCAATTTTAGTTGTTTTCCTTTCAATTTCCTTTTTCTCCGGCAATTGCAGATTGAGCAGCTTATAGGTTGAAATTAAGATATAACTTTGATTGCTTGATAATTCGGTCAGTTTTTCCTGAAGAGTTTCCGAGTTGAAGTCTGTTAATAAAATTCTTTTCGAAGTAATATTCATGTATTCAAGTTCAACTGAAAGTTCCGCTGCGAGCTTATCATCCGGAAGAAGAAGTATTATATGCCTTTCAATTTCCGATAACTCACGAATTAGCAAACTACCTGCAGCACCAAAAAGAGATGAGATATAAATCTTTTTTCGTTTCTCCCTTGTCGCCTTAATGCGCTCAATTAATTCATAAAAGAATCTGAAATCCGAAAGATAAGTTATGATATCGGGTGAGTTCATTCGATAAGAATAAATTTATATCCAGATGAAAATAGTAAAGGGTTCAACATTGTGAACCCTTAAAGATAGAAATCAAAACACTAATTAACGGGCCAACTTTTACTTCTGAAGCTCAAGTAATACGAGCTTCTTACCCTTTTTGTTACGAATGTTTGTGGGTTTATATGCCAGCTCGTAAACAGTAGATTTTTTTATGTAAGCTTTATATTTAGTCTCTGCCTTCTTAAATTCATCAGTAAGGTCGCCGCCCTTCATTGCCAAGATGTACGCCTTTTCCTTAATCAGAGGAAGAGAATATCTGAAAAGAATGATTAGCGGCAAAGTAGACCTGCTCACAATCAAATCAAATGAGTTGGCATATTTTTCTTTAAACTCTGCACTTTCAACACGATGATTTTCAGCAACTACATTACTTAGTCTTAACTTATCAATAAATTCTTGAACTGCACCTATCTTTTTG
>CP070637.1:911959-920181 GCA_020354005.1 Ignavibacterium sp.
CTATTACTTTACACATTCTAATTTTATATTGGCAGTAATTATACAAAATAGACATTAGTGAAACAACCTTATGTTAGTCTATGATTCAATTTTGGATCATTTACTATTAATGATGATTGAATCGCTGCCAAGAAGCATTCGAACTTCATCGATGAATTTTTCTGAAAGTGATATACGGAATTGCTCTAATGAGAAAAGTTTTCCCCGTGTACCATTATTGTTTAACTGCAGATATACCGGAAGTTTACCCTCATGTACCTTTAGTATTGTTCTTAGACTATTTAGTTGTTCGATGTTATTTTTATCCTGATTAATAAAAATCTTAATACTCTGAGCCATTTCTTCCCGTGCATTTGCTATAGGCAGGACTTTATTCACGTGTATTTTAACAGTGTCGCCGCTGCTTTCCAAGTTTCCAAAAATGAATAATGGCTCCTCTTCCAAAAGATACTGACCATACTCTTTATAAACTTTTGAAAACATTAAGCACTCGCAGGATCCTGAAAAATCGTCTATCCTAAAAAACGCCATGTTGTTACCTGACCTGTCAATTTTTTTACGAAGACCAGTTACAACACCGCAAGCTTTTACACTTTGCATATCTTTTAAGTTTTCCGTTTCCCCAATGTGGAAACCGGCAAATGAATTATACTCAATTTCAAAACGATGTAATGGATGACCCGTAATATAGAATCCAGTTACCTGTCTTTCTTTGGTCAGTCTCTCCTTTTCATTCCAGTCTTCAATTTCCCTCATAGTAGGTTCGGTTATTTCAATCTTTTCCATTTCTCCAAACAGACTATCACCTGTTGCCAGTTTAGAATTTTGTACCTTGCTTCCAAATGAAAGTGCATCTTCAATTGAGCGGAAAAGTGAAGATCTTCTTTTATCTACTGTATCAAAAGCACCTGCAAGAACCAATCCTTCCAAAGCACGCTTGTTAACAGCCCTTGTATCCACATTCATACAAAAATCATAAATGCTTGCAAAATTTCGGCTAAGTTTTTTTGTAGCAGTGATTATTTCTTCAACAGAATTCTTACCAACATTTTTTATAGCAGACATTCCAAAACGAATTTTTCCATCCGATACATCAAAGTCCACTGATGGATAATTTACATCTGGTGGTAGTATCTCAATTTTCAACTTGCGGCATTCCTCTAAAAACATAGTTACTTTATCCGTATTGCCAAACTCATTTGTAAGGTTTGATGCTAAGAACTCTGCAGTGTAGTGCGTCTTAAGATGAGCAGTTTGATATGCAATTAAGCTATATGCAACAGCATGACTTTTATTAAATCCATAATTTGCAAATTTATCTATAGCAACAAATATTTCTCTTGCGATTCTTTTAGATATTCCATTTTTAAATGCACCCTCAACAAATTTTTCTTTTTGCTGCTTCATACCCATCAAATCTTTTTTACCCATTGCGCGACGAAGTATATCAGCTTCAGCAAGACTCATTCCAGCTATTTTATTTGCTATTTTAATAACCTGTTCCTGATAAACAATTATTCCGTAAGTCTCAGTTAAAATATCCTCTAATAAAGGATGGAGATATTTAACTTCTTTCTTACCATGCTTCCTGTCTATAAAATCATTTATAAATTCCATCGGGCCGGGACGATAGAGAGCATTCATTGCTGCAAGGTCATTCAAACTTGTAGGCTTTAACTTTTTAAGATACTCCCGCATTGGAGGTGATTCGAACTGGAATACACCGGTTGTCTGTCCTTTTGAAAACAGCTTATAGGTTTCTTCATCATCAAGCGAAATATTATCAATGTCAATTTCTTCGTTATAATTTTTCTTAATCAACTCCAGCGTATCTCTTATTATTGTTAAGGTTCGAAGACCAAGAAAATCCATTTTTAGCAGCCCGGCATTTTCAATCTCTTTCATATTAAACTGGGTTACTATATCCTGCTGCGATACTGCATTTGCTAATGGTACATAGTCACTAACATCACCGGGAGTAATCACTATACCAGCAGCATGCTTCGAAGCGTTTCTATTCATTCCTTCGAGAACTTTTGCATATCTGATCAAATCTTGTATCTCTTCTTCCTGTGCATTTCGCACCCAGCTTAATTCCTGTACTTCATTAAGTGCCCGCTCAATTGAATATACTTTTCCAAATTTTGAAGGGATGAACTTTGTAATGTTATTGACAGTTGGGATTGGAATTTTAAGAACCCGGGCAACATCCCGGATAACGGCTTTGGATGATAACCTGTTAAAAGTAATAATCTGGCTTACGCTGTTATCACCGTATTTCTTCCGAACATAATCAATCACATCAGATCTTTTATCATCAGCAAAATCAACATCAATATCAGGCATGGACTTTCTTTCCGGGTTTAAAAACCTTTCAAACAGTAAATCATATTTCAGGGGATTAATATTTGTAATACCAAGTGCGTATGCTACAATACTGCCTGCAACACTTCCTCTTCCGGGTCCAACAGGGATGTTATCTTTTTTTGCATTATTTATGAAATCCTGAACAATTAAAAAGTAACCTGCAAAACCCATCTTCTTAATTGTTTCAATTTCAAAATTGAATCTTTCTTCTACTTCGGGTTTAACATCAACATCCTTTTTGTTAAGACCTTCCTTTGCAAGTAATTCAAAATACTCGTCAAGAGTTTTGGCTTTGGAATCTTCGGGAATTGGGAACTTTGGAAAATGATGTCCTTCAAATTCCAATTTTAAATCAATCTTAGAATCAATTTCCAAAGTGGTTTCAATTGCTTCTGGATACTCTTTGAAGAGTTTTTTCATCTCCTTTGGGGATTTAAAATAGATTTGGTCTGTCTTATACCTTAACTGGTTGTAATCGCCACCGTTTTTATCTGAAAGCAAAAGCAGAATGTTATGTGCAATTGCATGTTCTTGCTCGATGTAATGGCAATCGTTGGTAGCCACTAACTTAATATTGAATTCTTTGGATAACTTTGGCATCCATTCGAGAACAGCTTTATCAACGTCCAGCCCGTGGTCCTGAATTTCTAAATAGAAGTCATCTTCAAAAATTTCTTTATATGTTTTTGCAGTACTTCTTGCCTTATCAATATTGCCGTTAACTAAATAGCTTGATACAATACCTCCAATACAAGCGGATGTGCAAATTAATCCTTCGCTATATTGTTTTAGAAGCTCAAGATCAATCCTTGGCTTATAGTAATATCCTTCGGTATGACCAAGTGTAGATAACTTTGAAAGGTTTTTATATCCCTGCTTATTCTTTGCAAGTAATATAAGATGATTGTAATGCTTTCTTTTTCTCCCACTAATTCCATCATTGCTGCCAGCCTTTTTAAACCTGCTGCCTTCCTTAACAATGTAGGCTTCCATCCCCATGATAGGTTTAATTCCTGCTCTGTTAGCTTTATAATAAAATTCTGCGATACCATACATTACACCATGGTCAGTTAATGCAACGGATTGCATATCATGCTTTTTTGCAGCGTTTACTAGTGCATCAACAGTGCAGGCACCATCCTGCAAACTATAATGTGAATGATTATGTAGATGGATAAATCCGGACACGAAATAAAAGTAACAATAAAATTATTTAAGGATTAAGTGCGTTCTTAATTCGGAAAATGCTTGTGGGAAGTTTACTGAATTAGCAAAGGCAATTTCAAGTGGGAGATAGTACTTTTTAAAAAAATTTACTCTTTTTCCTTTATAAATATTTATTTATGTTTAAGACTTACCAGTGTGACCAAATCCCCCTTCACCTCTTCCGCTCATATTTAGTTCTTCAACTTCTTTCAAATTTGCTCTATAAATTTTTGAAACAACTAATTGTGCTATTCTGTCACCAGGCTGAATAGTAAAGTCATCTTTACCAAGATTAATAATTATGATTTTTATTTCACCCCTGTAATCAGCATCGATAGTACCGGGAGAGTTTAAAATTCCAATACCGTGCGTTGCTGCCAAACCACTGCGTGGTCTTACTTGTATTTCAAATCCTATTGGAATTTCAACAGTTAAATTTGTTGGAATTAATTCAATTTCTTTTGGCTTTAGCAATAAAGTTTTTTTTAGTGCGGCCCGAATATCCATACCTGAGCTGCCTTCAGTAGAATACGATGGTAGCGGGATATCATCAAACTTTTTTGAAACACGTTTAAACTTTATCAATACCTCATTCTGCACTTTTATTTTTGCTCGATTCTTTCAACTTGGTTTTAATTGATTTTATTTCTTTCCTATCTACAGCATATAAGTATAAATACAAAATAAATGCAATTAGTAGAATTATTTTTTTAATTAGTGAAAGATAATAATCTTCTACAACGATGAAGTAATAGAAAAATCCTGCTAATAATATTCCTGCAAATATCTTTATGATCTTATCCCACTCATAATGAATGTGATAAAAATTCTGCGTTACAACATAGTACCCAACAGTCATTGTTAAATATGCAGCAAGAGCTGCAAATGCGGCACCATAAAAGCCAAGTGTTGGTATTAAAGCAAAGTTTACAATTATATTTAATAGTGCAGCTGCACCTGCTATGAAAGGTACATATAAACTTTTCTCTTCAATGTATATGCCTGCCGAAAATATAACGTGCATTCCATTTATTAAATATGCTAAGAGAATAATCGGCACTATGCCAAGGCCAGCCCAATATGCCTCTCCAATAAGCGAATAGCCTGCAACCTGAAACTGTGCAAAATCAGTAATGAAAACAGAGATGCTTACTAACAAAATACCTCCTACAAGAGTAAAATAAGTAAGTACTTTTGAAAACATTTCCTTCGCATTTTCTTCTTTCGCATTCTGTAAAAAGAATGGCTGCCAGGCGTACTGGAACATATTAACAAACAGCATCATAAAAATGCCAAGTTTGTAGTTGGCTTTATAGATTCCAACAGTTTTTAAATTAGTTAGCTTTTCTAATATTGGAACATCAATCACCTGAACAACCATAACAGCAAGACCTGCAGGTAAATAGGGAAGCCCGAATTTTATAAATCGTTTGAATATCTGAAAGTTAAATCTAAGTATTAGGTAACGGAAGATTGTTGGGAAAAGCAGAACTAATGACACAAGTGAAGCAATTATATTACTAAATAATATAGCTTCAATACCCCAATTAAAAATTAAAATTAAAATGAGATTAAGAGCAAGATTTGTGCAGATGTTTAAGATTTTAAATAAAGCAAATTTTTTAACTTCTCTTTTTAAACGGAGAGCTAAAAACGGAATTGAACCATTCGAATCTAAAAATATAATAACAGCTGCAAGTATGAGTAAATACTGGTAACCATCCGGTACACCCAACTGTAAAGCAATTGAATTTTTTAATGATATAATTATAAAACTAAACAGTAACGATGTGTTAAATACAGCAATGTATGGTGTGGAGAAGTTATCCTTACTTTCATCCAATTCCTTCATTGATGCAAATTTCAAGAACGCAGAATCCATCCCGTATATGTAAAAAATATTCAAGATTGCGATGTAAGCATAGACAAGCTGGATAATGCCATATTCTGCAGGATGAAAAATGTTTGTAAAGAATGGAATGAGTAAAAAATTTAAAAATCTGCCAACCACAGTACTGATACCGTAAATGGCAGTATCCATACTTAACTGTTTTAGTTTATCAAACATTTGTCAATTCGGAAGTAAGAATGTATAACATTTATTAAAAAAATTTTTGAATCGCATTAATAAAAAATTCTGGCGGACGGCATACCTTTTTTGTGTTCATCTTTATAAAAACAAGTTCCACATAACCTTCACAAATTATAATATCTCTTTTAGTACTCCTTACAACGTGGTCAATATGAACTTTTAACTCTGGCAATTTTGCAACAAGAGTTTCTACTTCAATAAGTTCATCGTAAAATGCCGGGTTCTTGTAATTAATAAATACTGAGTGAACAGGCATCATATAGCCATTATCTTCAATTGTTTTATAGGTTAGATTACGCTCACGCATCATCTCGGTCCTGCCAACTTCAAAATACTCAAAGTATTTTCCATTGTATGCATACTGCATCTGGTCAGTATCAGCATAACGAATACGAATATTAGTTTTATGTTTTAGCATTAATTTTTTATGAAATAAAAAAATCCCGATTGATTCGGGATTAAAAATAAGTTAAAAAATATTAAGGGTTCAATTAAATTTACTATTCAATATACTCCCCTAAGCTTCCGAACTTTTCTATTCTTCCTTCCAAAAGTTTTTCGGGTTTTAATTTTACAAGATTTTCAAATTCCTCAATTATTGCTTTCTTTAGTGTGGCAGCTGCCTCTTCCGGATTTTTATGAGCCCCTCCAAGAGGTTCAGTAATTATCCTATCGATTATTTTTTGTTCTAACAGGTCAGGAGCTGTGAGCTTTAATGCCTCTGCAGCTTGTTCTTTATATTCCCAGCTCCGCCATAAAATACTCGAACAAGATTCAGGACTAATAACCGAATACCAGCAATTTTCCAACATTAGAATTCTATCGCCAACTCCTATGCCTAATGCACCACCACTGGCACCTTCACCAATAATAACGACAAGTATTGGAACATTTAGTTTGCTCATTTCATACAGGTTCTTTGCAATTGCTTCGGCCTGTCCTCTTTGCTCAGCTTCCAAACCAGGATAAGCGCCGGGTGTATCAATCATTGTTATTACTGGCTTGTTGAATTTCTCAGCAAGCTTCATTAAACGAAGAGCTTTACGGTAACCCTCGGGATTGGCCATTCCAAAGTTTCTATACAAATTCGATTTTGTATCTCTACCTTTTTGCTGTCCGATAATCATCACTTTATATCTATCTAATTTTGCAAAACCGCCAACTATCGCTTTATCATCTGCATAGTGTCTGTCACCATGCAACTCTAAAAAACCTTCTGTCATCAAATTAATATAGTCTAAAGTGAACGGTCGATCAGGGTGACGAGCAAGCTGCACCCTTTGCCATCTTGTTAATCCTTTATAAAGTTCATTCTTTAGTTGCGATACCTTTGCTTCAAGTCTTGCAACATCCTTTTCGATATCCAAACTACTGGAGGAATGTTTCATCTCAGCTAATTTTTCTTCGAGTTCATATATCGGTTTTTCAAATTCTAAAATTGTTTTTCCCATTATTTTTCTTTGCAGCTCCACATTTTATTAATTGTGCGTCCAAGTATATCTATATCTAGCCAAATATTCTGATTTTTTGCATAATAGAAATCCAGTTTTTCCGACTCAACATCCTTGTTATTTTCCAATTTCCAAAAGCCCGTTAAACCTTGCTTGCCCATAAAAATCGTTTTATCAGAATTTAACTTTTCAGGACCCACAAAACTTTTTTTACCTACTACCACCGAAGGTACAGAAAGGATAAATGAACGAAACTCCGATTTGTTTTTACTTAGCTTTGAAATTAAATATATGAAAGGATATATGAAAAACAAAACAAATAGCCCAAGAGATAAATCGAAGATGCGCTTAATGAATTTTAAACTGGTACTTGATATATTATACTGTACTTCAATAAGCGGAATATCATCCAGCATCGAAACAGATGTTTTGCCAACTATAAAATCCAACTCAGTTCCGCTTATCTTAAATTCAACAGGTTCATTCTGACAGTTGGCAACTACAGTCATCATCTCACTATAATTTAAATTTTCCGATGAAAAAATAACCTCGCTTATATCATATTCTTTAATAACTTTCTCAATATTTTCCAAACTACCTATTACTTCAAACGATTCTATTTTTTTATTAATATCAGAATGATATTTCCCAATTAAACCAGCAATACTACGATAATCGGTTCTTTTGGATTTTAATTTATTTGCAACCTTAACAGCATGGTTGTTTGTTCCAACCACAAGGGTGCGGCTTCTACTAATATCATCGATCCTAACTCCTACTCTAAAGAAAAGTTTTAATACAATCCTCCAAAAACTTGTTGAAATAATAAGAATGAAATACGATATTAAAACCACCGCCCTGCTGTATGCAAACTGCTTGAAGAAGAAAGTGATGGATGTTAGAAGAATAAAACTAATCGCAACAGCTAGAAAATTTCTCAGCACAGAAAGTGAGTCTCTTTTATATACTCGTGCAAGAGCTGCAATTGTGATGTGAATTAACGCAGGAATTGTATAAATAACTATATAGTCAGGTGACTCAAAACCCTTCCAGTTACTATAAGTTATGTAAATTCTTTCAGCAAGGAACAAACAAATATCGAACAA
>CP070637.1:920281-936604 GCA_020354005.1 Ignavibacterium sp.
AATTTTAAAAATTTTAGATTGCATTATGCTTGATTTTTATTTTATAAACTATCTATTCAATATTCATTCTATGAATTTAATATTTTGAAAATGTCATGCTTTTGTAAAAAGTTTGTCATATAGTTGTTCAAGTTTCTTTCATTATGCGAAAATCAACACAAATGATAACTACAGCTAAGATTTAAAGAACTTATATAGGTTACCGAAGGGTAAGGAATGAAAAAATGAAATAAGAATTAAGCAAAATGCTTCACTCTACAACCTCGCCCTAGGGTAGAGTAATAACTATTATTAAATTCAAACAATATTTTATTAATGTCAATAGCTGTGAAAAAATCACTAGTACATGTACTAGGTGATACTATGAACACTATGTGGATCAATTATATTACGCATCATTTAATGATTATACATAACAATTGGCAATAGTCGATGACTGACAAATAATAAAAACCTCTATATTTTGATAAGGTATAATCTTAATTGTGCGGTTTCATCATTATACCATTGACATCAGGAATAATACGGAATACAATAAAAGTGAGCAACTAACCCTTTTTATTTTAGTAGTTATTTGTTAAAAATCATAATTTTGAAAAACTTAGAATTGAAAAATGAAGAGTTACTCAATTTATTCCATAAGTAGCTAACTTTGAATCTGAAAAAGGTGGTCAGTGAGCCGGGGACATTTTGGATAATGCAATTAAGGGAAACATAATAGTAATTTGGGTTATGTTGTGAAGACAAAGCGCTTAGAACTATTATATTTCAATTCTGTATTACATATTAGAAGTATTTAGAATAAATAAAAACTGAAGTAAATAGTGGGTCTACGAAGTGGAATAAAATTATCTTGGAGATGGATAAAGAAACTTTTTGAATCCTGTCCAAGAAGATACAAATACAATGAGCAAGATAGTTTATTCATTATTTGTGGTCACCGTGGTTCACCTACCAAAGAGGTAGAAAATACCATCCCATCATTTACCTCAGCTATGGATGAAGGTGCAAATTCAATTGAGACTGATCTTTGTATCACTAAAGATAAAGTTGTTATTTTATGGCATGACTGGAATCCTGATGAAGTTGTTTCGTTGCTTAGAGAAAAAGGAATGGAACCTGATGTAAAATACAAGCCTTATGTGCCAGCAATATTCAGTGAAAAAAGAAAGATAATATCCCAATTAACTTACCAGGAGTTTTCAGAAAGCTACAATTACATAGAGAAAGGAAGTTCTTTACCACTACAAATTAAGATTCCTACATTTGAGGACTTTTTAAATTGGGCAATTAAATATGAAACACTATACTATGTATTCCTTGATTTAAAAGTACCAGCATCCGAATCGGAATTAGCAATTGATATAATGTTTCAAGTAAAAGAACTTGTTAATCAATATAAACCGAAATTTAGAATCTTCATCGAAACATTTGATGAAAAAGTTCTTTTACCGTTAAAAGAACATTTTCCTGAATTTAATTTTACTTATGATGCAGAATTAAATCCTGGCATCATACTTCTTCCTAGAAAATATAGCGGTGTAAAGAAGGCAATTAAGTACGCAAATAAAATGGCTGTTATCCTACGCCCAAGATTAATTACTATTGCAAACTGGGTAACATTTAGAAGATTGATGAGATTTGAAGTAAGAAAAAGAAGAAGACACAATAAAAAGCATCCAGATAAAGAAGTTAAAACCATTATTGGTTGTACAATTAATAGTGAAAGTGAAATGGACTGTTTGGTTCGTATTGGTATTTCTGGAATGCAAACAGATTATCCTCGTACACTATTAAGTGTAGCAAAAAAATATAATTTAAAAACTAGTTCTGAATAAACATAAAAAAATTATTCCTGCCAATAAGTGAGAGAACAAAAAGTTGAGTAATTGAAATATCACCTATTTTGATTTATCTCAGTTATTTTTATTTATATACCGAAGTTTGCTTTTGGTATTCCTGATTAGCTTGTTGAATCTTTGATAAATATTCTTAGTATAATCAGATAAACTCATACTTAGTTTTGTTTCTCCTCTGATCAGGAATTCATGTATTATTTTAGATAATTCGGGTGTCCTCAAATATCCGTAAGATTTATGTGGATTTCTTTCTCCATTTATTTCATAATTGTTATGTACAATAAAATCTATTGGTTTAACTCCATTAGCATTATCATTGTAATCATCTCCAAGATCAAAATTTATAGCTACCTTGTCTCCCAGGTCAGAGAAGTTAAACCAATTTCGTTTCACTCCAGGTGGAGTTTCAAGTCTTTTCTTCCTTTGTAATCTAATATTCTGCTCCGAGGCAATTTTACTCATAATAATAGGCAAACCCAGAGGTGATCCCATTGTAACAAGTGAATCGATTTCAATTTCCGGTAGAATAAATGTTAAAACGTCATATGCAATAATTGAGCCCATAGAATGAGCTATAATCATTATCTCCTCATCCTTATACTTATTTAGTATATAGACTACTTTGTTTCTTATAATATCTTTTGCAGCACATTTTGCTTTATTTTGATCGTAACACTCTTCTGTATAGTAAATTTCCAATTCCTTGAAGTACTTATGAATAATAATATCGCTAATGAAGGAATAATTTATGGATAAGTCTTCATTCAAAAAGATTTTATCCATTTGTTTCTCTAGAAACCCTAATACTTTTTTACGAAATGAATGTGGTGTGGGAATAAAATTTTCAGGGGCTGAAATATATTTTTCTCTTACATAATAAGGATCTTCTTTATCAATAATTGTTTCATCTAATGGTTTGTCATTTAGAACATCTGCCCAATATATAAGCTCAAAATTAAGATTAAATTTATTTTTATTAATTCCCTCTAATCCTTCAAGAATGGAATTCCTCCACCAATCTTCTAATATTTTTTTGGAAGGTTTATTACCTAATCCATGAATACCTAAAATTACCTTGGACACTAATCTAATTTTTTTAATAAAATCTAACTGTTAGGATATTAAATTGAATTATTTCATCTGTATTATTCTTTCAATTTGAGGCATTTTAACATTTAGAACAAATTAATATTACTTTTCAGATGTTTAATTAATTGTTGATAAAAAAGTGATTGATGTAATAGTTTCTATACATACATTAAAGAATTTCAACAATTTTTTACAAAATTATTGGATCTTTAGTCGAATTCAAAATATTGAAAAATGCTACTTGAGTATAGCAATCCTTATCTTCGTTTATGATCATTAGTTCCTTATAATGAATATCTTTTTGCTTTTCATTCTTATATTAAACTGTTTATTCTATAAAATTATAAGTGTATAAAATTTGTTCGGAAGTATTTAATCTTTACTTTTGCAGCTCTTTTGTTGGATAACATTATCAAAGATTTTGTTAAACATTTCCAATAGAGGAAAACTAACAATAATTAAACTGTATTTATTTATAATCAAATTAAAGGAGAAAAAATTATGTTTTCATTCTGGATGAAGTTATTGTTCATTGCAACAATTTTAGCATTAAACATTGATGTCTATTCGCAAGATGATGAGGAAAATAAATATAGGTGGTTTTTTGATGCAGAATTAACTGGATTATGGACTGGCGGCAACTCTCAATCTGCAACTTATGGATTGGGTGCGACATTAAGGAGAGTCTGGCAAAATTCTGAATTAAGATTTGATGCAGGCGGTACTCAAACTGAATCAAGTCTTACAACCCGTACCGCAGTAGGTACTACTAGTGATTTTAAAGTAACAGAAAATACAAACACAGAAAAAACAGCTGAACTGTTTTATGCCCGTGGTCGTTATGATTATAAATTTTCTAAGCTATTCTATGCACTTGCTGGAATAGATTGGCTCAGAAATAGGTTTGCTGGCATCGATAGCCGATTTCTAATAGGTGCCGGTGTGGGTAATACTTGGGTAGATAATGATAATGTTCGATTCAAAACAGATTACAGTTTTACTTATACTTTTCAAACCGATGTTATAAGTAATCCTTTTGTAAATCATAACTTCCCAGGTTTTCGTTTTACATACAATTTCTGGTACAATCTAACAAAATCAACAGATTTTGAGAGTATACTGATTCTTGATTGGAATCTTGATAATACCAAGGATGTTAGAATCGATTTTTATAATGCTCTTCCGATAACTATAAGTGAAATGTTCACACTAAAACCAGCATTGCAGTTGCTTTGGAGAAACGATCCATCATTGACTTCCATCGATTTGTTCGCTTCAGATGGAACACCGACTGGTGAGACAGTATTAGTTCCTCTTAAAGAACTCGATACTTTCTTCTCATTAACGCTGGTTTTGAAAATTTAATTCATTTTTCATATTGATTAAAAGTATTAGTTACTATAACGATTTCCTCCACAGGTAAATAATATTCAGAATCTTAAGCTAATAATTTTTACAAATGATATATCAATATTTATTAATTAACAAAAAGGAGATATAAAATGAAAGGATTCAAGTCTGTTTTTATAATTTCAATTCTTTCAGTTGTGTTATTGCCTGCATGTTCAAGTAGTAGTGTTGGCGGTCTTGGTTCAACGATGGAATTAATAAACTCCCTTACCAATCTTGGAGTATCACCAAATCAAGCTATTGGTGGGGTTGGGGCACTGATGAATCTGGCTCAAGGAAAGTTAAGTGCAGATGATTTCACTAAAGTAGCAGGTGCTTTTCCGGATCTTGATAATCTTATGAGTCAAGCTGAAGGACTTGGTGCATTTACTGGCCAGTTAACAGATATGGCTGGCGTAGAAAATTCATTTACAAACCTCGGTATGGAAACTGGAATGGTTAATCAATTCATTCCAGAGCTAACCAGTTTTGCTTCTAATAAAGGTGGCGAGGAAGTTGCTAGTCTTTTGAGCGGTGCCTTTAAGTAAATTGTTTTTATCATTAAGGGAGCACAAGATCCCTTAATGATAATTAGATAAGATCCGCAACCGGATTAAATTATTTTATTTATAGAGTAAATTCCAACTGTGCTTCTAATAAAGGTGGCAAGAAAGTTGGCAGTTAATTAAATGGTGTCGTTAAGATAAATATTTTTATTAAAAAGGGATCTTGCGATCCCTTGATGCTAATTAGATAAGATCCTCAACCGGTTTCCCTGAATTTCGTTTTACTGAATCAATACCAGACTTGCAACTTTTCATACTCGCGTACATCTGGCTTGTTCCAATAACTTCTTTATTACCTGAAACAAGGTTAAAATAGTACTTACCGTTTTTTGCCTGGTTAATTACAAAATTCTTTACACTTCTTCCATTTCTACCAACAGATTTTATTCCGTTTGAGCATGATGCTTTTGAAGAATATCCCTGGCTTTGTAAAACAGTTTGACCATTACCAGCTCTTAATCTAAAATAGAATTTTTTATTCGAACTTTTATAGATCTGAAATTTTGGATTTTTCATTTTTATTATCTCCTTTGAATATAAATTAAATCTTTAAAACACCAGCTAGCAGATTTTTTACGCCATCTCCGGCTTTACCTTGTACAAATGACAAAATTATTGGAACAAATTTTCCAATTAAACCACTATCCAATCCTAACTTTGAGAAGCCACCTGCAAGACTCATCAATCCACCTGCATCACCCAATGATCCTCCAATTGTGGATGCAACACCCCCGAGCATTCCGCCTAGACTACCACCTTCAGAGGGGGCTTTGTCTATAAGATTAGTAGCTTCTGGAATAGCATCCGTTACCTGAGAAAAATCTCCACCAAGCTTTTCCTTTGCATAGCTAAAAATCAAACCTGCTCCACCTTTAGCCTGATCTTCACTTACATCAAGTGAGCTAACGAGCTGATTTATTAGTTCCATTGTACCTCCTTTTTATGAATGAGTTTATTAAAATAAAAATCCTTTTTTCTTTTTCCTTCGTGTTGTACCACCCAGACCTAAAACGCCTAATATTCCTCGTGTTAATTCTCTCGTTAATGTTCTACCAATCTGTTTTGAAAGAGGACTCGAAAGTGCTTTTTCAAAGGCGCCTTTTGGTTTTTTCGTGCGGGTTGTTTTTTTACCTGTTCTAGTTTTTCGTGGATTTGTTCTCCGTGTTTGCTTTGGAATGCCTTTAGTCTGAGCTGCATCTCGTTTTGCAGCAACAGTTAGTTTATCGTTCAACATTTCATAAGCACTTTCACGATCAATTGTTTTGTTATACTTTTTTATCAACTTTGAAGTAGAAATTAGTTGATCGATTTCTGGTTTTGATAAAATATCCATCCTGGATTTTGGAGCACATAAAAGGGTTGCTGCCAATGGTGTTGGTATACCCTTCTCATTTAAAGCAGTAATTGCAGCTTCACCAATTCCTAATAATGTTAACATCTTATCAGTTTTATAATAATCTGAGAGCGGATAATTTTCTGCTGTTAGTTTTATCATTTTTCGATCTTTTGCTGTAAAGGCACGTAATGCATGCTGTACTTTTAACCCAAGCTGACTTAGAACCTCGTCAGGAATATCAGTTGGATTTTGAGTACAAAAATAAATTCCGACACCCTTAGATCTGATAAGTTTAATTATTGTCTCTATCTGGTCCAGTAGGGCTTTTGAAGCCTCTTCAAATATAAGATGTGCTTCATCAATAAAAATTACAAGCTTAGGTTGCTCAAGATCACCTTCTTCAGGGAAGGAGGAGTATATTTCTGCCAGAAGACTTAACATAAATGTTGAAAATAATTTTGGTCTGTCTTGTAAATCAGTTAATCGAAGAATTGATATTACACCATTTCCTTTTTCATCGATTCTCATTAAATCATCTACCTCAAAAGATTTCTCACCAAAGAACAGATCAGCTCCCTGTTGTTCAAGCTCAATGATCTTCCTTAATATTGTTCCGAGGGATGAAGTGGATATACGTCCATAAGATTCCTGCACTTCAGTTTTGCCTTCATTTGTAAAATAATTTAATACTTTCTTTATGTCCTTTAAGTCAAGTAATGGTAATCCTTTGTCGTCACAATATTTAAATATCACTGACATATAACTTTCCTGAGTATCATTTAGTTCCAATATTTTTGAGAAAAGTATAGGACCGAACTCAGAAACGGTAGCTCTCAATCTTACACCTTTTTCATCCGAAAGGGATAAAAGTTCAACTGGAAACTCTCTTGGAGCATATGGCAATCCAATCTTACTCATTCTCTCATCTATTTTGGGATGATTCTTTCCTGCTTGTGCTATTCCACTTAAATCACCTTTAATATCCATCAGCATAACAGGTACACTTTTACCTGACAAGGCCTCTGCAATTATTTGTAAAGTTTTTGTTTTGCCTGTTCCCGTTGCACCTGCAATTAATCCATGTCTATTCAATGACTTAAGCGGAATTTTAATATGAGTTTGAGGGATTGCTTCACCCTTTAAAATGGCTGTTCCCAACACGATTGAATCGCCTTTAAATGTATAGCCATTTAAAATGTATTCTTTGAATGTATTTTCTTGTGTCATTTGGTAATTATTGCCCTCTGATTTGATTTAACGATTAAAAATAGTTAGAATTTTTTTAATTTAATAATCATTTGAAATATTCTTTTAATATAACTTGACAATGTTAAATCATAGTATTGTTACAATGCAAATGTCTAATTATATATTCAAAGAAGATAAATGATAGAGAACAAAAAATTCATAAATTCAAATAAAAAACAGGAAATACTATGAGGTGCTTGTATATATATTTTCTTCTAATGCTCACGGTAGCCTGCAAAGTTACTGTTGATACAGAAACTGAGAAAGAAAAACTTATTCAAACAGATAGAGATTTTGCTATCTTATCAGTCGAGAAAGGAGCAGCTGAAGCATTTAATCAATTTCTTACCGATGATGCACTCCAGTTACCCGCAAGAAGAAATCCAATTGAGGGTAGAATTAATATCTATGATAATATGAAGGAAAATCAGGATAAATACACTTTAAACTGGTCCCCTAAATATGCGGAAGTCTCAAAATTAGGAGAGCTTGGTTATACCTGGGGAACATATACTGTAACTTATTCTGATGAAGCTGGTGTAGAGCAAAAAAGTTATGGCAAGTATCTAAACATTTGGAAAAAGCAAAAAGATGGAAGCTGGAAAGTTGCTGTTGATATGGGAAATGAGAGTCCCGAACCTTAATTTCTTTTTCTTGTATTTGTATGGTATTAGTTTAATATCTATTATTGTATTAAGCATTCAATTTGTATTAAGTGAATCTACATTTCTGTCCTTACTTTCAGAGATCCTATTACAAAGTTCTAAATATTTTCTCTATTTCTCGTTTAATTAATTATTAACTAATAGAAACACAAGGAGGCTTGTTATGAACAAACTAATTCAACAAACGAAAAGTATAATAACAGTATGTATTGCTGTTTTTTTACTTTCAACTCTCCTGCTTGCGCAGGAAAGCTCAGAAGATAGCTGGAATAAAGCACAAGCAGAAATGAAAGCAATGTTTGGATCAGTTCCGGTTATGTTTACAAAATTGCCAATGCACGTGCGTGCGAGTGCCTGGGAATGGTTCAAATCAATGAGTAGTCCGGATGCAGCCATTCCACCAAAATATGGCGAACTCATTTCACTTGGAGTAGCAGCTCAAATTCCTTGCGAGTATTGTGTTTATGCACATACTACAATGGCAAAAATGCACGGAGCAACTGATGCAGAAATTTACGAGGCTGTGCAAAAAGCAGCTGACGTGCGTCACTGGAGCACAATTCTCAATGGAAATCACGTAAGTTTTGAATCATTCAAATCTAATTGGGATGATATACTTGCTTTTATTAAAGCTAGTGGTAAATAAAGATATACATACAGGGGAGTTTTCATTATTTATTCTAAAAAATAAAAAAGCCCCGAATCCAGCCCACTACGACTAACGGCATTCAGGCGGCAGGCAGGTAATTCGAGACCTTCTTAATTCTTTATTCTGAATTCTAAATGCTTACTACAGTCTTACTTCATCAACACTTATTCTAGATAGTCCTGCCTGCCGAAAAGCAGGTTTATCGTAGTAGGACCATCTTCTTAGTCTCAATAAAAGAATCCGCTTGTAGTTTATAAAAGTAAGTACCGCTTGACAAGTTTGAGCCATTAAAAGATACTTCATAGAATCCTGCCTCAATTTGTCCATCAACAAGCACAGTAACTTCTTCACCAATCATATTGTATACTACCAATTTAATATAACCTTCACTGGCTATACTGTATTTAATACTTGTATATGGATTAAACGGATTAGGATAGTTTTGACTCAGTTGGAATTTATCAACAGAGGTGGATTTTTCATCATAGTTACTTGTGATAATACTATTATTGAAATTTCCTATTTGTAAGGTTGTAGTATTGTCAGCATTATAGACTTTCCAATATATACTTTCAGACTTCCATATAATTATGTCGGATACAATTGAACTTAGTTTTCCAAACCGAATCGTTACTAAATCGGTCCAATTACCTGACCCTTCTAATGGTGTCCCATTTTCATCAGAATCTAAAGAGATGTTTATCCAAATTTGATTATTAAAAACTTTTGTAACAGTAGCTGTATCATAAAAACCACCCGTAAAGTTATTGAACAAGTAATCGACACCGAGGATTGGTTCGCTGGGGAAATTAACTAAGTTAGAATCATAGTTAATTATAAATGTAGCACCGCCTAATTTTGTATTTTTAATTCCAGAGTTAAGCTGAAGTTTTACCGAATAGTGAACATGATCCTGAGAAAGTAAAAGTATTCTTCCATTAACTTCTGTAGCCAATGTTGTGTTAACTATTAAGCTGTAAAATATTATAGTAATAATTATTTTAAAAATTTTCATATCAACCTCAGTATTTTGTCAAATTTCAATTCGATCTAGAATTAAAGTGACCATATAAAACTATTTAAATCCCATACTTATGGGATCTGGGAATGTCTCCCTTTATTCGGTCTCCATTTAGAGTTTCTATCAGCAACATTAACTCCACCGTTTAAATCAAAATCCCCACTGTAATAACCAAAACTTCCATTTTCCCTTTTCCAAACAGAGTTTTTATCAGAATTATTAATAACTCCATTACCATTACCATCAGATGAATACAATCCATATATATTACTTCCAAGTGCTTTCATTGGTTCATTACCATAAGCTTTTTCTTGAGATAAAGTAAAATCATATAGCTGTGGAGTATTGTCAATGAGCACTGGATTTTTTGACATAATAGAAAGATGATTTCTATGATGAATCACAATGTAGTACGAACCAACGGGTACTTCACTAAATGTTATAGTTGTTAATCCATCTGTATCAGTGACAAATCCATCGCTTCTTAATAGAACAGCTCTAGATAATACCTTCGATGATGCTTCTGGATTTATCCTTAATTCTAATAATATCCAATCAACTATGTCCGGATTAAGATTATTCAAAGATTCATTACCAGGATAATTCCACGGACTTCTATTATAAGGTTGAACTGATGGAATAAGGCTATTTGAATTTAATTCCAATATCATTCTATTGTCTACAAATGGTCCTTCCAAAAACAATTTAACAGATATGATTGTTTGATTGATAAGAGGGATATATTCATAAATAGCACTATTACTATTAGGAGATATGAGATTACCATCCAAATCCTTAACATTATTAATAATGATTTCATATGCTCCTTCTGAATGAATTGATGTATTAAGCTTTACAGTTTTATTGTCACTTATAACAGCGGCAGTTAAGACAATTATATTATTATTGATAATATAATTGTTAATGTCGGTGGCTGAGCTCATTTCAATTTCCTTTGAAAAAGATAATATGAGCGTTGTATCATTATTTAAAGAAGCATCTTGTAATTCGAGTAATTGAGTTCCATCGTTAAATTCGACAACTACGGTATCTATTTTAAATCCTGTTGAGTATAACCGGATAAAGTGCAACTCATTCTCTCCATCAGTCCACCAAGATGCGGGCACAAGAAAAGTAAAATCATTCGTTTGACCATCACCATTTGCTTGAGTAGCTCCAGGAAATAGCTCGAGAGGACCGTTCCCATTTATAAAAACGTGCCCTTCCGGTGGATCTATACCTCCGTGATCTGGATCAAAGGCTGTTAATTTAAAGAGACAAGAATCAGTAATTTGAGAAGGCTTTACAACATTACATAAAACTGTTTTTTCTGTCTCTACTGTCCCAAACAGATCAACTGGAAATAGTGGATCTATAATCTCAACTGGTTTATATAATGCTGAATTATTTGTTGAGGAGATAGTATTCCCGGCTAAATCAGTTAAGTTAATAACCGTTATTGTGTATTGTTGATTATAATTGTGCTGAGATGTAGTAAGGGTAACATCTGTATCTATACCATTTAGCACTGCATCTATTACACCAATACCATTATCAATATTGTAGTTATTCACGTTCTCAGCGGATTGAGAATCTAATGATTCTGAAAAGAATAGCTGCACTTCAGTCAGACTTTTTATTTCAGCACTTATCAGTTCTGGAGGAGATGTATCAGCTTCAAGAAGGTATTGAGCAGAGTTTGCTTGTGAAGAGATTGTGTTTCCTGCAAGGTCCTTCACATTGATAACAGTTACTGTGTACTGTTGATTCGGAGAATGTTCAGAAGTAGTTAAGGTTACATCTCTATTGTTGCTACTCAGAGAAGCACTTAAAACATTTATTCCGTTATCAATGCTATAATTACTTTCATTCTGAGCTGATTGAGAATCTAAAGACTCAGAGAAAGATAGTGCAACCTGAATTGGATTGTTAATAAGAGCACCTTGAAGTTTTGGGGATGTTACATCTGGTCCGTTTAGAATTTCATATGCTCCTATGTCCCATCCAGCGCCCTGTGGTCTTGACACTCCCTCTATATCAAAGCTATAAGGTGTGCCAAGGGGCAATCCTTCATCTATTGCTGGAGAACTACTCTGTAATGAAAAATCTTCATTGGCTATATCAACTAATAATGGATTAACTTTATTCCTTGCCGATGGTGTACCACCTGTTTCTCCGCCTAAGCCATTGAATGTTGCCATCGTAACTCCACCCCTGCCACTTATATTTATTATACTGCTGCCTGTAACATTATTGCCATAAACATTATAATCTATTTTACTCCAATCGTTATGTGTATAAGATGCAGATGGGAAGTGTCTGAATATTATATGCGGTGAACTTCTGCTTGCATCACCGTAAAATATATTATTCTTAATAGTACAATCCGTATCTTCTATTTTAAATAAATTTGGTGTTGTACCACCTATAAAGGTATTAGAATATATATACCACGTTGATTCATAACCATCATCAAATTGAGTAAATACATTCTGTCCTGATAAATCAGCCGTTGGGTAATATAATACGTTGTTATAAAAATAAACATCACCCTTTACTTCTCCGGCTATCAGCCCGTTGTTCTTCATACCTGAGATTCCATCTGATAAACCGATAATTGTATTCCCACTAATAGTAATATCCATAGTCTGATGATCGAAGTGGAATAAATCACTATGAGCCGAAGGTATGTGGTTGTTTTTCATCTTAATGTAATTATCAATTATAAATAGATGCCGGATACCATACTGAGTATAAAAGACATCCGTCTGATCTGATACATTATCTAGGTGCACCATATCACAATACCTTACAAAGATACTATCTATTCGATCATTTGCTCCAGAACTTGTATGCCCATTAATTTTTACTCCGCCATGCCCCCTAAAATGGTATATACCAAGGGAATCAAGATAAATAACATTTGCAGTACCATCTATTAATATGTTTTCATCACAATATTGAGTTTCTAATCCTGCCACTCGGATATATTTATCACCAGATATTACAATACCCTTTCGTCTAGAACCACCATCAATAACTACTCTACCATTATGTCCGGAGTTTAAACCGTTTCTAATTGTTATTAGGTTGTTCGCCGAACCATTTGCATTTATAGTAAGTGTTTCATAATAGATTTTACTTGAACTACCACCAGATATGTAAATTACATCTCCAGGTCTAACAGAACTCCAGTTAATTGATGAAAAAGACTGCCAGGCATTTGCCCAGGAACTGCCATTATTACTCCCTGTTGCATCTTTATCAACATAGTGACTTGTTGCCGATATTGTTCCTAGAAAAATGAGACTAATAAACAGGAGTGTAAATATAATAGTGCGATTCATAGATAACTCCATTAAATTTATCATACTAAGTGCTTCATTGTATGATTTATAGTGGAGAAAATGGCAAACACTATGCCTTTAAAGGATCGTGATTTTCAATTTACAATAATTGCTATTTGTCTATGATTATGAGTCATTTCTGAACGGAGTCCGTCAATTTGGTCGCTGATACGGATTGTCAAGTTATAAAATTGTCTTTATCAGTTAATAAAAGATTTGAGTAGGATCAGATTAGTTGATTCTGTTTTGAACAAGACCCACTCAACTATTTTAAATGAATGAGTTAGGAGTATTAAATGGTGTGAGGGTGTTTGTAATGATTTTCAATTGAACAACTTACAGTAATAACAGCAATATCTTTTTATTTCACAATAGGCATAGACAGTTAAACTGCTGCTATATTGAGCATATATTACTGATTGGCAAGTAATAAAAAATCCCCGCCTATGTTATTAAGCAGGGTGAACGATACTAAACTCAAGCTTCCCAAACCGGATACCTAGAACCGACATCTTGCTATTTATCAGATTAGCTTCAGACTCATTCTTAAGTTTTTCAATTTTCTTATAGATAAACGGATTTCCCCAAAATTTTTATTAGTGAATATATGTGCATTTTTAGTTGTAAAAATATCTAATCCAAATATACTTTAGTTGTTTGATGATAACTCTGCTACCCAGAGGTCGCCCACCCTCTCCCAGAGTGGAAAATAGATCCGTTGGCCATCACTTGACATCCAATGACCTAATTCCCTCAAGCTGCCTCTGAAGTCTATTAGTGGTCGGGCTGTACCGTCCAACACAGAGATTGCCCACATGTTGCTACCCTCATTACCAGGTCCTCCTTGCCCAGTAGCGTAAATCGTTTGCTCATCTGCTGACCATAAACGCGGCGAAATTTCTGTCCACGCTCCCTGAGTAAGTTGCACAGGATCACCTCCTTCTACAGGAATTAAGAACAGCTCACAGTGCCCTGTACGTTTAGAGCCGAATACAAGTTGTTTTCCATCTGGCGACCACCGTACTAAGAAATCCTGTGCTTTATGGAATGTTAATTGCATAGGTTCACCCCCAGTACTCGGCATTATCCACACATCCATATTGCCACTTCGATTTGATGCAAACGCGATCTTTTTTCCATCTGGTGACCAGACCGGTATAAAATCTTCTGCAGGATGATTTGTCAATGTTGTAACCGCACCACCCGACACCGGTATCACATAGAAATCACGATTCCCACTTCGCAAAGATTGGAATACAATCTTTTTCCCATCGGGGGACCACGAACCAACCCAGTCGTGTGCAACGTTTGTTGTCAACTGCCTCAGTTCACTGCCATCCTTTCGCATTATCCAGATATCCTGATTCCCGCTCCGGTTGGAATCGAAAGCAATCCAATTCCCATCCGGCGAGACAGCCAGTAGTTCAATGTAGTTATTTTCTGAGGTGAGTGGTAAGGCATCATCTAATGTGAGTACTCGATCCGGAACTATCGGAATCGACCAGATGTTCGAACGTTCGACAACTTTTGTGTAGGCGAGCTTCGTCCCATCCCTTGAGAGTACGATAGCTCCAATACCAACTCCTGTAGTTAAGGGTCTTGCTGATCCAGTAGGCTTTCCATGTGCCTCAACAGGGATCCACCAAACATCCTGGCTTCCTCCCCGGTCAGAAAGGAAGAATAGTTGTCGCCCATCTGGTGACCAGATTGGATTGCTATTGAAGGCTTTTCCAAGTGTTACTGGAAGGGGATCGCTCCCATCGAGCCCCACTGACCAGATTTGTGATGTTGATACTCCTACTGCGACAAAGCCTGTACATAATATGCGTTTCCCATCTGGCGACCAAACAGGCTCGGAGTACCCGACTGTAAGTTCTGAAGGTTGCAAAGGTATAGGTGTAGGTGTGCCGCCACTGGCCGGAATAGTGTAGAGAATGCCTTTAATAGCATAAGCAAGCTCTGTTCCATCGGGAGACCAGCAGACGGGTGGTATGGCACCAATATACGATAAAGATGGTGCAAAGGAGAGGGAGACCACACGTTTTGGTATCCCACCTATAGTAGGTATTAAAAATATTCCACCGCCGTTCCGTTCGGAGACAAAAGCAATCCATTCTCCATCTGGTGACCAAGCAGGTTTTCCATCGTAACCCGAATAATCTTCAGTCAAATTGACTCTCTGCCCGGCAGCAATCTGCCGAATCCAGATATCCATATTTCCACTCTCATCGGAAGCGTAGGCGATTCGTGTACCCTCTGGAGACCAAGTAGGATCTTGTTCCAATCCTGGGGCTGTTGTCAGCGGCGTTGTACGTTCGATTTTGAATCCCTTGCTTTCTGGGCGAATTAATAAATAAACTACAATCATAAGAACTAATAAAAAAGTAACTACCAATACACCGATCAGTAGTTTAGACAATGGTTTTGAGAACTTCTTACTTTTTAGGTATTGTGGTTCTTTTTTGAGTGATCTCAAATCGACTAATAAAATATCTATGTGTTGATAACGCTCATTTGGATTTTTTTGCAATGATTTTCTTAAAATATTTTTAAGATCGATTGGTAAAGAGTTTAATAAAACAGGTTCTTCATTAAGTATGGAATAGATAATGGCCTGTTCATAATCACCCTTAAATGGTAAATGATTTATCAGCATTTCATAAAGAACTACACCTAGTGACCAGATATCAGTTCTATGATCAACTGTTTCTCCCCGCGTCTGCTCGGGAGACATATATGCAACAGTTCCAATGGTACTGCTAGTCTTGGTGATCTGTGATTGACCAGCGACTTTAGCCAATCCAAAATCTAAAATTTTCACTACACCATCATTAGTAATAAAAACATTTGCAGGCTTAATATCTCTGTGAATAATGTTCTTCTCGTGTGCTTTAGATAACCCTTCTGCTATCTGTAATGTGATATCAACCGCTTCATCAATCTTTAATGTTCCCCTTTCAATTTTTTTCTTTAGAGTTTCACCATCATAATAAGCCATAGCAAGAAAAAGCTGTCCATCATCTGTCTCATCAATCTCGTGGATATTACATATGTTTGTATGCTCTAGTGCAGAAGCGGCTTTTGCTTCGTGGATGAATCTATGCTTTGCTTCATCATCTAAACTAAATGAAGGGGGTAAAAATTTGAGGGCAAC
>CP070637.1:936704-942694 GCA_020354005.1 Ignavibacterium sp.
AAAAGTGAAGGACGGAACTGCTCAGCTGCTGCCAATAGCAGGTACAAGAAAACGTGGGGAAACTACAGAAGAAGATCTTGCACTTGAAAAAAATTTAATAAACGATGAAAAAGAACTTGCAGAACATACAATGTTGGTTGATTTAGGTAGAAATGATCTTGGAAGGGTTTGTGAGTACGGAAGCGTGAAGGTAACGGAAAATATGAGAGTCCAACGTTATTCACACGTTATGCATATTGTATCAAAAGTCGAAGGAAAAATTTTAGATGGTAAGGATTCCATTGATGCTTTAAAGTCTTGCTTCCCCGCCGGAACAGTAACCGGTGCACCAAAGATTCGTGCAATGCAGTTAATCAACGAATATGAAAACTCAGCCAGAAATGTTTACGCAGGTGCAGTTGGTTATTTAGATTTTTCGGGCAACCTTGATATGTGTATTGCAATCAGAACTTTATTTGCAAAAGGTAACCAGATCTATTGGCAGGCAGGGGCAGGCATTGTTGCAGACAGTAAACCAAAGCTCGAAGCCAAAGAAATAAACAATAAATCAGCCGCATTGGAAAAAGCATTAAAATTTGCAGAGGTACTGGATGAAAATTTTAGTTATTGATAACTACGATTCATTCACTTACAATCTTGTTCAGTTATTGGGTAAAAAGGTAAGCTCAATAATTGTTAAACGTAACGACGAAATTACGGTTGATGAGATTAGTAAGCTTCAACCTGATAAGATACTTATCTCACCCGGACCTGGTAAACCGCAAGATTCTAAAGTATCACTAGACTGCATAAAAGAATTTGGTGGAAAGATTCCAATTCTTGGTGTGTGTTTAGGTCACCAGGCAATTGGAATTATTTATGGCGGGAAGGTAGTTAAAGCACCTGTTCTAATGCATGGTAAAACATCTATCATAAATCATGATAGCGAAACTATCTTTTCAGATGTACCTCAAAAATTTTACGCTACCCGTTATCATTCTCTGATGATAGAAAGGAAATCATTACCAAAAGAGTTAATTATAAGTGCACATACTGATGATGATATAATAATGGGTGTGCGCCACAAAAAATATCCGGTTGAAGGTATTCAATTTCACCCTGAGTCCATTTTAACAGAGGAAGGAAAAAATATAATTAACAACTGGGTCAGGTTATGATAAAAAGCATGCTGGAAAAAGTAATTGGGGGTGCTAGTTTAAGTGTAGAAGAGGCAAAAGATGTCATGAATGAAATTATGGAAGGGAAAGTTAATCCTTCCCTTCTTTCCGGTTTTTTAATTGCACTTAAGTCAAAAGGAGAATCTGCGGAGGAGATTGCGGGATTTGCTTCGGCAATGCGTAAGAAAAGCATTAAGTTAGATAGTTCAAATGCTAACACAATAGATGTTTGTGGAACGGGTGGAGACAATTCCGGTACATTTAATATTTCAACTGCTGTAGCTTTTGTTGTTGCAGGCAGCAGTGTAAAAGTTGCAAAGCATGGCAACAAATCCATCTCAAGTAAATGCGGCAGCGCGGATGTTTTAAACGAACTTGGTGTTAACATTAATCTTCCGGTAGAACAATCAGCGGAAGCTCTTGATAAGATAGGCATTACATTTTTGTTTGCACCACAATACCATCCTGCAATGAAACATGCTACTCAGGTTAGACAGGAACTTGGAATGAAAACAATTTTTAATATGCTAGGACCGTTAACTAATCCCGCCTGCGTAAAAAAGCAACTAATTGGAACGTACAATGATAATACAATGAGCCTAATGGCAAAGGCAGCACAGCATCTTGATTATGAGAAAGTCTGTTTTCTTTGTGCAGGAAATAAATATGATGAGATTATTCTCGATCAGGAAATAAAAACTATTGAAGTAAACGGTAATGAATTAATAGAAAGCAAAATTTCTGCAGACAGTTTTGATTATCCAAAAGTAAAAATTGAGGATATAAAAGGCGGAGATGTTAAAGCCAACGCCCAGATAATTTTAGATGCACTAACTCATAACTATGAGAACAAATATTTTTATACGATTTGCTCGAATGCCGCACTTGCATTGCATTTGGCTGGTGTGGCTGCTGATTTGCCAGAGTGCAAAAATATCGCTGAAGAATCCGTGAAAAGCGGTGCAGCATATGAAAAACTGGCAAGCCTGATTGAATTTGGAAAATCTTCTAAACAGTAAAACTGAAATGAATTTCTTAAACGAAATATTAGCTGCTAAGAAAACAGAAATTTCAAAGTTGAAAGGACGTTATACTCTATCCTCATTTAAGGATATGAAATTTTTTGAAAATAATACTATAAGCCTTAAAGAGGCATTAGATAAAAGTACAGCAATTTCAGTAATAGCTGAGATAAAAAAAGCATCTCCATCCAAAGGAATTATAAAGCAAGATTTTAATCATATTGAAATTGCAAGTACATATTTCAAAACGGGAGCTGACGCAGTATCAATTCTAACCGATGTAAACTTTTTTAAGGGAAGCATTGAATATCTGAAGGACATTGCTACAATTAAAAATGTACCATTACTCAGAAAAGATTTTATACTGGATGAGTATCAAATATTTGAAACAAAGGCTTTTGGCGCAGATGCTGCTTTGCTAATATGTGAGATACTTTCAAAAAACCAAATTGCCGAATTAACACACGCCGCAAACGAAATTGATCTGGAGGTATTGCTGGAACTGCATTCTGAAAATCAGTTGGGCAAGATTAATTATGATATCAATAAAATAATTGGTGTTAATAACCGTGATCTATATGACTTTTCAGTTGATTTGAGTACATCGATTAATATATCAAAGCAATTGCCCGACTTTGTAACAGTAGTTGCTGAATCTGGTATTGAGAACAATAAAGATATTAAAACACTAAGGAAACATAACATTGATGCAATCTTGGTTGGTGAGTACTTAATGCGCAGCGCAAATATCGAAGAAACATTAAACCAGCTAACACAATGGTGTCGTGGTGAAGATTAAAGTCTGCGGTATTACAAATTCCGAAGATGCGGTGCTGGCGGAAATGCTTGGAGCAGATGCTTTGGGCTTTATCTTCTATAAAAAAAGTAAAAGATACGTTTCACCTGACGCAGTAAAAGCAATTACAAAAAAACTATCTCCTTTTACAACAAAGGTTGGTGTTTTTGCAAATGAATCTCCTGAGATGATAAATAAAATTACAAAAGCAGCGGGAATTAATGTTGTACAGCTACATGGAAATGAAGAGCGGGATACAATCTCGAAGATATCACTTCCGGTAATTAAGGCTTTTAGGATAGATGATAATTTTAATTTTAAACAGTTAGAAAATTTTAACGATTATCCTATTTTACTCGACGCACATTCTAGCAAAGAATATGGTGGAACGGGACAAAAATTCAACTGGGAAATGATTCCGGACAGTATTCGAAGTAAAATAATTCTCGCCGGGGGTGTTTCGGTTGAGAACTTAGATTTTATATCTAAAAACATTAAACCGGCAGGAATAGATCTTTCTTCATCTATTGAAACTGAACCGGGTAAAAAAGATAAAGAAAAGATGAAAGAATTTTTTAATAAAGTAAATCAATTAAGGAGGCAGTAATGCTGATTTTAATGGAACTAAAGTCGCCAAGAGCAGACATTGAAAAGGTGAAAGAGAAAATAATTGCAAATGAATGTACACCACATGAAATACCAGGCTCACGAAAGCTGGCAATAGGCATAACGGGACCTTCCGGCAAACTTACAATTGAAGATTTTCTGGGAATGAATTCCGTCGATGAAGTACTTCGCGTTTCAAAACCGTATAAGCTTGTTGGCAGAGAGATGAAACCGGATGACACAATAATTGATTTTGGCGATACTTCAATTGGTGGTGATGTCCTTACTGTTATTGCGGGACCTTGTTCTGTTGAGAGCAGGGATCAAATATTTGATATTGCCGGATCGTTAAAAGAACTAGGAATAAAGTTCCTGCGTGCGGGCGCGTACAAACCACGAACAAGTCCTTATTCCTTTCAGGGTTTAAAGGAAAAAGGTATTGAATACCTAGCCGATGTAAAAAAGGAATTTGGAATGAAGATTGTAACCGAAGTAAAAGATGCGCAAACGCTACCCCTAATTTCAAAGGTTGCTGATATTGTGCAAGTAGGTGCAAGAAACATGCAGAATTTTTCTTTGCTTGAAGAAGTCGGCAAGATAGAGAACCCGGTATTGTTAAAAAGAGGTTTAGCAGCAAAGATGGATGATTTGCTAATGAGTGCTGAATACATCTTATCACAAGGCAACTACAATGTTATTCTTTGTGAAAGAGGTATAAGAACTTTTGAGACTCACACACGTAATACATTAGATCTGAATATTGTACCTGCAGTAAAAAAACATTCCCACCTTCCAATCATTGTTGATCCTTCTCATGGTGTTGGCATCTGGGATAAAGTAACACCAATGGCAATGGCCGCCGTTGCTTGTGGTGCTAACGGGTTAATGATTGAAGTTCATCCGCATCCGGCTGAGGCTCTTTCTGATGGCTTTCAGTCACTTACTGTTAATAATTTTAAAATCTTATTGGGAAAAATTGAAAAGCTAGCTTCCGTAGTAAATAAAAAGATGGATTATGCCGCACTCCAAGTCACTCACTGAAGTACCCGATAGTAAAGGACGCTTTGGCAAATATGGTGGGAAGTTCGTTCCTGAAACACTCATTGCACCGTTGCAAGAACTTGAAAAAATATATCTGGAACTGAAGAATGATGATGATTTTAATGCTGAACTTTTTCAGTTGCATGAAAATTATACGGGAAGACCAACTCCTCTAACATTTGCCGAAGGATTAACCTCTCACTATGGCAAAGCAAAAATTTATTTGAAGCGAGAAGATCTTTGCCACACAGGTGCACATAAAATTAACAACACACTTGGTCAGATTCTGCTGGCTAAAAAGCTTGGTAAAACCAGAATCATAGCTGAAACAGGTGCTGGGCAGCATGGTGTTGCAACTGCCACAGTATGCGCAAAATTCGGATTGGAATGCGTTATCTATATGGGTGAAGTAGATATGGAAAGGCAGAAGCCAAATGTATTTCGAATAGAACTACTTGGCGGGAAAGTTATTCCTGTTAGTTCCGGAAGTAAAACATTAAAGGATGCTACAAACGAAGCGATAAGGGACTGGGTAACAAATGTGACCAATACTCATTATATAATCGGCTCAGTAGTGGGTCCGCATCCCTATCCAATGATTGTAAGAGATTTTCAATCTATTATCGGAAAGGAAACAAAAGAGCAAGTTCTTGAAGAAGAAAACAAAGAACCGGATTACATTATTGCTTGTGTTGGCGGCGGTAGTAATGCCATAGGAATTTTTTATCCGTTTATTGATAGTAATACAAAATTAATTGGTGTTGAAGCAGCAGGTATTGGATTATCTTCCGGAAAGCATTGTGCAACATTAACAAGTGGAACAGATGGAATATTTCACGGAATGAAATCTTATCTTCTTCAAACTGATGGTGGTCAGATTTCAGAAGTGCATTCAATTTCTGCTGGTTTGGATTATCCCGGTGTTGGACCTGAGCACAGTTATTTAAAGGCAAGCCAATTGGTCCAGTATGATTCAAAAACAGATGATGAAGCATTGGCAGGAGTTAAACTACTATCTGAAAAAGAAGGAATAATTCCAGCATTGGAAACTGCACATGCTGTTGCATATCTTGAAAATTTAATGCCTGATACCAAGTCTGACGAAATTATTGTTATAAATATCAGCGGAAGGGGTGACAAGGATCTTTCAACTATAATGGATTCGTTCAAAAAGGATAAATGAATTCGAAAATTTCAAAATATCTCGACGATAAAAAGAAACGTGGCGAGAAAGTTCTATCTGTGTATTTAACCTCAGGTTTTCCCAATCCAAACGATTTTACACAGCTTGCGCTAAAAACATTGGATGCAGGAGCTGATATGCTGGAAATCGGATTCCCTTTTAGTGATCCAATTGCAGACGGACCA
>CP070637.1:942794-944328 GCA_020354005.1 Ignavibacterium sp.
GAATTTAACAAGCTTCAACCATATTATCTGGAACTGTGCAGACTCTGAGCCCACTATCAATACGGATGAAATGAATGCTTTAATAACATTTCTCGATAACGGTGGAAATCTCTATTTGAACGGTGTTGATATTGCATACGAACTTGCAGATCCCACTAGTCCCTATTATTCATCGGAAACTGAAAATTTCGTTACCAATTTCTTGTATAGTTCATATATATTAAAAGAACACCCTTCTTATGTTGCAACTTCCATAGATGGGGACCCGATTACTGGTGAATTTGGATTAATTGTATTAAGAGGTAGTACCGGTGCATCCACAATAGATCACACGGCAGGGAACTATGTTAACCAGATTTCAGCTGTCGGACCGGGCTCAGCCAATATACTTGATTTCTTTGGTAAACCGAATGATTATGCTGGTATCAGAGCAGTTCATAACGGCTTAATTGGAGATGGTGCAATTGTTTTTACTACTTTTGGTTTTGAGACAATTGCTAGCGCGGATATAAGAACTGATTTCATCAATAATATACTTAATTGGCTCGACTCTCCAACGGGTATAGGTAGTGGGGAATTTTCTTTTGTCCCACGTAAATATTCACTTAATCAAAACTATCCAAACCCGTTTAATCCAAGTACGATCATTACTTATCAAATTCCTGAAACCGAATTTGTGAGATTGAAGATTTATGATGTTATGGGCCAGGAAGTTGCTGTGTTGGTTAATGAAGAGCAGATAGCAGGTATCTATAATGTTGAATTTGATGCTTCGGATTTATCATCGGGCATATACTTTTATAACCTAAGCTCGGGCACATTTAACAAGTCAATAAAAATGATCTTGATGAAATAAAAAATGTTTGGGCAGATAAAACTGCCCATTAAAATTATTAAATAATATTCAATTTTATATTAAAGATGGTAAAAAGATTTTTTGGATTAATATTATTCTTACTAATATCGGATTCTTTAATTGCTCAGGATATTGAAGTAACAGTTCATGATACTAACCTTCAAGATACTCTTGGTGCTGATATTGCATTTCATTTTGAAGTGGTAAACATTTCAAATCAAGTACAAAATGTTTTTCTGGTTCGTACGATAAATAGTTTACCGGATCCTAACTGGACATCTTCTTTATGTTTTGGTGAGAATTGTTTTGCTCCATTTATTGATAGTGTTATAACTGCACCACCATTTCCAGAACCACCGGTGAATCCAGGAGACACACTTAAGGCATCAGTGCATGTATTCCCTTTATTAGTTGATGGAACTGCGAATGTGCAGGTACAAATTGGTACCGAGAGTAGTCCAAATGATAGAACAACTATAAATGTTACTGCAATCGTTTTGCCCACATCGGTTAACGAGGATGAGAATCATCTATCAAACTATTTTATTTCGCAGAACTATCCAAATCCATTTAATCCATCTACAAAAATTAAATATGGAATAATGGAAGCCGGACTTGTAAAAATAATAGTCTACAATATGCTTGGTGTTGAGGTTGCGTCGTTAGTGAATGAATATA
>CP070637.1:944428-950579 GCA_020354005.1 Ignavibacterium sp.
AAAACTTTAAAGACGTTCTTAATCCCGCCTCCATGAATCCAGTACTCATCAGTTAAATTAGGACCTACCAAGCCACCACCATCAGTGGCATGGCACGCTACACAGTTTGCATCGTAAATTGATTTACCTGACTGAAGGGCACCTGCTTCATTTAGTAATGTGACTGTTTCTTCATTTACAAATGCACCTGTTGCCATCAATTTCTCTTTTGCAGCGGCTGCCAGAACCATTTCTTCATTATATTCATCGTACATCAGTGGTCCGGTACCAAGAACATGGTAATGCAGCATATAATAAATCCCGAATAAAATTGTTAAATAGAAGAGCCACGTAAACCAAGGTGGTACTTTACTATCAAGCTCCTGTATTCCATCATAAGAGTGCTCAAACAAAATCTCCTTTTCACGTTCCACTGGTACAGATCTGGTTAGTATTTGCCGCAGCTTCACTAAAACTACCGATTCTTTCTTACCTTCAACTTTCGGTTTTGCTTCTAAAAAGATGATGCTTAGAAAAGTTATAATTATAATAACAAGCAATACAAGCGCAACTATGTCATAGTAGTTTGGCGGGAAATCTGATTCACCAGCTGCCAGAGTGCTAGAGAAAAACGATAGTATAAATAAAATTAGTGCGGAAAGTTTGAATTTGCTTTTGTGGAGATTATCAATTTTCATTTGTTCCACCTGCTAAATTTGAAATTTCGTTTTTATCTTCTTCAATAGGAAGTTCGCTCATCCGTTTTATATATTTTTTATCAACTTTTATTACCCATATAGCCATTCCCACAAAGAATAAAATAAAGATTACCATCGCAACAATTGCGTAAAGCTCAATTCCAGATATTGACTGCAAAATTTCCTTATACATCTTACTTACCTGCTCCTTCTGTGATATCCGGATTTGCCTTAATATCAATTCCCAATCTTTGTAAGTATGCTATCAGTGCAATTATTTCTTTGTTAGGTTCTGCCGGTGCTCCTGCTTCCTGCAAATCGGCTGCTATTTCTTCTGCTTGTGTCAATAAATCATCATTAGCAATTTCTTCATAACCTTTGGGGTATGGAACTCCAATACTCCGCATTACATTTATTTTCGATTTGGTTGATGAAATATCCAAATCGTTTGTTAACAGCCACGGATATGATGGCATTAATGAACCGGGCGACATACTTGATGGATTTTCCATATGCAAATAGTGCCACAAATTCGGGTACTTACCTCCAACCCGATGTAAATCTGGACCTGTGCGTTTTGAACCCCAAAGGAAGGGATGATCGTAAACATATTCACCAGCTTTCGAGTATTCACCATATCTTTCTGTTTCACTTCTGAATGGTCTTACCAATTGAGAGTGACAGCTATTGCACGCTTCACGAATGTATAAATCACGTCCTTGCAATTCCAGTGGAGTATATGGCTGCACTGAAGATATCGTCGGTATATTTGATTTTACCAGAAACGTAGGGACAAATTCAACAAAAGTTCCTATTAAAATTAGTACTAATGCAGCTAACATCATTACAATAGGTTTTCCCTCCAGCCAGCGATGTATTACACCGCGCTGGAGTGGATCTTTAAACTTCTCAAGAGCTGGTGCTTCAGCTTGTTCATCCTTTACAAATGAACCTTGCTTAATAGTTTTAAATAAGTTGTAAACCATAACCAAAATTCCAACATAGAACAAAGAGCCGCCAATAGTTCGTATTATGTACATAGGAACAATTTGCAGCACAGTCTCAAGGAAGTTTGGATACTGAAGAACTCCTAATGGTGTAAACTGCTTCCACATTAGTGATTGTGTAATTCCCGAAAACCACATAGACAGTGCATAAAAGACTATCCCCAAAAAACCAATCCAAAAATGGAAGTTAGCCAGCTTGTTCGAATATAATTTTGTATTCCAGAGTTTTGGAATAAGCCAGTAGAGAATTCCAAATGTTAAGAAGCCATTCCAGCCAAGCGCACCGACGTGCACGTGTGCAATAATCCAATCAGTGAAGTGAGCGATTGCATTAACATTCTTTAATGATAAAGTGGGTCCTTCAAGAGTTGCCATACCATAAGCTGTAACCGCAACAACCATGAACTTCAGAATTGGATTTTCCCTGACTCTATCCCAAGCACCTCGTAAAGTAAGCAAACCGTTTATCATTCCACCCCAGGAAGGAGCAATAAGCATAATTGAAAACACTGTTCCAAGCGACTGCGCCCAATCTGGTAATGCAGAATAGAGCAGATGATGTGGTCCTGCCCATATGTATATAAAAACCAAAGTCCAGAAATGAACAATGGAAAGCTTATAAGAATACACTGGTCTGTTTGCAGCTTTTGGCAGGTAGTAATACATCAGACCGAGGAAAGGAGTAGTAAGAAAGAAAGCAACTGCATTATGCGCATACCACCACTGCACAAGTGCGTCTTGAACTCCGGCATAAATTGGGTAACTTTTAAGAAAACTTACAGGAACTTCGATTGAATTTACGACGTGAAGAACGGTAACTGTAATCCATGTTGCAATGTAAAACCATATGGCCACATACATATGCTTTTCACGCCTTTTAATAATCGTTCCGAACATGTTAATTCCAAAAGCAATCCAAACTAGTGCTATAGCAATATCAATCGGCCATTCGAGCTCAGCATATTCTTTACTTGTAGTAATACCGAGTGGAAGAGTAATTGCAGCAGATACAATTATTAATTGCCATCCCCAGAAGTGGATGTTGCTCAATAAATCGCTAAACATTCTTGCTCTGCAAAGACGCTGGAGTGAGTGATAGACACCCATAAAAACTGCATTACCAACAAATGCAAATATTACCGCATTGGTGTGAAGTGGTCTTATTCTTCCAAAAGTTAACCATGGAATATTGAAGTTAACCGCTGGTGCAAATAACTGAACTGCAATAATTAGCCCAACCAGCATTCCAACCAATCCCCATAACGTAGTAGCGAAGGCAAATTTTCTTACAATCTCATTATCATAACTGAATTTCTCTAATTGCATAAAATGTATCTCCCGAATTGGATTAACTCTTTATTTCTCATTTTTTAATGATTTGTTTGTGTCATTTTCGAAAAGCATTCTGACGGAAGGAGTATGAGTATCATCATACTGTCCCGATTTCACTGCCCAGAGGAAGGCAATTAAAAAACCAACGGCAACTAATAAACTTGCGGCTATAAGAATAACTATAACTGAGATATTAAACCTCTTCTTTTCGCTAATAAATTAGTGGTTAATGTAGCAAACGCTACTACCGAAATTGAACTAACGGGCATTAGTATGGCTGCAACAATGGGTGAAAGTAATCCCTGAACAGCAAACCCTAACCCTATCAAGTTGTACAAAAACGATATAATAAAACTAATAAAAATTATGTAATTACTTTCCCTGGAAAAATATATGAATTCGGGGAGAAGATTTAACTTTTCTGCATCTAGAATTGCATCACTAGCAGGTGAAAAACTTCCTGTTTCATCAGTAACCGCTATTCCAACATCACTTTGTTTAAGAGCACCTGCATCATTCAATCCATCGCCAACCATAAGCACCTTATTCCCATTATTTTGCAGAGTTTTGATGTAATCAAGTTTATCTTCAGGCGTTTTGTTAAAATACAATTGAGATTCATCACTAAAAAACTTGAGGAGATTTTCCTTCTCTCCTTCATTATCGCCCGAAAGCAAATACAAATCATAATTTTTTCCAAGAGACTTTACAACACTTACAACTCCATCTCTGTAAGAATTTGATATCTCAAAATAACCAACCGATTCTTCATCAATAATCACATGAACCCTGGTTGAATAGGTTTGATAATTAGAAGAGTTACCATTGTGAATTTGCACATTCGAATATTTTGCAACTAAATTACCGGAACCAACAATTACTTCGTGTCCAAATACAATTCCTTTTATACCTTCTCCCGGAATTTCTTCAAATTTAGTTACAGGATGAAGATCTTCGCCTTCCAGCGATTTATAGATTTTTCTGCTTAAGGGATGGACCGAGTTTCTAACAATTGATTTTATAATTTTTTGCTCAGACGAGTTTAGTACTTTCCCTTTGAAGATAATATCCGATTTGCCAGATTCTGTAATTGTACCTGTTTTATCCAGTACAATTGAATCAGTTCTTCCCATATTTTCAATTGCATTATTATTTTTAACATAAAATTTATTTTTACCGAAAATTCTTAAACTGTTCCCAAGTGTAAATGGAACGGATAGCACAAGAGCGCAAGGACAGGCAACTATTAGAATAGCTGTAAATACATTTACAGCAGTTCCAATGCTTTCAGGCAACCAAAGCAATGAAGAAACGATAGCTATTAACAAAATTATAAATGTAAAATATTTGCTGACAGTATTTGAAAAATGTGTGAAGTAGCTTTCAGATTTTTTTGAAAAAATATCGTTGTTCCAAAGCTGAGTGAGATAACTTTGAGAAACTTCTTTAATCACTTCCAATTCAATTGCGCCACCAATTTGCCTTCCACCAGCATAAATCATCTCACCAGATACTTTGGAAACAGGTTTCGATTCACCGGTCACAAAACTGTAATCAATCCTTCCGTTACCGGAAAATAAAATTGAATCTGAAGGTACAATTTCACCCTGTCGAACAATTATCCTGTTTCCAACTTCCAGCTTAGATAAGGAAATAGATTTTTCCTTCCCTTCTTTTTTTATTGTAACAGAAAGTGGAAAGAATGATTTATAATTTCTCTCGAAGTTTAGTGAAGCATAAGTTTTTTCCTGAAATAGTTTTCCAACTAAAAGAAAAAAGACAAGACCGGTCATCGAATCAAAATAACCAGCACCTGTGCCGCTAATTACCTCAAAGGCACTTCGCAAAAACAGAACGGTGATGCCTAAGGAAATCGGTACATCAATGTTTATGGTTTTCTTTTTTAATCCTCTAATAGCTGAAATAAAATAACCGGAACTCGAATATAAAAATACTGGTAGTGCAAGCACTAAATTCAAAAAAGTAAAATACCTACGCAGCATTGCATCCGAAAAATCAATACCAAGATACTCAGGGAAACTGAGCATCATAATATTCAAAAAACAAAAACCGGCAATTCCTACTTTATAATAGAGTTTCCTATGTGAGTGATCCTTCCCCTTTATATCCACAGATTCCAAAAGTATCTGTGGTTGATATCCAATAGAGGCAAGTAATATTACAAGATCTTTTAGACTTAGTTTGTAATTATTAAAAGTTACTGTGAGCTTCTTCTTAAGAAAATCTACATTTGATTGACTTACAGCACTATTTAATTTATATAGATTCTCCAGCAGCCAAATGCATGAGCTGCAATGTATTTGTGGAATATCGAAAGTTACCTTAGTGACTTCCCCTTCAGTAAAATCGATTAATTGGTTTACTGTTTGCTGATCATCCAGATATTCAAAATTTCTTGTACCAATATTTCTTTGTGAGATTCCTGGTGTCTCATCTAAGTTATAGTAATTGCATAATCTGTTCTCATCGAGTATCTCATAAACTGTTTTACAACCATTGCAGCAAAATAATTTTTCCTCTATGGCTATTGAACCATCCTTACATTCATCACCACAATGGTAACATATTAAAGCAGTTTTTGTATTAGAGTTCTGGGAAATAGATTCAGACATTACTTTTGCAATATTCTACGCAGTCTTGTTTGAAATGATGTTGAAACTAAGATATTAATTGGGGCTAAATATAGTAAAATTAGTTTTTCATTGGAAAGATATTATGCGAGGGAAACAAATTGAATTAATTGGAAGAGGGCTTTAAAATAAAAAAAGGCGACTACCTACTCTCCCACCCGGCTGCCCGAGCAGTACCATCGGCGTTCAGGGTCTTAACTTCTCTGTTCGGAATGGGAAGAGGTGTAACACCCTGGCTATAGTCGCCAAAATCAAATTAGAAAACAAATAAAAATTGAAAGAAGAAAGAGTAGAGCCTGCAGAAAAGAGCAGCAAAATCTGTGGATAAAAATTTAAATGGTTAAGCCTCACGACTTATTAGTACTGCTCGGCTAAATACATTACTGTACTTACACCTGCAGCCTATCAACCTTGTCATCTACAAGGAGTCTTTAGTCCCGACTTGCGTCGGGAGGGATACCTTATCTTGGAGCGTGCTTCGCAC
>CP070637.1:950679-955357 GCA_020354005.1 Ignavibacterium sp.
TGCACATCGTGTTCTTGTTGAGGTTTTTTCAAATATTAGTGCAATGTTTTTTCCTTTTAGCTTCTGTTCTTCACTTCCATTTGCTTTGGCATTTTTTAATTCCTTTGAAAAATCCAGCAGGAATTGAATTTCTTCAGGTGTGTAGTCAAGTAGTTTAAGAAAACTGCGATTCTTAAGTTTAATAGTCATTAAGTTTCTCCAAAAATTTCTAGAATTGAGACTTGTAAAATTGATAGGCTAAAATTAATGGTTTAAATACTAAAAACTATAGGTAAATCTTAAGTCTAAGTGGTCTGCATTAAGACCATGTGCTTTGAATCCTACACCTGCATAAAAATGTTTCAGTACGCGGTAAACCAATCCATACCTATGATATACAGCCGCTTTATCTCTATCTGATCTGACAAAGTACCGGCCAAGTTGAAAACTAATTATTGTTTTACCCATCAAAAACTCCCAGCCAGCCTGGATTGATCCTCTCCATGGACTTACATCTTCAACCGAATCCCTGTGAACTTCTAATCTTGTTCTACCATTCATCTCAAGTTCGACTCCAGCAGTTATCGCTCCGACTCTAACCACCTGCCAGCTTCTAACAACATTAATTCCATACATCGGCACCTGAACAAGATCGGGATATGGCATTGCGGAGATTCCCCAAAATAACCCTATATCCCAGCGTTTCTTTTTCTCTGAGATAAGATATGGATCAGGCTGGTTTCTTGCTTTTATTTCTATCGGATCAAAAGTGTATGCCATTCCTATTGTTAATCCCGGATAATTAATACCTCCATTAGGTTCAGTAAATGCTGCATTAGAATTATGATTCATATTAAGTAAAATTTGGGTTTCTAAATAGCGGTTCATAGCTATTCTAAATCCTACTCCTGCCGATAACCAATAGTTAATATTTGTTGAGTAAGCCATGTTCTCAGGGTTATTATTAATATCCCAAGGATTTGAAAGGTAGGAAATACCTGCTTTCCCCTGTAAAATAAAATTAAAGGTAGAAGGCAGACCAAAGAAATACATGAAGTAAATTGCCCCCACATAACCAGATCCAAATGTTTCATTTAAATCAAAATCTAAATATGAAAGCAGGAAACCAATTCTTGGATAACAATGGCAATCATCCCAAACCTCACTTGTATACAACAACCAGCTAAAGTTTAATTCATATCCCTTTGGATTTGTTTCACGTACCTCAACTTGTGTACCTGCATGGGGAACACCAAAACCATAGTAGTAATTAATTCCAAATGTAAATGGTTTATAGTTTCCTATTTCAGAACTTGAATTTTCAGTCGATTTATCGGAGTCGGGACTGGTATTGTATTGGGAGAATGAGGTGGTCACAATTGAACTTATAATAACACATGCTGCAATTAAATATATTCTATTAAATACTTGCATTTGTGAAAACATCCCATTAACTACTGCAAGAATTAACCTACCCTCTTAAAAATTCAATTAAGTAGCTTATGAATTATCTGATAGAAAAATAATTAATAAATTATTGTAAATAAAGCTTAACACTAAAAAAACAGAGGATTCACCACTTTACTTACTAACAGAATTTATTGATTATATTAAATTATCTATTTTACACAATTAGGAAATAATTAATATTATCAAAGCTTTGGATGATACTATAGTTACAATTGTGTCATTCTAATTGTTATAACTTTGTTCAATTATTTTAGCGTTGATATTTTATTATCCTATTTTTTATTTGTTATCAAATTATACAAGTACAAAAGCATAATTAATTTACAGTGTCGTTTAAGTGAAAACAAAGCAGCGTTCTATTATTCAAAGATTAACCAGAATTATATTGTGGTTAGTATCGTTTGTTGTCGCGCTTTTTATTCTTTTCCCAATTTTATTTTACATCTTTAAGGATGATATTACAAAATTCATTATTGCTAAAGTGGGTGAATTACAAAACGGTGAAATAACTTTTTCTGATGTTTCTTTTTCTCCGCTCGCTCATTTTCCAAATGTCTCACTAAAATTAGACAGCTTATATTATTACGAACATCCGCGAGATTCTACGAACCTGGATGCCATACCAATTGCTTCCATTGAAGAAATTTATGTTGCGATTGACATTATTGACCTAATTAGTGGAAAGTTCAACGTACCTGAAGTTACAATCGCTGGAGGAAAGTTTAATATTGTTACCTATCCAGATAGCAGCATTAATCTATTTAATGCGTTAGGCAAAGAAAAACCCGGGAACCTGAATGTAACTGAAGACATTTCTTCTTTGTTAACTGAGGATGAAAGAGAACCAGAACCGACGATAATAGATTCTGTAGAAAGTGATAAAAGTTCCGATTTGGATTTAAGTGTTGATGAAATTACCCTGCAGACCATAATATTAAGTTTCAATAATCTTGCATTAAAAAGGAGTTCATCATATATAATTAATAGCTTGAATGCTTCCTTTATCTACCAGGAAAAACGAATAATAAGTGATCTAAATACTGATATCGAGATTGAGAATATTAGCTTTCCTAAACATACATACCTGGCTGATAAGAATATTAGGCTAAACACAAGTTTATCATTTGATGAAAAAAATAACATAGTAGAGATTAAACCAAGTAGATTGATATTTGAAAATGCACAATTTGATGTAGAGGGCAGGGTAGGCATCGGTGGGGAAGAGATAATTGATGTAAGAATTGATGGTTCCGATCATGATTTTAGCTTTTTCTCTTTGGTGTTATCCGATCAGGGTGTAGCAAATCTCGAGCAAGGTGATTTTTATTTTAAGGGAACGATTAAAGGCAGCAATCTCCAAGATATTCCGGTATTAGATTTTATGTTCGGCGTAAAGGATGTTGATTTGCTTATACCTAGTGTAAATGAAAGAATTTCCGATTTTAATTTTTCAGGTTACTTTAATTCGGGTTCTAAAAAAGATCTTTCAGGGGCCAATCTTAAGTTAGAAAACCTACGAGCGAAACTGCCTAATGGTTATCTTAGTGCAAATATTAATATAGAAAACTTTAATTCGCCCTATCTTGATTTAAAGTGGAATTTGAAGGCGAACATAGATGGTATTGATGACTTATTAAAAATTGATTTTGTGAATAAACTATCTGGTAACATTGAACTATCTGATACTGTAAGAGGTAAATATAATAAGGAACTTCAACGAATTGATTCGGAAGTAAACAAGGCAACGCTAATCTGTAAGGATCTATCATTTAACCTGCCTGGTATTTTAGATGTTCAAAAGTTTGATGGGACTATTAAGCGGGACTTGGATCAGTTTGAATTATCTGACTTGTTAATACTGGCTGGTGATACCGACCTGCTAATTAATGGATGGATTAATGACGTAAATTACTTCTGGTTTGAAGAGGAACATGATCTTAGTGCAAATCTAAAAATAAAATCCGATCTTTTTGATCTTCCGAATTTCCTTGCTTTCGATCCTACTATTGGAAGAGACTTTCCATACAGGATAAAAAATGTTGATATAGATGTGGGTGTAAGTACAACAACTGCAAAAGTAAAGGAATTTAAATCGTTTCCCGAGATTGATTATAAAATTAATAAGCTAAAAGCGACGGTAGAAAATTTTCTACCAACGATGCAGATTAATGGTGGAACGTTCAAAATTAGCGAGAGCATTCTCGGGTTCAATATGAAGTTTATTGATTTTCGAACTGATTTTGTGGATGGTAATTTGAATTTTACCGCTGAATACAATTCATCTAGGCGTGTGCCATATTATATAAAAGGAAATTTTGTTTTTGATAAGGTAAATCCGGGTAAGATTATTTATGATGAACCCGGTGATACAATTCCTGAGTTCTTGGATGGATCACTTAATGGTTCGATGTTTGTCGAACTGCAATTCCCTGAAGATACAACGGAAATAAAATTATTAAATATCAGTAATGCAGATTTAAACTATTATTTTTCAGATGATACCGTTGAAATAAAATCCTTCAATTTCAAAACTCAGGATGTATACTATAATCTAAAGACAGATGCGAATCCGCTTGCTACCCTTACAACTGATATCGATTTAGGAATGGAAAAAGTATATACCAATCATTTTAAAATAGACACACCCCGTTACGGGATTAGTTGTGAAAATGGGTCTTATACTGTTTTTCCGAGGAAAAGAAGGTTATTTGGAGGAAAAGCGCGGGGAGTATATACTCTTAAGCCCTTCGATGAAATACCTTTTTATAGGTTTGAGATTTCAATTGACCAATTCAGTAGTGCAGGATTACTTGATGCCTTTCTGGAAGACACGGTAATGACCGGTAAAATGGATTTTTCAATGGATATAAGTATGGCCGGAAATCACTGGGATCATTTAGTTAGTAATCTAAATGGAGAAATCTTACTTCATGGTAAAAACATAACTATGTATGGTGTAGATACCGATAAATTGCTTGAGAAATTTAAGCGCAGCCAAAGCTTTAATCTTGTAGATGTTGGTGCGGTTGTACTGGCTGGTCCAGTTGGATTAGCGGTTACTAAAGGAACTGATTTCGCGAGTATTATAGTTTCGAATCCAGGAGAAGAAACTCTAATAACAAACCTGGTTTCGGATTGGTCTATAAGTAATGGTAAATTTACCATTGAGGATATTGCTTTTACAACAGAAAAGAATAGATTAGCTGCCAAAGGGTGGTTAGATGCAACA
>CP070637.1:955457-964767 GCA_020354005.1 Ignavibacterium sp.
ATAGAAGTTGCCACTTTAGAAGGATGTTCTTTCAATATATATAAACTATGCAAGAAATTCGTAAAGAAATCTTCCGTTCCCGATGAATAATAGGGACTAGCGGGATCTGCAAGCTCGTATGCAATATCAACACCGTTCAAATAGAGATTTCCACCATTATCGAGAAATGTTTTTAAAGTATTCATTTCATCCGTATTGATAGTGGGCTCAGAGTCTGCACAGTTCCAGATAATATGGTTGAAGCTTGTTAAATTCTCGGCATTAGATGGAACAAAATCACTTGTGATTAAACCATACTCATAACTTAAAGTTTCCAGCTCATTAGTGATGTATTCTTCATATGGTTCACCACCATCGTCATCAACTACCAAAACATTTAATCCAAATGTTGTGAACTTTAATAAAACAGTACCACCGGAACCAAGGCTTGATAAAGCAGATAGGGTGATTCTTCCATAACCTATCTCAGTGTTTGCAGTAACTCTGATTACAACAGAGGTCGAATCTCCCGGATTTAAAGCAACTGAATCAACTTCACCATAATTAAATGTGCCATTGATGGTTGTAAATGTTAGTGACCAGCCTGCCGGTCCATTAATATCAAAACTAATATTATAGGTGTCAGGCATTAAACCGATATTTTTAATATAAGCCGAATAAGTTGCAGTGTCGGTCGGGGCACCCAAATAAAAGCTTTCCTGTGTGGTAACATCTGCAATGTAATTGGGATCAGGTAATACAAGTTTTACTGCTTGTTGAATTTCACTATTGTATAATGCTCCTTGAACCTTATGTACTAGAACAACCAAATGACTGTTATCTGGAACAATTTTAGACGGTACTACATACTGAACATTTTTTGAGATCTGTTCACCGGAATTCCATGCTGCACCCCCATTCAAATCCTCACCGGTTTCCCCATTTAGTATTGCACGTACAACATGGTTATGAACATAATTACTATTGCCCGGACATGAACTATTACCAGCCTGGGGATGAACAAGTCCGTCTTCTAGTAAAATCATTGTCATCCTATACTCTCCTGTTAAATTTTCAAGAGCAGTAACAGTTACGTTTGCATTTAATAAGCCGGTATTGGGATTAAAGACTCTGGTAACATCAATTCCAACGGTTGCTGGAATTGAATTCCTGTTATTCATTGCAGATGCCCAAGAATCTCTATCGCCCGGGGCACCGGTTCTATCAACAGCTCCACTTGGCCAAAAAGGTACGTTGAACATTTCAATAATGGAGTTGCCGGGAAAAGACTTATAAGGGTCACTGCTGTTTGCAGGGCCATGGTACCCAATCATTATTGCGTTTGGCATACTATTTAAGATTTGTTGCATCTCTGTGTGTCCACACGGACACCACTGACACCACGTTCCAGTAAACTCCTCAAGAACAGGATTTCTCTGAGTTTGGGCATTGGTTATCTCAGTTGTAACTATGATAAGTAAACAAAAAATTGGAATTAGACTTTTCATCTTTATGCCTCTTTCCTAATGTGAAAAACAATTAGAGTTATTTCTATTTTTTCAAGCCAAAATAGCTTCACTATAATTTTTCAAACTTTTTTCTACTTCGGAGAATTCTTTTCCCTGATCCCACAGGTAATAAAATAACATACTGCAAGCTTCTGCCAATTGTTTGTGTTCAATATAAATCATAGTCAACTCGCCAGAAATTTGAATTGGCTGCTCAAGTGCAAACATTACTTTTTCCTGATCAAAGATTAACATCTTAATGGGGAGCTTATCTACAATTCTTGCTTGCTGACCAAATCTTACAGATTTATTTACAGATTCAAATAACCAATTAACTTCTTTAAATTCATTAAGTTCATAAATATCTTTAGTAATGCCGCCTCTCTTTAACAATTTGAATTCCTCATCTTCTTGCTCACTTAGTCTTTCTGCATTATCACTAGCATAAGGTCCTTTGTTGAATGTTAACATCTCTCTTTTAGTTTTCCGAACACTATCCTTATACCTTTTATGAATCTGAGGTTTCTCCTTCAATACTTCAATAAAATCAAGTGGATTTACTATAGACTTACTATTCTCAAAGATTGGAGTAAATACATTCGATACTTGTTCTATTAATTCTTTTTTCCTGTTAAGATCGCTTTGATATTTTGCATAAATCCGTTCCATCGCTAGCTTTGGTTCAACAGCTTCATATATTTTGTTTTTGCCTAGGTTTTTTTCAACACAAATACCGCGGCTCACCATTTTGTGAAGCACTTCATAAATTTTTGTTCTGGGGATATTAACTGCTTTTTGAAGGTCAGTTGTGGTAAACATTCTCCCACTTAGTAGAGTGATATAGACCTTTGCTTCTCTTTCTGTAAGGCCAATATCAATGAAAGTCCTTATATATTCAGAATTATCCATAAAATACTTTCAAAAGATATTTTGTTACCCACACAGGATGAATAACAAAATATAAATTACCACCACTTGGGGTTACAAGTTAATCAAAAGAAGAATTGCAGTCAATAATAAGGGAGACATAACTACTTTAGGACAGGTTATTCAAAGGTAGAACCTGCCTGGTAAACTTCCTTTGTAGTAACATTTTGAATAAAGGCAATAGTATTAATATGCGTTAAATTCCATCCGGGGTCAATATTGGTTTGCCATTCAAAAATAACATCATCAGTCTGGCTGATTCCATTAAGAGATTCACCTGAATTTGTGGGAAGCATTTTCCTCATCACATCATAAAACTTTGTCTCCCCATTAGATCCCGGCGGATTTACAAATTCAATTTCGGTCTCTGTTATTACTATATGTAGAACAATATTTGAAAAATCTAGCCCTGTTCCATCCAGAACGCGAACTGTAACTTTGACAAAGTATGTTTGACCGGAAACACTATCTCGTATCTCAACATAAAATCTTGGTGTAAGTTGTAACTGTTGATCGATGGCAGCCTTTATGCTGATAGAATCTGTAGAGATGGGTCTCTCAATGCCATCAATAATTGTAGTGGGTGCAGCAAAGATTGTGTAGTAACTCATTCTTGCATCGCACGCAGCACTGTTTGCCATATAGAAGGGATCGTTAATGCCCGGAAAATTAGTTGGGTATTTAATTGCAACAAGTTTATCAGGACCATAAGTTATTGTTGTTAGCGTTTCAATTATCTTATTTGAATTCACACAAGGGATACAACTCACGTTTGCAAAATCTTCTAACAAAACGACCTTAGCTAAAGATGCATCATTCAGGGTAAACGAGAGCTTTACCAGGCTATCTTTTATAACTTCTACAATTTGTGAGGATGGCAAATAACCTTCTTTCTCTAGTCTTAATTCATGAGTTCCAGTAGTTGTTTCAACTGTATCGGGCGTAACCTTGCTAGTATTATTATCATCAAGGAATATTTTTGCGCCGTCAACATTTGCAGTAACGAATATCTTCCCAAATTCTAAAGGTGGCACTACGGGTGCGCTTGGCGGGTTAGTCTTACACGAATTTAGCAGTAAAAGTGCGGCAGATAAAATTGTGAGAGTGTTTTTCATTGTTGTACGAGGTCGCTGAAAATAGATTTTTGTACCAAAGTCTAAAAGAATATCAAAAGCTTATAACAAATTATTTATTGTTAAAAATAATTCAAAGGAAAAGATATTGTTATTTTTAGGATATACTTAATTCACAGTCTGAAGCTGCACTAAATAAATCATGTAAAGAATGTAGCCACCAAATAATATGGCGCCTTCCCATCTTCTTAATTTAAAGCCGGACTTACAAAGTGGCAGAATAATAACAGTGAAAAACATCATAATTGTGAGATCAACAATTGTAATCCCGCTGTTTGAAATGGGCCTGATTAAAGAAGAAATTCCAAGAATGCTAAGAATGTTAAAAACATTTGATCCGACAGCGTTACCGATAGCAATGTCATTCTCATTTTTAAATGATGCAACAATAGATGTAACAAGTTCAGGTAGACTTGTACCTATTGCTACTATTGTGAGCCCGATAACTGCCTGACTAACACCTAGCTTAACTGCTGCTTCTATAGCACCATCAACAAAAATATTAGAACCGATTGCCAGCAATCCCAACCCTATAACTATTAGCAGAATAGATTGCCATATTTTATATGGCTTAGTTCTAATTCCCTCTTCAAACTCCTTTACAATTTCCTCATCAGCTTTATCCTTTTTAACATACAGATAGCTCATAACTATATAGGCAATTATTCCTATCACAAACATAGCACCTTCCCACCTTGATATTGATCCGTCTATAAGCACAAGCAGAAAAGCTACACTTATAATAATCATCAGTGGTATTTCTCGTTTAATTACTTGAGCTTTTACATGCATTGGTGAGATCATTGCCGCCACACCTAAAATCAGGGCAATATTGCAGATATTTGACCCAACAACATTTCCTACTACAATTCCCGGATTACCATCAATTGCAGCTTTTATACTAACAACCAATTCCGGGCTGCTTGTGGCAAATGCTACAACCGTTAATCCTACCACAAGAGGTGAAATCCCAAAACTGATAGCAAGTGAAGAGCTGCCCCTTACCAAACCTTCGGCACCAACATATAATCCAACAATTCCCCCAAGAATAAATAATATTATCTGAATATCGCTCATAGAACCAGAATTGAAAAAAATGAAGCCAAATATAGAAAGATTTTAACACATATTAAGATTTGACAGGCAGATGACACTTATCCGGAATTGTATCTATTAATTTGCTTAATCATTGGATAGGAAGCGATTTATCCCTTTCATTCATATAAGTTATTATTTATACTATTTGCCAGATGATCAAAAAAAATGAAGGTTAACTTTAAAGAAACACCAATGAAGTTATTAATACCAATGATATTCGTATCTTACATCTTATACGGTTGTGTTCAGCCGACTGCTACCGAAGCTAACGTTGATGGAAATAACGAACCGGTTATTAACGACGTTACAATAGATCCTTCGCTAATCCGGGTAGGATCCAGCACCACGATCACTGTAGATGCAACTGATCCGGATGGCGACTTCCTTTCTTATTCCTGGGCCGTTGCCCTTGGTGATATAATAGGCAGCGGAAACCAGGTTAGATACACTGCGGCTTTTTGTTGTGTGGGAATCAATACAGTAAACCTTGTAATAACTGACTCAAGGGGAGCAAGTGTTAGCCATAGTATAAATTTGGAAGTCAGTCCCTGATCAAATGTGTAAAATCTTTTCCGTTCTAGTTATCCTGCTTATAATAGGTAGTGATTATATTTATCCACAGGCTTGCTGCACAGTTGGATCATCAATTGCTACTGGAGGAGAGAGAGGTGCCATTCCAGCAAAAACACTATCAGCGGCATTCCTGATTCAGCATAACATATTAAATTCTGCATATGAATCCTCTCAACAAATAGATGACCCGCTTAACAGGAATTCTACGGTAACTAATTTTAATTTAGAGATTGAATACGGACTTGTAAATAAAGTTTCAATATTACTTATAGTGCCATATACAAACAGGACTCGGGAAACAAATGTAACAAACAGCGAAACAAATGATATTGAGGTAGTTTCGTTTACAGGGCAGGGAGTTGGTGATATTATCTTGCTTGGCAAATATGAAATAATATCAGCGTCTATTTTATCACCTTTAGGTCTGGCAATCGGCGGCGGGGCTAAACTGCCCACGGGTAACTTTGAAATTGAAAATAACGGAACCCGTCTATCGATTGACTTGCAGCCGGGTACTGGTGCTATCGACCTATTATTATGGGGACATTTTCTATATGGTATTCCATCAATCGGGTTATCAGCCAACGCCAATTTCCTTTACGGGTATGCTGGGGTGAATTTGGATGGTTACCGATTTGGTGATGAGTTTCTTGCTTCTATTAACGGTACTTATACGTTCACAGAATTTTTAGCCATCAACCTGCAGCTGAAAGGAAGATGGGCTGCAGAAGATTACTGGAATGGGAGATTTTTACCAAGCACCGGCGGAACTTATATTGATTTGACTCCAAGCTTGATTTATTACGAGGGGAAATTTTCTCTCAGAGTTTTTGTGCAGGTTCCGGTTCACAGGAATGTACAGGGCATTCAGCTTGCGGTTAATGAAATGCTGGGAACAGAGATTCGATATATTTTTGATTTTAATTAGGTCAGTACTAACCTTTCAATAAAATATCCCTATCAGATTTTTTCAAGCCCAGAACAATCAAATTGTATGAGTCATCAATCCAACTTTTAATCTCATTTGGATGAATTGATCCATCAACAATAATCGTATTCCAATGTTGCTTATTCATATGATAGCCTGGCAAAACTGATTCGTATTTTTCTCTTAATTCAATTGCCAGTTCCGGATCACACTTTAAATTTATTCGCAGGGGAATTTCATCAATTGAAACAAGTGCGAACATCTTTCCCATAACTTTTAATACAAGTGTTACTTCATCAAAAGGATAATCTTCGGTAACACCCTTTTTGCTCAAACAATATTCACGAATTTGTTCGACGTTCATTCAATAATGATACAGTTTAATATTGTAAATAGATTTTCTTGATTCGAATATTATGAATCTAATAAATTAATTTCATGTTTAACTGCTAATTATTAGTTAACAATTAAGAATATCTTTTGCTAATTTAGTTTGAAAATAAATAAAAAACCGGATAATGATAGTCTATCTCAACAACGAATTCCTTCAATTAGAAGAAGCTAAAATTTCCCCGTTCGATAGGGGATTCCTATTTGCAGATGGTGTTTATGAATCTATCCGCACTTACAACGGCAAACTATTCTACTATAAAGACCACTTAAAAAGGCTACGAAAAAGTCTTAATGAAATCCGGCTTTTGTACAATGAAACAGAAAAAATTGAGAGAATAATTTACGAACTTATTAATACGAATAATATTAATGGAGAAGCGCTTATTTATCTGCAAATAACAAGAGGAACATCCGTTCCACGTACGCACAGCTTTACACAGGAAGATGTTAATCCCACTATCTTTATTTCAGCTGCACCCCTCAAAAGAAATGAGCAAGAACAAAAAGAGGGAATTAGAGTTTCATTGCAGGATGATATTCGATGGCTGAGATGTGATATTAAATCAATTTCACTTTTGCCGGTAATTATTGCCAATCAATCTGCTGTTGATGCAGGCGGAAAAGAAGCAATTTTAAGAAGGAATGGACTAATTACTGAAGGATCTCACACAAACTTTTTTGCAATTAAAGATAAAATCGCTTTAACAGCTCCGGCGGGTCCTCTAATCCTCTCCGGAATTACCAGAATGATTGTTTTGGAACTTTTTAATCAGCTTGAAATTAAAGTAAAAGAAGAATTTATTAAAGCAGATGAATTAAAAATGTTTAATGAGTTTTTTATTACCAGCACGATAAAAGAAATCACACCCGTTGTACAAATTGATGAGTGGATTGTTGGTGATGGCAAACCAGGCGAATTAACTCATAAAGCTCAAAATGCGTTTGATGAATTAGTTGAAAATTATTGAATTTTAAGTGGTTAGCCCAAAACTTTGATGGAGCAAATCAGACTTTAATATGGATGAAAATCAACCTACAGCTTTTGTTTTTATTCTAACCGGTGAATGGAATGACTGGATGGGGAATAATGTACTCAGGTTCACCGGCACGTCTGAAGAATTTGGACCAGTAGAAATCAATATTACTAATAACAAACCGGTTTTCTTCATAAACAGAGAAACCGAAATAATAGATCAGTCTGTTCGTTTTACACGCAAGGAAGTTGAGTTAAAAAACTTCTCGCGGGAAGATGTTGATGCACTCTACTTCAACACCCAGAACGATTTGAAAAGAATGGCCGATGAACTTCATCAAAACAATATCAGAACATTCGAATCAGATATTGACCCTGCCAGAAGATATCTTATGGAAAGATTTATAAATGCCCAGATGAAAGTTTCGGGCACTATCAATCAGCAAGATAAGCTTACCATTTTTACAAATCCTGAAATTGAGCCCTGTGATGTTACACCACATTTTGTTGTTGCTTCCCTCGATATTGAAACAGGTGAAAATAACACCAAACTTTATTCAATTGCACTGCAAGTAACAGGAAAAAAGGGTGATTTAAAAAAAGTTTTTTTAGTTGGTGAAGAAGATGATGAACTGCCGGATTATATTCTTTCATCACCGGATGAAAAACAATTGCTAACCGAATTCCTAAAGTGGTTTAATGAAATTGATCCGGACATTATCATAGGCTGGCATATAATTGGATTTGATTTGATGTTTCTTGAAAACAGATGCCAGGAACATCACATCGCTTTTGATATTGCAAGAGGAGAGGGTCGTGTTTCGTTGAGGACAAGAAAACCGCGGGGTTATTTTGCATCAATTACAGGCCGGGTTGTGATCGATGGTCCTCCTTCTCTAAGATCCTCATTCTTTACTTTTGAAGACTACAGGCTTGAAACCGTTGCACAGGAGCTGCTCGCCAAAGGTAAAACAATTACGCCGGATAAAAACAAAGTAGAAGAAATAGAAAGGCTGTACAAAGAGGATAAAAAATTACTTGCCGAGTATAACATGAAAGATACTGAGCTGGTGACAGAGATTTTTAGAAAGTCCTCATTGATTGAGCTTTCAATTCGCCGGTCACAGCTTTCCGGTATGTTAATGGATCAGTTAGGTATGATGACTTTGGCATTTGATCATTTTTATTTACCAAAACTTCATCGTGAAGGATTTGTTGCACCAAATGTAAAAGATCTGGAATCTTCTGAACATGCAGCAGGTGGTTATGTTATGGATCCAGTTCCCGGTATTTATGATGATGTTGTTGTTCTGGATTTTAGAAGCTTGTACCCAACCATCATTCAAACATTTAAAATCGATCCCTTGGCAAGATTACTTTCGGATGAAGATACAATTGAAACATTAAACGGCTATAGGTTTTCTTCTACTAAAAATTTTCTACCTGATTTTATCTCCAGCTTGATGGAACAACGCTCACTCGCAAAAAGAAAAAATGACAAGCAGTTATCACAGGCAATTAAAATTTTGATGAACAGTTTTTATGGTGTAATGGGATCACTCGGCTGCAGGTTTTATCATCCACATTTGCCAACCGCAATTACAGGCACAGGCCAAAAGCTTTTGCTCGATAGCAAACATCAACTTTCTGAAATCGGTTACGAAACCGTTTACGGTGATACTGATTCTCTTTTTATAAAGCTTAGAGAAGGCGAAGGTGCAAACGCAGAACAACACGGAAAGCAAATCGCTTCTGATTTAAACAAATACTGGACTGAGAGAATAGAAAATGAATATGG
>CP070637.1:964867-967490 GCA_020354005.1 Ignavibacterium sp.
ATGATTTTATGATTGTGAACTTTGGCATCAATCCACCCGAAGGAGAAATCTACAGTGCTATTGAAGGCTCAAAAGGAGAGCTTGGATTCTATTTAGTAAGCAAAGGGGAAGGGAGTCCATGGAAGTGTAAAATTCGTTCACCTTCATTTTGTAATCTTCAGGGACTACCAAAATTAGTAGTCGGTCAAATGGTTTCGGATGTTGTTGCTATTATAGGAAGTATTGATCCAATAATGGGAGAAGCCGATAAGTAAAGGTTAATTATGGCATTTCAATTCACCGAAGAAAATCTCGAGCGAATAAATCAGGAATTAAAAAAGTACCCTGTAAAAAAACCGGGTGTTATGGCAGCACTATATATCGGGCAGGAACAAAACGGGTACATCTCCTATGAAGTAATAGAAGAAGTAGCAAGAATATTGGATCTCACAAACGAGGAAGTTTATGGTGTTGTTACTTTCTATACAATGTATCATCAAAAGCCGATGGGCAAAAATCATATACAGGTTTGTACAAATGTTTCCTGTATGCTGCGCGGTGCTTATGAAATATGGGATCACGTAAAAGAAAAGTTAGAAATAGATCATCTTGAAGTAACTGAAGATAGCAAATTTTCTCTTGAAGAAGTTGAATGTATGGGGAGCTGTGGTACAGCACCTATGATTGCTGTAAATGAGGATTATTACGAGAACCTTAATACCGAAAAGGTCGTGGGCATTTTAGAATCCTTAAGGAATGGAAATTAAGTGGAAAAAATTCTTCTCCCGGACATAAATAATTTTCACCAGTTAGAAGTTTATAAAGAACAGGGTGGTTTTAGTGCGGCTAAAAAAGCATTTGGGCAGACACCTGATGAAATTATTGATAGTGTAAAAAAATCCGGTTTGCGCGGCAGGGGTGGAGCTGCTTTCTCTGCCGGATTGAAGTGGAGCTTTATGCCAAAGACTACCGATCTGCCAAAGTATCTTTGTGTTAATGGTGATGAGAGTGAACCGGGTTCATTTAAGGACAGACAGATCTTTGAATTCAATCCTCATCAATTGATTGAAGGTACTCTAATAACTTGTTACGCCATCGGTGCAAAGGTAGCATACATTTATATTCGGGGCGAGTATCACAAATGGATTAAGCTAATGCAAAAGGCACTCGATGATGCTTATGAGCATGGATATATTGGGGAGAAAATGAAAAGTACATTTGGTACAGATTTTTATTGTGATATCTTTATTCATAAAGGTGCCGGTGCATACATTTGTGGTGAAGAATCATCATTAATGAATTCGCTTGAAGGGCAAAGAGGTTATCCGAGAGTTAAGCCTCCATTTCCAGCACAGAATGGATTGTGGGGCAATCCCACGACTATTAATAACGTTGAGACTATTGCTAACGTTCCTAAAATAATTGAAAAGGGATGGGAGTGGTTTGCTGCGATTGGTGAGCCCAAACATCCGGGAACGATTCTGTTTGGTGTAAGTGGTCATGTAAATAAACCGGGTGTTTACGAATTACCTTCAGGAACACTGTTGACGGAAATTATTTACAAATATGCCGGCGGTGTGCCCGGCGGCAAAAAAATACTCTGTGTTATTCCAGGTGGTTCGTCTATGCCACCGTTAAGAGGAGATAAGCTTGAAGGTGTTAAGATGGATGCAGAATCATTAAAAGAAGTTGGCTCTGCAATTGGAACTGGTGGAATTATGGTAATGGATGAGGATACTGATTTAGTAAAAGTGTTGGCTCGAATCACAAAGTTTTATCATCACGAATCCTGCGGACAGTGCACTCCTTGCCGTGAAGGTACCGGCTGGATGGAAAAGGTCCTCAACAGGATATTAGATGGTAATGGATCTACTTCCGATTTGGATTTACTTATTTCAATTGCAAATAACATCGATGGCAACACAATTTGTGCTTTGGGTGAAGCTGCTGCGTGGCCTGTGAGGTATACAATAGAAAGATTCAGGGATTATTTTGAAAAAAGAGTAAACAAGCAAATCACACTTCCCGTTAAGAACAAAGTTCACTCAATGAGGAAAACTTCATTCCCCATTGCTGATATAACAAAATAATTTAAAAAAATCCTCCCAGGTTGCTGAGAGGATTTCACATTCTGAATGTAATACTGTATTACTGTGTAACGCGACTTCCTAACTCCCTGTTCAACATATACAAGCCGCTTTTGCTATCACCAATCATTTCCATTTTTCTTACATTTTGTTCTGCAGTAGCTTCTTCTTCAACCTGCTCGCCTACAAACCACTGTAAAAAATTAACTGTTGCATGATCTTTCTCTGCCATTGCCAAATCGACAATATCGTTTATTGACTTGGTAACTTCTTGTTCGTGCTTTGAGGTTTCCTGAAATACTGAGAGAAATGAATCCCAATCAGTTTTAGGACCTTCAATCTTACTAAGGGTAACTTTTCCACCGATATCGTGCATATAGTCAAAGATTTTCATTCCATGGCTGTATTCTTCATCTGCTTGCAACCTGAACCACTTGGCAAAACCTTGCAGATCGTGTGATTCAAAAAATGCTGCCATAGATAAATATAAATAAGATGAATAAAGCTCTGCATTTATTTGTTTATTTAATGCATCTTGCACTTTCTTTGAAGTCATA
>CP070637.1:967590-981850 GCA_020354005.1 Ignavibacterium sp.
ATACGATAAAGCAATCGCCACATTAAAAAAAGCACTGGAATTATCAAGCGGAAGATTGATTATTCTTAGCTCTTTGGCTAACACTTATGCAAGAAAGGGAGAAAGAGAAGAAGTGTTAAAAATAAGAGATGAATTTATCCAACTACAAAAAGAAAAATATATATCACCCTTCTACTTTGCCATGGTTGATGCCTCATTAGGAAATTATAACCCGGCAGTAGATTCTCTTTATAAAGCTTATTATGAACACTTTGGAATTTTGGTTTATTTAAAAGCTAGTCCATTTTTTAAAACACTGCAATCAGAACTACGATTTATTGAATTATTAAGGAAAATAGGTTTGGAAGAGTGATTGATAAATTTATATTTAATCATCATATTCTTAATAACATCATTACAAAGTAATCATCCCCCAAGGGTATCATTAGGGTGAAAGAAATTTATGATTGGTACGACTATATCTTATTATAAAATTCTTGACAAGTTAGGTGAAGGGGGGATGGGTGTGGTTTATAAAGCAAAAGACCTAAAATTAAAACGTGATGTTGCTATAAAGTTCCTTCCAAGGTTTGATACCATTAATTCAGAAGCTCGGGAAAGATTTAAAATCGAGGCACAGGCAGCAGCTGCACTCAATCACCCAAATATAACTACTATACATTCTATTGAAGATAACCAAGACGATCCATTCATTGTAATGGAATACATCGAAGGTGAGGATTTAAAGAAACGTGGCAAATCAGAACTACATTCCTTTAAAGATATAAATCAAATTGCTATTCAGATTTGTGAAGGGTTATTAGCCGCACACGAACAAGGAATCATTCACCGGGATATAAAATCATCAAATATTATGTTAACCAAAAAAGATCAGGTTAAGATAATGGATTTCGGTCTGGCAAAAATTAGCAGCGGAACGCAGGTCACAAAGGAAACTCAAACACTTGGTACGGCAGCCTATATGTCACCTGAACAAGCTCAAGGTGAGAAAGTTGATAATCAAACAGACATTTGGTCCTTTGGTGTAGTCTTATATGAAATGCTAACCGGTAAACTTCCATTCCCTGGCGATTATGAGCAAGCAGTTATTTTCTCAATTTTAAACGAGGATCCAAAACCGGTTGAAAAAACAAGTGAAAGACAGATTCCCGATAATTTTAAACAGGTTGTTATGAGATGTCTTCAAAAATCGAAAGAAGAAAGATATAGTTCAATTGAAGAAGTTCTAACAGATTTGAGTTTAGAAAAACAACAAGCACCTATAAGCACTGGTATTGATTATAGGATAGAATTTATTAATCAAAGCTCAATTGATAAGGAAGATAGTTTTACCGGAAGGGAAGAGCAGCTAAAAATATTATACCAGAAATTTAAAGAGATTGATACAACAAATGAATCAACGATTTTAATCTATGGAGAATCAGGAATTGGTAAATCTCAACTCATTTCAAAGGCGCAGAAAGAGATAGATTCATTAAGTATTAACACAATCCGTGGTAGATGTCTTTATAAAGAAGGTGGATTGCCGTACCATCCTTTTGTAAGCGGCATAAAAAACAGTATTAGCTATGTAAACGAAAACTTTATCGAATCACTCATACAACTATCGCAAAACAGAGGCTTAAACTTTAATAATCGGATTCCGCACATCAAATCATTATTAAATTTTTCAAATGAATCAGTTGCTCTGTTACACAAAGAACAACTATGGGATAGTGTTGTAGTGATGCTCAATATTCTTTCTAGTGAACAGCCATTAATAATTATTCTGGATGATTTACAGTGGGCTGACAAAACCACACTCGGACTTTTCTCTTTTATTGCAAGAAATATCTCTAATCTTCCAATAATGCAAATTGGAATCTACCGCAGAGGCAGCGCAGCATCTGATGAAATAATTGATGAGGAACACATATTTGAATCACTAAGACGACTAAAAATAGATGGTGTTGCTTGCCAAATTGATCTTGCTGGATTGAACGAGGAGGAGACAACAGAATATGTTAACAAATTGTTCGGTAGTGATAAAGTTTCTCAAAACCTTATTAATAAGATCTATAAACATACTGACGGGCTTCCGCTTTTTATTTCTGAACTAGTAAACCTTCTAAAGGAAAAACAACTTGTTTATGCAGATGGAGATGTTTGGAAGTTAAAAGAAGATCAGCAGCTGCAATTCGTCTCGAAAAAAATAAAGGACATTATATTCCAGCGAGTCTCCGGTTTAGATAAAGAATTAAACGAAATTCTTGAGATTGCATCCTGCGAGGGTGAATATTTTCTTTCAGAAACTATTTCTGCATGCTTAAATATTGACCGCATTCCTTTGTTGAAACAACTTCAACTGCTGGAGAGCAAGTATAATCTGATCAGACACGAAAAAAATCTATACCGTTTTAATCACTTGATGGTACGTGAAGTATTGTATGAATCGATTTTACCCGAGTTGCGGGAAGAATACCATAGAATGATAGGTTCATATCTTATTGAAAAATATTCAATCAAAGATGATTATGCCGCACGCATTGCCCATCATTTAACTTCTTCAAATCAGGAAGAGAAGTCACTTGAATATTTTTTAAGTGCAGCTAATCTATCCCGCAACCTTTATGCAACCGATGATGCCCTGGACTCATATCAAAAAGTAAATAGTATAATGAAAAAGTTATCATCAACAGATCCATCCTTAATAATTGAAGTTGAGGAAGGACTTGGAGATGTTAAACAATCTATGGGCAACGCAAAGCAAGCATTAGCTCATTATACAACATTTTTAGAACTTGCACGTCAATCATCAAATAGAATAAACGAGATTAGAGCATTACGGAAATACGCTGAGGTAAATCGTGTTCTTGGTAATATTGAGCAAGCATTTGAGTTATGCAGCGAAGCAATAGCTATTTCAAAAGATGTAAAAAATAATGAGGAATTAATCCATTCGCTGAACACAATGGCCTTTATTAGCGCTTCCAAGGGATCATATGATAAAACGATTCAAATATCTGAAGAGGCTCTTGTCATCGCCAGACAAATGAAAGATTCGATAAATGAATCAGTAAGCATAAGTAACATGGGTTTCGCTTACTGGCATATGGGTAATTATTCACCGGCAATGAAATATTTTACTGAGGCAATTAACATACAGAGGGCTATCGGAGATAACTTAGGATTGGGTACCACATTAAATTTTATTGCCATGGCATATTGGAAAGTTGGTGATTATAACAAAGCATTGGATGATGGAATAGAATCGGTAAAGATCAAAGAACGAGTTGCAGATTATCGAAAGATCCCTGGTGGATTAAATGTTATAGGTGACGTTTATCGATCGTTGAATGATTTAGATAAAGCAATTGAATACCACACAAAATCTCTTGCAATGGCCCGGGAACATCAAAATAAAGGTGCAATGTGTGATAATATACGCGACTTAGGTGAAGACCACTTACTGCTTGGAGATTACAAATTAGCGCGAGAAAAATACGACGAAGTTCTTGAACTGGCAAAAACCTCCGGAATATTATGGTATGAAACACGAACATACATTTCGCTAAGTGAATTGTGTTTGCTATCCGGTGATAAGGATCAGGCAAAACACTTTGCTGAAACAGGATTTAATTATGCGGAAAAAATTGGTTCGAAGGATTTAATAATAGAAGCCTTATGGAAACAAGCAAGTGTACTGGCAGATGCTGGTTCATTGGCAGAGAGTGCAAAACTTTTCAAAGAAGCTATTAGTGAAGCTGAAGAGGTGGGACATAATACTTTCCTCTGGATGCTGTATTCTGACTTTAGTACCCTGCTTGTCAAACAAAAGATGACTAAAGAAAGTAAAGATGAATTTGAGAAATCAAAAAGTATTTTACAATCAATAGTTGAAAAGATTTATAACCCAGAACTAAAAAGTTTGTTCTTAAAATCAGATTCAGTTGCGAAAGTACTTGGGTAATTAATGTTCTCTGGTACAAATGCCGAACTTGTTTCGGCATCTCCCAGTTTAACAGGTTCTATCCAAGGGACTCTTTCGGAGAAATAATCTGCCACGGCGAACAAAATGAATAAATTAAAAATGATTGGCAAAACAATATCACATTATAGAATCTTAGAAAAACTCGGTGAAGGAGGTATGGGTGTAGTCTACAAAGCCCAGGATACAAAGCTCGAAAGAACAATTGCTATTAAATTTCTGCCCGGCCATATCTCGACAAATTCTGAAGACCGGGAAAGATTTAAGAATGAGGCAAGAGCTGCAGCTGCGCTAAATCATCCCAACATTGCACACATATATGCCATCGAAGAGACTGATGAAGAAATGTTCATTGTTATGGAATACATCGATGGTATTGAGCTAAAAGATAAAATCAAATCTGGAACTATTTCACCAGATGAGGCGATTACTATAGCAAAGCAAATAGCAGAAGGTTTAGACGCGGCACATAAACAAGGAATCGTACACAGAGATATAAAATCCAGCAACATTATGATTGCAAAAGGTGGGAATGTTAAGATTATGGATTTTGGACTGGCAAAAATTAAAGGTGGAGGTGAAGTTACGAAGATAGGATCCACTGTTGGTACTGTAGCCTATATGTCGCCGGAACAGGCTAGAGGTGAGTCCGTTGATAATAAATCCGATATCTGGTCCTTTGGTGTACTTCTTTATGAAAAGCTAACTGGTGAATTGCCGTTTAAGGGTGATTATGATCAGGCAATTATCTACTCAATTTTGAATGAAGAGCCTAGTATTCCTATTCAGTTGAAAGATAAGATTCCTGATAAACTAGAGTTGATTATACATAAATGTCTTAGAAAAGAAAAAAATGAAAGATATACTCTTTCGGAAGAAATATTAGATGATCTAAATACAGTTTCAGATAGTGAAGTCCCAGAAACAAATGAAACTGAGAGTAAAATTAAGATATCAGCCAATTGGAAATTTGCTCTGACCGGAGCTATGCTAGCAGTTATTATTTTCACTTTGTATTTATGGTTATTTAAATCCAATCAAAATTTCCAACCTGGTTCTATTGCTGTCCTACCATTTAAAAACCTGAATGCTGATCCATCCTTGGAATATTTTAGCGATGGTATGACTGAAACTATTATTTCGGACCTCGCAAACATTGGCGGGCTTGCTGTTATCTCGCGTACTTCCGTGATGTCATATAAGAAGAGTGATAAAAAAGCTCAGGAAATTGGCCAGGACTTAAATGTCACTCATATTCTAGAAGGCAGCGTACTGACATCCGGGGATAAGGTGCGAATTTTTGCTCAGTTGATTGATGTGGAAACAGATGCGCATCTTTGGGCACAAAGTTACGATCGCGATATGAAAGATATATTTTCCATTCAAAGCAATGTTGCAAAAAAAATTGCAGAAATTATGGAATTAGCCCTAGGTGAAGATGCTCAAGCCCGAATTGAAGAACGACCTACGTCTGATCTCGAGGCCTATCGACTTTACCTGCAAGGTCAATACCATCTTAATATGGCGAGTTATGCAGATATAGATACCGCTATCGATTTGTTTAACAAAGCTATCCTGAGAGATCCAGATTTTGCATTGGCTTATGCAATGCTTGCAAAGGGATATATTCTTAATAATGTTGACCACGACCCCCGTAAAGAATGGGAAGAAAAATCCTACATTGCATTTCAACAAGCTCTAAATTTAGATCCCAAATTAGCAGAGGCTTATGTTGCCCGGGGAATGTGGTATTGGACGCCCAGTAATAATTTTCAGCATGAGAATGCAATAAGCGATTTTGAAAAAGCAATTGAGTTAAAGCCTGGATTGAGTGCAGCTTATGAACAGCTTTCTCTTGTCCAACTTCACGTTGGGCTCTTGGATAAAGCAATGGCAACGGGCAAGGTGGCAGTTGAGCTTGAACCAACTAGTATGTGGGCAAGGCATTTTGTTGGTCAGGTTTATTTTTTTCAGGGCAACTTTCTGGAAGCGATGAAAATGTTTGAAAGTCTTAATGAACAATTCAGACCATATATCCGAATTACATTTTCTGCTCAGACACTATACTATTTGGGTAGAATTAAAGAAGCAAAAGCTCTGGTTGAACATGGCCTTTTGGAATATCCAACAGAACCACAATTAAACAGTACTTATGCTATTATCTTAGCCCGATTGGGACTTAATACCGATGCAAATGAGAGAAAGAAAATCGCTATTGAAAACAAAATGACTCTTAGACATATTCATCATCTATATCATAATCTGGCTGGTGCATCAGCACTAATGGGTGAAACTGATAAAGCAATTTCCTGGCTTAAACTTGCTTCGGAAAGTGGCCTGACATGCTTTCCATTGTTCAATAATGATTCAAACTTAGAAAGTTTAAAAGGTATTGCTGAGTTTGAATCGTTTATGAAAGAATTAAGATCTAAATGGGAATATTACAATACTCTATAGTTTTTAGACAATGATCGGCGAAACAATTCTGCATTACAAAATAATAGAGAAACTCGGCGAAGGTGGTATGGGTGTAGTCTATAAAGCCAAAGATACAAAGCTCGAACGAACCGTTGCTATTAAATTCCTTCCCCTATACATCTCTGCTAGTTCTGAAGACCGAGAAAGATTTAAAAATGAAGCTAAAGCTGCTGCATCGCTAAATCATCCCAATATCGCACATATCTATGCTATAGAAGAAACTGAAGACGAAATGTTCATTGTTATGGAATACATTGATGGCATAGAGCTAAAGGATAAAATCAATGGTAGACCAGATAAGATTGATGATGTAACTAATATAGTTAAGCAAATAGCTGAAGGATTAGATGCTGCCCACGAAAAGGGAATTGTTCATCGAGATATTAAATCCAGTAACATAATGATTACAGAAGATGGTAAAGTTAAGATAATGGATTTTGGATTGGCAAAAATTAAAGACGGCAGCGAAGTTACAAAGATAGGAGCGACTGTAGGTACTATTTCCTATATGTCACCCGAGCAAGCTAAAGGAGAACCATTAGATCATAGAACTGATATCTGGTCATTGGGTGTGGTATTATATGAAATGCTCTCCGGGAAACTCCCATTCACAAGTGATTACGATCATGCTATAATTTATTCAATATTGAATGATGAACCTGATTCCCTATCTGCGCTAAGGCAAGATGTGCCAAACATATTAGTTGAAATTGTCAATAAATCATTGTCAAAGGATCGTGATGAGAGGTATCAAAGCGCTGGTGAATTATTAAACGATATAAAATCCGAAAACACTGGTAATTTGACAACAACTACAAAACCTGCATCATTATCTCTAAAGAGAAAGAAATGGATAAGTCCTGTGGTAGGTATAGCAGTTATTGTCTTTATTACTATTGTAGCAGCTTTCTTACTTAACCTATTAAAATCCAATTCGCAAATAGTAGAGAAATCAGTTGCAGTTTTACCTTTTACTAATCTAAGTGCAGATCCAGAACAAGAATACTTTGCCGATGGAATGACTGAGGAAATTATCATTGCGCTCACGCATATTCCTGACCTCAAAGTTGCATCAAGGACTTCATCTTTTAGGTTTAAAGGGAAAGAATACGATGTTAAAACAATAGGAGAACAATTGGGTGTTAGAGCTGTTCTGGATGGCAGCGTAAGAAAATCGGGAAACAAGCTAAGAATAACTGCCCAGCTCGTAAATGTAGAAGATGGATTTGATCTCTGGTCAAATACTTATGAGCGGGAGCTAACAGATGTTTTTGCTATCCAGGATGATCTTTCAAAGTCAATCGTTAAGGCGCTTCAGATCACTCTCTCAGATAATCAAATCGTACCCAGCAAAACAAGGGATGCAGCAAATCTTGAGGCTTACAATCTTTATCTCAAAGGTCGTTACTACTGGAATAAACGTTCTGAAGAAGCTATAAATAAAAGTATCGGATACTTTCAACAGGCGATCGATAACGATTCATCTTTTGCACTGGCTTATGCGGGATTGGGAGATTCATACTTGATGTTAGGTGTATACGGACGGAGACCACCAAAAGAGTGTTTTCCTATTGCAAAGCAATTTATTGAACATTCGTTACAATTAGATAACTCACTGGCAGAAGCATATGCATCTCTTGGCGATATAAACATTCACTACGATTGGGATCTCGATAGAGCTGAGTTCAACTTAAAGAGAGCGATTGAGTTAAATCCGCAGTATGCCAGTGGATATCACTGGTATTCGGAAGTATTTGTTCTCCGAGGTGAGTTTGAAAGAGCATATAGGGAATCCCAGCTTGCACTTGAGCTCGATCCTTATTCCCTTATTATCAACACTCAGTTTGGAGTAAACTATCGGCGCGGAAAAGAATTTGATAAAGCGATAGACCAATTAGAAAAAACTATCGAATTTGATTCCACATTTGCTTACGCACATTTTAATCTGGGTATTGTCTATATAGCGCTTAAAAAATTCGACCAGGCACTTTTCTACCTTCGCAAAGCCAACATACTAGCTCCAAATGATTCAGATATATTATCAACACTCGGGTTTGTAGAGGGATATTCAGGGAATAAGGAAGAAGCCAGACGTATTGAAGCGATCCTACTGAATCGAGCCGAAAGCATATATACACCACCCCCAGATCTTGCTATTGTTAGTTTGGGTCTAGGAAAGAAGGGTCTCGCATTGGATTACCTTGAACACGCCTATCAAGAACGTGGACCGTGGATGCCATTTTTGAATATTGGTCCATTATTCGAGAGCTTACATGGTCATCCAAGATTCGAAGCACTGGTGGAACAAATAGGATTTTCCTTATGATCGGTAAAACAATCTTACATTACAAAATCCTTGATAAGTTAGGCGAAGGCGGAATGGGCATTGTTTACAAGGCGGAAGATACAAAGCTCGAACGAACCGTTGCTATTAAATTCCTTCCCCTATACATCTCTGCTAGTTCTGAAGACAGAGAACGATTTAAGAATGAGGCTAAAGCAGCTGCTGCACTTAATCATCCTAATATTGCACATATCTACGCTATCGAGGAGACTGATGATGATATGTTTATCGTTATGGAACTTATTGATGGGATTGAGTTAAAGGATAAAATAAGCAATGAGCAGATTCCGATAGATCAAGTAATCAATATCGCAACACAAATAGCAGAAGGATTGGATACTGCTCACAACAAAGGAATTGTACATAGAGATATAAAATCCAGCAACATAATGATCACAAAAGATGATAATGTTAAGATTATGGATTTTGGACTGGCAAAGATTAAAGGTGATAATGAAATAACAAAATCAACTTCAACTTTAGGTACTGTTGCTTATATGTCGCCTGAACAGGCAAAAGGAGAAAGGGTTGATAACAGAACAGATATTTGGTCCTTTGGTGTAGTACTATATGAAATGCTCTGTGGAAAACTTCCATTTGAGGGTGATTATGATCAGGCAATAATTTATTCCGTCTTAAATGAAGAGCCAAAGTCAATGATGGAACTTCGTAGTGATGCTCCATCACAACTAACTAAAATCATCGGAAAGACATTGCAAAAAAATCCTATAAAGCGTTTTCAGTCTTCGCAGGACGTAATTGGGAAATTAAAAGCACTCGATAAATCAGGATCATCTATTCCGGAAAAAAATGTCGCTCAAACAGTTGCTGTATTGCCTTTTACTAATATGAGTAATGATAAAGAGCAAGAGTACTTTTGCGATGGTATGGCAGAGGATATCATTAACGATTTAACCCATTTAGGTAGCTTACACATAGTTGCACGAACTTCAAGTTTTGCCTTCAAAGATAAGAATCTGGATATTCGTGAAATAGGTGCTAAATTGGGTGCACAATCCATTGTAGAGGGTAGTGTCAGAAAAGCAGGAAATCGTTTACGCATCACAGCACAGCTAGTTAATGTAGTAGACGGTTATCACCTCTGGTCAGAGCGATATGATAGGGAGTTAGAGGATGTGTTTGCCATACAGGATGAAATCGCAAAGAACATTGTCCGGGCTTTAGAGATTAAATTAAGCACGAAAGAAAAAAATGTTTTAGATAAGGTTAAAACCCAGGATGTTCAGGCGTATGATTTCTATATACGAGGACGGACATATTTTCATAATGGACATCAAGACAAGGTTCGTCTGGCAATACAAATGTTTAAAAAAGCAATTCAAAAAGATAAAAATTATGCATTAGCATACACAGGCCTAGCAGATGGCTATTCACACCTTTATATGTATTTCGACAAAAAAGATGAAAACCTAAAGCAAGCATTATTGGCAAGCAAAGAAGCTTATAAATTAGATCCGGACCTACCCGAGGCCCATTCTTCGCTTGCGCTTGCACTCGCACAAAATCAGCAATACAAAGAAGCTGAGAAAGAATTTGAAATAGCTATCGAATTGGATCCGAAATTTTTTGAGGCATATTACGAGTATGCACGAACCTGCAGAATGCTTGGGAAACATAGCCAAGCCGCTAAATTATTTGAAAAGGCAAGACAACTGAGACCTGAGAATTACCAAGCTGCTCTTTTTCTTGAAAGTGCTTATCAGGACCTCAAGCTGGAAACTCAAATGAAAGAAGCAAACAAAGCAGCACTCGATAATGTGAGAAAACATCTTGATTTAAACCCTGATGATGCGCGAGCTCTATACCTTGGTGCCGGAACCCTTGTAAGAGCAGGCAAACCAGATGAAGCATTGCAGTGGGTTGAAAGAGCAATATCAATTGCACCCGATGAAATTTCAGTTCTTTATAATGCAACCTGTATATATTCACTTCTGGGAGATCTTGATAAAGCCTTGAATTATTTTGAAAAAGCAATAGAAGCAGGATTTGCTTCACGGGAATGGATTGAAAACGATTCAGACCTTGATCCGATTCGAAACAATCCTCGGTTTCAGAATGCTTTGAAGAAAATGGATTAATCCCATGATTTTTAAAAGTTTTCTTTAGCATTAAATGATTAATCATATAGAGAAGGTATAAGTCCCCAAAATTAATCTATTCTATGATCAGCGAAATAATATCCCATTATAAAATATTAGAAAAGCTTTGCAAATGTGGTATGAGTGTAGTCTACAAAGCTCTCGATACCAAGCTGTTAATCTGAATTGATTAACATAATATTCTATAAAACTATGTCATTCCAATAATATTTCAACAAGATCACGTAAAATCTTGTTCATTTTCAACTACAGTGCATATATAAATCTATACTAAAAATCTCCCCTAAAAACTGATTTTGCCTTTTTTACATTGATATTCAAACCTCAAATGTTGGTCTAAGGTTTGTATCATAATGTTATCATTTAACTTAGCTTAAACTACTATGCACAAACGTTTACAATTATTAGCATTAATACTTTCACTAATTAACCTACCGAACTTGGCACAACCTTCGGCCTCACTTTATTTTACAACAGCTATTCCGGTGGATGACTTTTCTGAATATAATTCTAACGTTGGTTTTGGTGGAGCAATGGAGTTGTTCCTATTCTCTCCCTCGGAAAAATTACCCTACGGTTTTGGAATAAATTTAAGTTATATAGGGTATGGAATTCACTTTTTGGAAGACCCGGATTCTGAGCACCTGGATATGAGTTTTAACAAGGCAAACAATTTTGCAAGCGCTCATATACTCTTCCAGATTGCTCCTCATACTGGTTCAGTAAGACCATATTTTGAAACTTTGTTCGGGGGCAGTTATATCTTCTCCAGAACGGAAATGGGATATGCCTATCACCATCCACAAACTCTTTGGGTTGATGATTGGGTCTGGAGCTACGGTTGGGGAGTTGGACTAAAACTACTTGCCCATGGAGATCCAGTCTTTAATAGCGGCTCCGTGTATCTGGATCTTAAGGTCCGTTATATGATGAGCACAGAAACTACTTATCTAGATAGAAATTCTGTTGCTTTTTATGATGGCGTAATTGAATACAATTTGATAAAATCAAAAACGGATATGGTAATAGTGTTTTTGGGTCTCTTTTTCTTTTTCTGATTTGAAATCCTCTTAAAAACAATATTTTCCATTCATCAAAAAGCTCCGCATCATTAATTATTTTGTTACTTTATTGTAACAATCATTAATAGTCTATCGTCTTTAATAACAGATGTTGCAATCATCAAAGTTTGATTATCTAATAAAACAGCATAAGGATAAGATCTTTAATTACGCACTGTACATGTTACGTAACCGGATGGATGCTGAGGATGTCGCTCAAGAGGTGATGATCAGGATTTGGAAGAACATCAACAAATTCAATTTTTATGCTGCACGTGCGTGGATAATGAGAACAACACATAATCTTTGCATTGATAATCTCCGGAAAAAAAGAAAACAATTTGGGAGAGAAGTTTCAATAGATGATAATTTATCCGAAAGAATCGAAGACCATAATAATGAAGGATCACCGGAAAAGATTATAACAGGAATTATGCTTGATGAAAAAATAAAAAGCACAATTGAACAGCTATCGGAGATACATAAAAGTCCATTTGTGTTATACGAAATACAAGGTTTTAAATACAAAGAAATAAGTAAAATATTGGATATGCCGCTAAACAGTGTAAAAGTAAATATATTAAGAGCACGTAAACAATTACAAAAAGAATTAAAATTTTATGCAAAAGAACAATTCAGTTAAGGTTGAAGAATCATTACTGAATAAAATAATTTCAGTTGCTTACGGCGATGCCGGATTGATAGATAGAATTAATATCTACAGGAAAGCAAGAAAGGATCCGTTTATTAAACAGCTTCTAAACGAATACAAAAAAACTGCTGCTTCAGTCCACAGCATAAAAGAAACGGAATTACCGGCAAGTATTAGTAGTACGGTTAGAGAAAATCTTGGCAAGAATACAAATACTAATCCTGTTGGATCATTTATTTATTCATGGTTGTTTGCACGGCCAATACTTTCAACAGGAGTTGCCGGCATATTAATTATAGCCATTTGTGGTATCCTTCTTTTCCATAAGCCTGCACCAGAGTACACATATACTAAGGTCGAGATTGAACTTGCACAAAAACAATTGCAAGAATCGATCGCTATCTTAAACAAAGTTTTTCGCAAGGCGGAAACAGAACTAGATACAGAAGTAATGCCCATCCATGTTGGTAAACAAGTAAATAAAAGTTTTAATTTATTAAACGATCTGCTTATCGGAGGATAACATGAACAAAACAAAATATATGCTAGTAACATCTCTTTTTGTTATTGTACCAATTTTTGCACAAACAAGTGATGTAACAAATGAACCCGGCTATTTTGACATGGGTGATTTAAGCTCACTTGAAAGTTCAACCGGTGTGACCGAAATAATTATGGAAGAAGACCTCCTATCGGTACTTGCTACAATGTCTAACGAAAAGGATCCGAACATCATGGCCATTCTTGAAGGATTGAAACTTGTAAAAGCCAATATTTACAAGGTTAATGATCGCAATCTGGATGAACTAAAAGAGCGGGTGAATGAAATAGACTCACGTATTTTAAATGGTGATTGGAAAAGAATTGTAAGAACCCGCAGTTTAGAAGAAATTGCAAACGTTTACATAAAATTAAATAATGATAAAAAAATTGTTGGTTTAGTTGTAACAAGTGTTGAGCAGGACGGTGATGCTGCATTTGTAAACATTGTTGGTAATATAGATCTTGCAACAATTGGCAAACTTGGTAATAGGTTTCACATTCCCTCTCTCGATAGTGTTCATGGTAAGAATTGAGGTATAAGATGAAATCTAAAATCAGCTTTGTAATATTGTTGGCTCTATCTTCCCTTCTGGTCTTACCGGCTTGCATAGATATTAACAAGGAATTCTCAGAAGTTACTAACAGAATAATCAGCAATATGGGGGATGATTATAAAACACAGTTTCAGTTTTCTGTTGGTTCTGCAGCAATTACTGTATCGAGTTGGTTCGTCGATTTTGCTGCAAGAGAAGAATATGTTGATGATATGATGAGAGAAATATCCAGCGTTCAGGTTGGTGTATACAAAAGAGTGAAAGGCTCTAATAGAAAAGCAGCTTACAGCACACTTGAATCAATAGATGAGGAAATGGAGGGCCGTGGTTGGAATTATTTAGTTCGAACGATCGAGGGTGATGAGATTACAGCAATCTATATTAGCAGAAATCCAAAAGTAATGCTTACAAAAATGTATGTTGTAAATCTACACGATAACGAGCTTATTATAGTTGAAGTAAACGGCGATCTTAAGAAAGTTATTTCTTATGCAGTAGAGGAAAGACATTTTAAAGTTAAGACTTAAGCCATCTAAATCAT
>CP070637.1:981950-985205 GCA_020354005.1 Ignavibacterium sp.
ACTAAATACCAAAGGTACGATGGTACTATTTATTACAAAAATTATGTTAGTGGAAAGAAAAACAAAAACTCTATTTGTGGTTCGGCAGTATCGTTTGCTGGAATAATCTGGTTGAAACTAAAAGAACTTGGATTTGGGGATGAGTTTGAAAAAAACATTGCACTCTCGCTCGATTGGATACTTAGAAATAGATTTTCAAATGATCATCCTGATAAAAACTTAGCAGGTGCTTTTCTCGAAACAAGGACACGGAGAAAACACGATAAACTTTGGTTAACCATGCGGGATATTGCAACATCATTTGGCCTGAGATTTTTATCATACTATTATTTACAAAATTATTCGGATGTGAAGTGAGCTATGATTCATAAAATTATTATCAAGGTTCTGTTAGTGCTAATGAGTATTACTCCTGTCATAGCTCAGAATGATGAGCTTATGATAATTCCTATGCCACAACAAATAAATCAAACCGATGATATTTTTATTCTTGACGAGAAGACTATATCTCTTGAATGTTCTAAAGTGTTACAAAAAAATTTAAACCCGATTCTAGCTGAAATTAAATCGATACTGAATGATCATTTCAATGTTAGCCTTTCAACTAAACAAGAAGCAGAAAAAAAGTTAACCATCGAATTATTAGATGAAACAGAATTAAACAGACTGATTGAAAGTATTCCTTTCGATGGGATTGATTTATTTAGAAAAGAAGGATATCTATTACAGATACTTGAGAAAAATATAAAAGTAAGAGCAGTAAATGTTGCGGGCCTTTTCTACGGTTTACAATCCTTAAAACAGTTGTTGATTGGAAATCTATCTGATAAAAAAATAGATGGCGTTATAGTAATTGATTGGCCTGATTTCAAATATCGTGCAATTTCGGATGACATAAGCCGCGGGCCATTGCCAACAATGGATTATATGAAATACCAGGTTCGCCGCCTTTCTGAAATGAAGATAAATACTATTATTCATTATGTTGAGCACGTTGTTAAGACCGAGAGTCATCCCGAGTTTGCTCCTGATGAAGGTTCTCTTACAATTGAAGAATGGAGGGAGATAGCTGACTATGCACTTAAATATAAAATAACTGTCATAGGAGGATTCCAATCGTTCGGGCACTTCCAAAAGATATTGCAGACCCCTGAATATGCACACCTTGGAGAAAGCGGCTCACTTATTTCGCCGATGCTGCCGGAGAGTTATGAATTTTTGGAGAACATCTACACTGAAATGATCCCGGCTTTTCATTCAGAATTTTTCAATGTGAATTGTGACGAAACCTTCGATCTGGGAAAAGAAGCATCTAAACAATTGGTAGACAAGATTGGGTATGCTGAGGTATATTATCAGCATATGATGAAACTCTATAATATTGTTAAGAAGCATGGTAAGAGGATGATTATGTGGGGCGACATTATGATGCAGCATCCCGAACTGCTGGATAAAATCCCGAAGGATGTTCTTATTGGCACTTGGAATTACGATGCTAGGGAAACGTTTAAAAATTATATAGATCCATTCAAAAATTCAGGTTTTGAATTTTGGGTAGTTCCTGGTGTTCTCAACTCACACAGAATGTATCCCGATTTCAATCAGGCATTTAATAATATAAAAGTATTCATCACAGAAGGTTATAATGCTGGTGCCTCCGGAGTTCTAAATTGTTTTTGGGATGACGGTGGAACAGGTTTTTTCTCAAACGATTGGTACGGTGCAGCATATGGGGCCGATAAGAGTTGGAACCATAAATCTGATGATTTAAATTTCGATACCCGTTATGGCTCTGGTTCTCTGGGTACCGATAATAACAATTTGATGAAAGCAATTCGTAAACTCAACGAACTTCGATTTCTCGAACTAACTGACGGGATGACTGATAAATTTATGTTCACTAAACTTCTTCCTGATCAGGGAAAGGATTTCAAAATATCTCTCGCCGATTTGGAAAAAGTTATGGAAATATTGGATGAATCGGAAAAACTTCTTAGTGATGCTAACTTAAAATTTTATCTTGATGATGTTCCGTACATACAGTTCATAATTGATTATTACAGAGTATTGTCGCAGGAAAGATTTCTACTGCTGGAAACCGCTCAGAGCTATGCTCTTGCAGAAAATTTTATTGATGAGAATCCGGCATTGTCGAGAAAACAAATAGTGAAATCAATTAAGCTGGTAAATGAGATAATCAATTCCCAAAGAAATATTAGAGCTGAATTCGAAAATTTATGGCTTAAAGAAAATCACATATATGCCTTAGATTGGATAACCGATAAATTTGATGAGAAGATAAATAACTTCGTTTCAGTTAGAAATTTGCTTTTAAAGTCATTGCGTAACTTCGACAGCTCAAAACCGATTCTGTCAAAAGAAGAAGTAAGACTTGCTATCACAAAATTACCAGGAAAATATTTTACCGAGTGGATGATGACTAATCCAATTATCAATAAAGACAATAACTCGTTATCAAAAATTGATTACCTCACCGATATGGGTGGAGAAGCGGAAGCAGTTCCAAAAGTAACACAAGAATTTTATTTTGAAGGACAAAAATACAGGTGGAGAAGGGTTGTTTCGGAATATCCCGATATTGTAAACCTGAGCGAAATCTTCCCGGACGAAAATGCCAACAAAGTTATCTACGCATTCGCCAATATTTCTTGTGATGAGGAAATGTCTGTTACACCTGCAATTGGTTGTGATGAAGGAATTGAGGTTTTTATTAATGGAAAAAAGGTTTATGAAAAATTAGCGTCTGGTAAAATGACTCCGGATGAGTTCCGATTTGAACTCCCTCTTCAAAAAGGGAAAAATAACCTGCTAATTAAATCATCGCAGACGTCCGGGGGATGGGCATTTACATTTCGTCTTCCCGGTAAAAGTGTGAGAAACACTAAAAATCGTTACAGAATTGTGCACTAAACATAATGACCATGAAAAAATAAATTTAAGGTGATTGGCCAATGAAAATAGTCTGTTGTACTGGATTCTTTTCTTACATAATAACTTGAAAGTAATTCAAATGATTAAACTTAGCATAATTATTTTTACTGTAATTTTACTTTTAGCTTGCCATCAAACTAATGATTCCACTATCTCGCCTATTGATAAAGCCCGAAACATTGCAGATCGAATCATTGATGAAACGGTTTTTGAAACAGAACTAGTCGATCTTAAACCCGTGTCAGGTATTCAAATAGTTGATTTCAATAATACTTTCGGGAGTACTCACACGGAAACATATTA
>CP070637.1:985305-991310 GCA_020354005.1 Ignavibacterium sp.
GAAGTACACGGTTAACATTATTATTGGAACTCCTGCTGGCAAAGAGATATACAACAGGATTTATTGTTGCCTCAGCATTTACGAAAGCCTGAAAAAATGGTGAAAGATCTTTTGAATAACGCATACGCAGGATTGTAAGTATTTCATCCCTGTCATCGTCATTATCCGGGCTTGGAGTATCATAACGAAGTTTGTTGTGATAAAGGCTAAATGTGATCTTATCTGTACTGGACAATTTAAAATTACCCGTAAGTGCTAATGTTGCCCTTACTGAATTATTATTTTTACGGGCTTCAAGTTCCGATCTTTGTAAGAAAAGTATCCTACTTGCACTGGGAAATGGGAAGGTTATATTTTTCTCATCCCTTTCAGCAATACTAAAAATAAATGTTAAATCAAAAAAGCTTGAGCGGTAGAACAAAGTCGACTCCAATGATAATATCAGCTCTTCAATTTTTGTATTAAATACATCACCTGATTGACTATCTGCAGATTGATAGCGCTTATCCCGATTGATAGTACGCCAGTTTGCACTTCCTAATATTTCAAGGTCAACATTATCAAAGAAATCATTGTATCGCAGCCTATCCTCTGCGAAAAAAAATGTCTCTGTCCTGCTTTCAATATTATTTGTGATATCAAATTCGACAGATGTAATTGAATCAGCAGGAAAATAAAAATCTTTTCTTGTGTTAGAGTATCTGCCTGCAAGCGTATTTGTTACAAAAGGATTGAATGGATTTGTTAATGTTAGATTAAAGTACCTTAACAGGTTTTTGCGTGGCAGAATATCTTCATTTCTGAATCTGAAAACTGAACTGATACTAAAACCGGGATATGAAAGATTATCAGTTGATCCATCGAATCCATAAACCGGCCCGGTATCTGTTTCTCCTAACTGCTTGTTTGAGGTGTATCCACCGTATGGTGAAATCAAAAAGTTACTGCTGAAATTTAATTCGGTGAATAGAGTTAAATAATTTATGTTTGATTCGTTCAGCACAATATTTCTATCATCGGAGAGGATGGTGCTGTTTGCTGCAATACCAATTTTAGAAATATTGCCCAACCGAAGTTTACCATTCAGTGTAAAATACTGTTCGTCTCGAATACTCTTTGTAATAGCATCAAAATATGTGGATCTGAAATTTTCGTTCAATACAATTGAAACATCTGAGAAATCACTAAAGAGATTGAATCCTGTATTTAAGTGAAAGGTATTTAATATCTTATTAAAATTTGAGAAGAGTAAATTACCGGGTGTTCCCTTATTAAGAGAACTTAACGTATCAAGGAAAATCTGCGAAAAGCAAACTGGCGCCGAAATTAAAATGATCCAACTAATAAGCAAGTACTTCTTCAAATAACTAAATTGCCTATAATTATAACCATTTGTCTGTCTTACCTCGATTTCCAGAATTAAATTAAAAAGAAATGAGAACTGAAAAAAGGAATAATTTTTGATTCTTAATTTAATAAAAACACAATTTACTATAGATAAATGAAATTATTGCCCTTTTAATATGATTGATCAGGATCTGGCAAAACAACCATCTCTTCAAGAAATATTCACAAAATTTGTAGAATACCGCTACCTAGGTTTGGCAATCGCAATCCTATATTTTGTGATTCTCTTAATTGTAAGTCTACTTTTCCATAAGGTGGGAGATTATGGAGTTGAGACAGATTTCTTTTGGACTTACGTACCGGAAGCAAAAAATATTATAAGCGGCTCCTTAATGATAGATAATTTCAGAGGTCCGTTTTATCCAATGGTTTTGGGAATAGTAAATTTAGTTTTTGATAATTATTTCCTAACAGGAATTTTAATCGGTATATCTTCAGCTGCTGTTGTAATTTTTTTAACCTACAAGCTTATCAGAAAATTATTCTCTCCAATGATAGCATTTTTTGTAGTACTATTACTTAGCACAAATCCGATTTTTGTTCAGTATTCATATAGTGCAGGAACCGATATGATATTTAATATGCTTGTTAGCGCTGCACTTTATTACTTCTTTAAGGAAAAGGAACTAAATTGTCAGAATCTGATTATTGCTGCCGGCTTTGCCGGACTCTCATATCTTACAAGATACAACGGTGTGTTTTTGTTGGGATTTGTATTTATAATATTATTTGTTAACTACTGGAATATTAGCTGGTTGAAAAGAATAAAATACTCTCTGTTATTTGTATTTGCTTTTGTGCTAACATTCGCTTCTTGGGGCATATATTGTCTTGTTAAGAAAGGTAGTTTCTTCTACAATGAGAACTTCAAAAATATTGCGTATGAAGTTTATGGGAAAGGAACAATAGCCTGGGATCAGTTTTGGTTTGAACATAGCAGCAATTATTCTTCATTGTTTGATGTTATTGCAGTTAATCCCTTTAAATTTTTTGTAACAATCCTGGGAAATGTTGGCGGGAATTTTTGGGCAGATATGAATGGTTTAATGGGATTGTACGTAGGAGCATTCACGATATTAGGCATAGTTTTTCTGCTTTTACCAAAGCCGCGAATAAACTGGAGGAATAGAGTAACCGGTTATTATCTTTCCAATATTTTCTTCTTCTCTTTACTATTATTAGTTTTTTACAGCAACAGGTTTTCACTGTTTCTAATTCCATTCTATGCTGTACTTGCCGTGCAACCATTTGTAGCCGAAAGAATTGTTCTGCACAGGAAAGTACCAATCAGTGTTGGATACGCTCTTGTTGCTTTAATGGTTGTGATTACACTTTCTAAATCAATATCATTTAACAGTTCGAGAATCAGTTCGGGTCCAAAAGATTTAATTGAGTTGCAAGACTGGTACAACAAAAATATTCTACCTGAAAACAGAGGTAAAATATTAGCTGCTCGTAAACCGCACGCGGCTTATCATTTAGGTATGCAATTTCATCTCTTACCGCTGGCTGATTCCTATTCAGAAATATTGAATCAATTGAAGAAGCATAACGTTGATTATCTCTACCTTAATCCTACAGAAACAGGATTAAGACGTGAGTATCAGCCGCTGCTTTATCCCGAAAAGGAACCACCGGGATTAAAGACAGAAATCCGGATTAAAAAGCAATCATCAGTATTGTATAAAGTTGTTTATTAGCACTTCATCCTGACAAGTTCTTTAGTGTAATCCATCTTACAATAATAAAGTGAGATTACTCTTTAAATTGACAATCGCTCATTTTTTGGATAGCTTTGAAGCTAATATTTTACTGTAATTATATGCTTGAAAATTACATTCCTATATTTTTAGTAATACTTTTTGCGACCGGATTTGCGCTTGCAACAACGTTAGCATCAATAATATTTGGTCCGCAAAGACCAAATAGAGAAAAACTTTCAACTTATGAAAGTGGTATGAAGCCTGTTGGAACAACAAAAGACAGGATATCGATAAAGTATTATCTGGTGGCAATGTTGTTTATCATTTTTGATGTTGAAGTGATATTCATTTATCCATGGGCAGTACAGTTTAAAAAAATGTTTGCAGAGTACGGAATGCAGATATTTATTTCAATGCTCATATTCCTGGTTGTGTTTGAATTGGGTTATTTATACGCATTTAAAAAAGGCGGATTTAAATGGGATTAGAATCTTTGTTAAAAGATAACGGTTTCTTTACAACCACAGTTGATGCACTTGCCGGATGGGCAAGAAAAAGTTCTGTCTGGCCAATGCCAATGGGTATTTCCTGCTGTGCAATTGAAATGATGGCTGTTGGTGATCCAAAATATGATATTGCACGTTTTGGATCAGAGGTCATGAGATTTACACCACGTCAGTGCGATCTGATGATAGTTGCAGGTACTGTTACATATAAAATGGCTCCTGTGGTAAGAAAAATATATGATCAGATGCCGGAACCTAAATGGGTTATTGCAATGGGAGCTTGCACTGCTAGCGGAGGAATATACAGGACTTACTCTGTAGTACAAGGAATTGACCAATTCCTTCCTGTCGATCTATATCTTGCTGGCTGTCCACCGCGTCCCGATAATCTTTTGAATGCACTAATTACAATGCAGGATAAAATCAGTAGAACAAAAGCAGCTGATTTTAAGAATGCAAAACTCCCTGAACTTAATGTAATTCAGAAAAATTGATTATATGATATCTGCTGAGCTTCTGAATACCAAACTAAAAGAACAGTTCCCCGAATTAGATTTTGAGATTTCTGAATTCAGAGATGAACTTACACTTGCTTTACCAGCCAATAACATTGTTGAAGTATGTAAATACTTAAAAACAAATCCAGAACTTGAATTCATAATGTGTATGGATATTACGGCAATTGATTGGTCAAGAAGAAAAGATAGGTTCACTGTTGTATATAATATTTTCTCCTTTAAAAATAATTCGAGATTAAGATTAAAAGCAAACCTTAAAAATACGGACAATAAAATTGATACTGTATCATCGGTGTGGGAAGCAGCAAACTGGCATGAACGCGAAACATTTGATATGTACGGCATCGAATTTAATGGACATCCGGATTTACGAAGAATGTATTTACCGGAAGATTTTGAATATCATCCCTTACAAAAAGATTTTCCGCTAATGGGAATACCGGATTCTATTCCATTACCAAAGAAAGAAAATGATAGATAACGAATTAAAAGAAGTACATCCAAAAATTATTCAGGCGCTGCTGGATAAGGAAACTGATCTCAGTGTTGAAGATGCTCTAGAGAATGAAATGATCCTCAATATGGGTCCCCAGCATCCTGCAACACACGGTGTTTTACGTCTTGTGCTGCGTCTTGATGGTGAAACAGTGGTTGCTTGTGTTCCTGAGCTTGGTTATCTACATCGCGGTTATGAAAAACTTGCTGAGAATATGACCTACTACGAATTTATTCCACACACAGACCGGCTGGATTATATTTCACCGATGGCTAACAATGTTGCGTGGGTTCTTGCCGTTGAAAAGCTTATTGGAATTGAAGCACCACCTCGGGCGCAATACATAAGGATGATGGTAGCTGAACTTGCGCGTATTGCATCTCATCTTGTTGCTATTGGCGCATTTGCAATGGATGTGGGTGCGTTAACAATATTCCTCTGGACATTGCGTGAGAGAGAAAAGATACTTGATATTTGGGATATGCTGTGCGGTGCAAGGTTTACAAATAGTTATACAAGGATTGGAGGAGTTTCAAACGATATTCCACCAGATGCGCTTGCAAAAGCAAAATGGTTTATAGATCAGTTTGATGATAATCTTACCGAATGTGAAAAGTTGATAAACACGAACCGGATTTTTATAGAACGTGTTGATGGTGTTGGTGTTATTAGCAAAGAGGATGCTATTGAGATTGGCTTTACAGGTCCTAATCTAAGAGCCTGCGGAGTAGAGTTGGATTTGCGAAGCAACCAACCATATTTAAAATATGATCAAATAGATTTTAACGTTGTCACCCATTCAGAAGGTGATAGCATGGCAAGATATTTTGTCAGGGCAGATGAATGCAGAGAGAGTGCAAAGATAGTCAGGCAGGTTTTAGAAAAGATGCCTGAGGGTAATATAATCCTTGACCAGCCAAAGAAGGTACCTGCACCAAAAACTGGTATCTACACAAAAATGGAAGAGCTCATTCACGATTTTATGATTGTAAACTTTGGCATCAATCCTCCTGAAGGAGAAATATATAATGCTATTGAAGGCTCAAAAGGAGAGCTTGGATTCTATCTGGTAAGCAAGGGAGAGGGGAGCCCATGGAAGTGCAAAATTCGTTCACCTTCATTTTGTAATCTTCAGGGACTTCCCAAATTAGTAGTTGGCCAAATGGTTTCGGATGTTGTGGCAATTATAGGTAGTATAGATCCGTTAATGGGGGAAGCCGATAAGTAAAGGTTAATTATGGCATTTCAATTCACCGAAGAAAATCTCGAACGAATAAATCAGGAATTAAAAAAATACCCTGTAAAAAAGCCAGGTGTTATGGCAGCTCTATATATTGGGCAGGAACAAAACGGGTACATCTCCTATGAAGTAATA
>CP070637.1:991410-999804 GCA_020354005.1 Ignavibacterium sp.
CAAACTGGAACAAACCCATAATGTTAAACGTTTTTTCTATTGTTGGATCAAGGTTCGTAAAATAAAGTTTGCCGCTTGATTCATTCAGCTTTTCAATTATCTCTATAAGGTAGGATATCCCAATAGAGTTAACAACTTTTGAATCATTAAGATCCATTATCACCTTTTTAACACTGGCTTTATTCTTTGTGTACTCACCGGATATCTGCTCACCTGCAGCATTGTTAATATAGCCGCTGGTTTTCATTATCAAAGAATCACCTTTGATCTCTGACGTAAGATTAAAATCTGTTACCATTTATTTTCTCCTGTTAAACTAAATGTTTTGTAATGGTTATTTTAGTGCCGTTCGCACTTGATTCAATTAAAAAATCATCAGACATAGATTTCATAAGCTTTAAGCCCCACCCCCGTTTATTTTCAGCACCAACTTTATCAGCAATTTCAGGCTCTTCCACATCACCCGGATCAAAACCTTTTCCGTAATCGGTTACGAGTATTATCAGTTTTTCCTTTGTCATAGTGAACTCAACATTCACATATGGATTATCCTCACCGGCGTGCTCTAAGCCGTTAATTACTGCCTCGGTAACCAATATTCTCGCTTCGCCAATTTTATCATCGGAAATACCAAGATGTCTGCCCATCTTATCCAGTCCCTCGAGCGCAACCAGCTCAATATCGGGCACTTTAGGTAATTTTATTTCAAGGTTTATATTTTTATCAGCCATTAAACTGCCTTTCCCAATTCCTTATCAAAAAAGATAAAATTTAGAGATGTGTATTATAGCTTAATTTTAATATCTATAAAAATGGAGAATAATCAAAATGGTAATCTAAATGTATAACAACACTAATTCTAATGCACGACAGGATACCTTGTTATTATTTTATTGAGATGAAGGGTTTTGATTTGAATGCGTATAACTTTTTAATTCAGCTGTGGCGCTCACCGTCCCGTTGAATGATTTGTGAGATGTTCATTTAGTAAGATCTTTAAACTCTTTCGCACCTATGGATTCTAAATATTTTTCCACCTCAGGTTTACCATCATTTATTGCCCGGTCAAGAGGTGTTTGACTTGAGCGACTAATTTCATTGATTTCTGCACCTCGAGTGACCAAAACTTTTGTAACTTCCAGCTGTCCCTGCCAGGCGGCCCAATGTAAAGGAGTCATTTGTTGTGCATCAACAGCATTTATCTCTGCACCATTGTCTAGAAGAAAATTTACTACGTCTACATTTCCACTTAGAGCAGCCCAATGCAGTGGTCTTTCCTGGTTTTTACCATTTATATTGGCATGCACCAAAGATGGATTTTTTTGCAGCATTACTTTCAGTTCTTCCAGGCCATTCATTGCAGCCAATTCACCGAACTGTTTTTGCAATGCTTCGTCTGCATCTGATACTTTTGGTCCTGATTCCCCACAGGCAAATACTAATGTCATGGCCAATAACAATGGTAATGCTTTCTTAATAATCATTTAGTTCTCCTATTGTTGAAACATCTAAAATATTATTTACCTGCAAGATTATTACTGATTTAGAATGATATCTTGAAAGAGTATTAAAACAGGGGTAAACATATTTACACTTACAAATTAAAATAAACTGCTGTTAATCTCAATTGTATAATGGGAATAATGGATTAGTAAAAAAGTTTTGCTCAGTTTTGCAGCTTCTTCTTTCCATACGGAACAAACACAACACGTTTATTACCCCAGTATATAAATAAACCAAGAACGACATAACTGATAATCGCTGGAATTAACCAGTCTGTACCCTGAAAATACAAACCCAAAGTAAGCACCAAAGAAATTATTGCAATTACTAAAGCAATAACTTGCCTGTGTCTGGTGGCGAGATCAACAGTGAAGGGACTTCCACAGGAAGGACATAACCTGTAGGCCTTGATAGAAAACTGTTTACGTAATTCATTTCCATCTACTACTTTTTTGCAATGTGGGCACTCTGGCATTTTAAGATTACACCTAACTGTTATTTAGCTGTAGAAGTTTAAAGGAATAATTTCTATAAAAAAAACTTTTTTGAATTAAAGTAGAACAAATTTAGCTGCATTCAATCTCAATATGAATAAAAAAACTCTGTTAATATTTTAATGAGCGGAAGAGGTTTAAATTGAGTGTGAATAAAATATTCAACGCACTTGTAGCGGATATTTTACAATTATAAAAGCAGTAAAATAAAAACAGGACTGAGAATCTCGTCCCAGTCCTATTAATATGTTTTTTTTATGTAAGTATATTTATCAAATAATCTGACGCAAATTCTACATATCTGGCATAACCGAAAGGTCGTACCGGACACGAAGAATCATACTTTCAGTCGAGGTGTAGGTATCGTTAAACTCCATAAAAAGTTTATCGGCTTCTTCTTCTCCCATTACCCTTCGCATAAAGTCTCTCATTGTCTCATCCGGCCCCTGCATATCAGCCCAATTCATGAACGGTAATGCCAAACTAACACGGGGACCTGAACCTCCGTTCACATTCCAGCCAAATGCATAATGTGCGTCACGGTTATGCTCCTGGATTGCATTGTGATATTTATTCGCAGCTTGCCAAAAGGCTGGCCCATGACCAGGCTTAAGATCATATGTGATTAAGGAAATCAGGTTTACATCCTGCCAATTCTCTGGCCAGTCAATATTAACCGTGTCTACAGCTGTAATTACGTTTGATACAGACTTAATGTGTGGACCTACTGTTTTGTTAAATTCAACACCACCCTTTCTCAGGAACTCCTCATAATCATCAAAATCTGCCCAGGTATGACCACCTGACCGAATTAAATAATGGCCAAGGTGTTTGCCATTTGCGACCTGGTATACAATCCAGGTCCAGGGGTCACCAGCCTGTTTCCTCCAGGCAGAGTGTTCTTTTAGTGCTGCTGCGAATTCTGCACCATGCCCGGATTTAACCTTTACATAGTACATCCTTGCAAGATTATTCTGCTGGGCTATAAGATTTTGACTTAAAAGTCCCAAACAAAATGCGGATAGTAAAACAAGAAACATTTTTTTGTTCCTCATAATATCACTCCTCCTAATAATGTTATAGATATAGTTAATTATGAAATTAAATAATGATGTATTAGTAAAAATTTACAGTAATATACACGAATGGTTTGCCCGCCATTACGTGGATTATCCCACCAATTTTAACTTTCTCCTGTTAGAATAAAATTTTGAACGAAAGGATTAGTATGCTCTCAACAATAACTTAAAATAAACTTTTGTTATTTCCAAAAATAATTTTGAGGGTAATTAGCTTGAGTGAATGATTGCCTAAATACAAGGTTGGATTTGTTAAGGTTGCTTGCCAAAAACTTCTTCCATCACCTGCAGTGCAAAGCGAGCAGATACAGTTGCAGGACCTCCACCCATTTCAATTCCAACTTCAACAGCTTCCAATACTTCATCATACATGGCTCCTGCTTTTGCTGCCTGTTCAATGTGCCACTGCATACACGATTCACAATTAATCTGAACAGATATACCAATTGCAATCATCTCTTTTACCTTTTTAGGTAAAGTACCATCAGAAAATGCAGCACTTTCCATATGTGCAAAGGCTTCATACACTTTTGAACCTTTATCAATTAGTTTCTTATGTGCCCATTTCCGTGTTCGTGTTAGTTCTTTTAACTTTTCTTTACTCATTTTAACTTGCTATCTAATTGTAACAAAATTTTTACACTCTTATTTCAACAGGATCATTGACTTTACTTCAGAATAATCTCCTGTTGTTAATCTATAATAATAGACACCACTTGTTAACTCTCTCCCATCAAAATTAACTTCATGGTGACCTGCATTTTTTATCCCATCAACTAAAGAAATAACTTCCTCACCTAAGGAATCATAAACAGTCAATTTCACATAGGTTATACTATTTATGAAAAACCTTATGCTGGTAGATGGATTAAATGGATTAGGATAATTCTGATATAAGCCAAATTCAGATGGATTATTATAATCAGTTATATTACCCACAACACTATTAACTGAAATTTCATAGTTGTGGATATTTGTAACTCCATTACCATTAATCACCTCATTACCCAGCTCAAAGCTGGCAAAGTATTCAGTGGGATTAAGCAGGCCTTGATCGACCATATAGTTTATAAATTTGTGAACATTCAATGTTCCCTGATATTGTACAGTCTCTGATAAAAAGGCGAAGTACGTCCAGTTAGTAAAAACGTCTCGATAAAGATTATAGGTAAATCCATCGAAGCTTACAGTTGCTATCACCGAACCAGCTGGTATCATTATATTTGAGTCTGTCCAGATCATTACCTCGGGTGTTATGTTATTTTCATCTGAAAGAGAATCAGCAATAACCCAGAACTCAAATGCAAGATTGTAACTACCCGTGGCACTCATATTCAAATCAAAGTCAACTATGAAAGATTCAATAGCTGAGAGTTTAAGGGGAAGAGCGGGATAGGTCGATTCATTCCACCATGGTTTTCTACCAAAAATCACTTCAGGATAAGCTTTCACATTATAGCCGCTGTCAGGCCAATCCCAATGCCAGCCAAATTTTCCCTCGCTTGTCTCATAAATGCATTGAGTATAATTAACAATATTCCCCTTCCCCCATACATTGTTTTCTATTAAGTAAGAAGCAATCTGCATTTGTGTCCAATCGTCACAGTAGAAGATGGTATCTTGAGCAAATAGAGTGGTTTGAAAAATTGTAGTTAGTGTAACAAATAGAATCAGATTTTTCATAGTGTTTAATTGCTCTTTTTATAAATTTCTGCATAGAGAATTAATTCAACGATGAAATGTAACTAAATTTTTTCTCTACCTGAATTCAACATGAATTATGGAGAGCAATGCTTTGCCGCATGGTTTGAATAGATGAATTGCAGAATAATATTATTTCAACTCCTGATAGGAAGTAAATTTAATTTCGTCCGGGTCCTGAACTAAAAAAGGAGCTAAGATTTCATTCTCCCATTTGTTCCAGTTCTCAGGATATTCCGCTTTACTGATTGGTTTGTCTAATGGTCCCCACAATTTAGCCCAAGCTTCTTTACTTTCATAGATCCAAATAGCAGCATACAAATTTTTGCGATGCCCCCTAATTCCTTTTACAAGATAATAGTCCACCAATCCAGGCAGGCGTAGTGTGCCACTCTCTTTTGCATTTAGGACAGCACTTTCAAATTGTTCCTCATTTACATTAGGTTTGAGAATGTATTCGTGGATGCTTATTACTTTGGGCATACCAAAAAAAATATTTTACGCAATTCTAAAATCCAACAGCGCTAATATTTCCATTTACCGTAGCTAATGAAATTGCTCCCTGCCCTCCACCTAAAGTACCAACAATAGAGGTAGGTGTGCTGATCTGGTTTTGCAGCGTTAAATTATCTATAATGATATTACCATTAGTTAAACCGGCAGAAAATTGCGCGGAAGTGCTTGTTGGTATTTCTAGTGTAACATTACCATTAACATTACCCATATTTATACTGCCATTTAATGGTAAAGTAATCTTGCCTACAATTTGTCCGTTTACCAAACTAACAGTTGCACTTCCAACAATATCGCCTAATAAAATTTGACCGTTAACATTTGCTGCAGTAACATTATTATTAATTGAATCAACTGTTACAGTGCCATTCACATTAGCAGCTGTCACCAAAAAACTATTTGGTAAAGTAACGTTATAATTTACCTCAAAGTTTCTGCCGCCGGTCTCATCAGGCTGATCGGTTTCAACAGTAACTCCACTAGCCAGATCCCTTACCACAACATTTAAATTCTGCAGATTTGCTTGTGCATCTTCAATACTTTCTGACTTAACAATTTTTTCACCGTTTATTATCACAGAATCAGCATTTGCTTCTCCGTTAATATTTATTGTGCCATTTATACCGGCGATGGTAAACATTGTTTTATTATCCACAGGGATGGAAAAATAAAAAGATTCAGAAGCTTCAAAATTTGTATTGCTTACTTCAGTGGCAACTTCTGTTGTACTATCACAGCTAATAAATAAATAACAGGAAGCTATAAAGAAGATTACAAACAATATGTTAATGGTAGTTTTCATTATTGTACCTTCATTTTATTGTGTGAGAAGATAAACAATGGGGCGAGGTGAACAACTGGAATATATGATTAGGGGTCTCATCAATAACGCCCCTTTATTTTTAATTACCATTGCAACTTATGTAATATCGATTATTTCTACAATTGCAATATACAGGGATGGTTTATTCTAAGGATGGATAACAACTTTTGAAATTGTTACATAATTAATAAATCGAAAGTGCAAATCTCTGATTTATATTTCAGCTGAAGCTTCTTCAACGGTATCATAAATTTCAAAGACAGTATCCAATTTAGTATGAGAAAATGAAGTTTTTATTTCATCGCATGCACAGGCAATTCTAAAATCTTTGCCATTATTTTTTGAATTGGTTAATCCGGACATTAGCATTCCTAGGCCTAAGCTTGATATAAAAGTAACTTTACTCAAATCAACAATCGTACATTTTTTATCACCTTTTATTGAATTCATTACCGCTTCCTGGAAATCAGTACCTGAGTAGCCTATCATTTGTTCTACTTCAATTTTAACTATTGTTGCATTACTTGTTTCTTTTATTGAAACATTCATTTCAAATCCTGATTTTATTTTGAGGTATTATTAAGATTTAAAATAATGATTACTTTATTAAAAAAAATTGTTTTAATTCAGTTAATGATTAAGATAATTTAATTCAATAGTAAACACAACCGCTCAAAAAGCTTTGTCCCAATTTTGGGTATAAATAAATATTGAAATTTATTATTGATGTCTGTGTGCTTTTTTAGCTTGTTTGATCAACTCATCAACCTGAATAGAAGCAATACTCTTCCCAATTAATTCAACCGGTAGATCATCCAGTTTACGAAAACGTACACACGATTTACCTGCATCAAACCGTTTACCTGTTGCTTTGTAGGCAGCTTCGAATTTTTTACGAGCTTTCTCGGACATATATATTCCGGAAAGATAAACTGCCATATGATTCTTCTGTGATGCAAGTGCTGCATACATTAATGGTTTTTTATTGTAGGTATCAGGATAAGTTTCTAGCGGTACCTGGTAACTTATCATACCCCAGTTCATAGCTTCCTCGTAACCCTTCGGTAAATTTTTTAGTATTTCTTTTCGAACAGTTGTAATTGCTTTCTTTCTGTCTTCAGGTAATTCTGATAGATATTGTTTTACAGTTTTAGCATTTGATTGCATAATAAATCCTCTTTAAACATTCTATTCGTTTAAAAATTTTATGATTTGGAGTGATAAGATTTTCAGTCTTTCTTAAATATAGCAAATATTATTTATCAAAAAATTAATTTCCCTAAAATTTCATGTAAGTGGATGCTTTTCAGGATATAATTTCAAATTTTATTAGTTTATTTTTGTGGTAGAAAATTAAAAATATTTAAAGATGAAAAACTTCAACGAACATATTGGCTTATATGCAGACCATTACGCCTTTACAATGGTGCAGGGATATTTTTTAGATGGACGAAAAAACTGCCCTGCCTGCTTTGATTATTTCTTCAGGAAAAATCCCTTCGATTCCGGATATACAATATTTGCCGGGCTCTATGATTTATTGGAAATGGTAAGCAACTTTAATTTCAATTCCGATTCAATCAATCTTCTGAAGGAAAAAGGTTTTAATGATGATTTCCTAACTTATCTGCAATCATTCAAATTTAAAGGTAAGATTTGTGCACCCAAAGAAGGTGAGATCATATTTAGTAATGAACCTATGGCAAGGGTTGAAGGAAATATCATCGAAACACAATTGATTGAAGCCCTGCTGCTGAATATGTTAAATTTCCAATCCCTTATTGCAACCAAAGCTTCCAGAATTCGACAAGCTGCCGGCAATAGAATTTTAATTGATTTTGGTCTGCGAAGAGCGCAAGGGCTTTCGGCCATTCATGCCAGTAAAGCAGCTATAATTGGTGGATTAAACAGCACTTCCAATGTTTTTAGTTCATTTGCTTTTGGAGTTTTTAGCGCAGGTACTCAGGCCCACTCCTGGATACAAAGTTATCCCGATGAATTGAGTGCATTCAGAAAATACGCACAATCATTCCCGGATCATTGTATACTGCTCGTTGATACTTATAATACTTTAAATAGTGGGCTGCCAAATGCAATTACTGTTGCAAAGGAGATGGAGCAGAACGGACAAAGACTATATGGAATACGTCTCGATAGTGGTGACTTAGCCTATCTCAGTAAAAAATCAAGAAAATTATTAGATGATGCAGAGTTGGAATATGTAAAAATTGTTGCTTCAAACCAATTGAACGAACACTTAATTAAAAGTTTAATTGAACAG
>CP070637.1:999904-1028485 GCA_020354005.1 Ignavibacterium sp.
CATTAAAGCTACGTTTAACAATGTTATAGTTACCTTAACCGATATCTACGGCAATACAATATCATGGTCATCTGCAGGCAAGAACGGATTTAAAGGTTCAAGAAAGAACACACCATTTGCTGCACAAGTTTCTGCCGAAGTCGCTGCAAAAGAAGCTTATGACTTAGGTTTAAGAAAAGTTGAGGTTTTTGTAAAAGGTCCTGGTTCAGGAAGAGAAGCTGCTATCAGGGCTTTGCATACTGCGGGTTTAGAAATTAATTCAATTAAAGATGTTACACCGTTACCGCATAACGGATGTAGGCCACCGAAAAGAAGACGTGTTTAATTTTAATCGGAGAACTATTTAATGGCAAGATATATTGATTCTGTATGTAAACTATGTAGAAGGGAAAGACAGAAGCTGTTCTTAAAGGGACAGAAATGTTATACAGAAAAATGTCCTATTGAATCAAGGAACTATCCTCCCGGCGAGCATGGACAGAGAAGACGTTCAAAGGTTTCTGAGTATGGTATTCAGTTGCGCGAGAAACAAAAAATAAAAAGAATTTACGGTCTTCTAGAAAGCCAGTTCAGAAATTATTTCAAGAAAGCAAATAGGCAAAAAGGAATAACAGGAGAGAACCTTGTTAAACTGCTGGAAAGCAGATTCGATAATATTGTTTACAGGCTTGGTCTTGCTGCTTCACGTAAACAGGCACGCCAACTTATAAGACATAGGCACTTTATGATTAATGAACGCCTTGTTGATATTCCATCGTATTCGCTTACGGCTGGAGATATTATAAAAGTGAGGGATAAAAGTAAAAAATTAGACGCAATACACAACTCCTTAAAGAGAGTAAAAGATACTGCATATTCCTGGCTAACAATTGATAAAGCTAATTTAACAGGAACTTATGTTCAGATACCTGAGAGGGAAGATGTTCCGTTAAATGCAAATGAACAGTTAGTAGTAGAACTTTACTCCAAATAAAATTTTTTAAGATAATTTATTGAGGATAACTAAATGAGCTTATCACATTTAAAAATGCCCGATTCGGTAATTCTTGACGAGGCCAGTTATACAAATACGTACGGTAAATTTTCTCTTCAACCGCTCGAAAGAGGATATGGTATTACACTTGGTAACTCCATTCGCCGTGTTTTACTTTCGTCATTACCCGGCTCTGCTATTACTTCTGTTAAGTTCAGCGGTATATTGCACGAGTTTACATCTATTGAGGGCGTTATTGAAGACGTTACCGAAATTATTCTAAACCTTAAACAGGTTAGGTTAAAACTTCTCTCAAAAAAACCAGACAAGATTGTAATTTCTTTTGATGGTGATGGAAAGTGGACTGCTGAAGATATTCAAAAAGCAAGTAACGAAATTGAAGTGCTGAATCCTGAACTTCACATTGCTACATTGAATAAGAATGCAAAGTTTGATATTGAACTGAATGTTGGTAGAGGTACAGGATATGTTCCTGCAAATGAAAATGTTGAGCCCGACCAGACAATAGGATTAATCCCAATTGATTCCATTTTCACTCCTGTTAAAAATGTTTTGTATTCTGTAGAGAATGTTAGAATCGGTGATAAAAATGATTATGAAGAACTCAGTCTTGAAATTACAACAGACGGTTCCATTACACCTGATGATGCTTTAACACAAGCCGCAAAAATTTTAAGAGACCATGTTCAGCTATTCATCAACTTTGATATTGAACAAGAAGAAGAGCAGCATGTTAGCGTAAAAGATATTGAGACAGAGCGAATTCGTAAAATGCTGCTCACGAATGTAGAAGAGTTAGAGTTAAGTGTACGGTCGCACAATTGCTTGAAGGCTGCAGATATAAAAATTCTTGCTGACCTTGTACGTAAAGATGAAGCGGAAATGCTGAAGTTTAGAAATTTCGGTCGTAAGTCGCTTGCTGAACTTATGGATATAGTTGAGGTAATGGGTCTGGAATTTGGAATGGATGTAGACCGTTATATAAACGCAGAAACCGAATCCAATTAATTTTTGCTAAAGGATTGTAAATGAGACATCGTGTAAAAGGAAGGAAATTAGGAAGAACGGCAAGTCATAGAAAAGCCACTTTGATAGCTTTGACAACTGCATTGTTAAAGCATAAGCGAATTAAAACAACTTTAGCAAAAGCAAAAGAAACACGTGGTATTGTAGAAAAATTAATTACAAAAGCACGCAAGGGCGATCTTCATTCCCAAAAGCAAGTTATGGATGTTATTAAGGATAAGGAAGTTGTTAAAGAATTGTTTGCCGAAATTGTTCCAAAAGTTGGTGAGAGACCGGGTGGTTACACCAGAGTAATAAAACTGGGCAACCGGTTGGGAGATGCATCTTCTATGGCTATTATTGAGCTTGTAGATTACGCCGACATCATTGCTGCTAAAGCAGAAGAGAAAAAAGAAGAAAGAGAGATAAAGGCCAAAGAGAAGAAGGAAGCTGAAGAACAGGAAGCTATGGAAGAGGCTCAGATAGTAGAAGAATCAGCTCCTGAAAAGAAGTAATAGTCTAACACAAAGATTAACAAATTTGAGAGTAATCGGTTTCCCGGTTACTCTTTTTTATTATGTTCGATAACATATTTTTTGAAAAATCTATCTTCCAGCTAAGGGACTTACCCAAACATAACCTGCCAGAAGTTATTCTCTGTGGTAGGTCAAATGTTGGTAAATCATCTTTCATCAATTCTTTGTTTAACAAAAAGGATCTGGCACGAATCAGTTCTACACCAGGTAAAACGCGATCGATTAATTATTATAACATCGATGAGGTATTTTATCTTGTTGATTTGCCCGGGTACGGTTATGCTAAAACAAGTAAAACGGAAAGAGAAAAATGGGGTAAAATAATCTCAGATTTTATATTAAAATCAGGTAACATACAATTAGCAATTCACTTGATAGACAGCAGACATAAACCAACAGAATTAGATATAAGATTAAACGAGTTATTAAATATTGCTGAGCTTCCATATATAGTTCTACTTACCAAAGCAGACAAACTAAAACAATCGGATTACAATCGTGCTGTGAAAAATATAAATGTCACTTTCCCTGAACTTATTCCAGAGGAAAATCTTTTTTTCTATTCATCCACGAAAGGAAAGGGAAAGAAGGAAATCCTCAAGCGCTTTTCGCGTTTGTTTTATTTGAAATAACAATCATTTATTTTTGAATGTTTGATGTAAACATTCGTAAATTATTACAAATACTTAAGTTTTAACATTTCTAATTAACATATGATGGATCGCAGACAGAGAAAACGTATACTGATTTTTCTATTAGTTCCGGTTCTTGCGGCAATTCTATTTATAACCGATGATCTGTTAATTAGAGTTATAACCATAATCCTGATTATTATTTACGTTGCGTTTATAATTTTCCTGCGCGATTCTGTCCGCTTTCAGGGAGGCTATTCGATTAGTGAAGAAGAGGGGGATGACATCGATAATTTAACTTCCTCATCTACTGAATTTGAAGAATCATTCAAAATAATTTCTAAAAAGAAAGATACAGATGTTGTCCCTGAAAAGAGTATAGCTGCTGAATATACATTTGAAGGAACAGCACTAAAACCACCGGATCTAAAAGAGAAATTTGAAGAAATTGCACTTGAAAAACTTCCTAAAGATGTTGGACATGACGAGCAGTTTTCATTTGTTTTGGAAAAAATGCTTACAGTTATTAAGGAAGCATACGATGCAAATACAGCAATTTTTTTCTGGTATAGTAAAAAGAAAGATAAACTAACCGTTGAAAAATTTGTCTCAAATTCTTCAGACATTAGCAGACGAAAATTTGATCTTGAAGATGACATATTAAGTAAAATTGTTGAAGCTGGTGAGCCGGAATTGCTAAGTGATATTTCTCCAGCTGCGGAATCCGATGTCATTCGTTATTATTCTTCGGTACAGGGGATAAGAAGTTTTGTTGGTGTGCCGTTGTTTTACGATAAGAATTTAATTGCAATTGTGGCTGTAGACTCAAAGGTAGGTGATGCATTTGGAATAGAGACTATCTATGCGCTTGGAAGGTTCGTGCGTGTGATTACAATGATAATTGCTATCTTCGAGGAAAAACATTCAGATACGCTTTCTAAAACGCGTCTGAAGGGTATTATGAAGTTTATTAGTCCGGAAAACAATTATGAAGATGAAAAAGAATTATTTCATTTGTTAGATACTGCAGTTGAATCGATGGTCAGCTGGGATGCTTATGTTTTTGTTTATTATGATCCGGTTATGAAAAATTTCAGAACCAAACGAGTAATCAATAATACTTCGCTAAAATATATGGGGGAAAGTTTAGAGGTCGATCTGAGAGGTACATTAGTTGGTAAAGCTATAAAAACTGGTTTGCCTGTTAATTTAGAAGATACCTCATCTGGCTCTTACATCAGATTTTCTCAAACGGAGGATCATAGTTTTGATGGATCGTTTTTAGCAATTCCCCTTATTTATAATAAGCAGATATATGGCATTATCTGCTTTGAAAATCTTAAGAAAAATGCATACAACAATCAGGATGTTCAGTTCTTAAAAAATGCACTGAATATTTTCTCTTTCATAATCTACTCCTACAGCACCAGAAAATTATTGGAGAGCTTAACTTCTATTGATCTGGAAACACGAGCATTAAATTCTTTATCATTTCGTGAAAGACTAAAAGCTGATCTAATTAAATCTAAAGAGTTAAAAGTACCCGGTTCTCTTGCTCTAATTGAAATAGATGATTTTCTTGAGCAGGAGTCTTTGTTTGAAGGGGATCCGTTGCCCAAGGTTCTATCTGCAGTATCAGAATCAATTTCCAAAGAACTGACCCCTTTGAATTTATTTGGAAGATTGGATAAAAAACTTTTTGCAGTTTACTTCTTTAATGCCGATACAAAAAAGGTTTTTGTCTGGGCAGAAAAGTTAAGAGTAAAAGTTGCCAGAAAGCCTGTAGTGGTAATGTCAAAACAATCTACTTTTACAATATCTATTGGTATTGCTTCTGCATCGAAAAATGTAGATGTAAATGCTACTATTGAAAAAGCAAACTATGCATTGCAGAAAGCTGTTGAAAAGGGAGGCAATTCGGTTCAGAACATTAATTAATTCTTTTCTCAAATGATTCATATCCTCATTTAAATCCCTGTGAACAATTTTTTTGTAATAATATTAGATGGAGTAGGTATCGGTGAATTACCGGATGCTGCTAATTATGGTGATGTTGGTAGTGATACTTTATGTAATATTGCTGACGCATTAGGGGGATTATATCTTCCTAATTTACAGGAAATGGGATTGGGGAATATTAAATCTATAAAAGGCGTTGAGAAACAAACTAACCCGATTGCATCCTTTGGAAAGTTGAAAGAAATATCGAATGGGAAGGATTCTACAACAGGACACTGGGAGATTGCCGGTTTATATGTGGATGTAGATTTTTCATATTTCCCGGAAGGTTTCCCTGAAGATATGATGAATGTGTTTCTATTAAAGACAGGTTGCAAAGGCTTTCTTGGAAATAAGCCTGCGTCTGGAACAGAAATAATTAAAGAATTGGGTGAAGAACATGTAAAGACTGGCTATCCGATTGTATACACTTCTGCTGATTCTGTTTTTCAAATAGCTGCTCACGAAGATATTATTCCGTTAGACAGGCTTTATGAAATATGTTCAATCACCAGAAATGAAGTGCTTTCTCTTCCGGCAATGGTTGGAAGAGTTATTGCACGACCATTCATAGGTGAACCCGGAAAATTTCAGCGAACAGCTAACAGGAAGGATTTTTCAATCGATCCGTCAGGGAGTACTGTGCTTGATTTATTATTCGAAAATAATATTGATACAGTTGCTATTGGAAAAGTAAATGATTTATTTAATTACAGGGGAATAAAATACTGTGAGCAAACCAAAAGCAATAAAGAAGGATGTGAAAAACTTCTTAGGTGTTCAACGAATAAAAAGAACAGTTTTATTTTTGCAAACTTAGTTGATTTTGATGTTTACTTTGGGCATAGAAATGATCCGGAAGGCTTTGCAAAGAAATTGGAGGAGTTTGATGAATTCCTTCCATCCTTGCTAAAAAATTTAGATGAATCAGATAGATTAATAATAACTGCAGATCATGGAAATGATCCCACAACAGTAAGCACGGACCATAGCAGAGAATATGTGCCATTATTATTTTATTTTAAAAGCATAAAAGGCAAAGATCTGGGAACAAGGGAAACATTCTCCGATATTGGTAAGACGGCAGCAGATTTTTTTAATGTAGAAAATAATTTGAGTGGCCGTAGTTTTTTACATGAATGAAAATTTTAATCAGTTGCTATTCACTTGTAAATTCAATGCATTATGCTTTATCTTGTGCAATTAAAAATTTGTTGGATTGTAATTATCTTAAAATATTAAATAATTGAGAATAACATTCTCAAAATACTCTTGTTTTTAATTATTACGAGGTAAAATTGTTTTTAGGAAAAGTTATTGGAACAGTTTGGTCAACAAAAAAAGATGAAAAGCTTGTTGGCGCAAAATTTTTGGTTGTAAGAAAGCTGGATTTAGATTTAAATGAGAAAAATGATTTTGTAGTAGCAGTAGATAGTGTGGGCGCCGGTGAGGGAGAAGTTGTATTAGTAGCCACAGGCAGTTCATCGAGACAGACTCATTTTACACAGGATAAGCCCGTTGATGCTGTTATTATGGCCATTGTGGATAAACTGGATATTGCTATCAAGCAGCTTGAGCAAGAGAAAGAAGAGTTGTAAGAATTACCTTCAAGTGAGGTCAATTAATTTAGCTGCATCGCGTCATGATTAAACTGCGGGAAAAATAAAGAATATAAAACCACTTAACTATTAAATTTTGATGGAATAGAAATTGTTTTTAGGCAAGGTTATTGGAAATGTTTGGGCAACAAAGAAGTATCAACAATTAAAAAATATGAAGTTGATGTTTGTTCAGCCGATAAATGCTTCTTATGAAGAAACTGATGAACCAATTGTAGCAGTCGATACAGCGGGCTCAGGACCCGGAGAAATTGTTTATTATATTACAGCCTCCGAGGCTGTTTTACCATTGCCGGTCAACTTTGCACCAGTAGATGCTTCGATAGTCGGTATTGTTGATTCAATTTATAGTGAAGAGTAAAATCGAGGTAAAATAGTGAAGATAAGCAAACAGTTTACCAATCGAGAAAGTCAATCATTAGATAAATACCTTCAGGAGATCGGCAAAGTCGATCTTCTTACACCTGAAGAAGAAATTACACTTGCTGTTAACATAAAGAAGGGTGATAGCAATGCTCTTGAAAAATTAACAAAAGCCAATCTACGTTTTGTTGTTAGTGTTGCTAAACAGTACCAGAATCAGGGTCTCTCCTTAGGGGATTTAATTAATGAAGGAAACCTTGGACTGATTAAAGCAGCAAAGAGATTTGATGAAACGCGCGGTTTCAAATTTATTTCTTATGCGGTATGGTGGATAAGACAATCAATTTTACAAGCTCTTGCAGAACAATCAAGGATAGTTCGTTTACCGCTGAACAGAGTGGGTGCACTTAACAGAATTGGTAAAGCGTACAGCAATCTAGAGCAGGAATTTGAGAGAGAACCTAATCCTTCTGAGCTTGCTAATGAACTTGATATGGACGTAACGGAAGTTTCTGATAATTTAAGGATATCCGGAAGACATGTTTCAATGGATGCTCCATTTGCGCACGGTGAAGAAAACAGCTTACTTGATGTAATGGAGAATGAAGATCAACCCTCTCCGGATAACACGCTTATTTCAGAATCGCTTAAAGTAGAAATTGAAAGCGCACTCTCAACCTTAACTGAAAGAGAAACAGAGGTAATAAGATTGTACTACGGTTTGAATAAAGAGCACTCTCTTACCCTTGAAGAAATTGGTGAGAAATTTAATCTTACAAGGGAACGGGTGAGACAGATAAAAGAAAAAGCTATCAGACGACTAAGGCATGCTTCGCGAAGCAAGAATCTAAGAACATATTTGGGTTAAGTTGTGAATGTTATTTATCGTGCCACATATTTGTTATTAATAGCAGCATTTCTTTTTATGTACTACGGTTGTGGTTCCACTTCTTCCACTAGCCGTTACGGCAGCAGCCAGGCAGACGATACTGAAGAAGAAACAGATATCTCTTCAAGAAGATTTTCCTCAGGTGATTTACCGGATGATGATGAGGTTGACATCTCGGCTGTGATAGAAGTTTATGAGAAGCGAGAAACCGATAATAAAACCACAGACCAGCGGGAAACCAATAGAGAAAAAATGTTGATGGAAATAATTAGATTTCTCAACACGCCATATCAATACGGTGGAAATTCAAAATCGGGAATTGACTGTTCAGCATTTACTCAAACGGTTTTTAAAAACTCACTTTCATATAGTTTAAATCGTTCAGCAAGAGATCAGTACAAACAGGGTAAAAGTATTCGTGAAATGGAGGATTTGCAGTTTGGTGATCTCATATTTTTCAACACGCAATCAAATGTTCGCCCCGGGCATGTTGGTATCTATATTGGAGATAAATTATTTGCACATGCCAGTACTAAAAAAGGTGTAACCGTTTCCTCACTTACACATAACTATTACCTGAGCAGGTTTATGGGGGGTAGAAGAATTGAACCGGATGGCACTTTTTAAGTATTAGTTAAAAAATCACTAGGGATTTTTTCATTAGTTCGAGTTTGTCAGTCTGTCCGCCACGGCGAATTGTTGAAGACAGGCAGTCAGTATTAATGTCACACTTCAACTGACTCAGTATGACATTAGAGCAACTATTGACACTACCGGTTTTTAATCTATAGATACAGTCCAATCAACTGCAACCTGTAGTTGCACCACAAGTTATACACTTTAGACATGTGCCGTTTCTCGTCATCGTCATGCTATGGCATTCAGGGCAGATATCGCCCGTGTAACCTCTTTGTCTAGCCTTCTTTATTTTCTTAGTCATCGTAGCTCTTTCCTTCGCAACCAAATGCTGCTGACTTTCTATATCACCTGTTTCCAAATTATAATTGTATAAGTTTTCAGTTCCATTTTTATCAAAATCAACAACTCTTTCACTAACAACTTCTTCATCAACAAAATCGGGTTCAATCTCATCTAATTTTTTTACTATACCAGGTGAAGCCTTTGACTTTACTTCTTCAGGTTCTATATGTGCAAGATCATTTCTACCCATATAGGTTACAGCGAGCTCTCTAAAGATGTAATCGATTACGGATGTTGCCATTTTTATTTTTTCATTACCGGTTACTATTCCACTTGGCTCAAATCTGGAAAATACAAATGCATCAACAAATTCTTCCAGTGGAACTCCGTGTTGCAATCCTAAAGAAATAGAAATAGCAAAACAGTTTAACAGACTTCTGAAAGAAGCACCTTCGCGATGCATATCAATAAATATTTCACCAATCTGTCCGTTTTCATATTCTCCGGTTCTTATATAAACTGACTGACCATTAATCTTACATTTTTGTGTATAACCAGATCTGCGGTCCGGCAGTCTTCTTCTTTTAGCAATATACCTGTGAATAATTTTTTCTGCTACTTTAACAATATCGTGCTTCTCTTTATCCTCAATCAATACATTTATTTCATCTTCACTAACTGCATTTAAAGGCTGTGATAGTTTTGAACCATCCCGGTATAATGCGTTTGCTTTTATTCCCAATTTCCAGGATTGCATATAAGCATCTTTTACATCATCTATAGATGCTGAGTTTGGAAGGTTTATTGTTTTCGAGATCGCGCCTGATATGAATGGTTGTGCAGCAGCCATCATTTTAATGTGTGCAAGTGGCTGGATATGGCGAACACCTTTTTTCCCGCATTTATTAGCGCAATCGAAGACCGCGTAGTACTCGTGCTTTAAGAAGGGAGCACCTTCAATCGTCATCGTACCACAAACGTAATCATTTGCGGATGCAATCTCTTCTTTTGTAAATCCTAATTCGCTTAATAAATCAAAATCGAATGAGTCTACTTTTTCTGAGGAAATACCGAGTTTCTTTGTAAGAAAATCCATACCTAAAGTAAACTTGTTAAATGCAAATTCAATCTCAAAAACAGTTGGAAGTACCCTCTCGATTTTTGAAATCGCTTCATCAGTAAAACCTTTTTCTTTTAGAGATTTAGGATTAATACTTGGGCATCCACTCAAAGTACCGTGTCCTCGCGCATATTTTACAATTTCAGTTATTTGGTCTTGATTGTATCCAAGTGTTTCTAGCGCTGGTGGAATAGATTGATTAATTATTTTGAAGTAACCACCACCCGCAAGTTTTTTGAATTTTACCAATGCATAATCCGGTTCCACACCGGTGGTGTCACAATCCATTAATAGGCCAATTGTGCCGGTGGGAGCAATAACTGTAACCTGAGCATTTCGATAGCCATGTTTTTCTCCCATCTCAAGTGCTCTATCAGAATCTTCTCTTGCTGCTTTGAGTAAATCTGAAGGGCAAAACTTTGGATTTATTCCCATTGGCTTAATTGTTAATCCTTCATATTCTTCATTCGGTACGTTATAAGCGGCTCTGCGATGATTCCTAATAACCTTCAACATATGCTTCTTATTTTTTTCAAACTTGGGAAACGTACCAAGTTCAGCCGCCATTTCGGCAGAAGTCGAATAGGCTGTCATATGCATCATTGTTGTAAGGGCACCGCATATTGCGAATGCTTCATCGCTGTCGTAAGGAATTCCCTGCAACATTAGTAAAGATCCTAGATTTGCGTATCCTAATCCAAGTGTTCTAAATTCATAACTTCGCAAAGCTATTTCTTTACTCGGGAATTGAGCCATCAATACACTTAACTCGAGCACTATCGTCCAAAGCCTAGCCGCATGCCTGTATTCATCAATTTTAAAGATGTGATTTTCTATATCATAAAACTTTTTAAGATTTAGTGATGCAAGATTACACGCGGTATCATCAAGGAACATATATTCACTACAGGGATTTGATGCTCTTATCTCACCATCTTCAGGGCAGGTATGCCATTCATTTATTGTGCTGTGGTATTGAATCCCCGGATCAGCGCATGACCATGCTGAATAACCTATCTGTTCCCAAAGATCGTTGGCAGAAAGTGTTTTGCACGGTTTAGGTTCTCTTTCTTCTTCCTTTGCTTTTTTCTTTTCTATCCGCCAGTATAAATTCCAATAACCATCTTCAACTACAGCATTCATATATTCATTCGTAACTCTTATAGCGTTGTTTGAATTTTGTCCCGACACAGTTGCATAAGCCTCTGAGTTCCAATCGGTATTATATATTGGGAACTCGATTGATTTAAATCCCAGTTTAGCAAGATGAATTACACGCTCAATATAATTATTGGGGATCATTGCTCTGCGAGCCTGGATAATGGCATGCTTTAATTTTTTATTCCCGTTTTTATTAAACCTGTCATTTTCAGGATGCTCATCATAACACGCTTTCATTATTGCGTTTAGATGGCGGTTTGTTATTTGAGAGCCTGAAACCAGAGCAGCAACTTTCTGCTCTTCAACAACCTTCCAGTTAATGTACTCTTCAATGTCCGGGTGATCTAAATCGAGGGTTACCATTTTTGCTGCTCTTCTTGTAGTCCCACCTGACTTGATTGCACCGGCAGAACGATCACCTATTTTTAGGAACGACATGAGGCCTGAAGATTTACCACCACCACTTAAGGATTCGTTTGAGCCTCTTATTCCGGAAAAATTTGAACCCGTGCCGGAACCATATTTAAATAACCTTGCCTCTCTTACCCAAAGGTCCATAATCCCGCCTTCGTTTACCAGATCATCACCTATAGACTGAATAAAACATGCATGTGGTTGTGGGTGTGTGTATGCATCAGTTGAGCGTGTTAATTCCCCGGTAGCATAATCAACATAATAATGACCCTGTGATGGTCCAGAAATGCCGTATGCCCAGTTCAAACCCGTGTTAAACCATTGCGGGCTATTTGGTGCTGCCATTTGATTTGCAAGCATATAAACAAGTTCGTCGTAATATGCTCGCGCGTCTTCTTCCGAGTTAAAGTAGTGTGCTTTCCAACCCCAGTAGGTCCAATTACCAGCTAACCTGTGGAATACCTGTCGTGAATCTCTTTCGGAAGCGAATCGCTCTTCTTCAGGAAGTTCATTTAATTTCTCTTCATCAGGCACTGAAGGTTGAAGCCATTCCGGTACACCTTCTTCATAAATCCTTTTAAGTAATTTTGGAACACCAGCTTTTCTAAAGTATTTCTGTGCGATGATATCAACTGCAACCTGTGACCAATGTTCTGGTGTCATCACGTCTTCCATCCGGAATACAGTTGAACCGTCTGGGTTTTTAATTTCGGAAATGCGTTTGGTAAATTTTAGGGATGCTAATGGATCTTCACCTGCTTTAGTAAATAGTCTATTTATATGCATCCATCTCTCCTACAGTTGGATTTAATGATTTATAAAAAATTAGTTACTTAAAGTGCGCACCTGAAAAAATTTTAAGGGGCTTAATTTGTTACTGTTCAGTTAAGAGAATAAATTGTTATGTGATTTTACTAATTAAAATCTTAAAAGATTTATATAAAGAATTATTAAAAAAATAGTTGCTACAGAAGAATTATTGCCCCTTAAAGATTGAACGCAACTTGGGTATATTTTTATCGAAAACCAAATTAAATTTTTTTCATGCTAATGAAGTTTTAATTTTGATTTGAAATCCAAGAAAAAAGTTTTTAAGAAGGAATGATTGTTCTATTGTTTTGCGCACTTGACTTTTTGTTAATTTTTTTCATAAAACTTGAATTGTGGTTTGAGTAAATTTAAGATATAAAATATCTATTAATGAAAAAGTAAATTCTTAGTGAATTCTGAAGAAAAAATAATTGAGGTAAGTGATTTAACAAAAGATTTTAAGGAAGTTAAAGCAGTTGATTCACTTTCATTGAATGTAATTAGAGGTGATGTTTTTGGGTTTCTTGGACCTAATGGTGCTGGTAAAAGCACAACTATTCGTCTGCTGCTTACTTTAATTAAACCAGGTGCCGGTACAATTAAAATCTTTAATAAACATTTAATTTCAGAACGAAAATCCATATTAAAAGATGTGGGTGCTATTATCGAAAATCCTGATTTTTATATGTATTTATCCGCTTTCAAAAACCTGGAAATTTTAAACCGGATTTCAGGAAGGGAAATTGGTTCGAAAAGAATTATGGAAACACTGGAAATTGTTGGCTTAAGCGAACGAGCAGACAGTAAGGTAAAAACGTATTCACATGGAATGAAGCAAAGATTGGGGATAGCACAGGCATTACTGCACGATCCTGAGCTGATTATTTTAGATGAACCTACCACTGGATTAGATCCGCAAGGCATGAAAGAAATTCGTGATCTGATAACTTTTCTTTGTAAGGAAAAAAATAAAACAATCTTTTTATCTTCTCACATTCTTTCTGAAGTTGAACAAGTAGCAAACAGAATGATAATCATCAACAAAGGGAAAAAAATTGTTGAAGGAAACGTACGTGATTTACTAAACGCATCGGATTTAAAAGTATCAGTTGAAGTATTAGAAATTGAAAATGCAGAACAACTAATAAGACAGTCTCAGTGGGCAGATAAATTGATTTCGAGAAATGAACACACAATGATTTTTAATATACAAACCGATGAAATTGCCAATCTTAATAAGTATCTGGTAGAAAATAATTTTTCAGTCACTGCAATAGTACCAACAAAATCTCTCGAAACTTATTTTCTTAAAATCACCGAGGAAGCTGTATGATCAGACCGTTGGTTCAAATAGAGTTGTACAAGATTTTTAAGAAGTGGAGAACTTATATAGGTTTTATTGCAATTGGAGGGCTGGTAATAATTATTGAAACTGCCATGCTGTTCGAGGGACAAAAATCTCTTGACTTTATGACACGTAATTTAAGGGATTCGTTTGCATTTTTTGGTAACCTGTTAAACGGATTTTTAATCTCCTACCTGATTCTAAATATGCTTGCAGTTCATATTCCATTCCTAATCACTCTGGTTGCTGGGGATCTGCTTGCAGGTGAAGCAACTGCCGGCACATACAGGATTCTTCTAACAAGGCCGGTTTCAAGATTTCAAGTAGTTTGGTCAAAGTTTTTAGCTGGAAACATTTATACTCTTTCGTTGGTTATATGGCTGGGAATTGTAAGTCTTGGAATAGGTGCAATAATGTTTGGTTTTGGAGAGCTCATTGTTATTGGTAAAGACAGCATTATAATATTGGATCGAGCTGATGTTCTTTGGAGGTTTCTGTTTGCCTATGCCTTTGCAGCATTAGGGATGTCGGTAGTTTGTAGTCTGGCATTTTTCTTTTCATCTTTGGTGGAAAATGCAATTGGACCAATAATTGCCACTATGTCAGTAATTATTGTTTTTATAATTATTTCGGCAATTAATATTGAAATATTTAGAACAATAAGACCGTATCTTTTTACAAATTACATACTCTCATGGCGATTGCTTTTCGATACTCCAGTTGATACTGCAAAAATTGTGGAGGCTGTAATAATTTTATTAGGTCACATTGTTGTATTGTTTGGAATTACTGCAATTATTTTTAAGCGAAAAGATATTTTATCATAAAGGAATTAATAGTGAAAACATCTGCACTCAAACAGATTATATTTTTATTGGTGTTTATCATATTACTATCAGTGAATGGACTTTTCTCTCAAACTAAAGATCCTGACGTAATATTAAACAGTGTTAAAGAGGCATTTACTGTAATTGAAGATTACGAAGTTGATGTTCATATAAAAATTGATGTTGAGTTTTTGAAGGTTCCTGAAGGAGATGCAAAATTGTACTTTAAACAGCCCAATAAAATTCATGTTGAATCTGAAAAATTTGCACTTCTTCCAAAACAAGGGCTGGATTTCTCCCCCCTTGCTCTTTTAGATGATAAATACACTGCTATCTATGAAGGTGATACTACTATCAATGGGATTCAAACATGTGTTGTAAAGATTATTCCCATTGGCAGCGACAGTGATGTAATTCTGAGTACGTTGTGGATAGACCAGACAAGAGATTTGATTATGAAAGTTGAATCCTCCCGGAAGCCGACCGGTACATATACAATCGAATTTACTTATGAGAAGTATCAGGATAAATATGATTTACCTTCCTTAATGCATTTTTCCTTTACAGTAGATAGGATGAGACTTCCAAAAGGTATGGGGGGTCAATTGGAAGCGGAAAATGGTAAAGCTAAAGAAAAAACAGGACCAGTTATAGGTAATGTTTATCTCAATTATTCAAATTACATAGTGAACCAAAATCTTCCGGATGATCTGTTTGACGGCCCGAAAAAAGAGGGAATAAAAGAAGAAAACAAGTAACAAGAATTACTGTTTAAAATGCAGACGGTCGGATTCAAAAAGCAATTAGTATAAAGTGAGGAGGACTACTATATTATTGCTAATCTCACCCGACCGTCTAATCTGATCACTAAGGAGGCTTCTGCACAAGACAAAATGTGACCAGATTATAGGAGGAGATGATCAGACATCATTATTTTCTGCAGTACAAATATTACGTAATTGGAAGCTGAATTAAAGGCAGGAATGAATCAAGTATTTTAAAAGTACTGAGGGATTTTATGATTTACGATTATTTAATCCTTGAAAATTTAATCCACGTCTGAATCTCACTACATTACCTCAAGTACTTAAACTGATTTAAATTCATCTTAGTAATTTTTTTAGATATTTAATTAACATTAAAGATGATATTCTTCACACGAAAATGATTGTTTAATTAGGGTTGAAATAGCAATAGTGCACCAATCTTGGCAAACCTTATTTGAACACCTCATTAAAAAGTGCTTGCATCTCAGCCCAGCTTTTTTCATCAGCTTCTTTATTGTAAGCTAAAGGCATATTAAACTTTTTGCCAACACTATCCGCAATAGGATTAGTGAAGCTATGCACAGCTCCTGGATAATTAATGAACTTATAATCAATCCCCGCAGCTGACATTTCTTTTTTAAATGCTTCAATTTGTTCTGGTGTTGTCATTGGATCATCTGCACCATTACATACTAAAAGTCGACCCTTTACTTTACCCGGCTCTGCCGGATTTGCGGTTTGAAGTCCGCCGTGAAAACTTGCTACGGCATCCAGTTCATATCCGAAGCGAGCCATGTGTAATACAACTCCGCCGCCAAAGCAATAACCGATGGCTGCAATTTGTTCGGAATCTGTTGTTGGTTGTGCTTTTAAAAGTTTCATTGCTGCTTCAAACTTTGCTTTAGACTCTTCCATATTGTTAAATACTTCCATTGCAAATTTTCCCGCATCGTCCGGATGATTTGCTTGTTTGCCATCACCGAACATATCAAGGGCAAGTGCTGTGTATCCAAGCTCAGCAAGCATCTTTGCTCGTTTCCGTGCGTAATCGTTATGTCCCCACCATTCATGGACAATTAATACCCCGGGACGTTTGCCTTCTATATCACCATCATATGCGATGAATCCTTTTAATGTGGTTCCATCTGCGTAGTAATCAACTTCCTTTGATACGATTGATGATGTTAGTTCCTCTTGTTTTTTATCAGCACATGAGATAATAAGAATAGTGCATATCAGGATTGATAAATAAGATGTGAATTTCATAGCAGCCTCCAATTGAATCTAATTATGTTAACAATTGTAAGTTTAAAGTTCAGCACGTGTTTAAGTATCTTTAAAATAAATTCCTTGGTCAGAATATTATTCTGACCCACGGTTATTTTCTTCATCGCGGTGTACAATATCAGGTGAAAAAGCGGGAAGACACACAGCAATATATTCTGCACCTTCCGGGTATGGAGTACTGTATCTAACCCATTCACCCTTATGAGCAATTATCACTTCGTTCTGTTGAACGTCATAAGTACCATCTTTAGTTTCAACTTTAAGTGTACCACTTAATACATAAGTGTATTCATCAAATTCCGGAGCTTGTCCCGGTTCGCTCCAACCTGATGGACTGGTCATCTTTGCAATACTAACATCATCAGTTTTTGAATTTACTCTTCCAATATATTCCCGAATTATTTTAGGTTTAGTACCTACACATTCTATTTCGGAACAAGATTTTATTATTGTTGGCATAGAATCATATTCCTTAATTTGTTAAGAAAATTATTTAATTAACTCTTTTTGTGTACATACTTAGTCTTACGACTGGATAGATCAGGTAATATATATAGCTACTGGTATTATTCATACCTAAGAGTTAATCTACCGGTTTTTCTTCTTCTCCTTCCCAATCAGTTAGTTTTCCATCCTTAAAAAAGAAGGTAACATCGCCGTAATACCATTGTGTGAATGTACCCCACGATTCCACGTTTTGGTCTACTCGGTCTGGTTCACCCCAACTCTCCATCACCATCTCATCTGTCATCCCCTTCCATATTTGTTTATATGCAATTTTGTTTCCGATCTCCTCACCATATTTCAATATGTACAATTCTCGCTGTGCATTATCTAATTCCTTTTCTAGTTCAGGGATGTAAGAATTCAAACTATCGATCTGTAGTTTTAATGCTTCGATTTTCATATTTAATCTTATTTTATCATCTGTAAGCTTCATCTTTTCTGATTCATACTCTTGGGTAGTTTCCTGGCCATAGGAAAATACAGAATAGAATAGAGACAATAATAAGAGATATTTTTTCACTCATCCATTTCCTTAAATTCTCCGTATACCCTCACAAAAATATAGATAGCCAATGCTCCAATAATAGTATGTGCTGCAAGTGTGTACATAATGTATTCCGGTGTTCCGGCCGCTTCAAAACCTCCCATTACGCCTGTGTAAATGCCACTAAGAGTTGCACCGATAAAGGTAGCTAAAAAGTTTGTTCCCATATACAAGCCTGCTTTTTCTTTTGGTGCAATCCAGGTAATGTACTCCTGGATTCTTGGTGAAGATATCATTTCGCCGAATGCAAAAAGAAATATTCCAAAAAATACCAGGCCGCCTGCTAAGTTAATTGAGAATCCTAATACTATAAAGCCTGCTGCGGCCACCAACATTCCAAACAGAAAGGATGGTAACGCCGCACGTTTCTCAAATGTTCTTGAAACGAAAATTTGGAATACAATTATAATATACCCTGTATGTGATATTGCTTCCGCATTAATTCGCCATACACCATTATCACTGCTGGAAATTACACTTGTTATTCCAGCTCCAAGTATTGAACTCACCCCTTGATATAATGCAGCAGTATCAAGATAGTCGTCAATATAAACAGTAAGTACATTGAAGAATGCCCAGAATGGTAACCAGAAAAATACTCCAAGTAATATTATAAAAGTCAGATATTTTAAATCAGAGAGCACTTCACCCATATCCTGAAATTTTTTCTTTAAGGTTATTCCTTCAATTTGCCGTGGCGGTTCTTTATAAAAAATCAAGGTTATTAAGAACATCAATCCAACAGCTGCTGCGGCTGTTATAAATACGTAGTCCCAGGATAATGCTCTTAACTTACCCATAATAATTGGTCCGAATGAAGCACCGACATTCACCATCGCATAAAAAATTCCAAATCCAAGAGTCTTATTCGTTTGGTCAGTTACAACTCTGACGGTACCAGAAATAAGAGGTTTGAATATCCCTGCTGCCAATCCAATCCCAAGCATTGTTAAAGCAATACCGGAAAATGTTTTTGTAAAGATTAAAAGGAGAATTGTTGGCAAATAAGCACAGTATGAGACTATCAATACTTTTTTGAAGCCGTACTTGTCAGCAAATGTTCCGGAAAACAGTGGGACAAGATAAGACAAAGCCAAAAATATACTCTGGATTATTCCCAAATCTCCTTTGCTATAACCAAGCTGTTGAAGGTAAATTCCAAAGCCCATATAAATTCCGTAATAGGCAAAGCGTTCAAGCACTTCAATGCCGTTTGCTACCCAGAAAACAAATGGGAAACGTGTTCTGTTTTTCATAATAGTTTCTCGAGATTAATTAGATTAAAAATGAGTTTGAGTCTTTAAAATGGAACTTGCTGACGGCGTGGCGAAAGCAATAAAAAACAATTTGAGTTGATACAAAAAAATCCTACTAAGAATTCTATTTAAAATTGTTGGGACAAATTAATATTATATTAACATCCAGTTCTGCTTTTCCTAGTTCAATAAGATCACTTTTTATTAATAAAAATATCCCTAAATAGGTTATTGCCGATCATATATCTAAAGCAGAGACAGCCCTATCATATTCTTCAGGCCGAATGTAGACTACATATCCAAAACTACCCTTTCCATCTGTTACTCCACTTGAAGCGTATACATTAACATTCGCCTGATGGAGCTTGTTGTGAATACCTGTAAGGGCACCTAGTTCGTCATCTCCTTGCACTAAAAGAGCAGGATGCGGACCATCGATTGAAAAACCAATCTTTTCAGCAGCACGCGATAACAAATTTGAATCTTCCGGGAACAAAGTAAACTGCGTTCTATCCGGACCCATTGGTATCGCATTAAATGCAAGAAGGTTAACTCCAATTTCTGCAAACTCTGTTAAGAGCTTGTAAGCTTCATCTGGCTCTTCGTGAATGGAGGCGTAAAAATAATCGGTTTTTCTTATATTGATTGCCATATCCCCACCTTATTATTTATTAATATTTGAGTTTCTGAATTGTTTGGTGTATTAAATTACATTCAATTTTCTGTGAATGCAAGTTTGAATTTATGAGAAATATCCCCTTGAAAATTTATGAAATTACCTCATTTACTGTTGTAAAATTTCAGCTATTTCTTAAATTATTAGTTAGATAATGGTGCCAGAGCATTCTCGCTGCTACAGATCTAAATGGTCTCCATTGCTCAGCCACTTTTGATATTCTTTTAGAAGTAGAATTGTGTCGCAGTCTTTTAAATTTGCGAACAGTTTTTTCTATGGCAACATCTCCCGAAGGCCATATATCCGGTCTGCGCAATGCCATTAAAAGATAAATATCTGCTGTCCACGAGCCAATCCCTTTTATATTCATTAGATTTTCCCTTACAGAATCATCATCTAATTTATTAAATGATTTGAGATCTAATTCACCACTAATAAGAGCCTTAGCAATATTAATTATGTAAGAAGATTTCTGGCGTGTTACTCCTAATTCTCTTAAATATGTATCTCCCAATTCTTCAATATGTTCTGATGAAAGTGGATTGATGCTATCCGTAACTCTTTTGTAAACTGCTTTTGCAGATGCTAATGAAACTTGTTGTTCAAGTATTATTTTTATTAGTGTATTGAAACCTGGTCTCCTTGCCCAAAGTGGGGGAACTCCATCAGACTGAAAAATCCTCGCTAAGTCTTTATCTTTTTTGGTAAGATGTACAACAGCTTTCTTTAATCTATCATTATTTAAATAGTGACTCATAAAAGGTTGACTGGTTTATGATTAATAGAGAAAATGAATTTTTTAAACTGAAGCGGAATCTACAAAATACTTTGACCTACTCCCCAATATCCTCATTCCATAATTCAGGTCTTTCATTAATAAACTTCTGCATCAGCTCAATACATTCCGGATCGTTAAAGATTTCTATTTCTACACCACGCTTTCGTAAATAATTCTCAGGTCCTTGAAATGTTTTATTTTCACCAATAACTATTTTGGAAATTTTATAAAGCAGTGCTGTACCGCTGCACATATCACACGGGGAAAGAGTAGAATACAATATTGCTTTTTTATATTCGTTTGCTTTTAATCGTCCTGCATTTTCAAGGCAATCCATTTCAGCATGAAGTATGGCACTCCCTTTTTGTACTCTTCTGTTATGCCCACGGCCAACTATCTTCCCATCGATCATTAAAACAGAACCAATGGGTATTCCACCTTCATTTAATCCCTTTTTGGCCTCATCTATTGCAGCTCTTAAAAATTTATCCATATTTTATTCTCAACATACTCATATATTATTTCCCTGGATTATGCTTGTTAAGATTGGAATCAGCTATTGTAGTACATTGTTTTAACCCGGATCATATTAGTATTTATTTTGATGAATAATCATTACAATTTATAAATAACCGATTATATTTTCTCATCTCATTATGCTATTTTTAGGCTTGCTTATCCAGAAAATGGGTAATTAACCATCAAAGAAAATCATTAGTAGAAGAGGATATTTGTGTACAATTTAATAAATAAAACAGAATTTGATAGAGTTAGAACGTTTGAGGGAACCTGGACTACCAAGATGCAATTGTTTGCAGATATGTGCCGGTACAACACTTTAGTGGCTGTTAAAAAAGCTGGTTCAGGACATCTTGGTTCCTCACTTAGTGCTATGGATATTACAACCTATCTCTATTTAAATGAATTAAATGTCTTTAAAGTTGGTTTCGAATCGGAAGACAGGGATATTTATTTCTCCTCAAAAGGACATGATGTACCGGGACTGTATTCCATCTTTTATGCTTTGGGAATAACTCCGGAAGAAAAACTTTTGGGATTACGAAGGCTTAATGGTTTAGATGGTCATCCTGAAGTAAGACAGCCTGGAATTGAAGCAAGTACCGGCTCACTTGGTATGGGAATATCAAAGGGCAAAGGAATGGCCTGGGCGAAATCTTATAAAAATAAAAAGGGACACGTTTATGTTTTAACAGGTGATGGCGAATTTCAGGAAGGTCAAATTTATGAATCACTTCAAGCGGCAGCACATCAGGGTATTGGAAATCTCACTGCAATCATGGATCATAATAAATATCAAACAGATATGCTGGTAAAGGATGTAAATAATATTGAGGATGTTGTTGATAAAGTTTCTGCTTTTGGATGGCATGTTGTGAAGATTGACGGACACGATTATAATGAGTTGCAAAAAACTTTTTCCGAATTGAAAAACGTAACGGATAAACCCAAAATGATTGTTGCAGATACGATAAAGGGAAGGGGAGTATCATTTATGGAAAGACCCGAAGTCGAAACATTTGCCGACAAGACATTATACAAATGGCATTCCGGTGCACCGGATGATGAAAGCTACGTAAAAGGTTTGGTAGAGCTAACTGAAAAGATTAATGAGTTGACAGATGAATTAGGAATAGAAAATATAGATATACCTCAAAATAAAACGGAAGGAAAAATTTCAAGCAAAGGTAAAATGGAGTTTGTTACTGAAGCTTACGGGGATGCGCTATGCGAGATAGCAAAGACAAATGATAAACTTGTTCTCCTTGATGGTGATCTTTCTGCAGATTGTAAACTGAGGAAGTTTGAAAAAATGTATCCGGATAGATTTATTGAAAACGGAATTGCAGAACAGGATATGGTTTCGATGGCAGGCGGTTTGGCGCGAATGGAATTGATACCGGTTGTAAATACATTTGCAAGCTTTCTTGCAGCAAGAGCAAATGAACAGATATATAACAACGCTGGTGAGCAGACTAAAATAATTTATACCTGTCACTTTTCAGGAATTATTCCTGCGGGACCTGGAAAATCACATCAAAGTGTAAGAGATATTTCTTTGTTTGGTGCACTTCCAAATGTAACAATCATTCAGCCTTGCAATGGTGAGGAAACAAAATGGGCAACTGAATATTGTGTGAATGAGGCGGAAGAGAATTGTATGCTTAGATTAGTAATTGGTCCCTCACCTGAAAGAATCCAATTACCTGGCAATTATAAATTTAAAGTTGGTTTTGGTGCTGAGTTAACAGATGGAAATGATGCAATTCTTTTTGGTTACGGACCAGTAATGCTTCACGAAGCGTTATTGGCGGCAGATTATCTTAACAAGATTGGTTTCGGTTTGAAAGTAATTAATATGCCATGGTTAAATAAGATTGACAAAGAATGGTTGACGGATGTTGTGAATGATCATAAAAAGATATTTGTATTGGAAGATCATTCTGCAGTTGGTGGGCTGGGAGATAGATTACTTAATACATTGAAGGAAGCTGAAATATTAGATAATAAAGAGTTCATTAATCTTGGGTTACAAGTTTATCCGGAATGCGGCACTCCATGGGAAGTGCTTGATTATCACAAACTTGATGGAAAATCATTGGCGCAAAGAATTTCGGGAGTAGAAGATATTGAGGAAGAAGAGAAGATTAAACAGAAATACACTGAAGAAGCTCCCCAGTAATTCTCAATTAGTTAAGCGAACTTTGTTTCAGTCTCAGCATAATCTCTTTTTACCCCAGGTAAATTCATATTAAAGCACTTATCGCAGAACTCAGGATCTTTTTCTTCAAACCAGCTTTTTCTAAAGTACTGGTATTCATCCGTATTTAATATTTCAATCAACGGTTTTTCGAAAACATTACCAAAACTTTTTATCAATGGGAAAGGCTTAGCACAAAAGGGAGGAATGTAACCATCCCAGGTTAGATAGAAGTAGTTCCAGATAAATCTGCATTTCTTAAAGCTGGCAGGTTCCTCGAATTCATAAAAAGTTAATTCAACATTTGGATAGCTTTTAGCAAGATCTTTTGTTTTGAAATACTCTTCCATAAACTCTTTTGTTAGATAAAAATCATAGTAAGAATTATCGAGATCAGTTCTCGATACAATATTCATCGGTATGATGTTCAAATATCTTATACCCAAATCATTTGTAAACTTCAGCATTTCAGACATTTGATGATAATTTTCCTTCAGCACAACCATGTTAAACATAGTATCTGTATTAGAATCCTTTGTTACTTCATTTATTCCCTTTGTGTTATCTAAGAAGAAATCAAAATCTGCTAGCTTTCTTACAGCGTTATATACCTCACCTATTCCGTCAATTGAGATCTGGATTGTATCAATCTTCCCGGCAATCTTTTTAGCAATTTCAATACTTTTTGGAAGATGTGCATTTATAGAGGCTGAAATAATGATTCCTTTGTTTTTGCTTTTGATATAATCAATAGCTTTATCTATTCTTTTGTAAAGAAAGGTTTCGCCAAGTCCTGTTAAACCAATTGAATCGACATAAGGATAGATCTCATCAATAATGTTCTTGAATTTTTCAAAATCTATAAAACCTTTTGCCATTTCTTCACCAAAAGCATATTCCCGTGCACAGGTAATACATTTAATATTACAGTGATTTGTAAGCTCGATCATTATTGATGAGGGATAGGCAACTTTAAGACTTTTTGTTTTGGCGAGATAAACCGTCTTGATTTTATTTCCGGTATACTTGAAAAAATTTAGCCCTTTGGGAATATGTGCTAATCGTTTAATAGCTTTTTGTAGTTTTCTTTTAGTCATATACGGTAATTAAATGTAACATTAAAATAATAATTTACTAAACCTCTTTTATTGCTACAAACTTGAATAAACAACATCACTATATTTCTCGTCTTTAAATTGATCTTAGATGTATTTAATATCTGAAAGATTTACGACAGATATCAACGCAGAATGAGTTTGTGATATTGAAGCAGAAGAGAAGATAAAGCAAAAGTACACAGAGGAAGCGCCGCAGTGATTTTTGATTTTCTTAGCAATTGCTATTTCAAATTCAGTAATCTTCTTTTAGGCATAGAAATAATCTAAAATCATTATTGGAGAGATAAACTACTAAAGATCTGTTTATGCTACAAATTTGAACAGATAGTAAGAAAATATGCTTCAAATAAAAAAGCCCTCTCGCTTGAGGGCTTTTAAAAGACTCTTACATTATTCATATTTTTTTAATGCATATCGCTCTAAGCATTCAATATTACCATATAATGTGAACTCTTTAGTCTCCAATGCTAACTATGGGTATGTAATTTCATCCTCTTCAACTTCTACACGTGGATTAGTAGGATTAAATATACCATCAGGATTATGATACCACACCCAGGCGTGCAAAAGCCACAATTCAAAATCTGAGTTGTTAACCCATACATCATCATTGCCTGTAAATCCTTCCGGCATCGGTTCGGTATTTGGAACAGCATATTCAACAGCAACTAATCTCATTTTACCATTTCTTGGATTTTTTGTATAAACAAGTATTTCAGGTTTTTCTAGATCAAAGACACCATCAACATTTTCAACTTTCATGTAATGATATCCCATACCTTGGACAACAACGTTGATATCAGCATAACCATCCGCTATTGCAATTTCTATTCTGTGATACTTTGCTGTTGCGCGTCTTACACGAGCAAGTTCTGTGCGCAATTTTCCATGTAGTTTTCCTAATACTAAATCCTCATTCTGATTGCTCTCTTTTACAATCAAGCTTTCACCTGAAACAGGATTATAAAGAGAATTTTCTGATTCACACCCTGCTATCATTAATACTATTATTATTGCAGACAACAAGATAAATAATGTGTTTTTCATTATAACCTCTGACTATTTTAATTATAAAAATATGGATCAAGAACACTGACTTCGACAATGTTATCCACAGGCAGCCCGTTCTTTTCTGCTGACTTTCTGATTGCGGCTGGTGATGGTGCATCATATATACAAAAAGTCTTTTTCTTGTCCATTGTCACATAAGAATGAACCCAGGTAACATTATCTTCAGCATTGGTAGAAACTACTGTCAGACAGATTTCGCTACCTTCCGTGTTAACAGGTATATTAAGTCCATCCGGAAAACTACGCTCGACAAGAAATCGTTTTATAACGAGTTTGTCTCCCGGTACTGTCATATCCTGTGAATAAATATTTGTTATGAACAATGAAGTCATAACAAAAGTGAACAGGATTGATAAGAAGTTTTTCATTTTTTCCTCCAATTAGTTATTAGTTAATTATTAGTTATAGATAGAAGTATGGATCTAAAACACGAACCTTAAGTATCATATCTACAGGCATATTATTACGACGTGCTGCTCTGCGAACAGCTTCAGGCGAAGGTGCATCGTAAACACAGAAAGTCTGTTTTTTATTTTCGCTTACATATGAATGAATCCAGGTAACCTCATCCAGTGTGTTATTAGTTACTATCTTCAAACATTGACTTGCACCAATTACGTTACCGGGTATATCCAAGCTATCAGAATAAGATCTAAGGATTACATAACGGGACATATTTTCACCAGTGTTTAATTGAGTAATAAGTAAATTGTCTGGGTGTAAATGTGGAGAATTTAGGAGAGAAGGGAATCGGTATGATTCCCTATTTTAGGATTTTCAATTCCCTATTTTTTAGTTATCCCACTTGATTGAGCAAATGTGGCGGCTTCTGTTCTTGATTTTAAGTTTAGTTTTGCAAGAATTGCTGAAATGTGATGATCAACAGTTTTAGGTGAAATAAATAGCCGGTGTGCTATTTCTGAATTAGATAATCCTTCTGTTAATAATTGTAAAACATCGATTTGTCGTCCGGTTAATCCTGCGGGGTTTTGTTTTGTCGTTTTCCTTGGTCCTTTTGGAATTTTTTTTATTCCTTCTTCTCTCATTTGTTTTTTTAGAAGTTTGATAGTAGCAGTAGCACCTAATGATTCAAGGATAATGAGTGCTTCTCGCTTGCAATCCTCATCACCATCAGCTAAAGCAAGAGCTTCCTGATATGGGCATCCAAGTTTTTTCCATTCCTCAGCAGCTCCTCTCCAATCGCCTTCTATCTGCAACCGATATGGTTTCGCAATATTTTTGGGTGTATTGGGTAACCTTCCAGCTTTCCAGAGCCAAAAAGCCAATTCGCCCATTTTCCAAGGATTATTACTTTCCATAATGTGGAGATTATTGGATTCTATTTCTTCGATTACTTGATCTAATTTATTTGAGAGCCAGTAAGCTTCTGCTTTAGCCATTTTGGCTATAAACGCACATTCACCCATTTTATCTGATGACGGTATAGCTCTATCGAAATTAATGAAAGCTTCAGGATCATCTCGGCGGGCTCTTATTATTCCGATTACTGCAAATGCAATTCTTTTGTCAAGGGGATCAACCATCTCTTGTCCTAAGACATATTCTGCTTTATCACTTGCTTCATCCCAGTTACCCCGATCTAAAGTAATCTTACTCATTCCACCGATCATATTAAGGCGATAAACATCCAGGTCCTTTTCGTGACAGTAGGAAATGCCATCGGCAAAATACTTTTGAGCACTTTCAAAATTCCTTCTGGCAAGATTGCTTAGACCCAAATTCACTAAAGCTCTCAATACCCCCTCATCAATTCCTTTCTGCTGTGCCAAAGTTAGACTTTGCTTTAAGTAATTTTCACCTGTCTCATCGTTTATATACATCTTGGCTTTACCAAGGTTGGCCAAAGCATGGATTTCAATCTGCGGTTCCTTCAATTTTCTGGCGAGTTTAAGTGCTTTCTCACCCCATTCTATAGCTAAATGTGGTTTTTCATTTCCGCCATAAATCGCTGAACGTGTGCTATATGCTATTGCGAGCTGAGGACTCGGTGGAAGGCTTTCCAGTATTTCGATTGATCTTACAATATACTCTTCAGTTATAGAGGGATCAGCTAACCAATCAAATAAATCTGCTAATTTCCTGTAATTGTCACCCAACCGAACTGGTTCATCCAATTCTTGTAATATCTCCTGGATTGATTCACAAGCTATTACAGCTTCTTCAAGTTGTGCTGTTAGGTAGCACTCATTATATCTTCTCTCAAACAACTCCAATTTTTTTTCTACGGGTAGATCGTTGGAATAATCAATTGCTGTCTGATAGTGCACAGCTGCTTCTTGGTGGGAGTCTAATAAAGATGCTTGCTTTGCCGCCAGGGGTGCATATTTTACTATTGCATCCTTATCTCTTGCCTGGCTGGCATGATGTACAATTTGCGCCAGCAGGGAATGCTGATTATTTTCTTCTAAAAGTGAGTTTAAAACCCTTTGATGAAGTTGGATTTTCTTAATCTCAGAGATAGAATCCAAAATTGCCAGTCGTGCTAATTCGTGTCTGAAGGATACTAAGCTATTATTTACAATTAATATTGCCTTATTTATACATGCATCTAAATGTTCTTCTGCATTATCAATTAATTTACTGAGTAGGTCAAGCTCAACTTTTGTAGGAATCACTGAAATAATATCAAGTAATTCCTTAGCATCTGAGGATAATTGTGATGTATGTGCAATAACTGCTTCTTTAATGCTGTAAGGAAGCTCCTCATCTTTATTTGCTAGCACTTCAGTTACATAAAAAGGATTGCCGCCCGTTCTTTCATATAATTTCTCATTCTTTATTCCAGCATTTTTCATTAAAGTATCGACTGCTGCTTCGGATAACGGATAGAGACGTATCCTTGTGGTTTCAGAATGTGGTAAGGTCCCCAGAATTGATCGAAGCGGATGACTCTTACCTATTTCCTCATCTCTGTAACTTAATATTAAAATAGAGTGCGTTCTGCTTATCCTTCTCGCTAAAAATTTTATCAGGTCAAACGTAGATTCATCTGCCCAGTGAATATCCTCGATTACTATTACTTTTAAGTTAGACGTGCTTTCCAAATAATTTAAAAATGCAGAAAATAGAGATACTCTCTTTTCTTCGTGTTCAAGCTTGATGATTAGATCTGACTTTATTTGATAAGCTATGTCATAAAGAGGTCCTAATGGTCTTGGTGTGAACAATGCATCGCAAGCACCCCAAAGAACTTCAGAATTGGA
>CP070637.1:1028585-1037455 GCA_020354005.1 Ignavibacterium sp.
TGACCTTTCCAAGAAATTTGATTTGCCAATGCTCCAGCCTGTAACCCAGGGCGGATTGTTTACGGATGAAATTACAGATTTTGCAGGATTGTTTGTTAAGGATGCTGATAAGGATATTATGATAAAGCTAAAGAGTGAGGGGAAGCTTTACAAGAAAGATACTATCAGACATACATACCCGTTTAGCTGGAGAAACGAAGATGTACCCGTAATTTACTACGCACGTGAATCCTGGTTTATTAAGACGACAGAAGTTGCTGACAGAATGATTGCACTTAATAACATTATCAACTGGCAGCCCCCGGAAGTTGGCTCCGGCAGGTTCGGCAACTGGCTTGAGGAAAATAAAGATTGGGCTCTTTCCAGAGACCGCTTTTGGGCAACTCCTCTCCCAATCTGGGTAAGTGAAGATGGAGATGCGTTTGCAATTGGCAGTATTGAAGAATTAAAGGATGGATACATTGAAGAAAATGGCAATAGGATTTCGGTAAGTGAAGTTGATAATATTGACCTGCACAAACCATTCATCGATAAAGTTTTATTCAAACGTGACGGTAAAGTATACAAACGAACGCCTGAAGTTATCGATGCATGGTTTGATTCCGGTTCGATGCCTTTTGCACAGTACCACTACCCGTTTGAAAATAAAGAAATGTTTGAGAAAAATTTCTTCCCATCCGATTTTATTTGTGAAGGAATAGATCAAACACGCGGCTGGTTTTATACTTTGCATGCTATTGCGGTTATGTTATTTGATAATGTTTCGTATAAAAATGTTATTGTGAATGAGCTGATACTTGATAAAGAAGGACAAAAAATGTCCAAATCAAAGAAGAATACGGTGGATCCTTTTGTTCTTTTTGATAAGTATGGTGCCGATGCTACAAGATGGTATCTTGTTACGAACAGTCCGCCATGGCGCCCTACCTTGTTTGATGAAGATGGATTGATTGAAGTTCAGAGAAAATTTTTTGGAACGTTGATAAACACGTATTCATTCTTTGTGCTTTATGCAAACATAGATGGATTTAATTATAACGAGGATAGGATCCCTGTTGAACAAAGGGATGAGATAGATGAGTGGATAATTTCAAAGCTTAACTCTCTTGTTGAAGAGTACAAAAAATATATGGATAGCTACGAAGTTACTAAAGCAGCAAGATCAGTTTCTGATTTTACTTTGGATAATTTATCTAACTGGTATGTTAGAAGAACAAGGCGCCGTTTTTGGAAATCAGAGATGAACGAAAATAAACTTGCTGCCTATCAATCTTTATATGAATGCCTGATTACAATTTGTAAACTCACTTCTCCATTTGCACCATTTATTGCAGAAGAGATATATCAAAATTTAAATTCGGTTACGGGTAAAGAAAATCAGGAGTCTATTCATTTGACAGAAATACCTGTCGGAGGAGAGATTAATAAAGAGCTTGAATTAAAAATGGAAGTAGCCCAGCAAGTTGTATATCTGGTTAGAAGTATGAGGGCTAAATCAAACTTAAAAGTCAGGCAGCCGTTAAAGAAAATTATGGTTGTTGTTGAAAGCAGGAAAAGACCTGTACTTACTCAAATGAAAGATGTTATTCTGGATGAAATAAATGTTAAGGATTTGGTTCTTCTTGAGAGTGATCAGGAGATAGTTAGTAAATCTGCAAAAGCAAATTTTAAAATTTTAGGTCCAAAGTTTGGCAAAAAAGTCCAGTTGATTGCAAAGGAAATTAAAGAGCTTAAACCTGAAGATATTATAAAACTTGATAGCGGAGAGCAGATACAATTAAATATTGATGGTGAGGAGATAAATGTTCTCCCGGAAGATGTTGAGATTATAAGTTCCGAAATAAAAGGAAGAGTTGTTGAATCAGAGGGGAGTGTAACTGTTGCCATAGATACCGAACTGGATTCTGAGCTGATTGAGGAAGGACTTGCAAGAGAGTTTGTAAATAGAATTCAAAATATGAGAAAAGAAGCCGGATTTGATGTGACTGATAAAATAAGCATCAAGTTTACCGGAAGTAAAATTATAAACAATGCTGTTCAATCATTTTCTGATTATGTTACTGCTGAAACATTGGCTAAAAAAGTTGTGAATGCAGATAAACTGAATGGTGGATTTACACAGGAGTGGCAAATTGGCGAACATTCTTGTATAATTCAGATCGAAAAGGTTGAATCGTAATTAAAGGAGTTTGAAAAATGGCTAAAAAAACCACAACCAAGAAAAAAATAACTAAAAAGGGGACAAAAAAAACCACAGTAAAAGGGAAGGCTAAAGTGACGAAGAAAAAAACTACAGCTAAAAAAGCAGCTAAACCAGCAGCCAAAAAGAAGACTGCAGCGAAGAAACCAGCAGTAAAAAAGAAAGCTACAACGAAGAAAACTACAGCTAAAAAAGCATCTGTAGCAAAAAAGAAAACAACAGCTCCAAAGCCGAAAACCAAAAAGAAAACAACTGCTGCAAAAGCTCCGGTAAAGAAGGTAACGAAGAAAACCACTAAAAAGGCTGCGGTTACTAAAGCAGCAAAGAAAACTGAAGAGGTTTACAAAAGCCCATCACAAACCCGCGCAGAAGCAATAAAGAAAATAAAAGGCTACGGTAAAAAAGATCTTCAACATTTCAGAAATATTATTCTTGAAAAGAGGGAGGAAATTCTTGAGGATCTTCAGAGCTTAAAAGAGCAAATGTTGGATCCTACAACCGGTGAATACATAAATGAAAATTCTCCATATTCACTGCATATGGCAGAACAGGGTACCGATGCGATGGAAAGAGAAAAAACATTTCTCTATGCACAGAGGGAAAATAAATTTTTAGGATACCTTGATGACGCATTAAAACGCATTGAAACCGGCACATATGGTATTTGTATTGAATGTATTGATGTTCGGCACAATCTTTGTGAAACTTGTCCTTTAGTACCGAAAGCACGACTGGAAGCAGTTCCCCATACGCAGCACTGTCTTCCTATAAAACAGCGTAAAGGCGGCCGGTAATTCTTTTAAACAAAACATTTTGTTGCATTATAATGTTGTTTATTAAAGGTACAAGTTGAGAGTAATATTCATTTCGTTATTTATCCTTATTGCAGACCAGGTCTCAAAGATCTATGTAAAAGGCTTTTACCTGCCACTCTTTGATATTGAACATTCCGGTCTTCAACAGAGCAGGAGCATCCCTGTAATCGATAGGCTTTTCTATATCACACCGGTTGAAAATTCAGGGATAGCTTTTGGAATAGACTTTGGACCGGAGTTTAAAACCATTCTATCTATTATTACAATTGGTGCCACACTTGGATTGTTGATTTATTTTTTTATGATGAGGAAGGAATCATTATTTCTTCGCTTATCCGTTGCGGTTGTTTTAGGCGGGGCTTTTGGTAATTTAATCGATAGAATTTTCTACGGATATTTTTACGGATACGGCTCAATCCTTTCAGGCAATGTTGTAGATTTCATCGATCTCAGGTTGTTCAGTTTTTTCCTTCTTAACAAAACTTTTGGTATCTATGTTTTTAATATTGCAGATATTGCTATAATTTTTGGTGTCGCGGCTATGTTAATTGCTATTACCAGAAAAAGAAGAGAAGCATATCGCAGCGATATAGTTAGTATTGAAAACACTTTAAGTTTGGATTAGGAAAATATTTGCGCGTACTATATCTAACACTGGGCGTTGTCATTCTCGATCAACTCTCAAAATTTTATATCAAAGGAATTGAAATACCCTTCCTGAATATTTCAATAACTGGGATGTATATTGGGGAATCAATTAGAGTGATCGGTAACTTTTTTAAGATCACCTATATTGAAAATCCCGGTATGGCCTTCGGTTTTAATCCCGGATCAGATTTTAAATTATGGATATCGATCTTTTCTCTATTCGCAAGTATCGGATTACTCGTTTATCTTTACATCGCACGTAACAATGCACTAAGTTTACGTATAGCCCTTGCAATGATACTGGGCGGTGCAGTCGGAAATCTTATCGACAGAACTTTTTATGGAATAATTTATAAATATGCACCTGTATTTTATGGAAAGGTAGTTGACTTCCTTGATTTCGACTTTTTTAATTTTACTATATTCGGAAGGAACTATGAGCGATGGCCAATATTTAATTTTGCAGATGCTGCTGTTACGATCGGAGTATTAATTTTGTTGCTATTCTATAGGCAGCACAGGAGAGATGAAGAAGATGCTTTGAATGAAGCAAAACAGGCTGCGGAAGAAAAAATTCAAAACGATTTGGATGAAAATGTTAATGAGAAGTTAAATGGTAATGATGAATTAAACAAAGATCCTGAAGATGATAAAGGAAAAGAAGTATCGATTTGAAGTTCCCGAGGGAAAGACAAGGGAGAGAATAGATACCTTCCTTGCAAACACAATCGAAAATGCTACCCGTTCAAAAGTTCAAAAGATAATTGAAGCAGACCTTGTAACTGTAAACGGAAAAGTTGTTAAATCCAATTACAAAGTAAAACCGTTCGATATAATCGAAGCCTTCCAGCCGATTATACCCAGACCGGAAGATGTTGAACCCGAAGAGATTCCACTTAATATTGTTTACGAAGATGACTATTTATTAGTTGTAAATAAACCGGCAGGAATGGTTGCACATCCTGCATATGCAAATTACACAGGTACGCTTGTTAATGCGCTGCTTCATCATTCGCAACAATTAAGTAATGTAAATGAACCTGGCAGACCTGGTATTGTTCATCGTTTGGATAAAGATACAAGTGGTCTTTTAGTTGTTGCAAAAGATGATTGGACACACGCAAAAATTGCTGAGCAGTTCTCAGCGCATTCTGCCGAAAGAGAGTATCACACAATTTGCTGGGGAAGGTTTGATGAAAGCAAAGGAAAGATTGAAACAAAAATTACACGAAGTAAAAAGGACAGAAAAAAATTTATTACGAGTGATGTTGAAGGAAAGAGTGCGATTACTTTGTATGAAGTAATTGAAGAATTCGAATTTACATCTTTACTGAAGTTAAATTTAAAGACGGGCAGGACACATCAAATAAGGGTGCATCTTTCAAGTATCGACAAACCGGTATTCGGTGATCCTGATTACGGCGGCAGGCAAATTAGATTCGGTTCTGAGTCATCAAAAATAAAAAGTGCGGTAAAATATCTTTTGGAGATAATGCCGCGGCAGGCACTGCATGCTAAAACGCTTGGCTTCGTTCATCCTAAAACAAATAAATTTATGAACTTCGATTCAGAGCTTCCTGAAGATATGCAAACACTAATCTCAAAACTATACTCATCATCTGATAACTAAATATCATATTGTTTATATTTGCGCAGCAAAAAAATCAATTAGAATAATTTTATATACAGCAAAATAGAAAATGCTTTCAGTTTATAACACATTAACGAAGAAAAAAGAAAAATTCGAGCCTATTAATCCGCCGGATGTTAAAATGTATATGTGCGGTCCAACGGTGTACGATTTTTTCCACATAGGTAATGCCCGTTCCTGGATTAGTGCTGATATTGTAAGAAAGTATCTTGAGTACAAAGGTTATAAAGTAACCTTTGCGATGAATATTACCGATATTGATGACAAAATAATTAAAAAAGCAAATGAGGAGAATGAAAATATTATTGTTATCTCTGAAAAGTATATTGATGCATTTCTTGAAGACCTGGAAAAGTTAGGTATAAAAGAAGCGGATGTTTATCCCAAAGCAACCGAACATATGGATGATATTTTAGGAATGATTGAAACTCTGGAAGAGAAGGATTACGCATATAATATCAATGGAAATGTTTTTTATGATGTATCGAAGTTTGAAGAATATGGAAGGTTGAGTGGAAAAAAAATTGAAGAGCTGGAAACAGGTGCGAGGGTTGAGGTTAATGAAGAGAAAAGGAACCCACTTGATTTTTCCCTCTGGAAAAAAGCGAAGGAAGGTGACCCATATTGGGATAGTAAATGGGGAAGAGGAAGACCCGGCTGGCATATAGAGTGCTCGGCTATGAGCTGCAAACATCTTGGTGAATCTTTTGATATTCATGCCGGTGGCAACGATTTAATTTTTCCTCATCACGAAAATGAAATTGCGCAGAGTGTAGCATCAAATGAAAAACCATTTGTTAAATACTGGCTGCATTTTGGATTCTTGAACATTGAAGAAGAAAAGATGTCAAAGTCACTTGGTAACTTTTTTACTGCAAGGGAAGTGCTTGATAAATATTCTGTTGAAGCAGTAAGGTTATTCTTTGCACAGGCTTATTATCGCGGTCCTTTAAATTTTAGCGATGAATTACTTGCCGCAGCACAAAAGGGTTTGGAGAAGCTAAAAAACTTTGTGGAGAACATAAATGTTGAGCTAACAAAAAGTAATACGGAAGGGACAATACCTGACCTTGATGTAAAAAGTTATGAAGATAAGTTCATCAATGCAATGAATGATGATTTTAACACAGCGCAGGCTGTAGCAGTAATTTTTGATTTTGTAAAAGACGTAAACCGTACGATTGCTGAGAATGAAAATATAAGCACAACATTTTATGATAGTGTAAAGGCATTCCTTGAAAGAGCTGCCGTAGGTGTTTTAGGAATTATGAATTTTGAAATTGAAGGTGAGGGTATTAGCGAAAGAGATATGAGTTATATTCAATCAATGATTGATAAGAGAGCGGTTGCAAAGAAAGAAAAGAACTATGCTCTTGCAGATGAGATAAGGGATGAGTTAAAATCTCTTGGTATAGAATTGAAGGATTCAAAAGAGGGAACGACATATAAAATCGTAAAGTAAATCTCACAAAATGCTTCGGGCTGTCACGAACCACATCGTGACAAAATGTGACATCACTCTTTTACAAATATATTTCCAACACCTAAAATATAATTCGGGTCGAGTGCCTTTTTTACTTCTCTCATTTTGTCAACGTTTTCTTCTCCGTACATCTTCACAAGGTAATCGGTTTTATTCTTTCCAACTCCATGCTCAGCAGAAAATGTACCCCCAATTCTAATAGCTTGATGACATATGTCGCTATAAATTTTCTGACCCTTTAAAAATTCTTCCTCAGTTTTTGGCAGCATATTTAAATGATAATGGGAGTTACCAAGATGACCATAAATAACGTAATCTAATTTAGCTTCTTCAACTTCATTTTTCATTTTATAATAGAAATCAATAAAACTTTTGTCGGGTACTGCAACATCAGTACCGAGCTTACGGAAGTTGTTTATAGTGATATATTCATTTACACTTGTAGATATTGTGTGCCTGAAATTTACTATCTGCTCTTTATCTTTTTCAGTCATTGCAAACCACGCATCTTCTTCTTTTCCATGATATTCTGCAAATAAATTAGTCCACTTTTCAAGCAACAAATTATCGTTACCGTTACATTGCTGCTCAAACCAAACTGCAGCTTTTGAGTTTGTAGGAATGTTTGGCAAATCTTTTATTAAAAATTTTAATGAATTTTCATCAAAATATTCAAGTACGGTTGCATCTATTCCATCTTTGTTTTTTGATTCTCTGCTGTTGTAAGATTCATCTCTCGCTTTTGTTAAAAAATCCAGTCCGTTCTTTTCAGCTTCAAAAAATAAAACACACGATATTTCATTTGTCGGGATAGGTAAAAGCTTTAATTTTAATTTTGTTATAACACCCAATGTGCCTTCGGAACCAATGAAGAGATCTATTGCATCCATATTACTCATGCAAAAATAACCGGAAGTGTTTTTGGTATTTGGCATTTCATATTCTGGCAGAACAATTTTAATCTCCCTGCCGGCAGAGGTTTTTAAAAGAAGAGAATAATCCTCAGCAAAATTCTCACCTCTTTTCAATTGAATATAATCACCGTCCGAAAGCACGATTTCTAATTCTTCAACGTAGTTTCTGGTTGGTCCATATTTAAAAGTTTTTGCACCAGATGCATTTGTTGCTACTGTTCCCCCAACAAAACAATTCCATTCTGTTGGGTCGGGAGGGTAGAGTACATCTTTACTTAATAATGTATCTCGCATTTCAGAAAGTATCACACCAGGTTCAACAATCACGTACATTTCTTCAGTGTTAATCTCAATTATCTTATTAAGTTTTTCCGTTGAAATTACAATTCCGCCTTGTGGAACTCTTGCACCTGTAAGTCCGGTACCGTTACCAGAGATAGTTACGGGCTGCATTTTATTATTTGCATCTATTAATATTGCAGAAATTTCATCAACACTTTCCGGTATATAAACTGCATCACAGAATCCCTTTGTATTGGATGCATCCACTAAATAATTTTGTATTTCATCCTGCTCGGTTTTAATTATCATTTGTTTTATGCTGTGCCTAATTGTGTTATTTCATAAATCGTTGAAATGGGTTTAAAATTCGATGATTAATTCAAATCTCTCTAAGTAATCGTAGGTATTGTCTTTGTACACGCAACTCAGGTATATCTTTACTATTTCTACTGATTTTATTATCAATTTCCAGTTTAACAAATAACATGTCTAGTGCATCAAACATATTAATGTTAGGATATGACGTGTCTCTTAAATAGTGAATTAACTTTAATGTTTTAAAAGTATCGAACCAAATTTTTTTCTGATGAGACAGTTGTTTATCGCTCTTTGCATCTTTAAATATATTTTTCCAATCCTCCGGATATTTTTGATTGATAAGAAAATTATACAGATCAATATGAATATCTCTGGAACAACTCAAAATATATTCCGGATCTGATTCTGCATTTGAATTATATAACCGTAACCAGTCTTTTAAGATATTAAAAACTACCGGATCAAAAAGCTGATATTCATCATGGGTTTTCTTGAAAAATCTTGCAACCCTCTGTCCTGTACCAAATGGCACTCGCCACGAACTCCGATTTGATGGAAA
>CP070637.1:1037555-1047681 GCA_020354005.1 Ignavibacterium sp.
AATGAGTATTGCAAGAAATATAAATGACGTACTTTATGTATCAGGCGGTGGTTCTAATAACATAATAAAGTTCGATACTTTGGGTAATGTGCTTGGTACAATTGCTCATCCCGACTTACCTGTACCACAGGGCATTGCGTTTGATGACAGGGGACATTTTTTCTCCTCATCTTTTTCCCAAAATAATATTGTTGAGTTTGATGAAAATGATAATTATGTACGAACAATCACTGCGGGGAATTTGCAAGTTCCTCGAAGCATAGCTTTTGAACATCTCGATCCGGTTACTGCAGTTGAAGAGGAAATAATTATTTCTGAATTCAGATTGGAGCAGAACTTTCCCAATCCATTTAATCCTTCAACCAAAATTAAATTTACTATTTCAACCTCACCCTTAAATCCCTCTCCTTACCAAGGAAAGGGACAGAGGGAGAGGTTAATAACCTTAAAAGTGTACGATGTATTAGGAAATAAGATTACAACACTTATTAATGAAGAAAATTCTGCTGGTATTTACGAGGTAGAATTTAGTGGTGAGGGTTTATCAAGCGGGATTTACTACTACAAGATTCAGGCAGGTAACTTTTTTGATACAAAGAAAATGATTTTAATTAAGTAAGATAATCATTCGTAATCTGCCTTTACGCGATTAAAACTCACAACCTCTTGTGTAAGCTTTGTGGAGCAGCTTTGTATATTCATCAAAAGAAATTTCGATAGCGCCAAACATTTTAAGATGTTCTGTCATATACTGTGCATCCAGAAGAATGAAGTCTCTTTCAACCAAATGATTGACCAAAGCCATCAAAGCAGCTTTAGATGCTTCTGAAACTTTTGAAAACATCGACTCGCCAAAAAAGGCACCTCTGAAAGTAACTCCATACAGGCCGCCGACCATTTCACCCTCTAACCATGTTTCCACTGTATGTACGTGTCCACGCTTTCTTAATCTTTTGTAGGCATTAATTAATTCTTGCGATATCCAGGTATCTTCTCTATCAGAGCAGCCCATAACCACTTTGGTAAAATCAGTATCAAATTTAATTTCAAAATTCATCTTCTCTACAGCTTTTCGTGCAGAACGTGGAAAGTTGAATGCATCAAGGGGAATAATTGTTCTGATTTCCGGCATATACCAATTGATGGTTTCTCCCTTTTCATCTGCCATCGGGAATGCGCCGCTTGCATAAAGACGCAGCATATTGTCTGGCTTTAGCAGCTCTTTTGGATCAAAGTTATTTCGGGAGTTCATAGTATTAAAATCGTTCTTTCAGTTGGCGCAAAATTAATGATTATCTATATATCTCCCAATCAATCACTTTACTGGTTGTATTGCCTTTTAAGGCATAAAAATTGTTTTTATTTGAACGACTGACTTTTTAAGTTTAATCTTTATTTTAATTGTTTCTGGCACGGAGAATTAAACATTAATTTATTATGAAAAAGATAGCTGTTGTTGCGTTTGGAGGTAATGCTCTACTGAGGGGCAATGAGATGGGTACCATCCAGCAGCAAGAACAACATACTTATGATACATGTATCCATCTGTTGAATCTACTGAAGGATGATTACAATATTGTAATAACTCATGGTAATGGTCCACAAGTAGGCAATATCCTTTTGCGCAATGAAGCGGGTTATAATGAATATAAGATTCCAAGGATGCCTTTAGATATCTGTGTTGCCGATTCGCAGGGAGGAATTGGTTATATGATTGAAAGGCAGTTGAAAAACATCTTAGTTGAAAATAAAATAAGAAAGAATGTTATTACTCTAATTACCCAGGTAGTTGTTGATATTGAAGATCCCGCATTTAAAGAACCGACAAAACCAGTTGGTGCATTCTACTTAAAAGAAGAAGCTGAACTGCTATCGAAATCGAATCCCAATCTAATCTTTAAACAGGATGCCGGAAAGAGAGGATGGCGCAGAGTTGTACCTTCACCGGATCCAAAAGAAATTCTCAATAAAAGAATCATCAAAGATTTAACGAAACGCGGTAATATTGTGATAGCTGCCGGCGGGGGAGGTGTTCCTGTTTATAGAGATAAAAATAAAAACTTAAGAGGAATCGAAGCAGTAATTGATAAAGATCTTGCATCTTCACTACTGGCACGTGAAATAGGAGCGGGGGCATTTTTTATTCTTACTGATGTGCCGAATGTTTATATTAACTTTAAGAAGCCGGGGCATAAAAAGCTTGAAAAGATTACAGTAGCAGAAGCAGAAGAATATTATAGTAAGGGAGAGTTTGCTGCAGGTAGCATGGGCCCTAAAATTTTAGCAGCAATAGATTTTGTAAAGAACGGAGGTGGACAAACAATTATTACAGAATCAACAATGTTATCCGATCCTAATTGCGGGACGAGGATTGTAGCTTAATAAAGTGTGAAATAAAATACTAGATTATTAACTCTTTACTTCTGTTCGTTTAATAAATTCTTGAATAACCTTATCATCCGAGTTTATTAGTTTTTCCTGACTTCCAATAAAATAGATTTTTCCCTCATGCATCATTGCTACTTTATGCGCAACGTTTTTAACGCTGTACATATCGTGTGTAACAACAACAGATGTGACATTTAGCTTATCGGTTAGTTCTTTGATTAATGTATCTATTGAATCTGACATAATAGGATCGAGTCCCGTTGTTGGTTCATCGTAGAGGATGTAATCAGGATTGGTTATTAACGCACGTGCCAATCCAACTCTTTTTTTCATCCCACCGGAAAGTTCGGCTGGTTTTAAATTTTGAGCGCCCGGTAAATTAACCATCTCAAGTTTTTCTTCAACAAGTTTTGATATTTCGGAACTGCTGTAACCATTTCTTGATTCGACCAACGGTAGAGATATATTTTCCTCAACAGTCATTGAATCAAACAATGCTGCACCTTGAAATAAAAATCCAAATCGCTTTCTTATGTGGTATAATTCCTTTTGGTTCATTTCATTCACAATCTGGCCCTGAACTTTCACATTACCAGAATCAGGAATCAACAATCCCACTATGTGCTTTATTAATACGCTTTTACCACAACCGCTTCTGCCAATAATTACTATTGTTTCGCCGGTATCAATTACAAGGTTTATACCTCTTAAAACTTTATTGTCCCCAAAGCTTTTATATATGTCTATGATTTCAATCATTACTTAAAATCTTATTTACTAAAATAAAGCTAACATTCGGGATAATAAACTTAAATACGGACGTTAAATAAATGATTCGATTTACTAAATTGAAGTACAGTTTCATCTTTTGTGGAGGAATATCAGAATGAAAAATATAATGACTGCTGTTGTCGTTCTCATATTAATGAGTACGTCTTTACTGGGTCAATCATCTTTCCCATCATACTACGAGCAAAATAAATTCAATCTTGCATCACCAAGTGTTCTAAAGTTTGGATTATACGGTTACGATAATCCGGCACTCCTTTCATTACAGCCCTCAGCAGATTTATTATTTACCTGGAGTGATAGAACAGGGGAGTGGAATGATTTAAATCAATGGGGTTTCTTCTTTGCTGCACCAAGCTTTGGTTTTAGTGTTGTAAATAACAAAGAAAGCATTGGCACTGTAACCGATTTTAGAATATCTCTTGCCGGAGGTGGAGATTCATTTGGTATTGGTGCGGGAGTAGGCTGGTCTTCGGGCGATAAGGATAAATTTAATCGTTCAACACTATTTACCTTAGGGACATATATCAGACCTGTAAGATATGTTTCATTTGGATTGGTGGGATTCCTTCCAACATCCGGTTTGGGTGAAGGTGCTGTAGATTTAGGCATTCGTCCTTTAGGCAATGAAATTGTTACTGTCTTTGGTGATTATGTTATCAGAAGTAATAAACAGCCAGATGATATTAAATGGAGTGCAGGTTTAATATTAGAACCAATCGATGGATTGCGCATAACAGGAAGATATTTTGATACGGACATTTTCAATTTAGGTGTTGCACTAAGTTTTGGTAATGCAGGAATTACTTTTCGATCTGATTTTGATAAAGATGGGAAACACGCCTATAACATATATGGGATAAGAGCAGGGGCTTATGACAGACACCCATTCAAGGTATTCAGTAAAAATTCTAAGTATGTGAAAATGGAATTAAAAGGCCCACTTAGATACAGACGGTTTGCATTTTTCGATTATTCCACCACATTAATGGAATTGCTCAATCAAATAGAAGCAGTAAAGGATAATGAAAGCATCTCCGGTATTGTGATTAATACATCTGCAATGAGAATAAACAGGGAAATGATATGGGAGATAAGGAAAAAGTTGAGTGAGTTTAAGTCTAAAGGAAAAAATGTTGTTGTTTATATCGACCGTGCGGATATCAATGTTTATCATTTGGCATCTGTTGCAGATAAGATTGTTCTTGATCCGGCTGGTAGTCTCTATTTAACAGGATTCATATTAGGAAGACAATATTACAAAGGCACATTGGAAAAAATCGGAATAGGTTACCGTGCTTTGAAATACTTTAAATATAAGACTGCATCAGAAACATTTTCAGATGATAAGTTGAGCGATGCAGACCGGGAGCAATATAGTGAACTTATTGATGATATTTATAAACTTGCCCGGGCGGATATTACACAGAGCAGAAGATTTTCAAACAGCGAATATGATGACTTGATTGATAAGGGATTTCTATTTCTTCCGGATGAAGCATTAAAAGCAGGATTAGTAGATACCATTGCTCGTTGGAATGATATGAAAGATATAATAAAATCGTTCGAAGGAGAAAAGAAAAGATTTGTAAGACCCGGTTCATTAAGAGAATTTAAACTACCCGGTGACAATTACTGGAGCAAGAAGTCCGAGATAGCGGTTATCTATGCAATTGGTGTATGTGCTATGGACATGGGGATTAATGCGAGAACTTTGGTAAAATATGTTCGCGATGCTGTTGATGATAATAATGTAAAAGCAATTGTGTTAAGGGTAGATTCACCTGGTGGTGATGGTCTTGCTTCTGATTTAATTGCCTCTACATTAAATGAAGGAAAAGGTAAAAAACCAATTATAGTTTCACAAGGTTTTGTAGCTGCATCTGGCGGTTACTGGTTATCAATGTATGCTGATACTATCATAGCTGCACCAACAACCATTACGGGTTCAATTGGTGTTACCGGTTCATATTTCTTTAATAAAAACTTAAAAGAAGAATTTGGAGTCTCAACCGATTTTGTTAAGATGGGCAAGCATGCTGATCTGGGCTTTGGTTTGCGTTTACCATTGTTGGGAATTTCTATTCCGGACAGAGATCTAAATTCTGATGAAGTAATTAAAGTTGAAAACTCAATACAATCATTGTATCATAAATTTGTGACAAAAGTTTCCGAAAGCAGAGGATTGTCGTATGAAAATATTGAGTCTTTAGCGCAGGGAAGAGTTTGGTCCGGCTTCGATGCTAAGCAAAATGGTTTGATTGATATGATTGGTGGATTATCAACCGCAGTTAAAGTCGCAGAAGAAAGAGCAGGATTAAAAGAAGAAGAGTATGATCTTGTTGAATATCCGGATCGTGGATGGTTTAATTTTGGAAGTTTTATTCCCGGACTCTTGGGAATAGAAAGAGAGGTAGAAATTGAAAAAGATCCGATCATAGAAGATCTTAAATTCAGGTTAAAATATAATGGGCACCCGATGCCTATAATGCCGTTAAGTGATGTTGAATTACTAAAAGAATAAGTATAAAAAAACCGGATATACACTATGTTTATCCGGTTTTCTATTAAGAATTATCTTGCTTCTTATTGAGCGTTGACTATTATCTCAGCTCCTAATGCTTGCTGTCCGGTTCCGCTTAAAAATCCTTTAGCAAAAACTGTATATATTTTACCAGCTTCAAGCATAATTCCCGGCAATTCTAACGCAACAGTCGTTGTTCCTGCAACTCTTACCTGTAGGTCATAAGTTGCTGCATCCAGTGGAGTAAAAGAGGTACTCTCTTTGAATGATTTGTTGCCAAATACAACTGTTCCGTCAGTTAAAGTTATATCAACTGCGGGTGCATCTGCTGATAAGTGAATAAATCTAACATGTGCTTTACCTGATGCAGGAGCAGTTAAATTATCTTCAAATACGACTGCTTCTATGTTAGCTACCGAATTCACTGCAAAAATTGAATAGTTAATGTTCTCCATTAAATTAAGATTTGCTTCAATAACTGTTGTTGAAGTACCTGTTACATTAACCTTTATATTTCTTGTTCCACTATTTACTCCTAAGTAACCAGTGTTATTAGGGTAGGTTAAGTTAGTTCCTGCAACAGTGTTATCCACTAGAAGATCAACACCAGGTGCATCTGGAGATGCATGTACAACCTTCACTAATGAATTTGATGTTGGATTAGTTGGTGCTACCGGAGTTTCTTCATCATCTGAACATCCGATAAATGAAATTGCAGTAATAGATACTGCGAGTGCTAATATGAGATTTTTGATTTTCATTTTAGCGTTCCTTTCTGTTTTTTTATTATTGATTATTTATTGTTTGATTTACTTTTTAAAACACATAAGCTGTTTTTAAAGTTCCATCAATTAGTAAAAAAAGTGGTTTGTTGCTTTTTTCAATCAGAAATGATGAAAAAAATACTTCGTGATGATTATATAGGCGGGATAAAACGGCTAATGGCAGCAAGAACTATGATCGGAAACATAAAAAAAGCCTGCCAGATGGCAGGCTAATTAAAAATTAATTCATTGCTTATAAACTTTCAGGTAAAGTATACTTTCTTCCCTTGTTTTGTTCTTTTAGCCAGCTCATTAAAGGTTCAAAATAATCTACCATTGGCTTGGCGCTCATATCAGAACCGATACTTGCATTTAGATGTTCCCTCCAATCAACGCTTGCACCCGGGTACATTAAATTATAGAGGAATTTTCCAACCTCCTTATTTCCATAATAGTTTGTTGCACGGGGATCCTGGTTTAAGATTTTTGTTGCAATGTAATCGTGAAATTGAAAAAGGAGGACATAGGATATTGCATAATCATAATATTGAGCCGCATCGTTGTTTATATGAGTTTTTGATGAAGCATCACAGTATTTTTCACCTCTTTCATATGGAGGAACAATGCCCTGGTACTTCTTTTTAAGATCCCACCATTTTTTATTAAAATGGTCTTTTGGCAGCTCATTTGAATAAAGTTCATACTCAAATTCAGTCATCACACCAGCACTCCAAGGTATGAAAACAACATTCTCAAGTGCCTCCTTAAGTAATGCCTGTATTTTATCCACCTTTATTCCCTGCGGCATTAAACCCATTTGTTCAAGGAATGGATGTTGCAAAGATGCCAGACCAATTAAACTTCCAATTGCCTCGTGGTAACCACGGTTAGCTCCTTCTCTTAATATCATTGGAACATCCGGATTTGAGTATGCAATGAAGTAGTAAATATGTCCAAGTTCATGTAATGAGGTTCTCCACCATCTTGTATTAGGAATAACACTCATCAAAGAACGAACATCGTTATCAAAATTCATATGCCAGGCAGATGCGTGATTGTTCTTTTTGTAACCTGCATCGGGTGGAGCCGGGTATAAGCTTGATAAATCCCAAAACGACTTCGGCAGCTTTTCAAATCCAAGGCTTACATAAAAATCCTCTCCCTTTTCAACAATCCATTCTGCAGAATATTTTTTCAAATTTTCATCAAGGTCTACACCTTCTGTTTGTACTAATTTCTTCCAGTCCTGTCCCCAACGGTTTGGTAACCAGTGAGCGGGCAGCATTTCAGGAACATCTTCACCATATTTTTCTGCTAAATTGTATCGTGCCCATGTGTGAAGTTCACGATAGATGGGCCAGATATCCTTGATCATTCCTAGACACACATCATTCATTTCATCTACGGTCATGCCATAATCAGAAACCTGATATGCAAAAAAGTCATCATAGCCCAATGCTTGAACAGATTTATTTCTCAACTGCTGAAGATTTGCCAAACCATCTTTCAATCCAACACCAACCTCTTTACTTGCTTCCCATACTTTTAATCGTTTATTAACATCATTTTCTGTACCGAGCAAATCATCTATTTCATTTGTTGATATTGATTTACTATTTAGTTTAAAATCAAAACCGTACAGAAGTTCTGTTTGTTTTGTATCAGCTTTAATCTTCTCTTTTACAATCTCACCCGCTGTTTCGGGATTACTCGCAGCAAGGTACAAAACTCGATTAAGTTGGCGTACCTGAAGTTCCGTTAACTCATTTTTTGAATTCAAGTATATTGTCGCTTTTTCAATGTTCTCTTTACTACCCGTAAACTTTGCATAACGACTCTGTGCTTCTTGAGCATTTTTGCTAGTAATTGTGTCACCTTCAACAATTTTGGTATTTAATGCCCATTCTCCTTCGTTCCACTCAAAACCATATTTTTGATATTCCTTATTATAATTATCCAGAAAACCTTCAACATCTTTTTGAATCTTCGATTCTTGTGAGCAGCCGACACTTATTATTAATAGCAATCCGATAAATATTTTTAGTGTGTTCATTTTTTTAAGGTGTATTTTGTTAAAAATTTGATATTAGAATTTAAAAGTTAATGATAATCTTTAATAGATTACGTAGGGGAGAACAGCATAAAATTGAGCTTTGTACTAAGGATTAGATTTTTCCCCCTCTTTAACTCCCTTCCTGGTTTTTCCCCGGCGAGATGAAGTTGAGTCTTTCTGCTCAATATTCTTCTTGATAGCTTTGATAATCAGTTTTAATGATTGCTCTAAATTATATTCCGGATGATAATTAATTAGTTCTTTTGCTTTTTTTAAGCTGGGTACTCTTCTCTGCATATCGTCAAAATCTTTTGTATAAACTTTCTCGTAGGGAACTAACTTAATCTTTGAGGAAGAGTTTGTTAGACTTATTATTTTTTTTGCTAAATCATAAATTGAGATTTCTTCAAGTCCACCAATATTAATAATCCTACCGTTGCAATTTGGATTCTCCATCATCTTCATTATTGCCCAAACAGTGTCTTCTACATAAGTAAAAGTACGTGTCTGTTTTCCATTTCCATATACAGTTAAAGGTTCGTTTGTCAAAGCTTGCCTAATTAATCCCGGCACAACCATTCCGTATCTGCCCGTTTGATTCGTTCCGATGATATTGAACAGACGGCCAACAACTACCGGTGTGTTTGAAGTACGGTAATAAGCTAACGCTATAAATTCATCAACCAGTTTTGATGCAGCGTACGACCATCTTAATTTATCTGAAGGTCCGTAAATAACAGAATCTTCCTCGGACAGGGGCGCCTTCTCCTGGTCTCCGTAAACTTCGGAAGAGGAGGCAATGAAAATCTTCTTCTTAAACTTGTTAACCCATTTTAATACGTTCTCAGTACCTAAAATATTGGTTTCCATCGCACTTAACGGATTTTCAATAATATACTTAACTCCAACCGCGGCAGCTAAGTGAACAACAACATCAACATTCTCGATTGCCTCTTTCATTACATTATCATTTAGGATGGAATCATTTTGGTAAACTAACTTGTCCGGATACTTTTCCACTAAATCAGAAATATTTTCATAGCTTCCCGTTGATAAATTATCTACCACATATACCGTATCACCTTTTTCTAAATATTTACGAGTTAGATTTGACCCAATAAATCCTGCACCTCCGGTTATTAATACTTTCATTTGTCTATACCTCCACTACATGTACAAAACAGTTATAGAATAGCATTAAAAAATTCTTTTTCATTAACTATAGAAATGTTTCTATCAGTTAAATGTTTTATTTCTTCGGGACTAAAAAAGTTTTTATCTTCAACCAAAATCATCGATATACCGTTTCCTGATTTATTAAGATAATTTGATAATGCTTCCGGTTTAATTTCGTTAATATTAAAATATTTTGAAACACTAAAACCTGATTCTGTTTTTAATTGTAAATACCTGTTAATTGCCTCATATGTTTCTTTAGTTCCTACAATTACTAACTTTCTTGTTTTTTGCGATTTAACGGATGTAAAGAGTTCATCAAATAAACGGTAAGACATTTTAACACCTCCCAATACAATGATGGTTAACATCCAGTCAACAATAAATGCTACTCTTGAATAACCTTCGAACCTTACGATAAATGTTAAAAAT
>CP070637.1:1047781-1066472 GCA_020354005.1 Ignavibacterium sp.
GATTCTTTCGGCGGTGCAAGTTCACCAATGCTCTGAGAATTTAAATTTATGAACGGAATCAGTAATATTATACTAACAAATAAAGTTTTCATAGGATTCTATTTTCTTATATTATAATATTATGCAACTTTACCAAAATATCAAGACCTTTGATGCTCAATGATTTCTTTTTTAAAGCTCCCGGAATACCGGAATGTTTTATGCCAATTTGAAATCATATTGATAGATATTCAATTTTCCTGCCAACCAATTGGATACACGAAAAATAGAAGATTATTTTACACAGACAAGCTAAAAATATTGGGTTTTATTGGAAGTGGATTACAATGGAATGTATTGTATGTGTATTGAAAAAATAATTTCATTACCAATGTTATCCTATGGTGTTTTTAAGAACATAAATGCGGGTGATTATTTTATTGAACAATTTCTAACAATTTTATACTGAACCATGCCAACAAACCTGGAACTTAAGATTAAGGTTGAATCACATCATAAATTCAGAAATATATTAACAGATATTGATGCAGATAATATTGGAGTGTTAAACCAGAAGGATGCGTATTATAAAGTTCCTGATGGTTTGCTGAAACTTAGGATAGAAAATGGAAAGGAAAGTTTGATTTTTTATAGAAGAGATGAGAAGGGAAATAACCGCTGGTCTGATTTTGATGTACTGAAATTTGAAAGCGATGGTGGAGAAGAATTTTTTAATAAGATATTTTCCATCGAAACTATTGTTGAAAAGAGAAGAGAGCTTTTTATTTACGATAATACACGAATACATCTTGATGAAGTGAAATCACTCGGCTTCTTTGTAGAACTTGAAACTTTAGTGCTGAAAGGTAAAGAAGAAGCTAAGGTGAGATTTGAAAATATCATAAAACTTTTGGCTCTTGATACCTCAAAGCAAATTAGAAAATCTTACAGAGACCTTTTACTAAGAAGCAAATGACTTTATGATACTTACTAAAGGTAAAACAAAAGAAGTTGACCTCGACCAGCTTTTATATTTAAAAATTAAAGCAGGAAAACTGAATGAAGTACTTTTAATAGTTACGACTAACCGAAAAATCCGGCACTTAAAAAGAGAGCTAATTTCCGCTTCGCCAAACGAGGTTGCCACAGGTATAAACCTGGAAACCATTGGCTCGTATTCAATTAGAGTTTTATCTGGTTCCGATGGGCAAAACAAATTAGTTAGCGAAGAGGCTGCAATTGTATTGCTAAAACAATGTTTTCAGGAAACGGAGCAAAAATATTTTTCGAACTACAAGGGTGAAATACCATTTGGAACACTTGAGCGTATTAAGAACGTAATTTCAGAATACAAGCGTAATGGTATAACGCCTTCAATGTTGATGAATGAATCTGAACAACTTTCAGGAACTGATAATTATAAAGCTGAAGACATTTCAAATATTTATAAAAAGTACCAAAATAAATTATCAGAATTTGGAGTAAGTGAAATTGGTGATGTTTATAGTGAGTTGAGTAAATTAAATGAGATAGATTTTAGAGAAAAGTTTGTTAATGAGTATCCGGATGTTAACCTTGTTATCATAAATGGTTTTGACGAATTCAGCAGACCTGAAATTGAAATAATTAATTCAACAGCATCCTTAAAAAATGTTGAGTTATATATTTACTTTGATTACGCAAAATATAATCCCGCAATCTTTTCCCATCTTGATAAATGCTATAACAAGTTGACTGAAATTGGATTCAGAGCAATTAAAGATCAATCTGTTGGTATTTTCCCTAAGTTTTTAAATGAAGTTAGAGATAACCTGTTTAAAAGCCGGAGAGTAAAAAAATCGACTCAATTTAAACAACAGATAAAGGACATTACAGCCTTTACAAGAGAGAATGAAATTGAGTTGATTGCCAGGCAAATAAAGAAATTAATTATTGAAGAAAGAATTAGTCCAAACCAAATATGTGTAGCATGTTATCTAATCAAATCTTATTCACCAATCGTACGTGACCGCTTTTCTCTATACAACATACCATTTAATTTAACTGACAGATTTTCTTTAAGCACCTCACCACTTGTAATCATCTTAATTAACCTTCTCGAAGTTATTGAGAGAGACTTTTACTATAAAAATTTATTTCGTGCACTTAGCAACGAAATAATTGATATTACAAATATTGATCTGAATAACCTGTTAAAAGCTTCGGTTGAATTGAAAGTAGTTTCCGGATTAAAGAATTGGAAAGAACGCTTAAACGATGCAATTATTGAGAGTACGTATGGAGATGAAACACGGAGTGAATTTAAAAGATATAATGTGGATTATAGAAAGGCATTGGATGATATCGATTCTATTTATTCATTGCTGAAACCATTTAGCAAAAGAATGAATATTGCAGAATTCAGTAATAATCTTAACGAATTGGTTGTAAAACTGCGACTTCATAAAAAACTATTGAATGGTCACGAAGGTTCAATTGAACAGGAAGTAAAGGCAATAACTACATTCTTAAAAAGTTCTGAAGAGCTGTTTAATCTGCTGCAGCTTGAATATGGGAGTGAGAAACAATTTCCTCTAAAATTCTTTTTAAGCGAGTTAAGAACAATTGCATCTTTTAGCAGATATAATATTAAAGAAAAACCGGGTTACGGGGTGCTAGTAACAACATTGAATGAGATAAGAGGGCTGCAGTTTGATCACTTATTTATTGCCGGTTTAACTGATGGAGATTTCCCGACACGCTACTCGCCTGAGATTTTCTTCTCCGGCTCATTTGTCAGAGCGGAACTGCAACATCAGACAGAGGAGAGATATCATTTTTATCAGGCTTTATGTTCGTGGAGAAAGAGACTCTATTTTTCACACCCCCAAACCGATGGCAGAAAAGAACTGGTCGAATCTAATTTTTTAATTGACTTTAAAAATACATTTGATGTATCTGAAATTACTGCAAAAGATTTTGAGGACACTGTATTTTCCAAAAATGAATTACTTGAATATGTCGGAAAATCTGTGAGCCGTGGTTCGAAAAATTTAAATATGCCTGAGAATGCAGATCTAAATTTGGATGAAATTAAGAACGCAAATAAAATAAATGAGATAAGATTAAAAGATGAAACCATTGAATCGCCTTTCACAGGTGTTCTTACAGATAATCTTAATACTGAACTTCAGGAAGAGTTGTCAAAATTAAAGTATAAGCAATATTCGGTAACTCAATTGGAAAGCTATGCGAAGTGTCCCTACAAATATTTTGCTGAACGTGTTCTTCATCTTAATACCTTGGAAGAACCAACCGAAGAGATGGAAGCATTTGAACTGGGCAGTTTGCTGCATATAATTCTTTACAGGTTTTATATTGAATTAGCTGAGAAGAATATTGTACTCCAATCTGCAAGTGAGAAAATATTTACAAAGGCTGAAAATATGCTCTTTAACATTGCCAATGATATAATAAGCAACCTCAAACTAAACTCAGCTCTTACTTTCTACGAAAAGGAAAAGATACTTGGGATTGGTGGAGACAAAAGGAATTCGATACTTTATAAGTTCCTAATAGAAGAAAGAACTAAAGTTGAAGGGTTTTTACCAAAATATTTTGAAACCACTTTTGGAGAAGTTGATGATACTTCAGATGAAAGAGTATTAAATAATGAAGAGTTTTTTGCAGGCAAGGTGAAGGTAAGAGGAAAAATTGACAGAGTTGATATTAATGAAGAAGAGGGAACAGTTAAAATTATTGATTACAAACTTTCAGGTAAAACACCGACTCAGAATGATTTTCTCAGCGGTTTATCTTTGCAGCTTCCTCTTTATTTATTTGCCGCAAAGCAATTAATAAATGCACAGATGAAGAAAGACTATGAGCCCTTCGGCAGTGAGATTTATTCATTAAAGTTTAATAGCAAAGAGTTCGGACCGAAACTAGTGAAAATGGGTAGAGCACAAACGAATGAAAAAGATAGAATGGCTCAGATGGCTGAAGAGATGATTAATGTTTGTATTGAATCTATAAACAAATACGTAGATGAGATTGCATCAGGTAAATTTAATCTCTCTGAATTAGAAGACAGGGAAAATAAAGTCTGCCGTTTTTGCAACTTTAGGTCAATCTGTAGAATTCAGGAGGTGAATTGAAAGAACATTACAAGGATGTTACAGACCAATCTGTGATAGTTGTGGATGTCATACCAACATTATGGTTAACGATTAATTCACGGTACTTTTTTTACTCTTCTTTTTAGAATTATTCCTTTTAAATTTAATAATATCAATTCATCTGATTTTAGTAGGTGAATAATAATGTTACTTAAAAATTTATCAATTATATTTTTTATATCATCAATTGGTTTTACTCAACAAGATTACAAACCCTGGGTTAAGTTTGAACGCGAAGGTAATGCCAAAACATTACAGCTATCTAAAATTCAATACCCGGGTGATTCCCAAATTGATGTAACTTATTACAAACTTGATCTGACTATTACTTACAACCCAAACAATTTAATTGGTGCGGTAACTGTGAATGCAAAAGTTAATACGCTTCCCATCGCAAACTTCTTCTTGGATTTACAAGATAATATGAATGTTGATTCCATTTTACTTAATGAAGCAGGCACAACATTTAATCATATAAATAACAAAGTGACAATTGATCTGGATAGTACTTATAGCCAGAATGAAGCTTTTAGTGTGGTTATTTACTATCACGGAGTTCCCGGGACGAGTGGTTTGGGAAGCTTTAAATTTGATACACATGGAAACGGTGAACCTATAATTTCAACATTAAGTCAGCCCTACGGTGCTAGTGAATGGTGGCCTTGTAAAGATATTCCTGAGGATAAGGCTGATTCTGCAGATATATGGATCACGGTTGATCAATCAATGATACCAGTATCGAATGGTGTGATACAGGAAATTATAGTTAATGGGGATGGTACTCATACCTATAAATGGAAAGAAAAATATTCTATTGCTCAATACCTCATTTCGATGGCAATAACTAATTATTTTCAATACGATACTTATTACCATTATTCACCAACCGATTCGATGATAATAACCCATTATAACTATCCAGAAAGATTTGATGATAATCGCCAAGCGCTTTTAGATGAAACAGCAACAATGATGGAAGTATTCAGTAATTATTATGGTGAGTATCCGTTTCTTGATGAACGGTATGGACATGCTGAATTTAACTTTGGCGGGGCTATGGAACATCAGACTTGCTCTTCAATGGGTTTCTATGGGCAGGGTGTTATAGCTCACGAACTTGCCCATCAATGGTTTGGTGATATGATTACTTGTAAAGACTGGCATCACATCTGGTTGAATGAAGGATTTGCTACTTACTCAGAAGGTGTTTACTATGAAGCAATAGGAGGACAATCTGCATACGACCAATTTATACTTAATGAAATGAGCTTTGCCAAACAAGCACAAGGAACAATTTATGTTCAGGATATTTCCAATATTGGAGAGATTTTTAATGGTTACCGGTCTTATGCAAAGGGAGGAATCGTACTGCATATGCTAAGAGGAGTTGTTGGTGATTCAGCATTTTTTGATATACTTCGTGCTTATGCAGCTGATCCTGAATTAGTTTACAATGTCGCAACGACTGAAGATTTTCAGCGTGTTGCTGAACGTGTTTATCGTCAATCACTTGATTATTTTTTCGAGGAATGGATATATGGGGAAAATTATCCACGATATAATGTGAGTTGGTATAGAACACCTGTAAGTGATAGTACATATCAAATTGATTTAGATATTACACAAGAAATTAATTCAAATCCGTCTTTTTTTACAATGCCCATTCAGATTAAAGTGAATACAGAATTAAATGATACAACTATTACTCTCTTTAACAATGTTCAGAGTCAGAATTTTGAATTCGATGTACTTGGTAATCCAAGGTCAATTGTATTTGATCCGGCAAATTGGATCTTGAAGGATGTACTTGGTAATCCTGGTACTGAAATCTTCCCAGTCCCAATTGAGTATAGCTTAGATCAGAATTTCCCGAATCCATTTAATTCATCGACAATAATTAGAATTCAGCTGCCACAGGATGAATTTGTAACTTTAAAAATCTTTAATATTCTGGGTGAGGAATTAGCAACAAGAGTTAATGAAAATATGGAAGCAGGTAGACATGAGGTGGTTTTGAATGCTGCATCCTTGGGCGGATTAAGCAGCGGAGTTTATTTCTACCGGATTGTAGCTGGCTCCTTTGTGGATACGAAGAAAATGATTCTTTTGAAATAGCATATTTTTGTTTTTTATGTGATGAATTGCAAACTCATCACTACTTGACATCATACCCCTTAATTTTTATTTTTGTTGTGCCACTGCTGTAAAAAGCGGTGGCAATTTTTTTTAAATCATTCATAAAATAAGAAGACTGAAATTATGATCCAGGGAAATTTTGTTTATTTGACCAAGGAGAGATTAGTTGAAATTGAAAAAGAACTTAAGGAAATGAAACTGAATGGCCGAAAAGAAATGGCAGCTAAAATTGCAGAGGCACGAGCTCATGGTGATTTATCCGAAAATGCAGAATATGATGCCGCCAAGGAAGAACAAGGCTTATTTGAGTTAAAGATAAGTAAAATTGAGAATATTCTTTCGCGTGCAAGAGTGATTGATAAATCTCAGTTTCCATCCGATCAGGTTCATATTTTGTCAAATGTGAAAATCAAAAATCTTAAAACCAAAAAGACTATAAATTATACATTAGTTTCACAGGAAGAGGCAGATTTTCATTCAGGAAAGATATCAGTCGTATCACCTGTTGGAAAATCATTAATGGGAACAAAGGTTGGTGAAAAAGTAAAAGTTAAAGCTCCTGCGGGATTGCTTGAATTTGAAATCTTAAGTATCGATTAATTTCCCTGTTAAATTTCAGTTCTGCTATTTTCTAATTTTAATCAATCCTCAATTCATTAACTTACGATCAGCAATTTGCATTAAAGTTTTATCATTATTTATTTAATCGGATACGATGAGTAAGTCACTTAAAACGATTGAGCAAAACGTTATAAAGTTTATATTAGATAAACATCTGATAGAGCAGAATGATAGTGTTTTAATTGCTTTAAGTGGTGGACCAGATTCAATATTTCTGCTTAATTTCCTTATTCAGTATAAACAAAGATTCAACATTAAGCTTGCAGCATTTCATCTAAACCATAATTTAAGGGGAAAAGAATCTAATGGTGATGCAGAATTTTGCAAAAGAGTTTCGGCAAGTAAGAACATTCCTTTCTACTATTCATCAAAAAATATTCGTCTGTACGCAAAAAGAAATAAGCTATCGCTCGAAGAAGCCGGTAGGAAAGTGCGGTACAAAGAGTTGCTCAGAATTGCATCTGCAAAAGGATTTTCAAAAATAGTAACGGCACATAATGCTGATGATAATACAGAAACAGTTTTGCTTAACCTGATAAAGGGAGCGGGATTGAAAGGGCTCTCAGGCATTCCTGTTAGAAGAGATAAGATTATACGCCCGCTTTTATCTCTTTTGAAAACAGAAATTCTATCTTATAATAACCAAAAGAAGCTGGTATATAGAACTGATAGCAGCAACGTTGAGAGTAATTATCAGAGAAACTATTTACGTAATGAGGTTATTTCGTTAATAAAAAATAAAATTAATCCTCAGGTAGATAGTGCGATATTAAAAACATCGGAAATTGTTAAAAACATTTCTTCCTTTTTAGAAGATTATATCGATAATCATATTAGCGAATCAACAAGCTTTAAAAATGGCAAATTGCTCATCGATCTTACAAAGAAAAATAATATTGATCCCAGATTATACGGTGACTTTTTCAGGGCAGCAGTTAAAAAATATTTTAATGAAGATATTGAGAATGTAAATGTTGCTGATCTTGAAAAATTAAAATCAAAGCAACCAGGCAGGAGAATTGAAATATCAAATAAACTGATCGCCGTTAAGGAAAGAGATTCAATCATCATTTACAAAAGTGGTACAAAAAAGAATGTATCTGGATCTACATTTTTAAAGATAGGTGAAAAGAAAAAGATTGGAGATAAATCAATATCTTTAACATATACAAACAGGACTAAGATTAGTCTAACGAAATCGGGTAAAAAAGAATATATTGATGCAGATAAAATCAAAGGTAGATTTCTTATAAGGAAATGGAAGAATGGAGACCGGTTTTATCCTTTAGGAATGAAGAATTCTAAAAAGGTTTCTGACTTCCTTAATGAACAAAAGATTGAATCACATAAAAAAAGTGAACAGTTGGTAATAACAATTTCCGGCAATATTGTGTGGTTAGTTGGTATCAGAATTGATGATAGGTATAAAATATCACCTAAAACCAATAAATACTTAGAATTACGTCTCACGTGATATCTGAACCTAAAGAAAAAATAAGGGTAGGTGAAGAAATATTTACTCCACTGCTTTCAGAGGAGCAAATACAATCTCGTATTGCAGAGCTTGGTGCACAGCTAACAATTGATTATCAGGGAACGGTTCCTGTATTTATTGGTGTATTAAATGGATCTTTCCTGTTTATGTCGGATTTAATTAAATGTGTTGAACTTGATTGTGAAATTGATTTTTTTAAGTTATCCAGTTATGGTGATGAAAAGCTTTCAGCGGGCAAAGTTCGTATGCTAAAAGAGCTGAATTGTGATGTAAATAACAGAGATATCATTATTGTAGAAGACATTGTGGATTCAGGGCTTTCGGTAAAGTATATTGAAGACCTGTTTGCTGAAAAAAATCCTAAAAGTATGAAGGTGGTATCATTGTTGGTTAAACCTAAAAGCCTTAAATATAATGTAAAAATTGACTATATTGGCTTTGATATTCCAAGCGAGTTTGTAATTGGTTATGGACTTGATTATGCTCAAAAATACAGGAATTTAAGGTCAGTATATATTTTAAGCGAAGAATCGGAGTAACGCTAAAAAAATGAACTTTCGAAACATAAAATTTTTCAATTTAGAGAATAATAATGATAAACAGCCACCTAAAGGTCAAAAGGGTGGTGGTCCCAACAAACCTGATGATAATTTTGACTGGTCAAAGATTATCAGAATGGTGTTTGGCTGGGGTGCCGTAATTGTAGCTGCTGTAATTGTAATGCAGATGGTGAGGACGGGAAAGGATAATTATGTAGAAATCCCTTTCGATTCCTACGAAAAGCTAATAACTGAAACTGATAAAGTTGCGGAAGCTAAAATTACTAAGTCAGATATTAATGATTACTACTTTACTGCAGATCTCACATCAGAAACTACAATAACTGTTGATGGTAAACCAAAAAAAGTAGATGCTATTTCGGTTTATATTCCTGAGCCAATTATCAAAGACCAGGAAGCTATTTGGAGAGAAAGGGGTATAATCTATTCATTCGATAAAGAATCGAGTGAGTGGCTGAATATTATAATCGGGTTCCTACCCTGGATACTAATTATTGCAGTTTGGATAATAATTATGAGGAGAATGCAAGGGCAGGGCGGTGGTTCCCGCGGCATATTCTCCTTCGGTAAGAGTAAAGCAAAGCTAATAACTCAATCCGGTCAGAAAGTTACTTTCAAGGATGTTGCAGGTACCGATGAAGCTAAGATAGAACTGCAGGAAGTTATTGAGTTTTTGAAAGAGCCATCAAAGTTCCAGAAGCTTGGTGGTAAAATTCCTAAAGGAGTTTTATTGTTAGGACCGCCGGGAACAGGTAAGACATTACTTGCCAGAGCTGTTGCAGGTGAAGCTGGTGTTCCCTTTTTCTCAATTAGTGGTGCTGATTTTGTTGAAATGTTTGTCGGTGTAGGAGCCAGTCGTGTTAGAGACCTGTTTGATCAGGGGAAGAAAAATGCGCCTTGTATAATTTTTATAGACGAGATAGATGCGGTTGGTAGACACAGAGGTGCTGGTCTCGGTGGCGGACACGATGAAAGAGAACAGACTCTTAACCAGTTGTTGGTTGAGATGGATGGATTTGAACAAAACATTGGTGTGATCATCATTGCTGCTACCAATCGTCCTGATGTGCTCGATCCTGCACTATTAAGACCCGGCAGATTCGACAGGCAGATTGTTGTTGACAGACCTGATGTGAAAGGACGCGAAGGAATATTGAAAGTTCACACCCGGAATATACCATTGAATGATGATGTGAATCTTGAAGTAATTGCAAAAGGAAGCCCTGGATTAGCCGGTGCGGATTTAGCAAATCTTGTAAACGAAGCAGCACTTTTAGCAGCGCGCAAGGATAAGAAGAAAGTTGAGCTAGTTGATTTTGAAGAGGCAAAAGACAAAGTAATGATGGGTATGGAGAGGAAGAGCTTAATTATTACTGAAGAAGAGAAGAAAACCACAGCATATCATGAGGTTGGTCACGTTCTGGTCGCAAGGATGATTCCCGAAGCAGATCCGGTTCACAAAGTTACTATCATCCCGAGAGGAAGGGCACTTGGCGTTACAAGTTATCTTCCGATTGATGAGAAGCACACTTATTCCAAAAAATATCTTGAAGCAGTTATAACTTATGCATTAGGTGGAAGAGCTGCAGAAAAACTGGTATTCGATCATTATACAACGGGTGCCGGTAACGATATTGAGAAGGCAACTAATTTAGCACGTAAAATGGTTTGTGAATGGGGAATGAGTGATAAAATGGGTCCTTTAAGTTATGGTGCAAAGGAGGAAGAAATTTTCCTTGGTCGTGAAATTCAAAAGCACAGGGATTATAGCGAAAAAACTGCGATTGAAATTGATGAAGAAGTCCAAAGGATAGTAAATTCTGCTATGGATCGTGCTGAGAAGATATTAAGTGATAATATGGAAATACTGCATAAATTATCCCTGGAACTGCTGGAAAGAGAAATTCTGGATGCCGAAGAAATTAATGCAATAATAAAAGGTGAAGAACTTCCGCCAATTCCAGAAAATGGCAAGGATAAAAAAGAAACGAAAATAGAAAGTACGGAAGATGTACCAGATCACGTTCAGAAAATGATGGAGGAAAGAAAGAATAAGGATACTTCTGCACAAGATGACTCACATTGACCGTGGTACTATTGATTACAAAGATGAATTAGTTAGAAAATCAATTCATCTTACCTCCTTATCAATCCCTGTAATCTACTATTTCATTCCGAAGAGTGTTGCTCTAATAATTTTAGGCACATTAACCGCCCTTGCAATGATTCTCGATCTTACACGTTATTTCTCACCTCAGGTAGGAAAGATTTTCTATAAAATCTTTGGTTTTTTACTTCGACACCATGAAGTAGATGAGGAGAAGAAAAATTTAAATGGTGCTACCTATGTTTTATTATCTGCAACACTTGGTGTTTTAATTTTCCCAAAAGTTATATTTATAACAGCATTCTCAATTCTGATTATTGGTGATACGATGGCTGCACTTGTTGGGCGAAAGTATGGAAGACATAAATTTATGGCGAAAAGTTTTCAGGGAACTTTAGCGTTTTTTATCAGTTCATGTATAGTGGTTTTATTCACACCAAAAATCGGTTATTTTACAGAAGAATTTATTATTGGATTTGTAGTTGCATTCATCGGAGCAATTACAGAAAATATTTCGCTTAGATATGTAGACGATAATTTATCAATACCAATTGTAGTTGGATTTGCAATGTGGATTTTATATATAATATTTTTACCTAACGTTGAATTAACATTACCTGGTGTACCTGGTTAAGTTATGAAACATCGTTTAATAATAGTTTCGCTGGTGATCATTTACTTAGTGATCGTTGGATGTGATCCTTCGGATAAGCCTGCAAGAGGATTTGAAGACGAAATATTTGTACTGGCTGACTCGGCAGAATACCTTGAGTTTAAAGAAGTTCTTGATTCAACCTTTGAAAAACTCATTTACACTCCTCAGCCGGAAAAAATATTTACATTAAAAAGAATCAACTCATCTGAGATGAGTAAGTATAAACGAAAAAAGAATTTGGTATTTATTGCACCTTTATACTCCACCTCAGAAACATCTAAATTTATCAGAACAGCAATTGATTCTGCAATCGAAAATAAGTTAAATGAAGATCCTGATTTTATAGTTTATAAAGAAGACCTTTGGGCAAGGAATCAAATTATAGTAATACTATCGGCTAAAACTGCTGATGATTTAAACTCTAAAATACTTCGTAACTCAGATAATCTTCTTTATAAATTTCAAAAAATATCGGACAAAAGATTATTCGGAAGTTTGTATCAACCAAGATATGAGCAGCAAGACATTGAAGGAAAATTGTTAAAAGATTACGGTTGGGTAATTTATGTGCAAGCTGACTATAAAGTTGCAAAGAATGAAGCCGAAGATAATTTTGTTTGGATAAGACGTTCGCCGGGCAGCGATATGGAAAGATGGATATTTGTTCATTGGGTGGATAATGCAACTCCAGAATACTTAAATGAGGATTCAATAAAAACCATCCGGAACAGGGTCACAAAGAAATTTTACAGGACTGCTGATAATCTTGGTTATGTTGTTATTGCTGAAGATTATTTCACTGTAAACGAAGTGAATTTTAACGACAGATACGCATTGTTTACTCAGGGATTATGGGATTTAAACGTGAAGGGAATGGGTGGACCATTTGTAAACTATGTCTTTTATGATGAAGAAACCCAGCGACTTTATATGCTGGATGGAAGTATATATGCACCAAAGTTTTATAAGCGAAACCTTATTCAGCAAATGGATGTAACGTTACAATCCTTTAGAACAGAGAAGGAACTAACTGATAACAGAAGAGAAGATTTACTTGATGCAGTCAAGGATTAATTTTCAATGGGAATGTTTTGTAACATTTTAGGTAACGTATAGTTCGGAAGATCATTTCGAATTTTTTTTATATAAACCTTTGCTCTTTTCGGCTTGTTATATTGTAATTCATACATTGCTCTTCTCGCAAGCATTGAACCGACAAAATATTCTATCTTATTAATGTAGTAATTTCGCTTCTCGCTAATTCTTATTTCAAAATCAGGATCAGCTGCATGTATATATTCATTTCCCTGTACAACTTTGAATAGCAAAAGGTCTGGTATTAAGTAATAACCTTCCGGTAAAACAAATTCACCTTTTTGCATTTCCTGTTCATAAATCTCTGGTGCTATGTAATAACCTCGTTCTGTAACATTTTTTATCACAAGATCAGTCATCAATTTACGATACAGTCTCTCAAGAAGATTTGCATTGAAGTTCCCACCTCTTTCAAATGGTACCAATGCTTCCCTGAATCTAATCACATCTTTGGTCATATTATTAAAAAGGTTTGGATAGTTTCTGTTTAACTGGTCAAAGTACCAGGAGCGTCTTAATAGTTCCTTATCTACTATAGCAATATCTTCACGATAGCCCTCAGCAAACTGAATGTAATACGCCGCAGAAATAAAATAATCCCACTGGTAGCTAAAAATCACACTCTCTTTGGAGACACTATTTAATATTGAATACGTGTAATCTTCATAAGTATAAATGTTACTCTGGTTTGCTTTACTGAAATTGCTAATGAACTGAATAGTTATAAATACGAGTGTAATTGTAATAGTTATTATAGCCGAATTCTTTTTACTGAGCTTCAAAAGTGTGAGTAAACCAAAAACAGCAAAAAAGCTTAGTGAGATATGTGCAAGTAAAAAGTAGGTATCTATGTCGTGTATCTCGTAATTAATCGAGTAAAATACTGTAAATAAAAATGTTATTAATAGAAACCAAAATAATTTTCGGGCATAGGTGAATGATGAAATAATTCCAATTACTGAAAGAATTAGACTAATTGAAAACTGTCCCGGTAAATTCTCAACAAATTGAATGAGTTGCTTTTTAGCTGCTGCAGTAGAAGCAAATAGCCATACCTGGTATTGTTCCCCGGTTATATGTCTGAAAATTCTTTCAAGATCGACCGGGTTGCCCCAATTTATAACTGGCTCCTGTGCAGCTCTTATCGGTAGGTACAGATACATTAAAAATAAGACTGGTAAGAACACCACAAGCATTATTGAAATCTTCTTTGAACTTGCGCCGGTAAACTTATACTTATTAAAGAATAGAAAAGCTACACCCGGAATTATTAAAAGTGTTGTCATATGATTCGAAAAACCAAATGCAAGAAAGAGGGAAAACAAAATCCAAAACTTTATTTCAATTTTCTTCTTATCGTCTTTTGGGGCAAGATAACCTCTAATAAGAAACAGGAAGATCAAATTTATTAAAAGTATATGCAGGGAATAAACTTCTACAGAAGTGCTTTGGAGCCAATAAACTTCACTAAATGCTAATATTAATCCACCGCCAATTGCTGCGATTAATTTTATTGATTCTGATAATAACAGGGCAGTATCATCATTTTTCTTGCTACCTTTTTTCTCAGTCTTCTTCCTTTTCTTTGCCTTATCCATTTTTATTTTTTTTGATGAAAAAGAACCTAAATCATCCAGCACAAGCTTTACTGTGTATACGAATATTGCTATACCGACACTGCAATAAATTGCCGCCAGTAAATTGAGTTGGAAAATTGTTGAAAATGGTAGAGGAATTAGTGAAAACAAATATCCAATCATTGTAAAAAGAGGATAGCCGGTGGGATGTGCAATTCCCAATGTAGCCTGTACTGCGGCTAATTCACCGGAATCTATTTGTACAACGGAGGGCGCTGCAGTAATTATATAAATAATAAAAACTAATAAACCTGTAATTACGTAAAAATATTTCTTAGCCAGATCCACAATATCAGTTTAATATTTTCGAAAATACTTTTCTTACGTTACTTGTTTGCAACTTCAGTTCATCTTTTAACCTTTTTGAATTTTCATAATTCATTTTGCTAACAAAAAGACGAAGTTTAGCATCGTCCAATAATAATTTTGAGGATGTAATGTTTAATATGGTTTGATTATACAATTGAATGGACTTTAGTAGATCAAAAGACTCAAGTAATTCTTTTTTTTCAATAGCTTTTAATTTTTTGCCTGATGATAATTCTATTTGCTCCCTAAACGGTTTACCTAATGATTCATTGAATAATTCAGCATTGTTAAGAAGGATAGACTGAATAATAAATTCGATATCGATCAATCCACCACGATTTTTTTTAATGTTGAATAAATCAACGGATGCGGTAATTGTTGATTCAGTAATTTTTTTGTGCATCTCCTTTAATTCATTGCTAATTTGTTTCGAACTAAATCTCGAAACGTTAGACGAAGCTGCTCGTGTGAAACTATTGAATAAGCGTTTGTTACCGCAGACAAATGATATCTTTGTTAATGCCTGAAACTCCCATGCTCTTGCTCTCTTCATAAAATATGCTTTTGAGTCTTCAATATCCCAAACAAGCTGACTGCTCTCTCCCTCTGGTCGTAATCTACAGTCAACAGAAAATGGCTTCAAATTTTGTCTTAATAAAGCAAGAACTTCCTGAAAATGACTTTCTATTCTATCGTGCTTTTTTAAGTCCCGAACAATAAATAATAGATCAACGTCTGAATAAAAATTAATTGTTGATGAACCCAAACTACCCATTGTTGCAACAAAGTAATCTTTATTCCATTTTTTCTTTTGGGAGTACTCTTCAAATAGATTATTGATTTTGCTATGAATTACTATACTTAGTATTTCTGAAACATTTACAGTATTGAGTAAACCAACTGTTAGTTGAGCTGACAGATATAACAATGTGTATTTCAATTTGTATTCTGTTAACTCTTTTATTGGAATTTTTATAAAGACTTTTTTGTTGAGGATAAATTCTCGTAACTCATTGTCCTCTGCAAACAGATCAACCGAATATTGTGAGTATTCACATAGATCTATAAACAGATTGAAAAAAGTTTCATCGCGCAATTCACTATACCAAATAGAAGGTAAATCTGTTTGTTTGATTACCCTTACAAAATTTGAAAGTATTCTGTCGGGAGATTCTGAGCTCTTGAGATAATCGATAAACATCCTCTCAACTTGCAGGAAACCATTAATCGATTTTGAGTCAAATGTTTTGTTACCGATTATTCCTTTCCCTTCTTTCAAGAATTGTAGTTCTCGCAATGCTTTGATCTTATCTTCAAAAGCAATTTCGTCCAGGTCGTAACTGATTAAATAACTTTCATCGTCTTCAATAAAAATTGAATCATATATATTTCTTACATCATTTCTGGTTGTTGTAACATTTTTGTTGAAGCTATTTACATCTTTAAACCCCAGGTATGCACTCAATTTTTCTAATAACTCACCTTCAGATGGAATTAAATGTGTTTGCCGGTTGTTCATTAACTGAAGATAATGTTCTATTTGCCTGTAAAATATATAAGCACTTGTTAACGTTTCTGCCTCATCTTTTATTATATAGTCTTCTTTCCTCAGAGCTTCAATAGCGGACAGTGTATTGCCGCTTCTTATGTTTTTATTCCTCCCGCCGTTTAGCAGCTGAAGCGCCTGAACCGAGAACTCAATATCTCTAATACCACCATAGCTGAGCTTGATATTTTCTTCTTCATTAATTTGTCGTTCAATATTCTCCTTCATAGTTAGAATTTGTTTTTTAGGTGAGACAGAAAAACTTGAAGGAAATATGAAAGGTAAAAGGTAGTTTATAAATTTATTGTAGAGTGAGCTGCTTCCGCTTAAAAAAGCTGCCTTAATTAGCATCTGCCTTTCCCAGTCTTCTCCACGACTTTCATAATAATCTAAATATTCCTGCATACTTCTGCATAATGGTGAAGTCTTGCCATCCGGTCGCAATCTAAAGTCTATACGGTATAAAAAACCACCGGTTATTTCAGCTGATGATTTTAGAAACAACTGGGTTGATTCTATTAATATTTCACTGAAATATTTCAACCGGTTTAATTTTCTATCTTTATCGTAAAGCAATATCAGGTCAATATCGGAACTATAGTTCAATTCCTGACCTCCAAATTTCCCTAATGCCACAAGGCAATATTTCCCTGCTGGTCTTGGTAAATTATATTTGTTTAGTATCTCCTGATAACATATTATAAACAACTCACCAGAAAGTTGAGAGGCGAGGAATGAAAGTTCTTGTGTTAACTCAACAAGTGGAGCATTTAAATATATATCCTTTAAACCAATCCTCAACAACTCTTTTCTTTTTATTGCTTTTAATGCTAAGACTTTTGAGTGTAATGAATTATATGATGCCAGGATGTCTTTTAATTCTTTGCTGAATTTTTTTCTATTCAACTTTAGTGTGAGAGTTGAAGGATTGACAATCCAGTAGAAATACTCGGGATTTATTACAAGGATATCGGTTAAGTAATTGCTGTTTGCAGCGATAATGATTAGAATTTCTACATAATGTGGATACTTAATGCAATCCTTGATAATGGATATCTTGTCATACATCCCCTGCATTATGCGGATGAGGTTTGCTTCTGATGAGGAAGTATAATAATATTTTATTATCTCTCCATCAATCAGGTTAATCAAATTTTCAAAATCTTCTGATGAGATTACCCCTACTGAGATTTCTGCTAAATATTTTTCAAATTCTTTTGATACTTTTTTTAAGCGCACTATAACACTACAATTAATACAATTAAATGGGATAATATCTTTTTATTATCAAAAAAGCTAAATAAGACATTTAAATTAATAATCATCTTGTGAATTTTTCATTTAATAGAGCTATAATACTTATAGAACAATTTCATTTAATAATTATCAAACACCTTAAATAGTATATGTAATAATTCTTAAATTGCATTTCAAGGTGTCTATTTTTAATTTTATTTTCTGTTATTCCAACATAAAGATAAAAGAGAATGTTAAAAGTATTTAAGAAAATATTTGGTGACAAATACGAGAAGGATTTAAAGCTCCTTTGGCCGATAGTTGAAGAGATTAATGAGGAATATGAAAAAATAAAAGATATTCCTGATGACGAATTAACGGCAAAGACGGAAGAGTTCAAGCAAAAAATTCAGGAGCATACTAAGGAAACAAGAGTGAAACTTGAGGAACTTAAAGAACAACTGCAATCGGATGAAGATTTTGACCGCCAGGCAGTTCACGATGAAGTAGACAAACTCAATGAACAGCTTAATTATGAATTTGAAGAGATATTGGATGAATTACTTCCCGAGGCATTTGCAGTTATTAAATCAACTTGCGAAAGGCTGGTTGGTAAAAGCTGGACTGCAGCCGGAAATAAAATAACCTGGGAAATGATACCTTACGATGTTCAGCTGATTGGAGGAGTTGTGCTGCATCAGGGGAAAATTGCAGAGATGGCCACTGGCGAAGGTAAAACTTTGGTTGCAACATTGCCGCTCTATCTTAATGCACTAACCGGAAGAGGTACCCACCTTGTGACTGTTAACGATTATCTTGCCAAACGTGATAGTGAATGGATGGGTGAGGTTTATAAATTTCATGGCTTAACAGTAGGTGTAATATTAAATACTATGGATTCAAAGCAGAGGCAGGATGAATACGCAAAAGATATTACGTATGGAACAAATAATGAGTTTGGATTTGATTATCTGCGTGATAATATGTCTATTGATAAGGAGAACCAGGTGCAGAGAGGGCATAACTTTGCTATAGTCGATGAAGTCGATTCGGTTTTGGTAGATGAAGCAAGAACTCCGCTTATAATTTCCGGTCCGGTTGATGTGGATGACCAACAATTTGGTCAGATGAAGCCTCGTATAGAAAATCTTTTTAGAA
>CP070637.1:1066572-1072217 GCA_020354005.1 Ignavibacterium sp.
CCAAGATGATCTAGCATCATGCACGCACTTAAGAACATAGCTATAGGATTAACAATTGAGGGATCTAACTCTGCATATTTTGGAGCTGAACCATGGGTTGGTTCAAACACTGCAACTTCATCACCAATGTTAGCGCTACAGGCGAATCCTAATCCACCAACTAATCCTGCAAAACCATCACTAATAATATCACCGAACATATTTTCTGCTACAAGCACTCCGTAAATTTCAGGATTTTTTGTAAGCCACATCATCTGTGCATCGATATTTGTATCCCATAATTGAATATCAGGATATTTTTTTGCAATATCTTTAGCTTCTTTATACATCATTCCGGATGTTTCTCTAAGAACGTTTGGTTTTTCACAAACCGTAACATTTGTGTAACCAAACTTTCTAGCATATTCAAAACCACTGGTAATTATTCTTCTGCAACCTTCACGTGAGACTATTCTTGTTGATATTGCCATATCCTTGCTTGGTACATCTTTAAATTTTTTCATTTTCGGATGTGTTTCAAGCGCTTGCCTTACTTCCACAGGAGGATTCGTCCATTCAACACCGGCATAAAGTCCTTCAGTATTTTGTCTAAATACAACCGCATTAACTAAGGGTTCCTCAAAACTTCCGTCTGCAGTTCTTCTAATAAAATTAAGTGGATTGCCTTTAAAGGATTGGCAGGGGCGAATACAAACATCTAAATTAAAATGTTGTCGTAGTCCCACAATAGGACTGAAATAAACGTAACCCTTACCACGTAGTGATGGATCAAGTTCATTTGCAGCTGCATCTTTTGGTTTACTTGTTATTGCACCGAACAGTCCCACCTTATGTTTTTCTAACAGGTCGATAGTTCTTTGAGGTAGAGCATTACCTTCCTTACACCAAAACTCCCAGCCAATGTCGCTGTAAATATAATCCGCATTGAAACCAGCAGCATCTAGTACTTTTATTGCTTCGTGAAGTACTGTTTTTCCAATTCCATCGCCCGGCAGGGCAACAATCGTTCTAGCCATTTATGTTCCCAAATAAAATGTTAAAAAATGTGTATCAAACTTAGATAATTGGGTTAACCTAAGCAAGATTTTAGGTAGGTTGGTGTGATTAGATGCCAGTGAGAAAGTGTTACTATAGCTGCCAACAAATAGCAAAAGGCTGGAAGTATTTATTTTAAAATAAAAGTGTTAAATTAGATTTGATATAATTTTCAGCTAAGGAAAAAAATTTTATCCTAATCTTTTTGTGAGTACCCCAATAGAACAAAATAATTTAACCATCAAACCCGATGAAGTTAAAGACCTACGTAAAGTACTAGATGATCTTATCGATCAGGAAATTCTTAGTGATGAATACCAAAATCTTCTAAGCAAGCTAAGTGAATCTTTCTTTAAGCTTGTGCAGGAAAATAACGATCTAAAACTCATAACTGCTTCCTCCTTGGATGTAATATTCAGAATTTCGAGCACAGGCAAGATATTGTATATAAGCCCATCTTGTGAAGAGTTATTTGGATACACGCCTGAAGAATTATTAGGAAGATCTATTGCTAGATTTATTCCTGAAGAACAATTATCAGTTGCTTTCAAATCGATGGGTGAACAGCTCCGAGAAAGAGATATAATAGTGCTCTATACTGAATTTACGCATAAAAATGGTTCAACAACTCAAGTTGAAATCAGTGGACGGATTGTTGAAGTCTTTGGTCATTTAATTGGGCAAGGAGCTATTAGGGATATTTCACAAAGGTTGATTACCGAAGATAAACTTCAATCGGCAGAAAATACATTTAAAACGGTTTGGGAAAATTCATACGATGCAATGAGATTGACAGATGAAGATGGTATTGTATACATGTGTAATGATGCATATGCACAGCTCGTGGGAAAAACTCGCTTTGATATTGAGGGTGAACTTCTCACTTCACTTTATGATGATGAACATAAAGCAGATGTGTTAAAAAGATATACAAAAGATTTTATTGGTGAGAGCTTTGAAAACAAAGTTGAACGGACCATTTACCTTTGGGATGGGAGCTCAAGTGAAGTTGAAGTTTCGAACTCTTTTATTACCGGTGTTAATGATAAAAAATACCTGCTTAGCATTTTCAGGGATATATCAACAAGAAAAGGAAATGAAAAATTATTAGAGAAAAAGGATAGATTACTTACGGGAATAGCGGAAGCGACAAAAACATTAATTACATCTATTGAACATGAACAAGGATTTGAACACGCATTAAGAATATTAGGTATTGCAGCGGATGTTGATAGGGTATACATATTTCAGCATCAGCTAAATCACGAAACAGACGAGATCTATTTCAGTCTGATTCATGAATGGACTGCAGAAGGAACGGAAGCACAAATTAAAAATCCCGATTTTCAAAAAATATCTTATTCAAGATTTGCTACGCTTAACTTTTATGAAAACTTTGTAAAGGGTAAGACCCTTAAATTCATTATGAAAGATCTATCGGAGAGTGAAAGGAATAATTTTATAGACACGAATATCAAATCGATTATTCTTGTTCCTATAATGATAGATGGTACTTACTGGGGATTTGTTGGTTTTGATGAGATGGAGGAAGACAGAGTTTGGACTGATAATGAGGAATCAATACTTATTACTATGGCTTCCACTATTGGTGCAGTTATCAGGAGAAATATTTTTCGGGAAATTCTGTTACGTAATAATGACGAATTAGATCGTGCTGTCCAAAGAGCTGAAAGTGCAGCAAAAGCAAAAAGTGAATTCCTCGCATTAATGAGTCACGAAATAAGAACTCCAATGAGCGGTGTTATTGGAATGACGGGTCTGCTTTTAGATACCATACTCGATGATGTACAACGAGAGTATGTCAGAACAATTCGAATTAGTGGTGAACAACTGCTAATTATAATTAACGATATTCTCGACTTCTCAAAGATTGAATCAGAAAAACTTCAATTTGAAATTCAGCCATTTGATTTAAGAGAATGCATTGAAGATTCACTCGATCTTCTATCCTCTAAAGCTGCAGAAAAGAATTTAGAATTGATCTACACAATTAATCCGGGAACACCATCTGTAATTAAGGGCGATGTAACAAGACTCAGACAAATTATAATGAATCTTGTAAGCAACGGTATTAAGTTTACAGAAGAAGGGGAAGTGTTCGTTTTGGTTTCAGCTGAATTAATGGATTCGAATCATTTTAATGTAAGCTTTGCTGTTAAGGATACGGGTATTGGAATTCCTGAAGATAAATTAAGTAGTTTATTTAAACCCTTTAGTCAGGCTGATTCAACCACTTCCCGTAATTTTGGCGGTACCGGACTTGGTCTGATAATTAGTAAGCGACTGACTGAAATGATGGGTGGAAACATGACCGTTGAAAGCAAGGAGGATGAAGGCACAACATTTTTCTTCGATATTGTTGTGGAACGTGCCGAAGATGAATCAGGATTTTACGAATATAAAGCCAATCCTCTTTTTGAGGGTAAAAGTATTTTGATTATTGATGGTAATAAAACCCGACTAGATGTGATGGAAGATCAGGTAAAAACATGGGGAATGGTACCTATCTGTTTTTCAGAAAGTGAGACTGTGAAGGATTACATTGATAGCAAAAATGCAATTGATGGATTAATGATTAATCTCCAAACAATCGATGCTGATATAATGGAATTGATTAATCATATTAGAAGTAAAGAAGGATTGTTAAAGGTTCCAATCATGCTGATTACCGCTGTAGGCGAGGGAATGGAGAGCATATTTAAATTAAAAGACGATTACATTCAAATAATAGGTAAGCCTGTTAGAAGGAAAATATTACACCGTTCCTTCATCGATTTCTTTGATGTTGATAAAGTAATTGAAGAACCTGCACCTAAAGAGGAAGAAATAGTTACAATTGATCTAACTGAAAAAGCTTTAACATTAAAAATGTTAATTGTTGAAGATAATAAGGTAAATCAAAAAGTTGCGGTAAGAATACTTAAAAAGTTAGGATTTGAAGCCGACATAGCATCGGACGGTTTAGAAGCAATAGAAAGCGTAGCTATCGAAGATTATGATATAGTTTTTATGGATCTGTTAATGCCAAAGATGGATGGTTTAGAAGCTACAAAAAGAATACGGGAAGAGATGTCTGAAAAGAAAAACATAAAGATAATTGCAATGACTGCAGATACAATGATGAACGATAAAGAAACACTTGCTGCTGCAGGGATGAACGATTCTATAACTAAACCGATTAATGTTGAAGAATTTAAAACACTCATTCAGAAGTGGAAAGATATAATTGAGAGTGAAAGAGAAATTCATCTTGACATATTAAAAAAGACTGAAGTAAAAACAGATATTGTTGACGAAAGGAATATTACTTTCATCAATGAAGTGCAAAACAAAGAGGATATAGATTTCCTTGTTGAACTGTTTGATATTTATATCAGGGAGTTACCTATACTTAAAACAGAAATTGATTCTGCTATTAAAAATAATGAATATGAACGGATAAAATTTCTTACTCACAAATTGAAGGGGAGTGCGTTAACGCTTGGTGTTGAGAGCATAGCAGATCACTGTATTAATATTGAAAATGCTGCAGAGAACAGGATACTCGATGAACGGGTAGCTGAATTAAATACAAATCTAAAAGAGCATCTTGATAAAGTTGTTGAAGAATTAATTGTGTTAAGAGAAAAGTATTACAATCTGAAAATATAAAATTCCCATTAATTTTATTACCAATTATCTCTATTAAAGCTTAAAGTTATGAAGGATTTAAATAGAGTAACCTATCGTGCCCCGCTTAACAGAACAATTGATCTAACTGATGATGAGATAAAAAAATATACAAAGAAACTGCTCAGGTTAGAAGTTAATACAACATTAAATAAGCTAAACAATAAGATTATTTGGCAAGATATGGATGCGGCGATTAATTATTTACCAGATAGTTTTGTTGATTTGATGTTTATTGATCCGCCATATAATCTAAACAAAAAGTTTAACAGGGTTTCATTTAAAAGTATGAGTAGTAACGAGTATGAAGCCTGGTTTCAATCCTGGTTTTTGAAGATTATTAGAATATTAAAAGATAACGCTTCGGTTTATATATGTAGTGATTGGGCTTCATCCGGTGCAGTTGTTAATGTCGTAACAAAACATCTAAAATTACAAAACAGAATTACCTGGGAAAGAGAAAAGGGAAGAGGTGCTAAACGTAATTGGAAAAACTGCGCGGAAGATATTTGGTTCTTTACAAAAAGTGACAATTATACTTTTAATGTTGACGAAGTAAAGTTAAGAAGAAAAGTGCTTGCACCATACAAAGATAATAATGGTGTGCCAAAAGATTGGATGAGCGAAGGAAATATTAATTACAGAGATACTGCACCATCAAATTTGTGGACGGATATATCAATTCCATTTTGGTCGATGCCTGAGAATACTGACCATCCCACACAAAAACCTGAAAAACTATTGGCAAAAATAATTCTTGCAAGCAGCAACACTAATGACATTGTATTTGATCCATTTTTAGGCTCTGGTACTACAGCTGTAGTAGCAAAAAAGTTAGGAAGAAAATTTGTAGGCGTTGAAAAAGACCAATATTATTGTTGTTTATCCTGTAAAAGATTAGAAGCTGCAAACGGAAACAA
>CP070637.1:1072317-1084452 GCA_020354005.1 Ignavibacterium sp.
ATTATGAATGTAAATGATTCGGAAATAACATAGGCATATAGAATCCCTAGTAGCCCCATCTCCATTTCTATAAGCAAATAAGAAGCAGCGATTATTAAAATAGTTAGTTTGATAATATTAACCGAAGTGAACTTTACTGATTCCTCATCTGCCCTTAACTTGTTGAGAAAGATATTGTTAATAGTTCTTAGAGAAATTACAAATAATGCTATTCTGAGGTAAATAATATATATGTCCTTGAAAGCATATGCATCAACAATTATAGGGATGGCAAAATAACCAAAAATGGTAAATACTAAACAGATAAAAAAAGTTAGCGAACTAATGGTAAAAAAAATGCTTTTCCTCTTAATGGAATATTCTGGGGAATTATTCAACATCACCAAAGCCTGCCCTTGCCCTAGACTGATAACTTCAATTAATATTATTATTGCTGCATCAATTAAACCCAGAACACCAAACTCACCTAGGGGAAGATGTCCAGTGTAAAGTGGGAGGAGTATAATCCCACTTGCTTTTACAGCAACATTGCTTATCCCATAAATTATACCATGCTTTAAAAAATATTTCAGATTAATCGCCATAAATCAATATTGATTGTAAAAAAACAGTTGCTAATAAAAACAAGATTTTAGCTACAATTAATAATTGCATCATAATACTTCCAGATACACATTAATTTAATTTCCAACCAACCATATTTTTCATAATTTGAATAGTGCGCCATCAGATTTGAGTAATAGAAATTATTCATATACTTTCAAATGTAGTAACAATAAAATTAGTGAGAATTTTTAAGGCTCTTTTGAAAAAGAGCCAAGAAGTGTCAGCAAAATATTTATTAAATGATCCTGAATAAAAAATTAATTTTGTATTTATATTTTCAGTATCTTCAATCAAGTATTAAGACTCCACACTCAACGGGTTGAGCCATTCTCTTTTGATGTTAATTTCTTTTCCCTATATCCAATAATAACAGCAATAATAAGACCCAACAAGGTAATAGAGCTTAGCGATAGTGCAAGGTATTTTGTTATAACAAACGAATCCGGTAAATAAATAAACTCAACTTTATGTTTACCACTTGGAACAATTATTCCACGGAAATTATGGTTGGCTCTGTAAACTTTTGTTTCTTCACCATCAATGTATGCTTTCCATCCTGCAGGCATATACGTATCACTTAAAAATAAAAAGTTGTTACCAGATGAATTCACATCTAGCTCAATAGTTTCATCATCATACTTAACAATGTTTACGAAAGCTGTGCTATCAGGAGCCTCAATTCCCGCCAAATCATTCTCAACAAACGCAATATCTTTTGGATCGAAAGCATTATCCTTTACAGCATTTAAAATCTCCAAGCCTTTACGTTTCTCAATACCTTTTACAAAATATGCTCTCGGCAAAGCTTGCTTATTTAAATAAACAAATGAATTAGTGCCGGAATAGATTAGTTCTAGTCCCGCAAAGTTAACAGCCTGATCAAATACAATGTATTTTACATTTAACATTCTCCAGAAAGTAGGATTTGCTGGTGAACCAAGTACATCATAATAATCTTGAATTGCCCTTGGTTTAATTCCCGAGTAACCGTAAATATCATACATTAAATAGTATGCAAGCAGATTTGAGTTTTGGCTAAGCGAGCCAACTGAACCATCCCGTTTAAGATTTAATACTCTGTAAATAGAATTATCTCTTGTATTTTCAATTGCCTGAATATAATCGGGTTTTATAAACAACTGCTCCAATTGTGCATATTCAGTGTATGTTTCGCCACGATGGTCTATTCTGAATAAATCAATTACTATTAAAACTGCAATGGCAATTACAAAAAGATCAGCACTTAGTTTTCTTTTTACAAAAGCATAAGCCATTCCAAAAACAGCAACGCTAAAAAAGAAAGCAAGACGTGTATCTGTTATAAACATATCTGCCATATAATCGTAAAGCGGCTGCAACCTGGAACCTTTTTGTCCTGCATCAGTAATTCTTCCGATAAACCATTCTTTAATTGGTGAAGCAAGTAACAGTGAGATTACAAACAGACCGGCAAAAGCAAATGTAGCATTCTTTATAATTTTCTCTGTTCGTGCATCCGGATTATTTTTCAATGAAATGATTTTCGCAACTCCTAATCCAGCTAGTATGGGTATGCTTATTTGAACAAGAACAAGAATCATTGAGGGAACCCTGAACTTATCAAAGAAAGGAAAGTAGTAAAACATTAAATCATAAAGTGGCGGAAATGTCCTTCCGAATGAAATTAGTAGTGCAATTGCAGTAAGAATTGTTAAAAACCTTACAACAGAATCTTTCCAATTAACCACCATTGAGAAAAGTGCAAAAAAGAAAACAATTACTCCCATATACATCGCTACATCAACAAAGGGCATTTGCCCAAAGTAAGTGTTTACTTCAACAGGTTGATTTTGTGATAATGGACCCCGGTAAATAGATTTACCAAATCCATAATATGATGGGATAATGAATGTTAAAACTTCACCAGGTGAAAACGACCAGTTTGTTGCGTACTGGTAAAAGTCCGATTCGGATTGCTCAGTTGGAGTAGCTTCTTTTTCCAGAATGCTTTCAGTTCCGCGAGTTGAGTATGGTGAATATTCATAGATTTGAGTAAGGTTATCCGACTGAATTAAAACTGCAATAATAATTGTGAAGAATACGACTACAGCAGATTTAAAAATCTGGGACCTTAATCGCTTATCTTTCTGCTTTAACGATCTGAGAAAATAGTAGATGAAATAAATACCAATGGCAAATAATGTATAAAAGATTATTTGAACGTGCCAACCAAGTACTGCGAGATTGAAGATTACTATCAACAATAAAAAATCCACAAGCCCTATTTTATTTTGTAAGCGGAACAACATCAGAAATATTAATGGATACATATATAAGGTGGTGAGTTTTGTAACATGACCTATATATAGAAATACAACAATTCCCGTACTAAAGGATGTGGCCAAGGCCGTCATTAAACTGATTAAGTTATTTTTTGTGAAACTTCTCATAAAGAAGAATGTTGTAAAGGCAAGAACAAACAAATAGAAGGTCCATTTCGCATAATCGATTACAAAGGGGCTACTGAACACATCTCTTAAAACATTATTAACAACATAGATAACGTTAAACCATTTATACCCTGTGGCAAGAGCGTATGCAGGCATTCCTCCAAATACATATGGATTCCAAAGTGTATAATCACCGGTATGATTTTCAACATAAGGTTTCATACTCCGGCTGGTAATTATATCACCCGATTGAAAAGTCTTACCACCAAAATAAAGGGGATAAAAGAAGATTAGAAATACAACGCAAATTATAATTGCCAGTATTAATATCTGGTACTTATTAGGTACATAATCATCAAAACTAAAAGTGGAGAGAAATGATTCTTTTTCACGTTTTGTTTGTTTAGCCTTCTTTTGTTTTTTAACCATTCAGATACCGATTTGCTGTTAATTTTATTATTCAAAATTCTTCAGGCTAATTTAAGAAATAATAAAAAGAGATTTATAAAATAGTATCTCTTTGTTTGATACAATTTATTCCGCCCTTCATTCATTTTTTGAGAACTTAATTAAGACTAAACTTGATAGCATCATTTCCGCAGAAAGTTTTTAGTTTTGCATTGTTGTTTAATCTATAAATCATAACCATTTCATTAAGGTTAACAAATTGTTTTTAACAGTAAAACGAATACTGATTAAGATTTTAGGGATCAATCTTTATCTGAAAGTAGTAAGCAGGATTTATTTTCTGCTGTACCGATTTCATCTTCTGTGGATTTTTGGTAAGACATTTCAAGAAATTAAATATTTAGAAAGTGTGGTCAAGAGTGGATGGCACTGCATTGATATTGGCGCAAACCTTGGATACGTTACAATTCCGCTCTCGCATCTATGCGGTAGTAATGGTAAGGTCATCGCCGTTGAACCGGTGCAGATGTTCGTTGAATTACTAAAAACTTATGTCGAAAAATATGGAAAGGACAATGTAGAAATCCTCAATTATGCTTTGGGTACAAATGATAATGAAAAGATAATGATGGGAACGCCAGTGATTCGCGGCATTCAAAGGCATGGTTTTACGAAGGTTATGGAAAGTTCAAGTGAATTTCCATATGGCCGCAAATATGAGGTTCAAATGCGAAATCCTGCGAACTTGTTTAGAGATATTGAGCTACTGGATTTTATAAAATGTGATGTAGAAGGTTATGAAATTAATATCATTCCGGATATGAAAGATTTAATAATCAAATTCAAGCCAATGATATTAATCGAGTTTGGAACCGCTGAGAGCAGAACAACCTTATCTGAATTTTTTAATGAAATAGGCTACACCGCATTTTATGTGGAAGGGAAAGAATTAAAACCAATTACATATGATAATTTGATTGCCTTCGCAACAAACAATTTCATTCTGCTTCCCCAATAGTATTAATTACATGCTATATTTTTTTCGCAATATAGTTTATCCCCGAACCCTTTTCATTATTTGATGAGTAATCAATAAGCATCATAACAAAAGTGAAGGGCAATGTAATCAGATAATAAATCGGAAGTAAAAGAAAAAATAATTTTGATACATTAAGCAGCATTATCGGATATTTTATTCCCAACCTCCATGCCTTATCACCCCAAAATCCATAGGTGTACTGTGATTTATAAGTTTCAAAACCAACTGGATGCAGTTTCGATTCAAGATCTTCCTTAGAATAACCAATCCTTGCATGTTCACCTATAAAACTTTCTTCATCTTCATCATGCACATCGCTGCCGCCAAAAACCGAAGGAGTATTAATTAGTAAGTAACCATCATTTTTCAATGCATGGTAGAAATTTCCGAAGACGGTTACATCATCAGCAATGTGTTCCATTACATCTACACAAACAATAAAATCAAAACTATTCTCATAATTAATTTTTATTAAATCCTCCACATCGAATGAAACGTTCTTTATCCCAGCGTTTTCAAAGTATTCTTTACAATCATTTATCCAGTCTTCTTTTACGTCTACAGAATGAATTTTGCAAGGTCTAAGGTGTTTTGACATAAAGTAAGTGTACTGCCCATAACCGGAACCAGCATCATATATGTTAATTTCTTTTTCACCGGACTTCTTTCTCAATCTTTTTAATTCTCTTCTTACATACCACGAACGCAAAAACATAATATCAAGAACTTTATAAAAGATTATCCTCATCAGAGGAAACCTTTTTATGATTTTTGCAAAAACGTTTTTAATTGGATCGTAATACATAGATTAATAAAGGAAAGTATTGGAATTCAATTCAAGCTGAGTGAGCAATCTATTAATTCTTGTCTTTTATCACGTACTCTTTTTCATCCATCGAACTATGAACCAGCATTTCACCTAACAAACCCACTGCAAAAAATTGTACACCTACAATTATCAGAAGCATACCGAGGAACAACATGGGTCTGTTACTCAGGGGCTGCCCTTGTATCCATAATACAGACAAATAGCCTAATATTCCTATACCTGCAAGGAATGAAAGAGCACCAAAAAATCCAAAGAAATGCAAAGGTCTTTTTATATACCGGGTTGAAAAAATAACTGTTATAAGATCAACAAAGCCTTTAAAGAATCTGGAAATACCGTATTTAGTTTTTCCGTAACGCCGGCGCTGGTGCTGAACGGGAATTTCCGTGATAGTGAATCCCTGCCACTTTGCAAGCACAGGCACATAACGATGAAGTTCTCCATAAACTCTTAAATTCTGTACAACTTCTTTCCGGTATGCTTTTAATCCGCAATTAAAATCGTGTATCTTAATTCCGGACATCACCCTTGTTGCAAAATTGAAAAACACAGAGGAGTATTTTTTAATAAAAGGATCCTGTCTTTTTTTCTTCCAGCCGGAACATAAGTCATATCCCTCATCCAACTTTTTAAGTAGATTTGGTATCTCCTTCGGATCATCCTGCAGGTCTGCATCCATTGTAATTACCGCTTCGCCTTCAGCATTTTTAAAACCTACCTGCAACGCTGCAGATTTACCATAATTTTTCCGAAAACTTATGTACTTAATTCGTCTGTCGTTCCCGGCACTCTCTTTAATTCTTCTAAGAGATAGATCTGTACTGCCATCATCAACCATTATTATCTCATACTGGATTCCAAGTGGATTTAGTACTTTCTTAATCTCATTTAAAAGTGGATGGATTGATTCCTCCTCATTATAAAGTGGTACAACTATGGAAATTTTCTTAAAAGAGGTTCGAAATCGGGGAATATCTGATCTTCTCCAATTTTTTTTGTATGATCTGCGTCCCCGGTTAGAATAGCTTCTTCCACCTGGCTTTTTGTTCTGGTAATTGCTTTGAGATTTATCTTTGTTTTTAGTTGTCGAGGTAGTTGATTCTGATCTTCTGCCTGATTTATCCTTTGAATCCAAGTAATTTTCCGTCTGTAAATAATTAGTAGCAAAATTAACCTAATCCTTAGTGAAATACAATTTAAACAGGATTTGGTGAGCTGAGAATCAATTAATTTCACATTCAAGTTATCAGATTATCAATCTTGACTTTTTTGTATAGATTGTCTAATTTTGAAAACCAAATATTCGGAAATTGAAAGGTTTTTAAACTTGAGTTCCTAATCAGGAGAATAAATGAGCAATACTGAAGTAAAGAAAATTGAAGAATTAACCAATCAGGAATATAAATACGGTTTTGTAACCGATATTGAAGCGGATAGTCTGCCAAAAGGCTTAAATGAAGATATTATAAAGCAAGTTTCCGCAAAAAAAGGTGAACCTGAATTTATGCTTGAGTGGAGGCTGAAAGCATACAGGCATTGGCTTACTATGGAAGAACCTACCTGGCCTAATGTGAATTATCCACCTGTTGATTATCAGGATATTGTTTATTACTCAGCACCTAAAAAGCAGCCTCAATTAGAAAGTCTTGATGAAGTTGATCCTGAATTGTTGAAAACCTATGAAAAATTAGGCATTTCATTAGAGGAGCAGAAACGATTAAGTGGCGTTGCAGTTGATGCTGTTTTTGACAGTGTGTCTGTTGCAACCACTTTTAAAGAAAAACTTAAGGAATTAGGAATTATTTTTTGTTCTTTTTCTGAAGCTGTAAAAGACCATCCCGATTTGGTAAAAAAATATCTTGGCAGCGTTGTTCCTTACACAGATAATTATTTTGCAACGCTTAACTCTGCAGTGTTCAGCGATGGTTCTTTTGTATTTATTCCAAAAAGTGTCCGATGTCCGATGGAACTCTCAACTTATTTTAGAATAAACGCTGCTAACACGGGACAGTTCGAAAGAACATTAATTGTTGCTGAAGAAGATTCCTATGTTAGTTACCTTGAAGGTTGCACAGCACCTATGAGGGATGAAAATCAGCTCCATGCAGCAGTTGTTGAACTTGTTGCGCTCGATAACGCACAGATAAAATATTCAACCGTTCAAAATTGGTACCCCGGTGATAAAGATGGTAAAGGTGGTATTTATAACTTTGTTACCAAACGCGGTGCCTGTAAAGGCGTGAATTCAAAAATATCCTGGACACAGGTTGAAACCGGTTCGGCAATCACCTGGAAATACCCAAGTTGTATCCTTCAAGGAGATAATTCTGTTGGTGAGTTTTATTCGGTTGCTGTAACAAACAATCTTCAGCAAGCTGATACCGGCACGAAAATGATTCACCTTGGAAAGAATACTTCCAGCACAATAATTTCTAAGGGAATATCTGCGGGTAAAAGCCAGAACAGTTATCGCGGATTGGTTAAGGTATCTAAAAAAGCGAAAAATTCACGTAACTTTTCACAGTGCGATTCATTGCTGATTGGAGATAAATGTGGTGCACACACCTTTCCGTATTTGGAAATAAATAATCCTACTGCACATATTGAACACGAAGCAACCACTTCTAAAATCGGTGAAGATCAGATTTTTTACTTAAATCAGCGTGGTATTGAAACTGAAAATGCTATCGGCTTGATAGTGAACGGATACATAAAACAAGTGCTGGCAGAGCTTCCAATGGAGTTTGCTGTTGAGGCAACGAAACTACTTAGTATTAGTCTCGAAGGTAGTGTGGGATAAAATATTGTATTTCATTCCGTCCACCTTGGCAGATTGGTTCGGAATCTAATTTATAAAAAGAAGCTGAAACAAGTTCAGCTTGACACTAATTAAAAATATAAAGGAATAAAATGTTAGAAGTAAAGAATTTACATGCAAGTATCGAGGGTAATGAGATTCTTAAAGGAATCGATTTAAAAATAAATTCCGGAGAAGTACATGCCATAATGGGTCCGAATGGTTCTGGTAAAAGCACATTAGCACAGGTTCTTGCCGGAAGAGAAGAGTACGAAGTAACGGACGGCGAGGTTATGTACAATGGAAATAACCTCTTGGAACTATCTCCTGAAGATAGAGCAAGAGAGGGAATTTTTCTCGCATTTCAATATCCAATTGAAATCCCGGGTGTAAGCAATACCAATCTCCTAAAAACTGCACTTAACGAAATCAGAAAATACAAAGGCGAAGAAGAATTAGATACGTTTGATTTTCTTGCATTGCTTAAAGAGAAAATTAAACTGGTTGATCTTGATCAATCGTTTCTAAAAAGATCGGTGAATGAAGGATTTTCCGGTGGAGAGAAAAAGAGAAATGAAATATTTCAGCTTGCTGTGCTGAGTCCAAAACTTGCAATACTTGATGAGACAGATTCCGGTCTCGACATAGATGCACTAAAAGTTGTTGCAAACGGTGTTAATAAATTGAAAACAAAAGATAACGCCACTTTGGTTGTAACACATTACCAAAGGCTTCTTAATTATATAGTTCCTGATTTTGTGCATGTTTTGCACGATGGTAAAATAGTTAAATCCGGCGGTAAAGAATTGGCACTTGAGCTGGAAGATATTGGGTATGATTGGATTAAGAATGGTTCACCAGAAGTAGTAAAATAAATAAGCAAGGCTATTGCATAAAATTATCAGGGAAACGTAAATGGAAAAGAACATAACAAACTTTAAAGAGCAGTTCATCAGTTATTATCGTGATTTTGAAGATGGATTAAATGGTGAAAGTACTCCTGAACTAAATTGTTTAAGGCAGAAAGCACTTGAGACTTTTAACGAACTTCCTCTTCCCACTACTAAAGATGAAGAATGGCGTTATACAAATATTTCACCATTACTAAAACACAATTTCAGTGTCGCAAGTAAAGAATCAAAATTATCAAAAGATCAGTTGAGCCAGTATCAGTTTGATAAACTAAGATCACATCAACTTGTTTTTGTAAACGGAAATTTTTCTAGTGAATATTCAAAACTTAATAATCTTCCTGAGGGGGTAATTATTGGAAGTCTGTCGAATGCTATAAAAAACAGTCCTGAAATTGTTGAAAAACATTTTGGCAAGTATGCTGGTAATGAGCATCAAATTTTTACGGCACTAAGTACTGCATATACAAAAGATGGTGCTTTTGTTTATGTGCCTGATGGAAAAGTTATTGAAGATTCAGTTCATATCATTTTCATCACATCCAAAGCGAAAGAAAAGATTATTACACAGCCAAGAAATTTGTTTGTTGCTGGAAAGAATTCTCAGTTAACGATTATCGAGCACTTTGTTTCAGATAATGAAAATATTCATTTTACCAATTCTGTAACGGAAATCTTTACTGATGAAAATGCAACGTTCGATCATATTAAACTTCAGGAAGAAAGCAAAAAGTCATTCCACATAGCTCGTATGGAGGTGGATCAGGAGAGGTACAGTAACTTCAGGTCATTTTCATTTTCTAAAGGTGCTTCTATTGCCAGGAACAATTTTAATTCAAAGTTTAATGATGAAAGCAGCGAGTGTACATTGAACGGCTTATTCCTTATTGAAAACGAGCAGCTATTTGATGCACATACGTTAATTGATCATGCAAAACCTCACTGCAATAGCCACGAACTCTATATCGGTATTCTTGATGATCAAGCAAAGGGTGTGTTCAACGGCAAAGTTTTAGTAAGACAGGATGCACAAAAAACAAACGCCTTTCAAAAGAATAACAATATCATTTTATCAGATGATGCTCTTGTAAATACAAAACCTCAACTCGAAATCTTTGCTGACGATGTTAAATGTTCTCACGGTGCAACTATCGGTCAATTAGATGAAGAGGCAAAGTTCTATTTGAAATCAAGAGGAATAGGTGAGCAGAATGCAACTGCAATACTATTAAATGCATTTGCAACTGATGTAATTACTCCAATAAAAGTTGACCCTGTTAGAAAGCATATAAAAAATATTTTATCAAAGCGGTTTAAACATTAAAATTTTCTATGAATTCAAAAGAAGAAATATCGGTTATATCAAATTCAACGATTTATAATGTAGAAGCAATACGGAACGATTTTCCCATTCTGCAAACAACTGTACATGATAATCCATTAGTTTATCTTGATAATGCTGCCACTACACAAAAGCCCATAAGTGTTATAAAGGAAGCGCAAAAGTATTACTCAACTATGAACTCCAATATTCACAGAGGTGTTCATGCATTAAGCCAGGTTGCAACGGAAGCATATGAAACCGCGAGAATAAAAATTAAAAAATTTATTAATGCTTTGGGTAAAAATGAAATCATCTTTACGAAAGGAACGACCGAATCTATAAACCTAGTTGCGCAATCTTATGTGCGACCGAATTTACAGGCCGGCGATGAAGTAATTATCTCACAGATGGAACATCATTCCAACATCGTTCCATGGCAGTTGGCATGTAAAGAAAAAAATGCAAAACTAAAAATTATTCCGATCGATGATAACGGTGATCTTATCTTTAAAGATTTTGAGAAACTTATAACCGATAGAACAAAGTTTGTCTCGGTTGTTTATGCATCAAACTCACTCGGCACAATAAATCCTGTAAAGAAGATTATCGATCTGGCCCATCAAAATAATATACCTGTTATGTTAGATGCTGCACAAGCTGTTAACCATCTTCCCGTTGATGTACAAGATCTTGATTGTGATTTCCTTGCATTTTCCGGGCATAAATTATACGGACCAACCGGGATTGGAATTTTGTACGGTAAAGTAAACTTGCTTGATTCTATGCCGCCTTACCAAGGTGGTGGTGATATGATTTCGAAAGTTACATTCAAAGAAACAACATACAATGAACTTCCACATAAGTTTGAGGCGGGTACACCGAATATTGCAGGTGCAATCGGTCTTGGAGAAGCTATCGATTATATTTCAAAGGTTGGAATTGAAAATATTTCTTTTCACGAAATGAATTTGTTAGAATATGCTACAGAAGCGGTTAGCGATATTCCAAGCTTAAAAATAATCGGTACGTCAAAAGAAAAAGTAAGTGTTCTTTCATTTGTTTTAGATGATGTTCATCCACATGATATAGGAACGTTTTTAGATTTCGAAGGTGTTGCAATCAGAACAGGACATCACTGTACCCAACCGGTTATGGATCGCTATAATATTCCGGCAACATCCAGAGCTTCATTCGCGATGTATAACACAAAAGCAGAAATTAATGTTCTGGTTAACGGCTTAAAAAAAATTATTGGTGTGTTTGGATAATGGACCAGGAACTAAGAGAATTATACCAGGAAGTTATATTAGACCACAACAAGAGTCCACGTAATTTCCGTGAAATGGAAGACTCTACACAGGACTCTGAAGGGTATAATCCATTATGTGGTGATACTATTCATATATATTTAAAGATTAATGATGGCATAGTAACGGATGTTTCTTTTCAGGGTTCCGGCTGTGCTATTTCAAAGGCATCGGCTTCATTGATGACTTCCGCTGTTAAAGGTAAAACTAAAGAAGAAGCTGAAGTAGTATTCAAGAACTTTTTAGATTTGATAACTGGCAACCTTGGCGAAAATCCGAATACAGATAAGCTTGGCAAGCTTGCTGTTTTTGCAGGTGTACAGGAATTTCCGGTAAGAGTAAAATGTGCAAGTCTTGCATGGCACACAATGAAAGCCGCATTAGATGAAAAAGAAACAAAGGTTACAACTGAATGAATATCTTAGTCATCCTGAGCCAGTCGAAGGATGACATATTAATGATTTAATTATTACACTTCGTCAGGC
>CP070637.1:1084552-1088824 GCA_020354005.1 Ignavibacterium sp.
AATGATGGATTTTGTGCAAGAGTCATCATCAATAATACAGCAGCAATAAATGCTGAGATAAAGTTTATTATAAAACTCTTTAGCATCGATGATCCCATATTCCATTCTTCACCTGCAGGATCGTATACCATAAAGTGAACCATCGGTCCTGCTTTGCGTAACTCGTTCCACTCTTCCATAGATAGTGGTTCACCCGTTTCTGAATAGCCTGGATAGATATAAATTCCAGGTTCGGTCATAGAGGTTTGCATTTGTTTTGCTAGTGAAGTATCTGTGATGCCTTTCATATCAACCTCATGCCATCCAAGCAGCATCCACGATATTGCCGTCCAGATAAACACTGCAATTGCAGCAAGCAATGCTGGAACAATTAAGTTTTTCATACAGCCTCCATGTTATGTTTTTTAATAATTATAACTTTTAAGATACGAAAATGAGTTTCATAAAACTGTTGAAACAGTTTTAATCCTTAGCCTGGTGTTAGTAAGCCACGACTTAAGTCGTGGGCTAATATAAAAAATGAGAATTAAATTAACCGTTTTAACGGTTTTAATACTGATTATTCTTCTGAATTTTCGACAGTTCTATCTAAAATTGATTGTGGTAATGATTTGGATGTTTTCGCACCAAGCTTTCGTATTCTTTCGGTCTTACTAACGAGATTATCTCTTCCTTCGGATAATTTTTTCATTGCATCAACATAGCCGCTCTTAGCCTGATCAATCCTGTTGCCTACATTTACAAGATCTTCAACAAAACCAACAAACTTATCGTACAGTGCACCAGACTGTTTAGCTATTTCAATAACATTCTGGTTTTGATATTCCTGCTTCCAGATGTTTGCTATCGTTCTTAATGTGGCAAGTAAAGTTGTGGGACTTACAATAACAATATTTTTATCATAAGCGTCTACATATAGATTATCACCATACTGGATTGCAAGACTGAATGCCGGCTCAATTGGCACGAACATTAATACAAAATCAAGAGAACCATGATCGAATAATCCCTGGTAGTTTTTCCCGCTTAGATCTTTTACGTGCTTTTTTACAGAACCAATATAAGACTTTAAGTGCAAGTTACTTTCTTCATCACTTTCAGCAGCAACAAAACGATCATAATCAACAAGAGAAACTTTTGAATCGATGATTATCTTTTTTTCTTCGGGAAGATTTACAATTACATCGGGTCTTTTTCTGCTTCCGCTTTCATCAGTAAATGACTCCTGAATTTCGTACTCTTGACCTTTTCTTAAGCCGGAACTTTCTAAAATCCTTTCAAGCTGAATCTCTCCCCAATCGCCGCGTGCTTTTGTATCACCTTTCAGGGCCTTTACAAGATTCTGTGCATCAGTGCTCATCTGTTGGTTCATATCTTTGAGCGACTTTAATTGCTCCCTTAATGCAGCATTACGACTTATACTGTCCTTATTCGTCTCCTCAACCTTGCTTTGGAATTCTGTTAAACGCTCTTTAAGTGGATCTAATATTTCCTGAAGCTTGGTCTTGCTCTGTTCAGAGAACTTAGATGTCTTCTCTTCAAAAATTTTGTTGGCAAGATTCTCAAATTCCTTTGTGAACTTTTCCTGAAGCTTTTCGATTTCAGCTTTTTGTTCTACAAGTTTTTCCTGAAGATTATTGTAATCGGATTGAAGTGATGAAAGTTGTGAATTTAATTGAAGAACTTTTTCGCGTTCCGCACTTAGCAATGATTCATTCTCTTTATTTTGTTCGTCAATTAATCTGTTACGCTCTTCAAGTTTTACGCTTTTATTTCGTAAACCAAGCCAAGCAATAAGAATTCCGACTATTAATCCAATGAGGATAAATAAAAATTCCATTCTATATCAAACCTTCGTTATAATGAAATTCATTTGTTACTCAAGGCTACCAATCTCTTTCTCAACCTCTTCCAAAATCTCACAAGAATGTACAAGCTTTTTCATACTATTATGATCGTTGTATAACGGTCTGTCAATATCAAGATATTCAACATGTCTGCGAATCACTTCTTTTGCTTTCCTCACACCGTCACCCGGTGTGTGATCACGAAAATCCAGTGCCTGCGCAGCTGCCATAAACTCTATTCCTAATATACCGTGCGAGTTATCTATAATTTGTGAGTTTTTAATAACTGTATTCATTCCCATAGATACAAAATCCTCCTGATCGGCAGCAGCCGGTATTGATTGAATCGATGCCGGAGCAGATAGTATTCTTTGTTCTACAATTAAAGAATCAGCGGTGTACTGGCTTAACATTAAACCGGAGTACATACCAGCACCCTTTGTTAAGAAGGCTGGAAGTCCTGCACTTAGAGCAGGATTGTTCAACCTGTTCATTCTTCTTTCACTCATTACACTAACCATTGTAACTGCAGCACCAACCATATCCATTGGCAAAGATACAGGTGATCCCTGAAAATTTGCTCCGGTAAGTGTCAGCTTTTCTTCGGGAATGAAAATAGGATTATCACCCACACCATTCAATTCTGTTTCTACCTGTTCTCTGGCAAAAGCCACGGCATCGTGTACTGTACCGATTACTTGAGGTGTTGAACGCATTGAGTAAGCATCCTGCACCTTATGTTTTATTTTTCCGGTATACAGATCACTACCTTCAAAGCATTTAGTCAGTGCCCGGCTGCTTCTAATCGCACCCGGAAATCCCCGCGCCTTATGTAATCTTTCATCGTAAGGTTTTAGGTTTGCTTGCAGTGCTTCCAGAGTCATAGCAGCAGCAATTTCCGCCTGCTTAAGCCATCTGTTAATATCGTAAAGATGAAGGGCACTTATTGCAGTAATAAAATTACTACCGTTAATAGTTGCCAAACCATCCCGTGCCCGTAGTCCAGGAACATCGATATCGGCTCTAACAAGCGCTTCTTTACCGGGAAGCCTTTCACCTTCATAAAATGCTTCTCCCTCACCCAACATTAGAAGTGCTATTTGAGACATTGGAGCTAAATCACCGCAAGCAGCAACTGATCCTTTCCTACATACTACTGGGATAACATTTTTATTAAGCATTTCGACAAGAGTAAGAGTTATTTCCGGTCTGCAAGCCGAATTACCATGAGCATGAACATTTATTCGTCCTGCCATAGCACCCCGGACATGTTCAATTGGCATTGGCTCACCAATACCCGCGGAATGATTATAGATAAGATACTTTTGAAATTCTTTTACCTGCTCATCACTTAATACTACTTCTGAAAATTCACCGATACCTGTATTAACCCCGTACATTATTTCTTTAGCTTGGATCTTTTCTTCCAGCATTGCACGGCAGACTTTAATTCTTTCAAGTGCCTGCTTTTCAAGTTCAACCTTCTCACTAAATCTTGCGATGCGTACTAATTTTTCAATTGTTAATCCCGATCCGTTCAGAACAACCGGCATTTTATCCTCCAGTAAAAGATATATTTTAACAGATGGAATTTAAGAATTGAATGGGAGAAAACAGAGATATGAAAAAAAGAAATAAGCGAAATAGTGACTAAGCTTTAGCATGTTGGTTTGGCTGATAATCTTTTCGTTGATCCAGCCTTACTTTCCACTCCATTACACTCTCAAGAAAAAGTATTCCGTTTTTCAGAAAAGGATCATCTTTAAAAGTTATTCGAATTTCACTTTCATCTTTTGCTTCATAAATGATTACTATTCTATCGTAGTCAACTATTGGTCCTGTTATTACTACTTTGCCTTTATCAAATAAATTATCAACAAATTTTACGTGTTCATTCCAATAGTTCTGTTCTTCAATTTCTTTCGTATCTCCCCAGTTTGGTCCGGGATCGAAAAGTAGTATATATGTTTTTTTCATAACAATGTTCCTTCCTCATTTACTAAAAAGCGAAATTGCATATCGAACTGACTCTTAAAATGAATTTAACTGATATTCGCTTTTCTTTCAACCGAGCTAGTAGATTTTCCGTTGCTCTGTAAGAGCTTATTTATTTTTTCTGCATTAACCTTGTTAGAACGAAACCTTAAAATCATTATGTTATCGCTGTATTGTGTTAAAAGAACCTTTGCGAGTTTATGTATTTGCGATGCAAGTTTTGTTTCATCGATGGCAATAGAGATTTCCTCCTCCACATAGGTTCGTTCAACTGTTTCTTTTAACATCTCCCTTAGCCTGGAAACATTCAACCCCTTTATCGCTGAAATGATTACACCATTCTTGAAAGTGCTTCTGATATAATCGATTTTAGTTTTATCCTTAACCAGATCAACTTTATTAAAAACTTTAATTTCTATCTTTGATTCAC
>CP070637.1:1088924-1106662 GCA_020354005.1 Ignavibacterium sp.
AAATGCTGCCTTCATTCAAAATGTTTTTAGGGGGTTATTTGGGAAACGGAAGACAATGGTTTCCATGGATTCACATTGATGATATTGTTGAAATTTATTTATATGCAATTGAGAATGAAACATTAGCTGGTGCAGTTAATGCTGCATCATCTGGTATAGTCAGGATGAAAGAGTTTTCCAAAGCATTAGGGGAAATATTAAACAGACCCGCATTCTTTCCTATTCCTAAACTAGCAGTTAAGTTATTAAAGGGCGAACTGGGAAATTATATAACGGACAGCCAGAAAGTTATACCAAGCAAGCTAATCCAAAATGGATATGAATTTAAGTTTGAATACCTGGAAGATGCTTTGAGGGATTTATTGGTTTGAGATGAGGCTAACCTAAAGATATTTTCCTGTCACGCTGAGCTTGTCGAAGTGCGAGTCTAATATAAATTGTCAGTCTTCGACTTGCTCGGACTGACAATTTTTTATCTTTTAAAACTACCCTGCAATTTTTAATACCTGTAATAATCAGGTTTGTACGGGCCTTCTATCGGTACATTTATGTATTTCGATTGCTCTTCAGTGAGTGTGTCTAATTCAACACCAATCTTTGCTAAATGCAACCTGGCTACCTTCTCATCAAGATGTTTAGGCAAAGTATAAACTTTATTCTCATACTTATCAGAATGATTCCATAATTCTATCTGTGCCAATACCTGATTCGAAAATGAATTAGACATAACAAAAGACGGATGACCCATTGCACAGCCAAGATTAACTAATCTGCCTTCGGCTAATACGATGATTTCTTTTCCATCAATGTTATACTTATCTACCTGAGGTTTAATTGTGTCCTTTGAATTACCATAATTTTCATTCAGCCATGCCATATCAATTTCGTTATCAAAATGCCCAATGTTACAAACAATGGTTTTATCTTTCATTAGCTTGAATATCTTATCATTTACAACATTGTAGTTGCCAGTTGCTGTAACTACGATGTTTGCTCTTGGTGCAGCCTCTTCCATCTTCTTAACTTCAAAGCCATCCATAGCGGCTTGCAACGCACAGATTGGATCAATCTCGGTAACAATAACTCTCACTCCGGCACCCCTGAGTGATTGTGCAGAGCCCTTGCCAACATCACCATAACCAGCAACAACCGCAACTTTACCGGCAAGCATTAAATCAGTCGCTCTTCTTATCGCATCCACTAAAGATTCACGACAACCATATTTGTTATCGAATTTAGATTTTGTAACTGAATCATTAACATTGAAAGCCGGGACGGCAATTGTACCATCCTTTTCTCTTTCGTATAATCTATGCACTCCTGTGGTTGTCTCCTCAGTAATTCCTTTAATGCCGGAAACCAATTCGGGGTATTTATCCAGCACCATATTTGTCAGATCTCCGCCGTCATCTAAAATCATGTTTAACGGTTTTCTATCATCACCAAAAAATAATGTCTGCTCGATACACCAATCATACTCTTCCAGAGTTTCACCTTTCCATGCATAAACCGGGATATTTTCAGCAGCTATTGCAGCAGCAGCATGGTCTTGTGTAGAAAAGATATTGCAGGAGGACCAATTAACTTCTGCACCAAGTTCTCTAAGTGTTTCAATTAAAACAGCAGTCTGAATCGTCATATGTAAACAGCCGGCAATGCGTGCACCTTTCAATGGTTTCTCATCTTTGTATTCTTCACGAATAGCCATAAGACCGGGCATCTCTGCTTCAGCCAGCTTAATTTCTTTTCTTCCCCAATCTGCAAGAGATAAATCCTTAACCTTATAAGGAATAAAATTCACATCATTCTTTACGTTTATTTCACTCATTATTTACACCTTTTAACTATTATTAAAAACTTTATGCAAGTTGTTTGAAAACTTCAACAAGATCCAACTGTTCCCATGTAAATTCATCTTTACTTCTCCCGAAGTGACCATAAGCAGCAGTCTTTTGATATATTGGTCTTCTAAGCTTTAATCTCTCAATAATTCCCTTTGGAGTCAAATCAACTTCCTTGGAAATCATTTGAGAGATTTCAAAATCGGAAATAACTCCCGTTCCTTTAGTATCAACATAAACAGAAACCGGTTCGGCAACGCCTATAGCATAAGCTACCTGCACGAGGCACTCTTTAGCTAAACCAGAAGCAACAATATTTTTAGCAATGTGTCTTGCCGCATAAGTTGCCGAACGATCTACCTTTGATGGGTCTTTACCTGAAAAGGCACCACCGCCGTGTGGAGCCCAGCCGCCATATGTATCAACTACAATTTTTCTTCCGGTTAAACCGCTGTCTCCGTGAGGACCTCCAATTTCAAATCTTCCCGTAGGATTAACAAATACTTTTGTCTTATCATCCAGAAGTTCCTGTGGTATTACTTTTTGGATAACCTGTTTAGAAACATCTTCCTTAATTCTTTTTTGGCTTGCATCAGCATCATGCTGGGTAGAGATAACAATTGCATCGACCCTTAACGGATTTTTATCATTATCATATTCTATAGTAACCTGCGACTTGGCATCCGGTCTTAAGTAAGGCATAACACCATCGTAGCCCTTTCTGATATCGGCTAACCTTTTAACAAGTTTATGAGCAAACATAATAGGCATTGGCATCAACTCAGGTGTTTGATCGCAGGCATAGCCAAACATTAGACCCTGATCGCCTGCACCGCCGGTATCTACCCCCATAGCAATATCCGGTGACTGAGCATGTATTGCATTAAGTACTGAACAAGATTCAGCATCAAATTTATAATCGGCACTGTTATAGCCAATCTTTTTAATTGTAGCTCTTACAACATCGGGTACCTCAATGTAAGCCTCAGTTGAAATTTCACCTCCCACAAGCACCAGGCCGGTAGTTACGAAAGTTTCACAAGCCACGCGTGAATTTTCATCTTTTTCGATTAAAGCATCTAACACGCCATCGGAAATAGCATCACAAACTTTATCAGGATGCCCTTCAGAAACTGATTCTGATGTAAAATAGAAAGACATAATTATTTTTTACCTTCTTAAAATTTCCAGTTAATATATTAAATTAGAAGTGGTTAAAAATGTTGCTAAACAAGTTTATAAAATTACCCAAACTCGATTTTATTAACAAATATTATGTGATTCAAAAATTCAGTACAACTTAATTTCTTAATTATACTAAAAGTGAAATTTGATTGATATCCATTAAAACAAAAATTACAGACCTATTTAATGTTAAGTATCCAATTATTCAGGCAGGAATGGTTTGGGTATCCGGCTGGAAGCTTGCTTCTGCTGTATCGAATAACGGAGGATTAGGATTAATCGGTTCGGGATCAATGAAGCCTGAATTATTAAGAGAGCATATCAGAGATTGCTTCAGTGCTACAGATAAACCATTCGGTGTTAATATACCCCTGCTGAGAGGTGATGCAGAGGATTTAGTAAATGTTACAATTGAAGAAGGAGTAAAAATTGTTTTTTCTTCTGCTGGAAATCCAAAAAAGTTTATTGATATATTAAAAGAGAATAACATTACCGTAGTTCACGTTGTGCCGTCTGTAAAATTCGGATTAAAAGCTGAAGCTGCTGGCTGTGACACTGTTGTTGGTGAAGGTGTGGAAGCTGGTGGCCATAACGGTATAGATGAGATTACAACCCTGGCATTAATTCCGCAATTGGTTGACTCTCTGAATATTCCGGTGATAGCAGCCGGTGGAATTGCAGATGGCAGGGGGATTTTAGCTGCTTTATCGCTAGGTGCTGATGGTGTTCAGATGGGTACCAGATTTGCCACAACTGTTGAATCATCCGCCCATCCAAATTACAAAAAGAAGGTTATTGAAGCTTCGGATAGCGATACAATTCTTGCCTTCAAAAAAATTGGATTGGTACGAATGATTAAAAATGAATTTGCCGATAAAGCAAAGGTTGCAGAAACAGAAGGCTGGAAAGAGGAGGAACTTAGAGAACTGCTTGGCAAAAAAAGAGAGATGATGGGAATTTTTGAAGGTAATGAGACTGAAGGCAAATTGGAAGCTGGACAAAGTTCCGGACTTGTAAAGGAAATCTTAACTGTGGAATCTTTATTTAAAAAGCTGTTAAAGGAAATTGAAGAGGCATCAAATAGAAATGATAAAATAATAAAAGACTAAGTCTTTAATTTGTTGCTGCTGCAACAACTTCATCTATATCGTGCACATCTTTATAAAACGATAATATTTTTCTTAGAACTGATTCAACTATTGCGTCGGGACAGGATGCACCACTTGTTAATAATATATTTACAACTTCATTTTGAGGAAGGTAGTTTTCAGTAACGATCTCTTTTTTCTTTTCAATACTAAAATGCTTTATCGTATCGTCGGAAATTATTTTCTCTGCGGAAGAAATAAAATATGATGGCAATTTCTTTTCGCACAACTCAACAATGTGGCCGGTGTTTGAGCTGTTATATCCACCAACGATAATTGCAAGATCAGCTTCTGTATTCAGTAAACCATAAGTTGCTTCCTGGTTATCGTTTGTAGCGTAACATAATGTATCCCGTGTATCAGCAAAGTGATCACTTAAATTTTCTTCACCAAATTTCTTTTTCATTGTGTCCTTCAGAAGATCAGCTATTTCTACCGTTTCAGTTGCCAGCATTGTTGTTTGATTTACCACTCCGACACGCAGTAAATCCTTATCTACATTAAAACTTTCTGAATATTTATCATCAAAAAAATTATAAAAATCATCTTTGCTTTTTTCACCAAGAATCACAGCAGCTATAAATTTAGCTTCTTCAATATCACGTATAATTACAGAAGGTGCCTTTTGAACCGAATGTGAAAAAGTTGCCCTTGTTTCCTCGTGATAATGCTTTCCGTGAATAACAACCGTAAAATTCTCATCTCCCAATTGATATGACCTGTTCCATACCTTTTCTACAAAGGGACAGGTTGTGTCGTACTGATAAGGATTTATTCCCTTTTCATTTAACTTTTTTTCAATTTCCAAAGTAGTACCGAAGGCAGGTATTATTACAACATCGTTTGTGTTTAGTTCATCCCAATTAAATATATGTTTTCCTGATGTATCCATTAAAAATTTTACGCCTAAATCCTCAAGATCATCATTTACACCCGGATTGTGAATCATCTCGCTGAGCAAGAAAATTCTTTTGCCGGGATTTTCTTCGATAGTTTTATATGCTATCTCAATTGCATTCTCCACACCATAACAAAAACCAAAATGTCTGGCGAGATAGAATCGAACAGGACCGAAATCTAACATCGTCGGTGTGTAATCTTTCTTCCTCGGGTCGTCTACTTTCCTGGAATGCTTAATTTCGGTTATAAATGAACTTCTGTAAAATTGTGGTATATCAAAGGTTTTCATAAATATTATCAAATAAAATTCTTCTTAGAAACACGATTGTGGTCTATAGTGTTTATTAATTTGACTTAGAATATAGTAAACATTGTTACTATATTTGCACACCAAAATCGAAAGTAATTTATGAATTTGATTGAAAAATTAGAAAAGATAAAAGAGAAATACGAGCAAATTAATGAGCAGCTATCTGACTCAACCTTTGCATCAGACCGTGAAAAGATGATTAATTTGGGCAAGGAAAAAAGTGAGCTTGAGGAAATAGTAAATGTATATGAACAGTATAATACAGTTCTACAAAACATTGAGGGCAATAAAGAAATTATTTCCTTAGGCGGTGATGAAGAGCTTGTTGAGCTTGCCGAAGCTGAATTAGTAGAACTTAATGAAGAAAAAGACAAGCTTGAAGAAGAAATAAAAATTATTCTTTTACCAAAAGATCCAAACGATAATAAGGATGTTATTGTGGAGGTACGTGCAGGAACAGGTGGGCAGGAAGCGGCATTGTTTGCTGATGATCTTTTCAGAATGTATTCCCGGTATGCAGAAATACGCGGATGGAAACGGGAAATGATCGATTTGAATGATACCGGATTAGGTGGCATAAAGGAAGTTGTGTTTTCTTTAAGCGGAAATGAAGTTTATGGTGATATGAAATTTGAAAGTGGTGTACATAGAGTTCAAAGAGTGCCAACAACTGAAGCGAGTGGAAGATTACACACTTCAGCAGCATCTGTTGCAATTTTACCTGAAGCAGAAGACGTACAAATTGAAATAAACAGCACAGATCTTAAAATTGATATTTACCGCTCAGGCGGGGCAGGCGGGCAAAATGTAAACAAGGTTGAAACTGCAGTGAGAATAACTCATTTGCCGACCGGGATTGTTGTACAGTGCCAGGATGAAAGATCACAGTTAAAAAACCGGCAGAAAGCAATGAAGGTACTGAAAGCAAGATTGTATGACCTAGAACAAAAAAAACAGAGCAAGGAAATTTCTGCACAGAGAAAATCAATGGTAGGAAGCGGAGACCGGAGTGATAAAATCCGCACGTATAATTTCCCGCAAAACAGGGTAACCGATCACAGGATAGGATTAACTCTATATAATCTATCCGGCATCATTGAAGGCAATCTGGATGAACTGATTGAGCAGTTAAAGATAGCCGACCGTGCTGAGAAGCTGCAGGCAAGTAATAGCATATAAAGATGTCGGTTCTTTACCTACTGTGATATTATACGGAGGATAGTAAAATGAGTGTGGGGTTTGTAAGGCTACAAAACTTTTAGTTTACCTGTATAGCAATTATACTTATATCATCCTCAAACTTATCGTTAGCGAAGACATTAAACTTCTTCTTAATAAAATCCAATTCGTCTCTTAGCTCAAATGATGAGTTAATTAAATTAAACAATCGTTTTGTTCCAAACTGTTCGTTAGCCTTATTTCTTGTTTCAATCAATCCGTCCGTTGTTAATAATATCGAATCTCCTTTGTTAAGCTTTATAATTCTGTCTTCATACTCACCATTGTTGGAAAAACCGAGTAAGGTACCTTTCGAACTAATACTATTTACTGAGTTTTCAGAAAGGCTTTTATGCAAGAGCGGAAGATCACCTGCACCGGTATAGCTTGCAGTTAAATCTTTATTATTCAAAATAACAATTGAGATAGTTGAAAATACCTCTGACACTTTTGCATCGCTATATACTGACTGGTTTACTTCACTAATAATCTTACTCGGAGAATATGCTTCGGATGATTGGAGCACTCCTCTTATTGCACTTCGTACGTAAGCAGCATAAGCAAAAGCAAAATACCACGCGCCCCATTTCTTTCCCATTACATCGCCCAAAATTATGGCAAGATGATGATCATCCATCAGGAAGTAATCAATAAAATCTCCACCGGGAATCCCTTCATATGGTTGGTGCCATTGGTTTATAGTAAATCCATTAAATTCAGGTTCTTTTTCAGGAACAACTTTAGCGCGCAAAGATTCTGCAGCATGATTTAATTCTGTAACAACCTTTTGCCGTTCTCTGGATATACTATTCAAAATTGCTTTTACTTTGGCAACTATAACTTTTGGCCCTTCAGTTTTAAGTACATAATCTGCAATATCATATTCATACCCGTCAAGAATATCTTTCTCTTCCCCTTTTACAGTAAGAAATATAAATGGTATGGATTTTAGTTTGGGCTTATCAAGAATACGTTTTCTAAATTCAATCCCATCAATCTTCGGCATCATTATATCAGAAATAATAATATCAGGTGTATAGAATTGTAACTCTTCCAGTGCCTCTTCAGCATTATGAACAAGATTACAGGCGAATCCGGCATTTTCAAGATTGTATTTAAACATCTTCGATAGTGCTTCATCATCATCCACTATTAAAATTTTAAATGAGCTGCTTTCGAAAGAAGTACTAAGATTTTTCTTAACACCGTGCAGCTTATAAATATCGGATCTTTTTTGTAATGCTTTAACTTTTAATATAAGTTCATCAACATCAAAAGGTTTTGTAATTATATCATCGCCACCGGCTTCCAGAGCCTTCGTTTTATCTTCATAGGTGTTTTTAGCAGTTACAAATATAAAAGGGATAAGTCTGTGATTTTCGTTCTCCCGAACTTTCCTGCAAAAAGCAAAGCCATCCATTTCACCCATCGTTACATCACATAAAACCAGATCAACGTTGTTGATATCAAGATAGTTCATTCCCTCTTCAGCATTCTCAGCTTCAAGTGTATTATATTCATTTACATTTAAATGATGAACTAATAGCTTACGAATTGTTACATCGTCGTCAATGATCAGTACTGTTTTATCACTATCCGCCATTGCGATACCGTATTAATTGATAAAATTTCCTGGGTTTGAAATCGTAGGAAAGTGAATAAGGTTTTCTCCCATATGCAATATATGATATGGACTGAATTGAATAAAACTATTGCAATCCTCTCTATTGAAAACTTTTAATTGCATCTTCTCTCGTCTTGAATGTTTCGAAAGCACGATACATTCTTGTTAATTCAAACATCGAGTGCACAGCCGGTTGAAAACCAACAAGTCTTAAATCGCCGCCCATGCTTGTTACATTTTTAAGCGTAATTACTAAAGTTCCAAGAAAAGTTGAATCGATGAATTCACATGCTGAAAGATCTGCCACAATATTTTTATGACCATTCTCAATATCTTCTTTTAACCTCTGCTTAAATTCATCTGCTTCATTTAATGTGGCTCTTGGCAGGTCAACTACTTCAACAATTACATCATCATAATCTTCTTTTGTAAAAAACATTTAAAGTACCTCCGAATTAATTTTACTATTCACTATAGGCTCTGTTTTCAATACTGTATTTTTCCATTAGCCTATATATTGTGGCTCTGCCAAGCTGGAGACGTTTTGCAGCTTCCACAATATTCCCCTTTGTAACTTTCAGTGCATGTCGAATAGCCTCTTCTTTAAGCTTTTCAAACGGCACTATAGTATCATTGGAAAACAGTGGTCCGCCATAATCAATTGTCGCCATTCTTTCAGCGGTTCGAAGATGAGGTGGGAGATCATCTACATCTATCATTTCATTTTCAGCAATAATTAAACATCGTTCAATCGTATTTTCCATCTCACGAATATTTCCAGGCCAATCATATTCATAAATTAGCTTTAACGCTTTTTTTGAAAAACCTTTTATATGCCTACCAAGTTTTTCATTGAAATCATTTACAAAATGATCTGCTAAAACCAATATATCTCCCTTTCTCTGCCTTAACGGTGGGATGTATATTGGGAAAGAGTTCAATCTGTAAAATAAATCCTCTCTGAACTCTTTATTCTCAACTGCATGTTTTAAATCTCTATTTGTAGCCGATATTATTCTAACATTTGTTTTAATCAATTCCGTGCCTCCAACTCTTTCAAATTCCTTCTGCTGAATTACACGGAGGAGTTTTGCCTGAAGCAGCATTTCTAGTTCCCCTACCTCATCAAGAAATATAGTTCCATCATTTGCCATTTCAAACTTTCCAATTTTACGCTGGTGCGCACCTGTGAAAGATCCTTTTTCATGACCAAATAATTCACTCTCCAGAAGTTCTCTTGGTATAGAAGCACAGTTAACAACAACAAACGGTTTATCTTTTCTTTCACCGTTAAAATGTATTGCTCTGGCAATTAATTCCTTACCAGTTCCACTTTCGCCATAAATCAGAACCGTGATGTTGTTATCCAGGACCTTTGTAACATACTTGAATACATCCTGCATTTTACCATCTGCAGTTATTATATTATCAAAACTGTACTCACGCTGAACTGTTTCTTTAAGACTCTGGATCTCACGGGTTAAATCGTAGTTCTTTATTGCATTTTTTATGGCGAGTTCAAGACGCTGTTGATCGATTGGTTTGGGGAAATAATCATATGCTCCATAGCGTAAAGATTCGACTGCAACCTCAATACTCCCCTGCGCAGATAACATAATTACCGGTAAATTTTCATCAATTTGCTTGATTCTCTTTAATGTCTCTAATCCGTCTAAACCAGGGAGCATAATGTCGAGCAGAATCAAATCAGGCTTAGTGCTCATCCTTTTCAACATCGCTTCGCTGTTTGAAAATACCTCTACTTCATATTTCCACTTATCCTTTACCCAGAAAGATAGCAACTTCGATATGGCCTGCTCATCGTCAACAATAAATATCAATTTATCCAAATTAAAACCTCACTTATTTGCCTTAATACTTTTAAGTAACTTTACCACAAAGGAGGTGCCGTTTCCTATTTCGCTTTGAATGGATATCAGCCCTTTATGCAAATCAACTATTTGTTTCACAAAAACCAAGCCAATTCCAGTACCAGGAATTTCAGTTCCTGGCCTGCTAACACGATAAAATTTCTGAAAAATGTAGGGTAAATCTTTCTCAGGGATGCCAATTCCGGTATCGCTAATCAAAACTTCTACATCCTTAAAAAGATTATTTACAATAACTTTTACCCTGCCATCTTCGTTGGTAAATTTGATGGCATTATTTATTAAAGCATCAAATGCTGATCCTAATTTTTCTCTATCGGCATCAACAAAAACCTCAACGTTAGGATGCTCGAATTCAAAAGTAATTTTTTTCTTCATAGAGCTTACGTAGTTCTTTTCAACTGTTTCTTTTACCACCTCAACTATATCTATAATCGATTTATTTAGTGTAATCTTTCCTTCATCCATTACCGAAATTTCCAACACATCGTTTATAAGTTTTGCTAGTCGTTTTCCTTCGTTAAGAATAACATGATTAAACTCCGATTTCATATCTTCCGGCAGATTGGGATCTGATACTATCGTTTCCGAAAATCCAATAATAGACGCCAGCGGTGTTCTGAATTCATGTGATATGTTTGAAACAAATTCACTCTTTAGTCTCTCAAGTTCCTCAATTAATGATCCTTGCTGCCATGTACGTGCTCTTTCCACTGAGATCAACCGGTTTGCTTCAACCAACTTTGGTTGCAACTTTTTAATCTCTTTTTCAGTCCTGCTAAGTTGTGTTACATCTTTGCCTATACCAAGCATACCTATTACAGATCCATTTTTAGTAATTGCCTTTCCCCTTATCTCAATTGGAATGTTTCTATTTACCTTGGTTCTCAATTCTGTTTTAAATTTCACCTCATCATTTGATTGCAGCATCTTAACAATTGCACCAGCTACCTCTGCATTTCTTTCGGGTGGAATAAATTCAATGAAATGTTTTCCTAATATTTCCTTTTCTTTATAATCTAAAAGATGTACTCCGGAATCATTTATTTTAAGGAAGCAGCCATCTTTATCCAGAATAAAAATCAGGTCATCGGATATTGAAAGAAGTCTGGTAAAATTATTTTCCCAGTTTTCTATAATAGAATCACTATCAAAATTGTCATCTGCAACAGGAAGTGGAGAACTCTTTTTATACTTATTGCTGTAATACTGCTTAATCTGGTTACTTAGGATATTAAGTATAGCCATAAATGATTCATCAGTTGGCAGCAAATGATTGTTCTCAGCGTCATAAAAAAGAACAATATAGAATGCTTCATTTTGTTCTATAATAGAATAAACATTTTGAATGAAACACGATTTTACAGAAAGTTCTCTCGCAATTGTTTTATACTCCGGAAATGTTTGAACATTCCGGACATCAATACTCGATCTCTTATGAAGATGTAATAATGCTTTTTTAAACTCATTAAATTTATCCGGATTCTCACCCACGAACGAAATTACAGATGTTTCAAAGTTATTAATACTAAGCAACATTGCAGTTTTACTGTTGGTTACTCTGGCAAGTATTCGGAATGTATTTTCTATTATCTCAATCATTCACAAAAATTTTATTATTAACTAAAATAGAATTAGTTAATAAACTAAAAGCTATGATGATTGTAAATAGAGATCTAAAATATTTTTAAGTGGAGATTACAGCAAAAATTATTTTTCAACTGCTGCTTCTTTTTGGATGGCGTTGTAATATTTTATTATTAACTCCTCAAAGTCTTTAACATAGCCTTCCTGAACTGCTTTATTCAATTCGTCCCTTAAGTTATCTTTTCCTTCTTCTGAATCTAAATTAATTTCTGAAGGTGATTCAAGAACCAAATTCTCACCGGATCTTGATTTTCTTTCTTTCTCAAAATCCCTTTCATTAATAGAGCGTTGCGCATCTAACAATTTCGATAAAATATTTTCCTGCTTTTGAATAAGCTCGTCGTCCAGTTTTTCGGTTTTCATATCGGTTAAAACTTCATACATCTCATTCATTATACTTTCGAGGTCAGCAGTAATCTTTTTCGATTGACCTGAAATTTTCGCTTCCTCATTTAACTGTCCAAGAGATTTACGTATTAATTCCTGTTGTTGAGCAAGTCTTTGCATTTCAGCCTGTTGCTGTGGTGTGAGCTGTCCTTGCTGCATTTGCTTTAACATCTGCGTTAGATTGTTCAACTGCATCTGTTGACCCGACATTTGCTGCAGCTGCTGCATTAAAGACATCATTCCCCCTGAACCACCTCCGCCCTGCATCATAACTTCCATCGAACCCTTCATCATCATGGCAGCTTCATTTAAGTGCATCATAGCTTCTTCCTGAGTAATTCCTGCAAATGCACCATTCCTGTTTTGCATTGCTTGTATCGATTGCTGCATCTTCTTTTTTGCTTCACCCAATGCCCTGCCCATTTCCGGTGTGATGGCAAATGTTTTTTGAGAAAGTTCGGACATCTGACTCATCAAATTTGAAAGATTCCGTTTAAGGTTCTCCTGCACTTCAGCTTTTTCATTAAAAGAGGAAGAATTTGGTTCAGACTTCTTCGTTTCATCTTTTAAATCTTCTTGTCTTTTGGAAAGCTCAAGCATGTTATCAAGAATCTTCATCATATCGGTAAAGGTCTGCATTTGATTTTGCATCATCATTTGGTCTTTCAAATCCTGTAGCCGCTGATTAAGCTGACTCATATTTTTTTTAATCTGCTGTTGCTGCTGCATAGCTTTTTGCATTTGGTTTTGCTGAATATCCTGCGATGCTTGTTCAGAGAGATTTTCATTCTGTTGCTCATTCATTTCATCCATTATTTTGTCAAGCTCTTCCTGAGGCATATCATCCAGTTCACTCATTTTTTCATCAAGGTTTTTCATCTCACTATTAAGATCATCCAGCATCTTCGATATATCTGTTTGCTTATCGGAGAGTTTATTTTTTTCGTTTTGATCTGCACCTTCACTTTGCTGCGTTTGTTCTTTCAAATCACTCTGTTCATCAGTAAGCTCTTCTGTTCTCTTAATTAGTGCATCAATCTTTTGTTCAATCTGAATTCGTTTTAGAAGATTAAGTGTTCTTTCAATGCTCTTCTTAAACCTCTCTTCATCCAATTTCATATTCTGAAGTTGATCTTGCGTCATTCGCCTGTTAAGCTGTTGAAGGGTGTTTCGAAGTTCTTCAAGTGCTTTCTTTAACTCTTCACTTGTCATTTCATCCATCAGCTCCTGCAGCTCCATATACTTTTGCATCGTTTCTTCGGATATGAGATTGTTCTGCTGAAGTTCGTTTTGTATCCTTTGCAGCTGCTCGCTTACATCTTCCATATTCTTCTGAAGTTCTTCATACTTTTCTAAGGCATTTTCAATTTTTTCTTTCTCTTCCCAGCTAAGTTTTTCATCATCCTTCTTAAGTTCCTGGTCAATCTCTTCTAATGTGTTTTTAAGATCTTCAGCTTCCTTTAATGTTTGCTCCAGCTTCATCTCAGCATCTGACTGTACTTGATCAGCTTCGGCAAGTATTTCATCCAACGACGGTACTTTGACAGTAAGCACTTTTGTCTTTGCTGACTTCGGTCCGTTTACGTTGTCATTATCAAATACTTCCAGATAATAACTTACCGCATCATCTACTCCGAGAGAAAGTTGAGTTAGGTTCCAGATATATTTTACTGCTATTTCCTTATCAGTTTTTTTCAATGGTATCTCAAGCTGGCGGTATTCATCCCAGGGTATTTCATAGCGGGATGAGGATAACCTGTAATTTAGTTTTAGATTGGAAAATCCATAATCATCCTTGACTTCAACACTTAGATCAACCCTATTATCATTTGCCAACTTAATATTCATATCGGGTGCAATCATCTTGATTGAAGGGTAAGCATCAGTTAAAGCATTTATTTGATAACTAATCGGTGATAAATTATCATTACCAACTTTATCAACAAGCTTTATGAAATACTGGTTATCTTTTCTTACATAAATTCTTCCAGCCCCTGTATTATCTGTAACATCTAAATCGATAAAGGTGGAATCAGTAAACTCAAGATATGCTCGGCCAAGATTTTTTGTTGAAGACAAACTAATATTTACTCTTGTACCAACTAAAGCCGTAACGTTTCCGTTATCCCTTTGTATGATCCTATCCATTTTTGAATAAGCCGGCGGAGAAATATTCAGTTCCAGAGTTTTCACAATCGGTCTGTCAATCACTTTAATTTCAAACTCATCACTGCTAATACTTTGGGCAAAGGCATAATACTTAAAAGAGCTTCTTACGGAAGTCAATTTCAAGTTATAGATACTAGATGAATCAGGGGTAACTCTTTGAAGATTGAAAACTGTTTCATCCTCTTTTTTTATCGCAATGGATATTTCATCTGGTGCTTCCCCTTTAGCAGTAACAGAAAGAATTACATCCTCACCCTTGGTTATTTCTCTATTCCCCGGTGAAACTGCAAAAGTGAAATCAGCTGGTTCTATAAATTCTTGATCATAATTCATTAATCTGTAAGTAGCAGCTTGCAATCCTGGTAGAAATGAGAACATAAAAATCACAACTAGCAATGCTCCTGCAAGGTAGATGAGATTTTTCTTGGTTCTGTTAAAGTTTATGATGGACTCAAATTTTAAGTTCTTTGTGTTGTTATAAACTTTTTTAAATGCAGCATTTATTAACGGTAATGAGTAATATTTTTTATTCTCTTCTGATGAAACAAGCTGCATCGAGTTTAAAAGATCATCATGAACATCAGGATAATTTTCACCAACGATCTTTGCTACCTGATGGTAAGATTCTTTCCTAAAAAATTTGAGATACCTAAGTAAAGGAATTAATAATAAATAGGCAGTTGATCCGGCAACAAATACAATTACTAAGTAGATTAAAAAAGTTCGTGATGACGAGTTTAAACCAGCTATCATTTCAAACAAAGAGAAGACTGTCAAGAACATCAATGCAATAAACATCACAGCCTGAAATCCAAGCAGAAATTGCAATACATATTTTTTCTTACAAAGCCGCTCAAGCTTTCCGATAACTTCCTGGTAATATTTAGAGTCTGTACCCATTATTGAGATAACGCCCACACCACAATGTTTGTTCCAAACTTCAATGCTTCCTCTCTCTTTTCAGGCGAATCATTGTGTACTCTTTCATCCGCCCATCCATCGCTCGGATTGGATTCGTAAGTGTAATAAACCGCAAGTCTTTTATTAACAAAGATTCCAAATCCTTTTGGTGGATATTTATCATGCTCATGAGTTTTGGGAGGACCGAACTCAAATTGGTAAAGCACTTTGTACAATCCATAATCAAAGGGAAGCTCAGCAAATTCTTTCTCCGGAAAGACTTTTTTCATTTCTCTTCTGATCGCATTATCCAATCCGTAATCATCATCAATAAATAAGAAACCTCCGTTCTCTAAATATAATCTCAACCTCTCAGCTTCATCCGGTGCAAAGACAACATTTCCATGCCCTGTCATAAACAAAAAAGGATATGAAAATATTTCGTCAGAAGACACCTCAACAAACTGATATCTTGCATCAACTTGAATGTTGGTATTTTGCTGGATATAATTTAGAAGATTAACTTCTGCAGAAGGATCATTATACCAATCTCCGCCGCCGTTGTATTTTAATCTTGCAATTTTAAAGTTTTCATCGCTCTGTGGATATAACAATCCAGTAAAACAAAAAACAATAATAATTTTAGTTGCTAGATTCATATTCAAAGAAATTTATTCTAGATATCAATTGGTAACAATTTACAAATTAAGATATGATGAATAAATGGTATTTTAGTGCCGTATTTAAATAAATTTACAAAGCGAGGATTAAATGGCAAAGAAATATTGGCTTTTCAAATCGGAACCTGGAGAATTTTCAATAGATGATTTGGAGAAATGTCCGGGCAAGAGAACTTATTGGGATGGAATTAGAAACTACCAGGCAAGAAATTTTATTCGCGATAAAATGAGAAAAGGCGATGGTGTTCTCTTTTACCATAGCAATGCCGATCCGCTGGCAGTAGTAGGTCACTGCGAAATTGTAAAAGAGGCTTATCCAGATCACACGCAATTTGATCCGGACAATAAGCATTTCGATCCCGAGGCAATACAGAAAGAACCACGTTGGTTTATGGTTGACATTAAGTTAAAGGAGAAATTTAAAACACCCGTTACTCTTAAACAGATAAAAGAAAATCCAAAGATGAAAGACTTCAGATTGATCCAGCGTGGCAACAGGCTATCCGTTATGTCTGTAACGAAAAGTGAGTGGGATGAGATAATTAGACTGAGTAGGTAAAATTATTATTCATAAGGGCTTGATGAATCAAGCCCCTACTTTTCTGCACGGATGGAAAACATCATCGGAATGATGTTTTCCATTCCTTTGATGCGCCACCATCCATCTTCTCCTTTTACACTATTTGCAAATACATCATACACGCTAAACGGAAATTCGTGAACGAACTCAATCTTCAAACCATTTTGAATTAATGAATTGATTACTTCACTCAATGGATGGTTCCAACCATATTGAGTTTGCTTCAATGGCGCATTAGTATCTGCATAGGTTCCTTCTACCATTTCTTCAATTTCACCCTGATTGAAATATGAATATTTGAATTCCGTAAAGTCATCATCAAACATCCAAACAATAGTATGAAACTCAACTATGTAGAAAGTTCCCCCCGGTTTTAGATAGTGTGAAACGAGTTTCCCCCATTTGCTTATATCTGGCAGCCAGCTTATTGTACCATATGATGTAAAAACAATATCAAACTTCCCATCAAGTTTTGACTTTAAATCATAAACATTTGAGCAGATAAATTTTGCATCAAGATTCAGTTCGTTTCTTAAAGAATTAGCAGCGCTAATTGCCTCATCCGAAAAATCAACACCTGTTACTTTTGCTCCCATTCGCGCCCAGGAGAGTGAATCCTGCCCAAAGTGACACTGAAGGTGCAGCATCGACTTTCCTTTAACATCACCTAATTCCTCCAGCTCTATAAAATGCAAGGAAGATTTACCATTCTTAAATTCCTCAAGGTTGTACATTTCGGATTTTAGGTGGCAAGGCGTTTTTTTATTCCAAGCATCCTTATTTACATCGAACATTTTTTTGATTTCCAAATCAATCAATCCTTAATAAAATATCAAAGTATTAAAAATGGCTGCCAATGGATTATGACAGCCGTTAAGACAAATAGTTATGCAGCCTGTGCTTCAGGTTTTATCCTCCACGCAAGAACCAATCCACCAATAAACCAGGTAACACAAGCGTCAATTACATTAACAATAGTAAAACCAAACGCCATATGCCACCAGTTCCAGTTCATAAAATGAACAACAAATCCGGCAAACAAACCAAGCATCATAACAAATACCGCTCTTCGTATAAATGATGGATTTTGTGCAAGAGTCATCATCAATAATACAGCAGCAATAAATGCTGAGATAAAGTTAATGACGAAACTTTTTATCATTGATGCACCCATACTCCATTCTTCACCTGCCGGATCGTATACCATAAAATGAACCATCGGTCCGGCTTTACGTAATTCGTTCCATTCTTCCATAGATA
>CP070637.1:1106762-1119068 GCA_020354005.1 Ignavibacterium sp.
GTAAATGCCTATAGTAATAGTTAGAAGGATTGACATATGTTAAACTATCAAAACTTGATTCGATATATTGAGGCAATTTTCAAGAAGAATTTTTTCTCTCTTACTTCAAGTGGATTTTCAGGTGTTTCACTAGTTATTATTCTATCAGCTAAAAATATGATTGGTAGATGTATAAACAATCCAAGAAAAAAGAACAAAAGAATAATAAAAGCCTTTTTAGGTGAGTGTTTAAGTTGCGGAGGGACTGCTTTATCTACAACAATTAGTGACGGGATGCTCTTTTGCTCTTCAACTTTAGCCTGTTCATACATTGGAAGAACAAATTCCATTATTTTTGATTGAATCTCTATTTCCCTGAATATTCTATAATAGTTAATTGTCAAATCTGGCACCTCTGAAAAAGGAAATAATACATTTGAAGGATACGATAGCTCACGAGAATTCTTAAGTTCATTTACTTTTCTCTTAATTACATCAATCTGATTTGCTAGATTTATGTAGAGAGGAGAAGATGTTCCGGATTGCTGCTTGATTAGTTCTAGAGCCAATTCCTGTTGAGCGAGTAACGCCTCCATTTCTGCAGCAGCTTTAACTGAAGCTTCTAATTGCTCAGGGACAGCAAATATTCCATACTTCTTCTGGAATTTATACATTGAATCTTCAGCATTTGCTAAGTCTTCAATATTCTTCCTATATCGTTTCTCTATAAATATTCTACTATTTTTTGCTTGCTCTATATTTAATTCAATATTAATACTATCTGCAAGATTAACAAAGTAATTAGCCATTTGGGCACTTAATATCGGATCTTCATTGATAACACTTATTTCGATCATTCCGTTTTCAGTTGGTTCAAATATTACATCGCCAGAGAATGACTTAAGTGTCTTATCCATATTCCTATCGCTGATACTGTAATAATCAATTAAATTGAATTTATTTATTACTTCAGTCAGTGCCGTCCTGCTACCCAGGATTTCAAAATACAAACCTTGTGATGGACTAGTAATACCGAATAGCTGTGCACCCACGGCTCCAATTCCTCCACCGGAAATGATTGAACCTATACCACCCATACCGTCTGAACTACTTTGTGAAACCATGACGATTGATGTGGCTTTAAATTGTTCGGGAATTAAAAACGAATAAACTGTGGCCCCAGCAGTAATGATAATCATATTTATGAGCAAAAGTTTGCGCCATTTGTAAAGTATGTAGATATAATCACCAAATTTTGCTTGTTTTTTATTTGTCTCTTCAGGCATCTCGAGCTGACAATTAGTTGTCAAAATTGTTAAAATTAAGTATTAAGTTAACAAACATTCCTTTCACTCTGCAACTCAATTTTAATTCAATAAATTTCAATTTTTTGTGGAACTATTTCTATTTTGGTACATCTAAATCCCCAAACGTATTAATTGTTTGACTTTGTTCAATATTTTTTTATCTTTGTATAAAATTTAATCAAGAAAGGATTCATTTTATAGCTGATTTGCTACTTTTTCTGTAATAAGAATACTATTTACATTTTATTACCAGAGTAGCGAATTTAAACCGATTTAGGTTAATTCTCTGGTCGGTTATTTTTTTGATTAAATTAACAGAAACTGGGAGGTATTCACATTTATTTATTGATACTTACTTAATAGGACCAGACATCCATTAACAAGAAAGGAAACCAAAAATGAAAGAAGTGATCGCAAAAATCGAAAATCCCCTATCTGATCTGATTAGTGACGATATTTATGAGCTTCTTGATTCTCACGGTTTGATAGACGAGAAAGCGGTTAGAGATTATCAAATCCGCAAAAAGTTCAAACAATTAAGAGCAAGTAAGATTAGTGCGGGTGATGCAATTGATACAATAAGGGAGGACTATCCATACTTGCAGTTCGATACAATTAGAAAAATTGTATATCAAATAAGCAAGTAAAAATTTTGCTTGACAAATAAATCTTGATGATTTATATTAATACTGACTCTTTCAAAGGGTTCTCCCCTGCCCTTTGAAGCAAAAGAGTCGAGCCCAGTGGTACCCCATCGCTGGGCTTTTTATTTTTTATTTATATTGGAGTTGTGATGGCTAAGAAGGTTAAGAGAAAAAATATTCGGAAATCTAAAAAGGAAAAAGTCAGGGTGTCTCCATTTGGTATCTACTGGGAAAGGGGAAACTACCTATTCCTTATAATGGGTTTTGCAGTAATCATAATCGGCTTCTATATTATGTCTATAGGTCAATGGGATAGTGTCACATCGCTTGTTGTCTCGCCAATATTATTAGTGATAGGCTACGTTCTGATATTTCCAGCCTCAATATTCTATCGTAAAAGAAAACAAACAGAAAGTTCACAGGACGATAACAATGGTTCTGGCGAAAGTTAAAGGCAACATAGTTTCTACTCAGAAAAACTCTTACTTAAAAGGACACAAACTTTTAACTGTTCATCCGGTAGATTTGGATTATAAATACATCGGCAAAAAAGATGTTGTTGCATTAGATTTTGTGGATGCTGGTATTGGAGATATTGTATTGTTAGTGCAGGAAGGTAAAGCCGTTGAACAAATTCTTGGTCATCGAAAAGCTCCTGTACATTCAGTAATTGTTGCTGTTGTTGATTCTATCGATGTCGATTAACTATTATTTAACCAGGTTTAATAATCAATGTGTCTAAACTTAATTTAGAACAACTTACCAATCTTTATACACTTCTATCTATCGAGGGAATTGGACCGGCTAAAGTAAGAAGTCTACTAGCAAAATTCCGATCAACTGAAAAAATCTTATCCGCAGAATACGATAGTCTTCTTAACGTCGACGGCATTAGCTCGAATCTTGCAAAAAGAATTCATAGTGCAAATAGGAATTATCAGAATACGAAGGATTGGCTTGAAGAAGAGATATCAAAGCTAAAAAAACTCAATGCTGAAATTATAACTGTTTGGGATGAAAGTTATCCTAAAATTCTTAAGAATATTTACGATCCACCGCTTATATTGCAAATTAAGGGTGAGCTGTTAGAGGCCGATGATTATTCTATCGCAATGGTTGGTACACGTATGCCAACAAATTATGGGAAAGTACAGGCGGAGAGAATAGCAGCCGGCCTTGCTGAACAAAACATTACTGTAGTTAGCGGAATGGCAAGAGGAATCGATTCAATCAGTCATTCGGCGGCACTTAAACAAGGTGGAAGAACTATTGCAGTTATCGGCTCCGGTTTAGATGTAGTATACCCACCGGAAAACCATAAGCTATTTGATAAGATTTCCGAAAGTGGTACAGTAATAAGTGAGTTTAATCTCGGTACAAAACCAGATGCTGTAAACTTTCCAAAGAGAAATAGGATTATATCTGGTATAAGCTTAGGCAGCATAATTGTTGAAACCGGAATTGCTGGTGGTGCAATGCAAACTGCAAGATTTGCCTTAGATCAAAACCGTGAAGTATTTGCTGTGCCTGGAAATGTTGGTGTCAATCAAGCGGAAGGAACCAATCAACTAATACAAAGAGGGGAGGCTGAATTAATAACATCTGCAGAGGATGTACTGATCGAGCTTGAATTAAAACTAAAACCGGTACTCGGTAAGAATATACCAAGGCAACAGGAGGAATTAAATCTCTTCGAAGAAAAAATTCTCAACGCTTTAAATTCAGAGGCATTATTGATCGATAATATAGCAAACGCAACAAATCTCTCAACATCCGATTGCCTTGTACATCTGCTATCACTTGAATTTAAGGGATTAGTAAAGCAGCTTCCGGGAAAGATGTTTGCACTACTTTAATTAAACAGAATTAAAGAATTGGAAATTGGAATTTGATAATTATTTGTTATCCGAATTTTGTGATTTGATAATTAAGAGGCGTTAATATTTCTTTTTATTTCCCCATAAACTTTTCAGTCTATCTTTAAGATTTTTTTCCTGACCACTTTCTGATGGGAAATAAAATTGCTTCCCATCCATTTCTTTGGGTAAATAATTTTCTTTGACAAAATGATTTTCAAAATCGTGCGTATATTTATATTCCTTACCGTAACCAATATCCTTCATCAATTTTGTCGGGGCATTTCTTAAATGTAAAGGGACGGAAAACAATTTGTTATCCCGAACTTCACTTTCTGCGTTCTTTATTCCCATATATGAAGCGTTGCTCTTGGGACTGGAAGCAAGATAAGTTGTACATTGAGCCAATATTATTCGTGCTTCAGGCAAACCGATTTTATGAACGGCACCAAATGCAGCCTCCGCTAAAACTAATCCGTTTGGTGAAGCATTACCAATATCTTCCGATGCAAGGATAACTAACCGCCGAGCTATAAAAAGCGGATCTTCCCCGCCTTCCAGCATTCTTGCAAGCCAATACAATGCAGCATCAGGATCGCTGCCTCTAATACTTTTAATAAAAGCTGAGATAAGGTTGTAATGTTCTTCACCTGCTTTATCATAAATTATATTCTTTTTCTGAACTACATTTTCAAGAACATCTTTTGTAATCTCAATCGGCTCGGAATCAATTTCCTGAATTACAGATGACTCCAGGATATTGAGTAAAGTCCTTGCATCACCACCGGATAAATAGAGAAGAAAATCAACATCAATATTATCGATGTGCAATGTTGAGAGGAACTCATCCTGCTTAAGCGCGTTGTTTAATATTTTTTGAAGTTCATTTTTTGAAAGGTCTTCAAGGATGTAAACTCTTGCACGTGAACGTAGCGCGGGAATAACTTCAAACGAAGGATTTTCGGTTGTGGCACCTATTAAATAAATTATTCCTGTTTCAACTGAGTTAAGTAAGGCATCCTGCTGTGCTTTATTAAAGCGATGAATCTCATCAATAAATAGAATTGTCTTTCTAATCATTTGTTTATTTTGTGTGCCGATATCAATCACACGCCTTAAATCTTTTACACCGGAGGACACGGCATTTAACTGAAAGAACTCTGCATTTGTTTTTTCTGCAATTATTTTGGCAAGTGTGGTTTTTCCTGATCCCGGAGGACCCCAGAGAATAAATGATGACAATGTGTCGTTCTCAATCATCATTCGAATCGGTTTTCCTTTTCCTACGAGATTTTCCTGTCCGTAAAATTCAGCTAAATCTTTTGGCCGTATTCTTTCAGCAAGGGGTGTATCCGGTAAACTAGTCTTTTTTTTCATCTACATCTTCTTTCTTAACTTCTATTGTCTTTTCACCTTCTCTTAACATATCATATTTTTCTCTTGCTACCTGCTCAATTTTTGCAGGAATTTCTTTTTTCAGCGAATCAATTTCATTCTTAAGATTAGTATTTTCTTCTTCTAATTTTCCAATCTGATTATTTAATGATTCTATCTCGTCATTCAGTTTTACATACTTGATGATGCCGTGCTCATTAAATACGAGGTAAGATATTCCCGTGAGGATGATGATAATAAATAGATATAGAAAAAAAAATTTTCTTTTATTTTTTGCCATCAATACTGAGTCTTATTATACGTTCAATCAACTCATTAAACGAAATGCCAGCTGCATTAGCCATCTTGGGAACCAGGCTGGTGGCAGTCATACCCGGTAATGTATTTACTTCAAGGCAATACGGTGTGTTATCTTCACTTAATCTAAAATCCACTCTTCCATAAACTTTACAACGCAATGATTTAAATGCTGCTAACGCCTGTTCCTGTAACTTGATAAATACATATTTTGGAATATCCGCGGGAACAATGTACTCACTCATTCCACTTGTGTACTTTGATTTATAATCATAGAAACCGGATTTAGGAATGATCTCTAAAACAGGAAGAGCTTCATCATCAAGAATTGCTACAGTCATTTCTCTTCCCGCAATATATTTTTCAATCAAAACTATATCTGAAAATTGCAGAGCAAAATCAATTGCAGATTGAAGATCATCTTTCTCATTCACAATTGTTAGTCCAACTGTAGAACCCTGATCATTCGGTTTGATTACGCAAGGATAACCATGTTTGTTATTAATCTTTTTAAGAACTTCATCAATCTTATATTGATTAGCAATTGTGAATGAATCAGCATTGTTAATTTTATTTTCCTTAAAAATAATTTTCGAAAGAGCTTTATCCATCGATATGGCGCTTGAGAAAGCTCCGGAGCCGGTGTACCTAATTCCTCTTAACTCCAAAAGTGATTGTATAATTCCATCTTCTCCCCATTTACCGTGTAATGCTATAAAAACTAAATCAATATCATCGAGTAAATTAGAATTTATTGTTTTGATTATGTTTTCATTTTTAATTTCCGAATAATCATCATCGCTAAAAAATTTTTTCTCATCATCCGGTTGGTTAATTCCATAAGCAGGATCGATGAGGGTGCAATTATAACCTAAATCTTTTATTGCTTTATAAATTGCTTTGGCGGATGATTTTGATACTTCCCTTTCCGGTGAAGTACCGCCAACAAAAACAGCAATATTAATTTTAGTATCAAACATAAATTATATTAACATTATTCTGTTTAGGTACATTTAATCATAAATATTTCTTGGGTCCACTTTAATCCCGTACGTTTCTTCAGATATCTTTAAAAGTTCATTTATATCACTACGTGAAAGAGTTTTTGGTGAGCCTAATGTCTTGGCTTTGTAGATTGTTTCTGCAGTATGTTCAAGCTTCTCCATCTTATAATATGCATCGTCCAGATCTTTACCAAGAGTTAGAGCTCCATGATTCTGAAGCAAATATGCCCACGAGTGATCAATATATGGTTCGAGACTTAAAGGGAGATCGTTTGTTGATGGAGTGCCGTACTTGCATAATGGTACTTTACCAAGTGTTAGTATAACTTCCGGGAAGTAATGCTCATCTAACCCTTCACCAATAAGACTAAAAGCCGTTGCGTAAACAGGATGGCAATGAACCACCGCATTAACATCCGGTCTGCGGGAATAGGCAAATAGATGAAGTTTAAACTCTGTTGTAATTCTTCCTTCCCCCTTTAAGAGAGAACCACTCATATCAAATTCCAGTATGTCTTCATCTGTAACGTCACCTTTACAAACCCCTGAGCGTGTAAACAGCACCGTGTTGCTAGAAGTTATTAAAGATACGTTTCCATCATATGCTGATACATATCTCTTATGGTAAATTTTATGGCAAATTGAAACAACCTTTCCTACTTCCGACATTTTCTCTCTAATTCTTCCATCAGTTTCATATTTATTAGACCATCCTCGCCGGTTATCAAAGGTTCTTCATTATTCAGAAATGATTTTTGTACAGATCTAAGAAGATAATTCAATTTATTTCCCCTTTTCCGAAAGCTAAGTTTTGCTTCACCATCTAAAAGTATGCTCAGCTTTGCCGATTGATGTTTGACTCCAATAAAATTCTCAATGCTAATAGCACCTTTATGTCCAAGTATTTCTATTCTGTTAAAAGCTTTCTTGTTATTGTATGAGACATTTAAATAACCGTACCCACTTCCCTTAAACTTAACAAGCGCAGCCGTAAAATCATCCACTTCACTTTTGTATATAATATTATTTATATAACCGTTGATCTCTTCAATCTCGCCGCCAAGAAATCGAAGAAGGTCTATCATATGCGTACCTAAATCCCGGAATGCACCACCACCGCTTAACTTTTTGTTAAACCTAAAATTACTTCCCGGTGCAAAATCCATATTAAAACTCAGATTTATTGAAACCAGCTTGCCCAATGTACCTTTCTGAATAAGCTCTTTGGATTTTACTACGTGCGGATGGAATCTATGTATATAATTTACTGCAAGGAACACATCTTTTTTCTTACAGACTTTTACCATTTCCTCAGCTTGCTTTGCTGTAATGGCCAGCGGTTTTTCACAAAGGATATGTTTTTCTGCTTCGGCAGCTTTTATCACCTGTTCATAATGATCGGAATTTACACTCGAAACATAAACACAATTTATATCTGATTTCAGGAATTCATCATAATCGTTAAAGTAGCCTGTTGCACCTGAGCTTTTAGCCAGCTGCTTTGCTCTATCTAAATTATGACTGTAAAGCGAGACGAGTGAACTTCTTCGTAATAAGGATAAGGTAGGAATGAAGGTATGCTCTGCATAATAACCACAACCGGCAATTCCCCATTTTAATTTTTTGATTCTGGGTTTTTTTATTTTTAACATTTAAATAATCTATACATCAAGTCAGTTTATAAAAGTATTAATACACTTTCTTAAAAAGTTTCAATTTATCCATCACTTTTTTTATTGGTTGTGAATTGAGCATTATATAAAAATGTACACTTGGCACATCGCTTTCCAATAACTGTTCAACTTGTTTTGATGTCCACTCAACGCCAATATCCATCACGTGTTCCGGTTTAGCTTCAGAAATTTCATCTGCACACTCATCAGGTATACTCACATGAAAATTCTTCGGTATTGAATTAAGCTGCACTTTGGAGGTGATGATTTTCAATCCCGGAATAATCGGTACATCAATGCCTTCCTCTCTGCATTTGTCTATAAAATCGAAATAGAATTTGTTATCAAAAAACATTTGTGTCACAACATAATCGGCCCCAGCATCAATTTTCTTTTTAATAAATCTTATATCAGATTTTAAATTCGGTGCTTCAAAATGTTTTTCCGGGTAACCAGCTACCCCAACACAATATTTTGTTGGCTTTGCATCCAGCAATGAATCTTCAAGATACTTACCGTTATTCATATCAATTATTTGCTTAACCAGATCCAGAGATGTTTGATGAGTGCTTCTTCCAGTAGGAATTGGTTTATCATAACCGCTTTCATCACCTCTTATTGCAAGTATATTATCAATACCTAAATAATTTAACTCAATTAGGAAATCCTCAGTTTCTTCCCTTGTAAAACCCTTAACAAGAATATGCGGTACTGCATCAACATCATACTTATTTTGGATGAGTGCACAAATACCAAGAGTTCCGGGTCTTTTTCGCTTTACAATTTTTCTTATTCCAGTGGAAGTCTCTTCATAAATCACCTCGGCAGAATGACTTGTAATATCAATAAACGGAGGTTTGAATTTTGTTATTTCATCAAGAACCGCCATCACGCTTTTAATGTCTCCACCTCGTTTAGGTGGTATCAACTCAAAACTTATGAGAGGTTCTTTTGATAGTTCTAAATGCTCTATTACTTTCATTTAATCGTTTCTTTTTTGATCGGGTAAATTTAATATAAATAATCTTAATCCGCTTGGTAGATTAAGGCAGGAGTTTCAATAACTTGTTTTTAGGACTCTTAATACTATCCTCATTAGTACTTATTTTCATATACTTTCCTGTTAACCATAACAAAGACATATCACGATAATGTTCGCTCATTATATTTCCGGATTGACCTGTGGTTAGTATCAAATAAAACTCTTCCGGATTAGCAAAATCATAAATGTAGCGCATCGAAGGACCCAAATCATTCTCAAACAATTCGTGCCTGAAGATAGGATACTCTTCTATGCTTTCTGAAAATGGATACTCGGTATTGAAAATAGTTGTTCCATCTCCTCCAATTTCGTATGGACCGATATTGATAAATTTATCAAGCAGTGAAAAGTTACCACTAAAAGGATGCCTAAATACAACTTTGTGAAGTGCTCCCCACTGCCAATCTCCTACTTCTTCACCAAGCTGGTCTTCTAGAAAAGCGAGACCATTCCCGAGACTTTCACGAATTATATCATCTCTGTTTTCAATCTCAGCTGTATTTATATTATCCCACCATTTTGAGTTTGGATTATCCAACAATTGCTGAATGCTTCGGTAAGGAATATTTGCTAAGAATATATATTGATTTAAAAGATCATCACCCATCTCATCCTGAAGAGTATTTTGCAGAAGGAACTTAAAGGCAGTTAAATAAATTGCCGGTGCTTGTGCAAATTTATCGAGCTCATAATCCCAGTCTCTTAGTAATTGTAATGAGAGTGATAAATTATCATAGGTAACATCAATAGTATCAAATGCATTGAGAAAGTATGGAATCATTTTTTTCGCATATGGAGATACCATATCCATTTGGTACTGCATAAAGTCTTCCGGGGAATGTTTCTCTTTTGATTTTATAAGCTCAGTAATCCTGTCAATCCTTGAAGATGGTTCCCACAAATTTGTTATATGATATTTGAAGTCTTTTACAGTTTTATTATTTGCAGAAGCAATAAAATTTTGTTCCGGATTAAAAAGCATAGGGACTTGATCTCTGTTTAATAAACCGGTCCAGTCGCTTTTGGATGATGTTCCATCAAAAACAAATGTTGTGGAATTTAACGTTCCATCACCTCTTAGTGGAAGTGCACCTCCAAAAACATATCCGATATTACCATCAACATCACCATATACAAAATTTTGTCCTGGTGCATTAAACATTTGTACCGCTGATTTAAATTCTTTCCAGTTCGCTGCTTTATTTATTTTTAAGAAGGCATACAACTCGTCGCTTATTTCATTTCCAATCCAACGCATACTTATAGGAGGATAGCCGGTATAGTCTGTATTATAAGCAAAATTATACGGATGAATATCAGAAATGATTGGACCCCTGTGAGTTTCTTTAATTTCAATCACTGCAGGATCGCCCCCATTAACAAAAATTGTATCTTCAATTATTTTTAAATCATGCCATTTGTCATCCAACAAATATTTTGTGTCGGAAGAATCAAGCTTTTCAAAATAGAAATCTGAATCATCATTCATAATATTTGTAACAACCCAGGAAATATTTTGGTTTTTACCAATTGCAATACCAGGCACACCAGGTAAAGAAACTCCAGCTGCATCCCAATCAGGTGATTTAATAACTGCTGCATACCATAATCCCGGTGTAGTAAAAGCCAGATGAGGATCATTTGCTATTATCGGTTTGCCTGATGAAGACATATTGCCATTTACCACCCAATTGTTCGAGCCAATATGAGTTCCGTTCATACCCATAAACTGTCTGAAAAGTTTATCTGTCTCTAAAAATGACCTATTAAGGGTAGAAAATTTTTCAAGATATTCAGGTATAATCATTGGAGCATTTTGAGGAAAATCAGGTAAAATTTCTTCAACATTCTCTTTGCCCAATTTCTGAACAAGCTCCGTGAATGCAATATCTGTCCACCAGCTTAAGTTCAGTTCCCAGGCCAACATCCTTATTACTATTAAGCTATGTTCAGGTTTCCATTTTTCGGGTTGATAGCCCAGCATATCAAACTCAAATGTATATTTATTCTTTACCTCTTTTATATAGAGATTTACACCTTTGGAATATGCTTCAAGTAATTTTAAGGCAGAGGGATTCATCTCATTTTTTATTTTTTCTACAGTTTTATTAATACCAATAGTCCTGAACATTTTATCAAACGGAATGGTTTCTTTACCCATTACTTCACTAAGTCTGCCTGAACCAGCTCTTCTCACCAAATCCATCATAAACAGTCTTTCTTGCGCGTGAAGGTAACCAAGTGCGTAGGCAGCATCTTCATCATTATTAGCAAAGACGTATGGTACAGCCATACTATCCCTGTAAATCTCAACAGTTTCTCTTAATCCTGGAGCTTGAAGAATTCCCTCATAGATGGGAAGTGAATTATTCAGCAATCTGTAAAAAATATACCCGCCAATAAAGAAAACGAGTAATGCAGAAATGATTAAACCGATTGTTATTTTTTGCCAACGCCGCATAGTAATTTATAATCAATGAATTGCGCAAATATAAATAATATATTCAATCCAACGGAGTTGATAATTTAACTGATATTACTACATTTGTTAGTTTTTATTGTAACCATTCCAATCCAGTTTCCAACAGATATTACTTGCCAATCAGCAACTTTTAATAAAGTTATTTGTTTATTACCTACAATATTTTATATTTTAGTTGAGATTTTTTACATCTACACTTTCGGGAGAAGTTGTAGTGTGCTTAATTGTTTATACCTTCCCTATTGATTCCCCCGAGGCGTGGATTAAAAACTATTTATTAGAGGGCTAAGTTCCGTTAATTAAAACGGGAATGAAAATGTCAGTAGAGATTGGACAGACTCTCTCACACTATCAGATCCTGGAAAAACTTGGCGAAGGAGGAATGGGTGTTGTCTATAAAGCAAGAGATACCTCCCTGAATCGTCTAGTTGCCTTAAAATTTCTTCCCTCACATCTAACCAAAGATGAATCAACGAGAAAGCGATTTATTGTAGAAGCACAGGCTGCGTCAGCACTGGATCACCCTAATATATGTAACATACATGAAATTAATGAAACGGATGATGGTCAACTCTATATCTGCATGGGCTATTATAAAGGCGAATCGCTACGACAGAAAATTAAGAA
>CP070637.1:1119168-1124301 GCA_020354005.1 Ignavibacterium sp.
TATTGTTATAGATTTCAAGATAATGAATTGCTTCATTGAAAAATTTTTTAGCTAATAAGTCTTTTGCAGCAATTTTGTAATAACTAATTACATAAGGAAACTTATCAATAATGACTTTCATCTCAGCAATATATCCATTCTTATTGCCGTTCTCCAAGTATCTTCGTGCCAAATTTATATGAGCTCTATCCCAGTCGATATTATTTGTTACAACATTAAAAGCAAGTGTGTCCAAAAAACTTTTTGTGTTTACCGCTTGATATGATCTTTTTAACGGTTGATCTCTCTTTACAAATGGCCAGTCCTGTTTTAATAGAAATATTCTATAATTAGCAATTTGAACATCGAGATCAGAAAAATCATAATTGGCTCTAACAAAGTAATCTTGATCAATTGGATCAATAAATTCTGGATTTGCTTTTGGTAAGAAACCGATACTTTCCATTTCTTCATAAATAATTTTCCCAATTAGCCGATATCCACTTAAGTTGGGATGAAGATGATCACAAATTAAATCATCTCCGATAATTTTTTTTGAGCTTAAGGCAGTAAAAGTGGAATCTATATCCACGACAGTAATTTTATATTCTCTGCCCAATTGCTTTATTATTTCATTAATTTCTTCGGGGGCACGAAACCGCAAAGCATCGAGATCCTTTGCAAATCTAAACAATGAATCTGCCTTTCTGATTTCATCTTTTTGCAATGCGTAGTTCGCCTCACTGTAAATATCAATTGCTAATGGCAGTCCTTCTGTTTTCATTGATTCAAATGGTATTTGATCTTTTAGATTACTAACTAATGTGCATAGAAGAATGGGTATGTCATGATCAGTTGTCGATTCGAGGATATCTCTAACATTTTCTTCAAATTGTAATAATCCTGCTGTATACAAATCGGAACTCAAATTTATTAATCTTTCTTTCGCCATTCTTCTCATTAAAGATCTAGGATTTTCAGCTTTTTCAGAAAATAATTTTGTCAACGAATTTAATAGATCTTTTATAAGAATAAATGATTTAAATCTCTCGAGATATAGATAAAAAATAATTGCAGAACGATAAGTTCCCAATGATTCAGTGGATCCTACACCCAATGCACCGTAGTACTCATTATGTCCAGCATAAATGATTAACAAATCAGGTTTCTGTTCCAAAGTTTCCGGTAATAGATCTCTTAAAGTATATGAGTTTATTGCAGCCATAGATATGTTTATTATTTCGATCTTAGTACTCGGATATACTTTCTGTAGTCTCTTTCGAATATATTTTGAAAAAGAACCGTTAGGTGAATATGGAAATCCAGCAGCGCTGCTGCCACCCATAATAAACACTCTAAAACTATTTTCCTCTTTTTCTTTGTCGAAATAATCATATTGTGAGTATGGAATCGTTTGGATGGTAGAAAAATACCGGTGAGCAACATCTGGATTAAGGACTAATTTACCTTGTTGTGGTTCTATCCATTGGTCCAGGTTTTTCCCATAATTAATAATTCTTAAGGTTAATTCAAGTACAATGAAAAACACCAAAGGAATTAGTATGAGAATAACATAAAAGTATTTTTTTGATTTGCTGTTATACTTTATTTTTTGAGTTTTAGTCATCATACTATTGAAATTTAGAATAAGAATTGGCTTACTTTCATCACTTTAAATCCAGCTCTTATCTCAGTAATTTCCAAAGGCTAGAATTCATATATTTTATGAAGCTAATAATTCTTGCTAATACTTTTTTTGATTATTAATAAACATTAACTATCCATTAATTTAATATACATTCTCAAATTGTAATTATAAATAATTAGTTTGAAACCTATCTTCAATATTATTATAAGTATATAGTCTATGATGATCGATCTATTTCAAGTACATTTTATAATAACACTAGTTGCTTTTAATCAAGTTAGTAATTAAATGATAAAAACTATTGATAAGCAAAAATTTACTAAGCTATCTATCAGCTTATTAATTTTGAGCACTATTATGTTTTTCACAAGCTGTTCCAGCGATGATGAAAGTGCTGATAATAAAGAGGGTAATTATAATTTGCATGTCGCTTCTCCTGACTGGCAGGATCAAATTATTTATTTTGTAATGATAGATAGATTCAATGATGGTAATCCAGAGAATAATAATCAGGGCAAGGATGAGTTTGATCCAAATGATGGACGTAAGTTCAGTGGTGGTGATCTTAAGGGTATAATTGATAAACTTGACTATATTCAAAAATTAGGTGCAACAGCAGTTTGGATTACACCACCAGTTGCAAATCAATGGTGGGATTCAATTGTCACTTTTGGAGGTTATCATGGTTATTGGGGAGAGAACTTTAAAGAAATTGATGCACACTTTGGTGACCTTAAAGATTACAAAATTCTATCCAGCAAATTGCACAATAGAGGAATGTATTTAATCCAGGATATAGTAGTGAATCACACGGGGAATTTTTTCAGTTACAATGGCGATTTCAATCCTAAAAATCCGAAAGAAAATTTCGTAATGAACACGGGCTCGGTACCAGGATTAAGGCCAACACAATATCCGTTTAATTTGAATGATGTGCGATTACAGGAACACAGGGAAGCAGATATTTATCATTGGACACCAGGTATTAACGATTATAATGATCAGTTCCAGCTGCTCAATTATCAGTTAGCTGATCTTGACGATCTAAATACCGAGAACGCGTTTGTGAGAAAATATTTAAGGGATGCATATGGATATTGGATAAAGGAAGTCGGTGTTGATGGTTATCGAATCGATACTATCATTTATGTAGAACTTGGTTTTTGGAATGGATTTATTTATGCAATTGATCCTAAATATCCTGGAATAAATGTAATTGCAGAATCAACTGGAAAGAATAGTTTTTTAACATTTGGTGAAGCCTTTATTGGTTCTGATCCATTCGATGATACCGGAGATAAAAAGATTGTTAAGTATTTAGGTACGGACGAGAGTCCTGCACTGCAATCAGTGCTAAATTTCCCATTACATTTTTCCATTAATAGAGTTTTTGGTGAAGGTAAACCAACGAGTTATTTAAGCTATCGTCTCAATGTCTTTTGTAATTCATCTGTTTACAAAAATCCGTACATCATACCAAACTTTATTGATAATCATGATGTTCAGAGGTTTCTGAGCACTGCAAAAGAATCTGCCCTTAAGCAGTCTTTATTTTTACTGATGACTATCCCGGGAGTACCGGTGATTTATCAGGGGACAGAACAGATGTTTACAAAAGCACGTGCATCAATGTTTTCGACTGGATGGGGTTCAAATGGTCGTGATCATTTTTCTGAATCCTCTGAGATTTATAAACTTATACAAGATTTGGCGGCGATAAGAACTGGTAGCAAAATCTTCACAAGAGGTACACTCACCATATTAAAGGATTCACCATTTAATCCTGGTGTACTGGTTTATCAGAGAGAATATAATGATCAAAAAGCAATTGTTATCTTCAACACTGCAGATCAGAATGTATTGTTGAGTAATCTTGAAACTGGATTAGCGGCAGGAATAAAACTTAAATTATTAAAAGGAATTAGGCTTAATGATGATATAAATATTGGATATGACGGTAAGATTAATTTGGAGTTACCTTCTCGTGCTTCGGGAATATTTTTAGTTACTGATGATTCTGTTAATGTTACAAATCCTAATGTTTCTATAAATTTTGATAAGGATCCTTCCGGAAGGATTTTTAATGATGACTTTACTATAAGCGGAACAGTAAACAGATATGTTAGCGAATTGAAATTATTAATTGATGATCGATTGGAAAACTCGTTAGATGTAAATCTTAACCGAGAAAATAGCTGGGAAGTCGCTGTTCCTATATCACATTTTACGTGGGGTAAAACAAACCACACTTTAGTGATTTATAATCCTGATGAACAAATAGTCTCAGTGTCAAAATCAATTACCACTGATGTACCAATCATGGGTACTTCAATAAAGTCGGACGATCCACTGCATGATGATTTTGGACCGAGTGGTAATTATTCAGCTCCTAAGGAAGCAACTTTTGGAGGGCAAATGGACATTGAATCTGTAGAGGTTAATGTCTTTGGTGGAAATCTTCAGATTTCAATGACAATGAATGAAGTTACAGATTACTGGTCTCCTCCAAACGGTTTCGATCATGTTGCTTTTCATATTTTTATTGATCTTCCAGAAAAAGATGGGGTAAAAATTCTTCCAAAGTTAGATGCAATAGCTCCTGAAGGATTTGCCTGGGATATTTTGAACTTTGCGAGCGGGTGGAATAATGTAATTTATTCCAGCGAAGGAGCAAATAAAGACAATTTTGGAACCTTCGTAATACCAGCACCCGAGATAAAAGTAATGAAGGATAACAGGAAAATTATTTTCAAGTTTCATCCTGAAGTGTTTGGATATCCACAAAATCTGGAAGGAACTAAAATCTATATTACTACCTGGGATGGCAGCGGTTCTGAAGGCTTTCACCGACCATTGACAATTAAAGGTGGTCCATTTGAGTTTGGCGGGAGAGTGGGTGAGCATTCACCTTTAATTTTTGATGATATAAATGTAATTTCAATTCCACTCAAATAATGATTTACTATTATCCAATAATATTTCCATAATTCCAGCAATTATATGTACATCCTAGGAATATCTGCATTTTATCACGATAGTGCTGCCTGCATAATTAAAAACGGTGAAATAATTGCAGCAGCACAGGAGGAGAGATTTACAAGAAAGAAACACGATTTTAGTTTCCCTGTAAATGCAATAAAATTTTGTTTGGAGTATGCTGGGATTAAAAGTTATGAGCTTGAAATTGTTGCATTCTATGATAAACCCTTCCTGAAGTTCGAAAGGATATTAGAAACATATCTTACCTATTCACCGGTTGGAATAAAATCGTTTTTAAAGGCAATGCCACTTTGGATTAAAGAAAAAATCTGGATGAAGGAATTGATAAAAAAAGAAATGAACTATGATGGGAAGATTTTATTTCCTGAACACCACGAATCGCACGCTGCATCGGCATTTTATCCATCACCATATAAGGAAGCCGCCATTCTTACAATGGACGGAGTGGGAGAGTGGACAACTACAAGTTATGGTATCGGTAAGGATAACTGCATTGAACTCATTAA
>CP070637.1:1124401-1139111 GCA_020354005.1 Ignavibacterium sp.
AAAAGGCACTATCAATAAATAATTGAAACATCTCAAGCTGATCGTAATAAACAAATGTATTTATAGTTAAAACTGCAATGTGTTTTTCCTTAATAATATCAATTGTCAAATCGTTACCCATTAGGGGTACACTATTGATACTATTCAAACTAACTGGTTGAAGTTCTATTGTTTGAAGTTCTCTCTGTTTGGGTTGAATGTATTGCACTTCAAATTTTTTAGGATAGCCATACTGAAGCACATACAGTTTTGAAAACTTTTTCTCAACTCTTGCAGATTTAAATGCTTTGTTAAATCCATCGGCACGATGATTTTCTTTTAATGTCTTTATGATGTTGATAATTGGTACGTTATTAATACTTCTTATTTCACTTCCTATGGGTAGAAGAGATGAATCGCTATATTGACCTATATGATAAACCTTATCGTTAATGAACTTTAACTTTAGAGGAAAATACCTTTGTGGAGCAACGTAATAGTAATTATTTGGCAGCCATATGCCTGTATGTCCGCAGCCAACTGCTGCAATAATCGGTTCGAGAATCCTGTGAAACTCTTCAATAGATAGATTTGAATCTATCAAATTATATTTATTTTCAAACAACTCATCAAAAGTATCCTTATCTGTAAAATCATAAAGAGCCGGGTGAATAGTTTCAAGAGCATTCCTCATCTGAAGAAAATCTTCTTGTAGTTCCTTTTTACTAAATATAACCGGGAACTTAATGTACCTATCAATGTCAAACACTGAATTTGGTAAGGATTGAGGCTTTCCGGTAAGAACCATTACTCTATTCCCATAGTCAGGATTTTCGGGATTAGGATTTACTTCCCAGCTATCAAATCCCTCATATTTTACAATAACAAATTTGTATTGAATTGTATCACCAACAGAGCCAGAAATGCTGTAAGTAAGATTATAAATCCCATCATCGTCTAAGTCGGAGAGTAATTGATTATTCCCGTTCCAGTTATTAAAGCTGCCACGAACAACAAGACTATCTCCGTTCCCAGGTTGGAACAGTTCATTTTCAATTAGCGTGCTCATATCAACACTAAAAGTGATTTTGTTTTGAGCTATTAGAAGCGGGCAAATAAATAATAGTATGGTGGTAAAGCGTATGTAAGTTTTCATAATAAAATTTAGATCCCTGTCTACCGAGTGGTAAGTTTTTACAATGTTAAATTAAGTTGCACTGTAATAATTGTAAAGAGAGACGCAAGAAATTGTTAGGAATGGATAACAAATTGGATTGTTGATTTTAGTTAGGCTCTAATTCAGTTCAACTTTTTCTTTTAATGCTTTATTCATTGCTTCAAATCCATTTCTTGTATTGCTATTCAAACTCTTCCAAAAAAGCGGAACAAGAAGCCCGCTGAAATTTTCGCGGTGAATGAATTTTGTTTTATTGTTGTCAATTTGTTCAAGCTGGAAGATGTGCTCACCATCAAAAATGCCCGGAAACAGTAAATTCCCAAGCCATCTAAATTCAGTCTTTGGTTCCAATATTTTTACAGTGGGTTTGAATGTCATCGCTTTACCGCCAGGTGGTTCTATCAGAACCTGAAGCTGTGTACCAACTTTTAATTCTCCATCAATCTTTTTTATGAATGGATTCCATTTTGGAAATGAACTGAAGTCTGTGAGTATTTCCCATACCTGGTCTATAGTTTCATCTATTTCAATTACTGTATTTATTTCTTTCATTAATTCACCAATTAATTATTTAGCGATTGCCTTGTTAATTTAAAGTTCTAAACCTTACATAAATATCTTGGTAAAATATTGTTGTCCATTTACTGATCACCATTTTAGAACTAAGTTGTTATTTTCTGTTATTGCTATTTGTGTCCCAAACTTTGTGCATTCTCTGTTCAAAATGTTTTGTAACCATTTAGCATCTTCATTATTTGCATAATTTAATTTAAACTTCTTAATCTGCATTGGCACCATTTTTAAGTTAAGAATTTTTCCTTTTGTCGGATCGACGGTAGCAAAATACATTAAGGTTAAATCATCTCTGTATTGTTCATATCCGCCGATACCTTCGTAGTCGTTAATGAAATCGCCACAGCCATAGAGAATTAGTTTACCTTTATAAACTTCAATCGGTCTTGGATGATGTGATGAATGCCCGTGTATGATATCAACTCTGGCCTTATCAATTAAATTTTTAGCAAATTCTCCGTGTGATTTTGGAATATCATAGCCCCAGTTGCTTCCCCAGTGAATTGAAGCTATTACAATGTCTCCTTGTTGTTTTATTAAATCTACACTTTCTTTTAAATCCCGAATTTCATCCTCGGAGAAATTCAATAACAAGTTTACACCAGGTTTGTCTTCTTTCGCAGCCCAATTTAATGGCACTCCGCTTGTTGGTGATCCAAAAGAAAAAATAATTATTCTTCCTTTATTTGGAATTTCTATAATTACTGGAGTCTCCGCTTTTCTAATATTAAGGCCAGCACCTGCAAATTTTACGTTTGCTTTTTCCAAGGTTTCAAGTGTTTCAATTAGACCGTTATAATTCCAGTCAAGTATGTGGTTGTTTGCAAGTGAACAAAAATCAATTTTTGCTGATGTAATGGCTTTGATATTATCGGGATGCATTCTGTACAGCACTTGTTTCCCTGGCCAAAAATCGTTGCTCTTAGTAATAGTTGTTTCGAGATTTATTATTCTCGCATCCGGATTTATACGATCTAATTCTGTAAGTGCATCTCCCCATATGTATGAGAAATCTACCGGCTTGGAAATTGGCCCATTAACCTCCTCAGCCAGATCTACATAACCCTCAGCGGTTTTCATATATGACTCATAAAGAGTTGGATCTCCGGGAAATGGCAATACCTGATCAATGCCCCTTCCAGTCATTACATCGCCGCATAGAAAAAGAGTTATTTGGCTAGAAGCATTTTGTTGGTGAATTTCTTTTGTACCATTAAGTTCTGAACTATTTTTTTGCTCAGACTCCGAATAAGTACAACTCTGTGTGAAGAAAAGAATAAATATGCCGATTAAATTATAACCTAGTGTAAAAAATATTCTGCTCCAAAAAGATTTCATGAGAAGAAAAATTTAGAAAAGAAAAATATTATATATTGTATTATAGTTGAAGTAGTATGTTTTGAGTTACTTAAACCATTTTTTTATTCTTTCTTTCTCAAAATTCTCTTTGTCGTTTCTGAAGTCAATAGAGGGACCTTCCAGGGTAATTTGAGGTTCAGTACCACCTAAAAAGTTGGTATTAATCTTAGAAACTTCTCCTGATCCGAATTCCAAATAGCACGAACCGGTAGCCTCATAGCTGTAATTCTTCTCGCCTTTTTGTATTTTATTTACTATATCATTAGCAACTACATTCGCCGCATCTTCTGCCAGTGCACCTGCCTTTGGAACCGCAAGGTCACCTACCGGTATTGATGTAACATCGCCTATTGCATATACTTTTTCAAAATTCGTTTCAAGGTTATCTTTACTTACCGAGACCCAACCGTTATTACCTAGTGCGGAATCTTGAATGACTTTTGGTGATTTATGAACTGGTATTCCAATAAAAAGATCATAACTAACCGAATCATTATTTTCTATCATCGCTTCTTTTTTTACAGGATTGAGTTCAACAACTTTATGTTTCTTTAGCAGTTCTATATTTCTCTCTTTTAACAGCTTTTCTATTTCCGCAGATACGTTTTTTGCAATAGGTAGAGGTATTGGTCCGGGAATTAACATCTTCATATTTATATTATCGCGTATTCCCTTTTTAACAAAGAGATCATGTAATTGAAAAGCTGCTTCGTAAGGTGCAGGCGGGCATTTGTATGGCTTGCTGAAGATGCTAATAAGCAAGTTGCCGGATTCAAAATCATTTATAACCGGGTTTATCTTTTCTGCACCACGTAATGAATAAAACTCATATCCATCTTCAACAAATCCGGGTATAGCTTCCGGTGCAAGATCAGCGCCTAATGCTACAATAAGGTAATCGTAAGAAAAATCAGCAGAAATTGTTTTTACAATTTTATTGTCAGTATCAATATCCACAATTGTATCCTGAACAAAATTGACTCCTTCAATTCCTAAGTCTTTATAATACGATTTTACTTCCTCAGAGGATCTGCGGCCAAACATCACATCAAATTTTGTAAAGCCAATGAGGAATGAATCGTTCTTATCAATTAATGTGATATCAACAGAATCGTTTAATTCTTCTTTCAAACGTGTTGCTGCTTGTAATCCACCAAATCCCGCACCGAGAATTAATATATTTATTGTCACCGATAATCCTCCTGTTAAACTTTATATTATTAGAATTGAAATGGAAATCGTATTTAATTTATGATTGATATTAGAATATGAACAAATACTAAAGAGTTTTAATTAGCTTATTTTCTGTTTTCCCTGAACATAGCCCAAGTATGTACATCTTCAACGTCAGCTTCACTAATTACCTTATAACCGAGATGCTCATAGAGAGGAACATTGGGTGGATCTTCCGTACACAAGCAAACACCTTTTGATGTGGGATGTGTTTCAGACAATCGCTGAACTTCTTCTATAATTTGTTTCGCATATCCTTTACCCTGATGTGCCTGCAACACGCCGATAATTCCTAAAAAATAATGGGATTCATCCAGTCTGGGATTGCTCTTTTCGCCATAAGCTTCATATCTGGCGATTGCATCCGCCCCAATCGTGTTTGTCAAATCGTTATAAACTTTATTTAGCTCAGGAGATCTTGGCTTAATTTCAGGCTCACTGATTCCCGCCGTTGCAGCAAGTTCACCACCGTCTCTTATTCCCAGGAGTGGAAATTCTTTTGTTAGCCTTGCTTCGCAGAAAAATCCCATCAATGCTTTCAAATCACTTTCATATTTCTCACCTTCTGATTTAAGAATATATCTCATCACAGGATATTCATGAAAAGCAGTTGCAAGCACACGAACTGCATCTTCTTTATCAGACCGATTTAATCTTTCAACTTTCACCTATTTTTTCTCCTAAGAGTAAGACTTTGTACTTAAATTTCATGTTATATCCGGCGAATCTATTATAATTCTAACTTCATCAAAATATCAGTATGTGTGTCATTCCCGAATTTGAAACCGTGATTGCCAAATGGAACAAATCCATTTTTCTCATAAAATCGGATTGCCCTTGGATTATTTTCCCACACACCCAACCAAACGTATTTAACGTTTTTTTCTTTTGCTGCTTCAACCGCCTTTTCAAGTAGTAACTTGCCAACGTTCTTTCCAAAATATTCACTTAATGTATATATCCTTTCGATCTCCATCCCATCTTGATCATTAATATCGGTCTGTGCATCGCCGAGGTTGATTTTCAAATAACCGATGGTTTTACCATTTAGCCGGGCAATGTAAAATTCAGTTTCGGGATTTGATATAGCACTGATAAGAACTTCCTTACCAAATCTATCTTGAACGTAAACTTCCATATCATCAGATGATACGTCTGCTGGTATTGTTTTAGTAAACGTTGTTACTGCAATTTCGTTTAGTTCATCCAAGTGACCCACATCGGCTTCGGTTATAATAATTTCTTTATTCATCTTTTTTCATTTATGAATTCAACGATTAAGCCATTCGCCCCGCAAATTTGGTACTTTAAGGATTCATTTAAGTTGGTAGATTTGTGAACCATTCCTTCTGTCTTTCTTCTATTTCTTCCGGAGTTTATGTTAATTTGTGAGTAGCAATTGCCCAGCAGTGCCCAAACGGATCCTTCACCTTGCCCATCCGCTCACCCCAGAAAGCATCCATCATTTCATCAACTACCTCGCATCCGGCATCTATTGCCCGGTTGTAAAGAGCATCACAATCTACAACATAAACCATCATACCGGTGGTTGCGCTGTCTTTAGGACCCTGTTCCCATTGGCCCGGCCACGCATCAGCCATCATAATGTTTGAGTATCCAAGTTTTAACATAGCATGTAATATGCTTTTCCCGTCCGGTGATTCTACAGCAGGCAAACGGGCTTCAGCACCTAGTGCTTTTTTATAGAACTCTATAGCTTCTTTACAATTGCCATTAAACCATAAATGCGAAGTAACCGTATTTAAACCTTCGGGAATCGGCTTCGGTGCATTCTTTGGCATGATTATCCTCCTAAATAATTTGTTAAAAACTACTGTTCTGGAAATACTAAATAATTGAAGTGAACCTTATGTAATAGCAATATAAGGTAATTAGGTTCATTTAATCAACGGTAAATTATAAGTTGAAATTTTACCTCCTCGTACGGTAGCTCCAAGTACAAGACCTCCACCGATTAAAACAAGGTTTTTAATAATGTATTGCCCCTCAAGTGTTAGTCCATAGGGAAATTTAGACCAAACCACATCAGGCAATACAATTAATGGTAATGCTGTGCCCGGTAACTGAAGGAACAACAGTAACAAAGTGAAACGCATATACTTTCCTGTTATTAGACCAATTCCGATTAATGTTTCCCAAACTGCAAGTATAGAAATGAAGATATCGGGATTAATAAAATAAACGGTGTTTCGAACTAAATCCTCAGCAGGACTTAATCCCGGGAAAAACTTTAGGGCACCAAACCAGAAAAACACAATCCCCAAACTAATCCTGAGTATTACAAGACCGTTTTCTCCCATCCATTTTGTGATGATTTGGTCTACTTTATCAAAATATTTACCGATTATTTTTTCTTCGAATGTTGCCATGATGATTTACTTATCTTCCGGTAGCATCAAATCTTTTAATTTATTATTACTGCCTGTTTCTGTTACTAGATTCTGCGGGATGTGGCCCATATCATTAAATGCAACCAGTTTCATTGTGCCATTTGATTTTATGCGAACAATAGTTAAACCGCAGTTCCCAGTTGTCATTTGAAGCCAGGATTTTGTTTCAACCTTAAGTACCTTAGTAACAAAATACCTGATTACATTTCCATGACAGACAATTATATCGTGCCTGTCTTCACCATCAGGAGATGGGGTGAAGTATTCAGCAAAGGCTGCTTCAAGTTGATCTTCACATTCCTGCAGATTTTCCGGATCTTTCCGTTCCATTATATCTTCACGCCAGGTTGGCGGCGTACATTCGCGAATTATACGAGACTGTTGCAATTCTAAATCAGGAAAAGTTTCGTTTATTATCATTGCAGTTTGGCGTGCTCTTGACATTGTACTGCTATGAAGTGCAGTCATTTCCACAGGCAACGATTTAAGCCGGGTAGCAACTAATCGGGATTGGGCAATACCAAGTGAAACGAGATTCTTTCCAACGTCAGGATCTCTTTTGTCATCATGGTCATATTGTCCGTGACGGATGAGATACAACGTACGTGTGCCATTCTTGCCCTGAACAGGTGCTTGACAAAACACGTTTGAGAAACTAATTGTAAACAACAAAGCTATAATTACAATAGTCAAGAAAGAGACAACTAATTTTGATGATCTCGATCTTATTAAGTTCAATCTCATATGGACTTCCTTTCAGTGGTTAATAAGGATTTTATACTACAATTTATAGAACTTTAATTAAAAATTGATGGCTTAAAGTTATTATCAGATGCTTTTCACAACTTAAGTCTCGAAGGTTAAATTGTCAAAGCAATGATTATTAATTCACGCACAGTATCTTAGTTCATCAGATAAAGATTTAATCTTTATATTTCGACAATTTTTATTTTAAATGTAAATCTTAGTTAATCAGAATGAATGTTTTAAAATTCGGTGGCACATCCATTGCCACTGCAGAAAGATTTAAGGCAGTTGCAAAACTTGTTAGTGATGATGAGAATAAAATAGTAGTGCTCTCTGCAATGTCCGGTACGACAATAGTTGCACACTGCGGGTCGCTTATCTCAAAAGTGTGTATATAAAAGAAGGTGTTAACACCAACTTTGCTATTCTTGATGCCGGAATGACGGAGCTAATGCGACCGGCACTTTATCAATCCTATCACAAAATAGAGAACTTATCTTCGATCGGAGAAAACCAACGGTACGATGTTGTTGGATCAATCTGTGAATCTTCAGATACTTTTGGCAAATCTGTTTTACTACCTGAAACCCAAAGGGATGATATAATTGCCATAAGGTCTACAGGAACATATGGTGAAGTAATGTTTTCAGGCTACAATTTGAGAGATAGAGTAAAAGCCATTTGCTCGGATGAGATTTTGCAAACAAGAAATATCACTTAATTCCTTATTTTTTTCTAAGCTTATTACATTATGCAGGATAATTACGCCGAAGTGGATTGCGCCACTGAAATCAAAAATCCAGCATCTAGAAACCAGCAACTAGTATCAAGTATCCAGAATCCAGCAACTTGCATGGAACCTGAGATGAAGAGATAACGTCTTAAGAACAAGAAATTATTTTCATCCTTCTAATAGATTGGCTAATTTGGGGCAAATAAAAATGACTAAAGGAGTCGGTTATGTCTTACAGGGAACAACAAAAATTATTAAATGTCCTAAAAAAATATGAAAGGAAACTAACTGGAAAAGAGCTTGATGATTACAAAATGTTTGTGAAAAGGCAAAAAGATGATGAGGATTTTGATTCAATTTCGATGAAAAGATTAAAAGAACTCCACGATAAATACAATAAACCGGTCGACTTTTCTAAATATGAAAAATACTTTAAGAAAAGCGAGGATTAGAACAAAGTGAAGAATAATCACACCTAATTCAATTCACTTATCTTTGTTAAAAATTTGTAATGTGAGTAATTTTGTCCTTCTATTATTAGATTGAGGAACTGATGGATTTTAAGTTAATGCACCGCGTATTTGCTGCGGTTGTTTTTATAATTTCTTTAATTACTTTTTGGAGCACTGTACAGCCCAGCGTTTCCTTTTGGGATTGTGGTGAATTTACAGCAGCATCTTACTACCTTCAGGTTCCTCATCCACCCGGTGCACCGTTTTTCCTTCTACTCGGAAATATTTTTGCCAAAATCCCCTTCTTTGATAATGTTGGCTATAAGATGAATCTTATCTCGGTATTCTCGAGTGCCCTTTCCATCTTATTCCTTTATCTCGTAGCTGTAAAATTGATTAATAATTATAAGGGTAAAAAGCCTGATTCAATTTGGGAAGCATTAGGAACCTTTATAGCTGCCGCAGTAGGTGCACTGGCATTTGCTTTTAGTGATACATTTTGGTTTAACGCTGCAGAAGCGGAGGTGTATGCTCTTAGTACCCTTCTTGTTGCTGCAATTACTTACCTTATTATTAGATGGTATGAAAGAGCAGACGAAAAGGATAACGAAAAATATATTCTGATGATAGCTTATCTCATTGGTTTATCCACAGGTGTGCATTTGATGAGTGTATTAACCATTGTGCCGGTTGCTATGGTAATTGCTTTCAGAAAATATATTGACGACGATGAAGCATTAAAAAGGACTGGTTTTATCCTTCTGGTTCATGCCGGGATTATTTTATTCTTTGCAGTTGTTTGGTGGGCAGGTGAAACTCAGCAAACACCACCGACCCAAGAGGAATATAAAGATTTCGATATGAAGTTCAGACTGCTTGTTCTTGGTATTAGTGCAGTTATTCTACTGATTTTCCGAAAGAAGCTTTTTAATAGAAACTCAATTTATGTACCATTATTTATTGGTGGTGTGGCGCTGTTTTTTACGTATCCCGGTGTTGTAAAATATTTACCAAAATTAATGACTGCTCTTGCCGGAGGCAGCCTGTTTGCCCAAATTGTTTTTCTACTGGTGTTGTTTGGAGCGATAAGTTATGCTATACACTATTCAGTTAAGAATGATAAACGGACACTTCATCTCGTTGTAACATCGTTGTTGTTCATCATTATTGGCTTTACAACATTTGCAATGGTGATCATCCGTGCAAACCAGGATCCACCGATGAACGAAAACTCACCCAAAACATTTCCGGAACTGGAATCTTATCTTAACAGAGAGCAATACGGTGATTTCCCAACCTTTAAAAGACGTTTTGCAACCGAACCACACCAGATGGGTGTTTATTCAAATTATGATAGCGACGTGGACTTCTTTTATAGGTACCAGATGAACCATATGATGACGAGATACTGGCTGTGGAACTTTGCTGGCAGAGAAGGATGGAGACAGGATGACGGAGTGGATATTGCGCCCTTCAATAGTATTGGAAATGTTGTCGGTGTTCTGTTAGGGAAGCTTCGTTTTGGCGGTGAAATGGCCCATTCACTTTTTGCAATTCCGCTTCTAATAGGTTTACTTGGGATTTACTTCCATTTCAAAAAAGATTGGAAGATGGCATCGATATTTATGGTAATGTTTATTCTATTAGGTTATCTAACTGCTTTCTATCAAAATCAGCAGCAGCCACAGCCTAGAGAGAGAGATTATTTTTATGTAGGTGCTTTCTTTGTGTATGGCATTTGGATTGCTTTCGGTGTCCGTGGGTTGTTTGACCTGGTTCAGGAAAAAGTAAAGAACAGTTCCATTCAAAAGTATGCATTAGCAGGCGTTCTCGGGCTTGCTATTATTTTCATTCCATTCAGAATGGTACAGGCAAATTATTTTACTCACGATCGTTCCAATAACTGGGTACCGTGGGATTACTCATATAACATCCTTCAAAGCTGTAAACCCAATGCAATACTTTACACTAATGGGGATAACGATACCTTCCCACTCTGGTACTTACAGGATGTTGAGGGTGTAAGACGGGATATAAAAATTGTAAACCTCAGCTTGCTTAATACCGAATGGTACATTAAACAGTTAAAGAATATTGATCCTTACGATGTTGGTACAGTCAGGATTCGGTTAACCGATGCACAAATTGATCAGATACGACCAATTCAGTGGGAACCAAGAAATATTTCAGTTCCAACACCTAGACCTCGTAATGAAGCTGAATATGCTAAAGTAATTGATACATACGGTATTAAAGATACCACTACCCTTTCTGCGGGCGCCATAACCTGGAATATGCAAAACACACTTACATTTGGGGATGTAAAAGCAGTTAGAGTGCAGGATCTGATGGTTAAAGAAATTGTTGAAGCCAATAATTGGGAGAGACCGATTTATTTTGCAGTAACATGTTCCGATGACAGCCGGATTGGGCTTGGTGACTATCTGAAAATGGAAGGAATGGCGTTCCGATTAGTTCCTGAAAAACGTACTGCCGGTTTTGAATTTGTTAATGAAAAGGAATTGTCTAAAGCGCTAATTGAAAATCCGGGATATAGCAAAGATTATATGCCGGGATTTAAATTTAGAGGACTAAATGATCCTGAAATCTTTTTTGATAATAATCATCGGAGAATGACTCAAAACTACCGTAATGCATTTGTTAGGTTAGCTGTATTTTATCTAAACTACGATAGAAAAAGTGAAGCAATCGCTGTATTAGATGAAATGAATGAAAAGCTTCCATACAGAAACCTGGGCATTGAAACAGGATTATTATTTGAAATTGCAGGTTTATATTTAGATGCAGGTTCAATGGATAAGTATGAGGAATTTGCAGTTGATATTGAAAAGCAAGCCCTTGCTTCGTTAGAGAGAAATCCAAACGACGTTGAGTCATACTATAATCCTTACCGGATACTTTTGGAAACGTATGAAAATACAAAAGCGTACGAAAAAGCAATTGGAATTTGGGAAAGATTAAGGGAGATGTATCCAAACGATCCTACTATTGAAGCAGGGATTAAGAAGTATCGGGACTTAATTGCTAAACGAGACAGCTTGCCCAAATAATTGATACATAACGTGATTGTTAAATTATAAGCGGCTTTACTGCCGCTTATTTTTTGTAATTTTTATTATGAAGATTCTTATAATTTCTTTATCAGGCATAGGGGATGCATTGATGTTTACACCTGCTTTGAGGTTATTACGGGTGGAGATGCCGGATGCTACAATTGATGCGCTTGTTATGTTCAAGGGAGCCGCCGATCTTTATAAAAATAACCCTAACCTAAACAATGTTTATCAATTTGACTTCATAAATGAAGGCAAAGTAAAATCGCTGAAGTACTTATTTGGGTTGCGTGGGAATTATGATACAACTATTAATGTTTATCCATCCAACCGAAAAGAGTACAATTTCATAAACTTTTTGCTTGGTGCAGATCAGCGAGCCGGTGTAAAATATTTGAGAAGAGATTTTAGGAACCTTGGCTTCTTAAATAATGTGAGAGTAACTGAAAATGACAATCATCACAATGTTAAAACAAACATAAATTTAGTGGAAGCACTGCTTAGTAAAAGTTTTAAAGACGAACCACGGATGAGAATTTACTTAAGTGATGATGATACTAAAGCTGCGACTGTTTTTTTATCAAGCAAAGGAATTAATACCAATGATTTAATAATTGGATTTCATCCCGGTTGTGCAACATTAAAGAATCACATTAAAAGAAGGTGGGAACCTGAAAAGTTTGCAGAGCTTGGTAGAGGGTTGATAGAAAAGCATAACGCAAAAATATTGTTATTTGGGGGGGCTGATGAAGACGAGTTAAAAAACAAAATAAAAAATAATATCGATTCTGCAAATGCTTTTGTAGTTAACGCAGATAGTATTTTAGAAAGTGCTGCAATAATGAATTGTTGCACTGTTTTTGTAACTAACGATTCCAGCCAGATGCACATTGCTGCAGCGTTGGGATTAAAAACAGTTGCTATTATTGGTCCAACAAATCAGCATTATATTCATCCCTGGAAAACCGATCATAAAATTGTAAGCTTAAATTTAGATTGTGCACCTTGCTTCTTTTACTCTCCCCGTCCTCTAATATGCAACCGTGATGATGTTAAGTTTAAATGTATTAAAGAATTAACTGCTGATATGGTTTTTGATGAAGTCAAGCAGTTTATATGAATCTTTAATTATACCCTTCTGATTATTGTCTCAGTCTTACCATAATACTAAGTTAAATCATTAAAATATTTTACTTTTTTAGATTATGAGTGGAAAGCGTAAACCTTATAAGATTTACATAGTTTCGGATGGCACAGGTAGAACTGCTGAAACGGCACTAACTGCGGCACTCTATCAATTTAGTGATGTTAATGTTAAGTTGATTACTAAAGCACCAGTTAGAACAGAACAGAAAATACGTCATGTGGTCCAGGAAGCAGAAAAGAATGGCGGGTTCATTGTTCATACACTTGTCTCGGTTAAACTACGAGACGTTATGCTGCACAGCGGAAGAAAGTATAATGTTGACACTATAGATTTATTAGGCGGCATTTTGAGACGTCTATCCGAGAAGTTTGCTGTTTCACCCGCGGAAAAACCGGGGCTGTTTGGCCAGTTAAATAAATCGTATTTCCGCAGAGTTGAAGCAATGGAATTTGCAATTCGGCATGATGATGGACAAAGAATAAACGAAATAAAAAAGGCAGAGATTGTTTTACTTGGTGTTTCCCGGACCTTTAAGACCCCATTAAGTATTTATCTTGCTTTCAGGGAATGGTTTGTTGCAAACATTCCTATTGTAATTGGTGAAGAGCTGCCGGCGATTGTTTACAAGTTGCCTCCATCCAAAATATTTTGTCTTGATACAAATGCACGTGCATTGTCAGAATTGCGAAGATCAAGACAAGATTATTTGCGCGGTGCAATTGGAGAATATGATGAACCTGAATATGTGCGGATAGAATTAATGTATGCAAGAAAAATATTTAGTAAAAATCCCGATTGGTCTATAATAAACGTTACAAGCAAGCCTATTGAAGAAATTGCTTCGGAGATACTTACTATAAAATCTAAAAAGAAAAACCGAGAGAGATAATTTTGATTTTGTTTATTTATAAAACTTAAACAGGGAGTTACAATATGAACTCAAAAGCAATTGTTGATGACTTTGTAAATCAAAAAAGTTATGTGGTAGTTGGAGTTTCCAGGAATAAAAGAAAATTTGGCAATGTTATTTTTAAAGAATTAAAGAACAGGGGAATTAAAGCTTTTCCTGTAAATCCAATTATGAATGAGTTTGAAGGAGAGAAATGCTATCCGGGCTTAACAGATATTCCTTATAGAGTTGATGGAGCTATCATTAATGTTCCACCCGCTCAGGCTGAAAAAGTTGTTGTTGATGCACACACTGCCGGAATTAAAAAGGTATGGCTTCAGCAAGGATCACAATCGGAAAAAGCAGTTGAGTATTGTAAAGAGAATAAAATAGATTGCGTTAGTAACGAATGTATAATTATGTTTTTGGAACCTGCTGCATTTATTCACAGGGCACATAAATGGTTGTGGGGTGTTGTTGGTAAGCTGCCACAGTAAGTTTTTAAGAATGTTCGAACTCGTAATAATCGATGTCTAATTAATATTTAGAGGAGCGGAATAATGGAAGAGAATAAAATGCAAAAACATGTTACTGTTGTTGCATCAATCCAGGTTGGATATAGCTTGTTCTTGATAATTGCTGCATTAGTAGTTTTTATAGTTTTAAGACAGGTTTTACAATTTGCTGATGACCGCGAGGAAATGTATGCTTTATGGGCTGTAGGTACATACGTACCTCTGTTTTTATTCGTGCTATCTATTCCGGGATTAATAGGAGGAATAGGGCTCTTTCTGTATAAACGCTGGGCAAGATTTTTAGTACTAATTGTATCTGCACTTGATCTGTTAAGTATGCCCGTAGGAACTATTATTGGTGTCTATTCAATCTGGGTTCTGGTTCAGGATGATACAGTTAAATTGTTTAATGCATCACAAT
>CP070637.1:1139211-1142216 GCA_020354005.1 Ignavibacterium sp.
AGAATTGTAACCCTTTGGTTTGCTGTATTGGTTGGTGTTGTAAGCGTATTCTTTTACCAAAAAAGGTTTGGTAAAATTAATTTAGAATCCGTAAACAATTTGTAAAAAGTGAAATATATTATAGGAGAGTTCAAAATAATTTAAGTGCTGAAAGAAGATACAGAAATTTCTGTAAGGAATGAAAAAAGTTACCAACCTGATTGAACAAGGCATGAAAAAAGCAATAAAATCGAAGGTTGTAACGTATGATTTTACAATCCAAATAAAAGGTGCAACTGAAGTAAAGACATCCAGGTTTGCGACAGAAATTCTTAATACTATAAAATAAGGAAGATTATTATAAACTTAAATGTAAAAGCTGTATCAATTAGATAAAAACATAGGAGCTCTAAAAATGCTAAAAATAAGCCATTTTCTTGATTTTTTAGAGTTTAGTTCGTATATTTAATTTCAATTAATAATTGATTTTCAAGGAGTGTTAAATGTCACAGGAAAATAATTTCGGTAGTGGTTTATTTGTAGGTTTACTTTTTGGCGGAGCAGTTGGTGCAGCTCTCGCACTATTGTATGCACCAAAAACCGGCAAGGAACTTCGTCAGGATATTAAATCGAGGACCGATGATTATTTAGATGAAGCTGATAAATATATTGCTGAAGCAAAAGACAAAGCAATTCATCTAATTAATGACGGCAAAAAGAAATCTGAAAAACTAATCAAAGAAGCTAAGCAAAAATCAGAAGAGTTATTGAAGGATGCTGAAAAAGTTTTGGATGAAGCAAAATCCAAAACAGACGAAATGGTGAAATCTGGCAAAGAAAAGATTGAGCAAAAATCAGGTCAGGTTAAAAGTGCTATAAAAGCCGGAGTTGATGCTTATAAAGAAACTAAGAATACCTGAGTAAGTTTTTATTGATGAACTTGCTTGATATTCTTCTTATAATTTTAATAATATCGGCTTCTGCACTTTGTATCGCTTTAATTTATTATATATGGAAAATATCCTTATCTATTAAAGCAATTCAGGAAAATGTAAGTAAGCTTTCTACTGACTTAGAACCACTTATTGAATCTACCTCACAACTTGCAAATAACCTCTCCAATATGTCCGAAAATGCAAGAGGTCAATTCGATACTTCAAAGAGTATCGTATTAAGTATTAAGAATAGGGTAGATAAAATTTTAGAATTTGAAGAGTATGTAAGGAAGGGTATCGAGGGTCCCGTTAGAACTTTTATTCGGGAGATAACTGCAATCAATAACGGGATAAACACTTTCTTGGAAAAATTTCGTAACAAAACAAATTAATTTTAATCACCTTTAGTTTTATAGGAGGGTGCACTTGAAAGAATATGGAACTGAAGCGATTCGTAATATTGCATTAGTTGGACACGGTGGCAGCGGTAAAACTTCTTTATCTGAATTATTCTTGTTCACAGCGGGCGAAACCACAAGAATTGGTACCGTTGAAGAAGGAAATACCATCTCAGATTACACACCAAACGAAGTTGACAAACAAATTTCAATCTCATCCGGTTTAATGCATCTCGAATGGAACGGTAGCAAAACAAATTTATTGGATACACCCGGATTTTCAGATTTTATTGGTGAAGTTAAAGCTTCGCTTAAAGTCTGTGAGACTGCAGCTATAGTAGTTAAATCAGCAGAAGGTGTAGAAGTTGGAACTGAAACTGCAGCAGGATTTATTAAGGAATATGGTACTGCTACAAGTATAATAATAAATAAAGTCGATAACGAGCATTCCACTTTTAATGAAACCTATGCAAAGATTAAAGATAGAATCTCTTCAGGTGCAACTATAGTAACATATCCCGCTGTTGAGGGTATTAATTTCGATACCGTTATTGATGTGGTAAAAATGAAAGCGGTTACTTATGGCGATGCAAGCAGTAAGAAAGTTAATGAAGCAGAAATTCCCGACGACCAAAAAGATCAGGCAAATAACTACAGGACTGAACTTATTGAAATGGTAGCGGAAACTTCAGAAGAACTAATGGATAAGTATTTTGAAGACGGTACGCTATCAGATTCTGATCTTGAATCCGGGCTTAAGGAAGCAATATTATCCGGTACATTTGTACCTGTGTTTGCAATGTCATCAACAAAAGGTATCGGAGTAAATAATTTTCTGGATTTTGCATCTCAGTATTTTCCATCACCCGCTGCACATGAGGTTGAAGCTACACTTGCCGGAAAAGATAAAAAGGTTGCTGTTAAAGCTGATAGGAGCGGTGAACCGGTAATATTCATTTTTAAAACTATTTCTGAACAGCACGTTGGTGAGCTTTCCTTATTCAAAGTTTATTCTGGTTCTGTACAAGCTGGTATGGACTTATTGAATGAAAATAATAATAAAATGGAAAGGCTTAACCAACTTTCTATTCTTAATGGTCATCACCGTAAAGATGTTTCTCAAATTATTGCTGGCGATATCGGAGCGGTTGTTAAGTTAAAGGATACTCATACTAATAATACTCTTGCATCAAAGAATTATTCTGTAATTATAGATCCAATAGTCTTTCCCGATGCTGTTATCAGAGGTGCAATTGTTGCTAAAGCTAAAGGTGATGAAGACAAGATTGCGTCAGGTTTGCACACACTGCATGAAGAGGATCCATCATTTAATGTTAATTATGATCCTGACATCTCACAGACTATAATATCAGGCCAGGGTGAGATGCAATTATCTTTAGCAGTAAAAAGACTTAAGGAACGATACGGTGTTGATGTAAATCTAATAGAACCAAGAATACCTTTCAGGGAAACTATTAAGGGAAGAGTGGAGGATGCAGAGTATAAACACAAAAAACAGTCGGGTGGAAGAGGACAGTATGGACATGTACATTTTAAGATGGAACCCTTAGCCAGGGGTTCAGGATTTGAATTTAATAATGCTATTGTTGGTGGCGTTGTACCGGGCAGGTTTATCCCGGCAGTAGAAAAGGGAATACAAGAAACGATGAGCAAAGGTGTTGTTGCGGGTAAC
>CP070637.1:1142316-1155364 GCA_020354005.1 Ignavibacterium sp.
AATACAAATCTCATTATCAAAAACTTTATGAAATAAGGGATCTCCTCTATAACTTTTACCATCCTTGCTTCTTCTATAAACAGTAACTTCAGTAGATTCATCATCAATCCGGTTTACATCGATGTAGTCATCTTTAGCACTACAAAATATATCTGCAAATTTATTTACAACTATGTAGTATTCGTCTGCAGCATCATCAAGTTTTTCACGTCTTGAATGGAGTTTCCTTCTCAATTCATCTGCTGAAAGGTCATAAGCTTCATCAGGTAGATTTAACAAAGCATCATCAATAACTTCATCAGTTATCCTACTTTGAATAAATGCAGTTACAGAATCCCAAACAGATTTATCAAGTTCAGTTAAAACTCTTCTATCTATAAAACGTCCATTCCAGGTTAGGTCTTCAAGCTGGGGATAATCTTCCCCAAAATGATTTAGCTGTGGTGTTAAGTAAGCAGCTACGGATGGAAAAATGCCATCATACTTAGCAAATGCCTGATCTCTATCTCGGGGTATTGGATGCCATTCCTTTCCATTATCAAACTCAAATTTAGCCCAGCGCCACTGATCCATATGTCGGTCCCAGTCGCCCAAGAGAACATCCATCAACCGTGCTTTTAAAAACTCGGTTGCGTTAATTTCCTGGCCACGTTTTTCTTCCAGATAATTTAACAATTTATATGTACCTTTAACATCAAGTGCACCTTCAAAACTTAACTCATCATTTTCATTCTCTGTTGGATGTATTTCAATTATACCCAACAAGTTTGCAAACTCTTCACGAAATTCACCAAGGATTTCATTATCAGGTAGATAAACTAGTGTTGGTTCTGCACCAAGTACACCAACAGCTTCTAAAAGCGGCTCAACAACGAAAGGTGCCATGGGATTTGCACTGCTAATCTGATCCTGAAGAATATCTTCAGCAATTGATTCCTTCACTTCATCAGGCAATACTTTGGATGGATCTTTATCAAGAGATCTAAATTTCCATATTCTTCCATCAGCACCGAGAAAGCGTAATGATTTTGTCTGCAGTCCCCCACCTTTCTTAATAGGAACTAAACCGCCAGCAAAATTATCAAGATCAAGCACTTCAACTTCAAGGGATGTGGTCCAGATTGGTCTCCAATGCTTTCCAAATAGCCAGTTATGGAACCATCCAGCTTTATAACGTTCACCAGGAACAACAGTTATATATTCTTTTTCATAATTACTTTGTGCCGAAAGATTCGAAGTGAAGTAGAAAACTAACAGAAGTGTAAAAACTATTTTTTTCATTTTGATGTTAAAATATTAATAATTTCTTGTAGTGAAACTATTTATTTATTCGTCCAACCACATTGTGAATGTTGTTTCAATATCGCCATCAATATTTAATACTTTTATTACGGATAGCTTTGTTCTGTCATTTTGCAACAGATCTATTACAACAAATCCAGCAAATTCGCCAGACACTATTGTATCTTCACCTTCTCCCAGTGAAGTTGTATGATCATAAATTCCAGCACCACTTACAACATATGTATTATCACCCACACCATCAATAATCTGAATTGAATGTTCGTGTCCGGATGCATATACAATTCCGGAGTATTTGGATAATACATTTTCCATTTTTGAAATATAGTTTCCGTAAACACCACTCGAAATATCCTGACTTGATATACCCCAATTTCTAGCCAGCGGATAACTTGAACCAATTATTGGAAGCGGAATCCATAATGCGCTACCAACTTCAGTTAATGGAAAGATATGTTGTTTCCACGTAAAATGCCCGCCGTGTGGTCCGTGTGTACTTAAAGGATGATGCGCTGCAATAATTGTATATTTATTTTTTGATAAGCTAAGTAAACTATCTGTTGCGTTAATGATGTCATCATCTTTATAGTATTTACAATTACAATCTTCAGGTGAAGGTCTGCCTTTCTTTTGAAGAAACCATTGTGAATCCAGAAATATCAAATTTACTTTGGAGCCAAAGCTAACCATCTCGGGACCGGGACAAGCATTTAATGGCGCGAATTTTATATGTGGTAAATTTTTATTCGATATAAAATCAGCTTGTCTATTTACTTGTTTCCATCCAACATCATTATCCGATGACCAATCGTGATTCCCTGCAATAAAATAGGTAGCTTCATCTTCCACTATATTAATTTGTTCGTCCAATCTTCTTTCGTACTCTTTTCGTTTTTTATGATTCTCATCGGGCAGACCATTTGGATAAATATTATCACCTAAAAAGACCACAACAGTGCTATCGACTATTGATGCTTCTTTCCTTAGGGCAACAAGAACAGGCTCAGGATGATCTTTGGCAGGTTCACCTGCATCACCAATCAATATTACTCTGTAAAGAATCTCTACATCTGTTGAATCATTCGCAGATAATGCAAATGAATTTGAACTAAATACAATTACCAAAAAGAATAGTAAAAAATAATGTGGGAATTTTATATTTATTATCGGTTTCATTGTAATGCTTTTTAAAAACAACCGTCTCTCATTATTTATTTGTGAGAAGGTACAATTGTAATTTTTCCTTTTTTATTCTGGCCTTCATTAGAAACGACGAGAGATAAATCAGATGCAAATGTTATTCCTTCCGGCTGTTTATTTTCTTTTGGATCAAGTTTTACCGCACTCAAAAGCTCTCCATCTGCAGATAACTCAATGATAGATTCTATAATCGATGACAGTATAAAAAAATTGCCATTATCCGGATTGACTTCAATTCCTGTTGGAGAAAAGTTCTTTATGCTAAATTTTGAATTAAGTGATTCCAAGTTAATCAAAAATCTTGGATTGGTATTCAATTTATAATTATCCAAATTATAGGAATATACCGCCTTAAATCCTTTCAATTTTTTACCCGCACTTCCTTTACAAGCTAGCAGCAGAGAATTTGTTTTTTCATCGTAGCACAAACCTTCAATATTATTTTTTGCAGTTAATCCTGTTTTATATTTTTTATAGTCACTGTTTCCATTGTTCTCAACTTCTTTAAATCTGTATAAAACGCCATCGCTTGTTGTAAGAAAGATTGAATCACCAACTACTGCTATACCTTCAAAATCCTTCTTTAATATCTTATTCCCAAGAATAAATTTTTTAGTTATTATACCTGATTCAAAATCAACTTTATATACTATTCCCTCTTCATCATTATGAGTAAAAACAAATTTTTCTCTGGCATATGCTAATCCTGATATTTCTTTGAGTTCTTTTGGCAGTTTAGTATGCTTTACATCATTACCATCTATTTTGTAACCTGATAACCTTCCAGAAGAAGATGGCTGGCAAGTCATTAATGAATTGCAAGAAATTAGTATTAAGAAAAAGATTGACGATATTGAATTTGTTTTCATTCTTTCCACAAGTCAATTTTATTAAAACATTTGTCCAATACTAAGATATACTCTGAATGTTTCGGGTGATTTTGCAAAGTTCAAAGAGAAATTTACACTCTTTTGATAAATACTCCCCCAAAACCCGGCACCAAAAGATGTGTGCCACCTGTTAGACGATTCACCAATTAGAAATACTCTACCGCTATCTACAAATAAATTCATTCCAAAATCAAAAGGTATTAGTATAAATAGTTTAGATATAAAAAATCTTAATTCTGCTTCGCCAAGCACAGCATAATCTGCTACGAACCTATCTCTCGGGAACCCCCTTAATGTCTTCTTACCACCTATGGACGCACCTTTGTAAAAAGGATATTTTCCCCACGTTGCTTCTCCATATGCTCTAAACGCCAATGTATAATCAGTTATCCAGTATGAAGAAAGATAGGTCCTGCCATCAACAATAACTTTTCCAAAAAAATCTGTGTTATTAATTGTTGTAGGATAAACATCACCATACATACTTATAAAATAACCCTTTGAAGGCATCTCGATATCATCACGGTTATCGTACTTCAGTGCGGTGGAGATAGCCAGAAAATCAAATATGCCTACACCATATGGGTTTAACTGACCTAATAAGGTTGTTTCCTGCTTTTTAACATTTGAATACTCAAACAAGAGACCTGCATTTAATTCGAAATGTTTTACAATCGGAATGGTGAAGTAGAATCCTAAACCTGCGTATCTTTGACTAACATTGTAGAAATCTGCTTCAACCAAACTATCGTTTCTGGCAGTATTGTTGCCAAAACCATAAAAGCGTGTTATCTCCAAACCGGTGAACTTTGCAGGTATCTTTACGTTCATACCCCCAATCATATTGTTAAAGTCACCGTTAAAAACAAATTCAAATCGTTTTGTTATGGTAGCATATGAACCATACAAATCTAATCTATAATCGTAAGGTTTAATTTTAAAGTCATAAAAGTTTAGTCTTCCCCCAATGCCTAAAATAAATCCATCATCAGTATCATATCCAAATGGAACCAGCACTCCAACATCAAAATATCTATCTTCAATAAGAGGTTCATAGCGCAAATGAGGATCCTTTGGCAGTTTATGTTTATCAGTATTTATATATGTTGCTGCTGTTTCCAGAAAAATCGTACTGTCTCCGGAGTCGTAAAATTCAGTTTTCTTTTTTTCTTTTGGAAAAGGTGTAAATCCCCAGAAGTATCCATTAACAACTGAGTTATCTATCAATTCATCGTCACCTTCTCCGCCTTCGATAATTACGCGGCATCCTTCATAAACTTCGCCATTAACAATAGCAATATCATCTCCACCCAAAAGATGCAACCGAATTTCATCTGTTACTGTGTTTCGAAACACACGACTATATACAGGTTTTCCTTTTTTATCTCCCGTTTTTTTATTGCGTTTATAGATAATCACTTCTGTGTATAGATCGTTTACCCTGTTGATAACTGCATATTCTCTTTTATCACTCATATAAATATCAGCATACTTCGCAATCCATTTGTAATAGTTATCCGATGCTATAAATAACTGATCACGCCTTGATTTTAATTTTGAGATAAGATGCTCTCCTTCAAGCTTATAATACTCCGGCGGTAGCTGCTTTACTGCATCCTCAATAACTTCATCTGTAATTTTGTTCTGCATAAAATTTGCAACTGAATCCCACACAGGTTTATCAATTGAACCTAACAAACGTCTATCGAGATGCCTTCCTTCCCAAGTCATATCAATCATTGACGGCATATCATATCCAAAATTGACCATTGATGTAATTGCAACTGTCATTGCTTTGGGAATAACACCATCGTAAAGAGGAAATGCAAAATCTCTATCCTTTGGTATCGGTTTCCATATTCTTTTCTTACCTTCTTTATAACCGGCCCATTTCCATTGGCCAGCATGTCGGTCACGGTCACCTATAAGTATATCAAGCAAACGGGCTTTTGAGTATTCTGCTGCATCAACAATCTCATCATTATCGTCTTGCAGCTTATTAAACAATTTAAAGGTGTTAACAATTTTATCGGCATTTGCAAAATTTAAACTCTCATCATCATAGTCATCAGGATTCTCTTCAACGGTTCCCAGCAGATTTGCAAACTCTTCCCGAAATTCACCAAGTTTTTCATCATCCGGCATTAGAAATATATAAGGCTTTGCATTCAATATTCCCACGGCATCCATCAATAGAGCTACGACAACTGCAGAGACTGGATTTGTAACGCTAACCTGATCCTGCAAAAGATTATCAACAACAGAACCCTTAAAATCCGGTGGTAAGCTACGGCCAACATCTTTGTTAATTGAGCGGAATTTATATCTCCTTCCATCCCCCCCAATAAAATGGAGTGATTTTGTTTGTTGTCCCCCACCTCTTTCTGTTGGAGTAAGACTACCTGCAAAGGAATTTAAATCAAGTACCTCAACTTTTATTGGGGTTATCCACAAATTCCGCCAATGGTCTCCGGTAAAAAACCTTGCAAAACCGCTTGCGGAGTATTCGCTACCTGCAATTTCTATTTCGTAATTATCAATTGTTGCGGTCGAAGAACTCTGAGCATTAATGGATTTCACTAACACAAAGACAAAGAAAAAAATTATAATGGATGTATTTATTGGTAGAAATCTCAATCCGGAAATGATTTATTGAACATTATATGAATGGATTTTATTTATACTAAAGATAAATACAATTTACTAATTGGTTGGCAAATGCTAAATGCCTAATCCTCCGGTAATTTCATACGTTTTAACAGTGCTATGTAACGTGGATCGTGGTGAATATCTTTCCAGTGTTTACTTTTTATAAAGTTCAATCCGCCTAATCTTTTATCGCAAGCAGTGTTAAGCAATTTAAAAGTTTTATTAAAATCTTTAAAACCAGTATGAATGATGGCTTTTTCCACATCTAGTTGTAGATCTGGCGTTTCCATTTTTTCAAGATCTATTAAGCACTTAATTGCTTTAATATTCTTATCATTTTTAGCATAGAGATATCCTAAACCGGATAACGCTTTATGCCTGAATCCAGGATAATCTAAAACTTTGGAATAGGTTTCGATTGCTTTATCTATTTCTCCCATCTTGTAATACAACCAGCCCTTACCACTCCATGACTCGTGAAATTCAGGATCTATGTCGGAAGTAATCTTATATTGCTCAAGCGATTCTTCATGCATATTTACATTATAATAATTGAAGGCCAGCATTGCACTTATTGGAGCGTTTAACGGATCGAGCTGATAAGCCAGTTCAGCTTCTTTAAGAGCCTTTTTATTATAACCAAGAGTGGATAAAAGCATTGCATAATATTGATGAGCCATTGCAGAATTCGGATTTAATTCCAATGCTTTGAGGAAACATTTTTCCGAATCTTCCCATGCCCACTCTCCAAAGTAATAGACCATCGCAAGAGATATGTGTGCCTCAGGTAAAGAATCATCCAATTCAAGTGCCTTCAACGCAGATTTCTTACCGTTAGGATAAGCAATTTTGGGAGAAAGGAGTCCAACAGCACCTAGGAAAATATTACACGCTGACAGGCCGGTGTATGGCAATGCAAATTCCGGTTCCAGATCAATCGCCTGTTCATAAATATCCATTGCCTTCTCGACAGAATTGGGAGACCACTTATTCCAATAAAACATTCCCTTTAAATAAAAGTTATAAGCATCTATGTTTTCGGTTGGAGCTTTTGTAGCATGTTTAATCGGCTTATGAATTGTAAGTGATTTGGTCAAATTATCTGTAATTGAAGATGCAATCTCATCCTGGACTAAAAAGATATCTTCTAAATTTCTATCAAATGTTTCAGACCATTTATGATAACCGTTTTCTGTATTGATTAGCTGCGCGGTAACACGAACCCTGTTGCCTGCTTTCCTCACACTACCTTCAAGCACAGTTTTTACACCAAGTTGCTTTCCAATTTCTCTTATGTCAGCATTCCTTCCTTTGAATGCAAAAGACGAGGTTCTCGATGTGACCATTAATCCTTCAACCCTTGCCAAAGCATTAAGAATCTCTTCCGTCATTCCATCGCTAAAATATTCATTCTCGGGATCAGTACTCATATTTACAAATGGAAGAACCGCAACAGAGTGATCAGCTGTGGATGTTTTACCACTTATCTGCTGCGCAGTTGGTACAATAATACCGTGAGAGTCGACTGCATAAATACTAACTGGACTTTTAATATTTTTTAATTCGTATGATCCAAGTGCTTTTGTTGATAATTCTGTTTGGTTTTTCAGTTCGTCATTAATTTTTTCTGAAATCAGTACGCTTCCGGATACCGCAATGTTCTCAATCCGCGATGCTATGTTTACACCATCGCCGTAAACACCTTCGTCATCGTAAACAACATCGCCTGAATGTATGCCTATCCGAAGTGGAACCTTTGGTTCTTTCTGTAACTGCTGCTGAATTTCGGCTCCACATAAGGCTGCTTCAATTGCACTACCGAAAATCGCGAGTGTACCATCTCCATAATACTGGAGTATTTGACCATGATGTTCTGAAACAAGATTTTGTAATACATCACGATGTTTATCTCTTAACATCTTGGCTCGTTTTTCATCTTGCTGCATCAGCGAAGTATAACCCACCATATCGGTAAACATGATGGCAGCTAGCATTCGTATTTCTTTTGCCATTTTGTTATTTGTGTAAGTCTTGTTTTATCTAAAACTAATCTTAATGCACTTTATCTTGTGCGTCCTGGATAATAAAATTACTAAAAATTAGTAACTAAAATTACTTGATTTTTTTTCAATTATACATGTTAAAAAATTGTTATGATTTTCAGCAATTAATTTGAAATTGCTTGAAAATACTTTTTTGTAAATGAAATTTATTAGCCTGCAATTACACAAATTCCTACTTTTACACCAGCGTATAAAAAGACGGATAGGTTGTATTTGAGAAGTTTGAGCTAACGGATGCTTGAACTCTCCGCAGCTTCTTTAATAAGCTTCTCGGATAAATCTTTCCCTAAAAATAAATCAATTAAATAATGCAGGATATAAAGAGTTGGTGTTAAAAATACCGCTATAAAAAATTTATATATATAGTTCACCACTCCAATTGCCAGAACCAGAGATAATTCCCATCCAGCACCAATATAAAAGGCTATAAACAGTACAACAAAACTATCAATAAACTGTGATACTAAGGTTGATCCGGTAGCTCTTAGCCAAATTTTTGAACTTCCTGTGAAGCTGCGCAGGTAGTGAAAGACTGTAACATCAACTAATTGACCAATCAAAAATGCAACAAGCGATCCAACAATAATCCAAAGTCCCTGTCCAAATATTGTGTTAAAAGCTAAGTCCATATTTAATATACCTGAAGGTGTTGTCCTTTCGATCCAAAAATCTGAAGGTGTAAGACCTATAGACAAATAGATCATTAAGAAAGCATAAGCAATTAATCCCGCTGCAGTGAATGACATAAGTCTGACTCCACTTCTCCCGAAGTATTCATTAATGATGTCAGTCATTATGAATACAACCGGCCACAAAAGAACACCCGCTGTTAAGTTGAATGAAAGATTTTCAAACCCAAAAAGTGAAATATTTAAGGGAGATAAACCAAAGGTATGTTCTAACGAAAAGATTTTCACACCCATGAATTCTGCAAGGAGTGCATTAGCGACAAAGAAAGCACCCAGAATAAAAAATAAAATACTTCTCTTGTTCTGCATAAAAAGGAACTGATACGAAAATTAAGTGAAGTCGAATATAAAAAAAGCGGCACCGATTAAAAAATATCGATACCGCTTGTTGGAGGAGAGAGATGGATAAAGATTATCTTCTTGAAACTTTTCTTTTGTTATCTGAACCAGATTTTTCTTGCCTTCGATTGCTATTTGTACTTTTATTCTGTGTTTTGTTATCGTTTCTATTCTTACGTGTAACAAAAGTCTTACTATCGTTTCGATTTCTATTAGTTGTCTTTGTCCTTACTTTTTTATCATTATTTCTATTTCTGTTCACATTCTGTTGAACGGACTTCTTTTTATGCCTTTGATCGTTTCTATTAAAGGATGAATTCTTATCTATATTCCTCTTCTCATTTGAGCTATTATTTCTTCTATAAAGATTCTTATCCTGAGATTTTTCACGACTGTTCTTTTCTCTTACAACTTTCTTTCTCGGTTCCTTAGTTCTATCAGAAGTTCCGGAAAATTTTCTTTTCTCATTAGTTCGCTTATAAAGCTGTTTCCTTTGTTCATCCCGATTCGAGTTGCGCTTATTCCTTTCCTTTACTTCACGTATCTGAACTCTGGAGAGATCAAGAGAAGTTTTGTGCCTGGATCTTTTAATTTCCTTACCTCTAACTTCGTTTCTCTCTAATTCATCACGACTCTTATAAACAGTCCTTATCCTGTCTTTTTCAATTCTATCGGTACGGTTTAAAGTTCTTTCATCAGATACTCGTAATAGATCTCGCTCACGAATTCTTTGTCCACTGCGATTTCTAACAACACCAATGTCAACGCCATTATTTCTTATCCGGCCATTATGTCGAACATAATTTGTTCTGTAACGGGTTTTTGAGTGAACCCTGTATTTGTAGCGTGGTCCAACGCAATAGTTGTACACATAAGGATCGTAAAAATGATTGTATGTAACAAAGTTCCAGTGATAGTAAGGATTATAATAGCTATGCGGATAAACCACACCAATTGTTATATAAATAGTAGTGTATGGATGAAGCGGAGCCCAGCCAATATAGTCATCACCATATCTCCATTCTACCCAGGCAGGCGCATATTCATAACCGGGTACCCATAACCAGCCATAGTAATCATCATAGTACCATCTGCCATAATGATAAGTTATATAACCGAATGGTTCATAGGAATGCCAGTACCATCCATCAGTTGTCCAGATCCATCTGCCTTCCCGGTAAGGAGACCAATCACGTCTCATAATTGTAGGGCGCCAGACTACAACACCATGATCAATTTCAATCCAGGTTCCGTGTGGGTGTAATCCGTTATAAAAGTAATTGCTTACCCTGTGGTGCGCGCTTGTTTCAGTTGCACCAATTAATCCCCCGATTATTATTACCGATAAGATGATTAGCTTTTTCATTTTATACTCCGTTTTGTGTTCGGAGATAAAAACACAAGCTTGGTGCCAGTGGAATTTTCTTCGTTTTCAGCAAAAAATCAAAGGAATTAAAAATTGATTGTATATTATATTATACAGCAAAGATAAGGCAGAAGACGTTAAATAATTTTTTTCTATCTCTTAATTTTTCTTTCCTTCCAGTGAAAATTGCCAAATGCTCCCGCAAATCCTGCAAAGACGATATAAGGAACTTGAAGCAATTCTGAAGGGACAAACCAGTTAAGAGACAGCGAAGTAAATAATAAACTTTTACCCTTCTTTAGAATTAAATATTCCAGGAATAATTTAAATAGGATACTAAGTATCAGGATAACTGCAAAAGAAATCGGGTGAAATATTATCAATAACGGTTGAACTATCAAACCAACATAAAACAAATAAATTAAAATAAGTTTAATAACAAGATTTTTATTCTTATAGAAAAAACCTTTACTTGCCCATCTTTTTCTTTGATGATAAAATTCACTAATAGAATTATTTGGTGCTGTTTTGACAATAGACTTCCTATCTAAAGAGAACATTACTTTATACTCCGTATCCTGTGCTATTTTTTGCATTAGCAATTCATCATCGCCAGATGAAAGATCCATATCGTATTCAAATCCTTGAACTTCATCATATACTTTTTTTCTATAAGCGATATTTGCCGCATTACATATAATTGGCTTTCCTCTCCCAATCAAACCAGCTCCGGTAATAATCAAACCTGCAAATTCAAGCTTCTGCAGTTTTGAAAAGACAATGCTGTTATCTTTGAATTCTACCGGCCCGGATATAAAACCAGTTTCCTCATCAAAATTATTTACCAATGAATTCAGCCAATTTTCCGTGTATGTACAATCAGCATCAGTGGTAACAATAATTTCACCTTTTGATTGTTCAATGCCGTACCTGATTGCTCTTTTTTTATGTGCATTTGGAGAGTACTCTTTTGGAAGAGAAAGCACACGAATGTTATCCGGCTTTTTGAATCCATTTAATTTCGGAAACGAGTCATCAGTTGAATTATCATCTACATAAATTACTTCATACCTTTCTATTGGATAGTTTTGTTTTTTTAAGCTTTGGACATTGTTGATAATATTCTCTGATTCATTTCTGAATGGGATGATGATTGAAACGAATTCATTTAAAGATAGTTCGTCTTGTGATTGCTTTAGATTATTTAATCCTCTTAAAATTGAGAGTAAAAAAATTGAATAGTGAATAAGCAGAAGCAGGAAGACTCCCCAGAGTATGTACTCAATCATCATTTTTTCTGATAAGTAAAAATAATCCAACTAACGCAGGTAACATAATATTAATAACAAACAGAAAGATTGATGCATTAAAAGCAACGGAAGGAAGCTCGTCAAATGAAGTTAAGAAAAACACTGATGCACCTTCACGTATACCAAGTTCGCCAAGTGAGATTTGTGGAATTGCAGTTTTAACAAATATGATCAGGTTACCTGCCCAGAGATAACTTAAATAATCGGAGTTATGAGAAAATGCAGCAACTAAAAGAGCATACTGAACAATGAAGCAGAAATAAAATAACAACGAAATTACAGTCATCTTTCCGGCATACTTCCTATCGAGGTTTCTTAAGGAGCCTAAATGATTAAGAAACTTTCTTAAGTGGTTTGAATTTCGCAACCGGGCAAAGAAAACATTGTCCCAAAACTTTTCGCTTTGTATTATCAACGCTACCATATAGAAGAGTGTAAAAACAATAATAAATAGTGAAAGGACTATGTATAATGAAACATCATAATACATATAAATGAATACCAAGCTTGCAACTGATCCAAGAGAAGTTACAATTATCAGAAGAAAGAATTTATCGATTAACGTAGCTGCCGTAACCTGAAGCAGTGGTTTATTTTTAAATGCAATTGCACGTCCGAAATATTCTCCAATCCGCACAGGTGTAATGGCACCGGCAGATAATCCGTAAAAAATTGACGTTAATATCTTTCCATTATTTTTTTCAGACATTACTGAATTGCAGGTAAGTTTCCATTTAAGAAACTGTAAATATATATTCAAAAAGGTGAGAGAAAATGCCGCAGCAATCAGATAAACATTGGCTCCTGAAAGTGCATTAACAATATCCCGGTAATCAATGTATGTTATGAGATAAAATAAAATGCCTGCAGCAATAAGTAGTTTAACAGCAACGATTAGATAGGTTTTTTGTCTATCACGTATATTACTATTTATAAAGCCTGTGGTCATCAAAAAAATTATTGTTCGATTTCAAAAATATTAATTTTAGAACCTTCTGTGCAATTTGTACAAATCGAAAATGATTTTCTATTTCCCAACACTTTACTTCTAAAGTTATTGTAATGATCCGATTTCCAAACATCGCTAAATGCTCTTCCGTTTACTATTCCTAAATCAAATTCCGCATCTTTATCAAAGCAGCAAGGTACAACTCTTCCATCCCACGTAATTACAGAAGTGCGCCACAATGCAAAGCAATGATTTTTGATACGATATTTTATTCTATAGGAACCATTATTA
>CP070637.1:1155464-1162224 GCA_020354005.1 Ignavibacterium sp.
AAACAATGTTGATAAAGTTTTAATTCCAACGCCTGAAACATGCCGTGATTGTCACGATACCCAGGTAGAACAATTTGAAAAGGGAAAGCATGCAATGGCCTGGGCAGCAGCATTTGCTATGCCTACTTCACATATGCAGCCGATGGCTTTGATGGAAGGAATGAAAGGATGCGGAAGCTGTCATAAGATCGGGATTAAATCCGAAGAGGAAATAAAACAGCTTAAGGCAGATGGGCAGCAGTATGGTACAGCTTCGTGCGATGCCTGTCATACAAGACATACTTTCACACTCAAGGAAGCAAGACAACCACAGGCTTGCCAGACCTGCCATATGGGATTCGATCACCCTCAATGGGAAATGTATTCCAGCTCAAAGCATGGTGTAAGGTATTTGTTAAAGCAGAATGGTACTTTACACGAAAGTACTTCGGCACCGACCTGCCAAACCTGTCATATGGTTGATGGAAATCACGAAGTTAGAACTTCGTGGGGATTTCTTGCTGTTCGTCTACCATTACCGGAAGATGAACAATGGAAAGCAGATCAAATCACAATACTGCAGGGATTAGGAGTGCTGGATCCTGAGGGTAATCCTACCGGAAGACTTGATGTTGTAAAAGCTGCTGATGTTGCACGTTTGGATCAGGAATCGTGGCAGAAAGAGCGCGATAAAATGCTTGAAGTTTGCGGTAATTGTCACTCTTCTAACTTCGCAAAACTTGAGCTTGAAAAGGGTGACGATATGATTAGAAATGCAGATCGCTTAATGGCTGAAGGAATTAGAATTGTTGCCGATTTATATAAAGATGGAATTATTGAAAAGCCGGAAAGCTATGCCTATGCATTTCCTGATCTGCTTACTTTCCACGATGCCGTGACTGTAATCGAGCAGAAACTTTTTGTAATGTTTTTAGAGCACAGGATGAGAACCTTCCAGGGAACCTTTCACGCGAATCCCGATTATGCATTGTGGTACGGCTGGAGTGCAATGCAACTCGAACTTGGTGAGATACGAGAACTTGCTGAACAATTGAGAATACAGCACGCTTCAAAATAATATGTGATTTAGGGACACAATATATTGTGTCCCTTTTTATATTATCAGCTACTTATCAATAGCGTTGAACTCATCTCATCCCTTCTCTTTTGAAGAGAAGGGCTCATTTAAATATTCTGTCCTTTAATAATAATTCTGACAGCAAATAAAATATAGGGATTTACTGTTTACAAGTCTCGCTCTTATTAAGAAAGAGCTTAGAGAGAGTTCATATTTTGAATAGGAAAATGAGTTAGTCCATAACTAATATCATTGCGATTGTAATACTTCAAATTTAATTTTATAGTATATTTTAATTGGATTATGGTCGCAAAAGATAAAATATCAATCGCCAGCGAATATTTTAACAAGGCATATGATTTGCATCTGAGGGGTAAAATAGATGATGCAATTAATAATTATAAGCTATCGATAGAAAGTTATCCTACCGCAAAAGCACACACTTATCTTGGCTGGGCATACAGTCTTCACGCAAACTACGAAGAAGCAATTGAGGAGTGCAAAACTGCTATTGAACTTGATCCCGATTTTGGCAATCCTTACAACGATATTGGGTCGTACCTGATTAGTCTCGGAAAACTTGATGAAGCGATTATCTGGTTAGAAAAAGCTATCGATGCAGAAGATTACGAGCCGCGTCATTTTCCTTACTTTAACCTCGGCAGGATTTACGAACGCAAGGGGGATTGGTTTACTGCAATGAAATACTACGAAGATGCGCTTGATGTGAACCCGGATTATGAGATTGCGAAAAGTGCCGTCCTCAGGTTAACTGCTATGCTGAACTAAAATCAATCTTAACCATCTCAGGCAATTAATCTCCTTTATACCTAAATTTGTTAAAAGAAACTTCTGAATTTCGAAGGAGAGACTTCAATGAAGGACACACCAATTAATTATAATGTAGTAAAAACAAAATTTGAAGAAAGCAATCTTGCATCAATAGGCAAAGCATCTATAAGGGAGATAAAAAAACTTGTTGATGAAATAGAAAGAGAAACCGGTGATAAATATATCAGGATGGAAATGGGTATTCCCGGTTTACCACCATCTCAGGTAGGAGTGGATGCTGAGATAGCTGCATTAAAGAGAGGGGTTGCATCTACCTATCCGGATATTCAAGGCATCCCGGAATTGAAGAAAGAGGCAGCACGTTTTGTAAATCTCTTCCTAAACATTGATGTAAATGAAGAAGGCTGCATACCTACAGTTGGCTCTATGCAGGGCGGCTTTGCAGCTTTTATTACTGTAAACCGAATGTATGAAGAAAAAGATACTGTATTATTTCTCGATCCAGGCTTCCCGGTTCACAAACAGCAGATTAGTGTGCTTAAACAGAAATCTGAATCATTTGATGTTTATAATTACAGGGGTGAAAAATTAAGGGATAAGCTTGAATCCATTTTGCAGAAGGGAAATATATCAGCTATGCTCTATTCAAATCCGAACAATCCTTCCTGGATTTGCTTTACGGAAAAAGAGCTGCAGATAATTGGTGAGCTGGCGGATAAGTACGAAGTTGTTGTACTGGAAGACCTTGCTTATGTTGGAATGGATTTTCGTAAAGATCTTTACACACCGGGCGAACCTCCTTACCAGGCAACTGCAGCAAAGTACACAGATAATTATATATTGTTTATTTCATCATCAAAAGCGTTTAGTTATGCAGGACAGCGAATAGGTATGATGATAATTTCTGATGCACTTTATAATAAGAAATGTCCCGATCTAAAAAAATATTTTTCATCCGATCAGTTTGGTTATGCAATGATATTTGGCACTGTTTATCCGTTAAGTGCGGGTGTAACCCATTCAGCACAATGCGCGCTGGCAGCAATGTACAAGGCAGCAAATGACGGTGAGTTTAATTTTGTTGATGAGGTGAAGGAGTATGGTGAAAAAGCAAAAGTGATGAAAAAATTGTTTACCGATAACGGGTTTTATATTGTTTATAATACAGATGTTGATGAACCGATTGCAGATGGTTTTTACTTTACATTTGCATATCCCGGTTTTAGCGGTGAGGAATTGTTGAATGAATTGATTTATTATGGAATCAGTACCATCTCACTTGCTATTACAGGCAGCGAACGAACCGAAGGTATAAGAGCGTGTGTTTCATTGGTGCAGCGGTCACAGTTTCCCGATCTGGAATACAGGCTCAAAAAATTTAACGAGCATCACCCGGTAAAAGAAAAACAGTTATAGTCTACAAATTCGTTTTGATAAAGGCTAGCCGTATTGTTAAATTCAATCTCAAAATTAGAAATTAGTTAACGAAGAATAACCTGGATTACTCATATGAAGGTTTATGAATTATTAGATAAAAAATGTATACTCACCGACTTCAAAGGTGAAGATAAGACAGAAATTATTAATGAGCTGATTGATCTGTATAAAAATGATGAGAAAGTCAACGATATTGAAAAGACGCGAACAGCAGTACTTGACAGAGAAAAGATAATGTCTACTGGTGTCGGAAAAGGATTTGCAATTCCTCACGGTAAATCAAACGGTGTAACTGATGTAATTGCTGCTTTTGGAAAAACAAAGCGTGAGATAGATTATGATGCACTTGATGGCGAACCTGTTCATCATATTTTTCTACTTGTTGGAAGAGATGACATGGTGAGCAAACAAATAAAACTGCTAAGCAGAATATCCCGGTTGATGAATAAAGATGATTTTAGAGCAAGGTTGTTGGAAGCTTCTACTGAAGAGGATATTATTAATATATTTAAAGAAGAAGAACAGCAAATTGATGTTAAGTAACGTAGGAGTTTGTTGATAAGAATTGAAATCTAATAACTGCCATCCCAAATAATGTTATTCCCGTTAAAGCTGTCCTTTGTAAGGCAAGATGGGAATCTAATTTATGTTAATTACAAATTCATTCTACTCATTGTTTCTAATCAGTTAAATTTTCTATCATGATTAAAGCAATAAAAGGAACCAAAGATTTATTACCTGTCGATAGTCCTCGCTGGAAGCACCTAGAAAGCATTGTTGAAAAAGTATTTAAAACTTTTAATTACAAAGAAATAAGAACTCCGGTTTTTGAAGAAACATCTCTCTTTGCACGTGGTATTGGTGAAGATACCGATATTGTGGGCAAAGAGATGTATACCTTTTTTGATATGGGTAATACAAGCTTAACATTAAAACCTGAGATGACTGCTAGCGTTGTTCGTGCGTACAATGAGCATTCGCTTGGCTCACTGCAGCCGGTTACAAAGCTATATTACATCGCATCAATGTTCAGGCAGGAAAGACCACAAGCGGGAAGACTCAGACAATTCAACCAATTTGGTGCTGAAGCGATTGGCAGCAGTTCACCTTTGCTTGATGTAGAAATGATACAGATGTCATATAACATAGTAACTGATCTTGGTTTGAAAGATCTGACTATAAAAATTAACTCGCTTGGTGTTCCAAAATCGAGGGAGAATTATAAAAATCTATTGCGTGAATATTTAAATGATAAACAACATGATCTTTCCGAAGACAGCAGAAAAAGATTTGATACTAACATCCTAAGAATATTTGATAGTAAAAGTACAGGTGATCAGAAAATATTAAAAGATGCGCCTAAACTCATGGATCATCTTGATGATGAAAGCAGAGCAGATTTCGAAATAGTAAAAGAACAGTTAGAGAAATCTCATATTAGTTACGAAGTTGATCCGGCTCTTGTAAGAGGATTGGATTATTATACGAAACTTACATTCGAAATAATCAGCAGCAGCGTAGGTGCACAAAATGCACTTTGCGGCGGCGGCAGATACGATTTGCTAATTGAAACTCTTGGCGGAAAACCCACACCGGCAACGGGCTTTGCTGCTGGTATTGAACGTATACTGCTTGCCTGTGAAAATGAAAAAAGCTTTACCGTGCCGGATGAATCACTTGATATCTATATTGTTAGATTGGACAAAACATTAGAATCAGTTGTTATGCAATTTGCAGACAAATTAAGAAAACAAAATCTGTCTGTTGATTTTGATTACCTGCAAAGAAGTGTTAAAGCACAAATGAGAGAAGCAAATAAGATGAATGCCAAATTTACTTTATTTGTTGGTGGAGACGAGTATGAACAGGAAATGACGAGATTGAAAAATATGGAGTCGGGTAAAGAAGAAAAGATTTCGTTAAATGAATTAGATAAATTGGTTAGTAAGATAAAGAACGAATGAGCACTTTAATTGGAAGAAAACCTGTGCTGGAAGCCATTAACTCAGGTGAGGAAATAGAACAGGTTTATCTTTTGTACGGTCAAAAGGGAAACATTATTGATGCTATAAAGGTAGCTTCAAAAAAGAGGGGAATAAAATGTAATCAAATTCCACTTGAAAAATTTAGAACTATCATACAGAACGGCAATGCGCAAGGTGTTGCTGCAATCAAACCGGCATATAAGTTCCATTCAATTGATGAAATCATATCAGATGCAAAAAGCTCAACTGCACCACTGATATTAGTTTTAGATTCAATTCAGGATACACATAATGTTGGTGCCATACTTCGTACTGCCGAATGTTCCGGCGTGAATGGAGTGATTGTTACAAAACATAACAGCGCACCGATAAATGCTACTGTTGTTAAAACATCTGCTGGGGCAACAGAGCATTTAAGGATTGCGCAGGTAAATAATCTTGCTAACACAATTGATGAATTAAAAGAAAATGGTTTTTGGATAATCGGTTCATCATTACTCAATGCAAAACCTTTTGCCGAAGTTGATTATAATATTCCCGTCGCCCTCATTGTCGGTAACGAAGAAAAGGGCATAAGAAAACTAACTGCTGATAAATGTGACTATCTTGTAAAAATCCCGATGACGGGAAAACTCCAATCATTAAATGTTTCCGTTGCAACAGGAATCCTACTTTTCGAAATTCTTCGGCAACGAAATCAAGATTAAACAAAAAGTCACGTTTCGACGGGCTCAATGTGACACATTGGTTACTCTTAGCTTTAGTGTCATCCTGAGCCTGTCGAAGGATGAACACGAAAAATATATTGCATGTCACACTTCGATAAACTCAGTGTGACAATTTGAAGTCATCTTGAGCTTGTCGAAAGATGACTGTTACCATATTACCGTGGCACTCATTTCCAGATTCAGAATTACAAATTGAACATTATTTCATTGATTTCCTCCCTTTAAATTCTTACGTTTACCAATAACATCCTGGTGGGGTAATGAAAGGATTAATATGTGTATTAGTATTAGTACTTAATTATACTTCTTTTTCTCAAAGCTATCCACACCTATTTGAGTTAAGGGGTTTGGAAGATTCACTCGGAAACATTCATCTTTTTTATCGTTATGGACAGCCGGCTGAACCCTCATTTTCCAATTGTTGGTATAAAGACATTTATCATTTCGATATTCATAACAGCATCGATGACATTATCATCGAAGATGGAGCTTACTCTGATCCATATGAGGGCTGTCACGGTATATATGTATCAGACTATGAGTTTTTTGATAATGATCCATCAAAATACATCTATGGTGGTGTAGATATATATATTGATCCTAGTGCATTACTTTATGGATATGACGGGCCCATTAGCTTAGATGCATTTGGGATTGTTAGGAATATTGAAATATCAAATCAGTATGAAGACCTGTTATACTTAGTTATAGATCAAAATAGATTAATGAAATCAAGTGACGGTGGCTACAATTGGGAAATT
>CP070637.1:1162324-1165649 GCA_020354005.1 Ignavibacterium sp.
AGGTACTAATCCAACATGCTTCTTAACAATATTTCTTTCCTTATCAATTATAAATGATGTTGGTATTGCCTGGATATTTCCATATGCAACAACAACGTCTATTGTTCCCAGAACAATTGGATAGTTAATACCAAAGTGATTGATAAAAGGTTCGATATTACGTTGAGTTGATGGTTGGTCTAAAGAGATGCCAATAACTACTACATCATCTTTATACTCTTTTTGAATTGAAACTAGGTCGGGAATTCCCTTTCTGCAAGGGCCGCACCAGGTTGCCCAAAAATCTAAAATAACAATCTTATCTTCATAATCAGTTAACTTAACTTCCTCTCCATTAAGTGTTAAAAGAGTAAAATCAGGTGCTTTCTCATCTTCACTAGTATTGGCACTTTCATTTATATTATCAAATTGTGAGGATCGTCCTTCTGCAATAAATTGAGTGGTTGCAAAAACCAATAAAATAATTATTCCAATATTCTTTAGCATAATTTTCTCCAAAATGAAAAGGTCTTAAGCTTAGTTTAACGTATCAGAATTAATTTGAGGCGGACTGTAATCGGGCGGATAAGGTCCTTCTTCTGGTTCATTTCCTGTATTATTAACAATAAAGAAGATTATCATAATTATAAGGATAATAATAGTCCAGAAAGCATTTTTATGTTTTGTGGGAATCAGGGGCTTTTTTTCCGGTTTAGTTTTACCAATTTGTCGTTGTCTGTTTTTCTGCTTTTTACTTGCCATTAGCTATCTTATGTTATAAATGATAATATTAATCTTTGTAGGAGTTTCAAATCTAATAATTACGATTTAAGAATAAAAAATAAAGTGAGGGAAAAATACTGCCTATATTCATATAATCAACTATTAGCATTTATACATTAAATGATTCGAGAATTTCCTTTACTGAATTTGAAATTAGGCTTTTGTTATTGTTTCTCCACTTTTTCAAATCATCTATTGTATCAACATCAATTAGTTTCTCCAGCACTAAATAGCTGTGATTTTCCGTCTCCAACGTTTCAACCGTTTTACTAAAAACTAAATCCGTGCTCCAGGATATTCCATCAAACAAATTAGGCGTTGCTGAATTAAGTCCAATCAAATAGTATCCGCCATCTTCCGAAGGACCTACAACACAATCATAATTTTCAAGATGAGCTAACGCTTTACTAATTAATTTTGCATTAATTCCGGGAACATCAGTTCCTACTAAAATTACTTTTTTATAACCCTCATCAAAAACTTTATTGAATGCGTTTAACATTCGTTCACCCAGATCATTACCCAGCTGGGGATAATATCTGAATTTATCATTGCTCCACTTTTTTACTTCATCAATTTCATTCTCATCTGAACAAAAAAGAAAAGGTGCAATACTATTTTCTTTTAATTTAAGTATCTCATTAAATGTATGCTCAGCACATACCTTATAAAATGAAACAGCAAAATCATGACCAACATCCTTCGCTAACCTGGTTTTCACTTTTCCTTTGACGGGCAATCTTGCGAAAACTATTATTGCATTGTGATTATATACGCCTGCCATCGTTGTTATTTGCTTTTAAATAATTCAGCGAAAATTGTCTTCATAATTATTACACTTGCCATTACCGTACCCTTCACAGTGCCGGTTACTTTCGATTTCCCAATTCTTTTCCGGTAGCTCACAGGAATTTCTATAATCCTAAAATTTTTCTTTGCAGCTTTTATTTGCATCTCCACTGTCCATCCAAACCACTTATCCTGCATTTCAAGCTCAAGTAGTTTACTATACTTGATAGCTCTGAATGGTCCAAGATCTGTGTAACGAAAATTCCAAAAAAGTTTTATCAGAGAACCTGCTATAAAACTCCCAATCATTGATTGAACTGGAAGAGCACCTTTCTCTCTTTTTCCAATTACCCGGCTGCCAAGTACAAAATCATAATCCCTTTCTGCTATTGGTTCAATTAAACTTTTTAACTCTTCAGGGTAATCACTATAATCACCATCCAGAAAAACAACTGTATCGGGCAATGTATTCTTTAAATATTCAATTCCCTTTAAGCAAGCAGCTCCGTATCCTTTTCTGTTTTCAAACAACACTGTTGCGCCAGCTTTCTTTGCAACATCGGATGTTCTATCATTTGAGTTATTATCAACGACGATAATTTCTAAAACAAGATTTTTAGGAATATCACCAACAACTTTTGCAATTGATTCCTGTTCGTTAAATGCTGGAATAATTACAACTGTATTCATTCGTAAAAAAGCATTAATATGATCAAGCAAAAAATTAGCCAACGAGTAAGAGCACTTCTTTTACAATAGTCCATTTTAATTATCATCTTAACAATAAACTCTGGGTAATAAGAAAATTAAGTATTTACAAAATTGGGGGAAATTTATCCATAAATAATTAGTTATTTAAAATGTTATAAAGAGTATTTACACTAATTGTAAATTATTCACCTTAAGTGCAATCATTACGAAGCCACACCACTTAAATTCTTTCCATTTCACAAATCTATAAATCCGTTAAGGTACAAAAATGCCTAATATTTGATAAAAAATTAGATAACTCTAAACAACGGTAATTTTAGGATTTGTAAAGTTAGCCATTAAAAATTGATATTTGCTTGGTATGAAAATTGAATTTACAGGTACTTAACAGAACATTTACTTATAAATAACGTCCGTAAGTCCTTATATTATAATAAAATAGCTCGTTTGTCAGATGAAAACGAAACAATATTTGACGATTAATTTTTCAAACCTATCCCACTGAGGTCGCAGATGCAAAAAACAGTAAATAAAGCTGAGGAACTTGGAAATAAACTATTTAATAACAATGAAGTAATAAAAGATGGTCTTGAAGATGAATTAGATAGTTACACCCGGTCAGCTATAAGTAAAATACGGTTTTCGTTGATCATCAGACCGGCAATAATTTCGTTCGTTGCGTTATTTGTATCTTTCTTTATAGATGTTGCTACTGTACCTTTTCTTGGAAACATAACTTTTGATCTTGCACAATCGCTGTTCCCCGGATGGGTGCCTCCTGTTGAATCGTTTGAACCATATACTTTTTGGTGGCTTCCGGTTATTTCATACGCACTTTTCTTGTTTATCTCCTATCTAGCCTATAGTAAGCTCAGAGTTGAAATAATCAGGACCCCTGCAACAGAAACAATTGACAGGCTTATTCAGGGAGCTATAAGCGTTATTGATAGTATAGCAACAGCCCTTCCGTTAATAGGTGCTGCTATACTGCTTGTCAGTATCAGGCTTGGTGAAGAGGTATTCCTCGGCATATCAGTTCCTTTTGAGATAAAAGCTTTGATAG
>CP070637.1:1165749-1183904 GCA_020354005.1 Ignavibacterium sp.
AATAAGTGATTTGATTTTCATTTTTACACCTTACTAAACTTAATGGTTATTCATGAAAGACTATGTATGTTTTATTTAAAATAAAAAAGGGACAAAATAAAATCTTATCCCTTCTGGTAATCACAAATATAAAATGAAATCATATAACAACTATTTACTTGCCGTTTTCACCATTCCCGTTATCAACACCTTCTTCTTCAGTAACCACTTTAGCTATATCAGCAATGGAATCTCTTTCTTTTAAGTTTATTACTCTAACACCCTGTGTGTTTCTACCCATTACACGAATGTTTTTAACCGCCTGACGTATTACCATTCCCTTTGTAGTAATAATAACAAGCTCATCTTTATCTACCACTTCCATTAGTGAAATCATCTTACCAACTTTCGGTGTGGTTTTAACGGTGATAACACCCTTACCCCCGCGCCTGGTTATTCTATAGTCATTAATATCAGAACGCTTACCAAATCCGTTCTCCGTAACAACAAGTATGCTGGTTCCCTGCCGTTTTATAACCAGAAGACCAACAACCACATCATCTTTTCCAAGCCTTACACCACGTACACCAGTTGCGGTTCTTCCCATTTCACGTACATCTTTCTCATTAAACCTGATTGCAAAGCCGCTTCTTGTCCCAAGAACAATATCATTATTTCCATCAGTCATCCTAACATCTATCAGCCGGTCTTTACCATTAAGGTTTATGGCATTAATACCACCCTTACGAACATTTCCGTATGCTGAAAGAACGGTTTTCTTTACTGTGCCCTTTTCAGTCGCCATTATTAAATACTTATCATCAGAAAACTCTTTAACGGTAACAAATGCTGTTATTTCCTCTTCTTTTTCTTTCTGCAGGATATTAAGAATCGACCTGCCTCTTGCTGCTCTACCACCTTCCGGTATTTCGTGAACTTTGAGCCAGTATACTTTTCCTTTATCAGTAAAGAATAAAATATACTGATGTGTGGAAGCAATAAACATATGCTCTATAAAATCTTCATCTTTTGTACCCGCACCCGCTACGCCTCTACCGCCTCTACCCTGTCTTCTATATCCGCTAACCGGAAATCTTTTTATGAAACCATTATGCGAGATTGTTACTACAACATCTTCCTCAGCTATTATATCCTCTAAAGAAAAATCTTCATAACTATGAATTATTTCCGTTCTTCTTTTATCGCCGTATCTTTTCTTAACATCAAGTAATTCTTGCTTGATGATTAAGTATCTCTTTTCTTCACTTGCAAGAATTCCTTTTAACTTCTCAATCAGTTTTATTAGCTCTTTGTATTCATCCTCTATTTTTTGTCTCTCAAGCCCCGTCAAGCGCTGCAGACGCATATCAAGAATTGCTTTGGCCTGAATCTCGGTCAGCTTGAATTTCTTTACAAGATTCTTCTTAGCGGTTTCAACATCTTTGGATTTTTTAATCGTCTGGATAACAGCATCAATATTATCAAGAGCGATAATGTAGCCTTCCAATATGTGTGCTCTTCTTTCCGCAGCATCCAGCTCAAATTTTGTTCTTCTTAACAGCACATCCATCCTATGGTCTATGAAGTGCTGCATCATTTCTTTTAGCTCAAGAACCTTTGGTATGCCATTAACCAATGCTAATAAAATCACACCAAATGTCGACTGCATTTGCGTGTGCTTAAACAACTGGTTTAAAGTAATTGCCGGTTGTGCATCGCGCTTTAATTCAATAACTACCCGTAAACCATCCCGGTCAGACTCGTCACGTATATTTGCTATATCGGAGATTTTGCCGGCTCTTATAAGATCGGCAATCTTTTCAATTAAGCTTGCTTTATTTACCTGATACGGCAGTTCTGAAATAACAATGTTTTCCCTGTTGTTCTTTAGTGTTTCTATGTTAGCCCTTGCGCGAACCACAATCCTGCCCCTTCCCGTTGTGTAGGCGTTTTTAACGCCATCATAACCATATATTATTCCCCCCGTTGGGAAGTCCGGAGCAGTTACATACTTCATCAGCTTAGCGCTGGTAAGCTTTGGATTCTTTATCAGTGCAATTAACCCATCAACAACTTCTGATAGGTTATGTGGGGGTATGTTTGTTGCCATCCCAACAGCAATACCACTGGCTCCGTTTAAAAGGAGATTTGGAAGGTATGATGGTAAAACAGTTGGTTCCTGCAACGAATCATCGAAGTTAGGAGTAAATTCAACCGTGTTTTTATCAAGGTCGCGAAGCATCTCTTCGGTAATCCTGCGTAAGCGCGCTTCAGTATACCTCATCGCAGCAGGTGAATCGCCATCCACTGAACCAAAATTTCCCTGTCCATCAACCAAAGGATAGCGAAGGGAAAACTCCTGTACCATCCTTACCATAGAATCGTAAACGGCGGTATCTCCATGCGGGTGATACTTACCAAGCACCTCTCCAACTATTCTTGCTGATTTTTTGTAAGACTTATTGTAGGCCATTCCCAATTCATGCATTCCATATAAAACCCTCCGGTGCACAGGTTTCAAACCATCCCTTACATCGGGCAGTGCACGTGCTACAATAACCGACATAGAATAATCGATGTAAGATGATTTCATTTCCTCTTCGAGAGAGACTGGTATTATTTTATCAGTGATTGTTGCCATTTTTAACTTGTTCCTTAATGGTATCTCGTTTTAAAAATTTATGAGTGAATCAATAGTTATATGTCTAAGTTTTTAACATACTTAGCATTCTTTTCTATAAACTCTCTTCGAGGCTCAACCTCATCGCCCATTAGCGTTTCAAATATTTTATCTGCCGTAGCTGCGCTTTCTATTGTAACCTGCAAAACAGTTCTAGTTTCCGGATTCATAGTTGTTTCCCAAAGCTGCTCAGGATTCATTTCGCCAAGCCCTTTATAACGTGAGATGTTTACACCCTTAATGTTTTTGTCTTCTTCTTCACTTTTGCCGTTATTCTTGCCGTTTACTTTTAGCCGTTTAAGTATTTCGTCTCTTTCCTTTTCATCAAAAGCGTAAAAGTCTTCCTTACCTTTTTTAATTTTATAAAGCGGCGGCTGCGCTATATAAATTTTCCCGGCAGTAATTAAATCCTTCATGTATCTATAAAGGAATGTTAATAGCAAGGTTCTGATATGGCTACCGTCAACATCTGCATCAGTCATCAGGATAATTTTTCCATAGCGTGCTTTATCCTTATTAAAGTCTCCACCTATTCCGGCTCCTATTGCAGATATTATGGCTTTGATTTCGTTGTTCTCAAGGATCTTATTTATTCTCGCTTTTTCCACGTTAAGAATCTTTCCCTTTAGCGGAAGGATTGCCTGAAATTTTCTATCGCGCCCCTGCTTCGCAGAACCACCAGCAGAGTCACCCTCAACGATGTAAATTTCACAATGTTCGGGATCAGTAATGGAGCAGTCTGCAAGCTTGCCAGGAAGGTTTAACGTGTCCAGCGCATTTTTTCTTCTTGCAAGGTCACGTGCCTTTCTTGCAGCTTCTCTCGCTTCAGCAGCACGCGTACACTTCTCAATAATCTTTTTTCCTACTGAAGGATTTTCTTCAAGATAATCGGCCAGCTTTTCGCCAACAACCATCTCCACAGCAGATTTTGTTTCACTGTTACCGAGCTTTGTTTTGGTCTGTCCTTCAAACTGTGGTTCAGCAACTTTCACCGATATAACAGCTGTGAGCCCCTCTCTAAAATCGTCGCCGGTTAGGTTTATTTTTCCTTCTTTTAGAAGCTTATTCCTATAAGCATAATTATTCAAAGTTCTTGTAAGTGCAGTTTTAAAACCAGATAAGTGTGTTCCGCCCTCAGTAGTATTAATATTATTCACATAAGAAAAAATATTTTCTGTATAATGAGTTGTGTATTGAAAGGCAATCTCAATTGGTGTGTTCTCTTTCATACCTTCAATATATATCGACTTGTGCAGCGGCTGCCTTGTTTCATCAAGATACTTTACAAATTCTATCAGCCCGCCTTTGAAGTGAAAAGTTTCTTCCTCTCCGCCGTTTCTTTCATCTTTAATTTTAATGGTAATTGTTTTATTCAGGTAAGCTAGCTCCCGCATCCTTTCCGAAACTGTATCAAATTTAAAATCCAATGTTTTAAAAATGTCCGGGTCCGGGTAGAAGGTAATCTTAGTTCCCTTTTCGGTTTTTTTGGCTTTTCTTGTCTCCTTAACTTTTGATAGCGGAAAGCCTTTCTTAAATTCCTGAAAATAAATCTTACCACCTCTACTCACCTCAACCTTAAGCCAATCGGAAAGTGCGTTAACAACAGAAACACCAACACCATGTAAACCGCCCGAAACTTTATAGGTATTCTTATCAAACTTACCGCCCGCATGCAGCATGGTCATAACAACTTCAAGAGCGGATCTTTTTTCATCAGGATGAATATCAACCGGAATTCCCCTTCCATTATCCTGCACAGTAACGCTGCCGTCTTTATTTATTGTGACGTTTATTTTATCGCAATGTCCAGCAAGTGCCTCGTCAATGCTGTTATCAACAACCTCATTTATAAGATGATGAAGACCCCGGGCACTCACATCGCCAATGTACATAGCGGGTCTTTTTCTTACTGCCTCAAGGCCTTTTAGTACATTTATATTTTTTGCGTTATAATCTGATTTTGTTCCTTTTTTAGCCATATGTTTTTTCAACACCTTTTACTTTTATTCAATTAGTAAATTTTATTCCTTTGATTCGTTCTTCGTTATAATAATGGTTTACCTTCTTTACTATTTCCTGCTCTTTAAATTTCAATTCACTTCTCCAAACCGCATTCTCAACTTTTATTTTCAAAAACATTTTATCAACCTTTTGTGGTTGGGCTATTTTCTCTAAATCGGGAAATATTTTATAAAAATCCAAAACCACTTCAGACGACTTAACAATTTTTCTTACATTCCTTAATTGTGGTTCGCTCCTGTAAACTTCCCTTAGACTTTTAAACCCATCAGGCATATAAAACCTTATTGCTATTCAATTTAATAAGTATATCGTCTTCTTCATTCTTCAAGTATGAAAAATTACCAAAATCGGTTAGTGTAACAAATGCCTGTCCAACATCTGCTAAATATTCACTTATTCGTTGAGCACGTGTTGCGTCAAGCTCGCCAAAAACATCATCAAGAAGAAATAATGGCGTCTTCGGTGTAACATCCTTTAGATAGAAAAACTCCGCAAATCGTAATGCGGTTTGAAATGTTTTATGCTGTCCCTGTGAGCCGTATGTTTTCAGATTTACATCGTTAATTTTAAAAATAAAATCATCCCTGTGCGGTCCTACCAGATTTGCAGATCTTCTTAATTCTTCCTCTTTCTTTTCACCAATTAGTCGATTGAAATAAATTTCAACATCATCTTCCTCGTATCCGGCAAGATAACAGTAATCTATTGAGGGCTTTTCTTGTTCCATTATTCTATTGTATGATTCTTTAACAAAGGGAGTAAAGTCTTCGATAAATTTTCTTCTCCATATAATTATTTCAGTACCAGTTTTAATTAACTTTGTAGTCCAGGCATCAAGCTCAACTAACATATCTTCTGTTCTATACTCTTTCAACCTGTTAAGAAGTGAAGAGCGATGTTTTAAAGTGCGATTATAATCAATTAAAGTTTTTAAGTATGTGCTGCTTGCCTGTGATATTACAGAGTCAACAAATTTTCTTCTTTCTCCCGGCACACCTTGAGTAATTTTATGATCTGAAGGTGTTAGCAAAACAACAGGGAATTTTCCTATTATATCTGAATACTTACTCTGCTGTTTATCATTAAGAAAATAATATTTCTTTGATTCGTTCAGATTGCAACTTATTCTAACATTGTTCTCAGTTATATCACTAAAGTGTCCGTTAATTTCAAAATTTTCTTTACCAAAACTAATAACCTCAACATCTGTTTTGGCATCAAAACTTTTTGTAGTACACAAATAATAAATAGATTCTAATATTGAGGTTTTACCATGACCGTTTCCACCAACAATATAATTTAAGTTTTCTGAGAATTCTAAACCGACATCCCTATGTACCCGAAAATTTCTCAGCCTTATCGAGTTTAAAATCATTTTAGTTATTTAAACGCACGGGCATAAGCAACAGCATAAGTTCTTCATTCTCAGCTGCTGTTTCGGGCTCTATTATACATGCCTTTGTTGGTGAATGTAATTTGAAGATTATGTTATCTTCATCTACGTGGGATAATATATCATTTACATACGCAGTATTAAATCCTATATCCATCGTGTCACCGTCGTATTTACAATCGATATTTTCAACAGCATCAGACCCATGATCAATATCTTCTGCAGAAACTTCTATTTTATTATTACTTAGTGAAAGCTTAACCTGTTTTGAACTTGAAGAAGAGAACAGCATCATTCTTCTAATTGATGAATTGAGATCCAATCTATTTATAAATAGTCTATTCTCATTTTCAAGTGGAATAACACTGCTGTACGCAGGATACTTTTCACCGATTAGGCGGGATATAAATTCAAGTTCACTTATTTGAAATGATATATGTGACTTACTTAAATAAATTTTAACATCCGTATCATTTAGTAGTTTTGATAAAACAGATATCGCACGTTCAGGAACAATATACTGTTCCTCTGCTTCTGATGTTATATTTTTATTTACAAACTTTACTAGCCTATGCCCGTCAGTTGAAACAAACCTCAAGCCTTCTTGAGAAAACTCAAATAAAGTTCCGGTCATTGCCGGTCTCATATCTTCTTTACTCATTGCAAAAGATGTTTGATCGAGCGCTTTCTTTAGATCAAGACCATTTATAACAACTTCCTTATCCCTTGTAACTGAATGAATTTCAGGAAAATCTTCAGAAGATGTATAGCCGATATTATAAATACCATTGTCAGTGGTAAGCTTAAGTTTCGATCCGGCAACAGTACTGAAAGTTATCTGCGTCTCATCAAGCGTTCTAATAATGTCGTAAAGAAGACGCGCAGGAATAACCATTTTAAGGTTTTCGTCAGAAGGTACATTTATGGAAGATCGAAGAGAAATCTCCAAGTCTGTGGCACTAACCATCATCAATCCATCTTTAATATCAAACAGAAAATTCTCTAAAATGGGCATTGGTGTTCGGTTTGGAATAGCAGGAATTATCCTGCTCAGTAGCTTCTCAAGTACCTTACTGTTTACTTTAAATTCCATAATGTTCTCTCTAATTTTAACGTAATAAAATACGAAAATGAGTCGTTAATCTCAATGTAATTTTGTTATGATAGGACAGAGATATGAGGCCTTTTATAAAAAGGCCTCACGTTATTTAGGAAAGATTTTTTTTGTCAATTTAAAAGGATTAAGGAAGTACAGGATTATCATCATTGCCACTTGAAATATCATCAGAAGATGAAATGGTGGCACCTAATGTATACGTACCGTCTGTAAATATACTAGAATAATGTATCAAAATTTTAGTTCCGGCATCAAGTGTTACCTGACCTGAAACAGCACCTTCAGACTTTGCAGTAGTTGTACCTGCTGGAACCTCAAAAGTGGTTTCATATGCGTATGTACCTCTATCTATGTCTTTCAATACCATAGTTTCATTGGGCTCAACACCTATTAATGAACCACGAAAATTAATGTAGATTTTGTTGGATGCAGCATTTTTGAGGGTCAGACTGTTAAGATCAGAGTTATCACATCCAGTCAAAAACGACATTCCGATCGCCAAGAATGCAATAATAGCCAATATTTGCTTCATTTTTTCCTCGATATTTAAATTTCAACTCAAATACACATATTAAAGTCAAAATTCAGGCCACTAATCCAAAATATAAAAACACAAAAATCTAACTATCGCTTCAAACACTCGGTTAGTTACAAACACCTTAATTAATATAATATATATAAATATTTACTTATTAATTGTAATTATTACAGTGTTAATTTGTTGAAAAAAACTTCAAAATATTGTTTTATAAGCAGTTACTTTATCCATATGTCAACACTATAATGTTAATAAAATTATAGTTCCTGCCTTTATCAACACCTGGTTGGATAACCTTGATTTATTAACACTTTGTTTTTAGTATCCAAACATTTTATTAACATAAAAAAAGCTCCCGAAGGAGCTAAAACTTAATCAGGCTAAACTTAGTTCAACCTTGCTTTGTAACCCCGTTAGTAAATCCTTTATTGTACTATCTCTTTCCTTTGCATTTTCAATCGAATTACAAGCATGTACCACAGTAGAATGGTCCCTCCCGCCAAAATGCAAACCGATCGTCTTCAGAGAAGAGTTTGTCATTTCTTTGGATAAATACATTGCAATTTGCCTAGCTTGAACAACTTCTTTTTTCCTGGTTTTTTCTCGTATTTTATTTTCGTCTACGTTAAGATGCTCGCAAACTGTTTTTGTAATAAAATCTATGTTTATATTGATTATTTTTTTGTCAGTAGCAATTTCTTTTACAGTTTCCTTTACTAATTCAAATGTAATTTCTTTCGAACTCAGCGATGCATTTGCAAGAATTTTAATTAAACAACCCTCCAATTCTCTAATATTCGAAGTTATGTTTGTGGCAATATAATCCAGCACATCTCCGGATACTCTCATGCCGTACGCTTCTGCTTTCTTTTTTAGAATTGCAATTCTGGTCTCTAATTCCGGTGGTTGAATATCTGCTGTTAGTCCCCACTGAAACCGGGATATAAGTCTTTCATCAAGTCCCTTTAGATTTTTGGGTGGCTTATCACTGGTTAGAATGATTTGCTTTTTTGATTGATGAAGAATATTAAATATGTGGAAGAAAAGATCCTGTGTTTTTTCTTTACCTATTAGAAACTGGATATCATCAATTATAAGCACATCCATACTTCTGTAAAAGTTTGAAAACTCATTCACACGGTTAGACTGAATTGCTTCAACAAACTCAACGGTAAAAATATCAGTTGAGAGATAGATAACTTTTTTATTGGGAAAGTTTTTTACAATCTCATTACCTATTGCTTGGATTAGATGTGTTTTACCGAGACCCACACCACCATAAACAAAAAACGGATTAAAGGAAGTTCCACCCGGATTATTGCTTATAGCCCCTGCTGCCGCCCGTGCAAGTTGATTACCCTCTCCGGTGATGAAATTATCAAAAGTGTATCTAGTATTTAGAAAAGATTCAAAATTATGTTTTACTACCGGCGCTGAAGAAACAATAGAAACATCGTCCGAAGATACGTTTCCATTTTCAGGGATATTTTCTTGTTGCTCTGAAATTTCATGTATTATGTAAGATAGCTGTGCCTCGGGTCCAATAATTTCAGTGATGGTTTTATTTATTAGTGTGTTGTAATGCTCTTCGATCCATTCCCAGAAAAATTGGCTGGGAAGTTCAACCCTAAGAACATTATTGGAAAGCTGAACAGGTTTTATTGGAAGAAACCACGTATTGTACGTCATTAAGGTTACATTTTCCTTGATTTTACTCAGGCAATGCTTCCAAATAACCGAGTGATCGACCACATTTGATTTTTCAACCACCCCGGTACTCATATTAAGTTATCCACAGTATTAGCCCTCATTAAATATGTGTTTATTAAGCAATTAGAAGTTGTTAAACACCACTTTTAAAAATTATCAACATGTTGTTAACATAAGGCGGGGCACGATAATACCGTAAAAACAAACTAATTACGGAGCCCACTTAAAAATGACACACAAAGCAAGATATATATTGTCAAATTTTGTTCCCTCAAACAATGTGAAACGTTTTCACAATCGACAGTTACCAACAACTTATCCACATTAATTTGGGCGCCTAACAATAATTAAAAAATAGAAAGTATTTGTATTCCTTGCAAATTAATTCTTAAAATTTCTAAAATATTTTGTAAAGATACAGAGTACATTTTAATGAGTTTACAATAGCTTGTATTATTTATCTCATGCAGTTAAATTTGTAATCTTTTTTGAATGAATTTGAGGCAATAATGAAGCGAACGTATCAACCGAGCAACAGGAAGAGAAAAAACAAGCACGGTTTTAGAGAAAGAATGAGCTCGAAAAGCGGAAGGAAAGTAATTTCCAGAAGAAGGGCAAGGGGCAGGAAAAAACTATCAGTTAGCGATGAGTTTTAGGTTAGATTGAAGCAGTATGGCTTGGCGGCAAGGGAACGAATAAAGAGTAAAAGAGACTTTGAAAATATTTATCAATCCGGCACAACAATCCAATCATCTGATAAAAAAATTAAAGCCATCTATGTTGTTGAAACTGACAACTTACAACCGGGTGTACAGGTAGCAGTTGCTATTTCTAAAAGAGCGGGTGGTGCAGTCTGGAGAAACAGGTTTAAAAGATTAATAAGAGAATCGTATAGGTTAAACAAAACGAGATTAGTTGATTATTGCGTGGAAAAAAAACAAACCGCCAAGGTCATATTTTCAACAGGAACTCTAAATCAAAAAAATTATGGAAGCTTAAGACTAAAAACTGTAATGCCTGGAATGATCGAAGTAATGGAAGGGATAAAGAGATTAATTTAGATGGATAAACAAACCACAATTGCATTTGTATTAATAGGTATAATATTAGTAGTCTGGCTTTACTATACCGCCCCCGATCCACAGGTGCAAGAAACAAGACCAATAGACACCACAGCAGTTTTTACCGATTCGGTTCAATTTCCGCCAACTAAAAAACCCATTACACGTGAACCTGAAATAGTAGAAGAAGAATTTTTTGATGCTCCTGTTAGAACAGAAGAAATCACCACCATTGAGAATGATGTTTTTATTATTGAGTTTTCAAGCAAGGGTGGAAATATCCACAAGGTGTTTCTTAAGAAATTTAAGAACTGGTACTCAATCAATGATAATGGTGAAGAAGATTACTATAAGTTCAGCGTACAACTAATAAATTTCTCGAAAGGAAATACTTACGACCTCTCATTTGTTTCAACGGATGGGAAGGCTATTAATACAGCGGAATATTTTTTCGATACGGACAGACCGCCGGGCAAATACACTCTCTCAGGTGAAGATTCTCTGACTATACAATTTAAATTTATTGTAAACAATGGTAATGAGCTTGTAAAAAACTATACTTTTTATGGCAATCGCTACGTTATAAATAGCGACATTGAGCTGATTGGAATGAATAACCTGATCAGTAATAATGCATATGATCTTGTTTGGAATGGCGGACTGAGAGCAGTTGAAAAAAATTCTGTTGATGAGGCAACGTATTCTAATTCAAGCGTGTACTATGGTGGCGAACAGGTTATTTTCGATGCGCCTTCTGTTGGTGAAACGGAACATGAAGATTTTAATGGAAGAGTTAACTGGCTTGCTGTAAGAAATAAATATTTTGCTGCTGTAATCATTCCTGATGATCCATCAACAATTGAAGGGGCCTATATTGAAGGTTACCAGGAAACCAGACCGAACAGCGGGTTTGCAAAGTTTTTCAATTCAAGATTAATACTGCCTTTCAAAAATACCAATTACGAAAAAAGATCATTTAAGCTATACATTGGTCCGGTAGATTATCATGCACTTGTAGATCTGGGTAATAATCTCGAGGCACTGGTAGATTTTGGAGGATTTTTTGGGCTTAAATTTATTGTAAGACCTATAGCCGAGTTTGTATTATTACCACTATTCAATTTTATACATCTCTTTATTCCGAATTATGGATTTGTAATTGTTGTCTTCTCGATAATTATAAAGATTGTTGTTTATCCGCTTACCAAGAAAAGCTATCAGTCAATGAAGAAGATGCAATTACTTCAGCCAAAAATCTCCGAGCTTAAAGAGAAGTATAAAGATGATCAGCAGAAGATTAGCAAAGAGACTATGAGCTTATATAAGACTTACGGTGTAAATCCTGCTGGTGGGTGTTGGCCCATGTTATTACAGATGCCGATCTTCGTTGCCCTGTGGGGCTTGTTTCAAACAGCAATTGAATTGAGACAGCAGCCATTCATTTGGTGGATACAGGATTTATCGAGACCGGATGTAATTTATGATCTCGGATTCAAGTTGCCGCTGTTTGGCATTCAGGAAATTAGTGGACTTGCGATGTTAATGGGTATTACAACTTTTATCCAGCAAAAGATGACGATGAAAGATCCGAAACAGCAAGCAATGGTTTATGTAATGCCGGTTTTCTTAACAATATTATTTATGACCTTCCCATCTGGACTTAATCTTTATTACTTCTTATTTAACCTGCTTTCTATCGCCCAGCAGCAATATATTAATCATAGGCACAAAGGTGACGAGTTGGTTCCTGTTCCGCAATCAAAAAAGAAACAAGGTGGATTTATGTCCAGACTAATGGAAGCTGCAGAGCAACAGTCTAAAACCCAGCAGAAAAAAAGACGCTAAAAAATTTTTAAGTATTTTTACAGCGTTCAATTGAATTCATTTTGTATTCGTATGCTCATTTTTCAAATACACCCCGAGTGAGACAGCTTCGACAAATATTGTTCCTGATGTTGATTATAGTGATTATTCCAACTCCCGCCCAAGAGAAAAAAACAATCTCACTCGAACTGCGGAAAAAAAATCTGCCCTTTGGCTTAACCGAATATGTTCCTTCTATTGAGCCGGTAATTGGTTTAGCCCTTAGTGGCGGGGGAGCAAGGGCTATTTCGCAAATTGGCGCACTTAGAGCATTTGAAGAAGCTGGGATTGAAATCGATGTGATTGTTGGAACAAGTATGGGAAGCATTCTTGGTGGACTTTATGCTTCCGGATACACTGTTGATGAAATGGATTCAATTGTTGTTAATACAAATTGGGATGAACTGCTTTATATTAATGGTGAAGCGAGCAGACGTGAGTTATTTGTAGATCAAAAAATTACGGAAGATAGGGCATTATTTGCACTGAGGCTCGATGGGCTAAAGCTGATCCTACCAACATCTTTTAACGATGGGCAAAAACTATCAAACTATCTCTATCTCTTAACAAACAATGCCCCCGTACATCCGAAGAACAGCTTTGACGATTTATGGTACAAGTATAGAGCAGTTTGTACAGACCTCATATCTGGCGAGAGGATAGTCCTAAACAGTGGAGACTTGAGCCGGGCAATGCGTGCGAGCTCAAGTATCTCTTTCCTGCTTGAGCCAGTAAAATGGGAAGATTGGCTGCTTGTAGATGGCGGTCTTTTATCAAACATTCCTGTGGATGTAACAAGAACGAACAGCACAGATTTAGTAATTGCTGTTAACAACACAAGCCCTCTCAGACCTGAGGGGGAAATTGATGTGCTATGGAATATAGCCGATCAGGTTGTAAGTATACCAATGAAAAAGCTTAATGAGCAGCAACTATCTAATGCCGATTTTGTTATCGAGCCAAATGTTAAAACAACAACAACAGAGTTTATAAACCTAGATTCGGTAATAATCTCAGGATACAATGCCGCTCTTTCTTTTATTAATACAATTAAGTCCTCAATCGATTCAGTAAAAGAGCTAAAGGCAAAAGAAAATAATTTTTTTATAGAAAACATTGAAATCGTAAGTTCTGATATTACTGAACTAAATTCGCTGTTATTGGATTATAAAAATCAGGATTCTGTTTCCAGCTCACAGATAAAGATTGATTTGGCAAGCTTGTACAAAACTGGAAAGTATAAAAGCATAGAAATTGAACTAACGCGGTTGCAAAACCTAACACAACTGGAATTTAATTATGAATTAAATCCCATAATTAAAACAATAAAAACTATTGGTATAACACAATTGGATAGTACAGAGGTTGACTTGCAGCTTTCCCCAATAAAAAACATTTCATACAGCAATCGATTAGTTGCCAAATCTGCATCTCAAATATTAAAACTATATAGACAAAAAGGATACCTGTTAGCCAATCTTAATAAGTTAGATTTTGATGGACAAACGGGGCAGCTTTTGCTTTATTTTGATGAAGGAATAATATCAAGCATAAGGGTTGAAGGAAACTATACAAGAGAAACTTTAATAACCAGAGAAATTCCTATTAAAGAGGGAGACTATTTTGAGTATAATAAAGTAAAAACTGGTCTGGATAACTTACGAAGCACACGATACTTTAAAGATATAGCCCTATATGTTACAGAAAAGAACGGGGAAAACAATCTTATAATTTATGTTGATGAAAGATTATCCGGTATTCTACGTTTCAGCTTTCTGGTAAATGAAGTATATAACGCCCAGATAAGCTTTGATATTAGAGATGAAAATCTTTTGGGTACTGGTACAGAGTTGGGGCTATTCCTTTTTGGGGGTGCTAGCAACAGGGCATATATACTTGAGTTAAAAAACCAACGTATTTTAGAAACTTATTTTACATATAATCTTAGCGCTTATTATAAGTTTAGTGATATTAATGTTTACCAGGACGTAACTCCGAGCGCTAATAAAACATTTTCCAGAGAGAAGGTTGGAGAATATAGACAAATATTTTACGGTGCTTCTCTTTCCCTGGGAAGACAAATAGAGAAATTCGGCAACCTTATTTTTAAAGGAACATATCAATTTGATGAAGTAAAAAACAAAGAAGGGGATGCAACCCAACCATATAAAACCAAGATTGTTATACTTGGCGTAAACACCACCGTGGATAACCTTGATAGAATTCCATATCCGTTAAAAGGTTTGTCCCTGTATGGCTTCTACGAAACCGCACAAACCTTCCTCGGTGGTGATCAGAGCTATATAAGTCTTGGATTTGATGCCAAATATTTTTTTCAATTGGGAAAACGAAGCACAGTTGTACCACGCTTAAAAATTGGATTTGGAGATGAAACAATGCCGCTAAGTGAACAATTTTTGTTGGGTGGAATGGACACCTTCTTTGGAATGAGAGAGAATGAATTCCGTGGTAGGCAGATTTTTCTTGCGTCACTTATGTATAGAATAAAATTACCATTTAAAATATTTTTTAATACTTATGTTAAGCTCCGATATGATCTTGGCTCTACCTGGGAAGTAAGATCGCAGATACGCTGGAGAGATATGCGACACGGAATTGGGGGTGTTCTTTCGTTCGATACGCCAATTGGGCCTGCCGACTTTGCAATTGGCAGAAGTTTTTTATTAAGAAAGGACCTGCCCGAAAACCCAATAGTATGGGGAGACTTGTTATTTTACTTTTCCATAGGTTACAGGGTTAATATTAGCCCCGCTTCTTTTTAGCAAGTTTGTATAATTCTACATACTGTTCTGCTGAATGTTTCCACGAATAGTCTTTGCTCATACCATTCTTTTGAATTTTCTTCCAGTTCTTTTTAATGTGAAAATTATCAAGAGCACGCTTAACACTTGAAGATAATGCAATACCGGTATGATCGTTAAATGTAAACCCGGTTCCTGTGTCCAATCCAAAGTATTTTAATTCATCCCAATCGTGAACTGTATCGGCCAGGCCACCAGTTTTCTTTACTATAGGGACTGTACCGTATTTAAGACTGTATATTTGATTTAATCCGCAAGGCTCATAATGCGAAGGCATCAGGAACATATCCGCACCGGCCTCTATTTGATGTGATAGTTCATTGTTATAACCAATATAGGCGCCAATTTTTTTAGGAAATTTGAAAGCGAGCTGGCGGAACAACTCTTCATACTGTTCTTCGCCACTGCCGAGTATTAACCACTGGATATCTAACTCAATCAGGTCATGAATTGCATCTGCAAAAATATCAAATCCCTTTTGGGCAACCATCCTGGAGACGATCCCAATTAATGGAAGACTCTTTGTAAAAGGCATATTAAAATGTTCGAGTAGTATTTTTTTATTTTCTAACTTACCACCCATGTCTTTTGCAGAATAATTATGAGGGATATACTTATCCGTTTCAGGATTCCAGACTTCATAATCTACCCCGTTAAGTATTCCATACAAATCCTTTTTCCGCTCACTTAATATCCCGTCTAATCCAGCGCCAAGGTCCGGCTTTAAAATTTCGTGTGAATATTTGTTGCTAACTGTATTAAGTAGGTCGGAAAAATAGATTCCTGTTTTCATGAACGAAACAGCATCGTGATGCTCAACGGGCCCACCTGGATAGAAATGCTCCCCACTTATTTCGGCACTAAATAAAACTGATTTTGAGAATTGTCCCTGATATCCAATGTTATGAATTGTATAGAGTGTAGATACATGATCAAAAAATTTATCCCAGCTATAATTATCCTTTATAAATAAAGGAATCAAACCAGTTTGCCAGTCGTTGCAATGAATCACATCGGGCGCCCATTGCAGCCTTTGCAGAGTTTCAATTACACCTCTTGAGAAAAGTATAAATCTTTCATCTTCATCCCAATCATCTGTGTAAATACGGCGCCGATGAAAATAGTGGGGGCAGTCAATAAAATTTACCTCAACATCAGAATCGGGCAGTTTACCCTGAAGCACATGAACTGTACGGGTAACATTATTAATTCTAATTGGCATCTCTCCAATGTCCCAGTTATAGTGCAAGTCATGCTCGGCGTCATCTGTTAAAAAGTATTTTGGTATGAAGAGCTTTACCTCGCATCCAAGTTGTTCTAAATCTTTAGGTAATGAGCCTGCAACATCTGCAAGGCCACCGGTTTTGGCATACGGCACTGCCTCTGCTGCTACAAATGCAATTTTCATCCGCAACTTTCCATAGAAAATATAATTTTGAGATTAAAATATTAAATTATACTTAATAATAGATATGATTAATAAATTATTTTGTTGTAGAGTAATATGATCAAAAACATTTTAGACCTTTCTGTTTTCACAACAGGAAACAAAGACAATCCGCCAGTTTTATTTATACATGGCTTTCCATTCGACCATTATATGTGGGATGAGCAGGTTAAAAAAATCAGCCGGGGCCATTACTGTATAACATATGATGTAAGGGGGCTGGGAAGTTCCCCAAGGGGGGATGGACAGTTTACAATGGAATCCTTTGTTGATGACCTCGAAAATATAATAGATAATTTGAGCCCTGATAAACCGACTTTATGCGGGCTTTCAATGGGGGGGTATATTTCTTTACGCGCAGTTGAAAGGATGGAGGAAAAACTCAGTGCATTAATATTGTGTGATACAAAATCACTTGCAGACACGAACGAAGGAAAAGTAAACAGGGCAAGGGGCATAAAGCAAATTAATGAGGAAGGAGCAGATAAGTTTGTTGAACAATTCATTTCAAATTGTTTTGCTGAAAAATTCAAGCGGGAATGCAAAGTGGAATATGAAACAATTGTTAACAGTGCAAAAAGTTACGATGCTGTGGGGTTAAAGGGATGTCTGTTAGCTATGGCGGGCAGAACGGACACAACATCCTATCTTTCAAAAATTTCTATTCCAACGCTAGTTATTTGTGGTGAGGAAGATAATTTAACACCGCCCGAAGTTATGAAGTCAATGTCGGATAAAATTCGGAATTCAATATTTGTTACTATTAAAGGGGCGGGGCATCTATCTCCCGTTGAAGAACCGGTAACAGTTAATGCAGAGATTGAAAAGTTTTTAAATAAATAATTAGTGTTATCAGAGATAACTACCTTATACCAAAAGTCAGCTTCATAGTTATTGTTGCAGTCTTTCGTTCTGATGAGTTGTTAAAAGCCCCGCCCCAAGAATATTCCTCACTCGGGTACTGGGCAATTATTTGAAAAATACCCATTTTAGAGTTCTCCCAATTTTGCACCTGAGTTTTCAGCTATCTTCTCAGCTAGCAGCCGCGCAACTTTTATTGCTTCTGCAATCATTTCAATTTTTAATTCTTGCAAGGTTTTTGTAATAATACTCAGGGTTTTGTGAATAGAACTCTACGCCATAATTAATTAGTTCAGTAACTTCGCGGGAGACATTTTCTATCTTATCAACTTCCTGCGATTCAATTTGAACCCGTTGCGTTAATTTGTAACCTGTAAAGCTACTTTTCCTGTTGCCATCTCGATCATAAGTGTATTCTCAATTTCTAATAATATTTACTGAAGCATAAACAATTTAATCTGATAAAATACCCTTGGAGAGCAAATGTTGTCTAATAGTGTTTCTATCCTTATTTAATTCATCATAAGCAGTTTGTAAGTCCATGTTTTTTTTCGTAAACGACCCATTCCGGACAATTAAATCGGAAACAAAATCTTTAGGGCCCAATCCTGTAACATTAATAACATAATTATAATTAAACCTGTTTTTATAGGCGCCCGTAA
>CP070637.1:1184004-1191692 GCA_020354005.1 Ignavibacterium sp.
ATCAAGATTAATAACACCAAGAATAGAATCACCTTCTGACTGCGCTAACTGTGCATAATAATTGCTGCCAACTAAACCATATTCTTCTTCATCCCATAACGCATATACTATTGTATAATCTGTAACATATTGGGTAAATATTCGGGCTGCTTCAAGCACAGCCGCTGTGCCGCTTGCATTGTCATCAGCCCCGGGTGCAATTGCTCCCGATGGCATATCATCATAATGAGCACAAATGATATATTGCCTGTGTGGATACTTAGTCCCTGTTTGAACAGCATAAACATTCCTGCCTGATGAACTAAATTGCTGATTATAAACTTCCAGGCCATAGTTTTCAAGTTTCTGTTCTATATAATCTGCAGCTTTATCGTTACCAGGTTGATATTTATTTCGTGACAAAATTTTATATGGCACACCTCCAATTGTGGTGGAAAGTTCACCGGAAAGTTCTTCAACAAAGAAAATCAACGAGTCTATATTGGTTTGATCTATTATTGATTGAACAATAGGTGATTGAGAATTAGAAATGTTCGGAAGTGTTAAAATTAGAAGAATGATAGATTGTAAAAACTTTTTCAAGAAAAACCCCATTAAAAATTTTTATAAATAATTTGTATTAGAACTATTATTAAAGTTCGAAACTTTAGTTTTTTAATGCAAGCGATTTCAGCATTGAACACAAATTAATCAGACATCCAATAATTAAGACAATAAAAGGAGAGAGAGAGAATGACTGACTGGGTAATAAAACTTTTAAATCCCGATCCTAATATGATTTGAGAATATCCAGGCTTTGTTATGAATATATACTTCCACCCTGTAAGCACCTTTTTTGTTTATCACAAACTCTGTTGATTTATCACTTGTATGTGCGATTTGATTGCCATTCCTGATTAATCTAATCTCGGCATTCTGAACCGGCAACAGCACTTTAATTGTTATCTTTTCTCCATCAGATATATAATCACCCATCTGAAAAACTTTATCAGCTGCTTCAGCAAAAAAGCGAAAGCCCTTCGAATCAGCATGATAATCGTTGGCGAAAAAACATTTTCCATCAGCCATTGCCGAGTAAATTAATTCTTTGGATTTCTTAATCGATTCTTCATTGTTTTCTCTTTCCAGTTCTTCTTCCAAAAGTAAATGCGTACGAATAGATTTAAATAAGACTTTATATGGAAAGATCTCCACTTCTAAAAAGCCAAGCAAATTATACTTATGAGCATGTGCATCAATTCCCCCGATGCCCACAACTCTTCTTTTCAGATTTAATTCATCCCAAATTTTTAATGTTTCCTTTTTGGGTGCTTGTATTGTTCTTAACGGATGAAGAAATGCCTGGTATTTATTATCCTCAGTTAGGTTTTCCATCCACTCAGACATATGATTCCAAATTTCGATTCCATCAAAATCCTCAGTATCCCAGTCAGTCCATGGATAAGGAGGATGTTCTTTCATATGTTCTCTTTTCTCGTGTGGATGTGCAAGAAAACCAATTCCGCCATCATCCTTAACCTTCTTTATATATTCCTTTGCTGAGATTCTTGTTGAATATGTCTTATCTATCCCAAAAGCCAGGTAATGATTCTTATTTTCCTTATCGTTCATTTCGCACCCAATCAGACACAGAGTATTACCGTACCAGTTTTCATAACCCTCGTTAAGTGCACGTATTGTATTGTGGTCTGTAATGATAATATAATCCAATCCGACTTCATCGGCATACTTTGCAATTTGTGGTACTTTTCCCGATCCATCGGAAAATACCGAATGCATATGTAATGCACCTACATATTCAAACATAGTTCTTAAAGAAAATGGAATTAAAAAATAGAAATAATATTATTCTATCGAAAGGTGAAAGGAACTGTTTTAACAATCACAGTTTTTCTATTGAATTCCTTGCTCTAATACTGATATCTTCATCGGGGTATTGTTCGGCAAGTTTTATCCATATTTCTCTTGCCTTTTCAGTTTCCCCATTTTTAGCAGAGATGGCACCAAGGTTGTATAGTGCATTTACATTATCCGGATCAAGTATAAGAATTTTGGTTGTGGATTCCTTAGCATTCTTTATATCTCCCCTGCTGTAATAAAGGAATGAAACTGAAAATAGTATATCAATCCGCTCAGGATCGATCTGCAATATCCTGTTATAATATTCAATTGCTTCTTCACTCATATGTGCAGCAGTCAGAAGATCGGCATATTGCTTTAACGAGGTCGTATCATTCGGATTTTCTTCAATTGCACTCTTTAACTTATCAACTCTATTCCTAAACTCCTCAGATACATTTTCCTTACTCGGCTGCTCACCTGATACTAAAGGTTTATGAATGCTGTCATCAGGAATATTGCCTTCGCCGGATACCGGTTTCTCCACAACATTATTTGTACCGGACTGATTAGAAACAACAATTAAAAAAAGTACGACTATTATGAATAGTATACCGTATAAATATATAGATTTGAATTTCATTTTATTCTCCGTAAAAAATCTAATATTAACTAAATGGAAAAGTGGCAGATCTTGGAGTTAAAATGTAATCGAAGCTCTTGTTGCATAGAAACTAATAAGTTTACAATTACTTACTTTACTCAAGTGATCTCACTCAATGTTAAATACTTAGTTGAATGGTCAATTGTGAGGTCGCTCAACTGATTAATAAGTATATTTATCCTTTCATCATTCTCATCATCAAACGCTTCAAATGCTTCCTCAGAGGTAAATGTATATTGCTCCTGGAAATGGTTTGGTTTACCCTTAACACTAAAAACAGTATAATCCTCAAGACCATCCGCTTTAAGCAAGTTTTTTAATTCGTGGATGATACTTAAATATTCTTCCTGTTTATCTTTTACTAATTCATATTGTATTGTAAATATTACTTTAGACATTTGCTCTCCGCATAGTTACGCGTTCTGGTTTATAATTATTTTTCCTTTATAAATTTCTTCAACCGGACCGGTGAGTGAAACATTTTTAAATTCCGATGCTAACATATCAAAATTAACAACAAGTTCATCACCGCATTTTGTAATTAACAAAACTGGCGGCATTAAATCAAATTTTTTATGGGCTATAATTGCCGCTGCAACCGAACCTGTTCCGCAGGCAAGAGTTTCATCTTCAACGCCTCTTTCATAAGTCCTGATATAAATTTTATCATCTGCCATAGTAATGAAGTTTACATTAGTACCACTTGGAGCAAACTCGGGTTCGTTCCTGATTTTTCTGCCGATTGTAATAACATCTACGTTGTCCAAACTCATTCTCATATCTTCATCGGGCAGATCAGAAATATCAATTACAATATGGGGTGAACCAGTATGAATAAAGCTTGCCTGAATCTCGTTTCCTTCGAATTGAACAGTTCTGTTTTTATCCAATTTCTTGGGTGGTTTTAAGTTGAACTTAATTTTTCCATCCGTGAGCAGTTCGCCGCTGTATTCTGATTCATTCGATAAGAAATGGACTGTATCGCCGTTAGTTCTGTTTGAAGTATGCGCATATTTAATTGCACATCTTGCACCATTTCCACAAAGCGTTCCTGTTGATCCATCAGCGTTATAATATTCCATTCCAAAATCATAACCATCAGCATTACTGATTGTGATAATTCCGTCTGCACCTATCCCGTTTCTGCGATGGCATAATTGGCTAATAACATCATTTTTAAGAACAAATTCGGGGTTTTGGGTTTTATCAATAATAATAAAATCATTGCCCGCACCGCTTATTTTTATAAAAGAAACTTCTTTCATTTTAATGGTATAATTTAGCCCATTAGTGATTGGTTTACAATATAAGAATCAATCTTAATAAAATGGTAGAAAGATAAATGTTTACTAATTAGAAAATAATTTTTAAGTAAAATTATTTCCTTTAAGTCATTACTGTCATTGAATCCGACATTTTATTTCAATTCATTTAATTGTCACCTCCATATATCTTTACAATTCAATAATAATGATGGGCACAATATTTGCCAAATAGCAAATAATTTTCTTGAAAATAAGGAGGATCAATTGAAAGCAAATTTTATATTGTTCACTATTGGAATCTGTATTATCACTGTTTCCCTCCTTTTATCCGAACCTGCATTCAATGGGTCTTCTCCCGGCTGCGGTGGTGGAGGATGTCATTCATTTCAGGATGGTGCCGTTTCAGTAACAATCCTGGATAACCTGCAGGTAGAAGTTACTGTTTCTGGTACAGGCAGCAAAGTTGGTGGTGAACTTGTGGACGAAAATGGAACTGTTGTTGACGTAATTGAAAATACCAGTACGAATCCTTTTATATTATCAGCACCTTTCGAAGGCACCTATTTAATAAATGTCGGATATAAAAATCCATCAAAAAGATGGGATTCAAGTTTAGTTGTGTTTAGTGTTTCTGATGTAAATGATGGAGATAACTCACCGGTAGAATTTATACTTAAACAGAATTATCCCAATCCATTTAATCCTTCAACTAGAATCTCATACAGTATTCCTGAAGCTGGATTGGTTACATTACGGGTTTATGATGTACTGGGTAATGAGGTTGATCAATTAGTATATGAAAATAAAGAAGTCGGTGAATACAGCGTTTCATTTGATGCTTCATCCGCCTCAGGCGGATTATCTAATGGAATTTATTTTTATCGATTAAAAGTAAACAACCATGTTTCAATTAAGAAGATGGTGTTGCTGAAATAATCCGCTGCGGCGGACAGTATGACGATAAAAATTACATTTGAGACAAACTAACTCAGGGATTAATATTCAATTTCCCTGAAAGTTCTTAACCAGTGATGCAACTTGCTGAGCTTGTACTGAATTATACTCGAATGAAAGTTTCCTGTAGTTTACAAGGTCTATTATAGTTCCTATAAAACATAACCCGGCAGTTAAAAAGTAAAGTATACCCAAACCAATTTGGTTAAGAATAAATCTCTGTATACCTGCTATACCCAGAAATCCAAGCAAGGTAAGTATCAAAATAGTGGTGGGATCTTTTCTACGGGCGCTATAAACTGATGCAAACTGTTGTGCTTTGCTTTCATCAAAGTCTTTGATTAGTTCTTGAACGTACATAAGTTCATCGCCTTCAAGATAAGGCATTAGTTGTAATATATTTGCCATTTCTACTCCGGTTAAATTTTAATAAATGAATAATCCTTATTAGCAGCACTATAAGTGCAAATAAACCCAAAGGATGAGAATTGAATGACCCGATAACATCACCGCGAAATAAATATGATATTGAATTACCCAATCCGCATCCGGGACAGAAATCCAAACCCAGATTTCCAATTGGACAAACTGTAAAATGAACATCTGCTAGATTGTTAATAAATGCAAGAAATAACAATCCGCCAATCCAAAGTGCTGTTTCTAATCCCAATGAATATTTAATTGCTTGAACTAGCTGGCTCGCTTTTCGTAAATAGTGTTTCAATGATGATGTTAGCATTCTCATTACATGAAGTGCAGAATAATTTATTAACAATATCAACTTAGCCATTGATGGATTGGAAATCAATTGTTGATAGGTGAATGGAGGAATATTATAGGTAAGTTAAGAATTACACGGTAGACAGAGCTTCGGAGGATAAATCGCCCTTCTATAAATCTACGTCGGAGCACTGTTGCTGAATTAATTCAAGTGAGCTGCTGCTCTCTTTTATCTTATTTCCGCTACATTACCCACATTCGATTTATCACCTGAAATAAATGTCTCGGATTTAGTAGCATTCCAGTCTGTGTTTTTACTTCCGCTTTGTTAATAGAGTCTTGAAAACATTCTACCTGTTTTATCTTTATATCTTAGTCTTTCGACTATGTGATTTTACATTACCGTCAGAGTGTTAATTCAAATCCTGCTGCAATGAATCTTGGTAATCCTACTTTAATTCCTTGTGGTCTTCTGCTGGCAATATACCTTTCATCAAGAATATTTTTTACTGAGACGAATAAGGTTGTATTAAGATCAGAAAAATTATAGCTGCCGGTTATATCCATAACGAGATACGCGGGCATCTCACCAGTCTCTCCATTTGGTAAAGGCTGGATTGTGTTTAACTCATCAGTGAATTGAGAACTAACATAAGTAGCAGCAAAGTGCACACCCACACCAAAAGGTGCAGTTACATCAAAAAGGCCAGTGAAGGTAAATTCTGGTGCGTAAGGAAGTTTATTGTATTTAATGTTTATTCTCTCATCATTGATTTTAATAAACCTGTCAGCACTGTATTCTGAAGTAACAAATGTTGAATTAGCCGATAGTGAGATCAGATAGTTGGAATGAAAAATTTCATGAAGATTGAAACGAATACCTGTTTCAAAACCCATATGCATAGTTTCGCCACCGTTAACTAGCCCAGTTCCCGTTCCACCTGAAGATTCTGAAACCGGTATTATCTGATTAGAGAAATCAAGCATAAATCCTGTAAGTTCAAAGAGTAAAACAGAAGATACATTTGCTCTCAATCCAATCTCATAATTCCAACTTGATTCTGCATTCAGCTCGAGTGCTTTACCATCAATTGTAATCGCATCTTTTATTCTAGCTGGTGCATATCCTTTATGAACGCCGGCAAAAAGTGAATAAGTATTGTTAATATTATAGTTTATCCCTATACCAGGAATGACTTCAAGAGAATTGCTCTTATTTGTAATACTGGTATCAATATAATTTAAGCGGAAAATATCTCGTTCATAACTAAAGTTTTCAAAGCGTAATCCTGGAGTAAGTATTACATTATTTGTGAGGAATGTTCGGTTCTGTACAAAAACACTTACCGCATTACCAGTCCTGATTTCATCATTTTTTATAGCCCCGGATTGAGCATCTGCTTTATCTCCATTTACTCGTTGTTCAAAAGCCCTTTCATAATGTAACCTTATGCCACCTTCCAGTTCATTTTTAATTTCTCCGAGAAAGTAATTCAAATTTAACCGGGGTTCAATTCCTGCAACTTCAAACTGCCTGTTGCGGTTTCCTGTGCTGTTCCTCATGTAAATTGCTCCACCCGGAACGGATGTGTCTCCAAATACCTCACCTGTTCCATCAGAAACAGGTTTACGGCTGAAATCCTGTCTGAGCCAGTTTCTTGTTGTTGTGTAGCCGTAGAGAGTTGTTCGGATGAATAAATTATTAGAGAAAAAGTAATCGTGAGTGAGATTTGCAGAATATCGCCTTATATCTAATTCATCATTTGGTGCTATAATAGTAAAGTACTCTCTATTGTCGTACATACTTTGAGTTAGTCCTACATAAGTTGAATTCGAACTTTCATCATAAACTGCTAACTTAATCCCAATTTTTGAATTCGCCCCGGTTTGAAATTTCATCTTTGCTGTAATGTCATTTATATTGTATCTGGTTATACCAAGCTTTTCTGCTTGCTTATGTAAAAAGCCTACGTTGAAACCTACATTGTCAATAGTTGCACCATAACTTGCCCTTCCGGTAAAAAATCCGTTTTCGCCTCCCCTAATATTTAAAGCAAACCTTGAGTTAAGAGGAGGATCGTTGGTTATGTAATTTATTACACCACCGATAGTTTGAGGTCCGTATAAAATGGAACCACTACCTTTCAATACTTCAATACTTTTCATTCGATCAATAGCAGGGCTATAATACATTTCCGGTTCCCCATACGGAGCCAGTGCAATTGGAACTCCATCTTCCATCATTA
>CP070637.1:1191792-1203466 GCA_020354005.1 Ignavibacterium sp.
CAATCCGAGCGGGAGACGGGACTCGAACCCGCGACCAACAGCTTGGAAGGCTGTGACTCTAGCCAACTGAGTTACTCCCGCCTGATTATTTCATCAACTTAAAAAAGAACAAAAAAATAAGGGAAGTAAATTACTATTTAATATTTCCCTTACTAGTTGGAATCAAATATTTAACCGTGGGCGGCGAGGGATTCGAACCCCCAAAGGCTTCCGCCAACGGATTTACAGTCCGCCCCGGCTCTCCAACTCCGGCGTCCGCCCAATTTTTAAAAAACGAACGTAAAATATATTCTTAAACATAGAAAAAAGCAAATAATTTAGACTTGTTTTGTGTTCTGGCACAGGGGTGCAGTCATTTTTACACCTTTTCTAATGACGCCACAATTCTCTATCTAAACTGCGGTATTGAATTGCCTCGCTGATGTGCTGTGGTTGGATTTGTTCCGATTGATCGAGATCTGCAATTGTGCGGCTGACTTTCTGGATTCTATCGTAAGCTCTTGCGGATAAACCTAACTTAGTCATCGCCATTTTTAATAATTCTTCACCGGATGAATCCAGTTTGCAGTAGTGTCTTACTTCCTTTGAACCCATATCGCCATTATTATAGACATTCGGAATTTCTTTGTACCTATTTAACTGGATTTCTCTAGCAGAAGTCACACGTTCCCTAATATTTGTGGATGGTTCGCTTTTTTCTTCCTTCGAAAGATCTTTGTATTTAATTGCGGGGACTTCAATATGAATATCAATTCTATCCAATAAAGGGCCAGATATTTTAGCCATGTACTTTTGAATCAAAGGCGGCGTGCAGGTACATTCCTTATTTGGATCAGTAAAATACCCACATGGGCAAGGATTCATCGCTGCCGCTAACATAAAATTTGCAGGAAATTCGAGTGATAATTTCGATCTGCTTACTGTTACTCTCGCATCTTCCAGGGGCTGGCGTAAAACTTCGAGTACGTTCTTCTTAAACTCGGGCAATTCATCAAGAAAAAGAACACCGAAGTGTGCAAAAGATACTTCACCCGGACGTGGGAATGATCCTCCTCCTACTAATGCTGCATCAGAAACAGTATGATGCGGACTGCGGAATGGTCTTTCAGTTATTAGTGCAGTATCTTTTGGAAGTATGCCCGCAATTGAGTGAATTTTAGTTGTTTCCAATGCTTCTTCAAAAGTCATAGGTGGAAGAATGGAGGGAAAACGTTTTGCCAGCATAGTTTTACCTGAGCCCGGTGGGCCTATCATCAAAATGTTATGAGCTCCTGCAGCGGCGACTTCCAGAGCACGTTTTACATTTTCCTGCCCCTTAACATCAGAAAAATCCAGATGGTAACGATTTACCTGGGAGAATATTTCCTTTTTATCAGACTTTACCGGTTCCGGTACATTATCCCCATTCAGAAAATCAACAACTTCGCTAAGGTTTTCTATTCCATAAACATCAATGCCATCAACAATAGAAGCTTCTATGGATGAATTTTTTGGCAGGATGATTTTTTTAATTCCCTTTTTCCTTGCTTCAACTGTTACAGGTAAAGCACCCTTCACATGCCGTAATTTTCCATCAAGTGAAAGCTCACCGAGAAATACAGTGTCGCTATAATTATCTCCGTTCAATATGTTGTTGGCTTTTAGCAAACCTACTGCAATTGGAAGATCAAAAGCACTACCTTCTTTTTTAATATCCGCCGGAGCAAGGTTAACTGTTATTTTTCGAATAGGAAATTCAAAACCGCTGTTTCTGATTGCAGCAGTAACTCTTTCCCTGCTTTCCTTAACTGCGTTATCAGGCAATCCAACAATAATAAAACCGGGAATCTGCTTCTCTACATTTGTTTCTACTTCAACAAGGTAGGCATCAATTCCGTAAGTTGCACTTGAAAATATTTTGGAGAGCATATTTTATTGTGTGAGAAATTTCTAATCCAGATTAAATACCGGCCATTAAAGCTACTTTGCTAGTATCATTTTTTTTGTTTGATTAAAGTTCGGAGAAGAAACTTTATAAAGATAAATTCCGGATGGAAGTTCACTGCCATCAAATTTAAATTGATATTCTCCCTGTGCCAAATATCCTTCGAATAAAACTTCAACCTCCTTACCCTCTAAGGTATAAACCACGATTTGAAATTCCGATGATTCAACAACTTCAACGGAAATTTGCGTAGACGGATTAAAAGGATTTGGAAAATTTTGTCCCAGGATAAATTCCTGTATTTCTGCCTGACCAATTTTTACTTGAGACGAATACAAAACTGAGCCATCTTTATTTATTTGTTTTACCCTAAAGTATATTACTTCCGAATCATCCTTTCTTTCACTTAAGAATGTTAAATCTTTTTTACCGCTGTCATCTGAATCAATTCCATATACCTCCTGAAAACCTGATTCACCTTCTGCCCTTTCAACAATATACTTAGCTGCATTTGCATAATCTCCGCCGCCCCAGGTTAACTCATAAAAATTGCTGAGTATTTTTATATTTAGTTCTGGAGCACGTGAAAACACAGGTGCATCTGAAGGGGTAATAGTTCCATTATTAATTGATATGAATTCAATCTGACCTAAATCTGAGAGTGTTGTTTCGTTAAAGCTTAACTGAAATTTTGTCTTCGATTTTTCACTAACAAAACTTGAGAATGTTTTGCTATTAAATGTTGAAGTAATTGATTCATTCAGATCAATTACACGCAACTGATCAATTTGAAACTCACCAACGTTCCCATTAATAAATGAGAATATCAATTCATTTGAAGTAAGAGAAGGTGACATCCTAAACGAGGCTAATTCCATACCGTCACAATAAAATTCTACTTGCTTGTTGTTAAATAAGAATAAAGCAGAAAAATGAAGCCAAACATTACTTGGGACGAAATGAGGTGTAACAAACAATTCGCTGTTGAAATCGGATTCAGCAGTTGCAATCTGAAAATCATTTAATGTCAGACGATATTCAACCAAATCTGTATTACTGTTCTTTATTTCCAGGAATGGATATCCTTTTTGATTAAGATTAATCCAGTATTCAAATAGCAGATCATTCTGAATATCAATATCAGTTTGCACTGTAAACTCTGATCCACTTTCCAACAGGAGAGCTTTTTCATTAATGCTACTGGTATAGAAATTTAGTTTTATCCTGTGGTGATTTGGATAATCTGATAATAATTTAATGTCCGAACTGTAAAGATAATCTACTAACCTGTTGTTCTCCCTAAACTCACCGTAAAACTCAATTTCAGAGTAATCGATTAATTCACTTTGAAATCTCATCAGTATCTGGAAGAATGAACCACTCTCTTCTAATACAGCTTCAGTTAGATCGATTGAACACATTACTGCATCATAAAGATATCCCTCTGATGAAGCACCGGAGAACTCAATTTCTGTAACTTCCTTTTCAAATCTTAAGAGGAACTCATCAGGTTTTATTCCCCGTTTGGGGATTACATATAAGTCGAGCTTATCTGCATTATTAAATTCATTGGATGTGATAATAGATACTTCAAAAGATTTTCCCTGATGTACAAGGTTTGGATAAGCTAACTTAAAGTTATCAGAAAATGATTGAGCAGCAACTGATGAGATTAACCCGTATGAGAACAATATCGCTAATACTTTTATCATCAATAATAAATAAAAGGAATTTTTTTGATATGTTCAACTACTTATATCGGCGTGTTACTTATATTGGCGCAAAAAATCTATGCGGTCCTGAAGCTGATTGGCCGGCACCAATAATTTGTCCTTTCCGTAAATACCTTCTTCCCGGCTCGAAAATGCAAGTTCATAATCCTTGCTCATAACAATTGCTTCTTCTGGGCAAACTTCTTCGCAAAATCCACAGAAAATGCATCTTAGCATATTAATCTCAAATTTCTCGGGAAATCGCTCTTTTTCACGTTCCGTTTCACCTGCCTGAACTTCTATTGCTAAAGCCGGACAAACCCGGGAACATAATCCACACGCCACGCAGCGTTCTTCACCATTTTCTTCTTCTACCAGAACCGGTCTCCCCCGGTAAGCACTGGATGGAACGAACTTTTCTTCTGGGTACTCAAATGTAAATTTTGGGCGTACCATATTTTTAAATGTTAATGATAAACCCTTTAAAATTTCCGGGATGTAAATTCTTTCCCAAAATTTAAGGTCTTTTTCTCTTCTTTTTACAGCTTTTTGTTCCATCTATAAATAATTTACTAAATCTAAATCAGATTTTGATATTTAACGTTGTCTAATATTTTAAATTCCTTCTATAAACCAAATACCATAATCAAAATGGCAACCCAAACAATATTTATAAGCGAAAGTGGGAACATAACTTTCCAGCCTAGATTCATCAACTGGTCGTATCTAAACCGGGGAATGCTCCATCTTACCCATATAAATAAAAATAAAAGCAAAACTAATTTGAATATAAACGCACCTATCTGCAGCACTATTACCAACCAGGAAGGAAGTCCTAAAGTTTCGATGTATGGAATATGCCAGCCGCCAAGATATAATGTAACAATCAGTGCACTAGCAATTATCATATTAGCATATTCCGAAAGGAAAAAGCCTGCGAATTTCATGCTGCTGTATTCGGTATGAAAACCGCCAACAAGTTCAGGTTCTGCTTCAGGTAGATCAAATGGAAGTCTGTTTGTTTCTGCAAAAGCAGATACAAAAAATGTAATAAATCCAATAGGCTGAATAACTGCATTCCACATCCATCCAGCTTGCGACTCAACAATTGCGATTGGTCTAAGTGATTCCGATAATAGTAATACGCCGCCAATAGAAAATCCCATTGATATTTCGTATGAGATCATTTGAGCAGATGAACGGATACCGCCTAAAAGAGAATACTTACTGCCCGAAGACCAACCTGCCAATGTAAGTGCATAAACACCCAACGAAGTCAATGCCAATACAAATAAAATTCCCATATTTACATCTGCAACAACTAACGGAATGTCATAACCAAATAGGTGCACTTCCGGACCAAACGGAATTACTGCAAACGTTGAGAACGCAACAAATAGTGCAATCATTGGAGCGATAAAATGAAGCGTTTTGTTCGCCCTTTCCGGGATAATGTCTTCCTTCAATAATAATTTGAAAACATCTGCAAACGGCTGCAATAATCCTTTCCATCCAACACGGTTCGGTCCAAGCCTGTTCTGAGCCCAGGCACTTATCTTTCGTTCGAAGAAGGTTAGATAAGCAACCGTCATAAGAATCAACACTGCTATTAATAATATTTTAATAGCACTTATTAATACAAAAATACCTGTCTCCATTAATTCATTCCATCCGTTTAACTAGTAACCGCATTTTCAATGTTTTCTGTTTTCAACTTCACTCCTGAATTTCCTACATCATCGTAATTTAATCCCTTGAAAGCATCAATATTAGCAGCCATATCTTCAAAGATTTCTTCTGCCATATTAAATTTCATTTTTTTACCGAGCAATCCTGATAGAGATTTCAATATTTTCCAACCTGGTTTTGCATCCATTTTAGCTCCTGTCATCCATCGATCAAATTCACTTCCGAACTTATCCAGACGGCTCATTTCAAAACCATCTAATGCACGGTCAGCCTCCACTGTTGCTACTGCGGGCTTTATACGCTGTATGATTCCATCTGCGTTAACAAACGTCCCGTTTTTTTCGGCAAAAGTTGCAGTTGGAAAAACAAGGTCTGCCAATTCAGTAGTTTTGTTAAAATTTGATGCTAGAACGACCAGCAATTCTAAATTCCCCAAAACATTTTCAATATCCTTTACAGAAGAGACAATATCATCTTCCATTATTAAAAGAGCTTTTATCTTTTTTTCCTTAATTGCCTTTCTCATTCCTTCAAAATTTAAACCAGATTTAGAAGGAGTAATTCCAACTAATTCAGCACCTTTTTTATTTGGAGTTATATCATTCTTCCGAAGTATATCATCGCCAAAATCCGGATCAAGGTGTGATATAAAATCAATATGATTTGAACCGACAACAGAACCGGCAAACAATGCTAAAACATAATTATTTTCACAAGTTGTATATGCTGAACCGAGGAAAGCAATTTCATCTTTAGGATATGATTTAATCCTCGTGACTGCTTCATTAAATGACTCATCCCAATCAACTTTCTCAAGCTGTCCTTCTTTCCTTATGTGAGGACTATTAATTCTATCTTCGCCATTAACAAACTTAAACGTATTTAGGCGTCCGTGATCGCACATCCAGTAGCTGTTAACATCCTGATTGTATCTTGGTGTCAATCTCAATATTTCATTATTGCGCACCCAAATATTAATATTGCATCCTTTTGCACAACCTGTACAAACCGAGTCGGTGGAAGACATATCCCAAACACGTGCTTTAAATCTAAAATCCTTATTTGTAAGTGCGCCAACCGGACAGATATCAATCGTATTCATCGAGTAAGGATTATCCATTTGCTGACCGGGATAAGTAGTTATTGTTACACGGTCTCCTCTTTGAACAAAAGTTAATTCGGGATCCTTCGCAATTTCTTCGCAAAATCTTATACACCTTGAGCAGGATATACATCTTTCACCATCAAAAATAACGCGCGGCCCGAGTTCAAAATGTTTTTGTTTTATTACCTTATTTTCAGTGAAACGGCTTTCCCCTATACTATATTGATAAGTATAGTCCTGCAGTTTACATTCACCGGCTTCATCACATATTGGACAATCCAGAGGATGGTTAATCAATATAAACTCCATCACTACATTTCGTGCTTCAATAGCATTTTGCGATTGCGTATGCACAATCATTCCCTCCGCTGCAATGGTAGAGCAAGCAATAACCAGCTTTGGCATTTTCTCTACTTCAACCAAGCAAATACGGCAGTTACCGGATACTGAAAGTTCCGGATGCCAGCAAAAATGAGGAATCTCAATTCCATTATCTATTGCTGCTTCAATAATTGTTTGTCCCTGCTGAAACTCAATTTCTCTATTGTCTATTGTAAACTTTGGCATGTTTGTATTCAGGTATTATGCTACTCTTGGCATATTATTATTATTTGATTTTAAAATCACCTTGGTGAGTTTATCTTCCCTGAGAATTTCATTAGCTAACTTCATTATATCGTTGGTTGTTACTGAATCAATATCTTCTAAGAATTCTTCTACACTTACTATTCGGTTAAAGTACATCATCGAGTTTGCTATCCTGAGCATCCTGTTAGTTGTATTTTCAAGATTAAGCAAAGTTCCGCCCTTTAAATATGCTTTTACTTTCTTTAATTCTTTCTCTGTGATTTTATTCTCTTGTAATTTTTTGAATTCCCGGAAAACAATATTCAGCACTTTATCTGCTTGTCTTAAGTTCGTTGAGAAGTAAACTCCGAATGAAGATACATCGTGGTAAGAGTTAAGGAATGAAGTTATGTGATAAGTAATCCCGAGCTTCTCTCTAACTGCCTGGAACAACCTTGAACTGCTTCCTTCACCCAATAAAGTGGATAATACTTTTATCCGGTTTCTTTTTTTACTATTAATCCCCGCAGTAGATCTACCGATTATTGTATGAACCTGATTGAAATCTTTTTCAAGTATAAGATCACTTGCTTTACGCGGTACAAATTTTTCTCTTCTTATTATACTTTTTGATTTACTTTTTTCAATATGCTTTTCAGCCAGCTTTACCAATTCATTATGATTTACAGAACCTGATGCAATAATTAACATCTTGCCAGTGCTATATCTTTTCTGATGATACTTTTGAAGCTCTCCGGAATTAAACTTTCGGATATTTCTTTCAGTACCAATTACGGGCATACTTAAACGATTGCCTTTAAATACAACTTCTTCAAATTTATCGAATATCAGTTCTTCCGGATTGTCATCAACGTCGTGTAATTCATCTATAATTACTCCTGCTTCCCTTTTAACATGACTTTCCCTGAATAAAGGATTTTGAATCATATCTGCAAGCACTGAAAATGTTCTGGGTAGATGTTCAGAAAGGCCTCTTGTATAATAACAGGTATGCTCTTTTGAAGTGAAAGCATTTAAATAACCACCATATGATTCTATCTCTTCAGAAATTCTTTTTGCAGAGCGTCTTTTCGTTCCTTTAAATAGCATGTGCTCTATGAAGTGGGATATACCGTTATTCGAATAATTTTCGTCCCGTGTTCCAACATTAAACCAAAAGCCAAGTGAAAATGAATTTAAATGGGGAAGGTTTTCCGATATAATCTTAGTCCCGTTGGAAAGAGTTGTAATTTCAATTTCGTTCAATACTGCCATTCAATTCCAATAATTTTTTAAGAGGTAAATATATAGAATGACCTTTCGCTAATCAAGAAAGTGTTATGCTTGCTGGATACTGGTTGCTGTTTAGAAGAATGTGTAACTCACACAGTCTCTGTCTTTTCGGGAAACTCTTGCAAATACTTGTGGTAAAAATCACCAATAGCATTGTAAGCACGTTCAAGTATTCGCTCGTTAGGTAGAAAGACGACTCTAAAGTGTTGAGTTCCGGGCACCTGTCCGAATCCTGTTCCCGGAACAACAACTACTCCAGTCTCTTTAATTAATTCAGCAACAAAGTGATTATCTGACTGTTCCATATGCAATCTTGGGAAGGCATAAAATGCACCCTCAGGTTTAACACAGGATATGCCCGAAATATCATTCAGCATACTTACAGTCATATCACGTCGCCTGATTAGTTTCTCTATAGCTTCTGTTAGATGGGATTGGTCACCCTCAAGCGAGGGTTGAATTCCATATTGTTCCGGATGATTAGCTGACAAACGCGCACGCAAAATTTTATTAATTGCTTCACTGTAATCCGCTAATATTTCTTTTCTGCCACTAACAATTCCCCAACCAATTCTGAAGCCGGGAACCATATAATTTTTTGAGAGTCCGCCGAAGGTAACACAGGAAACATCTTTATTAAGAGACGCGATTGAAACGTGTTCTTTACCATCAAACAGTAGCTTGTCATAAATTTCGTCAGCAAAAATTACAAGATCATTTTCCAGGGCCAATTCGATTATCTGATTCAAATTCTCTACTGTATATAAAGAACCAGTTGGATTATTAGGATTGATTAGAATAATTGCTTTTGTTTTATTGTTTACTTTACTTTTAATATCATCTATGTCCGGCAGCCAGGCATTTCCCTCATCAAGATAATATGGATTTTCCATCATTGACAACTTGCTGGCAATAGCTGTATAAAGGGGGTAACCGGGAGTTGGGGTTAATACATTTTCACCATCATTAACCAAGGCAGTTAAGCAAATATCAATTGCCTCACTTGCACCTGTTGTAACAAAAATATCGTGAACGTTTGTGATATTTTTCCTTTCCGCCTCACGTTCGATTGATTCAATAGCTTCGTTAATTCCTGAGGAAGGTGCATAACCGTTATAATTTCTAAGCATCGCATCGTACGTTGCTTTAACAAGATGTTCCGGTGGTTCAAAATCATAAATGTTTGGATCACCAATGTTGAGGTACAACATTTCTTTACCGCTTTTAGCAACCTCGTTTGCAAGTACAACTATATCTCTAACAGCGTAGGTAATATTATCTGTTCTAACTGCCGGAACGATTTTCTTCTGGTTCACTTTTTCCTCCTGTGGAATTCATCAATTGAAAAATTCATTATAATGTACAAACAAAATTAACTGAAATAATTTTATAAAGCGATAAAATAAAAAACCCCTGCTTAATTGCTCAGACAGGGGCTTTGAGATAACTATGTTTGCTGAAATAATTAGTTGCCCTCAGCTGGTGGGAGTGGATACTGATTGCGGATTACATAGATATTATCCTTATGTGCCTTAAAATATTTAACAACTGAACCGAATGCATCTGGATGTTGATCACTTACGCGACTCACGTATTCAGACCAAAACGCATCGAAGTGTGTCATATCCTTTGCGACATACCAAAAATTCACATTCCATTCATCGCCCCAGGCATGATTAAACTGTCCCCAGCCTAAAAGCTTTCCTTCGTCGACCAGCCCGTTAAGAATTGGAGAAAATACCGAATCCACTATATTATTTACAGCACCTACTTTGCCCATTGGCACCTGGTTGAAACTGCAAACTAATGTTGGTGGTCCGTCAGAATCCTGTGCAATAACTGGCAGGGATGTTACCAAGAATATGATAACAAGGAAAGATCCCAAAAAAGATTTCATACTACCTCCTAGTAAAAATTAATTGAATGTGTTTGAATAAAATGAGCCCTCAGGGATTAAATTAGTAAAAGAAGTAATAGATGGCAAGAAAATTATTCTACTTGAGCAGAATCATTTTTTTTGTTGCCGAGTAACTTCCTGCCGTCAAACGGTAGAAATAAATGCCACTGCTAATTGTACTGTCAAACTCTACTTCATATGTTCCTGCAGGTTTTTGTTCGCTAACAATAGTTGCTATTTCAGTTCCTAATATATCTTACACTTTAAGTGTAATGAACCCCCTGTTTTCCCCCCTTTCGCAAAGGGGGGACCAAGGGGGGGGGGTGGAATTGTAAATTTTATTTTTGTTGTTGGATTGAATGGATTGGGATAATTCTGAGACAATGAATAAATAAAAGGTTTCGCTGGTTCATCATCAACAGAAACAACGGTTGTATCTCTGTAAACTATACCGTCTATTACACAGCCTTTGAGTGAATAGGTTTGAGTACTTCCATCATTAAAATAAAAATACATACTATCTAAACCTATATCCTGTGTTAAAGAATAAACTGCAGAAGGAATAACATATTGCTCAAATACTTTCTTGGGCTTTGATAATCCCCATTTTTCAAACAGATATTCTTCTAACAGTGTTGTATATCCAGAATATCCCATTCTATAACTAAATACCGTATCACCTTGTTCAGCAAGTAAATCATCTATCATATACTCATTATTGGGCAATCCTATGTATTCATCGTAGCTGTAAATATTGCCATTCGATGAATCAATTCTTTCATATGAATAGAAAGTGTCTGGCTGAGAATAATTATATGTTTTTAAGATAAAATATAATAGGCCATTTGGCTGCAGATAAATACCATTAACTTCTATGATATATATAGAGTGAATAGTATATCCTAAAAAGAATGAATATTTATCGTAGACCCATCTGTTGCCAATTGCAAGCGGATAGAAGTTTAATACTTCCTCAGGAACTGGAAGGCTTTTAATTGTGTGAATTGTATCAGGTGTAATTTCAAAAATATTTAATGGGGTAGACGCATAAAGAATATTGGTACTTGACTTTTTATATAGTCCATTAATATGTCTATCAAGCTGTCTGTAATGAGTAAATGTATTTCCATAGTCTGTGGATTTGTAAATATTTCTTTGAGACGAATAATAAACTTCACCTGATTGCTTTCATCGTGCGTGAACCTGATCGGAAGGTTTTTGGTTAGTACATTTGTCCAACTGAAAGGATTTCCATTATCACTTGAGACATAAATGTTAGATGAATATGAGCTTGTTGGATAATTATAATAGTTTGATACACCGTAAATATGATTTCCATCGGGATCATAAACCAATTCGGAAAAATTATCCTATTGAGATTCATCAACTATAATATAGCTGTAACCCTCATCTTCAGAACGTACCAGTTTGTTATCGTCAATTCCATAAATTTGTGAATCATTGTTTTTACTTAATGAGATTAATGC
>CP070637.1:1203566-1206197 GCA_020354005.1 Ignavibacterium sp.
CCGCCAATTCTTAAAAACTTAACAAACCCGATATAAATAAAACCTGCACCACCGGAAGAAAAGAATCCGCTCGTAGATAATTCAGACATTCCAATCTTTTGCAGTTCTGAATTTACAGGATCAACATTAGGGAAATACCAGGCCGGCACATAACCAATTCCTCCACCGAAAGGAGCATCAAAATATTTCTTTTGCTGCTGAGAAATGACCGACGTAGTAGAAAAAATCAGAACAATGAGAATAATTTTTGTCATCTTAAAAGTATATTTCTAAATAATTTATAAATTTATCAAAGGCATTAGGAAAAACAAAGAATTTATCCTTAATACGTTAAGTTATTTATAACTTACACATGATTTTAAGTCATTTAATTAGTATACAATTATGAATAGAAAAATTCTGATTACAGGTGGAAGTGGATTGCTTGGTCAATATTTGAATATTGAATGCAGTTCAAAAAATAAGATACTTACATGTTACAATAACCATATTGGAAATTGTAACATGTTTCAAAATCAAAAGATTGATATAACTGATTTTAATGAGATGAGAGTACTATTTTCTTCATTTGAACCTGAGATTGTTATTCACACAGCGGCAATTACGAATACGAATCCTTTACCCGATCAAAATTCTAAAGATGTTTATAGAATCAATGTGCACGCAACTAAAAACATAGCAGAGCTATGTGAAACAACGAAAGCAAAATTGATTTACATCTCCACAGATTTAGTCTATGCGGGATACCGTGGATCAATGTTAAAAGAGGATGCTAAACTAATTCCTGTTTCACTGTATGCTGAGACAAAATTAATGAGTGAACAAAAAATCAAAGAAACCTTCGATAATTACCTTATACTCAGAACAGCTTTGCTGTATGGAATAGGACTTTCTCACTCTACTTGCCATTTTAATAAAATGAATGATGAATTAAAGAATGAAAACGAGGTGACATTATTTGCTGATCAATTCAGAACACCAATCTCACTAAAAGAATCTGCGAAAATTATTTTACAACTTTCACAATTGGATATTATTGATGAAATCATAAACGTCGGAGGGATCGAAAGGGTCTCAAGATATGAATTAGGGCAGATTCTATGCTCGGTTGCAGGGTATGATAAATCTTTGCTAACGAAAAATTCTTTGTATGATGTACCTCATTTACCAAAAGTGGAGGATGTATCACTTAATACAGATAAATTGCAATCAGTTGGAATAAAACTAAAAACAATTGAAGAAAACATTTTAGAAATTATTCATGAAAACTAATATGAATCAGCTGCTCGGTGCACATACTTCAACAACGGGTGGAGTATCAAAATCTGTTGATCTGGCTGAGAAGCTTGGTTTTACAGCAATGCAGATTTTCACAAAAAATAATAACCGGTGGTTTCAAAAGTCACTGGAAGAAAAGGAGATAGATGCATATAAATCGAAACTAAAGAAATCAAAAATTGCGTTTGTTGTTTCTCACGATTCCTATTTAATTAATCTTTGTGCCAAAGATAAGACCATCTTAAAAAAATCTCGAAGCGCATTTCTTGATGAGCTTGAAAGATGTGAACAGCTTGGTATTCCATATTTAAACTTTCATCCCGGAACTCATCTTGGTGCTGGAGAAAAGGATGGAATAAAACTTATTGCAGAATCGATAAACTTAGCACACGATAAGACTAAAAATTACAGAGTTAGCAGCATGCTGGAAGCTACTGCAGGTCAGGGAACATCAATTGGCTACCGTTTTGACCAATTGCAAGAGATTATTGAATTGGTTGAGAGAAAAGAAAGGATGAGTGTTTGCATAGATACTGCTCACATATTTGCCGCCGGCTATGACATCAAGAATCCAAAGGAATATAAAAAAGTAATAAAAGATTTTGATGAAATAATTGGTTTAAATAGATTAAAATGCTTTCATATGAATGATAGCAAAAAGGAACTTGGAAGCAGAGTTGACAGGCACGAACATATCGGTAAAGGATTCATTGGATTAGATGGCTTTGCCAATATTATGAATGACAGACGATTAAAGAATGTCCCCAAAATACTAGAAACACCAAAGGGAAAAGAGCAATTAGAGGATTTAGATAATCTTGCAGTACTCAGGAGGCTAATTAAATCGTAAGTTACAGTCCAGTTATGGTTGCAATGCCCTAGCAATTATTATCCCCGAATCTTTTTTAATCCCCATTACATAATCTGATAAAGGCTTATCGCTTATGTGCACTTTAGAACCAACATTTGGCGCGTGCAGAACGTGAATTCGACCATCATCCATTCTAACTGCAAGACCAACATGATTAACATCCAATCCTTCAACTGTGGAAGTGAAGGCTAACAGGTCACCGTCTTCAATATTGTTTTCAATCTCTTCAATTTTTTCTTTTGGAATGTAGTAATGCTGCCGTTGATTAATTTCTTTTTCCTGTCTTTTAATAAGTTCAACAAAGTAATGATTTTCTTTTAGCTGCTTATAGTATTCCGGATGGTCGGACATAAAGCTCAAGTTTATTTCCATCTTCTCACCACCAAGCTGCTTTGTTACATCTTCAACAATACCTTTCTTTTCGTTATCATAAATCCAATCAGTAAAATAATGAAGGCGCGAAGGGTATTGATTAATATTTC
>CP070637.1:1206297-1234799 GCA_020354005.1 Ignavibacterium sp.
AGATCCAAGAAAAGCATTTGCAGATAATAATCTCATAGTTCCCCCAAGAACATTTAAACTAGGCGATATTAAAAATTGCTGGGAAGAGTGCGATCACATAATTGAAGGAACTGCTGAATCAGGAGGACAGGAACATTTTTATCTGGAAACACAGGGAGCGTTTGCCTACCCGGTTGAAGGCGGCGGGCTCAAAATAATTTCCTCAACTCAATCGCCAACTGCTGTGCAGCGTGTTACTGCTAGGATACTTGGCATTCCAATGCACAAGGTTGAAGTAGATGTGCTCAGGTTAGGAGGAGGATTTGGAGGTAAAGAAGATCAGGCAACAGCATGGGCAGCTATGGCTGGTTTAGCTTCATTTAAACTACAAAAACCCGTAAAATTAATTCTCTCAAGACAAGAAGATTTAAGATTGACCGGGAAACGTCATCCTTATTCATCTGACTACAAGATTGGTTTAAAAAACGACGGCAAGATAATTGGATACGAGGTTACGTTTTATCAAAATGCAGGTGCAGCTGCAGATTTGTCGCCTGCTATATTAGAACGCACATTATTTCACTGTACAAACAGCTATTACATACCAAACGTTAAGGCAACCGCAATAAGCTGTAAAACCAATCTGCCGCCCAATACAGCATTTAGGGGATTTGGCGGACCACAGGGAATGTTTGTGATCGAGTCGGCTATTTATAAAGCAGCAGAAAAGATGGGAATAGATCCTCAGGAAATTCAAAAGAAAAATCTTTTAGATGAAGGAGACGAATTCCCATACGGGCAGAAGACTGAAAATTGTAACGCTAAAAAAACCTGGAAAACAGCAGAAGATAAATATTTACTTAATGAAATTCGGGAAAAGGTAACAGAGTTTAACACTGAGAATGATATATTTAAAAAAGGTATCGCTTTTATGCCTATCTGTTTTGGTATTTCATTCACAAATACTTCGATGAACCAGGCTAGTGCTTTAGTGCATATTTATACAGATGGCAGTGTTAGCGTAAGTACAGCAGCTGTTGAAATGGGACAGGGTGTAAATGATAAATTAAGAAGGGTCGTTGCAGAAACATTATCTATCAGTATAGATAAAGTAAAAACCGAAAGCACAAACACTACAAGGATTGCAAATACCTCTCCGACTGCAGCCAGCAGCGCTGCAGATTTAAATGGTAAAGCTGCAGAGCAGGCGTGTAAAAATATTCTATCCCGTTTGTACGAAGTAGCTGCCGAAATGTTGAATGAATCTTCATCTTCAGGAATTCAAATAAAACACGGAAATGTATTTTTAAATGGGAAAATAACAAATTTGGGTTGGTATGAATTAATAAAAACTGCTAATCTAAAAAGAGTAAGCTTATCCTCCCATTCATTCTACGCAACTCCGGATATCCATTTTGACAGAGATAAAGAAAAAGGTAAACCGTTTGCCTACCATTCATTTGGCACAGCAATAATTGAAGCAACTGTAGATTGTTTACGTGGTATCTATGAAATTGATTCGGTAAAGGTTGTTCACGATTTTGGAAAATCATTCGATCCACTCGTTGATCTTGGCCAGGCCGAAGGTGCAATTATGCAGGGTTTAGGTTGGATGACTATTGAAGAAGTTATTTATGATGAGAACGGAAAATTGCTTACCGATGCTCTATCAACTTACAAAGTCCCCGATCTTCACTTCACACCTGATGTTCAGGTTGAATTTCTTGAGGATTCAGAAAATCCACTTGGCATTTTCAAATCAAAAGCTATTGGCGAACCACCTTTGATGTATGGCATTGGCGGATACTTTGCCATTATGAATGCAATTAAAGAATTCAGATCAGATGCAGAATTCAACATTTCCGCACCAATCACACCGGAAAAAGTTTTACTTAATCTCTACAGCAAGGTTGAGAAGAAAGTTACCGCATAGGTTATAAAAAGAACGCCCGTCATTCTGAGTTTATCGAAGAATAATAGCGTTAAATTGTTATTAGTGATGTTTTTTTTAACATCCACGTGAATAATACCAAACATTTGGTATTCCATTGTCATTAACAAGTTTTATCCATCCTTCAAACTTTTCTTCAATCAGTTCATTTTGGTTCATTCCGCTTACACAAGGATGTTCCTTATACTTTATAACTTTGACTTTTACCCAATTACCTTCTGCTTGATCTGCTGGTGAAATTTCAAATAAGTCTCCTTTAAAAGTTAGTATTAAATCTGAGTCCATTGAAGGAAGCACTCGTAAATTAAATCCCGGATCATTGGCGTAATATCCAAGAAGATTGCCAGTACTAAAAATTAAAAAATCTTTCCAATTCTCAACTTTGAAGTTTTTCTCTTCAATTTCCTTTTCGCTAAGTCAGTAGTCAACATTACTTTCCACAATCCTAACGAATCCATTTTTTCTTTCAAAGTATGTTATTACCCAGGTTTCATTACCTATCTCTTTGAATTTTGAAAGCTCAATCTGTTTTACGGTATCAGTGGCATTGTCAATAAAAAATATTTTGTAAGGAGCTTGATCATCTTTATTACTTTCAGTCATTCTTGTTAGAGTGCCAATTTTATCACCTTGGGGTGTATTGAAAACTGTAAAACCTTCTTTAGGTGAGTATATACAGCATACTTCACTCTCCTCAACTTTGTCAAAGTCTGGGAGTATCAACCCGTTTTGATATTGCTGGGCGAAGCAAAATTTCGTTATCAGAATGAATATTATTAAAAATCGTTTCATTTTTAAATGTTCCCTAACGGTTTGAATAATCGCTTGTCATGCTGAGAATGTCAAATACAAGCTTTTGGAAATAGGTGATTTTTCAACCAACTAATTTAGCATCCAGATCAATTTTAGCCGTACCCCCAGCATAAAGTCTGGAGATAGGACATTTTTCCTTGGCTGCTGCAGCTAACTCATCAAATTTATCCTGCGCTAAACCATCACAAACTACAGTGCTATCCAGTTTAATGTTTGTAATGTTTGGGCCAATATCATCCTTTTGAAGATTTACAGTTGCAGTTGTCTCAATGCTTTTGGGTGTTAATCCTTCGCCGCTGATTAATGCAGATAAGAACATTGAGTAGCAGCCCGCTTGTGCAGCTCCTACAAGCTCTTCGGGATTTGTTCCCTCACCTTCTTCAAAACGGGAAGCAAATGTATAAGGGCCACTGTAGTTACTAAAATTCATTTTGCCGTTGCCCTCTTTTAAGGTGCCATTCCAAACGGCTTTTGCATTTCTGATAGACATAATATTTTACCTGTTGTTAGTTAAAGAATTAATTTTTTAAAAAAAGTCCTCCAATATATGGTTTTATGGATTATTGTGCTTGGTATTATTTTCTATTTTTTGGATTGAATCTGTACAACATCTGATGTAATATTTTTCGTTTTCTCTAAAGTTAATTCATTTTATAGTTATTATTCACATAAGAGTTTAAATTTATATTAAACGATTTTTATGCAAAGAATTATCAGGTAATGAAAGAACTAGAACTCTGGAAGTTTATATCAACCACGATTAGCTCGGGTAAGAAAGTTGTGCTGGTCATCGTTGCAGAATCATCTAATTCCTCTCCGGGAAGGCAAGGATTTAAGATGGCAATAACAGAAGAAGCTGAGCAATTCGGAACAATTGGCGGCGGAATTATGGAGAAGGATATGATTGAATATTCACTTGATCTTCTTTTCGAAAATGAAAATAAATTTGTAAAAAAATTATACCACACTGATAAAACAAAGTTTGAAAAATCAGGATTGATCTGCGGTGGTTATCAAACAATGATCTTTTCTGTAATTGATAAAACACAAGCCACATTAATTGAAAATATTTTATCTTCAATAGGCAAAAAACAAAACAACGAACTAATTATTTCCCCCGGTAAGATTGAATATAATGCGACTGACGGAATTGCTGCTACTTCTTTCATTCATAATTCGGATGAAGATTGGCAGTATAACGAATCCACAGGACTTCCTTTGATTGCTTACATTTCCGGTGGTGGTCACGTTGGATTAGCTGTTTCCCGTGTGATGAAATCAATTGGTTTTTATGTTATAGTTTTTGATCATCGCGAAGATGTTTTTACAATTGAACAAAATGAATATGCTGATGAAATAATTATCACACAATATGAAGAAATTGGTAACAAAATCATTGAAGGCGAGCGCTCGTATATTATAATTGTTACTCCAATGCATGCAGGTGATAAGGAAACATTGAAATCGGTTATTGAAAAAAATGTTAAGTACATTGGAATGATGGGAAGCAAAAGAAAAATTAAAACTATTTTCGATGGTTTGCGTGAAGCTGGTGTAAATGAAAAGCTTTTTGAGAGAGTGCATACACCAATTGGATTAGAAATTGAAGCTGAAAGTCCCGAGGAAATTGCGGTAAGCATTGCTGCAGAAGTAATAAAGATTAAAAATAGTGTAACAGCACAATAAAATAATGCTGAACTTGTTTCAGCATCTTTACAATAAAAATAGATTATCAAATACTAATACAATCCGCTTTAACGGAGAGATGATATTAAATGTTTTTCATATTTAAAATCTAAAAGAATGAGCGATAGATTTTACAGAATCCCGATAGATAGATTATATAAATGGATCACTGCCGAAGAGGAACACAGCAGGATATTCGGATTGTACAAAGAGCTTCTTTTCATACCGGATAAAGATGATCCGTTTAAAATGGATAGATATGGAATTACTCTTGATACTCCAATTGGTGTCGCTGCAGGACCTCATACACAACTTGCACATAATATAATTGCATCTTGGCTTTGCGGTGGAAGCTACCTGGAACTTAAAACCGTTCAAACTCTCGATGAAATTGAAGTAACTAAACCTTGCATCGATATGGAAGATGAAGGGTACAATTGTGAGTGGTCTCAGGAGTTAAAGGTACACGATTCTTACGATGAGTATTTGAATGCGTGGATTCTCATTCACGTTTTAAAGCATAAATACAAATGGGATCTGGATAACCCGGGATTCATTTTTAATTTAAGTGTTGGTTATGATCTAAAAGGGATATTGAATGATAATGTGCAGTGGTTTTTCGATAAGATGAGCGATGCTTCAATTGAACTGGAAGAAAAGATTAAATCTCTAAAACTTCTTTACCCTGCAATAGAAGAAATAAATATTCCTTCCTGTCTTTCAGATAATATTACACTATCCACAATGCATGGTTGCCCTCCTGATGAGATTGAACGAATTGGAAAGTATTTAATTGAAGAACGTAAACTGCACACCGCTATAAAATTAAATCCTACTTTGCTTGGCCCTGATGAACTGAGATATTTATTAAATAAAAGGCTTGGATATGAAATAAACATCCCTGATGAAGCATTTGAACACGATTTAAAATACCCTGAAGCATTGGGGATGATAAACTCACTTTCAAAACTTTCTGAAGAAAATGGAGTTGAGTTTGCATTAAAACTTACTAACACACTTGAATCTTCAAATTCAACACACTGGCTTCCTGAAAAAGAAAAAATGGTTTATACCAGTGGCCGCGCATTGCATTCATTAACCATTAACCTTGCTAAAAAACTTCAAACCGATTTTGATGGCAAACTTGACCTTTCATTTTCTGGTGGTGTTGATGCATTTAATGTGGCAGAAACACTTGCGTGTAATTTGAAACCAATTACCGTTTGCTCCGATTTGCTTAAGCCAGGGGGCTACTTAAGGTTACCACAATATCTTGACGAATTGAGAAAACATTTCTCAATTGTAAATGCTGATAGTATTGATGAATTTATCTCAAAAAAAAGTAATGGAATAAAAAATATAAATCAAGCAGGACTTCACAACATTAATGAATATTGCGATAAGGTAGTTGAGAATAAATATTACCACAAAAGTAATTTCCCTTTCGAGAATATTAAAACACCACGTGAATTAACCGAGTATGATTGTGTTCACGCTCCATGTATTGAAGCATGTGCAGTTGATCAAAATGTGCCTGATTATATGTACTACACCGCCAAGGGTGACCTTGATAAAGCATTTGAAGTTGTAATTCAGGATAATCCCCAGCCTAATATAACGGGCAATGTTTGCGATCATCTTTGCCAGCCCAAATGCACAAGAATAAACTATGATAACCCTCTATTGATAAGAGGAATAAAAAGATACATTTCAGAGAATTATAAAAATGCATCTCACAAAACACCTAAACCTAAAAACAGATTAAGAGCTGCAATCATTGGAGCAGGACCATCAGGTTTATCCTGCGCATATTTTCTTGCACTCGAAGGATTCGAAGTGAATATATATGAAAGTAAATCTATTGCGGGAGGAATGGCATCGGGAACAATTCCTTCATTCAGATTAAGTGATGAACAGATAAAAGATGATATTGATTTAATAAAATCAATTGGTGTTAATTTACATTTTAATCATGAAGTGGATAAAGAATCATTTAAAGAACTACAATCAAAAAACGATTATATATATCTCTCTGTTGGTGCAAAGGATAGTAAGAAACTTCAAATTCCGGGAGAAGATTTTTTCGGGGTGTATGATCAATTATCTTTCCTATTTAAGGTTAGAAGCGGTAAATCATTTCAACTTGGAAGCAATGTTGCAATAATCGGCGGCGGATTATCTGCAGTTGATGCTGCAAGAACATCTCAAAGGCTAATCGACTCTTCTGGTAAAGTAACAATGGTTTACCGTCGGACAAAAAAAGAAATGCCCGTTGGTGCTGATGAGATTAAAGCATTGCTCGATGAAGGTGTAGAACTATATGAGTTAACTGCTCCTATTTCTATCTCTAAAAGTTCTAATAACAATCTGAGTCTTGAATGTATTAAAATGGAATTAGGACAAGAAGATGAAAGTGGTAGAAGGAGACCAATACCTATTGACAGATCCGAGTTTAATTTGAATTTCGATTCTATTATTACAGCAATTGGTCAGGATATTGTTGTGGATTTTATTCCTGATGAAAAGTTAATCATCAATAAAGAAACAAATGAAACTCAATATAAAAATGTTTTTGCCGGTGGTGATGCACTCAGAGGTGCGGATTCTTTAATTAATGCTATTGGCGATGGGAAAAAAGTTGCAGAGATAATTATTAAAAGGGCTTTGGAAAATCATAAGCAAGAGGTAGTTGAAACCTCGGAAAAGATTTCGTTGATGGAATTCCAAAAAAAACAGGCTTACCGTGAATTTGGAATTGAATTGCCTGAGACCGATTTAACTGATAGACAGAATTTTAATCTTGTTAATCCAACTTTAACAGATGAAGAAGCCCGCAGGGAAGCAGAAAGATGTATGTTTTGCAATGATGTTTGTAATATATGTGTGGGCGTTTGTCCAAACTTTTCGAATTTATCATTCACTGCTGTTCCTGAAGATATTCCTGTTTATAGAGTCACTAAAAATGGCAATGAAAATTCCATCGAGGTTTTTAATCATCTAAGGATTAATCAGGATGTTCAAATAATAAATATTGCAGATTTTTGTAACGAATGTGGAAACTGCAATACTTTCTGTCCAACAAGCGGTGCGCCTTATTTAACAAAACCAAGATTTTATCTTACAGAAGAAAGTTTTTCAAAGGAAGAATTTGGTTTCTTACTTCAGGAAAATTCATTGATGTATAAAAATGCTGAAGACGGTAGTATTGAAATTTTAAGAATGATGGATGATAAATTAATTTATGAATCAGATAAAGTTAAAGTAGAATTTGAACAGGATAATTTTCTACTTTTAAATGCAAAATTTAAGTCCGATACAGTTAAAAATATTACCCTTGAAAAAGCAGCTGAGATGTATTTTCTTTTGTTTAACTTAAGAACAGAATCAGTCTTTCAATTATAAAAATGCAATTCACATTAAATGGAAATATAAAAACGTACGATGGTGATCCGGAATTACCACTTCTAACCTATCTGCGTGAGCACGAAGGAATAACATCTCCTAAAGATGGATGTATGCCGCAGGCCGCTTGTGGGTGTTGCGCTGTTGAATTAAATAATAAGGCAGTATTATCGTGCATCATCCCGATGAAGAAAGTTGAGAATGGCACAATTGTTACAACAGAAGGTTTAGGAGAATACAAACAGAATGTTATCGCAAATGCATTTATAGAAAAGAGCGGTGTGCAGTGTGGTTTTTGTACACCCGGCATTGTTATGCAGGCAAAAGTTCTTCTCGATAAAAATAACAATCCCACCAGAAATGAAATTGAAAATGCTTTAACACCAAACTTATGCAGATGCACCGGTTATAAAAAAATTGTCGATGCAGTTGAATACGCAGCAGAAGCAATCAGAAATAACCGTGAAATACCGGAGCCAAAAACTGATGGAAAGATTGGCAAGAACCATCCAAAGTATAATGGAAAAAACCTGGTATTGGGTTGGAGTAAATATGTAGCTGATATCAGTTTCCCCGAATTGCTGCACGCCGCATTAAAGCTTAGTGATCATCCACGTGCAAAAATTTTATCGATAAATACTAAGAATGCTGAAAGTCATCCCGGTGTGGTTAAAGTTATCACTGCAAAAGATTTACCTGGTAGCAGACACCAGGGTTTAATAATACCCGATTGGCCATTAATTGTTGAGGTAGGTGAAGTAACTAGATATGTTGGTGATGTTCTTGCAGGTGTGGTTGCTGAAACGGAAGCAATTGCACGTGAAGCAGTTAAGCTTATTAAAGCTGAGTATGAAGTTTTAGATCCTGTATCCGATCCGGAAAAAGCATCGTTAGATAGCAGTCCAAAAATTCATTCAAATGGAAATCTGCTTTCAGAAACAAGAGTAGTTCGCGGAAATGTTGAAGATGCATTAAAAAACTCTGCTTATGTTTCTGAAGGCACTTACAACACACAGGTAATTGAGCACGGTTATATGGAACCAGAATGTTCAATTGCAAGGCCGTGGAATAACGGTGTTGAAGTTTACTCGCAGGGACAAGGTGTTTACGAAGACCGTAAACAATTAGTCAATTTATTAGGTCTACCTCCTGAAGATGTCCGTGTAATATTTGTTCCTAATGGCGGCGGCTTTGGTGGGAAGGAAGATTTATCTGTTCAGGGGCACGCAGCTGTTTTTGCATACCTGTTAAAAAAGCCTGTAAAAGTTTTGTTAAGCAGGGATGAATCAATTCTAATGCATCCTAAGCGTCATCCTATGAAGATGAAATATAAACTTGGATGTGACAAGAATGGGAAATTCACTGCACTTGATGCTGATATCATTGGTGATACAGGTGCATACGCTTCTGTCGGCATGAAGGTGTTAGAACGAGCAGCTGGTCACGCTTCAGGTCCGTACCATATCCCAAATGTTAAAGTTATAAGCAAGGCAGTTTATACAAATAATCTTCCTTGTGGGGCAATGCGCGGTTTCGGTGTAAACCAGGTTGCATTTGCAATTGAAGGATGTATTGATGATCTGTGTGAGCAGGGTGGATTTGACCGCTGGCAGTTTAGATTTGATAACGCTTTGACTGAAGGTGGAATGACTTCAACAGGGCAATTAGTTAACAGGGGTGCCGGAATTAGAGAAACCTTGTTAGCTGTAAAAGATGTTTTTCAGAATGCGAAGTATGCAGGTATTGCCTGTGGAATGAAAAACACAGGCATTGGGAACGGAATGCGAGATGAAGGAAGAGTAAAAATTGAATTTGTCTCTCCATCTAGAGTTATTTTGCATCACGGTTGGACAGATATGGGGCAAGGCGTGGATACAATGGCTGTTCAGTTTCTTTGTAGCGAAACAGGAATTGATCCTGCTATTGTTGAGGTTAAAGTTGATACAAAAGAGGAAGCTTCAGCAGGAATGACAACGGCTTCAAGGGCTACATCTATAATTGGTAATTCAATCACTAATGCATCTCTTAAGTTAAAAGAAGATTTAAAATCAAAATCTTTAAGCGATCTGGTTGGTAAAGTGTATAAAGGAGAATGGATTTGTAATTGGACAACAAAGGTTGGGGATGATGTTGAAGAGATTATTACTCATTATTCGTACAGCTATGCAACACAGGTTGTTGTATTAAATGATGATGGTGAGATTGATACAGTTTACGCTGCCCACGATGCGGGAAAAATAATTAATCCCAGCTTGTTCGAAGGGCAAATTGAAGGTTCAATCCATATGGGATTGGGTTATGCAATATCCGAAGAGCTCGAACAGGAGAACAGCGTACCCAAAAGTACACGCTTGAGAAAGTGCGGAATACTGAGAGCAAAGCAAATGCCAAAGATGGAAATTATCGGTATTGAAGTTCCTGATCCACATGGACCGTATGGAGTTAAAGGCGTTGGAGAGATTGGATTAGTTCCAACAGCACCAGCCGTTGCAGGTGCTTTCTATCAGTATGATGGAACAAAGTATTACAGATTACCTATTAAGAAGAGAATAAAGAACTGAGCAGATAAATCATAACTGTGGTATTATAAAAATGTGTGGATAGTTGAAAAACTGTTGAATCAGTTTAAATCGTAGTTTTTATTTACACTAATTTCCCACGATTAAAATCGTGGGTTAATGTCATTCTTTGATACATACTTAACTACATTAACAAGATATAAATGGGGAAAATTCTAGTAATCTGATTGTGATCCATAACAATAATTATTAATGATGAATTACTAATCTTCATAATCAATTAAATTTAGGCTTTTTTTAAAATAAATCGGAGAAAAATATGAGAAAAGTAAAGCAAGTCATACCTTCGTCCAAAGTTAATATGGGCGGAATAATATTGGATCAGCCGCTACCCACTGCATCAGTTGATCAAATCGATCCGTTCCTGCTTATTCATCATTGGCATAATGTTTTGCCAGGTAATCAAAAACAAAACGAAGTTGGTGTAGGACCACATCCACACCGAGGTTTCTCGCCGGTTACATTTATTTTTAAAGGAGGGGTGCATCACCGTGATTCAAGAGGTAATGATAGTATAATATACGAAGGCGGAACTCAATGGATGAATGCAGGAAGAGGAATTGTTCACAGCGAAAGACCTCATAAAAAAGTTGCGGAAGAGGGCGGCGAATTTGAAATAATACAATTCTGGGTAAACAATCCCGCAAAGTTTAAAATGGAGCATCCATCATATCAACCTTTGTCTAAGGATAATACTCCTGTTTATAGTAGTGAAAACGGAAAAGCAAAAGTCTATGTGGTTGCAGGAAATTATAAAGGTCTCGAAGGTAAAATTTCAGCACATTCACCCTTAATAACTTTACGAATGGAATTGGAAGAAAATGGTACTTTAGATTTTTCTATACAGGAAGATTACAACACTCTGATATATCAATTAGATGGTGAGCTTACTGTAAATGATTCAGAGCAAACTAAAGCAAAGGATCTTATCTGGTTTGATAATGATGGCAAAGAAGAAATTAAAATATCTGCAAACAAAAAATCGCGGGCAATATTATTGGCTGGCGAGCCATTAAACGAAGAGGTTGTTTCTTACGGTCCCTTTGTAATGAACTCACAAACTGAAGTAATGGAAGCGATGCGTGATGCACAGATGGGCAAGATGGGTGTTTTAATAGAAGAGTTTTAACGATTTAAAAACGAAAATATTATCACTACAGATAAGTTATATTGAGCCTGACATAACGCATAGGATAGATGATCTGTTTTTATTCCAGACTCAGATAATCTTCTTCAGTATCTATATCCTGAAAAATTTCCTGGTAACCGCACTCCCAAAATTTCTTCTTTACAATTGAATTTCTGCTTACCTCCCGAAGGTTAGAATCTTTAGAAGCTTTTTGTACTGTTTCGAATATTTCATAATGCATTAGTATTGGATGCCCATTCTCCCCATTTATTGATGGTTGAATCCAGTTGTAGTTATTATCAACCTGATGGATAAAATCCGAATAAAAAGTTTGTGGCAATCCCGGTTGATCAACAAAGTGATAGAGAATCCAATTAGCCTCAGTTACTTTTCTAATCCCTGCTTGTAATGATGTGAACATTCCACTTTCATAATCAGGATTATGTACAAATTCAATTTTAGAATGAATATTTAATTGATTTACATTTTCCTTTACTTCATCAGCTTTGTGACCAGTAACAATAATTATTTTTTCACAAACCTCATTTAATTTAGTAGTGATATTTTGTATAAAGGATTTGTTTTTGTAATTAAGAAGTGGTTTGAACTTCCCTATTCTGCCTGATAGTCCGGCGGAAATTATAATACCGTATAAATTGTGCCTAATCATAGTTTAATAGTACGCAGATTAATTATGATTGATTATGATTACTCACGATTTAAATCTTATTGAATCATAAAAAATCAGCGTTCCATTCTTTTTAGTGAAGAAACATCTTTTAAACCGTTACCAGTAATTAATAAAAGGACACTATCATCATCCTTTAATTCATTTTTAGTTAAAAGATTTTTATAAGCAGCATATACGCCAGCACATGAAGGTTCACACAAAACTCCGGTTAGTTTTATAAATTCTTTTTGTGCGGATAAGATCTCATCATCAGTTACTGAAATTGCAAAACCGTTACTTTCTTTTACAGCATCAGCGACCATATAAAGATTACGTGGTGCACCAGCTGATATACTATCTGCAATTGTATTAGCAGTTTTATATTCAAACTTACCTGTTTCTAAAAATCTAACTAAAGCATCACTCCCTGTTGATTGAACAGCAATTAATTTTGGAAGTTTATCAATCCAACCTAATAGCACTAATTCACTAAATCCTTTCGAAATCCCAGATAGAATTACTCCGTCACCAACCGGTATCAAGATTGCATCTGGAACTTTTCCTTTGGATGATATAAAAATATCATACGCAGCAGATTTTTTTCCTTCAATCGTAAGCGGATTGTATGCGGTGTTTCTGTTATACCAATTGTTTTTCTCTGAATCTTCAAGGCAAACATCGAATGCTTTATCATAATCTCCATCAACAATTTTTAGCTGTGCTCCATATGCTTCAATCTGTATTCGCTTTTCTTCAGGTATATTTTTAGGCACATAGATTATTGATTGTAAACCTAATCTTGCACAAATACCAGCTAATGATGAGCCAGCATTTCCGGTTGATGCTGCAGAGATTTTATTAATACCAAGCTTAATTGCTTTTAACGCAACTAAAGATGTTGCTCTATCTTTGTATGAGAGTGTAGGATTACGGGTTTCATCCTGAATCCATAATTCCCTGCCCCCTATATTAAAATTGAAAAGCTGATCTGCAGGTAAGGCAAGCTTATTCAGTTGATCTTCAGTGAAGTTCATAAAATTGAGGGGCCACAGTTCAGTATAAAACCAAAACTTACCAGGAGTAAGTTTCAGAAAATCATCTCTGGATAAAGTTTTCTTCAGCTCATCGTAGTCGTACTCAACAGTTAACACACCTTCCAGAGGTTTGTTTCTTTCAGCCTTCCCACAATTTGGACACAAGTAAAGCATCTCTTTCTCAATCTTTTCCGGAGAAAAAGATTTTCTACACTTGAAGCATTTGTAGTTGTAATTACTCATTCAGGTTATTAAATTATTTGTGATTTCTCTTTGTCAGATAATAAATAATATATTTCTTTAAAGTTAAACTTTTTATAAACTATTTCTAATTAAACTCTATTCCGCTAACAATAGAAGCAGATTAAATGAAAAGATTTCAAACGGTAGACAAATACATCTCTGGTAATAAAGAATGGAATAAAGAGTTAAAAAAGCTAAGGAAAATCATTCTCAAATCAGAATTAAAGGAAGACGTTAAATGGGGTGCACCTGTTTATACTATTGATAATAAAAATGTTGTGGGTATTGGTGCGTTTAAATCTTATGTGGGAATATGGTTTTTCCAGGGGGCATTGTTGAAGGATAAAAGAAAAAAACTTGTGAGCGCACAGGAAGGTTTAACAAAGGCACTCAGGCAATGGAGGTTCGATACCATAGATGAAATTGATGAAAAATTAATTCTTGAATACATAAAAGAAGCCATTAAAAATCAGAAGGCTGGCAAAGAAATTAAGCCTGTTAAAAAATCTGCAATCAAAATTCCAAAAGAGCTATCTGATAAGCTGAAAAAGAATCAAAAACTTAAAAAGAGCCTTGAACAACTAACTCCATTTAAACAAAGAGAATACTGCGATTATATCGATAGTGCAAAAAGAGAGGAAACAAAATTATCCAGACTGGAAAAGATTATCCCGATGATATTACAAGGAGTTGGATTGCACGATAAGTATAGGTAATAAAAAGAAAAAACTTTACATAGTTAAAGACATAATTGCCTTAGCGGTGTGTAACCTGTTCTCCGCTTCATCAAATACAATTGAGATATTATCATCATCAATAACTTCATCCGTTACTTCGTGATTTCTATCTGCCGGAAGTGCGTGCATAAGTTTTACATTTTTGTCTGCTAATTTTATTCTTTTGCGGTCACAAATCCAGTCATGATATTTTTCCAGGTTAACGTTCATCTCCTTTTTACATTCTTCTTCATTGGCTAAAAACTCATCAACTGTATATGCGCCAAAGCCGCCCCAGTTTTTAGGTACAACAATCTGCGCACCTTCAAATGCTTCATCCATATCGTTTACAATTTTTACAGAACCACCTCCTTTCTGGGCATTTTTATTTGCGCACTCAATTATGTTTTCACTTAGTGGAAATTCGGGCGGATTAGCAATGGTTAAATCTATCCCATAACGGGGAAATAGCAATGCCTGTGTTTGTGGAACCGATAATGGTTTTGAGTGAGTATCTGCATAGGCCCAGGAAACAGTTACCTTTAGTCCTTTAGTATCTTTTCTAAAATATTCAAAAATGGTCATCAGATCAGCAAGCCCTTGAAACGGGTGGTAAACGTCATCCTGTAAGGACATCACAGGTTTTGTTGAATGTTTCGCCATCTCACTTAAGTAATCATAACCAATTCCGTAAAAACAATTCCTGGATGCGATACCATGTCCCATTCGTGATAGAATAATTGCCGTATCTTTGGCAGATTCCCCGTGCGAAAGCTGCATTTTATCAGCGGTGAGATCGTGAGCATGTCCACCGAGCTGTGTCATTCCCGCTTCCATTGAGTTTCTTGTGCGCGTTGATTGTTCAAAGAAGATCATGAACAAAGTTTTATCTCTTAGAACTCTTGTTGGTTCTTCATTTTTAAATTTTTCTTTCAGATCAAATGAAGTATCAAAGACATCATCCAATTCTTCGTTTGTCCAATCCTCACAGGTTAAAAAGTGTTTGCCTTTATACATACTAATCCTCAAAAATGTTTAGTTAATGGCACGCAGATTAATTAAGATTGTTTAAGATCAACGCTGAATTGTTTTTTAAATTCTTTTGAAAAGTTTTTTCTTTTAAATTCCGGTTTGGTTCCATAGTTAAGTAAGATGCCTACCTCAATCTCTGTTGCCTTCAAATAATTAACCAACTGAGCTTCATGATCAGGATGAAGAATTTCAGCTGCTTTTAATTCAATAATAACTGAATTTTCAGCCAATATATCAGTGAAATATTCACCAACTTGTTCACCATCATAGATAACTTTTATAGGAAACTGTTTCGTACAATTTAAACCATACTTTGTCAATTCAATCATCATACTATTTTCATATACCTTTTCAAGAAAACCAAATCCTAATTTATTGTAAACATTATAATATGCTTTAATGATTTTCTCAGTTATGTCTGAATGTTTATAGTTATTCATATTTATTAAACTAATTGTTTTACGAACATTTACGCGACTTTTCTAATCATAATTAATCAGGATTAATCATAATGAATCAGCGTTCTATTAATACCTCATACAGTAGTAAGCATAAAATGCAGAGGCTTTAACAAGATGATCAATAGGTGCTTTTTCATTTGGTGCGTGAGCCATTTCTTCCTGCCCGGGACCAAAACCAATAACAGGAATTTTATGTAATCCATTTATCGCCACAGCGTTGGTTGAGAAAGTCCACTTATCAACTTTTGGCTTTGATCCAAAAAGATCCGTAAATGTACTAACACCTTTTTGAATAACTTTATGATCTTCATCTATCTTCCAGGTGGGATAGTACTTTTCCATACCATAGGTCAGACCAGTGTATGAAGTTTTACTGTAATTCAGTAACTCAACTTTTGCTTCAACACCATCCACAATTTCCCGGACCTCGTTTAATGCAGTTTCCTTATCTTCACCCCAGGTTAGCCTTCTATCAAGATGGATCTTTGCAAAATCGGATACAGCACAGAGTGAAGGACTTGAAGAAACGAACTCTGAAATGGTTATTGTTCCCTTTCCAAGGAATGGATCATCAGCTAAACGTTCATTTAATTTTTCAACTTCAAGTGCGGCTTTGGAGGCCATATAAATAGCATTCTTGCCTCTTTCAGGTGCAGAGCCGTGTGCGGATAGACCATGAAACGAAACTTCAATTTCCATTCTTCCCCTGTGACCACGGTAGATTCCAAGATTAGTTGGTTCAGTCACGATTACTAATTCAGGTTTAATTTTTTCTTCCTCAACAATATACTTCCAGCATAAACCATCACAGTCTTCTTCCATAACAGTTGCCGTAAAATATATTGTTACATCATTCTCTAATCCGAGTTCTTTTAAAATTCTTCCTGCAGTAATAAATGCAGCAGGTCCTCCCGATTGATCAGCAGTTCCCCTACCATGAACAAATCCATCTTTAATCTCCCCACTCAGCGGATCGAAGTCCCAATCCTCAGGATTACCAAGATCAACAGTATCAATATGTCCATCAATCGCTATTACTTTTTTGCCATTGCCAATTCTACCTATTGCATTGCCCAGTCCATCAATTCTTACTTCATCAAAACCAGCTTCTTTCATCATCTTTACTACCGCTTCCACAACTCCTTTCTCTTCGCCACTAAGAGATTTTATTTTAATTAACTTTGAAAGGTTTTTAGCAGTATACTCTTCGTACTTTTCTGCCCTTTCAAGTACTTTTTTTGCTAGTTTCATTTTTTCAATTTACTATTTGAAGAAATTAATTATATAATGAATTAAATTTATTATAGAGTCTTGTTCCCTGTTCCAGGATATTCTGATTCATTTCTGCCACATTAAAAGAAATTCTAAAATTATTTATTAATACTTTACCATCTTGAATAACGCTGTGAATAGGCCGTTCCAGCATCCCATAAACATAATGTCCCCAAAAATTAGCAGCATTAAAAGGAGTCGGGGACACATAATCCCAGATTATAAAATCAGCTCTGTCATTTACATTTAGCAAAGGAAAATCAGAAAAATATTTTTGAACAAAATTTACTTGATCAAAATAGATTTTAATAAGCCAGTTGAAGGCTCCATCAAATGACATGCCTTTGTACCTGCTTAACAGAAACAGTTGTTTCAAAGATCTTGCAGGATTAGAACTCATTCCATCAGTGCCAGTGAGTACCGGAATTGCTTTGGGTATATGAGTAAAATCCGGCAGCCCAACAGCATTGTTAAGGTTTGAATCAGGATTATAAGCAAATGCACTGCCAGATTTATTAACTATTCTAAACTCATTTTCAGTTAAATGAATTCCGTGAGCCAAAATGCTTTTATCATTGAGCAAACCGAACTGCTGCAGTCTCTCCAATGGCAGATTATTAAATTCCTTTAAGCTAATTTCCCTATCAACTTTATCTTCACAAAGATGAATATGAATTCCAATACTATGTTCCTGCAAAAAAGTCGCTGCACTTTGTAATGATTCATCTTCTAATGTAAATGATGCATGGAGTCCAAGCATTCCTTTTATGTTTTCATCGGTTAATTTAGTTAAGAAGGTTTGATTTTCTTTAAGTCCGTCTTGAGCAAGTTTTTTGCCATTTCTATCCGTTGTTTCGAAGCAAAGTACACCTCGCATACCAATTTGATTTAGAGTGTTGGCAATTATTTTAAGGCTGCCATTAGAAGTGTTTGGCGAAGAGTGATGATCAAAAACATACGTAGTTCCGTTCCTTATTGATTCCAGACCTGCCATTTGAGCTGAAGCTTTCATCATCTCATTATCCAGAATCATATCCAGCTTCCACCAAAGATTCTTAAGAATATTATGGAAGTTATTGGTCTTACCCTTTATTGTAAGCCCTTTAGCAAGACGTGAGTAAAAATGATCGTGAAAGTTAATGTTGGGAACTGTTACTACTCTGCCGCCGGCATCAATATCTTCTTTACCAATTTTTGCTTTGCTAAGTTCTTTTGAATCAGCTGGAATTATCTCCTCTATTTTTCCATCGTTAATTAAAAGTTCACCGAATATAGGATTTATAGATCCATTCTTAATCTGGCAGATCCATGCATTTATAATTCTCATACAGTTTCTACCTGAATTCCAACCTGCTTGTTAAAACTTTCAATTAACTTATCCCATTCTGTAACAACCAAAAATCTTTCTTCCCAATAATTATCATCATACCACTGCGCATCCAACTCTTCAACATCTTTGCCTTGCTGCTCGATCCACGTAAAATATTTTAAGTTATGGATTCGTTTTTTATCATAATAATTCAACTCTTTGAAGTAATCGATAGTCTGTTTTTTAATTACAGCATTCCAGTCAATTAAAGCTTGTGTATTATCATAACTTCCCCAGTTTTCATTCATCTCCTCTAAACGTGAATGATAAAGTTCAACAGAATCTGTAAAGATTGTAACTATGATATCATCCTCATTCATTTCATAATACTTTGCAAGTTTAATTGAAGCAAGAAGATTGCAAATACCAGATATCCCTAAATAAGATAACTTTTCAACAGCTTCTTTGTTCACTCCATTTTTTATCAATACTTCTTTGCCTGCTTCTTCATTAAATAATCTTAACACTCTTAATGTATCTTCATCATCAATTGCAGCAACGGCATCTGTATTTTTAACATTGTGTATCCATGGAACATGCTTATCACCAATTCCTTCAATCCGATGACCACCGTATCCATTCATTAGCAAAGTTGGGCATTGTAATGCTTCGGTGGCTAAAACTTTAACGTGCGGATAAATTGTTCTTAAATAATCTCCTGCAGCTATTGTTCCAGCAGAGCCTGTTGCACTTATGTAACCACTTAACCGGTTATTCTTTTCCTTGATCTGGTTAAAAAGATTATCAATAGTGTAACCCGTTATTTCATAATGCCACACTGAATTGCCAAACTGATCGAACTGGTTAAAAATTAAATACTCATCACTCTCAGCTTCAAGCTCGTGACATTTATCATAAATTTCCTTCACGTTACTTTCACATCCAGGAGTTGCATAAATTTCTGCACCAAGATTTTCAAGCCATTCAAATCTTTCTTTGCTCATTTCTTCCGGTAATATAGCAACCGGGTGAACAGACAAGAGAGCTGAATTAAAAGTACCGCCTCTACAGTAATTTCCGGTTGAAGGCCAAACTGCTTTATGATATTCAGGATTGAATCTTCCTGTAACCAAATAAGGAGCTAAACATCCATAGGTAGCACCAACTTTGTGTGCACCAGTTGGAAAGAATTTTCCAACTAATCCTACTATTCGTGCTTTAACACCTGTTATTTCTCTTGGAATTTCTAAAAAATTAATATCGCCTATATCGCTTGTTTGGGGATCGTTTCTCCAATTAATTCTGAAAAGATTTAAAGGGTGAACTTCCTGCAGATCTACTTTTTTCAGCTCAGATTGAATCTTTTTCGAAATGTTATGAGGATCTTTTAACTCTGAAAATTTAGGGAGAACTACTCCCTGCTCTTTGCAACGATTAACTGAATTATTTAAATAGTCTTTATTCTCAATATCCCAGTTCCAATCAGACATTCCCACTCCGTATTCATTTGTTAAAGTAAGTGATTATAATCCTTACTCCCTGATAGGATTAATCGTTGTAAATTTACTAAAATTAAAAGAATGAATTGGTAATTATGATGATTAAAGATTAATGAACTGAATAGAGAAATAAGAAGTCTTGGCTGTTTTGTTATATCTCTGCCAAACTAGAGTCAGGTGTTAATATTAAACTAACTCGTGTTTAAGATACATCCCCGTTAAGCTGTTTTCATTTTTTATTATTTCTTCCGGTTTTCCTTCTGAAATAATTTTGCCGCCGTATTCACCTCCTCCCGGACCCAGATCGATTATCCAGTCTGCCATTTTTATTACATCCATATTATGTTCAACAACAATAACTGTATTTCCTTTATCAACAAGCTTATTTAAAACATCAAGTAAAATTCTTACATCATCAAAGTGCAATCCAGTTGTTGGTTCATCCAGCACATATAAAGTTTTGCCTGTACTTACTTTACTCAATTCGGTTGCAAGTTTTACACGCTGAGCCTCGCCGCCCGATAGAGTAGTTGCCTGCTGACCAAGCTTGATGTACCCTAATCCGACATCGTGTATGGCTTGCAGTTTTCTTCTTATTCTTGGAAGGTCAGTAAAGAATTCCAGTGCTTCATCGATACGCATTTCAAGAATATCAGAAATGGATTTTGTTTTATAGAGAACCTCTAATGTTTCCCTGTTATACCTTTTGCCTTTACACATATCACACGTAACATAAACATCCGGCAGAAAATTCATTTCAATTTTCTTTAGTCCGTCACCGGAACACCCTTCACACCTGCCGCCGGCAACATTAAAACTGAACCTTCCAGGTTTGTATCCTCTTATTTTTGATTCTGGATGCTGTGCAAACAGATCCCTGATAAAAGTGAACAGCCCGGTGTAAGTTGCTGGGTTCGATCTCGGAGTTCTTCCAATTGGAGTTTGGTCTATCTCTATTATTTTATCAATATTTTCCAATCCATCGATACTGTTATAAGGTAACGGAACTGTTTTGGACTTATAGATTTTCCCCATTAAAATTTTAACAAGAGTTTCATCCACTAAAGATGATTTACCCGATCCGCTTACACCTGTAACAAGTGTTAAAGTGCCAAGTACAATCTTAAGGTTTACATCCTGGAGATTATTCCCTCGTGCTCCATTAAGTTCTATAAATTTACCGCTACCTTTTCGTCTTTCTTCAGGTACTTTTATTTTTTCTTTTGTGCAGAGATAAGTAAGAGTCAACGAATTAAAACCATTGTTTGAATCAATAAGTTTTTTTGTTTCTCCGTTCACGCAAACTTCACCGCCATGTTCTCCTGCACCAGGACCAAGATCAACTATGTAATCTGAGCTTTCGATTGTTTCCCTGTCATGCTCAACAACGATAACAGTGTTGCCGAGACTTCGCAGCTTTTTAAGTGATGTAATAAGCTTTATGTTATCACTTTGATGTAAACCGATTGAAGGTTCATCAAGAACATAGAGCACACCAGCTAACTGTGTACCAATTTGTGTTGCAAGTCTAATCCTTTGTGATTCTCCCCCTGATAGTGTTCTTGCCGAGCGGTTTAGAGTTAAATAATCCAATCCAACGTTTAGTAAAAAGTGAAGTCTCTCCATAATCTCTTTAAGAATTGGTTTTGCAATGATGGCTTCTTTTCCGTTAATCTTTACATCATCAAAAAATTCAGAAGCTCTTCTGATAGAAAGCTTTGTTATTTCACTTATATTTTTCTTTTGAAAAAGAACAGCCAGTGATTCCTTCTTTAATCTTCCACCGTTGCAGCTATCACACACAATTGTATTCATATATGATTCAACCCATTCGCTTACTCTTGTGGAAGTTGTTGAAGAGTAATAATTTCTTAAGTGCCTAAGCACACCTGAAAATCGGTGCATATACTTAACTGGCCTTCCGCTGCCGTAAGTGTAATAAAAAGCTATTTTTTCTTTAGTGCCGTTTATTACAACATCAATTTGCTCTTCTGAAAAATCTTTGAGAGGGGTATCATAATCGAAATTATGTAATTTGGAAACTTCCTCCAGTTGAGTGAAGAACCATATTGAACGCGGCTTACCTAATGGTGACAATCCTTCTTCATTTATCGATTTATTCCAGTCAGGAATGATTAGGTTTATATCAAGTTCTTTTTTTTCGCCAAGACCTTCGCACTCAGGGCAGGAACCATAAGGGGAATTGAACGAAAATGAATTAGGGGCCAACTCACGATAATTTATATTACAATCCAAACAAGCAAGATGACGGCTATAAATTTTATCCTCTTTACCAATATTAATGGTAACAATACCCGCACCATAATTAAGTGCAACTTCAACCGACTCGCTTATCCTGCTGCGCGAACTTTCTTTTATAGCTAATCTATCTACAACAATTTCGATGTTGTGAATTTTATATCTATCAACCTGAAATCCTTTTGTAATTTCGTTAACTTCTCCATCAACTCTTACTCTTAAAAAACCATCCGATAATATCTCTTCAAATAATTCCCTGTAATGTCCTTTTCGTCCTCTTACTACCGGTGCAAGGATCATCACATTTTTTCCTTTTAGATTTGTTAGAATTGAATCTATGATTTGAGCAGTGGTTTGCCTCTGAACCGGCTTACCACAATTGTAGCAATGCGGTGTACCAAGCCTGGCGTATAGCAATCGTAAATAATCATAGATTTCAGTAACAGTACCAACAGTGGAGCGAGGATTTCCGGAAGTAGATTTCTGCTCGATTGATATTGCCGGACTTAAACCTTCGATTAAATCGACATCCGGTTTTTCAAGCATATCTAAAAACTGGCGCGCGTATGCTGAAAGAGATTCGATATACCTTCTTTGCCCTTCAGCATAGATTGTATCAAAAGCAAGAGACGATTTTCCGGAACCGGAGAGACCTGTAATTACTGTAAACTTATCTCTCGGAATTTCGATATCGATATTCTTAAGATTGTGCTCTCTTGCACCCTTTATGATTATCGTTTCTTTTTCCAACGTTTCACATTCTAAAAATTTAAATAACTATATTACTTATTGAAGTTCTGATAATCAATTTAAATTGCGTTGCACTTTCATGCTTTTCTGATATGAATTATCCCGAAGAGATAATAACAGTGGATAATTTTTCCGAATTCTCAACTAAAGAAAAAGACTCTTCTTTTATCGGGCAGGTTTATCACTGCGAAACTGAAAAAGATGTAAACGAAACTTTAACATCGGTAAAGAAAAAATATTACGATGCCACACATCACTGTTATGCATACCGGTTGCTTGATCAAAAATTCAAATATTCCGATGATGGTGAACCATCTGGTTCTGCCGGATTGAGAATTCTAAATGCCATCGATCAATTTAAACTATTTAACGTAATTGTCATCGTTATCAGATACTATGGTGGAACAAAATTAGGAGTTGGTTCACTAGGAAAAGCATATTATAATTCAGCATTAAAAGTGTTGGAAAATGCAGAGAGAATATCAAAAACTCTATATAAACAAATCTTTTTCGAGTCATCTTTTGACAATGTCAGCCATATTCACAAAGCAATATCTAATCACCAGGCAATAATTGTGAGTTCGGACTATAGTGAGAAAGCAATATTTGAATGTTGGATAAAACCTGCATATTTAAATGGGATTAAAAGCAAACTCACCGATGTGTCTAAAGGCAGAATTAAAGTATTTGTAAAAGAGGATTTATACTATTATAAATAATTGCACAATAATTGCTAAAATAAATATTTACGCTTGAATAATTCTTTTATTATAGTGAATTTTAAGTTACACAATAATTAAATTTATCAACATATTGTGGGGAAATTATGGAAAACCATACTGTAGCATCTCGCCTTGCGAATCTAACATTCAATTTATTGGCTAACTGCCAGGTAAAAGAAGAACATCTTGCACATTCTCACGATTTAACTCAAGCCGAATTCAGAACCTTGAGATTGTTTGGTTCCCATGAGAGTATAAATAATAAAACCATTGCAGAAAGAATGAGACTCAGTCCGAGCCGTTTAACAAGAATAATTGACGGGCTTGTGGGAAAAGAATATATGGAAAGGCAAATTGATCCCGCGGATAGAAGGAATATGAAAGTAAAACTTTCTTTAAAGGGCCATTTGATTGTTGACAGGCTGAACAAATCTTACAATGAAATTCATGAGGAGATTCTGCAAGATATAGATCCTTCGCAGCACGAACCATTAATAACTGCGATGACTCATTTACTGGAAGCGCTGGAGAAATGGCTTGCAAAGACCGAATATTCAGCCACGGTTGAAGCGGAAGCCGAAGCAGAAACAGAAACTACTTGATATCAGTTTTCGAGATTTGTTAGTATAGTTGGTTGTGAGAGAGGTTTATTTATTACGTTTTTGAAAGTTCAGGTATTTTTTCACCTGTTCGAGATCAGCAAATAAATCGTTGAGGTTTTGAAAAGCAGAAGCGGATAGCGTTAAGTAGGTTTCTTCAAAATACTTTTTTGTTTCATCCGAAGAATTAAGCATTATACCCTTTACCTGTTCTATTACCTTTTCCATATTCTCCCCTAAATCCTTTTTTACATAATCAAGATTTTCAATTTCCTGGAAATCTCCGCCTTTCTTCAATACCCTTTTTAATCCTTCAATATACTTCCCGGTGAATACTAATTCCTCAAATTCTTCTTCTAAATTATTATTCAGGCACTCATCTACAATAGTTTGAAGATCGATTTTCCTTTTTAAGATAATTTCTGTGGTCTTTTCAACCTCATCCAATAAATTCTTTTCGATGATCGTCTTTACCATTCTATTTTTTTATTCCCAATCCTAAACCGTCACCGATTGGTAATATCGTTGTGCGAAGATTCGGCTGCTCAATAAATATTTTGTTAAACTCCCTAATGCTTTTTGTTGATGTTTTATACTTTAATGGCACCTTACTTGCTGCTGCGTAGCCCTGCCACAGAAGATTATCAACCAAAATTACACCGCCTCTTTTTAACAGCACCATGGAATAATCAAACAATCTTTTGTAATCTTCTTTGTCAGCATCAAGGAATATAAAATCGTATTTCTTTTTTAATCTCGGCATTACACTCAGTGCATCACCCTCGATAAGCTTTATCTTTTCACCCACACCTGAACGCTCAATAAAATCTTTTGCAGATTCAATATTATCTTCACTTAACTCGATAGTGTGGATGATTGATTTCTTCTTCAAATGTCTGGCAATTCTTATTGTTGTATATGCGATGGCAGTTCCTATTTCCAAAGATCTTTTGGGATTGATCATCATTACAAGCTGTTCAATAAACTCGGCAGACTGCCAGGACACAATAGGCGCATCGTTAGATTTTGCGAATTCTTCAATTTCTACTATTAGCTCATCAGGTTCTTTACGGAATGATGATATGTACTTTTCTTGTGCGGGGTAATATATTTTACTCATCTTAGTAACTTTTTTGTTTTTGGTAAACCTAAAATAGAAATATTTTATAATAAGTTTGAAAGAAAATCATCATATTCCACTAAACATCCTATCCCACCTAATTCCTGAAAAAATACTACCTGATGATTTAATTCTGTTCACCGACCAATAAATAAAACTTGCCTTCCCGATAATCATATCCTCATTTATAAATCCAAAATGTCTGCTATCACGGCTGTTGCTAAAATTATCGCCAATTACAAAGTATTGGTCCTTCTTAACAATGTAGTCTCTAACTGGTTTTCCCTCAATCGTGATTACCGAGCCTTCTTCTCTAACTACCTTTTCTTCATATTCAAAAACTATCAATTGTTTCCATATGTAAATATTCTCCGGATTGATTTGAATGGTATCTCCTTTTGCAGGAATTTTAATCGGGCCGTAGTTATGATTATTCCAGCCGGAGCCAGTATAGTAAATTACCTTATCTTCTTCATCTGCAGGCTTAATACTGTTAAGTGATTTGAGAACACTTTCCGGCAATTCTGATTCCTTACTGTTTACATAAATTCTTTTATCAATGATCTGCAGATTATCACCCGGTCCAGCTGCAATTCTTTTTACTATACTGGTAGAATAAAATGGATCGTTATGAACGTCGGGAAAGCTAAATAAAACAACATCGTTAATTTCAGGTTTGCCGGTGCTAAATAAATTTAGTGAAGGAATTGGGAAGCCTAATATGGGAAAGTAAGCCGGAGTTTTAATTTTATATGCTGCAAGATTAACAATAATAAAATCACCGGGAAGTAAAGAGTTTGCCATTGATGAAGTAGGAATTTGAAATGCCCCAAGAAAAAAAGCGCGTATAATAATTGTAAGCAATATTAAAAGAATAAGAATTCGGAGAATTTTTTTTAGTCTTTTAATTTTCTTCCTCAATATTTTTAACTCTCTCTAATCCCTGCCTACGGTAGGCAGGTCTCTCTAAAAAAGAGAGAGACTTACCATGAATAAATCCCAGAATAAATTCTTCTGTCAGAATATTAATCTAATGACATTACTTCAAATAATCCCTTCTCTTCAAAAGAGAAGGATTGGGATGAGTTCAAGGGTAAATTAATAGCATATAATTATTTATATAACCCAGATATAATTATTAATGCACAAAATTTCATGTCCTAGCATCAATGATAATTTATTCATCCAACTGCAGAACAGCTAAAAATGCTTCCTGCGGTATTTCTATATTGCCAACCTGCTTCATTCGCTTCTTCCCTTCTTTTTGCTTCTCCAGTAATTTTCTTTTCCTTGTAACATCGCCGCCGTAACATTTTGCAAGAACATTTTTTCGTAACGCTTTTACAACAGATTTTGAAATTACTTTCGAACCAATCGCTGCCTGTATTCCAACTTCAAACATTTGTCTTGGGATTAGATCTTTTAACTTGCTGCAAACCTTTTTGCCGTAATCATATGCTTTACTCCTGTGCACAATAACAGAAAGAGCATCAACAGGTTCGCCGTTAAGAAGAATATCAAGCTTTACAAGATCAGATTTATTATATCCCATATAACTATAATCAAACGAAGCATATCCGCGAGTAGTGGATTTTAGCTTATCATAAAAATCAAATATTATTTCGGAAAGTGGGAATTCAAATTCAAGGTCAGCACGTGTTGGATCGATATACGTTGTATTTTTATAGGTACCCCGCTTGTCCATCGAAAGTTTCATAATGTTTCCAACATACTCGGATGGAGTAACAATCTGTGCCTTTATGTATGGCTCTTCAACGTATTCTATTTTTCCAACGTGAGGCATCTCGGCAGGGTTATCAACAACTATCTTATTTCCATCTTTTAGATAAACAAAATATTCAACATTTGGCAGAGTAGTAATTATGGATTGATCATATTCCCTGAGTAACCGCTCCTGCACGATTTCCATATGCAGCATCCCTAAAAAACCACAACGGAAACCGAATCCCAACGCTGATGATGTTTCGGGCTGATGAACCAATGCCGAATCATTTAATCGAAACTTATCTAATGCATCTCTTAAATCTTCGAAGTCATCCGAGTTAGTTGGATATAAGCCGCTGTAAACCATAGGCTTAACTTCTTTATACCCGGGCAATGCATTATCGGCACCGTTTTTCAAATGTGTAACTGTATCGCCCACTTGTGCATCTTTAACATCCTTAATTCCGGGAATGAGATAACCAACATCACCGGCAGAAAGTTTTTTAGTTTTGATTTTATTAAGTCCAAGCACACCTATCTCTTCTGCCTCTGCTGTTGTATCTACTGCAAATAGTTTTATCTTATCAGAAGTTTTTAGCGTTCCATTAAATAGGCGAATGTATGCAATTGCTCCCCGGTAAGGATCAAATATCGAATCGAAAATAAGTGCCTGTAAAGGTTCATCAGGATTACCGGAAGGAGGCTGAATTCTTTTTACAATATTCTCTAATAATTCATCAATCCCAAGGTTTGCTTTTGCACTTACTTTTATTATTTCATCTTCACTGCATCCAATTAAATCGACTATCTGATGCTCAACTTTATCTACTTCCGCACTTGCTAAATCGATCTTATTAATTACAGGAATTATCTCAAGGTTAGCCTCAAATGCCTGGTAAAGGTTGCTGATGGTCTGGGCTTCCACTCCTTGTGCTGCATCAACAACCAGCAAAGCACCCTCGCAAGCCGCAAGTGAGCGAGAAACTTCATAACTAAAATCAACATGACCCGGAGTATCAATCAGATTAAGTTTATATTCCTTACCATCACGCGCATTATAGTGCATTTGAATGGCGTGAGACTTAATTGTTATGCCTCTTTCTCTTTCAAGTTCAAGATCATCCAATACCTGAGATTTTGCTTCGCGTTCAGTAACCGCACCTGTACGTTCCAACAAACGATCAGCAATAGTTGATTTGCCATGATCAATATGTGCAATAATGCAAAAGTTTCTAATCCAGTTCATATAAGTTTTTTTAAATGGGATTCAAATATACTTATGGTTAGAGTTTTATTAAAGGTAGTATTAGCAGATGGGCAGATTATAACTAAATTCCTCAAAGAGTCACGTTAAGTTCGTCGAAATGTGACAAAAATAAATTACTTTAGTCATCCTTTGACAATCCGCCGCGGCGGATAGGATGACATCCTGTGTCACGTTGAGCTTGTCGAAACGTGGCAATGAATAAAATAAATTGAGTATAGAATTAAGTTAGATTAGATTAAAATATCTACGTAGCTGCAAATACTATCTGCTCATCCTGCTGTTTTA
>CP070637.1:1234899-1242654 GCA_020354005.1 Ignavibacterium sp.
AACGTAAAAAGGATCGAATATTCTGTAGAACAAATTATATCTTTGATAAATATCGTCCTTTTCGACAAATTCCCTGTAAACATATACTCCAAGCTGCACACTGAATATCGTTCTGCCCATCAAAAATTCAACTCCAAACTGTAAAGAACCGCGAAGATGGCTTTTATCATCGTTAGTAAAGTATTGCTCCATAAGCTTTTTTGCTCTGCCGTTTACCTCAAGCTCTGCTCCACCTGTTAACGCAAGTATCCTGGCAACCTGCCAACTTCTTACTATGTTTATACCATACATTGGTGCCTGCCCGGGTTTTGGATATGGCATAGAGGATATACCGCCGAAAAGAGTGAAGTCCCACCTCTTCTTTTTTTCTGTTGTAAGATATGGATCAGGGTGCATCATTGGCGCAAATTCAACAGGCTTAGGAATATATCCGGCAGCTAAATTTAAAGCCACATAGTTAACACCGCCATTAGGTTCTAATAGTGCAGCATTAGATTTGTGGTTCATATTGACTAAAAATTGTAATTCAGTATGTCTACTGGTTCTAACATTTAAACCAAGACCAACCGAAAGAATATAATTCCAGTGGGTAGAATAAGAAAAATTTTCCGGATGGTTTATTTCGTCATGTGGTTTTGTTAGATATGTTAATCCTCCCTCCCCCTGAATAATGAAATTATAAGTAGAGGGAATGCCAAAAAAGTATGTAAAGGATCCAGCCAAAGAATAACCTCGACCCAAAACTTCCTCAAAATCAGTTTTAAAGTATTCTAGAAAAAACCCTAACCTCGGAAAACAATTACAATCATCCCAAACCTCTGTTGAATTTAGTTGCCATCCGAAATATAACTTTAATCCTTGAGGATGTTTTCCTGCTACATTAAATACTTCATCAGCATGGGGAATTAAAAATCCATATTGATAATTAAGTTGGATGACTAAAGGACTAACATAGTTTGTTGCATTATGATTAACAACTTGAGTTTCTTTAGTTTGAGAAAGTGTCTGAGTGCTATTATCCTGTGCTACGGAATCAACTAAAGTTAGTAAAACAAAGAGAAGTAATGTGATATGAATTTCTATTGCAGAGTAAACAGCGATCATTAATTTACAACTAAATGTAGAAAACGAATTGATCGAATTTAATGAATTCTAATTAAAATGAAACAGACAAAAATCAGAAGTATTTATTACTCTAACGATAAAGACTATCTTTTAATTTGAATCACATTATTCACCGAATGCCCAGAAGAAAGTAAGCCGTGCAACCAGATCATTCTTCGGTGTAACTCCTTCACTATTTTCTGAATATGTAATGTACTCGATATTAGGAATTAGCTTTACCTCTTTTATAGGATGGTAATCTACACCAAGTATCAATAGCAATGATGCAGCAGTCGGATCAAACGGTAAAAAGTCAATCTTATTACCCTGAGGATTTGGTTCAAACATTTTATCAACTCTGGCAAGTAGATTTATGTGGTTTGAAACATTTCCACTGATAAAAAATGATAAGACTTTTAACTTTATATCAGTAGTGTCGGGTACTTGTCTTGTTTGATGTGCATACTGCAATCCCATTTTTAATTTTTTAGCATTGTAACCGAGAAAACCCTGCAAAGTATACCAGTTTTCCTTACCAACATTATCAGCATAGTCGCCATATAATTCAAATACAATATCAGATACGAACATTGCTAGTGAAAACAATCCTGACTTCCCTTTATCAATTTCCTGTTTGTTGCTACTCCCATTAGAAAACATTAGATGATATCTAAACATGCCAGCATCGTCAAACTTACCCCTACCTGCAATGCCAAAATCTCTGGAGCTAGCCATCCTTTGTAAATCGAGTGGTGTCTTCTCAACAATTCTGTAACGCCAGACCTTTTCAATGATCTGAAAAGTAGGAGTGGGACTAATTCCTACAATTATTTGTTGATTTGAAAACTTGTACCTTAACCATGCATCTTTTACAAATGCTAACATTGCCACTTCCGATGTAAAGTCCCCTTCATTGCTCATTTCCAATCTTAAGCGACTGGAAAATTGTTTATTAATTTGATAATCATACGTAAGGTAAATTCTTCTAAACCAGAATCCTCTCTGATCAACAAGATCATCACGGTGATCATTTATAAAATAATAATAGTCTCCAAATGCGTAACCGTGGAATATGCCCCCACTTTCCTTTTTCTCCTGTCCGTTAGCAACTACCAGGTAAAAAAAGCTTAAACAAAGAGTAAGTATTATTTTTAACATATTATTTCCTTATAATGAACGAGTTTATTTATAAAGCAAAATTATGAAATTAATGTGGGTTAGGATTAAACAAAAGATTAAGCTAATGTTAAGAAATTGTTAACCTGAATAAGAAAATCAGGAATGTAATAAAGGAAGTTGGTTTTACTATTTTTAATTTAATTCAGATAATATCATAAATTACCCATGATGTTTTATTATCATAATTGCATTATGAATTAAGGTTCAATTTGTCCAGTATTGTTAAATCTTCATTAGCCGTAAGCTTCTTTTCTCTGTTAAATGTTGCTTTTCTCTTTTTCGTGGAAATGCTGCTTGCGCGATTCTTTGGTACAAGCGTTGAAATGGATTGCTACCTGGCCGCCGTTTCCATACCCGATTTGCTTATTACGGTAGCAATTTTAGGATTTAACTATGCATTAATACCAACCTTAGTTTCGCAGCTTAATAGTAATGACCCACAGCGCGCTTACCAATTGATTAACTCTTGGTTGAATGTTGTCTTTCTATTTTCGGTTACTGTTTCCATCATTGGAGCACTTTTTTCTAACCAAATAATAAAAACATTTTTTCCCGGTTTTTCTGAAGAAAAAATTAAGCTGGCTGCTGAACTTTTAACAATGTATTCCCCTGTTTTAGTGTTAAAGGGAAGTGCTACAATGATTAGCAGTATTTTTTTTGCAAGACAAAAATTTCTATTGGCACCAATTGTGCCGGCAGTCGGTTCTGTGTTTGCTGTAGTTATTTTACTTGCCTTTGTTCATAAGTTGGGCATACCCGCTGCACCAATTGCTTTAAGCGTAAGTGCACTTATTCAGTTTTTAATACTAATGGGTGTTTATACCTTCCAGGGAACCTACCGTTTTGAAATTAAGTGGCGTGATGAGAATTTTAAGCTTATTGGTAGATTGATGTTACCTCTTATTATCGGAGGTATTTTCGCTCATTCTACTTTTGTTGTTGATAGAAACATTGCTTCAAATCTCGAAGCAGGTGCTATATCGACTCTTGGGTACGCAGCAAAAATAATACGAGTTTTATTATTAATAGGTTTAGGTGGTCTTTCAGTTGTGGCCTTGCCAAAAATATCAGAACTAATTGCAAAAAAAGATTTTAATCAAATACAAAATTTAAATCGCAAGGCGTTAAGCGGAATTCTTTTTGTTTCAATTCTGTTCTACATCGTTTTAATGAATTACGGGGAACAGTTGATAAGCATCTTTTTTCAATACGGATCATTTTCAGCTGCTGATAGCAGTAATGTTGCCAATACAATTATTCTATATGGTGGTCTTCTGATTTTTGGAGCGCTTGGTACTCACATTGCAATTTTATTTTATGCCATCCCAGATACAAAAACAATTGCTTTAATTGGAATTATAGGATTTGTTTTTGCGTATGCTCTAAAACTTTGGTTCAGTTCATTTATGGGATATGAAGGAATTGCTCTGGCAACCACTATTTATTATGTATTATCAGTAGTGTTATCTATTTACTTACTTCAACGAAAAGAACTTCAATTTATTAGCTTCAAAGAATTGTATATCGATTTAATTAAATTTATAGTAATTAGTGGAATTGTAGTTGTTATTACTTTTATTATTCATTCACTTTTGCCGGAGAAAAATCTATTTCAATTATTAATTGGTTTACCAATAACGATAGTTGGGTTCATTATTTTATCATTCCTATTTAATATTGAGCTGAGTTCAATAACTATGTTCAAACGGTTTCGGGAAAGTATCGCAGATGAAATTTAACCATACCTGTAATCTTTATCCGGCTGATGATGGGAAGAAGATATTAAAGACTTGCGACTATTTAACTGATTCTGAATCACTGCTTTCACCACTCTGCTGTGAGAATTGTGGATTCCATATAGCATACCCCAAAGCATTAATAAATGAAATAGATCAATAATATATGTAAGAGTATTTTTCTTATATGAGTAAGTAATAAAATAATATGTGTGGATTTGCAGGAGCAATTGAATTTAATAAACAGGCTGATGACTGGCGAAACCAATTAATTTCGATGGCAAGTATGTTAGAGCACCGCGGGCCAGATAGTGAAGGTATTTGGTTTGATGAATCGGTTGGAGTTGGTTTAGCTCATCGACGATTAGCAATTATAGATACCTCTGATAAAGGACATCAGCCAATGATATCACACTCAGGGAGATTTGTAATTGCCTACAATGGTGAAATATACAATTTCGAGATATTGAGAAAGTCGCTTCCAAACAATAATAGAGTGTGGCGCGGACATTCAGATACCGAAATTATTTTGGAAGCATTCGAAGAATGGGGTGTTGAAAGATCTGTAGAAAAATTTATTGGTATGTTTGCTTTTGCATTATGGGATCGCAAAGAACAAGCATTATATCTTTACCGTGATCGATTGGGTATAAAACCACTTTACTTTACCCGAATTAATAACTCATTAATCTTTGGTTCAGAATTAAAAGCATTAAAGACTCATCCATTATTTCCAAATGAAATAGACCGGGATGTCTTGGAACTCTATTTTCGTTTCAGTTATATTCCAGATCCTTACTGTATCTATACAGATGTTTATAAGCTAAAGCCCGCTCATTACATTAAAATTAATGTTGAAGAATTTCAAGATTCGAGTTCAATGACAGTTCCTCACGCTTATTGGGTGGCAAAAGAAAAAACTGCTAACGGACAAAAAAATTTGTTTGATGGGACTGAAAATGAAGCCACTGAATTATTGAATGATTTGCTGCGTGACGCAGTTGAAGCAAGAATGATATCTGATGTTCCTTTAGGTGCTTTTCTTTCCGGTGGATTAGATTCATCCACAGTTGTTTCAATGATGCAGGCTTTAAGTAGCCGTCCGGTTAAAACTTTTTCAATTGGATTCGGAGAAGAAGAATTTAATGAAGCCGTTCAGGCAAAAAAAATAGCAGGACATTTAAAAACCGATCACACTGAACTTTATGTTACTCCGGATGTTGCAATGTCAGTCATTCCAAGGCTTGCAGATATTTACGATGAACCATTCGCAGATTTCTCACAAATCCCTACTTTTCTTATTTCTGAGCTAACAAGAAAAAGCGTAATAGTAAGTTTATCAGGTGATGGTGGTGATGAAATATTTGGTGGCTACAAACTTTATCAGGCGGGAAAAGATTTTTGGAAAAAAGTTGGTCGGATGCCGGGTTGGTTACAAAGTTCAATGGCAAATGTTATAAATAAAACAAATGTAAAAACGTGGGATAAGTATCTTAACAAATTTTCATCACTATCATCCGAATACGGTAGCGCAGGTGGAATTGGAGATAAAGCACGAAAGTTTGCGGACTTACTTCCCAGTCAAACACCAGAACAGCTGTATTTAAAATTACTATCACACTGGAAAGACAAAGACAAACTCGTAATCGATGGTAATGCTCCAGTAACAGTTCATTCGGATGAATCTGAATGGCCAGCATATAAAGATATTAGTTTAAGAATGATGTACTTTGATCTCATATCATATTTGCCAGGGGATATTTTAACAAAATTAGACAGGGCAAGTATGGCTGTTAGTCTTGAAGCAAGAGTACCGATATTAGATCATCGTGTTGTTGAGTTTGCATGGAGTCTACCTCTCTCAATGAAAGTAAAGAAAGGAACTACTAAATGGTTATTACGTCAAGTCCTTAACAAATATGTTCCGGCCCAACTAATGGATTACACTAAAAAAGGTTTTACAGTACCAATAGATGGCTGGCTTAGAACCGATCTTAAACCGTGGGCTGAAGAATTACTGATTGAGACACGAATTAAAGAAGCTGGATATTTAAATTATGATTCAATTAACCAAAAGTGGCAGGAGCATCTTTCCGGAGAACGAAATTGGCAGTTTCACTTGTGGAGTGTTCTAATGTTTCAAGCATGGTTAGAAAAGAATTGGAATTAATTTTTTAAGATAGCGTCAATAACTTAATCTCTGATATGAAGATCAACATACTTTTAATAACAACTGTTTCAAATATTGGTGGTACTGAAAGTATGCTGCTAAGTTTTTTATCAAATTTTGATAGTGAAAATTTTAATGTTGTTATAGCAAGTCTATTTGGTAAAGATGAACTTGGAAAAGAAGTTGTGAAACGTGGTGTACAGTTTACAGATCTTAACTTCAAAAATGTTTTAACATATCCTTTTAAACTTCGAAAAATCATAAAACAAAATAACATTGATTTAGTTCAGACTTTCGGTCTTACAGCTGAAGTTGCTGTAAATCCATTAGCAAAAATCTTTGGAGCAAAAAAAATTGTCGCCAGTATCAGAAGCGCATACACAGATAGAAAATGGTATCATCATTTTCTTTCTGGTATTGTAAACCGGAATGTTGATTTATGGATATCAAATTCACAGGCAGGAAAAAACACGACTATTAAAAATCTGAAGATTGAATCCAATAAAATCAAAGTTAGCAGGAATGGACTCGATACTTCTAAATTTGCTGATGAATACATTGAACAATCAGACCAGTTAAAAACAGAATTAAATTTAACAGACAAATTCGTTATACTAACAGTTGCAAACTTACGATCTGAAAAACGACACAGTGATATTATTAAAGCAGTTAAGTTGATAGACAAACATATTCGAGAAAATTTAAAATTTATTTTTATTGGTAGAGATGATTTGAATGGCAACATTGAAAGAGAGATTAGAGATAGTAATTTATCTAATTATTTTATGCTCTCTGGTTTTCGATCTGATGTTGCTGCATATTATGAGCTTGCAGATCTGTTTTTATTAACGTCAGATTGGGAAGGTTTACCTGTTTCAATTATGGAAGCAATGTATTTTAGTAAACCGATAATATCAACAAATGTTGGTGGTGTAAACGAACTTGTTAATCACGAAAAAGAAGGACTTCTAATAGAACCAAGAAATCCTGAACAGATTGCAGATAAAATTATTCAACTTTATAACAACAAGAACCTAAGAGCAAAGCTTGGCCGGAATGCACACGAACGGATTGTAAAAGAATTCAGTCTAAAAAAAATGGTTAACGAAACTGAACAAACATACATTGATTTAATGGAGGGAAAGTATTACTATGCTAAAGACCAAAATCCCGATACAATTTGAATACATTGAATAGACTATCAATAAACAATCATTCAATCATGCAACACCATAGACAATTAATCGTTTTAGTTTTAATAGCAGTTACAATTGGATTTACATCACAATTAAAATCATACTCAAATTTAATATTGATAAATAGTGATGTTCATAGAGTTTATAAAAATATTAATGAAACGAAAAGAAATACAAAATCAGAAATCATTTATAATCCATCCCCAATTACCTCTCATCAATCTAAACTCCATCTGGCTCTAATTACATTCCCATTGCAAGAAGAAGAAAAGAAAGAAAGATCAGACCTGTTTTATTATATACTTGGAATATTAATACTGATTATTTCAGCATTTATTTTACGACAGAGGTATAAACAATATTTAGAAGC
>CP070637.1:1242754-1244144 GCA_020354005.1 Ignavibacterium sp.
CTTGGAATTTCATTTTAAGTACAGGTTATCGTGATTATTAATCATAAAATATTAAAAGCATTATTCCTTGTCCTTATTCAAGTTGCATTTGTTACTGATGTTTTTGCTCAAACTGAAGCGGAGACAATAATTGTAAAGGTTGGGAATAAAACGATTACTAAAACCGAGTTTATTAATCGAGCTGAGTTCACACCACGACCTGACTACTGCAGATTAGACAATTATATACACAGAAAAATTGTACTTAACACTTTAATTGCTGAAAAAATGATGGCCATCGAAGCGGGTGAAAGTAACGAACTTACGAACAGTCCGGAATACAAAGCATATCTCATAGGCAGAAAAGAGCAAGCAATGAGGCAGATTCATTTTTATGAAAATGCTTATATAAAATCCAAACCAGATTCATCAACAGTGGCACAAATTTATGATATTGCCGGTAGAACTTATAACGTATCCTATTTTAGAATAAATGATTTAAATACATCAAGACAAGCATATAGTGATTTAGTCAACTTAAAAATTTCATTTGATTCAGTATATACAGCGTTATCGTCTTCCGATACAATCCCAACAAAGCAAATTTCTTATTTTAATAATGAGTTACCAGAAATTCACAAAGCATTATTTGCGGAAGAGTTAAATAAAGGTGAAATTCTTGAGCCAATATTTGTTGATGATTCTAATATAATTATACGTATTGATGGTTGGACAGATAGGTTGGCAGTGAGTGACAAGGATAAATTGATCCGCTGGAATGATTTATATAAAAAGTTAACTGAGGATAAGGCAATTATTGTTTATGAAGAATATGTTTCTGAACTGATGAGTGGAAAGAGAATTGAATTTAATCGCCCAACGTTTGAAAAATTAGTGGAGATTACTGCCCCTTACTATTTAAAATCAAATAAAGATAAGAAGAGGTTGTTAAAAAGCAGTTTATGGAAACCTAATAGTGAAGAGGAAGTATTAATAGATAATCTTTATGATGTTGACGACATCAGAAACTTGGAACTTCTGAAAATCGATGATGAAATTTGGACTGTTGAAAAGTTTATTGAAGAATTAAAAATCCATCCTTTAGTCTTTCGGAAACAAGATTTAAGAAAGAAAAATTTTGCCGAGCAAATGAAGCTAGCAATAGCTGATTTGATAAGAGACAAGTACATAACACAAGATGCCTACGAAAAAGGAATTGATAAGCATCCGCTGGTGCAAAGAAATGTTGCACTATGGAGGGATAATCTTTTAGCACTTTACCAAAAGTATATGGTCTTAAGTTCAGTTGGAGAGGAAAAACTAAATAAAAAGAAAGTTCTTAATGATATTATGAATCCGTACGTAAGAGAACTGCAACTGAAACATTCCGATATCATAAAAATCAATATCA
>CP070637.1:1244244-1247973 GCA_020354005.1 Ignavibacterium sp.
GTATTAATAGGAATTGCACCACCATTTAAAAAACTAAAGAATCCCTTTCTTAGAAAAACAGTTGCAAAGGTTGCAACAATAAAACACATTTCTTCTGTTGGAGGAGTGCCGCTCGGTGATCTGATTGCTAAACTTCGAGATGCAGTAGGACAACCACCGATTACTGAGTCATACGATGATGAGGAATATTTTAGCGAGCAGCCAGAATGGTTTTCAGTTGACAAAGTAACACTATCGGTTGAAGAAGATAAATTAGAAAATAAAGATGAAATGACATTGGTTGCTATTCTTCGAGAATCAAAGAATGTTAAAACAGGTGAGATAATTGAACTAGTAACAGCATTTCTTCCTGCACCAGGAATTGATGCTCTAAAATCAAAGGGTTATTCAGCTTGGGTAAAAAAAGAAGAAGGGGGCATAATAAAATCATACTTCTTGAAACCTTAAGATTGAACAAATAACATCCATTGCTGTGTTGTTATTTCTTGATATAGGTTTGGAGCACAACTAAAAACCCCGCCTATGTTATTAAGCAAGGGTTGAAAGAAATAGTTGATGATTGGTAGATAGTGCATAACAATATGATTAAGTTTATTTATGAAAATTTTTATTAGCGTACTTTATTGAAATGGAAGCATCTCCAAGTAATAGAAATGAAAAAACTAAAAAGATTTGGGTTGAATTCAGTAATCAACTTAAAGCATTCATTTTTAGAAAAGTTATTGATGCATCAGTTGTAGATGATATTCTTCAGGATGTATTTATAAAAATTCATTCAAATGTTCATAATTTAAAGGAAGAACAAAAAATCAGGGGCTGGATCTACCAGATTGCCAGAAACAGTATTATCGACTACTATAGAAAAAGAAAAATTGATCAACAAGGCCTGGACGACTCATATGGTTATGAGATGATGACTGATGTTGATCCTGACCAGGAGATAGCATCGGGCTTGGAAGATATGGTAAAAGAATTACCACCCATCTATGCCGAAGCACTCCTTCTTACGGAATTTAAAGGTTTGAAACAAAAGGAATTGGCAAACAAAATAGGGTTATCAATATCAGCTGTCAAAAATAGAGTGCAGCGTGCAAGACAATTGATAAAAGATGATCTTATGAGATGTTGTCATTTCGAATTTGATAAGTACGGCACTATTATCGATTATCATCCTATAACCTGTTGCTGTTGTCACCAATATATCGAAAATAATCCCAACTGAGCCTGGGTCCTTTTTGATATTCCTACGTCTTCTAATGTGAGACTATAACTAGAAATCAAAAAGGATACTTATTATGGAAAACCAGGCAATATCACTTCTTAATTCAGTTCTTAATAGCTTTAAGGAAATATGGCCTTATTTGGTATTTACTATACCATTAGCAGTTCTGGTTCAACTATCCGGTATTTCTAGACACATAAAGAGAGTTATTCAGTTTAGACCTATAACTGCAATTCTGTTAGCAACTGTAGTTGGGGCATTTAGTCCTTTCTGTTCATGTGGTGTTATTCCCATTATAGCTGCCCTGTTAATTAGCGGAGTACCATTAGCTCCTGTAATGGCTTTTTGGGTTGCATCGCCCTCAATGGATCCGGAAATCTTTTTCCTAAGTGTAGCAACACTTGGTTGGAACCTGGCAGTATGGCGATTGATATCTACTTTGGTAATAAGTTTATCCGCAGGATTTATCACTCATTATCTAATACAGAAAAAATGGCTGGATGAAACAAAAATATTACGCACTTACAATGTAAGTTCGTCTAAAAGTATCATACATTATCTAAAGCCACAGTTTGATTTTTTTGTAAGCAAACTAAAGTTATTTAAAGAAAGTGTAATGGAACTCTTGGTTTATATGAAGCGACTAATATTAAATGTAAATGAAAGACAAACAATTTGCTGTGAAACTACACTTCCACTTATTCAGACTGATACTCAGGAATCAGTGTCGGCCTGTACTTCATGCAGCAATTCAAAAGTATCGGATCAGACCAATAATCCAAATCAAAGAACGCCTTCTACATCATTCTTAAACCGATTGTTAAGTGAAACCTGGAACGCTACATTTCTTGTTATAAAATTTATGGCGTTTTCTTTTCTATTAACAGCTCTTATCAAACTCTATGTTCCCTCAGAGTGGATTACAGTTTTGCTGGGAGCAAAAGATATTACTTCCATTTTTGCAGCAGCTTTAATAGGAGTGCCATTTTATACGAGCAGTCTGGCAGCACTACCTTTAATCGGTGGATTATTATCACAGGGTATGAATCAAGCTGCGGCACTTGCTTTTCTTATTGCAGGTCCAACAACTACATTGCCTGCTATGGCTGCGGTATGGGGCTTAACCACCCGAAGAGTATTTATACTTTATTTATCTTTTTCTTTGATTGGTGCTACTTTAATAGGTTATATTTATCTAACTATTTCCAGTTTCTGAAAATTGAGAACTTATTATTGATGTTTAAGTGGTTGCTATGGGCGAAGCTAATATCACTGGATTGTTAAAACTAAATAAAAAATCCCCGCCTATGTTATTAAGCAGAGGTTGGGAAAATAAATATTTAGAGTAATTTTTAACTTAAAACGTATCTTAATTATTTATAACTTGACAGTAAGAAAATGCTTAACACCTTAATATTTTTATTATGGGACTAAAACAAAAGTTCAATAAACAATTTGGTAATCCAGTTGGAAATCTTGGAAGATTTGTTGGTTGGTTAATGTCGATTAAAAACAGAGATCGTGCAAAATGGACTATTGAGAAGTTAAACCTCAAACCAACAGACTACATTCTTGAAGTTGGTTATGGATCGGGCGCATCATTAAAAGTTGTTGCAGACCAACTGACGTCTGGATTTATCGCTGGAATAGACCATTCAGCTGTTATGCTGGATCAAGCAATCAAAAGGAACAGGGAAAACATTAAAAGTAAAAAAGTTGATTTGAAATGTGGAACTGTTTGGGATTTAGATTATCCAAAAGAATACTTTGACATTATCTTTGGTAGCAATGTTCATTTCTTTTGGGAACATCCTACAGAAGAATTTCAAAAACTTCGTTCGTTTCTAAAACGAGATGGTAGGCTAATAATGGTGTTCCAGCCTCGTTGGACAAAATCAGAGGAGCAAGTAAAACAAGTCGCAGAAAAGACAAAATTGCAATATGAGGATGCCGGTTTTAAGAATATTGATTTTAGTTTTAAGCCAATGAAACCAGTAACTTGTATCTATATAGGTGGACAAAAATAATTGTTAACTGTTAAGAATGCTGAAATGTATATGCTTCCGTCATTTCCATACTCAAGCCACGCAATAGCCAGCCCAAACAACAATCATAACACTTAATAAAAACCCCCGCCTATGTTATTAAGCAGGAGTCGTTTAGAATTAAATCTAAGAGCCTTGGTGTTTTTTGTAAATCAATTTGTATTGTTGTAAGCACACCAATCGGTTGGTGGGGATTAATGAGTTCTTTACAATTCTTTATACTTACTATTTGACAACAAATATTTGATTGTTTTGGCTATTCAATTTAATTTTCTAAAACAAAAGTAGTGGGCCATTCTAGTCACATTAATTAAAAGAAAAGGAGATAAATAAATGGATAACCCGATTAAAAAAGAAGATAAGAGCACATGGGCCATTGGTGGAACAACACTTATCGGTATAGGTGTTGGATTCATTTTCCTTGAGGAATCAGCCCTATTCTTTGTTGCATCTATACTCATA
>CP070637.1:1248073-1259230 GCA_020354005.1 Ignavibacterium sp.
GGTGCTATCAACCAGGCTAATTGATATTTGTAAATCGGTAAAAGCAAAATAGCCTGCAAGAACAGCCCAGAGAATAACTAAATTAATTATGCGTCTATTTAAAGTTTGAGAATTCATTTGTTGTAGAATTTTGTTTCAACTAAAAATATTTCTAATTAAGCAGTTTTCAAACCAATGATTACTGAAAAACATCCAATTTAATTTTACAGAGAACTTGACTTTAAACTATTCTCATCGTATATTTACGATGAACGATAAAAGAAATTAAAAATGGCAGTATCTAAAAAGGAAGAATTCAATAAAACAGACATCGAAGTTGCGGAAATTGCAAAAGCACTTTCACACCCGGCAAGAATAAAGATCCTAAAAATTCTTAATGATCTCGATTCTTGTATGGTGGGTAATATAGTTGATTTACTTCCACTATCACAATCAACAGTATCGCAGCATTTAAGTGAGCTGAAGAGAGTTGGCTTAATTCAAGGTGAGATTGAAGGACCAAAAATTTGTTATTGTCTGAAGCCAGATGTAATAGAGAAAGCAAAAAAAGAGTTTAGTAAACTATTTACGCAAGTTTGTAAATGTTAAAACCGTCATCCTGAGCCTGTCGAAGGATGATATAAAGAAAGGAGTTATAAAATGCCTGCAAATGAAGAAATAAAAGAAATGGTTAAGGAAAAATACGGGGAGATAGCTGAAAACAATTCATCTTGCTGCGGGCCAACCTCTTGTTGCGGACCAGAGAATAAAGTAGTTGAATATTCTGTTCTTCAGGATGACTACACGGACCTTAAAGGTTATGTAGCAGAAGCCGATTTGGGATTGGGTTGCGGTATGCCCACCGAATTAGCAGCAATAAAAGAAGGTGATACTGTGGTCGATCTTGGAAGTGGTGCCGGTAATGATGTTTTCGTTTCAAGAGCTTTGGTTGGTGAATCCGGAAAAGTTATTGGTCTGGATTTTACTCAGGAGATGATTGATAAAGCAAATGCAAACAATCGCAAACTTGGTTATGAAAACGTTGAGTTCAAGCTTGGCGAAATTGAAAAGATGCCGCTTGAAAATGATACCGCAGATGTTGTTGTTAGTAACTGCGTTCTCAATCTTGTACCGGATAAAGAAAAAGCATTTAATGAAATGTATCGCATCACTAAGCCGGGGGGCCACTTTTGTGTCTCTGATATTGTTTTGAAGGGTGAGTTACCGGAAGCATTACAAAAATCTGCAGAGATGTATGCAGGTTGTGTCTCAGGTGCGATTCAACAGGATGAGTATCTTAATATTATTAGAGAAGCTAGTTTTGAAAATGTAGAAATAAAAAAATCTAAAACAATTGAGTTACCGGATAGTGTGTTAAGTGAGATCCTGAGTGATGACGAAATCAAATTGTATCACAAAAGTAATATTGGGATTTATAGTATAACTGTTGTTGGTTATAAATTCTAATTAACTTTGCGAATTATTTACGTGCTCTGCGTAAAATTGTTTCTTGCAAGGTGCGCAAAGCGTTTCCACTAAGAATGTAAAGAGTAATAAAAAATGACGAAAAGAATATTAATTTTATGCACAGGTAACTCCTGCCGCAGTCAGATGGCTGAAGGTTACTTAAAATCATTTGATAACAATTTGGAAGTATATTCCGCAGGAACAAAGCCGGCAGATAAAGCTAATCAGTATGCAGTGCAGGCAATGGGCGAAGTGGGGATTGATATAAGTAATGGTATTCCTGAAGACGTGGATAAATATGTAAACCAATCATTCGATTATGTAATTACCGTTTGTGATAATGCAGAGGAAACTTGTCCTGTATTTATAGGTGATGTAAAAGTTCAGCTTCACATTCCATTTGATGATCCTGCTGATGCAGTAGGAACAGAAGAAGAGGTTATGCCGGTTTACAGAAGAGTTAGAGATGAAATTAAGGAGCGCTTCAAAAAATTTTATTCTGAAAACTTTTAGATGATTTTTACCTCTGCGAATTTTTTGCGACCTCCGCGGCTAGGAGATATTTAACCGCAGAGAACGCTGAGTAAGTGCGGAGAAAAAGAGGATATGCACGAAAATGAACTATCTGAAAAAATAATTGGTTCAGCTATAAAGGTTCATAAAAATCTTGGTCCCGGTTTATTGGAATCTGCCTATGAAGAGTGCCTTTATTATGAATTAAATAAAAGTGGTTTGAAAGTTGAAAAACAAAAACCAATGCCGCTGATATATGAAGATGTAAAACTTGATTGTGGTTATCGGATTGATATTTTGGTGGAGAATAAAGTAGTAGTTGAAATCAAATCCGTTGAAGCGTTAAATGATGTTCACTTAGCCCAAGTATTAACATATTTGAAATTATCAGATTGTAAGCTTGGACTACTAATCAATTTCAATGTTTCCAAATTGGTAAATGGAATTAGAAGGGTGGTAAACAAATTATAAATCTCTGCGTATTCTTTGCGATCTCCGCGTTTAAAAGAAGACTAACCGCAAAGGACGCGGAGTAGGCGCAGAGAGTATAAATTATGCCTCAAAAGAAAAGACTTAAGTTTTTAGACCGTTATCTTACTCTCTGGATATTCCTTGCAATGTTTATCGGGGTTTTTACAGGTTATCTATATCCAGGTATAGTCGATTTCTGGAACCAGTTCCAATCTGGTACAACAAACATTCCAATTGCTGTTGGTTTAATCCTTATGATGTATCCACCGCTAGCAAAAGTAAAGTACGAAGAGCTTGGTAAAGTCTTTCGCGATTGGAAAATTTTAGGTTTGTCACTCATTCAAAACTGGATTATCGGACCGATACTAATGTTCATACTTGCCATTCTTCTATTAAGTGATTATCCGCACTATATGTATGGGCTTATTTTGATTGGACTGGCACGATGTATTGCAATGGTAATTGTTTGGAATGAGTTAGCCAAAGGTGATACTGAATATGCGGCAGGTCTTGTTGCATTCAATTCAATCTTCCAGGTTATTTTTTATTCTGTTTATGCATACGTCTTCATAACTATTCTTCCTACATGGTTTGGTTTGGAAGGCACTAAGGTTGAAGTTACGATAGGACAAATTGCTGAAAGTGTTTTCATCTATCTCGGTATACCATTCATTGCAGGAATAATTACACGATTTACTTTAATAAAAATCAAAAACAAGCAGTGGTATGAAACAAAGTATGTTCCCAAGATAAGTCCTATAACGTTATATGCGTTGCTGTTTACAATCCTGGTAATGTTCTCTTTGAAGGGGGAATTCATTGTACAGCTTCCACTTGATGTTGTTCGTATTGCAGTACCATTACTTATTTATTTTGTTTTAATGTTCTTAGTTTCATTTTATTTAAGCTGGAAAGCAGGAGCAGATTATCCTAAATCAGCAACATTATCTTTCACTGCTGCAAGCAATAACTTTGAATTAGCAATTGCAGTTGCCATTGCAGTATTTGGTATTAACTCTGGAGAGGCATTTGCAGCGGTTATTGGTCCTCTGGTAGAAGTACCCGTGTTGATCAGTCTTGTTAATGTTTCTTTAGGGTTTAAGAGGAAATATTTTCATTCATACACGCAACTTGAAAATAGCAATTCCTAGTATTATTTACATTTCTACTCTGATCTCTCATTCAAAAATTTCCAATTTAAACTCTAAATAATTAATTGTACTTTGATTTATGGCTTATAAAATTGATATGATAAATGAGAAGGAATTTGAGATTGCGGAAGATCAAACTATCCTTCAGGCATCTTTGGAGGCAGGTATACCTCATTATCACGCGTGCGGCGGTAATGCGCAATGCTCTACCTGCAGGGTAGTAGTTCACGAAGGTATAGAAAATCTGAGTCCCCAGAGTGATGCTGAACTTGCTTTACGTAAAATAAAACACTTTGCTGACAATGTCCGGCTAGCCTGCCAGACTAAGGTTGTAAAAGGTAATGTAAAACTGCAAAGAATTATTAAAGATGAAGCTGATCTTGATCTTTATGTTTACGGCAGTAAAGTTGACGGAAGACAGAGTATTGGCAGGGAACAGGAGCTTGCTTTGTTCTTTCTTGATATCCGGAACTTCACACCTTTTATTGAAAAACATCTACCCTTTGATGTTATCCATATAATAAGAAGACTTATGAAGCTATTTAGCGATACCATTACTTCACACAATGGAAGAGTTGTTGAATACGAAGGTGATGGTCTCTATGCAGTCTTTGGATTAGAGCAGGACATTAATGATGCAGTTGAAAATGCAGAACAAGCCGGGCAAAAGATTGTTATAGAGGTACGGAAATTAAACTCAGATTATATTGAAGAATTTTTTAACAGCAAAATTGAAGTAGGTATCGGTCTACATGCAGGCAAAGTTATTGTTGGTGAACCGGGAGTTAATGAACAGAGCTCATTAACAGCCATGGGATTTCCGGTAAATGTAGCATCAAGATTAGAGTCAGCTACTAAAGAACTAAACAATAATTATGTAATATCTGATTATGCCTACAACTTATTGAAAAGGAATGGTGAGGGTGCTGCTAAAAAACAAATAATGTTAAAAGGGGTAAGTGAACCATTCGACGTCCGGCTGCTTGGACACCCTTTTGATAATAAACTTTAAGCCACAAATCATCTCTTGTAATTTGTTTACGTGTCGGGCTAACTTCCATCCCTATTATTTACCATTCATATTAAATAATTGTTATTACAGTATGATTGTGATTAATCTAACACTCAAAATATTTTAATTGTTTTAGTTTTGTCATTATAGTCTGATAAAATATTTGGTAATTTTTTTTAAAGGGGTTCTTTATAAATGAAGATATTATATCTAACAGCATTTTTTGTATACTCTTTATTATTTAATATACACACCACTTTTGCTCAGGAAAATGGAACCTTTACCTATAGCGGGACAGTGATTGATTCCACTAACGGGGAATCTCTTATTAGTGCTAACGTTTACATAAAAGAGCTAAACTACGGAAGCAGCACAAACCTGAGCGGCTATTTTGTTATACCTAACGTACCACCGGGAATATACACACTTATTTGCAGTTACATTGGTTATAAAAAACAAATTATTGAGATTAACGTAACGACTGATTGTGAAAATTGTATAACCATCACTCTTACGCCTGAAGCTTATGAAACTGAACAGGTGGTTGTTTCAGCAGACTCTCTTGAGACTATTGACAGACTTTTTGCAAAACCAATTTCCCAGATTGATATGACACCGCAAGAGATAAATAAAATACCCAAATTTGTTGAGGCAGATTTACTAAGAGCATTGCAAACGTTACCTGGTGTGACAGCATTATCCGATTTTTCAAGCGCGCTTTATATCAGGGGCGGAACACCTGATCAGAATCTCTATTTGATAGATGGCACAGATGTTTATAATCCTGAACACGCATTTGGAATATTTTCAACTTTCAACACAAATGCTATTAAGAAAGTGGAGCTATCCAAAGGTGGTTTTGGTGCTGAATATGGCGGAAGACTTTCTTCTGTTTTGAATGTTACAAACTTGGACGGTAATAGGAATAACTTTGAGGGATTCGTAAACGTTAGCATGATTTCAGCATCTACTACCTTACAGTTTCCAGTTTCATCTATTGGCTCGATCTCCGGATCATTTAGAAGAACATATATTGACAAGACTTATGCAAAGTGGGTTAAGGATATACCAGAGTATTATTTTTATGACGGAAACCTTAAAGGATTTTTTGAATTCGGGAAAAAAGATAAACTCACACTTAGTTTTTTTAGCGGCAAGGATGACCTTAACTTTAAAGTAGATAAAGAAGCAGAGGAATCATTAAACTTTTTGTATGATTGGGGAAATACCACCGGCAGCATTAATTGGAAGCATATTTTCTCTCCAAAACTTTTTTCAACCTTTTGGCTGACCGCAAGCAGGTTCCAATCAAATTTTAGTTTTCCACAGGTTAACGTTGTTGAGGAAAATTATTTGTCTGATTATGCACTAAGAGTTGCATTTGAATATTATTCTTCAAACAACTTCAGTCTTAAGTTTGGTGCTGAACAAAAACTCATCCACGAATTATATGATCAGTCGAATAATGAGCAGAGAGTATTAGTTGATAATAACAGACAGTACACAAGCGGTTACCTTAGTACTGATTGGAGACCTTCACCTGATTGGGATATTCAGGGGGGATTAAGAGTTAGTTATTTTAATGCTGATACAACATTCCTGAACTTCGAACCCCGGGCATCAGTAAAATACCGGTTAACGGAAAACAGCAATATAAAATTAGCAGGCGGATACTATAATCAATACTTAAGCAGAATAAACCGACTCTTCTTTTCAAGTATTTGGGCAACAGTTAATAAATATAATAACGAATCCTCGGCACAGCATATTATTCTTGGATATCAATATGCGCTTGGCAGGGTCTATGAGTTTGAAGTTGAAACCTATTACAAAAATTACGAAAACATATATTTCTTTAATCCCTATGTAGGTGCTGATATTGAACCAACTTATTATGACGATCGGAACAGACCTGTTTATGCATCTACAAGGGATGTTTTTATTGGCGGCGATGGAAGGTCTTATGGAATAGAATTTTTATTACGGAAAGAAATTGGTGCTTTTACCGGGTGGATTTCATATTCATTAGCAACTACAGATTATATTTTTGAAGAAATAAATGGGGGAAACTATTTCTCACCGCGTCACAACAGAACTTCAATTATTAACACAGTTTTGAATGTTGATATAAATAATATGTTTAATGAGTTAAGCGGCGATCCGCTTGAATACTCAGATTCAAGATGGTTGTTTAGTTTAAACTTTGTTTATACAACCGGTCAACCAATTACGGTTCCTTCATCAGGTTACTATCAAAATAGATTTCCTGACTGGGATGAAATAGAACGCCAGGGACAGGGTAATCCCGGTTATAATCTTTTTCCTGCAGAAACCAATTCATTCAGGTTACCGCCATATGTAAGAATGGATATGAGCCTAACATGGGAACTTGAGTATGACAACTGGAGTCTTGCACCATATATTCAGGTATTTAACATTGGTAACAGAAGCAATGTTTGGTTTATAGAGTACGAAGACAGGCTGGAGGATGGAACCATTGTTCAAAAAGTAGAAAAAGTTAATATGCTGCCGATCCTTCCGAGTCTTGGTGTAAATATAAAATTTTAGTTACGGAGAAAATTCAGATATGAAACTATTAAAAACTATAATAGCACTTGCGGTATTTCTATTACTCGCATCCTGCGGTGATCCACAGGTCGATATAACTGGTGTGGGATATCAATCCAAAATTGCAGTTCAGGGATATGTTTATCCGAACGAGGAGATTAAGAATATAAGGATTACAAGAAATTTTCCATTGGAAACAATGATCAATCCGGAAGATTTGATTCTCACTCCCTCAAAAAATTCAGTGGAAATAAAAGTAAACGGAATAGCTCTTCAATTTGATGTACACACACAGACCTATTATACAAATGCTATTACGGCTAATTTTGGTGAAACTTATCTACTTGAGGTAAGTGCTATTATTGATGGAGAACAGTTGCAAACTACATCTGCCACAACTGTGCCGCTGGAAGGTTTTTCACTACTTACAAAAGATCTTGGGACGGTTATTTATCGGACGCCAATTGAATTTCAATTCACTCCATCACCTGGAACTGATTTTTATGCATTCTCGATCATACCTGATTCTGCGAGTGTTGATAATTTTATTTATGATAATCCGTATTTCCCAAATCTTGAACGGCAGGATGTGGAGGATGATTTAAACAGTTTCCGTTTTCAATTTGATCTGGTTATAAATGTAGAATCATCGCCGGGCAGCATCCGTGAGTATGAGATTTTGGGGTTGGACACCTGGTTTTACAGCACTTACCAGGTAATTGTTTATGCAGGTGATAAGAACTTTAAAGATTATGTTTTGACCGCTTCAAACGTTCAGCAATTTGATGGAAATTTTATTGATCCGAGAATGTATTTTGATGGAGATGGAATTGGGGTATTCGGTTCAGCTATCAGAGATACTTTAACGTTCAATTTAGTAGCTCCATCAGAATAGTAAAGATATTATTATTTTGATTTGATAAAAATCAGCAGTTAATGCTTACTATTTACTACTAATCCAGCTTCTTTGCATTGCTTGCATTCAAACTGCAAAGTAATATGGTTTATTTCAAATTTTTCTATCAGCATTTTTTCAATTTGTTCCCCTAACACATTGCTCTTGCTAATCAGCATATCCGGTACATTTACATGAGCTTCAAGATGAACATCGTTTTCACCGACAGTCCAAATGTGTACATGGTGGATATCTTCGACTTCATCTAAGCTTTCAACCTCTTTCTGTATATCTTTAATTGAAATTCCTGGCGGAGCTCCCTCCATAAGCACGTGAATGGCATCGGATAATATTTTAAAGCTTTCACGTGTAATGTAAACAGCAATCAATATTGTTAATACCGGATCGATCCAATAAATATTATAGAATACGATTGCAAGTCCGCCAAGGATGACAGCAACAGAGGAAATAGCATCGGTAAGAAGATGTAAATATGATGATCTTATATTTATACTTGTTGCAGAATCACGCTTTAGCAATAATGTGCCAATAATGTTTGCAGTCAAACCTATTGTTGCTACAATTGTCATCAATGCACCCTTTATCGGCTCGGGATTCTGAAAGCGCATTATCGCTTCATAAAAGAGGTAGATTGAAATAACCACAAGAACGGATGAGTTAATTACTGCTGCAAGAATTTCTGCACGCTTAAATCCAAATGTATGTTTTGAAGAATAGTCCTTTCGTTTAAGACTAATTGCAAAATAACTGATGATAACCGAGACGCCATCGCTAAAGTTGTGTAGTGCATCTGAAATAAGCGAAAGGCTGCCGGATATAATTCCACCAATTATCTCAGCAACAGTAATTGTAAAGTTCAGGATTATTGTTATTACAAGTCGTATTCCTGTTGAAGAATGTGAATGTGTATGCGCCATTAAAAAGAATTTCGTTTATAATTGTTTAAATATAATAAATAGCCCCGAGTTTTAACTCGGGGATACTTAATGAGAAAAATATCCGGGCTTTAGCCCAACCCTGAAACAAAAATGCATATATTTATTTTCATTCAAATAAAAACTATTAACAGCTAATAAAAATATGATCATTGAAATACTTGAGCATTCACTACTGATTACAGCATTTGTTTTTATTATGATGCTGCTAGTCGAGTATCTCAATGTTCAAACAAAGGGAAGCTGGCAGCAAAAATTAAAGCAAAGTAAAAACGGCCAGTATTTGCTCGGAGTTATTCTAGGGGCTATTCCCGGCTGTCTTGGGGCATTTACAGTTGTATCTCTCTACTCACACGGCATTGTGAGTTTTGGTGCCTTAGTTGCAACAATGATAGCAACAAGTGGTGATGAAGCATATGTAATGCTTTCAATGTTTCCGTTAAAAGCGATTTTGCTAATTGCATTTATTTCGGTAATTGGTTTTGCTGTGGGAATTATTGTTGATAAAGTTTACAAAAAGCAAGACAGTTTATTAAAAAGGCAGGGACATGCATTACAACTTCACAAAGAGGAATTAATAGAAGTCCAACCTAAGGGACTGATACTCAAACAACTAAAAGAAATAACAATTCAGCGAACGCTGCTAATTACAATCTTAAGTTTCTTTCTAATCTTGATACTTACAGGATTTATTGAAATCGAAGGATGGCAATGGATCAGGATTACATTGTTGGTTAGCAATCTGTTTGCATTGTTTGTTGTTATTACAGTACCGGACCACTTTTTAGAAATACATTTATGGGAACATGTTCTTAAAAGGCATCTGCTAAGAATTTTTCTCTGGACTTTAGGTGCACTTGCTGTAATACATATTCTCGGAGGATTTATAAACCTTGAAGCATGGATTGGTGATAACACTTTAATGGTGCTCCTAATTGCGGTACTTGTAGGTTTAATACCGGAGTCAGGACCGCATCTTATTTTTGTAACACTCTTTGCCAGCGGTTCAATTCCAATAAGTATATTATTAGCAAGCTCAATAGTACAGGATGGTCATGGCACATTACCTTTACTGGCAGTATCGAAGAGGAGTTTTATTATATTAAAACTTATAAACTTGTTAGTGGGATTTTCTATAGGATTTGTTTTTTTAATGGCAGGATATTGAGCAGCCTGTAAACGTCATTCAGTAAGAATCTTGTTAACGTTTTTGGAATCTAATTTACATAGGTTTTACATAGTAATAACAAGTTTCCTTCTGAAAGACAGTATTCGTCCTAACACAATACGTCTGGGTACAAATTCAACTATGCACTCATGCAACCACTATTATCGTACAGACTCATATCTTCCCAGGATCCCATTTTTAGAAAGCACTATTTGCCACAGTTGGTTTCTTCTTGCCCTAAATGAACCTGCACTTGGTACCAGGAAATATTTCCACATCCTGTAAAATCTTTCACTGTATTTATCTTTTAATTTATCCCAGTTAGAATTAAAATTATCATACCAGGCAAGTAGGGTTTTATCATAATCAGGTCCAAAGCTATGCCAGTCTTCCACTACAAATAATTTCTCTATAGCTTTACCCAATTGAGTAATTGAGGGCAGCAATCCATTTGGGAAAATATATTTTTGTGTCCAGGGATCAATGGATTTACGCGACTGTACTTCGCCAATTGTGTGAAGTAGAAATAAATCACCATCATTTAAGCAGCGGTAAGCCACCTCGAAATATTTCCTGTAGTTTTTATACCCGACATGCTCAATCATTCCAACCGATACAATACGATCAAATTTTTCATTTAACTCCCTGTAATCCTGGAGACGGATTTCAACAGGAAGACCTTTGCATAATTCTTTACCGAGAGCAACCTGTTCTTTTGAAACGGTTATACCTACAGTTTGCACATCGTATTTTTCAGCCGCATACTTACCGAATGCACCCCAGCCACAGCCAATATCCAGTATTCTCATGCCCGGTTTAAGATAAAGTTTTTTACAAATGAGTTCGAGTTTGTTTACCTGTGCTTCGTCTAAAGATTCGGCATCTTTCCAGTAAGCACAACTGTAGTTCATTCTTTTATCGAGCATATTGCGGAAAAGATCATTACCAAGATTATAATGCCTCTCTCCAATAATAAA
>CP070637.1:1259330-1262176 GCA_020354005.1 Ignavibacterium sp.
GTATTAACTTTAAAGCTAAGAAAGTCTTTTGTCTCTAATAGCTGTGGCAGAATTACTTTTCCATCGAAGGCAGTGTAAGTAGCATAATAAATGTAACTTTCATCATCATTAACAAAACGAACAAAACGTGCATCCTCGATTCCATTTGTTTCAGTTGGACTATGAGGAAAAATAATACGTTCAGAAAGGTGGCGATCTTCATCGTAAACGATTTCATAATTAGATTGTGCAAGCGTAAGAATTCCGTTGGCTGTTAATTTATTTTGCCCATTACGCATTCGAATATTAAAGAGTGTGCTCTCCACACAAACTTCCAGCTCATTAAACGAAAACTCATTGTCTAATTGAGAAAGTACCTCGTTGGCAAATTCGTTATCCAGACCTAATTCAACTAATTTTCTCTCAAAGAGCTGCTTTTCATAGTTTGGATTTGGAATTACTTCCGGCGCTGTTACAAATCTTGCAGGATTATCTATAGTAATACTATTATTTACATCAATAGTTCCTGACCGAAATACTATTGAAGAGATATGGCCTTCACCGGTAGCTCGTAAGCTTAGTATAAATCGCACACTACCCTCAGGCAGATTTGATTGATCAGGATGCACTACAATTGAAGGATTAAATAGAGCAGCGGATTCAAGTGCATATTCCTGAGTAAAATATGCTCCGATAAGCATTTTCCTTTCTTTTCTAAGTTCTCTATCACTAATCAAGTAACTGGAAATTTGATCAAACCTCTTTAAATAGTATTCATCAAGTTTTGAATGCCTGTTGCCGAATTCTTTATTTACCTCCTCAATTTCTTTCTCTACCTCATCAAAGGTAAGAGACATTACTCTTGCAGCTATCTTAAGTATCTGATCTTCTCTTACGGGTTTAAATGGCAGAAATAATACTCGTCTCTGGTCCGGCTTCAAAAGGATTTCTGTTCTATCAACATTCATAATTTATATTTAATTCTGAATTACAAAATTAATCTATTAATTTGAATTTTGTACGAAATATTTTGTTAGTGAATTTTTAGAAATAGTATTCTGTTCGATAGCCAGCAATGATAGTAATGCTTCAATCGTCGATTCTGCACCTGAGTTCAAATTGACCTCATCTTCTGAAATAATACCATCAAAAGTTATTCCGTTTGAAGGATTATACATTTGTTTTTTTGCAATATTACTACCTATAAACCATCCGGCAAGTTCACTTGCCTTCACAGCATGTAGCGTATCTTTCGTTAAATTGAATGCTTCTAAACAAGCAAAAACCATTGGTCTTATATCATAAGCAATTTGAGGAAGCTTTTGCTTTGTTAGATAAGTATATGAATTATTTTCTTTAGTAAGTTTGAAGTTATTTAAATAACTCTCTTTAATCAGATAATCATAAAAGTAATTTATCTCATTCAATGCAGCCTGTTTAATATCATTTCTTTTTAAGACTGACGAGGTTTTCAGTAAAGCATATGATTGACTGTTTCCGTATGCATGCCATATGTTTTGCCAGCTAAGAAACGCATAGAAAGGAGATTGCAATGAATCTCCCTTTTGCATCATTAAAATTCCATCGCATAATTTATTTAGATAAGGTATCACAGTTGAATCAGATGTATGATTGTGATAATTAGTTAATCCTAAAATGATTAATGCAGCCCGATCGCTGGCATAGCCTTGTGGCAGCCAGTTTGGCAGTTTAATCCCATCAATTGTAGTGAATGTATTTGAAAATGACCTTTGATTTTTGTAAGCATTTATTGTTGCCGTGATGCTATTTAAAATTTTGCTCTCAAAATTAGTATCAAAGTCTTCAAAGTATTGCATGCTTTCTGTAAGTGCCCAAAGTGCCCTCCAGCTCCACCAGTTTGATTCATTTATGCTGTTCTTGTGAGTTTTATTAATAGAATAATCCTCAAAAATAAAATTGTAGAAGAATCCGTTTTCTGATTGCATATAAAGCAAAAACTCAATTAAATTTTTAGCTTTTCTAAGACTCTCAGTATTATCGTTGGATTTGTAATGCTTCAAATAAAAAATTGCTGCACGAGCAACATCATCAACGCAGGCAATTCCTTCATCATCATCACCTACCCATTCATAATCCGGATATTCACTATAGATATGTATGATTCCAACGGTGTCATCTGATAGAATAATCTCTTCGTATAGTGCATCAAGATGTGCTGTGTTTATTCGAAACTCATCAGATTGTGGAACTTCATTATTTACGTTTTTACAACTCGCAACAAGTAAAATCAACAATATTGTAAAAATTCTTGATAGCATCTGTTAGATTCCTTTTAAGTACAGAGTGACAATAAATACTCTTCGGTTGTAGTTGCCAAACAAATATTTAGATCGGCACCTGAATAATAGATTTTGATTTCTCCATCTGGTTCCACAACCCAGCCACAGGAAAATACAACATTACCCACATCACCAACTCTTTCAAATTCATAATCCGGAACAATAATTGGCTCTGGTGTTTTACCTTTTACAATCCATGGTTTTTCTAAATCAAGCAGTACTACTCCCAGCTTATACATTGCACCAAAAGTTAGTTCCCGTACACCATGATATAGCATTAACCAACCCTCGTTAGTTTTTATAGGATTGCTTGATGATCCAATTTTATGATGTTCCCATGTACCGCGTGTTGGTTCCATTAATAACTTATATGAACCCCAATGAAGTAAATCGGGACTTTTGCATATCCAAACATCTCTTCGCTCAAAGGCAGCTGGTCTGTCAATCTTCCAATAGTAGCCATCAATTTTTTCAGGAAATATAGTGCAGTCTTTATTTGGTGGTTCCGAAATTGGACCGTGAATATTGAACTTATTGAAGTCTAGA
>CP070637.1:1262276-1267230 GCA_020354005.1 Ignavibacterium sp.
TTCAAGCATCTGATTAAAATCGCAGTCATACAGTTGTCCATCCCATCCAACTGATACTGTAAACTTACACATTACATTTTCAGCAGCAACGGGATTAAATGAATCCACAAGCTTTTGCATATAAGTTTCATAGTTTCCGGATTGAATGAGATAATCCAGGAAACGGCTTATAGGCATATTTGTTATAGTATAAAGATTGTTGAATTCAATGTCGAAATTATTTTTTAATTCTCTTTTATAATCCTGTTCAAGTTCCGATTGAGACGGTGGTAGATATGCACCTACAGGATTATAAACGAGATCGAATATTAATCCAGTGCCTTCTTTACCATAACCAAGGCTGTTTAGTTTTTTTATAGCTGCAATTGATTTATCAAATACACCATCACCGCGCTGTCTGTCAGTAAAAGATTTTTTGTAATAAGGAAGTGAAGAAATAATTTCCACATTATGATTTGCCATAAACTCAGCATAATCTTCAAAGCCGCTCTTTTCAAGGATAGTAAGGTTTGAGCGCACTAAAACGTGTCTGTTCAGTTTTTTTATCTCATCAACAAACCATTTAAAATCCGGACTCAATTCCGGTGCACCGCCGGTAAGATCAACTGTCGGGATATCATGTTGAGCCAATGTATCAAGGCAATACTGCATTGTTTCTTTCGTCATTATCTCTTTTCTATCCGGACCTGCATCAACATGGCAGTGCTTACAAACCTGGTTGCACATCTTTCCAACATTAACTTGAAGAATTTCAATGTTCCCTGCTGTAAGTGGTCCTTCACCAACTAATTCATATCTCTCATCAAAATGAGCAATCCCATTTTCATTATTTAATACTTTTAGCTGTTCATTTGCCAAAGCTAAATTCTCCCCGGAAGCTTTCATACTTTTATGTCGCGCTTGCATTACCTTCCTAACTTTACCTCAATTACATAGTAAGTTTTGAATTAACATTTTTCATCTGCACACCGTGAACCAAGGACGCACCTCCGCGGATTGCGCTTGCAACATGCACTGCTTCTGTCATCTGTTCAAGATCGGCACCCTTCTCCAGACTGGACTGTGTGAATGCATCAATACAATACGGACACTGTACGGCATGTGCAACTGCTAACGCAATTAATGATTTTTCTCTTTCTGTTAATGCACCGGGCTTAAAAACTGCACTATACCAGGATAAGAACTTATCCCATAGCTCTGGTGCACCTTCATCCATTTCTCCAAATCGGGGCAGGTCTTCAGGTTTATAATATGTTTCCATTTAAATTCCTTTCTGCAAGGGGATTTGTTATCTGATAGAAGAATTAATATTCGTCTGCTTTACAGTGAATAATTTAGTGGTTTTTGTAGAGGGGTTCAACATGATTAAACAAATGCAAAGCACATATTATTGTGCATTTAATTGCCAGTTATATTTGATAAATTTTATTTGAACTTCATTTTCTTCAAGAAACTGTTTGTCCTTTTCATTTATGAAACTCATTGCAGCATTTTTTAATGAACCGTAATTCTCTTCAAATGCATCTGGAAACCACTTAAATATTTCAGACAAATATAAAATTGAATTTTCACGATCTACTCGATTGTTGTCAATATCATTTAAGTAATATTTTGCATTTTTATCAAGCTGATTAATGACGCTTTTCCCACTGTAAGCTTTTGGAATTAATTTCGGACAGCTTTTTGCGGCACAAACCAAACCAAAATGAGGTAGAACAGGATCAATCTTCAATGTGTGTTTATGCTCCAGCTCATCCAAAGTCATTTCCTTACCGGCTATCTTATGTTTTATCTTATTGAAGAAGCCATCAACCTTCAAGGGAGATTCTATTGGCCAGTGATCAAGAACATTTTTTATAACAGTTGCATTATAAGCGTTTATGTAAAATGCCAGCTTATTATTGTCGGATAGCTTATTAATATTAGCTTTCGCTATACTATTCAAGTAATCATTAAAATCTTCATTATTTTGGAAAGCAGTATAATTAACCAGCCCTTTTTCATCTACATACTTTTTTAGAAGATTATCGAATTTAGAATGATTAAAGTTTGCCTGCGGTGCAGTTGAGCAGTTCAAAACAAATGTTAAGCTGACTATTATTAAAATTACTCTGTGCATTTATTTCCTATCTTAAATTTGATACTAATTCAATATTAGAAAAAAGCGATGAAAAATCATCACATAAAGTTAAAATTGTCGTCCAGTTCACATTTTTTGGTCCGCTTGTGCTAAAGTGCTTCCTCTCTGTACCAGCATAACGCCAATTAATATAAGTATTGTTGCAAATAAAATATTTATTGTTAATTGTTCATCTAAAAAATACCAGCCTAAAAAAAGTGCAATTACCGGATTTATATAAGCATAAGTAGAAACAAGTGATAGAGGCAGATGTTGAATAGCATACATATAGGAGGCGTATCCGAAAATAGAACCGAAAATTATCAAATAAGCTGTTGCGATAATTCCGTTTTCAGATAATTGAAAGACATTATGTTCACCTAATGCTAATCCGAGTAATGCTTGCAGGGAACCAGCAATAAGCATTTGAACTGCAGCACCCATCATTGGATGAACCGACACTCTTCTATATTTAGAGTATATACTGCCAAGCGACCACGATATAACTGCGCCCATGAGTGCTAGTGTTCCAACAAAATAATCAATGTTTATCCAAATGATAATATCTCTACCTAATATTAGCAGAACTCCTATTAAACCGATTATTAGTCCAAAAATAATTTTCCGGTTAATATTTTGTCCCTTTGGTAAGAGAGATTCGAATCCAACCATCCAAAAAGGCAGGGTTGTAATGAGCAGTGCTGCTAATCCACTCGGGATCCATTGTTCGGCAACTACAACCAATCCGTTTGCTATACCAAGTAATGCAATTCCTACAATTGCAAGGGGAAGTATTTCATCTCTTGTGGGAAACTTATTCCCCAATGCCTTTTGTATTAATACTAAAATGGATCCGGCAATAATCCATCTGACACCTGCAAATAACATTGGGGGTAACGCTTCAACACCAATCCTTATAAACAAATAGGTTGTACCCCAGATTATGCATATCGCTATCCACGCAAGGTATGCTTTAAATTTCACACTAGCTATCTACTCTTCTGAATTATCATGGCTTAATTTCTATTGATTATTGGCAAACTTACAATTTAAATTCTATTTCAAATTGTCAAAGGCAATATTGAGTAATATATTTCATAGTCAAATTCTATTTCTCTCTCAATTTATTAAGGTTTTGGTTTATTATTATTAAAGATGGGACAAATTTTAAAAGATATAGAAAATTGGTTGCAACAATATCCTTTTATCTATGATAATTTGAAATTTGTTGGAGTATTGTTGTTAGCTTATGCCGGGTACTTTATTACAAAAAAAGTATTTCTGGTTGTTATTAGAAGGATTGTAAAGAAAACCAAAACTGAATTTGATGATTTACTTCTTAATGAAAAATTTCTCAGGCGTTTAGCTGATATCGCCCCTGCAATTATAATCCACGAGTTTGCTTATTTAATACCTTCCTTACAGAGTTTAATTGAAACAGTTACTGAAGTATTAATAATTATTCTAATTCTGCTTGCAATAAGCAGAGCCTTTGCCACCTTCAACGAAATATACGAGAGAAGCTCAAAGTACAGTGATAAACCTATAAAAGGCTACCTTCAGGTATTGATGATAATTCTTGCAATTATTGGAATAGTAATTAGCCTTGGAATACTTACCGGTCAAAATCCCTGGGGAATATTAACTGGTGTTGGTGCGATGACGGCAATTATAATATTAATATTTCAGGATACAATTCTTGCTTTTGTCGCAAGCATTCAAATTTCAATTTACGATCTGGTAAGAAAAGGAGATTGGATTGAAGTACCAAGATATGGTGCAGATGGTGATGTGGTAGATGTTTCGTTAAATGTTATTAAAGTCCAGAACTGGGATAAAACGATCTCAGTAATCCCAACTCACAAATTGATCGATGGCTCTTTTAAGAACTGGCGTGGCATGCAGCAGGCTGGTGGAAGACGGATAAAGCGGGCAATTCATATCGATATTTCCAGTGTTAAATTCTGTACGGAAGAAATGCTGAAAAGATATCAGCGCTTTCAACTAATAACTGATTATATTGAATCGAAGAAAGAAGAAGTTCAAAAGTATAACGAAGATCAGGAAGTTGATCTCGAAGAATTAGTTAATGGAAGGAGACTAACAAACCTTGGAACCTTCAGAGCGTATTTAAAAGCCTATTTAAGACAGAGAAGTGATGTTCATCAGGGATTGACTTTTCTTGTTCGGCATCTGGAACCAGGATCGAATGGTTTGCCGATTGAAGTTTATGTGTTTGCAAAGACAATAGAATGGGGAAAGTATGAGGATATTCAGGCGGATATTTTTGATCATATTTTTGCAGTGCTGGAACACTTTGATTTGAGAATATTCCAATTTCCAACGGGCGGAGATTTTAAGGAAATATCAGGTAAAGAAGTTAAGTACAAGTAAGTTAAAGCTTTTATTTTCCTCCCCCTTTAGCTAATTTTCACATCCAAAATTTTTTGAAATCTGAAAAGAATCAGGAGAAAATAATGACAACTATAGTTGATGTATTAGGAAGAGAAATTTTAGATTCACGCGGTAATCCAACTGTTGAGGCAGAAGTACTGCTGGAAAGCGGAGTAATTGGAAGAGCAGCAGTGCCAAGCGGTGCTTCCACTGGCGAACACGAAGCTGTTGAGCTCAGGGATGGAGATAAGAATAGATACGGTGGAAAAGGTGTTCAGAAGGCAGTGGATAATATAAATAACAGAATAGCAGATGAACTTATAGATTTTGATGCGGCCGAGCAGGTAAATATTCATCAATTCCTTATTGACCTTGACGGCACAGAAAATAAATCTGAATTAGGTGCAAATGCAATGCTGGCTGTATCACTTGCCTGTGCAA
>CP070637.1:1267330-1272995 GCA_020354005.1 Ignavibacterium sp.
GGTGTGAGAACCACATTTTTTAAGTTCAACTTTTTGTATCGGTTCCTACGTATCGCATAAACGGCATCAGCATCAATTACAGCTCTAGTAAACTTTCTTCCTTTTAGAATGAGATTAACAGCTTTCTGGGTCTTTTCGTTTCTACCAATTCCAGGACCAATTGTTAAGACATCGGCCCACTTGATGTTATCATTTAAATCGTTAATGTTTTCCGGCAATAAATATCCTGTTTCTTTATCAGGATACTGATGTACAACAACTTCACCAAGTTTTTTCTGCACAAGATTTCTTACCGATTTTGGAAACGCTAAAATAGATGCACCTGCACCCAGCTTAAATGCAGATTTTGATGTTAACACTGCAGCACCCGGATATGATTCTGAGCCGGCAATAGTAAATACTTTACCAGCAGAATATTTATGAATATTCTTTTTCTTTTGCGGAAGACCCGAAAGTGCATCTTCAGGTTCAATCAAGTATTCAGTTGCTCCTAAAGATTCGAGGTAACTATCGGAAATTCCAATACTCCCCTTTTCAATCTCACCAGCGTTCAGAAAGCCATGACCAAAAAACAATCCGCTCTTAAAACCGCCAAGTGTGATTGTCAAATCTGCACTAAACATATCCGGGGCATAACCTTTATCAACGTCCAATCCGGTTGGAATATCGATTGCAACTTTAATTTTATTAATCCTGTTAAGTGATTTAATAATAGATAGATAAGGTTCTCTCAGCTTGCCTTTTGCACCACTTCCAAGAAGCGCATCGCAACTTAAATCGCATTTCTTTATTGCAGCTAGGCTATTGATTGATTTATACTTAATTATTGAAAGATTTTTATGAGTTGGCTCCATTTTCTTTAACACAGAATAATTCATTCCGCAATCAGGGGACATAGTATTTGCTGGGCCAAGATATATAACAACCACTTTATAACCTGCATTAACAAAATGTCTTGCTACGGCAAAGCCATCACCACCATTATTGCCATTCCCACAAATTATTCCAACGGAGTTAAAGTGAAAGTGAGTAACAATATTTTCAAAGATTTCCCGGGAGGCATTTTCCATCAAAACCATACCCGGCAGACCTAATTTGTTGATAGCATAGTCATCAACTTTACGGATTTGCTTTGTGGAGTAAAGAGGTATCATTTACTTAACGCTTTATAAAGATGTGAAAATTATAGTATCTAAATTATAAAAACGACGTAATCAAATCTATCAATGAACCTGGAGCCAAACCTAAAATAATAACTAACAGAACTGATATCATTACAGCAAACATTTCACGGAACGAGTATTGTGGCTTTTCAACAAGTTCAGAAGATTTAAAATACATCACAACAACAATACGAAGATAAAAGTATACACTTATTACACTCGCTATGATTCCAACAATAGCCAGCCAGGTTAAGTCCGCATCAATTGCTGCGATAAAAACATAATATTTCCCAAAGAAACCACCAAATGGAGGAATACCAGCAAGAGCAAACATCATTAATGCCAGTAGTCCTGCAATTACAGGGCTTCGTGTGCCCAAACCGGCGTAAGAATCAATATCAAGATTGGATTCGTCCTTTCCTTCAATTATTGAAATAATTCCAAAAGTAGCTAGATTCATAAATGAATAAACTGCGAGATAAAATATTATTCCAGCTACACCTAAATTGTTACCAGCCGCCAATCCAATAATCATATAACCGGCGTGTGCAATGGAAGAGTAAGCAAGCATTCTTTTTATATCTGATTGCATGATAGCCACAATACTGCCGTAAAGCATCGAGAACACTGCAATAGCAGAAAGATAAGGTGTAAACAAATGGCTTTCAGAACCACCGAATAATGCTGCGAATGTTACAATGAGTGCGCTAAATCCGGCAGCTTTGCCCGCAGTTGAAAATAGACCTGTTACTGTTGTAGGAGATCCCTGATAGACATCCGGAACCCACATGTGAAATGGGAATGCAGCTATCTTAAATGAAAATCCTATTAGAAATAATAATACACCAGCCAGGAACAGAACGTTACTGCTCAGGGTACTAAAGTTGGTACTTATCAAATCAATAGATGTTGTTGTTGCCTTACCGTAGATGAGAGCAATTCCATAAACTAAGAAGCCTGTAGCGAAAGCTCCGAGAAGAAAATACTTTAGTGCTGCTTCATTTGCTGAAGTACGTGTTCTGTTAAATCCTGCAAGTACATAAAATGCTATCGACATAATTTCGAGGCCGAGAAATATTAGTATCAAATCTTTTGAACCTGCAATTAACATCATTCCAAGAAGAGAGGTCTGAATTATGATATAATACTCGCCAAAATTTGATCCGTATTTTTCTATATAATCGATGGAAAGAAGACAAACAATAGCCGCACAAACATTGAATATAAACCAAAAAATATTTACGATACCACCGGTTGCAAGCATCCCTTGCAATGTTACACCGGTTTGATCAACAAACGTAATCGAGTAGATTCCTGTTATTAAAAATGCAACTATGGAAAGCCAAGCAATCGATTGTTCACTTTTTTCAGTAAACATTTCTAATGTTACTGAAACCAGGATAATACCGGCTATAATTATTAGAGGTATAATGCTATAAAATTCTTGAATACTACTTATCATAATTATTCTAAAAATATAATATCGTGATCACATTCTTCTATTTTTACTTTATGCTTCTTTTCCAAATAGAGTGAAAGTTTAATATGATTATCAAAATCGAAAATATCTTTCCCCTTCTCAACAATAACCATTTTAATTGCTTCATATTTTGAAATACTGTCGTTCAAATCTTTATACTCCAGGAAGTACAAATCAGTAAAATCTTCAATTTCCCGTATAAACACTCCCTTGGAGTTAAGTGAAAAATCTGTAATGATATCCTTGTTAACAATAATTTTCAGGAAGTGTGCAGCAAATGGAAGAATTAATCGATTCTGATAACAGAGACCGTGTATATCGTTTTTTAATACTTCTTCTATTGTGTACATAATGATTTTTGATTTTTTATCTAAAGAAAATTGCCCAAACAACTATAAATAACGGAATCAAAATCGGAATAGAATATTTAATCATATAAGTAAAGAAGCTCGGCATTGGAATTCCTGCACGTTCGCAGATAGACTTCACCATAAAGTTCGGACCGTTGCCTATATAGGTCATCGCACCAAAAAATACTGCTGCAACAGAAATTGCTCTTAAATAAACGTCATCACGATAGACAAATTCAAGCACCTGTGCTTTATCATTTATATCCAGGCCAAGCTTACCCATTGCTGCACTTAAAAAGTTCAGATAAGTCGGCGCATTATCGAGGAAACCAGAAAGCCCCCCGGTTGCCCAATAGAATATTCCTGCTGTTAATTTATCTGCGTGCACATTTGCTTCGTGTGCAATTAATTGCAACGCAGGAATCATCGTCATAAAAATTCCGATAAATAAATACGCCACTTCTTTAATAGGTTCAAAATCAAATTCGTTTGCTTTAAGAATTTCCTGATCTGCTCTTTTAAAGGAAATAATAATCACAGAAAACATAATTATCTCACGAATACCAAACGGCAATGGCGCAAGACTCGGCACCCAGCTAAGTACAGCCGGATCAAGGAATACTGATACAATAATGATCCCAAGATAAATTAAATTCTTTGCACCTTTGAATTCAATCTTTCCTGTGTACTCCTCCTCATCATTATTGTTGTTTCCCTTGTTAAATGAATCAAAAACATAAAACATGGCTAGAAGCACAAGTAAGGTCGGAATCCATATATACCAGACATTTACAACCACCCAGAAAAACGGAACACCGCGCAGGAACCCTAAAAACAAAGGCGGATCACCAATTGGTGTTAATGCACCACCAATGTTACTAACCATAAAGATAAAGAATATTATATGGTATGGTTTAATTCTGTTTTGATTCATCTTTATATACGGACGTATCAATAGCATCGATGCACCTGTAGTGCCAATTACATTTGCTATTACAGAACCAAATAAAAGAAACACAACATTGACAAACGGTGTTGCTTTCCTATTAACTCTTAACAGTATTCCGCCCGATGCAACAAACAAAGATCCAAGCAGTGCAATAAATGAAAGATATTCCGCAAGCGAATGTAATATACTATGAGAATCACTAAGAACTGCTAAATAATAAATTACCGTCAGGCTGCCAAGTGCAATAGCGACTTTTGGATAATTATGTTCCCAGAAATGATGATAAAATAGCGGTCCTGTTGCTATCATCAACAGAAGTAGTATAAATGGCGTAACCATATAAACCGGTGGAAGTGCATGCTCATCAGCCCCTTCTTCAGATGCCATCGTGGTCATAATATCTGTAGTTGCATTAACATTATCATATGCAGCTATTGCATCAACTGATGTGAAGACTAATATTACAACGATTACTAATGGTATGAACTTCTTGCTATACATATAATTCCTATTTCAATTCTGCCTTTGGAGGTTCGAATACTTTTTCCAATACATTGTTAGTGTATGTTTCAGAAACCTTTAGAAATGTGCTTGGATATATACCAATCCAGACAACAAAGATTACAATCGGGACCAGAACAAAAATTTCCCTCTTATTTAAATCTGTTAGTTCTTCAAGCTTTTCATTTAGCACCCGCCCAAAGACAACTCGTTTATACATCCATAACAAATAGACAGCAGCTAATATTACCCCAGAAGCAGCAAATACTGTATACCACCAACTGTTAAGTACTGTTGATTTGAATGAACCGAGCAATATCAAAAATTCACCTATAAAACCATTTAATCCCGGTAATCCTATTGAAGATAAAGAAACAATCATAAGGTAAAAAGAAAATATCGGAACAACCTTTGCAATACCACCATAATAAGAAATATCCCTAGTATGCGTTCTTTCATAGATCATTCCTACCAATAAGAAGAGGGCACCAGTTGATAAACCATGATTAATCATTTGAATAATTGCACCCTGTATCGCTTCTTCGGTCATTGCAAATATTCCGAGAATAACAAAACCTAAATGTGCCACCGATGAATACGCAACAAGCTTTTTCATATCTGTCTGTACCATTGCGACAAGAGCACCGTAAATGATACCTATAATTGCAAGTATGGACATGAACGATGCAAAATTAATTGAAGCATCAGGGAAAAGTGGTAAATTAAATCTAAGCATACCATACGTACCCATCTTCAGCAGAACACCGGCTAATATAACACTGCCTGCGGTAGGTGCCTCCACGTGTGCATCCGGGAGCCACGTATGAAATGGAAACAGCGGTACCTTTATCGCAAAGCTTATTCCAAAAGCAATAAACAGGTAGCTTTGAATAGAAAGATTAAATAGTGGCGCCACACTATAAAGCTGCAGAAGGTCTGTTGTAAATGCTCCAAGATCTTTTGAAGCATGAATAGCAAGCCAAATGATAGCAACCAGCATTATTAAGCTGCCACCCATTGTGTAGATGAAAAACTTTATAGCAGCATAAATCTTTCTTTCTCCTCCCCAAATACCGATTATGAAATACATCGGGATAAGCATCGCTTCCCAAAAAACGTAAAAGAGGAAAAGATCCAGTGATACAAATACACCCAGCATACCAAGCTCAAGTAAGAGCATAAATATTGTAAACTCTTTTACTTTGGTATTAATACTCGACCA
>CP070637.1:1273095-1281006 GCA_020354005.1 Ignavibacterium sp.
ATCCTTAAGGGATTGGTTTTGTTGTTAGTATTTAATTTTACAAACGTTTATTCCCTAGCGGGAATAAATCTTAATACTCTTTAATTCCTTGTTCTGTGAATCTTGTCATACATAATTTATCAATCCCGTAGGGATTGGATGTTTGTAATACGAAAAGGCAACTTATTTATCAACTCTGGTAAGAGTTGAACTTGCAAGATTTGTAATAAGCTACCAATCAATTACTTTCTTATCCCTCCAAAACAATCCCGTTTTATTCTGTGGTGATTCTGTTGCAAGCCACACTATTGTCTCAGCGCCTTTCTTTACAGAACGTGTTGCATTCATACCACCCATTTCTGTACGTACCCAACCAGGACAAACAGAATTAACCGCAATCTTTTTATCCTTTAAGGCTACGGCAAACTGCTTCGTTATAGCATTCAATGTAGTTTTAGAAATACTGTACGCTGGAGCGTAGGTGCTCATATCCGATAATGCTCCCGTACCACTTGAAACATTCACTATCCTTCCGCCTTTAGCCATAAAGGGTAGAAATTCTCTTATAACAATAAATGCACCAATTGAATTTGCATTTAGTGCATTCCATAATTCTTCCGTTGGCATTTTTGTTATATTGCCCGAAACTTCAAGTATTGCAGCGTTATTTATTAACACATTCAACTTCAAATCGAGTGTGCCGAATTCAACCGCAGCATTTTTTATGCTTGTCTCATCAGCAACATCCATTTGAACGAAATCAGCTTTTATTTCAGCATCTCTAAGTTTGTTAAGCACTTTCTCACCTTTTTCTTTATTCCTTGCTGAAACGAAAACATGAAAACCAAGTTCACCAAGTTGTTTACAAATCTCGAGACCAATTCCTCGATTGGCACCAGTTACAAGTGCAGTTTTAATTTTGTCTCCTTTTAATATCAGTTATTAATAATCGAATATAAAAACATTACCGATAAATCTTTAAGTTTTATTGCCTGCTGTTTACTGCCAAATGCCTACTGGATCATACATACTCATCACAACTTTTAACAGTCAGTTCATCCAATTTGTACTACTCCAAAGTTTTATTGTACCTTTTTGGTGTTTGAAAGTTCAAAAAATTGATGATTCTTTAATCATATTTACCATATTAATTAATCATTAGGTATTTTTAGTAGTACTTTAAAAACATACTTACTCTTATTGAATATTTAAGCAGGAAAATAAATGCAAACCAATATAAATTGGACGAAAATAGATGAAGCTCCGGCTTTAGCGTCCTATAGTTTATTGCCAGTATTAAAATCCTTTTTAAAAGGTACTGGAATTGAAATTGAATTAAAGGATATATCACTTGCAGGAAGAATAATTGCCAATTTCCCGGATAATCTGACAGATGAACAAAAAATACCTGACTATCTAAACGAACTTGGCGAACTAACTCAACTTCCCGAGACCATCATAATAAAACTTCCAAACATTAGCGCTTCAATTCCTCAGCTCCACGCAGCAATAAAAGAGTTACGGGAAAAAGGGTATAAAATTCCTGATTATCCGGACGAGCCAAAAACCGATGAAGAAATAAAACTAAAAGAAAAATTTTCAAAAGTACTTGGCTCTGCTGTAAACCCGGTTATCAGAGAAGGTAACTCAGACAGACGTGCGGCTGCATCCGTTAAAAAGTTTGCACAAAAACATCCGCATAAAATGATGAAGTCCTGGCCTGAGTCAGGATCAAAATGCCGGGTGGCACATATGGATAAAAAAGATTTTTACGGTTCGGAACAATCAATCACACTTGATAAAAAAGATGAAGTTAAAATTGAATATGTTGATGATAATGGAAAAACAACTCTTCTAAAAGAAAACATAAAATTGCTTAGCGGAGAAATAATCGATACTGCAGTTATGAATGTGAAAGAAGTAAGAAAATTCTATGCAGAACAAATTGAAGCAGCAAAAAAAGATGGTATACTTCTTTCACTGCATCTTAAAGCTACAATGATGAAAGTTTCCGATCCTATAATGTTTGGTCACGCTGTTTATGTTTATTATAAAGATGCACTCGAGAAACACGCTGATGTACTTCAAGAAATCGGTGCCAATGTTAATTACGGTCTTATGGATATTCTTGACAAATTAAATAAGCTCCCTGAAGAAAAAAGAAAAGAAATAGAAGCTGATATTAACAAGGTCTATGAAACCAGACCTCAGCTTGCAATGGTAGATTCCAGGATTGGAAAAACAAATCTTCATGTTCCAAACGATATTATCATTGATGCATCAATGCCAAATGTTGTTCGGGATGGAGGCAAAATGTGGAATGCTAAAGATGAACTGGAAGACTGCATAGCTATGATTCCCGACCGTAGCTACTCAAGAATGTACGGTGAAATAATCGAAGATACAAAAGCAAATGGGCAATTTGATCCGGCCACGATGGGAGCTGTTTCCAATGTCGGGTTAATGGCAAAGAAAGCCGAAGAGTATGGTTCACATGATAAGACATTTGAGGCAAATGGAAATGGCACAATCCGCGTAGTGAATTCTGCAGGAAAAACTATACTTGAACAGCAGGTTGAAACCGGTGATATTTTCAGAATGTGCCAGGCTAAAGATGTAGCAATCAAAGACTGGGTGAAACTTGCTGTAAATAGAGCAAGATCCTCAAACACCCCTGTAGTTTTCTGGCTTGATGAAAACAGGGCTCACGATAGAGAAATTATAGCAAAAGTTAAAAAGTATTTACCCGGGCACGATACTAAAGGACTGGAAATAAAAATTCTAAAACCTGTAGATGCAATGAAATTCACACTTGAAAGAACAAGAAAAGGATTGGATACAATTGCAGTTACGGGAAATGTACTTCGTGATTATCTTACCGACTTATTCCCTATACTGGAACTAGGTACAAGTGCAAGAATGCTTTCGATAGTTCCATTGTTAAATGGTGGCGGATTATTTGAAACCGGTGCCGGAGGCTCGGCACCAAAGCACGTTCAGCAGTTACTTAAAGAAAATCATTTGAGATGGGATTCACTCGGGGAATACTGTGCTTTAGTTCCTGCATTAGAGATGATAGCTGATAAATCAGGCAGCTCCAAAGCAAAAATTTTAGCTGAAACGCTTGATGCTGCAATTGGGAAGTACCTTGAAAACGCCAGATATCCTTCACGAAAGGCTGGTGAAATTGATAACAGGGGCAGCTCATTCTATCTTGCACAATACTGGGCACGGGCTTTATCGGAACAGGATGAAGATGCCGAAATGAAAGTGCGATTCTCAAAAATTTATGGCGAATTGAAATCGAACGAAGGGAAAGTCACAAACGATTTAATTTCCGTACAGGGGAAACCTGTTGATCTAGGAGGTTATTACTTACCTGATGAAAAGAAAGTTTCAGAAGTTATGCGCCCGAGTATAACTTTAAATAAAATAATTGATGAAATGTAAATTAATTTATTAGATAAGTTGATCCGATAGCGGATAGGAATATTTTTCCTATCCGTATTTTATTTAATGATACTCATCCCAGCTTTTAACAGCTAAATCCTCTGTTTGGTATTGTTCTAAAGCCTTGATGAACCTTTTTGTTGCCTGTACATTTGTAAACAACGGAATGTTCAGATCAACAGCTTTCCTTCGGATGATGTAATCGCTATCCAGCTCAACTTTTTCAGAGGTTTTAGGAATGTTGATTACCACATCAATTTTTCCTTCGGCAAGGCAAGTAAGTATCGCAGGTTCCGTTTCATCATAAGGACGGTAAAGAACCTCAACATCGATTCCGCTCAACTTGTAATAATCGGCTGTACTTTTTGTGCCGTAAAACTTTAAGCCTCTGTCCCTTAACACTAAAAGATCCTCAAGTAACTCTGCTTTGTTTTTGGGTGTGCCTGTTGATAGAAGCACTGCCTTTTCAGGAATCTTCTGTCCTGTTGATAAAACACTTTTCAAAAATGCCTCATTGAAATCATCTCCCAAACATGCTACTTCACCTGTAGATGACATTTCAACCCCTGTAACAGGATCGGAGCCTTTTAATCTTGTAAAAGAAAATTGAGAAGCTTTAACACCGACATAATCAAGATCAAATGAAGATTTATCTATCTTGGTGACTTTTTCACCAAGTATAAGTCTGGTTGCAATATCGATAAAGTTTATCTTCAAGGTTTTCGAAACAAAAGGAAAGCTCCTCGAAGCCCTTAAGTTACATTCGATGACCTTTACATCATTGTCTTTGGCAATAAACTGCATGTTAAACGGACCGGAGATTTCAAGCGCTTTCGCAATTTGTTTTGTGATTAGTTTTACTCTTCTCATTGTTTCAAGATAGGTTCGCTGTGGAGGAAGAACGATTGTAGCATCTCCGGAATGCACACCTGCATTCTCAACATGTTCTGCAATAGCATAACAGAACAGTTCTCCATCTTTTGCAACTGCATCCACCTCAATTTCTTTTGCGTCGGTTATAAACTTGCTCATTACAACCGGATGTTCAGAGTCAAGATCTGTAGCTTTTTTCAAGTATCTTTCAAGCTCGTCTTCTGTGAGGACAATACTCATTGCGGCACCGCTCAGTACATAGCTTGGTCTGATTAATACAGGATAGCTGATTTCCTTGGCAAATTCTTTTGCAGCTTCCAATGTTGTTACTTCAGTCCATTCAGGCTGATCGATGCCAAGCTTATCCAATATCTTTGAAAATTTATGACGGCTCTCCGCATTATCAATCTGCTCGGGTGATGTACCAAGAATTTTTATTCCTTCGTTGTGCAGCTTTATTGCTAGATTATTTGGTACTTGCCCGCCCATAGAGACAATAAGACCAAATGGTTTTTCTTTATCATAGACGTCGAGCACTCTTTCCATAGTAAGCTCTTCAAAATATAGTTTGTTGCATATATCGTAGTCCGTGCTTACCGTTTCAGGATTGCAGTTAATCATAATAGATTTCTTACCACTGCTATTGATAGAATTAACAGCGGTTACACAGCACCAATCAAATTCCACCGATGAACCAATTCTGTAAGGGCCACTTCCTAAAACAACAATCTGATCCTCCTGAGCAAGCTCAATATCATCTTCGTTTCCGTGATATGTAAAGTAAAGGTAATTTGTTTGCGCGGGATATTCTGCGGCAAGTGTATCGATTTGCTTAACCACCGGCAGAACTCCTAATTCCTTCCTGTATATTCTTACAACAGAATGAGGTGTGCTTGTTAATATTCCAATTTGTTTATCTGAGAATCCATTTTGCTTTGCTTCAAGCATTAAAGAATCATCAATTTTACCGAGTGCTTTGCCTGTTAACTTCTTTTCGGTTTCAATTATGTTTTTCATCTTATACAAACACCACTTTGTAACTTTTGTAAGACGATGAATTTCATCTACTGAATAATTATTCTGAAGTGCATAGGCAATTGCAAAAATTCTTTTATCAGTTGGTTCAGAAAGTTCTCTGTCTAAATCATCAAAGCTCAGATTGTTACCCACAAAACCGTTTAGTCCAACATCCAGCATTCGAATAGATTTTTGCAGGACTTCCTCGAAACTCCTGCCTAAAGACATTACTTCACCAACGGACTTCATTTCGGAACCCAACCGTGTACTTACTTGCTGAAATTTTTGTAAATCCCATCTTGGAAATTTTAGAGCTACATAATCAAGAGAAGGTTCAAAGCAAGCAGATGTTTGCTTTGTAATATTGTTTTCAATTTCGTTTAGTGCATAACCGAGTGCAAGCTTGCTGGCAATAAAAGCTAATGGATAGCCTGTTGCTTTAGACGCGAGAGCGGAGCTTCTGCTTAATCGTGCATTTACTTCAATAATCCTGTAATCATCTGATTCGGGATCGAGTGCATACTGAATATTACACTCTCCAATAATCCCGATATGTCTTATCAGTTTTATCCCAATTGATCTTAAATTAAAATTTTCCTTTGCGGTAAGAGTTTGAACAGGTGCAATAACAACACTATCCCCGGTGTGGATTCCCATCGGATCAACATTTTCCATTGAGCAAATTGAAACGCAGTTGTCATACTTATCCCTTACAATCTCGTACTCAACTTCTTTCCATCCCTCTAGCGACTCTTCAATCAAAATCTGGTTAGTAAACTTTAATGCCTTTGTTGCTTTTTCAACCAGTTCCCCTTTATTGTTTACAATCCCTGAACCCAATCCACCAAGGGCATACGCAATTCTAACCATAACCGGGTAACCGATTTCTTCAGCCGCAGCAGTTGCTTCTTCAATATTTTGTGCAGTTTTACTCTCAGCAACCTTCAATCCTATTTCGTTGCACTTCTCAACGAAGAGAAACCTATCTTCGGTTTCTATTATTGATTTAATCGGTGTGCCCAATACTTTAACATTGTGCTTTTCAAGAACACCATTTTCATATAATTCGACTCCAACATTTAAAGCTGTCTGTCCGCCAAACTGAAGTAGAATGCTGTCTGGCTGTTCTTTTTCAATAACTCGTTCTACCGAGTCTGAATTAATAGGAACGAAGTAAACTTTATCGGCAAAATCTTCGGATGTTTGAATGGTAGCAATGTTAGGATTGATCAGCACACTCCTTACTCTATCTTCCTTAAGAGCTTTGATTGCCTGGCTGCCTGAATAATCAAACTCTCCCGCCTGCCCGATTTGTAAGGCACCGGACCCTAGAATTAATACTTTATTTGGTTTATCTTTTTTTATCATGCTTTATTTGTAAACAATTTATGCTGAACTTGTTTCAGCATCTTAAAATCGAATTCTATAGGCAAATCTTTTGCAATTCTTTAACTAGAGAGATCCCGAAACAAGTTCGGGATGACTATAATGCAACTATTTTCTCCACCTCTCCTTTTGGGAGGTTAAGGGAGGGGCTTTGGCTTATTGCTCTCACGAACATATCAAATATAAATTCACTGTCATCTGGGCCCGGTGATGCTTCCGGATGAAATTGAGCTGCAAAAAACGGTTTTGAAATATGAAGCAATCCCTCATTAGTTCCATCATTATCATTAATGAACCATTCTCTCCAGTCCTGCGGTAAAGAATCTGAGTGAACTGCATACCCATGGTTCTGTGAAGTGATGTAGCTTCTTTTAGTTCCCATTTCATTGCAGGGTTGATTGAGTCCGCGATGACCATATTTTAATTTGTACGTATCTGCACCGGCAGCTAATGCAAGTATCTGTGAACCCAGACAAATTCCGAGGATCGGGATATTTCTTTCCATTGCTTTTGCTGCGCTTTCAATTGTAGCAATATTCATTTTAGGATCGCCTGGACCGTTTGATAATAAAATTCCGTCTGCTTTTATATGACTATAATCATAATCGTATGGTACTCTTATAACGGTAATATCTCTTCCCAAAAATGCACGGATGATATTATTCTTTGTTCCGCAATCAACCAGTATTATTTTCTTGGTCCCTTTTTTGTACTCAACCGGTTCTTTAACGCTTACTTCGCTCACAAGATTTGTTTTATTTGGATCAGTGAATTCCAGCTTTTGATTTTCATCAATGACTATTTTACCGAGCATGGTTCCTTTTTCTCGGAGATTTCTTGTAAGCATTCTCGTATCTATTCCCGTAATTGCTGGTATCTTTTCATCAGATAGCCATTCGTTCAGTGATCTTTCTGCTGACCAGTGAGAGTATTCGTATGAGTAATTTGAAACAATTAAACCCCTGCATTGGATTGCATCGGATTCATAGTTTGTTAATAAGTTGTCTTTGAACACTTTCGGTGGTACACCGTAATTACCAATTAGAGGGTAAGTGCAAACAAGAATCTGTCCCCTGTAGGAGGGATCGGTAAGAGTTTCAGGATAACCCACCATTCCGGTATTGAACACAACTTCGCCGTTTGTGTTACCTTCAAAGCCAAAGCTAAAGCCAGAGTATTCAGTACCGTCTTCTAATACTAATTTTG
>CP070637.1:1281106-1291464 GCA_020354005.1 Ignavibacterium sp.
AGATGAAATCTAAAATCAGCTTTGTAATATTGTTGGCTCTATCTTCCCTTCTGGTCTTACCGGCTTGCATAGATATTAACAAGGAATTCTCAGAAGTTACTAACAGAATAATTAGCAATATGGGGGATGATTATAAAACGCAGTTTCAGTTTTCTGTTGGTTCTGCGGCAATTACAGTTTCGAGTTGGTTCGTCGATTTTGCCGCAAGAGAAGAACATGTTGATGATATGATGAGAGAAATATCCAGCGTTCAGGTTGTTGTATACAAAAGGGTGAAAGGTTCTAATAGAAAAGCAGATAACAGTACACTTGAATCAATAGATGAGGAAATGGACAGCCGTGGTTGGAATTATTTAGTTCGAACGATCGAAGGTGATGAGCTTACAGCGATCTATGTTAGCAAGGACCCAAAAGTAATGCTTAAAAAAATGTATGTGGTAAATCTGCATGATAACGAGCTAATAATTGTTGAAGTAAACGGCGATCTTAAGAAAGTTATTTCTTATGCAGTAGAGGAAAGACATTTTAAGGTCAAGACTTAAGTCTTCTAAATCATACCTCATCTAATTATTTCTACTGTTCCAAATTAGATTGGAATAAACACTATCTGTTTGTCAATCCATCTATTATTATATAAATTCAAACCACTATAATTAAAAAGGAAGAGCTATGGTTATATCTGCTTTACTCGAATTATTCAAAAGAGATTTGAATATTCTTCATGTGGAGATCAATTTATATTCTAACGAATCCAATCTATGGATTACTAGTGCCGATATTAAAAACAGTCCCGGCAATCTGAGTTTACATCTTTGTGGAAACCTTCAGCATTTCATTGGCGCAGTCCTGGGCAATACCGGGTATATCCGGGACCGTGAAGCTGAGTTTAGCAAAAAGAATGTATCTAAAGCTGAATTACTAACTTCCATTGATAACACAAAAGAAGTTGTGATGAATGTTTTGGAGTCTTTATCTGTTGATGAATTGGAAAAGGACTACCCGATTGAAGTATTTAAAAAAAAGATGACCACAATATATTTTCTAATTCATCTGCATTCGCATCTTAATTATCATCTGGGTCAGATAAATTATCACAGAAGATTATTGGATAAGGCTGAATGACAAAAGTGAATTGAGATAAGTTTATAACACTACGATTACTTAAAAGCAGCAATGCAATAGATGGAAATTACAGAAAAAGAACTGAGCATTTTGCGGGACACCAATTTTCTTCTAACAAAATCAGCAGTGCTTGAAAAAATATACAACCTGTTAGAAGATACAAGAACCGAACTAATAAAAGTTGTTAATAGCTCAGACTTTCCTTTCCCAAAAGGGACTGATACCGTGACTGGAAAGATATCGCGTGGAGAAAATTATAAAAACCTTCCTTATATGGTTCTAGATTATCCAACACTATTTTCAAACGAAAGTTCATTTGCTTTCAGGACAATGGTTTGGTGGGGAAACTTCTTTAGCTCCACTTTACATCTTGAAGGAGAAGCACTTGGTAAGTGTAGAAAAGAATTGGTGGATAATATTAACAAACTTTTGGACCAGGAAATTTTTATTGGAGTGGGAGATACTCCCTGGCAGTATCATTACGGAGAAGATAATTATTTACCCATAACCAAAGAGCATAGTAAATTTATAAGCAACTGCAAGTTTCTTAAACTGAGCAAGAAAATTGAAATAAATGAATGGCAAAAGCTTCCATTGTTTACGTCCAACTATTTTGATTTAATGCTTTCTATCTTATCGAGATCTTAAAAAAGAATGAATAATGACCAGGTAACATACTATTCTCAAAGAGCAGAGGAGTATGAAAAAATTTATGAAAAACCCGAAAGGCAGCAGGATATTCCAAAAGTAATCGATTACTTGCAGAAACATTTTAACAACAAAGCTATCATTGAAATTGCCTGCGGAACTGGTTACTGGACTCAACATATCAGTAAAACAGCAAAAAACATAATAGCCACTGATATCAATGAAACGGTTATCGATATTGCTAAATCAAAAATGTATGAAAGAGAAAATGTAAAAATCCAATTAGCAGATGTTTTTAATCTTCCTGATGAAATAGGAACATATGAAGCTGGATTTGGTGGATTTATTTGGTCGCATATTCCTAAACAAAATCTCATTTTATTTTTACAAAATTTTTTATCTGTGATTAAATCTGGTGGGCTCGTGATTTTTGTAGACAACAACTATGTGGAAGGGAGCAGCACCCCTATCTACAAAACCGCCGTAGACGGGAATACATATCAGAAAAGAATATTGATGGACGGTTCTGAATACTCGATTATAAAAAATTTTCCAACTGATGAAGAATTATTATCTTTAATAAAACCGGTGTGTACTGAAGTGGAAATAACAAGATTTGAATATTACTGGGCAGTTAAATTTTTTAAAAAGTAGTCGTTCTGTATTACAGTCGTCCAAGAAGTATAGGAGGAATTATGAGCAACAACAATTTAGCAGTTAATACACAAATGGGAATTTTGAAACCAATACAGGATGTGTTTGAGGCAATTATAGATCCTGAAAAAATGTCTGGCTATTTTATTTCATCAGGAAATGGTCACCTTGAGTCAGGCAAAACGATAACCTGGATTTGGGAGGATTACGGTGCAAAACACGATATAAAAGTCCAGGGAGTTGAAGAAAATAAATATATTTCTTTCAAATGGTCAGCAAGTGGAGTTGAAACACTCGTTGAACTCACTTTAGAAGAAAAAGGTGAAAGCCATACATTAGTAAAAGTAAAAGAAAGGGAGTGGCCACTGGATGAAAAAGGAGTCGAACGAATTTTAGGACAAACTCAAGGCTGGGTGAATATGCTATGCTGCTTAAAAGCCTACGTTGAGCACAATATTAATTTGAGAGTTGGTGCTCTTATTAAATAGAGTAAGCAAAAATATCTAGATATAGCTTAAGCCCAGATAAGTCAGTGTTGAGTTCTTCTCCTCAACTGCACAAGCACAGCACCAACTGCAGCAATACTCATTCCCACTATCTCCTGCAAAGAAATTCCTTCACCAAGAAAAATCCATCCGAGTATTGCAATTTGCATAAGCATTGTACCGTTGATTATGCTCGATTCCATTGCGGTTAAAGTTCTTAGGGTATAATTCCATATTACAAAGGCAATAGCAGTGTTTACAACTGCAAGCCAAAGTAGGTAAATTAGATTTTGAGTGCTTATAGGTGGTAGTCCCTGTACAATAATTCCAACTGTAAGGAGAACAATTGAACCGAAACCCATACTAACTGCTGTAACCACAAGTGGATTTAATTTTCCTGAGCGATTTATATCTCTGCCTAAAACTGAAGAAGAAGAATTAGCAACCACACCGACTGTCATAACCAACAATCCAATTCCCTGAGATTCGCTTAATGAGATTGGGAAGAAATACGTTAGAATCCCAAGTATAAATAAAACTGCACCACCCCACTGAAGGATGGTGGGATATTCACGCAGAAAAAATATCCCCATCAGTGCAACAACAAGTGGTGTAAAATTCAACCATAAACTTACGGTAACTGCCGGGAGTAATAAAAGTCCCATAAACATTGCACCCTGTGTGAATGCAATAAATAATAGGCCGTATAAAATGAGTTTATACCAATCTTTCTTATCAAGCGATTTAACAACAATTTTATTTTTGTTTGTAAAAGCAAATGGCAGTAAGCATAAAAAAGCAAGAATGTAACGTAAGCCTGCATATGTTAACGGAGGGATTTCTGCCAATCCCCATTTTATTAAAATAAAAGAAGTTGACCAGAGGAAGGTAACTAACAATGCAAGAAGAATGGCTTTAAGGTGAGAGGGATTTTTCACTTCACTAAAATTGTGACAATTATTACTTGTGCATCACTTTAATAATAAGTTATAGTTTTTTTATGAAGGAATTTACAGTTTTTAAGACTATCTCACTATCGATACCTCCTTCTCCGCTAAAATCACAAATGTGCGGATCTCCCGGACAAACGTTTGAACAGTAGTTTTCTTCCGGAAGAATTATTTCCGACTCATTGCCAAGCGGACCCCAAAGTTTTGGAGAGCACGCAGTTAAAGGACAGAACATAGAGATTGTTGGAACCTTTAAAGCAGCACAAATATGCATCGGCCCGGTACTTGCAGAAATTAAAACATCAAGCACACTAAAGTTTACAATAGCTGATCGAAGAGATGATCCAATATTTGGATAATGGACATCCTCAATATCCAGGATTTCCTTTGGTGGATTATTATCTGTAACAACAACTTTAATGTTTGTGTTTTTATCAAGTTGAGTTATTAACTTTTTATATTCATCTACAGCAAGGTTTGGTGAGGATTTACCACTTGTTGTGTTTATACCAATTAACACCTCACCATTTGGAGTAAGCTGTGCTTTTAATTTGTCTTTTTCATTCTTCTCCTCATCAGTTAAATATATCTCCGGCACATTCGATCCGGGTTCTATTCCAATCTTTCTAACCATATCCAAGCAATAATCTGCTTCGTGTCTTAATGGATTATAGTTATAACGCTCTACATATTTTGAAAAGCTGAAAAACTGGTATAGCTTATGCCCAACGCCTATCCTGTTGGGAATAAAACTAAAGAACAACAGCCAGTTTAATCTTTCATTAGGTAGAAGCATAAAGGCGTGAGTGAAACTATGCTTACGCATTATTTTTACTAAGCTCCAAAAACTTTGTGGTTTGCCATCGGTATCTTCATTATATATGATTATCTTATCAACGTAAGGATTGTTAACATAAACATCTTTAGTATACTTCTTCACTAATACTGTAACGTAACTGTCCGGTCTTGCTTTTTTTATTTCACGAGGAATTGGTGTGGAAAGAATAACATCACCAATTCGGTCAATCCTTGCAACTAAAATCCTGAGTTGTTTATTATCATTCAAAATGTTTTGTATTCTCCCATATCTGCTGAAAGTCTCTTATCAGATTTCTGCATAGAAAAATTGGTAAGTTATTTTCGTACGGCATAACATATTCTACCTTGTGAACTAATACCATTTCAGCTTCTTCACAGGACTCGAGATGATCTTCTATATTTCCACCAATAATTATTACATTTTTAATTTCTTCATTTAAATAGTCCCATCCCCAGATCCAAAAATTATTGTGTGCAGATATAACTGGAGGTAAAGGATATTTTTCACTATAATATTCGACTGCACCTGCCTCACCGTAATTATTTGTATAAATCAGCGTCCTGTCTTTCTCTTCTTCTGGTATTGTTTGATAAACGGCAGAGACATTTTTTGCAAGTTCCTCCCATCCAAACATATCAGCATAAAATTGTGGGAGTTCAGCAAGTTCTTTGTTTTCAGATGTTGAAGGTCCAAATCCAATTGAAGCAGCATAATTGATATAAGTTTCTACAGGTAATATTGGTAATGCAAGTGGTGCAGTTATAATTCCAGAAACAACTAAAGGAATAATCACAACATACTTTAACCACTTCCAAAATTTGCGGCTGCTAATTTGCTCAAGAATAATTCCCCCTGCCGCAAATAAGGGTGTAAATGCGGGGGATAGATATTCCGATTTACTTTTTCCGCTAATAAACAATATCAGAAATGTTACAATGAATATAATCCCTAATATCTTGAACTGCTTTCCTCCCTTATTGAAAAAGAGATAATACAAACCCAAAATCCAAATAACAGCTGAAGCAGGATTCATTAAAATGAAAATCCACATAACAAAATCGCCACGAGTAATTTCAGAATATTTGTACATCTGTGCATTCCGGATGAATTCAATATGAGCCCAATCGTATGTAGCGTTCCAGATAATGAAGGGAAGAAAAATAATAAAAGCTATCCCAGCAGTAATCCACGGATTTTTCGTTCGCAGTTTATTCCTGTCCATGAAAAGCAATCCGATAAAAAGACCAAATCCGAGCCAGAGAAATCCGATTTTATTCATCAATCCTAAACCCAATACTATACCGAGCCAGATCCACAATTTAGGATTGTCTTCTTTTACAATAAGTGTGATTAGATAGAAAGCAACTGCCCAAAGAAGTATATCAAAAGCATTCATCGAGAAGAATGTATTCATTCCAAAGTAAATCGGTGCAAAAATAACCGCAAGTGATGCAATGGTGATAGCGAAAGTTCTACCGTCCATTTTTTTAACCATCATTCCTGTTATAAAAACAGTTAATGCGCCTGCAATTGCAGGTAATAATCGTATGGCAAAGAGGGAATCCCCCAAAAATAATCTGCTAATTCCCAAAATAAATATCGAAAGAGGCGGCTGATCAACATAACCAATATCTGGTCTGCTTGCACAGGAAAGGTAATACAACTCATCCCTGAACATGCCGTGGCTTGCAAAGGTGTTGGTGTAGAGATGTATAAAGAGCTTTATTAATGAAAACAACAAGATTATAACAATCTCACTGTTACCTAATTTGTATTTAAGTTTTTCGTTACTCAATGGTTTCAATGGAACGCTGATGACACAGATTCAACTGATTATCACGGATTCAAAGACCGAGTTATATTATATCTTAAGTTTTATGATGGTTATCTATTTTATCGTATGTTCCACCGTAAAAAATGTCTCTGATGTAGTCACTGCTTAAGAATTCGTGCGGGAACCCCAAATCGATCTTACTATCTCCGCTTAATTTATTTAATTGCTCATCACTTAAAGAAAAACTAAGACAATCCAAATTGTCCTTTAATTGTTTTAATGTTTTAGCACCAATAATTGGAATCATTACACACGGCTGTTGTCATACCCAGTTTAATGCAACCTGCGATGGGGTTTTACCAATTTCTTCAGCAACTTTCATTACCTCCTCCGCAACTGCAAGTTTCTCATCACTTATTGATTCGTACATCTGAGCTCGTCCCTCTTCATCTTTTTTCTTATTATACTTGCCTGTCAAAATTCCTCCATCCAAAGCTCCCCACAGAGTGACTGCTATATCCAGTTCTCGGGCCATTGGAAGGAGCTTACGTTCAACAGTTCTTTCAAGCAGACTGTATTTTATCTGAAGCCCAACAAATTGTGTCCACCCTCTAAGTTCGGCAATGGTGTTCATGCGCGAAACAATCCATGCAGGTGTATCCGAAACACCAATGTAAAGTATCTTTCCTGCTCTAACCATATCATCGAGAGCACGCATAACTTCTTCCATAGGCGTTGTAAAATCCCAGGCGTGTAACCAATATAAATCAATGTAATCAGTTTTTAATCTCTATAAGCTGGCTTCCAATGATTGCACAAGATTTTTACGATGGTTACCAGTGTAATTCGGATCGTCTCTCTTCATAAATAAAGTGTACTTAGTAGCAACCACAAAATGTTCTCTATCAGCAGAGATAAACTCCCCAACATATTTTTCTGAAGTACCCTCTGTATAACGATTAGCGGTATCTATAAAATTCCCATCATCTTTTGCATAAGCATCAAATACTTTTTTACTTTCTTCTTTGGAAGCTCCCCATCCCCATTCTTCACCAAATGTCATCATTCCTAATGCAAGTTCCGATACACGCAGACCGCTTTTGCCCAATAGTTTGTATCTCATAATTCTCTCCTTTTACTTAACCAGAATATTATAAATTGATTATTTCATTCTAAAGTTATCCCTGTGCTTATCTTTTATCAAGTGGAAATACACCATATATTATCTGGAACTTGCTCTCCATTTTAATTAAGTTTGCTATGAAAACAACGCTGGAGATATTATGAGACCCATATTTATAGTCATATTCACTCTTGCTTTTATTTGTTCTTGTTCTGCTCAGGATGATAAGTATAAAAATGATCGGGATAGAATGGTTTCACGCCAGATTGAAAACAGGGGAATCAGTAACAAAACTACACTCGATGCAATGAGGACGGTTCCCCGTCATGATTTTGTTCCGCCAAATCTCATAGATCGTGCATATGACGATGGACCTTTGCCAATCGGATACGGACAGACAATATCACAACCTTATATTGTTGCATTCATGACTGCAGTGATTGATCCAAAAACGGAATATAAAGTTCTGGAAATCGGAACAGGTTCCGGTTACCAGGCAGCTGTACTATCGGAAATTGTAAGCGAGACATATACCATTGAGATTATAACAGAGTTGTATAACTCCTCTAGTAAAAGGTTAAAAGATCTTGGATATGAAAATGTAAAATGTAAAAATGCAGACGGATATTACGGTTGGGAAGATCATGCCCCATTTGATGCAATAGTAGTTACAGCTGCTGCAGAGTATATTCCTCCGCCTTTAATTGATCAGCTAAAAGATGGTAGTAAGATGATAATTCCCGTTGGTTCACCATTCCTAAATCAGAGCCTGATACTGGTTGAAAAAGAAGGGGAAGAAATAACAACAACTAATTTGCTTCCGGTTCGCTTTGTTCCTTTTACGAGGGGTGATTGAAAAACAGTAATGAACATTTATTAAAGTTATCTTTCTCCATTGCACTTCTCTCAATTGCAATAATTTCATATCAACTATCACTCATTCAAATTCTATCAATAGTGCAGTGGTATCACTTTGCGTACATGGTAATTTCCATTGCATTGCTTGGCTTTGGAGCAGCAGGAACATTCATAGCAATTTTCCGAAACAGACTTCTAAACAAGATTGATTCCCTGCTTCCTCTTTTTATGATTGTATCTGGATTCTTAATGGCTGTTGTTGTAACAGCATCTCAAATTCCTTTTATACAATTCGATTCCCATCATTTGTTTTCAGAATATTCAAACATCTGGAGGCTTTTAGTTACTTATCTTCTTTTTTTTCTGCCTTTCTTTTTTGGTGCACTTGCGATCGGTTTGGTGTTTGTAAGATATGTTGATGTGATAGGCAAATTATACTTTGCAAATATGTTCGGATCTGGATTGGGTGGGTTATTAGTAATTGTGATTATGTGGATATTCCAACCCGCAGAACTTCCTTCAGTGATCGCACTGCTTCCTGTAGTTTCAGGATTGATTATTATCTCGAAGAAACATAGATCATTAAATTTTGTCTTATCAGCAGCAGCGTTAGTTTTTGTTTTCATTTCATATCTCTTGTCACCCGCTCTTAAACTATCTGAATACAAATCACTTTCAAAAGCATTAAATCTCCCGGATACAGAAATTACCGAATCAAAAAGTAGTCCGTATGGATTGATTGATATTGTATCGTCAAAGCACATAAGGTATGCTCCAGGATTAAGTATTAATTATCCGGGAATAGTAACAATAAATAATGCGGCGTTTAAAAACGGTAACTGGTTGGGTCCTTTAAAATTTCAACGATTGGACACAAGTGATTACTTTTCTTATTCAACTACTGCATTGCCTTACGTAATGAAGGAGCGAAAAAAGGTGCTTATACTTGGTGCTGACACAGGTAATCAGGTTGAACAAGCAATATACTTTAAAGCAAATGAGATTACAGCAGTTGAACCTGATCGGGCATTAACAGATTTACTCTCCGGTACATTTGCAATGAGCAGTTTCTCAACTTATAATCAAAAAGAGGTTAGTCTCAGCGGTATCACACCAAGGACGCACCTTATGCAATCTGAATCAACATACGATTTGATTGTTCTACCGATAATAGGTTCGTTTGGCGGTTCTTCAGGTTTGTTTGCTTTGCAGGAACAATACATTCTAACCAAAGAAGCGTTTTACATTATGTGGCAGAGGTTGAATGATAATGGTATCATTTCAATAATAACCTATATTGATTATCCATATCGAAAGCCAATAAAATTATTAGCAACCATTGCCGAAGTTCTTAAAGATGAAGGTATTCATAAACCTGCCAATTATATTGGTGCAATTAAAAATTGGAACACAATAAGCATTGTAGTTAAAAAAAGTAAAATCTCATCAATCGAAGCTAAACGAGTAAGAGAATTTTGTATTAAGATGAATTTTGATCCGGTTATTCTTCCCGATATTAACGCAGAAGAACAAAGAAGATTTAATAAGCTTCAGGATGACTCATTCTACGATTATATAGATCAAATTCTTTCGTCACAAAAGGAAAGGGAAAAACTTTATTCACCAAATGCGTTTAATATAAAACCGGCAACAGATAATCAACCATACTTTTCACAATTTTTGCAATGGAAGAGTATTCCGCAAATGATCGAGCTATTTGGTGCCGATGCAGTACCGTTCTTTGAGATTGGATACTTGCTACTCTACATAACTTTGGTACAAACAGTTCTTCTTGCGATCATATTAATAATCCTGCCATTGTTTAAGCTTGGCTGGGGCGGGGCAAGCAAAACCTGGGCTTTAATATATTTTAGCGGACTCGGACTTGGATATATGTTTATTGAAATAATATTTATTCAAAGAT
>CP070637.1:1291564-1297674 GCA_020354005.1 Ignavibacterium sp.
ATGGATTAATTCCCCAATTTTTTCTTCCCCATATTTTTTAGCTATATAATAAAAAACAGCCTGCCCACCACGATAGGCAAAAAATCCACCTAACCGTTGAATATCCGGCAGGTATTCTCCAATAGCAGCGTCCCGAATAAACATATCTTCTTCTATATTCCAACCGAGTGCTTGGTATTCCGCCAATCCCTCATTAAACCAAAGAGGCACCTGAAGAGAAATATTATTTGAAACTATGTTTTGGAGTGAGCCTCCATAAAACATATCATTTAACACAGCATGAGATAATTCGTGATGTATAAGGTGCCGAAAGGCTTTGTAGGAACCTGTAAACTGTATAACAACCCTGTTTTTAAATAGTTCTGTAAATCCCTGAATTCCTTCGCTTAAATAAGAATCGGTTACGTTTGTTTCCTGAAAATCATTCTGGGAGTTATATATAATTAATGTTATTCTGTTATTGATATTATAATCAAAACTTGCCTGGATTTTTGCAAGTGCATCTTCAGCAGCATGAGCCGTAAACTCCGCAAGCATTTCTCCCTTATCAGTAAAATAAACATCAAAATGTTTTGTTTGAATATAATACCAATCGAAAGTTTTGTATTGTACTTTGTTCTGCCCGAACTGTGCAAGAGAATGTACTTGTGCGAGGAAAACGATAATAAAGAGATATATTGTCTTCTTTAGCATAATCTTGTCTTGATTATTCAACAATTATAAAATCTAATTCGTATTTACCTAAATCAGCTCGTACAAGTTTTACCAATAATTTATCTCCTAATCTATATCTCTTTTTATTATATCTGCCAATTAATGAATATTTTTTTTCATCGTAAACGTAAAAATCTCCCTCTAAATCCCTCACTCTGATTAGACCTTCAGCCAGTATATCTGTAATTTCAACAAATATGCCATAATATGTTACCCCAGAAATGACCGCATGAAATATTTCCCCGACTTTGTCCTGTAAATACTCGACTTGCTTTATTTTAACTGAGTGCCGTTCTGCTTCAATTGCATTTCTCTCACACCCCGAAACATGATCGCTAATTTCACGTAATTGTTCAAGAGAATAATCTGTTCGGGTTTTTTTTTGGCTGTATGAGTACACTAATCTATGAACTATTAAATCAGAATAACGTCGTATAGGCGATGTAAAATGTGTATAATGTTTAAATCCCAAGCCGAAATGACCAATATTTTTGATTGAATAAACTGCTTTTGCCATTGAACGAATAGCAAGCTCATTTATAACCCCATCTTCTTCAGAATTTTTTACCTGATTAATCAAACGCTGAATCTCCTTTGAATCTGAGAATGAATCCGGGTTGAAACTATAACCTAGAGTCTTAACAAACCGTGCGAATTCTTTTATCTTATCTTTGTCAGGTTTTTCATGAATTCTATAAATAAAAGACTTTCCGTTAGACTTATTTGGCCATAAGAAGTTCCTTGCAACAGTCCGGTTTGCCAAGAGCATAAACTCCTCTACTAGCATGTTGCTTTCTTTTAATTCTTTTCGAACAGCATTAATAGGCTTCCCATCACTATCAAGCTCAAAAACAACTTCAGGTGTATGGAATTCTATACTTCCTTCTTTTATTCTTTTCTTCCTTATTGCTTTTGCAAGGTTATTTAACAAAATTATTTCATCAGAAAAATCGCCTTTACCTGTTTCAATTATTTCCTGTACTTCCTCATACGTGAATCTTCTTTTACTATTAATAATTGATTTTACAAATTCGAAACTAACAACCTTCCCTCGTTTAGTTAGTTCAAATATAACAGAATAGGTTAACCGATCTTTATTTGGAACAAGTGAGCATATACCGTTTGATAAATTTTCAGGCAGCATTGGTACAACTTCGCCAACAAGATAAACACTATTACCACGCAGTTTTGCATCTATATCCGGTGCTGAATCCTTTTCTACATAGTGGCTAACATCCGCAATGTGAACACCAATATTCAGATTGCCGTTTTCTAATATCTTTACAGATAAAGCATCGTCAAAATCTTTTGCATCAACCGGATCAATTGTAAAAATGTTATCATCTCTGAAGTCCGCTCTTCGTTTTATTTCTGCATCCGAAAGTTCAATTTCAATATCTTCACATTCCTTTAAAACTTTTGAAGAAAACTTGTATGGAATATTATATTCTCTGGTAATCGATAATACTTCCGATATTTTAGAGCCTTTCTTACCCAAAACCTCCAATACAACCCCTTCAGGATTAAGCATTGATGTATCCCACAAAATATCCCCAACAATTACTTTATCACCTTCTTTTGCATCATTTAGATTTGATTCGTCGATGTATATATCGCGCTGAAAATGTAAATCATCCGGAGTGATGAAGTAAAATGATTTTGACTTTTGGAGCGTACCAATAATTTCCTTCCTCTTTCTTTCAACAACCTTTGTTATTTGCCCTTCAAGATTTTTTCCTTTCTGTTTTGCAAAAAGAACCACTTCCACAATGTCCCCATCGAAAGCAGTTCCAATATTTCTTTCAGCGATAAAAATATGAATTACTTTTTTCCTGTTAGGTACAACAAAACCATACCCATCAGGATGAATATTAAATTTTCCCCGTAAATGGTTATTATCAGGGAGAAGGTTTATTTGATATCGTTTGCCTTTTCTAAAAAGAAATTCATCTTTAAGAAGTTTGTGTAGAGTTTTCTTTAGGAGGGCATAATCCTCAGCATCTCTTATTTCCAGCCTTTTAGCTATCTCTTTATTTTTAAACGCCGAGCCCGGATTACTTTTAAAGAAGCTCTCAACTTTTTTTTTCATTAAAAATCAAACCTATATTTTACACCGAAAGCAGTTATCATTTCAGCGTATGTTGATGATCCCTGCAGTGGGTCCCTTCTTTCAAGTCTTAATACTAAATTTCGCAGTGATGTAATTGGTGGAATTTCAAATTTTAAATTAGCCCGGGTAATATCCTGAAACACCTGAGATGTTCCGCCACTTTCATATCTCAAGCTTTTATATTTTCCAATCAGACTGAAATTGGTTTGCGTTCCATATTGCTGGAACCGGACACTTCTTACAAAGTCACCAAAACTTTCGTTTAAAATAGTCCCTATAACCGTTCCTGCAAAGGAGGTTGCAGTTGAAGCAGCAACGTTCCGATCCTGGCTTGTAGCATCATTTGTAAATTTTCCAACAATAATAAACATCATTGCATCAGATGGTGTTTTTGTTGCATCCAATTGATAATCACTCACATTGTTTTCGCGAATGTAAACAGCAATGTTACCTTCCTGTTGGATAAAATTTCTGTCTAATTCTTGCAAGGGTCCCACAAGCCTAATTTTTATTTGTACTTCTTTCTCCGGATTGCCTACTCCTAATGTATCGGAAGGCAAATAATAATCATAATAGCTGGCTGTTACATCAAGATAAGGGTTATCTATTTCATCAAAGAACTTTACCGAACCTGAAGCCTCAAACGGTTTGATAAATTCTAGCTTCGAGCCATCCAACAAAACAAGTTCACCCTTTGCTACTGGTTTATCATTTACAATACTATATTCAAAATTTCCACCAAGGTATGCAGTTAAGTTTTGCTGGAACTCTGGTGAGAGCACAAAAACCATTTTAGCTTCATCTTCAACATTTATTCTCAAACGAAGATCAATATTTGAAGGCTTTGAAGGCCCTATTTTTTTCTGACGACTTACTAATTGACTAAAAAGAATTAAGCTGTCTATAAGTGCTTCTTGATCAATGCCGGTAGCATACTCCTTAAATTCGTAGATAAACTTATCAGTTGAGCTGGAAAAAGCCGAACGGGTAGGAGATATAGTTAGATCAGCACCTTTTTTTATTATCAGGTCTGCACTTAATGAGTTTTTACCATCAATTCTATTATAGATTGTTTCATCCTTCATTGCAAGTGTTAATTCACCAAAGATTGTTGGATTTACCGCACGTGTTTCCTTGGCTAATACTTTTAACTGCCCGTTTGCATAAATTGCCATATCTCCAAATTCCAAATTCTCGTGTGCAATCTTACCATTCGCATAAATTGTCCCACCGTTTTTGGTACCGTCCAAATTTTTAAGATAAAATTTATCAATCATTATATATTCTTTATCTAACAGAAGACTTGCATAAGCTTCGTATTTTATATTATTTCCATTTGCACGAAATGATACATTATCTAAAGTGCTGCTGCCAGAAAAATTAAGGTTGTCGGTTGTACCATCAACATTTATGCTTGCTGTCAGATTTCCCTGCAAGTCCCTAATATATGGTACAATTCCAGTAACAGTAATAAGTTCCAACTCATTTGCTTCCAACGAAAGATAGACTTCATTATCACTAAGAATTGTGTCAGATTTCTGAATTGCAAGATCAACAGGAATCAAACCTTCAGATTTAAGCTTGGGCGCTTCAATATTAAACAAAGTATCTAAAAAATCTATATTAAAACTAAGCTCTCTGTTTTCGTAAGCAGCTGATGAAATAAGAGTTCCAATGTTTCTATTTTTTATCCTCACACTATCTGCATTAAAACTCATATTCAACAGCGGAGATTGTGCTGTTCCCTGCCAGAATGCAGTTAGATTTATATTAGATTCAAATCCAGTTTCTTTCGGAATCTGAAATACACCAGTACTTACATCACTTCCAGGTATATTGTTAATAATTAGCGAGAGATTCTGATCATTTGTTAGTGAAAAAAGACCGCTTAGGTCAATATCGCCGGGAGAGTGAGTCATATGAAAATTATCGAAGTATATTTTTTCATCAGCGTAAGTAATATCAATTAATTCTTTGTTCCATAGATCAAACTCGTTATATCTAATAGAAAATGAATCCATTAAGAGATTGATACTTTCCTCTTTCAGTTCAATATTACCAGATAAGCCTGTAATAAGGTAATCATCTAACTGCCCGTTGAACTTTAATGCGAGTTTATTTTGGTTAATATTTGATCGTAATCTAATATCCTGAAATTTTTCAGTGAGGAAAAGTTTATGTATTGATAAATCAATATCAGATTGAAATGCATCAGGAAAATTCACAGAGAAGTCATTCAATATTTCCGTGTTCAATACCATATCCGAAATAAAGTAGAGTTCACCTTCCTGTAAATATTTAAAATAATTTACATCCATCTCTACCAGCACAGATATCGAATCACCTGTTCTTTTTACCTTTCCGTTTATATCACCGTCAATCTCTAAATCAACACCACCTAAAAACAAAGAGAGTAATTCAAAATCTTTAAATTCGATTGAATAATTAATATTAACTTTCTGATCAGGTAAACTATATTCATAAGGCGAATCCGGAGATCTTTGTTCATCAATAGGATTTATTTTAGTAACCGTATAATCAACATAATCACTAATTAGGGTAGATTCCGCATCAATTAAAGATGCAATATCCAGGATAGAAAAATTTCCTGTTAAAGTAACATCAGCAAGATTCGAAACTAAATTTACTAATCTGCCCCCTTCATGATCCTTTCTAATATCAATTATTGATTTACGGCCATCCAATTCAATATCACCAACAGTGCTGCTGTCGATAGACAAAATTGTAAACAATTCCAGACTGTCCAGATCAAAATTATTACCCTCAGCTGAAATACTTATGTTTAAGTCGCTCTCTGATTCACCGCCTGGAAAAATATCAGAAATATTGAGATGATATAAAGATGCATCGATATTATAAATTGGATTATTGGGATCCTTAAAATCAATCGCCCCTTCTAATTTTCCCGATGTTGTATCAGATTTAAAATCAAGGTAATAGTCTATATTTGCTTCAGCAGAGGCTGCATTAAGATTTAAGCTTTGATATCTTTTATTTTCTATCTCAGACCAATTTGCCGTAAAATGTAGATTATTAATCATGCTTTCAGGAGATGTTCCCTCACCTTCCAGAGCGATATTACTATTTAGATCGGTAGAGATATTTATGACCGGCTGAAGATCAAGTTGTTGGGTAGAAAGTATAATATCATATTTCATTTCCTTTGCAGCAAGATCCAAAGACACAATTCCATCAAACTCTCCTCTTTCGGTTATCACATACATTTCCGAAGTAAACCGTGTCGGATTTCCTTTGAAAGAAAGTG
>CP070637.1:1297774-1318021 GCA_020354005.1 Ignavibacterium sp.
ATCGCGGCAATCGTTCCCGGATAGTTAGAGACGAAGATGTTATTTTTTACAACTGGATCATCAGTCTCAGAGATATACAGTGTATGATATACTCGATTTCCAAATACAATATTGTTATACATTTCTACCGTTCCAGATCCGTCAAGCTTAATAAAACTTAAAGCATTTGACTCTGTATCATGCATATTTATTATGTTATTAAAATACTTATGAACCCCTTCGCCTTTGGTACTATATATTCCCTGGCTATTATGTTTCTTCTCTGTCCACTGTACTATGTAATTATTATAAACAACCGTTGAGTGGTCTTTAGACATTTGCAGACAGTCGTTGTGACCATCATCATATGAATTATAGACGGCTAAAAAATTATGGTGATATACATTATTTTCATTATTCTGTGAATAAATGCAATCGGATTGTTTCGGTACGTAGGTTGGTGTTTGAATATCGCAATAGGATACCTCACATTCTATATTATATTTAAGTGAGATTCCATCAGCGTGTGGTTTGGGTATATCAACATTAATAATCTTACAGTACTTATTGTATCTGAATCTATATGCGTAATGATTGCCGCCGTGAAGTATAAGGTCTTGTACCGTAACATAACTACAATGTTCCTGAAAAATAGCGTATTGTCTTGTTGTACCCTCTGCATCAATAATTACTTCTCTGGAACCTTTAATGATTATTGGTGAAAAAACGGTACCTGAAACATTTTTTATTGTAAGTCGTTCGTAATATCTGCCTTCACTAATGGTTAATACATCTCCCGGTTTAATTGAGTACCAGTCTATTGATTCGAAATCTTCCCAGGCATTTTGTTGGGAGGTGCCGTTATTATCTCCGTAAGCTTTATTATCTACATCCCAATCAGTTGAGCTGATTGTAAAAACAGGCAGGAACACCATCATAATTATATACGACAGGCATTTAAACATTTGGATTATCCCGCGTTTTTTGAGGTGATCTTTTTGGATTTAGAAATTTTTAATAATACGATAATAAATTTAGACTTTTAGTGTCAATTACTCAATTTATATATACAATGAACTATTTGTTCAAGTTCCCTGTTTTAGTAGTTACGAAATTAATCTTTACCACGGGCATTTTTAGTTATGGAAATTCTAATTTGCTGTGATTATTATGTGATAATTGAGATTTAAATTCGATTTACAAAAAGATTAAGTGCAAATATTGTACATAAAAGGATATAATATGAAGAATATGAAAAGCATTTTGTTATCTTTTTTTCTGCTAATAACAGCTTGTTCTCCCACAGAAACAAAAAATGAAATAGAGATTCAAGCCAGTGTAAGTTTAAGTGGAAATGAAGAAATTGCAACAGTTGCCGGAGGATGTTTCTGGTGCATTGAAGCCCCGTTTGAAAAAATTGAAGGTGTATCAATGGTCATTTCCGGGTATGCAGGCGGTTCGGAACCGGATCCGACTTACAAACAAGTATCAAGTGGAACTACTGATCATGTAGAAGCGGTGCAAATTTATTACGATCCTGTTATTATAAGTTATACAGAAATACTGCATATTTTCTGGAAGCAGTTTGATCCGACTGATGCCGGTGGATCTTTTTATGATAGAGGACATCAATACACCTCTGCAATATTTTATCACAATGATATGCAAAAGCAGGTTGCCGAAGAATCAAAAAAGAATCTTGATAACTCCGGTATATTTGATAAACCAATAGTAACACCAATTAAAGAATTCACAACATTTTATCCTGCTGAAGAATATCATCAGGATTATTATAAAAAGGATCCCGACAGGTATTACAGCTACCGCAAGGGATCAGGAAGAGATGCATTTATCATGAAAGCATGGAAAGATAAAAACGAATACAAAAAACCAACAGATGATGAGTTAAAAGAAAAATTAACCGACCTGCAGTACCGAGTAACACAGCAGGATGGGACTGAAAGAGCTTTTAATAACGATTACTGGGATAACAAAGAAGCAGGAATATATGTCGATATCGTTTCTGGTGAACCTCTTTTCAGCTCCAAAGATAAATATAAATCAGGTACCGGCTGGCCAAGCTTTACAAAACCGATCGATCCTGAATTTGTAAAAAAGAACACCGATAATTCTTTTGGTATGAAGAGAGTGGAAGTTAGAAGTAGCATAGGTGATTCACATCTCGGGCATGTATTTGATGATGGTCCCGAGCCAACAGGATTAAGATACTGCATGAACTCTGCTTCAATGCGGTTTATCCCTAAAGATAAAATGGAAGAGGAAGGCTACGGCGAGTACCTGTGGCTGGTTGAGTAGATAATAGTGGTTACTAATTTTAAGAATATGCGCCTTCTAGAAAGGTCAGTATTAATTAATCTCGATTAGCAATTAATAGATATTGTTTTGTCTCTTATGCCGTTAACACTTGCTGTTCGGTAGAATTTAAATATGCATTGTGATCGTGATAGATTGCACCTTCTGGAAGCCATTCCCAAAGCGGCCCAAGGTCTTCCTTTATTTTATTCACATAATAGTCTGGTATCACATCAGTCTCCTGTTCAAAATACATACGGAACTGATGGTCGGTATCAAGAAGCTGAATAAGACTTGCGATATATTTCACTCTGCCAAAACCTTCCGAAGAAACTGCACGCATAAGGTTCATCCAACCCGAAATAGATGACTTATTTGCTTTAAATCTTCTTGCGATTGCCCTCTTTGAAAACGAGTATTTCTTTAAATCCAGCACTCGTTTATAAAACTCGGGAAAAGTATAGTTCCTGGGTATCACATTCATAGCCGAAGTATTATCCAAAAAGTGAAATGGAAAACCAAGTACCCGGTTATGCTGCTGATATTCTAAATTTAATGGTGCTGCTTCTCCAAAAGCAGAAAGCTGAGAATAACCTGGAAATGCACCGGGCGAGAGATCAATAAATTTTTTGGTCAGCTCAAATGGCTCATCGCCCTCATCAGAATCAAGCCCCAATACAAAGTTTGCCTGAAGATATGGTGCATAACTCATTATCATATTTATTTGTTCCGATACTTGCTTTACTTTAGCCATTCCTTTGTTCTGACCGGATTTGGATTTATTACCCATATCGTACCACGACTCTATTCCGGGCAGAAGAGCTTTAAATCCGTTTCTTTTAAGTCGTATCATATGTGCTTCGGTTAGAATTGAGAGACTGCTTTCTCCAATAAAATCAATGCTGTCCGCAGGCACCACTTCTTCAATTGCATCCATACAATGGTCGAACCGTATTCCGAAATTAGGATCGTGCCAGCCTACACGGGGGCGTTTAAATTTTTGCAAGAGAAATTGAAGGTCCTCCTTCATCACATCAAATCCCAATTGCTGATAGGGAACTTCAGCATCAATACAAAAGCTGCACGTGTAAGGACACCCTAAACTTCCTAACATCGGTACAATTTTAATCCACGGTGCTTTATTCAATGTGGGCTCAATAAATTTCCAGCGCTCCTTTACCCCCGGTAAAGTCTTCGGCTGGATTTGCGCTGAGAGATATAATCCCAAAGGACGATGCTCTGAACAATCGTATAAAACCTGTTGAATTACTTCTTTATCAGTAAAGCCAAGTACATAATCAAAATACTTTTGCGCATCTTGCGGGTAACAACGTGCGTGCGGTCCCCCTATCGCAGTAATAATACCTTTGCTCCTGAGTAAATTACTTAACGCATAAGATAGTTGTGCAGCCTGAGTGAACGAGCTAATAAAAACGAGATCAGTGTCTTGCGGTAATTCCTCAAGTAAATTTTCAAAACCGGTGTAACATACAAAAGATACATCGTGTCCTTCTTCTTCACACCATACCCCTAAAACCTGCGGCATAATGCTGGCTAGATTCGGGTACATAAAACGCGCCCACAATGCTTTAGTGGGGCCCTTACTTACAAGATCTATTATTCCAATGCGCAATTTTCTCTTCAAGATTTCTCCAATCTGAATTTCTTAAATTCAGTTATTCAAGGGAAGTAGTATTCTGAATGTTCAGTATCTCGTACTAAAAAAATTGCATCAGGAGTTCATCTTTTAAATGGGGGTCATTTATTTAGATGAGATTAGGAGATTGGCAATTTTATTATGGATTGAGATACTTCAATAATCTTTTTGTTGTATGACTGAATTTTGGTTTACGGCTTTGTGCCTGATGCAAGATAACATTATTTATTATCCATTTGCAAGGGTAAGTTTTGTAAAAGTTCTCAAATAGTTAACGGGGTGAAGTAAATGTGAATAGCAAAGCATGATTTATGATTTCTTTACCACATCAATTACGTTTCTCAAACTCAATCAGTTCAATTGGGGCACAGTTGTCTAGAATCATCGCGACTCTGATTCCCTCACTAATTGTGTGTGCTTCGGTGATAATCTTTTTGCCATTTAGAGCTTCTTCCAGATTATCAACTTCAAATGCAATGTGGGGTACCGTTTGCACTAACTCATTAATAGAACTGTCCTTTTCAAATCGCATCCATTCATAACCATAGGGACTGGTATCAAATCCTGTAACGTACATCTTTAGTCTTTCAATATATTTTTCATTAGGCATAGGCTTCTTAACCGGCACTCCAATATGATGAAATCGCCAGCCCCATTTATCAATAGCGGCAGGTGGTTCTTTATCCTGTCTCTTGTATTCCAACTTGTTCTCCTAAAAGAATTTTAGATGTTAATTTTTTTTGTGATTTCGGAGTATTCTCTATAATACATCTTAACTATTCCAAAATTATTAGTAACCTTCACAATGTATAAGAAATCCTATCAATCACAAAAACGTAATCAAACAACAAACAATTAAATTAAATCCATTTCCTTGTTTTATTTTTATAGGCGAAATACAACTCCCCAAAGGTATCCCCCATCATCTTTTCCTCAAAACTTATATAGCCTGTGTTGGTAATAAAGATGAATATTAAAACCATTAGCAAAGGAGAAAGGGAACCTAAAAGCAGCCAAACACCCATGAGAGCAATTACAAAACCCAGGTACATTGGATTTCGTGAATATTTATATAGACCATCAGTCAATAGCTTATCAGGCTTATCAAATGTTTTAATATTGGTTTTAACCCTGGCGAATCTCTTCTTTTCCTTTATCGCCATCATAGCTCCAGAAACAAAAAGTACAATGCCAATTGAAGTAACGGGGAAGTTCAGCAAAGTCTTTATTGGGAAGAGAAAGTGTAACAATATCATCAAAGTAATGCTGAAGTAAAAAAATTGGGGTGGAAGTATTTTTTTCATTTTATCCTCCATTTATTATAATTAACTAACCGTATGGTTAACAAATAGTGCAAAATTTTTTATGCTATGTGTGATTTAATATGTGAATTAATAAATGAATCGATAAAATTGTTTAAAGTTTCATCTGGATTTGTTTTATAATAGGCAGACCATTTATCCCTTAGTGCAACAAACATTATCATTGGTAAAATTCCTGTAAAGAATTCGTGAATATATAATTGTTTAAGTTTGTCGTCTTCATTTTGGCTTTTCAACTTCTCAAGCACAGATTTCTTCTCATTTTCAATTACAATGTTAGCTAACTCAAATAATTGGAAGTTTTTATTTTTACTCTTCAATCCCTCCATTAATAGAACCGAAAGAATGTCTTTTTTATCATCTAACAAAACTATTTCTTTCCTAATTTTCTCCTCAACTGGTAACTTACTTTTTTTGTGAAAATCTTCAATCGAGCTACCGATTTGCCGGGATAGTTCTTTGATAATATTCTTAAACAGCGAGGAAATGATATCATTCTTGTCCTTAAAATGATAATAGATCAGCGCCTTGTTAACCTTTGCTTTTTTGGCAATGCTGTCAACACTGGTAGCATCAAAGCCCTTCTCTGAGAAAAGCCTCTCTGCAATCATTAAAATTCTTTTCTTTGTTAAATCTCCGCCGGTCCGGGACATTAGTTCCTTTAAATAATAATTAACTAACCGTACGGTTAAATATAAATAATTTATTTTCTTTTGTCAAGTGCAGAATGGATCTGATATTTGACTATTTTGATTCTTGTCTGGTCATTTTCAGGAGTCTGTCAAGTATCAGAATCCCCAATATGCCGACGATAGGTGACGTAATTAGCCCTGGAAAATATCCACCAACAGCTACGGCCAAAAGTGGATGTATAATACCGTTAGCTGTCATCATTATAGCAAAAAACCAAACTGGAATGTACGCAGGCCGGAACTGATTCTTTAATCCAACTGCTGATAATGACCATATAAAAATCCAGGAAAGATTGAAAGCAACAAAAAACTCCTTAGACCACACCTGCATACCAAGTAACTGTGGTAACCGTTCGTACAAACGTGTGATGAACTCTTCCGTAAAGTGCAAACACTGAAAAGCAATACCAACCAGGAAACGATTAACAAAACCATCAAGTACTTGTTCATTTAAATTTTCATAGTTTCGAGAAACGCTAAGCAGAATGGCTACTAATAAAACAGCACAAAACACTGATGCATAAATAGCTACACCTGTGAAGTCATCACTCATGATACTAACTTAATAGTTTTATCTTCATTAGTTGAATTAACACACATAGATTGTCTATCTTTGCCCCAATTAATTTTTAATTTTTAACCAACTAAATTATAGATTAAAAGATAATAACACTGATGGCTAAAGTTCTAATTTTATTTGCTCATCCGGCACTTGAAAAATCAAGAATAAACAAACGCTTAATCAGCGCTGCAGAAAATGTTGATAATGTAACGATTAACGATCTCTATGAAGCATATCCTGATTTTGATATTGATATAAAAAGAGAGCAGAAGCTTTTAACTGATCACGATCTGATTATTCTTCATTATCCATTTTACTGGTATAGTACCCCAGCTATTTTAAAGCAATGGGAGGATCTTGTGTTAGAACACGGCTGGGCATACGGTTCAAAAGGAAAAGCACTTGTGGGTAGGAAGGTAATCCTGGTTATTACAACCGGCGGGTCAGCTATGGCATACCAAAAAGAAAGTTTTAATAAACACACTATTCATGAATTTCTGGTTCCGCTTGAGCAGAGTTTTAAACTCTGTGGCATGAAATATTTACCGCCTTTTTTAGTGCAAGGCACACATAAGTTGGAGAATCAGGAGATTGAAATTTACACTGAACAATATTCTAGATTATTAAAAAATCTTGCTGAAGATAAATATGATTACAATGAAATGATGAAACACACAATAGCAAACGAACTACTTTAAAATAATTTCCAAATTAATAATTCAAAATCAAAATAGATGCATCACGATTCATTTTTCTTTCAGGCACTTGTTTATTTAACGGCTGCAGTTGTCTCTGTCCCAATTGCTAAGCGGATAGGCCTGGGATCTGTTCTTGGCTACTTAATTGCCGGTGTTATTATCGGTCCTGCAGTCTTAGGATTAATTGGTGAAGGTGGGCAGGATATTATGCACTTTGCAGAGTTTGGTGTTGTAATGATGCTCTTTGTAATAGGATTGGAGCTTGAACCATCACTGCTCTGGAAAATGCGAACCTCGATTCTTGGTTTAGGAGGAATGCAAGTTTTGGTTACTTCAGTTATTGTTGCAGTTGCTGCTATGATTATTGGAGTTCCCTGGCAAGCATCAGTTGCATTAGGATTAACTCTGTCACTTTCATCTACAGCTATTGTGCTTCAAACGATGAATGAAAAAGGTTTAATGAAAACTGTTTCAGGACAGTCTTCATTTGCTGTGCTGCTTTTCCAGGATATTGCTGTAATACCTATGCTCGCAATTTTTCCTCTCCTTGCAACTCAAGCTGTTGCTGCTTCAGATGGTCATACAACTTTGGTTGGCTCGTTGCCAGGATGGGCCCAAACTCTTGCTGTACTTGCTGCTGTCGCTTCAATTGTAATCGGTGGAAAATATTTGATGAGACCCGTATTCCGTTTCATTGCACAAACCAGATTGTTAGAAATATTTACTGCAGCCGCATTACTTCTGGTAATTGCAATTGCTGTTTTGATGACACAGGTTGGATTGAGTCCTGCGCTTGGAACATTTTTAGCAGGTGTTGTACTTGCAAACAGTGAATACCGCCACGAACTTATAAGTGATATTGAACCATTTAAAGGACTGCTGCTTGGACTATTCTTCATTTCAGTTGGTGCATCAATAAACTTTAATCTAATTCTTGAGTCTCCCCTAATTATTGCAGGATTAGTCGTTGCACTTATGGTCGTAAAAGGGCTGGTTCTTTTTTCATTGGGTAAGTTCTTTAAGATAAGTATAGATCAAAACCTCATATTTTCAGTTTCACTTGCACAGAGCGGCGAGTTTGCCTTTGTATTGTTTTCGTTTGCTGCGCAAAACAGCATTATTGGAACTAACATAATTAACGTAATGGTCGCTGTTGTTGCACTTTCAATGGTGATGACACCAATAGTGATAGTTATTACTGGAAAATTAATCCTGCCGCGTTTTGGTACCAGAGAAACAGATGAACGTGAATCAGATAAAATTGAAGAGGAAAATCCAGTTATCATAGCAGGCTTTGATAAGTTTGGTAACATTGTAGGAAGGCTACTGAAAGCCAACGGCATTGGCACTACAGTATTGGATTTTGATTCCGATCGAGTTGAGATACTTAGAAAACTCGGACTGAAGGTTTACTATGGTGATGCATCACGACACGATCTTCTTCACGCAGCAGGTGCCGAAAAAGCAAAGCTAATTATAATCGCATTTGATAATGCAGAAAAAAACATTGCACTTGTTGAAACTATTAAAAAACATTTTCCACATCTTAAAATTTTAGTAAGAGCAATTGATAGACCGGACGCTTATGAATTGCTAAATACCGGTATTAATGACGTTTACCGCGATACTATAGATGTATCATTGCGAATGGGAATTGATGCAATGAGAATGCTTGGATACAGAGCACACAGAGCTCATCGTGCTGCTAAAACTTTTCTAAAGCATGATGAAAGTGCATTGCGGGAACTTTCTGCTATGAGAGAAGATAGAAAAGAATATTTATCAGCAGCAAGACAATATATTGCCGAACTTGAAGAGCTAATTCAATCTGATGATGCTGATCCTGAGCTTGAACGTGATGCAGGCTGGGATGTTGATTCTCTTCGGGAAGATGTGATAAAGTCAGGAATCAAATAACTTCTCGTAAACAAAAGCTCGTTTATCATCAATATCGATCTCATCAATCATTTTATATCCTTGCTTTTTGTAGATATGTATTCCTCTTTTATTAAACTCAAATACATCCAGCCAAATACGTTTTCTCTTTAATTTATTTAAACAATAATTCTCAATTTCATTTAAAACTTTCTGGCCAATTCCCTTTCCTCTTTCAATGACAACTATTCGCCGGAACTCTACAGATCTTTCATCATCTTCCAATTTTAATAATACAAAACCAACAGGCTTAGCATTAAAACTAATTTTCAAATAAGTTACTTCATTTTTTTCAAACTCTTCTACGTGTCGTTCAAAAGCATAAGGACAGATAAATTCTCGTATCCCATCTAACTTTTCCCAACTTGAAAAAAGTTTTAGATCTTCTTTAGTACTTTCTTGTAATTCAATCATGTCTTACTTACTTATTGAAGAAATAATATCCCATTGCTGAGATTCATAAAGAATATAATCTTTTTTGTACTTCCTATATTATAATACTATTATTATGTTTAATACAATTCTTTATAGTCTACTTAAAATGGATTGAGGAGGATTAAAGATGGCAGAGAAAATTAAAAACACACTTTTAGTCGCTGTAGATTTCACCCCTTATTCCGAAGAGGCATTACGCTTTGCGGCTGAACTTGCTGAAAAGACCGATGCAAAATTAATAGTGCTTCATGTTATTCACGATCCTGCAGAAGCACCGGGTTTTTATGCTCCTAAAGGAAAGAAGAAAAAGTACCTCTTCACTATGGAAGATGCAGCTAATGAAATGATGGACGAGTTTCTACAGAAAATGCGTAAGGAGTATCCTAAGCTTACACCAATAAAAAAAGCTACTCCATTGTTAGTTGTAGGCACACCCGTAACAAGAATTTTAGAAATTGCAAAGAAGAAAAAAGCTAAGATGATTTTTGTTGGAAGCCATGGTCGAACCGGATTATCTCATCTTCTCGTTGGCTCTAAGGCTGAACGTGTTGTTCAATTATCGCCTATTCCGGTGGTCGTTGTAAAGACTTCTGCTGAAAAATAATTTAAATAGAATGTTAAGGAGATAAGAGATGAAAACTCTATACTCGCGATTTTCATTAATACTGAAATTAATATTTTTAATTCTATTCCTAGTTAGCCCCGACTCACTTGCCCAGGAGATGTCATCTAAAACAACCGCAGAAATTAGTTGGTTCTTTGTTATTATCGGTTTGTTAGGTGGATTAGCCCTGTTTCTCTATGGGATGGGCAAAATGAGCGACGCCCTGAAGAACGTTGCCGGGGAGAAGATGAAAGATATTTTGGGGATGCTTTCAAATAATCGCATTATGGGGCTTATCACTGGTGCATTAGTTACGGCCGTTATTCAATCAAGCTCTGTAACTACAGTAATGTTAGTAGGATTTGTGTCTGCAGGTTTGATGTCCCTCTCGCAAACGATTGGCGTTATTATGGGCTCAAACATAGGTACGACCATCACAGCTCAGATAATAGCATTTAAAGTGACGAAATATGCACTGCTGCTGGTTGCAATCGGGTTTGGTATGCTCTTTATAGCAAAGAGGGAAAAAGTACAGCAATACGGTTATATGATAATGGGATTAGGAATGATCTTTTTCGGAATGGGTGTTATGAGCAGTTCTATGAGCCCCTTACGATCTTACCAGCCGTTTCTGGATTTGATGACCCAAATGTCCAATCCTATATTAGGAATTTTAGTTGCAGCTCTTTTTACAGCATTGATTCAATCCAGTTCTGCCACAACAGGTGTAATTATTGTTTTGGCGATGCAAGGATTAATTACCCTTGAGGCGGGTATAGCACTTTCGTTTGGTGCTAATATTGGAACCTGTATTACTGCTTTCTTGGCTTCAATAGGAAAACCGCGCGAAGCAGTGAGAGTATCTGCAGTCCATGTGCTCTTTAATGTTGTAGGCGTACTCATCTTTTTACCTTTTATTGAACCATTTGCAAAACTTATTGTTAGCATTTCGCCATCCGCACCTGAGGGAGTCACCGGTATGCAAGCTGCAGCAGCTGTATTGCCTCGGCAGGTTGCTAATGCTCACACTGTTTTTAATGTTTCTTGTGCTGTCATTTTCCTTCCTTTCGTCACATACTTTGCACGGTTAGTCTACCGACTCATCCCTGATAAACCGATAGAGGAAGAAAAAGAAATTCAACCAAAGTTTTTAAGTGATATGCTTTTCCATACACCCAGCCTTGCTTTGGATGCTGCCCGCCATGAAATTAAAAGAATGGGAAAAAGAGTAGATTTAATGAGCAGCGCTATGATGCCGGCTGTATTATCAGGTGATAAGGAATCACTTTTAGCAGTTAGGGATATGTATAAGGAAGTGGATGTTCTGCACAAACATATTGTTACTTACTTAGCGAAAGTTAGCAAGCTGGAACTTAATGAACACCAAACGTTAAAGCTAACAAACATTATGGCAGCAGTTAACGACCTTGATCATATTGGTGATTTAATTGAGATTAATATGGTTGAATTAGGTCTGCGGCGTATTTATAAAGGTTTTAAGATAAGCGAGCCAACGCAAAGAGTAATAAGTACAGTTCACGTTGTTGTTTCAGATGCACTTAAAGCTGCTTTAAGATCAGTGGTAGAAGAGGATATAAATTTTGCACATAGAGTTATCCAGATGAAGGATGATTTGAATAAGTTAACCAAGCAAGCTGACTTGCACCAGGCTGAAAGGCTTGTAGCAGCAGACTCAGGAAAATTTGAAGCGTATAGTATAGAGGTTGATATTTTAGAAAAGCTTAAACGTATTTACTACCACAGTAAACGTATTGCAAAATCTGTAATCGAATTGGATGAAGTAGAAAAGCACGAAGCTGCTTAGACTGTAAACTAAACAAAAGTATTAACCACAATATTCGTTAGATTATAATCTGCTTCTTACATCTCCAACGGAAAGTACCCCAATTACCTTATCCTGTTCCATTACAGGTAAGTGGCGGAAATGCTTTTTTGTCATTAGAGACAGGCAATGTGTTACTTTATCATCTGGTCCTACGTATTTAACATCGGAGGTCATAATATCACGAACGAGTGTCTCCTGTGAACTCTTGCCGCTAAGTATAACTTTGCGAGCGTAGTCCCGTTCTGATAATATTCCAACCATTTTATCACCATCGAGAACTATAAGCGCACCAACTTCCTTTTCTGCCATAATTTTTAGTGCATCGTAAACTGTAGCATCCGGAGTGATAGAGTAAACATCGTTCCCTTTTAATTTTAACAGATCTTTAACGTGCATAATGCCCTCTTAATACACAAATCATTTGAATATAGAATTAAACCTCATAAAAAAATCACAGTTTATCAAGTTCAATCTATCTAAAAAACTCCTAAGGTTGGGGCTATCGCAATTATTATTCATAAATATTTTTATTGCGAATCTAAATTTTACCCAAGGGATAAATTGCGAGAGGATTTTCATTTTTGGGCAAATCAAGGACTTTCTTTAGAGCATCATCCTTAAAGGCACCAATCATTACAGTCCCCAAACCAAGTGAAACTGCTTGCAGATAAATGTTTTGTCCAGCGTGTCCAACCTCCATCTGTACGTATCTCTCTGCTCTCCTGCCGTATTTTACTTCCGTTCGTTCAGGCACTGCGGTTATAATTATTATTGCAGATGAGTTTTCAATTGCATCCTGTCCCAGAGCTGCATTTGCAATATCTTTTCGTTTATCACCGTCATCTATTTTCTTTATAGTATGATTTTGAGTTTTGTATTTATACAAACCGGGAGTTAAATCTTCTACATTACTTGTTGCAACGTAGACTTCCAGCGGATACAAGGCACCCGCTGAGGGGGCTGTTCTTAATCCGTAAGATTCCTCTGTTATTCCCTGTGCAGCCCACAGAAGTTGGGAGATGTCAGCTATTGTTACTGGTTCATTTGTATAATCCCTGATAGATCTTCTTTTGTGTAATGCTTCCTCTACTGAGGTGACGCCCTTAAGGTTTGGTGATGGTAGTTTTATTACATCGGTTTCCGCGTATTGCATTTTTGATTCTTCTGAGTTTCCCTGACAAAATAAATTTAAGCTCAAGAATAAAATTACAAAAGAAATGCTAACCAATAAGTGTTTAATCTTTTTCATCGTAAGCTCCAACATTATTTAGTTTAGTTAATTATCCGGCAAAGCAGCACGCCAGCCCAATTTAAGTTTTTCAGAAAGCTCTGTAATGATTGATTTATTCTCTTCAGGCCCTGCTATATTTATATTTTCATCGGGGTCTGCTAACTGATCATATAACTCGATTGCAACCAGTTCCTTACTTTCCCAGTTCACCCACTCGGTATAGCGGTACTCTTCGGTTCTGATTGAATAACCCATATACTCAATTCCATCAGGCGCAACCCAAATTCCCTCACGAAGAAATTGACTAAATGCTGCTTTTTTCCAGGGACGATCCGGATTTTCAAAAAGAGGAAGTGCACTAATTCCTTCAAGTGTTTCGGGAATTGGTATTCCGGCTAACTCACAAAGCGTAGGATAGATATCAACAAACTCAATCAGTCTACTACTCTTAATACTTTTCCCTTTTAATTGAGGTGTAGAAAACATTAACGGTACTTTAGTGTCAATTTCATAATTAGTCATTTTACACCAGCTGGCATGTTCACCAAGTTTCCATCCATGGTCTCCCCATAAAACAATTATTGTATTATCATCAACCCTTAATTCTTTTAGTTTATTAATCAGCTTCCCAACCTGTGCATCAATATAACTTACAGATGCCAGGTAACCATGTTTTAGCGCACGCGTTTGATCTTCGTTGAGTTGCCCATCAATAGGATGTAGAATTGTTTTAAAGTCTGTATATCCTCTTAACTCTCTTAAGTTGTTTATTGCCATTAACGGTGCATCTTTGGGAACAAAATTATTTTTCGCCAAAGGAATATTTTCTCTTTCATACATATCCCAATATTTTTTAGGAACATTAAATGGCAGGTGTGGACGATAGAAACCTATGGCAAAGAAAAACGGTTTCTCTTTATTCGATAATTCTTCTATCTTCTTGAGAGCAACATCAGTTTGAGCACCATCAAAATAAACATCATCTGGTGCATCAACAATTTCATAAGCAACATCCTTTAAATACCATTCTCCAATTCGGTCGATATATCTTTTCTCTCTTCCTTCGGCAATAATCTTTTGTTTTCGTTTCTCGAGGGAGGCTACATTTTTTTCATCACGATAAACTGCATCTGGATCAAAAGGGTAACCTGCGATGTGTAATTTCGGTTCGCTCCACGACAAACTATCCGGAAGAGTATTATGATATATTTTACCGATGCCCACAGTGTGGTAACCATTATTCTTAAAATGTTGTGGGAGCGTAATAACATCCGGGGATGTATCTCTAAAATCAGTCCGCAGATCCCAAACTTTAATTCGATCGGGACGCAGCCCGGTTAACAAACTTGCACGTGAAGGATTGCAGACTGCCGATTGACAATATGATTGTGTAAAAACAATTCCATTTTCTGCAAGGCGGTCTATGTTAGGACTTTTAACATATTCGTTTCCATAACACCCCAACTCAGGTCGTAAGTCATCAACAGCAATGAAGAGAATGTTTGGGGATTTTTTATCATCGGAAGTGGTACAGGTAGTTAGTAGATTCAAAGTTAAACTGAATAAAAATAAAATAGTAAATTTTTTCATTGTCACCGCATATTTATAATAATAAACTTACTTGAATAAACGTTCAAAACCGGGGTATGCCACTAGTGGAATTATCTCAAAGTAAATCAATTTCTCTTTTACCAATGGTAATTCCGAAAGAGTATTTTCTGCTTCTCTAACACTCTCGCTTTCAAGCATTAAAACTGCAGAACTTTTATCTTTCCTAAAATAAATTTCTCTTATAAAATTCTTCTTATATAATTCCCACACTGCCATTGCCTCAGTTTTTAGATAAGGTTTATAATCATCTGATGATATTCCCTTAAATTCATTTTCGATAGCTAAGATTTTCATTTGATGTTTCCATCAATTATTTGTTAAATAATTTCTGATAAAGCCTTAACCGCTTTAATAATTGTTGCTAATCCAATTAATCCCCACAACGTTACAAATATATAATACGTTTTTAGAAGTTCCGGCTTTCCTATGCTTACTCCGCGTTTTTTCAATTCAAGTCGTGTAAATATTGCCCTGCCGGCAAAGTATAAATACATACTTCCCCCTATAATTCCAAAATAAATCCATAATTGATTGTTCAGTACGATTAATAAACCGGCAAAAGGTAAAGTCCATAGTGTAATTGAATCCCATTTTGCTTCACCGCGCGCATCTGCATAAAATGCAGGATCAACATCTGCTTCCGGTTCAATCAAACCAAGCTTTTCTGCAAACCCTGGTGTAAGTGCAGATAGCACTTGTCCTCCCCATCCAATTAATCCAAAAACGATAAGTAATATCCCCCAGATGATATCCATTTTGCTTTTCCTTATTAAAGTTTATAAAAATACATTTTCACTAAAGTGTTATTCCGCTCAAACGAATCAAGGAATATATAAGTGCAGCAATTCCCCAATAAATAAAATTACCCCAATAATATGTATAGTAAGCTATTGGACCGCAATAAGGATATACATATTCCTTTTCCAAAAACCATAGTACTGTATTAATGTAAATCTGAATTGTACCTGCTATAGCAAATAGTGCATAGCCCCATAGTTGTTCTGTAAACACACCAATAACTGCAGCGATAAATACTGGAACAAATATAAGCCAATCAGCCCAGGCTAAACCATAAGCAGATTTAAAATGTGTTTTGTCCCGCCAGTCTTCGCCTTTACCAATTAAAATGTCTTTAGCTTTTTGCTCCTCAGGTTTAAATAGCAGTATTGATTGAGCATATAATAGTGGTACACAAGTTATAGCCCCAAAGATTATGATTATCCAGGTTACTATTGTTGGTTCGAACATTTTAACTCCTTTTTTGCGCTGTACCTTTATTTAGTAAAATCTTCACAATAAAAACGGAATAAACATCTTTGTTTTCTTCATATAACTTTTATAAACATCACCAAAGAATTTGATGTTTTCCTTTTCCTCCATCTTAGCGGTCATTGCTAGAAAGAATGTCGCAAGAAGGGCTAAAGCAAAGCCTATCCACGAGGATTGCTTGAAAAACGTCCCCCAAGCAAGAAATAGCAGCGAACTATAAATAGGGTGACGAATGTAGCGATAAGCTCCCACGGTTATTAGTTCTGTTGTCTTTTCAATTCCAAACAGTGATGAGTCTTTTCGGTTGTTGTTTGGCTTTCCTGCCGTGTGTAATAGTTGAAAACCGTGAATTACCAAATACAATGAGATGATGAGTAATAGCCAGGAAACTATCTGGTGAATACTAAATGGTTCATAGAACCAGTATTCAATGTTTAAAAGAATTAAAACTACAATTAGCTTGAAGGCAAAGAAACGGTAAAAGCCATGAGAGCGAAAATCACGTAGCGAGGACCATGACAGCCAAAGAAGTCCTGCAGATGCAATTACAAACAAAATTATTTTTAATTGAAATAACACTTTACCCCTTTATGTTTTCCTTGCTTAATAGTTATAATAATTTTTTCTATTCTAATAGAATAACAATCTAATTAACACATAATCAAAACAGCCAAACTATATTTGTTCAATACTGTAAATATTAACCAGCTGAAGCTTACCTTTTAACTCAATCGATCCAATTAATTCTTTTTTAAAGTTTTTATCAAGTTTTAGATTTTTTTCAAGCTCTTCGGAAATCAGTAACGATTTATTGTACTTATTACACACACCCTGAATTCTTGATGCAGTATTTAATACATCACCATGATAGGCAAGCTCTTTTTTTAGCTCACCAACTTCTGCTACCGTTGCGTAGCCAGAGCTCGCTCCCGCCTTGAATTCAGGGATCATACCATACTTGTTATCGTAGTAATTGCTTTTTCCCCTAATAACATTCATATAATCATAGTAGACATTAATACAATTATTGTTTTTGAGTCCTTTGTCGAATTCCCAGGATAACACAGCTTCATCACCCACATATTGATATATATTTGCATAATTATTTGCCACTACATCTGTTAGATCAAAAAAACAGTCCTGTATTAGTTTGCTGTATTCAATGTGACCTAATTTTTCAGCATAAGTTGTTGAAGATTTAAGATCCATAAACATGAATATTCTTTTTTCTTCCTTTGGATGATGATATTTGCCAAGTATAAAATTAAGCAGCACACCCTGTCCGAACTTATCACTTACGTGAAGAATGAATATAGCAAGCCCACAGGCAATACCCCAAAAAATTATATTCATCACAACCCTAATACTAAATAAGAAGTCGTAATGTAGAGCAAGTACATCCGCACTAAACATTGATTTGCCTATCTCAGCGCTTGCTAGATACATTCTTGTTATTGAAACAAAGAAGAGAATAAAAGCTATGTAGATAATTGTTTTAACTAGTATGGCAACACCTAATGGCTTTTTACGCAGAATTCTGCCGAAGAATAATACTTCCAATGAGCCAAGTATTGATGCTCCAATTATGGTTGTGATTATACTTGAAATAAGTACGCGGGAGAAACTGTAGTACTCACCTTCAACTTCAGACGTAAAACCCAGGAGGGAAGCATCATAGAATACGGAGAATATTGCGCAGCAAACCCAGAAGATTATTAAGAAAAGTATTTTATAGAATTGTGTCTTTCTCATCAAAGGACAAAAAAATATGATCCGTTGTAGTGAGAGTTCGTTTTAAAGAAAATTAAATTATTCCTTTAGTCTAACTTGGCAATTCATTTTTATAGAAGCAATGAATGGTTGCTGATTGGCAAGTAATAAATAACCTATGCCTGAGTTTTTAAGCAGTTATTGGTGAATTAGTTGATGAATAATTAGAATCAAATCTAAGAGTCTTGGTGTTGCTTTTTGATTGATTTGTATTGTTGTAATCACTCCAATTGCCTGGTGGTTACTACTAAGATTTTCGTTTATCTTAATGTTGATTTTAGAGAACGTCTTTTTGGTAATTTATAACTTTTGTGTTAGCCATTTTATGCTCATTCTGATTATAAATCACTTCCCCATATTTATTGATATCACTGATCTGTTGGTTTGTATGATTGATAATGAATATTGAATGTTTATGAAAATGTATAAACATTGCCGACAGGCTTATGGCCCATTCTATTGCTCTGGGATTTTTGAAAAGGACTGTAAAAAACATATTCCAGAAAAGCATACCAGTTATTCCGTTAAATCCAACATGACCGACAATCCTTATAAACGACCGTAAGTTCTTTAAAGTATTTACAAAATTATGTCTATACTTATTAGCTATTTTTATATTTAAACAAGTGCGGATTATTCTCTCATAATAATGTTCAGGCTTATATATATATTTTAGAACAGTAACAAAATCTCTTAGAATATCAATTCTTGGTCTCACCGTTATAAAATTTAATCCACTTGTGGCTTGGTCAATTTGAGTTTTATTATCGGTAATAATCGCAAATTCATTAAATAATCTCCCTTCCAGTTTCAATCGCTTTGTTAATTGTGTGTTGGGTAGGGCATACATTAATCCAAACATTGCAACGCATATTCCGGATTCCTGTACACAGTTAATCATTTTTTTAGCAGTTTGATCAGTCTCATTATCAAAGCCTATGATGAATCCTCCATTGACTATCATACCATAAGAACCAATTTTTCTTGTTGCTTCAATAATAGATCTGTTCATGTTTATTTTCTTATTTGCTTTTTCTAACACTTCATCCTCAGGTGTCTCAACACCAATAAATACAAGTCGAAAGTCAACATCTTTCATCAGTTGTAGTAGCTCGTCATCATCTGCCAAATTAATCGAAGTTTCAATCCCATAGTAAAATGGATAATTGTTTATTTCGGACCATCCTTTTATTGCCTGCAAGGTTGTTTTGACATTCTTCTTGTTCCCAATAAAATTGTCATCAACGATATCAACATGACCTCGATAATTTAGATCATACAGGCTTTGCAGTTCTTTTATTATTTGCTCCGGAGTTTTAGAACGTGGTTTTCTACCATATAGTTCAATTACATCACAGAACTCGCAATTATAAGGACAACCACGGGTAAATTGAATATTTAGATGGATATAATTTTTGAATTTAATTAAATCAAATCTTGGCACAACTGCTTCAGTCATATCAGCAAAATCAGAAGATACGTATTCACCACTCTTACAGCCGTTTTCCAGATCGTTCAATAGCATAGGGATAGTAATCTCACCCTCACCCATTACTAGAAAGTTAGCAGATTGATACAAATTTGGTTGAGAAGTTGGATCGGGCCCGCCAACAACCACAGGACGTTGTTTTTGATGAGCTAAATTGATTATGTCAAGTATTCCGGTTTGTTGCGGTAACATTCCCCCCGTAAAAACAATATCTGCCCACTCAAAATAATCTTCCAGGAGAGGCTCAACATTTGTATCAATTAATTTTAATTCCCATTCATCCGGCAACAACGCGGCAACGGTCATTAATCCAAGAGGTGCAGCTGTATACTTGGCCCCAACTATTTTACATACATCAACAAAATTCCAAAAACTATATGGTGAAAATTTTGGATGTATTAAAAGACACTTCGTCCTTTTTTCAATTAAGTTTACCATTGACCTTTAAACCTGCTCATTAGAGATAAGAATTCCAAGCAAAATAAACTTATTGTTTGGTCGGAAATTAACCCCAAGCTGTTATTAAGCAGGGATATGGGAAGAACAATTTTATAGGGATATTACATCATCATCTTCCTAGAAAACAAGATTTTAGTACACGTTACCAAAAGGGATTTTTGTTTAACAATGGCGTTAAGCAATTAGATTGGCACATTGAATTTTGATTGAGTAACTTGTACATAATAAATTATTGGTATCTTCTTACTTAAGAGGGTTTAGATGATCAAACTCTCTACATTTATAGTTTTTGTATTTCTAGTATTCATAATTTACTCTTCGCCTCTCTTTACTCAGCAATGGAATATTATAAAAAGAAATGAGCAAAGTGGTAAT
>CP070637.1:1318121-1345977 GCA_020354005.1 Ignavibacterium sp.
CCGCAAAGAATTGAATTACTTGAAAAATGTATTACCGAATATCATGCTGATGGTTTTCTTGTAAATTCCATTAAAAGTTGCAACTCCTTTTCAGCAGGGCAGTTATTAATGATGAGAACGTTAGAAGAAAAACTTGAAGTGCCTGTAGGATTTATAGAATCGGATCTTGTAGACCCGAGATATTTTTCTTACGCGAATATTAAAAACAGACTTGAATCATTTTTTCAGATGCTGGAACAACGAAAACAATTTGCAGCACAATCAATTGATTAGATATGAATAAGTATTACCTTGGCGTTGATCTCGGATCAACAACCTCTAAAGCGGTTATAATTAATGAGCAGGATGAAATTATTGGAAGAGGTATAACCAATACAAGAGCTAATTACAAGGTTGCTGCAGATATCGCCCAGCTGGAAGCAACGTTTGATGCACGATTTAATCTGCTAAAAAGAAAACTGGATGATGAAATAAAAGCTCGTCCGGAAAACAAAATTTATATTGAAGATTTGAAAGCGATTTTCCAGTATCTTCAATTTAATAAACGGCTCGAAAGTCTTCACTCACAGCTTACAGAAACTGTTAAAACAACTTTCTCTGATAAGATTAACGGTAAACTTTCAGAATATATTGAAGAAATAATCACTGAGATTGAACCATTAATCCGCAATGAATATTTGCATGGTAATCTCGGAGGTAAAAGCCAGTTTTTTCGGGATGTTATTGCAGAAAAATATCATGAACATGTTGAGACTTATGGAAAAGATTACTTTGAGCCATTAATGCTTGCCTTCGATAAAAGTATAACACCTGTTGAAAATGAAATGGTTGAATATGACTTTGTTGAGCTCATTCACGAAGCTATAACTATCCTTGATGAAAAATATAACGGGATGTTTAGCCCGGATGAAGATATAAGTGTGCATTTCGATGTAGAATTGAATCTGCTTGAAGGAAATTATCAGGAGGTTTCTGATTCATTAAAAGAACATATCGAGCAAATAGCCGATATGGAAATTTCCATTGCAAACATGGTTGGGACAGGTTATGGCAGAGCACTCCTTCCATTTCCGGAGGACTGTATAAAATCAGAGATTCTGTGTCATGCTTTCGGTGCACATGCTATCTTTCCAAACACAAGAACAGTATTGGATATTGGCGGACAGGATACTAAAGCAATACAGATGGATAGTTATGGTTTGGTCACAAGCTTTTATATGAATGATAGATGTGCTGCAGGTTGCGGTCGTTATCTCGGTTATATTGCTGATGAATTCAGCTTGTCTTTAAATGAATTAGGTCCCCTTGCTCTTGATGCTGAGAAGGAAGTGAATATATGCTCTACCTGCACTGTGTTTGCTGGTGCTGAAATCCGAGAGTTGCTAAATATCGGTGAAAAGCGCGAAGATATTCTTGCTGGCTTACACAAAGCAATTGTGATAAGAGCAATGTCCTTAATTGCACGTTCAGGTGGTGTTCGAAATGAATTTACTTTTACAGGCGGAGTGGCTCGCAACCAAGCGGTTTTAAGTTATATAACTAAAATGATAAATGACAGCTATGGAAACGAATTAAAAATAAATATTCATCCCGATTCAATTTTTATGGGAGCTTTAGGAGGAGCGATGTTTGCAAGAAGAAACTTGAGTACAGATTTACCTAAGAGTAAATCTAAAGCTACAGAAGGGAAACCGGATTAGGTGATGAATAATAGATTAATCACATTAGGGATAGACGTTGGTGGAAGCTATATAAAAGCTGTATTGATTAGTTATAGTGATAAACCCAAAGTGATTTCTAATGGCATCGAGAAAATCAGGAAAAGAAATCCCATTGATGTAGCTGAAGAGTTAATTAATTTTTTATTGGAGAAGAACAATTTAATATACGATGATATAGCTTACCTTGCTTCCACGGGTGAAGGTGAAATGGTAAATAGAAAAACAGGGCACTTTTACAGCATGACTACTCACGCAAAGGGAGGAATATTTCTAAATCCAAAGGCAAAAACTGTAGTAGATATGGGAGCACTTTTTGTCAGGGCTATAAAGGTTGATAGCAAGGGAAAAGTTCTTGATTATAAAATGACCGGACAATGTGCATCTGGTTCAGGACAATTTATTGAAAATATATCCCGCTATCTTGGTTTAGCCGTTGATGAAGTTGGTGATATTTCTCTTAAGGCAACCAGACCCGAAACTCCTTCCGGAATTTGCGCCGTGCTTGCCGAAACTGATGTAATTAATATGGTCTCTCGTGGAATTTTGACCCCTGATATTATTAAAGGAATTCATCTATCAATCGGTAATAGAATTGTACGGTTATTATCATCACTCAAAGCAGAATCACCAATAATTCTAACTGGCGGAATGGCTATGAACAAAGGCTTGGTGCAGGCTGTAGAAGAGTTAGCAAAAGAAAGTAAATATGATTTTGAGTTCAGTTCTTACCCCGATGCAATATATGCGGGCGCATTGGGCGCAGCAATCTGGGGAGGGTATAGACATCTTCTGTTAAAAAAGAAAGATGAAATAATCACAGTTACAAAACAGGTATTGAAATAGCTTCCAAATGATTGTGGATGGATGAGTTGTTGAAAATATCATTTAATTAAAAATGAATACGAATAAAAAGATAAAGGATTTTTGTATAAAGTTCGGTGAGTAAATGCCTATTACAATATAAATAATTATGAATGTTAAGAATTCAAAACCTGTATTTGTTGGAACTGATGTTGGAGCTTCCAGAACGAAAGTTGTTGTACTTGATTCTGAAAAAAAAATAATCGGCCAGTGCGTAAAAATTTCAGGTACAGACTTTACTTCTACAGCAAATCTTTGCCTTGAAATGTCTTTAAAAATGGCAAACGTTGATGAAAAGGATATTATTAAATCAATTTCAACCGGGTATGGAAGAAAGAACGTATCATTCGCAAATGATACAATTACAGAAATCGGCTGTCATGCAAAAGGATGCTATCATTATTTTCCTACCGCAATTACAATTATTGATATTGGTGGTCAGGATAATAAAATTATTAAGCTGGATAAAAATGGTAAACGCTCGAGCTTTAAAATGAATAGAAAATGTGCTGCGGGAACAGGTGCCTTTCTTGAAGAGATGTCGGCACGTCTTGACATTCCTCTTGAAAAAATGGATGAGCTTGCTCGACAATCCGAGGAAATGGTTAAGTTAGGAAGTTATTGTACTGTATTTTCAGCTACAGAGGTTTTAGAAAACATTAGACAGGGAAAAAAATTACCGGATATTGTAAAAGGTTTGTTCTTTTCAGTAATAAAGCGAATTACTGAGATGGACTCTATTTCAGAAAAGGTGGTAATGACTGGAGGAGTTGTGGCTCATAATCCATACTTAGTTAATATGATGGGGAAATTAATAGAGAGAGATATTTGGGTTCCAGATTACCCCCAACTTTCAGGGGCTATCGGTGCTGCATTATATGCAATGGAAAAAGAATCAATAAGAGTTAATTAGATTATTAAAATATTTTATAAGATTAAGGATTTTTCATGGGTGAAGAAAAAAAAGTAACTCGAAAGAAAATAGAAGCAACTGGAACAATGAATAAATACATGGCTGACTATTTTTATGAGTTGGACAGGGCTTCAATATCTGGAGATAAAAAGATTGCCTGGTGTACAAGTGTTGGTCCTGCCGAATTACTTTTATCAATGGATTTTCTTGTTTATTACCCGGAAAATCATGGTGCACTGCTTGGCACTTCCCGGCTTGCATCCGAAGTCATTCCGAATGCTAACGCATTGGGTTTCTCCCCTGATATTTGTTCGTATCTCACCTCTGATATCGGTGCGTATGTAAAAGGTATAACTCCATTATCAAAAGCATTTGAAGGAATAGAAAGTGTTCCAAAGCCGGATGTTTTAGTATTCAACACTAATCAATGTAGGGATGTAAAGGATTGGTTTGCGTGGTATTCCAGGGAACTAAACATTCCCTCGTTGGGTATTCATACACACAGAAATCCAACTGATATTGATGAGAATGTTGTAAACTCAATTGCTATACAAATGGAGGATTTAGTTGAACCACTGGAAGAAATTTCGGGTAATAAATTTGATAAAGAGGAATTTAAAAGAGTAGTAGCACTATCCCGTGAATGCTCCGAGCTTTGGAAGGAGGTTTTAGAGACAGCTTCTGCCCATCCTTCTCCCTTTACCTTCTTTGATGGAACAATTCATATGGGTCCTGCTGTTGTCTTGAGGGGTACGCAGCAAGCTGTTGATTATTACAAATTACTGTTGAAAGAATTAAAAGAAAGGGTAAAGAATAATGATGGTGCAGTTGAAGATGAACAGTTCCGGCTGTATTGGGAAGGTATGCCGGTTTGGGGAAGACTTAGAGCGCATTCCGAGTTATTTGCCGGTTTAAAAGCTTGTGTACTTGCATCCACTTATTGTAATAGCTGGATATTTACCGATTTTGATCCTGAAGATCCATTTACGAGTATGGCAAAAGCATATTCTGAATTGTTTATTACAAAATCGGATGAGGCTAAAGAGAAATACATGAAAAGGATGATTGATTTCTTTAAGATAGATGGCGTAATATATCACGATGCTAAAACTTGTCCCAACAATTCTAATAATCGTTACGGAATGCCCCAGCGGCTTGAGAAAGAAACAGGTGTTCCGAGTCTAACAATCAACGGAGATTTGAATGATCTAAGATTAATTTCTGACGAACAAACTAAAACAAATGTTGAGGCTTTTATTGAGCAACTTGAGGAAAACACGATGTAACAATTTTCAGTTATTAATCAGGCAAAGAAAAATTCTGTATGTTTTATAACTCTAAATTTCAAACTGACAGGGAGAACTTATTAGATGTTAGATACATTATTCAAACCTAAATCTGTAGCAATCATAGGGGCATCCACAAAAGAACTTTCAATAGGCAATGTTATAACCAAAAATCTTTTACACTATAAGTATAAGGGTTCAATTTATCCTATTAATCCCAAAGCAGATGAAGTAAGAGGAATAAAAGCATATAAAACAATATTTGATGTTCCCGATGATGTCGATCTTGCACATATCAGTATACCCAGTAAATTCATCCCTCAAGCAGTTGAAGAATGTGGAAAAAAAGGAGTTAAGTTTATTATTATTAACAGTGCCGGCTTCAAGGAGGTAGGTCCAGAAGGTGAAGCATTAGAAAATGAAGTTGTTTCTATAGCAAAGAGATACGGCGTAAGAATTTTCGGACCGAATTGCCAGGGAATCATTAACTCTGATCCAGACATAAGAGCTTATTGTGATTTTACATTTACCTTTCCTGATCCAGGACATATTTCAGTTGTGGCTCAAAGTGGAGGAGTGGGTGCAGTTATTATGCAGCGTTTTTTCGATCTTGGCGTGGGAATGAGATATTATGCTTCAAACGGTAATGCCTGTGATATTTCAATAGAGGAAATTATCAGGTATTGGGGCGACGATGAAAAAACTCGTGTAATAGTCTTATATGTTGAGGGTTTTTCAGATCCGAAAGGATTTATGGAAATGGCATATGAGGTAGCGGCTAAAAAACCTATCCTTGCTATGCGGGGAGGAAGAACCGAAGAGGGGGCAAGAGCTGCAACTTCACATACAGGAGGATTAGCAGGCATTGGACTTTCAACTGAACTCATTTTTAATAAGACAGGTATTCTGACGTTCAGGGATGAAGAGGAAATGTGCCAGGCGGCAGTAGCATTTGCCAGTCAACCAATTCCAGCCGGTAACCGTGTTGGTTTGATAACAGATACAGGGGGTCCTGCAATCATCGCAACTGATGAACTTGTAGATTTAGGACTTGAAATTCCTCCTCTTTCGGAAAAAGCTAAAAATTTTCTGAAGGATAATCTCTATCAGGCGGCATCTGTAAATAATCCCATAGATGTACTTGCGACGGCTGCAGCCCCTCACTACCGTGCTGCTATGGATGCGCTGATGGATGAGGAGCAAATTGACAGTGTCTACATTAACTTCGTAACTCCTCCGTTTGTAGATACGGAAAGTGTTGCCAGGGAAATGACTGATGTTAGTAAACAGAAGAGGAAGCCGATTATTTGTAACTACATGACCGATAAGGCACAATGGACAGTAACGACCAAAATTCTGAAAGATGGTGGAATTCCTTGTTACGATTTTCCAGAAATGGCGGCAAAGGCATTGGCTGCATTAACAAGTTTTGGCAAGATACGTTCACGTGAAATTGGTGAGTTGAAGAAATTCGATGATGTAAATAAAAGTAAAGCTGAAACAATATTTATGGAGGCAAAAAAATCGAAAAGGCAATCACTTTCTGCTCAAGAGGTTTATGAAGTACTTACTGCATATAATATTCCTGCTGCAAAATGGAAGGTTGTTAAGTCTTTTGAAGAAGCTGAGAAGGCTGCCGAAGAAATAGGATTTCCTGTTGTAATTAAAGCTGATTCGGCATCTATAATTCACAAGAGCGATGTTGGAGGAGTGGCAACTGATATTAAAGATAAAAACAGTGTGAGAAAAATTATGGAAAAGATGCAAAAGAAGTTTGAAACACCAGACCTTAATTTCCTGGTACAAAAATACTTGGCTGGCGGAAGGGATCTAATAGTTGGGGCTAAGGCAGAACATGGACTTGGACATCTTATTATGTTTGGAATGGGAGGAATTTTTGTTGAAGTACTGAAAGATGTTGTATTCAAAATTGCACCGGTTACAAATATCGAAGCTTCTGAGATGTTATCATCAATTAAGGCTGCTGAGTTATTAAATGGAATAAGAGGTGAGAAAGGTGTTAATAAAGATGGTGTTATAGATATCATCCAACGCACTTCTCAACTTGTTACTGATTTGCCGATAATTCAGGAAATGGACCTAAATCCTATTATTGCATATGAAGATCGGGTTTTTGTAGTTGATGTTCGGGTTAAAATCTGAAATGAGTTAAGTAAAAAGTTTTAGTAGTAAATTTTAATTAACATCTAAAATTTTTTTGATTAAATCTGTATTTGAAAGCATTACAGCAGTGAGTGTATTAATTACTCTTGATTATTGTATAAAATAATAAATACATTTTATAAACTAAGGAAATGTAAAAATGGATCCTGAGAAATTTAAAATCGGAATTATAGGTTTGGGACCTGTCGGGCTGGTTCTTGCCGTTCACTTAAAAGAAGCCGGATGCAGAGTTGAGTTATGCGACATAGAAAAGGAAAAGATGAATCTCATCCGAAATAGCGGTGTAAAGTTACTTGGCAAAATTGAGAAAACATCTTTCTTTGATTACACACATACTTCAATTGGATCATTACTTGAACATGAACTTGACATACTAATAAGTGCTGTGAAAGCTTATCACGTGGACTCTGTCTTGGCACAGATTCAAAAAGGTGTTAATAATGACTTATTTCTTTTGAGTGCTCAAAACGGTATAGATATCAGGGAAAAGTATACCAGCCTTTTTGATGAGTCACAGATTTTAAGAATGGTTATAAACTTCGCTGGGAATCTGCATGCTCCTAATGTTGTTAAAGTTACTTTCTTTAATCCGCCGAACTACATTGCCTCTATCGATGATTCGAGAACGGATATTGCTGAATGGTTGTCTGCCATGCTTACTAAAGCACAACTGGAAACTATAAGCAAGGATTCTTTTATAATAGCTAATAAAATTTGGGAAAAAACTATTCTTAATGCTGCCCTCAGTCCGCTTTGTGCAATTTCGAAAATGACTATGAAAGAAGCTATGGCTCATCCCGATACTTTAGAAATTATAGAACAAATTATCCTGGAAGCAGTTGAAGTAGCAAAAGCGGAAGAGATAAAATTCGGAGATAATTTTGTTAAACTGTGTATAAGATATCTAAAGAATGCCGGTCATCATTTTCCTTCACTTGCGGTTGATTTGCTTAGCCACAAACCAACTGAAATTGATTATATGAATGGTAAAATAGTGGAGTACGGCAGGAAACATTATATTCGAACCCCGTTAAATCTTACTTTCACTAATCTTGTGAAGGCAATTTCGCATAAGCATTCACAGGGTGAAGGGGAACCGGAACTTAAAGACGAAATCGCTATGGATATTTAGAAACAAGTTTTTACATCATATCAATACTGAAATCATTGATCCTGTTTTGTATTTAAAAGATTTTACATATCACAAACCTCAAAACTTAGAAGAAGCGTGCAAAATTCTTGAGCAGAGCAAGAACGGTGCGGTAATAGCAGGCGGAACAGATATTTTAGTTGAAATAAAAAAGGGGCTTCGATACAATGATAATATTATTTCATTAATGGCAATTGAAGAACTGAGAGTAATCGATGAAGATACGGATGCCTTACATATTGGATCTGGGGTAACTCATAATGAAGTAAAAAATTCCTCTTTGATAATTAAAAAATTTCCTGCAATTGTAGAAGCAGCTTCGAAAATCGGTACAGACCAAATACGTAACACCGGAACAATTGGAGGCAATCTTTGTACAGGAGCATCTTGCTGCGATATGGCTCCTGTTTTAATTTCACATAATGCAAGCGTTGAAATCAGTTCCTCCACTAAACAAAGAATTGTATCTGTAAAAGATTTCTTCATCTTTCATAAGAAAACTTCTCTTAAAAGGGGAGAGATTATGACGAAAATAATTGTGCCCAAGGTAAATTCTAGCACTGGATATTGCTTCGAGAAATTTGGATTAAGAGAAGCTGCATCGATATCAGTTGCGTCTTTGAGTGTGATGATTAAAGTGGTGAATAATAATTGTGCTGATTCCTGCGTTGTCATCGGAGCTGTTGCACCTACTCCTAAAATCAGTATTAAAGCAAGTGAAGTTTTATATGGTATAGATATCAGTAAGCTTTCTAAGAATTCATCAGTGCTTAGAAAAGCCGGAGAAGCGGCAGAAGCAGATTCACTCCCGCTCGACGATATCAGGGGAACAGCATATTTCAGAAGGAACACAGTTAAAGTGCTAGCGCAACGGGCAATTCTTAAAGCTGTAATTAGAGCAAGCAATTTAAAAATTTAGTTAGCAGACAAGTGAAACAACTAGTCCAAATAAATGTTAATGGAACGGAACATGAGCTTGCAGTAAAACCTTCTGCAACCTTACTCGACCTGCTTCGCGATCAACTTAAGTTAACTGGTGCGAAACGGGGATGCGAGCTGGGTGATTGTGGTGCCTGTACGGTTTTGATGGATGGTAAATCCGTAAATTCTTGTCTTGTTCTAGCAGTTGAAGCTGACGGTAAAAATATTACTACTATTGAAAGTCTTGCAGATGGGGAAGAACTTCATCCCATTCAGCGGGCATTTATTGAGAAGGGTGCGATCCAGTGCGGCTACTGTACTCCCGGAATGATATTAAGAACTAAATCTTTTCTGGATCAAAATCCCGATCCCAAAGCTGACGAAATTAAGGAAGCCCTTACTGGTAATTTGTGTCGTTGTACCGGATACTCGAAGATATTCGAAGCAGTTGAAACCGTGGTAGACTATCTTAAAGGTAAAGAGACGGAAAAGATAAAATTCCAGCTACAGAAATCAGCAAGAGATCTATCTGTTGTTGGAAAACGCCTTCCTAAAATTGATGCACCTGATAAAGCTACTGGAAGAGCTATTTATACCGATGACATAACTCTTCCGAATATGATCTACGGCAAACTTCTCTTAAGTCCCGTACCGCACGCAAAAATAAAATCTATAAGTACCGAGAAGGCAAGATTATTACCAGGTGTGAAAATTATACTAACGGGAGCAGATGTTACAGATATTTCTTATGGAACATCTCCACCGCGCTATGATGAAAATGTTCTTGCAAAAGATAAGGTACGTTATGTTGGAGATGTAGTTGCAGCCGTTGCAGCAATTGATGAGGAAACATGTTATCAGGCAATTAAATCAATAGAAGTAGAGTATGAAGAACTGTCTGCTGTTTTCGATCCGATAGAAGCAATGAAAGACGGGGCACCAAGGCTGTTTGATGACAAGTATGAAAACAATATTAATACTCGCGTTGATCATCACTTTGGAGATACAGAAAAAGGATTTGCCGAAGCAGACCATATTCGAGAAGAAAGATTTGTCGGTAACCGTACTTATCAAAATCCAATTGAGCCGCATGTTGCCATTGCCGAATGGGACAGGCATGGAAGAGTAACTCTATATACTTCTACACAAGTTGTACACTATGTTCACCATCAACTATCAAGAATATTAGATCTTCCTCTTGGGAATATCAGAGTTATTATGACAAACTGCGGTGGTGGATTTGGTGCAAAAGCGGCAACGAATATGCTGGAAATATTATCAATTCTTTTAGCGAAGAAATCAGGATGTCCAGTTAAAATGCGGTTTAACAGAGAGGAAATGTATCTTTATGGAAGAGGAAGACATAAACAGTATATAGATTTAAAAATTGGTGTGAAGAAAGATGGAACTATCACTGCTGTAAAACAAAATGCAATTCTTGAGGGAGGTGCTTATTCTAGTTTTGGTATTGTTTCAACTTATTATGCTGGTTCAATGCTTCCCACTCTTTATAATATTCCAAATTACAAATACGATGGCTATAGAGTGAATACTAATCTTCCGCCCTGTGGTGCAATGCGAGGACACGGAACTCCACATCCCCGCTTTGCATTTGAATCATTACTATCGATGATTGCAGATGATATTGGGATGGATCATATTGATATTCGTTTGAAGAATGCAATGCAGCCGGAAACACGTACCTGCAACGATCTTGATATACATTCCTGCGAACTAACAGCTTGTCTGGAAAAGGTTCGTAAAAGATCTAGCTGGAATGAAAAGAAAGGTAAACTTCCCCCGGGAAGGGGAATAGGAATTGGCTGCGGCGGATTTGTTTCCGGAGCCGGTTATCCAATCTACCGATCAAAATTTCCACATTCTAATGCAACAATAAAAGTGCAAGAAGATGGTTCTAAAGCAGTACTTTTTGTCGGTGATGCTGATATAGGGCAGGGTTCTGATACTGTTCTCGCTCAGGCAGCTGCTGAAGCGATGGGAATAACTCTGGAGAGGATGAGTGTTGTATCTGCCGACAGTGATTTAACCCCCCTCGGCTTTGGTGCTTATTCGAGCCGGGTTACGTTGATGGGTGGTAACGCTTCAAAAATGGCTGGTGAAGAAGTTAGAAATCAAGTTTTAAAATCAGCTGCAGAAATTATGGAATTGGATGAATCAAAACTTACTGTTAGTAACAATAAAGTTTTGGAAATAGATAATCCTGAAAATTATATTCCCTGGGAGAAGGCAGCCGAAGCCCACTTTTCAACAAAAGGACCACTTGTAGGTAAAGGACATTACTCACCCCCTGAAGGATTGGGCGGTACATATAAAGGTGCCGCTGTTGGCACTTCACCGGCATTTTCATTTTCTGCTTCTGTTTGCGAAGTTGAAGTTGATATGGAAACCGGTAAAGTTAAAGTCCTTGATTTTTGGGATGCACATGATTGCGGCACTGCTATCAATCCAATGGCTGTTGAAGGGCAAGTTGAAGGGGCAGTGGTGATGGGATTAAGTGAAACTTTATTTGAAGATGAAGTGTTCGATAAAAACGGAAAACTACTCAACGCCGATCTCCATAATTATTTAATTGCAACTTCGGCAGAAACACCGCGTATCGATTCAACAATAGTTGACAGCTATGAATCGGAAGGACCCTTTGGAGCAAAAGAGGTTGGTGAAGGCGCAACCCTTCCCGTGCTTGGTGCAATTGCCAATGCGGTTGACGATGCTATTGGTGTAAGAATTAAGGAGTTACCAATTACTCCCGAAAAGATTCTAGATGCCATCAATGAAAAAGAGAAGAAATAATAAGAGTTTTTATTTACACTAATTAATTTCCTGTTTATATATGTCGTCCGTTTTATTAATGAATGTCAATTATTATTTTATTAGTGGAGTTTATTAAATTTATTAATATCTAACATCGTCAAATCAGGAGGAAGATAATGGGAGAAAGTAGAATATCATCCTGGAAAATGACCGAACTAAAAGGGGAATTCCAACTAATCGAAAGCTCCATTCCCGAATTAAATGAAAATGAAGTGCTGGTAAAAGTTGCCGGCTGTGGTGTTTGCCACACCGATTTAAGTTTTTGGTACTACGGCGTAAAAACCAAGCACGAACTTCCGCTTACTTTGGGTCACGAAATAAGCGGAACAGTTATAGCCGGAAAGAATGACTGGATAAACAAAAATGTTATCATCCCTGCTGTGCTGCCTTGCGGTGAATGCGAACTTTGCAAAAAGGGAAAGGGTAACATCTGCCAGAAACAGTTAATGCCAGGTAATGATTTTGATGGAGGATTTGCTTCTCACATTAAAGTTCCTTCAAAATATCTTTGCCCTGTTCCGGATGAGGTATTGCAAAAATATCCACTGGAAAAACTGGCAGTAATAGCCGATGCAGTTACCACCCCTTACCAGGTTATAAAAAAAGCTGAGCTGGAAGAAGGTGATTTTGCCATAGTTATTGGAGCAGGTGGAATAGGAATTTACGGGATTCTCATTTCAAAAATACTCGGCGCAAATGTTTTAGCAATTGATATAAGTGATGCTAAACTTAACATTGCAGGGCAGAACGGTGCTGATACAACACTGAACGTTAAAGAACTTGATATTAAATCAACAAAATCTAAGGTGAAAGAAATTGCAAAGGAGCTTGGAGTTTCTCCTTATCGCTGGAAGATTTATGAAATGTCCGGCACAAAAGCAGGACAGGAGTTGGGATTTGCTTTACTCGGTTTTGCATCCACTCTTTCTATTGTTGGATTTACTATGGATAAGCTTGAAGTAAGATTAAGTAACTTAATGGCATTCGATGCAAAACTGATTGGTACATGGGGATGCAAACCTGAACTTTACCCGGAAGTTGTTGATCTTGTAGCAAAAGATAAGATGAAGATTGATCAGTTTGTTGAGACATTTCCTTTATCAAAAATAAATGAAGTCTTTAATAACACACTTGAACATAAGTATAGTAAACGCTCGGTATTGGTTCCTGATCTGGAATAATAAATATTTTTTTAATAAAAAGCGGAACAGTCATGTTAATAGATCACAATTTAACTAAAGTAGAATACAAAGATATAATTTTTGAAAAACGCCCCTGCCTTGATAGCGAGGGAAAACCAGTTGCTGGATTATACAATGCATGGATATTTCTTAATAATCCAAAGCAGTATAACTCTTACACAACGCAGGCAGTTAAAGAAGTAATCCTCGCATTTAGAGAAGCTTCTAACGACAGGAGTGTTGTGGCAGTAGTATTTACTGCAGTTGGTGATAAGGCATTCTGCACCGGCGGTAATACAAAAGAATATGCCGAGTATTATGCTGGCAATCCACAAGAGTACAAACAGTATATGCGCCTTTTCAACGATATGGTATCAACAATATTGATGTGTGATAAACCGGTAGTTTGCAGAGTAAATGGAATGAGAATAGCCGGCGGGCAGGAAATAGGTATGGCTTGCGATTTTACTATTGCACAGGATCTTGCACGATTCGGGCAGGCAGGGCCAAAACATGGCAGCGCACCCGATGGTGGTTCAACCGATTTTCTTCAATTGTTTGTTGGTGTGGAAAGAGCTGTTTACTCCTGCACTGTTTGTGATCCCTGGTCTGCTCACGAAGCTGTACGTTTTGGTCTGATAACTGAAGTTGTTCCTGCATTAAAAGTAAATGGCGAGTTTATACCAAATCCCATGGTTTATACAGATAAATGGGTTAATGAAAAAGGTGAGATAATTTACGGAACACCTAAAAGGGGAGAAGAGAAAAATGAGGCAAAAAAATTATTAAAATCCGGTGAAGTAGATCTTTCATTACTGGATAAAGCTGTTGAAAACATTTGCACGAAGCTTATGTACCTTATGCCTAATTGTTTAAGTAAAACATTAAACTCTATACGCAAAAAGAAACTTGAACATTGGGATAAGAATAAAGAAAGCAACAGGGATTGGTTAGCTCTGAATATGATGACGGAAGCAAAAGCTGGTTTCAGGGCATTTAACGAGGGAACAAAAGGTAACCAAGAAGTTGATTTTATTAAGTTAAGGCAAATGCTTGCAGAAGGACATGAATGGAATGATGAAATGATTGAAGCAATTTCGCCACAATTTCAAGATAAAAAATGACAGATATGCAAAAACTAAAATTAGAATACACACACAATAACTCTGTCGCCTGCATTATACTTGATGACGGAAAAGGAAACGTACTCGATAGTATTATGATGGGCGAATTAAAAAATCTCTTAAACTCATTTAGAAATAATAACGATATAAAATTGATAACATTTGAAGGAGCAGGTAAACACTTTTCTTTTGGTGCAAGTGTTGAAGAACATACTAAAGCAAATGCACCGGCAATGTTAAAAAGTTTTCATCAAATATTTTATGCAATAACTGATCTGGCAATTCCAACACTTGCTAAAGTTTCTGGCCAATGCCTTGGAGGTGGACTTGAACTCGCTCTTGTTTGCAATTTCCTGTTTGCTGATCAATCCGCAACATTAGGACAACCGGAAATAATACTTGGCGTGTTCCCGCCTCCTGCATCTGTTATTCTTCCTTTGAAGATAGGTAATGCAAAAGCAGAGGATATATTACTAACCGGTAGAAGCATTACTGCGGAAGAAGGAAAAGCGATTGGATTGATTAATGAAGTTTTTGAAAGCATGGAAGCAATGGAAACAGAATTGTATAAGTGGATCTCAGAAAGTATCCTACCCAAAAGTGCTTCATCATTACGGTATGCAGTTAGGGCATCAAGAGTAAAGTTTAATCATATATTGCGAAAAATGTTACCGGATGTGGAAGCAATGTACATTAATGAACTGATGGAAACTGAAGATGCTAATGAAGGAATTAATTCTTTTTTAGAAAAAAGAAAACCTGGTTGGAAAAACTGTTAACATAGTTACAAAATAATTTTAGAAACTATAAACAGCACACTGAATCCCATTAAAAATATTAATCCTGCCCAGCTAAGCACAGTTAACCACTTTGGCGGATGATGATCCTTCGGCATAAAGCTGCTCTTAACAACTCTGAAATTTATATAAGCAAAAAACGGTGCTGCTAAAAAGGAAATTACCGTAGCAAAATCGAGCAAACTTTTCATACTGCTTGTAAACAGACCGATAATTAACGCTGCAGCGGCGGAAAGAAAGAGAACCCAAATCCAATATAATTTTGATGAATATTTTTTAACCGATTCTGAGATTTGCGCCATCGAACCTCCAAGTGTTCTTGGATAGGCATCAATTACTGTAAGTGTAGTTGAAAACATCGTTAAAAGAGCTATCCCCGAAATAATAGGGATACTCCAGTTTCCAAAAGTCTGTGCATAAACTGAAACCAGTTGCTCTGAAAATTTTATACTTGAAGTTGAAAACTCAATCCCGGTTCCGTACAAAACCAGTGCTCCCAATCCAAGAAAGAAAAGAGCCATTATTGCTGAACCAACGTATCCTACATGAAAATCAAATAAGAATTCTTTGTAATTCGGTATGTACTTTGTTTGCTTTTCTCTCTCAAGAGCCCAGAGAGAAGGCCATACTGAGGCTTCAATAGGAGTAGGCATCCATCCCATCAAAGCAATTAAGAATGCTATCCCGGTTGCATTCCATAAATTGGGCTGAACAAAATTAGCGCTTATTTCCATCCCTCGATCGACAGAAATTGCAAACGCGATAATAGTAGCAATACTAAGAATAAAAATGATTACCTTCATCAGGCCATCAAGCAGCGCATAGTGACCAACTAGCAGCATCAATAATATAACTCCTAACAGGATTATACTCATTAAAAACATGCTTAACTGAATATTAAAAAAAAATGCTGCGAGACCTGTGCTGACAATTAAAACAGCCGTAAAGTTGACTATTGCTGTAAAGAAGATCAGAACAAAGTAAGTTGTTATAGCCCATTTGCCAAGCTGCCTGTAACCTTCAAGCATGCTTTTACCTGTGGCTGCAGTGTACCTGTAACCAAATTCGAAGAACGGATATTTAAAAAGATTAATTAAAATAACAGCCCATATGATTTCAAAACCGTAAGCGGCTCCAGCTCTTGTTGATTGCACAAGGTGTGATGCCCCTATGGCTGCCCCGGCATACAAAATGCCCGGACCTAATGCTTTTAATATTCCTCTATAACTAAATTTACCAGAGTTCATACATCAGATAATTATTTTTAATTTTTATAATAATGAATTATTCTAAAGTGGCAAAGCAGTTTTCGATTTTGTATCTCTTAATTGAAGTTAATCGTAAAAGTAATTTTTTAAATCAAATATGATTTGATTTTTTACTAGATAAATTCATTCTAACAATACTGTCTTCATCATTTTTTATTATTTTTACATTAATTAAAAGTGTTTTTAACCTGCATCAGGTTACAGGGGAAGTATATCATTACTGATTTACTTCAGGCGGAATCTCTGGAATAAGATCGAAAACCATAATGTAAGGAGGTATTGATGAAAGGGAAAGAAACAATGTTCCCAAAAGCGAGGATCCCATACGGAACGTGGGGTAGCAGTTATTTTCCTGCCTGGCAGACCTCTGCTTTGGCGGAAGTTAATATCGGTCAATTTGCAGGTGAGGCAATGAATAAAATTTTGGGTATGAGAAAAGTTCCAAAAAGTGAGTTGGAATATTTAATAATTGGTTCTACGATTCCCTGGCATTGGAAATTTTGGAATGCACCACTGGTAGCAAGTTGTCTTGGGGAGCGTATTCCAGGTTATCACATCGAACAAGCTTGTGCTACCGGCTTACAAGCCATTCTGTTAGCCGCATCTGAGATCGAAGGGGGCTCTTATAATGTTGTAAGTGTGCTCACCTTCGACCGCACGAGTGATTCACCCGTAGGTGTTTTTCCTGAACGTCGTACATATCGCAGAACGGAAGTACTTGCTGATGTTTGGGATAATTTCGGTTTTGATCCGGCAACCGGTAATTCGATGATCAAAACTGCTGGTATATCTGCAAGAAAATACAAAATCGATCGGGAAGAAGTAGACGATATTACCTTTCATCGATACCAACAATATTACGATACGAAAAATTCCGGTTGGTTTGAAAATATTCTTGTTCCATTTGATGTGCTGAATAATCAAGGCCGCTTTCTTGGACGTATTGATGATGACAATGGAGTTCGTCAAATAAGCCGCTCAACTCTTAGGGAAATGCGTGAACTCGATACCTGTATTACGCCTGGCAGTCAAACTCACGCTTCAGATGGCATGGCAACCCTGCTGGTAACAGGTGTGGAGGAAGCTAAAGCGCTCAGTTTACAATCTGAAATAGGTATTCAATTTGTGGGTAAGTTAGAAGTAAGAACACTTCCCAGTCTTATGCCAGAAGCTCCTGCACTTGCTGTAAAGAAATTACTGAACCGAACAGGATTAACTATGAATGATATGGCCGTTGTTAAAAATCACAATCCGTTTGCAGTTAATGATGCAATTTTTGCTAAAGTATTGGATTATGATTGGCACAAGATGAACACTACTGGCTCCTCACTTGTTTGGGGACATCCGCAGGGACCAACATTAACCCGCATAGTTATTGAAGCGCTAGAAGAGGCAGTGTCTCTAGGTGGAGGTTATGCGCTGGTATTTGGATGTGCTGCCGGAGATGTAGGTATTGCAGCCATTTTGAAAGTAACTGATGAAGGGAGTGCGAAATGATTAAATCAATGAGGCAATCAACACTCCAAACACTTGGATTGGGAACAGTTCTTGAAATATTTAAAAATGGTAAGCTGCCGGTTGAATCCGGAGAAATTATTGAACAGGTTTTCGGCAGGCCCGATGAACGCGGCTGTCTGGTTATCTCCGGGGCAAATGGTATTGTCGGTGCCGGTAAAGCAATGCAGCTTGGTTCAAGACTCGAACCATTTAACGTGCCTGTTGTTGGTATCGATTTCCCGGGAGTTCCGGATGGAATAAACAGGAAGTATCAGGGGCTGGTTGGCACCTTTGGAAAAAAAGGTGCGGATAGAATTATGGCAAACGTTATTCGTCTATCTTACGACGGTGGGAATCTGCCTAAAAAATTAAAGGAATTTAAACCACGTTTCTTGCTGGAAGCTATTCCGGAAATTCTTGATATCAAAAAAAATCATTATGAACTTTTCCGTAAAAATTTTCCGGGGATAGAGATACGATCTGTAACTTCAGGATTTCCAGGTTCTGAACTCGGTGTTACTATTGCCCATCCGGCATTTCCTCATGAAATTAATAAAATTTGGGAGATTGTGGAGCCTGAACCTTCCGATATTACAAAACTTTTATGGGCTCTAGGATTAGTGCCGATTCCGGTGAGTGATAATTGGTCGTTTGTTCTGGATGTTCTTTTTTGCGGGATTACACTTGCTGCACTTAGATATCACGAAACCACTAATATGCCCTTCTGGAAAATAGATAAATATGTGAGAAAGTTTATAGGTCCTAACCCATTCAGAGCACATGATGCAATCGGTGCTGCCGGAGCTAACTTTTTGACGTGGTCTTGTCTTCATCATTTATCTAATGCTTATGGGCAACTTTTTGAACCAACTGCATATGTGGTGGAGCGAAAAGAAAGCGGTCAGAACTGGTATCCGCTTAATCACTTCAGACCTCTGGTAAACTGGAGTCTCAATGATAAGGAACAGGATGAGTTTCTAAGCTGGATACAAGGACCGCTTTTCCAGATGGCAAGTTTGTTACTTTATGAAAGGAGAAGTCATCTCTCTCACATCAATGCAATCGGTGAATTGTGTGCACAGTTCACTAATGGTGTTATAGCAGATATGCGACGCACCGGTCCTAACTCAACGATTAAAAGAGTAGAGTCATATCATAAGCTTTACCCCGAAGCTGCAAAAGCTTCCTGGTTTCCTGATGTTTTTGAAAAGATGGATGAGCCTGATTGGCAGCAGCTATATGTTAATGCAGAACATGATGGAAGCACAGGTGTGATCACAATTGGGCGTGAAAGTTATAATAGTGATGTAGACAGCGAACTCAATCGTGCCATCGACTGGTTCCATGCAGAGGGGATTAAAAACGTAATTGTCACGGGAGATTTTCATCTTTCAACTCAAATGGTTGGTGCTGATACAAGAGATTTCTTCCCTGCACTGAAAAGAGTGGAAGAGGGGATAAGAATCTCAAGCTCATGGTCAAAGACTGCGCGAAGACTGCATGATGAGTTTAAGGTTTCAGTAGGATACATCAATGGGAAACGTTGCCTCGGTGGATTTTTAGAACTACTCATGCACTGTCACTATCTGATTTCGGTAGAGGACGCAAGGTTAGGCATGCCTGAAGTTACATTGCCGGTGGTACCGGGAATGGAGGGCTGTCATTGGTCTTTCAGGAAGACAAATAATGAAAACCGGGATAAGATTCTAAAGCTATTACTTGAAGGAGAACAAGTGAGTGCAAAAGATGCTGTTGGCTGGCTTATTGATTACGCAGGCTCGCTTACAGATTCACTGCAAATCGTGTGGAAGATAGCAGCCGGGAAAGATCATGGCTTATTAAAACGAGATGTGAAGGAAGATGCATTAAATGAAATATCGTTTGATATCAAACTACAACCTGCAGATAATCCTGGGATGGAAGTAGCAAGGAATGCAATCATAGAAACTATACGTGATGCATGCAGTACTGATTTGGTAAATGCACTCTCAACTCAAGCAAAACATTCTGCTGAGTTTATGATCTCTGATACCTGTAAAAAAGGAAGAATTGGCACTGAGTTCAAACGTTTGATGGATGTGTGAGATATCCTAACTTTCAAAATATCATTTAAACGATTAGATGACTATAGAGATTTGTCCTCATCAGTGTACTCATAAAATAAAAAACCCCTTGTAACCATTTTAATTACAAGGGATTACTATCATTCTTTGTAGCGGGGACAGGACTTGAACCTGCAACCTTCGGGTTATGAGCCCGACGAGCTACCAATTGCTCCACCCCGCGATGTATTTTTTTAAGCCTTCAAATATAAGATAACTTATTCGCCTTGTCAATTCTATCTGCCGGTCATATAATGAGCCTCAACTTATCTATTAAATATCTTTGGATAATAAAAAAAAGGAGTACTTAAATACTCCTCTTCTCTAAAACAATTATTCGTTTAGTTATTAACTTCTAACTAATTCTATCGTGGTTTTTTTTCTCCACTGAATTTCTTTGTTAAAGTTAATTGAGCGGTTCTTCGGAATATGGATTTCTATAGGTGCGTTTTGCGTGAAATCCAGACTTAATTGATTAGCATTTTTTTTCAGTAAACCCTTCTTGTGCCCTCTCTTCATAAATTAAAAACCAGAGAAAAAATTCTAAATAAATTTTCAGTTAAGCTTATTATCGATAAATCATTTTCTGCTACAAAACTGTTTATAATTATTATTTAAGTCAACAGTTAGATAAAAAAAATTACAACTATTTTTATTTGTAGAAATTTGATGCTCTCAGAATTGCTTGTTATATTCTTTAAAAATAGAAAAGTCCGACAATCGCCGGACTTTTCTTCTTCGTGGAGGCACAGATGATTAGTCTTCAGTTTGTGCGAATAATTTTTCTGTTTCTTGTTTATCTTTTTTCTTGAGTTCCTCCCTCACAAAATCACTATAAAATTTATTAGCCAGTTTGCTAACTCGTTTGCAATCGTCAAATCTTATTGCTTGTTTAACAGCGTGTATAGACATTGGAGTCCCAATTTTATAAAGTGCAAGTGCAGCCGAGATTCTAACCTCTTCATTTTCATCGTTATGTAACACTCTCATTAATGGAACAACAGCGGATGAAACTCTTAGCTCCCCAAGCATATATGCACAACTGCTTTTCAAACCCATATTGTCAGAGTTTAATCCCATCAATAAACTTGCAATTGTACTCTCACCAATTTCAATTTTAGTATTACTTTCTTGAGCAATTGATGATAACGGCACCCCTAAAAGGAAAACCATAATTAGAAGAATTGTTGCAAAAGCTTTCATCTTGCACTCCATTTTTTGTTTGATGAATTTTATTATCTACTATTGAGACTAAATGTATACCCGTATTGTTCTAAACATTCTACAAGCGGGGGAAACATCTTATAAGTGGTGAGTGTGTGATTTAAGCGAAGTTAAATTGTGGTAGATGATTATCTTCCCGCAAGATTAGAACAGTGGTAAAGTCACGAAGTAAATATTCACCAGGTGGAAAATCACATCAATACTTTCTGGTTAGAAACCAATTGGGAAGGATATCTGCCGTTTGTCCTTAAAATATTGTAGTTCACAGATATTGTAATAATTTTTAATCAATAAAAATAGAATTATGGTAATAAAATGGATGTAAAATGAAACTCAATAGAAACTCATCAATATTAATTATTTCAATTCTCTTATTTCTTGCTGCTTGTACTCCAAAATCATCAGAATTTAAACTTAGCTACGAAAAGTATAAACTTGATAGTGGATTAGATGTTGTCCTTCATAAAGATCATTCGGATCCGATTGTAGCAGTAGCAATTGTTTATCATGTTGGTTCGAATAGAGAGGTAAAAGGAAGAACAGGATTTGCTCATTTATTTGAGCATATGATGTTTCAGGAATCCCAGCATGTGGGTCAGGATCAGTTCTTTAAGAAAGTCCAGAATGTTGGAGGCACACTTAACGGTGGCACCTGGAAAGATGGCACTGTATATTTTGAAGTTGTACCAAACAACGCACTTGAAATGGCACTTTGGCTGGAAGCTGATAGAATGGGGTATTTATTAAGCACAGTAACTCAGGAAGCGTTTGAAAATCAGCAGGAAGTTGTACAAAATGAAAAACGACAGCGATACGATAACAGAGCTTATGGTCATACTGATTATGTGATTGATAAACTGATGTACCCGGAAAACCATCCTTATAACTGGCAAACAATTGGTGAACTGGAAGATCTTCGGGCAGCATCACTTGCTGATGTGCATGAATTTTATAAAAAATGGTACGGTCCAAATAATGCAACTTTAGTTATCGCTGGTGATTTTGAAACAGAGAAGGCAAAGGAATGGGTGGAAAAATATTTTGGTGAGATAGAATCTTCCGAAGAGGTTGAAGCCCTTAATCCAATGCAGGTAATTTTAAATGAATCCAAAAGAGCATATTACGAAGACAGCTTTGCTGAGTCACCTGAAATAAATATTATTTATCCAACAATTCAGCAATTCACAAAAGATTCATATGCTCTTGATTTTCTGGGCGAACTGATTGCAGGTAATAAAAAGGCTCCCATATACAAAGTAGTAGTTGAAGAGAAAAAACTTGCTCCATCAGTTTCTGCATACCAGGAAAGTGAAGAGATTGCAGGAACTTTCAGGATACGGATAAGGGCATTCCCGGATAAGAACCTGGGTGATGTTGAAGAAGCTGTGGCTGAAGCATTAACACGTTTTGAAGAAGAAGGATTTACAAAAGAGGATGTAGAAAGAGTTAAGGCAAAACTGGAAACTAATTTTTATAATGGTATAAGCAGCGTACTTTCAAAATCATTTCAGCTGGCATACTATAATGAATTTGGAGGTTCACCGGATTTCCTAACAACAGATCTTCAGAATACATTGGATGTTACCAAGGAAGATATATTAAGAGTCTATAATAAATACATAAAAGATAAACCTCACGTGCTTACCAACTTTATTCCTGCAGGGAATACTGAACTACTCGCCGGCAATTCAGAAAAATTTAATTTAGTTGAAGAAAAAATAGAAGACCAGGATAGAATTGCACTGCGTGAAGGAGAGCAGGTTGGGGCTGATCAAATAAAGGTTGAGAAAATTAAATCCTCATTTGATAGAAGTATTGAACCTGTATTAGGTCCTGATCCATTGTTAAATATTCCAACTATATGGAATGATGAACTATCCAACGGAATAAAAATTTATGGAATAGTGCAGGATGAATTACCACTTGTTGATTTTGCTATTACACTTAAAGGCGGCATGTTATTGGATGATATGAACAAAATAGGTGTCGCTAACCTAATTACCGACCAAATGATGGAAGGCACAAAAAACAAGACACCAATTGAATTAGAAGAAGTAATCGATGACCTTGGTTCAACTATAAGAATGTATACAACAGAACAATCAATTGTTATTAGGGCTAATTGCCTGTCTTCTAAATTTAATGATACATATAGACTGGTTGAAGAAATACTGTTCGAACCTCGATGGGATGAGACGGAATATGCAAGGATAAAGGATGAAACAGTTGAGCGAATAAACAGACGTAAAGCTGATCCTGCAGCAATTGCATCTTCTGTATTTAGCAAAATGATTTATGGTGAAAAGTGTATTCTCTCAAACTATACCATGGGAAATGAGGAGTCGGTTAACTCAATTACCATTGATGACTTAAAAGATTATTATGAAAACAATTTTTCTCCACAGCTTGCATCAGTAACTATTGCTGGAGACATTTCTGAAGGCGATGCTTTGAAAGTTTTTAAGTCACTTGAGAAAAAATGGGAAGAAAAGGATATAGAATTACCAGTAATTGAAATTCCTGAGAAATCAACAACAAACACCGTTTACTTTGTGGATTTTCCTGATGCAAAACAATCGGCTATTAGAATTGGTAACCTGGCCTTAAGTTATTCTGATCCGGATTTCTACAAAGCCGCTGTAATGAATTACAAACTTGGCGGTAGTTTTACAGGAATAGTAAATCTTATATTGCGTGAAGAAAAAGGTTATACTTATGGAGCAAGAACAGGCTTCAACGGAAATATGTTTACCGGAACTTTTGTTGCATCTTCAAGTGTTCAGTCTAACACTACCCTTGAATCAACTAAAATATTTCTAGATGAGATGAATGCTTATCGCGGAGGAATCTCTGAAGACGATCTGTTATTTACAAAGAATGCTTTGATAAAATCTAATTCCAGAAGATTTGAAACGTTGGGTGCGCTAAGAGGAATGCTGGATAACATTGCGATATACGATCTACCTTTCGATTACTTAAAAATACGTGAACAGGAAGTAAAAGAAATGACTTTAGAAGAACATAAAATGTTAGCTCAAAAGTATATCGATCCGGGTGTTATGACTTGTGTAATTGCTGGAGATGCCAAAACCCAGGTAAAACAGTTGCGGGAACTTGGCCTGGGAGAACCAATACTTGTGGACAAAGAAGGAAATATTGTTAATTGATAAGTTAGATTTGGACTTTATTAAAGGCTGTTCAATTTATGTTGGGCAGCCATTTATTTTTTAAATTGCAGTGTTGATTGAATATAAGTCATTATCTGATTAATTTGAGTTGGAGTTTATAAGGATATTATATGAAAGATTATTTCAGCGTACAGGAGGTTGCTAAACTCCTTAATGTTAGCAGATCTGGGGTTTTATATCATATAAAAACAGGTAAGCTTAAAGCAACTAAAGTTGGTAAGATTTATATTATTTCTCAGGAAAACTTTGGCGATTTCTTAAAACATCACAAAGAAGAAAAGAAGAAGAAAAGTAAACGATCCAGTCAGACTAAGTTAAAATTTGATTAATTAATTACTCCCTGCTAAACTCCAACAATTTTTCCCGGTACATTTCCAGACCCTCTTCATCCATACCAAAAAAGGATTTTATACAGTAACAGTATGCCAATAAAATTGGTATCACAAGATTTTCTTCATTTCTGTAAAAATGGTTTATTGCAATTACCATATCGTCCATAGAAATTTCTTCAGACTTTCCATCTACCAGAAGGCTATAGAATTCCTTTTTGCAAATCAATTCCTCTAGTACAGAAATTTGCTGCTTTTCCAATCGCATCCTTTCAAGCATTCCACTAAGATAATTTGACTTTGATTCATCAACAAGAAGATTCGGTTCCTCCATCGAAATCCATGTATAACCATTCTCTGTGCCCTTTGTGTAACGTTTACCTTGTGCGATTAGCAGAGTACCAAGAAGCAGAATTATATAAAAAATGAGTTTACTCATCCGTATCACCGAAAGGCTCCAGCAAAAGTTCAAAATGCTTTAACAAGCTCTCTATATCTTTCTTAATCCATTCTTCATCTTTTTCAGTTAACTCGATGTCAACCACTTTTAGAATGTCGTATCTTAATTGAAGAGTTATTACATTTTCTTTTACAAAGACCCTTGTTGTTCGTTCGACAGTAGTTTTTTGCAGGGTGCCTAAAATATTTGTGGCAAAACTTTTGTTTTCAAATATGGGGCTGTGGCTTACAATATCAATAAGATTTTCTGTATCCAATTCTTTATTAACTTCATAAATTGCTGTACAGTATGACACCATCTCATCTAATCCGCCGCTAAGTACAACTTTCTTCTTCATCTTTTTTCCTTCAGTTTATTTTAACTGTAAAATTGGTTATAACTTAACCAAAACTCAATTCTATAAAGTGATAATAAAAAACTTTTAGCTTATATTAATAATCAAACAATTACAGGTTTATTATGGCCTCTTACCTATTAAGCAAATCCTCCTTTATTAAAGGACTCCAGTGCGATAAACATCTCTATCTTTATAAATATCATTATAATGAGATGGATGAATTCTCTGAAATGCAAAAGGCAATATTTCAGCGGGGAATGAATGTTGGATTGCTTGCACAACAGCTATTCCCTGGTGGAGTAGATACTTCTCCTAAAAATCAATTTGATTATGCTAACTGCTTAAAGAAAACAATTAAGGAAATTCATTCTGGAAGTAAAATAATTTATGAAGCGGGATTCCAGTTTAATGAAGTTCTTTCGATTGCAGATATAATTGTAAATGGTAAAGGTGACTGGAAAGTCTATGAAGTAAAAAGTTCCACCTCAATTTCAGAAACTTATATGAACGATGCTGCACTTCAGTATTATGTGATATCAAACTCTGGTCTCAAGATAAAGGACTTTTCAATCATCTATATAAACAATCAATACCTACGGCAGGGCAATTTGGATATAAACTCTCTGTTTGTAATTGAATCAGTGCTTGATCAGATTTTACCACTTCAGGAGTTTATAACTACAAATGTTGAACGGCTCAAGCAAATGTTAAAAAAGAAAAAAATGCCGGATATTGATATCGGTGAACATTGCCACAATCCTTATATGTGTGGATTCTTTAATTACTGCAGAAAGCACATTCCTGAATATTCTGTATTTGATTTTAGCGGAATGCACCTTACGAAAAAATACGATTTGTATCGGGAAGGCATAATAGAACTTGATGATGTCCCGGATGACTCTTCACTAGGCAAAAAGAATAAACTGCAACTTAATGTTTACAAAAGCGGAAAGCCACAGATTCAGGCTGATGAGATAAAAAATTTTATAGATGATTTAAATTATCCGCTTTACTTTATGGATTTTGAAACTTTCCAGCCAGCGGTACCATTATTCGATAATTCTCGTACTTACCAGCAGATCCCATTTCAATATTCCATTCATTATAAGGAAACTAAAGAATCTAAGCTAAAGCATTCAGAATTTCTTGCAGAGGCTGGTGAAGATCCAAGACCAGAGTTCATATTCAAATTATTGGAAGCCACAGGAAAGTCCGGTGATATAATTGTATATAATAAAGCCTTTGAGATTACAAGACTTAAAGAAATTGCAAGAGATTTTCCAGAATTTTCTGCAGAGATTGAGAAAAGAATTTTGAGAATAAAAGATCTAATGCTGCCCTTCCAAAGGAATTATTATTATGCACCGGAAATGAAAGGCTCTTACTCAATAAAGGCTGTACTTCCTGCGCTTGTACCTGAGCTAAGTTATGATGAACTTGAAATTAATGAGGGCGGACTTGCATCAATTGCGTTTGAGAGTTTATTTACTGAAACTGATATGATAAAAATATCTGAAATAAGAAAACAGCTTTTAGATTATTGTAAACTTGATACGCTTGCTATGGTTAGAATTTTGGAGAGGCTTGAGCAACTTCAAATCTTGCACAATATTACCCACAAATTATTCAACACACATTGCTTCTAATAAATATTATTTCTATTATATTACTAATAGTTCATTTTCTCATCTTATAGGTAGGCAGATTAATGAAAGAGTTTATAGAATTCATTGCCAAACAGCTTGTCGATAAACCAGAGAGTGTTGTTGTTGAAGAGACAACTCCTGAGGAAAATACAATAGAACTTACCCTTAAAGTGGATAATAGTGATATTGGAAAGGTTATTGGAAAGCGCGGCAATACTGTAAATGCTATGCGAACGCTACTAACTGCTGTTGGAGCAAAGGAACATCATAGGGCAACGTTAAAAATCTTAGAAGAAAATAAAGATTTTAAAGAGAGCTAATCCGGAAATATCTGGGGAAAGATATTTCAGTAGATTTACATTGTAATAATTCAACCTCAGGTTTTTGATAATACAAAAAAACCTGCCCCTCAAAGCTGAATTTAATTTGTACTTGTGGGATTAGGAGTAAAATTTTAATTACTAACAAAAAAGGCGATTTTGCAATCGCCTTTTTTGTTATTCTTTGTTCCAGCCTGGAATCCTGCCCGGTGTCCAAGGTGCACCGTACTGTTCCATTTTTGCCTCAAGATTTTTAAGATCAATTTCAATCAATCTTTTTACCTGAGCAAGAATTGGTGTAAACTCCTCCGAAGCAACATTAAAGTTTTCCCTTTGTGTTTGCGTTGGAGAAGATGTTGTTCTCCACAATCCCCACGCAATTGCATTAAGCCTATCGTATATAGAAAGTGGTCTTGGTTCATTCCGGTTTGCAATTGTTTCATCTTTATATAACTGCTGAAGCACATCGTCAGTTTCCCTTTTGATTCTTAATGCATCATCAATTAAACTGTTCG
>CP070637.1:1346077-1357666 GCA_020354005.1 Ignavibacterium sp.
GGTCACGAGCGTGCCTCCGTCCGCGTGCCCCTGATTGGGGATAACGCTGGCAATCGTCGGAGGATCGAGGATGTATTCGAAACCGTTGGTGAGAGCGTCACACCTGGAATGCGGTTGATTAGTAATGGTCTCCTTCCTATAATATCCACCTGTGGGAAATCATAAGTTTTTCCAACTGTATCTATCTTTCCAATTCCAATCTCCAACAATCTTTCACTCAATTGAATATTCATTTCAACTGTCGTATCTGCCTCGATTGAAACTTCCCTTCTTTCAGGTTCGTAACCGATCATAGATGCAACAATTGTGTGCTCACCGACAGGGAGATTAGCAATCTCAAAATTACCATCAGCATTGGATGCAGCCCCAAGTGTAGTATTCATGATGGATACATTTACACCAACAAGATTTTCATTTGTTTTAGCATCATATACATTGCCTTTTATTGTTCCGTGGGATTTAGGGATTTGATGTGTTTGCGAAAAGGTGGGTAAAAAGTCTGTTGCAAAAAACACGGCTAGACATAGATAAAGTATCAACCATTTCATTTTTAAGCTCCGGATTTTTTTCTTGTAGATTCATAAGAATTAATTATTTTTATCTAAACTTAATCTTAATAAGAATTAGATGCAAGAATAAAATTACTCCAGAGTATTTTTTATGCAGGATTTAGGTAAGAAGTTTTTAAGGATAGGTTACTTCAATAAGGTCGCCTTTTCAGTTCGTTCAAATCGATTTAATAAGTAATTTGTATTTAAAAATTATTTGACCAGACTAGCATACGCAACCAGCTTATCTTCATCGTACTCTACTTTAATTTTTGAAAAACCGTCAAGAAAATTTGATAGCTTATCATATCCAAACTCTTTATGATTGAACGATGGATGATTCCTTTTAATCATTATCCCGATAGTTGCAACATTTATTTTGCGCTTCTCTTTCTTTAATAAGGCTATAATGCTTTGCTCCAATTGTTGAATCACCTTTTTCTGTTGCGTTTGCAATGATTTCGATTCTTTATGTACAATTTTTGCCGGTTCATATTTTATTACTCCATCTGCAACAGTCACCAAATCCCGCGAAATAGATCCGGGCACTCCCATTAAAAAAGTATTTTTCCCAAGCGATCTTAACTCATTTAGCAGTGGTATAAAATCACGGTCTCCTGAAACTAATATTATTGTGTTAATATTCTGATTTTGCATAAGCAGCTTCATTGCGTAAACACAGATAAAAGTATCAGCACTGCTCTTCTCTGCACGGGACAAAGGTGTAAAGACCGGCTGGATACCGCTTGTCTGCAGACTATTAATCTGCTCATTAAAACGAATCCAATCTCCGAATGCTTGTATTGATGCTATCCCCCCTTTCTTTTCACATAAATTCCTGATTATCATTAAATCGGGTTCTTCTCCATAATTATTAAGAGAAGAGTAATATATATTTTCGAAGTCGATAAAAACTGCAATAGTATTTTGTAATTGTCTTTCATTATGATGTTTCACTTAAATTTTCCTTTAATAAATTGTTCCTGTTAAACTAAATCTGTTCATTTACATTTCGTATTAAAACTTACCAACATTTTAAGTTTGTTCAAATGTTGCTGGGAGTTATTAGCATAGCTTATTTTGCAGGCATAGATGACATCTTTAACCAGGCAGCCATTCGCAGTAAAGATGTCATCTCTCACAAACCACTTTTGGGCTAAAGCCCAGTTGGGTTAGGGTTTCCTATTTCCCCGACTTACTCGTCTCGCTCCACTCGCCGGAGCGGAAAAGTCGGGGCTAATTACAATCTCTGTAATTCTATTTCTATAAGGTTCCCATTTCGGATTTGAAATATGATTAATCAACTTCTTTCTGTTTATGAAATACCAATAATTATTTAGCGGTATAATTTTTATCTTTAATAAAAATATTTATTAAAAATGTGAGATAATAAATTGGAATGGATTACAAACCCTGAATCACTTATTGCACTATTAACCTTAACAGTGCTGGAAATTGTACTCGGTATAGATAATATAATTTTTATTTCAATCCTTTCCGGTAAACTGCCAAAGGAGCAACAGAACAGAGCAAGGGTTACAGGTTTAGCTCTTGCAATGATTACGAGAATACTTCTGCTATTTTCTATTGTATGGATAATGAAATTAACACTTCCCCTGTTTACAATATTTGGACTGGAAATAAGCGGCCGTGATATAATACTTATTGGCGGTGGATTATTTTTACTTGGGAAAAGTACTTTTGAAATACACGATAAGCTTGAGGGAGAAGAAGAGCACAAAGCCGGCAAAGTAGCAAAATCCTTTACCAGCGTAATCATACAAATAATACTGCTCGATATTGTCTTTTCCCTCGATTCGGTGATAACTGCCGTTGGGATGGCAGATGAATTAATTATAATGGTACTTGCTGTAGTAATAGCTGTGGCCGTGATGATGGTATCTGCGAAAAGCATAAGCGATTTTGTTGAAAAACATCCAACCGTAAAGATGCTGGCACTCTCATTTTTATTGCTGATTGGTGTATCGCTAATAGCGGAAGGACTTGACCAGCATATACCCAAAGGCTATATATATTTTGCAATGGCATTTTCTGTATTTGTTGAAATGCTGAATCTTAAAATGAAGAGTAAAAGAAAACCAATTGCCCTGCGAAACCGTTTTGCTGAGGAAAAGTGACATGTGGTCAGGTGGACTTTAAAGATGTATAATGATGAAAATAAAATCGCAAAAGAGGATTGAGGGACTGGAGGAAATACTTTTATAGTGACCCTTTTTAATTTAGAAGATTTTTATTTTAATGGCAGGTTATCAGGAATTTAAACTAACAATGGCTGACGTGAAAGAAATTTTAATGGGGGAAAAAGAAGAGGAGAAGCAACAAGATGATGTTGTTACTCAATTAGAACCAGAGGTTAAAGTTAAAACCGAACTGAAACCTGATGACTGGTTATGTATTGCTTGTAATAAAAAAATTACTACAGATAAAGACAGGTTTGAATACGAAAACCAAAGTGAATTTCAATTTATAAATCCGGGCGGATACTATTTTAATATTTTAACCTTTTGTGCTGCTGATGGATGCAAAGAAATGGGAGAACCAACTATGGAGTTTACCTGGTTTCCCAGGCATTCCTGGTCCTATGCTATGTGCAGGCGCTGCAGTAATCATCTTGGGTGGAAGTATATTGGTAAATATTCCTTTTACGGATTAATAAAAGAAAGACTGATAAAAGGAGCAGCTCTTTTTAATTAGAAAGTAAAGGGCACGCAGCTCTTGACTGCAAAAATACCGCAACCAAAAAAATGAGGCTTGAGTTATTAGCTGAGGTTTGGGAAACTGATTTTTTTAACGAACGGATTATGAAATTTGCTGGGTGCACTCATTTTTGCCGAATCACTTCATCGAGCGTTTTACCATCTTTATACTTCCAACTTGTCCACCCATTTGCTGCTCTTCCTAAGAGAGTTACAGCAGCCGCACTCGGCGAGTGAAATATATAATCGGACTTAAATACTATTACTTTATCTTCTACTTCTAGCACCCATTCCTTCAAAAGTCTTTTCCTGAGATTTAATATCCACTCAGGTGCACCTTTCGACTCAGTTAAATTACATTTAGATCCAGCAAATACTATCATACCATCAGAAGTATACTCTCCTTGCCCAACTGCGTCTTTCCCTTTGCAAATCAATATTTTTTTCACAATAGGCTTATTAATTTTTTCAAATAACGGAAAACCTAGAGTTGAGGTTAGAATCTTTATTGTATCAAAATTATCAAGTAGATCTGCTTCCATCGATTCAGAAGTATAAGGTTTGTTCGGAATGTTTGTATTTTCAATATTATACCGAGCTGCTCCTTTTGCGGAATCATAGCAAAGCCATTCTAAATATTTAATGTGTGTTTTAGTAAAATATTGGGTCTTTGATATGATTACAATAGCTACATTCCAGAAATCTTTTGATTTATTTTGTTGTTTTAATCTGGATAGACATTCTTCTGCCTCTCCCACATAGAGAATATCTTTGCTTTCATCTTCGGGATTACCAATTAAAAAATATACTCCAACATTCTTTAACTCTTCTCTTTTGAATGCTATTTCAAGTTTGGATCTTGGGATCAATATTGCTTGTACTGTCCTACTAGTAATTTCTGCAATTTTCATGCTTTGAGGATTTCCATCGGGGAGGTAAATTTGAATTGTCCTGCCTGTAAAAGATTCCATTTCCGTACTGCTGCTTTATCTCCATTATAAAGGAAGTTTATTTAACAAAAGCGGTTAGTATTAATAAACTCGTTTGTAAAAATAAAAAATAGCCCCCTCTAAGTCTAAATATTTTTGCCTGCAGCCCCCTGGTTTATCACAAATGCCTATTTGCAAATGCCCTTCCGGACTGACTCTTCAGATACTTTTCAAACGCAAGTGCCTTACCTTTCTTATCAAATAAGAAAGCATTTTCTTTGTATCCAACAAAACTCAGTCTTGCCTGCCCCTCCGCGGAGCTTGCCTGACTTGCTTTGATGGTTCGAAGGATCTTTTGCTTGTGGTTTCTGGCTAAGTCCATTTGAAAAGTAAAACTTTAATCTTGCAGTTCTTCCAATCTTTCTTTGGATTTTCGTTTCGCAAATTTATCCCGGAAATTTACTTCCGGCAACTCACTTACCTTTATAAGCATTGCAATCTCTTGTTCTTCTTCACCCATCTCTTTGTAGGTTAGTGAAAGATGAAATGTTGCTATAACTATTCCAGGCTGCAGTTCAAGTGCTTTCAACATCATTTTTTCTGATTCCTCAAAACTTCCATCCGGCACATCTCCAAAAAAAGTATTAGCAAATAGTCGCTCAAACCAATTTAGGGCACCTATTTGCCGGTTAAAAATTCCCAGAATCAAATAAGGCAAATAGTCCGTTGAATCCATTTCGATTGATTTTTCTGCATTATTTTTAATTTTGTGTGCGAGTTTTATCTTCTCATTTCCACCTTCAAATAATGCCTGATTACCGTAAGACCAGGCAAGAAAAGCATAAACCTTTGCACTGTCGGGATAAAGGAAAGCATACTTTTCTGCGCAATCTACACCGTGATATACAACCTTCTCAGCCGATTTTTCATCACGTAATTCATAATAGTATTCTCCTAAATCATTGCAGGTTCTTATTAGCTTGAGCAGTAAATTATAATCGATGGAATCAATTGCATAAGCTTGTTCATAGTTATCTAACGCGCTTTGTAATTCTGATTTAGCATAAAGAGAATCTCCCCTTGCAACTAGTTCTTCAAAACTAGTTGAGAAAACAATGATTGTATTGGTGATGAAGAAAATTACAATAAATAACGACCTCATATCATCTCCCTTGAAGAATAAAAATTATTGTGATTAAAGTTAATGCTTTTCACTTTCAGATTAAATCAAATTGATCAAATCCGGAATGACTCTTCAGATATTTTTCAAACGCAAGTGCTTTACCTTTCTTATCAAACGGGTTCTATGCTACTATTTTTGCTTGGCAATTGTGAGGAAGGGTTAAATAAAGTATAGAGGTGCTGCTATAATTAATAATACTTCACGCTAATCATCACACTCTCATCCCGTCCTTTATCATCAAGGCAGGTTATTTTTAATTCTTCTGTTTCCGGTATAAGAAAAATCTTATTACCGGGTTTAGTCTTCCCAAAATATTCATCGTTAACGAACCAGTAATGCGTATTAACTTTTCCATCCGATGCTGCTAAAAGTACTATCTCCTGTTCTGAGTTTTCTTCAACAAAATATTCATAGTCCTCAGTTGGAGAAAGAATCCGCGGACCTTTTTCCGAAAATTTTGCATTGCAGTTATGATTATGCTGAGGGGGCGAAGTGATGTTGTAATTATTTTCTGTAAACCAAACAGTTAGTTCCGGTTGATAAATATTATAGACAACTTTTTTATAGTTATTTGCAGGTAGGCATTCAGTACAATATTGAATTGTTTCATCGAGGTTTACGTATACGGGATTATGAATGTTGCACACCTCATTATGTGATTTATCCTCAATTGCAAAATCATCGATAACATTACTACAGAATTTGGTTGGTAGCAAACCGCTTTCGCTGCATACTTTTCTTTTATATAACTCATCCGGAAAATCAAACCATTTTTCATCAGTATCATAATCAATTGTATTAAAAAGATCGAAGAGGAGCGGTACTGCAACTTCTGCACCTGAGAGATGAGGAGAACCTCTTCCATTAAAGTTTCCCATCCAAACACCAATTGTGTAATTTGGATTGAATCCAATTGCCCACGCATCCCTCTTTCCATAAGAAGTGCCTGTCTTCCAGGCAAATTTTGGCAGCTTAGAATAATTCTTCAAATCAGCAATATCGTTTCTGTTCATCCCGGATAAAATTTCTGCAATTAAAAAGGATGATGCCGAAGAGAAAACTTTTACGCTCTTTTTATTTGCTAATTCATTAACACGATAAACTAAAGGATGAAGTGATCCTTTACTTGCAAAAGCAGAGAACAATCTTGTAAGTTCTTCCAGAGTAGAGCCACAACCTCCGAGAATGAGTGAGAGCCCAAGCTTACCTTTTTGCTTCCGAATTTCACTAAATCCACATCCTTCTAAAAAATTGGTAAAGTTATTCAAACCAGACCTCCGAAGTAAACTTACAGCAGGGATATTTAAAGAATTCACCAGTGCAAACCGGGCAGAAATATTTCCATAGAATTTCAAATCATAATTTTCAGGTTGGTAGCCATTAAAATCTGTTGGAATATCTGCTAGTTTCATTTGTGGTGTTAGGGTTCCGTTATCAAAAGCATATTCATACAGGGCGGGCTTTAAGGTTGAACCGGGAGATCTGATAGCAGTAATTCCGTTCACCTGCCCAAAAGAACCATCATCATAAAAATCTGCAGAGCCGCAATAAGCAACTACAGATGAATTTTTATTATCAATTACAAGTACAGCACCATTTGTAATTCCCTTGTAAAAAACAGCTTTTACCTGTCGAAGCAAAAGGTTCTCAGCCGTTTGTTGTATTGAAAGATCAAGTGTGGTTTTTATTTTGTATTCTTTAAAATTTTCCTTTACATAATAACTAAAATGCGGTGCGAGAGTAGGAATTTTGAACCGGTTTGGTTCTACCGGTTCTTCAAAAGCATCATCTAATTCGTTTAAGGAAAAAACATTTTCATTACGAAATTTATTAATCCAATAATTCCTTCTAATAATGATTTCATCATTTATTCTATCCAAACGAAGTGAATTCGGATTATTAGGTATAACTGCAAGCAAAACAGATTGCGCTAGGCTTAGTTTATCAGGTGGTCTGTTAAAATAAATGTAAGAAGCTGATTTCACCCCTTCAATATTTCCACCGAAAGGCAACAAGCTTAAATACATTTCAAGTATCTCGTTTTTTGAATAGCGAAGTTCAATCTGAAGTGCTCTGAACATCTCGATAAACTTATTAAGATATGTTCGCTCTTTTGGTTCAAGCATTCGTGCAACCTGCATCGTAATGGTTGATGCACCGGAAACTCTCTCCCCGCTTATGAAATTTTTGTAGAGTGCACGAACAATTGAAATCGGGTTAACACCTAAGTGCCAGTAGAACCAGCTATCTTCCTTTTCAATAATTGCTTTTATTAATTCAGGTGATATTTCTTCCAATTCTGTTTTAAACCGCCATTTATCATCTTCAGTTAAGTATGCCGAAAGAAGTGTTCCATCATTTGCAAGTATTTCTTTAGAGTACTGTTTTTGTTCCGGGAGCGGGAAGAGCAAATCTAGCAAAACAAAAAGCAGCAAGATTGTGATAATTGTCGTTACTGTTCTCAAATATTTTATTATTAGTTCAAAGTGCATTTATAGCTTAATATCCTTTTAAGTTGTCAGATTCCCGAGTCGCTTTGCTCCCGGGAATGACATCTTCAAGCAGAGTTATTCCAGCCCGTTTCGGTAAAACGAGGTTCTGACGAACTTGCCCAGTCACTCCGGCTTGTCCGGAGTCTGACCAATTAATTCATTATACAAATCTTTAAACTCAGGATTAATGATTGATATCAATTCTAACTTTTCTTTTCTACTTAGGTTTTTTATTTGCTTCTCCCTAATTATAGCTAATTGTGGTTCGTTAAAAAATTCATAATAAACCAATTTGTGCAATTTATAGCGAGCAGTAAAAGAGGCTGCGATATGATTACTTTTATGTTCATAAACTCTTCTAATAAGACTATTAGTAAAACCAGTGTATAGTGTCGGTCGTTCATTTGCCATGATGTAAACCGCAAATAATTTTTCTTTCATATAAATTTCTAATATTATCAGTTAGATTTCCGGAGATCCCGAACCAAGTTCGGGATGACACTATTCTCCCAACCTCTCCAAAATTCTTATCACTCCAGCGCCGTGATAGGAATGATATTCCTGGTCATACATAGCTTCCGCACCAATCACTGGCAGCTGATACGTTCCCTGGTTTACGGCTCTGAGCAAATAATAAAACTCATTGGTTTTCTTTCTACTAAGATTAGTAAACAACAATAACCGGTCGTCACGTATATCCATATAATCAACTTTCAGCGGATTTTTGGGTACCCAGTATAATTCGGTGGCGGGATTCAATCTCGGATTTTCAATTTCAAATCCTGCAGGTATTAAATCAGATATGATTATGTTTTCTGCACCACGCTCAAAACCGGTTAACTTAATTTTACATACAATCAATTCTCCCTGATAGAATTTGTTATCGAAAATCTTCCTTCCGCTATTGTAATTAAAATATTCTCTTCTTATCTGAACAAATGAATCTTCCTCTTTAACCTTTTCATTTAATTTTACACCTTCAGCATTCCAGAAATAATAAACTTTACCATTACCCGTAGCTTTTAAGGTAATGTTGTCACCATTTAATCGTTCATCGGTTACAGTCAAATCTTTTCCGGTAAATTTGTTTAGAGTTTCCCCATCCACAATAATATCTATAGAAACATCTGCATCAGCATTCAAACTAGCTGCTTTTCCAATAGCAAGAAATGCAAACGCTCTTTCCTGCGTTGAGTACATATATTTTGAATTCCTTGTTAGATATTTGATGATAACCGGAACCTGATTATTTACCGGTTCAACTTCCAGCAGTACATTAAGCATTATTGCATTTGCTCTTATATCAGAATCGAAGCTTCCGCCTGTTAAACGAACCGGATGAACCGGTTCAAACGTACTTGGGGCAACTTCGTAATAAGAATTCCACCTGCCCATTAAAGCATATGCACCTGCAAGCATATAACGCATATCCGCAGACACAAGGTGCGGTCTTGCTTTATAATAATTCATAGTTGCTATATCACCTTTGCCTGCAAGAGCAAGAACATATAGAGAATACAGAATTTCTTTATTGGCAATCTTACGAACCGTTCTACCCGTTTGTAATCTGGTTATATAATTAAAAGTTTTTCTTTCTTTAGCTCTCTTAGAAATGTATTTGAGGAGTTTATTTAAGACTTCTCCCGAAACATCATAATCACCTTTTTTTGCTTCAAGCAGAAAATGTGCTGCATATACTGATCCCCACCAGTTAGTATAAGTTCCACCCTGCCAGTAAGCCATAGAGCCATCGTATAACTGCATTGATTCTATCTTTCGTATCCCCTCTTTTACATAATAAACCGGATTGGTTGTTTTATAATATTCCGGGGCTACCAGCATTGCCAGTTCTTCAAAATACAATTGCGGGAATAGTTTCGAAATTGTTTGTTCAATACAACCATGTGGATAACCAACAAGATACTTTAACTGTTTCGCAAACTTAACTGCAGGAAATTTGCTGATTGTAAGTGAAGTTGATTGTGTTCCCTTCAGGAAGTTTTTGGGGATATCAATTTTAATTTCTTTTCCTGCTCTAATTGTTCCTGAACCGGTTTCAACTACTAACGGAGAGATTGGTCTTATTGCTATATCAATCTCCTCTTTAATTTTTGCAAATCCTGAAGTTTCGAAGATAATTTTTCCTGCTCCGACTAGTGTTGTCGTTTCAATTCCGAAAACTGCAACACCGGTTGAGTTGGGTTCAATTTGTAACGTTTTTACCGTCGATGATGTTACCTTTAGCGGTCCCTCAACTTTCAAGCTGATATCAACATTAGCAACTTTATCAGTTGTGTTTATTACGGTTACGGGTGTAACTAAAGAATCGTTAACAGCAAGAAATCTTGGAACTTGTGGTTCCATTATTAAATCATCTGCAACTTTAATATGATCTTCCGCAGAACCAAAGCGGGAATCTGTGTAAGCTACTGCCATTAATCTAATATCTCCGTTGAACTGGGGAATGTTTAAAGCAACTTTTAATTCACCATTACTATCGGTTTTTTTTATCCCGCTCCAGTAGGAGAGCAGCTTAAATCTTTTAACAGTAATTGGAGTAGTTCTTTTTATTAATTGCTCTTCCATCATACCGCCACCGCCGGGAGTAGAGCTTTCGGAAACAATCTCCGGTAGAAGAAGTTTGTAAAGATCGTAACTGTTAATTAATAGCGGACGTTTCGCATACATATACTTATATGGATCAGGGGTATCAAAATTAGTAATCTGCAATATGCCTTCATCCACAGCTGCAACTGTTACATAAATATCTTTTTGCGGTTCAGTTTTAATTGTAATCTGCTGAGTCCTTTTCGGTTTAATCTTTTCCGGTGCATTAATTGTAACCGACAATTTGTTTTTATTTTTTACCACACGCATCGATGCAAAACCATGCCCAACAAGAAACGGAACAGAGTTATCCTTATTATGCTTTTTGAAGAGAGTTGCAGTTACATAAACATTTGGCATATGATCATCGTTGAGAGATATTTCAATATCTGCGGATTTATTCTCAACATTCAAATAATGATAAGACTGAATGTTATTTCTTTCTACTGTAACAAGCAGTTTACCAGAGAACGGGCAGGTGAATAACACTTTTGCTTTTTCACCCGGTTCATATTCTTCTTTATCAAGTACAATATCTATTCTTCCCTCTTTATCCACTTCAAACGAAGCAGCAGTTGATGTGCCCCAACCGTAAGCGTAGAATATTTTTTTCTGGTAATCTTTACTTCCTTGCTTAAAAATTCTTAACTCATATTTACCTGAATTAGAAACTGCAAAGGTAAATGGGGTTTCACCGCTTATATCAACATTCTTTTCCCATTCATCGAATTCCTTCTGTTCGGAAGCATAGTAGTAGTTACCGGAGTGATCCCTTTTAAGAACTGTCTGCCACTCATACCTTACAAGCTTTGCTTTGACTTTAAAGTCCTTAATTATTTTATCATCTGAATTAACAGCAATAAGATTGAATGTTAAATTCTCATTCACCCCGAAATAATAATCTGTTGATTTAATTCCGATGAAATAGTTTTTCGGATAAACATCAATGCTCACTGTTCTTGTAACAGTTCTCCCCGTTAAATCGAATACACTCACAAAGGCATTTACAGAAGCGATTCCTAAACTCTTAATACCCGCGGGGATGTGATATTCAATAACTGCATATCCCTGTTCATTCAGTTTTCCATCAAGAAAGGTGTTATCAATTTTGGA
>CP070637.1:1357766-1369998 GCA_020354005.1 Ignavibacterium sp.
ATGACAGGTTAAGAATTGATTATGATTATTGTAAAGGCTGTGGAATATGTGCATATGAATGCCCATGCTCCGCGATAAACGTTCAATTGAGTGAGGTTGTACATGGCTAACATAGTAGAAGTTCCAAGCAATAAAGCTAAAAAGGAAAAAGAAAAAGTAACTACAAAATATCCGCGGCACACTTTAAAAATTCTTAAGGGAAATTTTGCAGCCGCAGAAGGTGCAAAAATATGTAAGGTTGGTTTTATACCTGCTTATCCCATAACACCACAAACTACAATTGTGGAACAACTTTCCTCGATTGTTGGCCAGGGTAAACTTGATGCAACCTATATAAATATGGATAGCGAGCATTCGGTATTTGCTGCGGCAATGGGTGCAGCTATGGCCGGTGAAAGAGTGTTTACTGCAACTAGCGGTCAGGGATTGTTTTACTCACACGAAGTATTGCATGCAATTGCTCACTTCCGCCTGCCAATTGTTATTTGTAATGTTGGAAGACCATCGATTCCATGGAATATATGGTCCGACCAAACTGACTCGATTTCACAGCGTGATACCGGGTGGATTCAATATTATGGTGAAAGCTCACAGGAAGTATTAGACGATATTATTCAAGGGTATGTGATTGCTGAGAAGCTGGATATACCAGTGATGGTGGTGTTGGATGCATTCTATCAAAGCCATACTAGTGAGAACGTTTGGGTACCTGATGATGATCTTGTTGCTGAATTTTTACCTGCTAAAACAAAAACCGGAAATGAAATTGATCCAAAAAATCCAAGATCGTTTGGCGGTTTGGTTCCAACTGAACAGTACGAGTCTTTTAATTATCAATATTGGAGAGATATAAACCAGGTTGAGGATTTAACTGATCAGATAGGAAAAGAATTTGGTGAAAAATTTGGGAGGAAATATTCTGCAATAGAAGCAATAAATATCGGTCCAAAAACGGAGATGATACTCGTTACACTTTCAAGTATTACTACTACTGCACGTGGTGTAATTAAAAATCATCCTGAGGTTGGACTGATTAAGTTAAGACTGTTTAAGCCCTTCCCCAAAAAATCAGTGTTAAATGCGCTTAAGGATGTTTCGGAACAAGCTGTAATTGTTAATGTTGATAGAAATTTTTTGGGTGATAAAGAAGGTGCAGTGATGCACGAAATGAAACGTGCACTTTATGGCAAGTCATACAAAATGTATAATGTTTATACGGGACTTGGCGGCAAGGATGTTCCGCCATCAACAATTGAAAAAATAATAAAGAAAACAAATGAAGATCCTGAAGAAGTAATGTGGATTGACTTTGAATAATCATAAGAGAAAAAGTTTTAATCGATAAAGTATAAAAGGTATTTAAATGGAACCTGAGAATAGATTTTTAATAGCTGAAGAAAATGTTTTTTCCGGTGCTCTTAGCTGCCGTGGATGTGGATGGGCTCTGCTAGTCAGGCATTTATCAAGCATACTTGGTGAAGATACTATTTATGTTTTACCTGCATCGTGTCTTTCAATAATTTCCGGACCATATCCGCTTAACGAGATAAGAGGAAGTATCGTTCATACCCTGTTTGCAGCGGCCCCTGCAACTGCAACAGGAATAAGAGTAGCATTAGACAGGGATGGTAAAAAAGATATTACTGTGGCAGTTCTTGCTGGAGATGGAGGAACATTTGATATCGGATTACAATCTATGTCTGGTGCAGCAACACGGAATGAAAATATACTGTATATATGCAATAACAACGGCGCATATATGAACACCGGAATACAAACGAGTACCGCAACTCCTTATGGTGCAATTACAACTACCAGTCCCCTTTCACATTATAAAGATATGTGGCCAAAGGATTTAATGGGAATTATTGCAGCTCACAATGTTCCATACGCTGCCACTGCTTCATTAGCATTTTTAAATGACATGAGGACCAAAATAGAAAAAGCAAAAGATATAAAAGGTTTCCGGTTATTAATGGTTGATGGTCCCTGTCCGCCCGGACATAAAACAGAACCAGAAGCATCGGTATCAGTTGCACGTCTTGCAGTTGAATCGAAAGTCTTCCCGTTGTTTGAAGTTGAGAATCAAAAATACACAGTTAACTATTTCCCCGAGATAGATGTAAAAGCCAGAGAATGCTTAAAGCTCCAAGGCAGGTTTAAACATTTGTTTAGAAACGATTCTGAAGACGTTCTAGAGCAAATCCAGGCCTTCACAGATAAGAACTGGCAGAGATTGAATGAATTAGCCAACAATGTTGGTAACGCTTAGTAATTTTAGCTAAAAATAATATTCTTCTATAATTATGCTTCATTAGAAGCATTTCGTTCATTCCACCAAAAGGAATTTTCTGGCATTCACCGCCGATTATCCTCATTTCACCGAATACTTAGTGTTTAACTATAATTCGTTTAATAAGTTTGTTTTGGAATAAATTAATTTTATAAAAAAATGTCATCAAAAAGATTATATAGAAACAGAATAGATAGTATGATTGGGGGTGTATGTGGAGGACTGGCAAAATATTTTGATATTGACCCAACCATTGTAAGAGTTTTATTCGTAGTTAGCATTTTCTTAGGCGGTGGAGGTATTCTTGCATATATCATCCTCTGGATTGTAGTTCCTGAAGAACCAATCATTCCACCTCCTGGTGAGGGAAAATCAACGACCGACACAAATGGAGATTCCGCTAGTTCCACTTCAGATGATCAGCAAACAAGCTCGTTTAGTTCTGAAATAAATGAGAAGGTTAATCAGGCAACGAACGAAATTAATAAGATTGTATTTGAGGCTAAACGCAATAAAAAAGTTTTTGGCGGTACAATATTAATATTGCTGGGAATATTATTTCTATTAGACAACTTTTTACCGGGAATCGAGTTTGGTGACTATTGGCCTTTAATACTAATTATTATTGGAGCGGCGTTAATTATAAAAGCAACTAAAAAAAGTATACCACGGTAATAATATGAAGACATCGCATATATTTTGGGGAACATTGTTTATCGTGTTAGGGATTTTAATTCTTGCAAATAATTTCTCTACCATAAACCTGTATTGGGATAATTTAGTGCAGTACTGGCCTCTTGTATTAGTTCTGCTTGGTATTTCAATGCTGGTGAAGAATGTTGCCGGTAAAAGTCTGATAGCCGGCGCTGCTGCTGTTGTGCTTGCACTAGTAATTTTTGCCTCAGTTAATTTTACAACTTCATTTGTGTTCGATGATGATTATGAAGTAGATATTGGCAGTGGTGTTAAGGGCGATTATTCTATAAGAGAGTATAGAGAAGCTTATGATTCCTCCATTACAAATGCAATATTATACCTTGATGGAGGTGTGGGTAATTTCCGAATTGCTTCTGAGACAGACGATTTAATATACACTATGCTTGAAGGCCCAACGAATAATTTTAATTACAGTAAAAACCAAATAGACAGTGTTGCTAATATTAATCTGAACATGAAGGATTTTACTGTTAATCTGGGTAGTTCTAAGATCAAAAATAAGGTTGATATTGCTCTAAATACAGAACCGTTATGGGATTTGGATTTAGCATTTGGTGCAGCCTCTATGAAGTTTGATTTTGCAAAGTTTAAAGTGGAAGATATTAACATTGATATGGGTGCAGCCAGATTGGATATTAAACTGGGTGCCTTAGTTGATAATGTAAATTTCAACTTGAATGCAGGTATGTCGCAGATTAATATTACCGTCCCCGAAGAGGTTGGCTGTGAGATTAATACTGATGCAATATTTTCAAGAAAAAATATAAAGGATTTTGAAAAAATTGAGTCCGACTTTTACAGAACAGAAAATTTTGAAAGTGCGGATAAAAAGATCTTTATTAACATAGATTGTGGTGTATCTTCAATAGATGTACGTCGCTACAGCGGTGATGATGATTGATGCGTGACAATAAGATAAGTGACTAAGAAATTTTATGGGGAATAAAAACCGGGGATCCAAAGATGCTTTTCTAATTTAACACAGCCATTCTCATCAAACTCAACTCCTTCTGATCTTAATAGTTCTTCCATTAAGTCCGGATCTCCAAAATGAATTTTACCTGTTAATGCTCCATAACGGTTTACAACCCTGTGTGCCGGTATATCCCTGCCGCAGCCGTTAAGTGCCCATCCCACAGTTCTGGCAGCAGATTTAATTCCACAAGCCTCAGCGATGTGTCCGTATGTAGATACCTTTCCATAAGGGATTTGTTTTGTAATCTTGTAGACTTTGTTGAAGAAATCGGTTTTCTCTTTGTCAGTAATTTTTTTCAAAGATGATATACCCATTAATTATTACTGAACATTGATAGATAAGATTTTATAAACGGATTTATGTTCCCGTCCATCACTGCCTGAACATTTGAAGTTTCTTCGTTTGTCCTGTGATCTTTAACCATATTATATGGATGGAAAACGTAAGAACGTATCTGGCTCCCCCACTCTATTTTCATTTTATTCTTTTCAACTTCATCCAGTTCAGCGTTTTGCTTTTCCAATTCAATTTGATAGAGTTTTGATTTAAGCAGCTTCATTGCGTTGGTTTTATTTTGCAATTGAGATCTTTCGCTCTGGCAGGCAGCTGCGGTTCCAGTGGGAATGTGAGTTATCCTAACTGCAGTTTCAACTTTGTTTACATTCTGTCCACCTTTTCCGCCGGCACGAAAAGTATCTATACGCAGATCAGCAGGATTAACATCAATTTCAATTGTATCGTCTACCTCGGGAATAACAAACACTGATGCAAAGGATGTATGCCTTCTTTTATTAGAATCGAATGGTGAGATCCTGACCAGTCTGTGCACACCATTTTCAGCTTTTAGGTAGCCGTATGCAAATTCACCTAATACTTCTACAGTTGCACTCTTAATGCCCGCTCCATCACCATCCAGCAGATCCATAATTGTCATTTTATAGTTGTTCTGTTCTCCCCATCTCAGGTACATCCTGAATATCATGTCTGCCCAGTCATGCGCCTCAGTTCCACCAGCACCAGAATGAATGGTTAGGAGACAATTTTTATCGTCATCTTTTCCGCTAAGCATATTTTTAAATTCAGCATCTTCAACTGATTCTTTTACTTCTGCGAGATCTTTAATTATTTCTTCCTGCAATGATTCATCTTTTTCCATTTGTGCGAGCTCGATTAATTCATCAAGCTCGGAAGTTTTTTTGGAAAGTGAATTCCATAAATCAACCCAGACTTGAAGTGATTTAATTTTCTGAAGTGTTTTTTGTGCGGATGTTTGGTCGTTCCAGAAGGATGTATCTTCGGTCTGTGCCTGAAGCTCTTTTATCTTTGATTTTTTTCCATCAACGTCAAAGATACCTCCGGAGATTAACTACTCTCTCATTGTAGGATCGTAATTCTTTTAATTCTTCTTCATACATAATTCATACTCTAACTGGTAATTTTGAACAACTTAATAATATAATTTATTTATGACTTTCTAAATGTCTATTTCCATCCTCAAAAGAGCAGCAGCAAGTGTTTTTCCCTGAGCATCGTGTTTAAGTGATACCGTGCCGCCGCCACCGAGTGTATTATGTAACAGAAAATTTAATGCACGAATATTCGGCAGTTCAAATCGTTCGACTTTTCCTTTACATATTCCCTTAAAATGTTCTTTAACTTTATCTGCGGTTAAATGTTTTTCTAAGATTTTATACCCTTTGTCATCATAAGCGATAATACCAATATTTGCGGCGTCACCCTTATCACCGCTTCGTCCGTGCGCTATGTCAATTAATTTTATTTTCATTTCATACTCATGACAAATTCAATATCCTTACCTGCGGTTTAACCAAATCTTTTTTTATTAAAGCCGGCCAATAAGCCACAACATCACTTGGCTTTGGTCTTCCACCTGCAAATCCGGTAACGCTTGGAGGGCCGGTAAGTATTAATGGAGCAATTTCTTTACCAAAGCTTGTTATTGCCTTTCGGTCGTGAGAGCGTACCGAAACTCTTAACACTATTTCATTAATATTATCTTCATCAATTTTTTTTGCAAGCGATTCGTGCGTAGCGTTATATCCAATAAACTCCGAACGAATTTCATCAAACTTTAGGTTAAGATTTTCCAATCTCTTCCTTAAAATTTTATCAGCCGCCTTTGCTTTGGATAATGCCTGCGGCCAGGAATACGTTAAATTACCTGATGTCGAAAATCCATCATCATAAGAACATGATACCTTGTAAAATTCAGTATCCGGTTTACCTTTTACATTAAATACTTTAACCTTGTTGTTCCCGAGGTCTTCAAGTTTTATCGAAGTAAAATCTGCTACGCAATCGGGTGTGATATAATCTGTTGGATCACCTATTTCGTAAAGAAGCTGTTCCGCAACAGTTTCCTCCGATACTTTACCACCGGTATTATCATGTTTCGTTACAACAAATTCTCCGTTTGGATAAGCTTCTGCAATTGGAAAACCAATTTCAGCCATATTCTCTATTGACATCCAATCACCTAAAAAATTTCCACCAGTTGATTGTGCGCCGCATTCTAAAATATGTCCGGCAACGGTTCCCGCAGACATTAAATCATAATCTTTTGGATCCCATCCAAATTCGTATATCATTGGAGCTAAGGTAAGACCGGTGTCGGTAGTTCTACCTGTTATAACTATGTCAGCTTCATGATTCAATGCTTCAACTATTGGCATTGCACCAAAGTAAACGTTTGCACTAAGTATTTTATGCTTAACTGATTTTATAGATTCACCGGTTTCCATATTATTGAGCTCCGCACCGGCTTCAATAAGTTCATCAATGCGATCATGAATATCATCACCTAGTACGACTGCAATCATTAATTTTTCAACTCCCAGCTTAACAGCATGCTCCAAAATTTCATCCGCACAATGAACAGGATTTACACCACCGCCGTTAGTTATAACCTTAATTTTCTTCTCAACACAAATCGGCAAAATTCTTTTCATTAGGTCAGGCAGATCACGTGCATAACCGAGATTAGGATTACGGTTCTTTTGTTTCTGCAGGATAGACATTGTAACTTCGGCGAGGTAATCCATAACAAGGTAATCAATCTCACCCTTTGTAACCTGGTTTACCGGTGCTTCCAATAGATCTCCCCAAAATCCCTGGCCTGATGCTATTCTGATTTTGCTCTTCATATTATCATTACTTAATGCTGAATTCATTTCAGAATCTTTTAGTTAAATTAAACATTTCGTTAATGCACTGAGACCCTGAAACAAGTGCAGGGTAAATCTTCTCAATTAAATCTCCCCAGAAACCCTATCCAGATGCTATTCGTATTTTATCTTTCATATAGTAATTAAAATGATTCCAAATAATTTATAAGGCAATCAGCGTGATAGTTCAGGTATGCTTTATAAAAGACTAAGTACTTGCCAAAATAAAAGGCATCTCATCATTAAAAACAAGATACCTTAATTTATTAAGAAATGGTTAAAGGAAAAAATATTATTAACAGATTACATACTCATTAGCATCAATCTAAACTACAACCGCTTTATACCCATAACAATGTAAACCTGATACACCTTCATCTTGTATTTTTCGGAAGACGAGTTTAACTTTTTTGCCAATTGCAACATTATTCAGGTTGGTATCGGCAATCATAGCCATAAGTCGTGCTCCATCATTCACTTCAATGATAGCAACGGCATAAGGTGTTTCTCTTGAAAATGTATCTGATGATACCCTGATAATTGTGTAAGTTAGTATCTTTCCTTCATCGCTTAACTTTACTGTCTCAAATTCGCGTGAACTGCAAGCCGGACAGGTAAGACGTGGTGGAAAATTAATTTTGCCACAGCCTTTACATTTAGAAGCTTCCAAACGATAACGTTGTGGAATTTCTCTTGCATATCTCGGACTGATCATACTGCCTCCAAAATATTAATTGTACAACTTGCTCCGGAACCGCCCATATTCTGGGCTAATCCAATATGTGCATTTTTAACCTGTCTCTTCCCTGCTTGTCCCGTTAGCTGTTCATACAGCTCAATGATTTGTGCAATTCCAGTAGCACCAACCGGGTGACCTTTTGATTTTAATCCGCCGCTTGTATTGATTGGAATCTCTCCACCTTCGATCGATGTTTTGCCTTCTTCAACGGCAGGACCGCCGCATCCTTTTTCAAAGAAACCTAAATCTTCACTAACTACTATCTCTGAAATTGTAAAGCAGTCATGTAATTCTGCAAGATCAACATTTTCCGGTTTTAGATTTGCTTGCTTATAAGCTTTCTCTGCAGCTTTCGATACTGCTTTTAAAGTAGTGAATGTTTCTCTTTCATAAAGAGATATTGTATCAGATGCTTGAGTAGACACAACGACTTTAACAGGTGTATCAGTAAACTTCTTTGCAATATCCATTGAACAAAGTATTACTGCTGCACCTCCATCTGTAACAGGTGAACAATCCAGCAAACGTAAGGGATCAGCAACTAAAGTAGAATTAAGAACTTGATCAACAGTGATTATATTTCTGAATTGTGCATTTGGATTATTGGCTCCGTTCGAATGATTCTTAACTGCAACAGCTGCCAGCTGTTTCCTTGTAGTTTTATATTCATGCATATGTGCATTTGCAATCATAGCATATAATCCGGGAAAAGTTACACCATTATAAACTTCATATTCCTGATCGGCGGCAGTGGCGAGAGCAGCTGTTACATCAGCACCATCATTCATCTTTTCAACTCCTGCAGCCAAAACTATTTCACTATTCCCGGAAGCAACATCGAGATATGCCTGTCTAAAGGATATTCCGCCTGATGCACAAGCGGATTCAACTCTCGTTGAAGGTACAGGATTCATCCCAAGATAATCAGACATAACAGCTCCAAGATGTTCCTGCCCAACAAATATTCCGCTTGACATCGCACCGACATAAATTGAATCGATGTGATCAACACCAGCATTATCAATTGCACCAAGTGATGCTTCAACAAAAATATCTTTTATTGATTTATTCCATAGCTCACCGAATTTGGTCATACCAAATCCGATTACAGCAACTTCTTTCATATTATAATTCCTTCCTACTCGTTGAGAATAATTTTTTCTCTGAACTTTGCGTACTCACCATAGTCCAGGTAGACTTTATCATGATCCAGCATCTCTTTTAACTTGGGTGCTTTATCCTGAACTTCCTTTATTTTTTCAGTAGTTCTGTAAATAAATCCATCACTCCCTGCACCAGAACCAAAAGAAACCATGAAGATCATATCATCCGGTTCAGCAACATCAAGCACAGCGGATAATCCAGTTGGTGATGATCCCGAATAAGTATTACCCATCCAGGGAACAATCCATCCGGTTTCAAGCTGTTCTTTTGTGAAGCCTAATTTCTTCCCTACAACTTGTGGAAACTTGCCATTTGGCATATGGAAGATTGCATACTTAAAATCATCCGGCTTCATACCCGATTTTTCTAAAAGAAGTTTTCCTGCACCAACAACGTGCTTGAAGTAAGCTGGTTCACCGGTGAATCTACCCGCATGACGCGGATAAAACTCATGCTCTCTTCGCCAAAAATCAGGTGTATCCGAAGTGAATGAATTTGTAAACAAAATTTCGGCAACAACATTCTCATCACCCATTATAAATGCTGAACCACCGGCCGATGCTGAATATTCCAATGCATCTCCTGGTGCTCCCTGCGAGGTGTCAGCACCTATTGCAAGCGCATATTTTACATCGCCTGCCTTTACCAAGCTGTTTGCAACAAACATAGCTTCAGTACCCGCTTTACATGCAAATTCGTAACTCGCTACATGCACGTCGGGACCAATTCCCAGAGCATCAATCAAAATTGTACCGCTCGGTTTTACTGCATAAGGATGAGATTCCGAACCGATATATACCGCTCCGATATCCTGCGGATCAATCTGTGCTCGTTTTAGTGCATTTTTTGCAGCTTCTACAGAAATTGTAATCGTATCTTCATCCAGACCGGGAACAGTTTTTTCGAAGAGCTGCAATCCTCGCTTAATTGCTGCTGGATCATCCCCCCATTCTTTAGCGATACTCTCAATTTTGATGCGGTAATGCGGCAGGTAAGAACCATATCCAACTATTCCATTCATATTAAACTCCCTGATAGATGAACAATATTGGAAGCAATATTGAGATAATTTTTTATAGTTAAACTGAAGAAAATTGAGTTAAAAAATTGTTTCCTATTACTCAATAATTGCTACATGAAATATATTAAATTTTATTTTTTTCTAAAATAAAGATATTTAATTAGTTATTCCTCAGTTGTAAGGCAAGATCATCCAAATCTTTTTTAGAAGAAATTTGATACCAATTAATTCTTTTATCTGCGTTAAACCATGTCATCTGCCGTTTAGCATAGTGTCTGGTATTTCTTTTAATTAATTCAATTGCTCTGTCGAAAGATATTTCATCGTTCAAATAAGAGATAATTTCTTTGTAGCCAACAGTGTTTAGAGAGTTCAGACTTTTATCATAGCCTTCATTAAGTATCTCTTTAACTTCTTTCACCAAACCATCTTCAATCATATCATCCACTCGATCGTTAATGTTTTTATATAATTCATTTCTGTTCCATAGTAAACCAACCTGGAAATAATCAAAATCTATTTTCGGTTTTTGAGAGTTATGGTGTTCCCAAATTGGTTTTCCCGTCACATAAAAAACTTCCAGTGCTCTTATAACTCTCTTCCAGTTTTGGGGTAAAATTTTTGAAGCGCTAATAGGATCGATATTTTTTAATTCTTCGTAAAGATGTTCAAAGCCGAAATGTTTTTTCTTCTCTAACAATTGCTCTCTTATTTCTTCATCTTTGTCTGCACTCTCTGCAATTCCATCTATCAATGCTTTTATATAAAGACCTGTACCACCTGAGACAATTGGTGTCTTTTCTTCACTTAGTAATTTGGTTATAACTCTTTCCGCATCAATAGAAAAACTGCTGGCATTATAAACCTCATCTGGATTTAAAATGTTTATGAGATGATGTTTGATTTCTTTGAGATCGTGTTGTGATGGTTTGGCAGTGCCGATATTTAAATTTTTATAAACCTGCCTGCTGTCTGCAGATATAATCTCTGTATTAAGAAATAAAGCAGTTTTTAAGCTTAAGTAGGATTTTCCAGAACAAGTCGGTCCGGTAATAACAATTACTCTTTGTCCCAAGCTTCACGTCCGATCAAAGGTACAAATGCAAACTCAGGGATACTTTCGATATCATATTTATTTTCCGAAAGTCTTGTAACAACCTTAAGTGTCTGTGTCCTTTTTCCTCCTACAGGAATAACCAATCTACCACCCATTGCTAATTGATTTTTTAATGACTCCGGAATTTCAGGTGAACCCGCTGTTACAATTATTCCATCAAACGGTGCGTTTTCACTCCAACCAATTGTACCATCACCACACTTTGTAGAAACTCTTATGCTGAGTTTATCAAATAATTTTTGCGCATTACGAAAAATGTCGTGATGTCTTTCGATACTGTAAACTCTTGCTCCCATCTCCACGAGGATTGCTGCTTGATAACCTGAGCCGGTTCCGATCTCTAATATTTTTTCCCCCTCTTTTACTTTTAAAGCTTGTGTCATTATTGCTACAGTAAAAGGCTGAGAAATTGTCTGTTCGTATCCAATAGGAAGTGCAATGTCTCTATAGGCATTAACTCTCATTAATAATGGAACAAATTTTTCACGTTCCACTTTACGCATTGCTTTTAATACATTAGGATCAGAAATGCCTTTCTTCTCCAAGCTATCTATTAATAATTTTCTTTCGGTTTTAGACATATTTTGTTTTGATTACGTCAATTACAAAAATAAACATATTGGTGGAATAAATGTGATAAAAGCTTGTAGTGATTTTTTGATAAAATAAATTATATATTTAAAATTATTACTGATAAGAGAACATCTGAAAAGTAAATATTACAAGCTCGTCGTACCAAGATGAATAGAAATCTTTTTTTTTCGGTTTCAGCCTACCGAGTGGCAGGCAAGATTTCACCTCAATGCTACATTAAAAAAAGCTTTTGGCAAAGTCTCCTTTTTTAGTAATTAACTGCCTGGAATATTTGCAGGATAAAGCTGTTGGTATTATATTTGTCGCCGAAATTATACAGAATTAAAAAAAATTTTACTTACATTTGCGGGAGTAGCTCAGTTGGTAGAGCATCACGTTGCCAACGTGAATGTCGCGAGTTCGAGTCTCGTCTCCCGCTCTACCTAG
>CP070637.1:1370098-1375221 GCA_020354005.1 Ignavibacterium sp.
TTATTATGTAATTAAGAATTCAACGAGAATAGAAAATTGTTCTTTCTATAACCGAGCGATCATAGTTCGTAATTATAATTGATAAAGCTATCAATTTGTAAATGGTTTCCCTTAATTGATTTTGCATTCATAAGTTTATCCTAATATTTACAGATATTTTTAATCTTACTTAACCTTTATCTCTACCCTTCTTAGTTTCGATACTGAACTTAGAATACTTTTTTAATCGAAACCTCGCCGAGGTCGCTTCTACTTTACTTTGATAACAACAAACGTTACGTCATTCGTCTGCGTTCCGATATAATGCACCTATATCACAATAAATCGGAACTTCGCCGTAACTTCCTTCCGATTCATTGTTACAATCTGAATAACGTTCAGAAATCATTTTACCTTAATTACCACAAACGTTACGTCGTCGTCAGGTTCTTTGCCATCCACCCAGTTTGAGCCCGCAGTTTTTAACTCTTCTATAATTTCTTCCGGAGATTTATGTGCAACTTTGCTGAATTCCTGAACTGCCCTTTCATAGCTAAACATTTCTTTTTTATCATTAAATAATTCTGGGAGTCCATCGCTTTGAAGTAATAAAGTATCACCGGTGTTAATTGTTGTTTCTTTTAACTGGTATGGAAAATCATTTACTGCACCAAGCGGCATTCCTTTTAATACAATTTCTTCAACTGCCATTTCGTTTTTTCTGTAGAGTAAGGTGGGAGGCATTCCTGCTGCGGAAAGTTTTATTTTATTCCCCTGAACTTTAAGAATGGTTAAACACATAGATAACATATGAATTTGCATCTGTTTTATGCATCGTGTTATTTCATTAAAAGTGAAGAGAATATCCGGATTGGATGCATGTGAATTAAATAAACTTTTAGCTGCTGTTACCATGGTTCCGGCTTTTAATCCGTGTCCGGTTGCATCACCAACAACAACGGTAAGTGTTCCATCCATGCCAACGTGAAAATCGTAATAATCGCCGCCAACCTCTGTTGCTGTCTTCATATAAACTGCAATATCTAAATTGGGCAGCTGCGGTAATTCCCTTGGTAACATAGATAGCTGGAGTTGTCTCGCTTCTTCAAGTTCTCTAGTTTTTCTCTCATTTTCAGCTTCTGCAAGTTGTGCACGCATTTCCGATTCTTTTATTAATAATCTCTGCTTTGCTTTTGCAAGTAATCTTCGCTTCTGCAATCGATCTAAAGTAATAACACCAAGAACTAATACAATTCCATAAATTATATATGCTAAGGTTGTACTCCACCAGGGAGATGAGATTGTAATCGCTATTGTTCTTTCTTCCTCATTCCAAATACCATCGCCATTTGCAGCTTTTATATGGAAAAGATATTCACCGGGTTCAAGATTTGTAAATGAAGCATATCTCCGATCGTTGCTAATCCAGTCTTTATGGAATCCTTCAAGCTTATATGCAACTTTATTACGTTCTGGTCTTGAGTAGTGAATAGCAGCAAACTCAAATGCAATATTATTCTGATCGTGTGATAGAGTTATCTCTTCAGTATCGTTAATATTATTTGTTAATGGCGAGTCATCACCCATCAATGAAACTGATTGATCGGATATTTTAAAGTCGGAGAATGCTATAGATGGAAGAGACTGGTTAACCTTGCCAGGATAAAAAGCATTAAATCCTTGCGACCCACCAAAGAATAATTCACCATCATTCGATTTCCACGTTCCCCTGGAAAATAGATACCCCTGCAGACCATCCTTAATATCAATGTTAATGAAGGTTTCTATTCCACCGATTTGTTCTGTTAACATCTTTGTTAAACCTGCGGCACTGCTAATCCACAAGTTTCCATAGTTATCTTCCTGTATTGCTGTTACCACATTATTTGCAAGACCATCAGTTACAGTAAAATAAGTTATGCTCTCATGCTTTTCATCTAACTTTCCCAATCCATTATCAGTACAGAACCATAGTGTGCCGTCCTGTGATTCCAGAATATATTCAACATCATTCAAAGGAGATGTTATGTTTGTAGAATCTAAATATTGTACAAAGCTTTTACCATCTAAATCATATTTAAATAAACCGTGATCTTCCGAGCCCATCCAAAGAATATTTTCATACTTATGACTGAACCGTAAAAAGTTTACTCGCTCTAATGGTAAATATTTATTTCCATTTTCTTGCGTACTTAGAATATTACTAATCAATTGATATTCATCATCGTTCAATTGCAATAATTGAATTCCCCATAAAGTAGAATCTACAGGAGCTGCAACATTCCAGTTACCATAAGAATGTCCAACATCAGATATGAATCTTAGTTTGTAATTACCTTTTGGGAGTTCAATAGTAGTTGCAGCCATTCTATTTTTAGCACCACCACCTAGATGAAAAGTATTCTCATACTCATCCATTGCCCATAATACATTCCCCCTGTTATCTTCTAACCAGCCATAGTCATACATTTCAGCTTGTGAAATTCCTTCACCACCACTGACTATAAGAAATTTAGTTGGTTCTGTGACAGAAAATTCTTCGGTTAAGTCACTCTCCTCTCCAACTTGCAATATAGATGCTACCGGACCTGCACTATCAATCTTTCTATTCATAATTGAATAGAGATTATTTTCATATCGTCTGTTAGTTATTGTTAGTATGCTGCGTACTATTCCCTTACCCGGCAGGAAAATATCTATACCCTGATTCGTAGCAAGATATATTCTTCCTGTTTCATCAATTTTAAGATCAAATATCCGGTAATCGGGAGTTAGAACAAATTCATTTCTAAGATAGGTGCTAACAACTTGTGATTTAACATCCAAACTGTTTAAGCTTGAATCTGTTGCAATCCATATATTGTTATTATCATCTAATGCCAGTGCTCTAACAGCATTACTGCTTAGTGAATTCTTTTCTTTAGGGTCGTATTCAAATTGCTTGTATTCGCCATTTATTAAATTTAATTTTATCAGACCTAATCCAGCAGTACCTAACCAAATGTTATCGTCTTCTTCTAACTTCACCATTGATGTGATTGCATCTTGAATGCTGTTTGTTTTAATTTCTTGAGAAAGCCTGTACACTTTTAATGGTTCCCGGTTAGGATCGGATTTATTCAATCCTGCAACTCCACTCCCCACCCACAAAATTCCAAAATTATCCTGAAACAATGCCCAGGTTGCATTACCCTGCATTGCACGTGGCTCATTTAGATTACTCGTGTAATGGGCTATTTCTTCCGAAACCGGATTGTATCTTAGCAAACCATCATTTTGTGTTCCCAATAGAAGAAATCCATTATTGTCTTGGATTATGCTTACTACTCCTCTTTCATTAGGATTATAGTTTAGATCTTTGTATACATCAATATTTTGTAACGTATTCGTAGCGGGATCATATCTGTTTAATGATTCAAATCCTCCTATCCAAATCCTTTTAAATTCATCTTCAAATATTTTTAGTGTACGAACTATTTTTTCTCTTCCGGGGAACTCAAATACCTCGAACTTATTCTCATTTTCATTGTACTTTTGAATAGCCTGCATAAAATCCGAAGTTAATAAATTGCCACTGCTGCTCTCTAAAAAAGAAAAAGCAATATGGGGTTGCTTACTCGTGGTTTCAACCTTTTTAGTTTTCATATTTTTTACATCTAAAAGATGCACGCCATTCAATCTGGTCCCTACCCATATTCTGTTTTGCGAGTCCTGAAATAATCTGAATATAAGTGGTGGTTGTGCGTTATCCGGAAGTTCTAATTCTACAGGTATAAAACTATCTTCTTTTCTATTGTATAATGCTAAAACATTTTGACCACCGACCCACAAATTTCCTGTATGGTCTTCCAATATTGTCCAAACATTCTCCCACGATAAGGTTGTTGTATCGGAAGGATCATTCCTGTAGTTTACAAACTCATAACCATCATATCTGCTTACACCACTTGCAGTTCCTATCCATAAATATCCATAAGAGTCCTGATTAATTGTAAGCACTGTTGGATCTGCAAGACCTTCAGGCACGGATAGATGCTCAAATAATAATTCCTTTTGAGCAAATAGATTTGATGATAATATTATTAATAATATGATTGAAAAAATGTAGTTAAGCATTTTATATATCCTAATCCGTTCTGTTCAAAATTTAAATGAACTATCTCTATAACAAAGTTTTCTAGTATTTTATTTTTGTCACGCTGAGCTTGTCGAAGTGTGACATTAATTCAATTTGTCAGTCTTCGACGAACTCAGACTGACGTATTGAAATTTCAAGGCAAAATAGTAGTCCCACTTTTCAAATTATAACATTTTATAATGATCGGTAAGTGGTTTAGGTTTTTCTAATTAAATAAAGTGTTGTAATGTCATCACTCTGTTCTGCATTGCCCGTAAAGGATTTTACATCATTTACAATTTTATCCACAAATTCCTGTGCTCCAATTGTATTGTTTTCAAGGAAGAAGTTTTCCATTCTTTCATCAGAATATTCTTCCTCCTTTTCATTCATAGCTTCAGGAATCCCATCCGTGTATAAAAATAATCTTTCATTTTTAGTTAATGATAGTGTTTCTCCCTCATATGGAATTCCAAAATCAAACATACCCAAACCAACTCCGCCGGCTTCAATCTTATGCATCCTTCCATCTACTCGCAATAGCAAAATGGGATTGTGACCTGCATTAACAATATCAAGTTCACCTGTCTTTGTATTAAGAACGGTAATGAAATATGTAATAAACTTATCGGACGGTGAAGCATTATAAATTATTTTGTTCAATTTATCGGTCATCTCCGGAAGAGGTGTTTTATTATCGAGATAAGCATACAAGGAAGCATTTAACGTATTCACGAGTAACGCTGCTGCAATACCTTTACCCGCAACATCAGCCATAACAAGTGCAAATTTATCATCACCCAAATCAATGCAATCATAATAATCACCTCCGACTTCTCTTGATGGGATGTTTATTCCGGCAACATCGTAGCCAGGAATTTTTGGGAGCTCCCGCGGAATTACTCGCTGTTGTATTGATGCAGCAACATTTAATTCCTGTTCAATCCTTTCTTTTATTAGAGATTCCTGGTGAAGGAATGCATTTTCAATTGCAGCGTTTACCTGGCGTGCTATTGCATCTAGTAAA
>CP070637.1:1375321-1378233 GCA_020354005.1 Ignavibacterium sp.
AATATCTCTGCATAAACATAAAGTAGTCTTCCCTGGTAATTAACGTAGGTTGTATCTACTATAAATTCACCACCTGTTACACCATTAATTGATTGGGATCTGATTATGAATGGGGTAATTGCTTGATTTTTAATTTCTTTTTCAGATCTTGCTAATCTCTCAGAAATATCTGTATTTGTAGTTTTTTCAATTTGAAAAGAGGTTGACACGATCTCATCATCAAAATTATCACTGCAACCTAAAAAGGTAATTCCTAAGAAAAGTATAATTAGAAGTGTTATTTTCACCACAGACCTCTTCTATGTTAGTGCTAAAGTTAATTAGTGCGAAATAGTTTTAGCTTTAGCTCTCCACCGACTAACACATAAGGTCTTAAGTCAGGTCATTCAGTATTTTGTGTATTTACTAATACTAACCATATGCCATCTACATATTTAGCAAAAAAAGTTTATTTTTTAACCAAATTCATAATATTTCTAAAAATGAGAAGGAAACCAGATGTTTTAATATTAGATAGTGAAATTAAATGAGACACTGTTTAATAGCCTTAAATCATAACAACTTAGTTCAATACTAGACTAACACTATTTATTTACATCTTTTATCTTTTCATTTTATCAATAAGTTCTCTAATTTTAATTTTTAGTATTTACAATAATTTGTTTTTCTATGTCTGAAGTTAAATCGGCATTTAATTTAGTCGCTTCAGCCGAACTATATCCAACCAGTTTATTTGTCTTAAATCAAGATGGGATGGTTTTATATGCAAACGATGCTGGCTTAGACTTAATTAGGCTATCAAAAGAGGATGTTACAGATAAATTCTTTTCAGAATTTATTGATGAGAATGATAAATTTGATTTCCAGGAGTTCCTTAAGAAAGCACTGTTTTCTACTGAAACGCAGATAACTGAGTTAGACATTGTTGGAGCTGGAAATAAGTATTTTCACGCCTTATTGACTGCAAAGCCTATAACCTCTCCGGCTTCCGCTGAAAAAAGCTGCTCGATATCTGTAGTAGATTTAACCTTTCTTAAAATGAAAGAGGAAATAAATAAACAGAGTGAGATTAGATTTGAGAAAATGGCTAATACAGCCCCGGTTATGATCTGGATTGCCGATGTTGAAGGATTATTTAGCTTTGTTAATAGGATTTGGCTGGATTACACAGGTAAAAAAATAGGGGAACAATTGGGAATGAATTGGCTGAAAAACGTTCATCCTGATGATTTTGAAAGCTTACTAAATGTTTACCAGGATGCTTTTAAAGCTCGCGAAGCTTTTTCAGCCGAATTTAGATTTATGGGTGCTAACGAAACATATCAGTGGATGCTTATTAAAGGTACACCTCGCTTAAGTGATGAGGGTATATTTACTGGATTTATTGGATCCTGTGTAAATATTAATGAACAAATAGAAAGTGAAGAAAAAATAAAGAAAATAAATGCTGAACTAACAGATAGTAATGAAACAAAAGATAAGTTTTTCTCAATTATAGCACACGATCTAAGAGGACCTCTATCAGGATTAGCACAAATATTAGAAATCTTAGTCATCGATTATGATGAAATGGAAGAAGCTGAGAAAATAGAGATTGTTACAGAAGCTGCAAAGGCATCCAATTCTACATATGCTTTAATAGAAAACCTTCTAGAATGGTCAAGAATACAAGCTGGAAGGATATCTTATGAACCAAAATTGATTAACGTTTATACACTAGCCAATGTTATTGAAAATTTATACAATCAAAATATTAAGAACAAAGGAATTGATCTTAATGTCTCAGTGGATCCTGAAATAAACGTTTTTGCCGACAAAGACATGACTGAAACAGTTCTCAGAAATCTTATTTCGAATGCAATTAAATTTACTCCGCAAAGTGGTTCAGTCTCAGTAACTTCTGAATCAAATGAAAAATATTGTACTATAAAAGTGCAAGATTCCGGTATTGGTATGGATCAAAAAACAATGGATAAGTTATTCAGGATTGATGTCAGCCATACCTCTGTCGGAACTGCAAATGAACCAGGTACCGGTCTCGGATTAATTTTATGTAAAGAATTGGTAGAAAAACAGGAAGGAAAGATTTGGGTGGAAAGTAAAGTAAATGAAGGATCTTCTTTCTATTTTATGCTACCTATTAAACAACCTGAAATAAAGTGAATATTGAGAATCTCGCTTAAAGAATTGTACTCTTACATAGCGGATTTAAAAGGAACTGGGATTCGTAATAAATCATATACTTCGGCCAGCTTACTTAGCTACTAAATCCTCATTTTTTAATCCATCATAGTAATTAACTGCAGCTTCAAAATATGTTTTTGACTCATCTTTTCTATCAGTCTTTTCAAGCAGTTTGCCCATCTCAGCGGTACTCTCCGCTTCATTTAACTTGCTATCCATATCACTGTTTATTCTAATACTATTTTCAAACAATTCCTCTGAAAGCTGGAAATTATCCATGTCGTTCTGGATCATCCCTTTTACTTTATAGATATCTGCTATCGATAGTGTATCATTAATTTTATATGCTATTTCCATCGCTTTATCTGTGTATGCATCTGCTAATTCTGGATTGCTCAGCTTTGTATAGATATATGCTTTACCGATATATGCTACAGCACAATTTGATAGGTAATGATTATCCATCGACACTGTGATACACTTATTAAATTCCTCCAGTGCAGCATCATAATTTTCCATCTGAGTATATAACATTCCTAGATTATGATACACGCGCGATACTCTTCTTACATCATTTATTTTTTCAAACTTCTCAATAGCGTTCTTATAATTCCACGCTGCTTTTTCATAATCTTCATTTATCGTTTTTATTATACCTAGGTTAGTTAGAATCATGGCATGTGATGATAGGAATTCATCATCCTTCATTAGTGACAACGCATTATTAA
>CP070637.1:1378333-1393648 GCA_020354005.1 Ignavibacterium sp.
AACATTGGATGCAGGAGCTGATATGCTGGAAATCGGATTCCCTTTTAGTGATCCAATTGCAGACGGACCAATCATTCAACACTCTACACAAATAACATTGAATAATGGAATTGATCTGAATAAAACATTGAAATATGTTAAAGAGATAAAAACAAATACAGATAAACCTATAATTCTGATGGGTTACGCAAATCCGCTTTTGAGCTATGGAGTTGAGAAATTTTCAGTTGATTCAAAAAGATACGGTGTTGATGGGTTGATTGTACCGGATTTAACTTTAGAAGAATATGATGATTTTTTTACCTCTGATTTTAATGGGACAGATATAATTCTTTTAATCACCCCAACAACGCCAACAGAAAGAATTAAACTGATTGATAATAAAAGTTCAGGATTTGTTTACTGTGTTAGTTTAACCGGTATCACCGGCATACGAAAAAAAACCGGAGGGAAAAATCTTGAATTTGTAAAGAGGGCTTATAAAAACTGTATAAATAATAGAGTGCTTGTTGGTTTTGGAATAGCAGATGCTGAAGATGTACGAGCATTTAAACAATTTTGCGATGGGGTGATAGTTGGAAGTGCAGTTATACAATTATTGATGGATGATGATGATAAATATAACAGGACTTTGGAATTCGTTCGTACATTGAAAGATGCACTTAATAATTAGTAAATTTTAAATTACAAAGGATAAATAATAACCAATTATCAAATTCCAATTAACAAACTGATACTGCTATTTAAAGACTATTACCCCACTATGTCATTCTGCAAGAACCTTGTTAATGTTTTAGAAAATCCCAATTAACTTTGTATTTATTAAAACCGTTGAAACGGTTATAATAGTTTAATTGGTTTGCTAACACCGGGATTATATCCGGTGCTAACGAAATGACAATAGTATTTCTTAAATGTTTCAACAGTTTTTCAAACGAATTTTTAACTTGCGTTAATTTTGCTACTCAGCTATGCTGGCCGTGGTAATAACAAGTTTCCGGCTGAATGACGTTCGTCACTTAACCTTTGCTATCATCTCAATCTCAACAGCGGAATCGATAGGCAGTTCGTTTACACCAACAGCACTGCGTGCGTGTCTGCCTGCCTCACCAAAAATATTTGCAAGTAACTCTGATGCACCATTTGCAACTTTTGGCTGATCGGTAAATCCATCTGCACTGTTAACAAACACTGTTACTTTTAAGATTTTTTCTATTTTATCTAAATCGTTTATTACTCCCTTTATAGCGCTCAATCCGTTCAATGCGCAAATCTCAGCAGCTTTTTGTCCCTCCTCAACAGTCAGATCAAATCCTACCTTTCCAGCGTATTTTAATTCGCCTTTTTCAATAGGAACCTGACCTGATGTGTAAACCATATCTCCAAGCTGAAGTGCAGGTGTGTAAGCAGCTAAGGGCTGCGGGGCTTCCGGGATTTCAAATCCAAGTTTTTTAATTTTTTCTTCAATCATATTTTATTCCTCAATATTGACAAACAATTTTTATAAATTTGCTATCAATCATAACTCAAATGAATTTGAAAGGATTATTCATTATGACTGATACGAAATTTAATGAATTCGTAGAGATTGTAAAAAGGTTACGTAAAGAATGCCCGTGGGACAGCGAACAAACAAACGATTCGATAAAAGCAGCAACAATTGAAGAAGCATACGAAGTAGTTGACGCAATCGACAGTAAAGATTATTCTGAACTACGAAAAGAACTTGGTGATCTTTTACTACACGTTGTCTTTCACACAGTAATTGCCGAGGACTCTAGTCACTTTACTATAAATGAGGTTATCGATTCTATTCAGGAAAAATTGATCCGGCGTCATCCGCATGTATTTGGTAATATCAAGGTTTCCGGTTCTGCTGAGGTAAAAAAGAATTGGGAAGAAATTAAACTTAGTGAAGGAAGAAAAGCTTTATTAGATGGAGTGCCTTCTCTGCTCCCTGCCCTGCAACGTGCACACCGGCTGCAGGAAAAGGTTGCAAAAGTTGGATTCGATTGGGAAACAAAAGAAGATGTATGGAAAAAAGTGATTGAAGAAATTGAAGAGATGCATCGCTCTGAAAAAGAGGAATCACACGAAGAGCTTGAAATTGAAATTGGGGATGTGTTTTTTGCAATGGTAAACTATTCACGGTATTTAGGTGTTAATCCGGAAAATGCACTGAGAAAAACAAATAAAAAATTTATCGATAGATTCGGCTACATTGAAGAGAAAATCACAAAGACAGGCAGAAAACTATCTGACTCAACATTAAAAGAAATGGATAAATATTGGGAGGAGAGCAAAAAAATTTACTAGCTTATTCTCCGTTGCCGTTAAACTTTTCATAAGCATCAATTATATCCTTAACTAGTCTGTGCCGTACTACATCTGCCCGATTAAAATACACAAAAGACACACCTTTAATACCCGATAAAATATCCCGTGCCTGTACCAATCCGCTAGCCTGTTTTGGCGGAAGATCTATTTGTGTAATATCCCCGGTTATGATTGCCTTTGAGTTTACACCGAGACGGGTTAGAAACATTTTCATCTGCATAGCAGTTGCGTTCTGTGCCTCATCGAGAATTACAAAAGCATTATTCAACGTCCTTCCTCTCATATATGCAAGCGGAACAATCTCAACAATCCCTTTCTCTAAGTAAGAACGCAGTTTATCAGATGGCATCATATCATCAAGAGCATCATAAAGAGGTTTTAGATAAGGATCGATCTTTTCTCTAAAATCACCGGGAAGGAAACCAAGACTTTCACCTGCTTCAACAGCAGGGCGGGCTAATATTAATTTCTTTACTAATCCTTTTTTCATTGCAGCTACTGCAATTGCAACTGCAAGATATGTTTTTCCTGTACCTGCTGGTCCTATTGCAAAGCAAATATCGTTTTTAGTTGCTGCCTCAACATATTTTCTCTGTCCGGCAGATTTGGCTTTTATGGCATCATGTTTTGTGTACAGAACAATAGAATCAAACTCTTTCTCATCAATAATTTCTTTGCCTTCAACGGTAAGGTTCAGAATAGTCTGAACATCATCATTAGTTAGTTTGCCGCTTGTGTTCAGCACATAAGACATTTCATTAAATATCTTTTCTATTAGTTCAACCTCTTCTATCACACCTTTCAGCATTACGTTTTCTCCTCTAACTGTAATTGCTGCGTTGAACCTATCCTCAACAATTTTAAGGTTAGAATCATTGATGCCCAATAAGGAGAGCATATCGACATTATCTAATGTTAATCTTTTTTCAACTGCCGTCATATTTTTTCTAATTTAAATAAAAAACCCTTGCCAAAACCTGACAAGGGTTTAATAAATTAAACTATGTAACCCTGGTTAATAAGATTTTTATTGAACCGGAGCTGGTTTGTAGTTTCTTCTAAGTTTTTCGTATTTGGATTTTTCTTCTTCAGTAAGTGGTGGAATTTTAAAGACCTGATCCGGATATATCAAATCAGGATCCTTAATCTGATCACGGTTTGCCTTGTAAATTATTGGCCATGCAAAACCGTTTCCATAATGTTCTTTCTTCTTTGCAATGCCCCAAAGATGATCTCCTCTAACAACTTTGTAAGAGATTACGTCAGGCTTCTCAACCCATGCATCCAAAGCTTTTTGCATTTGAACGTGCACTTTGCTATAAAATTCTGGTAATGCGCTCATTTTATTTCTTTTGAGGGCATCAAGATCAGCTTGCCTGTCTTTTTTGGGTCCTTGTTTTCTTCTTATCTTTCCGTCTAATTCGTTAACAGCACCTCTAAAGTTAGCAACATCGTTCCTGGTGGCACCAACCATCGAATAAAGTTCATCAACACACTCATCATATGGCTGAATGCCTGATTTTTGTGCATTAAGGTTATCAATATCAGATTTAAGTGCATCGGTTTCATTAATGAGAGATGTTTTTTGTTCTCCCAAACGAGTCATTTCTGCTTGCCATTCATCCTCGGTCATTTCTTCTTGCTGTGCAAATGAAGCTACAGACAAAAGAAGAACAAGAGAAAGAAGACTAAATAGATATTTTGTGAGATTCATTTATTTTCCTCCAAAATCAAATTAAATTGTTAAAAATCAACTAACTATTAATCAGGTATTTTATTTAAGTTAGCTCTTGTTTCTTCTTTTTGCTTATTGCATTCAGCAAGTTTCCGATTCATTCCAGAAATTTGTGCTTCCAGCTCTGCTCTTTCGTCTTTTAGTGTATTAGCTTCACCCTCCAGCGACCTCACTTCCTGCCTAAGAGCATCAAGTTCAGCGTACTGAGCATCACTAACACCTCCGCAACCAGCAAGTAATGCAGCGCTTACTATAAGAGCCCCTGCAAATGCCGGCATTTTTAGAGATTTTTTCAGGTTCATGATTCCTCCAACCTTTGATTGATGTATGAAATTAGTTATAGTTTTACTATTTGTAGACTATTAAGTTATGATAAATAGTACATAAAAGAAATAATTTAGGGTATATTATTTAAACATTTAGTTTTAAAGAAACAACTATTTTTGTCCATTTGTAAGTTTTTTTACATTAATTTCTTCTCAACAAAACTGGTGAATGCCTCTCCAGCAATTATCAGATGATCGAATACTGGAATATCCATTACCTTACCAACCTCAACAATTTTCTGTGTTATTGAAATATCTTCGTTGCTTGGTTCGGGATTACCGCTTGGATGATTATGAATTAATATTATACTTGCAGATGAGCAATCGATTGCAACTTTAAATATTTCCCTTGGATGAACAACACTAGAATTCAGGTTGCCTATCGAAATCACTTCATGCTTTATTACCTTGTTCGCTGAATTAAGACAAACAACAATAAACTTCTCTTTTAAATCGTGACGTAGAATTGGAATAAAAGTTTTTGCAACATCTTCAGGTGAGGTAATCTTTTTTTTAGAAAACATTTTCTGTTGAGAGTGTATCCTCCTGCCTAATTCAAATGCAGCCAGCAGCGTTGCAGCTTTGTCCTTTCCAATCCCTGTTTCCTTTGTTAAAGATTCTAAGGTTTGAGTAGCAATTTTGGAAAGATCATTGTCATTTTTATTCATCATCTTATGAGCAATGTTTAAAACCGATTCACCTTTTGTACCGGTTCTAAGAAGAATAGCAATTAACTCTGCATTGCTCAAATTTTGGGAGCCTCGCATTATTAGCTTTTCACGTGGTCTGTCTTCGGATGGTAATTCTTTTACACTTAAAATAATAACACCTGTTAGTTACTATATCTAAATTTCTCAATCAGCTCAAATATACCATTATTATAACGAACAATATTCATAAATCTGTTCATCCTGTTTTCATCAAATGATATATTATTGTGAAAGCCTTTACTCATTATTCCGGAAATCATTTTATCTTTTATTCCCGATCTGCGGGGAGCAATATTCCTCATTACTGTTAGTAAATATTTAGCGGTATCGTAACCGTAGAGAACATTTCTATTGGGATCTTTGCCAGTCATTCGAGAAAATTTCTCGCTAAATATTCTGTAGTCGTCATCATTAAAATCCAAATAATAATCGGATGAAAATGTTAGCATGTTGCTAATCTCCGGTGCAGATTCAAAACCCTTTGCAGAAAACCAATCCTGATTACCAAATATCGGATAGTACAAAGAGTCTTTTCCCAATTGAGACAGAATCACAGTTGCATCAATTTTATTTGCCAAAGGAATGTAAATACCTTCCAGTGTATTTAATGTATCCGTTGTATCAGCAACAGCAATTTGTGAGATTGGTTCCGATACCGAAAAGGAATTGCTTTTATAAGTTTCCTTAGCCATTATTGTTCCGCCGAGTCTTTCAAACTCATCAACAAATGTTGCAGCAAGTAGAGGAGAATATCCATCAATTGAATTTAGTACAGCCATTTGCCTTAAATTCTCTACATAAAAAACATACTGTGCCATTATCTTTCCGCGCACAGTCAGTGGTGGATTTGCCTGGAAGAAATCTTCACTTACATATATAAGATCATTATCGGTTGCTGTAGGTGATAGTATGGCCAAATTAGTACCATCGAAGGAGTTTAGCGCTACTCTCACTTCGTTACTGAATATTGGTCCAAGTATAGCTTTAATGCTTACATTATTTCCAAGTTCATACCTGATATCATCAATTATATCAACATCATTTTTTGTATCCCTTATTACAATTCCAATTTTATCCTCTCTATCTTCATTAAACTCAGAGACGGCAAACTTAATCCCGTCCAGTATCTCACTTGCTGCTGAAGAAGTATAGTTACCTGCATCATCGCTATTAAGAGGAAGCAATATCCCTATTAAAGATATTAGTTCCTTGTATGCTTCCGGTACAACGGGATTATCATATAATATTTTTGCCTCAGGGTATTCTTCTGATAAAACATAGTTCTGTAGAATTTGTGAAAATGTAGTTAATGCTTGATCGATTTCCCTATCTTTTAATAAAGATTTCCCCAATCACAAAAGCTAGTAGGGCTTTTTTTTCTAGCTGGTAAAATATGCGAGATAATGTTGAAGGTCATCTGTATCAAGATATTTGTCAGCAATATTCTCACCAAAATATTTTGCTTCGATTCTATAAAGGATTGAACTTGTTTGATCAATCAGTATTAAAGTTTCCTCAAAAGCTGATTGATACTCAAATTCTTCCAGTAAAGTTTTTATTAACAATACTCTAACTTCATCAGTATACTTGCTTACAGGATAGGATTCAATGTATTGTGAGCAGAAATAATTTGCATCTCCATACTCCCCGGTATCAATTAGTATTTTTATTTTGAAAAAAGAGGCAGCGGATGTTTTCGAATTTAGATCGTAACCGGTAATTATTTTTTCAAATCTAAACAGTGCGGAATTATATCGTTTAGCATCATACATTTCTACTGCACGCGCAAACTCCGCATCAATTACTTTCTGATCGACAACCGACTGAGATATACCAAAAGGAGTAAACGCAAATAAGATTAATAGTGTATAAAGAAATTTTCTACACATCAGAAGCATTATTTTTATTTATAAGATTATGCGTTTTCTCATACCCTTTTAATGCTAATAAATTATCTGGATCTAATTTAATAGCCGTATCAAAAAAATTTATTGCGTCTTTAAGTTCACCTAATTGAAAACAAGCATTTGCCAGATATAAATAATCGTCTGAAGTAATACTCTCTTTCAGATCGATATGTTTCTCAAAATATTTTTTTGCTTTAATAAAATTATTAAGTTTTACGTATATTTTCCCTGCCCATTTATACAATTGAGTTTCATCCGGATTGAGCTTAATCCCTTCTAATATTGATTCAGAGCTGTGAGTGTACATTTGAAGGCTATAATAAATTTTAGCATAAATCAGATACAATTCCCAAAAGTCGTCATACATTATCTCTGCCTTCTTAGCATATTTTAGAGCGCTTTTATATTGTTTAAGTTCGAATTCTATTTTAGCCAGGAAAAGATATGCTTCGTGAATCAGTTCGGGTTCCTCATCCGAAATTATAAACCGAAGAAAATGCAACTTCGCTATTTCGGATTTGTTCTGCATAAAATAAATATAACTGGTCAAGTATGATACAAATGAATCTTCAGTGGATAATTCTGACAACTTATCCTGCGCTCTGTTCCATTCATTATTCTGCATAAGAAACTGTACATAGTAAATAGATAATTCATGGTTAGTCGGCTGGCGATTAATTATCAAACTCAAAATCTTTTCGGCACTCTCTTTATGCCCTATTAGCTGATAAACATCTGCTAGATTGATATACGATTCAATTTGATCCGGGTATTCCTCAATTAGTACTTTATAGATTTGTATGGCGTGCAGAATCTTTCCCTGCGTTTCGAAATCCTTTGCGGAATTAATCCTATGTTGAAAACTATGATCCAAGATTTCTAATTTATTCCCACTCTATTGTTGCTGGTGGCTTTGAACTAATATCGTAAACAACTCTGTTAATTCCTCTAACTCTATTGATTATTTTGTTTGAAACTGCTGATAAAAAATCGTGATCAAATTGATACCAATCTGCGGTCATTCCATCAATAGATGTAACAGCTCTTAAGGATAAAACAAACTCATAAGTTCTTGAATCTCCCATCACACCTACTGTGCTTACCGGCAGCAGAACGGTGAACGCTTGCCACAGTTCATCGTATAAATTTGCTTCTTTAATTGAGTTTATAAAAATATCATCAGCTTCTCTTAAAATGTCAAGTTTTGGTTTTGTTATTTCGCCCAAAACCCGCACTGCTAAACCAGGTCCCGGGAACGGATGCCGACGGATAAAATCTTTAGGAATATTTAATTCTCTTCCAACGTTTCTTACTTCGTCTTTAAATAATTCTCTAAATGGTTCTATTAATTCCAGATTCATATTTTCCGGCAAACCGCCTACATTATGATGAGACTTGATGGTAACAGATGCACCCTTTACCGGGATCGATTCAATAACATCAGGATAAAGTGTGCCTTGCACAAGATATTTAGCATTTTCAATTTTATGAGATTCTTCCTCAAAAACATCGATAAAAGTTTTTCCTATAATTTTCCTTTTTTGCTCTGGATCATATACACCTTTTAAAGCAGTTAAAAACCTATCGGCTGCGTTTATGTGAATATGATTTAAGCTTAGCTTTTCATTAAATAGCTTTTCGATTTTTTCACTTTCATTTTTACGCATCAAGCCGTTATCGATATGTATACAAGTTAAATTCTCACCAATAGCTTTTTTAACAAGTACAGCAGCAACTGTTGAATCCACACCACCGCTAAGAGCACATATGACTTTTTTATTACCAACACTTTTTTTTATTTCTGTAATCTTCTCATCAATAAAATTTTTAGGAGACCAATCAGCTTTACATTCACATACATTAAATAAAAAATTATTGATGATCTTTGAACCTTCATCGGTATGCGCAACCTCTGGATGAAATTGAACACCGTAAACTTTTTCAGATTCATTTTCTAGTGCACAAATTGGCGAATGATCTGATTTCCCTACTATGTTAAATCCTTCCGGTACCTTTGTTAAATGATCTCCATGACTCATCCAAACAGTTGAAGCTTTTTTTATATCTTTAAACAAAGAACCATTTGAATCCAGATAAAGATTTGCTTTACCATATTCCCTGTTTTTTGCTTGCTCTACCTTTCCTTTATAGTTTTTTGAAATTAACTGAAGACCATAACAAATGCCAAGCACCGGTACATTCATTTCAAGTAATTTTGAATTTAGCTGCGGTGCTCCATCATCATATATGCTCATTGGTCCACCGGAAAGTATGATACCTTTTAAATTGTAATCTTGAAGATGGGTAACATCGACAGAATGAGGATGAATCTCCGAGAGTACATTTGCCTCCCTGATTCTTCTGGCAATTAATTGGGTATATTGAGAACCGAAATCAATAATTGCTATGGCTTCGTGAGCACTCATGACTTAAATATTGTGTCTAATTTTAATTTCTAAAAAGAAAACCCGTATTCAAACGGGTTTGCTCAATAATAAATTTAGTGGATTTAATAGACTACGCAAAGGCAACTATTATTTGTTTATTGTCCTAACAGATTCTTATAACCTGCGCTATCTAAGAGATCATCTAGCTCTGAAGCATTGGTAAACTCAACTTTAAGCATCCATCCATCACCATAAGGATCGGTGTTAATTAACTCAGGAGAATCGGCAAGCGCGTTATTCATTTCAACCACCTTACCGGTTAATGGTCCGAATAGATCACTTACTGTTTTTACCGCTTCAATTGTACCAACTGATTGACCTTTTTCAATTTCCGTTAGATCTGCATCAATATCTACATAAACAATATCTCCAAGTTCGCCCTGAGCATAATCTGTAATGCCAATAGTGGCAACATTGCCATCAATAGAAATCCATTCGTGATCGTTAGTATATTTTAGGTTATCGGGTATATTCATATTTCCCTCTTATTAAAGCTATTAATATTACTTTTCGTTTAATTCAAAGTTATCTAAAAAACTTGTATCAAATTTTCCTGAAAGAAATCTATTATCATCTAATACTTTTAAATGAAATGGTATTGTAGTATTAATACCTTCCACAGTAAACTCTTCAAGTGCCCTTCTACCGCGTGAAATAGCATGCTCTCTGTTCTTTCCCCACACAATTAGTTTTGCAATCAGGGAGTCATAATATGGTGGAATTGAATAGGACTGATAAATATGAGAATCAATCCTTACTCCAAATCCACCGGGATAATGCAGAGAGGTAATTTTACCAGGCGATGGTCTGAAGTCTTTATAAGGATCTTCAGCATTTATTCTAAACTCAATACAATGTCCAATCGGTTCCTGGGGTTTTGTTTCAACATCATTACCACCAGCAACTAAAATCTGCTGTCTTACCAAATCAACATCATAAGCCATTTCAGTAACAGGGTGTTCAACCTGAATCCTTGTGTTCATCTCCATGAAGTAAAAATTCTTATGTTTATCCAGCAAAAATTCAATTGTACCGGCACCCTCATAATTTACAGACTTAGCACCAAGTACCGCTGCTTCACCCATATTACTTCGTAATTCATGATCTACTGCAGGAGAGGGTGATTCTTCAATCAGTTTTTGATGACGGCGCTGCACCGAACAATCTCTCTCACCATAGTGATAAACATTTCCTTGGCTGTCACCCATAATTTGAATCTCTACGTGCCTGGGATTTTCAATGAACTTCTCAACATAAACATCGGGATTACCAAAACCTGATTCTGCCTCAGCCCTTGCCATTTGAAAATTATTATCGAATTTATCTTCCTCCCATACTATACGCATACCTTTTCCACCACCACCCGCAGAGGCTTTAATAATTACTGGATATCCAATTTCACTTGCAAGCTTCTTACCATCATCTATATTTTCAATAACACCATCGCTGCCGGGAATTACAGGTACCCCATTATTTTTCATCGTATCTTTTGCGTATGATTTATCACCCATTGCATTGATCATTTGAGGTGAGGGACCAATAAATTTTATATTAGATTCCTGACATATTTCAGAAAAGTTTGCATTCTCTGCAAGAAATCCATATCCAGGATGTATTGCTTCTGCACCTGTAACCTGAGCTGCGGAAATTATACTAGGTATCTTTAGGTAACTATCTCTGCCTCTGGGAGGACCTATGCAAACTGCTTCGTCTGCAAAGGTAACGTGAAGGCAATTTTCATCAGCTTCAGAATAGACTGCAACAGTTTTAATCCCCAACTCTTTACATGTACGTATAATTCTAAGAGCAATTTCACCACGATTAGCAATCAGTATCTTATTGAACAATTCTCTCTCAGATTTAAATAGTTTTAACTGGGCTCAATTAAAAAGAGTGGTTGGTTGTACTCAACTGGTTTCCCGTTTTCTACTAATACTTTTACTACTTTACCACTTACATCAGATTCAATTTCATTCATCAGTTTCATAGCTTCAATTATGCAAAGCACCTGACCAGCAGAAACCATATCGCCAATCTGAACATATGAATCTGCATCAGGAGCTGGTGCACGGTAAAACGTGCCAACTATTGGAGAGTTAATTTCATGTGTATTTGCTGGTACTTCCTCTATTTCTTTAGCAACCGGTTTTTCATCTTCAGCAACAGGTACGGGAGAAGGTGTTGTAAAGGTTTCCGTTTGTACAACAGTTTGTTGTGCAGTACCGTGGGAATTTCTGTTCTTCTTTGCAACCTTTACCCTTAATCCATCTTCCTCAATTTCCAGGTCCGTTATTCCACTCGTGTCAACAATTTTCACAAGCTTTTTAATTAAATTTAGATCCATAACAAATCCTTATAATTAAGTTTTAACTCTCTCAACATAATCACCGGTCCGTGTGTCCACTTTCAGGACATCATCCGCATTAATAAACAACGGAACATTTACTGTTACCCCGGTTTCAAGTTTGGCCGGTTTGACTGCACCTGTAGCTGTATTGCCTTTAAACCCTGGCTCTGTTTCGATAACTTTAAGTATTGCAAACACAGGAGCCTCCACCGAAATTATCACACTCCCATCGAAAAGTATATCAACTTCTTCGCTCTCTTTCAAATATCCAACTGAATCACCAAACAAATCTGCTCGAACGTTAATTTGCTCGTAGGTTTCGTTATCCATACAAACAAGTGAGTCTCCTTCTCTGTAAAGATATTGATATTTTTTTCGTTCGACTCTGACAGTATCTACTTTTTCTCCTGCTCTAAAAGTGTTGTCAAGAACTTTCCCGCTCTTAAGATTTTTTAGTGTGCTGCGCACAAAGGCTCCACCCTTGCCCGGTTTAACATGCTGAAATTCAACAATACTGTAAAGATCGTTTTTAAATTTTATTATTAATCCGTTTCTAAAATCTGAAGTATCTGCCATAAATTGTTATTAAACGTTTGTCAAATATTATTATTGAAAAAAAATAGAAATTAGCTTCACGAAAGTCAAGAAATTCAACTCAAATAGAACATTTCAATAAAAATAAACCGTGAATTTTCCCTTTCTAATCTAAGAATCTACTTGACTATTAACTAATGCCAGATATCTATCAACCTGCTTTCCGGCATTTGAAGTAGTGTAATCCTCCTTAATTTTCTCAAGCAATACTCTTGCTTCCTCCTTATCACCTGAATTGAAAAAATTAATTGCTGCATTAAGTAAGTAATCTGGATTTTGTGCATTCAAATCAAAAACACTTGCAGCACTCTTATACAAATCTGCAGCCTTCTTATATTCTTCTTTAGATGAATAATAACCAGCCATTCCGGCCATTGCAGATGCTTTGTAAACATGGATGCTGCCACCATAGTCTTCATAATACTTAAATGCTTCCTCATAATTTCCAAGATAGGAGTAGGCATTCGCTAGAAATATTTTTGCAGATTCACCATTTTCAGTGCTACCATATTCCTCAACAATTTTCTTAAGTCCTATTATATTAGTCCCCTGCCTTCCCTCAATTGCTTCAAGATATGAACCTTCACTGAATATTTGCATAACACGCGATAATTCTATTCCAGCATTTTCGTTTTCAACCTTTTGCTGACTCATATAAAAATAAGCAGCGAAAATCACTACGACTAATATTGCTCCGTAAGTAAAGATCTTTGACTTATAATCTTCATAAAAATTCTCGGCACTAACCATGAAGGATACAAGCTTATCCTCCTTTATTTCCTTTTTCGAAAACTTTTTCTTCTTTGTTATCATCCAATAAATTCCTTTGATTTTTTCATCAAATTCTACAAAAAGTGATTACAAAATTACCATTAAAATCCCCAATCTCCCAATTCAGGGGGGTCAAAAAGCGCACACCCTGCATATTAACTTAATAAAAAACTTGTTGAGGAATAGTTATTAGAGTTGGATTACACTTAAAAAATGCATTGAAATTCAATCTCCCCAAAATCCGTTTAAGCATCTACTGTGGTTGTGAGAAATTCTTTATTAAACAATGGCACTAATTTTTGTATATCCTCCATCAATTTTCTGTATTCAATCAGATCAATTGACTGAGAACCATCGGAGAGTGCATTTAAAGGATCGGGATGTACTTCTATAATTAATCCATCTGCTCCTGCTGCTAACGCTGCCTTACAAGCTGAAGGAACAAGACTTCTTTTCCCACTGCTATGTGATGGATCGACAATAACCGGTAAGTGGGTAAGTTCTTTTAGCGCTGGAATAGCTAGAATATCCAACGTGTTTCTGGTATAAGTTTCAAAACTTCTAATTCCTCGTTCACAGAGAATAACCTGCTCGTTTCCTGCATCCATAACATATTCCGCTGCCAATAGGAACTCTTCTAGTGTAGCACTTATCCCCCGCTTAAGGATCACAGGTTTATCAAGCTTGCCTGCTTCTTTTAGTAACTCATAATTGTCCATATTCCGCGAGCCAATTCTTACCAAATCTACGTGATCTGATAGTACTTGAATATGATTAGTTGATAAAATTTCAGACTCTAAAAGCAGGTTGGTTTCAGATTTTATGGCATCAAGTATTTCAATACCATCTAAACCAATACCCTGAAAGCTGTAGGGTGATGTTCTTGGTTTATACAATGAGCCACGCAGCGCTACAGCACCATATTTTTCAATTTCCCTGGCTGTAGTAATTGCCATATCCATATCTTCGATAGCACAGGGGCCAGCAATAACACTAAAGTAGCCCTCACCAAAATAATTGTTATCACAATTAATAATCGTATTGTGGTTCTCGTTTTGCTTCCGAACTTTCGTATTTTCCAATGATTCCATAAATAAACTAATCAATATCTAAAAAATATCAGGAATGTTGATTTGTTATTATCTTAGTTTTGAGTTGATGATATATGCAGTAAATAACAGCAAGATTCTAAAGTTGTTAAATTCTGCTCAATTATTTTCTAACCGTTCCAGAATTCAAATATTTTTAATCTACTCACCCAAAATATACAATTCTTTTTAAGATATTATTCCTCTCCTTAAAAAATTGCAATAATAAATAGTGAAAAAATCATAATAGTATGAATTTGTATGTGCATACTAATATTGTTGTTCTTAAATGGAAATTCAAAATGAGCGAGTAATCTGGGAAACAAAAAAGGTTTGTACGCCCAGGAGGACTCGAACCTCCAACCTCCGGAACCGGAATCCGACGTTCTATCCAGTTGAACTATGGGCGCAAGAAATAAAATAGATTTCTAGGCCCAAAAATAGTTATTTATCTATTACTCTCCTATCCTATGTAAAGTCAGTGTACATCACACACTAAACATTTAACATCAGAATAGATGAGCTAAAAAAATCATTGTTAATGGTGTAAGTAAGAAGTAACAGCTAATTTTTTTGTGAGATTCGGAAGAGATTAAATTAGTATGATTACTGTTACTAATTCTGGATGAACAAAGAAATATCTGATTGAGTTATTCTAGCAACCAGTTTTACATTATTTGTACCGTCTCTACCAATTTCAGTACCTACTCCTGTAATTGTAAGTACCTGACTTGTTGGTGTTGCTGTGTATTTACCGTAGACTGTGCTATCCAAGTGAAAAGGTATTTGCCAATTGGTAAACGAATTACTTCCTCCACCAAATTCCAGAGGCTTTTTATAATATTGCATAGCTACTGAAGCGAGATTGTTAAGTTCGGAAGATATGCTATCCCGGTTCGCCAGAACTGCGCTCGATCCAAAAAGCTTTATTCCGATAACTATGGCTGCCCCAACTATAATTAAGGCTACGACCAGAAGTAGTAATTGTTGTGTTCCCATATTCTAATTGCTCTCCTAATTAAAATTGCAATTTTTCAATGTTCGTGCCTTCAG
>CP070637.1:1393748-1397917 GCA_020354005.1 Ignavibacterium sp.
ACCAATTATCCGATGACCTCCTATCATCTGTGAGATAGCTGATCCTTCTGTAGAAATTCTCCACATGTAACCGTAGCCGATGCCCACTGTGCTGTCGACTATAGAGTAGATTGTCGTACTCTCATTGATCCAATCGCTGGGAATTATTTGATTGCCATTCCAATTTCCATTCTTTTGAAAAAGAGCACCAAATCGTGCCATATCCCTGGCACTCATCCGAAATGGATAAGCCGGATGCATTGATTTCTGCAATTCATATTGATAGAAACAGTCTTCTACTCGAAAGTCCTGCATCCCAATTGGTTTAGCAATGATTCTTTCAAACTCTTCAAAAATTCCTCTGCCAGATTGCTGTTCTAAGATTACTCCTGCTACATTAAAGTCCCAGTTATTATAATAATAAAATGTGCCGGGAGGATGACTGCCTCTAGGTGGGCGTAGGTTGATCATGGTTTGATCTTCTGCAGCAGCTTCATGATAGATTCCAGAGCGAGATTTTATTAAATCTTTCACCGTCGCTTGTTTTTACTCATTGGTAAGACTTGGTGGAATATCGTCAACGTTCAAATCTTCCATTGTGGCTTCCAGATTAATATTCCCATTGTTTACGTGAACGCCGTACAACGCACTTAAAAGTGGTTTTCTTATTGAATGAGTCCAATAGTTCTGGGAAACGCTCCCCCAGGAAAATAAAATTTTCCCATCATAAAGCACCATTACAGCATCGAATCCGCTTTGTTCTGCAAATTGTCTTGCTTCTTCAAGCTTTTGAGATGAGTATCCAACATCTTCTGGAGTAACATATTCAAGATCATTTTGATTATCCCCCGGATTGACTATATCATCAGAACAATAGTTGAATATTATTACCACTGTAATTAAAAGGATCAATGATATCATCTTTCCAATGATGGCATTTCTAGTATTTATATTCACTTCATTTACCTTTCCGTTGAATGATAGAAATATTCTAAGTTTTAAAACATAAATCCGATTCCAAACGAAAATTCTGCATCGCTGTAATTTTTTCTACTTCCAATTTCTTCAGAGAAATCAGTAAACAGATTATATCCTATATCAGCATGTAATTTTACGAGACTGCCAAGAATAATATCGGAACCTATCCCAGCATAACCACCTAAGGCTGATTCTGTATGTTCTTCCACCAAAAGTATTTCTACCGAAGATTCTGTTCCAAATAATATTCCCATTGAACCTGTTATATAAGGTCTGATGTATTTATTTTGGAATAACTGAGTAAAATAGTATTTCATTCCTATCATAATTGGAAGAACAGTACTTGTGTGCTCATGAAAAGTCCATACTTTAACCTCAACAGCCATTGCGCCAGCGCTAACATGGAAAGCCAAGTTTTCATCGGGATAAAAATTATATATTAATTTGCCTGATGCTCCACCTGTTCCAATATCTACACCCGGTACTTTAACGGATGTCCCTGTTTTAGAGTTATTCCAATAAGATATTCCCAAATCAATGCTATGCATCGGGTAATTGTAACTACTGTTTATAGCCTTATTACGACTTTGCACAGACTTATCAGTCTGAGTAAAACCTATTGTGCTAAAAATTACGAGTAAAAAACAAATTGCTTTCATAATGTTATCCTTATTTTATCTCTTTAGTTGCATTTACGGTTACTAACCGTAACACAATCCCCGCATATATTAATTTGCGGGGATTTGGAATTAATAATTTTTTTGTAGGAACAATTAAAATCCAGCAACATGGATATTTCCATTAGTTGTTCTTAGTGTGATCATTCCCTGCCCATCTCCAAATCTTCCCTGGAGAGATTTACTTGATGCCACTCTGTTATGAAGAGTTAAATCTTGAAGTGAAATACTGCCGTTTGCTAGGCTTGCATAAAATTCAGCAGAGGTATTTCGTGGAAGATTTAGCTTAATATTTCCATTTTGTAAACTCATGGCAATAGTGCCATTCAAAGGCATTGCTAATCTTCCATTTATTTCCCCATTAACATTATTAACAACTACATTTAAATGCGATGGAATGCTAATTGTATAATTTACACTATAGCTTCTTCCGTTAGAGTAATTGGGCTGTACTGTTTTTACTAGAACCTTGTCAGTTAATTCATTTATTTCTATAGCAATATCTTTCAAGTGAGAATATGCATTCTGGTAAGTATCTGCTCGAACTACTTTTTCTCCAGATAAAGTAATCTGATTGGTCCCTGAAACTGATTGAACGTTAACAGTTCCATTTATGCCTTCTACTTTTATGGTGGTTTGGTTGCTTAACACAACAATGTTAGAAAAGGACTCACTTGCCTTGTATTTTTGATCTATATTAACGCCAGGGCCATTTATGTCTGCTGTTGGATTTACTGAAATGTCAGCACATCCAAAGCTGACTAGTAATGCAAATAATACAAAAAGCGTTGATAAAATTGTGTTTGTTCTAGTTTTCATTTTTTTCTTTCCATTTTTATTATAAATAATTGGTTACATTGATAGTATCCTCTAACCTATATATACCCTTACACAAAGATTTTAAAGATGGGTTTCATAAATGAGTGGAAGTTTCATTTAATGAGCGGTATAAATCCTAAATTAATATTGCTGACTTATGTTTTTTCCAGGTCAAGTTCTGCTATGAAGAGGTTTTAGGAATTCTACGCTTAATTAATATGACTGTATTTTACAAGTGGGAAGCGTTAAGTTTACTTTTTAAGATCTGATGGACTGAGAGTAATAATATTAGCATCCATTTTATACTCTGTATTTGTAAGTGTAGTTAAAACACTTATTACGTTAGATAATGAGTTCTTGTTGATTGATACGGTCAATCTATCCTCAATAAATGTAGAATCCTGCAAAGAGAATTGCACATTATACCATCTTTCAACCTGAGCCAATATTTCTGAAAGAGGCACGTCATCAAAAGATTTTCGCCGTTCATCCAGGAAAGGTAAGAATCGATATCAATCCGTTTCGGTTTTGTCAATTCACCATTAGCTGATAATGATCCCGTAAATCCTTTGTTAAGAATGATTTGTTCTTCAGCATTCTCAGCAATTTCAAGTGCAACTTTGCCATCAACCACCACAACCTCAACTTTATTACTTTCTCTCCAGCTTCTAACATTAAATTTTGTTCCCAGGACTTCTATTAATGCATTTGATGTATGCACCCTGAATGGTTTTTGAACATCATGTTCAATCTCCAAATAGACTTCTCCTTCAAGTTTTATTTCACGCAACTCTTCGCTAAATTCCTCAGGAAATTGCAAACGGCTTCCCGCATCCAATGTCAGTTTTGATCCATCACTTAGAGTTATACTCAATAGCCCTCCATTTTTAACGGTAATAGTTTTCCAGGTTTCAATATTGTTAATGTTGCTTTGCTGAGTATTGAGATAGTATAATAATGGGATCAATATCATTATTAATAATACTGCTGCGTATCTTAAAGCTGGAAATTGAATAAGTTTAATAATTGATGGCGGTGAACTTTTTTTAACGTTACCTGGTGATAATTCTACAAACGAACTATTTGTTAAGCTCTCATCTTCTGAAATTCTTTCGGTTACTTTTGACCAGATTGCTTTAGTATCAGACTTTTCAGGAGCTGACTCTTTTATTTCCCAAATTGACCTAAGTGAATTTAGAAGGGCTTCATTATTTATATCAGCCTTTAGCCACTTTTCCACTAGCCCTCTCTCGTTATCTGTGCATTCTCCAGATATATATTTTGCTAAAAGCGATGATTTGGGCTTGTTAAACATTTAATTTTTCCATTAACAATTAATTGTGATACCCGTCATTTCTAAAATACCCTTACAATTTTTATAGCAACAACATTTCGATTAGTTAAAATCTCTTAATCCATTACTATTACTATTAATAACATCATAAGTAATGATAAAATAGATGGGAGAAGCGGTTTCAATCTTGTTCTCATTTTTTTTAAAGCCCTTCCCATTTGCGTTTCAACTGTTTTTACTGAAATATTTAGTATTTCTGCTATTTCAGAATATTTTAGTCCATCAAAACGATTCATCTTGAATATTTCTCTGCATTTATCCGGTAGTTCACTTATAGCCCGATAAATTTCTTTTTTAATCTCACTATTTATCTGTTCTTTTTCCGGGTCAATATCAGGTTCAATTAAATCAATAAGTTTTTG
>CP070637.1:1398017-1432566 GCA_020354005.1 Ignavibacterium sp.
CTTCATTCACGGCCTCTGTTAGTGGAAATACAGTTACATTAAATTGGGCAACTGCTACTGAGTTAAATAATGATGGCTTTGAGGTACAACGCAGTACAGCAGAAAATGTGTGGGAGAAAATAGCATTTATTGCAGGAAATGGAACGACTACTGAGGAAAGAAATTATTCTTTCATTGATAATAATCTGGCAGTTGGGCAATACTCATACAGATTAAAACAAATCGATTTTGACGGAACCTCTGAACTCTCTGATGTAGTTAATGTAGAGGTTATTAATCCTGCTCAATATGCTCTGTCACAGAATTATCCAAATCCGTTTAACCCTAGTACCACAATTAATTTCACACTTCCAGAAGCTTCGAATGTAACGCTTAAAATTTTCAATACTTTAGGAGAAGAAGTAAGTGTGCTTGTGAACCGTGTAATGGAAGCAGGAACTCACAATGTTAATTTTGATGCATCTCAGTTACAGAGTGGAATTTATTTCTACAGACTTGAAGCCGGGACTTTCAATCAGGTTAGAAAGATGACATTGCTGAAATAATTTCGAGCAAAATCTTATTATTAAAAACCCCTCTCTGAATAAGCGAGGGGTTTTTTATTGCATCTATTTAAATTTTAAGTGATTCAATTAAATTGAAGTATCCTCAGCATTTAGGTTAAGGAAGCCATTATGTTTAGCACAAAAGCACGTTTATTCGCAGTCTAAAACCCGCAACTACCTGTCTTTTGTATTGAAATATCCCATGTTTTTCTATGGCTAAATCTCTATTTTTCGACTGCAAAAAAATCAAAACAGTTAATGCAAAAAAATAAAGTGTACATAGAAACCTACGGTTGCCAGATGAACCTGGCTGATACAGAGATTGTACGTGGTATATTACAAAACAAAGGATTTGATCGGACAGATTCTGCAGATGATGCGGATATTGTATTACTAAACACGTGCAGCATAAGGGAAAATGCAGAACAGCGTATTTATGGCAGGTTAGGAAATTTTAAGAATTTAAAGGGAAGCAAACCGGAACTTGTTGTTGGGATACTTGGCTGTATGGCAGAGCGGCTTCGTAAAAATCTGGTAGAGGAAAAAAGTGTTGTTGATCTTGTTGTTGGGCCCGATGAATACCGCCGTTTACCTGAACTGATTGAAGTTGCATATAACGGTGATAAAGGGATAGGTGTTAAGCTTTCTAAAACAGAAACATATGATGATATTATCCCGCACAGGGAAGATGGACTTCAGGCATGGCTTTCAGTTATGCGTGGATGTGATAAGTTCTGTACTTTCTGTGTTGTTCCTTTTACACGTGGCAGGGAAAGAAGCAGATCGCTTGCTTCTATTGTGGATGAAGTAAAGCAATTAGCGGAAAGAGGTTTTAAGGAAATAACATTATTAGGTCAGAACGTTAATTCGTATAGAGATAACAATTCTGATTTTGCAAACTTGCTGGCTGCTTGCGCTGAAGTCGATAGAACAATGAGAATTAGATATACAACCTCACACCCACAAGATCTTTCAGATAAGTTACTAATTACAATTGCTGAGCATCAGAATATTTGCAATTATATTCATCTTCCGGTTCAATCAGGATCGGATAGAATATTGGAACTGATGAACAGAACTTACACAATCGATCACTATCTGAAATTAATTGAAAAATCGCGAAAGAATATTCCAGGTGTTAGTTTTTCAACGGATATTATAGCCGGTTTTCCCACTGAAACTTATGAAGACCATGTTATGACTCTGGATATAATGCGCGAGGTGAAATATGACGGTGCTTACATGTTTAAATACTCGCCTCGTGAGGGAACAAAAGCATACCGGATGAAGGATGATGTTTCGGAGGAAACAAAATCCAATAGGCTGCACGAGATAATTGATCTTCAACAACAGATTTCTTTTGAAAAAAATCAGGAACTATTGGGGACAGATGAGGTAGTTTTGGTTGAAGGTTTGAGCAGGAAGTCGGATGAGTTTTATGCCGGAAGAACAGATACAAATAAAGTTGTTATCTTTCCAAAGAAAAATGAGATTGCACAAGGAAGTTATGTAAGTGTGAAGATTAATAAAGCTACTCACGCAACATTATTCGGTAATTTTGTTGACATTGCCGACGTTGCCAATGACAATCTTGCTTTAATTGCATAAGTTGAAAAGAAAATAAAATTGCTGCTTAACATTATCCGTCGCAATCAGAAATTGTGTTAATTACTATGAGTTCTCAAAATTTTAAATTATTCTATTTTATATCACCACTACTCATCATACTTTCGATTAATACTTTTCCGCAAGATGTAAACATAATCCCATATTTAAAACAAATCGAAAGCGGAAAAGCCGAAGATGTGAGGTATGATTTGATGGATTTAAAAGAGCGGAATCCTGAAAGTCCCTCTGTTATGTTCCTCGATGGCGTGTTGACTGAAAATGGACAAAAGGCTCTTTTAATTTATCAGAATATTGTTGATAAATATCCTAATAGCAAATATGCCGATGCCGCTTTATACAGGATTTACTCTTATTACTATGCCTTAGGACTGTACGAATCAGCGAGTAAAAAGCTGAGCTTATTGATTAACAACTACCCTGCATCACCCTACATTAATATAGCAAAGCAAAATCAATTGCTTATTAGTCCTGACATTGAGAAAGAAGAAGATAAAGCAACCCGGTACGGGCGAGACCAACAAACAATTGATGATGTTTCCGGTAGTTACAAATACACAATTCAGGCGGGAGCATTTTCGAACAGGGAGAATGCCCGGTCTCTTCAGGATAATTTTGAAAAGTCCGGATTATATTCTCAGATAATAGCAAAACAGGTTGCCGGTACTACATTTCATATTGTTTATGTTGGTAGGTTTGTAACTAATGACGAAGCGGAGGATTTTTTAAGAACCATCAATACAAAGTTTAATCTTACCGGCAGAGTAGTAACGATAAATCAGTAATTGAATGGCTGAAATAATATTTATTGGAACAGGTTCAGGTAAAACTTCATTAAGTCGTTTCCACTCATCTTTTCTCATTTCAACATCTCGTTATAATTTACTTGTGGATGCTGGTGATGGGGTATCAAAAGCATTGTTATCGCAGGGTATTGATTGCACAAAAATAGATGGGATATTATTTACACACCTTCATCCGGATCACTATACCGGTATTGCTGCCTTAATTGTGCAGATGAAAATGTATAACAGGAAAGACCAACTAGACATTTTTGTAAATTCAGAATTGGTTGATGTTATAAAAAATTTCTTAATAAACTCTTATTTATTTCCAGAGCGAATGGAATTTTCAATATCTTATAATCAGCTTAATGATAACAACCAGTTCAAGATAAATGATGAAATAAATGTTTTACCAAGGCAGAATACACATTTAACACCAATCTCCGAACTACCCGAATATAAACGGCATAGTTTTTCTTGCAGCAGTTTTCTTTTGGGTGTTGAAGACAAACACATACACTACACTGGAGATATTGGAAATAAAGATGACCTTTTACTTTTTAGAGAATTTAATCCTGATTTTCTTATAACCGAAATCACTCACATAAATCTGAGCGATATTCTAGATTCATTGGATGAAGATAATCTAGCTGAGAAAATTTTTTTTACACACATCAGTGATGAAGATGGGGAGAGAATTGAAGAATTTCTCACTTGTTTACCGGATAATTTAGTGAAAAAGTTCGTTATTGCTCAGGATGGCCTGAAAATTCCCATATGACAATATTGTCACTAATTACCCTTCATTAATAGGCCAAATTTATTATATTTAAAATATCGAAAGAATTTTAATTCTGACCGTGCGACAATATGTCACCCAAAGTTTCATAATACAGATAAATGACAAGAGAAGAATTTAAAGAGCAGAACGGAATTATTGGTAAATCTCAGGAGATAAACGACCTTGCTGATATCGTGATGCAAGTGGCTCCTTCCGATATTTCAGTCCTTATTTATGGAGAGAGTGGTGTTGGAAAGGAAATATTTGCAGCGGCTTTACACAATGCAAGTAAGCGCACTGCAAAACCATTTGTAACTGTTAATAGCGGGGCAATTCCGGAAGGAATTTTAGAAAGCGAATTGTTCGGTCATAGAAAAGGTGCGTTTACCGGAGCCGTAGGTTCGCGCAAAGGTTATTTTGAAATTGCTGATGGCGGAACACTTTTTCTCGATGAGATTGCTGAAATGCCGATGACAACACAGGTAAAATTACTTCGCGCAATCGAAACCCAGGAGTTTATGAGTATTGGTGCCGAAACAGTTACGAAAGTGGATGTTAGATTTATCGCCGCGACAAATAAAGATCTTCAGAAAGAAGTTGATGAAAAAAGATTTAGAGAAGACCTTTATTTCAGATTGAAAGCAGTGACACTTAACATCCCGCCATTAAGAAAACGCAAAGAAGATATTGAAGTATTAACTCATTACTTTATCGAACGGTATGACCAGGAAAATAAAATCAAAAAGCCGATTATCACCGATGAAGCATTACACATTTTGATGGAGAATAGCTGGCCTGGTAATGTAAGAGAGTTGAAGAATACATTGGATACTGCCATCGCATTAAATAAAGGTGGCAGGCTCGATGTAGGTTCTTTCAGTGCTCTTTTAGTTGAAGAAAAGGTTTATGAAAATGGGCGGAACCTTCCGATATTTTTAAGAAAATCACCTGAAGAAGCAGATAGAGAATTACTTTACAGAGCGCTGTTTGAAATTAAAAAAGACCTGATTGATTTGAAGGATTTAATCATTAACCAGCAAAATGAAATTATTACAAATAATAGGGGAAGAAGCGAGGAAGATATTATGGCGCTGGATGAACTGGAAAAGGAAGCGATAAAAAACGCTTTGGAAAAAACACGAGGTAGTAAAAGGAAAGCCGCAAAACTTTTAAATATTAGTGAAAGAACTCTTTACAGAAAAATTAAGCAATATGAACTTCAATAAAGCTCAACGTACGAATAATAAGTTAATTATGCTTGTAAAAAGCAGAGTATCTTTGTTTGTGCTTTTATTGTTAATATCTGCTATGATGGTTAACTTTACTGCCTGTTGTATGTATTCATTTACCGGAGCTTCTGTCCCAGACCATTTGGAGACTATTGCAGTGCCAATAGCTGTGGATAGAAGTGGAGCCGGATTACCGGGATTGAGAGAATTACTTACTCAACAGCTAATACAGGAGTTTATTGATGATAATTCTTTTCAGGTTACAGCCGGTACAAAAGCAAATGCAATAGTTGAATGTACAATTGTATCGGTAACTGATGTTCCTTCAATTGTTGGTGCCGGTGAAAATATAGAGCAGAGACGCCTGACGGTAAATGTACAGGTAATCTATAAAGATTTAGTAAAGAGGGTAAATGTTTTCGATAAAAGTTTTTCCAATTATGGTGATTATGTGCCTGGCACTACCGAAAATGAACGTATTCAAGCATCTGAGGTTGCTGTAAATAAAATAAGTGAAGATATAGTATTAGCTGTGATTTCGGGCTGGTAAATTATAAAGGTTTTTATCTTGGATGAAATTGTATTAATAGGTTACTTTTTTTCTCTTCTGATATTGTTCATATTCGGGCTTCACGGATTTATAATGCTCTACTATCACAGGAAGTATAAAGAAGTCCGTCACAATCCCCAATCTAATTGTAGCTGCGAAGATATTGTTACAATTCAATTACCTCTTTTTAATGAGCTTTATGTTGTAGAAAGATTAATTGGCGAAGTTTGAGATATCGATTATCCTAAAGACAAACTTGAAATTCAGGTACTTGATGATTCAACAGATGAAACGGTGAATGTGGCTAAAAGAATTGTTGAAGAGAAAAGGAAACAAGGATTTGATATTTCATATATTCACCGGGAAAACAGGCAGGGATTTAAGGCAGGTGCCTTGAAGGAAGGTTTGAGGATTGCCAAAGGCAAATACATTGCAATATTCGATGCAGATTTTATGCCCCGTAAAAATTTTCTTAAGGAAACGCTTCCCTTCTTTAATGATGAAAAAGTTGGAATGGTACAAACAAGGTGGGAACATCTGAATGGCAACCATTCAATTCTTACAAAAGCTCAGGCACTTGCTTTAGACGGGCATTTTGTGATTGAGCAAACAGTTAGAAATAAAGCCGGTTTCTTTATTAATTTTAACGGTACTGGTGGCGTATGGAGAAAAAATTGTATTGAAGATGCAGGCAACTGGCATGAAGATACTTTAACCGAGGATTTAGACCTTAGCTACCGTGCCCAATTAAATGGTTGGAAATTTATCTTCTTAAAAGATTTTACCTCACCGGCTGAGCTTCCATCAGATTTAAGTGCCTTAAAATCGCAACAGTTTAGATGGACTAAGGGTGCTATCGAAACTGCAAAGAAGATACTTCCTGTATTATGGAAATCAAAAGTGTCAATGCGTGTAAAATTGCAATCAACATTTCATTTAACTAACAATCTTGTTTTTCCATTTATACTGTTGGCAGCAATATTAAATGTACCTCTAGTATTTATAAAAAACAGCGGCTCGCACGAACTCTATTTTGCATTTATGTCAATATTCGTTCTTGCATTTATAAGTACGTTTCTCTTATATCTATATTCTCAAAAAGATGTACGTGCTGACTGGCGGAAGAAGATAGTATTGTTTCCTTTATTTATGGCAGGCAGTATGGGATTATCCATAAACAACTCACGTGCTGTTTTTGAAGGATTATTAAACCGTAAAAGTGAGTTTGTCCGCACTCCGAAGTTTAAAGTGGTTGATGAGAAAAACTCGTGGATCGGAAAAAAATATCTTAATAGTAAATTGGGCTTCTCAGAAATTATTGAAACCATAATGGCCGTCTATTGCTTTATAGGGGTTGCATCAAGTATATATTTTCTTGAAATTGCAGCGTTACCGTTCCAGCTGTTGTTTTTTACGGGATTTTCTTTTGTAGCAATAACTAGCATAAAGAACGCATTAACTAATAACCTTTAAAAAAGAATTTGACTGAAACAGAAAATATAGAATTCAATAAAAAGGTTAGCCTTATTTACGAATACAATAAAAACACACCCTTATTTGTAAAAGTTGCTCACTCCGAACTTGAAAAAAATAATATTGATGAAGCTGTTGAAATTCTTAATACCGGATTAAAAATTCACAAAGAACATCCAACTGCAAATTTGCTATTGGGTAAAGCGTATTCATTAAGGGGCAATTACGCCGAAGCAATTCATTTGTTTAAAAAGGGAAGTAAGATAATAAGGTCTGATGAAACGTATGATTACTATTTTAAGGAACTTGAAAAAATCAGAAAGCAGCGTTCATTATTTGAAACAACAAAGGGTAGTGAATTTTACAAAGCATCGGATGAAATAGATGGGTCAATAATCAATAATGAAATTTTCGAGCAAGAAACTGAATCAACTACTGGAGAAGATTTAGCTGCTTCTATAGATGAAAGATTGGAACAACTTGCTGAGGAAATTTCAAAAGCAAAACTTTCTCCCTCCTACAACGGCGCGTCTTCTGAGAACGAAATTTTTGAGAATTTATCTGGTGAAAATCTGATAGTATCTGAAACACTTGCCAAAATATATTATGCACAGAATGAGTATGAAGAGGCGATAAATGTCTACAAAAAACTGATTAATAAGGATGCTTCTAAGTATGATTATTACATCGAAAAGATTAATGAAATTCGTGCAAAGTTAAGTTCCTGATTGCCTCTACTGATATCCTCCTTTATATTATCCCCTCAACAAATTTTATCCTTTTAAAAATTTACTCATGCAGATGAGGTGAAACTTAAAAGAGCCTTCTACACAAAAGATGTATTAACAGTTGCTAGTGAACTGCTTGGAAAAGTACTGGTTAAAAACGAACGTGGTAAAATGTTTTCGGGTAGAATAGTTGAGTTAGAAGCATATGATGGTAGGACTGACAAGGCGGCACACACGTATGGTGGTAAGACAAAAAGGAATGAGGTTATGTTTAATGAAGGTGGATATTTATATGTTTATCTTAGCTATGGTGTACATTATTGCTGTAATGTAGTAACCGGAACAGAAGGCACCGGGACAGCAATTTTGATTAGGGCTGTAGAACCGCTGGAAGGTGTTGAAAGGATGATAATGAATAGATTCGGTAAAAAGAAATTGAGTGAGAAAGAAATGTATCATCTTACCAGTGGGCCGGGTAAGGTTTGTAAAGCCTTTGGCATTACGAAGGGTCATTCAGGTGTTGATTTAACCGGAGATAAAATTTATCTAATGGATTCAGTTTTAAAGAAGGATGAGAAGATTGCTGTCTCAAAAAGAATAGGTATTACAAAATCTGCTCATTTGCCGTGGAGATATTTTATTAAGAATAATCCCTATTTATCTAGAAAATGACAAAACCAAAAAATATTTTAATTGTTAGAACCGACAGGATTGGTGATGTTGTTCTTTCACTTCCGTTAACCGGATTAATAAAAAAACATTGTCCGAATTGTAAGGTTTCACTCTTATTGAGAGATTATACTAAAGAAATAGCGGAGGATCATCCACACATTGATGAAGTTTTAATATTAAAAGAAGAGAACGGAAAGATTCCGGTAAACAGTAATGTAGAACTGTTGAAGGAAAAATCATTTGATTCTTGTATTGTAGTCTATCCAACATTAATCACTGCACTTATTGTCTTTCTATCACGTATAAAGATACGCGTTGGGAGCGGCTATCGATGGTATTCCTTTTTATTTAACAGGAGAGTTTACGAGCACAGGAAATATGCTGAGAAGCACGAACTGGAGTTCAATGTAAGTCTTCTAAAAGTGTTTGGAATTAATGAGGTCGTAACACCAAATAATGTGGTATTCGATATTAAGATTAATCCATCTTCACTAGAACGTGTAAAAGAAACATTAAACTCATTTGGTATTAATCTCAATACAAAATTAATTATTGCCCATCCCGGAAGCGGCGGAAGCGCTGTTGATCTTCCTTTAGAAAAGTTTGCTAAAGTTGTTAGCTCCTTAAATGATATTGAAGAATTGACCGTAATTATTACCGGTAGCGAGGATGAGAAAAAGATTTGCGAATTTGTTTCTGGAGATACAAATGTTATAAATTTAGCAGGTAAATTTAATCTCTCAGAATTGGCTGCTTTGATAAGTTTTTGTAGTGTGTTTATTTCAAATTCTACAGGCCCAATCCATATCGCAGCTGCATTGGGTATATTTACTATTGGATTTTATCCCAAAATTCTGGCTTGCTCACAGGAACGCTGGGGACCGTATACAAAAAATAAAGCTGTTTTTTTGCCTGAAATTGATTGTGAAGACTGCACAAGGGAACAGTGTGAGCAGCTTGATTGTATGAATAGCATAAATTATGAAGGGGTAATTCGGGAAGTTGAAAAGGAAATATCTAAATAAAAATTGTGGTAGTAGAACTATGTTAATTACGAAAATCTCATTCTTTATTCTTCTATTTGCTCTTAGCTATGGCTTTACTGTTGAGGATTTAAATAAAGATGATGAATTAAGAACACTTGAAAACAATGCATTTAAAGAAGGGGAAAAACTCACTTTTCAATTGAATTATGGTTTTGTTACTGCAGGTATTGCCGTTATGCAAATCCCACGTATAAAAAGAATATCGGGCCGGCAAGCTTATCATGTTACCTTCGAAGTGAATTCTGTCCCCAGTTTTGATTGGATTTACAAAGTGCGCGACCGTTACGAAACGTACCTTGATGTAAAGGGTATCTTTCCGTGGAGATTCGAACAGCACATAAGAGAAGGCGGGTATGTAAGAGATTTTTCAGCTTTCTTTGACCAGAGAAAAGGAAAAGCGAAAACCAGCGAAGGTGAATATGAAATACCACAATATGTAAATGATATTGTTTCGGCTTTTTATTATTCACGTATACTTGATTATTCTGAAATGAAAGCTGATGATATGATTCATCTTCAAAATTTTTATAAAGATAAAGTTTACGATCTTGATGTAAAATTTCTTGGAAGGGAAACTATAGATGTTCCTGCAGGAAAATTTGATTGCATTGTTATTGAACCACTTGTTCAGGAAGGCGGATTGTTTAAGCATGAAGGTAATATAATTATCTGGCTAACTGATGATAGCTTAAAGATGCCTGTAAAAGTAAGAACTAAAATCGTCATTGGGCACGTAGAGGCAATGTTATCAGAATACGAAGGATTAGTAAGGATTCCAGAAGCGAAGAGATAGTTTGTTAATAGCCTTAAGAATTGATTCTTTTTCTTTGTTAAATCTTATCGTTAATTTCATATCAAGTATTAATCTACATCCACAGCAATTATGTCAGACTTAGAAGAAAATCCAAATCAAGAAGAAGAGAAAGAGCCGGAAGAGCATAATGAATATGCTGAAAACCGTACAAGCGTTCACAATGTATATCCATTATTATCACCAGTTGCTGCTGCGGCCCTTGGATTAATAGGAGGATTCTTTCTTTACCAGTTTGTTGGCGGATTGCTAACGCTTATTATTTTTGGATTTGATATTGAAGGAGCTCCTGCTGATAGCCTGCGTTTAATGACCATGGCGGGTCAGATACTTTTTATTTTACTTCCCGCACTTCTTTTTTCTAAGTGGATTTACGGTGATGTGTCAGATATTATCTCATTAAAAGTACCCAACTGGGTTGAGCTGTTTATTTTTTCGGCAGGTATTTTAATTCTTACTCCCTTGCTTCAAACATATATGTTCATACAAAATTTCCTTATTGAACAACTTGCATCGAATTATAATTTTGTAAACACCATAAAGTCTTTCTTTGATTCACTAAATGCACTTGTTGAAAAGACATATGGAAATCTACTAAAAGCTGATTCCATCATAGAATTGCTTCTTGTAGTATTAGTAATTGCTGCTGTCCCGGCAGTCTGCGAGGAAGTAATGTTCCGGGGTTATATACAAAAAAGTTTAGGTTTTAAACTCAAACCATTTTGGGCAGCACTGGTTACGGCAATATTCTTTGGGTTTTATCACTTTAATCCATATGGTTTGTTACCGTTAATCTGCCTCGGTTTGTATTTTGGTTTTGCAGCTTACATTAGTGATTCACTTGTTGTGCCCATCTTTCTTCATTTCCTGAATAACTTTAGTGCTGTGCTACTTTTTTATATTATTGGTGATGACCAGCTTGTAAATTCTGATATAACAGGCTCTGAAGAGCTAGGATCAAATATTTTTCTCTTTGTAACGCTTGCTATATTATTTACTATTATTATAATTGTTATTAAAAAATATTACTTGAAATTCAAAACAGTGCAGGAGTAACTCATGCCAATATGTCCAAGCTGTAATTATGAGTATGTTGAAGGAATTACAATATGTCCTGATTGCAATACACGGGTGGTTAAAAAGAAAGATCTACCAAAGTGGGAAGAACTGAGCGAAGAAGATTGGGTGCTTGTTTATAAAACGGGAGATGAAGTAGAAGTAGAAATGATAAGAGCAAATTTAGAAAGCGCCGGTCTTGAAGTGAATGTATTATCACAGAAAGATCATAATTTCCCCGCCCCAGGTGATTTATCAATTGTAAAGCTGTCGGTTAGAAAAGCAAACGTTCAGGAGGCATTAAGTTTTATTCAAGATACAAAACAAAGACAAGCTGAATCCTCTGACGACTAATGTCAATCAGTAATACAGCAGTAAGAATTATTGTTTCCGCTATTGCCATTCCGGCAATTGTTGTTGTTAGTTATTTAGGAAACTACTACTTTTTTATTTTTATCCTTGCCATCGCAATCATATCTTTTTATGAATTTTCTTTATTTGCCAAAAACAAAGAGATCGAAGCCAATGTTATCTTAGGAATACTATCTGTAATATTAATTATTGCAAACAGCTTTAGAAACTTTATAGATTTTTATGCTCTTTTAATATTGGTTGTGCTAATATTAACCATCGTGGAACTCTTCAGGAATAAGGGATCGGCAATTGTTAATCTTGGTACAACTCTTACTGGAATTTTCTACATCGGTTTATTTGCATCCGCTCTTGTTTCTATCAGAGAATATTATCCAGCCGAGTACACTCGGGGCGGATTACTTATTCTTTCAATTCTATTCTCAATTTGGATATGCGATTCTGCTGCTTTTTTTGGTGGGACATCACTTGGCAAACATAAGATGTTTCCTCGTGTGAGTCCTAAGAAAAGCTGGGAGGGGGCAGTATTTGGACTTTTATTTGCAGTAGCGGCGATGATATCTTCTAAAGCTGTTTTCCTTGATTTTATATCGTGGAAAGATGCGATATTACTTGGATTAATTATTGGAATTGTCGGGCAGGTTGGAGATCTGGTTGAATCATTATTTAAGCGAGATGCAGGAGTAAAAGATTCATCAGGTTTTATACCCGGTCATGGTGGTGTATTCGATCGTTTTGATTCTCTTCTATACGTTGCACCTGTTGTTTTTCTTTACATAAAATATTTTAGCTGATTATACTCTTTACTTCAAAAAAATGAATAAAAATAAAGTAAGCGTTGTTACGCTTGGTTGTTCTAAAAATACAGTTGACTCCGAAAGATTGATGAGACAATTGCAGTTGAACAGCATTGCAATGACGGATAATCCTGAAGATGCTCAAACCTTAGTAATCAATACCTGCGGGTTTATAGAAGCTGCTAAAGAAGAATCAATTAATACAATTCTAAATGCTGTCGCACTAAAGAATGAACGTAAGCTTAATAAAGTTATTGTTGCGGGGTGTCTCTCCGAAAGATATAAAGATGATTTAATAAAAGAGATACCCGAAGTGGATTTCTACTTTGGTACTGAAGAATACGAAGGTATTGTAAAAGAACTTGGTGGAGAACTTAAATACAATCTTCTTGGAGAAAGATTTATCTCAACACCGTCTCATACTGCTTATTTAAAAATCTCCGAAGGTTGTGATCATCCCTGTTCATTCTGTGCCATCCCGATTATGAGGGGCAAGCATAAATCAAAACCGATTGAGGAACTTGTAAATGAAGCAGAATATTTGGCTGCCAACAATACAAAAGAACTTGTCATCATTGCACAGGATACAACTGATTACGGTAAAGATCTGTATGGTAAAAAATCACTTGCTCTTTTATTGAGAGAATTAAGCAATATCGATAATATTGAATGGATCAGGATTATGTATGCCTATCCATCAAGGTTTCCGACCGATGTTATAGAAGAGATTGCTTCCAATCAAAAAATTTGTAATTATATAGATATACCACTTCAGCATATTTCTGATAAAGTATTGCGTTCAATGAGAAGAGGAATAAGCAGTAACCAGACAAGAAAGGTTTTGCAGAACATAAGAGAAACTGTTCCGGATATTGCATTACGGACAACATTATTAGTGGGTTATCCGAATGAATCTGAAAAGGAATTCAAGGAATTGTACGAATTTGTAAAAGAAACGCAATTTGATAAAGTTGGTACCTTTACGTTTTCTGTTGAAGATAATACAGCAAGTTATATATTAGGAGATACAGTTCCTCAGAAAATTAAGGAGGAACGTAAAGATATTTTAATGGAAATCCAGAAGGAAATTTCTTCGAATAAAAATTCTGAATTTGTTGGAAAAAAACTAAAAGTATTAGTTGAAGCTGTCGAAGGAGATTTCTATATTGGACGATCATACAGGGATGCACCGGAAGTTGATGGCGAGGTGTTGATTCTGAAAAAAAATGCCAAATTAAAAACAGGCGAATTCTATAATGTGCTGGTTAACGATTTTAACGAATATGACTTATTTGGTGAGCTAATTATATAATTGGAGTTAGATATGAAACGGTTTAAAATAATTATAGTATTAATATTTTTCACTGGTATTATTTATGGTCAACAAAGTAATACCGATTTATATTCACCCGGTAAAATTAAATATTACCAGGATATTCTAAATTTTAAAGATGACGATGGCAAACCGCAAGTTGACTTATTTATCCAGGTACCGTTCAGAGAGATTCAATTTATACGCTCATCAAATGGATTTGAAGGTGGGTATTCCGTTACTGTTTCTATTTATGATGAGCAAGGGGAGAATCTGGTTTTGGAGAAGGTATGGAATGAAAAAGTCTCAACCAATTCATTTGATGAAGTATCTGCAAAGGAAAATTTTAATATAAGTCATCGCTCGTTTAATTTGGAAAAAGACACTTATTTCATCAAAACTACGGTAATGGATAGGGAATCCAAACAGGAATTCTCCTCGGAAAGATTGCTTACAGTAAAAGACTTTGAGGCAGATCCATCCTTAAGCGATATATTGCTGATATCAAGTAATGCGGTTGTTGAAGGTATGAATAAGGTAATTCCAAATATTTCTCGTAACGTTTCGAACAGTGAAAAAAAGATAAGTATGTTCTTTGAAATTTATTCTGATTCGGATACTGAACATAAAATAGAATACGTAATTTCAAATAAGGAAAAAGAAGTTCTTACTACAAAAACGGAATCTCAAGCAGTTAACAAGGGCAAAACTCAAGTTTATTATACGTTTGTGGATTCATCATTAGGTCTAGGTACTTATCTTCTAACTGTTACGATTAAAGACAACAATAATAACAATCTTGTTGCAGCAACCAAGCCATTCTATTCACGTTGGATTGGTTTACCTTCGACTGTTAACGATATTGACAAAGCAATTGCACAAGTAGTTTACATTGCTAATCCTGATGAAATGGACTACATGAAAGAAGGAAAGACAGAGCAGGAGAAAACAAAAAGGTTCCTGGAATTCTGGAAGAGTAAAGATCCATCACCCGGCAATGATGAAAATGAGGTTTTTGAACAGTACTTTAGCAGGGTTGCTTTTGCAAATGAAAACTTTTCACATTACGTCGATGGTTGGAGTACAGACAGAGGAATGGTATTTATCATTCTTGGAGTACCAAGCAATATTGAGAGACACCCCTTCGAGTACAATGCAAAACCATACGAAATATGGCAGTATTATGAACTGAACAAGAGCTTTGTTTTTACAGACCAAACCGGCTTTGGTGATTATCGTCTTGTTACACCAATGTATGGTGATCTTTTCCGTTACCGTTATTGATAATCAATTACTTTTATTTATTGTTGAAAAAGCTTGTCACAAAATGGCAAGCTTTTTTATTTTCAGGTATTGATTTATTTACTTAGTTAACTATAACCGATGATATTAACCGTTACAATCAACCCACTTTTAGAGCAGCGCTTTACTTATGAGCATAGAATTTACGGTAATAAAAATAGAGACGGAAAATTGATTATTGCTGCCGGTGGTAAAGGAATTAATGTTAGTAGACAACTAAAAAAATTAAATACACATAATTCAGCACTAACATTTGCAGGTGGTGCTTATGGTAAGCTTTTCAGAGAATCGGTTAGAGCCGAAGGATTAAATGTTTTATCTATTCACACTAAAGCTGAAACACGTATTTGTTCTGTGATTATTGATGAGGATAAAAAGGAATCACATTATTACTTTAGTGAGAATACAATAATTTCAGAAGATGAAACGGATAAGTTTATTACTCAGATGGAAAAGATGATACAGAATTGTGAGATTGTTGTCTTCTCAGGGAGTTCTGCGTGTAAAGAAACAGATATAATATTCCCGACAGGTATTGAATTGGCAAAAAAGTATAATAAAATATCAATCTGCGATACTTATGGTTCTCATCTCGAGGATTGCCTTTCTGCTTCTCCTCAAATAGTGCATAATAATAAAGAAGAAGTTACAGGTTCACTTAATGTTAAACTTCAGAATGAAAGCAGCATAATAAAATATTTAGCCCACCTTTATAAAATTGGGATTAAACAAGCTTACCTGACTAATGGGGCGAAGAATTATTACGCTTCCAATTTTGACTTTCATTATAAAGTAGCAGTACCTAAAATTGGAGCATTGGATTCAACCGGAAGTGGCGATGCTCTTGTTGCAGGGATTGCCTATAGCTGGCATAATAATTTAACATTTAATCATCAAACAAAATTTGCCACTGCGCTCGGTACGGTTAATGCAACAAAATTTGATGTTTGTAATGTCTCAACTGATGAAGCAAACGAAATTTTAGAGAATATTAAGGTTGAACCACTTGGTAAAAAAGTGAAAATTATTAATGATACGCCCGATTAAATATTTTCTATTAACATTTTTCTTTCCCTTCCTTTTACATTCTCAGGTGATCGACAGAATAGAAGTTATTGGCAATTCTGCATTTGGCGATTCTGAAGTAGAATCGTGGGCGGGTGTTGGAACAGGAACAAGAATTTATGAGGGGATATTGGACACATTAAAATCGAGGATTGCATACAACCTGAGTTTGAACGGATACTTTAATCCTGATTTTTCCGAAAGCACAATGGAATTTTCTTCTGATTCTCAAAAAGTAAAACTAATTCTTTATGTTAATGAAGGCGGACCTTCATATATAAATGATGTGATTGTAACAAGTAACGATCCTTTGCAGCTTAATTCATTACGTCCAATATTTAATTTCCTAAAGGGACAAAAATTTAATCAGGTAGAAATTGAAGAATACATTAATGATTCATTGACTAAACTTGAAAATGACGGTTATCCTTTTGCGGTGTTTACAATTTCATCAATTCATTTCTACTATGATTCAACAGACGAAAACAATTATGCGGATATTTATTTAGATCTTGATACCGGTTTGAGAAGTAATATAGATAAAGTTGAAGTTCAGGGAAACTCGTCCACAAAGGATTATGTCGTTATCAGGGAACTGCGTATTGACCCGGGTGAACCATACTCGCAGGAAAAGATCGAAGAATTTCCAAATCGGTTAAACCGGCTTCGCTTTTTTGAACCAGTGCCTACTCCACAGTTTTATGTGGACTCTGATAACAAGGGAGTATTGGTAGTTAATATAAAAGACAGGCAAACAAATAATTTTGATGGTATTATCGGTTACATTCCACCATCAGGTGATGAAGAGTCAGGATTTTTAACTGGCCTTGTAAATATTTCGTTAAGAAATCTGTTTGGAACAGGAAGAGCAGCTGCATTCCGGTGGAGAAAGATAGACAGGTTCTCACAGGAATTGGAATTTAAATATCTTGAACCATGGCTGTTTAGTTTCCCAATCAATCTAAATGCGCGTTTTCACCAGCGGCAACAAGATACGACATTTGTACAGCGCAACCTATCCGGGGGATTAGAATATCTTGCAACTGAAGATGTCTCAGCGGCTGTGTTTGTTACTTCACAATCTACCATTCCGACGATAAGAGAAGATTCAGTATTTACAGTATTCAATTCGAGTGCATTTACAACGGGTGTAAATCTTAAAATAGATACACGTGATGATCCACTTGCACCTACGAGTGGTATATTCTTTAATAATTTTTATGATTTCAGCCAAAAGAAGATTAACGGTCCACAGGAGTACATAACTTCTGAAACGGAAACCGAAGTTAATCTTCAGCGTTTTGAAGCAACTCTGGCTGTGTTTTATCAATTTTTCAGCCGACAGGTTTTGGCTTTTAAGATTAATGGCAGGGAGTTGCGAGGTCCCTTTTTTGAAGAAAGCGATCTATACTGGCTTGGCGGCACACAAACTCTTAGAGGGTACAGAGAGGATCAATTCAGAGGTAACAGGGTATTCTGGTCTAACCTTGAGTACCGATTCTTTCTTGGCAGAAGAACCTACACCTATGTTTTCTTCGATAACGGATATTATTTAAGAAATGCCGAGGAGAAACTTAATATTCCAAAACAGGAAGGTTTTAAAATCGGATATGGATTCGGATTAAATCTTGAAACAGCAATTGGAATTTTAGGTGTAAGCTTTGCATTAGCCAAGGGAAACTCCTTCAACGATGGATTATTACATTTTGATATAATAAATGAATTTTGAAATTTCCACAAAATTAATGTTTATTCTGTCGCAAGAGATTTTAACATCATCTGAAATTCATCAAATACTATAATTGGTACTTTATGCTGTGTGTGGAGAAAGTTTCAAAAAATATTCTTGCAAGAAAATTTAACTCTATTACTGTCTTATGAATTTCCTTCTTAGATCAACCCTTGTTCTCTGTTTTACGATATCAATTTTATCCCAAACACTTGATCAAGAAAGAGCAACCTCATTCATTGATGCATTGATAAATAGTAGTGACAGCCTTGAAGATTTTGTTCTACCTGAGGAACTTTCTTTATCAAAAAGACTTGGCATTAATTACCAAGGAGTAAAAAATAAGTTTCTTATTTCTTACAATATTCCACTTAAGGTTATTGAAGAAATAAAAAGAAACAAAATGTATTACCAGACAAACATTGAAAAAATAGATGAGGAATTTTCCATCCTTCAATTTGAAGTGAAACAGTTGGATTTCAATACAAAGTATTACTTTAAAAACGCTTATCTTATTTCTCCTCCCTACTTCTTTTATAAAGATTGGATAAAAATCGAAAGCAAAAGCTTCATTTTTTATATAAGTAATCCGGAATACTTTAATCAATATTCAATTGATAGACTTGATCAATTTGTTTCAAATGTTTTCCTGATTCTAAATTATACAGAAGATGAGATTCAAAGACTAAACAGAGAAAAGATTATCTATATTCTTTGTAAAGATGAAAACGAAATTGAAGAGCTAACCGGTTACAAAGCTAGAGGAATATTTAATCTTGCCTACGATTATATTATTACAACGTTCAACTGTCACTACCACGAATTAGTTCATCTCTTAATGAACTACAAATTAAAAAGTCTCCCATTATTCACCCACCCATTTTTTCAGGAAGGTTTTGCAGTCAGTTTAGGTGGACGAGGAGGAAAAGAATCTAAAGTACTTTTGAATCTCGGTTGTTTTCTTGAAGAGTCTGATTTTTTAAACTACAAAAGTCTTCTCAGTGCTGCTGAATTTAAAAGTTATGATGCTTCGATGAGTTACCCTATAAGTGGTTTGTATAACAATTATTTATTAGATCAAATTGGAATTAATTATTATTTAAACTCTTATCTTGAATACAGTGCTGATAATATCAATGGGATGGTTATCTCATTAGATGATCTTGTGCCAGATAATCAGTGGCGTAAATTTATTAGTGAATGTGGAACTTATGAACAAATAAAAATAGGTATTGAAGATGAAGGTTTTATAAGCCTGAATGAAAACTCATCTTACTTATTAAAGGAAAATCAAGAATCATATCTAATAAAAACAAGTGGGAATTTGTTGATTTCTATTTCCGAAGTGGAGTCAAATTATATCAGTAAAATTTATAATGAGTTTTATCCAAAAAAGAAGTACAAAGGTGAAAAGTATTTTATTAGAGTAGGTGATAACGAGGTAGCGATTTACAACTTGTTCACAAATAATTTATTAGCAAATTACACTACTGGGTTTACACTTGATGGAAATATGGTTTCAAAAGAGAAAGGTTATTATACTTTTATTGTTGAAAAAAGTTTATTTGATGAATATTGGTACGAGTGGGAGATTAATATATTTGAGAATGAGTGAAAGAACTCCCCGTACTCTCATCTCGCATCTATCTGGTCGAAGATAAACATAGATATCTTCCCTTCAGGGATTAATTAAAAAATGTTAATGAACGGAGAACTTATATTTCATTTTTTGGCTTATTTCAAAGCATTTACTATCAAAAAAGCTAAATCAGCTTCCACTTTATCTTTCTTCTCACCTCAATTTTGATTAATATCACAAAAACTTAAGTTGGATTGTTGTATTATTTGCCCCAATTAATGAAATGAAATTGAAACAAATTATTTGGTGACAGCTATGGAATTAAAGAGTGATGTAAATGGATCGTTAACTTCTGCGGATAAAATTCATCTATGTGAATCCGTTAAACAATTTCCGTTTAAATCAAAGCTAAGTTTAGAGTACTTGATTGAATTCTGGAAAAAGGAAGCTGAAAGTACCAACCACTTAAGGTCTGATCAAGCAAAAAGTATATTGGAACAGGTGAGTAAGGTCCCGGAGTTGATGAATCCAATAGACGATTTAAGAATTTTGGAAGAGCACTCTGATTTGATTGACCAGCTTATGACTGCTATCTACCCACCTTCCAGATGGGAAACACAAATAAGTACCAGTAATGCACCATTTCAGTTTAAATCATTCTATTCTTCGGCATTATTCAAAAAGATATTTGGAGTTGACAAAAAAGGAATATTTCTGAATGCCGAATTTAATGAGCGAGATATGCTTGCAAATAAAATTCTTTCAGCATATCTGATGATTCTACAAAAATATTATGGAAAAAAACTAAGGATTGATCACCAGTTTATAATGGGTGTAAGTGATGAATCTCTTAAAAGACACTTTAAAATCGATGTAGATCCACAGTTCATTAATGTTAAAGCTATTGGAGAACCTCCGCAAATTGGTGAGAAAGAATTAAATTATATCCTTGAAGATGTAACCAATCTTGAAAGATGGACAGAAACAATTCCAATTGATAGTTTCGAATTTGAGGGCTTTGTTACAATATCTGCAACCAATGTTACTGATCAGGAAACACTTTCCCAACTTAAATATGATCTGCTGGAACGTGCATCAATAATTTCGATGGATAGATTTTTAGAATTGCAGCAGAAACTTAGAAGCTACCTTAGATTACCAGACATCAAATTAGGATTAGCAGCCTTTAGTGGCGAATGGAAAATGATGCTTGATTATGGTAATAAAATCGGTCTGAGTTTTATTATGAACGAGAGGATTAAAAATAACTGTGAAAATATTAAAGCATCTATTTATGCTACTGCTTTCAATGAAAAACATCCGGTTGTTATAGATGACTTAACTAAATTAGATAACATAACAATAGTTGAAGAAGAGATCATCAAGCAGGGGATTCTGAATATTATTATTGCCCCGCTTTATTATCAGGATGAACTTGTGGGCATGCTGGAGCTCGGCTCACCAAACAAGGGTGATCTTAATTCACTTGTGATTAAAAAATTAAAAGAAGTATTGTCACTCTTCTCAATTGCAGTAAGCCGCAACATTGAAGAAATGCAAAACAAAATTCAGGCGCTTATTAAAGAGGAATGTACAGCAATTCATCCAACTGTTGAGTGGCGCTTTAAGGATGCAGCGTTCAAACTCTTGCATCAAAAAGAAAATGATCCCGGCTCTACAATGGAGGATATTGTTTTTGATAACTTGTATCCTTTATATGGTTTATCGGATATAAGAAATTCTTCCATTCATAGAAATGAAGCTATTCAATCTGATTTAATCGAACATTTAAACCTTGTGGATAGAATTCTCACAACATCACACAGTAAAAAACCGCTTCCTATTTTGGATGAATTAAAGTTTAGGACAAATAAACATATTAAGTCTCTTAAAAGAGGGCTTAACTCTGGGGATGAATTAACAATTATTAACTTTTTGCAGGATGAGATTGAATCAGCTTTTTCACACATACAGAATTTTGATCCTTCTGTTGTTGAACTAATAAATGAGTACAACTCGAATATTGATAATGAAACAAAGTTGCTCTATAAAAAACGTAAAGATTACGAGGAGAGTGTTTCGAAAATTAATGATGTGATTAGCTCCTATTTGGATGAAGCTCAGTTAGAAGCTCAGGATATGTATCCCCATTACTTTGAGAAATATAAAACCGATGGAGTAGAGCACAGTATTTACATTGGTCAATCTCTTGTCCAGAATCAACAATACAGCCCAATGTATCTTAAAAACCTCAGGATATGGCAATTACTAATCTTGTGTGGAGTTGCCCGGGAGACTGATAAATTAAAATCTCAGTTAAAAGTTAAGCTCGACACAACTCATTTGGTTTTGGTTCAGAATAATCCTCTTTCTATAAGATTCCGTTATGATGAGAAAAAGTTTGATGTTGATGGAACCTATAATATTCGATATGAAATTATGAAGAAGAGAATTGATAAAGCAATTATAAAAGGATCAAAAGAGCGATTAACAATGCCAGGAAAAATTTCCGTTGTATATTCCCAGTCATCTGAAGCATTAGAGTATAAAAGATATTTCGATTTTCTGCGCAGTAAAGATTTAATAACCGGTGAAATCGAAGAGTTGGAATTAGAACCATTGCAGGGTGTTCAGGGGCTTAAAGCACTTAGGATAATGGTTAATATAAATCCCGCTATTTCAGCACAGGCAAGTATAAAAGCAGATGTAAAAGAAGCAGTAGGAAATCTTAAAGAATTTGTGAATTAGGTTTCAGTATGGCAAAAGGATATTCAAACGACGAAATTACTGTATACTTTGATAATGATACTTGCATGCATTCCGGGAATTGTGTGAACGGTTTGAAATCTGTTTTTAATCCAAAGGGTCGGCCATGGATAAATATGCAGGGCGCATCAAGCGAGGAAATTATTAAAGCTGTGAAAAATTGCCCATCTGGTGCTTTGACTTACAAAATGAACAATGAATTGAGTGAATCTAAAGATAGTCAGGTTCAGGAAGTTTCAATAAAGGTAAATAAGGGAGGGCCCCTCCTAATCAAAGGTACAGTCAAGCTAATAGAAAAAGATGGAACTGAAACCATTAAGGAAGGACCATTTATTCTTTGCCGCTGCGGCAATTCAAAAACCAAACCTTTCTGTGATAACAGCCACCGTGATAATGAGTTTGAGGAATAAGGGAAACGTGTTGCTTACGATGGGACCGTAGTAAATTTAAATTTTTCTGTCACACTGAGCCTGTCGAAGTGTGACGTTTATCCAAATGGTCTGTCTTCGACGGGCTCAGGCTGACATATTTAGACTTCGTTTAGAACCTCTCAATTGAACATTTCCCTCACCATAATTCATTCCAACAGTTTTATTAAACAATTCATATCTTAAGTAATCTATCAGAATAATTTTTTATTTTTCTCAAAATCTTTGATGACTAACATCTCAGAGCTCAAATCCTATATTACTTTAACCCGCCCAATCAATTTTATCATCACTTTTTTTGTAGTTATTTTTGGCGCATTATTTTGCGCCGCTGAAGAATATTCTCTTTATATAATCTTATTGGCCGCCATTTCTGCTGCTCTTACTGCAGCCTCAGGAAATGTTGTAAATGATATTTATGATAAAGAATCAGATAAAATAAATCATCCTGAAAGACCACTTGCAAAGGGAATAATTTCAGATAAAGAAGCATGGGCTGCATATTTTGTTTTAACATTGGCGGCTATTTTTCTATCAGCTTTTATAAATCAAATTGCGTTTGCAATTGTAGTATTTACTTCAGTATTGCTTTACCTTTATTCAATACGATTAAAAAGAATTCCTCTCCTGGGAAACATCACTATCGCCTATCTAACGGGGCTTGCATTTATTTACGGAGGAGTGGCGGTAAATAATGTAAGTGATGCATACCTTCCCGCAGTATTTGCCTTTATGATTAATCTGATAAGAGAATTAGTAAAAGATATTCAGGATATGGAAGGTGATAAAAAAGTCGGTCTGAAAACGTTTCCCATCAAGCTTGGGACAAAAGCCACAAATATTTTAATTACTTCATTAACAGTTACACTAATCATATTTACTTTTTATCCATTCGTTAATCAGATTTATAAGATAGAATTTTTTGTTACGGTTATGATAATTGTAAATCCTTTACTTGTATATTTTATAAAGCTGCTGTATGAAGATAACCATTACAAAAACTTGAATAAGTTAAGCAATATGTTAAAATTGAATATGGTATTAGGTTTACTCGCTATTATTCTTGGTAAATGAAGAATTTTGATAATAGTTTTCTAAGTAAAAAAATAAAACTGGTTGCCGGAATAGATGAAGCAGGAAGAGGTCCTCTAGCCGGTCCGGTTGTTGCTGCATCGGTCATATTCTCACCATCTGTTTCCATTCCAGGAGTAAATGATTCAAAGCTTCTTACTGAACATAAAAGAGAAAACTTGTTTGAAGAAATAATAAACAAAGCTCTTGCATATAATGTTTCAGTTGTTACGCATAAAAGAATAGATAAAATTAATATCCTGAATGCGACTCTCCTTGCAATGGGAAACTCGGCTAAGAAACTGTCTGTGCAGCCCGACTTAATTCTTGTAGATGGAAATCGAGCATTTAAATACCATATCCTGGTAATACCAGTTGTTAAAGGGGATTCAAAATCTTTTTCTATTGCTGCAGCATCAATATTAGCAAAGGTAACCCGCGATAGAATCATGAAAAAATATTCTAAAAGTTATCCGGATTACTTCTGGGAGAAGAATAAAGGTTATCCAACAAGGCAGCATATTGATGTTATTAAACTAATTGGTCCTTCACCTTTACACCGGAAGACATTTCTTGGTAAAATTTTGAATGTAGCGATACAACCAGAAACAAATCTGCAAACTGCTTAGTTATGGGGTATATGAACAAAAAACAATTAGGTAAAAAAGGGGAGGAGCTGGCAGTTGTATTTTTAAAAGATAAAGGATTTAAAATATTACATCAAAACTACAGGTACGGAAAAGGTGAAATCGATATTATTGCGAAAGATCCCGAAGATGGATATACGGTTTTTGTAGAAGTAAAAACCCGGCAGAACCTCGATTATGGTGAACCTGAATATGCTATTACAAAAAACAAGCAAGAACAAGTAAAGAAGATTGCTGAATTATATTTTTATGAAAATGAAATTGAGGAACTTACGTGCAGATTTGATGTGATAGCTATATTTCTCGAAAATATAAACAGTCCTGTGATTAACCATTATGTAAATGCATTTATGTAATTGAATGAAATTCATTAATGGATATATAAAAATAGTTGATAAAATAAATGAACGGATTGGTGTTTTAACATCCTGGTTAACAGCACTGCTTGTTCTTGTTGTTAGTTATGATGTTTTTGTTAGGTATTTATTTGGCGAGAGTAGCGTTGGATTACAGGAACTTGAGTGGCACATTTTTGCTTTGATATTTTTAGTAGCTGCTGCATATACACTTAAGGTTGATGAACATGTTCGTGTAGATGTATTTTATACGCGGTTCTCACCTAAGAAGAAAGCCTGGCTTAATTTAATTGGCTCAGTATTTTTATTAATTCCGTTCTGCATTATTGTAATATTAGCTTCAGAAAATTTTGTTTCTATTTCTTTCAGGATTAATGAAACCTCACCCGATGCAGGTGGGCTTCCGGCCAGATATATACTAAAAGCTTTTATTCCCATCTCATTTTTTCTTCTTCTGCTTGAAGGAATTGCGCTTGCCTTTAAATCCTTTATACAGATAAGAGGCAAGTCGTAATTTTTATGGAAGCACTGCCCCTGTTATTTTTTCTTGCCATTCTAATTTCGTTACTATTCGGGTACCCTGTTTCCTTTACTCTCGGTGGTGTTTCAATAATTGTAGGATTGATAATCTTTGGTACGGAATATTTTAATCTGTTACCGCTTCGTATCTGGGGGATAATGTCAAACTACATTTTGTTGGCTGTACCACTATTCATTTTTATGGGAGTAATGCTGGAAAAGTCAGGCATTGCAGAAGAGCTGCTTGAAACAATGGCGTTGTTGTTTGGAAAACTCAAAGGCGGATTAGCTATCTCGGTTTTGGTAGTTGGTGCTATGCTGGGTGCTTCAACAGGAATTGTTGGTGCCACGGTTGTTACAATGGGTGTGCTAAGTCTGCCGGTAATGTTAAAAAGAGGGTACGAAGAAAAGTCAGCAACGGGAATAATATTGGCGTCTGGAACACTCGGACAAATTATTCCTCCTAGTATAATTTTAGTTTTGCTAGGAAGCGTATTGAACATTCCGGTGGGTGATCTTTTTATTGCTGCAGTAATTCCGGGATTATTACTAGTACTCTTATTTTTTATATGGATTGTAGTTCAAACCAAATTAAAACCAAAAGCATTACCAGCTATGCCTGATGCAGAATTAAAAAAATTCATAGGTAAAGAGAAATATAAAAGAATAATAAATGCATTCATTCTTCCTTTTATTCTTGTTGTTACAGTTTTGGGTTCGATCTTTGCCGGTGTTGCATCACCCACAGAAGCTGCTGCCATTGGGGCGCTTGGTGCCTCTATCCTTACAATAATTAAAAGAAGATTTAATCTTCCAACGTTAAAGGCAGTAATGCTTAAAACAACAACAATCACAAGCATGGTTTTTATGATTCTTGTTGGAGCTGCTGCATTTGGGTTGGTGTTCCGGGGATTACACGGAGATCGTTATTTAGCTGATCTAATTTTAACCGCCAACTTTGAACCTTACCAGTTTTTAATACTTGCAATGCTTGTAATTTTTATTTGTGGATTTTTTATCGATTTTATAGAAATTACATTTATAGTTGTTCCGGTGATAGCGCCAATTTTCCACAGTTTCGAAATGAATATTCTCTGGCTGGGAATATTGATCGCAATGAACTTACAAACCTCGTTCTTAACTCCTCCATTCGGTTTTTCTATTTTTTATTTGAAAGGGGTAGCGCCGAAGGAAATAACTACAACTCAATTATATAAAGGTGTGATTCCATATGTTGTAATACAATTACTCGCATTACTACTTATCGCAACCATTCCAATGCTTACATTGTGGCTGCCTGAGTTTTTGGGTGGATAAACTGCTATAGACCATCTATAAAAAGATAATATCAATTTGTCATTCCCACGAAAGTGGGAATCTGTTTGATTAACTTGAGATTACCGTTTTATGGGAATGACACAGTAAAAAGTTCTAATAGTTTCTAAACGTATTCGGTCTCAGAAATTTCAAACCAACTATCAATTCTCTTTCTGAATTTAGTATATGAATCAAATGCTTTTTTACTCATCGGGTCTTTTTGTACAATATCATTTACAACATCACTGGTTAATTTGTTTAGTCTTTGTAAAACATCTTCAGGATATTGCCTGAATTCTACATTTTCCTCATCTTTAAGCTTATAATAGTACTCTGTGTTCTTTGCATCAAAAGCTGATTGAATTAATGGATTTGATGCCTTGGCAGCAGTATCAATTATAGCTTTAAGGTCTTCGGGCAGTTCCATATATGCATCTCTATTAACCACTAATTCCAGATTTGAAGAAGTCTCATGCCATCCCGGGTAGTAGTAATATTGAGAGATTTTATAGAAGCCCATTAAATAATCGTGATATGGACCAATCCATTCTAAAGCATCAATTACTCCTCGCTCAAGGTTTGTATATGATTCACCCCCTGGTGATAGAACCGATGTAGCACCGGCTTTTGTAATAACTTTTCCACCTAAGCCGGGCATTCTAATTTTCAAACCTTTCAAATCATTAATTGAAGAAATTTCCTTATTGAACCAGCCGCCCATTTGTCCCCCAGTGTTTCCGCTTGGGAAAGGGTAAAGATTAAAATCGGCATATAGTTCACGCCATATTTCTAAACCGCCACCAAAGAAAAGCCAGGCATTCATTTGTCGTGGATTCATACCAAAAGGAATGGTTGAAAAAAATTGGTTTGCAGGTGCTTTCCCCGCCCAATAATATGGTGCACTATGTCCCATCTCTGAAACACCAAAAGAAACCGCATCAAATACTTCTAAAGCAGGAACAAGCTCACCGCCGCCATAAACCTGTATCTTTAATCTACCACCCGACATCTGGTCTATCCAATCTGCAATCTTTTGTGCGTATTCACCGAGTATAGGGAATTTGGGTGGCCACGATGTTACCATCTTCCATTCGTATTTTTTATTTGTGTTGATTGCAACAGTTTTTGTTTCTTCCTTTTTATTGCAGCTTACCAACCCGCATGCCGAAGCAGCGACTGCAGCAACAGATGCGGTTTTAATAAAATCTCTTCTTTGGAATTTTTTCATTTATTCTTCCTTGTTTGAAATTAGCGGAACTCCCATTCAAAATATTAAATAATTAAAATTTTTACTATTGTTTTGGAAAAGAATTCTCACGCTATTTCCGGCACATTCTGTAATTTATATTCACATCCATTTTCACTATTTTTGGTAATAGTATCGCACCAAAAAAATATATTTAATTACAGATACAATTTTTCCCATGATAGTTTCCAGAATAGATAGTTTTTTAACAGTATCCCAGATAAGGCTAAATAACTTTTTTGAAACGCTCGCTGGATTGTTTCTTTTCTCACTAAGATTCTTCAAGGAAGTTTTCATTCTTCCATATGAAATTGAGGAGGTTAAAAAACATATGGTTGAACTTGGAATGAAGACATTGCCTATTGTTGGTGTTACGGGATTTATCATAGGACTTGTAATAACTATGCAAATGCAGCCGGTTATGCAAAGGTTTGGAGCTGAAGCATTCCTTCCCGGTTCTGTAGGGATATCCATTGTACGTGAACTTGGTCCGGTTATAACTGCATTAATATTTGCTGGAAGGGTGAGTTCAGGTATTGGTGCTGAACTTGGTTCAATGCGAGTAACTGAACAGATAGATGCGATGGAAGTTTCGGGTGTTAATCCTTTCAAATTTTTAGTGGTAACCAGAATCCTTGCAACAACTTTTATTCTTCCAATCCTTACAGTTTATGTAATATTTATAGCATTGATTGGCAGTTATATTGCAGTAGTTTTAGTACAGAATATGACCTGGGAATATTATGTAGACAGGGTTATATTCTCTGTTGAATTTGGTGATGCGATTCCCGGTGTTTCAAAAACATTTGTATTTGGTTATATAGTTGGATTAGTTGGTTCTTATCTTGGATTCAATGCAAAGAACGGCACTGAAGGTGTTGGTAGAGCATCTACAACTTCCGTAGTTATTGCATCTTTACTAATACTTATTTTTGATATGATTCTTGTTAAATTAACTTTGTGGCTCTGGCCCACTGCAACATAAGATGGTTGATATAAATAATTTGCATAAATCATTTGAAGACTTGGTGGTATTGGATGGAGTTTAACTGCATGTTGAGAACGGACAGAACATGGTTGTTTTTGGTAGAAGTGGTACAGGCAAAAGTGTTTTACTTAAATGCCTTATTCGTTTGATGGAACCAGACTCCGGTGAGATTTACGTTGAAGGACAGGATGTAGGAAATCTTGATCATAAAAGCTTGAATGAGCTTAGAAAAGATATGGGATTCTTATTTCAGAGTGCTGCTTTATACGATTCAATGAGCGTAAGAGAGAATCTGGAGTTTCCGCTAATTAGGAATTTTGATCTCAATCAATCGGAAATGAATGAGAGGGTCAATGGTGTTCTTGAAGCAGTTTCACTTGAAGAAGCAATTGATAAAATGCCTTCGGAACTTTCGGGTGGGATGAGGAAACGTATAGGATTAGCACGCTCTATAATTACAAAACCGAAACTAATGCTTTATGATGAGCCAACAACCGGACTTGATCCAATAACAGCAAAAGAAATAAGCAGTCTTATATTGGAATTACAAAATAAATTTCATATGACTTCGATTGTCGTAACACACGATTTACTTTGTGCAAAAATTATTGCAGATTACGCTATAGTTTTGAATGAAGGTCATATTATACATGAAGGAAATATAGATGAACTTGTGTCATCAAAAGATGAATTTTTACAAAACTTCTTCAGTGATGAGGTGATTAACACAAATGGGAGAGATTGATGGCTAAACCTCTATCTGGTGCAAAACTTGGTATTTTTCTTTTCCTGGGCAGTGCATTACTTGTCATAGGAATATTTGTGCTCGGAAACAAAGAAGCACTTTTTAAACCTACATTCGTTGTAAAAGCATATTTTCAAAAAGTAGAAGGATTACGGAACGGAGCACCTGTAAGATTAAGCGGTGTGGATGTTGGTGCTGTAAAGAGTATTCTCATAGTTGGGGAAAAAGCAAGTGCTATTGAAGTGTCAATGAGACTATTGTCGGATGTTAAAAAGTTCATTAGAAAAGATACGGAGGCTGGCATTGAAACCGAAGGTCTTGTTGGTTATAAATTTATTTCCTTGAATATAAAGGATAGTGAGGCGGAACATGTTGAAGATGGGGGAGTTATACTTGCAAAAGAACCGGTGAGCTTCGCTGATGTAATTGAAGAGACACAGGGGATAATGTCTTACACAAAAGATATGACAAAAAACCTTTCTGAAGTTGTGGCGAAAATAAATGCCGGTGAGGGCACGCTGGGCAAAATCTTAACTGATGATGAACTTTATTATGCTACAACAAAAATATCAAAAACTGCAAGCACCAGTTTGGATTCGATTACTAGGGATTTAAGGGATGTAGTTGCAATTTTTGATGAAATGGGGCGAAGAATGGGGGACGTTGTTACACGAGTAAATAGCACAGTGGCAAGTGTGGATACAATTATGCTGAACGTAAGGGAAGGAAAAGGTGTGATTGGAGCATTACTCGCTGAAGGTAATCCGGAGGATACCACAGTAACTTCAATAATAGCAAACATGAAGGAAATTTCAGAGGAAGCAAAACTCGCTACAACTAAGCTAAACGAAAATATGGAAGCACTTAAGCATAACTGGCTTTTTAAGAGTTACTTCGAAGAAAGGGGATACTGGGATGCTTCACAATATGAAAAAGATATCGATAAAAAGACCGAAGAGCTGAATAAAAAAATTCAGGAGCTTGATGATAAAATTAGTGAATTGAAGTCTTTGGAAGATAAGGCGAAATTAGAATAGCTGTTTCAATATTATTACAACTGTTCTTTAGGATAATTACTACCATCTTTTTACCCCTCCTTTATCTATAAATTCTTAAATTTAAGATTCGGATTATAAATCTTCATCTTTTGCTAATTAAAGTTTCACTGATAATTAACTATGCCCAAGAAAGCAAGAAATAATAACAAGAAAATAATAGTTAAAGGTGCGCGAGAACATAATCTAAAAAACCTGAGTTTTGAGATTCCACGCAACAAGCTTGTTGTGTTTACAGGAGTTAGTGGCAGCGGTAAATCATCCCTAGTGTTTGATACTATTTATGCCGAAGGACAGCGCCGCTATGTTGAGAGCCTATCTTCTTACGCTCGCCAGTTTTTAGAAAGAATGAATAAACCGGATGTTGATTTTATTCAGGGTATTAGTCCAGCCGTTGCAATTGAACAAAAGAAAGGTGTACGTAACTCACGCTCAACCGTTGGCACTACAACAGAGGTTTATGATTATTTACGTCTTCTTTGGGCAAGGGTAGGAAAAACAATTTGCTTTCAGTGTGGTAAAATTGTAAAGAAGGATGATACAGGTACAGTATCGAATTGGTTAAATCGTAAAAAGGAGGGCACAAAATTTTATCTTGGCTTCCCCTTATTCGAACACGAAGGTCATTCAGCAAAAGTAGAAATTGACTCAATTAAAAAGCGCGGTTTCTTCCGGGTATTCCATCACGGCAATTTGATTGACCTGAATGAAGAGGAATTTCTTCCTGAAGAAAAAAAGGGAATTTACATTGTTGTTGAGAGACTAAAAGTATCAAAGGGTGATATAAGAGAGAAATTATCAGACTCGATAGAAGTAACATTTAAAGAGGGAGAGGACAGGTTAGTTCTGATAAATGGTGAAACAAAAAAGATAAAAGAATTTAATAAGTACTACGAATGCTGCGGAATCAGGTACGAAGAACCGGAACCGAGATTCTTCTCATTCAATAATCCTTTCGGTGCCTGTCCAGTGTGTCAAGGATTTAGTAAGACTATTGGCATTGATATGAACCTTGTTGTGCCTGATCCTAATTTAACTATAATGGATGGAGCGATTGCACCTTTCAGGTCTGCAAAATATAGCTTCAATCTTCGTTCACTTGTGCAGAATGCACGTAAGTACGATATGCCTCTCAACATTCCCTTTAAAGAATTATCAGAAAAGCAACTAAGACTTGTACGAACCGGTTTTGGCCGATTTAAAGGAATAGATAAGTTTTTTGAAGAGCTTGAAGCAAAGACTTATAAAATGCATATAAGGGTTTTACTTAGCCGGTACAGGGGCTATACTACCTGTACTGCCTGCAAAGGCTCACGGTTAAGAAGGGAAGCTTTGCAGGTAAAGATAGATGATAAATCGATATACGACATTGTTCAACTGCCAATTGAACAATCACTTCAGTTTTTCAAAAAGTTAAAGCTGAGTGAATACGAACAAGTTATTGCGGATAGAATTCTAAAAGAGATAGTTAAAAGATTAACTTTTTTAGATAATGTTGGTATTGGATATCTCACGATGGACAGGTTGAGTAGCACGCTTTCCGGAGGTGAAACACAACGAATCAATCTAGCCACATCTATTGGTTCTTCGCTCGTTGGAACGTTATATGTACTTGATGAACCCACAATAGGGCTTCATCCCCGTGATAACTCAAGATTAATAAATCTATTAAAGAATTTACGAGATATTGGTAATACTGTTCTGGTCGTTGAACACGATCCCGAGATGATGCTTGAATCGGATCTTATTTACGATCTTGGACCAAAGGCCGGCAATGAAGGCGGTAATATAGTTGTGATCGGAACCTATGATGAAGTGAAAAAAAATGTACAATCCTTAACTGCAAAATATTTATCGGGCAAACTGAATATTCCCCTACCATCGAAAAGAAATAAAAAAGATAATAAGTCGATTGAAATAATTGGTGCACGTGAGAATAATCTTAAAAATCTAGATATAAATATTCCGTTAAATAAATTTGTTGTAGTAACTGGTGTTAGCGGATCTGGTAAAAGTACATTGATTCATGATGTTTTGTACGCGGGTGTTGCTAAATACTTTGGTATGGTACCCTCCCACATCGGTAAGCATGATGAAATTAAAGGGGCAAAGTACATCGATGAAATTGAAATAGTAGATCAATCACCAATTGGAAAATCTCCGCGATCGAATCCAATTAGCTATGTAAAAGCATTTGAGCATATCAGGGAATTATTTGCATCAACACATCAGGCAAAAACACGTGGATATAAACCGGGATATTTTTCATTCAACGTTCCCGGTGGAAGGTGTGAAACCTGCCAGGGAGATGGCTTTATTAAGGTTGAGATGCAGTTTCTTGCAGACCTCTATTTAACCTGTGATGATTGCGGTGGTACCAGATTTAAAAAGGAGATAAGAGAAATCACTTTCCGCGGTAAGAATCTTGTTGATGTACTTAATATGACTGTAAGTGAAGCGCTTGAATTTTTTCGTGGGAATTCAAAAATTCTTAAATATATACAGGTACTTGCGGATATTGGATTAGGTTATATTAAACTTGGCCAGCCTTCAAACACATTATCGGGAGGTGAAGCACAAAGAGTAAAGCTTGCCTCTCATCTAACTTCTCATCGCGATAAGAAACATACTCTTTTTATTTTTGATGAACCTACTACCGGATTGCATTTCGATGATATTTCTAAGCTGCTGGATTGTTTTAATCTTTTACTGAAGAGAAATAATAGTGTTGTTATCATTGAGCACAATTTAGAAGTAGTTAAGTGTGCCGATTATATAATTGATCTTGGACCTGAAGCAGGAGAAAAGGGCGGGGAAGTTGTTGCTAATGGTACTCCAGAAGAAGTTATAGAAGTTGAAAACAGCTGGACAGGGAAGTATTTGAAGTCTTATTTAGAAGGGAGTAATTCGAAGTGAGGAAAAATAAAATAAGAGTAAAAATATGCTGCATCTCATCAATTGAAGAGGCACGATTAGCAATAACTTATGGAGCTTCAGCAATTGGCTTGGTTTCCGATATGCCAAGTGGTCCGGGTGTGATTAGTGAAAAACTTATTGAAGAAATTGCCGGTATAGTACCTCCTGGTATTGCAACATTTTTATTAACGAGTAAAACTGAAGCAAATTCGATTATCGCTCAACAAAGAAAATGTAAAACAAATACAATCCAAATTGTTGACAGCATTAAAAATGATGCGTATGGAAAGTTAAGAGATGAATTACCGGGTGTAAAAATTGTGCAGGTGGTACATGTTAGTGGAGGAGAATCGGTTGATGAAGCGAAAGAAGTTTCTCGATTTGTAGATGCAATTCTTCTTGATTCAGGAAATCAAAAGCTTAAAGTGAAAGAACTTGGTGGAACAGGCAGGACTCACGATTGGAGAATTAGTAAATTAATTTGTGATTCAGTTGATGTACCGATTTTATTAGCAGGCGGAATAAATCCAAAAAATGTTAAAGAAGCAATTAATGCAGTAAATCCATTTGGCATTGATTTGTGCAGCGGTGTTAGAGTAGATGGAAAGTTAAATGAGCAGTTGTTATCGGAGTTGTTTAGAGAGTTAAACTATTAATCAAGTATAGAGGGAAAAAGTTGCCGCTCTGATGAGGTTAATTAATTTTTACAATTTTTCACACTGGTCATTGTTCCCTCTCCCTTTGGGAAAGGGTTAGGGTAAGGGCTTTTATGTTTTTATAACAACCTTCCCAATTGTCTTACCCGATTGAAAATGCTTTAATGCGGCGGGTAACTCATCAAAGGTAAGTGATTCCCCTACATATGGTTTCTTCAAATTATAACTCTTTATTGTCTCAAGCATCTTCTTCATATAATCCGGTTTATCCCACAAATAAATAAGATTAAAACCCATAACTGATCGGTTTGTATCAGATAATGAAAGCGGGTCAACTTTTGGTCGTGTTAAATATTTATAAAAAACTTGCGGGTAATTTGG
>CP070637.1:1432666-1443257 GCA_020354005.1 Ignavibacterium sp.
ATGCTGGATTAACACAAACAGAGGCAAATGAATATTTTTTTGCTTCATTACAAAGCTGAGTAATCTGTTCAGGTGTGGCATCTGGATTAAGCATTGTGTGATCAATCATCCCAGCAACATTATCATCTTTTATCTCACTGCCGACTCCCATACCTGCAGCAATTCGGGATGCACCAACATTAACTATATTATTTACAGCTTTACGTTGGGTTACAACATTTGTTTCCCATCCTCTACAGGATTCCTCCTTCGAATAAAAATCACGTAGAGTTTTTTCAAGAAATTCCTTTGAAACATCTTCGTCCGATATTCTATGCTTCATTTTATCCACCAAAATTTATAAATGCCTTGTATGTATTCTTTAAGACCATTGCAATTGTCATTGGTCCAACGCCACCAGGAACTGGTGTAATGTAAGATGCTTTCTCTGCAACCTCATCAAATGCAACATCACCCACAAGCCGGTAGCCCTTTGGTTTGGATGAATCTTCGAGCCTGTTAATACCAACATCAACCACAATAACACCATCCTTTACCATATCAGCTTTAACAAATTCAGGTACTCCGATTGCTGCAATCAGAATATCAGCTTGTTTGGTAAATTCAGAAATGTCGGGAGCAGCGGAGTGGCATATTGTTACAATAGAGTTAGCGTGCTCCTTTTTCTGGAGCATTATATTCGCAATTGGTTTTCCAACAATATTACTTCTTCCAACAACAACGAGATGTTTTCCTTTCGTATCGATGTTGTACCTTATTAATAATTCCTGTATTCCGGCAGGCGTACACGATCGAAAAGTGTCCTTTCCAATCACCAATTTACCTACACTAACGGGTGAAAATCCATCAACATCTTTTTGTGGTGAAACGGACTCAATAATTTTATCATCATCAATATGATCCGGAAGTGGAAGCTGCACTAAAATACCGTGATAATCAGGATTGTTATTATAAGATTCTATGATCTTTAGTAATTCCGCTTCAGAAATGCTTGCTGGAATTTCTTCGGTTATCGATCGCATTCCAATTTCATCGCAGGCTTTTCCTTTACTCTTTACATAAATTTTTGATGCAGGATCATCTCCAACCAAAATGGCGGCTAATCCGGGAACACCTTTCCCATCATCTATTAATTTTTGAATATCGGCTTTAAGTTCTTCACGAATTTCCTTTGCAATTTTTTTACCGTCTATTAAATTCATTAATCCTTTACTTATCATATATAAAAAAATTTTAACCGCTATAACTCAAAGATATAGCATTTCTCACTTTATATTATATTCTAATTTCAAATAATGTTTAATCTTTCGGCTCTTTAAAATATCATCTGCAAACGGATTAGAATTTTGCCAGCCGGTTAATCCTTTTGTTCTTAGTCTCTCCAATCTTCTTATGGATATTTCGCAGAATACAGGATCATTATCAATCGTATAACATCTTCGGTTACTTAATTCCGAAGCTAATAAAGTTGTACCGGAGTGGGAGAAGAAGTCTGCAATAAGCTGATTCTTTTTACTGCTTGCTTCAATTGTTCTTTTTATTGCTTTGATTGGTTTTTGTGCAAAGCATCCATTAATGTTCTCTTCCATTCTATAAAATATCTGTTGTATATCAATCCAAACATTGCCAGCACGTATAAATTCCGATTTACTTCTCTCAAGGTTTTCTGTTTTTTTACCATCAACAACTTTGTGATAGCCTTTTAAAACTTTGGGAATATCTGTGTACTCAGCTTCAGGTTTGAATTCCGGTTTTCCTTTTACATAATAAAGCAGCTCCTGCCGAACAGACATCCAGTTTTTTTGTGTGCCGTAACCGCGTTGATTGCGCATTGTAATAAAACTTTTGGATTTAAACTCTGTATGGCTCATCATCTGAATAAACTGTGGCAGTGGTTGGAAATGATATTTTTGATCAGCACCCAACCATATATAAAGCGAGGCGTTTGGCTTTAATATTTGATATGTGTTATCAATCCACTTTTTACACCAACCAATAAATCGTTCCAATTCCCTTTCTTTAAAAGCAACAAAGTTATAAGGAGGATCATGAACAGCTGTAACAGCACGTTTTCTTCCAAACAAATTTTTTATTTTAGATTCATCTACAGCATCAAGACATCCAACTTTATGTTTACCCGATGGATCCTCCCAAATTTCCCCTGGTTTTAACTGGCAAAATGGAAGAAGCAGTTCTCTTAACTTTTCATCCTTATCAATTCTTGGCAAAGGATGGTTAAGCATTTATTATTCGGTTACTTTTGTTATAAATTCAGGGAAGAGAATACGCTCAACTTCTGTCGTTTTTCCGGTCTCCCCATCAACTTTTAAAAACAATCCGCAAAGGTGAACACTATCTTTAGCTGTCTCATATTTTTGAGGCGTTTGATATAGAAAGCGGTTAAGCGCTGGCAGTACCTTCATACCAATAACTGAATCATACGGACCGGTCATTCCAACATCTGTGATAAAGGCAGTTCCGTTTGGCAAAATTCGTTCATCCGAAGTTTGAATGTGTGTATGTGTGCCAATTAATGCTGAAACTTTTCCATCAAGAAAATGTGACATCGCAATCTTCTCCGCAGTGGCTTCTGCGTGGAAATCAACAATAATTACACTGGTTTCTTTTTTAAATTTTGATAACGCCCATTCAGCACCACGAAAAGGACAATCGATTACAGGCATAAAAGTTCTTCCCTGCAAATTAAGAACAGCTATCTTTCCTTTGGATGTTTCGGCTATATGATAGCCGTTACCGTAAGTACCCCTTGGATAATTAAGTGGTCTAAGTGAGCGTGTTTCATTCTTTAGATAATCCTGAGATTGGAATTTATCCCACGTATGATTCCCACCGGTGATTACATTAACACCAAGGTTAAACAAAAATTCCCCCTCCTGAGTTGTGCAGCCTTTGCCGTCTGCAGCATTTTCTCCATTCGCGATTACAAAGTCAGCTTTATATTTTTGAATCAATCCGGGCAGCCAGATATTAACCATATCGAGCCCCGGCTTACCGATAATATCACCGATGAAAAGAATATTTATTTGCGACATAAAGTTTTGTTTTTTTTATTTCAATATATTCAAATAAAAACAATTAGAAAAAATTGTATCTGTGAGTTAACAGACTTTGAATTAAAAAATTAATAAGTTTAGATTTAGAATATGATTGAAACACAAATTCCGAATCCCACTCTTGATGATACAGTCTATTCTGTTATAGACGTCGAAACTACTGGTTTGTCTGCAAAATTAAACCGTGTAATTGAAATCGGAATTGTAAAAGTAAAGAATTTAAAAATTGTAGACAGGTTTGAAACTTTAATCAATCCAGGGACAGCTATTCCCAATTTCATCACACAGTTCACAGGAATCTCCAATGCAGATGTTTACGATGCACCATATTTTGAAGATGTACTACCAGAGATCAAGGAGTTTGTGGATGACTCGATAATTTCCGGTCACAATTTTTCTTTCGATTCATCCTTCCTTAAATATGAATTTATGCGAAACGGTTCGGAGCCATTGTACAATGAACAACTATGCACAATGAAACTCGCCCGGCGAATGTTCCCCGATCTACGAAGCAAATCACTTTCATCAATAACAAAGCACTTAAAATTAAGGAACAAATCTGCACACCGTGCCTTATCGGATGCTGAAGTTACTGCCCGCGCATTGATTAAAATGATTAAGATGTTAAAGAAAGATTCAAAAATTAAATCCGTAAGCGAACTGCTTGGATATCAAAGAAAAGCTATTGCAGCGCGAAATACAAAGGTTAAAGAATCCTTAAGAGAAGATGTATCGTCAGTTCCGAATGCACCAGGAATTTATTATTTCCTGAACAGCCGTAGGAAGATAATTTACGTTGGAAAAGCGAAATCCTTAAGAGATAGAATCAGATCATATTTTTCGCCAACAGCACCGAAAAAAGCAAAGCGAATTATAACACAGGCAAGAAGATTAAAGATTGAAGTGACGAACACCGAATTAACTGCACTTCTTACAGAAGCTGAAGTAATTAAAAAGTCCAATCCTAAACATAACTACCAGTTAAAAAGATATGGGCACAAGTATTTTTTAATGGTAACGAGGAATCACACATCGCCACGAATAGAAATTTCGAATCACTTTGATTTTGATGGTGATGATTATTTTGGATTGTTTAACTCCCGTAAAAAAGCTGAAGCTGTTCTGGAAATAATTGATAAAACATTTCTATTAAGAGAGTGTACAGATAAGGAATTTTCAAAACATAAAAAATGTTTTCTTGCTGAAATAGAGAGATGTACTGCACCCTGTGTACCAGGTGATTCTAATGAATATGAGAAGGAGTTAAATAGAGTTTATGAATTTTTGTTTGGAAAAAACCAAACAGCGCTAAACCGTCTCCTTAACAAGATGAAAGATTACTCAGATAAAGAGAGGTATGAAAAAGCAGCAGAAGTAAAAGAAGTGATTGATATGATTCTTGCACAAACCCATAAATCTTCCTTATTGGCTGAACCTGTGAACAATGCAAATGTTTTGTTCGAGGTTTCGGGGAGCTTTGCTAAAGATTATATACTATTGTTAGCTGGGAAAATTTATGTGAGAGATTCTAAACTTTCTAGTACAATTACATTTGAAGATGCTTTAGATAACTATTATGGTAATGTAATATATAACGATATTATGCCCACTGAAGAAGATTTAGAAAAATTAAAAATATCTTTGAACTGGCTTATAAAGAATAGAAATAATGTCAGAATATTTTATTTAAAAGAATATTTAAGTAAAGAGGAACTTTTGCTAAATCTGTCTTCATTCTCCAAACCTGCTAAGGTTCAAGACGAGTCTTCATTTGATATTCAGGAACTTGCAACAGTTTAATTTAAAATGACTCAGCGCCAAAAGGAGAGACTAAATAAAATACTAAGCGACAAAACCTCAGGTTCGTCTGAAATTCTTCTGTCTTTAAATAGATTCTTAAAGTCAGGAATAAGCAACAGGAAATTTATTGACGGCTCCTTAATTCAAGCAAAGAAAAAGCTATCTCATTTTGCCGCAATCAATAATTATATTAACACTTTAAACCATCTGATAATCAAAAAAGATTTTGATAAAGTAAATCAATATTTGAACAGCATAGAGAGTTTAGAGGATAAAAAATTTGAAAAAATTTGTTCGAAGATTCAAAAGGAGATACCGAAAGCAAGGAACATTCTTACAATATCAAGAAGCGGGACTCTAATAAGTGTATTTAAATTATGGCATCAACATAAAAGAAATTTAAAATTAATTATTCCTGAGTCGAGACCATCAAATGAAGGGAAATTAATGGCGAAGGAACTCCTGGAAGCAGGAATAAAAGTAGAGATGATAACGGATGCGATGACTGGTAAATATATCTCCGGAATTGATGTTGTAATTATTGGAGCCGATGCTGTACTAAAAAATGGAAATGTAATAAACAAATCAGGAAGCTTATCACTTGCTGTATTGTGCAATCATTTTAGAAAGCCATTTTATGTTCTTGCCACAAAATCAAAGTACCTCAACAAAATTAGGTATAAGATTGAACGTGAGGATCCTGAGAAGGTTTGGAGCCATAAACATACAAACTTAGAAACAAGTAATATTCCTTTTGAAGAGATTGATAGTACACTAATAACTAAAATAATTACTGAATGAAATAATAACTTAAGTCATTCAAGTTAAGACTAATCCAAATACGAACAGGAAATTATAATGCTGATGAAAAAATATTATTTAATACTATTATTCCTTCTTTCAACAAGTCTTCTGGCTCAAAAAAACTTTACTCTTGAACAGGTAATACTTGAAAGCAGTACTATTATGCCAAAGGAACTAAAGTATCTTCAATGGATTCCCGGAACAGATGATTTTTCGTATGTATTTGAAGTTAACGGCGTAGAAAATCTAATAAAAGAAAATGCCGATGTTGAAGGAAAAGAAACTTTGCTCTCTATGACAAGTTTAAATGTTTCGTTTCAAAGCAAGGGACTTGCAATTCTTGATTCGATACCAAAACATAATTGGGCTACAGATAGTACTCTACTATTTTGGAACAATGAATTCTTTCTTAACTACAATTTAAGTTCCAATGAAATTACAATAATAAATGATATATCTGTTGAGGGTTTAAATGCTGATTTTAACGATCCCACCAAAATTGCTTATACTATTGGAAACAATCTTTTTATTGCAGTCAATTCCGAGCAAATACAACTAACCAATGATCCGGACAGTGGTATTATAAACGGACAACATGTTCATCGTAATGAATTTGGAATTAAGAAAGGAACATTTTGGTCACCAAAAAATAATTATCTTGCATTCTACCATAAAGATGAATCGATGGTGACGGATTATCCAATGTTGGACATCTCAAAAAAACCAGCATCTATTGAATATGTAAAATATCCGATGGCAGGAATGACAAGTGAGGAAGTTACAGTTGGTGTTTACAATTTAACAACCGGTGAAACCACCTGGTTAAAAACAGGTGAACCTAAGGATCAATACCTGACTGGTGTAACATGGAGTCCAGATGAAAAATATATTTTTATAAGTGTGCTCAATAGAGACCAAAACCATGTGAAACTAACCAAGTATAATGCAAAAACCGGTAAGATGATTAAAGTCTTGATTGAAGAAAAAAATGAAAAATATATTGAGCCAATGACCGGGCTAATATTTTTTGAAGACGATCCTGATATGTTTATTTGGACGACACGCAGAGATGGATGGAATCATATGTATTTGTATGATGCACAAGGAGCAAAAATAAAACAGTTAACAGAAGGTGAATGGGAAGTAACAGAATTTGATGGTCTTAGCACAAAGGGATTTAACATATTCTTCACTGCAACCGAACAGAGTCCTATTGAACGACACTATTATAAAATTGATTTAGATAGATACAGAATGACTCGAATTACCAGTGGATCGGGTACTCACAAAGTCGTAAGAAATAACAATGGTACAAAATTTTTAGATGTTCTCTCAACTATTGATACATCCTATGTAGTGACCGTGTTAGATGCTGCTGGTAAGAAACTGAGAACAGTATATACTGCAAAGGATCCATTCGATGGGTATAATAAACCGAAAACAGAAATATTTACAATACAGAGTTCAGATAAGACTGATTTGTATTGCAGACAGATTCTTCCTCCTAATTTTGATGAAACAAAAAAGTATCCGGTACTGGTTTATGTTTATGGTGGGCCGCACAGTCAAAAAGTTGCAAATAAATGGATGCGTCGTGCTGATTTATGGTTATACTATATTGCACAAAATGGTTTTATAATTTTTACACTTGATAACAGGGGTACAAATTATCGCGGATTAGAATTTGAGCAGGCGATATTCCGTCACTTAGGCACGATAGAACTAGAAGATCAATTGGCAGGAGTAAATTATCTAAACTCACTACCCTATGCTGATCCTGAAAGACTTGGAGTTTATGGCTGGAGTTACGGCGGTTTTATGGCAACTTCCATGATGACCAAAACATCCGGTGAATTTAATGTTGGAGTTGCAGGGGGAGCTGTTATAGATTGGCGATATTACGAAGTTATGTACACCGAAAGATATATGGATACACCCGAAATAAATACTCAGGGTTATGAAGAATCAAATCTATTAAACTATGTACAGAATCTTAGCGGCAAATTGTTGCTTGTTCACGGAACAAGTGATTCAACAGTTGTTTGGCAGCATACATTACTTTTTGTGGATAAAGCCGTTAAGTTAGGAATTGATGTTGATTACTTTCCATATGTGGATCATGTACATCACGTAAAGGGTGAAGAGCAGCTGCATTTATTTCAAAAGATAACTAATTATTTTTTAGATAATCTTTCTTCATCAGATTGAAATTATTTGCTTGCTTTTTATGTTAAAACGCAGAGTAAGCAATACGGCAGAAGTTGTTAAACCGGCTAACAAACCTACCCATACACCTTCTACATCATAACCAAGGTTGAATGCTAATAAATAACCGGTTGGAAGACCAACAACCCAGTATGCAATAAAGGTTATTGCTGTGGGAATTTTAACATCAGTTAAACCTCGTAATATTCCTACTCCTACTGCTTGTATTCCATCCGATAACTGAAACAATGCAGCTATTACCAATAACGAGGATGCTATTGAAATTACGGCTTCATCATCTATATAAAGCGTCGGTAATAAATTTCGGAAGGCTATAAATACTATTCCAGACATTGCCATAAAACAAACTGCTAATAATATCGTTGTGAATCCTGCTTGTCGTATAGCTTTCACATTTTGCTCTCCAACTGCATTACCCACACGTATGCTTCCTGCTGTAGAGAGTCCAAGTACCACCATAAAAGAAATTGAAGCAAGATTGATCGCAATTTGATGGGCAGCAAGTTGATTTGTCCCAAGCCATCCAATCATAAGAACCGCAAATGCAAAAGCACCAACTTCAAAGAAATATTGGATGCCGCTTGGTAATCCTAAGGAGAGAATTTTTTTAATAACAGGAAAATTAATGTTCTTAAAATGAAAAGATACATCATACTGTTTAAAGAATTGTTTATTCATTACATAAATCATTAAACCCGAAGCCATAAATACTCTTGAGGTAAATGTTGCCCACCCTGCCCCATCTAAACCAAGCGCTGGAAATCCTAAATTCCCAAATATTAAAATCCAGTTGGTAAAAGCATTTACAACATTTGCTAAAATTGTAATTATCATTGCAGGTTTCATAACTGATAGACCTTCAATGAATTGTTTGTAGGTTTGAAAGAGCATCATAGGTATTGCACTTAATCCTAAAATTTTTGTATAAGATTTGGCGATACCTATTACTTCGACAGGTTGATCAAAGTAAATTATCAATTCGGAACAAAATATAGTAACAGACATCAGTATTAGTCCGAAGGTAACATCCACCAAAAGCGATTGCCTGAAATAGATACCACACTCGGTGTACTTTTTTGCACCAACCGATATTGCCACTAAAGGTGTAACCGCAAATGATACACCAATTCCTACAATAAAGATGAGAAGAGTTAAGCTGTTACCTAATGAGGCTGCTGCAAGTGGAACGGGTCCCAATACCCCAACCATTAGACTATCAACAACACCCATCATTATAAATCCTAACTGACCTATAATTACTGGATATGATAACTTTAGCGTTCGCTTAATATGTTCTCTGTATTCCACTAACAAATGCTAATAAATTTTGGATATAGAAATTAAAGATAAATAAACATCAACGAACTCAGAAATATTTTTGCTGCATGTCACAAGGATATCAAATTGAAATGGGTAACAAATTGTGATGGATTTATAATTTCTCTTTTTCAGATTATCAACCTCGGCGGATAGACGAAATGTGAAGAAATAATTGTGGAGTCTTGCCATCCTTCTACCAGCTCAGGATGACATAATAAAAGAAAAGCCCCGATTGGATCGGGGCTTTCAGGGTAGCATGTTTTCTGTATTTTAGGGAAGTTATTTTCTTGTTGGGTCAGCCTTCCGGCGTATAATTTCTTGTTAAGTAATCGTTATAGAATTTTGCACAAATGTCGCTAACTCTTTTACTTTCATCAAATCTAATTGCTTTTTTAATTGCATAAATTCCTCTTTCGTCGCCAATTTTTAAAAGCGCAAGAGCTGCTGCTATTCTTAATTCTTCTTCATCTGAACTTTTTAATATTTTCATCAGAGGTATTACTGCTTCTCCGGATCTTAATTCGCCTAAATAAAATGCACTGCTGGACATCAATCCATTGTTTTCACTATGTAATCCAATCAAATAATTTTCAACAACAATTTCCTTATTTAATAATCTTGTTTCTTTAGCCGGTTCTGCAGCTAAACCTAACGATGTTATCGTTAATAAAACTAAAAGTAACAGTGCCACTTTGGAATTCATAATAACCTCCAGATGATTTATTCCAGATTTTCAAATTAACTGGCAGCAAGATAATAGTTGAAAGAGGAGTTGTAAATTCATTCTTGATAAGAGGTGAATTATGTTGATTAGTAATAAATGAAAGATTTTAATGGGGAGAATAATTAATTAATAAATAGAATAATCAATATAGATTTCAATTTTGATTTTCAGATAGATTAGTATGTTTTAATATCATTTATTAGTAGAATTTTGATAATTGTAAAAATTATTAATTATTGTTACGCAATTCTTAAAATTTATTTATCTCGCATACCAGTAAAAATAAAAATTTATTGATAGAGCTTTGTAGAGATTTACTTTAAATTTAGATGATTAAAGATTCTTTTTTAATTATAAACAAAAAATGTTTGAAGATCGTACATATTGCGGTAATATAAATGTCGACCACATTGATAAAAGTGTTCAACTAAATGGCTGGGTTGATGCAATTCGAGATCACGGATATATCATTTTCATTCATTTACGTGATATAAGTGGTATTGTTCAATTAGTGTTTGATTCTAATGATAGTAAAGAATTATATGACAATGCTGTCCAGCTGAAAGAAGAATATATTATCGAGGTAAAGGGCAAGGTTAGAAAAAGGACTGCAGGAACCGAGAATCCAAATATAAAAACTGGA
>CP070637.1:1443357-1459989 GCA_020354005.1 Ignavibacterium sp.
CCCTCCCACGAATTTACCTCACCAACAAGCGCACCAACAAGCACTCCGTTTTTTGATCGTACAGAAGGAAGAAGAGATAATAGATCTTCATTAAGTTCAAGAGCTAAGATGCCGAGTTCCGGTACCAGGTTTTTTTCAACATCTGCCATATTCATAAAGTAACTACTGCCATCCATTATTTCATAAACTGGAACATAAATTGTGAGCCGCTTTATACCCCTAAGCACTTCTAATTTTACTTTCTCACCCTCTGATTTTCCGTAAAGGTTCACATTAAACTGTCTTGCATTTTCCATAATCTTGTTATCAAGTGTTAGGATGATATCCCTTGGCTTTAATCCTGCAGCGTATGCCGGTCCATCCGGATAAACATCGCTAACAATAACACCCCAGTGCTGTGCAATATCCAATCCTTCTGCCAGAAGGGGATTAATTGTTTGTGCGTTTACACCAATAGTCATCCTCTTAACTCTTCCATACTGCCGAATTTGCTTATAGACTGCCTTAACAATATTGCTCGGTGCAGCAAAACCAATACCTTCGCTGCCCCCAGATTGAGAAAAAATCAAAGTATTTATTCCAACAAGCTCGCCTCTCATATTAACAAGCGGTCCGCCGCTGTTGCCCGGATTAATTGGCGCATCAGTTTGTACGTAAATCATCGGGGATTCGGGAGTAAGCTGGCGTGCAACAGCACTAACCACACCCATTGATACAGAGTTATTTAATCCGAGCGGGCTTCCAAAAGCAAACACCATTTGTCCGGGATTAAGTTTATCAGAATCTCCTAAGGGTGAATACTGGTAATTTCTCCCTTCAATTTTTATCACAGCCATATCAGTTTCCTGATCCACACCAACAATTTTTCCTTCGAGAACCTCCCCCATAGGTTTTACTATTGATGAGAGTTTTATTTTTTCACTTGGTTCGGGCGGCAGTACAATTTTTATTCTTACAGCTCCACGAACAACATGGTAGTTCGTTATAATGTAACCATCAGAATCAATAATAACTCCCGAACCAGATCCTCTGACCTTGGTAATCTGTAATTGGTTCGCCTTCTGTCTTGGCTCATAAGAGGTAACGAATATTTGCACAACGGATTTTGCAACGGTCTCAGAGAGTTGCTGTACATGATTGCTAATGTCTTGTGCAGTTAGACTTTGTTTTTGGAAAATGTCTTCCTGAGCAAAGGTATGGTTTCCCTGCAGAATAATTATAAAGATTAGCAGAATTGTGATTCTTATAATTGCTCTCATTTTAATCCTCGATAAAAATGTTATTGACTTGCTAATAATTAAATGGATAGTGCCTGAATAAAATTAATCAGAAAAGAACCGCACATTGTAAGTTAATATTTTTTCCGAAGCTTAATTTAGCTGAGTGATAACAATCACTATTCGTCGGTTAAACCTTAAAGGGCGTGCCCTCCCCCTTCTCACAATAACTGACAAGGCTGCGCAAGTAATAACCCCATTGATAATTACAGTGGGCGAAAAAGTCGGTTTCCTCCTTCCAGTTACCGTGTGTAAATCTTAAAATAGTATTGTCATCTCTTGCTTCAATATCAAATTCAAAAGTTGTGGCAATCCACTCCTTATCCCCCTGAAAACATTTCCACTCAACTCTTTTGTTTGGCTCAAGCTCAGTTATTTTCATTTTGTTGTGATACCGTTCCCCGAAAATGAACTCGGCAACACCACCAACTTTCTCATTAATGATAGTATCCAGTGTCCACCAGCCCTTTATTCCCCCGGTAGTTGTCACTGCCTTATAAACTTTTTCCGGTGGCGCTTTAATTATTAGAAAATGTTTTATGTTTGCCATTTGTCTTTAAAAGATAAAAAGAAAGGGCTCAATTAATAATCAAGCCCTGAAAGAATTAATTTAACTATGCACTATTACCTATCCCTCGCCTTCACCGCCACCTTCTTGTTTTACACTCCACGGCGGAGTTATTCCATTCATTCTTGCATAGGCAATAGCCTGTCCTAAATGTTCATGGCCATGATTAAGAAGACTCATCATAAAGTTTCTCATCGACATTTCCATACCAAAAGGTGTCTGAACCATTTTATCCAAATCCTCCTGGGTTAAATTTGCTGCTGCATCCTTAACTGCAGTAAAAGAATCCTTTAACATCTTTGCAATTTCATCTTTATCAGTAGTACTTTTTTCCATCGCTCCCCGCTCGCCCTTCATTTCTTCACCTTTCATAAAGCTAACCAACATATGGTTTGCTTCAGCAACGTGCAGATAAACTTGCGCTGTATTACGTACTAGGTCAGCAGGTTCCCATCCCATGAGTTCCTGTGGCATTGCTCCTTCCAAATCCAGCAATCTTCCTTCAATAAAATTCATCTGGCCAATATATTCCTGAACGAAGACCGGTTGTTCTTGCGGATTTGCTTTTGAATCAGTATTAATAACGACTAAAAGAAGAGCCGCCAGAATTACTGAGAAAATAATTGATAGTGATTTAAACATTTTGCCTCCTGAGAGATTTTAGATTTGCGCTATCCCCAGAATGGTAACGCGTTATTTAATGCTATTTAAAATAAAGCTCATTGGTTGTCTAAACTGAACGTAAAATATACTGATTTGGACTGCCATAATTCAAGTAAAAATCAGCGGCAATTAATTCCTGTATTCTACAAATCCTTTCGAAAAAAGTTTCCGATTATTTATATCTACAATAAAAACCTCCGACTCCGTTGTATTTTCAATCAATTCCAAGCCTTTTGTAGGGCCAAGTACAAAAACTGCCGTTGCCAAAGCATCCGCAATTGCACTGCTTGGGTGGAGAACAGAAACACTCATTACACTATCAGCAGGAAAGCCTGTAAACGGATTTAGAATGTGATTATATCTTTTACCATCTAGCTCAAAATAATTCTCATAATCACCTGATGTCGCAATCGACATTTTCCCCAACAATACTTTTTCAATTACCTGCTCAGAATCACGGGGATCTTTAATTCCGATAACCCAATCGATCCCAAATGATTTTATCTCACCCCCGGCATTAACTGACACATTTTTTATCCCCTGTTTTCTTATCACATCAATTGCTCTATCAATACCATAACCCTTTAAAATGGCACCAAAGTTAAGTTCTACTTCCGAATACCGAAGGAATTTATTTCCGTTAATTAGAGATATATTATCCCAACCGCTTTTTCTCAGTGCAACTTCTAATTCTTCATTCTTTGGAACCGCCGGACTGTCGCTTTCAGATCCCCATAGCTTAATTAATTTATTCAGGCTTACATCAAATGCACCATCGCTCATCTGCCAGAGTGAATCGCATAAAGCCATCAGTGCATATATTTCATTGTTAACACTTATTAGAGTATCCTTTGATTGGTTTATCTTTTGAATCATGCTACTGTCATTATAATTAGCGAATAAATTTTCAATACGTTCCATTTCATTAAATGCTTCCTCAATTGCTGATTCAGCTAAACTTTTATCTTTATCCCTAACCTGAATCTCAATAGCAGATCCCATAAGATCACGTGTCCTCTTTATACCAAGCTTTTCTTCCTGTTCCAACCGCGCCATGTAATAGCCGATGCCAAAAAGAACTGCTATGATGGGGAAATAGATTAATATTTTTTTTAGATCACGAATTGCATGCACTCCATAAGAATTGGATAATAACTAATATTAATAGCCTACCTTAGTTTTTTATTTAGTTTCTTACTGAATAGATATGATAATAGCTTACCTGATGATATATAACCGTTGGGTATTATTTGAAAAACTCATTAATTTTCGTTTTATTGAAAATTCAATATTATAATATAGAAAATAGCTTAACTATAAAATTCATTTCATTGATGCTATTTCCAGTTAATTAACTCTCTCAGTATCATCCGATATGGATTCAATTTTCTACCAAAAAATAAAAAATATTTAGGCGGGAGGAATAATGTTTAAAGGGCATCCGAAAGGATTGTATGTTCTCTTCTTTACAGAAATGTGGGAACGATTTGGTTTTTACACGATGCTGGCAATTTTTGTTTACTATATGACGGAAAATTTTGGTTGGGATGCTCAAACATCGACTAATGTTTATGGAATCTTCCTTGCTGGAGTTTATTTTACTCCAATTGCCGGTGGCTGGATTGCTGATAACCTGTTAGGATATGGCAAGACAATCACACTCGGTGCTATTGTGCTTGCAATCGGTTATGCACTCATGGCAATTCCAACCGATTCGGCATTACAGTTATATCTTGCGCTTGCTGTGGTCTGCATCGGTAATGGATTATTTAAAGCAAACATATCGGTTTTGGTGGGTAATCTTTACGCACATTCACAAGGTTCCTTGAAAGATGCAGGTTATAACATTTTCTATATGGGAATTAATATTGGGGCGTTTTATGCTCCGATGGCTGCAGCCGGAATAAGGCGTTTTGCAATGAGTAACTTTGATGTGTCTCTTGCACAAGGTTACAATGCGGGTTTTGCTGTTGCTGCTGTTGGAATGATTATTTCGCTTATAATTTTCGTTCTCTTCAGAAAGATGTACGCGAATGCTGATTACAGAGCTAAAGAAAAAGAAAACATTGAGGTTGATGCTTCACTCACAAAAGAGCAGGAAAAAGAAAGGATAGTTGCGCTCGTAACAATTTTTGCAATCGTTATTTTCTTCTGGATGGCTTTTCATCAGAATGGTTCGGCTCTTTCATTATTTGCAAGAGATTACACACATAAAATAGTTGGCAGCTTTACTTATATGCTATTTGATATAGTGGGACTGCACGCAATTCTTTTTGTTTTACTCGGTGGTGCTGTGGCGTTTGGTAGGAGCTCTACCCAGAAGAGGGGAATTGGGGCACTGTTTGCTGTCGTTGGTTTGATTGTAATTATACTCAAGCTAAATACATTGCCCGGTGAAAATGAGATTGCGCCGGAACAATTTCAATCATTTAATCCAATGTTTATTGTTCTTCTCACACCTCTTATTGTTGGCTGGTTTGGACACTTAAACAAGCGTGGAAAAGAGCCTTCCTCTCCTGCAAAGATTGGAATCGGAATGGTTATAACAGCCATTGCTTACGTTATAATGATCGGAGCTGCGCAAGGATTGCCTTCGGTAAATTCTTTGGGCGGCGGAACTTCGCCAATTACTGTTTCTACTTACTGGCTAATAACCACTTACTTCACTTTAACAGTTGCAGAGTTGCATCTTAGTCCAATGGGATTATCGTTTGTATCAAAAGTAGCCCCACCTAAAATGAAGGGATTAATGATGGGAGGATGGTTTGGTGCGACTGCAATTGGAAACTATCTCTCCGGCTTTGTTGGAAGATTTTATCAGAATTGGGAATTGTGGCAGTTCTTCCTGTTGCTTGTCATTACTTCTCTTTTTGCCGCAATGCTTGTAAAACTTTTCCTTAAAAAACTAAAACACGCAACTCAGTAGACTATTTGCCCCGCTTATTAGCGGGGTTTTTTGTTTGAATCCTTTTTGCATTTCGTGTATCAAATCTGATAACAATTGAATTCTTTTTTAACGAAGTAAATGATGATCGGGACTTTCTGGACAAAAATAAAATACTTTCTTCCGCTTGTACTTGGTGTAGTTGGAGGCTACCTATACTATTCATTTGTTGGCTGCAATGGTACATGCCCGATAAGCGGAAATCTATATATCAGCTCAGCATACGGAGGATTGATAGGTGCAATTATCACCGATTGGAAGATGATATTTAGATCTTTGAAGAAGGATGAAAATAATAAACAAATTTGATTCATTATAATTAAAAGTTAACAAGGATTAAAAAATGGAATACGGATTTTCAAAAGATGTGGCTCTATCGTATGAGGACACATTAGATAAAGTAACTGAGGAATTAAAGAAAGAAGGCTTTGGAGTATTAACGGAAATTGATGTAAAGGACACGCTTAAAAACAAGATAGATGTAGATTTCAAGAAATATAAAATACTTGGAGCTTGCAATCCAACATTAGCTCATAAAGCCTTGCAGGCTGAAGAGAACATCGGGCTGATGCTTCCTTGCAATGTGGTTGTGTATGAAAAGGATGATAAATCAGTTTTGTCAATATTTGCTCCAACTTTAATGAAAAATGTAATAAGTAACGAAAGTATCAATTCCATAGCGGATGAAGTGAATGTAAAGCTTCACCGGGTTTTTGATAATGTTTAATTAATTATAAGAAAAGGTGAATAATAATGGCTGAAAATTTAAATAAAGAAAACTTTTTGAGAGAAGTATTCGATTATGAAAACAACAAAGAGTGGAAATACGAAGGCGATCTTCCGGCAGTTGTTGATTTCTGGGCTCCCTGGTGTGGTCCCTGTAGAATGGTAGGACCAATCATTGAAGAGCTATCTGAAGAATACAAGGGTAAAGTACAATTCTATAAAGTAAATACAGATGAAGAACAGGAGTTAGGTTCTGTGTTTGGAATTAGAAGCATCCCCTCATTGCTGTTTATTCCAAAAGAAGGTCAGCCTAAAATGGCTGTTGGTGCCCTGCCAAAAAATGCTTTGAAAGAAGCTATCGAAAAAGAACTCTTTGCAGAAGCTGCATAATATTTTGTGGGCGGGATTAATTCCCGCCGCTTTATTCCAACAAACCATCAACTCTAATATGTCTTTGTTGTTTGTTTCAAACAAACTAAGTAACATTCAACATTAAAATTTACTGGAGGACAATATGCCAAATTTTGTGATTGCCTATTATGGTGGAAACCAGCCGAGTTCGAAAGAAGAAGGAATGGCTCAAATGGAAAAATGGAAAACCTGGGTAAACGATCTTGGTGATACAATAGTTAATCCTGGAACACCGTTACCCGTTTCAAAAATTGTTACATCAAATAGCGTTGAAGATGATACCGACCCAAATTCAATGAAAGGATTTGCTGTTGTAAAAGCAGACAACATTGAGGCTGCTATTGAAATTGCAAAATCAGACCCCTTTTTAGAAAACGGTGGAACAATTCGCGTTTCTCAGATGATGGAGATGTAATAGAAATAAATCCATTTGGGATTTCGGGTCAATTAAGTCTATCTCACTGGGAAAGAGACTTAGCTGATCTAAAAAGCTTTAAATAATTTAATGGGTCTTTCATCAGTTTGCTGTACTTGTTCCTTCCAGTGATTACATCTGTCATCAATTCACTTAATTTCTTTCCATATCTCTTAAACGCAAATTTCCGCAACTTTGGTGAGGCATATACAAACAACGCAAGGAATTTTGCATACCTAAGTTCAGTAACAATTCCTTTTAAGTTTTTTTGATAGTTTTTTATAACTGTATCAACATCATTACTGCCATGTACAATAGCTTCAGCAGCACACTTACCACTTTCTATAGCATAACTTATTCCCTCTCCTGTAATTGGATCTGTTAATCCTGCTGCATCTCCAACTAACAGAATTCGTCCTTTTGTGAATTCACTCTTCTTATAAAGAGGTAAAAAATAGCCATGCTTCTTCTCTTCTTTGATATCTTTAATGCCAAGCTTAGTTATAAATTCATTTAAATATTTACGAAGACTAACATTTGAACCATTCATAGTAAAAAGACCTATTGATAAGTGTTCCTTTTTAGGAAACACCCATGCATATCCCGCAGGAACAAATCCGAAATCAAATCGGGCGGTTTTTGAATGCTCTTCATACTGGTTATTTTCAACATAGACTTCGTTTTCAAGAGCAGGTATTTTCTTGTAGTTATTTTGTAAACCCAGCTTGCGCACCGTTATTCCACTTGCTCCATCCGCTGCAATAACAAACCTTGCGTTGTACTTACCCATCTCCGTAACTACTTCAACGTACTCGCTATTCTGATTTATATCTGTAACTATTTCTTCGCTTTTAAAGATTGCATTCTCTTCCCTGGCTTTCTCAAGCATAAAATAATCTAAACTCTCCCTCATTGTCATGTTTATTATGGGCTCATCTCTCTTTACGTGAAAGCTAATGTTATTTTCATGATCAAAAATGTCGGCAGTAAACATCTTCACGTCGACAACAGGTTCGATTTCATACGGCAGGATATCTGAGATGCGGGATATTACACCACCCCCGCAAGTTTTATAACGTGGCAGCCTTTCTTTCTCCAACAGTAAAACGTTTTTACCACCTTTTACGAGAAAGTATGCAGCTGATGTTCCTGCCACACCGCTGCCAATAATTATTGCATCATATATCATCTTTTATTGTACATCTTGATTAAAGATATTGAGGAATTTGCCTACGCCCGATGATAAAGATAACGATTTTAAGGGTGGGAGTTTTAAAAATAATGTGCGCAATTCATTTATTGAATTCAAATCCGGGAGTTCAGCTTCACTGCCGCTAATAAGCACTTTAATGGCAATAGTTGTTTTTAAGGTTGCTGCCTTTACTCTAATTGTTTGCAGAGAGTATCTGCCAGGATGAATATGAATATATCTTTTCTTATCATTACCTAATCTCAAAGTCCAGATTGACTCGTCAGATATTATCATTTGTTTATAATTTTTATCTTCTTCTGAAATCCAACTGCTGTAACCGATATAATTTATTGCGCCTATATCTTTTGCCTTCTTAATTATTTCATTTGCAATTTGCTTTGGGTGCAATATCCCAAGATATAAATCCATTTGGGATTCACCAATCACCAACAATAGCTTACGTAACTCTTCCTTCGAAATTTTACATTCTTGTAGAAGTTCAATTTGATTTTTTATAAACCCGGCATGGTGTTTCCAGCAATTAAGAGCAACAGGTAGCGGGACTTTACAATTCGTTTCCATCTAAACAAAATCAAGCGTAGGTAAGTTAAATCACTATCTTTATAAACTCACTGGATGTGAGCTTTTTGTAAATCATATCTCGCACCGCTTCGGATGTAACCACAACTGAAAAATTAACACTGTAATACTTTGAGTTCTCACTGACGTTGGAAGGTGTAATTTCATATTGAAGATTTCCCGCAGCTTCCTTTACTGCTGTAATCATCTCATCTAGGTTTGTCCCAATAACTTTATACTGCCAGTTAGAGGGATACTGAATTTCCGGTCTGTTACTGTTGGAGTCGATTATCATTTGGGATCTACGGGAACTCTAAAATTTAACAAGTATAATAATAATCCAAAAATACTAAGATGCCGATAAAAATGGCTGCCCATTATTTGGGGCAACTATCGATAATGAGCTATTTTTTCTACCCTTCACTGGTGCTCACTTCTTTAGGCTTATATATAGCTGCAACTACCATTCCATAAATAACACATTGGATCACACCATACAGAAACCATTGAAATATAAGGGAGTAGGGTAGGGGATAAATAGCGTAACTCTGGAAGGCAAATACAAATGGGATAAATAATCCAATATAAATCCCGTATTTCAATCCCTCCAACAAACCTTTATTTTCATATCCTTTTACAAAAATGTAAGTAAAGAAGAATACCCACACCAAATCAGTAACATACATTATCCACATTTTCGAATTCATTTCTTCCATATTGCGAAAAATTTCCTTTATCCCTTCAGATTCATAAGTAGGACCTAACATTACCATGTGAATAAGATAGCCGGTGAGCTGGGCGAGAATGTATACTGCTAATACAGCTATCCAAAATCTCTTTATATTCATTTGGATCTCCTAATTGTTAAAGAAATATTATTTAGCAGGATATGTGAAGCATTTATTAAAAACTAAGAATTGCTTGCGGAATAAACAATATAAATCTTTAATGATTCTAAAATTCCTTGTTCACCAGAATTACACCAAATGTGATTATAATTCCACTTACCAACATTAGAATGGTTATCGATTCTTGCAGTAGAATCCAGGCAGCAGCAACTGTGATCATTGGCTCAAAGTAGAGGAAGGCACCTACTTTAGCGGATTCGAGATCTCTTAAAGAATATGCCCATATCACATAGGCTATGCCTGAACAAAACAATCCCAAAAATAAAACCGATATCCATCCTATTGTAGATAAATGAACCACTGATTCAACAACTTTATCACTAAAGTTTACGGGTACGATAATTATCGACATCATAATAAAGAGATACAGAATTGTCATCAACGGTGAATAAGACAAAGTGATTTTCTTATTTACCATTGAATAAACTCCCCAAGTAAATGCACTTGATAGCACAAGCAAATCCCCCTTATTCTGAATAAGGTCAATGTTTGTAATGTCTCCCTTTCCAATAAGAAGAAGCAATCCAAACATTGCTATTAAAATTCCTATTGCCTGAATAAAGCTTATCTTTTCTTTGAAAAATATTATTGCAAGTATGGCCATAAAAATTGGGGCTGTTCCGATTATCCATCCGGTGTTGGAGGCGGTCGTATATTTTAATCCGGTTACCTGTATCCACAGATGGAATACAGCGATGCACGCTAGAACAAAAATACTTCCATGGTTTTTGAGATTGATTGTAAATTTTCTTTTTGTAATGATGGCAATAATCAGTAGAAGAAGAGTTGCCAATAAAAGTCGTAGGGCAATTATTGTTATAGGATCAAGTTCGGCAAGAACCTTTTTTGTAGCAACAAAGGAAGTGCCCCAGAATATAACCGCCAAAAGTATCAGCAGGTATCTTAATGTTTTTGATTTGTACAATGATTATGGAAGGAATATTAATTTATTGGTTACTAATCAATCACTTTGAGCGTTCTGTTTTCTTTGCAGATGAATAGTTTTCCAGATCATAATTAATTTCTCTTTCAGGCATATCTACTTTTGTAATTTTTACTCCAGACTCAGTAAAGAAGTTTGTTGCTAAAGTATCATGATAATCCGAAAAAACAACAATCCTTTCTATTCCCGCAGCAATCAGCGCCTTTGCACAGTTTGTGCAGGACATATTTGTAATGTAAGCTGTAGTACCTTTTACATTTACTCCATGCGTGGTTGCCTGCACAAGTGCGTTAATCTCGGCGTGATTTGTTCTTACACAATGATTATCAACAATTAAACATCCCACATCATCACAGTGCGGCTGGCCCGGTAAAGAACCGTTATAGCCTGTTGCCAGCACAAATTTATCTTTTACCAATACACATCCAACATGCATTCTGGGACAGGTTGCCCTTTCCGATGCAAGCATTGCAAGTTTTAAAAAGTATTCATCCCATGAAGGACGGCTGTTTCCATTTTTGCTCATTATTTTTCGATTAGTCTTATTTAGTATTACGTAACTTTTTATTTGAATCGTTAATTGAACTTAGCATTATTCAATTATTATTTATGGGGCAGATTTTCCTTCCTCATCAAATCATTTCAGAAAGAAGCTCCTGCCGCGGATTTGCAATTATTACTTTGTTAACAAGTAAGCCCTTTTCAGAAATTATATTGGCTGCTGCCTCTGCTGCGCTGGTAACTGCAGACACTTCGCCGGTAACACTAAAGAATGCTTTACCACCAAGTGCCATTGCCAATCTTAATTCCACCAGTTTTACTTTGGCGGCTTTTACTGCAGCATCCGCTCCTTCAATTAATGAGGCCACTGAATAAGATTCCACAATTCCGAGTGATTCAAGCATTTCAACTTCGTTATGTCCAGCAATTGCCGGAAAAATTGTAGGGTGAACATTTGGTATTACAAAGCTATCAATCACACCAAATCCTATATTATCAACAGCATTATTAACGGAAGAATTTACAGCGGCAACATCTCCGGCAATTAAAGTCATATATTTTCCTGAACAGATTGTTCGTGAGACAAGAATTTCCACTTCGGAAGTTTTAAGCATAATATCTGCAGCCTGCATACCCGAGGCGATACTTCCAAGCTCTATCAAACCAATCGAATTTTTTACAATCATACAAACTCCTGTTATGATTCTATCAAAATAAAATTTTCATTTACTTCTTTTATCTTTCCGCCAATTGATGCGTGAACATTCGCACCTAATTTTCCTTCCCCCATTTTTCCGATCACATCTCCAGCATTAACAATTTCGCCTTTTTGAACCGCTGGTGACGCTGGTTTTCCAATATGCTGCAATAGGGGAATTTTAACATTATTAACATTTGGCTTATTAGAATTAAATGGAGCTTCAACATCATAATCCTCTAGCTTTAATTTTCTTACCAGCTGCTTTAGCGGAACTCTTCTTCCCTCCTTAATTGGATGAACTTTAACTGGTTTTTGTTGAATGAATTTAATTCCTTCATTTTTCATTTCAACTTTTGCTTTATCGCATGCTTCTTTTGGATACAGGTCTTCTGGACAAGCATAAAGTGTGCATAAGCCACACGCGCAACATAGTTCTGCCATTTTATTCCAAACAGAAGCTCCGGTTTTAGTAAAACCAAGGGAGCGCATTACCTGATGCGGTTCTACCTGATAACCGAGTAAATATCTAGGACAAAATTCAGTACAATAACTGCACTGGTCGCAAGCCGATTTGCCGATGCGGTGCCAGTTTTGCTCGGGCTGGCTTTTCCTTTTAATTAAATAATGATCCTTTGGTAAAACGATTAGCCCGGCAGTAGTTTTTGTAATAACATCACCAAGGTTAAATGTTAATTCCCCCATCATTACACCGCCAACAAAAAGTCCAAAATCATCTGTGGTTGTTCCGCCAGCGTGTTCAATAACTTTTTCGAAGGATGTTCCTACAGGAACAAAGAACGAGGATGGGTTTTTAACAGCGCCGGCAACACATATGAATTTTTCAGTAACTGGTTCTTTTCTTTTAGCTTTCGAAATGTTCATCATGGTTTCAACATTATTTACAACGCAATCAACATCAAGGGGGATTCCTGCGGGAGGAATTAATCTTCCGGTTGCTTCGTAAACCAATTCATATTCATCACCCGAAGGATAAAAATCGCCAAGCTTTGTAAGCTCGCTTTTATTATTTAAAGAATTGCTTATTACTTCTATCGCTTTTTGGTTCTTTGCCTTGATTCCGAAGTATCCCTTTAATGCGGAAGTACTATCAAGAAGTAATTCAAAGCCGTGATTAATCTCCTCTGCAAAGTGAACCATCAACTCAAAATCTTTATGAATGAGCGGTTCACATTCTGCGCCGTTTGCAAGTACAAATTCTGATTTTGCAGAGGCCTTTACGTGTGTTGGAAATCCTGCTCCACCGGCACCGACCACACCCGCATCATAAATTAATTCTGATAGGGACATTCAATAAAAGTGTTAAATAATCGATTTAAGTTAGATAAATTTTTTCTAATTTTTATCAGGCTTGAAAAAATTTCAAACCTGTACAATAAATTTCTGTCTAAACCGTTAACAGTAATAGATTATCGATTGAGTGAAATTAAACTGAAAGAACAACTTTTAAAGAGATGCCGTTCTAATGATCAGGCAGCTTTTGGCAGCCTGATAAATTTATATAGAAAACAACTGTTTTCTTACTTGCTGCGATTAAGCGGCAACAAAATGTTGGCTGAGGATTTATTTCAGGAAACACTAATAAAGGTTTGGAAAGGATTAAATAAATACAATGAACAAAACAAGTTTTCATCGTGGTTGTTTTCCATTGCACATAACGTTGCTGTGGACAGTGCAAGAAGCAAGGAAGTGAGAAATAAGCATATGTCATCAAGCGATAATTATACATATCAATCCAGTTCCAATCCTCACTCTGATTTTGTTGAAACCGAAACGAGAGAAATCTTGATGTCAGCTGTCGACACTCTTCCCGAAAAACAAAAGGAAGTGTTTCTTCTTCGCTTGCACAGCGGGATGCAGTTCAAAGAGATTGCTGAGATAACAAAACAACCCCTTAACACCGTGCTGGGACATATGCACTATGCTGTTTCCAAAATCAGGGAAAAAGTAAACAGGGCTTATGAAGAATAAAATTAGAAATAATTGCGAGCAATTCCGTAACGAATTATGGTTATATCTTGATAATTCTCTACCAAAAGACAAACAGGAAAAGTGGGGGGAACATCTTTCCTCTTGCAGTAAGTGCAGTGCCGAATTAAAAACAGCAAATGACATAATAGCACTTTATGAAGATGTACCGCTCGAAGATATTGACAATGAGACATACAAATTGATGATAAACACCTCAACCGCAACACCCATGTCATCTTCTAATAATAATGTAACACAGTATACCAGAAGAAGCAGAACATTTTCTGAAATGTTTGGTTTCTATAAGCTGGCATTCGGTGGCGGGCTTGTGGCAGCAGCTATTATACTAATCTTAATAGCATTTTTTAATAATCCAAAAATTCCCGTTATCACAGAACAAATCCCGCAGGAGTTTTTACAGTGGGATGGGCCAAGCTTATCGGATAGGACACCTGCATTGGAAGACGGAATCATATCTCTAAAAACAGATGATTGGGATGTATACATTGTTAAGAAGAAAAGCACAGAAGAATGGAACGCAGCGCTTAGAGCAATTCAAAAACAAATATTAAAAATGAGAAAAGAAGTAAATAGTACCTCAATGTAAATAAAAATATAATGGAGATAACAATGAATAAAATAATATTTTGCTCGTTTATATTTATTAGCGTGCTGATTTTCGTTAGCAGCAGTGCATATGGGCAGGAGACCTTACCGGAGCCTGTTACACCTATGCTGCCATCTTGGGATGGAAGTATAGATGAAAAGGAAGAGGCTTGGCTTCTTGAAAAATTACCTCCTGAGTTGAAAGCCGATCTGCTAAAGGTGAAAGAGGTTGATCCGGAACAATACACAGAGCTCTTACGCGATGCACATTTTGTACACCATGATATATATACCGGGTTTATGGATAAATTAGAACGAGAGTTCCATAAAAGCGAAAGAAAAATTGATGAGCTTGACCTGCATACAAAAGCTATGGGCATACAGTACCAGCATGCGAGTCAGAGTGACAAACAGACTCTTAAGGGTGAGATACGTTCAAAACTGGGAATATTATTCGACCTGAAAGAAAAAAAGCGTGAGGTGGAAATACAAATGCTTGAGAAGGAACTTGCCCAGTTAAAAGAATCCTTAATCGTAAGAAAGAAAAATAAGGATGATATTATCCTTAGAAGGCTCAGCGAATTAACCGGCACGGATGAATATTTGGATTGGTAGATAATTGCGGAAAACATACTAACTCTTTTATAAAACGAATGAACAACAATTTTGGAATTGCCAGTCTGAGTCCCTCAAAGACCGACAGCTTATACTAAGCGTTCTTTAACACTAAATTCTTTAATGATTCAATCCACATTGGATGATCGTTTAGACTTTCAACTAATTGGATCTTCTTACCGCCGTGCTCTTCAAATAGCTGCTGATATTCTATTCCAATTTCAACTGTAGTTTCAAGGCAATCGGCAACAAAAGCCGGACTAAATACTAAAAGCTTTTTTGCACCATTCTTTGCCTGCTCAATAACAACTTTATCTGAGAAAGGCTCTAACCACTTCTTATCTAATCTCGATTGAAAGCAAACAGTATATCTATCCTGGGATAAGTTAAGTTTTTCTGCAAGCAAACGGGTTGTAGCATAACAGGTAGCTTTGTAGCAATACTCATTGGTTTCATTAATCTCAGTTTCGCAATCACGATCTTCACAAAGTGTTCCGTCCGCATAGACTTTGTCAACTTGTCGTACCGGCAAACCGTGATAGCTAAATAGGATGTGATCGTATTCATCTAAATTGTAATTCCTTGTCTGCTCAATAATTGTATTTAGATAGCCTTCATCGTTATAAAACTGACTAATAACTTTTATCTCCGGTATAATCCACCACTTGCTGATCAGTTTCATTGCTTTATCAATAGCTGAGCCGGTGCTTGCAGATGCATATTGTGGAAATAACGGAAGCACAAATATCTTACCATAGTTTTTACTTTCCATTTGCTTAATAACATCATCCAAACTTGGATTCTTATACCGCATCGCCAATTCAACGCCAAACTCATCACCAAGTGCCTGCTGAAGTTTTTGCTGAACAGATTCCCCATAGATTAATATTGGTGAGCCTTTTTCAGTCCATAGTTGCTTATAAATTTTTGTGGAATTCCGGACGCGAAAAGGAATTATAATCAAATTAACAAGTAAGAATCTTGCAATTGCCGGAATATCTATTACACGCGGATCGTTTAAAAATTCATAGAGATATTTGCCAACATCTTTTATTGTGGGGCTGTCCGGCGTCCCTAAGTTTATTAATAACACACCTGTTTTAGATTTCATACTTTTCGTGTTGTTATCTGTAAAAAAAATTAATTGTTTAATTTCTTATTCATTCAAATTTAATAAGAGTAATGCTAAGAGTTAAATTGATGGTATGTATGCCAAGGAGAAATGTTGCTCAAATAGAAGAAATGTCACAACAAAATTAAATCAATCCCTTAATTAAGTTGAGGTGATACTCTTTTTAACAATATCAAAATAATTTGTTGCATCCTCACCGAAAGATTCCACATCACCCCCGGTTATTTTATACGTACACCTTTCACCATTTATTTTTGAAAATAAAATATTATGCTGAACATCCTCTTTATCTATCATAAAAACAGATGCAAGATTATTATCGATCTCCGAAGTCAGGTTTTCCTGGCAGATCGGACATGTAAACTCTACAAATTCACCTTCTGATATTTGAAATAATTTATGATTTATGACAGTGTAATTTCCAAGTTCAGGATGCAGTAATAATAAACCGTTTTTTTGATCA
>CP070637.1:1460089-1468772 GCA_020354005.1 Ignavibacterium sp.
TACTGAGAGAAACACCTTTAATAAACTGCAGGCCATCTGAAACAGAAAAATATCTTGTTTCTATTTTATAAACTTTAAAAAAGTAGAGGAACATCATTTTTATAAAAACAACAATTGGCAGCGATTCCACAAAACGATTCATATCGTATTTGCTAATATCACCTTCAAACCTGATAACGTATGAGAAAAAGTAAATGAAAGCAAGTAGAATCACATCAACCAGGATGTGGAAGATTCGTTTTCTGTATAAGTAGCTTGTACCGATAGATACAATATCATTCTTGCTTTTGTTTTGAGTTACTACTTTTATTCTACCCACATAAAAACCGAACAATATTATTATCAGGCAGATAAAGAAATAAATCATCATTGTTAATGCAGGAGAGATATCGGTTATAATAAAGGTTGATATTGCAAGTAAAATAGCAATGAAATATAAAAATAATACTGACTGCTTTTCACTCATGCCCAGCATTACAAGCCTGTGAGATAAGTGGTCCCTTCCTCCTTCAAAAGGTGATTGGCCTCGTATTCTTCGGGTGATTGAAACCAGCATCGTATCTAGAACCGGTATCATCATTATCATAACAGGAAACAATATCCCTACGAAGAAAGACTTTCCCGTTGCCTGCGCTCCAAGAATGGTTAGTGTGCTAAGAATATATCCAACGAAAAGTGAACCGCTATCACCCAAATATATTTTGGCAGGATTAAAATTAAATATCAGAAATCCGAGAATCACTGCTGCTAATAGAAAACAGAAATTGCTCAGCAAAATATTTCCACCAATAAAAAAATTAACACCTAATGTTAAGGCTGCAATAGTTGCAATTCCGGCTGCAAGTCCATCAATATTGTCTAGTAAATTAAAAGCGTTTGTAATTCCAAGTATCCACAACACGGTAATTGCAAAATTTAATGGCTTTGGGAAGAGCGTGGTTTCAACGCCTAGGTAAACAACCCCAACAACAATAATAATCTGGAAAAGAAATTTTTGGTGAGATTTTAACTCAATTATATCATCAATTAAACCAAGAGTAAACATCAAAACACCACCAGCCAATGCAATCAGTATTAAAGGGGCAGCTAATATTTCATTTATTTTAAGAAGTGAAAAGATGGTAAATATTATAAATATTGAGATGCCACCGGTAAGAGGAACAACCTTAGTTCCCCAACGGTCTGATTTTACAGTAGATTTAAGAAAGTCAAACTTCCAGAATTTTATAAAAAGAGAGTTAATAACAATTGACGCAGCTAATGCTGCTATGTAGTATGCAATGTTGGTCATTTACTCAACAAACTCTTATACAGATTTTCAGTGTTGTACATCATCTTATTTATTGAATAAGTCTCTTCTGCAAATTTTCTCCCGGCTTCACCTGCACTAATTCTGGATTCACCTGCAGAATAATAATCAATGGCATTAATGAAGTCCTTGGCATCAAAACTATTAACCAATACGCAATTCTTAAATATCATCAGATTATTTACAGTATTATACTCTCCAGTTGCCATATCAGGAATACCACCCACACTTGGCGCTATGAATGGAATTCCAGACAGCATAGCTTCAATTAACGAAACCGGTGTTCCTTCATTTTTACTTGTTATTAATGCAATATCTTTGTCATTCCAAAATGTTTCTGGTGTATCAATATTACCAAGAAAAACAATTTTTTATGAGTTAAAGTTAGAGAAATTTTTATAATCAGTACTGCTCCCTCCGCCAGCAATAAATATTTTGGCAGGAATTTTTTCGCTTTTCAATTTACGGGCAATCTCAACTGCCAGAGAGTAATTCTTAATCGGTGCTATCCTTCCCAACATACCAATCTTAAGGATGTCTGAAGAAGCTTGCCCACTTTTATAATCTTCGGCTAATGAGTAATCAACCCCAAGGGGAATTACTGCTACTTTGTCATCGTTTTTAATTTTTAACTTATCAATAATGTCGTCTTTCAATTTCTTGCTGATAGATATGATTGAATCAGTTTTATTAGCTAATAGTTTTTCAAGAAAGATGAAGATGGATGTTTTTAATCCTGAAAAGTACGAATGGAAAATATGACCGTGAAATGTGTGGACAATTTTTATTTCATTTCTGTGAATAAGACTATAAATAATTGCGGCAGTCCGGCCAATCAATCCGGCTTTTGAGGTATGTGTATGTATTATATCAGGTTTATGTTTTTTAATTAAAGAGTAAACTGATATAAATGCTGACAGATCAAAAAGGGGATTAAGAGATCGCGTTAAATGTTTAATAAAAACAGGTGCAACGTTGTAATTTTTTGCATACCATGATATTTCGTCCTCATTGGATTCCGTATGTCCGGTTAAAAGTACAGATTCAAAACCATAATCATTAAGCTTGCTGCTAAGTATTATTGCGTGCTTGGCCGCTCCGCCATTGTTCAGACGTGTAATTAGTATTAAAACCTTATTCCTTTTCATAGAAACCTGTTATGCAAATAAGGTGAGATTTTTATTTTACTTACCCTCTCGTTCCATGTGGCTTCTCTGTTTTAAAACAAGGTTATAAGTTCCGACATTTAAACCTAAAATAAACCAGAGCATTGTAATTATCTCGTGGTCACCATAATTCCATTCAACCAATCCTGAAACCAAAAAGGAAATGAAGACTCCTATTGTTCCGAGGGCAAATGAAGAGGCAGATGGAATATCTTTAACGCCGGAATAGATTTTATTGTTAATCATAAAGATTTTAATAAGTAAAAACATGAATGCAATAAATCCGAATAGACCAAGAGTTGCTAAAATGTGAATATAGTTGTTATGCAGGTGACCATGAAGTTCTTTATCGAAATATCTCTTATATTTTTTATATAGAAGACCTAAGTCAATATCTCCCACTCCAAAAATGGGATAATCCTTAAATATTTCCCAGCCGGCTCTCCATAAAGCAAAGCGAACTAAATTATTGGGATGATGAGTATCGAATATTCTTTTAAACCTTCCCTCTACGACATTAGTTGTTATAATTTTTCCATTTTCAAATATCATGCTTATTGGCAAATAATCCAGAGAATACTCTGCTATTATTTTAAGTTTACCAACTGAATCCATTTTTACTGCGCAAATGTTTTTATCTAGGCTTGACATTAAAAAATTATCTTTGCTTTCCTCCACCAGGCGGATAGCCTTTAAATTATTATTATTAGAAATTTCGTTTAGTGTGTTATTCTTTATATCATAAACCTTAGTGCCCTTCCAATTGGAGCTAATAATAAGTCTGTTGAAATAATTTACCGATGTATAATTATCTAATTGATAATTAACAAAATAATCTGCAGTCGGCAAATAATTTTTTAATTCATAAATTTTTATCTCATTCGATTGGGAAGTGAAGAAAATTTGAGTACTATCTACCATCATAACATTGTTTTTATTTAGCATTGGATACCGGATAGTATCATTCAATTCAAATGGATTTCTGTAAATAGTTAAGCCGGAGTCTAAATCATTTACGTATAAATAATCGTTGGTAATCATAAATGACCTGACAAATCCAGGCGAAATAAATTCGTCAATTTGTTGTAATTCATTTTCGGTTTTACGCAGAAGGATAAATCTTTTATCTGCAAGATGAGCCACATAAAAATTACTCTTCCATTTTTTAAATTCATAAACAGCTTCCGGTAGTTTAATATTTTTTACTACTTTACTATTACGAACAACCAGTAACCCGTTTTCAAAATCGCTTACAACCATTGAATCATTTTCATAAAACACATTATAGGCACGCCCCTCAGTTTCGAAAGAATTAATTAACTCAATTCTGGAATCATCCAATGAATATTCAAGTACGCGACTTTCGTCTTTTTCTAAGAAATAAAGGCCAATTATTACTACACAACACCCGGCTATCAGCTTCCACTGCTTTTTTACAATTAGAATGGCCAATATTCCTGCAGCAGTTCCAATCCACCCGGTTTTTTTATATGTGGCTAATAAAGCGATTGCACTAATGCAAAATCCGGCAATATAAATTAACTTGTACTTCCAGTTTGCTTTCTCATTAATGACAAAAGCAAATAGTAATAAAACTGTAAAACTTATTAATTCAGAAGTGGTGATTATCATCTGGTAAACAGGTGGACCGGTATCTGAAAGATATTTTCCGTGGATATAATGATCATATGCAAAGAATAAATAAACAATCCAGCTTGTTATTGTAAAAAAGAGAAATAAATTAAATATGAGTTTTGCTCTATCTAAATTTTGGACTGCAACAGTAAACACATAAAAAGTGGAGATGATTAATAGACGCTTTGTAAAATGAAATGATTGTGCTTGATTTAACGAAAAAATTGAAGAGAGAAGCTCTGCTGCTACAAGTAATATGAATGGTAACTCCAGACCGGTTTTGAAAAACTGGTTTTCTTTTGTATAGAAGTAACGGTAAAGTATAAACACAAAAGCCCCATAGTAACCAACCTGATTTATGAATATTGATGTTGTTAGACTTGCTAAGAATAGAACAACAAAAAAGAAAATTGTGTAATCAATATATTTTACAGTTGTTTCTTTGGGTTTCATTATTGTTTTTTCAAATTCCTTACATATTCATATTGTTTTCGTATGTCACCAAGAGATTTAGCTAACAGTCTATCCTGCATTATTGTCTAATATTATTCAGCACTAAATATGAATATACATTTAACTATACAAAATAATCGTTTACAGATAAATAGTGTAGGTGATGGAATTGTTAACTTTAATACCTGATTGAACAAAAAAGATAATCAAAGTACTGTGAAAGGATTTCTGTTTTTAATCCAACCTTTAGATTTCTTAATTAAAAATTTGTTTTAGATGATGATCCATATGATCGATGTAATCTTTTATAAGAAATAGTATTGTTTCGCCCGAAACCTCGTTCTCTTCCATTATCCACCTGGTATTTAACTTCTTTTCATCAAAGTTTGATATAATCCACAATATATGGTGGTTATAACTTTTCCATAACTCAATAAGTGATTCAGAATCCATCTCATTATAGTTCTGAACCGCTACCCAGCTATTCTGCTGGTAAGAAATAATTTTAAAAGGATCTTCTTCAATCTGTGCTTTTACAAAACGATGATGATTGTTAGCTGCAGAATCGATCAGGTGTCCAAGTATTTCTTTCTTTGACCATTTTTCGGGTATGGGCTTATTTCTTAACTCATCTTCATCAAAAGAAAGAAATTTAGATGGTATCTCAGTTATGTTTTTGAGTAACCGTTGTGTGACATCTCTTAATTCATTATTCATCTTCATTATTAATTATTGTTATTCCTTTTGCCGAATACCATGGATGAACTTCGAGTGTGAGTCTTCCGGCAATTACAGCCGGATCCTGTTCGGTTAATGCTATTGCTTCTTCCATCGAATCAACTTTGTAAACAAAGATACCTCTTACTTCCCACTCATCTAAAAAGGGACCTGCCAAAATCATTTTTCCTTCTTCAACAAGCTTTTCAATATTTGCCAGATGAGCTGCTTGTACTTTTTTCGTCTCTTCTGTTACTTCCGGTGACCAATTGGGACCCTTCTTAAGAAACGCCATATAATATGTTGTCATTTCATAATTAGGTTCGGGTGAATCATCCTGTGCATATACAAAATTAAGAGCTAAGAAAGAAATTAATAATACAAGCGGAAATGAAATCAATTTCATAATACTATCCTGTTTTAATAACTAATAATGACTGCGATAATAAGAAACATTAAAGAAAGAATAAAAAGAATAATGAACAGCGGTAAAACAAAACGCAGCCAGCTTGTGTATGGAACCCTTGCAATTGATAGCACTGCCATTAGAGTGCCCGATGTTGGAATTATCATATTGGCAAAACCATCACCACAGGTAAATGCAAAAACTGCTGTCTGTCGTGTAATGCCAATCAGATCGGATAGCGGTGCCATTAATGGCATTGTTACTGCAGCCTGACCTGAACCGGAAGGGATAAAGAAATTTAATGTAGTCTGGAACACCAGCATGCCACTCGCCGCAAAAAATTGATGAAAATCCTGCAGCTGAGTAGCAGCATTATTAATGATAGTATCGAGAATTTGTCCATCCTGTAAGACGACCTGTACACCACGCGCAAAGCCGACTACTAATGCAGCAACAACCATTTCTTCCATTCCTTTTACAAATGCTTTGGTTGCTTCATTAATTGGTATTCGCATTATTGCAACAGAGCAAAAACCTATGAGCAAAAATCCTCCAGCCATTTCATTTATCCACCAGCCAAATTCCTGTACAGCGACAATTATAAATGCAAATAAGCCTGCACCAACAATCAAAACTATTACATGTTCTTTTTTGAATTCTACTTTTTCAAATGAATGTTCGGAGAGTTCAAAATCGTCATCCGGCATAATTGATTTGCTGCGATCCTTTTTAATCTTTGCACCGTACCGCAGCAGGAATAGAATAGTAATTGTTAGTGCAACAATTAAAAATATAATCCTGAATCCCATTCCACTGTTGAGAGGGACTTCTGCAATACCCTGAGCGATGTTAACTGTAAATGGATTGGTGGTAGCTGCAGCAAATCCACTTTCAGCTGCAAGCCAAACGATACCTAATCCAAATACTCTATCGTAACCTAATTTTTTTGATACAATTAAAAACAATGGTATTAGCGGAATGAATTCTTCTCCCATTCCAAGCGTTGATGCGCCAATTGCAACTGCAACCATTAATATAACAACAAGAAGGTTTGCAGTATGCCCAAAAACATCAAGCAGTTTTTGAATAAATGCCATTATGGTTCCTGTCTTCTGCAATATGCCAAACACACCACCAATTATGAAGATAAAGAAAATTATATCCGCAGCCTCTTCCATTCCTCTTGGAATAGCGCTAAGGAATCCAAACAGGCTAACTGGTGTTGCTTTTCCTTCTACCTCCTCGCTAATAATTATACTTTCTGCCGAGATGTGTTTAGGAAGAGCTTTGTATGTCCCCGGCACTACTACTGTGCGAGTAACGGTTCCAACCTGTTTTGTTTCTCTTTGGTATTCACCCGAAGTGATGATATAGGTAAGCAGTGAACAAACAAAAACAACAATTGTTAAGAGCGTGAATACGTGTGGTATTTTTATTTTCTTAATGAAGTTAATCAATATGGATTCCTTTGTTAGATGATCTTTATTTTATCTGAAAAATAGATACAACTTTATTTCAAGCTATTTTAATACATGCTATGATTAGTAATATAAAATCTGTAGATGATAAAACGGTGCGGATCATATTAAGCCTGTTCAATCGACCTGCAAAGCTTGTCCTCTTTAACTTTATTTCTACTGAGGATGACGTCTTCAAATTGAAGTTTTCAAGCGAATTATTTAATGAAACATTACCTGCAAAAGTTACAACAATAATTGTGGATTCAGAAATAACATTCTTTGTCCCGATTGTATTCTTTTCAGTTTGAGCACAACTCAATTGATACAAAACCAGATTGACAAAAATGGATAATGGAATTGCTTTTTTCATATTAATAATTAAGCCCAACTCCTTATTAACACATTTCCTTTAAGTACGAATTTACTTGTAAGGTATGTTAATACAATTATAATTAAACACCTTAAACATTTTATCTTATTCAGATTTATTAAACTAATATTTGTAACTATTCATTTCAGTTATATCGCTATTGCAATTACACTCAGAGTCTTTAATTCTCTCATCCTAAAAAACCATCAACAGGCAATTTTCGGTAATCCGTCTCATTAGGTTCGGTACACCTATTAAATAATTTCGTAGAAAATCTCTCATTTAATATAGAAACACAATTGTTGAATATTGCAAATTGTGTCGGTTCCAATTTCAGAATTTGTCGGTATACTTATTCAAGAATGTTCCAATTGGATTGCAAAACCTAATTGTGGTACTACTTCGTTCCATCTTATTAAAATCTGCTACATGGTATATTTATTGCAATTTTATTACTTATGAATAATATATACAACATTCGAATTATTTTATCTATATCATTCACTTTATTACTCTGCTGTAATATATATACACAAGAAAATGGTAATACAAGGATTGCATATTGGAAGGATGACAAGGCTGCAGCATTCTCCTTAAATTTCGATGACAGTATGCCGTCACACGTCGAAAATGCCATTCCACTATTGAAGACGAGAGGTTTGACAGGTACTTTCTTTGTTAATCCGGGAAAGTCGCACCATCAGGATAACGAAGAGTTCTGGCAAAATTTATTGAATGAGGGTCAGGCAATAGCACCCCACACAATGAATCACAATGGTGCCTCATCTTATGAAGAAGCGGTATATGAAATTGGTGAATCAGCCAAATATGTATGGGACGTGTATGGTGTTCCGCACTACTCCGAATTGCATGCGTATGCAAGTGGCGGAGGTGTTACCTGGACCGGTCTTACGAGGGAAGAAAGACTTGAGATTGACAATAGCTTTTTGATGATAAACAGGTATCATTGGGATGTAAATAGTGATCCTCCTCACTGGCACTCAGACAGGTTGCCCCGTTCAATAGGAGGAAACACTTCTGCAAGTGCTTTAATCAGTTTTTTTAATGAGGTGGTTTCTCAAGGAATTTGGGAAGCAATTCTGTTTCACGGTGTTGGGGGCGGGTGGATATCCATAGATCTGGACGAGTTTATAACATTGGTTGATT
>CP070637.1:1468872-1475630 GCA_020354005.1 Ignavibacterium sp.
AATGATTCTTTCTGTGAAAACGTTGGTTATGACATGGATGGAATAATGGGATTACCAGTAAAAAAATTATTTGATTGGGGAGATTTTGGAGACCAAAAAGCTGATAAATTAATGAATATGCTTAGAAATCTGGACATTGAATGTACGTTAGTAAAGAAAGATGGGACTACTATAGATGCTGTTGTTAAATCACACACTCTTTATGATCAAAATGATAAACCTTCCAAATATATTATGCAGGTGCTTGATATTAGCGATATTAAAAATGTTCAAAATGATTTGATGGTTGCACTCGAGAAGTCAAAAGAATCCGATAGGTTAAAAAGTGCCTTCCTCGCACAAATGTCACACGAAATCAGAACACCGTTAAACGTAATCTTAACATCAGTTCCTATATTGGCTGATGATATAGGTGATGCAGATGAAGATACCAAAGCTATTCTTTCCTCAGTGGATAGTGCTGGTAAACGGTTGCATAGAACAATTGATATGATTTTATCAATGTCTGCTATCCAAAGTGGAAATTACAAACCCGAATTTGAATCCTTTAACATTATTGATGAAGTTAAAAGTCTCACCGACGAGTTCAGGTCAATTACTGATGAGAAAGGACTGAAACTTCAATTTAACAGTCAAGCAACAGCAACAGAAGTATTAGCGGATAAATATACTGTGACTCAAATATTCCAGAACTTAATTGGTAATGCTATTAAATATACTCCGAAGGGAAAAGTGACTGTATTGGTTGAAGATGCAGAAAAGAAGGGTGTGGTTGTTAAAGTTTGCGACACCGGAATAGGATTAAGTGAAGAATACATAGAAAGAATGTTCCTTCCATTCTCACAGGAAGATGTTGGACAAAAAAGAGAATATGAGGGTAATGGTTTAGGATTGGCGCTCGTAAAAGAATATGTGGAATTAAATAAGGCATCTATTTCAGTTAAAAGCAAAAAAGATAAAGGCTCGGTCTTTTCAGTTAGCTTCGAAAATGCGTATTCAATGGCTTCTCATAGAGAAGTAAAAAACATTCCTAAAGACCAACCTTCTTAAATCGTCTTTTTTGATAATAATTTTTCTTGGCCAATATCCATCATTAATAGGATTTGTACAATCTGTTGCACTTAAAAATTCTATCAAATTAATTTACATAACCACACCATTTTCAATTTATTTATTATCTACTGCCTGTTTGTCGCGGCGAAGTCCAGCTTTGCTGGACGAAGACGGACTTACTACTGAGCCCCCCATTCAGCTAATAAACCCTTCATTCTATCATAATCAAATGGGTCATTTTCCATTTCACCGCCTAATTCAACTGCTCTTTGCATTGTTGCTATCGCCTCACTTTTTTTACCAAGTTTCGCGAGTAACTGAGCTTTTATTCGTGTGTTCCAATAAACTTCCTTAATAAGAACTGATGCTTCAATCCAATTTAATCCTTCTTCCAAAGCAACGTTATTTGTCAAACAGTAATTCGCTGCCTGGAATGTGGGCACCCATGAAAGTGCTCTTGCTTTAGATAATGTAAGGTCTTCAGTATTAACTTCGAGCCCGAATGAGATTTTTAATTTTTCCCAGATTAAATTTACTTCAGAATAAGTATCAGTTGTATTAGTGAATGTGAAAGTCATTCTCTCAGTGAATGGAACTTCTTGAGGTGTAACTTTAATTCTTAATGCCTCTTTTTTCTCATCAAACTGTGAACCGGCATCAACTTCAGTATCTTTACTAAAAATAATTTCCCATTCATTTTCTCCGGGGATAGTATGAATGCCATAAGTGCCGGCAGGCAAATCGTTTCCGTTTATTTTCAGCGGATCATCAAATGTAATAGATGTAACTTCGTTTGCACCTGTACGCCAGATTTCATTGTAAGGAACCAATACACCCCAAATTTTTCTTCCCTTTACTCCCGGGCTGCTGTAATCGATTGAAACGTGTGTTACCCCAACAGTTTGATTAACCGTGGCGTTAGGGCTTGGGCGCGGTGTTTCAAATTCTTGTGCAAAAACATTATTAATTGGAATGAATAATGCTGCAAATAATAGAATAGAACAAATGGTTTTTAATTGTAAAAGCATAGCATTTCCTTTTAGATTATTGATAAAAGATTGAATGGTGCAAACAACTTGATTAATTTTGGCTCGAAGATAAAAATCGGTTAAATGAAAAACAATTACAATGAATACGGATTTTGAGACTGATAATAAGATAGATTTTAAAAAAGTTAAGACACACACAAAGTGGGACGAATTTAAAAGATGGGTTCCTTCCATAATTATTACTCCAATCGCAATATACTGGTGCCTCAATTGGGGTAATTATGGATTGATGGATAATATCGACCTTGTCATCCATGAAGCAGGCCACGTATTCTTCAGTTTGTTTGGTAAATTTATCTACACACTTGGCGGAACACTTATGCAGATAATCCTTCCGCTAATTATTGCAGGATTTTTTTTCAGAAATTCATATAGAACAGGTGTGCAGTTTGCACTACTTTGGCTAGGACAAAATTTCATTAATATTAGCGTCTACGCTTCGGATGCAAGAGCACAGAAGCTGCCGCTGCTGGGGGGCAATAAAGTATATCACGACTGGCATTACATGCTTGGTGCACTGGGGCTGCTCAATTTTGATCAGGCATTGGGATATATAATCTTTGGTATAGCCATTGCAGTATTTTTAACAGCTATATTTATGCCCCTGATAATTCGTGATTAAATTGTATTTTTTCCCTTTCAATAAAAACTTTTTTTAATGTTGTTGCGTATACTATTCATTTTAATTGTTGCTGCTGCGAGTATCTCATTTCCACAGATTGATTCCGTAATTATGTATTACGGTAATGGGAATATTAAGTCATTTGTTCACTACAATAATGGAGTTAGAGATGGTGATGCAAAATTTTACTGGGAAGATGGCAAACTGAAACGGGAACTTTCATACTTCAACGGGAGAGTTGACGGGCTTGTAAGTGAATATGATAAAAATGGTGTTCTTCGGGAAATGTACAATATTGTGAATGGAAAAAGAGAGGGACCTGCAAGCTACTTTGATTCTGCAGGCACGTATTTAAAGGATGTGTTTTACAAAGAAGGCTATTTGGATGTGGAAGAAGAGCCGCTAACGTACAGTAAGTTTGATGATGTGCTTGCAAGTAATGAAACAAATGCAGAAGACCAACCGATAAAGAAAAAACAAATAAATAAGAAAGTAAACCCCGACCAGCTATTACCACCGGAAGTTGAAGAGCAAAGAGATTATGAGGAGGACCCAGCATTTTATTTGAGTGTGGAAGTCATGCCAGAACCAATTGGCGGAATGAAAGCTATTTATAAAAAGATCTATTATCCTGCTAATGCAAGAAAAAACAATATTGAAGGCACCGTTACAGTTCGTGTATTTATTGATAGAGATGGGGAGGTGCTTGAAGCAGAAGTTATAGAAGGACTTGGTTACGGTTGTGATGAATCAGCAAGAATGGCAATATTTTATCATAGGTTTAAACCCGGTCTTCAAAGAGGACAAAGAATAAAAGTGCAGATGGATATTCCAATAGAATTCAAATTGCCAAAAGCAGAAAATCAAATAGACTAATATCATCCACTAAGATTTAGTTTAAATCCAAGACTTCTTAAAAGATTATTGAAGTCTCTATCATCATTTTCACTTTTTATTGTGTAATTACCAAACTCTCTTCTAACCGGATAAGCTTTTCTTAATTTATCAAAGTGCGTTATTCTATCATCTTCCTTAATAGATAGTAATTTTCTAAGCAAGGAATCATCATAGCTTATATCATATATTTGATTGAAAATAAAATTCAGTTTTTCTTCATCAGTTCCTTCAGATGGCATTTCAATTTCATTATCGTGGACTTCAGGTAAATTTGGTACCCAATCTGATTTGCTGTTTTTAAATTTTCTGAGAGAATCATAAATCATTTTTGTTCCGTTAACTTTGCCTTCTAAAGAATACCCGGCAATGTGAGCTGTACCCAATTTTACCTTTTCCAGCAATCCGGTATTTATCAGCGGTTCGCCCTCCCAAACGTCTAATACCACTTTAAACTCTTTTTTATCGATGATATTTTTTAATGCATCATTTTCAATTACTGATCCCCGTGAAGTGTTAATTAAAATTGCTCCTTGTTTCATACTACGTAAATTATATTCATTTAAAAGGTAAAGTGATTTATCAATTCCCTTTAGATTGAGAGGAACATGCAGGGTTACAATATCAGCATTTAGCACGTCTTCTAGTTTAGAATAATCGCTTCCAATATTTTCTCTTTCTTTTGGCGGGTCATTCTTTAAAACTTCTAAACCTAATGCTTCTGCATACTTTACTATTCGGCCACCCACATTACCCACACCTATAACACCTATTGATTTATTTTTAAATGATAAGTTCTCTTTAACAGCAATTCTCATAAGAGCAGCCATAACATATTCTGCAACGGAATTAGCATTGCAGCCCTTAGCATCCGAAAATTTGATGCCTTCTCGTGATAAATACTCGGTATCAATATGGTCTGTGCCTATTGTTGCAGTTCCAATGAGTTTGACAGTAGTACCATTTAGAAGTTCTTTGTTTATATTTGTAATTGACCGGACTATAAGCACATCAGCATCGCGCAATATTTCGTTCGTGATTTTTCTGCCATTAATTAGTAGTAAATCACCAAAAGAAGCGAAAGCTTCTTCAGCAAGGGTAATATTTTCGTCAACAACTAATTTCATATTGTTTTTTTTTTAGTTTGATACAAATCTATAAATAAAAGTTTACACACATCTTTACAAATTGTTAAATAACAAGCTATTGCTGGATATTACAATCGTTGTATTTTCGGGAATAATGGGCTAAATTTAATCTTAATACATTCATTTAGTTACACAGCGAGATGTAATCATAATTACATTTTATTAAAGTCTCAAAGGGACAACAATGCTAAGCAAATTGTTACAGCCCGAAATACAATCACTAATTGCTGAGAGAGAGCTTAGCATTCTCAAAGAGATTTTAAGCGATTGGTCTCCTGCCGATATTGCCGATTTAATTATTAGTTTTCCCGCTAAAGAGCAAGTAATAATATTCCGTCTTCTTTCCAACGAACTCGCTGCCGATACCTTCGAAAATCTTGAGCTGGATACTCAGAAAGACCTTCTTAAAGCAATGGCCAAAAGTGAGGTTGCGGCAATACTGAATGAAATGGATCCCGACGACCGTACTGCTTTATTGGAAGATTTGCCCAGTGCTGCGGCAAAACAGTTAATCAGGTTATTATCTGCAGAAGAAAGAAGAATTGCAATTACCCTGCTTGGTTATCCAGAGAATAGTGTTGGGCGACTGATGACTCCCGATTATATTGCATTAAAACCGGAATGGACTATAGAAGAAACGTTAAAATTTATTCGTGAAACTGCTGAAGATAAAGAAACATTAAATATCGTGTATGTTATTGATGACAGGGGAAAACTTTTGGATGACATTAAAATAAAAGAATTTATACTGTCGAGACCGGATGAAAAGGTTTCGGATATTATGGATGGAAATTTTATTGCACTGAATGTTCACGATGATCAGGAAGAAGCAGTAGAGGTATTTAAGAAATATGATAGGATTGCACTGCCTGTTGTTGATAATTTTGATGTTCTAATCGGCATTGTTACAGTTGATGACGTCCTTGATGTAGCAGAAGAGGAAGCAACAGAGGATATGCAAAAAATAGCAGCTGTTGAAGTATTTGAAGAACCCTTCTCAACTATATCATTGTACGCAATGATAAAGAAAAGGGCTTTTTGGTTAACAATACTTTTTGTTGCTCAAATATTAACTGCTATTGTAATGGGATTTTTTGAAAGCGAGCTTAGCAAAGCAGTTGTACTATCTATTTTCATTCCTTTGATTATTTCCAGCGGTGGTAATTCTGGATCGCAGGCTGCCACGCTCGTTATCAGGGCTATGGCTTTGGGAGAAATAACTCTTAACGATTGGTGGCATATAATGCGCAGGGAAATTTTCTCCGGCTTAATGATAGGATCGATATTGGGATTATTAGGATTCTTTCAGGTTGGAGTGCTGGCAAACTTATCGGATACTATCGGAGCCCACTGGATGATGATTGGAATAACAGTTGCTCTTTCAATACTTGGGATTGTTTTATGGGGTACTTTATCAGGTTCGATGTTGCCATTTGTACTTAAAAAACTCGGTGCTGATCCTGCCACTTCTTCTACACCTTTAGTTACAACAATTGTGGATGTTACAGGCTTGTTAATCTACTTTACAGTTGCCATAATAATTTTAAGCGGTACACTTTTGTAACTATTCTTGTAGACATTTTATCCAAAGATTTCAGGTCTATTCTTATTATATTTGTACCATTATGTCTAAAACAAATCAAAATAAAACTAAAGCTATAATATTGGCAGGCGGATCGGGAACCCGCCTTTATCCAATATCAAAGATCTATAGTAAGCAACTAACTCTTATTTATGATAAACCGCTTATTTATTATCCACTATCAATTCTGATGTTGGGCGGAATAAGAGAGATATTAATCATTTCCAACAAAGAAACAGTACCACTGTACAAAAAGTTATTTGAGGATGGGTCTCAGATTGGGCTCTCTATTGAATATCAAGTGCAAGATGCGCCAAATGGGATCGCTGAAGCATTTATCATTGGCGAAGACTTTATTGGTGATGATTCCGTTTGTTTAATATTAGGAGATAATATTTTTTATGGAAATC
>CP070637.1:1475730-1509211 GCA_020354005.1 Ignavibacterium sp.
TATGTTTTTGGAACCTGCTGCATTTATTCACAGGGCACATAAATGGTTGTGGGGTGTGGTTGGTAAGCTGCCGCAATAATAGTTTTATAAAAGTAGTAAGAGTTTTACTTAAGGAGGAAAAATGGAAGAAAACAAAATGCAGAAGCATGTAACGGTTGTTGCAGCGCTTCAAGTAGGTTACAGCTTGTTTGGGATAATTGCTGCAATAGTAGTATTTATAGTTTTGAGACAGGTCTCACATTTTGCTGATGACTATGAAGCACAATATGTATTGTGGGCAGTAGGTACATATGTTCCGTTATTCTTATTTATACTTTCTATCCCAGGCCTGATAGGAGGTATAGGACTCTTTTTATATAAAAGCTGGGCGAGAATATTAGTATTAATCGTATCGGCACTTGCTCTTTTAAATTTGCCAATTGGAACTGCTATTGGTGTCTATTCAATTTGGGTTCTTGTGCAGGATGATACAGCTAAGTTGTTTGAATCTACAACAGTTGAACAATAAATTGTCATCTTTATAAAGAGTAATACTACGATAAACAGAGTTAATATTGAGGCTAACTATAATAATTGTTCCCATTGGTATTCATAATATTTTGTATTACTTTCATCCCCATTATTAATAAAGGAAGTTATTTCCCCATATTCTTATATGATCTTACACAGAACCGTACTACTGCTTCTTGCGCTTGTATTTCATTTAAACCCAATTAACCATGCACAAAACGAACACTACAGTCCTTTTAAATTAGATGTTACACGAGAAGCATTAATATATGGAGCAGGAATAGTTTCTGGCATAACAGCCTTAGCGTTACTTTCAAAACTTCCTCCGCTTACAGTTGATGAGGTTAATGCGCTTAACCCTGCTGATGTAAATAGTTTTGATAGGTCTGCGATTGGACCAAAGCGGGAAGAGAATGCCGGGGATTTCCTTTTATTTACATCCTATTTGTTACCATTAACATTTCTTGCATACGAAGAAACTCGAAATGATTTTCCCGAACTTTTACTAATATATGGTGAAGTTCTTATTATTACCGGCAGCTTAAATGGAATTGTTAAAGGAATTGTAAAAAGAACAAGGCCATATACATATTCTGATGAAACACCAATTGAAAAAAGAACAACAGCCGAAGCGCGTGTTTCGTTTTACTCAGGACATACAGCCGTTACTGCAGCGATTACTTTTTATATGGCAAATGTTTTTACAACTTACATCTCTAACAAAACTACTCAGATTTTAATATGGAGTGCAGCTGCATTGTATCCTGCTATTACCGCTTACCTTCGCGTTGATTCCGCAAATCATTTTCCTACAGATGTAATAGTGGGTTATTTGGTCGGTGCAGGCATTGGCTTTTTAGTACCGGAGCTTCATAAAGTGCAAAAAGAAAATAATTTTTCACTCGGGGCAATGATGACTGATAGGGGTAGTGGATTATCACTAAAATGGAATTTTTAATTTTCAATTCTATAGGCCTTATAAGATTTCGTATGTCACACCATCCACCACAGCGGGTTGTCGAAGTGTGACTTTCTTTTTACTCCCGAATCTTGTTTCTCCACACGTAATAAATTAGATTAACATTATGATTTGCATTCTCCTCATAGTCCCCTCCTTGGAGGGGATTAAGGGGTGGGTTAATAAATGAATAGGAACAATCCATTGAAAACACGAGTGTTAAAAATCTTTGAAAAAGAGGGAAACAAAGCTGCTGAAAGGGTTGCAGAACTCGCTGTTAAAAACAAATCCGTGTTGAAGCAGGTTTTAGATGGAGCCACATCTGAAAACAAACGAATAAAAAACGCTGCCGCAAAGTGCTTAAGAGAAGTTAGCAGAATAAATCCCAAAAAACTTTATCCCGACTTTAATATTTTTGTAAAGCTGATTGACGGAGATGATACAATACTTAAATGGAACGTAATTGAAGTACTTAGCAATCTCACCGAAGTTGATAATGAAAACCTGCCTGCCGGCAAGGCAGGTAAGTTTAACATAAAAGTTCTTAATAAATATTTTGCACTTCTTTACGATGAAAGTATGGTTACTGCTGCAAATACAATTACAGCATTAGGAAAGGTTGCGCTTAACAAACCACGTTTAAGAAATAAAATTACTGAAGAACTTGTTAAAGTAGATGCTCTCCCACACAGCACCGAGTGCAGAAACATATTAGCCGGACACGCATTCCTTGCATTTGAAAAATATATTGATGGAGTAAAGGACAAAAAAGAAATTAAACTTTTTGTAGAAAAGCATCTTAAAAACAGAAGGAATGCAACGAGGAAGAAGGCAGAGAAATTTTACTCTTCACTGTAGATCATTTTTCTATATCTTAAACACCATTCAATTTTTACATTTTGTGAAAAAGATGAAATTCTTAGTAATAATTTTATTATCAATCTCAGTAATTATTCTACTTTCTTGTTCCCAAGAAACATATTACTCACTATCCGGCGAAATATTATATCTCCAGCGCACTGTATTAACAGAAGAAGCAGTTGTCACAATCCAGCTTGTTGATATCTCAAAACAGGATGTGAAGGCAAAAGTTGTTACAGAGAAGGTTATAAATAATCCGGGACAGGTTCCAATCAAGTTTGATATTCAATACAATCGGGATGATATTCTTCCCACAAACACTTACTCATTAAATGTAAAAATAGAAGATAAAGGCACCCTTCTTTTTATAGCAGATAAAACTTATCCGGTTATTAAAAATGGCATTACGGATAACATCAAAATAAATGTTGTCCCTGTAGATGTTGCTGTGAAAAAAGAAACAGAAGTAAATCTAAACACTCCAATAGAAATTGATGCTTACATAGATAATATGCAATTAGTTCCCGGTTACTGGGAAATGGGTGATGCTTCTTCTGTTATTGAAGCATACTATGCAAAAGATGAATTGAAGTTGATTATCGAGCAAATGGATATGGGTGATTATGGTTCATCTGAATATAAATATTACTTTAAGGACGGGTATCTTTTTTACCACGAGCAAAATGGTAAAAGGATTGATTTGAATTCAAAAAACCCGGGCGAAACTGTTGATGTTAATGTGGTAATGCTTTTTGATGAAGCTGGAAATCTTGTTGGTTCACGAAAAACAATAGACCTTAAGCCTGTTGAACTTCACGAAATTGAAGCTCCGGGTGTGCTAAAACATTGTGAACTGATTGTGCAAATTGCAAATCAAAATTTCAATCAGAATTTGTGAATTTTAATTAATGAATTAAACTGCTTATTATTTTATTTTCTCACATCTAAGAAAATCCAATACGCTATTTCTCTGATTTGAAAATTAAAAAGCTTATTTCAAATAAAAAGAGGGTTTTGCTGCAAAAATCGGTGCTTGAAATCATGGAATATTATTTGTCTGTGTAATGCGGTTAATGAGGGCGGGTAAATATTCCAATTCAGTCATAATTTTTTTATAGTCTAAAGTATATTTATGTACAACTCAATTGTAATGGTTAAACAGGTTCCTGACACTGCAAATATATCCGGGAAAGTGATGAAAGACGACGGAACCGTTAACCGGGCTAAACTTCCAGCCATATTTAATCACGAAGATAAGGTTGCGCTTGAGTTAGCACTTCAGATAAAAGAAAAGTATGGTGGTAAAGTGACGGCTATAACTATGGGTCCTCCGCGCGCATCCGAAATTTTACGTGACTGCCTTTATATGGGTGCTGATGAAGTGTATCTGATAAGCGATAGAAAATTTGCCGGAGCCGATACATTGGCTACTTCTTTTGTATTGAGTGAAGCGATTAAGAAAATTGGTGATTATCATTTTGTTTTTGCAGGCAGACAGGCAATAGATGGTGACACTGCACAGGTTGGTCCCCAAACAGCTGAAAAGTTAAAAATCCCGCAAATAACTTATACTGAGGAAATAAAAGAAGTTAATACTCAAAAAGTAATAGCCAGGAAAAAAATAGATGGTGGATATGAGGTTGTGGAATGTAAACTTCCTGTATTGCTAACTGTTTTAAAAGATATTGTTGAGCCACGTCCTTTTAGTTCAAAGAGAGTTATGGCTTTCAAGAATGCTAAATCTTTAATGGATCTTGAAAAACTTACAGAGGAAAACTCTTTACTGTATATTGATGATCTTGTCCACGAGTATGAAGAGCGTGGCTTATTAATAAAAACTCTTACAATGGATGACTTAGAATTAGATCCCAAACGCTGCGGTATTAAGGGGTCACCCACAAAAGTTTATAAGGTGGAATCTGTTGTACTTGCTGGTTCCAGCCAAACTAAAGTGGAACCAACAAAAGCAGCAATGGGAGAGTTAGTTGATCAATTAATGACTGATCATATTTTTGGTTGAGCGAATGAAATTTATAAATGAAGTATGGGTATTTATTGAGCAGCACGATGGTAAACCTGCTGATGTAAGCTTTGAGCTCCTTTGTAAGGGAAGAAAGCTTGTTAAGGAAATGAAAGGCACGCTTAAGGCGATTGTTATAGGGGCAGATGCTGAAGATATAGCAAAACAAACTTTTACTTATGGTGCTGATGAAGCAATCCTGATTGAGCACCCATCATTAAAGCATTATCAAACTCTTCCCTATTCAAGTATTTTAAATGAGCTGGTAAACAGTAAAGTCCCGCGTATTGTTCTGTTCGGTGCTACAGTAATTGGACGGGATCTTGCACCTAGAGTTGCTTCTAACACAAAAAGTGGATTAACAGCGGATTGTACCGATCTTCAAATTTCTGATGTAAAATATTTAAAGCAAGATTACCTAAAACTTCTTCTGCAAATAAGACCTGCCTTTGGCGGAAATATTATTGCAACAATCATTACACCCGATGTACCAATACAGATGGCAACTGTGCGTGAAGGTGTTATGGAACTTCAACCTATTGAAAATCCTAAAACCGGTAAGATTACAAGGATCAATTATAAACCTGATTCGGTGAATGATCTTGTAAAAATAGTTGAGCAGCATAGGGAAGACAATAAAGTAAATTTAAAGGCGTCGCCGATAATTGTTGCCGGTGGTTATGGTCTTGGAACAAAAGAGAATTTTAAGTTGATTGAAGAGCTTGCACATACCATTGGCGGCGAAGTAGCAGGCAGTCGTGCAGCTGTTGATGCAGGTTTTATTTCTCCCGACAGGCAGGTTGGTCAAACAGGTGTTACAGTAAGACCTAAGCTTTATATTGCAGTTGGCATATCAGGTGCCATTCAGCATCGAGCAGGAATGCAGGAATCACAAAAGATAATTGCTATAAACAGTGATCCGGAAGCACCGATCTTTGATGTTGCTCATTACGGAATTGTTGGTGATGCTACAGAAGTGATCCCTACTTTTATTGATGTATATAAACATAAGTTGAAGTAATAGACTATGCCAAACTATTTTACAGATAATAACGATATGCAGTTTAATTTTAACAACCTTGATTTAAATGAGGTTGTTGAAATCGCGGAAGATAATTTTGAGCAAGCTAAAGAGTTCAACTATGCACCTACAAGCTATGAAGATGCAATTGAGAATTATAAAAAGGTACTTGAAATAGTTGGAGATATAGCCGGAAACTTTATAGCTGAGCGCGCTGCAGCAGTTGATGAGGAGGGTGCGGAATATAAAGATGGCGAAGTATTTTATGCAAAAGGAACAGAAGAAAATCTGAAGCAGCTTGCTGCTGCTGATCTAAGGGGGATGATATTTCCCAGAAAGTACGGTGGATTGAATATCCCGTTTAGCATTTATATAATGGCAATAGAGTTAATTTCTCGTGCAGATGCTTCGTTGATGAATATATTCGGTTTACAAGATATTGGCGATACAATTATGAAGTTTGGCAATGAAGAACAGAGACAGGAATTTTTACCCGGGTTCTGTACGGGCGAATATACCGGCGCAATGGCTTTAACAGAACCTGATGCAGGTTCCGATCTTCAGGCAGTCAAACTTCATGCTTACCAGGATGATAAGGGGCAGTGGTATCTGAAGGGAGTAAAAAGATTTATCACTAATGGTAATGGCGATGTTCTTCTTGTTTTAGCCCGCTCTGAACCTGGCACAAAGGATGGAAGGGGTTTAAGTATGTTTGCGTGTTATGGTGATAAAACCGTTAAAGTGAGGAGAATAGAAAACAAGCTTGGCATTCATGGCTCACCTACCTGCGAACTTCAATTTAACGATACACCAGCGCAGCTTGTTGGTAGTAGAAGGTTCGGATTAATAAAGTATGTCTTTGATCTGATGTTTCGTGCAAGAATGGGCGTCTCAGCTCAAGCGCTAGGAATTTCACAGGCGGCTTATGAAGAAGCATTAAAATACGCTAAGGATAGAGAACAGTTTGGTAAATCGATTTATAACATTCCGGTTGTTGCAAACATGTTAATAGATATGCGTGTTATGCTAGAAGCCAATCGTGTTCTATTGTATAACGTGGCAAGGATTGTTGATTTAAAGGAAAAGCTGGAAGAGAAAATCGCAAAGCTTAAAGAAGAAGGAAAGCCATTTGGTGAAGAAAATCTGCGATTAAAAAAATTAGTTAAGGAAGCGAACCTATTAACTCCCATAGCCAAATATGTTCTAACAGAAGGAGCAAATAAAATCACATATGATGCGTTGCAGATACACGGCGGCACAGGTTATATGCGTGAGTTTAAAGTTGAAAGATTAGTGCGGGATGCAAGGATCACAAATATTTATGAAGGCACATCACAATTGCAGGTTGTTGCAGCTATCGGTGGTGTAATGAACGATGTTTTGGGTGAATTATTTGATGAGAAAGAAAAGAAAGAATATACTGGAGGTGTGGCGACACTGGTAAATCATCTAATTGAAATAAGAGAAATTTTCAGGGATTGCCTTAAGTACGTAAATGAAAAAAAGGACCCTGCATTTCAGGATGTTGCTTCAAAAGAATTAGTTGAATTATACAGTTACATCTTTATTGGCTACCTGTTATTAGATCAAGCTGAGAAAGAACCTAAGAAAGTCTTTATTGCAAACAGGTATGTATTAACTTCACTTGCAAATGCAAGGAAGAATGCGGAATCCATTAAAGATGGGTTATTCAATGATATTTTACACACAGAGAAAATTTTAGCATAAAGAAAAATCAGAGGAAGAATAATGGGTGAAAAAAAGCTTTATTATTATCGCATATACGATGATAAAGAGAGACTCAACTATATGAAAAGCTCACTGCCTCACGATGAGGTAGAGCGCTGGCTGAAGGAATATGAAAGAACGCATCAGAAGTATTTTAATCCTGAGTTCATTCATTATCTGCACGAACATGATCCTGAAGCCGAAATAATTGAAGTAAGCGATATGTCATATTAATCCACCCGTTATGATCGTGTCGCTTTTAATTCCCGGCTTGCTGTTCTCTATATCCTGTATTGTGTCGGGAATTTTATTTTTTAAAAGGTTGGGATAGTAAATCCCAACCTAATAATTTAAACCACAATATTTATATTATTTTTTAATATAGATTTTTCAAAAATAATCTCACAAATAAACTAGAGGGAAGAAATTATGAAAGAGAAAACTGCTGACCTTGCTGGCCCCGGAATTGGGACCTACGAAGAAGTTGAACAAATACTTCCAACTGATTACACACCCATACTTAATCCAAAGGAAACACAAATTGCACTCTTCGAGGTAAAAAAATATATCGAAGAAAATCTTGCAAAGGAATTAAACCTTATCCGTGTTGAAAGCCCGTTGATAGTTGATAGGGATAGCGGGATGAACGATTATCTCGATCGTGATGGTTCAAGAACTCCGATCGATTTTCATATCAATAATGATTACAACAAAAATCCTGTCGAAGCGCAGGTAGTACAAGCTGCTACAAAATGGAAAAGATGGGCATTAAAACAATTTGGAATGGAAGTAGGTGAAGGCTTGTTTACAGACATGCGTGCTGTTCGTAAAGATTATTTCTTAGATCACGATCACAGTTCGTATGTAGATCAGTGGGATTGGGAAAAAGTAATAACCGCTGATGATAGGAATCTTGATCTTCTGAAAGATGTTGTAAAAAAACTATGGAAAGTTATAGTAGGTGCAGGAAAGCATGCTGAAGAACTTTTCCCACAACTTAAAGGTAAATATCCGGATTTCCCGGAAGAATTAACCTTCCTTCACGCTGAAGAGATACTTGAAATGTTCCCTGATCTGCCGCGTAAGCAGAGAGAGACTGAGGTTATTAAAAAGTATCCCGCAATATTTATAATAGGGATTGGAGCAATACTTGAAGATGGATACCCGCACGAAATGAGAGCTGCAGATTACGATGATTGGGTAAGTCCAACGATAAAGAAAGATGGAAAGCAGATGTACGGCTTAAACGGCGATATACTGGTTTGGAATCCTGTAACAAAACGCCGTCACGAGCTTACATCAATGGGCATTAGAGTTACAAAAGAAACATTAAAAAAACAGCTTGAAATTACTAATCAACTTGATTTCTTAGAATTGCCTTATCACAAGATGATCCTTGCTGATGAAATTCCACTTAGTATAGGCGGCGGTATTGGGCAGTCTCGTACTTATATGTATCTATTGAGAAAAGCCGCACTGGGCGAATGCAGTGTAACAGTTTGGCCAAAGATTCTTAGAGATATTTGTGCTGATAAGAAAATTCATTTACTTCAATAAATAAAACTTATTATTACTTTATAGGCGGCTCTTTTGGGTCGCCTTTAATTATTTAAATCTCTGGTAATTTATTCTACCACAAACTCTTCACCAAAGAAATGCCTGTACCAGAAGTTTATTTTACTGCGTTGTGAATGTGACCATTTGGGCATCCACCATCCATGTCCTTCATTCGGGTAAATCATTAATTCAAAATCCTTGTCAAGATCTGTTAGCACATCTACCAATTGCAGAGTTTGCTGAAAGTGAGCGTTATCGTCAGTTGTTCCATGAACTATGAGCAGTTCCCCCTTTAATTTTTCGGCGTGTGTCATCACAGAACCAAACTCATATCCATCCGGATTTTCATCCGGTTTATCCATATACCTTTCAGTATAAACGTTATCATATAATTTCCAATCGGTACCTGGAGCTTCTGCATAACCGTGTGTAAAGTAATCTGAACCATATGTTAATCCCATTAAAGCCATATACCCGCCGTAGCTGCTTCCTTCAATTCCAATTTTTGTTTCGTCAACAAATGGTTGCTCTCTTAGCCACTCAACAGCTTCGATGTAATCCATTATTTCTATCTTGCCAAGATTTCTATGCATCAATGAAGTACCTTTCTTCCCAAAATGTGATGAACCTCTGTGATCCACCTGAAAATATATTATTCCGCTTTGTGCAATGAAATATCTGTCGAGAAAATGGAAATAGCTATTTTTAACATCCTCAAAACCTGGCCCTCCATATATTGCCAGAATAACGGGATATTTTTTGGTTGGATCAAAATCTTTTGGCAGAACCCACTTCGCTGGTAATTCTGTACCATCCTGGATTTTGATTTTAAAGAGTTCAGTTTTTCCAAATAGATAGTCATCATACAGCACTGTCTTTCTTTCTGAAATTGTTCTTATAAATTCACCATTTATGTTATGCAATTCGAGCTTAGTCGGTTGATTGATACTGCTGTAATTGCAATAGAAGTATGAAGCCCCGGGTGAAATATTTGATTCATGTCTGCCATCTTTTTTGGTGATCTTAGTAAGTTCCTTCCCGTCAAGATTCACTCTGTACAGATGTCTGTTAAATGAATTGTCTCTCCATCCTTCGAAGAATACAACTTCTGCTTCTTCATCTACATAAACAATCCTTTCAGCAACCCATTTGCCTGCTGTTATCCTGCTAATGATATCACCATTCATATCATAATAATATAAATGTCTCCACCCATCTTTATCTGATCTTAAAATAAATCCGCTACCGTTTTCAAACAGATAAATGTTTTCATAGAATTCAACCCAGGTTTCTTGTACTTCATTATAAGCAACTCTGTTTTTCCCGGTTTCAGGATTTGCAGCAAAAAATGTTAAACTGTCCTGTCCCCTGTTCAAAACTTGGTAAAATAATTCATTGCTGTCTTTTGTCCAGAATGGCCATGCAGTGTACTGGTCAATATTTTCATCCTCTTCAACCCAAATTATTTTATTCTCCTCTATGTGAGCTATTCCCATCTTAACATTAGGATTGGGATCGCCCGCTTTTGGAAAGCGCTGCCAAATTATCTCACCACGGACACCATCTGAATTATAAAGTGGAAATTTTGGAACAGGTGAATCATCAAACCAGAGGAATGCAATCATCTTACTATTGGGTGCCCACCAGTATGCTTTGTTTCTGGTGCCCCGACCGAGGATTTCTTCCCAGTAAACCCAGGACGCCCAACCGTTGTAAACAGCATCAGAACCATCAAATGTGAGCTGTGTTTCTTCTCCGGTTTCTACATCAACTGCAAATAAATTGCGTTCTCTTGTAAATGATACTTTTTTACCATCGGGAGAAAAGGTTGGGTTGTTTTCTCTGGCTTCGGATTCTGTTAATCTCTTATAATTTTCATTTTCTGTTGAATAGTAGTATAAATCATTCTCTTTATTAAACAGGAATCCTTTGGAATCCTCTGTCTCGTCGATAGTTCTTGTTGCATTAAATCCTTCAGGTAAGTTTTTATTAATAGCTGAATAATCAATATATATATCCTCCTTACCGGATTCTGCATTTACTTTCATCAAATAATTACTTTCATTTTCTATTTTCATTTGCAAGAAATGATTGTCATCCAGCCACCCCTTCATTACAGGCAGTCGTTGTAATATTCTTGGCTCACTGAATTGGTACACCTGGCTGAAAGTAAGGTTTTTATTTTGGGCAAAGATAATTCCATCGGCTGATAGAATTAACAGTATAAGAATAAAAATAATCTGCAAATATTTGTATGATTTCATCCCACTTTCTCCCTTTAATTTGACAAAGAAAAGTTTATTTGAATAACTTATTTAAATATCAACCTTACAATCCCCTCACACAAGCAGATTGGGTTGAAGGAAAAATTCTGTGGGTGAACGGTATTATCTTTTCAATTTACACTTTGACAATCCGCAGCAGAGAACAGTTTGACACTTATTCAAAACTTCCTGTTCTTTTTAATATATTTGACGAAATAATTTAGAATTTATCTACTGTTTAGGAAACATTCTATGCCTGCAGATATTGATCGGCTTTCAATAAACACAATTCGATTTTTAGCAGTTGATGCTGTACAGAAAGCTAATTCCGGGCATCCAGGTATGCCGATGGGATGCGCACCAATTGGATATATGCTCTATAAAAAGTATATGAATTACAATCCAGCCAATCCCGAATGGCCTAACAGAGATAGATTTGTTTTATCTGCCGGTCATGGCAGTATGCTTCTTTATTCACTGCTTCATCTTTGCGGATATGATGTGTCTTTGGATGATTTGAAAAACTTCAGGCAATGGGAAAGCATTACACCCGGTCATCCTGAGTACGGATTGACTCCCGGTGTTGAAACTACAACCGGCCCATTAGGTCAGGGATTTTCAAATGCAATTGGAATGGCAATAGCACAGGAATATCTTGCAAAGATTTTTAATAAAGATGATATAAAAATTCTTGATCATTATATCTACGGTATCTGTTCCGATGGTGATTTGATGGAAGGAGTATCACACGAAACAGCATCGTTAGCGGGTCATCTCAAACTCGGGAAATTAATTTTCTTTTATGATGATAACAGTATTACAATCGACGGAAGCACATCACTTACATTTTCTGAGGATGTTGGAAAAAGATTCGAAGGTTATGGTTGGCAGGTACTTCGTGTTAATGATGTAAACGATCTTAAGCAGATTGATGATGCTGTTGTTGCAGCAAAAAAGGACACTTCAAAACCAACCTTGATAATAACTAAAACACACATTGGTTACGGTAGCCCAAACAAGCAGGATACAGCGAGTGTACACGGTTCACCACTTGGTGAGGATGAAGTGAAACTCACTAAAGAAAATCTGGATTGGCCAACCGATAAATTATTTTTAATTCCCCCGGAGGTGAAAGAACATTTTAAGCCAGTTCAGGCTAAAGGAAATGAAATTGAAGAGGAATGGAATAAACTATTTGAGCGTTTTAAAGCGAAGTATCCGAAAGAAGCATCACTGTTTACCTCTGTAATGAACGAAGAGTTTGGAAACGAATGGAAAACAAAATTACCATCATTTAATGATCCTTCAGAAAAAGTGGCAACACGTTTTGCATCTGGTAAAGTACTAAATGCAATTGCAGATTCATTGCCAACCTTAATAGGAGGTTCTGCTGATTTAGCTCCTTCGAACAACACTATGCTCAACGATTTTGAAAAGTTCACAGCCGAAGACAGACGGGGAAGAAATTTTCACTTTGGCATAAGAGAGCACGGTATGGGAAGCATACTTAACGGAATGGCTATCTATGGCGGCGTAATTCCTTACGGTGGAACATTTCTTGTCTTCTCTGATTACATGCGTCCATCGATACGACTGGCATCTCTTTCCGGAATAAAAGTTATATATGTTTTTACACATGATAGCGTAGGATTGGGAGAAGACGGTCCAACACATCAACCGACTGAACATATAGCTTCGCTAAGAGCAATACCGAAGGTTTTGGTCATACGTCCTGCTGATGCTAATGAAGCGGTTAGTGCGTGGGAAACTGCTTTAGAGCATGAAGGCAGTCCGGTTGCTCTTTTATTAACAAGACAAAAACTGCCGGTTATCGATAGAACTAAATATGCTGGAGCTGATAAATTGAAAATGGGTGCTTACATAATTAAAGACGCAGGAGATAATCCGGATGTGATCTTAATTGCATCGGGATCCGAAGTTGGAGTAACACTTGAAGCTGCAGAAAAACTAGAAGAGATGGGTATACGAACAAGAGTTGTAAGCTTTCCAAGCTGGGAATTGTTTGAAAAACAAAATGACGATTATAAGGAAAAAGTTTTACCTTCTTCAGTTAAAGCAAGAGTATCAGTTGAAGCCGGTGTAAAACAAGGCTGGGAAAAGTATGTTGGCAAGCATGGCGATTTTATAAGCATTGAAAAGTTCGGAACTTCTGCACCTTATCAAACTATATTTGAAAAATACGGATTTACAGTTGATTATATTGTTGCTACTGCAGAAGATGTTCTTTAGAAAATTAAACAAACTATTGAGTGAATTTATTTAACAATGTAATTTTTAACTCAATAATTCGATGTGAATCGAAGTCCAGTTTCCTTTTACTAATTAGTGGATATTAATCACATCAATGAAAAAGATAATTATACTTGGAGGGGGGATGGTGGGCAGTGTAATTGCTGCCGATCTTTGTAATGAGTATGATGTAACCATATCTGATAAAAGTCTCGATAGATTAGATCAGTTAAAAAACCAATACAAGATAAGAACTGTTTTGTGGGACCTTTCAAAAGATCGCGATCTAAAAGATTTTCTTGAACCATTCGATTTAGTGATTGAAGCTGTTCCGGGTAATATCGGTTTTGAAGTTCTTCAAGCATTTATATCGGCGGGAATAAATGTTGTGGATATTTCTTTTTTCGAGCACGATTCGTTTGAATTAAAAGAACTTGCCGATGCAATGAATATTACTGCTGTTGTAGATTGTGGCGTTGCTCCAGGATTGAGTAATCTTATTCTTGGCTTACATACCGAGCAGATGGAAATTGAATCCTTCAAATGTTATGTGGGCGGCTTGCCTTTCAAACGTAACTGGCCTTACCAGTATAAAGCGTTTTTCTCTCCTACTGATGTTATTCATGAATATCTTCGCCCTGCACGTTTTGTAGTTAATGGTAAACTTGTTGTTAAGGAAGCACTTTCTGATCCCGAATTTATTGAGGTTGATGGAATAGGAACGTTAGAAGCATTTAATACTGACGGACTAAGAACCTTATTGCAAACAATGAAGATTCCAAATATGATTGAGAAAACGTTGCGCTATCCTGGGCACAGGGAGTTGATGAACATACTCAAGTATTCGGGGTTCTTTAATGAAGAGGAAATTAAAATAAAAGATCAAACTGTTCGCCCGATTGATATAACTTCAAAATTATTATTCCGGCTTTGGAAACCGGAGAGAGAAGACGATGAGTTTACTGTTATGAAGTTGTTTATAAGTGGTACAGAGAACGATGAAAAAAAAGAATATGTTTATGAAATCTTTGATAAATTTGATGAGGAGACAAAAACAACTTCGATGGCAAGAACAACGGGATACACTTGTACAGCGGTTGCACGACTGATATTAGAAGGAGGATTAAATAATAAAGGTATCTTTCCACCCGAATATGTTGGTGCAATTCCAGGTTATTGTGAAAAAGTCTTAGATTATTTACTGCAGAGGAATATTCAAGTAATAAGTAACGAGTTAAGATATTAACCTTATATGAAATTTTGAGAGGGAAGGATGGCTAAAAAGAAAAAAAGTAAGGTAAAAGAGAACGCTCAAAAAGTAAGTTATACGGATATAACTCAAAGCAAAAAGAAAAATGCACTTACTGGAAAGGAATATGAAGAAAAGTTAACACTTCTTCAGGTAGAGCTTGTAAAATTGCAGAGGTGGATACACGAACATGATTTAAAGGTGGTTGTATTATTTGAAGGCAGAGACGCCGCAGGGAAAGGTGGTGTTATAAAAAGGATAACTCAAAGGTTAAATCCTCGTATATGCCGTGTGGTTGCATTGGGTACACCAACCGAAAAGGAAACTACGCAATGGTATTTTCAAAGATATGTACCGCATTTACCGGCTGCAGGCGAAATGGTTCTCTTTGATAGAAGCTGGTACAACCGTGCAGGTGTTGAATATGTAATGGGTTTTTGTACGGAAGAGGAACACCGTGAGTTTTTAAGATCGTGTCCGGAATTTGAGAGAATGCTTGTACGTTCAGGCATTATACTTATAAAATATTGGTTTTCGGTTAGTGATGAGGAACAGGAAAGAAGATTCCAGAACCGTATTAAAGACAGAACTAAAAGATGGAAGTTAAGTGAAATGGATTTGGAATCGAGAGAAAAATGGGTTGAATATTCTAAAGCAAAGGATATAATGTTTGCTCATACCGATATTAAACAAGCTCCATGGTACGTTGTTAATGCCGATAACAAAAAACGTGCAAGACTTAACTGTGTCAGCCACCTGTTAAGTATGATACGCTATAAAGATATAAAACCCGAGCCTATCAAATTACCACCGAGACACAAAAAAGTTGGCTACGTAAGACCTCCATTCGAAGATCAAAATTTTGTGCCGGAGAAATATTGACAATAATATTACTTTGTACCCAGACGAACGTAGATAAAGAAATAAAAGACCGCACTATTTAATAAGTTATTATTGGAAGGTGGATTTAAAGTGTAATATTGATAAATTTTATACCTGATGAAATTATTATCAATACTGCCAATCTTTATTCTTCTTCCAAACTTCATATCAGCACAACAGGAAGATATTTTTGTGCCGTCTCTGCTAGATACTGTATTAAGATATCAGGGAATAAATCCTTATATGAATTACTACTATGATGATTTTGAATTATATTTCCCATTTAACTTTTCTGTTACAGAATCTGAACAATTGGTAGAGGGTGATCTATCAATATTACAACTCCGAACGGATTTAGCATTGTCATATCCAACATCATTTAAAACAAGCACTGTTGGAGCTTCAGATCACCTGATGTTACCATATTATAAGCAGTACCTGGAGAATTCAAAAATAGATCCCATAAGATATATACTTGGATTAGCACAAACAGCTGCCGTGGGATATATGGCTTATCGTCACATAAAAAAATATGGTTTTTGGAAATAATCCTTCTTACAATTTAATATAATCTGCTTCCAGGCTTCACTTCAGCAAGCTTATCTACCACATATCACCATTTTAGTCCATTTCAATAGAAGGCAAAGAAGTAGCAGAACATAACTTCTGGAACTGCGTCCTAATTTATGATTGCTAATTAAAATTAGGAGCAAAATACCATGAAGAAAAAATTAACTGTTTTCGTCGGTTTGACATTTCTAATTATATTATTTTTCACTTTCCAATCTTCAATTTCCAAACCACATATAAATAACAATGAAAACTCGCACTTCTCTGAAATAGATACATTTGACTTTGACACAGAAGAATTTAAAAAAGAAATGGAGGAACTTCGTGAGGAGCTTAAGTCACTAAAAAAGGAGAAGATAAAAATTGAATTTGATGCTGAAAAGTTTCGGGAGGATATGGAGGAATTAGCAGTTGAGATGGAAAATCTCCGTAAGAAAGATTTCAAATTTCATTTTGACTCCGAACAATTTAAAGAGGATATGAAAGAGTTATCAATGAAATTGAAAGATAAAAAGATAGTCATTAAGGATTTTGATTTTGATATGAGTGAATTCAAAGAACAGATGAAGGAATTAAAGAAAGAGCTGAAAGATATTAAAATCGAATTAAGGGATATTGATGACTTAAGTTTACTGGGTAAATTTATGAAAGAATTAAAGCTGGAGATGAAGAACGATGGTCTGATTGAGGATGAAAATGAAGAAATAAACTTAAAGTTGAATAAAGATGAAATTATCTTAAATGGTGAACGTGTTCCTGATGAATTATTTCAAAAATATATTGAACTCTATAAGGATCATTTTAACAAAGAACTGGGAGATGAATTCAGTATCCATATTTATAAGTAGCAGGGTGTAAATAAATTTTTTGGAAGATTTTTTGTAACTCCTTCAACCACAGAACATAAGCCAGCAAAAGTCGCTGGCTTTTCTTATTTAGTACCGTATTCATATTTCATTAACATATAATTTTTACTATTTTGTTAATGACCATTCCGTAGCAATTAAATTCAATTTTGGCACAATAATCATTTTATAGCAAATTAACTTTATATATTAATTAAACAAGAAGGAAAAGATGAAAGTATTAGTTATAGGGGGCACAGGTACTGTTGGTAGTCAAACAGTGGCACAACTATTAAATAGGGGTACCGACGTAAGGGTGATGACCAGCAAGGAGGAAAACCTTCAGAAATTACCCAAAGGTGTTGAGGGTGTAGTTGGTAATCTTCATAATGAAGAATCATTGAGTAAAGCATTTGATGGGATTGACCGTGTGTTTATCATTACACCGGTAAGCCAGACGGAGACAGAAGAAGGTCTTGCCGCAGTTAAAGCTGCCAGGAATGCTGGAGTAAAGCGAATAGTCTATTTATCAGTTCACCGTCTGGAAGATATACAAGAGGCACCGCATTTTAGCAGCAAGATACCGATAGAGAACGCAATCAAATCATCAGGCATTGAATACACAATATTAAGGCCAAATAGTTTTTTCCAAAACGATTACTGGTTTCAGCAGCCGATGCTTGAGTATGGCATATATCCCAATCCTATTGGAAATAAAGGCGTCAGTCGTGTTGATGTACTTGATATTGCGGAGGCTGCATCCAATGCTCTGATGGAAGATGGTTTTACAGGAAAAACATACTCGCTTGTCGGTCCGAATATTAATACTGCAGATGATACCGCAGCCACATTTAGTAAGTATTTAGGCAAGGAGATTAAATATTCCGGGGATGACCTAGATGCCTGGGGCACTTCTGCAAAACAAATGATGCCAGATTGGATGGTTAATGACTTTAAGATCATGTTTAAGCATTTTCAGGATAAAGGATTTATTGCTACCGATGAGGATCACATACAAACAATGGAGATATTACATAGAAAGCCACATACGTTTGATTCCTTTGCAAAAAATCTTTCTGAGCAATGGAAGAAAGGATCATAACATCTTTTTAGTTAAGCCGGTGATGTTAGATGATGTTACCGGCTTTTTATTACCATATTATGTTTAATGGTTTAGAATTTATCATCAAACTAAAAAAATAGGGGATTTCTTATCACAACTTATCATCTGGAATTATAAACAGCACAGAACTAAATTTTGAAAAAATTATTTTGCTTCTGTTTTTAATATTTTAATTTAGGATTAGCAATCTTCAACCAAAAATATTCTTAAGACCTGAGCAAAAAGTTTTTTGTGAATTTAAATATTCAAAAAGGTATTTAAATGAAAAAAGTATCATTCCTCCAGCTAGTAGCCATTAGTGTCGTTTTAAGTATTATCACAATTGTTATTGTTCTAACAGTCACTGAGCAAAGAGAGATTGAAACAAAAGAAGTTGAAATCGCAGAAAAACTAATCGGACTCAAATTCATTCTATCTGAACGAGATTCAATGCTGGATAATCTTATAGAGTATCGAAATAGCTATAAATCAAATTGGGATGTTGAACTAAAAAATAGTGTTGTACCTTCCGTTCTATTCAATCCCCTCCCAGTTGGATTTGAATTTAACAAAGTGCAGAAGCCGCTTGAGTTCAGTGATTATTCTAAAACAAAGATGCCTGAGGATATTGAGGAGCTTGCTTATTACTCAATTGGTGAATTAGCAGAACTGATCCGTACTAAACAAATATCCTCGGTTGATTTGACGGTATTCTTTTTAGAAAGAATGGAAAAGTTCGGACCGAAACTCGAATGCATAATTACAATTACAAAAGAACGTGCTTTAAGGCAGGCATCGTTTGTGGACAAAGAAATTGCTCAGGGAAAATATAGAGGATTATTACACGGCATTCCATTTGGGGTAAAAGATCTTCTTTCTACCAAGGATTATAAAACGACCTGGGGCGCTACGCCATTTAAAGATCAGGTGATTAATGAAGATGCAACAATTATTAAAAATCTTGAAGAAGCGGGAGCTGTGCTTTTGGCTAAATTAACTATGGGTGCATTAGCTTGGGGAGATGTTTGGTACGGTGGAAAGACAAGAAATCCCTGGGATGTTACAAAAGGTTCAAGCGGTTCTTCAGCAGGATCTGCTTCTGCAGTTTCTGCAGGGTTGGTGCCTTTTGCGATTGGCACCGAAACCTGGGGCTCGATTGTATCGCCATCAACTGTTTGTGGTGTGACTGGATTGCGCCCGACTTATGGAAGAGTAAGCCGCACAGGAGCAATGGCATTAAGCTGGTCGATGGATAAGATAGGGCCGATTTGCAGAAATGCTGAGGATCTTGCCATTGTTTTTAATGAAATTTACGGACCGGACAATATTGATCAATCTTTATACGACGTGCCATTTAACTACACAAATGAGGTTGATCTGAGAAATCTGAAAATTGGTTATTTAAAAAATGATTTTGATGGCGATTATGATTTTCATAAAAATGATTCACTAACTCTTAATAAGCTAAAAGAACTTGGAGCAGAGTTAATCCCGGCTGAGTTACCAAATATCGATGTTGAGGCACTCTCATTTATACTCTCGGCAGAAGCAGGTGCAGCGTTTGATGAACTTACCAGAACTAATAAAGATAAACTGCTCGTAAGACAGATAAAAAAAGGGTGGCCGAATGTATTTCGCTCTTCAAGATTTATTCCCGCTGTTGAGTATATAAATGCAAACAGGATCCGTGCTTTACTTATAAAGGAAATGCAGGAATTAATGGTGCGTGTTGATGTTTATCTCGCACCATCCTGGGAAGGAGATAATCTTCTTCTTACTAATTTAACAGGGCATCCGTGCGTTGTTCTGCCAAACGGTTTTTCTGATGAAGGGACTCCAACAAGCATTAATTTTATGGGAAAATTATTTGATGAGGGAACTTTAATTGCTGTTGCAAAGGCATACCAGGATGCGACAGATCATCATTTAAAACATCCTGATTTGAGTTTTTAGTATATATTTTCAGTTAAGAAATTAATGTCGGACTGAATGCAGGGTGGCCGAGACTAATCTCTGTAAATTGAAAAATTTCTATTGTTAAATGTTAGTCTCACAAATTTATCCCACCTAAGCTTGACTTGTAATTGCTTATTATTTGTTCTAAATTTCCAATATCCAGCAGAAAAATTCAGATAATTTTTACACACCGCAGAACGTACTTTATCTAAATTTTTATTCACGGGTAAGTAATCGGCTAAGTTGACTGATATAGACGGAAGCCGTTTGATAATTAATCCAAATATGTACTAAGGAGAAAAAAATGAATATTTATGTGGGCAATCTCGCTCCCGAAGTTAATGAAGAGGATCTTAACACGTTATTCAGTGAGTATGGCAAGGTTAGTAGTTCTAAAATAATTCGCGATATGTTCAGCCAGGATTCACGTGGCTTTGGGTTTGTTGAAATGCCTTCGCAAGCAGAAGGACAAAAAGCAATTGATGGACTAAATACACAAGAGCTTAAAGGAAAGAAAATAGTTGTTAATGAAGCTCGACCAAGACGGGACTCCAGAGGAGGAGGTCGCCGTGGCGGAGGAGGAAGAGATAGGGGAAGAGGCGGACAACGCAAATATTAACATTCCGCTATAATTGAACTTAATGCCGTACCTTGATACGGCATTTTTTATTTTTATCAAGTCCTGCAAATTGATTTTAACTTTTAAGCAATAATTGCAAACTAACTATACTCAACTTCTTTCTGTACACTTTGTTTAAATTTGTACATTGGAATCTTGAATGAAAAGATTGTCCCCGATTCTTTACTGCTTTCAACTTTAATCTCAATGTTATGTACCTCTAAAATCTTTTTAACAATTGCTAATCCAAGTCCAAGACCTTCGTTTTCAGTAGCCGTTGTTCTCTCAGCTTTTTGATATCGTTCGAATATATGCGGAAGGGCATCGGAACTGATGCCACGTCCATTATCTTTTACGCCAACTAATACATCCTGTTTCTGAGGAGTTAAACTTATTTTGATAATGCCACCCTCTGGAGTAAACTTTAGTGCATTGTCCAATAGATTCTGTAATACCTTTTCCATCATGCCAATATCTGCATTGACCATCGGTAGATCATACGGAAAATCTAATTTAAGTTCGATCTTTTTTGGTTCTGCAAAAACTAAATTTTTCTGTTTTACATCCTGAACTAATTCAGCAATTGAAAATGGTTCCGGGTTGGGCTTGCTTTCTCTCGCTTCAAGTTTTGATAGCTCAAATAATTCTTCAACTAAATTTTTTAATCTTTCTGTGCTGCTGAAAATAGTTTCCATATAATTTTTTCGTTCTTCTTCAGAAAGCGAGTCTGCTTTTATAAGAATGGTTTCAATGTAGCCCTGAATTGTAGCAAGCGGGGTTCTTAAATCGTGGGATACATTTGCAACAAGTTCTCTTCGTAAATTATCCATCGTTTTCATCTCTTCAATGTTTCGTACTATTGTATCAGCCATCTCATTAAATGAATCTGCGAACTCACTTATTTCTCCTTTCCCTTTATGTTTTACTCTCGCGCTTAAGTCGCCTTCCTTAAATCTTCTTATCACAAGCACAATTCTTCTTAGATTTCTTGTTATGAATGCAAGAGATATCAGACTAATTATAGCTGCGGCAATAAGTGTAATGGTCATTGAACGAACACCTAAGCGCAGCATATAACTCCCAAAAACGAACTGTGTAGCATTTTCATATTCCTCGCCACCAAGGATAACATAAATATATCCCCTGAAAACTGAGTCTTCGTACACTTCAGATGCAGAGAATCCTTTCATCACTTCTGCATTTTTGGGATCAACACCCATAAAAAATGATTCTTCCTCTGCATTAATAAATTCATTTATCGGTACTAAGGGAACATATTCGAGCTCAACTACTTTGTTTGGTGCAAAGTAGGTTAGAATTTTTCCTTCTGTATCCAGCAGATAAACTTCTATACTTGGATTTATCACCATTACATCGTGAAATACATCTTTCAATACTTTTTCATTTGCTTCGCCATTAATAAAACATCTATTCTCATCGGCAATATGAGGTGCTACTTCTGCATTTAACTTTTGGCTGGCCTCCTGGAAATACATCTCGGCAGTGTAAACCGATATATATAGATACACCGCAGAAAGGACTATGAGTGTTACTAAAAAGGTGGCACCGATTTTCCAGAACAAGCTGTTGAAAAAATTATGACTACTCTTTTGTGATTTCATAAGATTTTCAAATCTCCTCAATCTCATTAAATCTATAACCAACACCCCAGGAGGTTAAAATATATTTTGGATTGGATAAATCGGATTCAATTTTACTTCGAAGCCTGTTAATATGTGAGTTCACCGTGTGTTCGTAACCGTTATACTGGTATCCCCAAAGAATACTCAATAGTTGTTCTCTTGTATACGTTCTTCCCGGATGGGATGCAAGTAAATGGAGAAGATCAAACTCCTTGGGAGTAAGTTCTATCCTCTCACCGTTAAGAATAACTTTACGCTTAGCAACTTCTATAGTTAACGGACCCGTTATAATATCATTTTCATTAAATGTTTCTTTTTGGATGGCCTCAATCCTTCTAAAGATTGCTTTTACTCTTGCTATGAATTCTCGTATACCAAAGGGCTTAGTAAGATAGTCATCTGCACCAATTTCCAGCCCGATTACTTTATCAACTTCTTCCGATTTTGAAGTGAGCATTAATATTGGTATGTAAATATCCTTTCGTCTTACTTCTTTACAAATCTCCAGGCCATCTAATTTGGGCAGCATTAAATCAAGTACAATAAAGTCATACTTCTCGCTCAGGGCTTCCTTTAATCCTGCTTCACCATCCAGCGCTTTGGTTACTTTACAACCCATATCCTTCAGATGGATTTCTAGCAAATCAGCTATTGATTTATCGTCTTCAATTACAAGTACGTTTTTCATAATATTTTAGTATTATTTTCTATATTAATATAGAATTAGATTATAACAAAATTATCACAGTATCAATATAAATTTGTAAGAACAACCAAAATCTCCAAATAATAATTATTCGTTGAGTGGGATCACAGCCACAAAAAGTTTTCTTTCTTATTTTAGAATTACAATTAGGTTGTTAGAATATTTAAAATAATGGACAAGAAAAAAGTTATAATTATCGGTGGTGGTTTTGGGGGGTTAAGTGCCGCTAAAGATTTGGTTAAACATCCTTTTGATATCACATTAATTGATAAAACCAATCACCATTTATTTCAACCGTTGTTATACCAGGTTGCTACCGCGGCACTTTCACCGGGAGATATTGCCAATCCTATTCGTTCGGTATTCAGAAAGACAGATAATATAAATATTATTATGGCTGAGGCAACTTCGATTGATAAAGAAAACAGAACGGTATCCTTTAACAACTCTGCAATACAATTTGATTTTTTAATATTTGCTGCCGGTGTTCAGCAATTTTATTTTGGTAAAGATGAATGGGAACCTTATGCTCCCGGTTTAAAAACACTTAATGATGCTTTAAAAATAAGAGAGAATATTTTGCATTCTCTTGAAACTGCAGAAAGATTAGAAGATGCAGATGAACGCAAACAATATTTGAACTTTGTAATTGTGGGTGGAGGAGCGACCGGTGTTGAGCTTGCAGGTGCAATTGCTGAAATAGTAAACAAAAACCTCATACGGGATTATAAGAATATCAACAGCAAGATGACAAAGGTATTTTTGATTGAAGCACATCCAGAGGTGTTAAATATTTTCCCTGAAACATTATCAAAAAAAGCAAGTGAAGACCTTAAACAATTAGGTGTAGAAGTATTTGTAAATAAACGTGTATCCAAAATAAATGAAGAGGGTGTTTGGCTTGGTGATGAATTAGTCAAATCAAAAAATATTATCTGGGCTGCCGGCAACAGAGCATCTCCACTATTATTAACGCTTAATGTAGACCTGGATAATTTCGGAAGAGTAGAAGTCAATGAAGATTTAAGTCTGCCAGATTTTCAAAACATATTTGTCTTAGGAGATGCAGCTGCATATAAAGATGAAAAGGGAAATCTATTACCGGCGTTAGCACCTGTGGCGATTCAGCAAGGCAAGTTTGTGGCGAATATCATTGCAAATAATCTTACAGAAAAAGAGAGAGGCAGATTTAGATATCGTGATAAGGGTACTATGGCAACTATTGGTAAAGCGAGGGCTGTAGCAGTTATTAAGGGCTTAAAGCTCAGCGGGTTATTCGCCTGGTTAACATGGTGTGTTGTACATATAATGTATCTTATTAGTTATCGAAACCGCTTGAGGGTAATGCTGGAATGGGCATGGCATTATGTAACAAACAGACCGGGTATTAGATTGATTGTTAAGGATTCAAGTAAAGATACAGATTCCTATCTGGCTTGATTTACAATCTTCTAAATAAAAAAGAGTTTATCATGAATGTATCTTTAATTAGAGTTCCTTCGTGTCATGGTGACTTAGTGGTGAATAATATTTATGCGAAAAATAGAATCATTTGCCACCAAGACACTAAGTCTCAAAGGTTCACTAAGTCATTTCAGATAAACTCTTATCGAACTATTAGTAATAAATAGACTATAAGTCAGATTAATCTGCAGTTGCTATTCAAACCTTGGAGTACCCTTTCCGGTTTCCAAATAATTTTTTAAGCTCGTTGCAACAAAATAGTCCCAGCCTGATTCGCATATATCGTAACAGTTTAGTTCGGGTGTCAAGCCATTGTGTTCCATTGAAATTTCAACATCATCACTATCTTTATTAAAAGCCCAGACGACCTCTGTATTCAACCATTCTTCTTTGATATCTGTGAACCCGTCTACAAAATGTTCAGCTTCAATACATTTCCAGGTAATCCTGTCGTATTTAGAAAATTCAGTTATTTTGAATCTCCATTTTGTTTTTCCGAAGGAGATTGTGAATTCATCACCTACTTTAAATACTGGACTATCAACCCTTCCCCACCACATGTTCAATTCACTTGCAACTGCTTTGAATGCACTTTTTTTTTCTGTTTTTACCTTAATAGAAGATTCGTAGTTCATAAGCCAAATCAGTTTTATTAATAGATTTATGGTGATTGATAATTAACTTACTTGTTCAATGCTTTCAACAAGTTCTTTGAGCTTCTGCCCGAATCGTAAGTCCCAACCTTCGCTGTGAGAATTTCTTGTCTCTTCCTGGTTTGCAGTCATTTTATCCCAACCAGAGTGAACAAGTGATAGATCGGTCTTATCTCCATTTTCAGTTAACTCAAATTCAACAAGAGTCTCAGCATTAATAAAAGTAGTATTCCAGGTATAAGATAGTTTCTTTTTATCAACAACTTCTTTAACACTGCACTTAAATACTCCATCCCATTCTTCCGTTACATCAGACTTGAAGGTAAAGTTTTCTCCGGATGCCGGTTCAAAATCAGTGGACATCAACATCCACTGCTGTAACTCCTTTGGATTCGTTAGTGCCTCCCAGACTTTATTTACCGGCGCATTGACCGTGAGTTTCTTTTCGATTGGTCCCATTATTCAGCCTCCAGATAGTTTTTTAATGAATTTAATTTGTCATCCCAAAATTTATCATAGAATTTTAGCCAGTCTCGTACATCATTTAGAGGTTCAACATTAAGCTGGTAAAATCTCTCTCGTCCCTTTTGTCCTGTTGTAACCAATTTCGTATTCAGAAGAACTTTAAGATGTTTAGAAATTGCTGGTCTGCTAATCTTAAAATTTTCTGCTATAGATTTCACAGTCATTTTCTTATCGGATAGCATCAGAAGTATTGCTCTACGGTTCTGATCTGCAAGTGCGGAAAAGACATCATCTATTTTATAAGCCATTTCTAATTCAATTTGTGATTTTGTTAATTAGTAACCAGTTAGTTACTCAACATACGTAACTAAGTAGTTACGTGTCAAGTAATAAATTCTATCACTTAGATTAATCGTTAACTTTTCTAAATGAAGAATTTTACCCTTCATTCGGACTATAATCCTTTTATCAATTATTTAGAAATTATCTCTCATTTTTAACAATATTTAACAGAATTAATGTAGAATTTTGCGTTTATTTGTTGCCCACAAAATAATTTGTTTAGTAATATTCATAAAAATTTTAGAGATAATAGAATGAAAAAATTATTCCTATCAACGTTGCTGATAATCAGTATTAGCTTCAATTACTGGACTATTGCACAAGATAATTCTTCACCTGAAATCATTTACAGTGTTGACATAACAAACCATCAAGATGATTTATTCCACGTTACTGTTTTTGTAAACGGATTATCACAAAGAAACAATGTTTATAATTTTGCTTCAACAACGCCCGGAACTTATTCAATAATGAATTTTGGCAGATTTGTTAAATCATTTAATGCTTATGATGCAGATGGTAATAAATTATCAACCGAAAGATTATCAACAAACAGGTGGGAAATTAACTATGCAGAGAAACTATCAAAATTAGTTTATGATGTTGAAGATACATTCGATGCCGAATATACAGAGAACAAAATATATCCAATGGCTGGAACAGGAATAGAGGAAGATTTTATTGTACTTAATACATTCGGATTATTCGGATATTTTGAGGGACTGCAATCTCATCCATCACAAGTAAAAATTGATTATAATCCTGATTGGATTGTAGGTACCGCACTACTGCCAAATGCCGATGGCTATTATGAAGCTGAAACATTTGATCATCTGGCAGACTCCCCTTTCCTGATTGGTGAACTGACAGTTGCAGGTACAAAAGTAAACGATATGGATGTAGGTGTATATGTTTACGCCGCTGATACAACAATTACTGCGGAAGGAATTTTGGAAGCTGTTGATGAGATCCTTCAGGCAGCAGGTGAGTATGTCGGTTACTCGCCCGTAACTCATTATAAATTTCTCTTTTGCCTGGTTGATATGGAAACATTTCAAAGAAACAACCTTAACGCCGCTGGTGCTCTGGAACATTCGTACAGCTCTTTGTACGTTCAGCCAGGAATGGGTGGAATGCATCAGGGTGTTCGCAACGAAATAGCTCATGAATTTATGCATATACTCACCCCATTAAACCTGCATAGTAATATCATTCAACCATTCAATTTTCTTGTGCCAACGGCTTCAGAACATATTTGGTTATATGAAGGAGTAACCGAGTGGAATTCAGATATAATGCAGCTACGTGCCGGATTGATTTCAATAGAAGATTATCTCGATATTATTTCCGAAAAATTAGTTTTTAATGACCGGTTTGATGAGAATGTTAGCTTGAGCCAGATGAGTATAGAAGCACACCATTCGGATGTTATTGGTGAATTTTTAAATTTTTATAATCGAGGTGCTGTCACTGCGGCAATGTTGGATATTAAACTTCTTGAACTCTCAAATGGTACACGTGGATTGCGAGAAGTTTTTTTGGAACTGTTAGAAATGTATGGGAAAGACAAACCATTTCCTGAAGATGAATTCTTTCAAGTTATAGTGGATATCACTTATCCCGAGATTGAACAGTTCATTGATGATTACATCAAGGGCGCTGAACCATTACCCTACGTTGAGTATATGGAAAAGCTGGGCTTTCAATATGTTGGAGAAGTGCCATCCAAAGACACCCGTCCGACTTTGGGATTTGCTTTAGGGCGTAACGAAAATGGTGAACTGATGACATTAAATGTTTCAGACAGAGGAAGAGAGAACGGTGTAGAAGAAGGCGATGTTATGTTAAAGGTTTTAGGTAAGGATTTTAATATGCAAACTGCCCGGCCAATAGTACAGGAAGTTTGGGCGATGAATGTAGGAGATACTTGCAACATAGTTATTAAACGTGATGAGGAGGAAATAGAATTAAATGCAGTGTTGATGCAAAGAACGGATAGACATGTATTTGAAGACATGGAGAATCTTACTGAGGAACAGAAATTTTTAAGAGATGCCTGGTCACGCAACCTTTAGGAATAATTGTCTTTATTAATTTTGTTGCAAATCAAAAGTCATCCTGAGCCCGTCGAAGGATGACTGAACACAAATTTAAACAGTCACATTTCGACATGCTCAATGTGACTCTTGCATTTAAAACCCATCCTCTGCAATATCTCTCTCGATAACCTTTCCATACTTCTTTACAACATCTCGTATATCATCAGCCTTACCAATCAATACGAACTGAAGATCATCTTTTGGAAAATGTTTTTTAATTAATTCACTGGTGCGATCAAGATTCAGAGCATTTACCTTACTTTCAAAATCATTTATGTACGAATCGGTTAATTTATAAACATACATTTGCGTAAGAAGATTTGCCAAAGCACTTGCTGTTTCATAATCCGGCGGGAACTGTCCCTTCACATAATTTTTTGCTGATGTAAGTGTTTCTTCATCAATACCTTTTTCGAAAAGACGGTTATAAGTTTTTATTGCCAAATCGAGTGCTGCTTCGGTGTTTTTTGTTGCTGTAAAGCTTGCCATATAAAATGTTCCCGATTGCTTGTATGCTCTGAATCGGCTCCCCGCGCCATAAGTTAACCCAGCATTAATCCTTAACTCATCATTTAACCATGAAGTAAATCTTGCACCAAGAATCGTGTTTATTACGTCGATTTGTGTTTGATCTTCATTATTCATCTTAATTCCGTATCCACCAATACGAAAAGTTGTTTCTGTTGCGTTAGCTTTATCTATCAAGTAAACTTTAGATTCAGTAAAAGGAACTTCATTATAATAAGTATCACCAATTGTTTTTATTGGGTAACCTTTCCAATCTCCGAATAAATCAGAAAATGTAGACTTCATCGTCTCAGCATCAAAATCACCGACAACAGCAATTGCTGTGGAAGACGGGCTATAATTAAAATTATAAAACTCTTCTACCACATCCCCACTTAACTTCTCTATGCCCGTTTTTGTACCGTTTACAGGATTACCATATGGTGAATTACCATAAATTAGTTTGTTATAGTAACTACCTATAACAGTGCGCGGACTCTCCTTAGCTTGATCCAGTTCAGCAAGCCAGCGCTGCTGACGATTTGTTATTTCTTCTTCAGGAAAAGTTGGCGAAGCAATTACCTCTTTAATAATTGGAAAAAGTCCGTCAGCATTGTCTTTCATTATCGTTGTGCTTAATCCTGAATAATCAAGTTCTGCATAGGTACTTAAATTGCTTCCATAAAAATTGAAGAGAGAATCAATCTGGTTTTTTGTATAACCGGCTGTTCCAAATCTTAATGCTTCAGTAGTAAACGATGCTATACCGGAATACTCGCCATCTCTTTCGGCACCTGCATTAAATACTGCTGAGATTGAAATCAGAGGCACATCGTGTTTTTCCATTAAGTAAATTGTTAAACCGTTTTCGAGTTCAAACTTGTCGTATGGAGGAAGTTTAAACTGTGCGCAGGTTGTAATGCTTAAAACTGTTATTAATAAAGTAATAGTTAACGTAAAGTTTAAATTCCTTTTCATTAATTCACCTCCTCGGTCTGCAATATTCCCACGGTCCGGTTTTGCCTTGTAAAATACTTGGCTGCAACATTTTGAATGTCTTCTGTTGTAACCTTATTATACAGGTCGGGTGCTAAAAATAGTTTTTTATAATCACCAAAGAACAGCTCATACGTTCCGATTGTATTTGCCATTCCGTTTATAGTTTCGGTTGTTTTGTAAAATCTCATCAGTTTTTGATTCTTTACTTTTTGAAGTTCATTTTCACTAACGCTTGCGTTTATAATACTATCAATCTCAGTTAGTATTGCATTCTCAAGCTGAGTTGCAGTTACATTATCGCTGCATATTCCGTAAAAGTGAAACAATGTTGGATCAAAAGCGTTCCAGTATGCTGCGCCGACTTCTATTGCAAGTTGTTTATGATCGATGATTGAGCTGTACAATCTTGATGATCTTCCCTGTGATAGAATTGATTTTAAAAGATCAAGCGCATAATGTTCATCACTTCCTGTTTCAGGTACATGGTAAGATATCATAACATATGGATTTGGAACTTCGCGTTTTACAAAAACTCTTTTCTCTCCAAGCTGTTCCGGTTCGACAGTGTGAACGTCTCGAGGTTTGGGTCCCTCTGGAATTGGTTCAAAATATTGTTCAGCAAGATTTTTAATTTCACTTAACTTGACATCTCCAGCTATTACAACAACACAGTTATTTGGTGCATAGTAGGTACGAAAATAATTTTCCAGATCTTCTTTTGTCCAGTTCTTAATATCCGATTCGTAACCTATAATAGGCCACTTATAAGGGTGTGCAAAAAACGCAACATCTTGAACCTGATCCCAAAGCTGTTCCATTGGATCATTTTCCAGGTATGTGCTTCTCTCTGAAAGAATAACACCTCTTTCACTTTCGATCATTTTCGGATCGAAATTTAAGTTTGCAATCCTATCTGCTTCAAGTTCGAAGATAACTTCTGTGGCACTTGATGGGAACCAATTTGTGTAAGCAGTTATATTTTGTGATGTATATGCGTTGTTTGCTCCGCCGTTTGCTTCCATAACACGATCGAATTCTTTTGGACCATATTTCTTTGCACCGTTGAACATCATATGTTCAAAGAAGTGTGAGATGCCGGTTATTCCTGGATACTCGTTCCTGGAACCTACTTTGTAAAACAAATACATATTGGCGTTAGGTATGGAATGATCCTCAAGAACCATTATTTTCATTCCATTCTTTAGCGTAATGGTTTGTACATCATCTGCTGTTACCTGTGCAATTGTAGTAACGGTAAAGATGATGAATATAAAAAGGTATTTCATTTTACTATTCTGTGAGATTATTAATGTGAAGCACTAAAATAGTAAAAGCTAAATGGATTAGCATGTAGTATTAGATTTGTAGAAATACTTTCAACTTTTCGATTTGTTCATAAATGATTAAGATAGAAATCTCATCAAAATTTTATGTTACTTCCGGACAGCAATCACTTTCAGTTTTCGGCTGAACTAATTTTTGTTTTGAAAGGGATGCTTTAAAAACTTTTCCGTTTGCAAACGGTTTGTTAATCAAAAGAACAGAAACAAGGATTGCAGCAGCACCGAAGATCATAATTGATGTTATTGGTTCATCTGCAATAATCCATCCTAAGAAAACTGCAATTAAAGGATTAAAGAATGCATACGTACCAACTTTAGCTGGGGAGCTAACCTTCAACAGCCAAACATATGATGAATAACCTACTAAAGTCCCAAGAAATATTAGATAAACTAACGAAGTAAGTGAGACAAAGGAGATACTTATAACAGATGTTGCAGCTATTTCACCACGTATAAAACCTAATAGCAGTAGAGCCACACCGCCGGCTAATATTTGTATGCTTACAGAGTAGAGGAGTGGTACATCCTTATTGAAATTACGTGATTTTACTGATCCGAATGCCCAGAATAAACCGCTGCCTACTAAGAAAATTATACTTGTGATTACAGTACCACTGCCCGCAGTTGTGCTTATAGAAAATTCTTCTCCCGTTACTGATAGTAGAGCAACTCCTGTAATACCTAAAAGGATTCCAACAACAGTGAATTTATCCGGGCGGTCGCTGCGAGATTGCATCCATCCCATTAGAACCATCCAGACCGGGATTGCAGAGCAAAGCAGGGCAGCAAAACCAGATGAGATGTATTGTTCTGCCCATGCTAAGCTGCCGTGTCCAACAAATATCATTAGCAAGCCTGTGATTACTGGCAATTTTAAATCGGATAAAGTAATACTCACTGAGTAGCGATAGTAGCACCATGCAAAAAGTAGCAAACCGGCTATTGTAAAACGAAGCCCTGCCATCATAAATGGTGGAATTGTTTCAAGTGCAAACCGTATCGCCAGAAAAGTTGTACCCCAAACAATGTAAATGGCAGCAAATGCCGCTGTAATTTTTATGTTATCAGTTACTTTTCCCATGGTACCTCCTGCAGTTTTACTTTTTTATTTCTCGTTATCAGGTAACTTTAGACTGCAAGTCTCTTTAACAGTATCTAAAACGATTACTGTTCTTGTATTACTAATAGTTTTAATCTTGCCCAATTTTTCCCGGATGAATTTTGCGAGTGATTGATTGTCAGTGTGGCGAACTTTGAGTAAATAGCAATCTTCTCCGGCAACATGATGTACTTCAAGTATCTCAGGCAGCTTTGCCAACTCTTGTGCAGAGTTTAGTCCACCAGGTGATTCATTTGTCCGTACAAAGATGAATGCAAGCAATCCCAAGTTCAGATTATCGGATTTTAAGTGAGTGGCATAATCCGATATGAAACCTTTGTCCTCTAGCTTCCTGATTCTTTCCTGCACACCGGATGGAACCATCTTCACCTGTCGTGCAATTTCTGCATTTGTAATTCTTGCATTTTCCTGTAAAAGCGCGAGAATTTTTTTATCTGTTTTATCCATTATTTTTCTCAAATATTGATTAATATTCTATCTGATGACAATTATAATGTATTTTATTCTTAGTATCAAGTATATATTAGTAATATCTACACGAATAGTCCAATAAACAAGAATATATTTTCTTTTTGCTGACATTTCAAGCAATTTTCATCAAATTTTTTAAGTTTTATTTGATGAATGGTATTTGAGTATTTTGCGTCTAAATTTAATTTTTGGAAAAAAGCAGTGAGAAATGAAATGAGTAGTAATAAACAACAAAAAAAATCTGAACGATTTTTAGCACTTCACAAGCAAGATAAACTTCTTGTGCTGCCAAATGTCTGGAATCCCATTACAGCCAGAATATTAGAGGCAAAAGGATTTCCTGCTGCCGCTACGGCCAGCGCTGCTATCTCATCCTCATTAGGTTATCATGATGGAGAGAAGATTAAACTTTCAACACATCTTGATATCATCAAACGAATTGTAGATAGTGTTAACATACCTGTTACTGCGGATATTGAATCCGGATATGCATCTAACACCAGCGAGTTGAAAGCTTCGATAAATCAAATTATTGATACAGGTGTTGCAGGAATAAATATAGAAGACAGCAAAGGCAAGGAAGGAATTATAAGAGATACTACTGAACAATGTGAGCGTATCTCAACGGTGAGAGTAGTTGCGGAAGAAAGAGGATTGCATTTAGTAATTAATGCAAGGATTGATTGCTTCTTATCAAAGGATGACAAAACAATGAATGAAATCAGTGAAGAAGTGATAAAAAGAGCGGATGCTTATATTAAGTCCGGTGCAGATTGTGTTTATCCGGTTGGTGTCCTGGATCTGGAAACAATAAAAGCTTTGCGTAAATCAATTAATTCTCCCATAAACATTTTAGGCTCTCACAGAACAATACCATTAAAGACTATGCAGGAGGTAGGATTAAATCGGGTTACTTTCGGTCCATTTCTTTTTAGATCGAGTTTGAAAAAATTTGTAAACATCGTTGAAGAGTTAGGCAATTTGGGCAGCTATGAATGCTTTAGTGAAGATACATTTTCGTTCGATGAAGCGTTGCAGTTTTTAAGAGATCAGAAAGAAAAGTAAGATCGTAAACATTTTTATTAAGGAGAAAATAAATGAACAAGGTAAACATTAATAATAAGCTCTCACTTTTTAATGAGTATTGGGATCCAAAAATTGTTGGCGAGCTGAATGGACAATATGTAAAGCTAGTAAAGTTTAAAGGGGAGTTTGTCTGGCACAAACACTATAATGAAGATGAGATGTTTTATGTAGTGAAAGGGAAATTTAATATG
>CP070637.1:1509311-1532454 GCA_020354005.1 Ignavibacterium sp.
GCGAAGAAACTCGGCAAGTTTAATTATCATTTGCTTTGCACGCGGAGGATCAATTTCCGTAAGTGCACTCATCGAATTTAAACTGTTGAAAATAAAGTGAGGATTTATCTGGAATTTTAGTGATCTCAATTCTGCTTCCGTTACTAAACCTTTAAGTTCAGTTTCCTTTACTGCTCGCTCTTGAAAACCTTCATAGTAGATTATCATGTAGTAAAAAGAAACAAACAGCGAATAAAAAAGTAATCCGATGAGTATTCTCCATGCCAAAGTGCTATAGAGAAAAGTAGGATAATTCTGTTCAAATCCTAAGACATTAACCATCAAAAAATAACCAGCAAGTAACCATAGCGTTGTTGTTGTTACAGCTCCTATAATATGACTGGTAATTATTTTTGAAGGACGGGTTTTTTCGATTGGAATATAACGTGCCGGATACCATAAGGTTAATCCCAATCCACTAAGCAATAAGTTAAAAACTATGCCGTCAGCAATAGCGGCTGATAATGATATATCAGTTCCTATATAAATGAGAAGGATAAAAATAATTGAAAGTATTGCCCAGAATAGAAGATAGTAATTAAAGTTCTTTAAACTTTTAAGTATTGGATTTGCAAACATGTTTTAATGCTTTAAAGATAATTCTTTAATTCACCTCCCCCAAACATTGCAAGTCCCTTTACGTGAAGTGTTCTTGATTGGTCCGGAATAATATTCGGATCCCTTATACTCTTATCAGAAAATCCTCCAAGAATGGAAGTTACATTTACAACAACATTCCAATCTCGCGGAACGACAATGGTAGTACCACCAAAAATCATAAGTGCATCAATGTATTGGTCACCTTCTGCAAGCTTGCATCCCGTTAGGTTTATTTCAGAACCTCCAAAAATAGCGGTTATATTACCGCCTCGAAAATTATCGGAAGAAATTATTTTCGTACCGCCGCCGAAAATTGATACATCATCAATTAAATCTTTCTTTAAAAAACCACTTTTTTCAGGATCTTCAATGGCTTTCCTTCTCTGATTTAATATTATGTAGGCACCCAGTGAAATTAATATTACAGGGATGATAATCCCACTGTGATAATGCAACCCGGGAACAATTCTTTCAAGTAAGAAGAACAACCCGATACCTGTTAATATACCACCGAATATTTTTTTATTTGTATTAACAAGAATGAACACGCCAATTATTGTAATGAAGAATGGCCATGAAAATATTATTCGGGAAATCCTAAAATCAAAAACATCCATCGAGCCCAGCAAGAGGAATGCCCCGATTACAATTAATATTCCCCCTAAGAGAAATCTTTTATCCGTTTTATTTACGCTGTTTTCCATTGCTATACCTTAGATTCTAATTATTCTAACGGCAACATAACTATTTAACTAAATGAATAAAAGCAAAATTCGGTGAGTTGCAGAGATGAGTCGGTAAACGATTTTTTACCAATTAGAAACAGTAAAATTGAACTGATTACAACGCCTCAGCCTTGATGGATGCTGCTTTTAGTTTTCACTGTGAAAAATTATTGCGATAAATATCTTTATATTTCTGCACTAAAAATTGTTTTAATGACAAATTTATTTTTTAAAAGTTGGCTAAAGAAAAAATACTTGTTACCTCAGCATTACCTTATGTAAATGGAGCCATTCATTTAGGACACCTGAGCGGAGCTTATCTGCCCGGTGATATTTATGTTCGTTATAAAAGATTAAACGGCGATGAGATAATTTACATTTGCGGCTCAGATGAACACGGTGTGCCAATTACTATTAGTGCTGATAAGGAAGGCGTTTCCCCGAAAGTAATTATTGACCGCTACCACAAACTTGCCTACGAAACGTTTAAAAAATTCGGGATGAGTTTTGACAATTACTCCAGAACAAGTCTTCCCATCCATCATGAAACTGCAAAGGAATTTTTTCTTGAATTTTATAACAAGGGTTTGTTAAAGGAAAAAAAATCGCTTCAATTTTATGATAAAAAAAACAATATGTATTTACCGGATAGATATGTTGAAGGCACCTGCCCGAATTGTGGATTTGAAGAAGCTCGAAGTGATGAATGCGAAAATTGTGGTAAACTTTATTATCCTTCTGAATTAAAAAATCCCAAAAGCAAAATTAGCGGCGAGGTACCCGTACTTAAGGAAACCTCGCACTGGTATTTTCCTTTGGGAGAGTTTCAACCAAGACTGGAAAAATATATTAATAGTATGAATGAAAAGTACGGTTGGAAAGATAATGTAATGCAATACAACCTTAGCTGGTTTAAAGAAGGACTAAAAGATAGAGCAGTAACACGTGATTTGGATTGGGGTGTAAAAATGCCAATTAAAGATGTTGAAGGCAAAGTTCTTTACGTTTGGTTTGAAGCGGTGCTTGGTTATATCTCATCAACAAAAGAATACTCAGAGAAAACAAATAAGCCAGATTTATGGAAAGATTATTGGTTAGATCCTAAAACAAAATACGTTGCATTTATTGGTAAAGATAATATAGTGTTTCATTGTATTTTTTTTCCGGCAATGCTTATGGCATGGAATGATGGGGAGAACGAAAAATATTGTCTGCCACAGAATGTACCGGCAAATGAATTTTTAAATTTTGAAGGAAAGAAATTTTCGAAGAGTAGAAATTGGGGAATAGATGGTATTGATTTCCTTAACCTGTTTCCAGCAGATCCGCTGCGTTATGCACTTGCTTCAAATCTTCCCGAAAACAGGGACACTGACTTTCATTGGAAAGAGTTTCAGGCACGTAATAATAATGAGCTGGCTGATATACTTGGTAACTTCATTAACAGAACCTTTACCTTTGTTCATAAGCATTTTAATGGATTAGTACCTGAACAATTTAACCTGAACAAAGCGGATAAAGATATGTTGAAGTTAATTGCTTCGTACCCGGAAAAAATAGCTGGTTATTTTGAGCACTTTAAACTTAAAGATGGTACGAATGAAATAATGAATCTTGCTAGAGAAGGAAATAAATATTTTAATGATTCTGAACCGTGGAATACAATTAAGACTGACAGAAATAAATGTGGCACCACTCTCAACATCTGCCTCCAGGCAATATATACTTTAGCCGAGCTTTTTGAACCTGTAATTCCATTCTCATCGGAAAAAATTTTTAAGATGTTAAACTCAGAACCAACAAGCTGGAAAAAATCAGGAAGTGAAAATCTTCCTGCAGGACATAAGCTTAACAAAGCAGAAATATTGTTTCCTAAAATTGAGGATAAAATTATTGAAGAGCAGATTGCAAAATTAGGAACAGATTCTTCATTAGAAGAAGAAGACCTAATTAGCTACGATGATTTTATGAAAACACAACTGCAGGTAGCTGAAGTTATTGAAGCAGATAACATTAAGAAAAGTAAGAAGCTATTAAAATTGAAGGTCAGATTAGGGGAAGGGGAGCGACAGGTAATTGCCGGAATTGCGGAAAGTTACAAAGCGGAAGATATGGTGGGGAAAAAGGTAATTATTGTAGAAAATCTGCAACCAGCAAAACTTATGGGGCAAGTATCAAGGGGTATGATTTTAGCTGTTGAAAATATAGACGGCAAATTGGAAGTTTTAACAGTTAATAAAAATGTAAAAAACGGAACCAGGGTAACCTAAAAGCAAAAAATGAAATCTATTATTGTTCTTTTTGTTGGAATACTGACATTGAGTTTATTTGCTCAATCCAATTTAACAAGGACAACTCCATTGTTAAATGAAATTATGTATTCTTCAACAGGTGATGAAGAATTGCTTGTGTGGATTTTCTTTACAGACAAAGGTGAAAACATCTCTCATTATTTTGCAAATCCCCAGTCTGTTGTTAGTGAAAAATCCCTTAAAAGAAGAAGGAAAGTACTGCCCGAAGCTAAACTTATTAGCGAGATGGATTTACCTGTTAATGAGGAATATATTGATGAGATTGTAAATAGAGGATTGAGAGTTAAGCAAAGATCCAGATGGTTTAATGGTGTTAGTGGTTTTGCAACTAAATCAGAAATTGTTTCGATATCGCAATTAGTGTATGTTAAAAAATTAGATCTTGTGCGCAAGTTTAAAAAAGACTATTCATTAGAAGAAGAAAACTCTGATCACTCTCAGCTGAAAATAGAAAAGCAAAGTGGTATTAACTCATTGGATTACGGAACATCATTTACCCAGGTAAATCAAATTAATGTTCCTGCTGTTCATGATATGGGATATACCGGGCAAGGTGTGCTTATTTGTTCTATGGATTCCGGTTTTGATAATCTTGCACATGAGGTTTTTTCTTCAATGAATATCGTTGCTATGTGGGATTTTGTAGATAATGATCCTGATGTGAGCCGGGGTGGTTCGCACGGAACAAGCACACTTTCGACGATTGGTGGATTTAAAGAAGGAACGCTCATAGGAGCAGCATTTGGTTCAGATTATCTTCTTGCGAGAACTGAAGACATATATAGTGAGACACCAATCGAAGAGGACAACTGGATTGCAGCTTTGGAGTGGGCTGACAATTTTGGTGTAGATGTAACCACTACATCTCTAAGCTATCTCGATATGGATGTAGGCTTTCCAGGCTATACCTGGCAAGATATGGATGGGAATACTGCACGGATTACCATAGCTGCCGATCTTGCTGTTGGATTAGGAATTGTGGTGGTTAACTCCGCAAGTAATTCTGGATATAATTCAGATCATAACACTTTGGGAGCCCCCGCAGATGGAGATAGTGTTATAGCTGTTGGGGCGGTTACTAGCTCAGGTCAAAGGTCAAGCTTTAGTAGTGTAGGGCCAACTGTTGATGGTAGGATAAAACCAGATTTAATGGCTATGGGTTCTTATGTTTTTGTTGCACGTTCTACTTCTCCAACAAGTTATGGTTTCAGCAATGGAACTTCGTTTAGCTGTCCTCTACTTGCCGGTTCTATTGCCTTAATGCTCTCGGCTCATCCGAATCTTACACCAATGGAAATACTTGATATGTTCAGACGGACAGCATCTATGAGCAACAATCCCGATAATCTTATGGGTTGGGGTATCATTAATACGCTGGATGCAATTACTTTTATACCGGTACCTGTTGAACTTACCAGCTTTAGCGGGAAATACATTGATGGGGAGGTTAGATTAAACTGGACCACTGCTACTGAATCAAATAATTCTGGATTTGAAGTTGAAAAAAGATATGAAGAAACCTTGTTTGAGACAATCGGATTTGTTGCTGGTAGTGGATCCTCTACTGTTGCAACTCGATATTCATTTATAGATGATAATATTATCGACAATAAAATCTTTTATCGTCTTAAGCAAATAGATTTGAACGAAGAGTTTATTCATTTTGATGAAATAATGGTAGAAATACCCGTTGTGTCGGATTTCCAGTTATTCCAAAATTATCCAAACCCATTTAATCCCGGTACCACGATTAATTATTCTGTCCCTAAGTCGTCTGAAATTAAAATTGTATTGTATGATATAATTGGTAACGAAATCGAGAAGTTGTATGAAGGAATACAGCAGGAAGGTATTCATCAGATTGATTTTAATGGTAGCAATCTAAGCAGCGGTGTATATTTTGTGGTTATGACTGCTGATAATTTTAGCAAATCAATTAAAATTTCACTACTTAAGTAATGAAATTTGCCCATCCTAGTATGCGTTAAGCAGAAAAGTTGGGCACTACTTACCTTGATTTTCAGATAACCTATCTTTAACATTCTAAGCTAAATTCTGAATAATTTTGAAAAGGAGATCATTTTAATGTTGTTACGTCATTTCTCGTTTCTACTGAAAATTATTGTATTAGTTACGATCCTTATTATTCCCCTCAACTCACAAACAATAGTAGGAGAATTTGGGAAACACAAAATCACAATAGATGAATTTGAATATGCTTATGCCAAAAATGTTGGTGGATGGGAAGTTGCTCAAGAAGATAGTTTCAAGCAATATAAAGATTTTATGGAACTTTATATGAAATTTCGTATGAAACTCCGTAATGCTCAGGTTAGAGGACTCGATACAGATCCGGCATTAGAAAAAGAGCTAAGTGATTATCAGGAACAAGTTGGCAAATCATACATTATTGAAAAACATATTATCCAGTCCGGACTTGAAGAGTTATATGAAAGGAGAAAAGAAGAATTAAGAGTCAGTCATATAATGTTTAAGCCGGGAGAAGCTGGTCAAGAAGCTTCAAGCGAAAAGGCTAATACACTATTAGACAGTATTAAAAATGGTGTAAGCTTTGAGGAGATTGCTGAAAAATACTCAGACGACAAATTTTCCGGACCAAAGGGAGGTGACATCTTCTTTGTTACTGCAGGGCTGCTTCCTGTAGAGTTTGAAGATGCAATGTATACGTTGCATGCAGGGGAAATTTATTCTGAGCCTGTTAAAACAAACTTCGGCTACCACCTTATAAAGGTTACACAAAGACAGGAAAGAATTCCCAAGATTAAGGCCAAGCATATTCTTATTAGTTATTACGATAAGGATGGAAATGCTGATTCCTTAGCTGCGAAACTTACTGCAGATTCAGTTTATGCAATGCTTCAGGAAGGTACAGATTTCACTGAACTGGTTGAGAAATATTCTGATGATACGGGAACTGCAAAGAAAGGGGGCGATCTCGGATATTTTGAAAGAAGACAAATGGTTCAGGCTTTTGATGAAATGGTCTTCAGCATGAAGATTGGTGAGATTTCAGAACCCGTTCAGACGAATTATGGATATCACATTATAATGGTTACTGATATGCAAGCTTATCCAAGCTTTGAAGATGACAGGGAAAATCTTTTAAACATTTACAAAAAGCAAGGTTATGATATCGAATATGCAAACTACGTTAATGGATTGAAGAGTAAGTATAACTTTAGCCTGAATGAACAAACTGTTGATCTTATTGTTGAGAATAGTGATTCGGTAAGGTTTGGAGTTGAATATCCTAATCCAGTTGCAATCGAGGATAAAGTTTTATTTACTTATGCTGGAAACAGCGTTAGTGCGGTGAAATTTATTGAAGCGACAACTCATAATACAGAATTTGCAGGTAAACCGGTTTTTGTTAAAACAGAAGTTATGAGCGCTGTTGATAAGTTTTCTGAAGATGAGTTGATGTATGTTGCTTCATTGGATTTGGTAGATGAAGATCCCAACTTTGCTGCACTAATGGATGAATATCGTAACGGAGTCTATATATTTAAACTCCAGGAGGATGAAGTCTGGAACAAATTAAATATTGACAGCACCCAGATTTTTAATTACTGGACGGAGCATAAAGAAAATTATTCTTTCCCTGACAGAGTTTCTTTTGGGGAAATATTTTCAATGAAAGATTCGCTAATTCAAAAGTATTATCAATTACTACAAGACGGTGCAGATTTTGACAGCCTGGCTGCACTTTATACTGAGCGGCAGGGCAAAAAGAAAGATAATGGATTTTACGAACTTCAGGATGTTAATTTTTCGGATCTATCTAGAGAAGCGAATAAAATTGGAAAGGAAGGAGAGTTTACTGAGCCAATACCGTTTTCAGGTGGGTACTCGATATTTAAACTTTATAAGAGAGATTTAGCAAGTCTTAAAACCTTTGAAGAGGCGCGAGCTGAAGTAGCCGGATTAGTTCAGGAACAGGAAAGCAAGCGACTTGCCGATGATTACATTAACAAGTTAGAGAATATTTATCATCCTGTTATTTTTTATGATGAGCTTCAAAAAGCATTTAGTAAAAAAGAAGAAAATTAGTTTATTGTTCATCGCTGCAATCCTCTTATCGGGCTGCGTAGAAGAAAAGAAAGAAGAGGATTATGTTGCAAGGGTAAACGATGCCTATCTTTCAACTAAGGAACTAAAAGAGCTGATCGACACAACTTCTGCACGCACGTTTTATAAAAGTGAAGTAATCAGGAATTGGATTAACCGGGAACTTATGTTTCAGAAAGCAGTTGAAGAAGGAATATTAGAAGAAGAAAAATATAAAAGTTTGATAAAAAATTCTGAGAGGGAACTTGCGGCTGCCCTACTTATAAATCAGTATGTCTCAGGCGAGAAGATATCCTTTGAGCCGGCAGATTTAAGTTCTTACTTTGAAGAAAACCGTGATGAATTTAAACTTGCCAAGAATGCATATCTCTTGAACATAATTCACTTTAGTGATGAAGATCGTGCAGTAGAATTCAGATCGGGTTTTTTAACAAATGGTTGGGATAGTACATTAGTTAATTTTGAAGGAGATTCGACAATAATTGATGTTTGGAATAAAATGCTGTTAAATGAACAAGATATTTTCCCACCGACAGTATTACGCGTGGTGAAAAGATTGCACCCTCCTGAAATTAGTATTGTTATTTCTGAGGGCAGTGGATATTATTCGATTGTACAGGTATTGGGGAAATATATGAAAGGTTCTTTGCCACCCTTCAATGTAATTAGAGATGAGATCGAAATACGATATCTTGCAGAGAAGAGGAATAAGTTAATTGAAGATTATATAGAAAAATTATATTCAACAAATGAAATTGAAGTTATTAATTAGGTACTCAATGGTTCGAAAAGTTTTAGTTGTATGGATGCTTTTAATGATGACGTTACTAGCGCAGGAAACACTTGATAGGATAGTTGCTGTTGTTGATAATGAAATTATTCTTCAAAGCGAATTGGAGTTTCAGCTAAATATTTTTGCCGCTCAAAGAGGCATCAATCCAGACACTGAAGGGTTAAGAAAGCAAATATTAAACTCAATGATTGACGATAAGCTTGTTTATGCGCAGTCGGAACTCGATTCAATAATAGTAACCGATGAAGAAATAACACAGCGGATTGATTACCAGATACAAGTATTCCAGCAGCAGTATGGTTCTGTTCAGAGAATTGAAGAAATGTATGGTATGAGTATAGAGAGGATAAGGCGTGAATTAAGAGATGATGTAAGAAAGAATCTGATGGTTCAGAGAATGCAGCAGACAAAATTTGCCTCGATTGAAGCCTCGAGAAGAGAAGTAGAAGAGTTTTTTGATACATACAAAGACAGCATTGGGCAAATACCTGAGAAAGTAAGTATTTACCATATTTTCAGAAATCCGAAAGCAAATGAGCGAGTAAAAAAGAAATCCCGTGATCTTGCACAATCTCTGCTCGATTCTATAAAAGCAGGTGCAGATTTTGCAAAGATAGCCAGAGAATATTCTGATGATCCGGGTAGTGCTTCACAGGATGGTGACCTTGGATTTGTAAAACGGGGTATTTTTTATCCGGAATTCGAAACGGCTGCATTTGCACTTGAAGAAGGTGAAATCTCGGATGTTGTAGAAAGTCCTGTTGGTTTTCACATTATTCAGCTGCTGGAGAGGAGAGGAGAATCAATTCATACAAGACACGTCTTAATTAAAATAGAACCGGATGATGATGCTGATTTGGAAACCATTGAATTCCTTTCCGGCTTAAGGGATAGTGTGATAAACAAGAATGGAACCTTCCAGCATTATGCAAGGCGTTATAGCGAGGATAAAGAAACTGCATCCTTTGGAGGTGACCTTGGAACGTTCTATATAAACCAGCTTGATAAAAATTTACTGGATATAGTTTCGAAGCAGAAACAGGGTGAAATTAGTTTTCCAAGACGGTTGGATTACGCCCCCGGTACATACGGATACCATATTGTTTATTTAGAGGAAAGAGTACCGCAGCATCCTGCCGATCTTGATGAAGACTATAAAGAAATCAAAAGACTTGCAGACGAGTATAAGAAGCAGAAAGAATATGAGAAATGGATAAAAGATTTAAAGGATAGGATTTATTGGGAAGTAAGGATTTAAACTTGATTTGTAAATAAATTTTTAATTACCGGATATTCATTTGAGCGATCAAACAAATACTAATCAGGATGTAGAGCTTGTAGAAAAGCTTGCCGAAAAAATTAAACAGGTTCAAACTGAAATTGCCAAAGTTATTGTAGGTCAGGATGAAATTATTGATCAACTTCTCATCTCTCTTTTTTCCCGCGGGCATTGTTTGCTGGTAGGTGTACCCGGCCTGGCAAAAACACTTCTTATTAAAACTGTTGCAGAAGTAATGGATCTTAAATTCAGCAGGATACAGTTTACACCCGATTTAATGCCGAGCGATATTACCGGTACTGAGATTATTGAAGAAGATGCTGTATCAAAAAAGAGAGACTTTAAATTTATATCAGGCCCTATATTTGCGAACATAATTCTCGCTGATGAGATAAACAGAACTCCACCAAAAACGCAAGCAGCTTTGTTGGAAGCTATGCAGGAACACAGGGTAACTGCTGCGGGTGTTACTTACCAGCTCCCGGAACCATTTTTTGTTCTAGCTACTCAAAATCCAATCGAGCAGGAAGGTACGTATCCTTTGCCGGAAGCACAGTTAGACAGGTTTATGTTTAACCTCTGGCTTGAGTATCCCTCTTATGATGAAGAGATTAAAATTGTTGAAACAACTACAAGTGAGTACAAAGCCAATTTAGAAAAAGTAGTTACAGCCGAAGAAATAATAAATTTTCAGGAGCTGGTAAGGAAAGTACCTGTTGCAGATAACGTTGTTGAATTCGCAGTTAAAACTGCAAACAGCACACGCCCGACTAATGGAAATTCACCCCAGTTTATTAAAGATTGGATTACCTGGGGTGCAGGACCACGAGCATCTCAGTATATGATACTTGCTGCAAAAACAAAAGCAGTAATTGAAGGACGATACACACCAAACATCGATGATGTGAGAATAGCAATGCTTCCTGTCCTCCGCCACAGAATCATCACCAACTTTAGCGCTGAAGCTGAAGGAATAACTTCGGTTGAGGTAATTAAAAGGTTACAAGAAGAAGGGGAGTAGATTTTTTGCTAAAGAAGATTTGATTGATTATCTATTTATTGAAATCAAAATATTGATACTGGTTAATACTTTTATTACAAATCTTCTACTTATCTAAATTATTAATTAGTAAGGTAAACACATCAGGTGCGAAGTACTTATAGAATTGAGGAATTCGAATTTCTATCATTACTCATACCTTTGCAATCCTATAATTTTTAAATGCATAATAAATTTCCTTTGCCATAGTTTTTATAACTGTGGCAACAGGAACTGCAAGTAACATCCCAATCAACCCAAATAACTGGCTACCGGCAATAATTAATAAAATTATTAAGATGGGATGTATATCTACACTTTTACCAAAAACAACCGGTTGTACAAAACCATTATCGATTGTATAAACCCCTAATACGATAATAATTATTAATGGAATCTGTGATGTATCTCCACTCATTATAGAAATAATAATTGCAGGTACTCCACCAATGATTGGTCCAAAATAAGGAATGAGATGACCCAAGCCAGCAATTACTCCCAGTGGTAAAGCATTTGGCACCCCTATCAGATAAAAACCAAAACCGATAAGAGTACCAACAAAGGTTGCATCAAATATCCACGCACGAACAAATAGTCCCAACGTTAAACTTACTTTCTTTATAATCCAGTAAGACATTTCAAAGTACTTGTTTGGCATCATCTGTAAGATGCCTTGAGTGATTGTCTTGCTGTCTTTAAGAAGAAAGAAGGTGATAAATGGAACTATTACCAGAATCGCAATTATCGAAACTATACTGGTTAGCAAAGCTGAGATACTTGCAACTGAATTAACCAGCTGAGATGAAAAGAATTCTTCAACTCTTGTTAACACATTACTGAAATCCAAAAACGGCAGTGAAGTTGTAAGCCAATCCTGCACTGCTTTTAATTGCTCTGTTAGTGAAAATGCTTCAAGCCGTGTGATAAGCTGATCCATCTGGTAAGAAAATTTGGGAATAAATACAGATAAACCGAGGTAAATTAAAATAGCTAACGCACCAAATGCAATTAGCGTTGATGTTAACCGGCTGAATCCCTTTTGCTCTAACATGAATACAAAAGGTGCAAAAATGAATGCAAGTAAAATTGATAGTGCAAGAATGATTATAACGTCTGCCAACAGGTATAGCAAATACAATAACAGTATTGCTCCTGCGATCCATAATATAAGTTTTACTGTTTTCTTGTAAGTTGTTTCAGGCATGATTATAAGATAACAATAATTGAAGATTTATTTAACTGCTTCGATCCTTCTTACACCTGGTACTTGCTGCATTAGTGATCGTTCAATTCCGGCTCTTAGAGTCATTACTGATAAAGGACAATCTTTACATTCACCCAAAAGCTTAACTTTAACTATTCCATCTTCAGTTACCTCAACCAGTTCTACATCCCCGTTATCCGATTGCAGGAACGGTCTCATTGACTCAAGCGCTTTTAAAATTTCATCTTTCATAGAATAATGAAAAGAGTCGTCTATAATTCACATCAAATACAAATGGAATATCGTATAATCAGAAGTCGAAATCAATCATCCCCAAGTGAAATTTCTACCTTACTTGTACCTTTAGCATTTCGGATATTAACCTGTTCGGTAATATTGTGTGCAATAGCCGTTACACTGCGCGCTTCTTCTGTATCAGGACTTTCGTAAATGATTGGAATGCCTTTATCTCCTCCTTCACGAATTCTTGGATCGATCGGGATGCCGCCCAGAAAATTTGTATCCAATTCATTCGATAGATTCTGACCACCGCCGGCACCAAAAATATCATAACGGTTTCCAGTGTCAGGAGCAATAAAGTAACTCATATTTTCAACTATACCCAGAACGGGAACATTAACACGGTGAAACATCCTAAGAGCTTTTCTTGCATCAATTAATGAAACTTCTTGCGGAGTAGTAACAATAACTGCACCTGTTAATGGAATTGTTTGAACCAAGGTTAGCTGGATGTCGCCTGTACCGGGCGGCATATCAAAAACAAGATAATCAAGTTCTCCCCACTCAACATCCGTCATAAATTGTTTTATAGCGCCACTTGCCATTGGTCCTCTCCAGATTACGGGATCTTTTTCATCGACTAAAAAACCAATTGAGATTAACTTTAATCCATAGCTTTCTACAGGTTCCATTTTCATTCCATTATCAGTTTGGAAAACCCTTGGCTTCTGCTGGACTCCCAACATAAGTGGAATGCTCGGTCCGTAAATATCAGCATCAATCAATCCTACCTTTGCTCCATCTTTTGCAAGAGCAACAGCAAGGTTAACTGCAACTGTACTCTTTCCAACTCCGCCCTTACCACTAGCAACAGCAATTGTATTTTTTACACCGGGAAGCATTTCTTCTTTTTTAGGATCGTTGTGAGTCGAGACTTGTGGTTTACTTGCACCAACATTCATATGTATTTCTTTTAGTGAAGGAAATTCAGCCTTAATGGAATCAGCCATTTTATCATATGCGTCTTTTTCGATGTTACCGTCTGTTGTGTAAACTGAAAGATCAAATGTTAATGCATCTTCTTGTAATGAAAAATTTTTAATTGAGTTAAGTGTGAGATGATCTGTCTTTACATTCGGCACTTTTACTTTTTTTAGTACGCTTAATACTTCGCTTTGCGTTATATCAGCCATATAATTTTTCTATCCTTTCTTACCCATCATTGATTAATTTAATAAATAAAAGACTGGAATTCCCCGATCAGTGCTTCTGCATATTTCCGCCAGCTTTTATGCTGTGCTTCATCAGCCATTCCTGACTGTTTACAGTTTTAACTCCATTTTCATTTTTTACAAATTCGTAACTCATATCCGGCAAAAGAAGACGTGTTTTAGTATTATCTTTCAATCCAACTTTTACCAACGTGCGCATCAATTCGTTTTTTAGCAACTGATCTTCAACAGGGAAAGTGATTTCAACCCTTTTATCCAAATTCCGCTGCATCATATCTGCACTACTTAAATAGATTTTTTCGTTTCCATTATCATAGAAGTAAAAAAGTCTGCTGTGCTCTAGGTATCTGCCCACGATGCTTGTTACTTTTATATTCTCACTCAAACCGGGAATTTTAGGTACAAGGCAGCAGATGCCTCGTACAATAAGATCAATCTTAACACTGTTTATAGAAGCTTCGTACAAAGCACTTATTATTGCTGGATCAACCAAAGAATTAAACTTCCAAATAATCTTTCCTTCACCACCGGCTTTTACATTTTCAATTTCCTTATTTATCATCTCAATCATTTTATCACGCATATTAATCGGGGCTACTATAAGCTTTCTATAATCTTTTTGTTTTGAGTATCCTGTCAAGTAATTGAATATATCTGATACATCTGAACAAAAGTCTTCATCACAGGTAAACATACCAAGGTCAGTGTAAAGTTTTGCAGTTATAGCATTATAATTCCCTGTTGCTACGTGAACGTATCTCTTTACACCATCAAACTCTTTTCTTACAACCAACGTCATCTTAGCATGAGTTTTTAATCCAACCAATCCATAAACTACGTGCACACCAACTTTTTCTAGCTCCCGCGCCCAGAAAATGTTATTCTCTTCATCAAATCGTGCTTTCAATTCTACTAAAACAGCAACCTGTTTTCCTCGTTCGGCTGCTTCAATTAAACTTTTAACTATGGGAGAATTGGGACCAACTCTGTAAAGTGTTTGTTTGATTGCAAGAACATCAGGATCTCTAGCAGCTTGTTTTACAAAATCAATCACTGGTAGAAAAGAATGATAAGGATGGTGAAGAAGAATATCTCTCTGTTTAATAGTTGTAAAAATATCCTCGTCATCTTCAAATATTTTAGGAGTAACCGGATAGTAGGGTTTTTCTTTTAATTGATGGAGTGGAAGATTATAAAGTGTCATCACATCACTCAATCCAATTGGGCCGTCCAGTATATGAACATCTTCGCGTGTCAGCCGCAGGTTTTCCATTAGTGTTTCTAACATAAACTCGGGCATCCTGCTTGCTACTTCCATTCTTACCACGGAACCAAATCTTCTCTGTCTTATATTTTCTTCGATAACACGTAACAGGTCATCCGCTTCGTCTTCCTGCAACTCTATGTCGGTATCGCGGGTTATTCTGAATCGGTGAGCTTCTACAACTTCCAGTCCGGGAAAGAGCATATCGAGATTTTCTCTTATTAAATCACCCAGCCAAATAAATTTTGCCTGGAATTTACCGTTTACTTTCTTTTTCTTTTCAGTATTGATTATATCATCTACCGGGAGGAGACGGGGAAGAATGCTTGGTACTTTTACTCTTGCAAAATGGTTTTCACCGTTTGGCTTCTTCACAAGTATTGCAAGATTTAAACTTAGATTTGAGATGTAGGGAAAAGGTCTGCCCGGATCAAATGCAAGCGGTGTGAGCACAGGATATATTTCTCTATTGAAGTACTCACGCAATTTTGCTTGTTCTTCTTCTGTAAATTCTAAAAACCGTAGTAATTCCACTCCATGCGACTTCAAAGCCGGCACAATATTATTTAGCCAAAAATCATTTAGCTCTTTTATCATCGGTTTAAGAGTTTTTTCTATTTTGGCAACCTGCTCCGTGGGAGTAAGTCCATCGATGGTAGGTTCGTGAATATTTGCAGCTATCTGTTCTTTCAAACCTGCCATTCGTATCATATAAAATTCGTCCAGATTTGACGAAAAGATAGAAACAAACTTCACTTTTTCTAATAGCGGCAGGTTATCATTAAGTGCCTCTTCAAGCACGCGGCGGTTAAATTCAACCCAGCTTAAGTCCCGGTTGAAGAAGTTTTTGGGATTTTTATATTTTTTCAGAAGTTCTTTACCGCCCATGATAGTCGCATTAAAATGGACGACAAATATAACATTTTTATCGTTTAGAATCTCTATAAAAAGTGTTCAATTGCAACAAATTTGAGGAATAGGAAATTGAAGAAAAAATTGCAGATGGTGGAAAAATCAGCTAAGATTTCCAGAATGCAGGGCTAAAAATTATCAAAATTGTAAACAATTCCAATCTTCCCAGCAGCATAAAGAATGTAAGAATCAACTTTACAACTTCAGGCAAACCGGCAAAATTATTTACCGGCCCAACGGCACCAATTCCCGGACCCACATTACCAATACAGCTAGAGACTGCCCCTGCTGCAGTAATAAAATCCAACCCCCAAAACGAAAGAATAATTGATCCCAAAACTGCAATACCAATGTAAAAGATGATAAAAGCCTGTACATTTGAAATAATTTCTGAACTAACGGCTTTGCCATTAAATCTAACCGGAATAACTGCCCGTGGATGAATGAGTCGTTTCAATTCAAGTGCACTGTTTTTAAAAAGCAGGTAATGCCGAGCAAACTTTATTCCGCCGCCAGTTGAACCGGCACACCCGCCAACAAACAATAGCATAAAGAAAAACATCCGTGAGAACGGAGCCCAGCTTTCATAATCAGATGAAACATAGCCGGTTGTAGTAACTAAGGATGTTACGTGAAACAGTGACTGCCTGAATGATTCCTCTACTTTAAATCCAACATATGGTAAATGAACTAAGGCAACTATTAACGACACTATCAGAATAAAAAATATGTACGCCCGGAATTCATTATTGTTCTTTAGAAAATCGAATTTGTGATGGAATCCGAGATAATGAAGTGTAAAATTCATCCCGGCGAATATCATGAAAATGATAAACACATATTGAATGAACGGCGAAGTGAAATGTGCAGTGCTGGCATTCTTTGTGGAAAAACCTCCTGTTGCCATTGTAGTAAATGAATGATTTATTGCATCAAATAAACTCATTCCTCCAATTAGTAAAAGAATCATTTCAGTAAAGGTAAGAAGAACATAAATTCCCCATAACCGCTTTGCTGTTTCTCTAACACGCGGATGCAGTTTATCCTTTGTAATACCTGGTACTTCAGCAGCAAACAACTGCATTCCACCGATACCAAGTATTGGCAGTATTGCAAGTGAAAGAACAATGATTCCCATCCCACCCAGCCATTGAGTTAGACTTCTCCAAAAAAGTAAACCTGCAGGAACTGCTTCAATGTCTTCTAAAATTGTTGCCCCTGTGGTGGTGAACCCGGACATAGTTTCAAAAAAGGCATTTATGTAATTTGGAATTGCCCCATAAACAACAAACGGAATTGCTCCGAATACTGACATAAATAACCATCCAAGTGTTACGATCAGGTAACCCTCTCGCTTTCCAAGCTCTCTGCTTTCAGGATTACGTGTAAATAACCATATGATTACTCCGATTATTGATGTAAAGCTGCCCGAAATGAGTAAGGAGATAATATCATCATCTCTATAATAAATTGAGAAGGGGATACCCAGCATCATAAAGATGCCTGATAGCATTAGTAGAAATGCAATAATTCTGAAGATTATTTTTACATTCATTCAGTCAATGGTGTCACTACTTGAATAATTTTTCAATTTTTTTCACGCCGTCCGGCAGAGAAAATATAACAACTTTATCATTTGGTTTTATTTGTGAATTACCGACAGCAATGAAACTCTCTTCCCCTCTTATTATTCCGCCAATGATAGCTTCTTTAGGGAAGCCAAGATCTTTTATTGGTTTTTTTACTATTGGAGAATTTGATTGAGCGACATATTCAAATAGCTGTGCCTCAATCCCCTTTATAGATGTTTGTGAGAGAACCTCACCTCTTCTTATATACTGTAAGATATTTGTCGCAGCAATAAGTTTCATGTTTATCAGCGAATCCAATCCGATTGTTTGGGTAAGAGGAACGTAATCTGTTTTGTCAACAAGCGCTATTGCTTTTGTTACCCCAAGATGTTTTGCCATAAGGCATGTTATGATATTAGTTTCCGCATCCTCAGTTACCGATATAAAAGCATCAACATCAATTATTCCTTCCTGTGCAAGAAGGTCGATATCACGTCCATCGCCGTGAATAACCAAAGTTTCATGCAGGTCATCTGCTAAAGAAATTGTCTTCTCTTCATTCGATTCAATTAATTTTATTTTCATGACATTCTGTAACAAAACGGCAACACGCCTTCCTATCTTACTTCCACCAAGTATCATAATGTTATCAAACTTTATGTTTTCCTTACCTACGAGCTTCAGAATCAGATCGATACCCTCCGGTGTAGTTATTACAAACACCTGGTCATTAGGTAAGAATCTATCATTTCCTTTTGGAATTATTGTTCTGAAGTTCCTGTAAATTGCCACAATCCTGAAATCAATATCTGGATGTTCTTTTGCTACTTCGATTAGTGTTTTACGAACAATTGGTGAAGTCTTATCAAGCCTTAAGCCCATAACGGATAATTTGCCTCCCTCAAATTCCATAAGATCAGTTGCTGCAGTTCGTTTGATGAGGTTCACTGTCTCCTGCGCTGCGAGCTCTTCCGGATAAATCATAAAGTTTATACCGAGCTCCTTAAAATTAACTTCAGCATCCTGGGCGAGATATTCTTCATTTGCAATACGGGCAATTGTTTTTTTTGAGCCAATCCTTTTTGCGAATATTGCACTTGAAATATTTGTGTCTTCGGAAGATGTTACTGCTATGAATAAATCGGCCTTATCTACTTTGGCCTCTTTTAGAATTGAAAGGGATGTTGCAGAGCCCTTGATGGTCAGGATATCAGCCACAGAATCAATCTGTGCAAGTCGTTGAGGATTATTATCAATTGCAATTATGTCATGAGATTCGTTGGAAAGTTCTTTTGCGAGATTATAGCCAACATCACCCATCCCGGCAATAACAATTTTCATTTGAATATTATCTCACTTGCTCTCTATAAATTGTACAACTAAGATCAACAACTGTATATCTAAATACGATTTTCATAGATAGTCGTTAAATACAAACGACAATAATACCTTGCTTATTGATAAAATGTATAACAAAGTTAATAATATTATTTAATCAAATACCATTTCTTCTATCAACAAAATAATTTTATTAGTTTCATATGTGAATAAGTGAGAATTTTTTATGGCCGTAAAAATAAGCTGTGTAATTATAACCCTTAATGAAGAACAAAGTATTCGCCGTTCATTAACTGCGGTTAATTGGTGCGATGAAATAATTGTTGTCGATTGTGGCAGTGATGATAAAACAGTTGAAATTTGTCATGAATTCGGGTGTAAAGTTTATCATAAGGATTTTGATGGTTATGGTGAGCAGAAAAGATATGCAGTTTCATTGGCAAAAAATGATTGGGTTCTGAACATTGATGCCGATGAAGTTGTTTCCAATGAACTTAAGAAAGAAATAGAAAATATTTTAAGTGCAGAAAAGATAAATTATAATGGCTTTGCTCTTCCACGTATGCTGATTTTTTTAGGTAAAAAGTTTAAGTATGGAAAGGAAAGTAAAGAATATTACACACGATTGTTTAACAAAAACTTTGGTGATTTTAGCAAAGATAAAGTCCATGAAAAAGTTGAACTAGATGGAGAAGCGAAAAAGTTAAAAGGGGCATTTTACCATTATAGCTATAAGAATATTGAACAGTACTTTAAAAAGTTTAATTCTTACACCACCGAAGCGGCAACATCACTTTACAATGCAGGTAAAATAGGAAGAAAACCTATTGTAATAGTTTTAGGTTTCCCAATATATTTTCTTAAAAATTATTTTGTTAACAGAAATTTCCTGAATGGGATTCCAGGATTTTTGTGGTCACTGTTCTCTTCATTATACCCGGTTATAAAATATTTTAAGTTGTGGAGTTATTGGGTGAATGGAAATAAAAGTGGTCAACCTTCAACAGGCTCAGATTGAAAGATTTCGTCACGTTGAGCGTGTCCAAACGCACCGTTAATTAAGTAACACGCTCAGTCCTCGACAAGCTTGGGCTGACGCTTTGGTTTTTAATATTAGATTTGTTCTAAGCTTCTACATTTGAGTATATCTTCTGCAGTTCTTTAGCCTCTCTGTTTTTCCAGCTACCTTTATGATAACTGTAACCTGCAATTAATGGCAGAGCTAATGTTGCCTCAGAAAAAACCATTTGTTCATATGTAGTTTCAACTTTCCCCCAGCTGCTTGCTTCTTTTAATGTTGAACCGGAAAGCGCACCATCTCTTTCGTCTGCAACTGTAATTTGAATTGCATATTTATGCATTGGGGCATCTTCTTCTAATATATCTGCTGCAACAACGATATCTTGTGTAAAATTCTTTGGCACACCACCGCCAACCATGAATATACCTGTGTCTTTTGATTCAAGTTTTATTTTTGTCAGTTCAAGAAAATCCTTTGCTGAATCATGTGAAACATGAGAATCAGGATTTTCTGTCTGATGGACGATGAAACCAAACCCAGCAGAGCAGTCTGAAAGTGCCGGAACAAATATCGGAACATTCTTTTTGTATGCTGCCCAGATAACAGAGTCATTTACTTTTGGTCCACCAATAGATTCTAAATACTTACCATATTCCGAGAAAATCTCTCGTGAAGAATGTGGTCTGTATTCCAGTCCATTAAATATTTTTGTACAGGTGTCATCACAAATACGCAACTCATCTTCATCGATAAATGTATCGTAAATCCTATCAATGTGAAGATCACGCAATTCGTTGTCATCAACGAATTGAGAGCCTTTATAGTGTTTAAAACCAAGTGCTTCAAAAAAATCCTGATCGACCATAATTGCACCGGTAGAGACAATTGTATCAACCATATTATTTATAACCATGTCGTAAACTATCTTTTTCAATCCTGCACTAAATAAGCTGCCGGCTAATGTTAGAATAATTGTACAGTCTTTATCATTAATCATCCTCTCATAAATCTGTGCAGCCTGATTTAAATCGCGTGCAGAAAAAGCCATCTTCCCCATTGATTCTACTAATGGAATTACATTGTGAGCTTTAATATCAATGTGTTCTATTACCTCTTTAAGGAAATCTCTTTTATTAGCCATTATATTCTCCAGCTAAATTTAAAAAAACATTTTAGCAACACGTAGAATACCTTGTTTCCAGGGCACCCGGTGTGATACGCCAGATTTATTTTTAAAGTCCTCGTGATTTTCCAGATACCATTTATAGTTTCTTATCAGTGCATCCTTATTTGAATATTTGGGTGTGAAGCCAAGTACTTTTTCCGCTTTTTCAATTGAAACAAATGAATCTTTGCTGGCAGTTTCATAAACCCATTTGTAAAGTGGTGATAGTTTAACGGCTTCGAGCATTCTAAGTGTTAAAATAACCGGTTGCTCAGGGAGTGCCTTAATTTTTTTATTGTGTCCTGCATAGTCAAGCACAGCCTGATAGTCTTCACGCATTGTTGTGAATTCTTTTGCTCCGATGTTAAAAGTATCATTTACTTTTTCTTTATCTAATGTGCAACAAATGTATATTGCCTCGCAAAGATCTTCTACATCAAGCAGCTGATAACGATTATTACCTTTGCCAATCATTGGGAAGCCATGTCCGTCTTTAGCCCAATTATATAGTAGATCGAAAACACCGAGTCTCTCCGGACCGATAAAAGATTTAGGACGGATAATCGGGACACACATTCCTTTCGTTCTGAAGTTTAAACATTCCTCTTCAGCCTGGATTTTTGCTTTACCATATGGTCCTACGCCATCAAGTTTATCATCTTCATAAAGGGGATGATGATCTGGAATACCATAAACAGCAGTGGATGAAATATGAATAAATCTTCCCACATTATTTTTTTCTGCTGCCTCAATTAGATTTCTTGTTCCCTCTACATCGGTTGAAAAAATATCCTCTGGTTTGTAAAGTGGAAGCGCGGCTGCTGTGTGAACTACAATATCGATATTCTGCATTGCATCTCCCACCATATTTTTATCTCTAATGTCTCCGGTTAGAATAGTTATCTTATCTCTTATATCCGGATAATCAAACTCGGCAGTATCTAAAGACACAATTTGGTGTCCGTGTGTGTGAAGATATCTTACTAGATTAATACCTAAAAAACCGGCGCCGCCCGTAATTAGAAATTTCATTTTAACTTGTTAATTGAATAAAAAAGTGGGAACAAAATTAAACATTTATAGTAAGCGTTCAAAAGTAATTATAATAAGCCTGTACTAACAGCAATAATTGAAAATCTTTATTTTATTATTGTGAAGATTAATACTTATATATACCTTACTTTGATTTATTTCTGCTACTTTTATCCGAGAAATTATTATCGCATAGTTCTTAAAATTTTAAACTATTTTCTATATCAATTAATTATGGAGGACATATGTATAATCCCAAATCAAAAACAATAGCCTTGCTTAGCTGTTTTATTATATTTTCTGCTTCAATTTTGTTTGGGCAGGATAGATTCGAAGGTAAAGTAACTTTCAAGACCGATGATGATGGAAAAGAGCAGTTGATGACCTACCTAATGAAAGGTAACAAATTCAGGATAGAAGAGAGCGAAGGAAGGGATGCTGCTGGGGGAGTAATGATATACGATTCAGAAACACAAATGATGACCATTTTAATGAATGAGCAAAAAATGTACATGGAAATGCCGATAAATGATTCAAAGTATACTGCGCAGGTGCAGGTTGATTCTGAGAAACCGGAATATTTTGCAAAAACTGTTGAGGAAAAAGTAATTTTGGGCCACAGCTGCGATAAATTTGAATTTAAGGATAAAGATAAAAAGGGTATTGCCTGGATGACAAAAGATCTTGGATCCTTTATGTTTATGAGTAATCCAAAGGATATGAAGAAATCTCAACCTTCGTGGCAAGATGAGATAATGGGCGCTGGTTATTTTCCAATGCTCGTTAAAGAAGAAGACTCTTCAGGTGAGTTAATAACTATATTCGAGGTTACTGAATTACTATCAATGGATCTGGATGATGATCTTTTCTTAGTACCGCCCGATTTTAACAAATTTGTTATGCCTAATATGCCCAATATAATGGATATGAAGAAAACGAAATAGATGAAATTGCCCTCCTTGCTGAAGGAGGGCACATATTCCTTCCCCAATGCTATAATGCATTATTTCTTGACTTTTGCGCTTCATAACTTTAATTTTACAAGCTTTCATAGAAATGATTAAGGTTTCGGAGGAAAATTATTTGAAACAGGAAAAAATTACAAGATTTATACGGACTGAAGACGCTGATAGGAAATGGTATTTGGTTGATGCAAAGGATCAGGTACTTGGCCGATTAGCCACTCAAGTAGCAAAGGTTATCAGAGGCAAGAATAAAGCAATCTTTACACCAAATATGGATACAGGTGATTTTGTTATTGTAGTGAATGCTGAAAAAGTGAGAGTAA
>CP070637.1:1532554-1543924 GCA_020354005.1 Ignavibacterium sp.
AATGGAGACTTTTAGAGCGGAATGAAACTATAGATATTTCTTTTGTTAAACTGAAAAATGTTTTTCCTTTCTGGATTACTAGGTTAGGATACGGTAATAAAAAAACAGTCCCACCAAATAAGCAGAGTTGAAGAAGATCTGATCCTTCATCAATTTCCGGTTCATATGGAAGATCAAAATCAAATTCTTCACTTGTGTACTCATTACCCAATGAATCTTCTGTTAGAATTATAAATGTTACATACTTATCATAAAATTTTAGCGGTGCTGTTTCGATTTTGGTTTTGTGCAAATCAACTGAAGCATCTGAAACCGGATATTCATATCTATCATCTATAATAACCTTGCTTTTACAAAAATCGGATGTAAAAAAGGAAAGGACAAATTCACTGGGTGGCTCGGGTTTAACATATGCGTCAATAAGATATACTTCGATAGAATCCATATCGTTCTGTGCAATTAATGAACCTGTTAGCAGAACTAATGAACACATAAAATAATATTTCTTAAGGACGATCAATTGATTTATTTATTAAAATCTAAACAGAAACAATTTATACTTATAAAATTAATGATTATTAACATCTGACTGAAATATAAATTACAATTTGACCTTATTATGAAACTAAGTCTTTATAATTTAATAATCCGTATCCTTTAAAATTTTCATCAAGCTTTGATTCAATCAAAAGAATAGTGTAATTTCAAATATCTTTATAGATATAGACAATCATTTTTGCTTAACAGTTCAAATAAATTTTGGGAAATAGACTATGGCTTACAATGAACATTTAGCGGACCGTATTCGCAGAGTTTTTTCTGAAAAGCACGTTGCCTTTGAAGAAAGGAGAATGATGGGGGGATTATGTTTTATGGTAGATGACAAAATGTGCATTGGTGTAAATAAAGACGATCTAATGGCAAGAATCGATCCGGACGTTTACGAAGTTGCATTAAAAAGAAAGGGCTCCAGGGAAATGGATTTTACTGGAAGACCGATGAAGGGATTTGTTTTCGTAGAGCCTAATGGAACTGATGTTGAGAAAGATCTTAAGTACTGGGTTAAACTTGCTTTAGAGTTTAATCCAAAAGCGAAATCAAGTAAGAAAAAGAAATAATATTTTTTTGAAGGAACAAAAATGAATCTGAAAAGAATTTCACTTTCCTATGTAGTAACCTATTTAATGATAGGAGGACTTGGACTTGCGATTGTTCCTGATCTATTCCTTAAACTATTTCAATCAAACCAGTCTTACGGTGATATTATGCCACGAGTAGTAGGGATGTTTATGATTGCGTTAAGCGGATTGATTGCAACTATGTTGTACTTTAAGGATTATAAATATTATGGTTATTCAATCGCTGTACGAACTTTTATTGTTCTTTTTTTGTTTCTGCTGTTTTTTATAAATGGTGATCCATTTTTTGTTGTGATAAATGTTATTGTACTAATCGGGCTAATTCCATCTTATGTCATCTTTTTTAAAGATAAAATGAATAGTTCCTCAAATTCAAGCGAATAAAGTCCAGCGATAATACGTCTGCAATGACTGGTTACTTTAGTGCTTGCTCAATATCCGCAATCAAGTCCTCAACATCCTCTATACCCACTGAAAATCGTACAAGGCTGTCGGTTAATCCAAACTTTTCTCTTTCTTCTTTTGGTACTGATGCGTGAGTCATTGATGCCGGATGACCAATTAAGCTCTCAACTCCTCCAAGACTTTCTGCTAATGCAAATATCTTTACGTTATTGAGAACTTGCTTTGCCTCTTCAATTGTCCCAAAATCTGCCGAGACCATTCCACCGAAACCACGCATTTGTTTAATGGCAAGATCGTGTTGTGGATGTGATTTTAATCCTGGATAAATAACTTTTTTTGCAGCATTTGATTTAACTAAAAAATCTGCAAAGGTTCTGGCGTTCTCATCATGCTTTTGCATTCTGACTGCCAATGTTTTTGTAGATCTTAATGAGAGCCAACAATCAAAAGGTGAGGGTATGCCACCTGCAGCATTCTGGATATATCTTATTCTGTCAAGAACATCATCCTTATTTGTTACAATTATTCCACCTAGTGTATCACTGTGACCATTTATGTATTTAGTTGTGCTATGTAGAACTAAATCAATCCCCCACTCTAAAGGATTTTGAAAATAGGGACTCATAAAAGTATTATCGCAAACACTTATCAGGTTATTTTTCTTGCTGATCTCTGCAACAACCTCCAGATCGGTGAGAACAAGCATAGGATTAGTTGGTGTTTCAACGAAAATCATTCGCGTGTTTCCTTTTATAGTACTTTCTATATTCTTGCCATCGCTAGTATCCACCCATGAAAATTCTAAACCAAAATCTGTTAAATTTTGTTCGAACAAACGATAAGTACCACCGTAAACATTACTTGATACAATAATATGATCACCTGCTTTGAAGAGGCTCATTAATGCATGAGTTGCTGCTAAACCCGATGCAAATGCAATTCCGTATTTTCCTTTTTCAAGAACAGTTATATTTTTTTCCAATGCTTCACGGGTATAGTTGTGAGTTCTTCCATATTCGTATCCCTTATGTTTTCCCAATTCATCCTGTACATAAGTAGAGGTTAGATGTATCGGTGTAATAACCGCACCTGTTGTTTGATCGGGAATTTGTCCTGCATGAATAGCATCTGTTGAAAAGCCCATATTTTTTCCTTCAATTGTCCTGTCACCCTGAACTTGTTTCAGGATCCAATATTTTTTACAAAGATCCCGAAACAAGCCCGCCGGCCGGCAAAGCAGGTTCGTGATGATAAAAATCATCACTCATCCCTATACTATCCGCTGCGACCGGACAGGATGACGATGTACTGTCACATTGAGCTTGTCGAAATGTGACAGAAAAAATAATGAATCAGTCATCCTTCGACAGGCTCAGGATGACTGTATAAACGATCCTTACTATTCATCCTCAAAATGAATGAGATAGTAACGGGTAATGATATCTGTTATTCTTCCAAAGTCACTTACAAGAATAGCATTGTTATCTTTAAGATACTCTTTTACTACCGGGATTTCAGTTTTCCCATCCAAAATTGGAAAACATTCATCCCATACTTCTTCTGCAACTGAGTTCATTAAATCAGACTCTTCAAGTAATCTGCTCATTAGCCTGTTTTCTCTTATGCAGCCTAAGGTTTTACCATCACGCATAACAGGAAGAGTGGAATAACCCTTTTCATTTATTATCTTAAGAATTTCTTTAACCGGAGTATCCGGATGAACAAAAACAATATCCTCATTGCCTTTTATTTTCTTCACATCCGAAATATCTCGTAGAATCTTCATCTCTGATTCGAGCATTCTATTATTTCGCAGCCATTCTATATTATGTGCTTTGGAAAGGTACCTTTCACCAATGTCGCACACTATAAATACAACAACATCATCTTTGGTAAGATCCTTTGAGATTTCCAGTGCAACATGAACTATCGTTCCAGTGCTGCCACCGCAGAAAATACCTTCTTCCTTTGTAAGTCTTCTTGCCGCAGCAAAGGATTCCCTGTCGCTTATGTTTACTATCTTGTCTATATACTGAAAGTGTACATTCTCCGGTAAACAATCCTGCCCTATACCCTCAACAAGGTAAGGTGTACCTTTAATTATCTCTCCGGTTTCCTTATAGTGTTTGAATATTGATCCCAACGGATCGGCACCAATTACTTTTATATTGGGATTCTTTTCCTTCAAATATCTCCCTGTCCCGCTTATAGTGCCACCTGTACCAATACTCGAAACAAAGTGTGTGATCTTCCCGTCAGTCTGTCTCCATATTTCCGGTCCCGTTGTTCGGTAATGTATCTCCGGATTTGCAGGATTTGAATATTGATAAGGAAAAAACGAGTTTGTAGTTTCTTCGTGAATTCTCTTTGCAACATTTACGTAGTATTCGGGGCTGTCGGGTTCAACTGCGTTCGATACAATTATTACTTCCCCGCCAAATGCTCGAAGGTAATTTATTTTTTCATCACTTACTTTATCGGTAACCACAAAAACCGATTTATATCCCTTAACAGCTGCGGCAATGGCAAGTCCAATTCCTGTATTACCACTAGTTGCTTCTATTATAGTTCCCCCTTTTTTTAATTCGCCGCTTTTTTCTGCTTCTTCAATCATTGCATTGCCTATCCTGTCCTTAACACTGCCACCGGGATTGGAAGACTCAAGCTTAGCAAAAATTTGCGGCTTTAATCCTTTATTGATCCTGTTGAGTCTGATAAGGGGTGTATTACCAATCTGATCAATTATGTTGTTCTTAAATTCCAAATTTTAGGTCTCCAAATACTTTTCATAATTTATAAACAAAATTCGCTCAATTATAAGCAATAGTTACTAATGATAAAAGATAATTGTGATGCAAACTAAAAAGGAAAGTTGGGATGATGCACAACCTTTACTATTTTGCTCCTCAAATTATTTTGAAAAAAACTAATAGAAAAACTAAAAATGAAGGAATTAACATATTATTTAGTCGATGTCTTTACAGAGACGCCATTCGAGGGGAATCAATTGGCTGTTTTTCCTGATCCGAAAGATATATCCGATAATTTAATGCAAAAAATTGCTAATGAGTTTAATCTCTCTGAAACAACATTTGTTTTTCCATCAGATGATGATAATTGTGATTGTAAAGTAATAATTTATACGCCGCAGAATGAATTACCAATGGCCGGTCATCCCACAATTGGAACTGCATTTACCCTGTTACAATACGGATTACTCAAACCAAAGAATTTAGATTTTTTAGTTTTTGAAGAAGGTGTGGGTCCTGTGAAGGTTGAATTCGAATTAAAAGAGAACAAGCCGGATTTAATATTTATGAATCAACCAATTCCTGAATTTAGACTAAAATTCTCAGAGCCATCACAAATAGCAGAGCTGCTTTCTTTAAATAAAGAAGACGTTAGAAGCGATATCCCTGTGCAGGTTGCCTCAAGCGGTGTACCTTTTTTGTTCGTGCCTTTAGGTAATATCAATGCTGTAAAAAATGCAAAAGTACGAATTGATTTACTCGATGAAGTACTGAAAGACTTTGAGACAAATCAATTATTCATTTTTACAACAGAGACTGAACGAAAGGATTCCTTTGTTCACTGCAGGATGTTTGCACCAAGCTTTGGAATAGTTGAAGACCCGGCAACAGGAAGTGCGCACGGACCATTAGGTGCCTACCTTGTAAAATATGGACTGAGTGATGGTAAAAGATTTGCAAGTGAGCAGGGTTTTGAAATGGGTCGACCAAGCATAATTAACGTTGAGGTGAAGCACGACGGTGGTAAAATCCAAAATGTGAAAGTTGGTGGTAAGTGTGTTGCGATGGGAAAAGGGATACTTCAAATTGATGATTAGAGTTGTAATTTCAATCTAATCTTTATCTTTTCGTAAATAGATATTCATAAATAAGAATCAGCTAAAGTCTAATTTTATGTTTGATGAAGAATTAATACTCGAAAATAAAATTGTAAAATTAAGATTACTAAAAAGTGATGATTTTGATGATTTTCTTCAAATATCAAATGAAAGTTCAATCTGGGAATATTTTACTAGTGATCTGATCTACGAAGAGAACATCAAAATGTGGATCGATGAGGCTTTAGGACAATACAAAATGAAAAGCAGATATCCATTTACAATAATTGATAAAGTATTGCACAGAACAGCGGGCTCAACAAGCTACGGAAATATTTCACGCAGGGATAAAAGAATAGAAATCGGCTGGACCTGGTTAGGTAAAAAATTTCAGGGTTCCGGTATAAATAAGCATTGCAAATTTTTGTTGCTGCAGTATGCTTTTGAGGTCTTGGACTTTGAGAGAGTTGAATTCAAAACTGACGTGTTGAATCTGCAGGCTAGAAAGGCATTAGAAAAAATTGGAGCAGTTGAAGAAGGAGTTTTAAGAAGTCATACTTTAATGCCTCATAATAGACGAAGGGATACAATTTTTTACAGCATTCTTAAAAATGAATGGCAGGAATTGAAGAAGAGTGTTTTTAAAGATATAGTTGTTGGATATTAACTTTTTAATGAAAATTGAATTTGTAAGGGCAATCAGAAATAATTGAAATGAACCTTGAACTACTTGAAGAAATGTGCAGCAAACTTAAAGAAACGACAAAAGATATTAAATGGGGAAATGATCTCTGTTTTCTTATCGGTGAAAAGATATATTGCGTTGCCGGTTTAGAACCACCTCTGGCTGTTTCGCTAAAAGTACCACCGGAAGAATTTAATGAATTAACAAACCGGGAAGGAATAATACCAGCACCATACCTGGCAAGGTATAGCTGGATACTCATTGAAGATATGAACGCTTTTAACAATAAAGAGTGGCAAAATTATATTGAGCAATCTTACAATTTGATTTTTAACAAGCTAAGCAAAAAAACACAAAGGGCTATAGGAGAAAATGCATAACTTAAAAATAACCATCATTGGATGCGGCAACCTTGGGCTGGCTTTAGTGCAGGGTTTACTGAGAGATAAACATATAAATCCCAAAAAACTAACGGTCACAAAAAGGAACTTATCACCGATTCTATTCTTAAATGAAAAAGGAGTAAAGGTAACTGATAATAATGTTGAGGCTGTTAGAGGATCGGAGGTTATAGTAATCGCTGTTCAACCCTATAATTTAAAACATATTTTTGATGAAATTAAAGATGAACTGGATCCTAAAAATCATATTGTTGTGTCAACGGCAACAGGAATTTCTTCAGATGAAATAGATGAGATGATCCAAAAGCAAGTACCACTATTCCGGGCAATGCCGAATATAGCTACTGATATCAGAGAATCAATAACATGCCTTTGCCAAAAAGGTTCATCAGAAAAGGATAATGAAAAAGTTGAATGGTTATTTAATAAACTTGGAACTACACTTCATATAGATGAAGAGTTGATGGAAGCAGCAACTATATTAGGTGCATGCGGTGTTGCATTTGTTTTAAGGTTCATACGAGCAATGATTCAAGGAGGAATACAAATTGGCTTTGATGCTGATACTGCACAAACTATTGTAAATCAGACTGTGAAAGGTGCTGCTGAATTATTAATTAAAAATAATGATCACCCCGAAAAAGAAATTGACAAGGTTACCACTCCAAAAGGCTGCACAATTGTTGGACTTAATGAAATGGAGCATCAGGGTTTTAGCTCCTCACTTATTCGAGGAATTGTTGCCTCTTATGAGAAGATTGAGAGTTGATTTGATGCAATCAAACAAAACTGAAGCCACGTAAAAATTCTTCTGTGCGCATTCGCTTCTTTCCTTCTTGCATAAGCTCGAGGACTTTTATTGCATTCTTACCACAACCAATTATTAGCTCATTTCTGGATTGATCAATTTCAAATGGCTTAAGATCAGTTCGCCCAACAACTTCCGACTTAAAGATTTTAATAATCTTGTCATTAAACAGAAAAAACGCACCCGGAATTGGTGAGAGCCCTCGGATAAAATTGTGTATATCAATCGCAGATTTATTCCAATCAATTTCCACCATCTCTTTTGTGATCTTAGGAGCAGGTGTGGCTATTGAATCATCCTGCTGAATTAAATCATAATTACCCGATTCGATTAAATCAACGGTTTCAAGAACAAGTTCGGCACCTAATTCACTTAACTTATCGTGTAAAGTTTCAAGATTATCTTCAGGTTTAATTTCAACTTTTTGTTGAAGATATATATTTCCGGTATCGACCTTTTCGGCTAGCTTAAATGTTGTGAGTCCGGTTTCAGTTTCACCATTGATCAGTGCCCATTGGATTGGTGCCGCGCCTCTGTAGTTAGGCAAATAAGATGCATGAAGATTAAAAGAACCATTTGTTGGAATTGAAAATACAGCTTCGGGCAAAATCTTAAATGCAACAACTACATAAAGATCCGCATCGTATTTCTTCAGCTCATCTATAAACTCAACATTATTTTTCAACTTTTCTGGTTGTAATAATGGTAGGTTATTCTGCAATGCAAATTTTTTAACAGGTGTGTATGAAACCTTTTGTCCTCTCCCTCTCTCCTTATCCGGTGATGTAACAACAGCTAAAATATTGTGTTTGCTTTTATTCAGTTTTTTAAGAGTTGGAATTGAGAAGTCGGGAGTCCCCATAAAGATGATATTCATAGCATCAGGCTACATTACTAACTGGTAATCAACAGTTTCGCTTATTGGATACGCCACATCAATCTTCCTCTTTTTTATTCTCTTAAGCGGCGCTTTCAATCTTTTCTTTGTTTCATCATCGACAAGATCAGTAAAAAGAATGCCCTGCAGATGATCATATTCGTGTTGAATTACTCTTGCCATTAAATTATCAGCATCGAGTATCTGTTCTTTTAGATCAGTATCGTAATATTTTATAATAACTGATTCAGGTCTTTCAACATCCTCCCTTATATCCGGAATACTCAGACAACCCTCTTCAAAAAATGTTTTCTCTTCAGAATATTTTACAATCTCCGGATTAATGAAAACCATCGGTTTGGATTCTTCATATCCTTCAACAAGTGATATATCTACTATGAAGATTGCCTTGTTAACTCCAACCTGGTTAGCAGCTAAACCAATACCACTCGCATTTCTCATCGTATCGAACATATTGGTGATCAGCTCAATTGTTTCATTATCAACTTCCTTCACTTTATCCATTTTTTTACGAAGAATTCTATCTCCGTACATCGTTACAGGTAATAGTTTCATTTATAATTACTGATATCGTTTGTTTTTAAAATTGCTTTGCAAAAATACTTAAACAGAAAGGAATAGTAAACTGAAGTAGCAGTGTTGTAGAATTTCGGGAATAAATAGTTATTTATCTAAATCAAGAGTTTCCCAGATTTCATCAATAATTTACCATCGAGATAAACAGTTGGTTTCTTTATTACCCCATCAACATGAATTGGAACATTAAAAGTACCACCCATAGTAATATTATTTCCAAGTGCAAGATGAACAGTGCCCATAACTTTTTCATCTTCTAATAAAATTCCACTTAGTTTTGCACTGTCATTTGTACCAATTCCAAACTCAGCAATATTTCGTGCGCCCTTTCCAACTTGATCTAGCATATCATTTAATTTTTTAGCAGCTTTACCGCCCGTAATCTTTGTGGCAAATCCTTTTTCACATTCAACTTTAATATTTACATTTCCTATAAGTCCTAATCCCGCAAATGAACCGTCAACAACAAACACACCGCTAGTTGTACCCTCAACAGGTGCAAGATAAGTTTCTCCCGTTGGAAGGTTTCCGCTCTCTCCTTTTTTATGATATAAGCCTTTACTTGCAATAGCTGTTCTACCTCTTATATCAAATTCAATGTCGGTTCCAGCCGGTGCGGTTATCTTAACGTGCTTCCCTTTTTCCAGAATGCGCTTAAGCTTAATTGATCTTTTACTTATAGCATTGTAGTCAGCATTCATACCACGGATCATAATTTCTTTTGTAATGCCAGGGAATGTCGCCACACGCACACCCTTCTTCGATGCTGCTCTTCTTGCATCTGTATGAGTAACTGATTTTGCTGTTGGAACAAAAACAACATCAAATTTTTTCATCATCTCCGCTACTTCCGCAGGAGGTTCCTCACCGTTAATTTTAGCAGAGGGCATTTCAATTAGTAGCGACTTATATCCAAGTCGTTTTGCATTTTCATATATGGAATAACCAATCTCTCTTTTTTGCTCATCTGTTATTACGAGAATTTTTTCATTCTTTTTCACTTTCATACAGTCCTTAACAGCTGTAACAGATGCTTTATCCATTTTTGTTAAATTTTTCATGGGAAATCTTTAAATGTTAAAAATTAAATGTTAGAGTGGAAAACCGACATTAAGTTGCAGAACAGCAGTAAAACCACCGGCTTCAATGAAGTTTCCATTTTCTGGAACCTGATCCATAAATGAAATTCCATCATCAGTCTTTATATCTTCTAATTGTAAATGTGTATATCCAGCAAGCCCTTCGAGACTTACATAGTCCTTTACAAGAGAAACAATTATTCCTGTTCCTACCGTATACCCAATAACACCGGAATCACTTTTGTATTTTGTAACATCAGAATTACCTGGAGAATTCACAGTATTTGTTAGGTTAACATTGTTAAAATTAATTGTTCCATCTACAATCTTCCAGCTTAAATAACTTGTAAAATTATAACCAACATCAAATCCAATCGCCCAATTTTTTAAATCCAACTCATACTTATAATTTGTACTAGCATCAGCCACCGTTTCTGATGCTTCTCTGGTTCTGGATAATGACTGGTAATAACCTTTTGCGGATACTATGATTCCGCTCTCCAACGTAGCTCTGAAAAAATTTATTCCAACCCTGTAACCAACCGCACCGTAAAACTCTTCAATAGGTGCACTTAAATTATCTGCCTTCATTTCATTAAAATATTTAACGAAGTTATTGAGGCCTTCTGCATTATACTTTTGATAGACAACTCCACCATACCCTCCAACAAAGCCAAGACAGCCGAATCCTAAAGTTTGAGAAAAGACTTGTGCATTAAAGAAAAAAACACAGAATGCGAGAAGAATGTATAGAGAGATTTTCTTAATCATATAAGAATAATGTAAATATTGCTGCAAAATTAATTATAATATCAGTCAAATGGAATGCCAGGAGAAAATGGCATTGATGTAAAAATTCGGCCTTGATTAATCCAGCCTGTACCTGATAGTGTACTATTACTGTTACCATAAGCTACATAATTCTAATAAAGCAAAGATTATTTGTACAATTAGATAAATCATTTTTTTATATTTCTTTTAGAAATTTATCTACAGGCTTTACTATGAGGAACACAATATTTTTTATTCTTCTATCCAGTGTACTTAACCTTGGTGCGGATTCGCTTAAAGTACTAACATACAACATTCAAGGTATGAAACCAGGAACATCACCTGAACTGCGCATCATACACATAATTGATAAGATCATTCAGCTTGATCCGGACATCATCGGTCTACAAGAAATTAATGAATCGCTTAGCGGTGATGGTACGGATAACCAGGCTAAGGTTATTGCTGATTCGCTTAGTGCTTACTTTGGAATAAACTATAATTATTATTACGAATTCACACATCTTTCGTGGAATAATAACTTCAGGGAGTTTGTGGGAATTATTACCAAATACAACGTAGAAGAAGAGGGATTTTTCCAGTTAGTTCAGGGCACATTCCCGCGCAAGGTAATTTGGAATAAAATAAATACACCAATCGGCACGGTAAACTTTTTTTAATACACATCTTTCTTTTAATAGCAGCAGCGTTCGTACAGTGCAGGTGGGCCAAATAATATCATACATAGATGGTATAGAAGC
>CP070637.1:1544024-1605360 GCA_020354005.1 Ignavibacterium sp.
ATTCAATTGATTCTCCAATACCGATCACCTGAACCAGATCACCATTGTTTGCATTAATTGTAAAAAGATCACCCTCACTTGTCATTGTAATTATGAGGTCTTTATCTTTTAGAAGAGATGAATAAATCAATCCGTCTGTATTATATTCCCATATTATTACCCCCTGAGTATCAAGACAAATTACACTGCCATCACTAGTTGAGATATAATATTTAGTACTTGTTGTAACTACAGGTGAAAAGGTAGTTTTTTTTAAGTCTATTGTTTTTATAATCTTAACACTGTCTTCACTTTCAATAATCTGCGATGAATCAATTACTTCAACGATATTTCTTCTGGTATTCTCTATTACACCAGCCAATGCAGTTTTTAATAATTCATTAGTCTCATCGCTAATCTGCTCGCTTAAGACAATTGCTGAGTTATTTTCCTGAGCTGGGACAGTTATGAATAAAAAGAATAGTATGACTTGAGTAATTATTATGTTTTTCATCTAAAAATCTTACGTTATCATCTAAAAAATAACATTTAATTCCCATTTATTTTACTAAAATTATTATACAACCATCCATTTAAAAAAGATTCCAACTATCAGTTTTAGCTATATGGGGACGCATAGATTTCTTGATTAAGAAACGCAACATAATTAAGTTTCGAGCCGTCTATTCTTAAAAGATTTCCAAATAATAAGATTTTAACAAATATGAGGTTTAACATTGGATATTGCCGAATTAAACGAAAAAATTAAAAATGAAAGCGCTTTTGTAGATCTGCTTTTCAACGAAATCCGCAAGGTTATTATTGGGCAGAAGGATATGGTTGAGCGTCTGGTTGTTGGATTGCTCGGAAATGGGCATATTCTCCTCGAAGGAGTGCCGGGATTGGCTAAAACATTAGCAATTAGCACACTTGCTTCTGTAATGAAAGCAAAATTCCAGAGAATTCAGTTTACTCCAGATCTTCTCCCCGCAGATTTAATTGGTACACAAATTTACAATCAGAAGGATGGAAATTTCCTGATTCATCAGGGTCCCATCTTTTCTAATTTTATTCTTGCAGATGAGATTAACCGTGCACCTGCTAAAGTACAGAGTGCACTACTTGAAGCGATGCAGGAGAGACAGGTAACTATTGGAGATAAAACATTTCCGATGGAAGAACCCTTTCTGGTTCTTGCCACCCAAAATCCTATCGAACAAGAAGGTACCTATCCTTTGCCCGAAGCACAGGTTGATAGATTTATGCTGAAGATAAAAATCAGTTATCCCAACCGTGACGAGGAATTAAAAATAATGAGGCAAAACATTGAAAACTCAGCAACTGAGGTTCAGCCGGTGATATCTAAAATTGATATTTTGAGGGGCCGCAAACTTATCCACGAAATTTACATCGATAATAAAATTGAAAAGTATATACTTGATATTGTTTTTGCTACACGTACTCCAAAGGATTTTGGTATGGATAATCTTACTGATTTAATTAGCTACGGCGGTTCCCCTCGTGCAACTATAAATCTGGCATTAGCAGCGAAGGCTATGGCTTTTGTAAAGCGCAGGGGATATGTGATCCCTGAAGATGTTAGGGCTGTTTGCCACGATGTACTGCGGCACAGGCTTGCAGTTACCTATGAAGCTGAAGCAGAGGATATAACTTCAGAATATCTCATAAATGAAATTTTGAATAAAGTAGAAGTACCGTAGGGAATGATAACTAAAGAACTGCTTAAGCAAGTCAGGCAGATTGAAATAAGAACAAAGGGACTAGTAAACCATCTCTTTTCAGGTGAGTACCATTCTGTTTTTAAGGGAAGGGGAATGGAGTTCTCTGAAGTTAGAGAATACCAGTTTGGTGATGATATCAGAAATATAGATTGGAATGTAACCGCACGTTTCGGCCATCCTTTTATTAAAGTATTTGAAGAGGAACGTGAACTAACTGTGATATTGATGGTTGATCTTAGCGGATCTCTAATGTTTGGTTCTATCTCTAAAACTAAACGTCGTGTGGCTGCCGAACTAAGTGCAATCCTTGCATTCTCTGCATTAAAGAATAACGATAAAGTTGGGCTGATTCTTTTTACAGATAAAATTGAAAAGTTTGTTCCTCCAAGAAAAGGAAATAAGCATGTGCTCAGGGTAATTAGAGATGTTCTTTCATATGAGCCGGAGGGAAATTCCACCGATATTAAAAGCGCTCTTGAGTATATGAATGGTGCAATTAAAAAAAGATCGATTGTTTTTTTATTATCTGATTTTATGGATCAAGGATACGAGAAAATATTGAAGGCCGTTGGTAAAAAACATGATCTCATCGGAGTAATTTTAGATGATAGAAGAGAAAATGAACTGCCGGATGTTGGACTTGTAAAATTAGCTGATGCTGAAACAGGACAGGAACGTTGGATAGATACAAGTAGTAAGCGTGTTAAAAATGTTATGAGAAAAACAAGAGAAGAAGCAATTAACAGAAGAAATTCAATGTTTCTTACATCAAGGCTGGACAGGATAAATGTTCAAACCGGGAAAGACTATATAAAACCGTTAGTTCAGTTTTTTAGAGTGCGTGAGAGACGATGGTAAGATATTTAATAATATTAGCAATTATTGTTTCAAGTTTCTGTCTTCAGGCACAGACCATTTCCATTAGTGCTTCAACAGATACAACAGATTATTTAGTTGGTGATTTCATAAACTACAATATTGAAGTCACAGCAAAGAAAAATATTCAGGTACTTGATCCTATTATACCAGATACATTATCCCAGTTAGATTTGATCTCAGTTATTAACCCAGTTAGAAGTGAATCTGATGAATCAATATCAACAAATTATCTATTTATTCTTGCAGGATATGATTCGGCTGCAGCTACTATCCCCTCAGTTGCAATTGAATACCGTTCCGAAGGAGATACGTTACTGAAGAAAATCACAACTGATCCGATAACTGTTAACATTCACACCGTTCCCGTATCAACTGCCGAAGAAATTAAAGATGTAAAATCACCCTTAACAATTGCTTTCGATTGGATCGAGTTAATGCTGTGGCTGGCTTTAGGTTTATTAGTAATAATTGTTGGCTGGATTCTTTATAAGAGATACAAAAAGAAAAAATCTGAAGCACCAATTGAGAAAAAGATAATCAAAATTCCGGTGCACGTAAAAGCTTTATCAGCGCTTGATGAACTGGAAGGGCATAAACTATGGCAGCAAGGGAAGGTAAAAGAATATCACTCAAGAATTACTGAAATAATAAGAGTTTATTTTGAAGATAGATTTGATTTGCCTGCAATGGAGCTACCCACAACTGAATCACTAGATCAACTTCGAAGTATAAAGGAAGCAAAAAACATAACCGATTTAACTTTTGACTTTCTGTCAAACGCAGATCTAGTAAAATTTGCAAAGTTTCAACCACTTCAATCTGTTAACGAAGAGATGATGACGCAGGCAAGAGATATTATTCGGGAAACAATTCCAATTGCAGATGTAAGGGTAGAAAAGGAGGAAGTTTATGTTTAACAATACTGTATTTGCTTACGAATGGGTATTGTATTTCCTTCTACTAATTCCACTACTGCTCACATGGTATTTTCTTAAAGGGAAGAAAAATTTCGTATCTGTAAAGTATTCATCCATAAATATTTTAAAAGATACACCAGTTACAATTAGAGAAAGGCTGAAACACCTGCCTATAATATTAAGAATGATTGCACTTGGTTTATTGATTATTGCTCTGGCAAGACCACAAAGCTTTACTTCAGGTGAAGATGTTAGTACAGAAGGAATTGATATTGCGATGGTACTTGATATTTCGGGAAGCATGTTGGCAGAAGATTTAAAACCAAATCGTTTGGATGCAGCAAAAATTGTAATCGATGATTTTGTAGAAGGCAGAACTTCCGATAGAATTGGCTTAGTAGTTTTTGCTAGAGAAGCTTTTACACAATGTCCTCTTACAATAGATTATAATGTGCTAAGAAATCTGCTCCTCGAAATCCGGAGTGGGATGATTGAAGACGGAACTGCAATCGGTAATGCAATTGCAAATGGTGTTAATAGATTAAAAGAAAGTGATGCTAAGAGTCGTATAATAATTCTTCTTACAGATGGTGTAAATAACAGCGGTGAAGTTGATCCAATCTCCGCTGCTGAAATTGCAAACACTTTTGGCATTAGAATATATACGATCGGGGTTGGAACACGGGGACAAGCACCATACCCTGTGAAGACTCCATTTGGTACTCGCTATCAAATGGTACCTGTTGAAATTGATGAGGAAGTATTGAAAGAGATTTCAGGAATAACAGATGGACAATATTTCAGAGCAACAAATAATCAAGCATTGAAAGAGATTTACGAAAAAATTGATAAGCTGGAAAAAACAAAGATTGAAATTACATCTTACAGCAATGCTAAAGAACTTTACTATAGCTGGTTAGGTGGCGGATTACTATTTCTTCTGATGGAACTTGGTATTTCGAGAACAATTTTTAGAAAGTTACCGTAAAGAACATGATCAAATTTGCAAATCCTGAGTACTTAAACGCATTATATCTACTACCGGTGCTGGTAGTTATATTCTGGTTACTTTATAGAAAGAAGAACAGGCTTCTGGAGAATTTTGCTGAGAAGGAACTTCATTCAGTTGTTGTACCACTATATAGCAATATTAAAAATTATTTGAAGTTTGGCGTAATACTAATTGCTTTAGTATGTGTCATCCTCGCAGCTGCAAATCCACAAGTCGGTACCAAGCTTCAGGAAGTAAAGCAAACCGGCATTGATGTTTTCATATTGCTCGATGTTTCTCTGAGTATGACTGCAGAAGATATTAAACCAAACAGGATGGAAAAGGCCAAGTACCAGATTTCAAATTTAATCCAAAAGTTGAGGGGTGATCGGATTGGATTAATAATTTTCTCTGGAAGGGCATATATCCAGTTTCCGCTAACAACCGATTACTCAGCAGCTAATTTATTTCTCTCTGCAGTTGATGTAAATTCTGTTCCGCAACCGGGTACTGCAATCGGTTCGGCTGTCAATCTCGCCAGAGAATCATTTGATTCCTTAGCTACGGAAAAAGTAATTATTGCCATAACTGACGGTGAAGATCATGAAGGTGATGTGATGGATGCAGTACAGCAGGCAGTTGGAGCTGGCATAAAAATTTATACTATTGGCTTAGGATCCACAGGCGGTGTGCCTATACCGGTATACAATAAGCGCGGCAGTATGACCGGATTTAAAAAAGACAATGCTGGAAACACTGTGCTAACAAAGCTGGATGAAGCAACATTGAAGAACATAGCCTCCGATGGCAGAGGAGAATATTTTAGGGGCAATAATTACGAAGACTATCTGGATCAGATTTACAACGATCTATCGGAACTTAAGAAGGCAGAGTTTGGTGTAAAAAAGGTTACTGATTACGAAGATCGCTTTTATTATTTTTTAATACCTGCTATTATTTTGCTGATCCTAGAAATATTTATATCAGAAAAGCGATCACCATTATACAGCAGGTTAAACAAAAAATTAGGTTTGGAATAAGCATAATATGATAAAAGAAATAAGGCTAATATTAATTCTAATTTTCTTGATTGGGATTGTTACCAATATAACACACTCTCAATCGTTAAGAGGATTGGTTAACGATGGTGTTGATCAGTACAAAGAAGGTAATTATTCTGATGCTGAAGTAAAATTTAAGAAGGGAACTGATAAAGCCCCGGATAGTTTTGAAGCACAATTCAATTTAGGAGATGCTTATTTTAAACAGCAAAGATACGATGAAGCAATAAAGTCATATAAGTCATCTTTAGCTATGTCACGCAATGATATAGAAAAATCAAAGGTTCATTATAACGTCGGAAATTCATTACTAAAATCACAGAAAATTGAAGAGAGTATTGAAGAGTATAAAAAATCGTTAAAGCTGAATCCAATTGATCAGGAAGCAAAATACAACCTTTCTTATGCGCTTGAGATGTTGAAGAATCAGCAGCAGCAGGATCAACAGCAAGACAAGAAGGATAAGGAAAAGAAGGACGAAGAGAAGAAGGACGAGCAAAAAGATAAGAAAGAGGAAAAGAAAGAAGATCAGCAGCAAAAGCAGGATCAGCAAAAACAAGATCAGAAAAAGAAGGAAGATCAAAAGCAGCAGCAGCAACCACAGCCGCAAAAAATTTCCAAAGAAGAAGCTGAAAGAATACTGGAGGCATTAAAAGACAATGAAAAAGATCTTCAAAAGGAATTGCGGAGAGTAAAAGGTAAAAGAGTTAAGACCGACAAGGACTGGTAGTAATGAAAATTTTTATATTCATAATCATTTTACTGCTGCCGTTTCATTTAGCAGCTCAAAATTTTACAGCATCTGTTGATGAAACCACGGTAGCAGACAACCAGCAGTTTAAGGTTACGTTTACTTTTTCAGGCAAAAATGTTAACGGTGCTAAAGATTTTAAACCACCAGCATTCAGTAGTTTTTTAGTTTTAAGCGGACCAAACCAATCTACAAGTATCCAATTTATCAACGGTGTTCAGTCAGGAGCAATTAGCTATAGTTACATAATACAAGCTAAAAGCCTTGGCAAGTTCTCAATCGGTGAAGCTTCTGTTGAGTTTGATGGAAATACATATCAGACTAAACCTCTTAATATTACTGTCGTTAAAGGAACATCAAAACCAACAACACAAAAGAAACAGGACGGCACTATTTCGAATGAAGAAATTGCAAAAAACTTATTTATCAAAGCAACTGTTGATAAAAGAAAAGCATATATGGGAGAGCAGGTTACTGTAACGTATAAATTATACACAAGGCTGAATATAGCAGCCCAGATGTCAATAAATAAACTACCGCAGTATCAAGGATTCTGGGCTGAAGAGTTGGAGACATCCACCAACATAATTTTTATGACAGAAGTTATAAATGGTAAACAGTACAGAGTGGGAACATTAAAAAAGGCTGCACTATTTCCATCACAAACCGGAAAACTTGAGATTACACCATTCGAGCTAAAAGTTCCTATACAAATAAAGAGAACCAGAAACCGAAATAATATTTTCGATGATTTTTTTAACGATCCTTTTGGCAGGTCTAAGACGATTGAATATAATGCAGTATCAAACAAAATCTCGATTGATGTGCTGCCACTCCCGCTAAAAAACCAACCGGAATCGTTTAATGGTGCGGTGGGTGATTATACTTTTAATGCAAGTATAGATAAAACAACTGCAAAAACAAATGAACCAGTAACTCTTAAAGTTGTAATTAGCGGTAAAGGTAATCTTGAATTAGTTGAGCTGCCGGAATTAAATATCCCCACCGGATTTGAAAAGTATGAACCTAAAACCTCTGAGAAGATCAGTAATAAAAATATCATCTCCGGTTCAAAAACGGCTGAGTATTTAATGATTCCAAGAGTGGTTGGAAAGAGAGAAATTCCAGCAGTAGATTTCAGCTACTTTAATCCTGCAAAGAAGAGATACATTACAAAACGCTCAGGTCCATTTTCTTTAGATATTAACCAAGGTGAACGTCTGCCGGATGTTGAGGTTGCAAGCAAGGAAGATATCAGGCAGCTTGGAGAGGATATTCGCTTTATAAAAACTTCTGGCTATGATATCCATAAAAAAGAGGAGAGTGTTTTATTTACTGCTATTTTTTGGATAGGTGGAACCGTACCAATGATAGTTCTGTTTGTTTTGGTTGGATGGAAGAGAAAAAACGATAAGCTGGCCGGGAACCTTGCATTATTACGATACCAAAAAGCACAGAGAGTTGCAAAGAGCAAACTGAAAAAGGCTAAGAAATATTTGAATGAGAATAATCACAAAGAATTTTATACAGAAATTTCTCAAGCACTGTTTGGATATCTTGAAGATAAGCTTCACATTGCTAAAGCTGAGTTTACAATTGATAAGGCAAAAGATGAATTAAATAATTTGAATGTTGATGACGAGCTCACGCAGAAAGTAAAAAAGATGGCCGAAGATTGTGAGTTTATAAGATTTGCCCCTGGTGCAGAAGAAAACACCGCAATGAAAAGCACATATGATCAAATGGCAACTGTTATTACTGATGTAGAGAAAAGTATTGTAGAGAAAAATGGTAAATAACAAATTATCTTTTCTAATTCTAAGTTTAATCATTCTAATCTTAACTAACCTGCTAATTGTTAACGCATCCCAGGTTATTGATACGATGGAAAAGGGGAATACATTCTATCGTGAAGGCGAATATGAAAAAGCAATAGACGAATATAACAAGTTAGTTGATGAAGGTCATTTGGGTACATCCCTCTTTTACAACCTTGGTAATTCCTATTATAGAATTGGGAAAATTGGATTGTCTATTCTATACTATGAGAGAGCATTAAAGCTATCTCCATCAGATGAAGATATAAAACACAATTTAAATTTTGCACGTCTCAGCACTGTTGATAGGATACAACCGCTGCCAACGTTTTTTCTGTTTGAATGGTGGGAAGCTATACTGAACTCCTTTACTGAAAATGGGTGGGCATATATTGTTTTTATATTATATTTGCTTGTTATTTATCTTGCAGGCAGTTACTTTTTTGCCAGATCTATAAAACAGCAGAAACTGGTATTATTTTCAGGAGTTGTAGCTCTGTTTGTTTTAGCCATTTCTATTTCGTTACTCGTTGTAAAAATTAATCGGGAAGCGACTGCTAAGAGCGGTGTAATTTTAGAGCAGTTTGTAACAGTAAAATCTTCTCCCGATCCTCAAAGCACAGATTCATTTGTTATACATGAAGGTTTGAAAGTAAATCTTGAAGATAATCTTGACGAATGGGTTAAAATCCGCTTAGCTGATGGAAAGGTTGGGTGGATTGAGAATAATTATGTGGAACAGATCTAAACAAATTCAACTTTAAAGTTCCGAATCCCAAATTTCAAAATGCAAACAAATCTCGAATCACAATATTCCATTATCGAATGAGTATTGGAATTTGAATATTATTTGTGATTTGAGTTTTTATGAATTATGAAACTTCTATATCCTACTACTGCTGAACTTTCCTTCTAAATTGCTTACCAAAACGTATATAGCTATTTTTACACTTATGGATGCAAAAAAATATAATAATATAAAACTTAGTATTGGAATTAGTAAGGCTTTGGTCAGCTTCCTTCTCATTATGTTATTTGTATGGTTAGGTTATAGTATAAAATTAGAAAGCTTTGCTGCATCATATGTAGATGATAAATACCTCATATTTTTACTGTTCACATTTCTGATTGGTTTAGGTGCTTCAGTTTTTTTCGCTCCAATTAATTTCTATACTGGTTTTTATATAGAGCACAAATACGAACTTTCAAATCAGACATTTCGTAAATGGGTGTGGGAAAATTTTAAGGGTTCTTTGGTTTCCATTGTAATTGGTGTACCCATTATGCTGCTCTTTTATTTTACGATGAACCAATTTGGTTCCCTTTGGTGGCTGCCATTTGCAATTATAATGTTTTTTGTGTCGGTAGTACTTTCGCAGATATTTCCCATTGTTATCCTACCATTGTTTCATAAGATAACACCTTTGGATAATGAAGAATTAAAAAGTAAGATTGATCAACATGCGAATGATGCTGGAATAAAAGTGGAAAACATCTACAGGTTTGATATGAGCAAAAATACAAAGAAGGCAAACGCAGCATTAACTGGTTTGGGAAAAACAAAAAGAATAATTCTTGGTGATACTCTTATTGATAATTATTCAAATGAAGAAATTGAAACTGTAATTGCTCATGAGTTGGGGCATTATAAAAGAAAGCACATTGTAAAAAATATTCTAATTGGGACTGCTTCAAGTTTTCTCACTTTGTTTTTGATATCTTACCTGTATGAGAATTCGCTGGAAGTATTTGGATTTACATCGATCACACAAATTGCAGCTTTGCCATTACTCGCTTTGTGGTCAATGTTAATAGGTGTTATCCAGACTCCACTTGGGAACTTACTTTCACGAAAATATGAATATGAGGCGGATGAGTATGCTGTGAAGGAAACAGGTCTTGCGCAGCAATTTGTTAACACACTTGAGAAAATAACCGATCAAAACTTAGGGGATAAGGAACCACATCCATTTGTAGAATGGTTTTTTTACAGCCATCCATCTATAAAGAACAGGGTAAATGCTGTAAAAATATTTGCAAAGGCTAACAATATTTCCCCAACTGTTTCGGATGAAAGTTCTCTATCCTTGCAAAGTAACTAATTGATTACCTTATATGATTTGCTGCTTTCTGTACTTAAGATAATTGAACATAGTTGTGTCCAAATTTTCCATTCGGTAGAATAAGAGCGCCGGGATATTCTCAATTCACTCCTAATCTCTCTTAATTTGTATTTGCTGACTTTATCTTTCTTAGCGTACAAACGATTTGAGATAAGTTCTGATATTTCTTCTTGCTTAATCTTCAGTGAAGAAGACAATTGGTTTACTTTCTCAACAAGAAATGATTTATAATCATTATCATCCTGGGGTATAATACGTTTTAATTTTTTTGGATAAGATTTCATTTCCACAATTCGTCCAAGTACCAAAGATTTATCCATATTTATCAGTTTTTTGGTTATTTTATCTTTTGAATACCTATGCAAATCAAAAGTCAATCCAATTTTGGATAGTGAATAAATTAACCACTTACTAAGATCAAAATGGTACCAACGAATACCATTACGATAATCACCTGGAAAAGTATGATGATAATTATGGTAGCCTTCACCTACGGTGAGTAGTGCCAAAATTGCATTATCACGAGCTGTTAGTTCTTTGGAGTATGATTTTTCACCCCACCAGTGAGCTAAAGAATTGATGAACCAGGTAAAATGGTAAGAAAAGAGAAGTCTAACTAAAACAGCTAGTATAAAAGCTCCTAACCATTGATTTGTTAACCACCCTACAAATGCAAAAGTTATTACATTCGTAAGAATAGCAAACAGATAATAGTTGTTGTGTTGCCACACTAGTAACTTGTTCTTGATTAGATCAGGAATAATATTTTCCTGAATTTGAGTGGGGGGCATAAATAACCATAATACGTGAGCGAACCAAAATCCTCTCTTTATATTATAAGGATCACCTGCTTGATCTACATTAGCATGATGTAAGCGGTGGTCATAACTCCATCTCAGAGCCGAACCTTGAAGAGTTAAAGTAGCTAGCCATAAAAGTGCAATTTCCACAACTTTCACAGTTCGATATGTGGGATGAGAATATAGGCGATGATAACCGGCTGTGATGCCAATCTCAGATAAAAAAAGTAGAATAATAGTTAATATAATTAACATCAAACCGGGTGGATCATAGAAAAAATAAAATGGTAAGCAGAAAATAACCACTAAGTGTAAGACCAGAATAAAAACTCCGGAACTAGTCATCTTCAATTCTTTAAAGTATGTGGAATTCATTAATTCTCCAGATTAGGTAATATAATTAAGTATAATAATTTTTATTTAAAATATTAAGATAAAGCCTTTATGGATAGAATACTAAGTAAATCTTAATTTATAATTACGTTGTTATAGGGTGCAGCAGTGAGATTTTGAGCGAGAATTATTTTTCTTAGTAAAAAACAGAAAGATTATTTAGTTAAATTATAATCAATAATTATTCCGAACGTCATCTACGATTTTCACCTCTGTTATTAAAAGATTTGAAATAGTTACCCATTTGTAATTAAATGTTATAAATTTGTTGATAATAAAGAGGGATTAATATGGCTATTTATAAAAGAAAACAATATTGTTTGACCAGTTTCTGATGAAGGTTCTCTATCTTTAAATATTAATTTAATTAGATGATTACTTTAATAAAATTATTTCTGATAGCAATTCATTCTTTAATCTGTTCAATCTTAGCACTCTTTTTTTCATTTCAACCGAGTTATAATCTATATTTTGGTCTAAGTAAATATTTTTCAACAGTTATTTTATGGATCAGCGGTATAAAATTAGAAGTTACAGGACTGGAAAATTTTTCCCCTGAGAAGACTTACGTTTTTGTTTCCAACCATGCAAGCCAGTATGATATTGTTACTCTTCAAAAATCAATTCCAAACAGGATGGCAATGATCTTTAAAAAGGAACTGGCAAAAATTCCTTTCTTTGGTTGGCAGTTATATTTTGGACCCTATGTTATGATAGACAGACAAAATATGGAAAAAGCATTGAAGAGTATTGAAGAAGCAAAATTAAAAATGCAAAAGAAGAATATTTCAATTGTAGTGTTTGCAGAAGGTACAAGGAGCAAAACAGGAGAGGTGCAGCCATTTAAAAGGGGCGCATTTCGTTTAGCAACACTGGTTGGTTATCCGATTGTCCCGGTGTCAATTAGTGGATCAAATAAAATAATGCCCAAGGGTACGTTTAAATTGAAGAGCGGTACAATAAGGATTCATTTTGATAAACCGATTCTTTCTGAAGATGTTGAAACGAGAGAAGATGAAATTGCATTAATGAATAACGTTAGAGATATAATAATTAAAAATCATAAGCTAGCAGACTAACTATCATATGATTATAGGAATAATTCCCGCGCGATTTGCTTCAACCAGATTGATGGGAAAACCACTTGCTGATATTGGTGGTAAACCATTAGTTCAGCACACATATGAAAGTGCCTCTAAATCAAAATTATTGAACAAAATCATTCTAGCAGTTGATGATGAGAAAGTTGCACAAGTTTGTACAGATTTTGGTGCCGAGGTTGTTTTAACTCCAAAGGATATTAAAACCGGATCGGATAGGATAGCTTACGTTGTAAAGAAGAGAAAAGGCGTTGATATAATCGTTAACATTCAGGGTGATGAACCATTCGTTAAGGGTAAAATGATTGATCAGGCAATCGAACCTTTATTGTTTGATAAAGAAGTGAACGTATCAACTCTAGTTAAAAGAATTGAGAGTGTAAAGGAATTAAAATCTCCTGATAATGTAAAGGTTGTATTCGATTACCAGAATTATGCATTATACTTTTCCCGCTCTCCGATTCCGTATGTTAGAGATACAGTCTCTGCAAAAAAAGCAATTGAAGAAAATGAAATCTTCAAACATATTGGTTTATATGTCTTCCGAAGAGAATATCTTCTGAAATTTACAAAGCTAAAACCAACAGATCTTGAACTAACGGAAAAATTGGAACAGTTAAGAATGTTAGAGAAAGGAATTAAAATTAAAGTCGTAATTACAGAGTTAGATACAATAGGAGTAGATACACCAGAAGATTTAAAACGAGCGAGAGCCTATTATAACTGGATGAAAAAACGCAGAAGTGAAAATTCCAAATAAGATAAAAATAGCAAATCTGCCTACACCTCTTGAACAGTTGAGATTCAGGAATAAAAGATTTTTAGTTAAGCGTGACGATTACACCGGCACTGATTATTCGGGGAATAAAATCAGGAAACTTGAATACCTTCTTTATCAAGCAAAACGTAACGGTACTGAAATAGTATTCACTTGCGGTGCAACTCAGTCCAATCATTGCAGGGCAACAGTTGCTGCAGCTGCAAGTCTTGGTATTAAAACTAAACTATTTCTTTGGGGCAGTGATTCAGATTCTGCTGATGGAAATTTATTCCTGAGTAAGCTTTATGGTGCTAAAATCTCTTTTCTGAATAAGAAAAATTATCTTAATGTAAATGAGATTATGGAAGAAGAAGGAGATCAACTTCTAAAAAAAGGAAGAAAAGTCTACATCATACCTGAAGGCGGATCAACTGCTTTAGGTATTTGGGGTTACATTCACTTTATAAATGAATTAAAGAAGCAAATAGACTTAAAGAAAATTAAAGGTATTCTCTGTGCTTCCGGCACCGGTGGAACAGCTGCAGGATTGCTTGTGGGTGCAGCGATCAATAAACTAAACCTTAATATTTATACTGCTAATGTTCTGTATCCTAAAGAGAAACTGCAGAAAAAGATAATGTTTCTTACCGAAGGAGTCATTAGGGGCTATGATTTATCATGCAAAATAGATGATTCAAAACTTATAATTATAGATGGTTATTCAAACGAAGGATATAAAAATATTAACAGTGATAAATTGAAGTTAATAAATGCAGTAGCTTCCGAAACGGGAATGCTGTTAGATCCAACATATACTGGCAAAGCATTTAATGCCTACTATGATCAGTTTCTTTTAAAGGGTAACGGCAACAAGGTCATCTTCTTGCACACGGGGGGATTATTCGGCGCTTTTTCAAAAAGAAAAAAGTATTTGAAGAATCTTTTATAATTCGTTTGTTTCGGAAAGTTAATTCTATCCCTGCTCTTCATTGCCTAAATAAATTTTTACTGCTATTTTTAAATGTATGGAATGTATTTTCTGTAATATAATAGAGGGTAATGCTAAGGCCGAAATAGTTTTTGAGGATGAGGACATTATTGCCTTTCTTGATATACAGCCTATAAACTATGGACATACTTTAATCGTACCTAAAAAACACTACGATAATTTTTTAATCGTACCCACTGAGGAGTTGAATAGGCTGACTGTTGCAACTCAGTATATTGCGGGCGCTGTTAAAAGAAGTGTGAAGGCCGATGGTTTTAATGTTATTACAAATAACGGTGATTCCGCAGGACAGACAGTATATCATTTCCATTTTCACGTAATTCCAAGATTTGATGAGGATTTTAATTTTAAACCAAGGCTAAAAAACTATAGCTCCGGTGGCATGAAGGAATATGCTGATAAAATCCGGTCTGCTGTTTCAAAGTATAAGGATATATATAATGGACAAAAAAATTAGAGTTCTGGTTGCTAAAGCCGGATTAGATGGACACGACCGTGGCGCTAAAGTAATCGCTGCTGCACTTAGGGATGCAGGTATGGAGGTGATTTACACTGGTCTTCGGCAAACTCCTGAAATGATTGTTGAGGCCGCAATACAAGAGGATGTGGATGTAATCGGTATCAGTATTCTTTCTGGTGCACATATGACAATCCTTCCAAAAATAAAAAAGCTAATGGATGATAAAGGATTAGACGATGTATTACTGACAGGTGGTGGTATTATACCTAAAGAAGATATTGAAGAACTAATAGTACTAGGAATAGGAGAGCTATTTACACCCGGGGCATCTACAACAGATATAGCCGGTTATATAAAAGATTGGATTGGAAAAAATCCGAGAAGTTAATAGTCTCTAAGTTGGAAGATAATTAAATCTAAACTAATCACCTTGTATTCCAAACATCCCGCTGTAACCAAAACCTTCCTCATTAGAACTATTTACCAGTTTAATTATATAGTGGTTTGAATGAGGAATATTACTTGGAATTTGCCATATAATTTCACCAACATTTTCCAAGTTTTGTCTGATCCTGATCTTCAATACGGTTTTTCTGTAGAGGAAGATATCTACTTTAGGTGCTGATGTAATCCATTTAATCAAAACTGTATCGCTGGGTTTATATATTTCTCTTGCAGCAGGGGAACTAACAGTAATTGTTTTACCAACTTCAAGATTTGGATATATTAACGCCAGATCATTTGAACCATCAGATATTTGTCTGCATCCTGATATAGCTAATAGGGCAATTAGTGAAGTAAAGAATAAATCATTTAGCCTGTTCATATTCGCAATAACAAATTATTACACTTTGGCAATGAATATTATAGATACGAAAGCAGGTGTAAATTATAAGTTTAGAATTTTAATACATTTTAACAATAATAGATGATTATTGCAATAAAAATTTACAAAGTTACTTTTTGTGAGCCAGTATTCTCAATTTAATTCAGATTTTTGAGTTACAAAACAACATTAGTTCATTTAGTCGGTAATTTTTAGCTTGTTTTCTACTGGCACGGGAATTGGATAATATAGAACAAGTGCGATTCTCCTGTATGAAAATTGCTTGGTCATCTTCTATATCTTCGATCAAGTAATTACGCATCATATGTTCTCTCCTTGACCTCTGGATCAAGTTCTTGGTTCAGAGGTTTTTTTATTTCCTTAATTCTGTAGGACATTTATTATCAAAATAAACAATAATCATAATTTTCAATGTAAAGAGTAATGTCATTAAAATTATTTTATTTGTTATAAATGTAAAAAGATTACCTTGCTTAAAACCATACAATGGTATTCATCTTATAGGATTTTATAAATTTATGAAAAAACAAAGTTGGCAAGTAGATTTTATTCAATTCAAGATAATATTATCAGATTCTCAAGAAGGATTCCATTATTTTGCAGGAGCAACTATTGTGTTTATACACAGTAGAATCTCCAAATGAGAAATGATGGAAAAAAGTAAAATTTACTTTATTCCTGCCTTTTTATTAAAAATCCATTTTTATATATTTGCAATCTTATTTTTTAAGCTATTTTTAACAATTTTTTAGGTAAAATGACAGATTTAAAGAATTTAAACGAAGTCCAGCGCGAAGCTGTGAAATATATTGGCTCACCTCAAATGATAGTTGCAGGAGCCGGATCAGGAAAAACACGTGTATTAGCGCATAAAATTGGATATTTACTATCGAGAGCAAAATACAAACCCGATTCGATATTAGCTTTAACCTTCACTAACAAAGCTGCAAATGAGATGAAAGATCGAATAAGGGATCTTATTGGTAAAAAAGCTGATAAATTATGGATGGGTACTTTTCACTCAATCTTTGCAAGAATTTTAAGAATTGAATCGAAGTATACTGAATACAAAAGCAATTTTTCAATTTATGATACTGAAGACTCTCTGTCGCTGGTGAATAACATAATTAATAATTTTGATATTAATATCGAAGGTATAACAGCGCATTCGATAAGGCACCGGATAAGTTTTATGAAGAATCACATGGTGATGCCAAAGGAATTTAGAAAGAACCATGTTAATTCTTTTATCGATGAAAAAATTGCTGACATCTATGATGAATATCAGAAAAGGCTTCTTGCAAATAATGCAATGGACTTCGATGATCTTATGTTAAAACCAATTGAACTCTTTAATTCAAAACCAACTATTCTTCAAAAGTACAAAAAGAAATTTGACTATATTCTTGTAGATGAATTTCAGGATACAAACAAAGCTCAATATGAAATTTTAAAATTGATGGTCTCAAGAAATTGTAAGATTACTGTAGTTGGTGATGATGCTCAGAGTATTTACAGTTGGCGTGGTGCAAGTTTGGAAAATATGTTAAACTTTAAGAAAGACTATCCAAAACACAAAACATTTAGACTGGAACAAAACTACAGATCTACTAAAACTATACTTCAAGCTGCTGATTCGGTAATTAAAAATAATAAAGACCAATTGGTTAAAACTCTTTGGACAGAGAACACTGATGGGGAACAGGTATTTGTGGTGAAGTGTGCCGATGAAAAAGATGAAGCACATCAGATAGCGAAGTATATAAAACAAGAGATAAGCAAAAAGAAATTAAGTCATAAAGATTTCACAGTTCTATACAGAACAAATGCACAATCACGTGTATTGGAAGATATATTTAGAAAAGAAAAACTCCCTTACATTCTTATTGGCGGTGTTGAATTTTACAGAAGGAAGGAAGTAAAGGATGTACTTGCTTATTTACGTGTTATTGTAAATCAGAGTGATGAAGAAAGCTTACTGCGGATAATGAATTTTCCACAGAGAGGAATTGGTAACACAACTGTTACGCGAATGATTGAGTTTGCAAGGAAACACGATATTACACTTTTCCAAACAATGGCAAGAGTTTTTGAAGTTATTGAAATAAAGGAAAGAATACAGAAGAATGTTAAAGGTTTCCGATTGCTGCTTGAAAAATATATCGATCTTAAAGAAAAGCTTTCCGTGGGCGAACTTTCCCGGGCACTGGGCGATGAGCTTGGATTGATCAGGTTGTTCAAAGCTGAAAATACACAAGAATCATTGCAGAGGATGGAAAATATAAACCAGCTGCTCGCATCTCTTAGTGAGTTTTCCGATTCAAACCAAAAAGCAAAGTTGGAAGATTTTCTTGAAGAAGTATCTCTAATTACAGCAGTGGACACCTATGAAGAAGAAAAGAACGCTGTTACATTAATGACTTTACATAGTGCTAAAGGACTGGAATTTCCTGTTGTATTTCTTTCGGGTTGTGAAGAAGAAATATTTCCGTTATCAAACAGATTTAGCACAGATGCAACCGTTGAAGAGGAAAGAAGATTATTCTATGTGGGATTAACACGTGCACAAAGAAAAGTTTTTATTTCACACGCAAGGTCAAGATATCGTTTTGGAGAAGTTGCTTATCAAAGCCGATCCCGGTTTATAGATGAATTGGATCCTGAAACTGTAAATGAAGTAAACGGTGGTATTGGGCGGAAAGCGAACAGGAAAACACGTAAAGAAGCTTATTATGAGTATTTTGATTCGGTTGATTACGATGATTTTGATCAGGAAAATAAGGATGTTAGACCGGGCAGCCGTGTAATGCACGAAACTTTTGGACTTGGTAAAGTAACGGATATTATGGGTTCGGGCGATATGGTTAAGGCCAAAGTGCAGTTTGAAGGTAATAATATAAAACAACTAATGTTAAAATTTGCCAAGTTGAAAATATTGAATTAGATTTGGCAACGATTAGTAAATAAAATAATCTCCTGGAGTACTTAAATTGAACAAAGTTCCGAAAAAATTAGCAATATTAGTTGGGGGAGGCCCTGCACCGGGGATAAATAGTGTAATTGGAGCCGCAACTATTAGAGCAGCCCTTGAAGGTGTAGAAATAATTGGCATCAAAGACGGCTTTAAATGGATCATGCAGGGAGATATTTCTAACACAAGAGAACTTACAATCCAGAATGTTAGCCGTATACATTTTCGAGGTGGATCTTTCATTGGTATATCACGTGCCAATCCAACTAAAAATGAAAAAACGCTCGAGAATACTGTTACTTCACTACTTCGCTTAAATGTTGATAAGTTAATTACTATCGGTGGTGACGATACAGCATACAGCGCATTAAAGGTTAATGAAATGGCAGCGGGCAGAATCAGTGTAGTGCACGTTCCAAAGACTATTGATAACGATCTCGATCTTCCTCACGGTATTCCAACATTTGGATTCCAAACTGCAAAACATATTGGTGTTGAAGTAGTTATGAACCTGATGGTTGATGCAAAAACAACATCACGTTGGTATTTTGTTATTTCAATGGGAAGAAAGGCGGGACATCTTGCACTGGGAATCGGTAAAGCAACTGGTGCGACACTAACACTTATTCCCGAAGAATTCCCGGGTGAGGAAATCAGGTTGAAGCATATAATTGATATACTAGTTGGTGCGATAATTAAAAGGTTAAGTTACGGCCGTACCGATGGGGTTGCTATAATAGCCGAAGGTTTGGTAGAACGATTAAATCCAAATGATCTGGAACAATTGATTGATATTGAGAGAGATGCGCACGATAATATCAGGATTGCTGAAGTAAATTTTGGTGAAATTCTGAAAATGAAAGTTCAGGAGCGTCTTAAGAAGTTTAATATTAAATCAACGGTGGTTGCAAAAAACATAGGTTATGAGTTAAGATGTGCAGATCCTATTCCTTACGATATGGAATATACAAGAGACCTTGGGTTTTCTGCTGCTCAATTTATCTTAGATGGAGGCAGCGGAGCAATGGTCTCTATTCAAGGTGGTAGATTTGTTCCCCTATATTTTAAAAATATAATTGATCCTGCAACTAATAGAACGCGTGTAAGAATGGTAGAACCGAGTTCCGAATCATTTTACATTGCAAGACGATATATGTTGCGATTAAACCAGGCAGATTTTGATGATCCTCATGAACTGGCAAAGTTAGCTGCTACTGCTGGAATTTCCGTAGATGAATTCAAAGAAAAGTTTTATTATGTAATTGAAAATGATCTTCTCTACGAAAACATTAAAAGTGGTAATATAAAACTGATCAGTCCTGAAAGTAATGTTGCACACAAGCCCTTAGGAGATATTCCGGCAGATGATGCTAACGATATAGAACATCGTATCAGTCCTGAATAAAAGTATAAAAACATTCCAGGTTATTTAGACTCATGTCGCTTCTGGTTCTTTTTTGAACAGAAACTTCTTCATCTCCTATTTCTTTCTAAATTCGGTATGCTTCTCCGAAAAGTATTTTTTAGTCATTACTTTAAGAGAAGTTGAGAGAAGAATAATTGAAATTAAATTTGGGAAGGTCATAAATCCCAACGCTGCATCACCAAACGCCCACACAGCTTCCAGTTCAGCGATGGCTCCTATAAAAACAAATACAAGAAAAAACCATTTGTAAGGCAGTATTGCCTTCTTTCCAAATAAATAATTTGCAGACCTATCTCCATAAAAGGACCAGGAGATAGCTGTTGATATTGCGAATAATAAAACTGAAACTGTAACTATTTTATCTCCCAGGTTTGTGAACCAGCTTAATCCCTCTTTAAATGCAAAAGAAGTCAACAAACTGCTGTTCAAAAGCTCACCTGTAAAATTTGGATCGAGTCGTGTAACAAAAAACTCTGTATGATGCCAGGCTTCCGTTACTATAATTACTAATCCGGTTAAGCTGCAAATTATTAAAGTATCTATAAACGGCCCCAACATTGCAACAGAACCTTCGCGGATAGGATATTTTGTTTTTGCTGTTGAATGGGCAATTGCAGCACTACCTTGTCCGGCTTCGTTTGAATATAAACCTCTCTTTACACCCCACAGCATAGTATTCAATATAATTAAAAACATACCTCCACCAACTCCTGCAATTTCTGCCGGGGGGGAAAACGCCATGCTAAAGATCATTCCTAAACTGCTTATTATTTCAGAATTGTGATATAATAGTATCAGTAGAGCCGACACAACATAAACAACTGCCATTATTGGTGCTAAGAATCCGGTAACCTGTCCAATTCTTCTTATGCCACCGATGATTACTAATCCAATTACTGTGGAAAGTATCACCCCATTAATTACTTGCTGAACCGAAAGCTCAAAACCCGACCAGATAGTATACTTGGCGGTAAGAAAATGTGTCTGCCCCAATAGCTGCACAGTTTCAGAATATACCTGATCCGACACAGTAAAACTTTGTATTGCATTACCTGTGGCGAATGAACAGATTATCGCAAAAGCAGCAAATGCTACTGCCAACCAACGCCAATTTCTTCCCAGTCCTTTTTCGATGGTATACATAGGTCCTCCCTCTGTCCTTCCATTATCATCTATGTCTCTATACTTTAGTGAGAGTGAGGCTTCGGCATATTTAAGCGTTGTTCCAAAAAAAGCGGTAATCCACATCCAAAAAAGCGCACCTGGACCACCATAATAAATTGCGGTTGCTACTCCAGCAATGTTTCCAATTCCCACAGTAGCAGAAAGTGCCGTAGTTAAAGCTCGAAAGTGGTTTAGGTCACCCTCATCATTCGGATCATCATACTTCCCCATAGTAACTTTAACACCATGCCAAAAGTAACGTAACTGAGGAAATCCCAGTTTAATGGTAACGAACACACCCGTTCCCACGAGAGCAATAACCATTAGTGGAATTAATCCTAAAGGAAGATCTTCACTTGGAAAGTTTTTAACAAATTCAAAGTTGCCGGGGAATGACCAAACAGATTCATAGAAACTCACACCACCGAAAATCAGTATGATAATAATAATTGCGAATGCAATTATGCCTGCTGTACTCTTCTTCATTATTAAAATGTACTTCTAACTATTTTGAAAAGAATTTTAATTGAATATGTTTAAGATTTTACGAAGGATACCTGTAGAATGCAACAAAACTATAAAAATTAGAACTGGTGCAAAATATTTTATAAGAACTTTCCAAACATTTACTCTCCAATGAGATCTCTCAAAAAGCTTTTCAGCACCCTTCTTAAGCTCAACTACAACTTTATCCAGGCCCCAAACATAACCGATGAAAATGGCAATTAATAAACCTCCTAACGGCAGCATTATATTTGCAGTAATATAAATAAGCAGATCAAAAATGGTAAAACCGAATATCGTAAAATTACTAAGCAGGTTAAAAGAAAGGGCACTGGGAATGCCGAATAAAAATGTGAGTGAACCAAATACTACCACAACTTTATGCCGTTTCCATTTTCTTTCGTCTACATAGTAAGCTGTAATTACTTCCATTAAAGAAATTGTTGAGGTTAACGCTGCTATTGATAATAGAATAAAGAAGATGATCGAAAATAAAAATCCGCTTGTCATTTTTGTAAATACAACAGGAAGTGTGTGGAAGATCAATCCAGGACCTTCGGAAGGATTCATACCCGTAGAAAATACTGCAGTAAAGATCGCAACACCGGCAATTAAGGCTATAAGTGTATCGAGAAATACAATCTGAAGTGAAGACGATGGAACACTATCTTTAACTGACATATAGCTTCCATAGGTCATCATTGCACCCATTCCCAGACTTAAGGTAAAGAAGCCTTGACCTAAAGCTTCGAGAAAAGTGAGCGGTGTAATTTTGCTCCAATCAGGTTCGAAAAGGAAAGACAATCCTTCGCTACCTCCTTCCATAGTAATTCCACGTATCATCACGATTATTAGTAAAATGAAGAGGGCAGGCATCATTATTTTACTGCCTCTTTCGATTCCCTTTTGCACACCAAAGTAAACAATAAGCATGGTTAAACTCATGAAAACGGCAAGCATTCCAACTATCCAGTAAACGTTTCCGGTTAATGAATTGAAATGGTTAGCGGCAGCGTCAGGAGTATTAAACTCAAAGAAACTTCCAGCTATGGCTTCAAATATGTAACCGAATGACCAGCCAGCAACAACAGCATAATAAGATAGGATTATAAATCCGGCAGCAATTCCCATTCCGCCAACATAAGGCCAGAATTTCAATTTTGTTAATGCTCTGAATGAACCGACCGGATTACGCTGTGCTGTTCTTCCTATTAGAACTTCACCAAGTAAAACAGGCAGACCAATTATTGCTATGCAGAGCAGGTACAAGATAATAAATGCTGCTCCACCATTCTCGCCAACAACGTAAGGGAACCGCCAGATATTTCCCAATCCAATTGCTGAACCCGCAGCAGCTAAAATAAAACCGGTTTTTGATCCCCAATTCTCTCTCTTTTTTTCCATTCAGTTCCTGAAGTTTTGTAGGGGCAGTAATGTAATTAGTAAATTTGAATAAGTTGCTTGGGAATATGAAGACTTTAAGGTTTAATTTCAAATTAAATTTAAGATTTCTGAACAAATCTTTATTCGATATATTTTTATTAATGTTTCTAAATTTATTTTACAATCATCTATTATACTTTATACTATTTGAAAATTATATAATTGGCTCAAGTATTGAAACTAACTTACAAACCATATACACTCAAACTAAAGCATCCTTTCACAATTGCTAATTATTCGAGAAGAGAAACCCCCATTGTATTAACTGAAATTGAATACGCTGGTGATGTTGGGTACGGAGAAGCTTCACTTCCGCAATATCTTGGTGAAACTCAGGAAAGCGTAATTAAATTTTTATCAAAAGTTGATTTGACTCAGTTTAAAGATCCAATGGATATCAATAACATACTTAATTATGTTGATTCCATTGAAGAGTGTAATAATGCCGCGAAGGCATCGTTGGACATTGCACTACACGATATTGCTGGAAAGCTGATGGGAATACCTTTATATAAATTCTTCGGGCTAAAAAAACCAACGGAGATGTTTACTTCTTATACAATTGGAATCGATAGTAATGAAACAATTAATAAAAAGATAGATGAAGCTTCAGGATACAAATACTATAAAATAAAACTGGGTGCAGGTAACGATAAGGAAATTATAGAAACAATCAGGAATAAAACTGATAGTGATCTTTTTGTTGATGTAAATCAGGGTTGGAATGATAAAAACTATGCACTTGATATGATTGAATGGTTATCGGAAAGAAATGTAATTTTTGTAGAACAGCCGTTACCTAAGGAGAATGTTGATGACATAGCCTGGCTAAATGAAAAAAGTCGCATACCTATAATTGCTGATGAGGCTGTTATAAGATTGATAGATATCGTTTCGGCAAAGGATATTTATTCGGGAATTAATATTAAGCTGATGAAATCAACTGGATTAAGAGAAGCGCTTGCAATGATTAATAAGGCAAAGGATCTTGGCTTGAAAATTATGCTCGGATGTATGACAGAGACTTCCTGTGCAGTTACGGCTGCGGCGCATCTTTCTTCACTTGTTGATTGGCTGGATTTGGATGGTCCGCTTTTAATCAAAAACGATATATTCAAAGGATTATCATATTCGAATGGTAAAATTATTCTTCAAAATCTACCGGGAATTGGGATTGAAAAAAAGTAGAAATATAAGCTTAGGAAATCACCCTTTGGGTACTGCAATTAACTACTTTTGTTGATTTAATATTGAAAAAATATTATTATTTTTGTGGGCGAAATTTTATTAAGTAAGGAGTAATCATGACAAAAATGTATGTGTCTAACAAAGATGAAACAGCAAGAATGTTTAAGAGTGACTTTATGGAAGCATTTTCAAAGGTTCACTGGACAGTGCCACTTTATATTTATATGCCGGTAATCGCATACTTTCTCTACAGATCAATATTTGATTATCAATTATCGATTGGTACAATTCTTTTATACATAATAATTGGAACGGCAATTTGGACTTTTACTGAGTATATACTTCACAGGTTTGTATTCCATTATACCCCGCCCGGTAAAATTGGTGCACGTATACATTTCATTTTTCACGGTGTTCATCACGACTATCCCAACGATACCAAAAGACTTGTGATGCCGCCATCAGTAAGTATTCCGCTTGCAGTGCTGTTTTTCCTATTGTTCCAGGCAATTTTTGGTAGTGTGCTTGTTGCGCCTTTCTTTATAGGATTTATTGCCGGTTATCTCTTTTATGATATAAGTCATTATGCTATTCATCATTTTAATATGCATAGCAAATTTTGGCTTGCGATTAAAAATCATCATATGAAGCACCACTACCAGGATCCCAATAAAGGATATGGTGTTAGCTCACCGTTTTGGGATGTTATATTTCGAACAGGTTATGAAGTAAAGAAAACTCAGTCATCTGTAAGAATTGACTGAAACAGGATTATTGAATCATTTTTGAAAAAACAATTTAATTAAAGAGGGCGAAGAAAGATTAATAAGAAAGGGGAAATATCACATTCTGGAATTCCCCGTTCTAATCACTATGCCTTATTGAAGACCTGAAAGACTTGTTTGTGGTGGTCTATCCATCAAATAATGTTTTTTATAATTTGTTATTCCAGCTAAGTCTTCGGAAGTAGTATCATTTTAATTCACTTGAATCGCACGTAAAAAGTGATGATACTTGAACAAATTAAATGCCGCTCGGATTATTGTTACAAATTAATACACGGAGGCTTTATTTGTCTCTGTATAGGGCAAAGAAAAGCGACCTATCTGGAAATTCGAGCTTTAGGTGAATAGTAGTGCACGGCATAATATTTGGCAACTATGGATGTTAAATTTCAAATTGCTATGACTCAAAAAATACAGTTAATCCCCTCCGGGATACCACTTGTAGATATGACGTGGAGAGGGCTGTATCGGGGCGGTTCATACTTCCTGATTGGTCCACGCAAATCTGGCAAAACAATTTTAGCCCTTCAATTCGCAAAAAAATGTGCTGAAGAGAATGAAGTATGCCTTTTTTTCACGAGCATTCGTCCAAAAGATCTTATGATTCTGGCAGCATCAATTGATTTTGATTTGCAGCATTATATGAATCAAAATCTAATTATTGTTGTTAGGGTTACTCCCCCTGAGGAATTGGAAGAAGTTGAAAATCCGGATGAATATTTAGCAGAATACATTTCAGATATCGTTCCTGTAGTTAATCAGTATAATCCAAGCAAAATCATTTTCGATTCACTCACCCAATTTGTAAATATCAAAGATTCCAAGTTATTACGTAAAACCTTTTTAAAGTCAATTGAAGGTATCGAAGATGCGGGAATAACAAGTCTCTTTACTTTAAGTGAGCCGGCAAATCCAGTAGCAAAAGGCATTGTTGATTTATTAACAGAGTTATCAACTGGTGTGATACATCTTGAAAAACAATCCTACATATTAAATCAAGAGAATCCCGGGTTAATGACTATCAATCCAAATCTTGGTCACAGTGAAGGAAAATTCTCAGCAAACTACTTTATTGAACCTAATAAAGGAATAAAGGTAGATTATTTATCAAATGATGAAGAGGAAGGAAAAGAAACTTCAGAAATAATTAAAGGTTCAGATGAAGATAAGTATCAATTAATTTCTGAAATTGATGAACCAGATACTACACTTGAACTTACCGATGAGTATAACTTAGATGAGTTTGAACTGATAATTAATAATCAAATTGCGCTTTATCAGTTAACAGGAAAAATTTTCAGGCTTATTTCTATTCGGCTTGATGAAAGCCCTGAACAGCAGAAGCTTATTACACTTAACCAGCTGCGGAATGCTGTAAGATTATCTGCAGATAAAAAAGATAAAATATGCACCATTGAAAATAAAGTTCTTATTTTGTTCTTACACGATACTGTGAATGCTGTTCCGGAGTTAGTAGCAGAAATCAGGAGCAATCTTGCGAACGATGATAAGAATTTAATTCGTGCTATGTCGGATTTCATCTCAATTTATTCAATTGTTGTGGATGAAGAAATTAAGGATGCTAAGGCGATGATCTCAAGCATACTAAATAATGAATCAACAAACATGGAGAAGAATACACATTCTTAAAATTATTTCTTTAAGATAAAATTACTTTTGATTTCTATCATAAATTTTCCATTTAATCATTTACTCCTTAATCAAATCGCGCTGAATTTTAATATAAGTAATGAAAATTATCAGTATACGTTTTATATATGTACTTGAAACTGAAAAACTAATTTAATTGGTTATTCCTGACCTTAGCCAGTATTAAATGGGGATGAAAAGAAAAGAAAATTTCAGGTCTTATTATTTTGTTCTAGATTGATACAACGATTTTTAATTATCTAATATTGTATCAATTGGTGTGGAAAAAGTGTTAATAACGTTGTAAAAATGAACTTTTTGGTGGCATTATTGTTGAATTTTATTCGGAGTGTTGAGAGCTATGTATGAGGCAAAGCTGGAGAGCGCAGCTTAAAGTGAAAAGACTATAAACTATTTCGTAATTTCATAACGAGGGCATTCATGGAACTGATACCAATACTATCTGCAATTATTCTTGTGGCTACAATCAGTACGTTCATACTTGCCATTGGTGCTTACATTGTATTTAAGGTTCAGGAAAAAAGAGCTGACAAGTTTCTAAAGAGCAGAGAAGAGATTGTAGAGGTGGAAACTTTAGAGCCTGCAACAGTTGGAGATGCAGAATTGGTTGTTGAACAACCAGAGAAGACTCAAGTTCTGGAGCATAATCAAAAACCTGTAGTACCCAGTCAAGTAAAGAGTAGTGAAAGTAAAATCGATCAGCAGAGCAAAAAGATTACAAAGGATCAAAAGCCGAATGGAACAAAATACATGAAGTATAATTCCTCTGGCTACACAAGAATTGATGATGATAAACGGATAATAACTTGGCGGTAATTCCTTCAAAAAGAGAAGGAGCTGATCAGGGATTTATATTATTTGTTGGATTCATAATTGTATTTGCTGCACTTCTTATATTCCTCTTTGTTGTAAGAACTGTTCACGGTAAATTTTCAGCAAGCAAGCTTATCCCTGATGCTAATGTCCTGCAGAGTTTAATGCCCGGACAACATGCTTCTATTGCCATCCTTCATTCAGATTACACGAAAATTATGATGGAAGATAATGGTAAATCGCTGGATGAAAATATTGCAACGTGGAAAAAATTTCTCAACAATAATAATCATGCTTTAGAGATTATCTCCGATGAAGATATAGAACAGGGAAATCATTTTAACTACGAACTGATTATTCTCGCCGGTAGCATTTCCCTTAGTGATCTTGAAATCTTTCAAATAAAAAAATATTTGAATGAAGGTGGAAGCATCTTTGCAACAAGTGGAACTGCATCATATTCAGAAAATGGAAAGTGGAAAGGATGGGATTTTTTCTCCGATGTATTTGGTGTAAGATTTTCAAAAGAAATCGGTAGAGAAGATCTTTCTAAAATTCATACATTAAGAGGTGGAATGCCAATCACAGCAAGCATTCCAGCCGGATTCCCATTGCGTATAGAAACAGGATATAAGCCAATTGCAGTTGAAGTTCTCGACCCACAAACTAAACAGATAAGCTTTTGGTATAATTATCATCTTGAAGACGGACTTGTAACAGGCGGAATAAAAAACATGGCAGGTATGGTTTATGGGAAGTATGGAGCCGGACGATTTATGTGGATGGGTTTTGATCTAAACTCCGTAAATGGGATTAACGAGGAAAATGTTCACTTCGATAAGTTATTTAATAATTGTATAACATGGCTGCAAAAAAAACCAGTAGGATTTGTAAAGGAATGGCCCTCCGGCTACAATGCAGCTGCGATAATAGCTCCAACTTTAAACGGAAACATAAACAACATAAAAAATCTTCTACCCATTCTTAACGATGAAAATGTTGAGGCGACATTTTTTATAGAACCGTATTTCGCTTATGAGCATAAAGAACTTGTAAAGACAATCTCAGGCTTTGGAGAGATTGGCTCACTTGTGGATATTGGGTATCTGGCATCAGTAAACGATACTGTCAATAAATTAGATGATTATAATACTCAGTATGATAGGTTATCGTTTGCAAAGCAGTTATTATCTAACATTACACAAAAAAAGATATCAGGATTTCTCCCTTACTATGGAATGATGGATGAGAATACAATAAATGCGGTTATAAATGCCGGGTACAATTGTATTTTAGTGGATTCTTTAACCAACATATCAACTCCCAGAACTATTAGAAAGGGCAATGAGACAATATTAGCCATATCTCAAACGACAAAAGATGATTACGAAGTAATTAGAAACTTCGGATTAACTCAACCTAAGTATCAATTCTATACCTATAAGGAAGATATAGATCGCGTACTATTTGAAGGTGGTTTGTATCTATTTAAAATGCATACTGATTCTCAGTGTGATATAAAAAATATTGAAGTTGTAAGGGATGTTATTACCGAATTGAAAGAAAAGAATTTTTGGATAACTACATCTGAAGAAGTACAAAGATGGTATCTGGTGAAAGACCAACTCGAAGTGAGCACAAAGCAAACAGGCAGCTCAAGAGTGGCAGTTACTATATCTAATCCAGGTGATAATGTAGCATCAAAAGTTATTATTCGTGTTGATCTTAATATTAAAGCAGAAAATATTTCAATTGAATCGGAAATAATCGGTAGAAAGAGTGCGGCTTTCTCACATCAGCGTGGTTCAGAGATAATAAATTTGTTAATAGATTTTCTTCAACCAAATGAATCAAGGACAATTTATATAGATATTGATCAGATATTATCTTGAAATAAATCAGATAGTATTAAGACATTGTAATTACTGAGTAATATTGATCGCGAAATTAATAATAGGAGAATTATTTGCCGCTTGCTAAAGATACAATCTTAAAATAGTATTCTTTGTGAGCGGCTTTTTTTATTCTAATTGCTAAAAAATTGGTCTCGCAAGAGAAATTTATTCCTACGGAGAATCTTCTTTTAGGATAGAAGTTTTTAAATTTGTAATTCAAAGCACTGGTATTATGATTCTGGCAACGGTTTGAGATTCTGCTGGAAATTTATCTTTCTATTTATAATTCGGAAATGAACAAAAGCATTAAAAAAATATTAAGATTCATACCTGAACTTAACCGTGAACCCTTTTTCATTCTTGAAGGAAACGGCAGAATTATATTTACTAATAAGCAGGGGAGAAAATTACTGAACATCACCGAAACGTCTTCTTTTATCACAGATTATTTTGAAGTTGAGACAAAGGAAAAGTTCGATGAACTGCTTGACACCGTAGTTGATTTACATGAAACAGTAACAAAGGACTCAATGCAGTTAAAACTTATCAACGGTGAAAAAATAAATGCTCATATAACAATAAAGATATTTGAATATGAAAGAAACATATTTCTGTTCTGTACCATCATTTCGAAGAAATATATTACGAACCTTAAAAAAATCAACCGTTTAGATTTACTCGAGCATGATAAACAAAAAGTTATTCGGAATAAGGATATACTTGAGATTGTAACAAAAGTTGAGACTTTATATCCTCTTACATTTATTGTTAAGGAAACCATTCAAAACCTGTCCAACAAAATCGAGGAGTTCTTCTGGATAACTGATAGCAATGGTAAGTTTATTCTTGTAAACGATTACTTTGCTAAAAGTATGAAATTAAAATCGTTCCAGATGGAAGGTAAAAAGTCGGATATGTTTGTGCCCGGATATCTGAGGGATTTAAATTTTCAAATAGAGAAATTTTTAAGGCAGACATTGAGCTGTGTAGTACTGGACGGATTTCAATTTGGGGAACAGAGAGATTTGGAGGGTAGGGAAATTATTCAGCTGCCCGTTTTCGATGAGCGGAATAATTTTCAGGCGGTAATTGGGTTTTCTCAACCCAAAGATCACCACTATAAGGCTATACAGGAAGAGGAATTATATGACGACCTTTATAGTGTACTACGATTTTTTCCTAAGCCAATTGCATTTATTACTTCTGAGGGTACAATAAAGCAAACAAGCGGAGAATTTTGTAAATTATTAGAAAGAAAATCTGATGAACTTGATGGCCTGAATTTTGCGGAAATATTACCCGGTAGTTTGGCTGAAAGCCTCAAAAGATTTGATAAATCTGCAGATAATCAAAGGATTCTCCCGTTAAATCAGCAACTGGAAATTGAAAATCGGGGAGAACCTGAACACACGGTCTATCTTACTAAATTTTTTAGGGCGCAAAATCAGATCAAAGGATTTTCAATATTAATTGAAAAAGTTGAATATGCTGATAATTTTCAGCACTTAATCAGAAGTAAGGGTAGAATGTTTGAATTTCTAATAGAAAATAATCCCCAGCCAATATATATCTACGATAAGGAAAATTTAAAATTCGTTGAAGCGAATCAGTCCGCACTGGATCTATATGGATATTCGAAGGATGAGTTTTTGGAAATGGACCTAACGGATCTTTATAATCCTGAGGATATTCAAACATTAATTAGTTCATCGAGTAAGAATGAAGTTGAGGGTAAATTTAGTAAGCCGTTACGACAGAAAAGAAAAGACGGCACATCGATACTTGTAGAGATAAGTAAAATCAATTTTAAGTTTAATGAAAGAGATGCTTATTTCAATATTATAAGAGACGTAACAGAAAACCAGGAACTGGAAAAGAGAGATCAGATATTTAAAGCTACTTTCGAACATACAAATGATTTGATAATTGTTACCGATCCTGAGGGAATAATAAAATATGTTAACTCAGCCGCCTCAGATATCATTGGTTTACCCCAAAATGAATTAGAAAAATCATCAATGGCTTCTATTGTTGTTGATGAAGACAGAACAATCATAAATACCTCAGTCTTTCAATCACATCTTAAAGAACCGGTTGAATTGAATATTGGATTGAAGTCTTCAGCAGGTGAACAGTTAGACTTCGAAATTTCAGCCACTCCAATTTTAAATTTTGAATCCGAAGTTGAATCATACATTATCATTGGAAAAACTACGAAAGCTTTACCTACTCAAGTAGAAGGAGAAGAAGAAATACTGGAAATGCCGCCGGAAGCAGCTTCCACTTCATCACAATTTGAGTCAGTATTTTTATCTGGTGTCTTTCACGAGATTCTAACACCAATGAATGTAATATTAGGATTTTCACAGGAGTTAACGGAAGGCGCAGAAAATTTAAATCCTGATCAGCAAGAAGCGGTTGAGATCATTAATCAAAACCGTAGTGAACTGCTCAACATTATGAATTCAATAATAGAATTCTCTGAAATTGAAAGGAAGAAAGACGAATGGAATCTTAGTAACATATCTATAACAGATGTTGTTGAAGAACTGAATAATGAAATATTTGAGATTACAGGATCCAAAAACATTGAGTTTGCGTTCGGAAAGATTTCTTCCTCTCTAACCTTTACTACCGATAAACAAAAGTTCGATTGTCTGCTGCACAATTTAATCAGACTTATATCAAAGCTATGCAAAGAGCATAAAATATATTTCTCAGCAGTTCCTGTTGGAGATAATGACTTCATCATTAGAATCAGTGATGCTTATTCTGGAATAACAGATCATCTATTAGATACGTTGAATAAAATATTTCTTCAAAGTTATGATCCAAAGGAACTCGGTGTTTCTAAACTTGGATCACAAATCACAATATTATTACTGGGATTGCTGCAGGGAAAATTTGTTTCATCTACTGATAAAGCAGGCAAACATGAGAGCGGCTTCCGGTTTCCGATAATGATTGATACCTCATCGTTAGAAGTTGTTGAGAAGCTGTCTGAAGAAACTACCGTAGAACCAGTTGCAGAAGTGCAGGAAGAGCAACAGCAACCTGAAACAACTGAAAAACCTCCAGAAGAACCGCAAGCCGAAACAACCGAAGAAGCAGTTGTAGAAGATCAGCAACCTGAACCATCTGAAGAAACTGTTGCAGATGAATTTGCCAGTGATGAGGATCATGGAATTGAGATCGAAGAAGAAACAGAAATTCCAGATATACCTGAACCTTTTCCACCTGTAAAAAGTGAAAAACCTGTTGAAGAGGAAAAGATTGAGGATGAATCAGAATTGCCAAAACCGCCTCCTGATGAAGTACAGGAAATTAAAGAAGTGCCAGCTGCCGGAAATAAAGTTGAAGAACATTCTTTTAGTTTGCAGGAAGATAAACTGGACCTTTCCAATTTAACATGCCTTTATATAGAAGATCAGGTCGATTCGCAGATTCTTTTCAGAGTACAGATGAGGGGATTAAAGGATATAAAATACGCAGCCAGTTTTGAAGATTCACTACCTCTGCTTGAATCGGAACATTTTGATTTTATTGTGATGGATATAAATCTTCAGGGAGAATATAACGGTTTAGATGCTCTGAAAATTATACATAAAATGCAGGGGTACGAAGATATGCCTATCATAGCAGTTACAGCATATGTGCTGCCCGGTGATAAAGAAAAGTTTATTGCTACAGGATTTAGTGATTTTATTGCCAAACCGATATTCCGTGAAAAAATGGTAGAATCATTAGAAAAAATCTTCCTTCAAAAGGCATAATTTTTAATAATTTTCCTACAGTCCTCTCTCGGTTATTCCGTTGAGAGGATTTTTTTTGGCCAATCTGTTCTTTACTATTGACTATTCCATCAGGCTTACTTATCTTTACCATACATATGTATGGTATCGAATAAATTCCAGTTCATATCCATACAAACATTTATGAATATAATTTTTATAAATCTGTAACTCACTAACCGAAGGTGTGCCTATGACGCAAGAATTAACTGAAATTCAGAGAAAGATACTTGAATTTTTGATAGATGAAATAAAAGGAAACGGGATTCCGCCTACCTTGGCAGAAATTGCGGTTCATTTTGGTTATAAAAACAGGGCAACAGTGCAGCAGCATTTGGGTGCTATTGAACGTAAAGGGTATATAAAAAAGAATCCAAAACTCTCTCGTGGAATTAAGCTAACACTTGAAGAAAAATTCTTTGTTCCGCGTCCTGTTTTAGGAGAAGTTGCTGCTGGAAATCCTTTAACAATTTATCCGGATGCCATTGATACAATTGAACTTCCTACAATTGCCAAGATGCCAAAGGACTCATTCCTTTTGCGTGTGAAGGGAGATAGTTTAAAGGATGCACATATCTTTAGCGGAGATATTATTATAGTTAATCCAAACCTGGAACCAAAAAACGGACAAATTGTAGTTGCAATTTTAGATGATGCAGCAGTAGTGAAAAGATTTTATAAAAAGAAAAACCAAATAGAGCTCGTCTCTGAAAATCCCGAATTTGAGCCGATAGTTATAGAAAGAAATTATTCATCATTTAACATTGTTGGGATTGTTGTTGGTGTTTACAGGAGTATGGAAAGAAAGAAGGCAGGATGATGGTGAAACAACATAAAATATGTAGGGATTAGATTTATCAAACCCTCAAATGATTTTTAATAAAAACTAAACCAAAGCAAAATGTCACGAGATATAAAACACTATTTCAGACAATCAGCTAGATTGAAGAATTATGATTATTCAAAAAGTGGAGCGTACTTTGTTACAATAACAATTGATGAAGAAGGTGAAACATTTGGAATAATTGTAGACGGTAAAGTTAAATTGAATAAAGCAGGTGAAATAATTAAGCAAGTATGGATGAATTTAACTAAGCAGTTTACAAATGTAAAATTAGATGAATTTGTAGTAATGCCGGATCATATTCACGGGATAGTGATTATTAAAGAGGGCAAGAGTAATGAAGAGGGCTTGATGAATCAAGCCCGTACATCTGAAAGCAAGAGCAATAATAATGCAGATAATAAATGGATATTGATGAAAATGAGAAAGACACATTAGGCAAAATTATAAGATCATTTAAAGCGAAGGCAGCAAAATTAATTCGTGAAGAAGGATTTAAAGATTTTAAGTGGCATCGGAATTATTACGATCACATTGTAAGGGATGATAAGGATCTGCTAATAGTTAGAAAGTACATAAAAAATAATCCATTAAATTTGAAAATTAAAAAGTAGGGATTTGATTTATCAAACCTACTAAAAATATATGCTGGCTTTTGAAAATATATGAAACCAAAATTCTATATAGGTACAGCAGGCTGGTCTTATAAGGATTGGGTGCCGGGATTTTATCCCAAACAGCAATCAGGCTCATTCGATTGGCTGCAGTTTTATTCACATTACTTTAATTGTGTTGAAGTTAATTCAACATATTATGCTTACATAAGTCCAAAAGTAGTTGAGGGCTGGATAAGAAAAGTATCGGATACTGATGAATTTATTTTTGATATAAAGCTGCATCAGGATTTTACACATAAAAGAAAGTTTAACGAGCAGAATATAAAGGCAGTTAGGTACAATCTTGATCTTCTTACAAAAGCAGAAAGATTAGGCGGACTGCTGATTCAGTTTCCATACTCATTCTCTTTTAGTAATTCTGCCATTCAATACATTCGGGAGTTGAAAGATACTTTTCCAAATTATAATTCCTTTGTTGAAGTGAGACATTCATCCTGGAAGAATAAAAAAGCGCTTGAGTTTTTTAGAGATGCTAATTTAACTTTCTGCACAATCGATCAACCGCAGATTGGGCAGGCAATACCATTTGAACCTATTATAACTAACGATAAAGCATACATTCGTTTCCATGGCAGGAATGAAGAAGCATGGAAAAATTCCATTAACAACTTTGGTAAAAAGCAAACATACGAAGAACGTAGTGCGCGATATAAATATCTTTATACACCGGGTGAGTTGGTTGAGATAGAGCAGAAGATAAAATCAATACAGAAAAAAGTAAAAGAGGTGCACGTAATAATGAATAATCATCCACAGGGTGATGCAGTTGCAAATGCATTTGAGTTAGTTCATCTGCTTGAGGAAAAAGATAAAGTTGAAATACCCGGTACGGTACTTAAAGCATATCCAAGATTGGAGGAGATAGCTATAAATTAAAGATTAATAGCACACAGATGACACAGATCACCGCAAGATTTTAGGAGATTAAATATGCCGGAATATTTATACGAAGAGTTAACATCAAAAGTAATAGCGTGCTTTTACAAGGTTTATAATACGCTTGGATTTGGTTTTATAGAAAAAGTTTATGAAAATGCATTAATGATTGAGTTAATGAACAATGGATTTAAAGTTGAGAAACAAAAACCGATAAATGTTCATTATGATAATAAAATAGTTGGTGAATACTTTGCTAATTTAATTGTAGAAGACAAAGTAATTTTAGAATTAAAAGCTGCGGAAGCTTTAATACAAGAGCATGAACTACAATTAATCAACTATCTAAAAGCTACCGAAATAGAAGTTGGATTATTATTGAACTTTGGTAAAAAACATGAGATCAGAAGAAAAATATTTTCAAATTAATCTGTGTAAATCAGCCTGATCTGCGTTATCAGCGTGCTATTAAAATATCCGTACACTTTCCCGATTAAAAATTAATTGGTTCATTATGGACATTAAATAAAAATTGCATTATCTTGAATTACTTACATTAACAAACCCAAAGGAGAAGGATTATGAAAATTAGTAGAATGAACCCGTTTGAAGGAAGCGGTAAGACTGTAGCTTTCTTTGATGTTGAAACAGAAGAAGGCTTGAATATTAAAGGCTTTACTTTAGTAGAGGGTTCAAACGGTCTTTTTGCAAGTGCACCACGAGAAAAAGGAAAGGATGATAAATATTACGATCGTGTGTATGTACCTAAAGAACTTAAAGAACAACTCACAGAAATGGCAGTTGCTAAGTATAAAGAGGTATCTCAAGGAGCAACTACTACAAGTACTTAAAGCGATTATTCTCCATTTAAAATTTAGGTAAGTTCCCCGTTCATTTACCTGTAAGACTTTATTACAAGTTATCCTGATAAACTTTAAAGGATAGGTATATCTAAAAACACATAATATTTTCTGTTCAAATTTATTCTTTAAAGTTTACCCATTTCATATCCGTGAAATTTTTACAATTTAATTAGTTTAATTAAGTCCCTTCCCTTTCCGTCGAGGCTCGGCCTCGCCGAAACTGGTGGGAAGGGATTTAGGGATGGGCTTTTTTTAATATGCGTACAATATTCCATTTAGACTTAGATACATTTTTTGTTTCCGTTGAAAGGATACTCGATCCTTCGCTGAAAGGAAAGCCGGTTATTGTTGGTGGAAATCCAAAATACGGAAGGGGAGTGGTTGCTGCATGCTCATATGAAGCACGAGAGTACGGATTGCATTCTGCAATGTCAATTAGAACTGCATACAGACTCTGTCCACACGGAGTTTATATAAACGGCACTCATGGAGAATACTCGCGATTTTCTAAAGCAGTAAAAAATATTCTTTTACAATATGCACCTGTAATTGAGCAGGCATCTGTAGATGAATTTTATATGGACTTTACGGGATGTAAAAATATATACGGTTCGCTCTTTGCGTTTGCATCTTACCTGCAAAGGGAGATTTGGGATAAGCTATCACTTCCTTGTTCAATTGGAATTGGAAGTAATAAAACTATTGCAAAGATCGGTTCCGATTGTATGAAACCAAAAGGCATCACGTATATAGTAGCCGGAATGGAAAAAGAATTTCTTGCACCAATGCTGGTAGGAACAATTCCGGGGGTAGGAAAGGTTACTTTAAAAGATTTACATTCAAAAGGGATATACAGAATTAGCGATATAACAAGACTGCCGCAGGATTATTTTGCAGCAGCTTACGGTAAATATGGGATTGATATTTACAGAAAAGCAAACGGCGAAGGCAGCGAATATTTAATGCCGCTTGACGGGAAATGGGAACAAAAAAGTATTTCACACGAAAGAACTTTTGCAGATGTAACAAACAAACAAATTTTAAAGGAAAGATTATTTAAGCTTACAGGAAAAGTATGTCAGGAGCTAAGGGATAAAGATTGGCAGGCATCAACAATTATTATAAAACTGCGGTATTCGGATTTTAAAACGCTAACGCGATCAAAAAAAGTTAAACCGACTGACGATGATAGTATTGTATTTGATGTTGGTTGGAATATGATGATTAAAGCATTAACAAGAAGAGTTGCAGTAAGATTAATTGGTATTGGATTAAGCAAATTCAATGAATATTCAGAACAGGAAGAGTTATTTGAATTTGAAGAAATAAAACGAAGAAAGATGTTACGCGCAATTACAAGATTGAGAGATAAATATGGATATGAAATAATACAATTCAAACCCACTCCTTAATTCCCTCCCGAAGGGAGGGGAAATTTTATTCTCCTCCCCCTTGTGGGGAGGACCAAGGAGGAGGTATTAACCCGGCGGCCATTTCATCTGTCTGCCCCCTAATAAATGCATATGTAAATGATAAACCTCTTGCCCGCCGTGATCTCCACAATTAAATATTAACCTATACCCATCTTTGTCTATTCCATTTTCAGCTGCTAACTTGTTAGCAACATCAAACAATTCACCTAATAACTCACTGTGGTCTTTCCCTTTTATATCAGATACTTTAGGGATTTCAATTTTAGGAATAATTAATATGTGTGTAGGTGCCTGTGGATTGATATCCCTGAATGCAAGTATGGTATCAGATTCATAAACTATATCAGCAGGTATTTCTTTATCGATTATTTTGGAGAAGATAGTACTCATAATTATTCTCCTTTTTCAATTCCATATTTTTTCATTTTATTATAAAGATGACTGCGTTGGATGTCCAAAATTTCGGAAGTCTTACTTATGTTCCAATTATTCGCATTTAATTGTTTTAAGATGAACGCACGCTCAGCCTTCTCTTTAAATTCCTGAAACGAATTACTTCCCTCAATTATCTCATCCATTGATGCCTGACCAGGTGAAAACAATATTTCAATATCTTCTCTTTTAATTTCATTCTTACCAACAATTATTATAATTCGCTCCACTATGTTTTTGAGCTCTCTTATATTACCGCTCCAATTAAATCCTTTTAATAATTGGATAGCATCCTTATTAAAAATAACTTCTGCTTTTTTATGCTTCTGTGTTATATCATTTGCAAAATGTTTTACAAGAATTTCAACATCTTCAAGACGATCCCTGAGAGGAGGTACATTAATAGGAATTACGTTTAATCTGTGATAGAGATCCTCCCGGAAGTTTTCTTTTTCAATTTCATCTTTTAATTTTTTATTTGTTGCAGCAATTATTCTAACATCTACATCAATCTTTTTCCCTCCGCCAACGCGTTCTATTTTTCCATCCTCTATAGCCCGCAAAACCTTAGCTTGTGCCTGAAGACTCATATCACCGATCTCATCCAAAAATATTGTTCCTGTATTTGCCAGTTCAAATTTTCCAATACGCTGCTGAACTGCACCTGTAAAAGACCCTTTTTCATGTCCAAATAGCTCAGACTCAATTAATTCATTTGGAATAGCTGCACAATTAACTTCAATAAATGGTTTATCTTTTCGTTCACTTTTTTTATGGATGGCTCTTGCAATCAACTCTTTTCCAGTTCCATTCTCTCCAGTTATCAAAACACGTGTATCAAGTGGTGCTACTTTATCTATCATTTCTAACAATGATTTTACAACTTTGCTTTTACCAAGAATCTCACCTTCACCTTCGAGAGTCTTCTTAATTTCTTTGTTCTCTTTTAACAGGCTCGATTGCTCAACTGCATTACGTACACTAAGTAAAAGCTTATCACGATCAATCGGTTTTTCTATAAAATCAAATGCACCAAGTTTAGTGGCCTTTATTGCATTTTCAACACTGCCATGTGCAGAGATGATGATTACAGATAGATCAATATTTGATTCCTTTACTTTTTTGAGCACCTCAAATCCACTCATCTCCGGCATTTGAATATCTAACAGCAGGGCTGAAAAATTATTCTGTGAAATTTTTTTTAACCCTTCAAGTGCATCGGTTGAGTATACTACGGAGTAGCCCTCATAGTCAAGGATCATTTTCATGCTTTCACAAATCTGTATCTCGTCATCAATTATTAATATCGAATTCATTGTATAAAACTAAAGAATGTTAATGAACGAAATAGTATGATATCGGAAGGAAGAAGACTTTTGTTATCCAGTAGCAATTCACCGAATAAGGCGCCATTATTGTTTACTTCAAGGTCACGGTAATCTACTCTCGATTGCACTTTAAAATCCTCTTCAAAAGATTCTACAAAATAACCAAATCCGTTTGCTAAATCAAAAATTGTAATGGAGTAACTAAGAAATGCATTGCCAAAAAAATGTGCAAGTTTATCTTTGTCTCCATAGTCTGTCTTTGGAGAATCATAGTAAAATTCTTTTGGCAGATTCATGTTTTTTAATGCAAAAGTTGAATCATCAGTAGAAGTAAGCGGGAAATACATTAATCTTTTGAAGATCGGACTTTCAATTGGAACCTCTTTATAAGGAATGGTTGCAAATGTTAAAGCTAATAAGGCTTCAGAGTAATCATTATTGGCAAATTCTACAGCCCTAAAATACATTGAATCCATTAAAGCAACATCTGTTGTAATTTTTTTTAGATTAAGAAAATATTCCGATGCTATAAAATCTGATAAATAATTTACTGCTTTAGAAAGTTTGCTTTGTTGTGAAAACTGGAGGGAGCAAATCGTTAAGGTTAGAATTAAGACTAATCGAATATTAAAGGTTCGCATTTTCACTGCGATTTTAGGTTTGTATTACACCTGTATTAAACTTCGGCATCTCAGGATTATTGTTAGCAACTTCGATAGCTGTAGAAACATATTTTCTCGTTTCAGCAGGATCAATTATCTCATCTACCCACAATCTTGCTGCGGCATAAAGCGGACTATTTTTTTCATCGTACGCTTTAGTTATTTCGTTCAGCAGCGCATTTTTATCATCTTTAGTTGGATGTTCACCACCCTTCTCGGCTTGCTTAATTTTTATATTTAATAAAACGCTGCTTGCCTGTGTACTACCCATTACTGCTATCTTGGCATTCGGGTAAGCAAAAATAAATCTTGGATCGTATGCTTTGCCGCACATTGCATAATTACCAGCACCGAAGCTGTTACCAATCATTATTGTGATCTTTGGAACTACCGAGTTAGCAACAGCATTTACCATCTTAGCACCATCTTTAATTATACCGCCATGTTCTGCTCTGCTACCAACCATAAATCCTGTAACATCTTGCAGGAATAATAATGGTATTTTCTTTTGGTTGCAGTTCATTATAAATCGTGTGGCTTTGTCTGCACTATCAGAATAGATGACGCCCCCAACCTGCATCTCACCGGATTCAGACTTTAACACACTTCGCTGATTTGCTACAATTCCAACTGACCATCCATCAATTCTTGCATAAGCCGTAATAACAGTTTTACCATAACCGGCTTTGTATTCATCAATTTTTGATTCATCAACTATTCTTGCAATTACTTCGTACATATCATACGGCTTAAGCGTATCTTCAGGGAGGATACTGTAAATTTCATCGGGATTATAGGTTGGTGGTCTTGATTCCGATCTATTAAATCCAGCATTGTCTCTTTTACCAAATTTATCCGTTAAACTTTTTATTTGTGCCAAACACTCCTCATCATTTTTCATTACATAATCGGTTACGCCGGAGATATTTGACTGTACAACAGCACCACCTAAACTTTCGTTATCTATATCTTCACCAATAGCTGCTTTAACCAGATGAGAACCAGCAAGAAAAACTGACCCTTCTCCTTCAACTATTAATGCTTCATCACTCATAATTGGCAGGTAAGCACCGCCGGCAACACAAGGACCCATAATAGCAGCGATTTGAGGAATTCCCTTTGAAGACATTTGTGCATTGTTACGAAATATTCTTCCAAAGTGTTCTTTATCTGGAAATATCTCATCTTGTAAAGGCAGAAAAACTCCTGCGCTATCTACGAGATAGATTATTGGAAGTGTGTTCTCCATGGAAATTTCCTGTGCTCTTAAATTTTTCTTTGCAGTTATAGGAAACCATGCGCCTGCTTTAACGGTAGCATCGTTTGCAACAATTACGTAATAGCTTCCGTTTACTTTACCAATTCCGTAAACTGTACCTGATGAAGGAGCACCACCAAATTCATTATACATATCGTATGCTGCAAATGTGCTTAATTCTATTAATGCATTTGGGTCATCGAGGAGTAAATTTATTCTTTCCCGCGCCGTCAGTTTTCCCTTTGCTTTATGTCGTTCGATAGCTTTTTCCCCTCCACCAAGTTTAACCTCTTCTTTTAATGTTTCAAGTTTATGAAGAAGTTCCTTTTGATAAACTTCTTTCTTAATATTTTCCGGTGATTCTTTAAGTGTAGTTCCGATTGGTTTCATGGTTGAGTATTAGATAATGTATTATGTTGCACAATGTGACTAAAATTAGTTCAGTTACTTAATAAATCTCTTGCAATTACAATTCTTTGTATTTCAGAAGTACCTTCTCCGATAGTTAGAAGCTTAACATCACGATAATATTTTTCAACAGGGTAATCTTTAATAAATCCATATCCGCCATGAATTTGTACAGCTTCACTTGCAGCTTTCTCAGCAATCTCGCTTGCAAACAATTTAGCAATAGCAGCTTCCTTTTTATTGGGCATCCCTTGATCATTCATATAAGCTGCTCTCAAAGTTAGCATCCTCGCTGCTTCAATATTCGTTTGCATATCTGCAAATTTAAATTGAGTCGCCTGAAATTTGCTAAGTGGTTTGCCAAACTGTTCCCGTTCATTTGCATATTTAACTGATTCGTCCAAACAACCCTGTGCCAAGCCTACACTCAGCGATGCGATTGAAATTCTTCCGCCGTCAAGAATTTGTAAAGATTGAATAAAACCCATTCCTTCTTCACCTATAAGATTTGCTGCAGGCACTTTACAATTCTCAAAGGCTAATTGAGAAGTTTCGCAGGAGCGCATGCCTAATTTGTTTTCTTTCTTACCCACAATAAATCCGGGCGTATCTTTTTCAATAACAAAGGCACTTATACCTTTCTTGCCTTTATCCTTGTCAGTTAATGCCATCACCACTGCAGTTTCGCCATTCGCTCCATGCGTGATGAAATTTTTCGATCCGTTTAGTGTATAACTATCACCATTTTTTTCAGCTGTAGTTAACAAACCGGATGCATCACTTCCAGATGAAGGTTCTGTTAATGCCCATGCACCTATCTTTCTTCCGGAAGCAAGATCGGGCACATATTTTTTCTTTTGTTCTTCATTGCCGAATTTATAAATGTGATTTGTGCAAAGTCCGTTATGTGCTGCAACTGATAAAGCGATTGAAGGATCAATCCTAGCAAGCTCCTCTATGATAATTTCAAATTCAATATAACCAAGCCCTGCTCCTCCATATTCTTCCGGAAATATAATTCCCAGAAATCCAAGTTTACCGAGTTCCTTTAGCAGCTCTATCGGAAATTTTTGAGATTCATCGTATTCCATTATTACAGGACGGATTTTCTGCTCGGCGAAATCTCTTATCGTATCCCGGATAATTACCTGATCTTCAGTTAACTCATTGATAAATGGTAGATTTTCTGAACTCATAAATTATTCCTTAGTCTTATCTCAGTTTTAATTTATAATTCATTTCTTTTAAAGTTTTCTACAATCTTTTCTGCAATATCATAAGGTGAAGAGGTTCCGAGTACAACTTTTACCAAAGATGAATTTAACAATATTTCTCCACTTTCATTCCAGAGCTCCGATTTAATTTTATTCTCAACAATCTCTTTTATTCTAACTTTTGTTTTTTGTTCTCTTCTTTTCAATAATAAATCATTTGAAGTAAGATATTCCCTGTGTCTTCCAATTTCATCGGCGATTTCTACTATGCCTATATTTTCGGGAGCAATAGTTTTAATGATATTAAACATCCAGCTTTTCTCATCGTGTTCTCTCATCATTAAAATTGTTTGAAGAGATGCAATTGCTTGTTCAGATCCGGGGCGGTCACTTTTATTCATTACAAAAAAATCGGCAATCTCCATAAGTCCCGCTTTCATTGCCTGCACTGCATCACCCGATTCCGGTACAAGAACAACGATTGTTGTATCAGCTGCCGAGGCAATGTCCAACTCTGACTGTCCAACACCCACAGTTTCAAGGAGTATGTAATCATAACCGGCAGCATCCAGCACATCAGCAGCATCAACTGCTCGCTTGCTCAATCCCCCCAAACTTCCGCGGGTTGCCATACTTCTTATAAAAACGCCTTCATCATTTCCTATTTCAGTCATCCTCACGCGGTCACCTAACAGTGCACCACCAGTAAACGGACTTGTTGGATCCACGGCAATGATTCCCACTTTTTTGTTTTGTTTCCGGTAATACTTTGTAAGCTGATTTGTGATTGTACTTTTACCTGCACCGGGAGGACCTGTAATACCGACTCTGTATGCACTGCCAATTTTTGGAAAGATTTTTTTTAACAATTGCACCGAATCGGAGTTACTTGTTTCAACAATTGATATCGAACGCGCTACAGCCCGTCGTTCATTATCTAACAATTTTTCTACAAGGGCATTCTGCATACGTTTTATTTTAATGAAAGATTTGTTTCAAAAAACGAAACTGTATACTTCAATCCATCTTCTAATTTAATAGATGGTTTCCAATCCAGATTTTCAAATAGCTTATCCGATGTAATTACGCTTCTCAATTGCTCACCAGGTGCAGCAGGCCCGTGCTTTTCAGTCTGGTCATTTCCAATAATATCATTTAGCATTGAGAAGAGTTCATTTACGTTGGTTTCAATGGCAGTGCCAACGTTATAAACAGAACTTCCTGCTTCAGCTAAAGTTAACAGATTTGCTTTGACAACATCCTGCACGTAAACATAATCTCTAGTCTGCTTGCCATCTCCATTAATAATTGGCTGCTCACCGCTTAACATTTTATTACAGAATATTGAAACCACACCAGCTTCGCCAAATGGATTTTGCCTCGGTCCATAAACATTTGCGTAACGAAGGATGGTATAATTTAAGTTATATTCCTTATGATAAAAGTTAAGATATTTTTCAACGCTTAGCTTTGAGATTCCGTATGGAGAGACAGGATTAGTTTGATGACTTTCATTCGCCGGGAAAAACAATTGCTCTCCATAAACTGCGCCACCAGTGGAAGAGAACATAAATTTTCTAATGCCATGTTTAACTGAACTTTGAAGAAGGTTAATCGTACCAAGGATATTTACGTTTGCATCGAAAGCCGGGTCTGCAACAGATTTGCGAACATCCATTTGAGCTGCGTGATGGTTTACAACATCAAACTGCTCCTCTCCAAAAAGATTATCAACCTCCGGATCACAGATATTCATCTTTAGGAACCTTGCTTTTGCGTTTATGTTCTTTTCAAATCCGGTTGAAAGGTCATCAAGAACAATAACATCATGTCCCTCTTCAATAAATGCATCCGCTACGTGAGAGGCAATAAATCCTGCTCCTCCTGTTACAAGAATCTTCATTCAATTAACCGTATAAATTAAAATTATAAATATATTCCTTTACTTTTTCGGGGACAAGATAGTGAATGGGTTTCTTATTCTTTACTCTTTCTCTTATATCGGTAGCACTGATTTCAATACCGCGAGTCTCAACAAAAATTGCCGACTTTACATATTTATCTTCTAAAGTAAAAGGATGAGAGGATTTTCTTCTAAGCACAATTATTTCTGCTAGTTTCATTATTTCATCAGGGTCTTTCCATGTGTGAAATTCAAATATGTTATCATACCCTATAATAAATTCTAAATGTTCGTATCTCTTTTTGAATTCCCGCAAAGTATCTACTGTATATGATATACCACCCTTTTCTATTTCATAATCATCGTAACTGAAAAATTCTATACTTTCTGTTGCAAGTTTAATCATTTCCAATCTATGTTCGGGTTTTGCAGATTTTATTCCAGCTTTTAGTGGTGAAACAAATGAAGGAATAAAAATAATTTTATCTAAGCTTCTCATTTCTCTTACTGATTGTGCAGTTATAAGATGTCCATTATGTATTGGGTCAAACGTACCTCCAAATATTCCCACTTTACTCATCTGATTAGTTCCTTAAACTCAATAAATATACTTCTAAACACATCATTCATTCCACGACTACCATTGGAAAGACTTTCTTTTTTTATAATTCAATGTAAAGATTTTTGAAATCAATAAAATTGTTTATCATCAGTTTCATTCTTCAAGCAATTAGATTTTTAATAAACTCCCTGTAATTGTTAACTTCATCTTCATAAAACTTCCTGCTTGCCCCCTGTGAATTTTTTAGCTGGTTTTTTCTAAAAGCTAATGTAGTTGAAGCTCTCACATAAGCTTTGCGTATTTTCTCATCTATCCATCCCTTTGAATTTCTGCTGGCTGAACTTAAATGGTATAGATGAGAAGATGGTATGGTTCCCGCTTCAACTTCAGATAATAATTCGTTAAATATTATTTTTCCTTCACCAATTACTGCAGCTGAATAGATTGTTATAAAAATAACGATGGTTAGTGCCATAAACAAAAATCCCAGTAATGCAGTTGATTGGAAACTTACAGAATAATTCCATGAGAAATGTATTAATATAGCGATACTTAATCCCGCTGTGGGAAAGATAAGTCTGTTGGACATTCCTTTAAATTTTGCATAACCGAGAATTGCTCCAAGTGTTGCAGTTGCCACGCAATGCATCACTGCTGAAAATATAGTTCTTACAAAAACAATTGTTATCCAATTGGTAATGCTTGTACCAAAAGAAATGAAATAGAGAAAATTTTCCGTCATCCCAAATCCTAGCCCAATTGCCCCGCCATAAACGATTCCATCGGTTACGTTATCAAACTTTTTATGCCTGACAGTAATAAATAAAAATAGTCCTTTTGTTATTTCCTCTACAACAGGTGCGGTGATAAATGAGTCCAGAAGATTTAGTTTCCCTTCTTCAGAAATAAACAGGGAGAGTATTGAAGATATAACAAACGAACCAAGCACTGCCAAAATAATTGCTCCTACAGAACCCCATAGATAATTCTGCAATACTAATTTGAATGGTTCCCTATCATACCGGTCAAATTTCCAGATGACAAATAAATAAGTAACCATAGGAATAATTGCGGCAAGGGCCGATGCTATATAAAACATATTACAAAATTATTCCCATTTTTGATTGGTGTTTATGTGAAATAAAAGATAAAACTAATTTTTCTCTTTTAGCCAGCGAATCAATTCTTTTGGGGATGGTCTTTTTCCGTAGGATAATATTCCAATCCTGAAAATTTTTGCCGATAATTTTAATGTAATTATTACCGAAACAAACATTATTGCTAGGGTTATTAGGATGTCTGTTAGTGGTACTACTTCGATTTTAAATCGGAGCAGCATAATTGATGGAATTGTTAAAGGAATAAAAGAAAGAAATTTAACCATCATTGAACCTGGATTTTGAATTGCCGGCACCGCAATAACGACTGGTAAAACTAAAATCAGACTGATAAATGTCGTAATTTGCTGCGCTTCTTGCTCTGTTGAAACCACTGAACCAATACCAACAAATATTGTTGTGTAAAAAATAAATCCAATCACAAAGTATAAAAGCATGGGAAGAATATTTTGAAATGCATCTGTTGGAATGATTGCACTACCAACCAGACCAATCCCGATAAGTGACCAGATCAAAATCTGCGTTAAGCCAAGGGCACTCAATCCAATTATTTTTCCTGCCAGCAGCTCTTCAGATGTGCAGCTTGATATTAATATTTCTATAAGACGATTTGATTTTTCCTCAATTAAACTTCTTACAAGCATTTGCCCTGAATAGATTACCATCATCATAAGTAACAGTATAAAAATGAAGGCGGAAAAGAAAACAATCATAAAATTCTGTTTTCCTTCCTCACCGTCTTTTTCAATTTTTATTTGCTCGACATCCACATTTTTTTGAATCATATTGGCCAGTTCAACATCTATTCCTTTTGCACTTAGCTCATTCTGTATTCTTATTTTATTAATTACATCTTCAAACCTTCTTATATCTCTAAACGAACCAATACTCTGACTCCTGTACTGCACTGAAATTGAGTCGATATTACCATGATGAATTAAAAGATAACCTTCGAATCTATTTTGCATAACACTGCTGTCTGCTTCAGCTTTTACTAAGTCAATTGTTTTGTTTTTATCTGTAAGATTTAGAAAAATATAATAGGGTTGAGTATCATCAATTTTAAATTTCTCAAGTTCAAATGATAACTGGTTGAAATAAATATCCGAATAATCAACAACTCCTATTAATTTCGTTCTTATACTTTCCTTATCTGCTAACAACGTTGGGAGGATAGAAAATATCATAATTATTAGTGGTGTGATGATTAGAGAGATAATGAAAATCTTGGTTTTTATCTTTTCAAGATACTCCCACTTGGCGATTGTGAAAATTTTATTCATTGCCTAATTCTTTTCGTGCTTTATCAAATCGATAAATATTTTGTTAAGAGTTGGCTCGACAACGGAAAAGTGATTCAAATCAATCTTATCAGTAATTTTTTTTAGAAATAATGATGGTGATACATCTTGACTTAGTTGTATTTCAGCATAGTTGTTATATGTATCAATGCTGCTCACTTCTTTCATATCGGAAATAGTTGAAATGTTACCTGAGAATTTAATTTCAACGTGATTGCCGCCAAAATCTTTTTTAATACTCTCCAGACTCCCACTTTTTACTTCCTTGCCGTTATTCATCAGAAAAATTTCAGAGCAAAGTTTTTCTGCAGTTTCCATCTGATGAGTAGAAAGAATAATTATTTTACCTTCTGAGATAAAAGAGAATATTAACTCTCTTATTTCTTGCTGGTTAATGGGGTCAAATCCGCTGAATGGTTCATCGAATATTATTAGCTCCGGGTCATGGATAACAGACATTATAAACTGTACTTTTTGCTGGTTTCCTTTTGAAAGCTCTTCAATTTTGGTGTTTCTATATTTTATTATATCCAATTTTTTCAGCCAAATATCTATCTGTTCTGTGGCTTCAATAAGAGCCATATTCTTCAAGCGGGCAAAGTAGAGTAATACATCAATAACTTTGCTTTTTTTATACAATCCTCTCTCTTCAGGCAGGTAACCAATTTTGTTTAAAAAGTCCTCCCGTATTGGTTGTCCATCAAAAAAGATTGTTCCGGAGGTTGGTTTGATGATGTTTAAAATAGTTCTAATTGTGGTAGTCTTGCCTGCACCGTTAGGACCAAGCAAACCGAATATTTTTCCCGGTGGCACGTTGAAGCTGATATCATTTACAGCTAAAGTATTCTGAAATTCTTTAACTAAATTCTTTACTTCTAACATCAGGTAGTGATAATCAATGAAAAATAAAATTTAAATCAAATGAAATATAATTATCTTACAGCAATATATTGATCGATAAATCCCGTAATTTTTAATATGTCTATGAGTGTAAACTATTAAACTATAATGAGTTAAGTAATATTATTGCTATGAGAACTGGTTTGATAGTGTTAGAAAGAATTAATATATTTAAATCCCTTTTTATTTATTAAAGATATGGTTATGAAAATTAGGATTTCCGGTCTGGATAACGGCACGTATACGTATGATTTTGAAGGCAATATTGATGATATTGATTTGGAAGAACCTTTTTATGACAAATATAAAACAGAAGTTGTTCTTACAAAATTTAATGACCAAATGATACTTGAGGCATCAACCATTAGCGATGCCAGGTTTTCTTGCGACAGATGCGGTATAGATTATCAGAGCAATGTTGAAAGTAAGTATAAAATGGTTTACCTCTTTAGAAATGTAGACGAACCAAAAGAAGAAGCTGATATTACTTACCTTTCACGCGATACAGTTAATATTAATATTACCAGTGATATTAGAGATTATTTAATATTAGCAGTTCCTATGAAGAAATTGTGTAAGGAAGATTGCAAAGGATTGTGCTATAAATGCGGAACAGATTTAAATAAGAGCACTTGCGATTGTAAACAAGATGAAATTGATGATAGATGGAGTAAACTTTTGGAATTGAAAAATAAATTTAATACAAACTAAATTATTAACTTGAAAGTATGGCACACCCGAAACGTAAAATATCAAAAAGCAGAAGAGACAAAAGAAGAACTCATTACAAAGCAACTGTACCATCTATGGGTACGTGCTCACATTGCGGCGAATTAAAGTTAACGCATCGTGCTTGCCCATCCTGCGGCTACTACAACGAACGCTCGATGTTCATACCTAAATCTTAATTAGCACATTTCAATATGGACCAATCCCAACAGTCTGAGCGCCAGTGCAGAATTGCAGTTGATGCTATGGGTGGAGATTTTGCACCGACTAATGCTGTCCTGGGAGCTATTCAGGCTCATAATGAAAGTAAAGATTTTAAGTTAATCCTCGTTGGCAATAGTGATAAGATAAAAAAAGTTGGAGACGCGAATAATATCTCCATTGATGATGAATTAATCCATTACACCAGCGAAGTAATTGAAATGAGCGAGAGCCCAACAAGTTCAACAAAAAATAAACCGGATTCATCCATAGTCGTTGGTGCGCAGTTAGTGAGGGATAATAAAGCTGATGGATTTGTTAGTGCAGGCAATACAGGTGCAATGAGTGTAAGTTCTGTTTTCAATATTGGCAGGATAAAAGGTGTTTCACGACCAACTCTTACAGCACCATTCCCGAATGAAAAAGATGGCTATTCTTTTATATCCGATGTTGGAGCATTTGTTGATTCCAAACCACGGCATCTTCTCGGTTACGCTTTACTAAGCTCTATCTTTATAGAGGAAATTTATGAAATCAAAAATCCCAGCGTAGGTTTACTTAATGTTGGTGAAGAGGAAGGTAAAGGATACCCATTAACATCTGAAACAGGTAAACTATTAAGTGAATCAAATTTGAATTATATTGGTAATATTGAAGGAAAGGATATATTTAAAGGAACGGTTGATCTTGTTATTTGTGATGGGTTTATTGGAAATATTCTTCTAAAATTTGCCGAGAGTATTATTCCATTTTTAAAGGCTAAAATAAAAAGTTATGCTGATCTAAGTTTGAGTAATAAACTCAGAGCAGCAATGGTACGTACTCCGCTACGAGAGTCATTAAAAAGTACAAATTACGAACTACATGGTGGTTTACCATTATTGGGGCTTAATGGAATTAGTATTATTGGTCATGGCATCAGCTCACCGTTGGCAATCAAAAATATGGTGTTAAGAGCAAAAGAAATGCACGATAAAAATCTTATAGAAAAAATTAGGGGCGTATTTAGCCAGATTTAAATTCTAATAACAATTAACGGAAACTATTTTGAAAGAAAAAAAATATAGTGCAATTGTTACCGGGGTGGGAATGTACGTCCCTGATAAAGTTTATGATAATGCTTACATGGAAACTATTGTTGATACGACTGACGAATGGATAACAGCACGCACAGGGATAAAAGAACGAAGAATCTTAGAAAATGGTGCAACGAGTGATCTTGCAGCTAACGCTGCGTTAGATTTGATTAAGGCACATAATATTAATCCTGATGAAATAGATTTAATAATTGTTGCTACTGTAACACCGGATATGTTCTTTCCGGCAACAGCTTGTCTCGTACAGAATAAAATTGGTGCAAATACAGCGTGGGGATATGATATTTCCGCTGCTTGTTCGGGATTTTTATTTGCTTTCCAAACAGGCTGTTCTTTTGTTGAAAGCGGACAGTATAAAAAAGTTTTAGTTATTGGTGCAGATAAGATGAGCAGCATAACAGATTATACAGACAGGAATACGTGCATTTTGTTTGGTGACGCTGGTGCGGCAGTTTTAATTGAACCTTCGGAAGACAAATCTCTAGGATTACAGGACTATATTTTAAGAGTAGATGGAGCAGGTGAGGAAAGTTTGTATATGCTTGGTGGTGGAAGTTTGAATCCACCAACGCATGATACAGTTGATAAAAAAATGCATTATCTTTTTCAGGATGGCAAGGCTGTGTTTAAAGTAGCTGTAAAAGGCATGGCTGATGTTTCATATGAACTGATGCAAAAAAACGGTCTTACCGGTGATGATGTTGCTTATCTTGTTCCTCATCAAGCTAATATGAGAATTATTACTGCAACAGCAGAACGAATGGGATTAGGTATGGATAAAGTGATGGTGAATATTGACAAATATGGAAACACTACTGCAGCTACTATTCCGCTTTGCCTAGTGGAATATTATAGAGATAGTAAGTTAAAAAAAGGCGATAAAATAATTCTCTCTGCGTTCGGTGCGGGTTATACGTGGGGTTCATCTTTACTTGTATGGGGAATTTAAAGGAAATATAAGTTCAGATAATTATGAGTAAGAAAGCATTTTTATTCCCAGGTCAGGGTTCGCAATATGTTGGGATGGCAAAAGACCTATATGAGAAATCGGTTGAAGCCAAAGAAATGATTCTAACAGCTAACGATGCCCTTGGAATTAATCTCTCCCATATAATGTTTAACGGACCACAGGAAGAATTAAAGCAAACTGAATATACCCAACCGGTAATATTTTTGCATAGCGTAGTATTAGCGAGTATAATTAGAACCGTTTCACCCGAAGGTGCTGCCGGGCATTCTCTTGGAGAATATTCTGCGCTTGTTTCTGCCGGTGCGATTCAGTTTTATGATGCGATAAAAATTGTAAGAACACGCGGGCAGGCAATGCAGCAATCGGGAATTGATAATCCGGGAACAATGGCAGCAGTTATTGGTTCTGAACCTGAGAAGATAGAAGAAATATGTCAGGAAGTTTCTAACGAAGGAATCGTGCAATGTGCTAATTTTAATTCTCCCGGACAGGTTGTAATATCAGGTGATGTTAATGCTGTTCACAAAGTGATGGAATTATGTAAAACTAATGGAGCAAAGATTGTAAAGGAATTGGTAGTTAGCGGAGCGTTCCATTCACCATTGATGCAATCTGCAAAGGATAAATTGAAGTTGGCTCTTGATGAAACAAATTTTTATGATGCTAGAATTCCTGTTTATGCGAACGTAAGTGGTAAACCTCTTCTTAAAAAAGATGAAATTAAAGTTGCCTTGCATGAGCAGGTAACATCACCGGTTCGGTGGGAAGAAACTATGGTAAATATGATTGCCAACGGTTATGATGAATTTTATGAGGTTGGGCCGGGTAAAGTTTTGCAGGGGCTTTTAAAACGGATAAATCGGGATGTAAACTGCATCTCAATTGATAAATTTGACGATCTGGAGAAATATCTTTAATGGCAGAGGAAAAAGAAGACTTCACAAAAAACTTTACAAAGAAAATTAATGGGTTATTTATCGATCCGAAAATTTTCACATTTAAATTCAGTTGTAACTGTGCTGGTGAATGCTGCCATTATGGTGTTTACACTGATCTTAAGGAGCACGATACGATTTTGAGAATTAAGGACAAAATTCTGCCTTTATTCGATGAAACACAAACAAAAGAATTGGATAAATGGTTCGAACCTCCGGAAGAAGATGAGGATTTTGAGTCTGGAGTAGCTGTGGGAACAGAGGTAATAAACGGTAAATGTACCTTTTTAGATAAAGAAGGTTTATGTGTGCTCCAAAAACTAGCTAATTTGGAAGGAGTACATAAGTGGAAATATAAGCCAATGTATTGTATATTGTTTCCGCTTACTATTTATGAGGGTGCACTAACAATTGATGATGAGCACATTGAAAGGTTAAAATCCTGTAATACAAATCAGAATGCAGAAACTTCTATTTTCGATACTTGTAGAGAGGAGCTAATCTATTTTATGGGTGATGAAAATTTTTGCGATTTGGAGAAATATAGGGAACAATATTTAAGTGAAATTCAAACAGGAGAAAAGGTAAATGCTGACTGATAAAAAGGCACTTGTTACCGGGGGATCGAGAGGAATTGGTAAGGCGATAGTAAAACAGCTTGCTGAAAGTGGCTGCTCACATATCTTACTTACTGATATAGCATTTCCTGATGGTGAAGATGCGTGTGCAAGCGAAATTCAAAAGGAAATAAGTAACTCTAATACTAATATTATTGCATTTAAAGCAGATGCTTCTTCTTTAGAAGATGCTCATGCATCTATTGAAGAAGCTGTGAATAAGATGGGAGGACTTGATATCCTCGTGAATAATGCTGGTATTACTAAAGATAATCTATTGTTACGAATGAGTGAGAAAGAATTTGATGATGTTATCAATATAAATCTTAAGAGTGTATTTAATTATTCCAAAGCTGTTTTAAAACCGATGATTAAACAACGATACGGCAGGATTGTAATTATTGCCTCTATAGTCGGATTGATTGGTAATCCTGGCCAATCAAATTATGTAGCATCAAAAGCAGGAGTTATCGGTTTTACAAAATCACTGGCCAGGGAATTGGCTTCAAGGAATATTACAGTAAATGCCGTGGCTCCAGGATTCATCAAGACTGAAATGACAGATAAGCTCAACGAAGAGCAAAAAGCAAATATGTTAAAATCCATTCCTTTGAAAAGGTTAGGTACCCCGGAAGATATTGCTAAGGTTGTCGGATTTCTCTGTAGCCCCGAAGCTGATTATATTACAGGGCAGATTTTAGCCGTTGACGGCGGGATGACAATGTAAGTTTGTCTATTGAACTTCATTTTTATTAAATTTAACGAAATAATAAATCTAAATTAAATACATTTATCCAAACAAATTTAGGAGAAAAAAATGGATACAGATGCAAAAGTAAAAGAGATAATCATCGACAAGCTTGGTGTGGAAGAATCTCAGATCACTCCGGAAGCATCTTTCACTAACGACCTTGGTGCTGATTCACTTGATATTGTTGAATTAGTTATGGGTTTTGAGAGTGCATTTCAAATTTCGATTCCTGATGAAGATGCCGAAAAAATAGGAACCGTTGGTGATGCAATAAATTACCTTAATGAAAAGGTTGGTTCAAGTTAAAAACACTTTAGTAGTTATAAAATGAAAAAGAGGAGAGTTGTTGTAACCGGATTGGGTGTTGTTAGCCCAATAGGTATAGGACTCGATGAATTTTGGGAAGGTTTGGCCGAGGGTAGAAATGGAATTAACCTAATCACCAAATTTGATGCTTCTAAATTTGACACTCAATTTGGAGCAGAAATAAAGAATTTTGATCCTCTCAAATACCTTGATAAAAAAAGTGTAAAACGGTTGGATCCGTTTGCTCAATACGCTTTAGTTTCATCTATTATGGCAATTGAAGATTCGGAGATGAATCTGGAAAAGGTGGACAGGGAGCGATTTGGGGTAGTGTTTGGAAGTGGAATTGGTGGTATTCAGACATTAAGACTTCAGCACTTTGCTTATTTTGCAGAGGATACTCCGAAAAAAATTAGCCCTTTTTTCGTACCTATGATGATCTCCGATATGGCTGCAGGGCAAATTTCAATTAAATTGGGATTAAAAGGACCAAATTATGCAACTACATCTGCTTGCGCTTCAGCAGCCCATTCAATAACAGATGCTTTTATTTTAATTGAAAGAGGTAGTGCAGATCTTATGATCTGCGGTGGCACTGAATCGGCTATTGAGGAGATGTCCCTTGGGGGTTTTAATTCTATGAAAGCATTATCTACCTGGAACGATAGATATAAGGAAGCATCGAGACCGTTTGATGCTGAAAGAAATGGTTTTGTTCTGGGCGAAGGTTCAGGTTCGCTTGTGTTAGAAGAGTATAATCATGCAAAAAAACGTGGTGCAAAGATTCATGCCGAAATTAGTGGAATTGGATTATCGGCTGATGCATACCATATAACAGCACCCGCACCAGGTGGTGAAGGAGCGGTGCGGTCTATGAAAGAATCTCTCAAGGATGCAAAAGTTAAACCGGAACAAATTGATTATGTTAATGCTCACGGAACTTCTACAAAATATAATGATGTTAATGAAACTGCAGCAATTAAAACGGTCTTCAATAGCCATGCATACGAATTAGTGATAAGTTCCACAAAATCAATGACAGGTCATCTGTTAGGTGCTGCAGGTGCAATTGAAGCGATTGCGACCATACTTGCAATGAAAAATAATAAAGTCCCGCCAACTATTAATCTTACTCATCCTGATCCGGAATGTGATCTTAATTATAGTCCCCTCATAGCAACAGATAAAGATATTCAGTATGCAATAAGCAATGCCTTCGGGTTTGGAGGACATAATGCTTCTATACTTTTTAAGAAAAACGAGGTATAATTTTGCCGCGGCTTTTCTCCTGGTTCACTAAAGCATCTAAAAAGAAAAACAAGACAGGTAGAAGAGAGGGTCGTTCGGTGAATTTATTAGAGCTGGAAACTGAAAAATTTAAAGCTTTAGAAAATATTTTAGGTGCACATCTTGATTACAAATCTTATTATGTACAAGCTCTCACTCACCGTTCTTATCTGGAAAGCAACGAATTTAATGGTTCTTCAAATGAACGATTGGAATTTTTAGGTGATTCTGTTTTAAGTCTTATTGTTGCACAGTACTTGTTTGAAAACTTTCCTGATGAAGATGAAGGATTTCTCACAAAATTACGATCGAGATTCGTAAACAGAAATTCCTTAGCTGACGCTGCAGAAGATTTGGGCATTGCTGAACTTGTTATTCTGGGGAATAACATTCAGCGAAGTTTTGTAAAGAGTTCAAAAACAGTACTTGCTGATGCTCTTGAAGCCTTGATAGGGGCAATGTATTTAGACCGCGGACTTGAAACTTGCCGGGAATTTATAATCAGAAGTTTAATAAATCCAAAGATTCAGGATGATGATTATCTAATTGATGAAAATTACAAAAGCCAATTGCTTGAATACACTCAGGCAAAGAAAATCCTACCTCCTGTATATGAGGTAACAAATGAGGAAGGACCTCATCATGAGAGGATATTTACGGTATGGGTATCTGTCAATAATAAAGAATTGGGTGTCGGAAAAGGAAAAAATAAAAAAACCGCTGAGCAGAATGCTGCACGAATTGCGTTAAAAAAAATCAGGTCTTCGGGGGGAGATAAGGAAGTCCAGGATAGCTAAAGATTCTGCTTAGCTACTGCTAAATGGTTTAACTTCATTTCTAATTATTGATTAAGTTTACTGACTTAATTTTTTTAAAATAATAATCCTTTTGAGAGAAACATATGAGTAGCTTAGAACATCCAGATAGGTTTGTAGACCGGCATATTGGACCCCGTGATGAACAGCTTCAGGAGATGGCAAAATTTTGTGGTGCTGATTCCGTAAATGATCTTATTGATGAAACAATACCGGCTCAGATAAGACTAAATAATGAGCTATCACTCACTCCTGCGGTAAATGAACAAACCTTTATTCAAAACCTGAAGAAGACAGCTGCGAAAAATAAAATATATAAATCTTATATTGGAATGGGCTATCACCCTGTGTTAATGCCCCCGGTTATTCAGAGAAATATTTTGGAGAATCCGGGATGGTATACGCAATACACACCATACCAGGCGGAAATTGCACAGGGAAGGTTAGAAGCATTATTGATTTATCAAACAGTAATTTCCGATTTAACAGCAATGGAAATTGCTAATGCATCGTTGCTTGATGAAAGTACTGCAGCTGCTGAGGCAATGTTAATGTTTTATGCTTTGAGACCGAAAGATAAAAAGAATGCCAATGTATTTTTTGTTTCGGAAGAATGTTATCCACAAACTGTTGATATACTTAAAACACGTGCATTACCAATGGGAATAGAACTGAAGATTGGAGATTATAAAAAGTCAGAGTTAGCGGATGACACTTTTGGTGTCCTTATACAATATCCTGCAGGCAATGGTGAGATTAGAGATTACTCTGAGTTTTTTGCAGATGCTGAAGAGAAGAATATTTTTAAGGTTGTTGCAGCAGACCTGTTAAGTCTTACACTTCTTAAACCACCGGGTGAATTTGGTGCCGATGCTGTGGTTGGATCATCACAAAGGTTTGGGGTACCAATGGGTTTTGGCGGTCCTCATGCAGCTTATTTTGCAACCCGGGAGGAATACAAAAGATTTATACCGGGAAGGATTATTGGGATTTCTGTTGATGCTCAGGGTGATGAGGCTTATCGTATGGCGCTGCAAACAAGGGAGCAGCATATAAAACGAGAGAGAGCAACCAGCAACATATGCACAGCACAGGCTTTGCTTGCAATAATTGCAGGTATGTATGCTGTTTATCATGGCCCGGAACAGCTGAAAGCAATTGCGCAAAGGATAAGAACATTCACACATATTTTAGAATTGGCGTTTCTTGATTTTGGATTTAAGCAGATCAATGAGAATTTTTTCGATACACTGTTGATTGAGGATACAAAAGAGAGAATCAAAAAAATAAAACAAGAAGCTGTTAAGAAAGAAATCAACTTTAGATATATTGGAAATAACCGGGTTGGAATATCTTTAAACGAAATTACCGAAGAAGAAGATGTAATCGAATTGATCGAATTGTTTGCAGGAATAGCAGGGAAACAATTCGCATCCGGATATCTTCAATCATTATTGGAAAGGATAGAAAGCGAGTTCTCTGAATTTCTTCCAAGGACTTCTTCATACCTTACTCATGAAGTATTTAATAGCTACCAGTCTGAAACTGAAATGCTGAGGTTCCTAAAAAAATTAGAGAATAGAGATCTATCTTTAGCTCATTCAATGACGCCATTGGGCTCCTGCACAATGAAGCTAAACGCCACAACCGAGTTATTAGGAATAACCTGGCCGGAATTTTCGAACATCCATCCATTTGCCCCTGCAAACCAAACAAAAGGTTATAAAGAAATAATTTCAGAGCTTGAAGAAGATTTAAAAGAGATTACAGGTCTGGCGGCTGTATCTTTGCAGCCTAACTCTGGTGCACAGGGTGAGTTTACCGGGCTAATGGTTATAAGAGAATATCATCACCGTAAAGGTGAAAAGGATCGGAATGTTGTTTTGATCCCATCATCTGCACACGGTACTAACCCGGCAAGTGCTGTAATGGCTGGAATGAAAGTGGTAGTTGTTAAATGTGATGACCATGGAAACATAGATGTAGATGATCTTAATGAAAAGGCAGAGAAGTATAAGGACGAGTTATCTGCACTTATGGTTACTTATCCTTCAACTCATGGAGTTTTTGAAGAAAGAATAATTGAGATTTGTGATATAATTCATGGTACAGGTGGACAAGTATACATGGATGGTGCAAATATGAATGCCCAGGTTGGAATAACGAGTCCTGCAGTAATTGGTGCTGATGTATGTCATCTAAACCTTCATAAAACTTTTGCAATACCACACGGAGGTGGAGGACCCGGAATGGGACCTATTTGTGTTGCAAAACATTTGGCACCTTATTTACCTTCCCACTATTTTGTAAAAGTTGGAGGAGACAAAGCTATAACTGCAATATCATCCGCTCCCTGGGGAAGTGCCGATGTATTAATAATTTCTTATGCTTACATAAAGCTTATGGGATCAATGGGACTTACATTGGCTTCTAAAGCTGCGATAGTAAATGCCAATTATATATTAAACAAGCTGCAGGATCACTTTAAAGTACTATACACAGGATTAAACGAACGAGTTGCTCACGAACTAATTTTTGATATGAGAGAATTCAGGCAGCTGGCAGAAGTAGATGTTGAAGATATTGCAAAGAGATTAATAGATTATGGATTCCACGCACCTACTGTTTCGTTCCCTGTGCCTGGTACAATGATGGTTGAACCAACGGAGAGTGAATCGAAGGAGGAGATTGACAGATTTTGTAATGCGCTGATCTCAATCAAAGAAGAAATAAAAGAAATTGAAGAAGGACAGCAGGATAGGAAAGACAATCTGCTTAAAAATGCACCTCACACATTAAAAGTTTTAACATCGGATGAATGGGAACATACATACTCAAGGAACAGGGCAGCATATCCTTTACCCTATACCAGAGAAAAAAAATTCTGGCCGGCAGTAGGTAGATTAGATAGTGCATACGGTGACAGGCATCTTGTTTGCTCTTGTGTATCTATCGACGAATTTGTTGAGGAAACAGTACTAGATCAGTAATCCATTTCGAAGAACAATAGCACGATAATTGATTGCATTCATAAATTACTTTTATATATCAGTTATTCTGATTAACTACTTTCTATTAATTTAATATTGTTTCCAGTGAGATTATACACCATTATAGATTCGAATGAAGCATAGTATTTATCTGATCTTTATTATCCTCTGTTTTACAACTAGTATTAAACCTTATGATGGTGACACACTTTATTATAAAGGTAATTACACTGTTATTATAGATTCTATTGTTATAAAAGGCAATGAACAAACTGAAGATTATATTATTTTAAGAGAGCTAACCGTTGGGGTGGGGGATACTTTAAATCCAAAAGTGGCTGAGTACAACAGGGAAAGAATATATAGTCTCGATATTTTTAATTTCGTTCATCTACGGCCTTTCGAAATAAACAAGGAGAACTTCCTATTAATTGATGTTGAAGAAAGCTGGTACATTTATCCGCTTCCATTTATTACATTAAAAGATCGGGATTGGGATAAAATATCTTATGGAATTGGTGTTTTGATTAAGAACTTTAGGGGACGTAACGAAACCTTAAGGGGAAAGCTGGCATTGGGTTTTGATCCATCATTAAACTTCAGTTATAGTAATCCAAACTTAGCGCATAATCTGGATCTATTTGCAAATTTCGAAATTGGTTTTAATAGTGTAAGTAATAGAAGCGAGACGGCTGAAGAATTAGCAGGAGGAGAGTTTACACAGGAATTTTATTTTGGAAAGTTAACATTTGGAAAAAGGTTTGGTTTATTCCATTGGTTTGGTATTACGGCCAGCTACAATTATATCGAAACTCCTTTTTATATCGAGGGTATAAACGCTTCTGATTCACGAATTGACAGGACAGTAGTTCTGGGTGCTGGTTATAACTTTGATTCAAGAGATCTCATTCAATTCCCAACCGATGGTATGTTTGCTTTCATTAGTTATGATCTGAAAGGAATGGGAATAAATGGTATTAATTATAGAGTTGGTTATCTTGATTTTAGAGAGTACAGAAAAGTGATTGGACCATTATCTGCTAAGTGGAGATTTGCAGTGAGACATACGAGCGGTGATGTGCCATATTATGATTATTCATATTTAGGATTCAATACAAGAATACGCGGGCACTGGACCAATCAGATGGAGGGTAACGATTTGTTTTTTGGTTCGCTTGAGTTTGATTACTATCTTGTAAAAGATTATCGGTTAGATCTTTACTGGATTCCTCTTCTTCCAAAATCTTTGCTCTCATACAGGGTTGGATTGGCTGCTGAGTTATTTGTTGATACCGGTACAACAAGGTATATTGGAGAACCTTTAACACTAAAACAATTTAATACTGGTTACGGTGTGGGTATGTATTTCTTAATGCTACCCTATTTTGTGTTTCGATTAGATCTCGCCTTTGATGAAAAGGGGAATTCACAATGGATATTTGATCTTGGTACATCTTTCTAACATATCATCGAAATTATACTTCCACTGATTTATCCTATTAATTCTTATTACTTGCCAATCAGCAATAAACGCAATTCAGCAACTATTGAAAATGTTAATTGACATTATCATTTAATC
>CP070637.1:1605460-1608421 GCA_020354005.1 Ignavibacterium sp.
ATCACCTTATGCTATTACAAAATATTCAGCACCTACTGTAGGTGGTAATTCCATTCACGATTATTACAGCGACAGTCCTTACTGGTGGCCGGTTAAAGGAAATCCGAACGCTCCATATATAAGAAAAGATGGTGAACGGAATCCTGATAGATTTATGGATCATAAAGTGGAGGTTACAAGGTTTTATAAAGGAATATTTTCAATTGCCTTTTACAATTATCTTACAGATGATCCGGTATATGGACAGAAAGCAAATGAGTTACTGAAGATTTGGTTTATTGATAGCGAAACCAAGATGAATCCAAATCTAAAATATTCACAGCTGATCAGGAACAGAACCAAACCGCGTGGCGTTGGTATTATTGATGGAAGACGCTTAGCATTTATAACGGAAGCTATAATTTTATTGAGATTAAATGATCAGTTAGAGGAAGATGTTTATAAGGGAATTCAACAATGGTATTCTGAATATCTTAATTGGTTAACAACAAGTTATTACGGTTTGGATGAAAAGCAGAGAGGAAACAATCACGGAACATGGTGGGCAGCTCAGGTTGCATTAATAAGCAACTTCTTACAAAACAATGATCAAATAAAAGATCTTGATGAGCATACAAAACATTTTCTATTGGATAATCAAATTGATAAAAATGCACGCCAACCATTAGAAGAAGCACGTACTCAGTCACTTGGCTACTCAATATTTAATGCTACTGCACACTCCTATTTGAATAGTGTATTACGTAAAAGTGAAATAGACAACTGGAATTATATAAATAAAAATGGGAGTACGTTAATTGATGTTATTGACTTTTTAGTTCCCTTTGTAAAAAATCCTTCTGATTGGAAACTTAAACAAATAAAATCCATTGATAATTCAAATCCGTTGTTTTTAGGTGTTGCCGGATTGCAATTAAATAATATGGAATATCTGAAAGTATATAGTGAATTATCTAATTATGATGAAGATAATTTTAATGATCCAACTTTTGATCCAATTCAAATAGTTCTGGATTCAGTTGTAAAAATAAGATTTGCTGAAATTGAGCATAATGAGTTGCTGCTTCGTGAGTAGTAACTCAACAATTTAAATCGGGAAAAATTATGTCGAGAACAGAAATAGTAAATGAAATAATAGAAAGTGGTGTTGTCGCAGTTGTCCGTACAAAACATCCTGATAAATTAATCAGAATTGCTGAAGCTATTTGTCAAGGTGGAGTAAAGATTATTGAAATTACAATGACTGTTCCAGATGCGCTAAAAATGATTGAAGAGGTTAGTGGATTGGTTAATGATGAAATAACTATTGGTGTTGGATCTGTATTGGATCCTGGTACGGCTCAAAAAGCAATTGATGCCGGAGCTAAGTTTGTTGTGAGTCCAATATTCAAAAAAGAGATAATCGACATAGTCCACAATAATAATCTCCCTGCTATGCCTGGAACATTTACTCCAACTGAAATCTTAACCGCACACGAGAGTGGTGCTGATATTATAAAAGTTTTTCCAGCAGATGTTCTTGGAATGAATTTCTTTAAAGCTGTAAAAGCACCAATACCGGATCTGAAGCTAATGCCTACCGGTGGAGTAACGTTAGATAATGCAGTTGAATGGATTAAAGCTGGGGCATGTGCAGTTGGTGTTGGTAAGGCTCTCCTGGATGTTAAAGCAATTGAAGAGAATGATTATCAAAAGCTAACTGAAAATGCCAGAAGAATAAGTGAAAGTATTAATTCAGTAGTAAATGTAAATTAAAAATTACCTAAGCAATGGAAAATAAAATACCACATAAAGTTGTAACCTTTGGCGAAATAATGCTGCGGCTTTCCACTCCAGGATTTGAAAGGTTTGTTCAATCTGAAAATTTTAATGTTACATATGGCGGTGGAGAAGCAAATGTTGCAATATCTCTTGCTAATTATGGTTTTGAAAGTTTCTTTATTTCAAAACTTCCTAAACATGAAATAGGGCAAGCTGCACTAAATCATTTGAGAAGGTTTGGGGTAAAAACGGATTATATTATCCGTGGCGGTGACAGAATCGGTATTTACTTTTTAGAAACCGGTGCAAGCCAAAGAGCATCGAAAGTTATTTACGACCGTGATAATTCTGCAGTAAGAACGATTACTGAAGATGAACTGGACTGGGATATGATTTTCAAGGATTGCAAATGGTTTCATTGGACTGGAATAACACCAGCCTTAGGAAAAAATGCTCAGGAATTAATCAAGAAAGCATGTCTTGTTGCTAATAGTAAAGGAGTAAAGGTTAGTTGCGATCTTAACTTCAGAAAGAAGATGTGGACTGAAGCTGAAGCACAGAGTGTTATGAATCCATTGATGGAATATGTTAACGTGTGCATTGCAAATGAAGAAGATGCTGAAAAGAGTTTAGGAATGAAAGCTGCCAAGACGAGCGTTTCCAGGGCAGAGTTAAATGAAGAAGGATATTTTGAATTAGCAAAAACATTAAAGAAGAAATTCTTCTTTGATACTGTAGCGATAACCCTTAGGGAAAGTTATTCAGCATCACGTAATGGTTGGAGCGCAATGCTGCTGGACGATGCTGATTGTAAAGAACCTTATCGTTCAAAAAGATATGATATACAATTAGTTGATAGAGTTGGTGGAGGAGACGCTTTTGCAAGCGGTTTAATTTATGGTTTGTTATCAGCAAGCAATTCAAAACACGCACTCGAATTTGCAGTAGCTGCCTCCTGCTTAAAACAAACTATAACCGGAGATTTTAATTTGGTGACAGTAGATGAAGCTGAAAAGCTTGCACTGGGAGACAGCTCAGGACGGGTGGAAAGATAAAAATTATTTTCTTAATCAAATAACAAGGAATTAGTCATGAGTGAAGGAATGATATTCACTCCTCTGGAAAACAGAGAATCAATAAGTGAGTTAATCACTCAACAAATTATTGGTGCAATCTTGGAAAAGAAATATGTTCCGGGTT
>CP070637.1:1608521-1611568 GCA_020354005.1 Ignavibacterium sp.
CAGTCATCTGCCATAATAGGTTCAGCGATTTTTGGAATTATCTCGGATCATATAGGACATAAAAAAACTTTGATTATAACTTTAATAGTTTGGATAGGGATTGTTGTCTCAGCTTATTTTGTGCATGATAAAAATATGTTCTTTATAATCGCTGGCGTTGCTGGAATTTCTCTCGGTTCTTCACAATCTACTAGTAGAAGTCTGATGACTTCATTAACACCAGCGGAAAAGAAAACTGAATTTTTTGGTTTCTATTCTTTCTTTGGTAAGGCTTCAGCAATTCTGGGTCCACTGGCATTTGGTCTAATCTCTTCGATGATTGATCAAAGAACTGCAATAGTCTCAGTAGCTTTCTTTTTTGTTGCGGGAATAATAATCTTAACAAAGGTTAAAGAACCACGCACGCTGTAGTACAGAATCTAGAATCCGTTAATGCCAATTAATTTTTTGCAGGATGAATCAGATGCACGGCATCACCTGTTAGTTTTTTTACGTCCCAATCGAAATTTATTGAGTGTTTTTCTACACGCACTTTACAATCATCATATAAACAAAAAGCACACAATTCAGGTTTACAAAAATCGAAATGTATTTTTATTTGCGAATTGATGAATTCCTCCTCCAGCTTTGCAGAAATTTCCTCCTCCTCTTTATGGGTTTGCTTTATTGTAAAATAGTAGGGAAGTGTTAGATGAAAATCGATAAATAATCTGTCACCGGATTTCCAGTATCTTAGTTCGTGTAGATCAATCCAGTAATCTTTTTTAATTAATATTAATATCTTAGAAATTCTTTCAATCATATTTGGATTTGTTTCAAGCATTAATCCGCCAACTGATTCTCTCATCAATTTATAACCGGTAACCAAAATGTTTAATGCAACGGCAATAGCCACTAATGGATCAAGAATTGTAATATTTGTAATCATTACTATAACAATTCCAACAAGCACACCAATACTTGTAACGGAATCGGTTAGTATGTGTTTTCCATCTGCGATTAGTGTGAGGGAATCTGTTTTCTTACCAGTTTTAATTAGGTAGAGTCCAAGTAAAAGATTAATTACTCCTGCACCTGCAATTACAGTAACACCTATGTTAAGTGATTTTAAAACTGTACCAGTAACAATATCATCCACCGCATGATAGATTATAACAATGGCAGCAACTATTATTAGCGCTCCTTCAATTCCTGCAGAAAAATATTCAACATTACCGTGACCATACATATGGGAATCATCGGCAGGTTTGGAACTGATAATGATGCTGTAAAGCGCCATTGTTGTTGCTAATATGTGTATTACTGATTCTGCAGCATCGGAAAAAATAGCGGCTGAACCTGTGATCAGATAAGCCCCTGATTTTGCAAAGAGCATTGAAATGCCAACAAATATAGAGAGATAAGCCGCCCTCTTTTTTAGTTTTAGATTTATATCAATGCTCATCTATTCATAATTGAATTAATAATAACAAACTCTATTTATAGCTTTGCAAGAGTTTCAGCAGCTTTAATTAATACATCGTCCTGCTTTGCAAAGCATACACGAATGATATGTTCAATGCTGCCTTCATTATAAAAAGGAGAGAGTGGTATAACTGCAATGCCTTTTTCTTTTGTTAGATATTCTGAAAACTCTCTATCATTTAGATCAGAAATTCCATCGTAACCAAATAACTGAAAGTAGGTGCCTTTGCAGGACATCAATTTAAATTTTGAACCTTCTATCTTATTTCTGAAAATATCCCTTTTATGTTGATAGAAGTCATTAAGATGCAAATAGTGGCTTTCATCCTTCATATAATCTGCATAAGCATATTGGATAGGCGTGTTTGATGAGAATACTATAAACTGATGCATCTTTCTAAACTCCTTCATCAGATATTCCGGTGCAGCGCAGTAACCCATCTTCCATCCGGTTGCATGGAATGTTTTACCGAAAGATGAAATCACAAACGATCTTTCAGCAAGCTTATCAGAGCTGGCAAGACTAATATGTTCTTCCCAATCAAAAACAATATGCTCATAAACCTCATCACTAATGATTTTTATATCTGTATTTTTTGTTAATTCTTCAAGCTGTAATATATCATCTCGTGTTATTAAACTACCGGTTGGATTATGTGGGGAGTTTAATATTATTAATGTCGTTTTATCTGTTATGCTTTTAAGTATTGCATCCCAATCATAACTATAATCCGGTGGAACTAACTTTACAAAAACCGGTATTCCTCCCGATGCTTTCACACCAGGCACATAAGAATCGTAAGCCGGCTCTAATATTATTACTTCATCACCCGGTTTTACAACAGTGGTTATAGCTGTATAAATTGCCTGCGTTGCACCTGCAGTAACAGTAATTTCACTCTCTTTGTTATATAACCTGCTATACAGTTTTTTCATCTTTAAGGAAATTTGTTCCCGTAGTGGAGGAACACCTGCCACTGGTGCATACTGGTTAAAACCTTTCTTCTGATAATGATTAACCAGCTTAATCAGTTCATCACTGCAATTGAAATCGGGAAAGCCCTGTGCAAGATTGATTGCATTATAATCCAATGCCATCTTAGACATAATTGTAAAAATGCTAGTTCCGATATCAGGTAGTTTTGATTTTATATGCATATTATTTTTTGTAATAGTTGCCATAGCCATTTGAAAGATAATGAGCGATATGAATATTATCCTTGCACCAAATTTAATATTAATTTATTTTCTATTTGGTAGTAAGCTAAATTACAAATTGATTCTTTATCGGGGAGGGATCTGAATGAAAAAAATACTTACTGGTCCTCTTTTGCTGCTGTTATTTTTCACACCGGAAATTTACACACAAGACCAGTCTATTCTAATTTATGATCCATATGATGTTTCAGCTGGTTTCCAATCTTCATTTTCAATTCTTTCAAATGATTCTGTTTTTACTACAGATGCAATAGATAATTCGATTTATAATTACGATGCATTGTTTCTTTTTCTTGGATTTCCTTATGAACTCAACCAGAAAGAGGGAAATTACCTAATAGACTATCTTAATACTCCAAAACCAA
>CP070637.1:1611668-1624900 GCA_020354005.1 Ignavibacterium sp.
ACCGATCTCCTCTGTTGCGATCATTTCTTCGGTATCTAAAACTACCAATCTCGAAAATGATTTTGATTTGCTCTCAGAATCTAAAAGTTGCCCGGAATATTTCTGGATGAAACTTTGCCGGATAATATTTTTTAATTTTTTCTCCGTTACTTTTTTAATTACACCACTAACAGAGATATAAAACAAAGAATAAATGGATTCATTACTTTTTTTAGCTTTGCTAACCGAAGCAGGATTTTTTATTGCGGTAAACATGGTACCTGTATCAAATTTTAAGTTATCGTACAGCTCCTTCTCCTGAATATAGATGTAAACATTCTTATCATGATAGATAAAATTAGCAGCTACCTGTTTAACTTCGTCATCCAGCGGGAGCATAATAACACCTGAAATTATTGAGTTTAACTCCTTCTCAATAATTGCTAAATCTCTTATTATTTTAGATTTTATCTGCATTTAATATTGATTAACTATAAAACACATTTATTATTAATAGAAAAATTGCATTCACTGCAGTGTGAAAGATTTTTTGGATATTCTGCCCTCAATATTCCCTTAATTAAAAATGAAATTTCTTCCTTAATGTCCCCTAATTTCTTTCTATTATAAGTAATAGTAAAGGGATTATCAGGAAACAGCAAGAACACTATCCTGATATCAAATAAATTAAAATCCTTATACAATTTACTCACAATATATACATAAAATTTTAATTGATTTAAATAATACTGTGCTTTGGTTTTTTAGTTATTTTTATCAATGGCGTCTGTTTTGTAATCCACAATAATGATCTTTTTATCTGCAACAATTATCTTATCTATTATCCCAAATAAGAAGTATTCATCCTCCTTTAAATATATTTCCATTTCGTTTTTAAAATTTGTAAATCCGTTAAGGTATTCAACTTCATCAGAACTATAATAGTATGCTAAAGTTTTACGTAGTTCCTCTAAAAATGATTGCTTTATTTCTTCTGATTTAAAAAGATGTTCGTATGAATAATTCACCTCATTAGTAATGAAGTTTTCCAGATTATTAATTTCTATTTCTTTCTGAAGAACCTTGTGGATTATTTTCCCCTTAATCTCTGAATGCTCTTTTAAATATGGAGATTCATCAAATTCCACAGTGAGTATATCTTCCCCATCAAAACCATCGAATGCATACTTAGTGTAGGTGTTTTTACTATCATATCTCTTTAAATCCGAAGATAATTTTGAATACCCAAAATTATAAATAAAATTATATTTCAGTGGGCACTGTGCATATGTAGAAACCTTGGTTGCAGAAATTATCTCACCTTCGCTTTTATCAAATATTTTATCAAGAAGAAATTTCTTTGGCAGGACTGTCTGTTCGTGTTTATATTCTGTCTTTTCAATTAAATCCAAATGCCGGATAATGGGAATAGTAACATTAATTTTTTTTGCTGCGTTTTTATAATTGTTGTTATCTTTAATTAAGAAGGTGAGATTTTCAGATAAAAAAATATTCTCTACATTATCTTCAACACTCAATCCTTCAAATAACAAACTAATAAACGAAGCTGCAGGAAATTTATTCTTTCCTTTTGATGATGCTGAAATAAAAAGATACTTTTCCGCTCTTGTAATACCAACATAAAAAAGTCTTTTTATCTCAGCAAGATTTTTTCTTCTTTCAACATAATCTCTAACCGAAACAACAGGAGCAGATTTATACTCTTCAAAGTAATCATTATTAAGCGGCAGTTTTGTTAAAAGTCCAAATGATTTATCAATTGTTATTGATTTGGATTTTACAGTATCAATCTTAGACTCTTCGTGTGAGTTGTATAAAAATACTATCGGGAACTCCAATCCTTTTGCCTGGTGCAAGGTTAGGATGTTCACCGCGTTTAATTGTTCTGCTAAACCTGCCTGTGCTTCATCTTCCAGATTCGATATCGAATCTTTCAGATAATCGACATAATCGTAAAGAGTTTTAAAACCCTGATTTGTAAATGTGTTTGTAAGCTTTAATAACTTTTCAATATTTGCTAACTCCTGGTCTGCATCATGCCGGGATGCCAGCACTGCAATAAAGTTGGTCTCTCTAAAAATTTTTCTCAATAAACTAATTATATCTCTTTGCCCAACAATCTGAAGATTTTCATTCAGTTGATTTAGAGCAACGGAAAGTTCTTCATCATCGGTATTTGAGTTTTGCAACTTCTCCCAGTAAGATGTACCGGACTTTAATGAAAGCCCAAATATTTTAACATCACTTATAGAGAAGAAAGGTGAACGTAAAATCCCAATCAAAGCAGCATCATTGTTAGTATCCAGCAAGAACGAGAAATAGTTATATACATCATAAATGCTTTGCCTCTGATAAAAACCTGTACCGCCAATTATTTTGATAGGTATATTGTATTTTAAAGACTGCTTTTCTAGCTCAGTAAAAGAACTTCTCTTCCTCACAAGTATAGCGATGTCTTTCCAGTCAAGATTTCCTTTTTCGTCGTTTATTAAACTTAAAATTTGCCGACAGACTAAATCAGCTTCTGTTAATTCCGATTCTTCCTCCGCTACTATTACCGATATTTTGCCTTCCGTATATTCCATTTTGGCACAAATAAGATCCGAATGTTCTACTTCGTTATAAATACTATTTGGATTACTAAATAGGTTTCTGAAAAGAACATTTGTAAAAAGACAGATCTCAGGTTCCATCCGAAAACTATCAGGAAGTGTAATTAAAGATTCGTTGCTACTACTTTCAACTATATCCACATTGGTTTTACTAAATACTTCAAGCTCTGCATCTCTAAACCTGTATATGCTTTGCTTTTCATCACCAACAACAAACAGATTACCTTTTTTCAGATTATCAAGAATGGGCATAAAAATGTTATACTGCAGTTCATTTGTGTCCTGGTACTCATCAACCATTAAATATGAAAACTTATCAGACAGATATTTTTTTACATCATCTACAAGAAGAAGTTTTTGTGTCTTTAGTAAGATATCCTCATAATCAAGATAACCGAGCTCCTTCTTTTTCTCGTTGTATAGAAATAGAATGTCGTTGAAGATGTCGATAAGATATTTCCCTGTTACAGCAAGCTGGTATCCGATATCTTTACTATTTTCATCAATCTCTATTCTGAGCAAATCATTTAATATTCTCTCAACTTTTTTGACTTCGTTCTCAAAACCTGTGCGCAGTTTGTTTGCAAAGTATCCTCTTGCTTTAATCGAAATTGATTTTGTGAAGATTTCATCTTTAAGGCGATGTACTATATTAATTATTTCATCAGCGTTGTTTAAAGTTTTAAGTTCTTCAATTAGTGCTTCAGCTGTTAAAGCAAAATCATTCTCACTATTGTTTGCAAGAACTTCATCATTGATTTTTTTTAGATCGGTTGTTAAAATTTTTACTTGTGGTAAAAAAATTATATCAAAATACTTCACAAAAGTTTCGTGAAAGAAATCAGCTATTTGCTGAACACTCTTTTTATAAATTTCATTTTCTAATCTCAGCACTGTTGAACGCTTATCTATCATTTTCTGGAGCTGCGTTACAAGAGCTCTTTTAGAAGACAATAACCTGATTAAATCTCTGATATCTTCGCTGGTATTATCCTCGAGTTTTTGTCTAATGGTTTCTTCAACAGATAGTTCTAATAATTCAGATGATGTTGTTGAGTCGATAGGCGTGAAATTCGCATCAATTTCCGCTTCAACAGGAAATTCAGTTAATATATTTATGCAAAAGGAATGAATGGTAGATATGTTTGCTGAAACTAATTGCCTTCTAATTTTTTCAAGTTCCGATACATTTCCCTGTATATCGGAATTTTCTATTTTATCATCAATCTCTTTTGCAATACGTTTATAAAGCTCTCCTGCTGCTTTATCGGTAAATGTAATTGCCGCAATTTTTTGTACGGGCACTTTGCCTTCTGTTATTATTTGAAGGTATCGCTTTGCAAGCACAAAGGTTTTACCTGAACCTGCATTTGCCCGTAATGATACTGAATGATCAAAGTCGAGTGCTTTGGATTGATGAGGGGTTATCTCTTCCATCAGCGTTTTAAGACAAATCGTTATTCGATTTGTGCTTAGGAATAATTAAACCAAATACTGTTTTTGAAGGTTGCGATTCGACCAGATGAATTTTTCCACCTATACTCTCAATAAATCTTTTTGCCAGTTTTAATCCTAATCCCATTCCCTTTTCTTTGGTCGTAAAATTCATTTTAAAAATCTCATTTTTATACTTTTCATCGATACCATTTCCGTTATCCTCAATTAGTAAAAAGTAATTATTTCCGTCGACACTTAGAGTGAGAATGATCTCACTTGAGTCCGCCTGTATGGAATTCCTGATAATATTAATTAACATTCTTCGCATCTGAGACTCATCCGATTCAATAATCGCTTCAGATACCTCGGAATCAAATTTTATTTCTACATTATCCTTAAATAGTAAAACAATATCATTTATCACATTCACAAAATTTACTTTTTCAAGCTTTATGCTTGGCATTTTAGCAAAACTCGAAAACTCAGATGCAATCTGGCTCAAGTTATCTATTTGGCTAAGTGTAGTTTTTGTTACAGTATCAAATGTCTTATCAAAGTCCTTACTTTTTTCGTCGTAAGATGCAACAAGCTGTTGTATAGCCAACTTTACAGGTGTAAGCGGATTTTTAATTTCGTGAGCAACCTGCTTTGCCATTTCTTTCCAGGCAGATTCACGTTCAAGCTCTGCAATTTCGATTTGATTCTTTTGTAGTTCGTGCGTCATCAAATTGAATACATCATACAGGTCTTTCATTTCACCTTTTTCACTGTTTTCAAGCTCCACACTCAAGTCGCCCTGTGCAACGGCCTCTGTTGCCTTTGTTAATCTTCTTATCGGCGCCGAAATCTGATTAGCCAGCACTGTACTTACAAAAATTATAATTATAACTGCGAATGAATAAATTCCAAAAAGTATTACATCAATATCAGCGGTTGTAAAAGCAGGTCTGATCCTATTGAAGGCATCATTAACACCAATAATATACATCTCGCCATTAATATCAATTTTCCTGTAGTAAGCATCATACTGGTAATTATCAATATTCTCCATTGTTGAGTATTCCCTGTAACTCAGATAGTTGAGATTGTAATGAGTCTTAGGATTAAGTTTATAGTGGAACAAACCAATACGGTAGTACTCATTGCGCGAACTATAAATTAAATCGGTATTCTTATAAACTGAAAATGATATGTTCAATTCCTTCCCGGCATTACTGAATGCAGTTGATAGTTCTCTATCTTTATGTTTTGTTAACTGAGACCGTACATGATTTTCAAGGTAATCGGATCTTTTACTAAGTTCATTGAAAATCGCTTCTTCACTTCTTTCAGATACAACCTGCCTATTATAAACTGCCAGCAGCGCTAAAGGAACAATTGAAACAAAAAGTATAGCGTACAATAATTTTGTTCTGAATGATCGCTGGATTTTAAGAAGGTTGGTGATTTTTAAAACCACAAACAATACGAGAATAAAAATTGTATGAATTAAAAAGATTTTAAAAAAGTTAAATAGGTTCCATGTAATTTCTTTTTCTTTGGCAGCAACAGTAATTAACCTTTCGCTTCCATTAGTTAGCGTCTTTACAACGTAAGCAATATAATCCTCCCCATAAATTGAAAATTTTACCCATGCATCATTAATTTCAGATAGACTGGCATTTACAATCGGTGACATTTGCTCACGGGAAGGATATATATCACCATAGACCTGTGTAATTCTTGAATTGGTAAATTCAAATATCTTTAATAATGATTCATCAATTACAGAACCAATCAATGCCGTATTCGATTTTAAGAAGTCAGGTATATTTTTCGCACCAATATTATTAATATTAAATTCGGTCGTAGTAGATACATAACCCGCAACAATATCTCTTTTTGTAACAGGCAGAATGCCGATAGTTGTTAATGCCTGTGTAGTTGTTGAATCGTTTAATTCTTTTATATTAGGCTCACCTGTATTTACAGAATCGAAATGATTGAACACATTGTACTGCAATTCCAATCCAACTGAAAAGCTGCCCATTTCAATTTCATTCATATCATAAAGAAATATGCCAGAGCTAATTGATTCATTTTGCATGGGACTAGTACACCAGACACGGAAAGCTTCTGCATCATAATTAATATTGCGTCTAAAAAAGCTGCTCATTAATTCATCATCTTTTAGTGCATTTTCTAAAGTCTCATCGCTCATATAATGCAGCAGGTTTTCATTCGCTCTAATTATTTCAAATGCAACTGTTCTCAAAGATCTACCTTCAAGTTCCTGATTGAAATAATTCATCAATACAACACTAATTATGGATGCAATAATTGTTGAATAAAGAAGTGATTGGAAAAATGTATGCCTTCGGAAGTAAATAGAATAGACTAAAACGAAAATTAAAGAAATAAAAATAAACACCATTAAAGGTGTAATAAGCGGATCGGGTAGATTTTCAAAAAACAAATACCCCAATATTTGAACTATGAGGAACAGGATTGCGAACTTCAAAAACCAATTTTCAGTAGCTAACAAGCGTGAGAATTTTCCGGATAGAATAAGAAACGAAACCATTACCATAATTGCCGATAAACCCAGCATAAGAACATTAAGATTCATAAATAGAATATCTGCATTAGGTATAGGAGTAGGATCTTTAAAGTATCTTATAGTCGAATCGAAAATTACACTCTTAATTGAAGCACTTAATCCTCTAAGTAAGTAATAAAATATTATAAGAAGTGCAGGTATAGAGATTATACCAATTATCTTCCACTTTGCTGATCTTTCAAAAATTGAATACCGGTAGCTATGATAAAAAATCTGGGACGTAATTATGATTAAAAATAAGTTCGTAATAAAAAATTCAACAGGAGATTTAACAAGTCCCCATGCAAAAGTTGATGAGAAGTTTGCAGGATCTACAAGCGGACCAGATAAAAACAAAGAAGGAAAACCAACAACAAATATTAAAACTCTGAAAGCAGCAAGATAAAGAACAACCAATAGCAGTCTGAGAGTTTTGCGTTTAATTTTATGGTAATCTTTTTTAAAACTAATCCCGATAAAAATTAATACAAGAACAACTAACGTAGCCTGAATTTTTGTTGATATATCCCTAATGCCGCTGATTGTAACATTTAACGAAGGTTTATAAAAGCTTGCCTGTGCAATTTTAGAACCTTTGAGGTTATTTAACTGGAATGAATAAATCCTGCCATCTATTCTTGGCGGTGCAAAAGGATCATAATCAATGAAAATTTGAGTTAAGAATTTTTCCGAAATCTCCCTGACAAAACTTTCATCTGTGTAAAACTCGTTTTGTATCTTGTAGTGTTTTTCAATTTTTTCCCCAACTATAAGGTAAAACACATCATTCTGAATCTGGATAGTATCTACAATAGTTAAATAAGTTAGAAGTCCTGTTGTATGAAAATAAATTTCACCAAGTGGAAAAGTGAGCGGGAATATTTCCTCTTGTGGGATTGCGATATTCTCATTCCACGCAATTAACTTTCCGTTGGGTGCAACGATTTCTAAAGAGTAATTTTTTTTCTCAGCATCATTAACCAATTCTATTAACTCTTTATACTCGTAAAACTTTGATTTAAAGGTCTCTGAGAGACTTTGTTTTAACCATTCTTTAGTTTGGAGTAAATTACGTTCTCTATGCCTAAAAGAACTCTGAATGGCGTTTTCAATTTCAGCTATTTTATAAGATAGTTTACTGTCCCAATTCTCTCTCTGGTAATTTATTACTAGCGGTGTGATTATTCCGGATAAAATAATTAAAACTAAAAAGACGAGAGCAATATATTTTCCATCGCCTTTTAACTTTTTAATTAAGGTATTTAGCATGAATTATTTTATAGAGATCTGGGTTATTTGCCAGGATTTGCTTGTGAATTTAAGGGTAACATAGACTTTTGCATCCGATCTATTTCCTTTGTGTTCATAGAAATAAGTACCGATTGCAAAAGGCGCTGTAGTGTTTAATTTAAATTTGTTAAACCTAAATGAGATAACTTTATACTCTTTTAGAAATTTTTCTATTACATAATATGCCTGGTTGGAACTGTAATATCCTGATACACCGTTTAAAAAACTTAAATATACCTGCGAAGCAAGATAGGGTGAAATATCAGAGGTCTTAGTATCTGAAATTCCTTTTTCAAAATCATCAAGTAAACCGTGTGCTTTAGAGCTTAAAGAATTGGAATTTAAATTATGTCTTAGTTGATTATCTTGCGCAATTAGTACCTGGTTAACGATTAAAATTATAATTAGAATTAATAATTTCTTCATTATGTCTCAAATTAAATAAATATTATTCAGAATGCTATAACCATAGAACTAACCCGGTAAATCATCTTACCGGGTAAAAGTACGACTTAAAGTTGATCTTCCGCTTATCAACGATGGCTTTAACATCGGATTACCTTCGGCAGTTTGATATGCCCAATCGAAAACCATTCTTTCTGCGGTAATAGATGATATCCTGACTTTAGCAAAATGATTATTCCAGGTCCAGATTACATATGTATGGCCTTCAATTGCCGAAGCATCTTTTGTTTCAGACCATCCGGTTAGTGGTGCAAACTCAATATCGAATATATCATTTGTTGCTCCCATATCCTGTATATCTGTATCATCGTAAACATCTAAATAGAAATCACCATCAAAGTTTTCAAAAAAGAAATCAACATCAATACTATCAAATGCTACAACAGAATATAGAGAAAATGAGTAGCCGGATGTATTGGGGAACTTTATATAATCAAATATTGCCTGATTAAATCCTTCGGGACGTGGAGTGGCATAGATATCTTCATAACTCAATTCACTTTCATTACCATTGAAATCGTATGCAGTTACTGCGTAATAGTATGTCTCGCCATTTACTGCATCGTAATCAATAAAGTTGTTATAGTCTGAAGAACCGATCAACATATATCTGCCATCATAAGAATCGCTTGTATAGATGTTATAACCGGCAAGGTCGCCTTCTCTGTTTTTATCCCAATAAATATAAACTCTTTCATCACCATTGCTAACAGTTACTCCTGTTGGGATTGCAGGAGGTATGAAATCAACTTCATCCTCAGGCCCATAAACCTCGCAGGCCTGATTTAAGAACAAAAGAGTTAATGCAAAAATTAATGATTTCGTTTTCATTTTATTTTCCTACTGTATTTAATTCTAAAAATCTCTTTGTAGGAAATCCAAATGAAATGCCATTGATTTTATTCGAAATCGGGCTGTTTTCGAAGGATAATAAAATAATCCGTACACTAAAATGTACAGTGGAAATTTTTATTTATTCAATTATTTCGGATGAGAGGGGGAATATTACAGTATGAGCATTTTGGACTAATTCCAATCGAGATTAGATATTAATAAACTCATTATTGTAAAACATCTTACTATTATTAATTACCCCAACCGACTTTCCACTGAGCAGCTTTTTATCGAACGGGGAGTTACGTGATTTACTTTTAAACTTACTTATATCAACTGTCCAAACAGCATCTAAATCTAAAATTGTAAAGTTAGCTTTTTCACCAACCGAAAGCTTAATAGGTGAAAGGTTCAATATCCTCCTTGGATTAACCGATAGTTTCTCCACAATATCTTTTAGAGTTAATACCTTTTTATGATACAACTCAGAAAGCGTAATACCAACAATCGTTTCCAATCCCAATATTCCATTAGGTGCATACTGGAACTCCTGCTCTTTCTCCTCAATGGAATGTGGGGCGTGATCACTTGCAATACAATCTATCGTTCCATTTTTCAATGCTTCTATCATTGCATCAACGTCTTCCTGTGTTCGTAAAGGAGGATTCATTTTATAGTTTGTATCATAAGATTTTACCGCTTCATCCGTAAGTGTAAAATGATGCGGTGTTACCTCCGCCGTTACAATTATACCTTTACTTTTTGCTTCCCTTACAAATTGCACAGCATTTTTTGTACTGATATGAGCAATGTGAACAACACCTCCTGTGTATTGTGCAACTTGCATATCGCGGCTAACAACAAGGTCTTCTGCAACAGAAGGAAGCGGCGGTAGACCTAACATTGTAGAATTTACCCCTTCATTCATCGCCCCATCCGCAAGAGACTCATCTTCACAATGTTCAATAACAGGCAGATTATACATTTGGGAGTATTCCAAAACTTTTCTTAATATAGAAGCTGTTTTGATCGCAACGCCATCGTCTGATAATCCGACTGCACCTGCTTCTGCAAGCTCAGCTATTGGAGATAGAACTTCACCTTCTCTGCCAACTGTTGCTGCGCCAACCGGGTATACATCAACAAGATGGTTATTTGCTTGTTCTTTTATGAAATTAACCACTTCCGCGGAATCAATGGCTGGTTTTGTGTTGGGCATACAAGCAATTCCGGTAAAGCCGCCATTTGCTGCTGCATTCGATCCGGTGATTACCGTTTCTTCATCTTCCCTGCCAGGTTCACGCAAGTGTACATGCATATCAAAAAATCCTGGCAAAACATATTTACCGCTTAGCTCATAAACATTTGCATCATTTGTTTTGATGCCCCCAATTTCAGATATGATCCCATCTTCTAATAAAACTGAGGTGGAGTTTTCATCTATGTTCTGATCAGGGGAAAAGAGATTAACATCTTTAAGTAGTACTTTCATTCTAATCCTTAATTAAGTGTTCCGAGTAAATATAGAACCGCCATTCTAACTGCCACACCGTTTGTTACCTGGTTTAATATTATTTGGTCCGATCCGTCCGCAACTTCGGATGATATCTCCACTCCACGGTTAATGGGTCCGGGATGAAGAATAAGTATATTCTTCCCGTTCTTATCCAATCTTTCTTTTGTAATTCCAAAGTATTTCGCGTACTCCCTGAGAGAGGGAAAGGCTTCTCCTGCCTTACGTTCGAGTTGTATTCTCAAAACATTTAAGATATCATTTTCCCGTATTGCTTCATCAATATTATAGATAACATCAACACCCAGTTCTTCAATGCGCTTTGGGATCATGGTAGCAGGGCCGCAGACCGATACTTTTACTCCCATTGTTTTTAAACCAAAAATATTTGATAGTGCTACACGGCTATGAGATATATCACCAACAATGCATACCTTTAAGCCTTTAAGCTTTCCAAATCTTTCCTTTATAGAATACAAATCCAGTAATGCCTGCGTTGGGTGCTCGTGTATTCCATCGCCAGCATTGATTATGTTTGAGTCGCATATTTTTGTAAGATAATATGGAGTCCCTGCAGCAGAATGCCGGATAATGATCATATCTACTTTCATTGCCTCAACATTTTTGATAGTGTCTTTCAGACTCTCACCTTTTTTCACGCTGCTTGTTGAAACTGAAAAATTTACAGTATCAGCCGATAATCTTTTTTCAGCAAGCTCAAAAGAAATTCTTGTTCTTGTTGAATCTTCATAAAAAAGGTTTACAATGGTTTTGCCTTGCAGCGTAGGTACTTTTTTAATTGGCCGGTCCAGTACTTCTCTGAACGTATGAGCAGTATCCAGTATTAACTCTATATCCTCTTTTGGTACCCCTTGCAGCCCTAACAAATGTCTACTTGATAACGGCATAAATCCTTATGTTTATTTATTTTTAACTTCCACCACATAAATTGAATCTTCACCATCTATTTCCTCCATCTTTACCTTTATTTCCTGGTTGTAAGAAGTAGGAATATTCTTGCCTACATAATCGGCCCGAATCGGAAGTTCACGGTGACCTCGATCTACAAGAGTAAATAGCTGCATTGATGCAGGTCTTCCAAATTCCATTAATGCATTCAATGCCGACCTCACGGTGCGCCCAGTGTACAATACATCATCGATAATAATAATATCCTTTTCATTGATATCGAAAGTGATGTCGGAAACCGATACTTCAGGTTGTTTCAATCTTGTTCTGTAATCATCCCTGTACAAGGTTGCATCAAGAACTCCAAGCGGCACTTCTACATCATCAATCTTTTTTATCTTTTCAAAGATTCGGTGTGCTAAATATTCACCCCTCGTTCTCATACCAATCAAAACTAAGTTCTCAGAGCCTTTATTTCTTTCAAGTATCTCGTGCGAAATCCTGGTTAGAATTCTGTTTAAGCCCTTTTTATCAACTATTTTTGACATTTCATCCATAAACAAAAAATCCTCCTTGGATTAAATCCTTGGAGGTTAACTATATGCTCGATTTGATAATATGTTCATCCTTTTCCATCTCACTGGATAGATTTAAAGGTTATTTAATTCGGAACAAACTTAAATTAATTTTGGAATAATGTAAAGAGGATTCTGTGAAAAATATCTGTTATTTTAAAGATAATTACCGTTGGATGTTCCATTCGGTTAGAATTGTTGGTAGAAGTGATACGTACTTGTTTGATTTTAATAACTAAAAGAACCAATTTAAACTGCGATTTTGAAACATTATTAATTGTAATTCGGGGTGTAGCGCAGCCCGGTTAGCGCGCTTCGTTCGGGACGAAGAGGTCGGGAGTTCAAATCTCCCCACCCCGACAATTTTTTCTGCGATATTTTCTTCTTTTCAACACTTCTAAAATTCCAGTGCACAATATCAGAACACTTTTTTAAGGAATCAAATTATATTTGTATTATGAATAATCGAATACCTAAAGTCGGTCTTGTTAAAACGAAAAGAAGTTCAGGTTATTACTATAGACTTCGCTATAGATTGCCTGGAAATAAAAAACATACTTATGAAAATGTTGGCTACACCTCTAAAAACAAAGCAGAAGTAGCTCAAGCTCAGAAGCAATCAGACTTTATAAATGGGAAGTTTAACATTCCATCTCAGAATGCTGAGTTAATTTCTCTTCAGCGACTGGTGGATGAATACTACTCAACGCGAACAGATTTGTATCCAACTACATTGAAAAAATATAAATCATACACGAATCGTTTTATAGATTTTATTTCTGAAAACTTTCCACAGGCTTTCAATGATATCAACAAAATAAAATTCAATTATGTCATTGAGTTTTTTGACATGTCTAGAAAAAGAGAATATTATTCCAAACCTTGGTCAGATAAGAATTGTAATGGAGCGAGAGCTGTATTTCAGATGATTTTCGATTATGCTGTTAAGAAACACTATACCGATGAAAATCCAATTAGAGATATTAATCCATTTACTATTCCAGAAAAAACAACAGGTC
>CP070637.1:1625000-1673414 GCA_020354005.1 Ignavibacterium sp.
TACGAGTAAAATAGCTGCCGGCGAAGTAATACAGCGCCCTGAATCGGTAATGAAAGAGCTGCTGGAGAATGCCATCGATGCTGGTGCAGAAAATGTTGAAGTGATTGTAAAAAATGCAGGTAAAAAATTAATCCAGTTGTGTGATGATGGTTGTGGTATGAGTGAAGATGATGCGCTTACTTGTGTACATAAACATGCAACAAGCAAAATAAGTGCGTATGAAGATCTTGAAGCAATTACAACTCTCGGTTTCAGAGGTGAAGCGCTAAGCTCTATGGCTGCAGTTGCCCAGCTCGAAATTAAAACCGAATTAGCCGAAGATGATATTGGTACGCTTGTGCGAATAGATGAAACGGGCACCATAGTTCACGAAAAGGGATCATTTACAAAAGGTACCTGTGTTGCCGTAAAAAACCTTTTCTTTAATACTCCTGCAAGAAGAAAGTTTTTAAAATCTGATGCAACTGAACTAAAACATATAATTGAAACTTTCAATAAAACCGCACTTAGTCATCCGCAAATATCGTTCAAGTTTTTCAATAATGATGATCTGATATTTAATTATGGTAGCGGATCTTTTGAAGACAGGATAGCTCAGGTATTTGCTGACAATATGATTGATGCACTTTTGCCTGTTGATGAAAAAACTGACTATTTGAGTGTTAGTGGTTATATCGGCAAACCAAGTCTTCTTAAAAAAAGTAAAGGTGATCAGTACCTTTATCTTAATAGCAGATACATAATTAACAGGCAGATAAACCATGCTGTGTTTATGGCTTATGAAAACCTTTTGGAAAAAGGTGACTATCCTTTCTTCATCTTAAAATTAGATATCGATCCAGAGAAGATTGATGTGAATGTTCATCCTTCAAAACTGGAAGCAAAGTTTGATGATGAAAAAAGCATTTACAATTTTGTCCTCGCAGTTGTTAAGAAAAGTTTGGGAACGCACGATTTAGTGCCATCTATGGTATTTTCAGATGAATTACATGATGAAGAAAAACTTGTAGTTGATAAATTTCATCCAACAAAAAAGCATGACTTTACTGATAGACCGGGTAGAGAAAAAATAGATGTCGAAACTCAAAGATTCTCTGATGAAGATATTGACAGGCTCTTTAGCACTATTACCGATGATGTAGTTGTTTCTAAGACTGATTCAGTGGCAACACATCCATTTGAAAAAAAAGAACAGGCTGAAGTACAGCACACTCAAACTGAAGAAAAGAAATCTATTGATGAAAAATCATCTTATATTTTTCAGCTGCATAACAAGTATATTTTATCACAGATAAAAACTGGCTTGATGATAATTGATCAGCACGTTGCACACGAAAGGATTCTCTATGAAAAAGCATTAAACAGGTTTGAAGCAGATATACCATTCTCTCAGCAGCTTCTCTTTCCGCGCACACTGCAGGTTGATCCGGGAAGATATGAATTGATTGAAGAGCTTTATTCCTATCTTAATAAGTTGGGCTTCGAATTGAAATTTAAGGGTGCTGATAAAATAGAAATCATTGGTGTTCCGGATGATATTGTAGGTGGCTCTGAGGAAAAAATACTATTGGAGATAGTTGAAGAATATTCAATTAATCTAAATGAGAAGGGATTGGAAAAGAAAGATAATCTGGCAAAATCTTATTCTTGTAAAACTGCAATAAAAGCTGGTGATAAATTGAGTGAACGCGAAATGCGGTTACTGGTTGATCAACTATTTGCTACAACAATGCCATACGCCTGTCCGCATGGCAGACCTATTGTAGTTAAAATCACATTGAATGAGTTTGACAGAAGGTTTGGCAGGACTTAAATTTAATCTTATACGGTATACAATAGGGCAATAATTTTCATTTTTTAAATATAGTATAACTACAGTTTATTTTACGAAATTAATTTAAGGTATTTATATGAATGGTGATGGATATAAGGAAAGAAGAAGTAAGTATAATGAAAGAGCTTCAGCAGCAAATCATACTGGCATGAAGTTTACTACTGTTAGCGGCCGACCAGTCGATGTTTTATATGGACCCGATAACATTGAACATATAAATTATTTAAGTGAAATTGGTTTCCCGGGTGAATATCCTTACACGAGGGGAATACACTCGAATGTATATCGCGGCAGACTATGGACAATGAGACAGTTTGCTGGATTTGGCACACCAAAGGATACTAACGAAAGATTCCATTATTTATTAGATCACGGACAGACAGGATTATCAGTAGCTTATGATTTACCGACCCTTATGGGATGGGATGCGGACGCTCCTGAGAGTGAAGGCGAGGTTGGTATTTGTGGAGTAGCAGTTTCATCGCTGAAAGATATGGAAATACTTTTTGATAAAATTCCTTTGGATAAAGTCTCTACTTCGATGACTATAAACTCACCCGCCGCGATGATTTTTGCATTCTATCTTGCTGTTGCACAAGAGCAGGGAGTGGATTTTAAAAAGTTAAGGGGTACACTGCAAAATGATATCCTTAAAGAATACATTGCGCAGAAAGAATATATTTATCCTCCGCATCCTTCTATGAGAATTATTACTGATATGATTGAGTTTTGTACTGATCAAGTTCCACAATGGAATCCTGTCTCAGTAAGCGGCTATCACATAAGGGAGGCAGGTTCTACGGCAGCACAGGAATTAGCTTATACACTTGCTGATGGCTTTGCTTACATAGAAGCTGCAATTGAAAGAGGATTGGATGTCGATGCCTTTGCTCCCAGAATTTCATTCTTTTTCAATTCTCACCTGGACTTTTTTGAAGAGATTGCAAAGTTCCGTGCAGCACGTAAAATATTTGCAAAGAGGATGAAGGAAAAGTACGGTGCAAAAAATCCACGTTCGTGGTGGATGAGGTTCCATACACAAACAGCAGGTTGCACTTTAACTGCACAGCAGCCGGAAAACAATATTGTACGAACTGCATTTCAGGCATTGGCCGGTGTTCTCGGAGGTACACAATCACTTCATACAAATTCAATGGATGAAACACTTGCTTTGCCAAGTGAAAAAGCAGTAAAAATAGCGTTAAGAACTCAGCAATTAATCGGTTACGAAACCGGTGTAATAAATACTGTGGATCCATTGGGTGGAAGTTACTTTGTGGAATACTTAACAGAGCAAATGGAGAAAGAGGCAAATGAGATATTTGATCAAATTGATGCTTATGGCGGTGTAATTCCTACAATAGAATCCGGATATTTTCAAAAGGAGATAGCAGATGCAGCTTATCGTTATCAAAAAGAAGTTGAGAAAAAGGAAAAAATAATAGTCGGCGTAAATGAATTTGTTGAATCGGATGAGAAGTTAGAAATACCACTGCTTACAATTCCGATAGAGGTTGAGATTGAACAAAAGCAAAGGTTGGCTGATATTAGGCAAAGCAGAAATCAGCAGGCAGCTGATAATAGCATTGCTGAAATAAAAGATGCTGCAATTAATGAGAAGAATTTAATGCCGGTTTTTATTAAAGCTGCACGTAACTATGTAACACTTGGTGAAATGGTTGGAGGATTAAAAGAAGTATTCGGTACTTATGAAGAAGTAGCAGTGTTTTAATGTTTCTTAATTACATAAAGCTTATCAGGGTTTCACAGTGGATTAAAAATCTATTTGTATTTGTGCCCCTGCTTTTTTCTCTCAATCTGTTTGATAAAAATTATTTCCTTACAATCCTTTCTGCGTTTATTGTATTCTGTCTTGCCTCAAGTTTAGTCTACGTTGTTAACGATATTATTGATGTTGAGGCTGACAGGAAACATCCGACCAAAAGAAACAGACCTTTAGCATCAGGAGCAATTAGCATTAAAAACGCATTTATTATTGCTGTAATACTATGCGCAATTGTATTTATTCTATTGCTCAACTTCAATTTTGAGTTTATAAGTTTTGTGATTGGTTTTATCGTACTTAATATTCTTTATTCCCTGTGGTTTAAACACATTGTAATTCTTGATGTCTTTAGCATTGCAGCAGGATTTGTAATAAGAGTATTGGCAGGTGCAGTTGTTATATCTGTACCAATTTCAAGCTGGTTAATTTTAACAACAATATTTATCTCACTTTTTCTCGGTGTGATGAAAAGACACTCGGAATTATTATTGGTAGCACAAGATGAGGAGGCACCAAGTCGCAAGGTTCTTTCACAATACTCACTTAATTTTGCTGATCAAATGGCTACGGTTGCTGCTGCAGGAGTGATTATTTGTTATGCACTTTACACAGTATCTGAAAGAACCGTGAGTGTGTTTGGTACGGAGAATTTAATTTACACAACCCCATTTGTTGTATATGGTATTTTCAGGTATATGTATTTGGAGTATATAAGTCACAAAGGAGACAACACAACAAAAACTGTATTCACTGATGCACAAATGATTATTACAGTTGTGGCCTACACAGTTACAACGGTTCTTATTATTTATAAAATAATTTGATGCGGACATTCAATGAGTTCGGTAAGAATAATTCTGTTATTCTCTATCATTATTATTATAGCTATAAGCTGTTCAACATCTGAAAAAATAAATGACAAATCATCGTTCGATGTTGTTCAAGCTACTGTTGATGCGTGGTTCGATCTAATGCCCGGACCATCACCGGGAAGGATTCATCTTCAAGGAAAAATAAAGCTGGCAAACTCAAGTTCAGAAGACATAAAAAATCTCAGTCTCAAAGCGATTACAGTTCATTCCAATCAAGAAGTTATATATAATTTTAAGCCGTATTTTAAACCCATAATAAAAGATGATGATTATTCATTAAATACAGGTATCAGTAAAGAATTCAGTTTTGATACTGAGTCAGGAATGAAGATCGATTCAAATGTAGAAAAAATTAATGTTGTTGATGTTAAACTTAACTTTACTTTTGATGAAGATAATTTTGAGTATGAAATAAAAGATGTTGAAATAAAGCGAGTGTACTAAGCAATGTTAGATGAGTTAGTTTTACTAGTATTACTGCTGCTTCTTAGCGGATTCTTTTCAGGTTCGGAGATGGCATATATTGTTGCAAATAAACTAAAGATTGAAATTAAGGCAAGAAAGAATAACCCTGCTGCAATTAGTGCAAATTATTTCACTTCACATCCACAAACATTTTTTTCAACAATCCTAATCGGTAACAATATTGTAAACGTAACTCTCTCCTCCTTAAGTGCAGTCTTCCTTGCATATTTATTCGGACTAAGTGAGTTAAGTATTCTTATCATTTCAGCATTTCTGTTATTAATAATTGGAGAATTAATCCCAAAATATATTGCTCACGAAAGAGCAGATAGTATGTTTTTACTAACTGCGCTGCCGGTAAGGTTCTTTAGCTATTTGTTTTATCCCTTTGTTAAGGCTGCTTCCCTTTTTTCAAAAAAACTTACGCAATCTGCTAAGTTAACTGCTGATACTGCAGGTCACCTGTTTGATAAGGAAGACATAAAAGATTTAGTGAAGGAAAGTGAAGAAGCCGGTGTTGTAGATAAAAAGGAGAGTGATATAATAGAAAAAGTGATTGAACTGGGCGAGCAACGAGTTTATGAGGCGATGACACCAAGGACGGATATTGTTGGAGTTGAAGTAAATGACTCTATTAAATCTGCATTGTCTGTTTTTATTGAATCCGGATATTCAAAGCTTCCTGTTTATGATGAGAATCTGGATAATATAAAAGGTATTATTCTCGCAAAAGATATCTTCAAAAATCCTGATACAGTTAAGAGTATTATAAGGGAAGTAAGTTTCATACCTGAAACAAAAAAGAGTTTTGATGTACTCAATGAATTTATGGATAAAAAAATTTCAATCTCGATAGTAATTGATGAATTTGGCGGAACCGCTGGTATCGTAACGATGGAAGATATTTTAGAAGAATTGTTTGGTGAGATTAGAGATGAGTTTGATGTTGAGGAAGTAATCTGCAGAAGGATAGCATTGAATACTTTCATAATCAGTGGCAAAGCAGAAATTGATTACATAAATGAAAAGTATAACCTGAACATACCGGAAGGTGATTACGAAACGATGGCAGGTTACATAACCACAAGTTTGGGGAAAATACCAAATCAGGGGGACACAGTTAACATTGACAACTTCACAATTCTTATCGCACGTGCATCGCATCAAAAGATTGATGTTGTAAAGCTCATACAAATGCGTGAATAGATTTAAGTTTGCAAGATCACTCAATTATACTGTTCGACGGAGTATGTAACTTCTGTAATTACTGGGTAAATTTTATAATTGATAGGGATGAAAAAGACCTTTATAAATTTGTAGCTTTACAATCAGAAGAAGGTCAAATGCTTTTACAACAATATAATCTTAGCCAAACCAAACTTGATACATTTTTATTGATCAGAGGTGAAAATGTATTTACAAAATCCACAGCAGCATTAACAATTTTAAAAACTATTTCCGGACCCATCAAAATTTTATATCCATTAATATTCCTGCCAAAATATCTCAGAGATTTTATCTACAATCTGATTGCAAAATCCAGATACAAAATATTTGGTAAAAGAGTTATATGCAGAGTACCTACACAAGCAGAAAAGGAAAAGTTTCTATAAATCTTGTATTCTAAAATAATTTCATAGTACCATTTACCATTTATACTTATAGCATTGAAATTGTACCTATTGACTTGTTTTGTCCCTTCACTCATTTTCCCTTAAATTTGTAAGCTTTAATTCAAATAAATTACCAACCGGAGTGGATTGCTAAAATTCTCAGTAACTGAAAAAGACAACAACAGTAAAGCCAGAGCAGGATTTTTTGAAACAGCCCACGGTAATGTAGAAACACCAATGTTCCTGCCTGTTGGTACTCAGGGAACAGTTAAAGCAGTTGATCAGAACTACCTTGAAAAAGATATTAAAGCACAGATTGTTCTTTCAAATACTTATCATCTTTATTTAAGACCAGGCACAGAGGTACTTGAAGAAGCTGGTGGACTTCATAAATTTATGAACTGGCAAAAACCAATATTAACCGACAGCGGTGGTTACCAGGTTTTCAGTTTGTCTGAATTGAGAAAAATTAAACTGAACGGTGTGGAGTTCAGGTCGCATTTAGATGGCTCGAAGCATTTTTTTACACCTGAAAAAGTAATTCAAATACAGAGAAGTGTTGGTTCGGATTTAATGATGGTTTTAGATGAGTGTACACCCTATCCGTGTGATTATGATTACGCTATGAATTCAATGAATCTTACAAGCGATTGGGCAAAATTAAATAAAGAAGCTTTCGAGAAGACAAAACCATTGTATGGTAAAAAGCAATATCTGCTTGGTATCATTCAGGGCAGTGTTTATAAAGATCTTCGTACCAAATCTGTTGAAGATTTGATTAAGCTTGATTTTGATGGATATGCAATTGGTGGATTAGCTGTTGGTGAACCGACGGATAAAATGTATGAGATGACTGATTTCACAACTGACCAGATGCCCGAGAATAAACTCAGATATTTAATGGGCGTTGGCAGACCTGAAAACATACTTGAATCCATCGAGCGAGGAATTGATATTTTTGATTGCGTAATGCCAACACGGAATGCAAGACATGCTATAGTCTTTACATGGAATGGTGTTTATTCATTAAAAAACTCAAAGTACAAAGATGATTTTGAAAAGATAGATAATAGTTGCAACTGCTATACCTGTTCAAACTATTCGAAAGCATATATAAAACATTTGTTTAATGCAGGTGAGTTGCTGGCTTTGGAACTTGCGAGTATTCATAATCTTCATTTTTATTTAGAGCTGGTAACTGAGGCAAGACGACAGATTATGAATGGCAATTTTGGTGAATGGAAGAAAAAAACAGTAAATAAAATTTCAATTAAAAACTAAATCCTTACGGAGGGAATTTTGGAACTAATATTTGCAATGGCACCGTCGGGTGGCGAAGGCGGTGGAATGGTTAGCACCATTATAATGTTCGGTGCTATATTTTTAATTTTTTATTTTATGATTATCAGACCCCAGCAGAAAAAAGCCAAGGAAAGAGATAAACTTCTTTCAAATCTGGAAAAGGGTGATAAGGTTATTACAAGTGGTGGAATACACGGTATAATTGCTGGTATCGATGAGAAAACGTTACTGTTGCAGATTAGCGATAATCTTAAAGTGAAGGTTGAAAGATCTGCTATAACTCAGGTGATAGCCAAAAAAGGGGAATAAACAATTTTGCTTTTGAAAGTCTTAATCTTCATGAGAATAATTTGGCTTTAACTATAATGAATCGTTATGGTTGAGGCCATTTTTATTTACATCTGCTAAGTATATTTTTGTAATGATTATTAGAATTAAATTCTTATAGAATTAAGATATATCTGCAATTAATTACTGATGGGTAAAGCTTGAATTCATTCATAAAAACATCGCTTATATTTATTTTATTCTCTGCATCCGTGTTGGCGCAAAAAAATGTTTATGTGGCGAACATTGAAGATGAAATCGATCTTGGGCTGGCACCTTACGTAAAGAGGGTTGTTTCGAATGCAGAAAAAAATGATGCTGATGCAATTGTGTTTAAGATTAATACCTTCGGAGGTAGAGTAGATGCAGCTACTCAAATAAAGGATGCAATAATCTCAACCGAAATATTAACCATCGCTTATATTAACAACCGTGCAATATCTGCTGGATCACTAATAGCTTTATCGTGCAAGAAAATTGCAATGGCACCGGGTAGTTCTATTGGCGCAACTACAGTTGTTGATCAAACCGGACAGAAACAAGCGGAAAAATATCAGTCATATATGCGTTCCGAGATGCGTGCAACTGCAGAGAGAAACGGACGAAGAACTGATATTGCAGAGGGAATGGTTGATGAAAGAGTAGTAGTTCCCGGGCTTGTCGATTCGACACAACTAATCACATTAACTTCGGAGGAGGCATTACAGTACGACATCACCGATACTGTGGTAAATAATATTAATGAAGTTCTGGCTGCATTTGATTTGGGTGGAGCAAAAACTCATTCAATAGAGCAAAACTGGGCTGAAGGTGTGGTAAGGTTTCTGAACAACGCAATAATTTCATCTATACTTATAATGATAGGATTTTTTGGATTACTCGCTGAAATAAAATCACCCGGATGGGGAGTACCTGGTACTGCCGGACTTATAGCTTTAGCATTATTTTTTGGTTCAGCGTATATACTTGACCTTGCATCTGCAATAGAAATAATAATGTTTGTTCTGGGTGTCGCTCTTATATTGATAGAAGTATTTGTTATACCCGGATTCGGTATAGCTGGTGTGAGTGGAATAATTCTTATTATTGCCTCACTTTTTTTATCTTTAATTGGATCTGATCCTGTATTAGATTTTGAAGGTGTATCTGTGGCAATTATTCAACTTTCAGTTGCATTAGTGGGTGCTATTGTCTTAGTTTTCATTATGGCAAAATATCTTCCAAAGACAAATATATTTAAGAAGTTTGTTCTTTCAGATGCAGAAAAAACCAATAAAGGTTTTTCTTCTCATGGAACTTCAAAAGATCTAATTGGTGCTGAAGGAATTGCACTTACCGATTTAAGACCATCTGGAACCGCAGAGATTAAAGGCAAGAAGGTAGATGTAGTAACAGAATCCGAGTATGTTGAGAAAGGTCAGCGTCTAAAAGTGATCACTGTTGAGGGGATAAGAGTAGTTGTTAAGCCAATATAAATATTTTATATCTGACCACTTTCTTCCTACACAAAATATCAATTAGTTACAGAAGTTCTACAATATTAGTATTTGTTATTAGCTCATTTGTTTTAGCAATCTTAGTACCATCATCTACCGGTATTTCCATCCTGTAAAATAACTTTAAATCTGTTTTAGTCGTACCCTTATACACCAATCCCCTGTCAATATCAAAATAGATGTTACTTGTGGCTTCAGTTAAAGGATCAGCGAACTCGTAATTAACACCGTTAGTAGTATATGCTCTATCGCCTTCTATTATGCTGGTTGCATCTCCAGTTATAGAAGCTATTCTTTTGTCACCAATTTTTTCAATTTTTTCAACTGTAAAATGATCAGTGTATTGAATTTTAAATATCATTATCGATGCAGGATCTATTTCTTTCTCCCATTTAGATTCCACTCCGAGTTCCTTCTTTGGAAATTCTCTTAACACCTGCCCAATTAAAGGTTTTAATAAATTGTTTTTTATTTCATTCTCCATTACTGGTTTATCTTCGATGCGGATAGAATCCTTTAAACCGCTTAATTCTAAATAACGGTCTGAAATAGCATCAACATTAGAAATATCTAAAATCTCACCATACTTTGTAATACGTATAAGAAAAGGAGTATTTACTAGTCCCTCATGTTCGATAAATCTTTTTAGCTGCTCCGGATTTTTTGTTACGCCGGATTGATACGCTACTTTCTGATTGTTTAAATTTACATCAACATAAACTTTTGAAATAGTGCATTCGATATCTGCCATATTATTATTCTCCAGAGAGAGGACTTTAAAATTTAATACTCTGGTAATTTTTTGTTCGAATCTATCAATCGTCAAAGAATCGGTTTCAACGTCACGCTCTGTTGTTGATAAAGTTGTTAAGCGATATCTGAATTCTTTACCTTCTTCAAAATTATACGCTAAGTGGAACCTTACATCGTTAAGAACTTCATGATTCATATTGGGCAGAAGTTCTGGTGAATTATTATCACTCATTGAATCTTGTGGTTGCTTTAATTCTTTAGTTTCTTGCGTTTTGTTACCACAATTAATAACCATAAATGTTAATGAGATCATTAATATCATCATTACGAAATTTTTCATTTTATCCTCAATACAGTAAATGTTTTTTTCTTTCTAAGTTAAATTTTTCAATATCCTGCTGCCATGCCCCAATTATATTTGAAGGATCTTTCCCGGATAGTAATTCTAATCTCAATTTGTCTGTTCCCGCAAGTCTGTCAAAATGTTGCTCATTAAATTTTACTTGCTCCGGATACAGCTGAAGTAGTGAGTGGATTAGATATATACTAAAATCAACTGGTTTAAAATCATCTTCATCGGTTATAGTAATTCTAATTCCGTTACACTCAACTCCTTCATATTTTGGATTCACAGCTTTTCCTTCTATCTCAGCAGGTGTAAAATTTGCTGGTTCAATGCTTACTCCTTTTATATTTATAAGATTGAGCTTACTTATTAGATCTTCTGAACTAATAAAAGGTGCACCAATCGTTAAAAATGGAGTTTCAGTTCCTCTGCCTTCTGCAATATTCGTACCCTCTATAAAACAGGTGCCTGGATAAACTAATGCGGTTTCAAAATCTGGAATGTTGGGTGAGGGAGGAATCCATAATCGGTTTAATTCCTTCCAATAATAGCTGCGTTTCCAGCCACTGATTTTAATAACTCTTACATCTGGTTTTTTACTAACAATTAAATGATTCTCAGCAAAATAATTTGCTAGTTCACCCGCCGTCATTCCATACACCACCGGAATTGGGGCAATACCAACAAAGGATTTAAAATTAATTTCGAGCGTTGGACCGGCAATATCAATGCAATTTAAAGGATTTGGTCTGTCTAAAATAATTACTGGAATATCATTTTCCGTTGCAGCTTCTAAAACGTAATACAAAGTTGAGATATATGTATAGAACCTCACACCAATATCTTGTATATCATACAGAATTAAATCGATATTATTTAACATTTCAGTGGTTGGTTTTTTAGTATCTCCATATAGTGAGAAGACGGGCAATTTCGTTTTTTCATCGGTAGCTGATGAGATAAATTGGCCCGCACTGTATTCACCCCTTATCCCGTGTTCAGGTGAAAATAATTTGATTACATTTATACCAAGGGATAGTAACGAATCAACCAGATGTACTTTGTTTGGAAGAAGCGCAGCGTGATTTGTTACTATACCAATTCGTTTTCCCTTCAATAACTCGAGATGCTCATTTAATAATACTTCATTACCAAATAGTACTTTTTGCTCATCTGGCACATCCTGACAGCCAAGATTAGTTAGAGAAAAAATGAGTGTAACGGTGGTTAAAAATAACTTCATTTGATTTTGAAAAAATTATTCCAATCTAACTCGGATAGCGGGAGAGTCTAATTATTAGGATATAAATGACCTTGCCTAATAATTATTAAGAAGTTCATCACTCGAGAAGAAGTGTGCTATTTCTTTTTCGGCATTCTCATCCGAATCGGATCCGTGTACTGCATTTGATTGAATATCTTTCGCAAACAATTTTCTAATTGTACCTTCATCAGCTTTTGCAGGATCTGTAGCACCGATAAGTTTTCTGTAATCATCAACTGCATTTTCTTTTTCTAAAGCAATAGGAATGCAGGGTCCTGATGTCATGTATTCTACCAATTCACCAAAGAATGGTCTTTTCTTATGTACTACATAAAATCCTTCGGCAGAGGATTTTGTTAGATGAATCATTTTCATCCCTTTAATTTTAAAGCCAGCTTTAATAATAAGATCCAATATAGCTCCTGAATGTCCATTAATAACTGCATCAGGTTTTACTATTGCTAATGTTTTTTTACTCAACTTTGCTCCAATTATTTATTCTGATATTATCCTAATTTTATTTCTTCTTTTTGGTAATAGATTTTTTCTTAGTTCCGGATTTTGTAGATGATTTCTTCGGAGAAGGTTTAGCTGTTTTCTTTTTTGCTTTTTCTAAAGCGGCTTTCATTTTAACACCAATTTCAGCAGGGCTTTCTACAACGTTTATTCCAGCCTTCTTCATTGCAGTCATTTTTTCAGCGGCTGTACCTTTTCCTCCAGCTATAATCGCTCCTGCGTGACCCATTCTCCTTCCGGGGGGTGCAGTTCTTCCTGCAATAAATCCCACTACAGGTTTTTTTACATTCTTTTTAACATATGCTGCAACCTCTTCTTCAGCAGTTCCGCCTATCTCACCAATCATCACTATTCCTTCAGTGTCCGGATCATCATTAAACATGCTAATGATATCAATAAAATTGGAACCTATAACCGGATCACCACCAATACCAATTGCCGTGGATTGACCTAATTTAACATCAACTAATTGCTTTACTGCTTCATATGTTAATGTCCCACTGCGAGATACAACACCAATCTTTCCTTTCTTATGAATGAATCCGGGCATTATACCTACTTTTGCTTTACCGGGTGAAATAACTCCGGGACAGTTTGGACCAATAAGTACAACATTTTTGTGTTTTATAGAGTCTTGAACTTTCACCATATCCAGAGTTGGAATTCCTTCAGTAATACAAACGATAACTTTTATTCCAGCATTTACAGATTCCAAAATTGCATCGGCTGCGAATGCGGGTGGAACAAATATTACTGAAGTGTTTGCCTTCTGTTCTGTAACTGCTTCTTCAACAGTGTTGTAAACCGGAATATCCTCAAACGTAGTTCCGCCTTTACCTGGAGTAACACCTGCAACTACTTTTGTACCGTACTCAACTATTTGTCTTGTGTGATATGAACCTTCGCTGCCTGTAATGCCCTGCACTACCAGACGAGTTTTTTTATCTATTAAAATGCTCATAAAATATTTTTCCCTGGGTGTAACATTATTAGAAAATAAACGTGCAAATTTAATGAATTTGTTTGAATTATCATCTTAATACAAGGTGTTATAAAAATCATTTTCTTTTTGTTCACTATAGAATTGATTTTAACCTATTTTTAATTATAATAAGAGGACGAAATGATAGCGAGGGAAATCTGAGTCGCATTCTTGAAGACAATTTAAGTATCAGTTTGAATTTCTCTTTTCAGCAGAATATTTATTTGTATGCGAAAAATTTGACTGTGTATTGAAAATCAATACCAGCGATAGTCTAGTACTAATAAATTCTGATACTATTTAATAAAGCTATGTAAAACAATAGAGGGCGTTGTTTGCATTGAAGAGGGAAGCGAATTACCGGCAAACCATAATATTTAAAGAACCAATAGTAATAGTAACAGCATTAACTCTTGCTATGTTATTTTTAATCTCTTCCTTAACCAGAGCACAGCAAGACATTTTAATAAGTGGGAAAGGATTTGATCCATTACTTAATTACGCTGGTGTTACTGATCAGGTTTATGAAGCATGGCAGGGAACAGTTCTAGTGGATGTAGATACTTCAGACGAAAATGGAAACTACGAATTAAAAATTTCTTCGGAAGTAATTTTAACTTCTACAAATGCTGGCGCAGAATATAAATTAAGCAGAAACTATCCGGAACCATTTTCTGATCAAACCAAATTGAATCTAGTTATCCCGGATTATACAACAATCAAGATTGATATATTTAATATTCTCGGGCAAAGAGTTATCAGACAGCAATCATATTCAGTTTTTCCGGGCAATTTTTGGATGGATATAAAGGGATTATATGCAAACGGAATTTATTTTGTAAGAGTAACCTTAGATGAACAGAGTATGGTAGAAAAAATCATTAAGTTAGATGAATATTCTTATATTTCACCATCACAGCTTACCAAACAAATTCCAACCAACTCATACAATGATCCATCAATAATATTCAAACAAGTAAGTTCGATTACACCAATTCAAAAACTATCATCCGAACTCACAATTAAAGTAAGAAGTATTGGAGTAATTAAGTATAGAGACGATGAGGTAAAAACGAATTTTGAATCGCAGATATTGAATTTTGTACGAATAAGGATTTAATGATTCCTTTCCCACGGATGGGACGAAGGGGATGGGTTTATAATTTTCCTAGAGATAAAAATCGTAAATATGTTACTATCTAACTTTCCTTATCCTTCACCTTGCCAGTATCCTTATCGGCATGCTTAATCTCATCTTCAACTTCTTTTAATCCTTTCTTAAATTCACTCATCCCTTTGCCAAGACCTTTAGCAAGTTCAGGAATTTTCTTTGCACCGAACAGAATTAAAACTACAAGTAAGATTAAAATAATTTCGCCAGCACCAAGGTTGCCAAACATGTTATCACCTCTTAATTAAAAATATTGTTTGCAATTGCATTAAAAATTAATTGTCCATCAGTATTTTTCAATACCGGATCGCAGCATCTCTCCGGATGGGGCATCATCCCAAGTACGTTACCATTCTTATTAATTATTCCGGCAATATTTTCTACCGATCCGTTCGGATTATGTTTTTCAGAAACCTTACCTTTATCTGAGGAATATTTAAATACTATCTGGTTATTATCCTTTAGCTCATTTAGAGTATAATCATCAGCAAAATAATTGCCTTCTCCATGGGCAATAGGGATTTTCAACACATTTTTATCTTCAATTCCCCGGGTAAAATTACTATCAGTATTCTCTACAGAAAGATAAACATCTTTACATACAAAGTTTAGTGAAATATTCCTCAACAAAACCCCCGGAAGCAAACCGGCTTCCAGCAATATTTGAAATCCGTTGCATATGCCGATAACCGTACCTCCTTTATTTGCAAATTCAATAACCGATTTCATAATCGGCGAAAAGCGGGCAATTGCACCTGTTCGTAAATAATCACCATAAGAAAATCCACCGGGAAGAATTATCACATCACTTTCTTTCAAGTCGTTTTCTTTGTGCCATAGAAAATGTACTTTAAATCCGAGTAATTTATTCAGTGCATAATAAGCGTCGTGATCGCAATTGGAACCAGGGAAAACAACAACACCAAATTTAAGTTCATTCATTTCACTTCTTCCAGAGTAAACTCATAATCTTCCATAATCGGATTGGAAAGAAGTTTGTTGCAATAAAGATTTACTTCCTTTTCAGCTTTGGATTTATCTTTAACATCAACATCGAACTCAATAAATTTTCCTATCCGTGTATTTTTAACATTGGTTAATCCAAGGTGATTTGCTCCAATTTCGATAGCTTTACCCTGCGGATCAAGAATAGATGGTCGTCGCTTGACAAGTACTTTTGCCTTAAACAATATTTTTACTCCTTTAAAGCAATGAATGATTTACTAAAGAAATTAACTAAGCAGTTCGGGCTTTTATCAGGTAATAGATGTGGCGAAAAATACCTATTACGATTAATAAAACAAAAGTATAGAACAACCCTTTCGTGTAAGTGAACACAACTAACAACATTGCAATCAATAGAAAGACAAAATGAAACGGTTTTTCTTTTATACCCTCTAATGAAAATCGTGGAAAGCTTTCGTACCTGATGTTGCTTATCATCAAATAGGATACAATAAATACCATAGGAATAATCATATCTGAATATGGTTTTGGATATCCATTATTATAAAACGCAAGAACAAAGGATGCGATTGTTAAGGCTGCTGTTGGAATTGGCAATCCGAGAAAAAAGGATTTTTCAAATCCAACTAATTGGACATTGAATCTCGCCAATCTAAATCCTCCTGCAATTAAAGGTAATGAACTGAGAATTACACCAAAGTTATCAAATTGATAAAAGTATGTTACGTACAATAAAAACGATGGTGCACAACCAAAGCTTACTATGTCAGATAATGAATCAAGCTCAACACCTAACTCGGAACTGGATTTTGTAAGCCGTGCTACCAATCCGTCAAGTGCATCAAATACTGCTGCTATTATTATTAACCATGCTGCATAATTGTAATTACCGTTGCTTGCTGTTATGATTGATAGAAAACCGCAAAACATATTCATTGCGGTAAAGAGATTTGGTATAACCGAAGGTGTGATTTGCAGACGCATATTATTTGATTATCTCAAATAGAATTGTTTCGCCTGCAGTTACATTTTGATCTTTTTCTACTTTTGGTTTCCAGTGCATTGGTGCAACAACATCCACACGACTGCCGAATTTTATCATTCCAAACCTTTCACCGATCTTCACATCATCCCCTTCATTTAATTCGTTTACTATTCTGCGTGCTACAAATCCGGCAACCTGTGTAAAAAATATTTTTCCATTTGTGCTGGTAACTCCTATTTCCTGTCTTTCGTTTAAATCACTTGCCTTATCTTCGAACGCGGCTATATATCTTCCTTCAAAGTATTCAAGATAGTCTACTTTTCCTGTAATCGGAATTCTATTAACGTGAACATTCAAAGGCGACATAAATATTGAAACCTGATTGGCCTTACCATTTACAAATTTGTCATCAACAACTTCCTTCACAAACAACACTCTTCCATCAGCGGGAGAAACAACAACATCATCTTTTTGCGGAGGATTTCGTTCCGGATCTCTAAAAAAGTAAAGAGTGAAACATATCAGCAGAACGGCAACAACAATCAGACTGATCTTGGCGATATTATTATTCAGGAAGATGGCCAATACAATGATTAGAAATGAAATTACGGCTGTAATACCAATCGTCGTGTAACCGTATTTTGTAAACATTTATTATGTATTGGTTAAGTTAAGAAGAAAATCAGTGTACCTTCGCATCTCGCTTGAGGTATTTAATGAATATGGATTTGCCCACCCATTTTTATCCCCTTCTGGAAATACTTTTAAACTTAGAGGAGAAAAATCATCTACAAGGTAAATTTTATTATTATGCTTCCCAAAGCTGCAGGTGAATTCAGCTACCGTTTCATGTCTTCTTTCGAAGAATGCCTTTAGCACCGCATTGACTTTTGAGCAGATGCGGTTAATTACCTTAAGATCTTCTATTGCACAAAGATCGAACGCTATTAAGTGGCTCTCAGAGACAAGTGAATCTTTCGAAATTCCAAAGTGATATTCAAATATCGGCAGTTCAAGTTGCAATCCTTCTTTTATAGAAAATATTTTTGATGTCCTTTTATCTGAACGGTTTAATATTTTTACTGAGAAGGGAAGCTGCCGGAATTTTAAATAAACCAATGAATTTTTTTTATGATCTTTCACATAAACAGATGGTATGTGATATTCCTTCAAATAATCGTAAAAAAACTGGTTAATCGATACAAACTTTTGACCCAAGTGTTTGACCTTAACCCTCTTATTTTTCGTTGGGAAAAAATAATCAGGGTATTCAACCATCAGATAATTTTGATCATCAAAAGGTAAGTTGTTCTTTGTTTGTTCTGTTATCATTAAATGAGTTTTGCAGGTAAATCCTTCTATAAGAAATTGCAGGTAGAAATTATAAAATTAAAGTATATAAAGTCAATCGATTATATTATATTTGAGGCCAAAATTAACAAAAAAATGAATTATTCAATTTAGGAGGGAAACGAATGAAAGGTGGAATGCAGGGAATGTTAAAACAAGTTCAGAAAATGCAGGCTGAGATGCAAAAAGTTCAGAGTGAACTTGGAAATTTGACCGTAAGTGAAGAAGCAGGTGGTGGAATGATTAAAGCAATCGCAAGTGGAAACAAGGAATTGATATCAGTAGAAATTGACCCGCAGGTCATAAATGGTGAAGAAAAGGAAATTTTGGAAGATTTAGTGGTTGCTGCAGTAAATAAGGCACTCACATCTGCCGGTAAAATGGCTGAAGAGGAAATGGCTAAAGTTACAAAAGGAATGATTCCTCCAGGAATGAACATTCCGGGAATGTAGTTTTGCAAATAGCAGAGCCATTAACAATTGCTATTGAGGAATTGAGCAAGCTTCCCGGGATTGGTAAAAAAACGGCTCAAAGGTTAGCAATATTTATGTTAAAGATGGATGATGATCGTGTTGATGGTTTATTGAATTCGATAAAAGACTTAAAGATAAAACTGAAATTTTGCAAACGATGTTTTAATCTATCTGAAGAAGATTTATGCGAAGTTTGTAAAAGCGAAAAACGTGATCAGAAATTAATTTGTGTTGTTGAAGAAGTTAGCGATGTAATTGCAATTGAAAAAACAAATGAATTTAACGGTCTATATCATGTTCTCGGTGGTGTTCTTTCTCCGCTTACCGGAATAACTCCCGATTCTCTCCGTATTAAAGAATTACTGAAGCGATTTGAAAACGAAGAAATAAAAGAAGTAATTCTTGCACTTAATCCTGATACCGAAGGTGAAGCAACCTCTCTTTATATAGCCAAATTACTTAAACCCATTGGAGTGAACGTTACTCGCATTGCAAGGGGACTGCCCATTGGTGGAGATCTTGAATTTGCCGATGAAGCTACAATTGGCCGTGCAATGATAAATAGAATTTCTATCTAACCATGGAATGGTTTAAACATTGGTTTAATTCTAAAGAATATCTTAAAGTTTACAAGCACCGTGATGAGAAAGAGGCAGAAGAGCTTTTAGAGCTTGTTCTGAAGAATATTTCGATAGCTGAAAACGGTAATGTTCTTGATCTTGCTTCAGGTTTTGGGCGGCATGCCATTCTTTTTGCAAAAAGAGGATTCAACGTAACTGCAGTAGATTTGAGTGAAAGTCTGTTATCAATTGCCAAAGATAATGCTGCGGCTGAAGGGGTTAATATAAATTTTGTTCATTCCGATATAAGACAATTTAATCCGGTAGTTTACTATGATTTAATAGTAAATCTTTTCACCAGCATAGGTTATTTTGAAAAGGATGAAGAGAATTATTTCATCTTAAGAAAAGTATATGATCTCCTGGCACAGAATGGATTTTTTGTTTTAGATTATTTTAACAAGAATTTTGTTGTAAAAAATCTTGTGGCAAAAACGGTTGAGGAAATTGATGATGGTACTATTACTCAGAATCGATTTATTGAAGGAGAACGAATAGTCAAAGAGATAACGATTGACAGGAAAGGAAAAGTAAATAAATTTCATGAGTCAGTACGTATGTTTAGCAGCGAAGAGCTACTTAATATGATACAAAAACTTGGCTTTAATAAATTAAATGTTTTTGGAGATTTTAGTGGAAATCCATTTGAACTTGAAACTTCACCGAGAATTATTATTATTGTAAATAAGTGAAGTATAGGTTTTACATATTGTTGCTGGCAGTGCTGGTAGGATGCGATATTTTTACGACGAGAGATCCGGAAACGCCGGATCAATCGAGATCAAGTTATGTTGATGCATTTGAACGTGAAACCGTCATACAAAATCTAATTAACGCCTTCGCAGATAAAAACGCAGATGATTATTTAAAATCTTTTTCTAAGCTTGAATTTACAAATAGACCATTCCAATTTGTTCCATCAAGTACAGCATTAGCACGATATTTAACAATATGGAACGGATGGGATATAAGTTCTGAATTTCAATCTTTTAACAATATGATAAACTTAGTTCCTGATGAATTACCTGTTGTTCTAGATTTATCAAAAGAACCAAATTCTTTTAGCATATTAGGAGATAGCTTGAGATATACATCAGAGTATTTTATTAGTGTACCTCAAGGAAGCGGTGATCCACTAATTTTTGAAGGTAATGTGGAATTTTCTATGATACTAGATTCAAGATCGATTTGGGTAATTTACTTTTGGAAAGATAATGCTATTGGAGATAAACCAAGTTGGAGTGATTTGAAAGGTAGTCTCTATTAATATTAAAATTAAAATATATTTTCCTCTACTTTTTCTTCTTATTCTAACAGGATGTAAAAATCCATTTGCTCCTGCGTACGATGATAGTGCAGGTGACAATCAGCTATCAATATCCGACCAAACCACGATTGAGGGTGTCTTTCAAAATTTTCAGTATAGCTATCAAATTAAAGACACACTTATATACGGCAAACTATTAGCACCTGATTTTATTTTTACATACCGGGACTATGAGCAAGGTTTTGATGTGTCGTGGGCGCGTGATGAAGATATGATAACTACAAATGGTTTGTTCCAGAATACTGAGAGGTTGGATTTAATTTGGAACAATATAATACTCAGTACTCAAGACTCGATTTTTGCAAATGTTGTACGAGGTTTTAATTTAAACATAACTTTTAATCCAACAGATGTAGTACGTGTGGATGGAAGAGTTAATGTATCACTCAGACGAAATCCCGAAACCAATGTCTGGCGAATGACCAGGTGGTTAGATGAATCGAATTTTTAGTTAAAATTTTTTGCTTTCAGCAATAAAACTACAAAGTACATTATGGTAATATTTTGGTTTAAGGAAGCATTCAAATCAATTGGAAGAGCAAAATCTTCTTTTATATTAACTCTTATCTCATTAACACTGGCTGTAATTTTAATTGCAGCATCAATAATGGCTTTGCAACTCTCAAGCATTTTTCAAAAAAAGTTAAAGAATAACATTAACGTTAGTGTTTTTATAAAAGATCCTTTTAACAACAAAGATATCGAGAACTATAAATCAGTTTTAAGCAAGAAGGATTTTATAAAGTCAGTAAAATTTATCAGCAAGGAGCAGGCTGCATCAAATTTTATAAAAGAAACCGGTGAAGATTTTAGAGATATTCTCGATTATAATCCGCTCCCGGCTTCATTTGTTGTAAAACTAAATACTGGTGTTCTAAATAAAGATTCCCTTGACGTCGCAATCAGCAGTCTTTCGAGATTAAATTTTGTTGATGAAGTGATTTTCAGGAACGATTTTGTATATCGTCTACTGTCATATCTCGATGCTGGTAAAACTTATTTATTTATCATAACAGGAATATTACTATTCATTGCTGTGTACTTAGTTTACAGCACAATTAAATTGATTACGAACGCAAGGATGAGCGAGCTTGAAAATATGAAATTAGTCGGTGCCAAGCTTTCTACTATAAAGATGCCGATTCTACTTAATGAAATATTCACAGGATTATTGGCAAGTATAATATCAATCGCAGTCTATTATTTTTTATCTATTCAAGTTAGTCAATATCATCTTGTGGCAAAATTCATCTCTGCAAACAAGTATTTTTACTTGATTAGTTTGTTTGTAATTGGTCCTGCCTTATGCTTTATAGTAACAGTTTTTGCTCTAAGGAAACTAACATTAAAGATTGGATGAAGCTGTATTATTTTTTAATTTTATTAGCTAAAAATTAAATAAATACATTTATTCAAACCTTTCCGAATAATTATAAGCGAACATAATATTGAGCTTCTTTAAAATATTCGTCATCATTTCTTTTGTTCTTTCTGCATTAAATAATACTAAAGGGCAGGATAAACCAGACTATCCAGAACGATCATTGCAGGGACAAACTGATCCAGTACAAACGTCGCAACTGGGAACTGATAACATTGAAACTGCTCAGGGCAGTATCGATCCTGATGAATATTACGTTGGCCCTGGAGATCAGATATTTGTTTCTATTAGTGGATTACGAGAAACTGTTTATACACTAGTTATAAACTATGAAGGATGGACATACATTCCTCAGGTTGGTGCTGTTGACTTAAATAATAATACATTGGCGGAAGCAAAGATAGAATTAGAAGAGTCAATAAGACGCTACTACAAAGATGTTATTATATTTATTTCTTTAGTTGGCTTTAGAAATATAAGAGTTTCATTAACTGGTGATGTTATTAAACCCTCAAACTTCATTGTGAGTTCAAACTCCAGATTGATGGATCTAATTTCAATTTCTGCTGGATTGAATGAAAGTGCTGACATTCGTAACATAAAAATAATTTCGAGAGACAATACAGAAATTCGATACAATTTATTATCTTTTTTAAGATTTGGAAACTCAAAGAATAATCCGTTGCTTAGAGAAGGTGATATAGTATTACTGGATAAAGCAGATAAAACAGTTTACATAAGCGGTGAAATAAAATTTCCTGGCATATACGAGTTTGTTGAAAACGAATCAGTTTACCAGTTGATTGAAATGGCTGGTGGATTTTTAAGCATGGCAAAGAGAGATACAATAGAGGTAGTTAGTTTTGATGAAACCGGTACTTACCAAAACAGTGAATTCTATAGTTTAAAGACTTTAGAGCATAATGAAGTCATTTTACATAACAAAGATCATGTTATTGTAAGAGTTAAGCCAGAATATTTGATTGATCATTTTGTAAAAGTTGAAGGATTTGTAAGGTATCCTGGATATTATATGATTGAAAAGAATAAGTCGACTCTGTCGGAAGTTATTAATAAAGCTGGTGGATTATTAGAAAATGGATCATATACTGAAGCAACTTTAACCAGAAAGCTGAGTGTAAGTGGTTACGATGCTGAGTTTGAAAGATTAAAAACAATTCCTCGTGTTGATATGTCGGATGATGAATACGCCTACATTAAAGCAAAATCGCGTGAGAGAGCGGGTAGAGTTGTGGTTGATTTTTATGATCTTTTAGTAAATGGAAATAAGAACGAAGATGTAACCTTATATAAGGGAGATATTATTTATGTACCTGAAAAGAAGAACTACATAACTCTTTTAGGCCAGGTTGTTAATCCAGGTAGTATTGATTTCAATCCCGAATTAAGCATAAGTGATTATATAAATTTAGCAGGTGGATTCGGCTGGCGTGCACTTGAAAATGATGTTATAGTGATTAAAGCGCTTACAGGCGAGTGGATAGAGGCTGGCGATGTAAAATCTTTGGAACCTGGGGATACTATCTGGATACCGGAAGATCCGCCACCACCAAAATTCTGGGATGTATTTATGGATGCGTTAGCCATAACGGCACAATTGGCAACAGTTATAGTTGCAGTTACTGCAATAATTGTAGCGTCAAGGTGAAAAAATGACGTTGCACGATATTATACATACGATTCTACTATACAGAAATCCAATCCTTAAAATTACCATTACGACATCTGTTATTATTTTCTTGGTTCTTCTTTTTATTTATCCAATATCCTATAAGGCACCGGTTACAATATTACCACCATCAGATCAGGATCAGATGGGTGGATTGAGAGGTATCGTTTCCGGTGGAGACGTTTCTAGTTTAGTATTAGGAAACTTGAATCAAAGTAGTTCTCAGATTCACATCGAAATTTTAAAAAGCAGAACAGCTGCCGAGCATGTTGTAACAAAACATGATCTTATAAAATATTATGATACCAAAACTGTTTATGATGCATGTAATAAGTTACGTAATGATCTTGAAGTTGACTTATCGAAGGAGATGATTATCACACTTTATGTAAAAGTCTCAACAGGTTTTCTTCCATTATTCCTTGCTGATCTTGATTCCAATAAAAAATTTGCTGCTAAGTTATCAAATTCTTATGTGGAGGCTCTTGATAAAATTAACACCGAAAAAATCTCGTATAAAGCCAGGCGAACGAGGGAATATATTGAGGAGCAACTTATAATAACGGATTCACTGCTTAGCACTGCAGAAGAAAAGTTAATGGAATTTAAACAAAAAAATAAAACTATAGCTTTACCGGAACAGTTGAAATCAGCTATTGAAAGTTCGGCTGAGATTAAGGCTGAATTGATTAAAACAGAAATTGAAATTGGATTGTTAGAACCAAATTTGCGTGATGACAGCCCAACCCTTATAGCATTAAGGAAGAAGTTATCCGAATTAAAACAGGAATACGACAAATTTGAAATTGGTACCGAAGACTATCTTATAGCATTTGAAGATGTTCCTGAATTAAGTAAAGAATTTGCAGATTTGTTACGCGAGGTAAAAATTCAAAATGAAATTTATCTTCTATTGCAGCAGCAATATTATAAAGAGAAGATACAGGAAAACAAAGATCTTCCTACTATTGAAGTTTTAGATGAAGCAATCCCACCTTTAAAAGCTTCAGGTCCGAGAACAATTTTTTCCACTGGAATTGGTGGTATATTTACTTTTTTACTTGTTTCGCTCTACTTTATTTTAAAAGATAGAAAGTTATTTCCATTTAAAAGAGAAAATAAAGTTTAAATGAAAACCGCTGTTGTTACTGGTGGTGCAGGATTCCTCGGTTCCCATTTGTGTGATAAGTTAATTAGCGAAGGATTTAAGGTTATTTGTGTTGATAATTTAATTACTGGTAATACCGATAATATTTCTCATCTTGCCGGCAATGAAAATTTTTCATTTATAAAACATGATATTACTAATTATATTTTCCTTCCGGACAGAGTTGATTATATATTACATTTTGCATCTCCCGCAAGTCCGATTGATTATTTGCAGCTCCCAATTCAAACATTAAAAGTAGGATCGTTAGGAACTCACAAAGTTCTCGGTTTAACAAAAGAAAAAGAGGCAACTTTTTTATTAGCATCCACTTCAGAGGTTTATGGAGATCCAGACGTTCATCCACAGAAGGAAGATTATTGGGGGAATGTTAATCCAATTGGACCAAGGGGAGTATATGATGAAGCAAAACGTTTTGCTGAGGCATTGACTATGGCATATCACCGATACCATAGTATGGATACAAGAATTGCCCGAATTTTCAATACTTATGGACCTCGAATGCGTCCTGATGATGGTAGAGCATTACCAACATTCATTTCTCAGGCACTAAGAGCTGAGGATATAACTGTGTTTGGTGACGGAACGCAGACGAGAAGTTTCTGCTATGTATCTGATCAAATTGAAGGAATATATAAATTGTTAATAAGTAATGAAACGGAGCCGGTAAATATCGGAAATCCTGACGAAATTAGTGTAAATCAAATGGCGAGAGAAGTAATTTCTTTAATCAAAAGCAAAAGCAAAATAATTTATAAAGATTTGCCGGTTAACGATCCAAAAGTTAGGCAACCTGATATTGATAAAGCTCGCAGAGTGCTTGGCTGGGAACCGAAGGTGAAACGAAGCGATGGCTTAAAGATTACAATTGATTACTTAAAAAACTTAACCATTATTTAAAACCTTTTTACCAGATCTACATAATCATATCTATTTACTTGCAATAAAGTATAATGAAAAAGATCTTCATCAAAATACTTTCGTATGTAGGTATTTATAACCGGCTCAAATTGTTAAGAGACATATATTTTACAAATCCTAATCAAACAAAAATTAATGAGAAACTACAAAGCTTTTATTCTCAGATAGTTAAGTCGGGAGATTTGTGCTTTGATGTTGGAGCAAGTTACGGATACCGAACTGAAACATTTCTTAAACTCGGTGCAAAAGTAGTAGCTGTAGAACCTCAAAATCAACCTGCTGATTTTCTTAGAATGAAATTCAATAATGATATTATATTGGTTCAAAAAGCACTTGGTGAAAAAAATGAATTCAAACAAATGCTAATAAGTAGCGCAAATGCGTTGTCATCATTATCAGAAAATTGGGTGTTGGAAGTAAAAAAGAAAAGGTTTAAATCGGAAACCTGGAAAAAAAAGATCAATATTGAAGTCACAACACTGGACGATCTGATCAACCGATATGGTGTGCCGGATTTTTGTAAGATTGATGTTGAAGGTTATGAGTACGAAGTATTACAGGGATTAACTAAACCCATTCGATTGTTATCCTTTGAATTTACAATTCCTGAATTTACCGACAGAGCAATAATGTGTATCAATTACCTTAGTGATTTAGGAGAAATTAAATGCAATTATTCATCTGGGGAATCATTGAAGTTCGGTTTGGATGATTGGCGGAAACCAGATGCATTTATTCCTTTGTTTAAAGAGTTAACTGTTAAAAATGTAATCGATGGTGATATTTATGTTAATTTTATATGATTAGATATTTCTTGAATAATCATAATGATAGATCTCTAATTTCTGCTTTCAATTACATGAAAAATTGCTGATGAAAAATAAGGTAGTCATATCTATTGCTAAAGCAACCGTACTTCTAACATTATTAACTATTCTAAGTAAGTTTATTGGATTAGTTAGGGAGATGATATATGCAAGAAATTTCGGTTTAACCTCTCAGTTTGATTTATTTCTGGTAAGTGCTGTGATTCCCATTGTTATAAATACATCAGTAATATATTTAGGGCAACATTATTTTATACCTGCATACAACCGTGTTAAATCTACTTCTGATGATGAAGCGATAAAGTTTTTCTCTACAACATTTTGGAGTTTCATTCTTGGTGGAGTGTTGCTTGCGTTCATATTATTCATTTTTTCAGGTACAATCATTAATATTTTCTTATCCTCGCAATCATTAGAATATAGGGAGATTGGTACAGAAATATTTTTATTGTTTCTACTTACAATACCTATAAATGCTGGAATGTTCATAATAATTGCTTATCAGCAAGCTAATTTTCATTTTATATATCCGGCAGTAACCCAGATTATAATGAATTTAGTGTTGATTGTAATAATTATAGCATTTACAAATGTCTTTCAAATATTTGTACTTCCTTTGGCATTTTTAATCTCTTATGTTTCTGCGTTTGTTATTATGTTCTTTCCAGTGAGGAAGTTTATTAAATTAAATTTTAATTCAATATTTAAATTCCGGAAAAATGAGTCGAATTTAAGTACTGTTGGGGCACTCATAATTATAGAAGGATTATCACTTTCCTATATACTTGTGGATAGATATTTCTTCGGTGAAATTCCTTCGGGAAGTATTGCAGCTTTAAATTATGCGATTATAATATTCACACTCCCTGTGTCGATATTCTCAATCTCACTTATTACAACCTTCTTTTCCAAATTTTCAAAATTTTCAGTAAATAATAGACCCCAGCTAATTTTAGATTTCAAGAAAGCAGTAAAAGTAAATATTTATATCATGCTACCTGTTAGTATAGTGTTAATTTTTGGCGGTGATTTTTTTATTGAAATATTTTATAAGAGAGGTAAATTCACGGCTGCCAATACTATCCTAACACATAGTGTTCTTCAATATTATGTTATTAGTTTGGTGTTTTATTCCTCTTACTTAGTAATTGTTAAACTGTTGTATAGCGTTAATAAGTATAAACACGTACTGATTATTTCTGTATTAGCATTTCTATTAAAAGTCATATTAAACTTTTCACTAGTAAACACATTGCAACAGGAAGGCCTTGCTTTATCTACTTCGCTTGTTTATGTATTTTTATTTCTTACTGGCTCATTCCTAGTAATAAAAGTTTTAAATATGAAGAACAGGTATTTCCATTTTATTGATATACTATATTTTTTAGTCAATGCTGCTGTATCATACTTAGTGAGCTATACTTTCCTGAATCTATATGGAGGGCTTGGAATTATTACTGAGATTACTTCAATAGTTCTTTTTTTAAGTATATATATTATTAATTCAAAACTTTTAAATGATGAAGAGTGTGGAATGATTGCAAATTCGGTTGATTTATTATTGCGAAAGGTTAAAAGGCAGGCTTGATATTATAATGATGATCAAAATATAAAAAGCAATAATGTATAAGGGTTTTTACTGAAATATTTAGTCGACAAAATTTTTACTATAATGCATTATCAGTTATTAATTAGGATTCTATATTTACCTGACATCATTTTGTTAATCTTTTAATTAATGAGAAGCTTGCTTACAAACATAACAGCAAATCACATTTCGGAGTCTGAACCGAAAATAAGTAGGTATAGATTTACATTTTTATTAAATAGAATTCCTATACTACAAAAATTATTAAATATAGCAGTCTATCCATTGTTTTTTCTAGTAAGACTGTTGCGTAAGTTCCGCCGTGAAGAAGGAAAGAGCATTGTAATTGTATCGCTGCATCGCTTGGGCGATACAGTTTTCACAATTCCTGCGATTAAAGAGATTATTAAACATTACGATAGGGATATTTACATAGTCTGTTCTAAACAGAGTGAATTAATATACAGTTATGTATTTCCCGAATTAAATTATAGAATATTGTGCAAAAATGATTTCATCTTGGACGGAAGATTATCAAAAGGAAAAACACGCAAACTTTTTAACAACCTTAAACCAAAAACTATATTCGATCTAACACGATCTGTACAATCCGCATTTCTTATCTTCAATTCGCCAGCAAGAGAATTAATTGGTGCAAATGATGAACATTTCAGGGCAATTTATACCAATTTTACAACCATCAGAAAAACTCCTCATCTCGTTGATGCTTACCTTGATGTAGTAAATACTAAGTTTAAGATTGAAAATGATAAAGGGATAAAAGAGTTTAAAACGAATTTTAATAAAGACGGAAAAATACTTATTCACCCCTTTGGCGGCTGGGCTGCAAAGGAATGGGAATTGGATAAATTTATTCTTCTTGCAGAAAAATTACATTTGGAATATAGCGTTGAAATTATTGTACCTCCTAATTCAATTAACTCGCAAGCAAAGCTGGGAGTTGATATTCAGGAAATTCCAATTTCAGAAACAAATTCAATAACTGATTTGATTGATAAGATTAAAGAGTGTTCTCTTTTCATCGGTAACGATACAGGTCCTCTCTATATAGCAAGTATGGTGGGTAAACCCACATTTACAATTTATGGTCCAACAAATCCTGATTATTCAATTCCGTTCGGTGATAATCATAAATTTATAAGTAAAATAATAGGATGTTCTCCTGAAAAAAATAAACAATATTGTTTTACTCATGCAGGTCGTGTGGGGTGTCCTGCATTTAAGTGTATGGAATTGCTGGATGTGGATGAAGTTTATAACAAACTACTTCCATTCATTCAAAAGCATTGCAATAAAAAATTTATGAATTTAGCATAGTGTAAAAAAATTGTTATGAAAGAGAAGCTTAAAAAATTATCGCCTGCATGGCTATGGAATGTTTTAAGGGCTATTAATAGATTCAGACTGGTTATTATTTACAGATACTGGGGAAGACCTTTAACGATTGCAGAATCATCTAAAGCCAGAAACAGGAGAATTAGAGAAGGATTCTTTGATAATTATTGCACCGGAAAAGGATTGGATATTGGTTTTGGAGGGGACTTAATATCTGAAAATGCCGAGGGATTTGATTTTGAACATGGAGATGGACAAGTGCTTAAAGGTATAGACGATGAATCATACGATTTTGTCTATTCATCGCATACCATCGAGCATTTACCGAACCCATCAGAAGCTATAAAGAATTGGTTCAGAGTACTAAAACCCGGTGGATATTTAATTATTTATTTACCGCACAGAGATTTATATGAGAAAAAGAAATCCTTACCATCCCGATTCAATCCTACTCATCTACATTATTTTTTACTTGATCAAGATGAAGAACCACATACTATTGGAATAGTCCCGTTAATCGAAAGAATAATAAAGGGATATGATATTATATATGCTAAAGAATGTAGTGAAGGACATACTATTACTGATCCTTTAATACACAGTGACGGAGAATATTCTATAGAAGTTGTTGTAAAGAAAAAATAATGTATTCGATAAAAAATTAATGATAGCAATTCAGAAATCTAGAACGAGTGAAATCATATTGCTTATTGTAGCAGCTGCTGGTACATCTATATTATTTGTTGAGTTTCTTTGGATGGCTGTATTGGCATTGGTTTTTTTAATTATTCTTTTACGTTATCAAAAGGACTTTTTTATAATCTTCAGTTTCTTTACACTTATGACAATCACTACAGGATTAAGTGCATCACTTCGTTTATTAGTGCAATTGATAAATATATTTCTTGTGTTCTATTTCTTTCTCAGAATTTATCAACTAGATCACAAAAACTATCCTAAAATTCCAAAATCAATTATGCTTCTTGTATTGCTAATTATATCCTCAATGATAGTATCAACTTTATTCTCTGATTATCGGGGAATATGAATGATACAAATCCTAAGAACAAGTTTATTTTTTTTAATAATATATCTTTTTTATTCGCTCATTGAAAATGAGAGGGAATTGAAGCTGTATATATTTGTCTTTGTAATAACTGCAATTTCTCTTTTCTTCCTTGTTCTTTATCTTTTTTATTCTGCAAACTTTGATGTAATACAATTTCAACAATATTTATTAATTGATGAGGATAAAAACTATATTCATAAAAATACTCTTGGTGCATTGTTTGTTATGACAGTCTCGATAATTCTGGCATATTATTTTAGTCAATCGAATAGTATTCGTAAGCGGACGATTGAATTGACCATTATTTTATTAATTATTGGATTGGTCATTACAAATGCAAGAGCCGCAATATTTTCTTTAGTGGTTAGTACAAGTTTTATTTTTTACGTATTAAATAAGAAATTACTTTACAGATTTTTAATTGGAATTGTAATTATTATACCCTTTCTATTTATTGAACCGATAAGTGATGTGATTGAATTATACTTCCGGTTGGATAGGGTATTTAGTGGTAGAGATGCAATTTTAAAAGCTACATATCAGATTATTACTGATAATCCAATATTCGGAACAGGCCCGGCAGCTGCAAAAATCGAAATGAGTAAAAACATTCCATTCTTGGCAGGGAGTAGTGATTGGATTTTTCTTAACCGGTATGTTGATACCATTGGGATGGGACATGCTCATAACTTTTATCTTTTTTTCCTTTCAGAACTTGGTATTTTAGGGCTCATTGCTTCTATCACAATTCCTGTTGTGTTTTTTAAAATTGGTTACAACACACTAAAGAAAATTCAAGCTTCAGAATATAAATATTTTACATTAGTAGTTGGATTAATTGCTGCTGGATTGGCTATTATAACAAGGGGAATATTTGAGTGGGGTGGTATTGTTAGTTACGGTATGATAGCAAAAGATTTGCCTTTTTGGTGGTGTTTTATAATTCTCATTTATATTAATAAAAGATTTTCACTTATTAATAAAGAAACTAAGAGCTTACATTAGAGTAAAAACAGTAATGAATTGTTTAATTGAACTTGACCGAAGTTAGACAAAGTAGAGAGTAGTCTTGATTTCCTAAAATCCTATTGCTCCGATTTTATTATAATTACAAAAAATTCTGATTAAGATAGAAACAGTTTACACTTTATAACTCAAGTAGTTAAAATGTAAAAAGTTAGATTAGCATTTTTCTTTATATATTACCTTCCATATATAATTATCTATCTATCTTCAATTAATTTAAGATTTGATTAAATAATTTTGTGAGCCCAGAGTTAATACTATGCAAAAAACAGAAGTTGATTGCGAGTTCTATATTCCAATAGTGTTCGACATTATACTAAAGTATTTTGCAAAACACTCATGTAGTATTTTGAAACAATCCGGTATTGATAATAAATGTTTTAAAGGATTACTTCATGCAATTTTAGTAAAAATGTTTGTTATCATTATTATTAATGGTTCTTTTATTATAAAATTTCAAATTGAAAGTTAAAAATGCATATTCCTTTATAATATTTTTTTAGAGTATTGAATTGTAAAGGATACTGAATTACTATGAGAATATTATTACTAGCTGATCCATCCTCTGCTCACACAATTAAATGGGCAAATGGTTTACATGATAAGGGATTAGAAATTTCTATATTTGGATTATCATCTTATGAGGGTAAGCAATACAAAGTCGCTGTAAAAATTGATACATTCCCTTTCCCTCAGTTTATCAAGCTACGAACTGATGGAAGTTTGTTGAAAATTTTCTATTTATTGGCATTACCCAGATTAAAGAAAAAAATTAAAAAATTTGAACCTGATATTATCCATGCACACTCAGCGTCAAGCTATGGCCTCCTTGGAGCTTTGAGTGGCTTTCATCCATTTGCGTTATCTGTATGGGGAACGGACATTTATAACTTTCCACAAAAATCAGACCTATTAAAACAATTAGTAATATATAATCTAAAAAAATCTGATATGTTATTTTCAACAAGCAAAATAATGGCTGAAGAAACAAAAAAATACACAAACAAAAAGGTTAACGTAATCCCTTTTGGAATTGATACTGAGATTTTTAAACCAAAGGAAACCAGAAACTACTATTCAGACAATGATGTCGTTATAGGCACAATAAAATCAGTGGAAAAAAAGTATGGGACCGAATATTTGGTTAGTGCATTTAAAAGAGTTAAGGAGAACCATCCGGACCTACCTCTAAAATTATTGATTGTGGGTGGAGGTTCAATGATTAGCAATATAAAAACATTAGTTAATAAAATTGGAATTGCATCGGATGTTAAAATAACAGGTTTTGTGAGTTATGATAAAATTCCTGATTATCATAGAATGTTAGATATATATGTTGCTGTTTCAACTGAAGAAAGTGAAAGTTTTGGTGTTGCTATTCTTGAAGCATCTTCTTGTGAGAATCCTGTTATTGTTTCAGATGTTGGGGGATTGCCGGAGGTTGTTGATAATAATATTACTGGTTTCATAATTCCCAAGTCTAATGTTGAAGTATTGGTTGAAAAAATAGAACTATTACTTGATGACGAAATTAGGAAGAAGTTTGGAAAAGCTGGGAGGACAAGAGTTAAAAAATTCTTCAACTGGGATGAAAATGTTATGCAAATGATAAAAAGTTACAAGGAAATTTTAAGCCAGAAAACCACTTGATTATGATAATAGCCGTTTCTGAAAATGACTTTGTTAAAATTATTGAATTGAAATTTAATTCTTTTAGTAAAAACCATTTTACTACTGCTTTTTATCAGAATATTATTAACAGTGGTTTCTAGAGTAATACAGCATTCCTAATGATCTTAAATCTGCCGTAAACATTTATTAATAATACTTTATTATTGGGTATGTAGATATTGCAATTAATTTGAGTTTATACTTTAAGTAAGTTTAATCATTCTTTAGTTAAATAAAATTAAATACCGGAAATCTCAACAATGAATAATTATCCGCAAATACCTCTTGTTACGGTCATTATTCCCTGTAGAAATGAATCTGATTATATAGAAGATTCGGTTACATCTATTCTTAATCAGAAAGATTTGCCCGGGGGAAGTGAGATTATAGTTGTTGATGGTTTTAGCGATGATGGAACAAGGGAGTTATTAGCTGAATTACAAATGGATTTTCCAAATTTAAAGGTTATTGAGAATCCTAAACGAACTACACCTTTTGCTTTAAATCTTGGTATTCAGGATGCTAATGGTGAATTTATTTGTATAATGGGAGCCCATTCAGAATATGCAGATGATTACTTATCAACATCACTCAAATTGATGGAGAAATATCCTGAAGCTTCTTGTGTTGGTGGACCTATTATAAGCAGGGGTAAAAACGATTTTGGCAAAGCCGTCGCTTGCGCTATGTCTAGTTCCATAGGTGTAGGTAATGCCAAGCACCGATTTCCTGATTATGAAGGATATGCTGAAATGGCATGTTTTCCTTTTTTTAGAAAAGAAGTGTTTTCTGAAATTGGATTATATGATGAATCATTAATTAGAAACCAGGATGATGAATTTTGTTCCAGACTAACAAGCAAAGGGGGGAAAGTATTTATATCACCCAAAGTTAAAAGTGTTTATTATGTTAAGGAGACACCATACAAATTATTTAAACAATACTTTTACTATGGATTATACAAACCGCTCGCTTTAATTAAAGTTAAGGGTAAAATCATAATAAGACATATAGTTCCTTTCATATTTGTAATATATCTTTTATCACTACCAGTGGCATATATATTTCCTTTTTGGTTACTTCCTGTCGTTGTCTATATCTTAATCATTATATGGAACGCTATAAACTCAAAGTTAAATGTAAAAAGTAAATTCTATCTAGTTATTGTGTATCCGTTAATTCATATTGCTTATGGCGTTGGGTTTATTTTTGGCATGTTTAAATTAATTAAATACAATTGGTTCTCACCTGCAGTGAGTAAAAACTAGTATCGCTTTTTCACTGAGGATAGATGCTGTTATTGATAGAGTTATATTAATAATTAAAACATCACTAATAGTAATAATTTTTATATTTTAATATCACTCCATTGCATATTAGAAAATTAGAATATTATTAGTTTTTTACTATTTTTGCTATTAGGTTATTTGGAATATTGCTTTCAATGTTGTTATTTTCACTATAAAATTTACAGTGTATGAAAAACGATTTTCTCTTGTTCCATAAGCCGTTTATTTCCGAAGATGAAGTAAACGAGATTGTAGATACTGTCCGATCTGGTTGGATAAGTATGGGGCCAAAAACAATTCGATTCGAAAACAATTTTAGTGAATACATTGGTGTTAGTAAATCAGTCGCTGTAAGTTCCTGGACAGCAGCGGGACATCTCACCCTCGAAGCTTTTGGAATAAAACCGGAAGATGAAGTAATCGTTCCGACAATGACGTTTCCGGCTACGGCAGAGATTGTTTGCTATTTCGGTGCAAAACCGGTAATTGTTGATGTGGATGAAGATACACTTAATATATCACTGGAAGCAGTTGAAAAAGCTATAACACCTAAAACTAAAGTTATTATCCCTGTTCATTATGCAGGACAACCTTGTGATCTTGATGAAATTCATGATATATCAAGAAAGCATGGAATAAAAGTTCTTGAGGATGCTGCTCACGCACTTCCAGCTGATTATAAAGGTAAAAGAATCGGGACGATTTCTGATGTAACCTGTTTCAGCTTTTATGCAACCAAAACTTTATCTACTGGCGAAGGAGGGATGATCTGCACTAATGATGAAGAAATAGCAGAGAGATGTAAAATTATGCGACTTCATGGAATTAATAGAGACGCCTGGAAAAGATACACTGAATCAGGTTCATGGTATTATGAAGTAGTTGCTCCCGGATATAAATATAATTTTACTGACCTTCAGGCATCTTTAGGTTTACCTCAGCTTAAAAAAGTTGATACAATGTGGGACTCCAGAAAAAAAATTGCAGCGAGGTACACTCAAGCTCTTAAAGACTTAGATTCTATTCAACTTCACACAATAAAACCAGACAGAGATTCTTCGTGGCACCTTTTCCCAATCAGGCTTCATCTTGATAGATTAACGAAGAACAGAGCACAGCTTATAAATGAATTAAGAGAGAAAAATGTTGGCGTCGGTGTTCATTTTATGCCTGTTCACCAGCATTTATACTACAGTGAAACATTTAATATTTCTGATGATGATTATCCGGTTGCTTCAGCGGTATTTCCAAGGTTAATGTCCTTACCGATATATCCGGGTATGACAGATGAAAATGTTGACAGAGTTATTGATGTAATTATAGATACTTTGAATAAATTTAAGAAGTAATCACTTCTTAAAAATGGGAAAGCAAGGAAGTTTTATCAAACGGTTTACCGATATTATCTTCAGTATTTTATTACTGATTATATCGCTGCCTGTAATGCTCATTTCTGCGATAGCAATTAAACTGGATTCTAAAGGTCCGGTTTTTTTTATACAGGAGCGTTCCGGCTTAAATGGTAAGCCCTTCAGAATGGTCAAGTTTAGGGGAATGGTATATAATGCCCTTAAAGTTGGACCACCAATTACCCAGGAAAACGATTCCAGAATAACCCGCGTTGGTAAAATACTTAGAAGAACAAGCATAGATGAAATTCCACAAATAATTAACGTACTAAAAGGTGAGATGAGCTTAATAGGTCCTAGACCAGAGATCATTCAGATTACGTCAAAGTTCACGCAAGAGCAAAGAAAAGTATTTAATTTTAAGCCCGGCATAACAGGTTATTCGCAAATTAATGGAAGACAGAGATTATCACCCGGAGAGCGTGTTAAGATGGAGATTGAATATTACAGCAAGGCAAATTTCTGGAGTGATTTTATGATTGTTGGGTCAACTATTAAAGTTATACTTAACAACCAAGGAAATATCTAATAGAATTGATAGTTACAATAATTAGTTTTACGTCTTGGTCTTTTTATAAAGTGCTTTAATTCCTCCGGACTTTTATTAAAGATTATTTTACTTTTCAGCTATTCCAATCACAATATACCTTTTGCTCTCAGGAATAATCTTCTCAAAAAGACTATCTATTTTTCCAAGGAATTTTCGCTGTGTTTCCGATCTTCCAAATGTGCCCCAAAATCCAACAGTTATATATTCTAATTTACTGTATGAAGAGAATATTTCTTCAATTTCATTGTACTTTAAATAATTCCATTCAACACCCCATTTAACAAATCTTTTCCTGAAAAATTTATGAATGAACGAAGCTTCGAGATTTTCTGCAAACAATAACTTTCCAGAAAGCTTTAATGATTTGTGAATTTCATTTACTGTAATTTTTTTTAGCCAATTATTTCCATCACGACTTATTCCACCCAAAATGGATTTAAATGTTACTATATCAAACTTGTTTTCATACGGAATTTTAGTTGCATCAATTGACTCATAATTTATTCTGCTTTCAGCTTTATATTTTCTATGTAATTCTGAAGCAAGATTTTCAGGTGATTCTAGGTCTGAACAAATTACATTATTTCCTTTCTGGGCAAGAAAAAGTGATAATCCACCCCGTTTACCTCCTAGCTCTAAACAGGTATAATTTTTGTTTTTTAAATCGATTTTCTTTTGCCAAAACATTATTGACTTTGACCAGTTTACAACATCCCAATCAATTATATCTTTTATCAGTTGTTTGTCAGTTTTGTCTTTCATTTATCTTTAATTTTGATATCTCTGTTCAATTAAATATTACTGATTGTGTAAAAATACTTGTTAATAGGCATATTTTTCCCCTTGCCTTATATCAACTCTAAATTATATGTTTCAAGCGATTTTTCAAATAATTAGGAAATTAATGCATTCAAGGCTGCAGCATCTCATACTCTTCCAGTTTCTATTTTTTATTTCATTTTCAAACACTTTTGCTCAGAAATATAGTATAGTTGAATCAACTAACGATCATTTAACTTTAGAGTTTGATTTTTCGGATTCTTATTCAATTCGTGATACTCTGATAAACGAGAGAAATTTTCAGGTAATTGATGGTGAGGAGAATTATTATAGAATGCCCGGAGATCCGTGGCTTCCAATGATAAATATAAACTTGGGGATTCCTCACAATTCAAAACCTACTATTAAAATTTTACATAGTGATAAAAAATCGTACAGTAATAAATTTATTATACCATTTCCTGAAAATGACCCTCTTTTTGAAAATCCTGATGTTGATAAAATAAATATAGAAATTTATTCTAATAACCAATTTTTTCCGTTCGAAGCTGTTCAAATAAATTCTTCTTTTATTTTCAGGTATGCAAACATTTTGCCTGTAAGTATATCACCTTTCCAGTTTAATCCTGTTAAAAGAGAGTTGGTATTCAATAGAAAAATTTTAGTTAGGATTAAATACAATGTATCCGTTGCTGTTAATAATGTTGCAATAACAGATGCTATGACAAATAGTTATTTGGAAAGTACAGTAATAAATTTTGATCAAGCCAAAAACTGGATCAGTAAATCAATCTCGAATGGTTATTCTCCTTTGAAAGAAAATAGTTATTGGTATAATCCTAATAAAAACTATTTCAAATTTTACTTGAAAGAGAAGGGGGTTTACAGGATTACTTACAGTGAATTGATAGCAGAAAATGTGCTGCTTGGCTCTAATACCCCAATTGATAAATTAGAATTGATTAATAATGGAAATTCAGTAACGCTTGATATAGTAGACACAAACGACGATTCACTCTTTAACGGTGATGACTATTTCCAATTCGTGGGTTATCCGCCACCTTCTAGTCCACATTCATATTTCAACATTTATAATCTTAGTAATGTTTATTGGTTTTCTTACGAGAACGATACCACAACGAATTTCTATACGCACAAAGATGCATATCCACATTTCTGGATTAATTCTTTTGCCACAGATACACATACTTTACATTATGAGATAGACACACTATATGAACGACTTGGACATGCATTAGATGATCAGAGGGATTATTGGTATTGGGGAACTACTTCTGGAATTAATGGTAATTTAATAAAATTGTTTACCGGTGTTTTCCCTGGTCCCGAAAACTTATCAGCAGAAGCAACAAGTTTGAATGTTTCGCTGAATATGCATGGAATGACAACGAATTCAAATTGTAATCCCGATCATAAAGTAAAGGTATATTTAACATCTCAACTAATTGGAGAACATAGCTGGGATGGATCGAATGCGACAACTTTTACGACTGAAGTGGATTTAAGCCAGGTTAACATTTTCAACTCGAATAATTTTCAAGTTGCAGCCGAGGGAGATATTTGTCCCAATGACCCTGCACCATCGGACGAAGTTCGTATTAATTGGTTTGAAATTGAATATCCACGTGACTTGCGATCTGACGAAAATAATATATCATTTAAAAGTCCCGAAAACACAATCGGACTTACAAGATTCCAGGTTTTTAATTGGCAAAAAGATAATATGAAGGTATATGTTCCCGAACACAAAGAAATTTTAATAAATCCTCTCGTGGCGAACGATCAGTTTAAATCTGTATTTTTTATTGATAGCTTATTTGAGCAGAGTGAATACTTTTGTGTTTCAGATGACTACTTTTTGCAAGTTGATTCAATTGTTCAAGATCAACCTTCAAACTTAAGGGAGGTTTCAAATGGTGGGGATTACTTAATAATTACTCATTCTAAGTTCAATGGAATTGCAAATCAATTAGCAGACTTCAGAACAAATAACTTTCCGGATGAGAGCATAACCAACCCGAGAATCATAGTTACGGATGTACATCAGATCTATGATGAATTCTCTTATGGTCTTCTGGATCCATTTGCATTACAAGGTTTTGTAAAATATGCGTTTGAAAATTGGCAGCAGCCAGCACCTTCCTATGTGGTTCTTATTGGAGATATGAGTTACGATTACAGGGGATTAATTAATGGCAGTCGCCCCAATTTTATACCTTCAATACCATATCATGCACAACCGTATGGACAGGCTGCAAGTGATAATATAATAGTAAGTGTAGCCGGAGATGATCTGGCCCCAGATATTGCAATTGGCAGATTATCGGCCGAAACTATTGAGGAAGCAAATGAATTGATATACAAAATAATAAATTATCCAGACGACGATTCAAAAAAGTGGAAACAGAATGTTCTGCTTGTTTCATCCGGTTTAAATCTAAATGATGAAACAACATTTGGTTTTAATGATGCAAATCTATTTCTAGATGATAGTTATTTGGTGCCTAATGGAATAAGTTCCACAAAAATTTTTCGTTACCCTCACAAACCAAGACATTTCCCATTTCAGGGTGAGGGCGTTGAAATAAGGCAGGGATTTAATGATGGAGCAGTTGTTGCTAATTACTATGGACACGGAGGTGGGTACCAATGGGATCTGGTTTTTACTAATGATGATATTCATCAGTTAGTGAATGGAGGGAGATTACCCTTCATTTCCAGTGTTACTTGTTATACTGCTCATTTCGATAATCAGGATGTATTTGGTGAAATTTTTAATAAAATTGAAGGGAAGGGTTGTATAGGATTTTATGGCAGTTCCGGATTGACATATTGGGGTATTGGAAAAGCAATGAACGAGGTATTATTTAATGAAATATTTGAACAAAAAAATTACATAATTGGTAGAGCAATACTTTTTTCAAAAAATCATTTTACTCCCATAGGATTATACGGACAACAATTGGCATTATTAACATATTTGGGTGATCCGGCATTAAAGCTTTCGATCCCCGATAAACCTGACTTTGAAATTCTTTCCTCTGATATTTCAATAGATCCTCAAGTTGTTTTAGTAGATAAAGATGTTGAGATTAAAGTAAAGTTAAAAAATTATGGGATAGTCTTTCCTGGTGATTCCATAGTAGTTCAATTGGTTGTCACGTCAATCGATACTTCTTATATGTTAAATGAAATTAAAGTCGGCAGCTTTGGAGAAACCGATTCAGTTATTGTTAATTGGGTGCCAACAAAAAAAGGATTATATGAAATAACCGTAGGAATTAATACAGTTGACGTTATTCCCGAAATGGATCATACGGATAATCAGGCATCAATTAATGTCGCAGTATTCGATTTAGGAGAACCGAGTATAGTAGATCCAATTAATGGCTTTGTATCTGCTGATAGCACAGTGAATTTTCTATTTGTCGATGACGGCTTCTATATCTACAAGGATTTAAGATATTTTATCCAGATTGATACGAGTATTACTTTCGAAAACCCATTAGTAGAATCTTCTTATATAACACCACAAGGAGGATTGCTGCAGTGGGATTCTCCGATCCTTCCGGAGGGGGCATATTTTTGGCGAACGAGAATAATTATTGAAGGGGACTCAACATTTTGGAATAATCCAAGGGCTCTAACAGTTGACTATAATTCGAATGAAACAGGATATTATATTAAAGAGAAGTCTTTAAGTTCATTGCAATTGAATAATGTCAACTATTCAGATTCACTGCAAAGTTTAATTCTGAACACTAATCCATCACCTCCAAGACCAACTGATAATACATTGATTGAATTTCTTGATTTCACTCTACCCCCAGAATTAAGTGGAGTAACAACAATTACCACGGACGGTACATATATATATTATGCACATATGTCCTTTTTCAGGAATGGTCTTAAATCACCAATTTATAAACTGGGTACTGGTTATAATGGTTCGATTAAAGCTCAGGATTATGGACCAATCCCTGAGGTAGAAGTTTACATTTGGGACCAGTTATTTTACTTCCCCGATAATGACGGTGGAAACATATATGTTGCATATGGAGATCCTTATCGTCTTACGAAAATCAATCCACAAAATGGTGATACATCTACTATAGTAATTCCAGAAGGAATGTTAAACGTAGCTAACGCTCAGGTTAGTGACGGTGCATTTTATATTACATCCAATGGCCGGTATGTATATAATATTGCTACCAGGAATGAGTTAGGAGAATACAAATATACAATACGAACATTCGATCCGCTGAATGGGTGGGCCAAAGTTAAAGATGATTTGATACCTGCTGGTGAGAGTTATCCAGCTTTCACAAACTTTTTTGTTGCTAATAATTATCTCTACCCATATGAAAGAGTAGATCAGGGGTACTTAAGGAGAATTAATCTGGATAATGGAGCGTTTGAAGAACAGTGGCATAGTTCAATACCTTTTCAGTATTATTATTCCTGGACATATGATTGGGTAAATGACAGAGTCTATGCATCGGTTTTTCCCAGCGATAATCAACCAACAAAAATTGCAGTATTTAAGGGTACATATAGAGATGCCAGGGGAAATATCCTATCGCATCAGGTAGGACCTTCAGTTCAGTGGAATAATCTGGAATACATTGTGGACGACGATGGATCGGCGGGCACTTACCAAACATATTTACATGGCTTCAATAAACAAACAAGTCTCTGGGAAAATCTTTTTGAAAATCCTCCGCAACAATTAGATCTTAGTTCAATTGAAGCAGATGAATATCCATATCTTCAACTACAATTTACGTTAACTGATACAAGTTTTGGAGCTAGTGAGCCTATAAAGGTCAATGGTATGAATATTTCGTATGACGCTCCACCCGAAATTATGATTACTAAAGATAATATTCAGTTTACTCCAGATACAATTCTTCAAGGTTTTGATACGGAATTAAAAACTAGAATTTTAAATATTGGGAATTCCAAAGCCGAAGGAATTAAATTGGATTATTACTTCGATGCTGGCATTGATTCCTCTGGCGATTCGTCTGTCATTTCTAAAAATGTGACAGTACTTGGTAAATCATATATAGATCTTTTTGACACGATTTCTACCTCTTCGATGCTATTTAATAATGTTGTGAAAATTGTAGTGGACTATTCCGGTCTTGAATATTTTACATTTAACAATCTATCTGAGAACAGCTTTTTTGTTGCAAGAGATTCTGTCTGGCCCGAATTTAAAATAACTTTTGATGGTGTCGAAATTATTGATGGAGATATAGTTTCTGCAAAACCTGATGTTATGATTACATTGAAAGACAATAGTCCTTTACCACTCGATACAAGTTTTTTCCAAATAACATTGAACGAAAGTGTTCCATTGTACTTTGCTCAACCCGAATTGAGTTATGAATATACACCGTACCCTGATTCTAAAGCAGAAATTCATTGGACACCTGAATTACCTGATGGAGATCATATTCTAAGGGTTAATGCAAAAGATGCTTCCAACAATCCTTTCGATTCCACGTCGTCAATTACATTGTTTTCCGTTTTCAACGAATTTGATTTAACTCAGGTTTTTAATTATCCTAATCCGTTTGCAAACGATACACATTTTACTTTCGAACTTAGAGGTTCAGAATTACCTGACAAAGTGAATATAAAAGTTTATACCATTGCGGGTAGACTGATATGGGATTATGAAAGATCCAGAAGTGATTTATCATCTGGATTTAATAAGCTTTATTGGAATGGCAAGGATCAGGATGGAGATGATGTTGCCAATGGAGTATACCTGTATAAAGTCATTGCAAAATTTAAGGATGAAACAAAGTCCGTAACACAAAAACTTGCGCGTGTACGATAATCTACATCATATTTTTTGATTGCCTACAATAATTTTATATTTAGCTAAGATATTCATTACAATTATAAAAGTGAGGAATTTATATGTGTGGAATAGTTGGATACATTGGAGATAAAAATTGTCTTCCTATTCTGATAAATGGATTAAAACGTCTGGAATATCGTGGATACGATTCTGCAGGTATTGGTATTATAACTAACGGAGATTCCGTTTTGATAAAGAACAAGGGGAAAGTATCAGTGCTGGAGGATAGAGTGGGCGAGATGAACCTTGAGGCCCCCTTAGGGATTGGGCATACAAGATGGGCAACTCACGGTATCCCTAATGAAACTAACGCACACCCACATACAAATGAGGATAAATCTCTTTTTCTAATTCATAATGGCATAATTGAGAATTACCGAACAATAAAAAACGAGTTGCTAAAGCTTGGTTACGAATTTGCCAGCGATACTGATACAGAGGTACTTGTTCATTTAATAGATAGTTTCATAAACCGGGGAAATGATCTTTGTAAAGCAGTTCAGCTTACATTGAATGAGGTAATTGGTACCTACGGTATTGCAGTAATTTATAAAAGTGAGCCTGACAAAGTTGTTGTGGCGCGTAAAGGTTCACCCCTTGTAGTTGGTTTGGGCGAGAATGAGAATTTTATTGCATCTGATGTTTCTGCGTTACTAGCACATACAAAACAGATTATATACCTGGATGATGGTGAGCTTGCCGTTGTGAGCCGTGATGGTTATAAAGTAAAAACAATTGCCGATCAGGAAATTGAAAAAGAGATACACGAGATTAGCATGACTTTAGAAGAGATTGATAAAGGCGGCTACACTCATTTTATGTTAAAAGAAATTATGGAACAGCCGGATTCTGTATTTAATTCTATGAGAGGTAGGTTACTTTTTGATGAAGGAGATGCAAAACTTGGCGGCTTATCTGATGTAACAAACCGGTTGATAAATTCAGAAAGAATTATCATCTCAGCTTGCGGAACATCATGGCACGCAGGACTTGTGGCAGAATATATGCTTGAAAATATTGCACGTCTTCCAGCAGAAGTTGAATATGCTTCAGAGTTTCGTTATAGAAATCCCGTTATTAATAGCAATGATACGGTTATTGTAATATCACAAAGCGGAGAAACCGCAGATACTCTTGCTGCATTGCGCGAAGCCAAGTATAGAGGAGCACTTGTATTAGGTGTTTGTAATGTGGTGGGGAGCACTATTGCCAGAGAAAGCGAGGCGGGAGTTTATATTCATGCCGGTCCAGAGATAGGTGTTGCTTCTACAAAAGCATTTACGTCTCAGTTAATCGTTCTTGCTTTAATAACTTTATTAGTAGCAAGAAGAAAGGCTTTAAGTGCTGATGAGGGAAAGTTAATTGTTAATGCACTCCGAAGATTACCCGAACAAATTTCACACATACTTAATCTTAATAGCAGTATCGAGTTGTTAGCCAATGAATTTAAAGATGCAAATAACTTTTTATACTTGGGGAGAGGTTACAACTTCCCAGTTGCTTTAGAAGGTGCGTTAAAACTTAAAGAGATTTCCTACATACACGCTGAAGGTTACCCGGCAGCTGAAATGAAACATGGTCCAATTGCATTAATTGATGAGAACCTTCCTGTAGTATTTATTGCTACGAAGGACTCGACATACGAAAAAGTTATAAGTAATATTGAAGAGGTTAAGGCAAGAGGTGGAAGGTTAATCGCTATTGCAAGTGAGAACGATGACGAGATTGACAGGCTGGTGAATCACACTATAAAAATTCCTGATACAGTTGAAATGCTGCGACCAATTTTAACTTCAATTCCATTACAATTGCTCGCTTATCACATTGCTGTAAAAAAAGGATTGAATGTTGACCAGCCAAGGAACCTGGCTAAGAGTGTTACTGTTGAATAGCTTTTGAGGTTAGTACTAAAATTATTAATTTTGAAATTAAAATTTAGGGCAGATAGCTCAGTTGGTAGAGCAATGGACTGAAAATCCATGTGTCGGCGGTTCAATTCCGTCTCTGCCCACTCAAAAAGCTTCATTACAACTTGTATTGGGGCTTTTTTATTTTAACCCTACCTATGACATTTTAAATTACTGACTCATTTTAGACCCTAAAATTACCCAGGAGTCTAAAAAAAGGTCTAAAATTTTCTAGACCCTATATGCTTTGTGTTAAAGGAGGATATATGTTTCTTTCAAAACACAAGAACGGGTACTACTATCTTTACTACATCGATGTTAATAAAAAGCGAAAGATCATTTCTACTAGATCAAAGACCAAATCAGAAGCAAACAAGTTTCTATCCAAGTTTAGTCTGGAACTAAAGGATAGACTAGATAGAAAAACAATTCCAATCAACTTTAAGAAAATGATTTTTGAATTTCTGAAATATTCAGAGTCTGTTCATAGTTATAACCACACAATCACTTTAAAAAGTGCTTTTAAGGAAATGTTGAAATACTACGGCGACTTTCCAATAGAGGAATTAAATAAAGAAAAAGTATTGAAGTACATACAGTATAGAAGTAGGAACTTATCTCCGCACACTGTAAAAAGAGAAATTGAAAGTCTAAGCTCATTATTTAATTGGGCAATAGATCATAATTTTATATTAGAGAATATCTGCATCGGAATAAAAAGACCTAGGCTTCCAGAAAAGTTACCTGTGTTTTTTACTAAATGGGAATTTGAAGAATTGTTGAATACAACCATTGATGATGATCTTAATGATATTTTTATCTTTGCTGTAAATACTGGACTTAGGCAAATGGAGTTAATAAAACTTGAATGGAATCAAGTAAACATAGAAAGTAAAACGCTTATCCTTGATAATCGAAACCACTTAACAAAGTCAAAGAAAATCAGAAGCTTACCGTTAAATCAATCTGCTATTAAGATATTGGAAAAAAGAATTCAATCTCGTTATAAGCACACAATTGTTTTTACTTATCATAACCAACCGATCAATCAGCAATTTATTTCTCACAAAACAAAAAAGCTTATAAAATTATCGGGAATAAATCCCAAGTTAAATTTCCATTCCCTGCGTCACACATTCGCATCCTGGCTTGTTCAAAGGGGAGTATCCATTTACGAGGTTAGCAAACTACTCGGCCACGCAGATATCAAAACAACACAGATCTATGCACATCTTAGAAGTGATGACTTGAGGAATGCTGTGGAGATGTTGGATTAAGTAGGGACTTAATAAAAATCCCCGCCTATGTTACTAAGCAGGGGTTGATAACAAACTGTAATTTTTTTCACTTTTCAGGCAGATATGGATCTGGTGTAAATGGTGGAATTGGAGGTTCCTGTTTAAATGTGCCGAGGTGTTTCAAAAGAGCTTCACCTGCGGGGTATCTTACCCAGAAATTAGGAGGAGCATTTAGCACCGGGTATTCTTCCCTGGGATCTAAATGCAGGTTGTAGAACAGAGGGACAGAGTACTCTTTAGGTGGTACACCGAAGCCCTTGTCCAATTCTTTGGTCATCATTTTCCAATTTCTCCATTTAACGCCATAAACGTGTCTCCCTACATAAATGATTACCTCTTCCCGACCTGATTTGTAATTTTTGCCCATAAAGAAATCTGTCATATCCTTAGAATCAATGATCCTGTCTGATGGGATTTTGCCGCCGGCTATATTTGCAAAAGTTGAATACAAATCCATTTCGTGAACGATTTCATTGGAGACAGTTTTAGCAGGTATTTTTCCTGGCCATCGAATAATAAAAGGCACCCTCAAACTCCCTTCCAATCCGGTAAAATAGCTTCCCCTCCAAGGTCCCGCGAATCCTTGGTGAGGTATAGCTGCTTCAGGACCATTGTCTGCTGTAAATATGAAAATGGTGTTTTCTTTAATTCCTTCCTGATCCACTACATCAAGCAGTTCACCAACATAATCATCCAGTTGGGCTAAAACATCCCCCCACTTTCCATTTCCAGTTGATCCTTTTCGAGTTGGTTCCGGTTCCACAGGCAGATGTGTCTGGGTGTATGGTATAAAACAGAAGAAGGGCTGATCTCCTTTGGCTTTTCTTTTTATGAAATCTTTGGCCTTGTCGGTAATCTCTCTATCCATCATTAATCTTTGTGCCGAATTATAAACCTTAATGTTTTCAGGCTTTTCTCCTCTTTTCGCTTCCATTACGTACTCATACTTTACCTGGGGTGTTACTCCTTCTATGAACAGATCATTGTCCGGCCAATAGCTTTCATCGGAAGAATTTGGTATTCCATACCATTCATCAAATCCTTGATCTGTAGGGTATCGGCCTTCGGAGTCGCCCAGATGCCATTTGCCAAACATTCCAGTGACATATCCGGCGTCCTTCAACATTTCAGGCATTGTATACTCCCATTGAGTGAGACCATATTCGCCAACGCCTAAAGGCACCTCTGCATTACCGGTTCGGATAGCATAGCGTCCGGTCATTATTGCAGCACGACTCGGTGTGCATTGAGCTTCTACATTGAAATTCAGCAGGCGCATGCCTTCATCTGCAAGTTTGTCTATGCGAGGAGTAGGAGCACCGCGCAAAATTCCTCCTCCATAACACCCGAGTTCTCCCCATCCAAAATTGTCCATAAAAATCAGAACTATGTTTGGCTTATCTTGTGCTGATAATGAAAATCCCAAAAGTAAAAGAATTGTAATCAATATTTTTCGCATAATATATTCCTCCTTATTTGTACGAATATTTATAATGTAAAATTGCTGACAATGTTTTACATAATCAATGAATAGTCAATACATAATAATCATACTCACCAACCAATTCTCATGCCCACGATTCCATACTCAAGCCACATCACAGCCCTCCCCACACACCAATCATAACACTCAATTAAACCCCTGCCTATGTTATTAAGCAGGGATTGGGGAAAATGAAATTTGGTGTTTTGATTATTTTAATAATCTGCAGATTTCAGTAATGACGCAGAAATAGTCAATTATGACATATTGAAAATAATAATCTTTATTTGAATGGTAAAAGGAAGAAATTTTCAATGGCATCCTATTGGGGTATATATATTGAATTTAAGAGAGAACATATAATATGAACTCCGGGAACCAATTATTATCAATTGCAGCTATCTTTTTATTGCAACTTCTTTTGATGAATGCGAATAAGCACAATATTGAAAGAATGCAACTTAAGAACACCAACACCGCTGTCATCGCAGCCTCCTCTGTTGCTCAATCAATGATTGAAGAAATTCAACAAAAGGCCTTCGATGAAAATACGGTTTCAAAATCAGTTTTGAATGATGCGAATTTAACAGACTTATCATACTTGGGACCCGATAAAGGAGAGTTCAACAATACACAATTCGACGATATTGATGATTA
>CP070637.1:1673514-1678059 GCA_020354005.1 Ignavibacterium sp.
ATTTTTATTAAAAGTTACATCAACAAGGAAAAAAAATTTCAGGTAAAAGCGAAAGTGAATGCTGGCAGTTTTGGATTATTGAGATATGATGTGGGTGTTTCAAGTAATTTGTTTAATGGTACTGCAGGTTTAGATTTTTATACTGTTAATTCTGATGGATTTAGAAACCATTCGAACGCAAAATTCAGTGGAATAAACTTTATAACTTCACAACGACTTGATAAAAGATTTAGTTTAAAAATAATTGCAAATTACTACAACGCACCCTTCCTTTTGAATCCCAGTTCATTAAATAAGTATGATGCAACGACCAATCCTGAAATGGTGCGGGAGAGTATTAAAAAGAGTGGAGCCGGGAAAAATGTAAGTCAATTTCAAACAGGTATTTCATTTAGTTATGCTTTTTCAAATTCATTCAATCTTAATACAATATTCTATGTAATTAATAGACTTCTATTAAATGCAATTCCATCTAGGATTATTGATCTGCAAAGATATTTATATGGAATAAGAACAACTTTTTCTTATTCATTAGGTGCTCTGAAAAATATAAATTTAGTTGGTGGCATTGATTATGAATTACAGGACGATTCAAGAATTGAGTTTGAAAATAGGGGGATTAAAGGAAACGCCTCAGTGGACGTTAATGAATTTGTCAAGAATCTTCGTTATGGAGACAGGTTACTCGATCAGCAAGAGATGGTAAATGCTTTGGGTGTGTTCACACAAATAGAATTTTTACCGTCTAAATATGTTATGTTGAGTGCTGGACTGCGTTATAACACTTTCAGCTTTGAGGTAAAGGATAAGTTCTTTAAGGATTATGCAGATAACTCAGGCAAAAGAATAATGAACAACTTCAGCCCTACATTCGGAGTAGGAATTAAATTATCTGACCTCACAACTTTATATGGAAATTATTCAACGGCATTTCAAACTCCTACAACAAATGAACTCAGCAATACACCTGATGGTTCTGGCGGATTTAATAATTCACTTAATTCAGAAAAAATTGCAAGCTTGGAAACAGGGTTAAGAGGCTATGTTAATTCGCTGGGATTAAACTACAATGTTGTATTATATTATATGAGAATTAAGGATATGCTGATTCCATATCAAAATGAACTAGAAGAAACATTTTACCGCAACAGCGGAAAAACAAGAAATGCAGGAATTGAACTTTTTTTGGGATGGACTCCCTACGATTTTACACTTATTGAGCTCGCCTACACATACCAGCTTATGAAGTTTACAGATTTTGTAGTTGAGAAGAACAATTTTTTATATCAACTGGCCGGTAATTATGTCCCGGGGATTCCAAACCATCACTTCTATCTTGGAGTCAGATCTCAGTTACTGAACAATTTATTTGGTCAATTTGAAATTATACATAATGGAAAAGTATTTGCAAATGATTTTAATGGTCCTTCACCTGGTGAGTCTGGATCACTTTATGAATTTATTAATGATGAGTACACAGTAATAGGAATGATGCTCTCATACCTTACAGATTTTAACTTTGGGAAGTTGAATATAAACGCAGGAGTCGAGAATATATTTAATAAGAGGTATAATGGTTCAATTGTAATTAATGCGTTCGGTAATAATTTTTTTGAACCTGCATCAGGAAGAGCATTTTACATGGGTATAAAATTTTTTTTACATTAAGGAGTGTTCAAAGCAACTAGTAAGTTAATATATAAGAAAAGAGTGTTATCCATTATACAATTGGGAAGTAGCATATATTTTCATTGATTAATTGTGTGAAACAGTTGTAATCAATTACAACAAAAATTAGATGTATTGCTCACTTGAAAACTACCGTAAAAATTCAAGTATATAGATACAACTGAGAAATGAATCCCTTGGTTAATAATACAAAACTTTCTAAATAATTAATTTCAGATTTATTTTCTATTCCTTATCAGCGATATTGTTAAATATTATGTAATAATATGAAGCATTAAATGCCCTACAAACTCAACAAAATAATCTTCGAGCGTGACTGGGACTGGGGGTATGAGACTTATACTTACGATCTCAACACTGAAATCGATTTCCCATTCGTAGCTGGGTTGCTTCAGGAACTGGTTCCAAAGGACAAATCTCAGATAAGTAAATACAAACCTAAGATTTCCGATACTCCCCTGTTTAACGATAAGGGCTTAGGTAAGTTAGTCCCTAATGTTGGTCCGAAAGGTATTTATTATTTATCGATTAGACCTGGATTCAAATTGGAAAAATTATATGTTGAACCTGATGATGTTGTGCCAGATATTTATTATGGTGGACATGCAACAGTTGAAAAAACTTCATCACATAAGAGTTTATTATACGCATTTTATAATCGTACACGGAAAAGTGTTATAAATATATCCTGTCAAATTGGATTGGATTCTGAAAATATTTGGCAAAAATTATATGCGTATCCAGATGATCTGTACTGGAGGCAGTATTTTATAAAACAAACAATGGCAGGAAATGCAATTTCCCTTGAATCGTCACCAGTTCATAGGGAGCTAATGAATCAGGATCAAATTGCAGACTACCTCCAGGTTTCAAAAAAGACCATTCAGAACTGGACAACAAACGGAATTATTCCATTTGAAAAATTACTAGGGACAAAGGAAGTCCGTTATAGAAAATCAGAGATTGATGCATTATTAAAATCTGGAGACAATTGGAAAAAGAAAAGAAGATAGTTGATTCAATTATTTCAAGTACGTAATTTTGCACTAGGTTTCAGTGCACAAAAACAGCACACTTGTCTCAGGAACCCCAAGGAATTTGGGGGATTTGCAGGGAAGGTGAAATTGGAAAAAATTAGAATTTGTTGAAAAAACGAGCTATTTATTTATTTTACCATAGTGGGAAGAGTATTCAAATCTCCCCACCCCGACTAAAAAAGATTAGTTTTTTCTCCATTTCTAAATATTTTTTGTCTTTCCAATTTTCGCCCTATCCAAACTGTTAAATAATTACTTAACGCTTTACTGAACATTTCACAAGCACTTTTAGTACTCGAAAGGATGAAAGGAGTACAAATATATTTTTATTTAAGAGAGGAAAAATATATCGTCTCGAATACTCTGATGAAATAGAAAATCGTAATAAGTGAATTTCGACAAAGTGCATCAATAAAAAGAATGCTCTTTACTTTCTTACTGATTTCAATTCTAAATTAGCAAAGACTAATACTACAAGATTTATTGGTCTTAAATCTTTCCAGGAATATTATCTTAAATACATCAAGCAAAATTTCTCTTCCTCATATTATACAACACTTTAAATGTCATTTCGATTATTAATTAAGGAAGTGGGCTATACACCAATAAAAAGAATATAGTGTGGCACAATTTCTGAGATTTAACGAATATGAAGCACCTTATAAGAAAATTTTACTCCTACAACAGAGCACAAAGCATTAACACTATTTGCTGGTACAATACACTTCAAACATTAGAGGTATAATGGGTATTTTCGATTTTCTAACTGCTGATATAGCAATTGACCTTGGCACAGCTAACACTCTGATTTATGTTAAAGGCAAGGGTGTTGTACTTAATGAGCCGTCAATGGTTGCTATCGATAAAAATTCCAAAAGGATAATTGCTCTCGGAAACGAAGCAAAAGAAATGCAGGGAAAGGAACATAGTGAAATTTGTATAATCAGACCATTACGTGATGGTGTAATTGCAGATTTTGAAATAGCTGAAGCTATGATAAGAGCATTTATAAAGAAAATCCGTGTTGGTGCACTAAGCAGCAGAAGAGTCGTGATTGCTGTTCCAAGTGGTGTGACTGAGGTTGAAAAAAGAGCTGTTAGAGATAGTGCAGAGCACGCTGGTATAAAAGAAGTTCATTTAATTTCAGAGCCCATGTCAGCTGCAATAGGATTAGGTATCGATGTGGAAGCACCTGTTGGAAATATGATAGTAGATATTGGTGGTGGTACAACTGAGATAGCAGTAATTGCTCTGTCAGGTATTGTTAATGAGGAATCATTACGGATTGCAGGTGATAAAATGAATTGTTCTATTATTCATTTCTTCAAACGCAATCATAATATTTTAATTGGCGAAAAAACTGCAGAGGCTATTAAATGTGAAGTTGGTTCTGCTGTACCGTTAAAGAATGAATTAAAAATTCAGGTAAAAGGGAGAGACCTAGTTAACGGACTTCCAAAAACAATTGAAGTAAGTTCTACCGAAATAAGAAAATTATTAAATGCGTCTATATTAAAAATCACTAAGGCAATACGGCAGTCTCTTGAAAAAATCCCTCCTGAATTATCAGCAGATATTATAGACAGAGGTGTGATGCTTACAGGAGGTGGAGCTTTGTTAAAAGGATTGGATGATAGAATAAGACTTGAAACAAATCTTCCCGTGCACGTAGCGGAAGACCCGCTCACTGCAGTTGTAATGGGAACAGGAAAAGTGATTGATGATTTTAATGAATTCTCAAATGTACTTATTCGTAACAGAAGGTATTAAGAGAACTATAAAATTTATTACTTCATCAACATTTATCCTCCGAAGTATA
>CP070637.1:1678159-1696913 GCA_020354005.1 Ignavibacterium sp.
ATTAGGGGGATGCCGCTTTCTGCAACTCTCTTGATTAACGAAAAAAGTGATGAGTTAATTAAAAATGGAAAGATGGTCTGCAAGCTTGGCCTTGGCCAATCGCCGTTTCCCGTTCCCACGTCTGTAGTTGAAGAACTAAAAGTAAATGCACACCAAAAAAGTTATCTGCCAGTAAAGGGTTTACCCCAATTACGGGCAGCGGTTGCAGATTACCATCGAAGAATTCACCGTATCTTTTCAACAGAAGAAGATGTACTGATCGGGCCTGGTTCAAAGGAACTGATGTTTTTACTACAGTATGTTTACTATGGCGACCTTGTGATTCCTACACCGAGTTGGGTTTCGTATGCACCACAGGCACAAATAATTGGCAGACAGGTTCGCTGGCTCTGCACTACAAAAGAAAATAGATGGCTTTTAAGTCCGGAAGAACTGGATGCTCATTGTGCAAAGGATCCCCATAAACCTAGAATTGTAATACTTAATTATCCATCGAATCCTGTGGGGGCTACCTACAATATTGAAGAATTGAAACAGTTGGCTGAAGTAGCAAGACTCTATAAGATCATTCTTTTGTCAGATGAAATCTACGGTGAGCTTCATCATAAAGGTAAGCATATTTCTATTGCACGATTATACCCGGAAGGTACGATCATTAGCAGCGGGTTAAGTAAATGGTGTGGAGCAGGTGGATGGCGGCTTGGAACATTTACATTTCCATCTTCGTTAAGATGGCTACTAGATGCGATGGCAGCTATGGCAAGTGAAACATTTACTTCTACAAGTGCACCGATTCAATATGCAGCCATTAGAGCATTTGAAGGTGGTACTGATATAGAGAACTATTTGTGGCGTTCGCGATGGATTTTGGATAAACTTGGAAATAAAATTGCAGCTCAACTAAACGAAGCAGATATATTTACACCACCACCAGAAGGTGCATTTTATCTTTGGCCGGATTTCAGCAATTACACTGATAAATTCCAGAGCAGGGGAATAAGAAATAGCAGCGCTCTATGCACAAAACTCCTCGAAGAAAGCGGAGTGGCTATTTTACCCGGATTTTCATTTGGTATGCAGCCTCATGAGTTAGTTGCGAGACTAGCTTACGTTGATATTGATGGAACGAAAGCAATCAATGAAGCCAAACTGATTAAATCAGCCGATGAAATAGATGATGAGTTTTTAGAACATTATTGTGGTAATGTGCTTAAAGCTACAAATCTAATTATCGATTGGATAAAAAGTTAGATAGTATTGGTTCTGTTAACCGCTCCGCTTACTTGAAAGTTGTTTACTACCAACCATTTTTTTAGACTTCCCAAAACTTCTAAATGCATAAAGTGTTTGCATAAAGTAATGATTCGGGAAGTAAGTCTTTAATCCATACACATCAGGTTTGAAATCCGGTAAATAAGCAGTGTTAAACATCCAATCCCAAATAGCAAACTTTGTAGCAAAGTTTCTGTTCCTTCCTTTGCCTGTACTGTGATGCCACCTGTGCATTTCAGGTCCATTAATAACTTTCTGTAAATTACCGGTATGCACGTTTAGATTAGCGTGAATGTACATTCCCCAAACTGCACTGATTGCACCCTTGTATGCAATTACTTCAACAGGAGAGCCTAATAAAACAATAGGTAAAAATTCTACAGTTTGATTTATTGTTATTTCTATTGCGTGGGAACGTGACCCAGATAACCAATCAACCTTTCTTGGTGAATGATGTGCTTCGTGAATTCTCCACAGATATTTATTCTTATGCTGCCATCTGTGCATAAAGTAAATGTAAATATCGTGTGTTATTGTGAAGAAGACTAATTGTATCCAGATAGGAACATCTGCAAAAAGTTGCAGGCGGGATAATTGAGTTGAGTTATCGATGAATATAATTATATATCCGAAGATTAATATTCCAAGTATATAACTTTGTGCAATTGTGTAGAGTGCAAGGTCATCAAAAAAACCTTCACGCAATATTTTTTGTCCTTCAGTATATGGAAATATTCTCTCGAGGATGATAAATATTATGGCTGCCGATACAATTATCAGCATCATATAATTTTCAGCAGCAGATAAACCGGCGAAGTAGTTAACTATTGCATTCCAAATATTATCAAATATGTTAGCTTGATACATTATTTCAGTGGCTTATTTAGTTCGATGTAACTTTCGATTTAACTTTTCTTAGCTTATTCCGTGCATCCAACTCACTATCGTATACCTTTTTAACTCCATCACCCAATGCAATTTCAATATCACGTATATTTCTTACTAATCTATGAAACCCGTCTACCTCTACTGATGCCGCTTGATCAGTACCCCACATTGCTCTATCGAGTGTTATATGTCTTTCCACAAATGTAGCACCAAGTGCAACAGCAGCCCAGGTAGGGGAGAGGCCAGTTTCATGCCCGGAGTAACCAATAGGTGTATTTACATATTGGTTCCTAAGTGTAGTAATCATCTTTAAGTTAAGATCTTCGTATTTACAAGGATATGATGATGTTGAATGCGCAATCAATATATTATCCAATCCAAAATCCTCAACTCCATGCTCTATCTCTTCCATGGTAGACATTCCAGTAGAAACAATTACAGGTTTATCCAGCTTAGAATGTCTTATCAACAATTCTGTATCAGTTAATGATGCCGATGATGTTTTAAAAATAGGAGGATTGAAGTCTTCCATAAACTCAACAGATTCGATATCCCAACAAGATGCAAACCATAAGATGTCCAGCTCCCTGCAGAACTTATCAATCTCGTCATAATCCTTTATACCAAATTCTACCTTATACCTGTAATCTATGTAAGTCATCCTTCCCCATGGAGTATCTCTTTCAATATTCCATTGGTCTTTAGGTACACAAATTTCCGGCGTTCTTTTCTGAAACTTTACTGCATCACATCCTGCAGCTTTTGCACCTTCGATTATCTTCTTCGCAATATTTATCGAACCATTATGATTGATACCGATCTCTGCAATTACAAATACAGGATGTCCATCACCAATCAACCTCTCACCGACTAATATTTCCCTCTTAGTTCCCATTTTAACCTCAATAAGAAATAAAATAAAATCAGCTAATAATTTCTAATTTTCTTTTGCTGTAAATGCAATAATTAATTCTGCAAATTCCCGAAAAGCACCGTTACCACTTTTATTGGTACAAACATAATCAGCAATATCTTTTATAAAAACAGTTCCGTCTGCCGGAGTACCTGTAAATCCAGCAGCTTTCATCATTGAATAATCATTCACATCGTCACCAATAAAAGCAATATTTTCTTCTTCAATATGGTTTTTTCTTTTTATTTCTTCAATGACTTTCAATTTATCATCTACACCAAGATAGTACTCTGGAATCCTTAGCTTCTTTGCTCTCGTCTTAACCGAACCCGAAACCTCGCCTGTAACAATAACCGTTTCAATATTCGAATGCTTGCGCAGTCTTTCCACACCCATGCCATCTCTTATGGAAAATCTTTTAAGTTCTTCACCATTTGCAGAAAAATAAACACCAGTATCTGTTAACACTCCGTCGTTATCAGTTACCACAATTTTAATCTTCTCTATTTTTTCACGAAGATGTTCATTAGCTGCTTTTAATTTTTCATCGATTAACATGCTGTCCAACCTCCATCAACTACTAAATTTGCTCCTGTCATGTAACTTGATGCATCACTAGCAAGAAAGATAAGCGCACCCTTATATTCATTTGGTTGTGCCATTCTTCCAAGTGGCGTTTTACGTTTATAGTTTTCTATAAAATATTCATCCTGATTATTTTCAACACCTCCGGGAGATAAAGTGTTTACACGTACACCCTTCTCACCCCAGTATGCTGCCAAGAATCTTGTGAAAGAGATAACTGCTCCTTTTGTAACCGGATATGCGGCCGATTTATAAAATGATTGAGTTCCATCAGGCTTCTGATAAAGTGACTGATCTGGCGCAACAATACCATAAGTGGAAGCAACATTAATTATACTCCCGCTACCTGCTTCTGCCATTGTACTACCAATTATTTGTGAACAAAGGAACATCCCTGTAACATTCACATCTAAAGATTTTTGCCAAAGTTCAAGCGGATAATTTTCAAACTTCGATTGCTCTGCTGCTGCTTGCGGATTCTCAAACATATCGTTTATGGCTGCGTTATTAACAAGAACATCAATTTGGCCAAATTCTTTTGTTACTTTATCTAATAGTTCTTTAACAGACTTTTTTTTTGTGATATCAGCAGCAACACCAATAGATTTTTGCGGAAGTGTTTTTGCGAAATCAATACACTTTACACTATCCAAATCACAAACAACTACATTCGCTCCTGCTTCAGCAAGTGCTTCACAATGATGCCTTCCAATCAAACCGAGGGCACCGGTTACCAAAGCAACTTTATTATCAAGGGAAAATATTTCGGGTAAACTTGCCATCAATCAACTAAGCAATTGTTTGTTTTGGTTTTGTATTAAAGTTACTCACCTTCCTGAATACAGGAGATACAGGTTCACCTTTTAATTGCTCTTTAACGCTATTAGCATCAACAGCTTTTTTAAGAGCTTGAAGAACTGCCTGATATGCTTTTAATGTATAAGCAATATCTTCATCCGAATGAGAGAAAGACATATTATGAAATCCTCCCCACAAAATCCCGCGTTTTATCATTTCCTGCTGAACAAATGATTTTAATTCTAATGGATTACCTGCACTTGCATCAAAAGTAATTAACGAGCGGCATTCATATCCTCTGCATTTCGTATAGTCAAGCCCCAGTTCTTCAGCTATTTGATTGTAACCATCTTTTAATCTTTTACCTAGTCTTGCCAAATACTGGGGAACGTTTTTGTCTTTCAATTCCTCAATAGTTGCCTTAGCTGCTGCAAGCGACAATGCCTCTCCACCAAATGTAGTATAGAAGAAAACATCTTCATCAAGTACCTTCATAACTTCTTTCTTTCCTGTTAAGATAGAAAGCGGCATACCATTAGCAACTGCTTTTGAAAATGTAGCAAGATCAGCATATACACCAAAATATTCTTGTGCACCACCCAGTGCAATCCTGAATCCAGTCCACATCTCGTCGAATATCAGTAGAATACCATTCTGATTGCACAGCTCTCTTAACTCGTGCAAAAAGTTATTCTTAGGCGCTTCAAATACAAATGGTTCTAAAATTATTGCCGCAATATCTGAATCAATTGACTCTTTAACACTTTCAATATCATTATAGTTAACAGTAAATGTTAAATCTTTTATTGAATCGGGAATCCCTTTATCCCTATCCGTTACAGATATGTACCAATCGTGCCAGCCGTGATAACCACAGCAAAGAATTTTTTCTTTACCGGTGTATGCGCGAGCCACTCTTATTGCAGCAGATGTAACATCAGCACCTGTTTTACTAAATCTTATAGACTCGGCATTTGGAACAACTTTGTTAATTAGCTCGGCAACTTCAACTTCCAGTGGGTGCATTAACGAGAACGTTATTCCATCTTCAAGCTGTTTCTTAATTGCATCATCAACCTTTGGATAGGCATAGCCAAGAGAGAGTGGGCCAATTGCCATATTAAAATCTATATATTCATTCCCGTCAACATCCCACACATGTGAACCTTTTCCTTTTTGAAGATATTTGGGTGCTACACCTTTAACATTTTGTTGCGGTCCTTTTGCCAAAGTCTGTGTAGTAGAGGGGATCAGGTCCAGTGCTTTTTTGTAAAGTCTATCTGAATTTTTAATTGAAGGAAAATCTTTTTCAGTTAATTTATTTTGCATATAATATAGTCCTTTAATTAAAGGGTATGTTGTATCATTTCAGGTCGTTCTTGTATCACTCTTTGTTTTGATTTTTAATTCATCAAGATGATTACGGTACCAATTTACACCAGCATATTTGGAATTAATATTCATTAGCTCAGGTTTTCTTTCAAGCAAATCTAAAATATCCTCCAGAGTAAAAATTCTTTGATTATCAAACAGCTCATTATAAACTTGTTTTATGAATTGATAGTCTTCCGGATAATCAATCGTAAACCTGTGACTCACAGAGTAATCTTTCCCGGTTTCCCACAATATATTTCCAATATTAAATTTATCAGGATTTTCCCAAAAGTACGGTGTTGTATGCTCACGTTCATAATCCCTCTCAGCATTTTGCCATGCATCTTTAAGTGCCTTCATACTTATAACTTCAACATCGTTACCATCAGGATAGCTTGGCGGATGAAGATTACTGACAAAATCAAAATTATTTTGATTATCAATATAATACTTTAAAACTTTATCGATTATAGAAGGATCAATTAAAGGACAATCAGATGGAATTTTTACAACAGCAGTGGGGGAGTGATCTAAAGCAGCTTTATAGTGCCTGTCAAGTAAATCTGTTTCATTTCCGCGATAGTAATTTAATTTATTATCTACACATAGCTTAACAATATCATTATCCAATTTATTAGTAGTCGTTGCAACAACAACAGTTCCTGCAAGTTCGGAGGCAATAACTCTTTCATATAATCTTAAAAGAAGTGGCTTATCAGCAAGGGGCATCATTACTTTGTTAGGAAGGCGTGTGGATCCCATTCTCGTCTGAATTACAGTTACAATTGCGGACCGATTACTCAAACCAAAATACCTTTGTTAACTCTAATATTCTAAATGAAGGAATTCGAAATTAAATTAGTGCTTAATCTTGGCTAACTTTCTTCTGAATCTTAATTTTTCTTTCAGCGGTATATGTTTAACCGGACTTTTTCTAACTGCGTAAATTCTTGAACTTTCATGTTCTGCCAATAGTCTGCGACCAATTTGTGCAATGTGAAATGCTGATGTCCCTCCATTTTGAATAGGTACAAGTTCTTTAAGCTGCTCAACATCAAATTCCGAGTAAACCTCTTTACCCAGGGCAAGACCAATGTATACAACGGTGGAAAATCTTGTAACAAGTATATCACAATTTGCAATAATCGGTTCAATAGGTTCATGATGAAATACCAACGAACCGGGTGCATATTTATTAATTTCTTCGACAGCACGATCGTAATTTTCATTTGGATGAAGCTTAAAGATTAGCTGCTTACCTTTGGCAATTTCGTAAGCTTTTTGAATAAACTTTTTACGGTTTTCGTACTTATAAGTTTCACGCATATCAGAGGTTGCTACAAGTACATAGCCGTGATGTGGAAAATCATTGTTTAGAAATTTTTTGCAGTCATCAAAATTGGGAATTCCGGTTATTACAATTTTTTCCGGATTAACACCCTTCTGAATAAATAATTTTCTATATCCCTCAGAGGCAACACAAAATTTATCATAATAGTTTGAAAGCCCGGTTACCGAAGTACTTGCCATCCACCTTGGAAAGTTCAGATATTTAACAAGATAAAAACCTAACTTTTCAGGATCGGTCATACCCTCCTGAACAAGAATTATTTTTTTATCCCTTATATTATTCTGTATCAATAAATCGCTGCAGGTAAACACAAGTGAATAATCATCCAATGATCCATTGAGATCTAAATTTAAATAATTATCTCTCAAATATTTTATCGTTCTCTCTTTTGCCTGTCCACCGAGAATACTAAAATCAAGTAAACCCACCTTTGTTACAAATTTTATGTACCCGTAACCATCAGGATAATATGGTGTAAAATAAGCATCGTATTCAGGTAATTCTTTTGAGATTTGATGCATCTGGGTAGTTTGATTCAGCGAGCCGCAAATATATAGAATCTTTTGTTTTTCCATTAAAATATCAGACTAAGAAAATAAATAATTCATAAAATCCAGAGTATATATTACGAATTTTTGATTAAAATTCAATCTTTATTGATTTGCTAATATTATTTATTTGTTATTTAAAGGTTTCTTTTTGCTCCAAATCACAATATCCGGCACTATCCTCAACAGCTATCATTTGGCAATGTAGGTTTGATTATTTAAATTTATTTTGGTTCAGTTCAAACAAACAAAGGAAAAAATGAGACTAATCAAACCGGAAAGACTAAAAAAAGGTGATGTAATTGGAGTAATCTCACCAGCTTCCTCTCCACTAGATCCAACTAAATTGGATTCCGGGGTAAAATATCTTGAAAAACTTGGATACAGGGTAGAAATTGGAAAGAATGTTGGGAAAGTTAATGGATATCTTGCTGGTAGTGATGAAGAAAGAGCAGATGATCTGAACTCAATGTTTAGGAATAAAGATATAAAAGCTATTATGTGTTTGAGAGGAGGTTATGGCGCATTTAGAATTCTGGACAAGATTAATTACAAGTTAATCCGAAGTAATCCAAAAATATTTATTGGCTTTAGCGAGATAACAGCGATACAAACCGCGATACTCCACAAAGCAGGTTTGATTACATTTGCAGGTCCAATGGTTGCAAGCGATTTCGCAAACAGTGTTAGTTCTTACACTGAGGAGTTGTTCTGGAGACTACTTACCTCAAACAAGAAGTTAGGCAGACTAAGATATCCCGATCAAACAAAACTTTCAGGTATAACAAAAGGCAGTGCAACCGGCAGAATTTTGGGCGGTAACCTCGCAGTGTTTAATGCCTTAATCGGCTCGCCATACTTTCCACTATTAAAAGATAGGATACTTTTGCTTGAAGATGTTGCTGAACTTCCATATAAGATTGACAGAATGTTTAACCAGCTAAAGATGATGAAGGTCTTTAATAAGGTAAAAGGAATTGTGCTCGGAAGATTTGTTGATTGCTATGAACACGATCCAATGAAGAAAACCTTAACCCTTGGTGAGGTTATGGAAGATTATTTAAATGGTCTGAAAATTCCGGTTGTCTATACATTTCCTCACGGTCATATAAAAGACAAAGTAACGGTTCCCATTGGTATTAACATAAAGATGAATGCAACAAAAGGATTTATCGAATATAACGAAAGTGCTGTTAAGTGATTGATCCTTTATCAACAGGGTAGTTTAAATAAGTAAAATATCTGTCCTCAAACTTCTGCTTTGCCAAATTAGCTTTCTGAAGATTAGAAAAGATTGCAAACAATGTTGAGCCTGTGCCGGTCATCAATGCAAAATTTGCACCATATGAATAAAGTTCTTCTTTAACTTCTTTTATTTCAGGGAAAGCTGAAAAAACAACTTCTTCAAAATCATTTGTTGCACTTTGCTTAATATCTTCGAGAGTTATAGAATCAAGAACACCTATTCGCTTAAACTCATCTGTATCCTCTGAAATCCTAACTTGTTCAAAAGCCCACTTTGTTGATATATGGATTCCCGGATTAATTAACAGAATGGGATTGCTTAACGAGAGGGAGATTTTTTTAATCTTTTCTCCTCGCGACGTGGCAAACCCAGCAACCGGATTTAAAAAATATGGTACATCTGAACCTAACTTTAATGCCAACTCCGCTAAAGTTTCAAAATCACAATTGAGATTGAATAAAAAATTAAGAGATTTTAGAGTCGTTGCTGCATTAGAGCTACCTCCACCAAGTCCAGCACCCATCGGAATATTCTTTTCAAGATTAATCCTTATATTTAATTTTTTTCCAGTGTGCTTTTCGAGGATCTCTTTTGCTTCAATGATAAGATTCCGTTGCAGCTGATTGATATCATCTGACTTAGTTATTAATGTAGTGGTCTCACTCTTTACGAATGTTATAACATCGTTGAGAAGAAGTGGATAAAATATTGTCTGAAGGTCGTGGTAACCATCCTCTCTTTTTCGGATTATTTTCAGACCAATATTAATTTTAGCAGGGGAATCAACAGTGATCTTATCCATCAATGACTTTCTTAATTTCCTTTGTATGTTTTGGTGATGATCCACAACAAGAACCTATAAATGATGGTGATAAATTTAAGTTATTTTTTACTAATTCAGCATATTTATCAGGACTGATACCACAAGTAATATTATGATCAGCCGGTAATCCTGCTCCGCAATTTATATAAAATCCCCATTCGTATTCTGTGTTAAAATGTTTAATCGAATTCTCAAATAATTCCGGAGTAATGCAATTAATTCCTACTGCCAGTGGATCGTGCTCCCAAATGAAATCTAATACCTGCTCGATGTCTTCTCTGGATATAAGTTTTATGTTCGAATCAATATATAAGCTAAGTACATATGGAATTTTATAGTTGAAGCAGTGTGAACAGATTACTTTTATCTCATCAAAATGACTTTGTGTTTCATTTAGAATGAAATCAACACCATTATCTATAAGTAAATCAATATGATTAATGTGATTTAATTCAAGTTCTTTCTGCGAAATAGTTCGCTCTTTCTGATAGCAATCTTCCGCCGGAGCATTTGACCCAGCAATAAATACACTTTTATTATCCTTCGCATTAATTGCAAGTTTTACAGCCCCCTTTACTAAATTTTTAGAATTCGTGTTTTTACGATCCCGCAATGCTACCGGATTAGTTCTAAAAGTGTTGGTGGTAATAATATTTGCTCCCGCTTCAATGTATTCTTTGTGAACTGATAAAATAGTTTCAGGTGATTTTTCATTCACATCAGTCATCCAGGATAGACCAGAACTGATAAAGCCTTTTTGCTGGAGCAAACTTCCCATCGCACCATCTAAAATTAAAGGCCTACTTTTTTGTTTTGCAGTAGTAAAAGGATTGGTATCCAAAATTCTCAGAATTAGTGTTTAATTATCTTGAAAAAATTTTTCACTTCAGTGACAATTCTATCTAAATCTATCATATCAATGCATTCAAGATTGTGCGGACAAACTTTTTTCCAGCAGGGTGAACAGAAAAGATCTTCCTGATACAGTTTTACTCCCCGATTGTACAATTCAATCTCAGACCAGCAGCTAACACCGAACCAAGCAATAACATACTTCTTCAGAGCAATTGCGAGATGCATACCGAAAGAATCACCGGTTATTACAACATCTGCGATATCTTCGTAACAAGCACCACGTCTAACTCCTTCCGTTGTTGGTGTGCTTATGACTTTTCCTTTAAAGTGAGAATATATTTGTTCATTTCGTTCAGTATCTTCTTTCCCACCCAGTAAAACTATTTTATAATGTTTTTTCTTAAGAAGTTTTTCAATCAGTTTAATATGCTGTTCTATAGTCATCTTTTTATTTGGATAAAGAGCAGAACAGCCTGTGTTGAATCCAACCACAAAATCTTTGTTAGTTATACCTACTTCTGTTTTATAATTTTCGATGAAAGATTTTTCATCCTCTGTAAAGTTGAAAACATATTCATCGTTCTTAAAAGCCAGCTCAAAGGTTTCAGCTAAGTAATCCTGTCCGGTCCTCTTATTCAATTTAAATTTTAGATGATCATCCATACCAAGATTATAATTGTAATAAGCTCCTTTGTTTACCGGTATGATTTTAGAATTCTCATTCAATCCAAAGCCAAGTTTGTTAGGTGCAGCAATTAAGTTGAGCAGTGCACAGGATTTTTGTGATTTATCCACATTCATTACATAATCAAATTTCATTTCGTTTAAAATAGAAATTGATTCACCATTGTATTCAAATACTTGATCAACATATTGATTATTATGAAGTAGAGAAGCGGTATTCTTTAATGTAACCCAGTAGATAGTTGATTCGGGAAATTTTCTTTTAATGGCAGGGAGTTGTGCAGTTGTCATCAGAACATCACCCATCGCATCAAGATTGATTATCAATATTCTAGTTCCAATTGGAAGCATGTCTTTACATCCGTCCTTCCAGCAATTATGGTCGGGATAGCAAGGTTTGTAGCCTGTAAATCGTTTGCAATCAGGTATTTGTTCAGCCATTTAATGTTTGTTCAAGAAATGGAATAAATTTCTTTTTCACTTCCTCAAAAGTAACATTTTTAAGCGTAGGTTCCTCAGTTATAACACAATCAAATTTAGTGTTATAAGGACTCCATATCATATCACGTGTATTATACTTAACATAAATACCGAAGACCGGAATTTTATTAATCGAAGCAATATGAATTACAGATGTGTCAGGTGTAAATAACATGTTAAGTTCAAGTATAGCGGCTGCAATATCGGTAAAAGCTTTGCTGGGTGGATAGATGTATTTCTCTTCCACAATTTGCTTTGCTAAATAGTAATCCTCAATAGTTGAGAAAACAACACAAACTAAATTATAATCACTGATTGAAGCTATTAATTGTTTATACCTATCCACTCCCCAAAAGCGTGCTGCACTTCCCGCAGAGATGTTTATTCCCAGTAGAAATTTATTTTCAGGATTAAGATTGCTGAACCATTGCTGTGCTTTCTGAATCGATTCCCCATTCGGAAAATAATTTACAGTTACCTCAGATTGATTTACTTGCATTTTGAATAGTTTTAATAATTCAAGCATTCTATCAATTATATGGTGAGATGCGGAATCTAACCTTTCAACATTATCGCTGTATATCTTATGATTTGATTTTTTTAAGCCAAGCCTGTTTTGAACACTGGACAATGCTATAATAAAACTAACGGTAGTTGAAACATCATCGTGAAGATCAACCATGGTGTCAATGTTTTTTTCTTTAATAAATTTCCTTACTTCAAAGACTCCACTAATGCCTTTATTAAATATTTTTATCTCATCAACTGAGGGATTGTTTTGAAAAATAAAGTGGTTCTTTTTATCTGCAAGAACATAAATTCTGCAGCCAATATATTTCTTAACAGCATCAAGCAGGGGAGTGGACACCAGTGCATCACCAATTTTGTTCAACCTGATGAACAGGATCCTCGATTCACTATTGAATACTTTAATAATATTTCTTGCTGGTTTGCGGAATAACAGTAGAAGAAGCTTTAGAAATATTCCCCTTAAAAATATTTCAATCTTTTTTAGCATTAACTTTTTCAGGATTATCGATCTTTAAAAGTCGCTTAACTTTTAGCAGAATTTCATCGACGGACAACTCTAACATACACTCGTGATTATAAGGACATGTGAGTTTGTTACAGATAATACAATGTAGATCCTCTTTTATAACAAAATCTGAATTCGCTGAATAGGGACGATGTGTCGCTGGATTTGTTGGTCCAAATATTCCAAGAGTTGGAATATTTAATGCTCCAGCAATATGCATTGGACCTGAGTCATTTGCAATAATCAGATCACAGTTATTAATTAATGCGCTTAGTTTTTTCACATCAGTTTCAGGTGCGAGTACACAATCCGGAGAAAGATTTTCATTTATAAAGTGTGCATCCTCTTCATCACCCGGTCCCCAAAGAACCAGGAACTCTACATTAATATTATCTTTTATTTTCTTTCCAATTTCTACCCATTTACTTGCATCACATCTTTTAGATGGCCATCCTCCTGAAGGTATAATACCAATTACTTGAAAACTTTCTGTGAAAAAATTAGCCATAAAATCTTTTGCCCAATTGTCATCTTGTCCAGAAACATAGTGGTGTATATTCTTTGATTCTATAGGAATACCAATTGCATCTAAAAAGTATAAATTATCCTCTGCGGCGTGCTGTTGATTTGCTTCCCGATTAACCAAAATATTATATGCATATCGTCGCCCTCTGTAATTGTAGCCCACTCTGTATCGAACACCCGAAAGAAAAGTTATTTGTGCACTGCGAGGATTTGACCATAAATCAAGAATCATATCATACTTTTCTTTTCTAATCTTATTAGCAACGAAAAGAGGAAACTCCTTCTTCTTCATCGATATAACTTTGTTTACTAGTGGATTTTTATCTAAAGCCTGAACTGCAAATTGTTCGGTAAGATAGTCAATCTTAACATCAGAGAAGTAATTGTGAATATTTTTAAGAATGATCGTGGATAAAATAATATCCCCAATTCCTCTTGGCTTAATGCAAAGTATTTTTTTTATTTGATCTGATTTTAAATGCATCATTGTGCATCTAACCAATTACTGCCAACACCTGTATCTAACACAACAGGTACCTTAAGCGGAAGAGCAGTCTCCATCAATTTTTTAATTATTGGTGTTAATTCCTCAACTTCATTTTTATGTGCATCAAAGAGCAGCTCATCGTGAACCTGCAGAACCATTTTGGTTTTTGCTTTTCGCTTCTCAAGCTCTTTATGAATCTTTATCATTGCCAGCTTTATCATATCAGCAGCACTGCCCTGTATAGGCATATTGATAGCAACTCGTTCTTCAAACTGTCTGACAAAATGATTTGTGTTGTTAATGTTTCTAAGATATCTTCTTCTTCCAAGCAGTGTCTCAGAGTAACCTTTCTCACGTGCAAAAGTGACAGAATCATCCATATATTCTTTTACACGCTTGAACGTATTAAAGTAAGTTTCAATTATTTCCTTAGCGTGTGCTTGTGTAATGCCCAGTCTTGTTTTTAATCCAAATGCACCAATGCCATATAGAATTCCGAAGTTTACTTCCTTGGCTTTTCTTCGCATATCCGGTGTAACATCATCCGGATCAACCATAAAAACTAATGCTGCTGTGCTTCTGTGAATGTCTTCACCTTTCTTAAATGCTTTAGTCAATCCTTCATCACCACAGATGGAAGCCATTATTCTTAATTCAATCTGGCTATAGTCTGCACTTAAAAGAACGTGATCTTTATCTCTCGGAACAAATGCTTTTCGTATTTCTTTTCCCATCTCCGTTCTGATAGGAATATTCTGCAGGTTTGGATCTAAGCTTGATAATCTGCCGGTTGATGCAACAGTTTGATTGAAGCTTGTGTGGACTCTTCCTGTTTGCGGTTTTATCAATGTTGGTAATGCATCTGCATAAGTCGATTTTAGTTTTGCTGCCTGCCTGTAATCAAGTATGTAATCAATTATTTCGTGCTGCCCCTTTAAATTTTCAAGAGCACGTGCATCAGTTGAGTAACCGGTTTTGGTTTTCCTGCCGGAGGTTAAACCAAGTTTTTCATAAAGTATTACCTGCAGCTGTTTAGTAGAATTGATATTAAATTCTTCGCCTGCTGCTTTATAAATTTTCTTTGTGTACCCGTCCAGCAATTTTTGTAAATCGTTACTGAATTTATCCAGCGCTTTCTTATCGATCTTGATCCCTTCATATTCCATATCTTCCAAAACAGGAACAAGAGGGAACTCAACGTCGTAAGCAATATTATTTAGTTTTTCTTTCCCAAGTTCCTTATCGAGTTTTTTATAAAGCTGAAATGTAATGTCGGCATCTTCAGCAGCATAGTCCGTAAGCTCATCTCTATCAACATCATAAATTTTTGATGGATCAATCTTCTGACCCAGCAACTCCGTTAGTGAAATAGGTTTGTAATTCAGATACTTCTCGCTTAGTTCATCCATTCCGTGCTTTTGATCAGCATCAATTATATAACTTGCAAGCATTGTATCGAAGTAAAAATTGTTCACCTTAATTCCAATGCTTCTCATTACTGATATATCGTACTTACCGTTCTGACAGACCTTCTTAATCTTCTTACTTTCAAAAACCGGTTTGAATATGCTCACAAAATCATCTTGAGAAATACGCTCTTTTCCATCAGTAAACATTTTGCCCGGATTGATTGCAACATAAATTCCCTCACCACTTTTTGTAGAAAACGATGCTCCAACTATACTCAATTCAAAGGGATCCAGAGAATCGGTTTCAGTATCAAATACAAACAGCTCACTCTTTTTTAATTTTTCTGCAAGCTGCTTTGCACGTTTAACATCAGAAACAATTTTGTATTTCGATTTACTCTTATCAAAAGTTTTGATCACTTCATCTTCATCATATTCCACAGGAGCTTCACCATTGGTATCATAAACCTTCAACAAGCGGCTAAAAAGAGTTTTAAATTCAAGCTCTTTAAATACTTCACGGAGTTTATCAAAGTCCGGCTTTTCAAACTTTGCATCTTCAAATTTTAACTCCATTGGAACATTGCAATGAATTGTAGCAAGGTCTTTTGAGAGAAATGCATTCTCTTTACTTTCGGTTAGCTTCTTTTTAATACCAGCTTTTTCAATTTTATCAATGTTCTTATAAATGCCCTCAACAGTTTTATACTTTTGAATTAGTGGAAGTGCACTTTTTGGACCAATTCCTGCAACACCTGGTATGTCATCAGAGCTATCACCAATTAGGGCAAGGTAATCGATCATTTGTGGAGCGGAAAAACCAAGCTCCTCTTTTACTTTCTTTACATCATACTCAACAGGATCATCTGCGCCACGACCGGGACGGATTACTTTTACCTTACTTGTTACAAGCTGAAAATAATCTTTATCAGGAGTTATTGCGTATGACATCAAACCTTTTTCTTCAGCTTTTTTAACAGCAGTACCAACAATATCATCTGCTTCGTAGCCGGGCTTTATCCAGACAGGCATGTTAAGCATTTCAACAAGTTCTTTAATTCTGTTTATCTGGGGTATCAGATCATCCGGCATTTCTGCACGGGATGATTTGTAATCTTCATACTTTTCGTGACGGAAAGTTTTTTCTTTTGAATCAAATGCAACTGCAATGTAATCCGGTTTGTGGTCTTCCAATACTTTAAGTATCTGGTTTATAAAACCATACACCGCAGAGGTAGGTTCTCCTTTGCTGGTTACAAGAGGACGATTAATAAAAGCAAAATATGCTTTGTATGCCATTGCCAGGGCATCAATAATTACGAATGATTTATTTTTCATAACTTATCTTTTAATTGTCTAAGCAAATTGAATGGTTGAAAATACATATAAGATGATTAAGTTTAAATTCAATTAAATGGGGGAGGATATATGTTATCCGTTTAGGGGCTTATAATTGGTGGGCTTCATTTCTTTAACAAACATAATTTGCTATCGGAAATGTGTACGTAAACCGTTAAAACGGTTGATTGTCATTACGATGATTAATATTCCCATAGCTAAAGCTATGGGTTAAAGACGATAAACAGTAACCCACGGTTTCAACCGTGGAATAGATGATCGATCGATTACCTAAAACCTTTTTACCGGTTTTAATTCTTCAAATTATTTTTTTGAATCGATAGCTTACTTCCTCATACTTAACTATTTTAACAATACCTTAACAAACTCATTTATCAACACAGGAGATGAACAATGGAAGATTTCGGCAATTTCTTATTGATTCTTATTGTAATAGCGCTTGCACTGTTCTGGATTGTTTCATTGTGGAAGGTGTTCGAAAAAGCAGGGCAACCCGGTTGGGGTGTTTTGATACCAATTTACAATGCCTATTTGTTTATAAAAATTGCGGGCCGTCCCGGATGGTGGCTTATTTTGCTATTTATCCCGCTTGTCAATATTATTATTGATGTAATAATATCTTTAGACATTGCAAAAAATTTTGGTAAAGAAGCTATCTTTGGTCTTGGCTTATTCTTCTTTGGATTTATATTCTATCCAATATTAGCTTTTGGAAGTGCTGAGTATAATCTTACTTTTTCATAGATATATTTAGACATACATATTGTAACTTATCCAGTTTCACTAAGAAGCTAATTTCATTTAGCTCCCTAAAATTCTTTTCCTCTCTTAAAAGAATTTGGTGAGCTGCCTTTAAAAATATGCTCTACATCACATAATAGAGTCCTTGCCCATCCAAACGAACTAATTAACAGTTCATTCCCATCGACAAAAACGAATCTGTTGAATATTCCATCTACGTTTGCACCACGCAATTAACAAAAACGGAGATGTAAAAAATGAAAAAGCTGGTTCTTATTATGCTGGTAATGGGTAGCACATTATTATCTGCACAAACAGATGAACCAATCGGGAGTATTAAAGGGAAGGTAATCGATAGGGAGACAAAGTCACCTTTAATCGGTGCAAACATCTACATAAAAAATACTCAAACCGGAACAACCACGGATAGGGAAGGGAATTATGAAATTCCAAATGTATCAGTGGGATTAACAACCGTTGTATTCAGCTATATCGGATATGAAAGCGTCACAAAAACGGATATTAATGTAAAACCGGATAGAACATCGTTTGTAAATGTAGAGATGAAAATTTCTGCTTTGGAAATAGATGATGTTGTTGTAACGAACGGATATTTTTCTGAGCTGGAAAACAGGCCAGTGAGTACAACTAATTTTTCTTCAGAGGAAATAAGGCGTTCCCCGGGAACTGCGGGTGATGTAAGTAGAATTCTATTCACCTTACCATCAATTGCAAAAGTCAATGATCAGAGGAATAGTCTAATCGTACGCGGTGGTACGGCAGTTGAGAATAGTTTTTATTTGGATAACATCGAAATCCCAAACATTAACCATTTTCCTGTAGAGGGTTCATCAGATGGACCAATTGGAATTCTTAATGCTGATTTCATTAATGATGTTAACTTTCATTCCGGTGGCTTCTCACCAATATATGGAGACAGGCTATCATCAATTATGGATATTTCCTATCGCGAGGGAAATAAAGCAGGATTTTCACCAAAGATATTTTTAAGTATGGCTGGAGCCGGTGCTGCAGTTGAAGGTCCGATTGGAAGAAAAGGAAATTATCTTTTCTCGTTTAACAGAAGTTATCTCGACCTAATTGTTAACCAGATTGAGGAAGATTCACCGCTTCCTAAATATGGAGATGCACAGGGTAAGTTGATTTATAACCTGGATGACCGAAATCGTTTAACCTTGCTCAACGTATTTTCTATGGATAAAATCTATCTTGATAAAGATAAAGCAGTTAAAAATGATGCTAATATGTATGGAAGCACAAACGGACTCACAAACACAATCGGCGCGAATTGGCAGCACATATGGAGTGATAAAGGTTACTCAAATACATCGCTTGCGTATACTTATGTAGATTATGACA
>CP070637.1:1697013-1723417 GCA_020354005.1 Ignavibacterium sp.
TTATCCATGATAGTGTCAGAATCAACATATCCAATCTTTAATTGGGCAATTAAAGAAGATGAAAAAATAAAAAGGAGGGGCAGAATCAAAAATGTTTTTTTCATAATAGAATAAAGAAGTATTAATCAACAAAAAGGTTCCTTTAATTAAAAAGGAACCTAAATAAATTCTCTCTAAAAATGAGTGGGATTAATTCCCTCTTTTTAAATTGTCCAGGACTTTAAATGTAATATCGAATGCAGGATCTGCATAAAGAAGCAGTATATCACCACTTTTATCAAAAACAAATTTCATCCCTTCTTCTTTTGCTACAGCTTCAATAGAGCTATAAATCTTGGACTTAACAGGTGCAAATATTTCTTCTTGCTTTTGAAAGATCTCACCATCAGGCTGGGAAAATTTTAATCTTCTGAATTCAACTATCTTTTGCTCCATACCAACAATATTTTGCTGTGCCGCTAATTGTTGATCTTCAGTCATCGTATTCACCTGTTTCTGATAATCGCCTAATGACTGCTGGTAACCAAGGGTCATAGAATCTAATTGTGCAGACCACAGATTCGTTAATGCATCAAGATCGCCCTGTGCTTTGATAGCTGCAGGATACTGCGTTAATATAATTTGCGAATCAACATATCCAATTTTCTCTCCTTGCGCAAAAGCCGAAGCTCCGACTATTAACAAACTAACTGCAATGAATAACATTTTCTTTTTCACTAATCTATTCCTCTATTTTAATTGATTAAAGTTCATAATTATTAAAATCCTCTGCCAAATTGAAAGTGGAACAACCACTCAGGCTGTTGTCTTTGTACTTCCCATCTGTCAAACCCATAACCAAGATCGAAGCCTATTAATCCGATTGGATTAATCAATATTCTTGCACCAAAACCAACTGATCTGGCAAGATTAAAAATATCTGTTTTCTCAAAATTTTCAAAAACATTACCCGCTTCGGCAAATGCTAAAATATATAGAGGTATTGGTTCGAGAGTAACAGCGAACCTAATTTCCGCGCCAAATTTTGCCATCACTTTACCTCCAATAATTTGTCCAAATCTATTCCTTGGTCCAACTGAACGATCATCGTAACCTCTCAATGGTACTGTGGCAATTACTAATCCGTTCCCTCCCATAAAGAACAGTTCAAAAGGTTGTATAGGTGTTCCTAATACTATTTCATCAATGTATCCAAATTCAGCTGATGTATAAAACACCAGCTTATTTGAATTAAACATACGTTTATACCATTCTGCCTTAAATCCGCTTTTCAAATAATCTACGTCTCCCGGAAGAAACGGACCACCGGATATTTCAGCACTAATACTAAAAATAGATCCGGTAGAGGGAAAAATAGGATTATCTATATTTCTACGACTTAAAGTAGCTCCAAGAGTAAACTGATTTGTTAAACCTTCCTGATAATAATTTTGTCCTTGTATCACGTTGTTATGCTGAAAACGAAAGAATGTTTGAATATAAAAGAAATCATCCGGCCATTTTAACCTTCGTCCAACGCGTAATGTTCCCCCCAACTGTCTTAAATCATAAACATACTGCTGTCTGGTATCAAACAAATCGATACCAACTGAAGTGGGGGTATCATTAAACCATGGTTCTGTAAATCCGATCGTAAATGTTCTATAAACATTTCCTACGCCAAATTGCCAGTTGAAGTTAAGCACCTGCCCGCCTCCCATAGAAAACGGTTCGGTGATGGAGAAGTTGGTCAACGTAACTCCAATTGATCCGCTAAAACCAAAACTGCCGCTATAGCCAACTGATGCATTTAAATAATCACTGGATTTTTCTTCAACATTGAATGTAACCGCAACAGTACTGTCACTTTCTATCTGTGTTCCAATTCCTTGTGGACCATAAAGTTTCTCAGCACTAAAGTATTGAAGATTTGCAAGTTGCTGAACACTTCTGAATAGTAATCCACGGTTAAAGTAATCTCCAGGAATTGTGTATAGTTCCCTGCGTACAACTTTATCTTTGGTCTTGTTATTCCCGGCAATGTTTACACGCGATATTCTAAACTGCTTTCTTTCTTCAACCCTAATTATTAAATCAACGGAATCTTCAGCAACTCTTACTTCTTCAGGTTCAAGATTAAACGTGAGATATCCATTATCAAGGTAAAGTGCCGATACATCCGATTGTTGTTCGTTGCCTCTAAGGTTCATCTGAAATTTTTGATAATCGTATACATCTCCTTTTCTAAACTCCAGCCGCTGTGTAAGTATCTGATCAGGATAAACTGTATTGCCTTCCCAAACAATGTTTCTAACTTTATATTGCGGCCCTTCATGAACATGAAGAATAATTTCAAGATCTTTATTATCGTTATAATAGTAAAGGGAATCCTTAATTATCTCAGCATCCCTGTAACCTTCACTTCTGTAGTAATCCAAAATTAATTGTTTATCTTTTTCAAAAGCAGTTGGATTAAAATCAGCACTAGACCAAAACTGCCACCAAACAGATTCACCGGTCTCATCCATTGCACCTGTAATGTCATCGTCTTCAAATGCCGTGTTTCCAACAACAGAAATCTTCCTTACAACAACTTCATCTCCCTCATCAATAGTTAATTTTAATACGACACGATCTTTAATTCTACTTACTAGATTTGAGTAGGTTCTATCCCCGGAGAGATACTCTACCGAAAGCTCATCGGAAAAATCCTTTTCATTTCTCCATATCACTGTTATGTCATCATCCACTGTGTCGGCAGTAAAGTAAACATAACGCCCAACATCCACCGTGGCGTTCAAAAAACCTTCTTCTTCATACAAGGTTAATATTTTGCGTTTAAGTTTGGAGATTTCTTGCGGCTTTAAGATTGAACCCCTCAAAAACGTAATCTTTTGTTCGATATCATCTGTATCAATTGCATCATTACCCTCAATAATAACTCTTTCTAATCTTGGATATTCTTCTACCTTTATAAGTAAAAATACTCCCTCAGCAATTTCTCTGTCAATAAGAATATCAACATCCGCAAAAATGTTAAGAGACCATAACTGCCGGATTGCGTTTAGTGTCTGGTCACCCGGATGTTGAATTTCTTCACCAATATTCAATCCACTATTAAGGATTATAGTTGCGGGATCGGCAGATTTATTGCCCGATACTGAAATGCCTAATATCTTATAAGTTTTGGTCTGCTGGGCAAGTATTGCAGATGTAAAGCAGCAGAATAAAAGTATTGATATAAAAATTTTAGACGATTTCTGTAGGGAGGTTTTGAACATCCTTAACACCTTTACCGTTCTGAATTTGTGCACTAACTTTACCAAACCGTCGTTCTCTATTTTGAAATTCCTTTATTGATTTATAAAGATGTTTTCTGCTGAAATCCGGCCAGAGCACATCTAAAACTACAAACTCTGTATATGCAATTTGCCATAAAAGAAAATTACTAACTCTAAATTCACCACTTGTTCTAATTAACAAATCGGGATCAGGTAAATTCTTTGTAGTTAAATTATCAGATATAATTTTTTCATTTATCTCACCAGGCTCCAACTTTTTACAAGCAACTTGTTCTGATATACTTTTAACAGCTTCTATAAGTTCCCATCTCCCACTGTAGCTTAAAGCAAGGTTCAAAGTCATTCTACTATTATTCTTAGTTTTTTCCATATCCGTAATCAACTGCTTCTGAACATCCGAAGGAAGCAAACTTATATCTCCAATTGTTGTAAGCTTAATATCGTTATCTGATAGCTCCTTCAATCTTTGTTTAAGACTATTCAACAATAATCTCATAAGCGTAGAGACTTCCTCTTTTGGTCTATTCCAATTTTCCGTGGAAAATGTATAGAGGCTTAAGAAGCGCACACCTAATTCTGCGCAAGCTTCAACAATATCCCGAACCGTATCAACACCTTTTTTGTGCCCTGCAACTCTGGGTAAACCCCGCTTATTAGCCCACCTGCCGTTGCCATCCATAATAATAGCAATGTGTGTTGGTATGTCACCGGAATTTTTCAGTTCTTCCTGAAGGAACTTATCAGAGCGAGATTGTGATTTACCCAAAATTGAACCTTTAAAAATGTTTAAGCATATAAAATTAATCCTACGCTTCTATAATGTCAAGGTAACTACGCTTAGATAAATTATTAACAATTGCGACTTCAAGTATAGGAAGTATAATACCATCAGAAAAGGTAGAAATAGGTATGAGACAAAATAGGGGCACAACAAATTAGATACATTGAAAAGAATAGGGTAAAGTACTAAGAAAAAAGTACGTTTGATTCTTTCCTTCTTCTGGCAGCGGGAAAAATTTTATCAACTATTTGAAAGAGCTTAATATTTTTTTGAACTTCCAGCTCTAAATGTTCAAGGAGGCGTTTTGCATTCTTAAAATATTTATTCGAAACACCAACAAATAATTTGACTTTGCGATTTGTAAATTTTGTACGACGTGTTGCAAGATATTCAAGTTTACTGATAATTTTATCATCAATAAAATCAGACTCAGTAAGGTTAATGCCAATTGCATAATCGTCCTTATGTCTTGCTACAATATCAACATCAAATGTTCCAACTTTGGCAGGCTCAGGTAAGTAGGTTCCAAATCGCCTGCTAACAGTCATATAACCTCTTTTCCAAAATTGCACAATTAACAAATCAATATTTTTTCTAAGATCTTTATTCATGGTTATCACTCCTTTATTAAGATACCTGAGATATAATCGGGATCACAGGTGAAAACTTAACTTTATTCAGTACACGAATATTTGATATCTTATCATATTCGAATTTGCGGACCTCATTTGTACTTTTAACTCTGCCGTAGATAACTTTTTTACCCGATTTTTCTCTTGTTATGTAATACGGTTCTATCATCATCTCAGTTAATCCATATAAAAACTTCAAATGGTTTCTGTTCTTAATAGCTGTTAAGAAAATATTGGTTTTCATAATCTCTCCATAATTAGTTTAACCACCTTACAACACCTTTAACTTTTCCGATGATCGAGAATCTGCTTTTCTCTGTAATCTGAATAGGTTGAAAATCTTCATTTTCAGGTAATAATCTTATCAAGTTATTCCTCATTTCTAATCGTTTTACAGTTACTTCATCATCTAACATTGCAACTATAACATCGCCGTTTTTCCCTTTTTGATTTGGTGATACAATTACAACATCACCCTCAAAAATTCCAGCGTTAATCATACTATCTCCCCGCACTCTTAAAGCAAAGGCATCCTCAGCTTTCTTGATAAATGATGGATCAATAATTACCGATCCCTCGATATTTTCCATTGCAAGAATTGGAGAACCAGCCGCTACCCTACCCACAATAGGTATCTTTGTAAAGAATTGATTGTTGTCTGCAGTTGCATCTATATTCAATTCATCTTCCTGATTTATAATGGCAATTCCTCTGCTGGCATTACTTTCAATCCGGATATATCCTTTTTTCTCCAATGCATCAAGATGTCTTTTTACTCCAAATGTGGAGGAAATCTCAAAGCTTCTGCCAATTTCCCTTAGAGTTGGTGGAAAACCATTTTCTCTAACAAATTCTTTAATGAAAAAGAGGATTTTGTTTTGTCGTTCCGTTAATTCTTTTTTCATGATTAGATGCTCATTTGTTCACTACTAATATAGTGAACGAATGGCCACTTGTCAAGAGAAAAATGTTGGAAAATGAATTATTATCATTTTTTTGAGAAGGTGGGACAGTCAGAATTGAGTGGAGCTAATAATCGAGTAATTTAAAGAGCTTTTGTCCAATCATATAGTTATCATAGATACCATTGAACAATTCGGAACCGGGCCCATATGCAAAAACACCTACGAAGCCTGCAGTGTGGTGAGTGTTTATGAATTCAATTTTTAGACTATCCGCATTAAAAGAGCCATCAGTAATTGTCATACCACCTGTATCATGATCCGAAGTAACAATGACGAGAGTATTTCCATCATTTTCAGCAAACTCCAATGCTGTATTTACGGCAGTTGCAAAATCTTCCATCTCTACGAGAAGATATACGTAATTAGTATCGTGGCCTGCCCAATCAATTTGAGAACCTTCAACAACCATTATAAAACCATTATCGTTTTCATTAAGATGATCTACGGCAATCGATGTTAATTTTCCCAGAGAGTAATCTCTTTGTGAGGCCCTCGGTAAACTTCCCATATCCAATAAACCGAATATTTTTTCAGAAGGGAATGAACCTGAAAGGTCATCAAAATTATAGTAAACTTTATAATCTAGCAATTCCAGCTCTTCAATTAAGTTTACACTGTCTTTTCTGCTTCCTCCTTGCTCAATTGGCAATAGATACTCTGCACCGCCGCCAATTGCAACATCAAGTTTACTATCAACAATCTGATCAGCAATCTCAAAATAATCATGCCTGCTATGGTGATGGATATAAAAAGGTGAAGGAGAGGCTCCGGGGATGTTATCAGTTACAACAACCCCGGTTGCCATATTTAAACTTTGTGCACGCTCAAAGATGGTATATAATTTATTATAATTTGTATCCACAGATATGTAGCGATTCCGTGTTTGATACCCGGTTGCAATAGCTGTAGCTGCCGCTGCAGAATCCGTGATTAATTCATCAATTGATTTGGTTATAGATAAACCAATAGTAGCAAACTTTCTGAACGGGCTGTCTTCGTGCATTAAAACATTTGCAGCAACATAATTTAAACCCATTCCATCCCCTATTAGAATAATAATATTCTTTGGTTTATCTGCCCCCTGAATATTTGCAGCAAAAATTACTAAGTAAAGAACAAGTGCAATCCGGATAAGACGATTCAACTCACTTCAACCTCGTTTTTCTCCACTTTATATATCCAACCATGAGTATCTTCCTTAAGTCCGTATTGAATTGAGGTGATTTCTTTGAACAGTTTAAGAGCCAGTTCACCTGCTTTACCATCGTTGATAACCATCTTCTTGTTCTTAAAGGTAAGCCATCCAACAGAAGAAATAACGGCCGCAGTACCAGATCCAAACACACCTAACAAATCTCCAGAATCATATTTCTCTACAACCTCGTCTATAGAAATATCTCTTTCTACAATGTTCATATCCCATTCTTTAAGAAGTTGGATAACAGTTTTCCGTGTGACGCCTGGAAGTATGCTTCCGTTAAGTTTTGGAGTAACAATTTCATTCTTCATATTAATAAAGATGTTCATAGTACCAACTTCTTCAATGTTCTTTAGCTCTACACCATCCAGCCAGAGAACCTGAGTATAGCCTTGTTCCATTGCTTTTTCTCCTGCTAATAAACTTGCAGCGTAATTAGCTGGTGTTTTGCATTCTCCCAAACCTTTACGCACAGCTCTTACATAATCATCCTGAACAAGAATTTTTATTGGTTTGAATCCTTCCGGGTAATAGGCACCAACCGGTGAAAGAAGAATAATTAGTTTATATGATGATGCAGGATTTACTCCTAAAAATGGATCGCTTCCATAAACAAAAGGTCTTACATATAATGATTCGCCCTCTCCTGTTGGAATCCAATCGCGTTCAATATTAACTAATTCCTTTAATGCATTTATCATAAAATCCACATCAACCTCAGGTATGCATATTCTTCGTGCTGAGCGGTTTAACCTTTTAAAGTGTTCATCCGGTCTGAACAAAACTATCTCTGCATCTTTTGTCTTATAAGCTTTTAATCCTTCGAAGATGGCTTGCCCATAATGAATAAACATAGTGCCGGGATGCATTGAGATATCTTCAAGAGGTTTGATGGTTGGTTCATGCCATCCCTTATCTTTGGTATAATTCATCTCAAAAATGTGGTCGGTAAAAATATTTCCAAATCCAAGCTCATCTGGAAATTCTATTTTTTCGGATCTTTCTTTGGTTTTTATAATGATTTGTTCCATAATTCCCGCCTAATTTTTAGTTTGTGCGATTACAGTATTTAGTAGATAATAAGATTATTATCTATATAAAACAATAATTTGAAAGGAAAATTTCGATGTAATAAAATCGTGTATTTTCTGTTAATAATTTAACGATTTTTTAGAAAATTAGCATCCATAAAAAGTAGTCTAAAATCAGAATCATTGCAGCAGACATCACGAAAGAGCGTATGGTTGCCTGTCCAACTCCTTCTGCACCACCGGAGGTATGAAAACCAATGTGGCAGCCTAAAAGTGCCGTAACTCCACCAAATATAACTGTTTTGAATAGACCTGCTGTAAAATCTGAAAACAAAAAGAACTTCTTAACAGAAATGAAGAAGACGGCAAATGAGACACCTATAAAATACTTTGAAACCAAAAATGCACCAAAAACTGAAATTGCATTTGCAAATACAACTAATACGGGCATCATAAAAACAGATGCTACAACACGCGGCATCGCAAGAAACCTGACAGGTGGAATTGCCATTATTTCAAGTGCATCGATTTGCTCGGTTACTTTCATCGTTCCCAGTTCTGCTGCAATTGATGCACCCACTCGTCCGGCAATTACAATCCCAGTCAATACCGGTCCTAATTCGGTAATAATAGCTGTTGTTGTTGTACCACCTAAGATTGACATGGGAGCAACTCCCTTAAGCTGGTAAGCTGCCTGCCAGGCTGTAACAGCCCCTGTAAAAATAGCGATGATGAGAACAAGTGGAAGGGAACCAACTCCTATATGTTCCATCTGGTATAATACCTGGCGTTTACTTTTTAACAAATACCGGGTGTTTATAACTATTCTTCCAAATAGAATTGATACCTGTCCAAGCTCGCGCAGGAAACTAAGAACTTTATTACCAATCAACTGAAACAACATTTTATAAACTCATCGTAAGAAAATGATAATGCAAAATTTAATAAAAATTCTTATCTCTTAGTTAATTGCATTACATTTTATTTAAGATTTAGAATGTTATAACTATAACTGAATGTATCTAAATTGGTGTGTTAAAAAATTTGTTAGATTCATAATGAGACATAATTTATCTCCATCTGTTTTGTGAAAGTATTAATTAGCAACTTTCTGTAGCACTGAAAAATAATTATCACACCAAAACTCAATCTATAAACTCTTTTTTTTCAACATATTACAGGGATGATGATTTACAGTTAAATTTTTACTATATATTATGTTCAAAAAATTGTTTAGATACTATTTTTAGCATGATAATTGTTAGAACCAGATTTTACGGACAATTCAATTTATGGGCGAAAATTGGAGTTTAAGGGTATGGCGATAAATCGACCAGCCTGTTGCTATGCAAAAAAAATCAAATAAAATTCTCGAACAAGCACCCGTTGGGATTATAACATTTTCTGGAACTGGCGAGATTGATTACATAAACCAGAACTTCAGAAAATTTGGAATCCTTTACAGTTTTGAAACTCAATCTCTCATTGGTGTTGATGTATTTAGTGTTGATATTTTTCCATACATAAGTATATATGAAGAACTGCATCAACTTTTGCTTGGCACACCCTTCGAAAGAGAAATTAAACAAATAACCACCAACGAAGGCAAACAAATTGACCTGATTGTTAAAGGTTCACCACTTTACGAAAAGGAAAAAATAATTGGTGGTATTCTTTTAATTGAAGATTTAAAAGTACTCACCGAAACAAAACAAACACAGGAATTAAAATCAGAATATTTTGAGAGAGCTGTTCGTCATGTAAACGATATATTCATTGTTACAAATGCAAATGGTGATGTTCAATTTGCTGCAGGTTCATCTCTTAAAAATCTTAATGTTGCTGATAAAGACTTCATTGGAGAGAACATAATAGATATGTTTGAAGGCGAACCAAGGTCAGTACTTCTGACTAATATCGATAAGGTAATTTTAAGTGAAGAACCTGTTAAGTTTGAAATCGTTTTAAAACGGCGCCACAGCAAATCAAATTTTTCCTGCAAAATAGAACCCATCTTAAATAAACGAGGGACTCTCAAGTTTCTGTTCTATTTCTTTAATAACATTACAGAAGATGTATCTGAGAAAATCAGGCTAACCAAAAAAGTTAATGAGTTAAATTATTACAAATCGATTACCGATAACCTAAACAATGCTCTCTTTACTTTAGACCTGAATGGAAAGATTATTTATTGGAATGAACAGTCTGAAGAATTATTTGGATTATCATCAAAAGAAGTCTTAGGCAAGTTTTTTGGCAATACACTTGAGTTGTTTGATAAAAGATTCTTTGAGAATATCAAAAAGGATTTAGAGAAGGAAAAGATCTGGAAAGTTAATCTGAATATATTCGGTAAAGAACATAAAAAAGATATCTTCGAAGCAAAGTTTTCCTATCTGGATAAAAAGCGGCGAACAATTGTAGTCCTTTGTACTAATATTACTCGCAGAATAAGCGAAGAAGAAGAGCTGAAGCTAAAGGGATCAATGTATGAAAACATGCTTTCGCACACTGAAGAATTGATTTGCAAGCTGGATAAAAAAGGAAATTTCGTTTATGTAAATAAAACTTTTATGGATGTGCTTGGTTACGAAGAGAAAGAAATTATACAAAAGAATCTTAAAGAACTTATCCAACCTTCGTACTTCGAGAATAATATTTTTGATTTGAATTCACTTGACCAAACAGAAGCATCAACGGGGATTAATCTTCCATTAGTAAACAAAGAAGGTGAACAATTTTTATCAGTCGTAACCTTTATACCAATCAGGGAAAAAGGACGAAATCTAAACTATTTGTGCTATATAAAAGAATTAGCAAAAGAAGAGAAAAAGGATGCAACAGAAGAATTATACGCAGTGATGTTTAATTCTTCTCTCGATGGAATTGCAGTTGAAGTAGATGGAAGAGTAGTTGTTGCAAATGATTCCTTTGCAGGAATGTTTGGATATGAAAATGGTGAAAATTTGGTTAATAAAGATTTGCTCGATTTGGTCTCGAATGATGACATATTAAAAGTTGCAGAATATTTCAGATTGAAGGAGCGTGGAAAAACAGCACCGGACAGGTTTGAATTCTTAGGAAAAAAGCAAGATAACTCTTACTTCTTTACTGAATTATCCGTCTCTACTTTCGAATCAAATTCTAAGAACTATGTGGTGATGGTTGCAAGAGATATTACCGAAAGAAAACGAGCACAAAAAGTAATTCGGGAATCTGAAGAAAAGTACAGAAACATCACAGAAAACATCGAGGATTTTCTTTATACTTTTGAAAGAGCCGGCAAGTATATGAGACCACTGTTTTACACTTCTGCAGTAAAGCAAATAACCGGATACAGTCAGGCAGAATTTCTTGAAGATTCGAAGTTGATTCTAAAAATAATTCACCCGGATGATTTAACGAAAGTTAGAAAAAAACTTTCCATATTAATGAAGAGCAGTAACAAAAGTTCTGGAGAAATGGAATTTAGAATTATCAATAAACAAGGAAACATTGTTTGGGTAAGAAATAAAATTAATTTCACTCGTAATGAACAGGGTGAGATACAAAAAGTATATGGTCTTGTAAGTGATATAACATTTAAAAAACGTGCTGAAGGTGAACTTAAAAAATCAACCGAAGAACTCGTAAAACTGAATGAAACAAAGGACAGGTTTATATCAATTATTTCGCACGACCTGCGAACACCATTTAGTTCAATATTAGGTTTTACAGATTTAATTGCTAACGACGATGAATTGACAGAGGACGAGCGGAAGCAGTATATTAATTATATTCAGGAATCATCCAAATCAATGCTATCGTTAGTTAACTCTTTGCTCGATTGGACGAGACTACAAACTGGAAGAATTAGGTTCGAACCCGAAAGAATTGACTCAAAGTTATTGGTTGAAAAGGTTATTCGCTCGATGTCTGGTGCAGCAATACAAAAGGGAGTTGAAATTTACTCAACAGTTGGAAAGAACAAATTTCTCTTCGGTGATAATAATCTTGTAATTCAGGTATTCAGCAACATTTTATCCAATGCTATTAAGTTTACTTCCCGCGGCGATAAGATTACTATTTCAGTAAATTCAGAATCATCAATGCGGTTCCTCGAGTTTTCAATAAACGATACAGGAAGAGGAATTAAAGATGAAGATTTAAATAAACTCTTTACTGTTGATACAAAATTTACCTCTGAGGGCACAGCCGGAGAAAAAGGCAGTGGGCTTGGTCTTTCACTTGTAAAAGAAATTGTTGAAAAGCATGGTGGAACAGTATGGGCAGAGAGTGAATACGGCAAAGGTTCAACTTTTAAGTTCACGCTTCCGGTTGCCTCTGTAAATATACTGTTGGTTGACGATGATAAAACAGATAGACTTCTTTACACCAAGATTTTAAAAAACATAACCCCGGACTATACAATCGATGTTGCCTCCAACGGTGAAGAAGCTCTCAGCAAGATAAAATCTTTATCTCCTGCACTTGTTATAACTGACCATGCAATGCCAAAATTGGATGGATACAAACTTGTTAAACAGATGATCCGGGAAGAATTACTGAGAAAAACACCTGTAATAATTTTAAGTGCGGCGTTGAACAGAAACATTATTCAGGATTATACTGATCTCGGTATTGAGTTTGTATTTCAGAAACCGGTGAACTTAAGGAATCTAAAACAAGCTGTCGAAAAATCCTTAAAGAAATCAATAACGAAAGGCAGTAAAATTACATCACTCGATAAACAAACCACTTAGGTATTATCTCTTCAATATAGATAAACCTTTGGGGTGTTATTCCTGGTAATGCTGATTTGTTTGGAGAGAATATATACCCGATTTCAAACCTATCAATTTTTCCAATCATTATAAAAATACATCCGGGATACAAATCATCATAATAAATTGATTCCAGACCAAATTGGTTCATCAATGATTTTAATTTGATTGGTCTGTTATATTCAAAATCATTTATAATTGTATAGAATGAGTTTACATTATCGGATAGATATGTTTTTAGTTTCTCATCCGAACTAGTCATTAACTCTAACATTCTTTGTAAGTTCAGTGTTGTATCCGGCGCTTGCTCTGTCCTTGCGAGTGAATCTGCCACCTCGTGAATAAATGCAGGTAGTTGAAATTTTCTTATTGTATCAATTTTCCACGTGCCGGCATCATTAAACAAATAACAATAAAAATATCTGCTATCATAGTATTTAGTGATAGTTATAGAGTAAACTTCTGCTTGATTGCTTGCAGCAATCTTTCGGTATGAGATTGAATCACTTTGAAAATCTTCCTCACCGATAGTTGGATAGTTTACGTCCTGTAACATCTCGCCGGAATAATATTTTTCTTTTTCGGGAAAAGATGGTTGATTAAAAAACATATCCACTAACCACAATGGTGAGCCTTTAGGGTAGATACTCTCCTGAGTATATAGATGCTGGATGGGTAAAGATAACAGAACAATACAGAAAATGAATAGCTTAACATTTCTTATATCATTCATTTACTTTTTTTAAGATAACTCCTGTTGAGGTTTCAAGAATAATTTTTGAACTAATTCTTCCAAGACTCTCAATACCCGCACTATCAGAATTTACAAGTATATCCCATTCGCCCTCGGGTAGCAGAATCTCTTCACTCTTATTCATATTGGCATTGCACAAAACAATAAACAAATCATTATTATATTCTAACAAATAGCCAATGGAAAAAGGATTATCAGAAACATCGAAGAAAGTAACTTGCGAATACTCTGCTCTGCGAAACGCCTCGAAATGTTTTCTAAATTGTATTAATCCTTTATAGTACTCAAGTAAATTAGCATTAATATTTGCGTGATTGTAATTAATGTAATTTGTTTCGTTATCTTTTTCATAACTGTTATGATCAATCATTCCTCTGTGAGGGTCGAAAGTGTTCGCGTTTTGCGGTATGATTTTACTCCGGGCAAATTCCTGTCCTTGCGATAACATAATTATGCCGCGTGTAGTAAGAAGGTAGAACGCTGCCAGCATATTAAGTTTTAATTGAGTTTCAGAAAGCCTAACATGTTCATCAATGTTTTCAATAACCTCATCCTTACACGCATCTCCTAAACCCAAACGAATGAAATCACCAAGTGTGTACCCGTCATGTGATTCCAAATAGTTTACTGAATGTTCAGGTAAAAGAAATAATCCGTGAAGGTCTTTGGTAAGTGTTCCGTTTACATAGCTTCTAATCCTGTAGGGATCATTATTACCATACCAGTTACCAAATATCCAACCGCGTCCATCAATAGGATTTTCACCCTTAATGCCATTTCTAATTTGATCGTTCCATGAACCCCAGCCTCTTACAGAAAATCCTGCGGGATCGTAACCACCCCCCCACGGTTCACATACAAAAACTACATGCGGATTAATTTTTTGCGCTTCACGAATAATCTCTTCAATTGTTTGCCAATCAATTAACTTTCCTAAATCAAAACGAAATCCATCGACATGATACTCTTTCATCCAAAAAATAATGCTATCAATTATTAAGCGCCTCACCATCGGATTTTCTGTTTTAAAATCATTACCGCAGTAACTTTGAGCTATATAATTACCTTTTCTATCCAGCCTGAAGTAGTATTCTTTATCAATCTCCTTTAAATTTCCAAGTTCATACTCTGATATATGGTTATACACAACATCCATAATTACAGCAATACCTTCTTTATGAAAAGCCTTCACCATATCTTTAAAATCAGTTACAGCCTTGGCTTTCTTTCCAGTCCATTTGTAAAACTCAATTTTTCTTACATCTTCACTGTAATAAGCTTCGGGTGCAAAATATGCTGCAGTCATATATCCCCAATGGTTTCGCTCATACGGATTCCATGTATTATACTTTCCATTGATTGAATCTCTAAAAGGAATTTCAATATTGGCAAATTCTTGAGCAGGCAGCAGTTCAACAGCATTCACACCAAGATTTTTTATATAATCGATTCCTCCGGCTTTATCTTTTTCAATTAGTCCCTGATACGTTCCTCTCCGCTCAGCTCCCGATGAAGGATGTTCCGTCATATCGCGAACGTGCATTTCATAAATAATAAGGTCTCTCCAATCCATCTGGATCCATGTATCACCTTCCCAATCATAATCATCTTCTTTAACAACAATAGCTCTGCGCGGATTTAAATACGTATTATACGTTGTTACAGCTTTAGCATAAGGATCTAAACAAATAATACTCTCGATGCCCGGCATCTTCAGGTTTCTTATTCTAAATCCGTAAAATAGTCCGTACCTTTCACCTTCAAGCGATACTTCCCATACACCATTTTCATCTCTCTCCATTTCTATTTCATTACCATAGGCTTCTTCAGGTCTTTTAAAAATAACCAGTTTAACTTTCGCAGCTGTGGGAGAGAATAACCTGAAATAAGTTCTTCCATCCTCAACAAAAGAACCTAATCTTTTATCAGAAAAAGGCACTTCTGATTTCGGACGCTTTTTTACTTTCTTTTCTAATACATTTACTTTCATGCTGGTTGTATCCTTAACAAAAACCGTACTACATATAAAGAGCGAAAATACAAGAATTAGTAATATTTTATAATAGTTTTGTGATTTCATTTATTATGAATTCCCTTACAAATTTATTATTCTCCAGAAAAAATTTCACCATTAACAACAGGTGTTACACAAATTAATGGGTGTTCAGGAACTTTAAAATTCGAAAATATTTCCTCAAAAAGCTGAAAATGCATTCCTCTCTTTTCTAATTTATGAAATTTGTTATAGTTCATAAAATGTCCGTTTTTATCTACAGGTGCATTAAACCTGTAAGCCTTTTCAAAATCTTGCTTTGCCCTGCTTTTTAAAAATTGAATTTTATTATCGTCTCCCCCATCCCTCTCATAAGCTACTGCACGAAATTCTTCAACTAATTCTTTATTAATTACCAGGTATATGTTAAGAATTACTTCTTCCATTTTTCCTTTTTGAATTATATAAACTTATTACTGCCAAACATACTACATAAACGAATGCAAACTTACACATTATACTCTCGATTTTTGAAATAAGTATCGGACTTCCGGAAAACATTATTACAAATCCAACAACTACCGGCACCATAATGAAAATGTTACCAAAGAGTAAAACTTTTATACTAAATACCCTACTCTTATCACCTTCATTAACGACAGCTCTAAAAAGTAAAACAGGGGAAATTATTATCGGTGTATAATATATACATCCATACAAATCACCTAAAGGATAATTGTACGACGCATATAGCACTGTGCAGCTTGTTACGGCAAACTGCTCAATTACAAAAGAATAATAAATTATAAAAACTACAGCCGGTAAAAATACCAGGTTTACGAGGTTGTTTTTATAATTAAATAATTCGGCAAGGAGAATCAGCATTAGTGGAGGAAGAAATGATATGATAACAAATGCAAGATATGGGATCCAAGGAAAATCATAGCCTATCTGGCACATAAGAAACTCAAAGGTTTGGTAGGCTGTTAAGATGAATACTATCAGTATTGCGATGTTGTTGAATTTATTTTTCTCAGCAAATACTAATAAGTTTATAAAAAGAACAAATTCAATACTGGCAATAAATAGTGAGCCTATTCCATCCCAGCTATCCATAATGATTAACTAAACTTTGGGACCAATCATCTCCTCAGGGCGTACGTACTCATCAAATTGCTCTTCGGTTAATAATCCCAATTCAATTGCGGCTTCTTTAAGAGTTGTGTTTTCACCATGAGCTTTCTTCGCAATCTTAGCTGCATTGTCGTAACCAATATGAGTATTAAGTGCAGTAACAAGCATTAAAGAATTATTTAAATGCTCATCGATATTTTTATGGTTTGCTTCCAATCCGTTTATACAATTATTTGTAAAGCTTTCGCAAGCATCAGAAATTAATCTTATCGATTGAAGAACATTATAAACCATAACAGGTTTGAATACATTCAATTCAAAATGACCGGTTGCACCACCAACATTAACTGCAACATCATTTCCCAAAACCTGTGCACAAACCATGGTCATTGCTTCGGATTGTGTGGGATTAACTTTACCCGGCATAATGGAACTTCCCGGTTCGTTTGCGGGAAGATTTAACTCGCCAATGCCGCTACGAGGCCCCGAACCAAGCATTCTTATATCGTTTGCAATTTTCATCAGCGAGACAGCAATAGTTTTAAGCACACCACTAAATTCAACCAGTGCATCGTGTGCAGCTAAACCTTCAAACTTGTTGCGACCTGTTATAAATGGTTTGCCGGTTAGATCGGCAATATGCTTTGCAGCCTTCACGGCAAAATCCGGATGCGTATTTAATCCTGTACCAACTGCAGTACCTCCAAGTGCGAGCTCTAACAATCTTGGTAATGAAGCTTCAATTCTTTCAAGTCCGTTTGTTAATTGCTGTACATAACCTGAAAACTCCTGTCCGAGTGTTAAAGGAGTTGCATCCATTAAATGTGTTCTGCCAATTTTTATTATATCCTTGAAATCTTCTGATTTTTTTTGCAGTGCATCACGGATCTTAGTTACCATCGGTATGAGTCTTCGATATATTTCCTCCACTATCGCGATGTGCATAGCTGTTGGGAAAGTGTCGTTTGAAGATTGCGCTTTGTTCACATCATCATTTGGATGAATTGGTGTTTTACTTCCAAGTTCACCACCTACTAATTCAATTGCTCTATTAGCTATTACTTCATTTGAATTCATGTTTGTTTGTGTGCCGCTGCCAGTCTGCCAAACAACTAGTGGAAAATGTTCATCAAGTTTTCCTTCAATTACTTCATCGGCAGCATTAATAATCAAGTCAGCTTTTTTAGCATCTAAACTGCCAAGTTCTTTGTTGGTCAATGCTGCAGCTTTTTTAAGGATGCCAAGTGCACGAATAATTTCTCTTGGAAATCTTTCACCACCGATTTTAAAGTTCATCAAGGAACGGCCAGTCTGTGCACCATAATATTTATCGGCAGGAACTTTTACTTCCCCCATTGTATCTTTTTCATTTCGGTATTTCATTTTATTATCTCCCTGTTAGAGTTAACTGTAACTTTAAGAATTTTTAATACGTAAAATTACAATTAATTTGAATCAGAAATTGTGCGGATGCCCTCACTTGAAAGGAGTGAGGGACGAAGGATGTAGTTAAGGTTTTAGTATTCGATTATAAACGTCGAATGTCTTTTCATCGAAGGCAACAAAAATTACTTTTTCAATTTCATTGTTTTCTTTTAGAAAGATTTTAGTCTCTTCTATTGCAATCTCAGTGGCTTTTACTAAAGGGAAATGATAAACACCAGTGCTGATTGCAGGAAACGCGATTGATTTTATTCCATTTTCAACTGCAAGTTTTAATGAGTTACGATAGCAGTTGGCAAGTAATGCTTCTTCGTTGTTCCTTCCTCCCCTCCAAATAGGCCCAACAGTGTGGATAACAAATTTTGCAGGAAGATTGTATCCCTTGCTTATCTTTGCTTTACCAGTATTGCAGCCATTTAAAGTTTTACACTCTTCCAGTAGTTCCGGTCCAGCCGCCCTGTGAATTGCACCATCAACTCCCCCACCACCAAGCAGCGATGTGTTGGCAGCGTTTACAATTGCATCAATTTTTAGCCTGGTTATGTCGCCTTTGTGTGTTTCTATTTTCTCTTTCATTTTTTTCCCTCCATAATTCCTAACCTAGGTTAGACAGTTTGGAGAGGTCTATAGATTCATTTCTTCTTTTACTTCCTTAAACTTCTCAATTGCAAAATTAAGGTCTTCTCTGGAATGTGCAGCAGAAATCTGAACTCTTATTCTTGCAGTATCTTTCGGGACAACAGGATAAAAGAATCCAATCACATAAACACCTTTCTCTAATAACTTTGCCGCCATCTTTTGGGAGAGTACAGCATCTCCAAGCATAATTGGCACTATTGGATGAATCCCTTCTTTAATTTCAAAGCCGGCTTCTTTAATTTTTTCCCTAAAGTATGCTGTATTTTCCTCAAGCTTATCTCGTAGATCAGTAGTTGTACTCAATAAATCAATTACCTTTAACGACGCGGCAACAATACTTGGTGCTACTGTATTAGAGAATAAATAAGGCCGGGATCGCTGCCTTAACAAGTCAACAATTTCCTGGCGGGCGCTTGTGTATCCGCCGCTTGCTCCACCCAGAGCTTTACCCAACGTCCCGGTAATGATATCTATTCTTCCAATAACATCGTTATGTTCGTGTGTGCCTTTACCATGCTTGCCCATAAATCCCACTGCGTGTGAGTCATCAACCATAACCATTGCATTATATTTTTCTGCAAGGTCACATATCCCTTTAAGGTTGGCAACATAACCATCCATTGAGAAAACTCCATCAGTTGCAATTAAAATGTGTTGGGAGCCATTATTCTTAGCTGCTTTAAGCTGTACTTCGAGATCGTTCATATTATTATTTTTATATCTATATCGCTGCGCTTTGCATAAACGAACTCCATCAATAATGCTTGCATGGTTTAGTTCATCACTTATTACGGCATCATCGGCAGTGAGTATTGTTTCAAACAAACCGCCGTTTGCATCGAAGCAGGATGTGTAGAGAATTGTATCATCCATCTCCAGAAAATCTGATATTTTCTTCTCAAGCTCTTTGTGTATTTGCTGTGTGCCGCAGATAAATCTTACCGACGAAAGACCATAACCCCATTTGTCATAGCTTTCTCTCGCTGCTTTAACAATTTCAGGATGATTACCAAGTCCCAGATAATTATTTGCACACATATTTAGTACCTTCTGTCCGCCCTTTACCTCAATATTTGCACTTTGCGGACTGGTAATTATTCTTTCCTTTTTGTACAAACCTTCTTTTTCAATATCTGTTAAAATATCTGAGTAGTGATCTTTTGTAGCTGTATTCATTTTGTTAATCCTTTATTTAAATAGTTGTTACAAGATTCTGGATACTGAATCACGTCTCCCAATTCATAATTACTTTACCCGAGTTACCTTCTTTCATCAATTCAAATGCTTGTTCAAAATCTTCATAACTAAACCGATGTGTAATCACAGGCGATACATCCAATCCGCTTTGTATCATTACCTGCATCTTATACCATGTTTCAAACATCTTTCTACCGTAAATTCCTCTAAGCGTCAGACTATTGAATACAACTTTCTCCCAATCTACAGCTGCATCTGATGGTAGTATTCCAAGCAGCGCGATGTTTCCACCGTGAAACATGACATCAATCATCTGGTTTAATGCTTTAGGGCTTCCCGACATTTCAAGGCCTACATCAAAACCTTCTGTCATTCCTAATTCTTTAACAATGTCCGATAGTTTTTCTTTTGTAACATCTACTGCTCTTGTTACGCCATTTTTTTTCGCAAGCTCAAGTCTTTTGGGATTAATATCTGTTATAACAACGTGTCTTGCGCCCGCGTGTTTTGCAACGGCAGCAGCCATTATTCCTATTGGCCCTGCACCTGTTATCAACACATCTTCACCTAATACATCAAAACTTAATGCAGTATGTACAGCATTTCCAAAAGGATCAAGAATAGAGAGAATATCCGTATCGATATTCGGATCGCAATGCCAAACATTTGAAACAGGTATTACAAGATATCCTCCAAAACATCCGGGACGGTTCACTCCCACACCTAAAGTATTTGGACATAAATGCCTTCTTCCGCCACGACAATTTCTACAATGCCCGCAAACAATATGACCTTCGCCGCTGACCAATTCACCAACCTTTACATCGTGTACATTTTCACCAAATGCTTGTACAGTCCCAACATATTCGTGACCGACAACCATTGGAACGGGAATAGTATTACTTGCCCAATCATCCCAATTATAAATATGGATATCGGTTCCGCAGATTGCAGTCTTTTTTATTTTTATCAATACATCATTAGGTCCATATTCAGGAACAGGAACTTCATCGAGCCACAGACCGGCTTTTTTATATTTTTTTACAAGTGCTTTCATTTTTTTCATAATCTATTCCTGGTAAAATGATTTTATTATCGTAGATGTTTAACAGAAATCTAAAATTAGAAATAAGGAAAGAAAACAACAATAAATATCGGTGAGTTAGAAGATAAAACTAATTGTGGCTAAATATATCTTAAATAATTGAGTATAGTGCAAACTCATTTAGAGATAATTGATTCGGTTTACTTTTAATCTCTTTAAGTTTGCTATTAAACCATTCCATATCAATTTTATTTTTAATTGCGGTATCCTGCAGCCAGCTAATTTCACGTTCGTCAAGATGACTATCGGAATGTGCAAGCTTAAATCCATCAACAATAAATAATTGTGCTATTTTCTTATCAGAAAAAAGAACTGGTTCCTCTGTGAGGAATTCATTATCTATCAAGTTTTGGAGTGTGTATTCATAAAAGTCCGATGAGAAACCTAAGCGGCTGGCAATATCTTTAATTATTTGCTCCTCTGATTCCGCCAATACTTTATCACGTTTAGCAAGAATTAATAATCCTTTTAAATAACTACTCTTATCCCGATCATTTATTTTCATTGTGCAATTCCCTTATTTACTATTTCAAACTTAAGAAATTTGTACACTGATAAAAATTTACTTTTGATAAAAAATTTTAATTGTGATGAGTATCAACTTCTAAAATTTTTCTCAATCTTTAGTGTTTACGAAAAATTATCAGATATAGCAGAATAACATTATATTCTTAAGATTGTTTAAATTATTCAATAAGTAAATTCATTAATTATAGGCGGCAAAATTTATCTACCGTCATCATTTTCTTCCTTTGGATACTAGATATGAAAAAACTTGCAATAATTTTTCTGTTTTTAACTCAATTGGTTTTATCTCAATCCTGGGAGCGATGGATTACATATTTTGAAAAATCAGAATTCACTTCAACACCCAATTACCAGGAAACAATGGATTACTTTCAAAACCTTGCTAATTTCTCAGACTATGCTGATCTGAAAGATTTCGGGATTTCACCACAGGGAAGAGAATTAAAATACTTAATAGCTTCAAAAGAATCGAAATTTGAACCAGTTAAATATATGAAACGCAAAAAACCGGTTCTGCTCCTAATTAATGGTATCCATTCAGGTGAGATTGAAGGTAAAGATGCGAGTATGCTTCTGCTAAGAGAAATATTTGTCTCAAAGGAAAAAGAAAATTTACTTGATAGCTTAACATTATTAGTTGTACCAATATTCAGTGTTGATGGTCACGAAAGAAAAAGCAAGTATAATAGGATAAATCAGAATGGTCCTGAAGAAATGGGCTGGCGAACCACGGCACAGAACTTAAATTTAAACAGGGATTGGATGAAAACCGCTGCTCCGGAAATGGAGGCAATGCTAAGACTAATTACAACATGGTTACCGGATTTTATAATTGATTCACATACAACAAATGGTGCAGATTACCAGTACACCATTACCTACGCTGTGGAGAAATATCAAAATATTTATCCTGAGACAGGCGCCTGGTTAAAAAATGAATTTGTTCCCTTCCTCGAAAACGGGGTTGAAAAGAGGGGTTTTTTAATTCATCCATACATTCACTTAAAAAGCTGGCACGAAGGATTTGATGGTGGGATAAGGGATTGGGCCGCCTCACCAAGATTTTCAACCGGATACGCAGCTCTTCAAAACAGACCTTCATTAATCATCGAAACTCATATGATTAAACCCTACAAGGACCGTGTTTATTCCACAAAAGCAGCTATGGAATCAGTGATGGAGTTTATAAACAGTAATGCAGCTGCTTTATTAAACTTAAATATGAAAGCAGATGAGAATTCAATAACGGATTTTACAAACAGTGAAAAACACCTTCCGCTTGATTACAATATCTCTGAATATTATGAAGAAATTAATCTGAAAGGATATAAGTATTACTGGGAACCATCAGATATTTCCGGTACTCAGAAATTGGTTTATACAGACGAGAAGAAAGATTTCAATGTTAAGTATTATAACGACATGCTTGTTATAGATTCTGTTACTGTTCCTGAGGGATATATTATACCAAAGGAATGGTGGCAGCAAGGTATTTCAAAAATAGAAATACATGGTGTTGAACCAAAGCACTTTTCAAACGATACTACAATACACGTTACCAGGTATAAATTCAGAAATGTGATTTTTGATTCTTTATCTTACGAAGGAAGACAAAGAGTAAGTTTTGAGATTGATCCATATGAAGAAGAAGTGATGATTAGAGAAGGTGATGTTTTTATTTCAACAAAACAGAGAACATTAAGAGTAATCGTTAACTTACTGGAACCTTTAGCAGGCGATTCTTATGCACAATGGGGGTACATGAATTCGATTTTTGAGCGAGCCGAATATTATGAGAACTACGTGATGGAAAAAGTTGCTGAAAACATGTTATTAGAAGATCCAGAATTAGAAAAAGAATTTCGTAACAAGCTCGCTAAAGATAACAGCTTTCGAAATGATCCAGAGGCACGCTTAACTTTCTTTTACAAAAGATCACCTTACTATGACAGCAACTATCTTGTCTATCCGATTATGAGAGTGGAGTAATAGTTTACTTGTTTGGTTATCTTAAAGAAGAAATAAAATCGCAACTCCAATCACTGCTATAATAGCACCCATTATTGCCCTTCCTGTTAATCTTTCTTTATAATAATATCGCGCAATTGGCAGCATAATTACAGGCATTGTAGACATTAGCGTTGTAGCAATACCAATCTTTGCATAGGTGATAGCAATTAAGCTTGAAGAGATACCCAGTACCGGACCAAGGATTGTTCCTGTTACCATAGCCTTCAGTGCAACTAAATCTTTTCTGAAAAGCTTTACCGGATTCTGATATCTCTTAAGAAGGACTATAGCGGGCAATAAAATAATTACAGCCGAAAGAAGCCTTATAAAGGCAGCTACAAAACCATTTACTTCATTCTCTTCGAAGGCAAATTTCGCAAGTATTAAACCGGAAGCTTGCCCAAGTGCACCGAGTACTCCATAAAAAACCCCTAGTTTATTTAGATGAAATACAGTTTGAGATTCTTCATTCCGGTCCATAACTACAACAGAGATACCTGTTAGAGTTACAAGCATCCCTAATAAATTAGCAGCCGTTAAATTTTCAGCAAGAAAAATTAAAGCCAGCAAAGCACTGAAACCTGGAACGAGTGCCATGAGCAGCATTCCCAATCTTGCACCTATTAATTGAAAAGACTTAAATAGAAATGAATCACCTAAAACCAAACCGGCAATTCCGCTGATTACAAGAAATTCAATTTGACTGAAGCTTAACTCAATGGAAAATCCGAATACACCAATGATTGCAAAAAGAAATATTACCGCAAGTATCATCCGGTTAATATTTAGTTGAAGTGATCCAATCCTTTTTGATGCTTCCGTAAATGCATATGAAGTACCCGACCAGAGGAAGGCAGTAAGCAATGCAATAAGTTCACCAAAGTAGGGCATTAATTATTTAAGAGATGTTTCTGTAAAAATTAACACCGAAGATAAATGAATTAAATCTTATTAAAAAAGTATATCTAATATAGATTGTTCCAAAGGATATCATCAAAGCCTAAATCTTAAGAATAGAAATGAATAAAAGGTGAGCCCTGTATCAGTATTTTATTTTTACTTGTTTGAACGATGGTGATTAGTTAATATTCTCTACTTTTTTTAGAGAAAAATATATCTCATCATAACCTAACAATTCTTGCAAGGTACCTATAAAACCTTTGGGATCAAGATCAGCTTCAAATTTTACCAATCCAATTCCCGGTGTTCTCCATTCGTAATATTTGGTTACCTTACCGGAACTTTTCTTGATAACATAATTTATTTTTTTGCAATTGAATTCCCCTGCTGTAGTAATTATCGTTTCATCACCCGCATATTCTGTGGTAATAAATAACGTATCGACATTATCATCAACGTACTCGATGCCCGTCCATTCCCATTTTTCATTTTGGTTTAGTGGTAGCCCTACTAATGGCGCAGGCTCATTATAAGTAACATCAACGCTATGTGTTATAAATAAGAAGACATCAATTTCCTGTTGTAAATCAATCACACAATATTTATCATCAGTGATGTTCAACCTCTGATTCATTACAAAATCATCCGATTTAAGCTCCTGAACATATTCATCACCATCCTGCCTGGTTACACAGATTGTTTCACCAAAGGTTGTTTCGTAGGTTAGCTTTGTGTTTGGATCGAGAGTAAAATATTCTTTACTTACAGATTTCTTTTTTTCAATTCCGTTTGCAAACAATACAGAAGAGGTAAAAAAGCTAATAATAACTGCTAATATAGGTATTACAATATTTCTGCGTAATGATTTCAAGATAATCTCCTATCAAATAAAATAAAATTATAAACCTATTTGGGGAATAATAGGTGTGCTATATCAGTACTTTATTCACCAAATTTGACGAGGATTAGAAGAATATGTTCCGTTATTAAGTTTAGTTTTTATAAATAAAACAAACAATGGATTTTTTTTACTTGCTCATTACCAATTATTGCTATTATTATAGTGATAATGTATGTATTTTTGTAAAAGTAGTTCTACCCCTTGAGAGAAACGTGTAGAATAAAGTTACGTTTTTCTTCCTTTCCGGAATGTAGTGCTTCCCCCAAGGAGTAAGTTTAGTGTTCATCTTTATTCTGTTAATAGTTTCTTTATTACTTAAAATAGTGAGTGGAAATTATGAGCACATATCAAACTGCAGAGAGTCTTGCTAATCTAACTTTTAACTTATTGGCAAAATGCCAGGCAAAGGAAGAACGGTTAGCGAAACAGCGCGGACTATTCCAGGCAGAATTTAAATGCCTTCGTCTATTTGGATCTGATAAAAGCCTGACTTGCAAGGAGATCGGAAAGAGGATGAATCTGAGCCGGAGCAGAATAACCAGAGTTCTTGATGGACTTGTTGAAAAAGGGTATATAAGCAGAGAGATTGATCCAACTAACCGGCGTAATATGAGAGTAACTCTATCCAGGAGAGGCAAAATTCTTACTAATAAATTAGATAAAGAGTTCACTGATATTCATTATGAAATTTTGCAGGATATTAATGTCTCTAAACACAAGTCTTTAATTACTACTATGGAACATCTTCTCACGGCAACAGAAAATTGGTTGCAGAAAACCAAATAATTATTTGTTCTTTGAATAATAAATGAAAAAATATTTACTGTATAACATTTAAGATCTGTTCATATTGTTCAACTAATCACTTATAGAAGAGATGTAATATGTTACTTTTACGTTATACTATATTATTAGAAATATTGATTCTGTTTTTATTCAAACAAACAGTCGCTCAACAAGGAGTATGGATTCAGCAACAATTAACCGGATCAATATTGGAGTCAGATTGGAAAAGAGATGTTGGCGGTAATTGTTGTTTATTCGTGTGGCGTGATAGCGCTTACATTGAAGCCTATGATAACATCTCAGGCCAATGGCATACAAGCATAGTACAAACAAACCTGCCCTGGGAAAACACACTTGCAGGGG
>CP070637.1:1723517-1737237 GCA_020354005.1 Ignavibacterium sp.
TCGATTTGAGTGCTAAAATGAATTTAACTGATATTTAATTTTCTTTCAACCGGGGTAGCAAATTTTCCGTTGCTCTGCAACAGCTTATTTATTTTTTCTGCGTTAACCTTGTTCGAACGAAATCTTAAAATCATTGTATTATCGTTATAATTTGTCGAAAGAACCTGTGCAAGTTTATGAATTTGCGACGCAAGTTTTGTCTCATCTATTGCAATGGCAACTTCCTTCTCCACATAGGTTCTTTCCACTATTTCTTTTAGCATCTTTTTCAATCTTGAAATATTCAATCCCTTTATCGCAGAAATGATTACACCATTCTTAAAAGTGCTTCTGATATAATCGATTTTAGTTTTATCTTTAACCAGATCAACTTTATTAAAAACTTTAATTTCTTTTTTTGATTCACTGCCAAATTCTTTTAATGATTCATCAACAACCCTTATATGATCTTCATAATAAGGATGTGATATATCGATTATGTGAAGAATAATATCTGCATTTCTTACTTCGCTTAAAGTGCTTTTGAAAGATGCAACCAGATTAGGCGGGAGTTTACGAATGAAACCAACTGTATCGCTAATTAAGATTCTTTCCGTGCTTTCCAAATCAAGTGTTCTGGTTGTAGAATCCAAAGTTGCAAAAAGTTTATCTTCAGCAAAAACCTCCGCAGAAGTAAGCAGATTAAATAGTGTTGACTTTCCGGCATTTGTATATCCTGCAAGAGCAATCTTCATTTGGTCCTGCCTTCCTTTGCTTTGAGTTTCATGATGTGATTCAATCTTTTTCAACTGAACTTTAAGATGACTGATCCTGTTGCGAATCAACCGCCGGTCTGTTTCTATCTGTGTCTCACCCGGACCTTTTGTTCCAATTCCGCCGTACTGTTTTGACAAGTGTGTCCATGCCCGCGTAAGTCGTGGTAACATATATTGCAGTTGAGCAAGCTCCACCTGAGTTTTAGCATCTTTTGTTTTTGCCCGAAGCGCAAATATATCAAGTATCAGCCCGCTCCTATCAATTATTTTTCTGTTAAATAATTGTTCAAGGTTTCTTACCTGTACGGGAGAAAGATCATCATCGAAAATTACCAGATCAATATTGTTCAACTCAACGAGCTGTGCTAACTCTTCAGCTTTGCCCTTACCGAGATAATAAGCAGGATCAAAATTAGATCTTGTCTGAGCAATTTTGAATATTGTTTCTGCTCCAGCTGTGTCAGCAAGCTCGTCCAATTCAGCTAAATGCTCTTCAACCAGATGCTTACTCACATCTTTTGTTTTAAGAGCAATTAGCATCGCTCTTTCTTTAGTATTTAAAGTTACTTCTATCATTCAGAAACTTCAGCTAATTCTTTTTTTGCCGATCTAGCTATTGTCATTTCCAGCAGTGCTAAAATAAATGCTGCAATTAAAAAATACCGCCACAACTCTGAACCAAACCTTGCTTGTAATATTACCGCTGCTGGATCTTCACCTTTGGCTATTCTGAAATGAACTCCTTCGTAATTTACTTTTGTTAAGTAATCATCAAATTCAGAATCGGATATATATGTTACATTCGACTCAATAGGATCGTTGTTAACACTTATCATTTCTAAAAGTTTTTCACCCGAATAAATATCATAGTTACCCGAAACAAAGGTATTGTTATAAGATATGAATTCAGAATCATTTCCATTAAGATTAATTAGGTCTTCACTTCTATCAGGCTTCTCAATTTTTATTTGTGGTAATAATCGATTTGAAATATTAATATTCAATGGCTCACCGGATAGATATCCGATATCTGTGTTTCTTTTTGCTGCCAAATAGTAAATGGATTTGTAGATGAGAGGAGCAAAAATACTTTTTAAGGGGAAGTCACTCCACTCAAGTACCGGTGCCACATTAAACACAAACACTTTTCCATTACCTATTTTATATTCACCTAAAAACGATGATCCATCTAATAATGTAATTAGACTATTTCCTTTACCCCTTGGGGAGATTTTATAATATGTTTTTATTTCCGGCGACGCTATCTGCATCTTTTTATCATCTCTAAAAATATTTTGAAAAACGGGATGATTAAAATCAGTTTTATCAAAATCCACAGGATCCGAATTTTCATCAGAACTAATTACGATACCTGATGGCGAAGGCAACAGAATTTTACCAGCTAGATTTTGGAATCCAGATAATTCTGGTTGAGAAGAAGGAAATAGGGCTACACCTCCGCCGTTTCTTAAATAGGCTAATAATTCATCTGTATTAAAATTTTCATTTCCACCTACTAAAATAACCACATCATAGCTGTTTAATTGAACACTGTTTATTCTACTAAGCTTCTGTTCAGTTAACTTGATATTGCCGTTTTCAACAGCAGGCTGCAGCGCAAGTTTTATGAATTTTGTGTCAGCAATGTTCTCGTGAAGAATAATAACCGAAATTACTTCAGGAATATAAACCGATGCGTACCTCGTATTGTCCATACTTATATCATCATCTTCAATTTCAACATATGCATCAACATAACCTGTTTGCTTTGTTATTCCTTCAAGTTGTACGACTGTAGTTTCACCAGGATTAAGATTAATACTTTGCTGTGCAGAACGTTTACCACCAAGAAATAATGAGACAACAAGATTGTTTACAGTTTGCCCGGAATAATTAGTTACTGTGGCTTCAAACCTAACCGGTTTACCCTTTTCAAAAATCTTTGTTGTTACCAGCAAGGCATCGATACCAATATTGTAAACCACTTCTTCTGCAAAACCAAATGAATATAACTTTACCTGTTCTTTTAACACCTGATTTAAATTAGAAATATTTTCATCAATAGCAATTCTTCCTTTTTGAAAATCTGTTAACAAGTAAATTTCTTTATTGAAGTTTTTAGACTGTGAGATTAGACCAGATGCAGCTATCAACGCTGAACTTATTGTCCCGCTCGCACTTGAAATTTTCAACTCATCTAAGCGCTTTTCCAGAGAATTAATATTTGATGTCAATGGTAATTCATAATCTTTATCGCCTGATACAAGAATTAAACCAACATCATCACCTTTCTCTAATTGATTTAACAGTCTTTTGATTGTTTCTATTGCCTGATTAAAATAAGAACCTTTCTGATCTATAACCGACATGCTGAAAGTATCATCCAGAACAAATATCGCCGTAGTTTTTGCTGCGGAAGTTGTACCGCCAATACTTACCCCTTCAAGCGTTGGTCTGGCGAATGCAGTAACAAGCATAAGAATTATTAATACACGCAAAGCAAGCAGCAGCCATTGTTTTAGCCTTACTCTTCTAATCTTATTCTTTTGCAGTTGTTTTAAAAAATTTAATGTGCTGAACTCGATCTTTTTAAGTTTTCTCAGGTTCAGTAAATGGATAAGTACAGGTATTGAAGCTGCTGCAAGACCCATAAGAACAGCAGGGTTTAAAAAAGTCATTAACTAATAGTTAGATTTAAGCAATTTTGATTAATAAAATTCATCTGTTGTTTTTATCAAATTAGTGATAACTAAATCATAAAACTACATAACAATTATTCAACACAAAATATCCGATTTGATAGTGGGTCTTTTAAGTAATGGAACAATACTCTGCGTGGACTTGTAAGTTGTACATCTATCGAATATTTTTATGTTATAACATATAAATAAATCATTATACCATTATGGGAAAAATATTAAGCAAAAGATTAAAACAGAAAAAATTCGAATCTGCTGAGCAGGAAGCGGTGTTAAATATTCTTGTTGCATCAAGCCATATAAAATCTAAAGTTGAATCAGCATGTGCAAGATTCGGAATATCGCTTTCACAGTTTAATGTTCTAAGGATATTAAATGGCACATACCCAGAAGGCTATCCGAGAGGTGATATTATCTCCAGGATGATTGAACCTGCACCTGATGTAACTCGATTAATTGACAGGTTGATAAAAGCAAGTTTGGTAGAAAGGTACTATTCAAGTGAGGATAGAAGATTATCTTTAGCCCGGATAACTAAAAAGGGTCAATCTCTACTCAAAAGGATTAAACCTGAAATTGATGGTCTTAATAGTCTTGTTTCCAATAAACTTAACAACACTGAAAGTAAACAACTCAGTGCTCTCCTGGAAAAAATTTATGCGGGATTGTTTTAATTCTATCTAAGGAATTTTCTGCCACGAAGATACCAAGACGCAAAAGGACACTAATTTCAATAATTACTTATTTAACTCCGCAATTAAATTTAACGCACTGCCTGCCTTAAACCATTCAATCTGTGCCTTATTCATAGTATGATTAAGAGTTACTTCGTGCTCGGTTTCATCTTTATGCTTAACAATCATCTTAAGCTGCTTTCCGGGAGCTAAATCTTCTACACCAACAATGCTAACTTTATCGTCTTCTTCAATTACATCATAATCTGCAGGGTTTGCAAATGTTAATGGAAGCATTCCTTGCTTCTTCAAATTTGTTTCGTGGATACGTGCAAAAGATCTGACAATTATCGCCTTTCCACCCAAAAATCTTGGCTCCATTGCTGCATGCTCACGACTTGAACCTTCACCGTAATTTTCATCACCGATAACAACCCAGCCAATTCCTTCACTCTTATAGTGTCTTGCAACTTCAGGAGTAGATTTATATTCATTTGTAAGTTGGTCTTTAACCTTACCTGCTCCCTCGGTAAAATAATTTATTGCACCTATAAACATATTGTTCGAAATGTTATCGAGGTGTCCCCGGAATCTTAACCATGGTCCCGCCATAGAAATATGATCTGTTGTACATTTTCCTTTAGCTTTTAGCAGCACAAAAAGATCAGTGTAATCAGAGCCGTTCCATTTTTCAAAAGGTTTCAGCAGCTGCAATCTTTCACTTTTTTCATCAACAATAACTTCCACACTGGTTCCTTCTTCTGCAGGCGGGATAAATCCACCATCTCCTTCATCAAAACCTTTTATTGGCAGTTCTTCTCCAACAGGAGGATCAAGTTTTATTTTCTCACCCTTCTCATTTTCAAGTTCATCTGTTATTGGATTAAAAGATAAACTTCCCGCAAGTGCCAATGCTGTGGTTATCTCAGGACCGGCAACAAAAGCTAATGTTTCCGGATTACCATCATTCCTCTTTGCAAAATTTCTGTTAAATGATGTTACAATTGTGTTCTTTTCACCGGTTTTAATATCCATTCTCTTCCACATTCCAATACAGGGTCCGCAAGCATTTGCTAAAATCACTCCGCCAATATCAGTGAGTTCCTTTAGCTGGCCATCTCTTTCTATTGTTGCCCGCACCTGCTCTGAGCCCGGAGTAATTGTGAACTGAGATTTTGTTTTTAAGCCTTTTTCCTTCGCTTGTTTCGCAATACTTGCGGCTCGATCAATGTCTTCATAACTTGAATTTGTGCAACTTCCAATTAAAGCAACACTTATTTTATCGGGATAGTCGTTCTCCTTAACCGCAGTTTTCATATGAGATATTGGCCAGGCTTTATCTGGTGAGAAAGGACCATTGAGGTGTGGTTCTAATTCATCCAAATTAATTTCTACTACCTGATCAAAGTATTTTTCAGGATTATGATTCACTTCTTTATCTGCAACTAAATCATCAGCCAAACCGTCTGCCAGGGCAGCTACATCGGCTCTTCCAGTAATTCTTAAATAGGAAGACATCTTCTCATCAAATGGAAATACAGAAGTTGTGGCACCAATTTCAGCTCCCATATTACAAATGGTTCCTTTACCCGTAGATGAAATTGAATTTGTACCTTCACCAAGGTATTCAACAATAGCACCTGTTCCACCTTTCACGGTTAGTATTCCTGATAATTTCAAGATTACATCTTTTGAGGAAGTCCACCCACTCATTTTTCCAGTAAGTTTCACACCGATGAGATTGGGCCACTTAAGTTCCCATGGCATTCCAGCCATCACATCAACAGCATCCGCACCACCCACTCCAATTGCAATCATGCCCAATCCACCAGCATTTGGTGTGTGAGAATCTGTACCGATCATCATCCCGCCGGGGAATGCATAATTTTCAAGTACAACCTGGTGAATAATGCCTGCACCGGGCTTCCAGAATCCAATTCCATATTTACTGGATATACTTTGCAGAAAATCATAAACCTCTTTGTTTTCTTCATTTGCTCTTAAAAGATCATCAGCAGCACCTACCTGCGCCTGTATAAGATGATCACAGTGCACAGTTGAAGGAACCGCAACCGATTTTTTACCTGCAGACATAAACTGAAGCAATGCCATTTGCGCAGTTGCATCCTGCATAGCCACCCGGTCAGGTGAAAGTTCCACATAGTCTTTCCCGCGTGAAAACTCACTTGTAGTTTTTTCCCAGAGGTGTGTGTAAAGAACTTTTTCTGCATATGTCATCGGTCTGTTCAGTATATTTTTTACCTCATCCAGGTTATTTTTGAAATTTTTATATACGTTCTGAATTATATCAATATTGGCCGCCATACTTAATCCCTCGTCTTTAATTAAATTTGTAAATAACTTTTCAAAAATACGAAAAAGTCTTTAATTTTGCTTTTTTGGCATTATTAGTGTAAGTATTTTTGTGCTCAGTGGCTACTGCTGATATAAATATTAAGTTTAAAATCGATTTTTTAAGAGGATTAAATGTATAGTAATTCTATACTTGTTGTAGATGATGAATTATCTTATCTAGAGTTAGTAAAAGGGCTGCTGAATCAGGAGGGATATGAGAATATAATTACTGAAGATAATCCGCTCAAAGTGATGCCTCTGCTCGAACAGAAAAAAGTGGATCTAATCCTTCTTGATATTTATATGCCCCAAATGAACGGCCTGGACCTTCTTGAAAAAATATACGCGGTTCATCCAAAAATTCCTGTAATTGTTATTACGGCAGTAGACGAACGTAAAGTTGCTCTAAAAGCAATAGATTTGGGAGCTTATGAGTTCATTACTAAACCTCCGGATACAGACCGGCTGCTACTGACGATTAAGCGAGCGTTAGGAAACAGGTTACTTGAAACTGAACGAGATACTTTAAGAAAAGCACTTAGCGAAGAAGAACCTGAAAGGAAAATATTTTCAGATATAATAACCGATTCACCACTACTCTTCAAGGTATTTGAGTTAGTTGAAATATTTGCACCAACAGATGAAATAATTTTACTAACCGGAGAAACCGGAACCGGAAAGGATCTATTAGCTAAAAAGATTCATGATTTATCACCAAGAAAAAATGGCCCATTCATAGCTGTAAACCTGGCTTCAATTTCATCAACCCTTTTTGAAAGTGAATTGTTCGGCCATAAAAAAGGAACCTTTACAGGTGCAGGTGATGATAAGATTGGATACTTTGAAGCTGCAAGAGGCGGAACAATATTTCTTGATGAGATTGGAGAACTGCCACTTGAACTCCAGGGTAAGCTGCTGAGGACGATTCAGTACAATGAGATTATGAGGATTGGTGATCCCAAACCAATTAGTTTGGATATGAGGGTCATCTCAGCAACAAACAGGAATTTACTGGATGATGTAAAAAATAAAAAGTTCAGGGCAGATTTATATTACAGAATAAACCGCGGTTATATAAACATACCACCACTACGAAAAAGAGGAGATGATGTACTAATTCTTGCCGATCATTTTCTAGAAATTGGAAACAAAACTTACGACCGTAACATTCTTGGTTTTTCCGAAGAAGTTATTGCAGAATTAAGAAGCTATCACTTCCCGGGAAATATTAGGGAACTTGAGAACATAATAATAAATGCGGTTGCGAAAACCGCTAACAATGAGTACATTGAATCAATAGACCTGCCTGAAGCTCTGCATGATGCCCACGATCCGGATGTTGAAACAGGTAAGCTCACGGAATTGGAAAATGTAATTGAAGAACACATAATATATGTGATGAAAAAAATGGGGAACAACGTTCAGAAGGCGGCGCCAATTTTGGGCGTGAGTGAAAGAACTTTACAAAGAAGATTGAAAACTATTCGAGAAAAGAAAGAATTGCAGCGACAAGAATGACGGATTCGCCGGTAAAATTTACGCCAAAATTTTACTGATCCTGTAACAAATTTTTACGACCCTACAAATAAACCATACAAAATTTCCCCTCATGTAAGGATTACCACTTTGGCAATGAAATTGTAATAAGTCAGAGGTACGATAAAAAAGGGAAATCGGGAAAATGAATACAGGACAATCATTACTTAGCATAGGGGCGTTACTAATGTTTTCATTAGTATCGTTAAACTTCAATTCTACGGTCCTTCAAAACACAACAGTAGAAGTAGAGAACAAGGTTTATCTTACAGCATTTTCTCTGGCTGATGATTTAATTGAGGAAATCAAACAAAAAGCCTTCGATGCTGCAACAGTTAATTATCCGACAACCAATCCTCAAAGTCTAACAGGTGCTTACAACCTTGGTCACGGATGGTGGGAAGAATATCCTAACTTTAACGACATAGATGATTTCAATGGCTTCAACAAAGAAGTTTCAGCTCCTCATGCTGAGAATTATCAAGTAAGTTGTATAGTCCGCTATGTTGATGGAGATAATCCTGATAATGTTGTATGGACTCAAACTTTTTATAAAAAAGTAACTGTAGTTGTTACCAGTCCGTTCTTAAGAAATCCGGTCAAGCTATCACAAATATTTACACATAAGTAAACTATGAATGTTGTTTTAGATTTATTAGGCTCGACAATAATTGGTGGTGTAATCATCTTGATGTTAATGAACTTTAATGCATTTCAATCCAACACCGCCATCTCCTCTGACTCTGAACTTCAGATGCAGCAAAATGCAAAGACCTTAGCAGAAATAATCAACCACGATTTTCGTAAGATTGGTTTCAACTATGATAATACTGCTTTTGCTCAGGCAGATTCAGAAAGAATTTCATTTTACTCTGACATTGACCGCAACGGTTCAGTTGATTCAGTAACCTACTTTCTTGGTAATCCTTCTGAAGTTACATCAACTACAAATCCTAAAGACAGAATACTCTATAGAAAGGTAAATAATGATACGATCAGTGGACCATCGCTTGGTCTGACAAAAGCTAAATTTTCTTACTTAGATGGCGTGGGAGTCGAAACAGCAACACTTGCTGACATTGCATATGTCAGAGCAGAATTATGGATTGAATCAATTGAATCCGTTGATGGTGAATACTTATTTACATATTGGGAAATGACAATAAATCCCAGAAATTTATAAAGTTAGAAGGGACTTATAAAATGGGAAAAGGAATATTCTTAGTAATAATTGGTGTATCTCTAATTACTTCCATTTTGATACTAAAACTAAATGCAAATTCCAAGGAAGGATTGCAAACTACCGTAGACCATTACGAAAATACACAAGCAAGGATCATTGCAAATTCTGGTGTAGAAGTGTACCTTGAGAAGTTGAGAAGGGACAAGGATCTACACGGTAAATTTGATAATATAAATTTATTGGATGGTAATTATGACATTGATATATCAGGTCCAGATTCCTTTATGACTATTACGTCCTCCGGCCATTTTGGAAATACAAACCATCAAACCATAGTTACAGCAGCGCGTGAACCTGCTGTACTTCCGACAGTTAGCGGTGCAATGTATATTTCAACTGATACACTTAATGTAAAATTGCAGGGTGATTTGGAAATTGATGGCAACGACAGAAATATAGACGATTCTCCTGGGCCAGAAGCACCAATGCCTGGTATCTCAGTTGATGATCCCAGTGATAGTGCTTATGTAGTTAACAGCTTAAAACCGAAGATATCCAAATCAATTGAAGGATTCGGCGGAGATCCAAGTGTTCACACTACAGTTAATAATACGGATTGGGAGCAAGTTACTAGAGATTTGATATTTGCAGCGGACTATACTTTACCTACGGGAACATATACAACCGGAACAGTTCTTGGGACTTTTGCTGATCCAAAAATAACGTTTGTAAATGGTGATGTTGAATTTTCTGGAACCTCATCTGGAAGTGGTATAATGATAATTAATGGAAACGTTAGGATGAGTGGTGAGTTTACTTATTCTGGTATGCTCATAGTATATGGTCAGTCTTCAATAGAAACCACTTTAGTCGGCAATGGTGGTATTTATGGCACAACAGCATTAGTTGGAAATAATGTCGATATAAAGTCAACTGGGACTGCATCATTTTATTATAGTAGCCAGGCCATTAATAATGCAAAAGTAAACTTAAAATCATCAAGATTTGAAATATTAAGTTGGTGGGAATAACAGTTTTCAATTATAATAATTTAATCAGGGGAGATAATATTAAAATCTAAATAGACAACGGTATGTAAGACAAAGTTAGTAGGCAAATAATGGGTTGTGAAATGAATTCTTCAAATATCAAAAATAAAAACGGTGATATAATCTCATTCAAAGTCAAGATTGAAACTAAGCATGTTCCATTTCTTAATTTCATCAAGTTTACAATTATAGTTTCATTATTCCTTGCACTCTATATGTTGATAATATAATAATCCTCGCTTATCAAACCGCATACAAATCTCCTATTCTATTATTCGGAAATTTTATTAAGTAAATTTTTTTTGAAGAATATTAAGAATGGTGTGAGTTAAATATTGATTGAATGAATTATTTATTCGCCCACAATCAGGTTTACGGCCGTTCCCCTCTTTACCCTGCCAGATTTTGGAACCTGGTTAATAACCATGTTTTTATTTCTAACAGCAGATGCTATTCTCGATATCTTTCCATCAGTTAATCCTGACCTAATAAGTAAATTTACAGCATCATCTACAGACATTCCAATCACATTTGGAACTTTGATCTTCTTACTAACAACTTTTTTCTTACTGGTTTTTTTTATTCTTTCAGTAAATATATCGTCCGGGCCATAAAGATCAACTAATTTATTATATACACTTTTAGCGTCCTTCAATTTTCCCTCGTTTAATAAACTATCGCCTTGAGAGAGATATCCAATTTTAATTTGTTCTAAAACATAATTTGCAAAAGTATTATTTGAATCTAACTCTAACAGAACATTAGCCAAAACATATGCACTATCCCTATCAGTAAGAAATAAATTTCTCAGTTCCAATTCTCTTTTATTTTCCGCGATCTCTTTCTTTAATTCATTAAAATCATTATCAGTTGGATAATATTCAAGTGATGCATTAGCAAGATGCTCAGCCTCAGCAAATTGCCCACCCAGCATAGTTTTGTTTATTAGAAAAACTAATTGATCATTTATTATTCTCATTCGTTTTTGAGCATACTGATTTGATCTATGATATCTTAATGCTTCTCTAAAGTTATGCGCAGCATTACTTCCAGATGGAGTAACCAAACGGCCAAGTATATATAAATCATCCCCCTGATTTAATAGTATCTCAACTTTCTTCCTTTCCTGATCACTAAGTTCGCTCCAATTTCCGCCGCCTGATCTACCATCAAAAAAACTATGGATTTTATCCTGAGTTAATAAAAATCCAATACCTGCCAGAAGTAGGATTATAGTAGCCATCAGAACATAGCTTAATTTTTTACTTTCTTTTCTGGGTTTGATATTAGCCCGCCCTGAGACCTTTACCTGTTTGGTTGGTACTTTTTCAGAAGTTACTTTAATCTTACTTTTCGTCTCTTGTGTTTTTTTTGTGCCATTGGCAGTGATGCTTACTTGCTTTCTTGCCCTTATTGCTCTTGCTACTTCTATTGCACTCTGAAATCTTTGATCAATGTCCCTTGACAGCATCTTGGTACATATAGATGATAACCATACCGGAACAGTTGGATTAACCTTAATTAAAGGTTTTAATTCACCGGATGTAATGTTATAAATAGTTGAAATAATAGTATCACCCTTAAATGGTACTACTCCGGTTAAACATTCATACATTACAACGCCGAGGGAATATATATCAGTTCTTTTATCTAAAACCTTTCCCTCAGCTTGCTCAGGACTCATATAATCAGGAGTCCCCATAACTGTACCTGTTTGTGTAAGCTTTGAACCTGATGCAGCGTGTGCCAAACCGAAATCAGTAAGCACACATCTTCCGTTCTCAGTTAATAAAATATTACTGCTTTTAATATCTCTGTGAATCAAGCCTTTACTGTGAGTATAATCTAATGCTTCCGCAATTGTGGCGATTATATTGATTGTCTTCTCTTTACCTAATTTGCCTTTATTTTTAATTAAGGTTTGAACATCCACTCCATCAATGTATTCCATAGACATATAGTGAATGCCTTTTTCAGCACCCTCATCATATATAGTAACTAAATTAGGGTGGTTAAGAGATGCCGAAACCTGAGCCTCCCTGTGAAACCTGTCAAGAAGTTCCGAGTTGTGAACAAGATTTCTATGTACTACCTTAAGTGCAACTGTTCTGTTTAGATTTTTTTGCACAGCTTTGTAAACCGATGCCATTGCACCGCGTCCTATCTCCTCAAGGATTTCATACCTATCACTTAAAACTAACTTAACCTGGGATTCCGGGGTTACATCACTCGTGGGAACACCTGAATCTGTAAGCATACTTCCACAATGGATACACTTAGTAGCATTAGCTTTTATTTCTTTATCACAATATTTGCATCGTTTGGTGGTTTCTAACATTATCAGCTTCTATTTCGGATTTCTTTCATATTATTAGTATTAAATTTCTATTCCTTACTTACAATAAATGTCTTAAGATACGTCCTTTACAACTATTTCTAATAAAAAAATTTAAGTATTAATTAACTTTCTATTTAGCCACGTCTTGCACACATCTAAATCCGTAATTCTCAAACTTTCTATTTGGAAAACTTTTGTTTCTATATTTTACTCTGCAGAAATACTCCTCATCCTCGAATGAACCACCTCGCAGCACTTTCTCGCTGCCACCGGCCGGTCCGGTTGGACTGATACCATCTCCAGACCTGTAATAGCTTAATGAGTACCAATCGGCACACCATTCCCAAACATTTCCACTCATATCATAAATCCCGAACTCATTCGGGTCCAATTTTCCAATTGGATGAACAACTATGTTTGAATTTCCAGAGTACCATCCAACATAATCCAAAAATGAATTACCGCTATAATGATTAGAGCTAATTGTTCCACCTAAAGCTGCATATTCCCATTCAGCTTCAGTTGGTAATCTTTTACCCTTCCAGTCTGCATAGGCAGAAGCATCCTCCCAACTAATATTTGCAACTGGATACTCATCTGTATGATAAGCTGGTTGTACTGGCATTTCTCTTCCTGTTGAATCACAAAATTCTGAGTAAGCTTTTACTGTTACCTCGTACTTATCAATGTAAAAATCGTCTATAAAAACCTGATGAACCGGCTTTTCGTTATCTCTACCATAATTTGAGCCCATGTCAAACCACCCCCCTGCAACAAATACCATTCCATCAGGAATATTGATATTCTTGTAGAGAGGTCTCATAAAATCAGTAAAAATCTTTACCGCATCATTTAATGGTGTGGAATTCGAACTCTGCTGAATATCAATAGTGGATACTATCTCAGCAGATTCCGTCTTTATGAGATAGATCGAAAACTGTAAATTCTCTGAGTTTATAACTGTTCCTGCGACCACAAATTCAATACCTAATGTACTTTTCATATTCCAGAGCATAGCAGAACTGGTAGCTTCCAATTCATTAACACTCGTAAGTCCCAACAAGTCAATAACAACTTCATTTGGATAGATGGTAAATTTATTGTGGATATCCGGTTGACTCACTAATTCAG
>CP070637.1:1737337-1750140 GCA_020354005.1 Ignavibacterium sp.
TTAACAGGAGATTTTAATGATGAACCAAATGCTACATCAATCCAACTTTTATCCAACACAGGTACCGATACTTTTTACGTTGATTGTTATAATTATGTCAATCCCGGAAGTCCTGGTTACACTATGCCGTCTGATGCACCCAACAGAAGAATTGATTATGTATTTTCCAAAAACACAAGCAGCCTCGTTCCTTTTGAATCTAATGTTGTAATGAACCAGCCATACAGCGGAAATAACTATTGCTCTGATCATCTTGGGGTCTTAACGTATTTTGATGTTGGTGTGCTTGGTACCGATGAGGAAAATAATTTAATCCCGGAAGAGCTAAGACTTTATCAAAACTTTCCTAATCCATTTAATCCTTATACAACTATTGGATTTTCCGTTCCATCATTAGGTCAATATCGCAATGCGTCTGTTCAACTAAAAGTCTATGATGTTTTAGGAAATGAAATCGCGACACTTATTGATGAAGAAAAATCTGCAGGTGATTATCAAGTAAATTTCAATGCCAGAAATATTTCCAGCGGTATGTATTTCTATAAACTCCAGGCAGGTAATAATTCAGATATTAAGAAGATGATACTTCTTCGTTGAATGAATCATCTAAAAGTAGCTCAACAAACTCAGGCCGTAAAATCAAATCAGTTAACTACTTCTTAAGCTCCAAACGATTAGGATTCCGTTATTGGAAAGAAGACGATCTTAATCTTGCGTTTAATCTGTGGGGTAATCCGGAAGTAACAAAACTGATTGATTCTCGTGGAAAGCTCACTTACGAAGAAGTAAAAGAATTACTTACCAAAGAAATTGAAACTCAAAAATCTTTCGGCATTCAATACTGGCCGATTTTTTTATCGAATACGAATGAACATATCGGTTGCAGCGGACTTAGACCATACGATCCTCAAAAATATATATTTGAAATTGGCACACACATTCTACCAACACATTGGAGAAATGGTTATGCTCTGGAAGCAACACTATGTGTAATCGATTATGCATTTCATTCACTAAATTGTTCTGCATTGTTTGCAGGACACAATCCAAAAAACAATGCTTCAAAAAAGTTATTAGAAAAATTAAAATTTAATTACATTCGCGATGAATATTATGAACCTACAGGGTTGAACCATCCTTCATATTTGCTAACTAAAGAAGAATATGTAACTTAGAATCCAGAACATCCATAACTCGTTGGGATCACTATAAATGAAACAATTCCTGTTAATATTATTTCTTTTTATAATCACAACCAATTCGCAATTAATGTATGCGTGGAATTATTCCAGTCATGCACTTACCGGAATAATTACTTACAAATTGATGGATACCAATTCTAGAAACAAAGTACTGGAGCTCATTACACATCATCCACGGTATAAGGAAGATTTTGTTGATGCTATGCCCGATACATCTAAATACTGGGATCAAACACAAAAAGAGCGTTGGATCTTTGCACAAATATCTTTCTGGCCTGACATAGCAAGAGGATTCGACGGTGAGACTAGGGAAAAATATCATCATGGCACGTGGCACTACATTAATTTAGGTGTCTTTCCAAACGAGGAATTAAAGAAACAATTTGGTTCCACTCTTCCTTCAAACACGAAATTAAATTATGATGAAAACTCAGAATTTGAACGAATGAACATTATGGAAGCATTGGATTATATCACAAATGAGTTTGAATCCAAAGAAGCAACCAAGGAAGAGAAAGCTGTTTTATTGTGCTGGCTATTTCATCTTGTCTGTGATATCCACCAACCATTGCACACCTCTGCAATGTTCACACCAAGGTTATTCAGTGAAGGTGATAGAGGTGGAAATAGTATTAGAGTTGGTAATTATAATCTGCATTCAACCTGGGATTGGGCGCTTGGTGGTGAGAAAGACTTAATTAAGTTAGCCGAATTTTTAACAGAAATTCGGAAAGATTATATATCAATTTTTGATGATTCAGGTACAAATAGAATATTCAATTTTTCCGCCTGGCTAAAAGAGAGCTATAGTCTGGCAAAAAGTGAAGCATATTCTAAAGCTGTTCGAGATACAGTTTTATCTGCAGAGAATTCCAACTCCTGTGAATTTCCTTCTTTTACAATGAGCGACGAATACAAATTAAATATGGAAGAAGCTGCAAAAGAAAGAGTTATTATAGCTGGATACAGACTAAGTGAACTGTTAGGTGTATTATTGTGATAGGTGGATAGAATCGTAGTAAGAAACAACCGATCTCTTTTCTACTAAAACCTCATTTAATAAATATTGTGAAAGGATAATTAATGAATACTGAGTTAACGCTTACTAAATTGCAGGATGCACTATCTGCCGCAAGTGAGTGTCATCATGACTACGAACTTAACATTCTGAATGCCGAGCCTGACGAGCAGTGGGCAGGTTGGTACGCCGCATATGTTTTAGGAAGACTAGGTAATTTTGTTTCGCCCACTACATTAACCCAATGGCTTGAAGACACTCCAAATGAAGACAATTGGTCTGCTTTGGCTGCATCATATATATTGAAGCAGCTTAACGTATAAGAACTGATTATTCAAAAATACAGAATTGTAGAATTATATAATGGATTTATCGGTTCAGATGACATTTAAATAAAAATTAAAGGTTGCGAATACTATGATTAAAAACAAAAATGAAGAAAGTAATATACTTGTGGTGGGGCTAAGCGGAAGCCTTAGAGAAGGAAGCTACACAAGTATGGCTGTTAAAATTGCTCTGGAAGCTGCACAGGAAGCAGGTGTACAGACTGATTTTATTGATCTGAATAAATACAGTTTGGTATTTTGCGATGGGAGAAGAGAGGAGAGTACTTATCCAGAAGATGTGTTTAAACTAAAAAGAAAAGTCTCTAGTGCACAGGGAATTATCTTAGGAACGCCGGAGTATCACGGTGGATTAAGCGGTGTTTTGAAAAATGCTGTTGACTTAATGGGATTTGATGAGTTTGAAGGTAAAATGATTGGACTGATTGGTGTATCTGGTGGTTCAATGGGTGCTGCTAATGCGTTAATAAGTCTAAGAAATATTGGAAGAGCATTACACGCCTGGATTATCCCTGAACAAGTTTCGATTGGTGAAGCCTGGAAATTATTTGATGAAACTGGTGAGATAAAGGATAATAAACTTAATCAAAGAGTAAAGGAAGTGGGCAGACAGGTGGCAAGGTTTGCTTATCTTCATACTTCAGAACAAACAAAAGAATTTTTGAGTGCCTGGGAAGGTGCGCCGAAAAATCCAGGAGGTTAATAACAATGAACAGTTATATGGATGCTATAGGTGAATATAAATACAAGGGTGCAAGAGCAATGATTGTTTTACAAGAACAACATTTGAGATCATTTCTTGATACCTGGAAAAAAGCAAAAGACAAAAACATTCAACTTCCCGAAACAGAGGATACAGATTATGAATCACTTGAAACTCTACTGGTGCATATCTTAAGAGCTTCCAGAGGATATATAAACTGGATTTGTGATCAACTTAAACTACCTACTCCTGGAATTGATCCAACACCAAAAAAAGATGAGATTGAACAAAAAGCAGACAGTTACCTTGAGCATTTGATAGAAAGGTGGAGAGTTCCGTTGAAGGCTGTGCCTGAAGAATTATTTATGGATAAAACTTATACCTCACGCTGGAAAGTAGATTATAGCATTGATGCGATGCTTGAACATGCTGTTATGCATCCTATCAGACATGAATTTCAATTATCGAACATTATAAAGGCTCAGGGAGGCTGAAGATAGCATATTGCGGATTTCTATAAAATAATCCGAAATCTGTAATCCGAGATCCAAAATCAAAAACTCATTCTCCTCATTCCAATATGGCATAGTGCAAAATCATACTTTACCGGATCAAGCGGATCAAATTTTTTTAAGTTTTCTGTTATCTCCTCCGCCATTTTCCAGCTTACATTTTTTCTCTTAGTAAGTTTCAATTGCTTACAGATTTTGGCAATGTGAGTATCGACAGGAATGATAAGTTTATTTTTAGGGATTTCATTCCATAAGCCAAAATCGAGCTCATCCCTTCTAACCATCCACCTGAGGAATAAATTCATTCTTTTACAGGCACTTCCCTTTTCGGGTAATGGGAACATAAATTTTATGCTGTTGGGTATTTTTCCATATTTAATTCTGTAACTATTCAAAAAGAAATTAGAAAGATTTCTTATTCCCTCTTTTACACTTTCGTCATTATGATTAAAACCATTTAAAAATAAATTCTTTAATGAACTATTTTCATTATAAGCTCTTTGAATCAAATCAAATAATCTGATTATATCTCTGTCCGTATAAAACCTATGTTTTAATCCTCCAAGTTTTGTAATATCTGATTTAATATTTAATTGCATTACAAATTCGTATGGATGATAATTCATAATTTTAATAATTTTATGCAGAGTATTAATAATTTGAGTTACATTCCCATAAGCAAATAGAGAAGAAATAAATCCCATAACTTCAATATTTTTTTCATCTTCAAACATATGCGGAAATTCTAATGGATCAGGTTCTAATTGTGATTTGTTAAAAGCTTTGTAGTGGTAGTTTAGTTTCTTTTTTAGGTTCATACGTATGAATATAAATAAAATAATTTCACAGTTTCACTGTTGATTATTCATTAATAATAATGTAAAATAAATATTAAGATTTGTAATTACCTCTATTTACTTCCAAAGTACAATCTAACATTAAACTGATTTAACATAAAAAATATATTAATGTTTAATAGAAGGCGCTCATGAATAATCTATTTTACCTTTCAAAATTGAGAGTTTACTTTTCTTTTGTAATTCTTTTAGCAGTATTGATATTCCTAGTTGGTTGCGGAAAAACTGAGGATGCTCAACCACAGGTTGATTCGCCGTACGTAGTAGCTGCTAATCAAATTGAAGCAGGACGATACATTGCAATAATAGGTGGCTGTAACGACTGTCATACAGAAGGTTATCTACAATCCGAAGGAAAAGTTCCTGAAGAAGATTGGTTGGCGGGATCTATGCTAGGTTGGCAAGGAGAATGGGGCACAACATATCCATCCAATCTCCGTTTAAGGGTTCAGGAATTGACTGAGGAGGAATGGGTATTGGTTGTGCATGAAAGAACCGACTTACCACCTATGCCCTGGATGAACATAAATCAGATGAGTGAGCAGGACGCTAAAGCTCTTTATCATTATATCAAATCTTTAGGGCCAAAAGGTAAGCATGTACCCGATGCTTTGGATCCGGGTGTGGAACCAAAAACTCCATATCTATCATTAATTCCTAAAAATTTACCACAAAAGTAACTTTTTTCAGCAGCGCGATTTTGATGGCTATACAATTTCGCTCTGCTAATGTATCTAATACGGATACTTCAACTATTTACATTATGTTTGAACAATTTATTAAGCAATTAAATTCTTTACAGTCTGATCAGAAACCTCTATGGGGTAAAATGACAGCCCAACATATGGTTGAACATCTTATTCTAGCATTACAGATGAGTAACGGAAAGTTAAATGTAAAGTGCATTTCCCAACCCGAAACTCTACCACCTCTAAAAAGATTTTTATTAGGTGATCGACCGTTTCCGAAAGAATACATCAATCCTTTTATTGGTCCAGACTTGCTGCCACTAAAATTTTCAGATTTAAATGAAGCCCGGTCAGAACTTGAAAAAGAGATAAATAATTACAAAAATTATTTCGAAACAAGGCCTGATACAGAAACTGTTCACGTCACATTTGGTGAACTCAACAAACAAGAATGGGATCAGTTTCATTCCAAGCATTTTACTCATCATTTAGAACAATTTAATCTGATCTAAAAACGTCATGCAACATTATTTGTTACCTTTCATCACCGAATTTCCCATTTTGAATAGTATCAGTTTATTTGGGATTTAATTTCCCGTATTTTTTATTTTACAATCAATAAACTATTTAAAAGTAAAATTGAGCTGAGGTAATGAGCGCTCAAGTCAATTCAAAAAGTAAAGAACCACGCATTGTAAGGACTATAAAAGAAGACTGGCATAATGTAAAAATTAAGGATGATATTGGCGAAGAATACAGGGAATTGAAAGAATATTTCTTATCAGACGAACGCAAAGACAAGCTTGAAAAGATGAGCAAGTTTAAGAAATTTTTTGTAACTCCGTGGTGGATTCTTAAAGCACTCTATTTTAAGCTTACCCCTATCAGACGGCTTTTGCTCCTACTTGGAATTATATTGATGCTTTTTGCAATAAGATCTTCAAGTGTTGAATCAAGCGGAGTTACAGTAGATTTCTTTGGCCTATCTTTTTTTAGTGCAATACTGTTTCTATTTATAATTGCATTGGAGCTCAAAGATAAATTACACGCCAAAACGGAATTGGAGGAAGGAAGGGCCGTTCAAAATGCGTTAAAGCCCGAAGAAAATCCCGTTATTAAAGGCTGGGATATCTGGCTCTACACACGACCAGCAAATGATGTTGGCGGTGATCTGCTTGATTTTATAAAAATATCTGAGAACGAATATGGAATTTCAATTGGAGATGTTGCCGGCAAAGGGCTTAGCGCTGCACTCCTCATGGCAAAGCTTCAATCAACAATTAGAGCCATTGTACCGGATTATACTTCGTTATCGGAATTAGGGAATAAACTTAATCAGATATTCTGCCGTGATAGCTTACCCCGATTATTTTCATCACTTACTTACATTGATATTAGTTCAAAATCTGGATTAACAAAAATTTTAAACGCAGGACACATACCACCATTAATAATCAGGAAAGGCAACATTGAATCGCTCGAAAAAAAATCTCCTGCACTTGGTATTATACCACATTGTAATTTCTCAGAACAAGAAGTAACACTCAACTCAGGAGATACTCTTTTTGTTTATTCGGATGGACTTACAGAAGCACGAAATGAGAACGGAGAATTTTTTGGAGAAGAAAGGTTAAAAAATATACTGCTCAAGAATTCTAACCTGCCATCACAAAATTTAGGAGAGCTTGTGTTAGCCTTCGTTGACCAGTTCAAAGGTACCGCAAAGGTACACGATGATATGACAATGATAGTTGCTAAGGTGAATTAATTTTGAAAAGATAGCATTCGTTAAAAAGAAATGTCATCTTTAGACATAAGTCAACATTACTATCATTCATTACTTGCAAATCAACAACAGATGTTTAACTACAACAATTGTCTGTGTTACTTGTTCATTGAGCAATATTTCCCAAGATTAGATTTTAGTTACTATTTCTACACCTTCTGGAGATGTTGTAGAGTGCATAACATTATAATATGAAATTATTCCTTTCAATCATTCACCCGAGGTGTAAAGAATTTTGGAAATCGAAACAGCCGGATTAATTTTACGAGCAAAGATATTTCATTAATCAAACTTTATCGTATGTAAAATAATTGACTGAATAAATTTTAATATGTCTTCACTATTTAATCAAAAGGTGAGTTAACAATCAAACCGAAAGGAGCTATATTATGAAACGTCAAAACCTATTTATCTACTTTTTACTGTTAACTATACTGATCGCATCACCAGTTTTTATAGTATCCCCACAGGAAAAGCTACCAACAGATTATGGATTGGAAGAAGCAATCCCGGTGGATCCGGACATTACGATGGGGGAATTTGAAAACGGTGTTGACTATTACATTAGAGTAAATAAAAAACCGGAAAACCGCGCAACATTTTGGCTGGCTGTTGATGCCGGTTCTGTGCTTGAGGACGACGATCAGCAGGGTCTGGCACATTTTGCTGAACATATGGGATTCAATGGAACCGAACATTTTGCCAAACAGGAGTTAATTGATTATCTCGAATCTATCGGTATGCGATTTGGACCGGAGCTCAATGCTTATACCAGCTTTGATGAAACAGTTTATTTCTTGAATGTGCCAACAGATAGTGCCTACTTCGTTGAAACAGGTTTCCAGATCCTGGAAGATTGGGCCCACCTTGTCAGTTTTGAGGAGGAAGAAATCGATAAAGAACGGGGTGTTGTACAAGAAGAGTGGCGTTTAGGTCGTGGTGCCTGGATGCGCATGCTGGATAAGCAATTACCTATCATTTTCAAAAACTCTCGCTATGCTGAACGGCTTCCAATAGGAAAGAAAGAAATCCTCGAATCTTGCAGTTATGAAACACTGCGCAAATTTTATAAAGACTGGTACCGGCCAGATTTAATGGCGATTGTTGCTGTAGGAGATTTTGATAAGGATTGGATCTTCAATTTAATGAAAAAACACTTTGCATCGATACCACCGGTTAAGAATCCACGGAAACGTGAAATGTACCCTGTTCCCGATCATGATGAGGCATTATTTGCTATTGCTACTGATGAAGAAGCGGATAGAACTCAAGTGAGTGTTTATTTCAAAAGCGAATATCAACCAAAGAAAACAGTCGATGACTACCGGGTTTTACTTATGGAAAAGTTATATAACACAATGTTAAACAATCGACTGAATGAATTGACAAAGAAAGCTGATCCGCCTTTCCTTTTTGGATATTCCGGAAAAGGTGGTTTTGTTCGTACTAAAGAAGTCTATTATCTTGGCGCAGGTGTTAAAGAAGATGGTATTGAACTCGGACTTGATGCGCTGCTAACCGAAGCAAATCGTGTTAAAAAATTCGGATTTACTGAGACTGAATTTGAGAGGACAAAGATTAAAATATTACGCGATATGGAAAGCGCTTATAAAGAACAGGATAAAACAGAATCCCCCCGTCACGCACAAAAATATGTTTATCATTTTCTCGCCGAATACCCAATCCCCAGCCCAAAGCAGGAACTTGACCTAAGCAAACAGCTTCTGCCTGGTATCGAGTTGGAAGAGATAAACAAACTTGCCAATGAATGGATAACCGACAATAATCGTGTTGTATTAGTAAGTGCACCGGAAAAGGATAATGTTATCATCCCGTCTGAGGATATATTGCTGTCTGTTTTCGCTGCAGCCGAACAGAAGGATATTCAACCTTATGTTGATGCAGTAAGTGAAGCTCCTTTGGTTGCTAATCCACCTGAACCAACAGAAATAATTGAAGAGAAAACTAAGCCTGAACTCGGAATAACTGAATTGAAACTCGCTAACGGTGTCCAGGTATTTCTGAAACCAACTGATTTTAAAAACGACGAGATACTTTTCGATGCTTATAGCTTTGGCGGTACTTCTCTTACAACTGATGATAAATATATGTCAGCTCAAGCAGCAACTGACATAATTATGGAGAGCGGTGCGGGTGGTTTTAGCAGTATTGAACTTGAAAAGAAACTAACAGGGAAAGTCGTTAATATCAATCCTTACATAGGGGACAAGGTAGAAGGGATTAAAGGCAGCGTTTCACCGGAAGATATGGAAACCTTGTTTCAATTAATTTATCTAGCATTCACTGATCCAAGAAAAGATGATGAGTCGTTTGAATCTTATCTTACAAGAATGAAGGGATTTATTGAAAATAGAAGTGCACGTCCCGAAACAGCTTTTTACGATACAATTCAAGTGACTATGGCACAATATCATCCTCGTTCCCGGCCATGGACGGAAAGTCTGTTGGATGAAATCGATTATGAAACTGCTTACAGTTTTTATAAAGACCGGTTTGCTGATGCCAGTGATTTTAACTTTTTCTTTATCGGAAATTTCGAGATCGAGAAGATCAAACCCCTGATTCAGACATATCTCGGTGGTTTACCAACAATCAATCGAGTTGAATCCTGGAAAGACGCAGGTGTTTCCCCGCCTAAAGGTATAATTAAAAAAGAGGTATTCAAAGGTGTGGAATCTAAGAGCACAGTTCGTTTCGCTTTCACCGGTCCCTATGAGTTTGGATACAAAAGCTTTTATGAATTGAGTTCTCTTGTCGATGTAATGAGAATAAAACTTCGAGAGATACTGCGGGAAGAGATGGGAGGTACGTATGGTGTTTCAATTTGGAGGTCTGTGAAACTATACCCACGAGAAGAATATGAGCTTAGCATAATGTTCGGCTGCGCCCCTGAACGAGTTGATGAGATGATTCAAACCGTCTTCCAACAAATCGACAGTATAAAATCCTTTGGGCCAATGGATAACTACATTACGAAAGTAAGAGAAACACAAACGCGCACTTATGAAGTTAATCTAAAGAAGAATGAGTACTGGCTCAATGAGCTGTGGTGGAAACATCGCAATGGTGAAGACTGGATGGATATTATTAGATATCCGGATTATGTCAATACACTATCAGTCGAAATGATACAACAAGCTGCGAATAAATATTTTAATACGGAGAAATATGTACAAGTTGTTTTATATCCTGAAAATGTGCAGTACAGTCGATGAAAGATAATTATTATTTAAAAGATGACATCTTATACAAAGATGTCATCTTTAATTTTTAAATACCCAATCACCTATTTAGTCAACATCATCTTTCTACTCTGATGAAAACCTTCCGCATCAATCTGGTATAGGTAGATTCCGCTGCTTAAATTCGATCCATCAAAACTCACTTCGTGTACACCAACAGTTTTATTTTCCTGTACTAAACTTGCTATCTTATTTCCAAGGACGTCAAATACTTCGACTGTTACAAAAGCCGGTTCAGGTAACTGGTAACTTATAGTAGTTGCTGGATTGAATGGATTCGGGTAATTCTGAAATAAAGAATAGGATATAGGTAGCAACATTTCATCATCCACTGAAACTGTAGTTGTATCTGTAATTATTGTATTCCAAATGCTTAATTGGCCACCGTGTAGTCTCGTCCAAATTGGATATATCTTCCCATTAAAAGCAGCAATATTATTGTAATCACCAAAGAATACAGATGAATTTGGAACAAACGATGATTCGCTTATTTTAAAATTTTCAAATGTATAACCTCCATCGGTGGACCTCACAACATAAACATCAGTGGCTACACCTGTAGTTTTTCTCCTGTCATAAAATATGCCCCAAATATTACCGGTAGATTGATCGACAGTCATCCACGGAAAAAATTGATGTCTTGCAGTAAAATCGCTGTTAACCCTTAAGGCAGGAGTCCAACTTTCTCCACCATCAGTCGAACGGCTAAAGAATACGTCGGTATCTGTGGGTCCATTCCGCTGATCGCCCCAGCAGATATAAATGTTACCGTTAAACTGTGATTCTCCAATATCACACATGGTTATTGGCAGTCCGTTGCATCTATAGATTCCCGGAACATTAAACGCCCAACCACCGGGTATATCCGAAACAAAAATATCTGTACCCCAGGTTTCTCCACCATCTGTAGATTTATCAAATACCAATCCTGCCGGTCCTGCCCAACTAACATATACTTCACCATTCGGTCCAACACAAGGCACAGCGCCCTCTGTTGTGTTACCTCCATCCAGGCAATTTCCACTCACATCACTAATCGTAATAGCATCACTCCAATTCTCTCCCTGGTCTGTAGATTTGGAAAATTTGATACGGGAACTATCATCTGGATTGGAACTGCCATATCTATCAAATTCAGTCCAGGTCACATAAACATTACCCTTGTATGGAGATTGAGTAAAATCAACGGCAAGCCATTCTTTATCCTGCTGCTTTGGAAATTCAAATCCAACACCGGCACCATCATTCCAGATCATTCCATTATCAGTAGATTTCTGTATAACAATTCTATCAATAAAATAGCCGTTTGCCGGATTAGATAAATGTGCGTAATATAAATTGCCAACATTATCAAATAAAACACAAGGATCTCCCCAAACATTAAAAGTTGAACTCATAATTTTTTCCGACCAGCTCATTCCTCCATCTGTTGAAGAATAGAAATGATTAAGGTTTGCACCGGCAGCCAAAATGTTTGGATCTACAGGATTAATAGTGATTGATACCTCTTCAGGAGCGTCACTCAATGGTCCATCGATTCTTATATTCGGATATTGAGCGAATGAACTGGATATAATTAGAAGTGACAAAAAGTAGAACAGATGTGGTATAGTAATATTTTTCATTTTTTCTCCCTCTGAAATTTATTTTTGTTGGCTGCTAATTATTAATATTTATAAATAGCTTATTCAACATACTATTTCATCCCAAAAAAATAAAACATAAGGATATTGCATCAACATAGCTTCTTTATCAGCCACATTTATATTTTTTAAGGCATAATTGTTGAATTAATGTTAATTATAAAATATCTTTAGTTATTGATGTGGAGGTAAAGATTTATTCTGTAATTACATTCGTAGCATTTTTGTTGCTGGCTCAATCTGTCTGCAGTGCACAGAATATTGGCGCCAATATAACTAATGCCGCTGATAGCAATAATCAACTGGTTCATATTGGTTCTACAGATGTATCCACCTATACAGATTATAAATCATCTGAAGACTTTTCAATGGATAGTAACTACCCTTCTTCTGATTTAAGAAATTTTCCAACAAAGAACCATCGGCATTCCTTTTACCACAATACACGTGAACCTATTCCGCAAAATCAATCAGAAGAAAATATAATTAGTTCAAATAATGTAAATACACTAACATTGATTGACGGAACATACTGGCGAGAAGAGCCAGATTTAGATTATGGGAGATTGTTTACAGTGTTTGGAGGAATTCTTACAGTTGATATGATTGCATATATGTACCAAAGAGAGGTGTGGTATAGAGAAGAAACTACTGTCTTCCATACTTTAGATTTTAGCAACGATATGAAGAAGTGGCAGTATATGGATAAGATAGGACACTTCATGGATGCTTATTTTGTGAGTGACCTCACTTCAAAATTGTACCGATGGTCCGGATTATCCGGCA
>CP070637.1:1750240-1773051 GCA_020354005.1 Ignavibacterium sp.
TATCCGTAAAGATGCTGAAATAATGTTTTAATGTGTGAAAATACGCTTTTTAATAAATTTTGTAAAGAAAAGTTGTATAAACGGAACTAATGCAGGATGTTCGAAAAGAAAGAAACCGCCTATTTAGAGCGGTTTTTACAGATTTATTTGGATCAGCAAATAAATTTAATTAGCGTTGGTTATCCTCATCTTTATTATGGTCCCACTCCTTCCTAAACTCATTTTTCCATTCACTCATTTCTTCTCTAAATTTTCTCATCTCTTTGCTTAGCTCTTTCATCTGTTCCCTGAACTCTTCTGCTCCATCGTAATATCTCAAATAATTTTTAAGTTTCGGTAGACTTTTTAGCACTAATGAATCACTAAAAAAGTTAAAATTGTGCCAATTATACATATGTAGAGAATCAATAAGTTCACCCTCAGCTTTTACTAATGAATCCAAATTAAATTCATAATAATCAAATTCGTAGCTATTTGTGGAATCACTTTCAATTTCAATTTTTATTTTATTATCAAAATACTCAATCTTAGGGATGAATTTAGAATATAACCTGAAGTTCATCGCCACACTATCAATAGCCCTCATTAAACTATCGTGGTCAGGGAAATAAATTTCAGGGAAATCAAATTCCGAAATCTCAACCTTGCAGCGGTTTGTATCAAAAGTAATATTAAAATTTTTACTCCAGCTTTTGCTATCATGCAATTTTTTCCAGCTTGAATCATATTTTATATGAAATTGAATTTCCTTCAATCTTTCGGTTTCTGTTAGAAGTTTTTGATTCCGCTTTTCTAACTCTGCTTCTTTCTCCTTCATAGTTATTAACTGCAACTTGATAGGATCATAATCAATATCATCAGAGAAAATAGAATCCGGTGTTAGAACGATATAGCCCTTGTGTTTTGTTGTTCTAACCTTTTGCACATTATTAACAACCTGAGGTCTGCTTGAAATTGAAACGGTAGTAGGAACAAATTTATGAAACTTCTGCTTGTTAGAAGTTTCGGCAAACGCCAATAGATCAGTTTGTATAGCTTTTTGATAATTCCACAAATTTGAATTAAGGGCAAGCGTATTATCATTATTTACAAGTATCTGGTTCTCAAGCTCCACAGCATATTGGTTTATTATTGAATCGATTTGATCTTTTTGTATTTCGTTAAGTTCCAATGCAACCACAAATTTCTCAAAATTATTTTCAGGCTGCTTTGGAGTTTCACTTTTGATTTCAAAAAATTCCTTGCCAGCCTTATCCTCACCCAAATGAATGAACTGCTTATCTTCCTTATCCAGAGGAAGCTTTTTATACATGGCAAAATTGAAGATGTCTTCATTGTTAAGGTCGGCAGTATACATCAAAGGTTGAAGATTCTCTTTGTAGAATCCGGCTATGTTAGATTTTTGTTCTTCGATAAGATTTTCAAATACCTGGGGGCTGAATTTTAGTACAACCATAAGAATAGCGGCAGCCAGTCCGAGCCCTATAGCCGGTGACCATTTAAGGATTCTTTTGTACCATGATTTCTTTGAATCGATTGCAGCAAATAATCTTGTTTCAAAAAAGGGAGACGGCGAAAGTGGTTTGAAAGAATCTGATGTGAGTTTTTTAATCTTCTTTAAATCTTCTAATTTCTTTTGCAGCTCAAGCGAAGATTTAATTTTTGCCTCTAATTCTTCATTTTCTTTTGGAGAAAGCTCACCATCAAGATATGCTGAAAGAATTTCGAAATTATTTGATTCCCTGCTCATTACATTAGTTCCGATTCAATTGGCTGAAGTATCTTCTTCAGACCCTCCCGGGCTCTGAAAATTCTTGATTTAACTGTGCCCATCTCACAATTTATTGTCTCTGCTATTTCCTGATAACTGAATCCCTCTATGTCTTTTAGAAGAAGCGGGATTCTCAATTTATATGGCAGTTTTGCGATAGCTTCCTTAACTATTTTTGTAATGTCATCAGTTTCAGTTGAAGAAGTATATTCAGGTTTTTCGTCCGCCTCCTTTATCGGGACAAATATTTTCCTAACATTCTTCTTCCGCAAATAATCTTTGCATTTATTAACAGTGATTCTGTAAAGCCAGGTAGTAAACTGAGACTCAAATCTAAAATTCTTAAGATTTTTATGAACAGTTATAAATACTTCCTGAGCTAAATCATCAACAACATCTGATTGACTGAGCGTCAGATAAATAATGTTTCTAACCTTCTCCTGGTGCCTCTGAACCAACAAACGAAAAGTTGAATCATCCCCGTCGATAAATCTTTTTATTAATGAAAAGTCGTCGTCTAACTTGAGTATTTGCGGCTGGTTCAACTTTTCATTTTTGCTATTTGAGTTCATCTTTTAGACGTCATGCTTAATTGATTGTTCCCTTAAATAATTTACACTTTGTTCAATTTCTTGCTGAGCCTTTCAGTATCCGCTTAAATTTGCAAAAGTAGGTGCATCTACTTAAATTGAACCGAAAATTTAAAGGAGTAATTTATGAAAATTAAAACAACTGAAAAATATGAAGCCGTTATTCTTGAATTAAAAGGAAATGTGATGGGCGGTGATGATACAAAGATATTTAATGAGCAATTACACAAATTAATTGAAGAGGATAAGAAACAAGTTGTTATTGATTTATCCAGTGTTAAGTTTATGAACAGTTCCGGTTTGGGAATGTTAATAGGCGGACTGACAACCCTTAAAAAGGCAGATGGTACATTAAAACTTGCCCGGGTAACAGATAAAATTGAAAGTCTTTTAATTATTACAAAATTGATAACAATATTTGATTCGTACGATAATGTTGATGAAGCAGTACAATCATTCTCTTCTTAAATTGAGGGAATAAAATAATCATAAATTTTGAAACTCCGGGTTGCACAACTCGGAGTTTTTATTTTGCTTTAACCAAGCCTAAATCATAAAATTAACGGTAAAATTAAATGAGTATAACTGTACTGGTAGGCAGCCAATGGGGTGATGAAGGGAAAGGCAAAATTGTTGATATCCTTAGCGAAAAATTTGATATTGTTGCAAGATACCAGGGTGGCGCTAATGCGGGACACACAGTTGAGATTGGAGACAAGCAGTATATTCTACACTTAATACCTTCCGGGATATTAAGAAAAGATGTAACCTGTGTAATTGGCAATGGAGTAGTGGTTGACCCCAATGCTCTTCTTACGGAAATAAAATTTCTTGAGGAGAATAACATTAGTGTTGAAGGAAGATTGTTTATAAGCCACAACGCACATCTGATAATGCCATATCATAAACTCCTCGATTCCATTGGTGAAAGTGGTGATAGAAAAATCGGAACTACTGGCAGGGGTATCGGCCCCTGTTATATGGATAAGTTTGCAAGGAAAGGAATTAGACTTGTTGACTTACTAAAAGAGGATGTTCTCAGAAAAAAAATAAGAGAGAATTTAGAGGAGAAAAACGCTCTGCTGAAAAAGGTATACAATCACGATACTCTAGATGTTGAAGAAATAATAAATGAATATATCCAGTTTGATAAGGCTATTGACAGTTATGTAACCGATGTTCCTTCAATGTTGAATAAGGCAATTGATGATGGGAAATATATTTTACTAGAAGGTGCGCAGGGTGCACTTTTGGATGTTGATCATGGTACTTACCCATATGTTACTTCTTCAAGTCCAACTTCCGGCGGAGCGAGTACCGGCACAGGAATCCCACCAAATAAAATCACTTCTATATTTGGTATTGTTAAAGCATACACAACCAGAGTTGGTCAGGGACCCTTCCCAACAGAACTAACAGATTCCGATGGTGAAAAGTTAAGAGAAGTTGGTGCTGAATATGGAGCTACTACAGGCAGACCAAGACGCTGCGGATGGTTCGATGCTTTTCTTGTGCGCTACTCTGCAATGATTAATGGAGTCGATTCGGTTGCAATTACCAAACTGGATGTCTTAAGTGCGTTTGAAAAAATTAAGGTATGTGTTGGCTATAAAATAGAAGGAAAAGAAGTTAACACCTTCCCTTCCGATGTTGATACACTAAGTGATGTTACCCCTGTGTATGAAACTGTTGATGGCTGGCTCGAAGATATTTCTGAGTGCAGGTCTTATAAAAATCTACCCGAAAAGACAAAGAATTATCTGGATTTTATGTCGGATAAAGCAAACATAAAAATAGATATCGTTTCCGTTGGACCCAAAAGAGACCAAACATTCTTCATAAATTAAATTGATGAAATATTTTTTCAGTTCAATTCCTTAGAAATATCTATAATTTATCTTCCTGAATTATTTATTTTATGATGTTACTTTTTCTGATTCCATCTTGAAATCAATTATGGATAAGCAAATATGAAGATGTCCGGCGGCCCCGCTTCTCTTAATATTAAGATTATATTGGTTGTTATTGCATTACTTATAGCAATTGGTACTTTAATATATACAGATTCCCTTGTATCTAATCTTCAAAAAAAGGAAAAAGAGATTGTAGAGCTATATGCAAGAGGAATTGAATACGTTGCTAACTCTTCTAATCCAAATGAGGATATTACTTTCCTATTTGATAATATCATCAAACCAATTGACTTCCCGCTCATCTTATCCGATGCTGAAAATCGAGTCAACATTTACAACAGGACCGACATCCGGAATATTTATTACGATACTTCGCTAACAGAAGAACAGTTTAGCAAATTTATTGCTGAACAGATTATCGAGATGGATAAAACACATTCTCCGATTCTTGTTACCTATGCTGATACACTTATTCTAACAAAAATCCATTATGGTGATTCGGAGTTTGTGAACCAGTTAAAGTACTTCCCCTTTGTTCAAATAACAATTGCAGCGTTGTTCATCGTGCTGGGCTATATTGGTTTCAGCAGCATAAAAAGGAGTGAGCTAAGTAATATTTGGGTTGGAATGGCTTAGGTAACAGCACACCAGTTCGTTACACCCATATCAAGTTTAATGGGTTGGTTGGAGATGTTAAAGATGAATTATAAAGAATCGGATAAGGTAATTGATGTTGCTGAAGAAATAACAAACGATGTTGAGAAGTTGAATAAGATTACTTACAGGTTTTCGAAAATTGGCTCCAAACCTCAAATGCAAAAAACGGTTGTATTTGAAGAACTGAAAAAAGTGACTGATTACTTTGAAAGAAGACTCCCACAGACCGGTAAATCAGTTGAGCTAATTATTGAGGGCGATAAAGAAGTATGTGCGGAGATGAATCCTGAATTGTTTGAATGGGTAATCGAAAATTTAATTAAGAATGCATTAGACGCAATCGAAGAAAAAACCGGAACAATCCGGATCGGCGTATCCGAAGTAAAGAAAAATGTTAATATTGAAATTACCGACAGCGGTAAAGGAATAGATTTAAAGAGAAGAAAAGATGTCTTCAGACCTGGCTATAGTACAAAAAGAAGAGGATGGGGATTGGGGCTCAGTCTGGCAAAAAGAATAGTCGAAGGTTACCACGGGGGAAAAATCTACGTCAAATCCTCAATACACGGGGAAGGTACTACCTTTACAATACTTCTTAAAAAGTGTTAATTGTCGAAAAACTTAAATAATCCCCTGATTTTATCCATTTTGACTATCTGGAATCGTTTTTGCCATTATTCCTTAAAAGTACTGGAAAACAATAAAAATTTGTGATTTCCTAACTTTAGTAAAACAGGGAAGCATCGGTAACGAGGATAATATTACAAGTAACTATTACCGATATTGTATTTCCTTACAAAAAAATCAATAAATGGAAGAAAAGGGGCTATCTAATTGATGGCACCATACTTGAGTAATAGGGTGCAGAAATAGTTTAAGCATAGCATCCCTCCGATAATGACACACGAAACTGCCAGGTTTCGCCCTCAAAACTTGGCAGTTTTCCTCTTTTAAACCGAAATAAAATCTTTCATCCTCTTTATTGCAAAAACAATGTCCCACTTTTCGGCAGGAGCATCAACAACTATTTTTCCAATATCCGAAAGAAGAACAAACAGTATTTTATCTCCCCTATTTTTTTTATCGCTATACATTGCTTCAATCATGTTAGCCTCATCAACACTCTTTATAATGCGGGGCACACCAATTTTTTTTGGAAGGCTTAGAAACTGATCAAGCTTACCTGAACTCAATAAGCCAAGTTTGTTTGATAGAAATAGTGCACATACAATTCCTGCGGTAACTGCCTCACCATGTTTAATTCTAAATCCAAGATTGCTTTCAATTGCGTGAGCAAATGTGTGACCAAGATTTAATATTTTTCTCACACCACTTTGCTCGAACTCATCCTTCTCAACAACACCATCTTTTATTTTTATGCTTTCGATTATTGCTTTATTGATTGTTCTTCTATCAGATGATTTTATCTTTTCAAAGTAATCCTCTAAAAAAGCATAAAAGTCTTTGTTAGAAATTAATCCATACTTAATGAGCTCACCCAATGCTGAATTAAATTCTCTCTTAGGAAGTGATGATAAAAACATTGTATCAACAAAAACTAAACGCGGTTGATAAAAAGCACCAATAATATTTTTCTTTCCTTTAAAATTGATGCCTGTCTTTCCACCAATTGCACTATCTATCATCGCAAGCAAGGTTGTTGGAATATGTACTAATGGTAAACCTCTCATATAGGATGCTGCTGCATAACCAGCTAAATCACCCGTTACACCACCTCCAATAGCAATCAAAGTTGTATCTCTTCCAAAGTTGTAGTTAAGCAGTCTTTCGTGAATCTTCTGTAAATGAGTATAAGATTTAGTTCTTTCACCAGCAGGTAAAAGAGAATAACTAATCTTGCCTTTATAACCTGAAACCGCTGATTGAATTGCCGACAAATGATGATTAGCGACATTCTCATCGATAATTAAAAAAAGACTACTCAGAAGATTAGATTTTTCTAATTGCTGTTGAAGTTTATCCAGGTAGGAATCACCAATAGTTACAGGATAAGATCCTTGCTGTGATTTTACAATTACTTTTTTCACAATAGTTAAAAATTATTTTGTACCAAATGAGTTTCGGATTAATTTAACAATTTTGTTAACAGTTTCTCCAACGGTTACATTATCAGTATTAAACGTATAATCAGCTTCTGCATAGATGTCTTTTCTCTTCTTCATTAATGCTTCTATCCGATTTATATAAGTTTCCTCATCAATCTCTTCACCAATCTTTATCAGTACCGGTCTATCCTTCTTGTATCTTAACCTGTTATAAGCAATTTGAGATGATATTTCAAGAAAGATTAGCTTTCCTGTACTTCTTATAAAATTAAAGTTTTCTGGTTTTAATAAAGTCCCACCGCCAAGAGCAATTATCAATTTATCACCATTACCAATTTCATGAAGTATCTCTGATTCCCTCTTTCGGAAATATTCCTCACCATCATTACTAAATATCTTTGTGATCTTTTTGTTTTCCCTTTTCTCTATCTCTTCATCTAAATCTATAAAATCCCAACCGAGAGTGTTCGCAACAATCGGCCCGATTGTGCTTTTACCGGAAGCCATAAATCCGGATAAATAGAAAATGTTTCCCATCATGGTTCCAATTTCTTTTTCTCAAAATAATCTATTAAAAGACAAAAGAAAATTTTTAAAGATAAGTTAATGTGAAAGGTGAAAATCAGATTTGTACTGCAAGGCCTAACATAAAGGTAATACCATCCATATTAATCTTTGTTTCAAAGGTGTCTCCCGGAAGGATTACAGTGTGTCCCTGATATTCAATTTCTTGTCGATCGTATCTGCTGGTAACCGTGAACTGCGGATCGCGGAATTTCATTTGGAAACGAACCACTGCAAAGCTAATAGGCACATAATCAACCGAAGCAGACACGTGGATTCCAAATTCAGCTTCTTTGTTTACATTACTAACACTTGTATTACCAACTTTTCTGATAAACTCACCGGTATAAAAAGCTACTCCCCCTCCCATTAAAAATTTCCAGCTTTCTGTGGAAAATGGCAGAAGGTAGTAAGCTGTTAGCTCCACCGGCATTAGCTGGAAACCATCTTCAACATTTAATCTTACAACGGATCCGCCAACAAATGCCGAAAGATTAGGACTTGGTTCGGTTATTTTAATGATTTCAACATTTAATCCAAGAATTAATGGTTCACTAATTCTAATTCTTATATCTGCACCGGGATTAGTTATATCTTCAATAACAAATGATTCATTTCTGATAACAACATCCGAGGCATTTGGGTTTAGAAAAATTGATGCCGATGTTGTATAAACACCATATGCACCAATACTCACGAAGGCACCATTATACTGGCTTAACAGAGTGGTAGGAAATAGTAAAAAGAATATGATTAGATGCTTCAAGTTCATGTATTGAAAGCTAAAATTCGTTACTACAAAATTAATTTGTAGAATATTTTTAAAAATAGAAACCCCCAAATAATACCCTAAGATACTAAATGGGGGTAAAAATTATTAACAGAATATTTTAATAGCCATAAAACAAATATCTGTTATCTACTATATCTGCTTGTGTTTTCAGATCATTTAACCATTGAGCAATTATGTATTGCTTCTTTTGCTGGAGAATGTTATTCCTCAAGGTGGTACTTTGAAGTGAATAAGCAGAAGTGTCAACCTCAGTTTTTGAAACAACCTTAACCAGGTAATAACCTGCTGTGCCTTTAATTGGATCCGATATCACATCCGGTTCAGAATGAAAAGCAGTTTCAATAAAAGCATAGTTTTTGCCAATTCCTGGAATGCTGGATTCCGCATTGAATCTTCCTGTATTTTTAACTGAAAGCCTGTCATCTACCTGATTTACAGTTCTCAAATCGTTATTTACTTCTATTCGCACATCCTTAGCTAAAAGTTTCGCATTATCAAACTTCTTTTCTCTTACAGTGTTTGGTTTTATCTGATCTTTTACCTCATCAAATGGTCTGATTCCACCCTCTCTAACTTCAGAAATAGTAGCAACAATAAATCCCTGCTGAACTCTAAATGATTCACTTACTGAGTTAATGCTGTTATCGAATGCAAACTGAACTAACCTTTTATTTATACCTATACCTGGAATTGAATTAGCATCTGCAGAAAACAAACCTGATTCCTGTACGTTATACCCCATTAGATTTGCTTCTTTATCAAAACCGTTTTTATCTGCAAGATATGCAAAATCCTGAGCGCTGTTAAATCTTTCGTCTCTTGTAGTTGCTGATTGTTTTATTGGATTGACTATCTTCGCAGCAACATAATTTCTTGTTAGATCTGTCCACAACTTTAATGATATGATATCCAAAAGTCGATTTAACAGGCTTTTGTATTTCCCCAATCTTTCCACTGAAAGCCGCATCCTCAAATTCCTTAACCATAGCTCCTTTACCAAACCAGCCGAGATCACCTCCCTTTGAACCACTACCGGGATCACCAGATTCATTTATTGCCAGCTGCTCAAAATCAGCACCGCTAATTAACTCTTCGTAAATTCTGTTGGCATTAATAAGGTTTGTGTCTTCAGAGCTTTGGTTAATAAGAATGTGTGATGCTCTTACAAATTCTTCATCACTTTTAACTATACCAAGTAACTGATAGAGCACTGCGCCCTCAGGTGATGAAACTGGTCCAACAATATCACCCACCTCTGCTTTTTTTAGCGAACTAACTGCATCGGAATTAAATGATGATAATGCTAAAGTATCTTCTGAATACGGGATGGTGGAATAAATATCTACATAGTATTGAAAATCAGTTGTGTCTTCCTCAGCAAAGTTCGATTTAACGTACTCAAGATCCTTAAATACTAATTCCGAATCTTTCCTGGATGGCTGGTTATCAAATAATACAAATTTTACCTTCCTCTGCTCGTTAAGCTTGTACTGTTCAATATTATCTTCAAAATATCTTCTAATATCTTCATCTGTAACTTCCGCAGTTGAATCGGGAAAGAGGCTGGTAGAGATAAAAACGTATTCGGCATCATTAACATAGATGTTCTGATCTTTAAACTTTCTTAGAACCTCATCTTCTGTAACATTCACTGAAGCGAGAATCATTGCTTGTAATTTTTCATTCAGCCGGTACTGTCTTACTGATTCTTCCGCACCAATTAATGCTTGTGCATTCCTTGGATCAAATAGGGCATTTTCATAAAGATCCCTGTTAAAGTTTCCCGCTGAATCAATAAAGCTTTCTTTTAAGAAGGCAGGAGGATCATCACCTAAAATAATATCCCTTACTTCCTGGTCGGTTACCACTATATTCAGCTTATTTACTTGTTCTTCAATTAATCTTTGAGTTACAACGAAATCCCAAACCTGATCTCTGAACTGGTCGACCAAATCTTCATCTATTTCCTGCCCGCTCTGTCTTTGCAATTCCCTTTGCTGATCCAGCGCTGCTTGAAATTCCTGGTAAGAAATCTCACTGCCATTTACTGAACCAATCGTATTGGTCCTTCCGCCAAGTGCTTCCATCACATTGGAATCCGAGATTACCATAAAAAGCACAAATAAAACACCGACTGTTATAATAAATGCGGGTGCTAAACTTCGCATCTTGGCCATCATAGCCATAACTATTAAATCTCCATTTTTTAAAAAAATAAGACATTAAAATTAGACAGAGAAGGTAACAAAATCAATGTAGTTTAGTATGAATTTTTACAATTACCATAACATTTTCCTAAATTAATTGATTAATCGTTACTGAACGTTTATTGACTTTCAGATATTACAGGCATATTTTAAGAAGTTATTAATTATTAGTTGAAACAAAATTGTGGATAACACAGAATTTTTAAGTTCGGTACCCATATTTTCAGAGTTAAGTTCTAATACACTCCAAAAAGTATCTGAGCTGGGTTCGCTCAGGTCTTACTCAAAGAATGCCGTTATTCTTTCAGAAGAAGAAGACGGTTCGGCACTTTTTGTTATTATTTCCGGAAAAGTTAAAGTATGTCGGACAAGCAACGATAATTCGAGCAAAGAAGTAATACTTTCAATTCTCAATCCTTCCGATTTTTTTGGCGAAATGGCGTTGTTAGATGGATTGAACAGATCGGCAAGTGTTATTGCACAGGAGGATTCAAAACTGTTCTTAATTCAGCGTAATGATTTTCTTGACTTATTATACGAACACCCGGAAGTGTCGGTTGCACTGCTCCAGGAATTAACACAACGGCTGCGTGCTGCGACTATGAAAATTAAAGCATTATCACTAAAGGATGCTGAAGGTAAAGTGGCAACCGTGCTCTTACAATTGGCGGATGATGTTGGAAAAATTAAACGCGGAGTGGTGGAAATTGAGAAACTTCCGTTCCAACATGAACTTGCAAACATGGCCGGCACGTCAAGAGAAACAATCTCAAGAACGCTTCACTCATTTGCAAAAAAGGGATTAGTAGAGTTAGACGGTTCAAAACTAAGAATAATCAGTTACGAAAAATTTAAGGAGTTATTCCATTAATTTTTACAGCATTTTATGGAAACAAGAAAAGTAGATTTACATTCTCATACAAACCTTTCCGATGGATTCTATTCTACCGAGGAACTAATTTATAAGGCGAAGGATGTTGGAATTGAAATTCTAAGCATAACAGATCACGACAGTGTAAACGCAATTGAAGAAGCTACCAGTATTGGCCGCGAAGTTGGAATTGAAATAATCCCCGGGGTAGAAATCAGTTCAGACTTAAGAGGAATTGAAGTTCATATTCTTGGATATTTTATAGACATAAATAACAAAGAACTTGAGCATTATCTGATGTTTTTCCGTGAAGAACGAAAAATAAGGGCTTCACGTATTGTTGATAAACTTAATCAACTAGGTTTGGAAATTACATTGGAAGATGTGATGAAGATTGCTAAAAACTCTGCAGTGGGAAGACCACATATTGCACAGGCACTATTAGCAAACGAATTAGTAGGTTCATATCAGGAAGCATTTAATAAGTATATAAAAAACGGCGGCCCTGCCTACGAGAAGAAGGTTCATCTTTCACCACAAAGTGCATTTAAAATTATATCCGATGCAGGCGGATTATCCTTCATAGCACACCCAGGTAACATGTCTCAAAACCTGATTAAAGAACTAATTGATGCTGGTGCAGATGGTATTGAAGTCATTCATCCATCGCATTCGAAAGATTTAATACGCTTTTACCGTGGAATTGTAAATGAATATTTTCTGCTAGAATCAGGAGGTTCTGATTTTCATGGGGGAAAGAGGAATGATGAGGATAATTTTGGAAAGCACTATACTTCACAAATTGTTGTTGAAGCAATGCGTAGCCGCTTGATGAGAAATTCAGCATAAGTTTGTGGATAAGAAAAAGATACCCTGTTTTACCACTTTAAATAATTGTAAAATTCATATCTTTTGTTAAGGTTATTATTCATTTAAATAAGCAAGCAGAAGAATAAGAGAATCTCTACCGTACCCGAATAATAAGATTAAATAAAAATGAGATATAGATTAACTTTCTTATTCGTTTTAGCTTATTTATCATTCTGCTACTCCCAGCAGGTTACCAACTGGAAAATTTTCACCGATATGAAAAATGTTGCAGATGTGGCATTTTCTGGTGAAATAATATGGGCTGCTACTGATGGGGGTGCATTTAAACATTCCTTAACAGATAGCTCATTCCAAACATTTACTAACGCCGAAGGTTTAACAGGAGTTTCATTAACCAGTTTGATGGTAGATAATCTGGAAAGAAAATGGTTTGGCAGCAGTAACGGAGTTATAGATATCTATAACGAAGATGATAAATCTTTTAATGTAATATTAGATATTGCAAATGCAAACCAGATAAATAAAAGTATAAATTATCTAAACACCACTGCCGATACAATTATAGTTTCCACAGATTTCGGTGTATCATTAATTAATGGAAAAACTCTCCTGTTTCTTGATACATTTTCTAAGTTCGGAGATTTTACAGCCAATACAAAAGTAAATCACGCCGATAAGCTTGGGCTTTTTTATATTTCCACAGAAGAGGGTGTAGCAATTCAAAAAGCGGGAGCTACAAATCTTTCCGCTCCTGAATCTTGGAATACATACACTACTTCAGATGGTTTACCATCAAATAAAATAGTTAAGATTGTGAATTATCGTGATACTATAGTTGCAGCAACAGATAACGGATTTGCCAGTTTCAATGGAAGTCAGTGGACTCCATTTATACAAGCGTTTAATAATAATCCAATATCCGATGTTGTTACTAGTGGTGATTCATTATTCGTTCTTTCTGAAAATGTAATTTATATTTACTACAACAGGAATCTATTTCAATTATATCGTTCATCCTTCCCCACTAACCGTCTCTCATTGAATTCAAACCTTGATATTGCAGGCGCATCATCGAAAGGAGTTCTCCACCTTAAATCAGACGCAACTGGATCATATTTAATTCCAAATGGACCTGCAGCAAACCAGTTTCCAAGTATAAGTGTTGATAATACTGGTAAGTTGTGGTCAGCGAGTGGAAAAGATGGCACCGGCGTTGGTTTTTACACTTTCGACAAAGTGACCTGGAATAATTACAACGTTGAAAACACACCGGAGATCCCAAATAATGATGTTTATCGTGCATATTCCTCTACTGATAATGTTGGATATTTGGGCACGTGGGGTTATGGATTTATTAGAACAGACACTGAAACCTTTGATGTTTTTAACCGGTCTAACAGTGGAATGCAGGGAATTCCTCAGAATCTTGATTTTCTTGTAATAACTGGTTTTGGGAATGACTCACATAATAATCTTTGGGTCCTCAATCTTTGGGCAGCAGATCGCAAGACGTTAAGCATGTTGACTCCTGACAACTTATGGTATCACTTTCAAATACCTGCAGCACAAAATCTAACCTTAAACCATCAAGACGACCTTGCCGTCGACGCATTCGATACAAAGTGGTATGGTTCAGGTGATGCAGCAAGAAGAGGTTTATTTTATTTTAATGAAATGAAGACTTATGATGATATTTCTGATGACCGCTCAGGATTTATTTCTACACCTGATGGATTAACTGATGCTGATGTTCGATCAGTTACAATTGATAAGAGGGGTGATGTATGGATTGGTACAGCATTGGGAGTTACAATTATATCAAATACAAACAGTATTACTTCACCAGGCAGTTCTACTTTAAGAATAGCTTCTGTATTTGCATTGCGTCAGCAATCGGTTAATGATATAGCAGTCGATCCTTTGAATCAGAAGTGGGTCGGAACTGATCAGGGTTTACTACTTGTTAACTCTGATGGCTCAAGATTGTTAGCTGCTTATGATTCTAAAAACAGTCCTCTATTATCTGATCGTATAATTAGTGTAGCTGTAGATGAAGATGCCGGAATTGTTTACGCAGGAACCGAAAAGAGCCTAACATCATTCGAAACACCATTCATACGACCAAAAGAAGCATTTGATAAATTATTTATTTATCCCAATCCGTACATAGTTAATAACGGCAGCAATTTTGTTACTATCGATGGTTTAATTGCTAATTCTGAAATTAAAATACTCACGATTAGTGGTAAGCTTATCAGTGAATTTCCTTCACCTGGGGGTAGAACTGCACAATGGGACGGTAGGGATGACGAGGGGAATCTTGTTAGTTCCGGAATATACATCGTTGTAGCTTTTGATGCTGAAGGTAATAATACAATTACAGGGAAAGTTGCTGTTCTGCGTCCGTAGAATTAGTTTAGACAATTCACAATTTTTCTTTTCTTCTAAATGATCGATATCGCAGGCATAACACTTCAATTTGGTGGGAACTATCTGTTTAGGGATGTTTCATTTAAAATTAATTCCGGAGATAAAGCTGCACTGGTTGGTGCAAATGGTTCTGGTAAAACATCATTGCTAAAATTGTTAAGTGATCAGCTGCAACCTGAAAAAGGAAATATCATCAAACAGAAACGAACCTCTGTTGGTTACCTGCCTCAAGATAATGTAGTTCATTCAGGAAAATCTTTAATAGAAGAAGCCTCGAGTGCATTGTCCGATATAACTTTCTTGCGAGAAAAAGAACAGAACCTTACTGAAGCATTATCAGAAAAAAATATTTCAGAAGAAGAACGAGACGATATAATTAATAACTTAGGTGAAGTTCATTTGAGGCTTGAAGAATTGGAATCCTATAGTGCCAACGCAAAGGTCGAAAAAATATTAGTGGGATTAGGATTTGAGGAGGGCGATTTTGCACGATTAACAAATGAGTTTTCGGGTGGCTGGCAGATGAGAATTGCACTAGCAAAATTACTTATCTCTCAAAATGATTTGCTGCTTCTTGATGAACCGACAAATCATCTTGATCTTGATTCATTAGAGTGGCTGATAGATTTTCTTAAAAATTACAGAGGTGCATTAATAATTGTTTCACACGATAAACATTTCATCACCGAAACTACTTCTAAGACTTATGAAATTTATAACCGGAAATTTTCAGTCTTTAATGGAGACTATAACTCGTTTCTAAACTATAAAGATGAACGGGATCAGCAGTTGATCCATCTTAACGAATTACAGCAAAAGAAAATAAAAGAGACAAAAAGATTTATAGAACGTTTCAGGTATAAAAATACAAAAGCCAAACAGGTACAAAGCAGAATAAAGCAGTTGGAAAAACTAAAAACTATTGAGCTCCCGGAAGATGAAAATTATATCAAAATAAAGTTCACGGAACCACCTAAAAGTGGAAAGGTAAATATTGAACTATCTTTACTAAACAAATCTTATGGCTCCAATGTTGTATTCCAGGATTTAAATTTGCAAGTAAACAGAAATGAGAAAATTGCATTTGTAGGACCAAACGGTGCCGGAAAAACTACTCTGGCAAAAATCATTGCCGGCCAAATTGATTTTGATTCAGGCAATAGAAATTTGGGTTATAATACAACAGTCTCCTACTACGCCCAGGATGTTGCAGATAACATGCAGCTGGATATTGATTTATTAGAAACAGTTGATGGAATTGCAGAGGACAAAACAATGGGGGAGCTGCGTTCAATCCTTGGTGCGTTTTTGTTCAGAGGTGATGATGTATTTAAAAAAGTAAAAGTTCTTTCAGGTGGAGAGAAAAGCAGGTTAGCACTCGCAAAAATACTTCTGACAAAATCAAACTTTATTGTTTTAGATGAGCCGACGAACCACCTCGATATGACATCCAAAAAAGTGCTGCAGCAAGCATTGATAAATTTTAACGGTTCGTTAATATTGGTTTCTCACGATGTGGATTTTCTTCAGCCAATTGTAGATAAAGTAATTGAAATACGTGAAGGTGCTATTAAAATCTTTAACGGTGGAATTGATTACTACTTATATAAGAAAAATGAGTTGGCTAATTCTGAAACTGAACAATCTCCGAAAAGCGACCCAGTATTAATAAAAAAACAGCAGAAAAGAATTGAAGCAGAACGAAGACAGGAGCGATACACGGCGACAAAACATTTGATTGAAAAGATATCTGTAATAGAGAAAGAAATTGAATTACTGGAGAAAAAAGAAAAAGCCCTGGAAAGTTCTTTGGCAGATCCGAAAACCTATCAGGATCAACAAAAAGCATTGGAGTTAAATAAAAAATTTAGTGAATTAAAACTAACATTAAGTGAAAACTTAAAAACGTGGGAAAAACTGAGTGACGAACTCCATAAAGTAGAATCAAAATTTAAATGATAAAATAATCATCGTTCTTTGCGTTCCCTCTTTGCGGGCTTTGCGTGGAAAAGTTCTTATAATATTTTATAAACTTATCCTTATTCAGCAAACGCACAAAAACTTATAATCAAACCTTCACATCTAAAAATTCTTCTGCCAACGAAATTCCACCCCATATTGCAGCATTACCACCCAATTCCGAGGTAGCGATCTCGAGATCCTTAGCAGCAGCTTTAAGAACATGTTCATTAAAAGCCATTTCAATCTTCGGAAGCATAAACTCTTTTAACTGCTCAATCATTCCCCCACCGATAACTATCATATCAAAGTTCATAAAGTTTGTTAAACCGGCAAGTACACCACCAATTACCTCGCAAGATTTTGCTACTCTTTTCATAGCAACTTTATCACCATCATTAACAGCAGCAGACAGGATCTTACTTTTAATTTTTTCACCGGATTTTACGTAAGATGCAAGCGAGCTTTTCTTTCCCGATTTTATATCATTAATTATTTGATCGACAACTGCAGTTCTGCTGGCAATAGCTTCAAAGCAACCCCGTTTACCACATCCGCACACCGGACCATTTTTATTAACCAAAACATGTCCAATTTCCCCTGCAGTAAAAGATGAGCCACGGTAGATTTTTTTGTTTATTATCAATCCTCCGCCAATACCTGTCCCCACAAACACCGCCAGCATGTTCTTTGCTTTTTTACCAACCTCAAAATTCTTAATACCTAATGCAGCTAAGTTTACATCATTTTCTATCAGGATAGGAACTTCTATTTTTTTCTGTAATGCCTCTTTCATATTAAAATCTTTTAATCCCAAATTTGGTGCAAGTGCTATAACACCTGTAGAAGGATTAACAGAACCTGCAACTCCCAGACATACCGCAACAATTTTTTTCTCATCGTGCCCGGATTCATCAATAACTTCGTTTACCACAGTAGCAAGAGCATCTATATATTCTGCGCCCGATGAATTTTGATCAGTAGGTACTTTTACTCTCGAAACAATCCCCTCTTTAGAGTTAACGATACAGCCAAGAACCTTCGTTCCGCCCATATCAATACTAATAATAGATTTTGCCAAGTTTTCTCCTTAAGAATAAAAAAATTTATTATAAATTTTTTGTTAAAGTAAAAAGTTTAAACAATTATTCCAATGTTAATTAATTATATTTCTGGATAATTATAATTGTAACTGTAACTGCTAAACGATAAATTTATTACATGCAAAAAGTCAAACCGTTAAAGAGGTTTGGACAAAACTATCTTTACGATAAAAACATAATTAAAAAAATTATTCGGGAGATTGACCCTAAACCTGATGATACAATTGTGGAAATTGGACCGGGGCGTGGTGCATTAACAGAACAAATTTACGGTAAGGCAAATAATTTTGTTGCGGTCGAACTGGATAAAAGAGTAATTGAGGATTTAAGCTCGAAGTTTCCGGATCTTGAACTAATTCAATCAGATTTTCTTAAAATTGATATTAATTTGCTACTTAGATCTGATAAAGAAAAAATTAGGATAATTGGCAATATTCCATACAATATCACCTCACCAATAATTTTTAAGACCATTAAGAACTCTGAAATTATTGACGATGCAGTGTTAATGGTGCAGTTAGAGGTTGCAAAAAGAATGACTTCACAAAAAGGAACAAAGGATTATGGCATACTGGCTGTGCTCTTACAATATTTTAGTGAAACAAATCTTTGTTTTAAAGTATCACCAAACGCATTTTACCCAAAACCAAAGGTAACATCAGCTGTTGTTCATATAAAATTAAAGAGATTGAAAATTAGTGAACGTGAGCAACAAACTTTCATCAACATTGTGAAAGCGTCTTTTGGAAACAGAAGAAAAAAATTAAAAAATTCACTTAGTAATAGTATATTTAAAGATATAAATTTCTCCGGTGCAGACATTGATCTTTCCCTGAGAGCTGAGCAATTAGATGTTAATGATTTTATTCAATTAGCAAAATATACACAGGATCAACTCAACCAGTCTGACTCCGCATCTTGAAAACTAAAATCACATTGAATGGTTAAAGCAAAAGAATATGTAAAGCACTTAAAAGCATTTGATTTAGTAATAGTAGTGTTTTACCTGATCCTTACCTTGCTTCATATAATCTTCTACCAAAGAATAGATAACTGGTGGATGTGGATAATTGTTAATGCCGGCATAATCTTTACAGCATTTACCCTGGCATATCTCGAGACAACATTCGAAAATAAATTCTTTAGAAGTCTGCACTACTGGTATGTTGTGCCCTTAACCATGGTTACTTTCAAACAGATTTATTTTATGGTGAAACCGATAAGAATACACGATTTTGATGACTTATTTATTACAATTGACAGATGGATGTTCGGCACTGACCCAACACACTTTCTTCATCAGTTTGCAAATCCTTTACTAACAGAAATTTTGCAGATCATTTATGGTATTTTCTATCTGCTTCCAATTATGTTTGGTTTATTCCTGTTGCGTAGAGGAAGATTTGTTGCAATGGACTTTGCTGTGTTTACACTTATATATGGTTTTTGCTTATCATACCTGGGCTATTTTATGCTTCCGGGAATTGGTCCCCGTTTTACTCTGCACGATTTCCATACAATCAATGAACAGCTCCCAGGATTATTGCTTACAAATTTCTTAAGGGATTTAACTAACGCCGGTGAATCGATTCCTGCAGGGACAATCAATCCTGCAAAGTATGTACAGAGAGATATTTTTCCCAGCGGACATACAATGATAACATTAATAATTATCTACCTTTCAGTACGGCTGAAAAGCAGATCCAGATTTTTCTTTGTACCGGTCGGTACACTGCTTATTTTTTCTACAGTTTATTTGTGGTACCATTATGTGATTGATTTAATTGGTGGTTTGGTATTTATGATCTTCGCTGTTTGGTCCGCTAAATATATTTTTAACTGGTGGCGCAAAGAAATTGGTAAGCCAGAGTTTTCGTATGATAATGCTTGAAAACAGTGATCGATGATAGAAAAGAAAACTGCAGTTAAAAGAATTTTTGATTCAATTGCATTCCGATACGACCTCCTTAATCACCTTCTTAGTTTTGGTATGGATTTCTATTGGAGAAAAAAAGCACTAAAACTTACAACCATAAATGATAACAGTAAGCTGCTTGATATTGCTTGTGGTACAGGTGATTTTGCTATCGCAGCAAGAAAAATAGGTGTAAATAATATTTTTGGTGCAGATCTTTCAAAAAATATGCTGGAGCTGTTCTATAAAAAAGCCAGCTGGGTTTCAGGACGGACACTACAAATGGTGGCTGAAAAAATCCCTCTTAAAGATGGATCAGTAACAAATATAACTGTTGCATTTGGTGTTAGGAACTTCTACAACATTGAGGAGGGATTTAAATCATTCTATAGAATAATAGCCCCCGAAGGAGAAGTTACAATACTGGAATTCAGAATGCCTGAGAACAGGATATTCAAAAGTGTTTACAGGTTTTACTTCAAAAAAGTTATCCCCTTTTTAGGCGGAATGATTTCAGGTGATAAAGAAGCTTATGAATACCTTCCTTCATCTGTGGAAGAGTTCGACGAGAAAATCGATTTAACAGAAATGTTAAAGACAGCAGGATTCAAAAATGTAATTTCAACTCCATTAAATTTTGGAATTGTGCAAGTAATCATTTCAACCAAGTGATTACTTGATTTCGAAATCAACCAAACTATGTGTAGTAGTAGTTGTAGTATCAGAAAAATCTATGTTGCCTACAAGCAAATTAATTAAAAGTGCCTTCCCCTCGAATTTTACCATTCCAATATCTTCAGTAAGCCAGGCATAGGCAATGAAATTTTGCGGCAATTGTTGAGGATTTTGCTGAAGAGTGAAAGTATATTTCACCTTTGTGGCTTCAACATCTGTATCGCCACTATAAAGGTTAAGAGTTAGGGTTTCTATTCCTTCAAATGCTCCGCCCACTCTTAGTGGATCAAAATTTACCTGCTGGCTTGAAATTGTTATACGATACACCGTCCAAAAACTTCCAGGTAATAATGGAAATAATAATGCCTGGGATTCCAATGGTGTACTTAGAAACTGAACCAGGGTATCAGGAATAAAATCTGTGAAACCGGTAGTATCCGCAAAATAAAATACACCCACGTTGGTTTTACGAAAAAATGATTTTGCTATTATGGTTGAGGTCCCCACAGTTAAATCATCGGATTGGATTGTATAATCAACATTGCTTACCGTCGTATCGCCAGTGTAAATCGAAATTCTTGTTCCATTATCAAATACACTGGCAGAATCATTTACAACTTTATAAGTATAGTTAGTTCCAATATTGCTAGGGAAAAAATTTTGTGGGGGTGTATCATCTGGTGGATTGTTGACCTCATTCGAACAGCAACACATTAAAAATACAAGTATTGTACTTAACAAAACTGTATTCCAATATTTAAAAATTTGCTTCATTAACTTATTTTGTTTTTCAATTTTACAAATGCGTGATAGCGATGGCTGATTTTATTTTTGATTTCAGGTTCAAGTTCAGCGGAAGTCTTTTCATAATTTTCGGGAACGAATAATGGATCGTATCCAAATCCATTCGTACCTCGTTCTTTATCTATAATTCTTCCTTTTATTTCACCATCCGCGGTAAAAGTTTCTTTACCATCGTAATAAACGGCAGCACATACAAATTTTGCGATATGTGGATGTGGATAATTTTTTAGTTCTCTTAAGAGTTTCTCATTATTCGCAGCATCATTCCCCTCTTCTCCTGCATAACGTGAAGAATAAATTCCCGGAGCGCTATTTAATTGTTCAACTATCAAACCTGAGTCATCTGCTATTGTGGGAAGCTTAAATCTATCAAACACCTGTTTAGCCTTAATTAAAGCGTTCTCTTCAAAAGTTCCACCGGTTTCTTTAATCTCAATTGATTCATTGATATCGGACAAGGATATAATCTGAACATTGAGATCATTAAATATATGTTTTACTTCGTCAGCCTTTCCTTTATTCTTTGTAGCAAAAATTATTTTTTTCATGTTAGCGTTTATAATCTGCCCAACAATTTTTTTAGCTCAACTTCACTTTCAGATTTAAGGCTCTTGCTATCATTTATCAGTGATGTCCCCTCTTCCACAACCCATTTGCCATTAATCATAACAGATTTAACGTTATGCGCTCCTGAAGAATATACAATGTTAGAATACACAGCGTCATCGTCATCCGAAACAGAATTATTATTTTTATTCAAATCAAGTAAAACCAAATCTGCTTTCTTACCAATTTCTATACTTCCAACTTCATCTTCAAGGTGTAAAGCTTTCGCTCCCTCGAATGTAGCAAGATTAAAAACAGTTTGAGCATCCATCACATCTGCACCATGTAAAGGCTTCTGGATCAGAGCTGCTAATCTCATCTCTGTAAAAGCAGAAAGGTTATTGTTACAAGGTGCTCCATCAGCTCCAAGTGAAACTGAAATTCCCCTCTTTATATAATCGGGTATAGCAGCAATACCGGAACCAAGCTTTAAGTTCGCTGATGGGCAATGGGCAATTCTCACACTCTGGTCTTTTAATATTTGTTTCTCCTCTTCGTTTACATGAATGCAATGAGCCAGAACAGTATGATCATCCAATACGTTTATAGAATTAAAGTATTCTATATTCTCTTTATTATGTTCTTTGCGAACAGCTTTTATTTCATCTTTATTTTCCGATGAATGAGTATGGTAAACAGAACCTGGAAAATCACTCATCATACTTTTTGTTTCCTTTAGTAAACCTTCACTGCATGACAATACAAATCTTGGGGCAAAACCATAATTAATCCTACCATCTTCAACTCTATGAAATGAATCCGCCAACTCTTGCAAGTTTTTTATTTCAGCTTTAGTGTTAGACTTAAACTGAGGAAAAAGTTCATTACGATCGATCAGGCACTTGCCTGAAAATCCACGTATTCCTGAACTGACCATTTCTTCAAAGATAACTTCATTATGCCGAAGTGTTCCCATGTCCAGTATGGTGGTTGTACCTCCGAGTAGAAGTTCATTTATACCAAGCCGGATTGAAATGCTTAACGAATTTTTATTGTGTGCATTTTCAAACGGAAAGATTTTTTGTTGCAGCCAATCAAGCAGTTGAAGATCGTCTG
>CP070637.1:1773151-1795777 GCA_020354005.1 Ignavibacterium sp.
ATAAGTTCTTAAAATCCGATTGGGATGCAATAATATTGGCACGCGCAGGTGTAGAAAGATTAAAAATGAAGAAGTATATATCATCTTATATAAGTACTGATATGTTTTTACCGGCTGTTGGTCAGGGTGCATTAGGCATAGAGATTCACAAAGAAAATTCATTTGTTGAGGAACTGCTTAGGTCAATTCATGATGAAGATACATACGCTGCTGTGTTAGCAGAACGCGCTTTGTTAAAAACCCTCGATGGTGGCTGTCAGGTTCCAATTGGTGCTAATGGTGTTGTAAAGCCGAACGGACTTTATCTTGATGCAATGGTGGGTTCATTAGACGGCTCGATTACATTCAGAAAAAAAGTTAGAGGCAGTAAGAAATCGCCAGAGAAATTGGGACGTTCGCTTGCGAAAGATTTGCTGAGAGCCGGGGCAAAATCTGTTCTGGAAGACATCTACAAAGTTGCGAGGAATAAATGAACTCGTTAAAGAATTCTTTTGCTAGTTTTATAGCTGTTATTATTTTTAGCTGTGTGTATTACTCTTGTAGTAGTTCCAGCAGTGATATTAAGAATGAAACCACTGTTCCGCTGCACATTCTTCAGGAAGCCAATCTTTTTATTGTTTCCAAAACCGGTGCTGAATTTTTTCACAACTACATTGCAGTCGATAATGTAAAGACAAAACATTCTCCACCGTATTACGAGATCGTTTATAATCTCTATATTCCTGAAAAACCTTATGTAAATACTTCTATAACATTTACAGTTGATGAAGCAGGCAAAGTGGTTAAATCTAGGGATATCATTGGAATACCAAATTGCAATAAAAATCCCTCATTGTGCGAGTGGCAGGTTGATAAAGATGGTGCAATTGCAATAGCTAAGGCTGAGGGTTTGGAGAAAGGAATAAAAGACTGGAAAATTGCATTCATTTGGAATCCGGAACGACAGATTTATGTGTGGCGTATAATAACAGTAATAAGAGAGTTTCAGGGTGATTTTGGATATCGAGGCAGCGGAAAGGAAATGCTGATCGATCCGGTAAACGGAGAAGTACTTTCTCTGACCGTTTGGCAAATAAATTAAAGTAAAAATTATGTTGGTTACAGAAAAAAGAGAAACAAAAAAACAGATAAAAAGAGAACGTATACTGGAAGCTGCAGCAGATCTTTTTTCACAGAAGAGTTACCATGAAGTAATGATGGAAGATGTTGCAAAGATGACCTCTGTAGCGAAGGGCACTGTATATAACTATTTCTCATCGAAAGAAGATTTGTATTTCTCAATTATGAGTTTGAGAATGGAAAATCTTATCAAATCATTAAAGAAGCAGATAGAGAATGAACAGAACAGCATAGATTCCCTTCGTTCATTCACTGTACATCTTTATATGTTCATGATGAAATATCAGAATTTCTTTTTGATGTACCGGAAGGATTCGCTCAATTCTGAAAATGATTATTGCATTGAGCTGCGTGAATTGGATAATCAGCTAAAAACTATTCTTTCGGGCATTATCGATTCAGGAATTAGTGAAAACGTATTTAGAAATATTGATAGAGATTTTGCAGTTACATCAATAATGGGGACCATTTACGGAACAATCCAAAGAAACATTGAAACTCAGCCGGACGAAGATGAAAAGAAAACTGAAAGGGAAAGATTGTTTGAATTTATACTTCATGCATTGTACTCCGGCTTTAAAAATAATGTTGTGCTGCCGTTAAAAAACAAAACAATAGTTATTACGCGAACTGTGGAACAATCAACTGAATCCGCATCGGCACTTACAAAATATGGTGCGAATGTAATTGTGTTTCCCACTCTGGAAATTGTTCCGCCTTTCAATTGGGATGAGTTTGATTCCATCATGAAATCACAAAATGACATTGATTTTATCATTTTCACTTCTGCTCACGCCGTACAGATGTTTGACAAGAGATGTGAAGACTTAAAGATAAACGTTGATTTTGGTAAGATGAAAGTTGTTGCTGTTGGAAATAAAACTTCCTCAATTTGTAAAAAACATAACATCCCTGTTGATATTATTCCCAAAAAATTTAGTGCCGAAGGAGTGATCAAGGAGCTATCAAAGTTTGATATGCATACAAAGGTTGTATTTATTCCCCGATCGGCCATTGGTAGAGAGGAGCTACCTAGAGGATTGAAAGATTTAGGTGCTCTAATAAAATCTGTTCCGGTTTATAACGTTTCACTTCCAACCAAAGAACATATAAAAAACAACTTGGAAATCTTAAATAACAGCAACCCGGATCTTTACATTTTTACCAGCCCGTCTACTTTTGAAAACTTTCTGCAGATACTAAATGTTATAAATCCTGCCGAATACTTCAAAGGATTTGCCATTGCAGCAATTGGACCGACAACAAAAACCGCAATAGAAAACCGTCGTGTAAAGGTTAACATTATGCCTGATGAGTATACAATTGAGGGATTAATAAAAAAGATTATAAGCTACTATAACACCTAAATCGAAAAGGAATTGAATTGGAAGCACTACAAAATACATTATTCTTAGATGCCTGTAAGAGACGGCCTGTTGAACGGACACCAATTTGGATTATGAGACAGGCGGGGCGATATCTACCCGAGTACAGGGCAGTTCGAGCAAATCACGATTTTTTATCGATGTGTAAAACACCCGAGCTTGCTGCTGAGGTGACTATCCAGCCAGTTGATATTATAGGTGTTGATGCTGCAATAATTTTCTCCGATATTCTTGTTATTCCTGAAGCAATGGGTATGCATTTGGAAATGAAAGAAGGAGAAGGACCTGTGTTCGATTCTCCAATCCGGAATGAAGAAGATGCAGACAACCTGAACCAAATAGATGCGTATGATAACCTAAAATATGTGCTTGATGCGATTTCACTTACAAAAAGAGAACTAAACAACAGGGTGCCGCTAATCGGTTTCAGCGGTGCGCCATGGACTTTATTAACCTACATGATTGAGGGAAGAGGCTCAAAAAACTTTGCCAATGTAAAAAAAATTATTTACAACAATCCTGAATTAGCACACAGAATACTTTACAAACTGACTGATGCCGTTGCCGATTACCTATCAGCACAGATTTCTGCAGGTGCGGATGCAATCCAGATTTTTGATACATGGGCAGGGATTTTATCTCCACGTGATTATCTGGTATTTGCATTAAAATACGTTAACCAGGTAATAGAAAAAATTAAAAGAAATGGTGAACCGATCATTTACTTCCCCAAAGGTGTTCATTACAGAATGAGGACAACTGCAGACTGCGGTGCAGATGTGATTGGTTTCGATTGGACAATCGACCTGACCAAAACAAGAGATAAGATTGGAAACAAGGTGGCAGTTCAAGGCAACCTCGATCCAACCGTTCTTTATTCTGAGCCAAATTTTATTAGAAGAGAAGCTCGTAAAGTGCTTGAGGCATATGGCAAAGGAGAAGGACACATTTTTAATCTTGGTCACGGTATTCTTCCGGATATAAATCCAGAGCATGCAAGAGCGCTTGTAGATTTTGTTAAAGAAGAAAGTTCTGCATATCATCTTAAAGAAGGCAAGAATATAATAGCAAGCTAGGCTTGATTAAGGAGCGAAAGATGTTTGAAATAGATTTAAAGAAATTCAAAAAATACGATAGGCCTGGCCCTCGTTACACGAGTTACCCAACAGCTCCACAGTTCAATGAGGGATTTGCACAGGAAGATTTTATCGACGAAATAGTCAAGACTAATTACGGAAAAGGCCTCCCCGACCTCTCGCTTTACTATCATCTTCCCTATTGTGATACGCTTTGTTTCTTTTGCGGATGCAATATGCTTATCACAAGAAACCGGGAAAGAATAAATGAATATATAAAGTATTTGCAAAAGGAGATTGATTTACTAAGAACATACTTACTCCCGGATAGAAAAGTTGCGCAGCACCACTGGGGTGGAGGTACACCTACACATCTCACTCCGGATGAAATAAATCTGCTCGCATCCTACATTAATAAATCATTCGAATTTATAGAGAGTTCTGAAAACAGTTGCGAGATTGACCCGCGTGAGCTTAACAAAGAACATCTTGAAGCCTTGAAGAATAATGGATTTAACCGTATTAGTATGGGTGTTCAAGATTTTTATGATAAAGTGCAGAAAGCAGTTAATCGCATCCAGCCCGAAGATATGACGAGAAAGGTTGTTGGATGGATAAGAGAGCTCGGTTTCGAGAGCATCAATCTGGATTTAATTTACGGATTGCCCTTTCAAACAATGGAAACATTTGCGGAAACAGTTGATAAGATAATTGACATTTCCCCGGATAGGATTGCCTTATTTAATTATGCTCACGTTCCCTGGATGAAGAAACACCAGGCACTTATTCATGAAGAAGATTTGCCTGTGCCCGAAGAAAAACTAAATATATTAAAAACCTCAATAGAGCAGCTTACAAATGCAGGTTATGTTTTTATCGGGATGGATCACTTTGCTAAACCGAATGATGAACTTTCGGTTGCGCTGCGTGAGAAAAATCTTTACAGAAACTTTCAGGGTTATAGCACAAATGCTGGTACAGATCTTTATGCAATGGGTATTACATCAATAAGCCAGTTAAATAATATTTATGCGCAGAACTATAAAACTGAAAAAGAATACTATTCAGCACTCGATGATGAAATTCTTCCTACAGCAAAGGGATATAAGCTAAACGATGATGATCATTTAAGAAGAGAAGTTGTAATGAGATTGATGTGTGATTTTGAATTAAGCTTTGGCCCGATTGAGAAACGCTTCGATATCGATTTTAAAACTTACTTTCAATGGGGACTAAACAATCTTAAAGAGATGGAAGATGATGAACTAGTCACCATTACTTCTGATGGCATTACAGTTAGCGAGATGGGAAGATTACTCATCCGTAACATCGCTATGAATTTCGATGGGTATATTGAGAGAAAGGAAGATACAGCCAAATACTCAAGGACAGTTTAATCACTCGGCTTTTCTTTCATTGGCGCTGTTGCGAAGAAATCCTCGTAAAATCTTTCTGTGTAGTTATCTAAAAGTTTTTCGATTCGGTCCCGTTTCTTTGAACTAACAATTAATCCGGCGTGGAATTTTTTGTTTAGCTTCCATTTCACCTCCGGTTCATCATAAGCGGATAGATCAGGCCATTCCTGTTTTGCAAGTGATTGTATAATTCCCGCATAATTATTAGAAACCTGTGGATACACGTATTCTCCACCCTCCCTCAGTATTTCAATTTTTGCCCATTCCCTCCAGAGATTTATTCCCGATGCTGCCTCAACAAGGTCTGCAATATGTGCACCGCCAACCCTTGCAGATGTTTCAAGAAAATAAAATTTTCCGTCTTCATCCGATTCAATAAATTCAGTGTGCGATACACCCATCAACAAACCCATTGCCTTAATCACTTTTTCATTCATCTCTAAAAGATTCTGCTCACTCTCCGAACCACGTTCCACTGTTCTGCTTGTAAAAACCCTGCCTGAGTGTGCGACTTCAAACGGGGGCTTGCCATATTTGCTTGCAAGAGCAAAACGGATTTCATTCTGATAAACAATTGAATCAACGTGATAAATATTTCCGGTTAAAAATTTCTCCATTAAAAAGAAGGACTGCTCGTTTGCAAGCTCATCAATTCTATTCCACAACTCATCTTTATTATTAACTTTCTTTAATCCATGTGCACCGGCCATTAGTCTGGGCTTTACCATATATGGAAATGGAACGCGATCAGTAAAATCATGTATCTCATCATAGTTCAGTACATGAAGAAAATCAGGCACAGGTATTCCTTTTGATCTTGCCTGTATACGCATCGCCAGCTTATCCCTGAAATAACGTGCAGTTGTATCACCCATTCCCGGAACACGAAGGTGTTCCCTGAGTGAGGCAGCTTTTTCAACATCAAAGTCATCTAGTGCAACTATCCTGTCTATCTTCTCTGAACGAGCTAGGAAACTTACTCCGTAAATTGCATCTTTTAATTCCCAGTCTTTATTTTTATCCGGGATGTAAAAAGTATCATCTATTGCTTCATGCGGCCAATTTCCATCTTTAAGGCTTTCGCAGGTTAATAGAATAACACGGTGACCATTAGCTTTACACTCACGCATAAAATCGTGTCCTTTTTCATAGCTGGAAATACAAAGGAATGTTAACGACATAGCCCTCTCTCTTATTTATTGCTTGTTGAAACTATGTTTAATATGTATAAACATTCTCCCAAAATCAACAGATCGGTAATTCAGAATCGTATCACCAACACATTTTTAAACATTTTCATCTGTTTCAATTGAAAGCTATTCTCAATCTGTTACATTAAAAATGGATATTATAAGCAATATTTGCACAATTTTCATGGTACCATTATTGTCCTATAGATAACCACACAATTTTTGACCTTAACAATACTTATTCAAATAGCACGTGGTTGTTAGGGTATTTGTAAAGAATAATAATTATAAACTATAAAAATAATCGGAGATGAGGGTAAAATGAATAAGGCTGATGCTTTAAGAAAAGATTGGGAAGAAAACCCAAGATGGAAGGACATTGTTCGTCCTTATAGCGCAGAAGATGTATTAAAGCTGCGCGGTTCAATCGAAATCGAATACACACTTGCACGTATGGGCGCAGAAAGATTGTGGGAACTTATTCGTTCAGAGGATATAGTTCGTGCATTAGGTGCTCAAACCGGTAATCAGGCAGTACAGCAAGTGCAGGCAGGATTAAAATCAATTTATGTTAGCGGATGGCAGGTTGCTGGGGATGCAAATAATTCGGGACAGACTTATCCGGACCAAAGTTTATATCCAGCCGATAGTGTTCCATCTCTGGTAAAGAGAATTAACAATGCACTTTTGCGTTCCGACCAAATAATGCATTCTACTGGACAGAATGGTGTTCATTGGTTTGCTCCAATAGTAGCTGATGCCGAAGCAGGTTTTGGCGGTGTGCTTAATGCTTTTGAATTAATGAAAGCCATGATTGAAGCAGGTGCTGCAGGTGTTCATTTTGAAGACCAGCTCTCTTCTGCAAAGAAGTGCGGACATATGGGCGGCAAGGTGCTTGTACCAACAAAGGAAGCTGTTCAGAAATTAATATCGGCACGTTTGGCTGCTGATGTTATGGGTGTTCCAACAATATTGATTGCAAGAACTGATGCAGACTCGGCAGGATTAATTACCAGCGATATAGATGAATACGATCACCCTTTTATAACCGGTGAAAGAACAGAGGAAGGATTCTTCAAGATTACTAGTGGGCTAACTTCTGCTATTGCAAGAGGTTTGGCTTATGCTCCCTATGCTGACCTTATTTGGTATGAAACATCTCGTCCGGATATTGAAGAAGCAAGAATATTTGCAGAGGCACTAAAGAAAGAATATCCTGATAAACTGCTTGCGTATAATTGCTCTCCTTCATTTAACTGGAAGCGCAATCTTGATGATGAAACAATAGCTAAGTTTCAGACCGAGCTTGCTGCAATGGGTTATAAGTATCAGTTTGTAACTTTAGCTGGTTTTCATTCACTTAACTACATTATGTTCGACCTTGCTTCTCATTACAATAAAACCGGAATGGCGGCTTACTCGAAACTGCAAGAGCGTGAGTTTATTTTAGAAAAACAAAAAGGGTTCAGAGCTATTAAGCATCAGAGTTTTGTTGGTGCCGGATATTTTGATGAAGTGGCTAAAACTATATCAGGCGGACATACATCTGTAACAGCTTTAGACGGCTCAACCGAGGAAGAGCAGTTTACAGAGAAAGATGAAAACGGTTCAAACGATGAAGTGGAACCAAAGGATAAAAAAGATTCTGAAGTTAAGATTCATCAAATTGAGCCTAAGCAGGACTTATCAGAATCCAATGAACAACTTCTTCCTAAAATATTTAGAAAGAGATTTGGAGCTAATTAAAATTTTCCAAAATCTTATTTAAGTTTCTATTAAATTAGAAATGAAAGCCCCAGCAATTGTTGTTGGGGCTTTTTAATTTTTATCATTCCTCCTTTCGCATATCTAATATAAATCACACTTAACGCTTAATGGTCTTTTTAGTCTCTTCATGATTAAATAAATTCTTTATTACATTTCTGTAAATTTGTAATCTATTTTTAACAAATTGTTGATATGGTTAAAAGTAATAAAGTAATAATTATTGGTGCCGGAATTTCTGGCCTGACCACCGCCTATCTTCTTCATAAAGACGGCTACGATGTTACTGTTCTGGAGAAGAATGATCAAGTTGGCGGTTCAATTGAAACTATGGTTGAAGATGGTTTCCTTTTTGACCGAGGACCAAACAGCGGGCTTGAAACTACACCAATTATAGCTCAGCTCGTTGAGGATTTGAACCTGAAAGATGAATTAGTTTATGCAAATAAAGAGGGAAACAAAAGATATATCCTCCGTAATAACCGTTTGAATGCATTGCCAATGTCTCCACCCGCATTTCTAAGGACAAGGTTGTTTTCGGGCAAAGCCAAATTAAGATTATTTGCGGAACCACTAATCGGCAGATCACAAGATGGTTACTATCAGAGCGTAGCTGAGTTTGTTAAACGAAGACTTGGGCAGGAGTTTTTAGATTACGCAATAAATCCTTTTGTTGCTGGAGTTTTTGCCGGTGTTCCAGAGGAGTTGAGTGTGAAGTCTGCATTCCCTAAACTTTATGCACTTGAAGAAGATTATGGCGGCATAATAAAAGGAACGATAAAAAGTATACGTAAGAGAAAAAAGCGAAAGGAACAATCAAAACGTACCGCAAAGATGTTTTCATTCAAAAGTGGAATGATGGTTTTACCGGAAGCAATTGCTAATCATCTTGGTAATCGTGTAAAACTTTCTGCTAATGTTGTTTCAATAAAGAAAACTGGTGACGGAGAATATGGCATTGCTTATAAAGAAGGTGAACAAAACTTAACATTATTAACAGATATTCTACTACTAACCATTCCTGCCTATAGTGCCGCAGAGTTGTTGGGACACATCGATAGCGATTTGAGACTTCACTTGAGAAGTGTTTACTACCCACCGGTGCTTGTATTGTATTTGGCATACAATAAGGCTAATATCGGACAGCCCTTAGACGGTTTTGGTTTTCTTATACCATCAAAAGAAAATAAATCTTTTCTTGGTGCTATCTGGAGCTCGGTAATATTCCCAAACAGGACAAGTGAAGACACAGCCTCGTTCACTTTGTTTATTGGTGGTTCGCGAAATCCGGGATTTGTAAATGAACCCGAAGATACTGTTGTTAAAAATGCTAAAACTGAGTTTGAAGAATTGATGAAAATAAAAGGCGAGGCTGTTTACACCCAAAAGCGGTTTTGGCCAAAAGCTATTCCCCAATACAATGTGGGTTATGTAGAACACGAAAACTATTTCGACCACTTCGAAATTGATAACAAAGGAATTATCCTTAGCGGAAATTACCGGGGCGGCATTTCTGTAGGCGATTGTATACAAAACGCAGAAAAGGTCACCGGTAAAATCAAAAACTTATAGCAAGATTTAACTGGAGAAATAATTAAATGAACAACGACAATTATAATTTCAAGCGGTTTAGAAGACTAAGATATAATCCAATAATACGTGATATGATTCGTGAAACTGAACTATCAAAAAATGATTTCATTTACCCACTATTTGTTATGCCGGGCAAGAAGGTAAAGAATCCCGTAAAGTCAATGCCTGGTGTGTTTCAATTTTCAATAGATACTTTGGTAGCAGAGTGTAAAGAGGTTAGAGATCTGGGAATCCCAGCTGTTATTTTGTTTGGTATTCCTGAGAAAAAAGATGAGCAAGGTTCAGAAGCATACGACCCGGACGGCATTGTTCAAAAAGCCATTAGGGCAATCAAGAAAGAGATAAATGATTTATTAGTCATAACAGATGTTTGTATGTGCGAGTACACTTCTCATGGACATTGCGGTGTTTTAGATGGAGAGGAGATTTTAAATGATGAGACTTTAATCCTTCTTTCAAAAGAAGCTGTTTCCCACGTAGATGCTGGTGCTGATATGGTTGCACCATCCGATATGATGGATGGTCGTGTTCATGCAATAAGGCAGGCACTTGATGATAAAGGTTATTACAAAACCCCAATTATGAGTTATGCTGCTAAATATTCTTCCGGCTATTATGGTCCTTTTAGAGATGCTGCAGAATCAGCTCCAGCCTTTGGTGACAGGCGTTCTCACCAGATGGATATCGGGAACATTGAAGAAGCATTGAGAGAAGTGGAAGCAGATATTGATGAGGGTGCTGATATTGTTATGGTTAAACCCGCCGGCCCTTACCTGGATGTTATTAGAGAAGTAAAGCAAACATTCAACATGCCCACTGCAGCTTATCAGGTTAGCGGCGAGTATGCTATGATAAAAGCAGCCGGACAAAACGACTGGATAGACGAAGAAAGAGTAATGATTGAATCACTTACTGCAATTAAGCGTGCAGGTGCGGATATGTTCCTTACCTACTTTGCTAAAGATATGGCAAGGTGGATTGATAAAAATAGATAGAATCTTATTAGTCACTGCGAGGAGCAAAGCGAGGAAGCAATCTAAATAAACATTTAATATGAGCATGAGAGATTTACAATGAAATACCGAAAACTTGGAAAATCAGATATGGAAGTTTCAGAGATAAGCCTTGGCTGCTGGACAATGGGTGGCCTGAACTGGGTGGACGGACAGCCAAACGGATGGGCCAATGTTGATGAAGCTGAAGTTACAAAGGCCATAAATTATGCGATTGATAATGGAGTAAATCACTTTGATAATGCTGATGTTTACGGTAACGGACGTGCCGAAAGAATGCTGGCAAGAATTCTCGGCGAAAGAACTAATGATTTTATCATCGCCACAAAAATAGGCTGGTTCCCTGGAACTGCGAAACATGCATTTGAGCCGCAGCATATAAGGCATCAATGTGAACAATCTCTAATCAATCTTAATAGAGATTACATCGACCTTTATTATTTTCATCATGGGGACTTTGGTGATAATGATGAATACCTTGATGATGCAATTGATGTAATGTACAAACTTCGTGAAGAAGGAAAGGTTAGATTAATCGGGCAGTCGGCTTATTCAAACGAAGACTTCACAAAACTAATCCCAAAAGTTAAGCCCGATGTGCTGCAAAGTTATGCAAATGCTATGGAAACAATTTTTATTGTGGATTCCTCACCAACAAGAAGGTTGATGGATAAAAACCAGATATCATTCATTGCTTTCAGACCTGTGGGACAGGGCCTGCTCCTAGACAAGTACAAAAAGGAAAGTCCGCCAACTTTTGAAAATGGTGACCATAGAAAAGGATTGGACAGGTTTTCAGCAGAAAAACTTTCGGATTTGGAACCAAAGCTAGAACAACTAAAAGAAAAATTTGGCTCATCAATTAACGACCTTGCCCGAGCAGCATTGCAATATTTATTACACTACCCAATTATGGGTGCAGTAATCCCGGGTTTTAGAAATCTTAAGCAGGTTAAGATTAATTTATCCGCAATGGACAAACCATTAACGGACGCAGAATTTAAATTTATCAACAAGGTTTTTTCAAGTTAATAAGGTGTTGTAAAGATTATGACAGGTGTGCAAAGGTTCAATACATTGACCCTCTGCTTTCTTCTAACTTCTAATACACCTGATCAAAACAAACTTCCATCTTCCGTGGCCAGCATATCCTTTCGAACCATAGGAATTGGCGGACCGCCGTAAGAGAGAAATGTATCATGAAAATCTTTTAGCGTATTGTCCGGATTTTCTTTCAACCAGTCTTCCTTCAGTTTCATTATCATAAGTTTGCCCATTGTGTAATTAAGATATGCCGGGTCAAACGTACCCCTTGCTGCCTGCTGCTTTGCATCCCCTGTATTTATATATCCTTTTTCAATAAACATCTTTTCAGATTCTTGAACAGTCATCCCTTCCGTATGCAAACCAATGGCGGATAAAAACCTCCCGTTTCTTAAAAGCGCATTTTCCAATTGCCCAATCTTGTATTCCGGTTCAAAATTACCAAGCCCTTCATCATACATCATTTCTTCAGTATAGTGAGCCCAGCCTTCGCCATAAGCATAGCCCCAAAATACTTTGGCTAGATTATATTCCGATTTGTTTCTGTGCAATGAATGTAAAAAATGTCCCGGCCAAACTTCATGCACAGAAATAAATAACAGTTTCGTTTTGCTGGGGACATATCCCTTTTGCACTTTGGGTGGCCAGCTTGGGTCTGGTGGTGCAATGTAATAAATAGATGGAAGTTCATCTTCGTAAGTTCCCGGGATGTTTATATAAGCAAAATTCCATCTGTTATATGGAGGTGCTTCATCAACCAGCGCATCTGCATCTCCTTTAATGCTTATAATGTCTTTATCAATTAAAAACTTTTTCAGTGATTCCAATTGCTCTTTTGCGCCTTGTACGGCTCCACCAGTTGGCTTATTGCTAGAAACCATTTTCAAACATTCAGGTATTGATATGCCGGGCATAAGTTTTGAACACGCTTCTGTTAAATCGTTCAGATTCCTTTCAAAATCTTTTAGTGCAGCTTCCTTTAATTCCTCGATAGAAATATCAATCCGTTCAGTTGCCCAAAGCATCTCTTTAAATTTTTCTTTTCCCAGTGCAAAGGAGCCATTACTTTCGGGAAGTATACTGTCAAACCATTCCTCCATTTGCTTAACGGCCTTGATTGCCCCTTCATTTGCTAAAGAGAATTCTTGTTGTAACTCCTCATTATCTACAGACTCAAAGATCTTTGGGACATCATTACTAAAAAAGCTTGTATAACCTCTGAATGCACTTCTTCCCAACTCCGCATAAGTATGTGGCAATGGTAGTTCAAGATTTGATTTCATCAGCTTTAATACATCAGGGAGGTTGTTTGCATAGTGAATGAATGCTTTCATTCTTGCATCCAGCGGGGCATACTCTCTTGTTAAATAAACGCTTGGATTAATTGTCCCCAAATAAAACGCCGGATTTTTGAATGGTGTTCTTGCACTCTCCAACCAAAATAATTTCTTATCAATAATGGCATCTAAATATTGCTTTTCAAACTGCTGTTTTTTTGTTAGCAACTCATCATTATATCTACTTAAACTGTCTTTCTGAACATGTAGCCAATCAATAAGAGTTTGAATACCATCCTGCGACAAATCCGGGAACTCGCCATCATATTGATGTAATCCGGCATCAACAGCATCGGTTGGGTTTAGCTCAAAATAGATCGCAATAAAATCTTCAACAAAAGCATCCCAATCCGTAAAATCTTGCTTTTTCTCTTCGCAGGTACAGAATAAATATGAGAAGCAGGCTGCTAAAAATATTAATATGAAATTCCTCAATTGGTATCCTTTCAGGCATATAATTAATAATCCGTTAGGCTTGTACGAAGTTAAAAGTATGGTGAATAATTAGCAAAAAGATCGTGATTAACTTAATTCGAATGATCTTTTTACTATTTTATTCATGTTACTTAGCAAAGAATTTTATTTGATATATGCACAAGATTTATTTTAGATTTTACGAAGAACTAAATGATTTTCTTCCTGAACCCAAAAAGAAAAAACGCTTTGAACATTTATTTATCGATCGTGCATCGGTGAAAGATATGGTTGAAGCTCTTGGTGTTCCGCACACTGAGATTGATCTTATACTCGTAAACGGTAAGTCTGTAAACTTCAATTATATCATTAACGATGGTGATGATATTTCCATATATCCTGTATTTGAGTCGCTTGATATTTCAAATGTACAACACTTAAGACCTAAACCACTTCGAGAACCAAGGTTTGTTGTAGATGAACATTTAGGAAAGCTTGCGAAATATTTAAGAATGTTTGGTTTCAACACCTACTACAAGAACCATTACGATAGTGATGAGCTTGTTGAAATATCACTAAACGACAAGCGTGCAATATTAACAAAGAACAAAAATGTTTTGAAGAGATCAGAGGTGACCCACGCTTATTTTGTACGAAGCTTTGATGTTGAAAATCAAGTGAGGGAAATAATTAAAAGGTTTGATCTTCAAAAAGAGATAAATGAATTTAGTAGATGTATGGAATGCAATGGTCTACTTCAGCCAGTTAAAAAAGAAACTATAATAAACCAAATTCCGCCCAAAGTTGCTAATTGGCTGGATACGTTTTTCAAATGCTCAAAATGCAATAAAATCTACTGGCAGGGAACCCATCATCAAAAAATGAACTCGTTCATCCAATCTATAAAGAAAATTGAATTATAATTTTTAATTTTGTGTCCTGTTTTTTCACAAAATTATAGATTTTCAACTCTCTTTTATGTGGATAGTTATTAGGCTTTTAATTGGAATAGCAATACTTGTTGTAGTCGAGTACTATTTCATAAGGAAAACTTCATTGGCGTTCAAATTATTTCTTCCTTCATTTTATCAGAAGAATTTCCGAACCATTAAAAGAGTTTTTCTTATTTGGATGAATCTCTATCCTGTTGTGCTGATTGTTGTTTTCACTTACTTTGCGATTACGTTAGAGCGCATAACAATGCCCGAAAGTCGAATTATAGATTACTTGCTCATCTACCCCTTCTGGATATTCTTCATTCTTTCAGTTCAGGTCTTTCTTTACTTTATAATCATCGATATTCTAAAACTGCTGTTGTTCCCGTTATATAGAAAACACAAGAAACAAATTTTAAGAATACAATCTGCAATAGTACTTGTTCTAACTGCTTTTTTCCTCATCTACGTACCAACAAGAATAATCTACGATTACAATGGAGTATCTGTAAGGACTATTGATTATGAAAAAGAGAACCTGCCCGATGATCTGAACAATTTCTACATAGCCTTCATTTCAGACCTTCAGGCAGACCATTATACAGATGAAGGCAGACTAAGTAATTTTATCGAAATAGTTAATTCTCTTAATCCTGATTTGGTTTTAATTGCGGGAGATTTTATTACAACAGGACCAAAGTACATTAGTATCAGCGCAAATCTTGTTGGTAAGCTTAATGCAAAACATGGCGTATACTCGTGCATTGGCGATCACGATAATTGGGCATACCGGGGTGATATATCAAAAAGTCTGACAGAAATTAAAAAGGCATTAAAAGAAAATAATATTGAGTTCGTAGATAATTCTCAAAGGGTGTTTCGGATTGGTCATGCTGCTCTTGAAGTTACCTTTGCTACATATACATATTCAGGAAGGATTCCGAGGTCAATGCTAGATAGTCTAGTAATAAATGGGTCCGGAGATTTTAAGATTTTTCTAACCCATCAGCCACGGCAGCATTTAATAGATGCTGCTTCGGAAAACAATTATGATCTTTTTCTTGCCGGACACACCCACGGCGGACAAATCTCTTTTTTGTTTCCTTTTATTCAACTTACCCCAACACTATTCGAAACGAATTATTTGCACGGCGATTTTTGGTTTGATGATATGCTAATGATTGTAAATCGTGGACTTGGAATGTCTCTCGCTCCATTACGTTATAACTCAACGCCTGAAATTACTCTTATAAAAATTTTTGATGAGTAAATTTGAATAAATGATTTGATCCATTAAACATCCCTCTAATTAAAAACCATGAGTTATGCGTTTAATTTATGATTAAATTTCGCCGTCTTACTAAAAGATTTAATCACACTGTTATATTTTCAAAGAAAGAACGATAGCATTAAATGAAAGTGATGAAGTTTGGTGGTTCATCTATTGGAACACCTGAAAGAGCAAAGAACGTTATAAATATTATTAAGGAAGTGGCAAAAAATAATGTTAACGTTGCTGTGGTGCTCTCCGCTTTCGGAAAATCAACAGATCAGCTTATTGAAATGAGCCGAACAGCCGGCGAGGGCAATACTAAATACGTAGAACTGCTGCAAAGTTTCAGTGGGGTTCATTCACAGTATATTACTGAGCTTGTTGAACAAAATCGGGAAATTGTACAGCAGAATGTAAACCAATCTTTCAAAGAGTTAAAAGATATTTTGCATGGTATATTTCTGGTGAAAGAGCTTTCTGCAAGGACACTTGACTTTGTAATGAGTTTTGGTGAAAGACTTTCCTGCTTTGTAGTGAGTGAGGCGTTAAGGGGACAAGTTGATACTGTACACTATCTTGATTCACGTGAGGTAATAAAAACGGATGAGAAATTCGGAGCTGCCAGAGTAAATTTTGATTTGACTAACAAATATCTCAAGGAATATTTTGAATCGCATACCGGACTAAATATTGTCACAGGTTTTTTAGGATTCACAGAAAATTCTGAAACCACCACACTTGGCAGAGGTGGTTCAGATTATACTGCTTCGATTGTTGCTGCTGCGCTGAATGCAAATGAAGTTGAAATATGGACAGATGTAGATGGAGTAATGACGGCGGATCCCAGAAAAGTCCCCAAGGCATTTTCAATTGATAGCCTAACTTATGAAGAGGCTATGGAGATGTCACATTTCGGAGCTAATGTTATTCATCCACCAACCATGCAGCCAGCATTAAATGAAAACATACCAATTAAAATATTAAACACATTCAATAGGGCCTTTGCTGGATCAAAAATTAGTGACAACAACACACCTGGTTCAAATTTAGTTAAATCTGTTACTTCGATACCGGAAGTTGCTTTATTTCGTGTTCAGGGTAGCGGGATGTTTGGTGTTACCGGCACAGCTATGCGCGTTTTTGGGACACTTGCAAGAGAAGGAATTAATATAATACTAATAACACAAGCATCTTCGGAACACTCAATATGTTTTGCTGTTGCGCCAAATGATTCTGTTGGAGCAAAAAAGATAATCGAAGAAGAATTTAGTCTTGAAATTGAAACAAAGCAGATTGGCTCTCCAATTGTAGAAACGGATCTATCGGTTATTGCGGTGGTTGGTGAAAATATGCACCGAACACCGGGGATATCCGGACGTCTTTTTCAAGCGCTTGGTAAGAACGGAATTAATGTAATAACTATTGCGCAAGGTTCCTCCGAGCTAAACATATCTGTTGTTGTTCCAAAAGAAGATGAAGTTAAAGCACTCAACGCAATTCACGATTCATTCTTTTTATCTGAAACCCGATCAATAAATATGTTTATGGTTGGTACCGGTCTTGTGGGCGGAACGCTGCTGAAACAATTAATTGACCACTATCAATTTTTAAAGAACAATAGGCAAATTGAGCTTAAGCTGGTTGCATTAACAAACACTCGCAAAAATGTTTTTAATGCTGATGGGATAATAATTGAGGAATGGCAAAAACTTCTCGATGAATCTGAAGAGGAAACTATTCTGGATTCATTCATTAATAATATGATTGAACAGAACCTGCCAAACAGTGTTTTTATAGATTGTACTTCCAGCGATGATATTATCAAATATTATAAAGAGATTTTAAATGAAAGTATATCCATTGTAACAGCAAATAAAAAAGCTAATTCGGGAAGCTTTGAACTATACAGTAAATTAAAAACGGCAACATCACGAAGTGGTGCAAAATTCCTTTATGAAACAAATGTAGGTGCGGGCCTTCCTGTAATTAGCACCTTAAATGATCTGCGTAGTAGCGGAGATAAAATTTTAAAAATTGAAGCAATACTATCCGGGACACTAAGTTATATTTTCAATTCCTTTGGTAAAGAAAAATCTTTTAGCGAAGTGGTTTATATGGCAATGAAAACCGGATACACCGAGCCTGATCCACGTGACGATTTAAATGGTCTCGACGTGGCTCGCAAGCTGTTAATTTTAGGGCGTGAAATTGGGTTGTCTCTTGAATTAAATGACATAAAAGTAGAAAACCTTGTGCCGGAAAACTGCCGTAATATTCCTACTATTGAAAAGTTTTTTGAGGAATTTGAAAAAGTAAATGCGGGTTTTGAAAACCGTCGTGTTGATGCAGAAAAAGAGGGAAAGGTTTTGCGCTATATTGCAACTCTGGAGAATGGTGATGCACAGGTAACACTACAAGCAGTTGGTTCTGACCACCCGTTTTACAATTTATCCGGTAGTGATAATATTATCTCATTTAAAACTGATCGCTACCACGACCGGCCGCTTGTAATTAAGGGCCCAGGTGCAGGTGCTGAAGTTACTGCTGCCGGTATGTTTGCCGACATCATCAGAATATTAAACTGAAACTATTGTAAATAATGAATCCGAATTAAATCCATGTTAGGAAACTATAATGCCTCGTGAAGTAAGTGTGTTTGCACCTGCAACAGTTTCAAATGTAGCATGCGGATTTGATATAATGGGCTTTGCTGTTAACGAGCCCGGAGATATTACTACAGTAAGAAAAATTGAAACGCCGGGTGTGTTCATAAAAAATATTATTGGAGATGAAGGCAGACTACCACGAAAGCCATCCAAAAACACTGCGGGCATTGCCGTTATTGAGTTCATGAAAACAATTAATGTAACCAATGGTATCGAAATTGATCTGCAGAAAAATATGCCGCTTGGAAGTGGACTGGGCTCAAGTGCTGCATCAGCTGTTGCTGCCGTATTTGCAGCAAACACATTGTTTGATAATCAATTATCAAGAATAGAGTTGCTACCTTTTGTTTTAGAAGCAGAAAAGGTCGCGTGCGGTTCACCGCATGCTGATAATGCTGCACCTTCTTTACTCGGCGGTTTCATTCTTATAAACAGCTATAATCCATTGAACACTATATCGCTTGCTGTACCTGAAGAACTAGTTTGTACAATATTTCATCCCGTTTTAGAAATACAAACAGAACAAGCCCGTAAAATCCTTCCGGAGAAAATTCTTTTACAAGATACCGTCACACAATTGGGAAATGTTGGCGGATTGGTTGCTGGTTTATTAAAGCAGGATTTCGAATTAATTAGTCGCTCCCTTCAAGATGTTATTATCGAGCCAGTTCGTTCAAAATTAATTCCCGGTTTCTCAGAAATCAAAAAGGCAGCAATGGGTGCCGGTGCGCTTGGCTGTAGCATTTCGGGTTCCGGTCCGGCTATCTTTGCTTTGTCTAAATCCAAAACCACAGCAAATGGTGTTGGGCAATCGATGAAAGATACCTGTGATAAAATCGGAATTGATAATACAATCTATATTTCGGAAATAAATAACGAGGGGGCACGAGTAATATCCCATAATGAATAATGCTCTATTACAGCACAAATAAAAAAAGCCCTGAGGTTGATTTTCGAACAACAGTGCTTAAAGGACTTCCTCCCGATAACGGCCTTTATATGCCAAAGCACATCCCTGAAATGCCAACCGAATTTATAAATGCATTGCCTAATCTAACCTTACAGGAAATTTCATTTCAAGTGGCAAATGCATTTTTAAGTGAAGACTTATCCGAAGATAATTTAAGAGAAATCATTAAAGAGGCATTTAATTTTGATGCTCCATTGGCGGGGCTTAATAATAATTTATTCACCCTCGAACTTTTTCACGGACCTACTCTTGCATTCAAAGATTTTGCAGCACGGTTTATGGCCAAGTTAATGGGATACTATGTTGAACAATCAGGAAAAGAGTTAACGATTCTTGTGGCAACTTCGGGAGATACAGGAAGTGCTGTGGCCAGCGGATTTCTAAATGTGCCGGGTACAAGAGTATTCCTGCTATATCCAGGTAAAAAAGTAAGCCACATTCAAGAGCAGCAATTAACCACGTTTGGTCACAATATTACATCGCTGGAAATTGAAGGAACGTTTGATGATTGCCAGAAAATAACAAAACGGGCGTTTTTAGATTCTGAATTAGATAAACGGTTTACACTTACTTCAGCAAATTCTATAAACATCACCCGCTTGATACCGCAGTCTTTCTACTACTTTTATGCTTATGCACAGGCAAGAAAAATTAATGGTGATCCTGTGGTTATATCGGTACCGAGTGGAAATTTAGGCAACATCACAAGCGGCTTGATAGCAAAGCGCTTGGGTCTTCCTATTATGAAATTTGTACTATCCTCCAATGTGAATGATGTTGTACCTAAATATTTAAAAACCGGCACATTCGAACCGGCAGCCACAATAAAAACTATTTCCAATGCAATGGATGTTGGCAACCCAAGCAACTTTGTAAGAATTCAAGCGCTTTACAGCAACAGCATTAAGAGTTTGCGCGAAGATGTTTGCGGTTTTTCATTTAATGATTCAGAAACAATTAATGCAATTAAGGAAGTGTATAAAAAGTATAACTATGTAATGGATCCTCATGGTGCTGTTGGTTATTTGGGACTACAAAGTTATTTACAGCAAATAAATGAAAATGTAAACGGAATATTTATTGAGACCGCTCATCCAGCAAAGTTTTTTGATACTGTTGAAGATGTAATCGGAACAAAAGTAGAAATGCCCGAAAGCTTAAAATTGGTGTTGCAAAAAAAGAAGAGGGTCGTAAAACTCCCGGATTCATATTCATCGTTTAAGGAATTTCTTTTATCTTTTTAATTGGCTAAGTGAAATAACTCATAAAGATGAACAAATACTTTTTATCAGAAATAAATATCTACCCCATCAAATCGCTTGGGGGTATATCGCTTCAATCTGCTGAAGTAGAAGATAGGGGATTAAAACATGATAGAAGATGGATGCTTGTTGATGAATCGAACCGATTTATAACACAGAGGTCTTTTGCTCAAATGGCTTTGCTTAGAGTTGATAGGAAGAATGGTCTATTATTAATTACGCACAAGCAAAACAAACTTTCTCCATTAACCATTCAGCCTTTTCAATATGATGAAGAAGAAGTTCATGTGCAGATATGGAGAGACAACGTGGTAGCATTCAAATATCAAAATGATGTGAATGAATGGTTTACTAAAGCAATTGGAATTAAATGCAGTTTAGTTTATATGCCCGAAACTACTAAACGAAAAACCAATCCGGATTTTGCAAAAGACAAAATTGTAAGCTTTGCTGATGGTTACCCTTTTTTACTCATCGGGGAAGAATCGTTGGTTGAACTAAATAATCACCTCGGGGTTCCATTGACAATGAACAGGTTCAGGCCAAACTTGGTTTTTAAAGGAGGCGGTTCATTTGATGAAGACACTTGGAAAAAAGTAAGAATAGGAGATGCCGAGTTTATAGTTGTTAAACCTTGCGCACGATGTATAATTACCACTATAAACCAGGAAACGGCTGAGCGTGGGAAAGAGCCACTAAAAACACTCGCCAAATTCAGAAATAGCAATGGAGAGGTGCTGTTTGGACATAACATGGTTTCTTATAAAACAGGCGTTATAAACATTGGGGATGAGTTATATCCTAAAGAATAGTACCCATCAACGACCAATACGTCTTTAAAACAATAATGAACATCCTGCTTAAAAAAATTATTTCGGTTTGGGAACTCTTTCGCCTTGCTGTATCTGGTGGTGAATCAAATATTCTAAGTGGAAACATTAACCGCGCCATTATTCTTCTTGCAATACCAATGACACTTGAGATGGTTATGGAATCACTTTTTGCAGTTGTTGATATTTATTTTGTTAGCAAGATAGGTATTAACGCCATTGCTGCAGTTGGGCTAACCGAATCAATGATGACAATTCCATACTCGTTAGGCTTTGGTGTTGCAATGGGAACAACAGCATTGGTATCCAGAAGAGTGGGTGAGAATAATATTAATGGTGCGTCCATTTCTGGTGTGCAGGCAATTTATCTCGGTACTATTGTATCTGTTCCGATTGCTATAGTTGGGGTGCTATTCTCAGAGGATTTGTTGAGATTGATGGGCGCATCTGATGCTGTTATTAAGGATGGAGTTGGATATACAAAACTGTTATTGGTTAGCAACTTAATAATTATACTTTTATTTCTTATTAATGGAATATTCCGTGGTGCTGGTGATGCAACACTTGCAATGCGCGCATTATGGATTGCAAACGGATTAAACATTGTGCTCGATCCCTTGTTCATATTCGGTATTGGGCCTTTCCCCCAACTTGGAATTGAAGGCGCCGCAACGGCAACAATTGTTGGTCGCGGCATTGGCGTTTCTTATCAGCTTTATCATTTATTCAGAGGGAAAGGGATAGTAAAAATACACAGAGAGAATTGGCTACCAAGGGCTGATATTATAGCAAAGCTTGTTCGGCTCTCCGGGGAAGTAACTGCGCAATTTATAATTGCTTCAGCAAGCTGGATTTTCCTTACGCGCTTAATCTCAACATTCGGATCCACTGCGCTTGCGGGTTATACTGTTGCCTTGAGGATAGTTCATTTCACCTTACTGCCGGCATGGGGTTTTTCAAATGCTGCAGCTACAATGGTGGGACAGAACCTTGGTGCCAAACAACCTGGGCGTGCTGAAAAATCAGTTCGGCGTACCGGATTCTTTAATGCGGTTTTTATGGGTATTGTGATGATAATCTTTCTTCTGTTTGCAGAAAGTATCACATCATTTTTTACAGATGATAAACAAGTAATAATTAATGCAGTGAAATGCTTAAATATTGTTGTGCTCGGTTACCTTTTTTATGCTTATGGAATGGTTCTAATACAAGCCTTTAATGGTGCAGGTGATACAAGAACACCTGCTTATTTGAACTTCTTTATCTTTTGGCTTGTTCAAATACCATTAGCATATCTCCTGGCAATAGAGCTTCCCCTTGAGGCCGTTGGTGTATATTGG
>CP070637.1:1795877-1815132 GCA_020354005.1 Ignavibacterium sp.
GTCAGATTGCTTCCAATTTTATTGGTAAAGTAATTTATGATCTGCCGGCAGATTACTTTGATACTTACATCGATAATATCTATTCAGTTACAGTTGAAGATGTAAACAAAGCAGCCATAGATAATATCTCTCCCGGATTAGCAACAACTATTTTAGTTGGTGATAAAACTAAAATTATCAGTCAACTGGAAGAGCACCATTTTGAGGATATAGTTGTTGCTGAGAAAATTTAAACTCAATCAGCAGTATCGCTATCAGCTTTTATTTTCGTAGGATGAACAATTTTGACCCCTGTTTTTCGGTATCGTTCAATTTCAGGTAGCAAAATTCTAAAACCATCTGCTGACAATAAGAATAACATGTTTTCACCTTCGGCTATCTCTTTTACATAGTTATCAAACGATTTCATTATTTGGATCTGATCATCATAATTTAACTGCTGCATTTCACTTAATAATACCAGGCTGATTTTTCTTTTCTCCATTTCAAGTTTTATAAAATCAAAAGTTGGTGATGCAAACAGGTCTGATTTGTCATCGATTAGAAAAAACGAAGCATAAGAAAAATCTTTAGTGATAGAATGCAGCGAAGCCTTCAAACGCTTTTGCGGATAACTTTCATTTAACCGGTATTTTAAATCGGGAATATCATCATCAATAAGTAATGAATATGTTTTACCTATTTCATTTATATAATTTACCAGCTTTGTGTTTTTAGTTGATGGTTTGAGCAAAGCAGTAAATGGCTCAGGAATTTCGAGAAGCAGCGAATCTTCAGAACCGGATAACTCAAAGTCTTTAATAATAAATGAAAGCGTTCTTTTGGTGCGAAAGATCTCTTTATCATACTTAAGTTCTGCACTTAATATAATTTTCTCGCCTCTGTTAATAGTCAACCTGGTTCTGCCGGAAAAATCTTTTTCTACAGATGAGAAAGTTAAATTCTTCCCAAAAAAATTTGTATTTATCTCTGCCAATACTACCGGTATTGAAAGATCATTCGGAAGCCTGACAATATATGATTTATCTGTCTTTCTGTTTTGTACTTCTTTAATCCAATCTTGCGATAAACCAAAACTGTTTAGAGAGTAAATAAACAAACTATCGATCTGAGAAGAGTTTAAGACGGTTTTTACTGATACTGGTTCTTCAGAATTAATTAAATAATTAAGAAATAGATATGTGACCAATAAAAGAACCGCAACAACTAAAAGAATTACTGCAGTAACTCCCCGATTAAGTTTAAACTTCATCTTTTACTAAGGATGATTCTCTATTTATTCTTAAAAGATGGTTTTCTTTTTTCAAGGAATGCTGATGTTCCCTCTTTAAAATCTTCCGTTCCACAGCAGAGGGCAAAAAGACTTGCTTCTAAATTTTGTCCTTCAGATAAAGTTAGCTGATCAACATTTTTGATTGCATTAATTGCTAACCGAATTGCTTGCTGACCTTTTGATGAAATCTTTTTAGCCATATTTTTTGCTTCTTCCATCAACTCGCTTTGTGAATAAACTTTATTTGCAAGTCCAATCCGGTATGCTTCATTGGCATCGATCATATCTGCAGTTAAAGCATATTCCATAGCTCTGCCGGAATTTATTAGCCGCGTAAGTCTTTGTGTTCCGCCATAACCTGGAATAATTCCAAGATTAACTTCCGGCTGTCCAAATTTTGTTGTTTCGCTAACAACTCTTATGTGGCAAGCAAGGGCAAGCTCACAACCACCGCCAAGAGCAAAACCATTTACCGCAGCAATCACAGGTTTTTCGAAATTTTCAATCTTATTTAATACCGCCTGCCCATTTTCAGAAAACTCTTTGGCTTTATTCATATCAAGGTTGCTTAACTCTTTTATATCGGCACCGGCGACAAATGCTTTTTCTCCGCTTCCGGTAATAATAATAACATAAACCTGCTCATTATTTTTTAAGTCATCAAACACAGTGTCAAGATCAGCCATCACCTGTGCATTTAATGCATTCATTTTTTCAGGTCGATTGATTGTAACGGTAGCTATGTTGTCTTCAATTTCTAGTAGTAAAGTTTTATAACTCATTTTGTTCACTTATAAATTAACAAATAATGGAATTCTCACTCTTAGGTCGAAAGAAACAAACTGGTTGTTTTGTACGTAATGATAGGCAGCTATAATTTCCATCAGGAACATGGATATACCTGCCCCGGCTGTTATTCCGTATTTTATTGTTTCGGTTTTAAAATTACTCAGATCCGAGTCTATTTTAAACTCATGCAAAACCTGAAAATATGTAAAGGAAGCAGAGACCTCTATTAAAGGTATAAGTAATACTATTTGTTCGAGCAGCGGACTAAAGTAATATCGAACGCCAACATTTAAAGGAATTGAATTGGTAGACAAATTTGAATAGGCTGATTCCTGGTAGAAACGCTGTGCTCCCGGATATTGTTCAAATCCAACACTTGCAAATAAAAATACTGGAAGAAATTCGTTATCCGTATAAGAAACTTCAATTCCTATTCCGTATCCAAGCTCTGAAGTATTTGAAAAATCTCCAACCGGCAGTCTTGGTCCAACACCAAACGCAAGAAATATGCCTGTGGCCTTACTTGCAGGTGGATCAGCTGCGAAGACATTTAAACTAAAAAGTAAGAGAAAACAAAGAAATATTTTTTTCATAAAAATCTTAAACCTGTAAACAAAAAATAGTAAAAAGCATTCTTCTATTCATCAGGTTTATCAACCTTAACATTAAGTTCTGTGCCAATTCCAAATTTTGTAACAAGCTGGCCGCCATGTTCAGATGTTTCATATACAAAAAAGCATCCAATCAAAGCAAGAGCCAAAATTATGTACTTAAATGTAGGATTCATTTTTTTCTTCACAACAAGAAACGTCTTAACAACAAGAACTCCAACAAAATACCACATTGTTATATTTGCGAATGATGAATGTTCCCTGATCACAGCGACGCTTGCATCAGTCCAATTTGGATTTGCACCACCAGCCTGCTTACCGGTAATCACTGCAAAAACAGCTCCGATAACACCAAGTAATAAGAGCAGATGTGCCCCTTTGTGGAAGTAATCCTTTTTTAATACTGTGCCCAGTAATTCAAACAGCGCGAAGGTAATAAACAATGCAATTGGAAAATGAACAACTTTTGGATGTAACTCGGCAAGAAATTCCATATCATTTGTTCCTTTTTTAATCTGAATTATTTTTAAACTTTCAGTACTTTATATTATAAAGAATCAAACCCTTCGCTGGTACGGCTTCGCCAGCCTCCTCACGATCTTTTTTATTGAATATTTCCCGTATCATATTTTCATCACCATTTTTTTCAGCAATACTAAATAGTGTACCTACAATTGTGCGAACCATTCCATGTAAAAATCTATCGGCACGAATAAAAAATAAAAAAAAGCTTTTAGTTTCTCTCCATTTAATGGATTTTACATCACACAATTTACTTTTTACTTCAGTATTTTTTTTACAAAATGAAGTGTAATCATTTTCGCCCACAAAAACATCACTTAACCTGTTCAGCAAGTATATGTTGAGGTTATTTTTGACAATGGAGTATTTAAAATAAAACGGGGATTTCTGTTTTGAAACCAGGTACAAATAAGTTCTTTCTTTTGCATCAAACCTTGAATGAAATGATTCATCCACTTTTTCAGTTTTTATGATAGATATATCATTCGGCAGGATTGAATTTAGTGAATGTTGAAAACGGAACGAATCAATTTCTTTATCGGTGATAAAGTTAGCCACCTGCCCAAGGGCATGCACACCACTATCTGTCCGTCCTGCACCAATAAGATTTACATCCTCTTTTGATATTACATTGATTGTTTCGGTTATTGTAGCCTGTATAGATATTGCGTTTTCCTGAATTTGCCAACCGGCATACTGGGTGCCATCGTATTGAATTGTTAATTTATAGTTGTACAAATCACGTAAAGAATTTTAGATTGATGCTATCTGATAAATGGATTAGAGGAACAAAATAATTCACTATATGTAGAACATTAACATAATTAGTGAAACAATTACGAGTACACCGAGTCCGAGAGTTACATACCTCTTATAATCTTTAGAGCCCCAATAAAGAGCAATGCCTATTTTTACAATGTCGTTTGATGCAGTTGAAATAATAATAGCTGCAACCGCCGTTGAAATTGATATCGAGCCGGGTAACAATTCAATAACCGAAAGAACAATGGCATCTACACTTGTTATACCTGCCATTGCACTTACAGCATACATACCTTCTGTGCCAAGGTAAACCTGCGCTGCTTTTGAGGCAATAATTACAATCGCAAATATCAATCCGAATAATAAAGCAAAACGCAGTTCGAGAGGATTTTTAAGTTCAAAATCTGCAACCTGTTTTTCTTTTACTTTTTTTGTAAAAATGAAACTAACTATCAATCCTACTGCACCAAGAATAAATAATGGCAGCCAGGTATGCATTGCTAATTGGGTGTTTAAAAATAAAATTATAATGTAAACACGTATATACATTATCGAAGAGGCTAAAATAACACCTACAGCATAGTTACCTGCAAGTGATTCACTCTCTTTACTTTTCTTTGACATTGAAAAAGTAACTGCTGTACTCGAAACCAAACCACCAAGAAATCCTGTTAAACGAATCCCTTTATCTTTGCCAGTATATTTTACCAACACGTATCCTAAAAAACTTAAGCTGCTTACAAATATTACCATTAGCCAGATTGTTGTTGGATTTAATACTTCCAGTGGATCGATTACTTCATTTGGAAGGAGCGGCAATATAATTATTGTAATGATTGCCAGTTTCACAATTGCAAGAATGTCTTCACTTCTTATATTACCAACAAACCTACGGAGTTGAATTTTCATTGAAAGGAAAAGCATTGTAAATACTGCAATTGTAGCCGCAACAAGAAGAAATCCCCAGTAAACAAGCGAGCCAAGCAGGAAAACTAAAAGAGCTGCAACATCCGAGGTACCACCCAATCTCCCTTCCTTTGCTGAGGTAAAATAGGCTGTTGTTATTAAAGCAGCGTAACCCAAAAAGAATATTCCATACATCCAGGTTTCTGTAAAAGACGAGATTAAGGCTGAAGAGAAACCGAGCATTGATAATAACGGATAGGTTCTTATTCCCGCAAATATTTTTCCTGATTTCGGACGGGAAAATTCTCTCTCCAATCCAATTAAAATCCCGATTAATATTGCGATAACTAATTTCTGAACCAGAATAAAAAATTCATTCGGTTCCAAAGCAGATTGAGGTATTGGAAAGTTAAACGGAAATGATTGAGTTGTGTCTTGAATTGATTGCATTAAAACAAATTTCAATATTGTGTGCTGCAAAGTATAAAATGTTACTGAATATACACAGTTTTTATATTTACAAATTCTCTTATACCAAATGCAGAAAGCTCTCTGCCGTAACCTGAATCTTTTATTCCACCAAATGGTAACCTTGGATCAGATCTGACAAACGCATTAACAAAGCAAGCACCTGCATTTAATTTTTCTTTTGCTATCTTCTCTCCCCTTTTTTCATTCTTTGTAAAGACTGCGGCACCTAAACCAAACACACTATCGTTGGCTGCTTTTATTGCTTCATTTTCATCTTTAACTTTTATTAATGCTGCAACAGGGCCAAACAATTCTTCGTCAAAAGCAGGCATACCTCTTTTCACATTCGCTAAAACTGTTGCTGGATAAAATGCACCCTTTATTTCAGGAATACTCCCCCCCAATAATAAATCTGCTCCAAGTTCAATACTCTTTGTTACCTGCTGATGGAGTTCATCCCTTAGTGGAATACTTGCTTGCGGCCCCAAAAGATTTTCTTCATTAAACGGATCTCCCATTTTAACCTGCTTCATTTTCTGAACAAATAATTTTTCAAATTCATCATAAACTTCCTCAACCACAATAAATCTTTTTGCAGCAATACAGCTTTGTCCACCGTTAATTAATCTTGCAGTTACACAGGTTGCAGCAGCTTGTTCAAGATCAGCATCTTCAAGAATCACATAAGGATCACTACCGCCAAGCTCCATAACCGTTTTTTTAAGTACAGCACCAGCTTTGGATGCAACTGAGCTCCCTGCCGGCACGCTGCCAGTTAATGTAACAGCTCTAATTGACGGATGTTCAATCACATTATCCATTTTCGAAGAACGTACAAGAATTGTTCTGAATATATTTGGAGGAAATCCAGCTTCACTGAAAATATTTTCAATGGCTAATGCACAGCCAGATACATTGGAGGCGTGTTTTAAGATACCAGCATTTCCAGCCATCAATGTCGGTGCAGCAAACCTGAACACCTGCCATAGAGGAAAATTCCAAGGCATAACAGCAAGTACAACACCAATTGGTTGATAGGCAACAAAACTTTTTGATGCATCAGTTTTAATGATCTCATCTTCTAAAAATCTTTCGGCATTTTCACTGTAGTACTCACATACCCATGAGCATTTTTCTACTTCAGCAACAGATTGTGAAATTAGCTTTCCCATTTCCAGAGTCATCAACTTAGCTAAATCATCTTTTCTATCCTTTAATAATTGTGCAGCATTTTTCATTAATTCCCCACGATGATTAAAGTCTGTTTCTTTCCAGTTGTAAAATGCTTTATCTGATGATTTAATTATTTCATCAATCTCAGCCGCTGACATTTCTTCGAATTCTTTAATGAGTTCCTCTGTGAAGGGATTTATAGATTCCAGCATAGCTTCGCCCCTAAAATGATTGAAATAAAATTATTGACTAACTAATTCTCTTAATTGCAACAAGAGTTTTGTCGTCACTGTACTTACCGTTTTTAGAAAAGTTAACTACATCATTTAAAATTTCTAAAACTATTTCCCTTGATGAAAGAGAATTTACCTTTTTTAAATTATTGATTAATCTCTCCTCACCGTATTCTACAGAGCTAGAATCCATGGTTTCAGTTATTCCATCAGAAAAAAGCAGAAGCACATCACCTTTAACAAAATTTATACTTTCGAGATAATATTTAGCATTTGGTGAAGGGCCTAAAAGTAATCCTGTTGTATCTAAGATATCAACATTTTTTGTAACCGCGTTATAAAAGACAGGTGGATTGTGACCAGCATTGGTATACAAGAAAAGACCACTTTTATGCCTGGATAGTTCACCATAAAAGAGCGTAGCAAATTTATCGTCTTCAAAAATCTTATTAACAAGCTCGTTCATCCTACGCATCAATGTAGTTATTTTTATCTCAAAACCGCTTGCCATTCTTAATGCACCTGAGATATACATTGCTTCCGCAGCAGCACTAACCCCCTTGCTGGCCGCATCTCCAATTGCAATACCAAGTCTTTCAGCCTCTTCACCAGCCTCGAGATAATCAAAAAAATCACCACCCACAATTTCAGCCGGATCAGTAACACCATAAATTTCGTAATCCCCAAATCTTAGTTCATGTTCAGGTAAAATACTTTTCTGCAACTGCCGTGCTTTATCAATGTCAGCTGTAAGGGTGGAAGCATTGTCTGAATATCTTCGCTGTTTAATTTGCGAGGTAATAGCAGTGGCAATAATATTAAGATTCATTCGAAGCTCATCATCAATCTTATCGCTGTTAAGCGCGAGAATATATTCGTAATAACGATTCTCACTAATTTTTACTTTTGCACCAACACCCGCAGCAGAGTATCGGAATATTCCTTTATCTCTTAGAATCGGATTTGTTTCATCACCTAAAATGGTCCGCTCTTCGGTGATTAGCTCAAAAGTTTTGTAACCGTCAATTTCCAATTCAAATCCGGGTTCTATTTTTTCGAAGTTTCCTGTTTGATAAATAATTTTATAGGAAGATTTCTCAGGAATTAGTTTCCAGATCCTGCCACCGGTAACTTCAATATCTTCATTTTCAACAATCTGATCTAAAACCTCTGAGAGAAGTTTTTCTTCTGATGAGAATTTTCGGGAAGCAATAGTCTCTACTAACTTATGCAATTTTACTTGATCCAGTTTATAGACTCCAATTATTCAGTATAAAAATTAATCATTTCTATTATAGCTCTTTTACATACCGGACAAAAATTATTTTTCGAAATCGATTTCATTGTACAATCTTGCATCGGACGGTAAACACCTTCAGGAACATAACCCCCTCCTTCAAATGCCCCAACCTTATCTTCGTATTCTTTATCTGGTGGAGTGGGAATAGGAACATCATCATCAACCAGATCTTTCCACTTAGAATCAAAATCAACCAAAGTTGTTAAGTTTGGATCTAGAGGTTCAATTTCAGTTGAATAGAATTCCTCGTACGCAACTTCCGTCGTAACATATTCATCACCAAGTGATGCAAAACCGTGCCCAAACTCGTGTACAAATACATAATCGGAAAACCTGTTATCACTTACACATACGGAATAATGATTATATATTGCTCCACCACCATACTTCTTGCTGTTCACCAAAATAAATATTTGATCATACGGTGCATAGGATGCAAGCGTTCTAACCGCTTTATTATCGTATGTCATTAAATATCTATCGAGATCAAAAGTATAGAAAGCACTATTAACAATTGTTCTCATCCAAACATCATCTGCAGGTATATCTGTTCCAGAATCTTCCGAAGGAGCTAATACTCCCCAAATATTAAACTTATCTTTGTTTTCTTTAAACGGCGTGCAATCAAAAAGGTATCCTGCAAACTTTTCAGCGTCTTCCATAAATTTAGTCATTTGATCTATGGTATAGCCCTCAGGAATAATAACAATATCCACCTTGCTCTCAGGTTCTCCAGAAACAGATACTTCAAATCTTTCGTACTGTTTTGTTCTTTCAGTTTTTATAAAATAATTCTCCGGATTGATTTTATAATCAAACTTTTTAATTTGCTGGTTCAATTTATCCCTGCTGTAAAATTCCAATCTAACAGTTCTTTTGGGATAAGGCAAAACAAAAGTTTCACTAAATGTTTTTGTTGTTAGTTTTGCTTCTTTTGTTGTTTGCCATTCATTAAATAAAGTTGAGTATGTTCTTGAATAGATCAACTGGCTGGTACTGTCATCATAAACCAATACTTTATAATTTCCATAGTTAAACTTATCAATCAGGTTTACTTTGGATCCACCCCAATATGGTTCTTCAATCAATTCATCTATAGAATAGTAATCATTTGTGCTATCACCGGTATGAAAATAATCTACACGCAATGTTTTGTCGTAAAAGAAGTCCTCAAACTTTACCTGCGAGAAGACTGAGGTTGTAATTAATATTGTTAAGACAAACGCACGTACCATAAACGAGTATATTAAATATTGATTTAAATAGATTTAATTAATAAGTGTTCAGTTGGCAATAACTTTTTTTGAACCCGGTTTTACCAGTTCAAGTCCTTGCTCGCAATAAGGACAATCTTCAGGCATGTAGGATTTGACATCTAATTTAATTGTGCTTACCTGTGGGTAACCGAAATTTACCTTGCCATTGCTTCTATCTACAATAAAGCCAACTCCAGCTACATCTGCACTATTCGATTTTACAATTTCCATAACTTCTAACACCGATCCGCCCGTAGTAACAACATCTTCACATATCAATAATCTTTCACCTTCCTTAATCGAAAAACCCCGGCGCAGCATAAGATCGAAATTTTCCCTTTCAGCAAAGATAAATTTTTTGTTTAGCTGTCGGGCAACTTCCTGCCCAACTACTAATCCACCAATCGCTGGTGAAATAACGGTATCGAAATCAACAACCTTAAATTTTCCAGCAATGATCGAGCAAAGCTGTTCATTATAATTAGGATATTGCAATACTTTTGCGCATTGAAAGTACACGTCACTATGTCTGCCTGAAGTTAACCGGAAATGACCTCTAAGAAGTGCATCCGATTCCTCGAAAATATTCATTATTTCTTTTTCACTCAAGCCCATTAAGGAATTCCTCCATTTCACTAGCCGTTTTCAATTCACCATTTATTTTTGCTACTTCAATTCCTTTCTTATAGGAATCTTTTGCCTCTTCTATTTTATTAAGATTCTCTTTCACATGAGCTAACTGCATATAAGCAGGCAGGTAATCCGGATCATTACTAATTATGTTTGATAAATATTTTTCTGCCTCATCAAAGTTTCCTTTTGATATATATTCGAGTGCTATTCCATATGCAACAAATGAATCATCGGGATTTTTTTCATAAAGTTCAATTAGTGATTGAAGTCTATCACTCATCCAATACTTTTTCAATTTTATGCGCGAGAATAAAATCTTTTTCAGTTACACCACCCTCACTATGTGTGCTGATAGTTATCTTAACTTTATTCCAGGAATGAATAAATATATCTGGATGATGATTCATATCTTCAGCAGCTTCACCTACTTTGTTAACAAAATCCAACGCCTCCTTGAAATTACTAAGCTCGAAGAGCTTTCCAATATGATGATCTTTATAATTCCACCCCGGTAAATCAGCAAGTTTGTTGTCAATTTCCATCGATGTTATAAGAGGCATTATTTTCTCTCGCTATTTTTAAAATTGATTACAAATTTATATAAAAAAAAGCGTATTAATAAAATACGCTTTAGGAGGGAGTAACTAAAACTAAAAACTAGTTATTATCTGATTTATTTGCCTCTTCACTGGAGCTTTCAGCTTCCAATGCTTCGTCATAGAACACCAACTCTTCTGCTTTATCCACATGCTTTGAAATAATTTTTGTACCTTCTTTGAACGAGCCTCTGAGAATTTCCTCAGCTAATGGATCTTCAACATATTTTTGGATAGCTCTTTTTAGTGGTCTTGCACCAAACTTCTCATCAAAGCCTTTATCAACCAGAAATTCTTTTGCTGTTTGATCAAGTACAAAAGCCAATTTGTTATCTTCAAGGTTTTTGTAAAGACCCTTTATCTCTATATCAATTATCTTCATAATATCATCCCGGTTAAGCTTCCTGAATACAATTGTATCATCTATTCTGTTCAGGAATTCAGGATTAAATAACTTCTTCATTGCATCTTCAACAGTATCTTTCAAATGACTGTATACATCTAATTCATTCTTATCGTCACCGAAGCCAAATGTGGAAATATCTCGTATATCCTTTGTTCCAATGTTAGACGTCATAATGATTATTGTATTCCGAAAATCAACTTTTCTGCCTAAACTATCTGTAAGCAGCCCGTCATCTAAAACCTGAAGAAGAATACTAAATATATCAGGATGAGCTTTTTCGATTTCATCAAATAAAACTACCGAATACGGTTTTCTCCTAACTTTTTCAGTAAGCTGGCCACCTTCTTCGTAACCAACATATCCTGGAGGCGCACCAACTAACCTTGAAAGTGAAAACTTCTCCATATACTCACTCATATCAATACGAACAAGTGATTCTTCTGAATCAAACAAGTATCTTGCAAGAGCTTTACACAATTCGGTTTTACCAACACCGGTTGGACCAAGAAAAATAAAACTTCCGATTGGTCTGTTAGGATTCTTTAATCCGGCTCTAGTTCTTCTTATTGCTTTTGTCAGTTTCTTAACAGCTTCGTCCTGCCCGATGATCTGTTCTTTAAGAGAATCATCCATCTTAAGCAGCTTATCGGATTCCGTTTGAGCAATTCTGTTAACTGGAATGCCGGTCATCATAGCAACAACTGTTGCTATATCTTCATTTGTAACGTCATGAACAATATCCTTCGTTTTAGCATCCCATTCCCGTTTAGCAATATCGAGATCGGACTGAAGATTGCGCTCCTTATCTCTAAGCTTTGCAGCTTCTTCATAATCCTGTCTTTTTACCACAGTAGCTTTTTCTACACGCACTTCATCAATTTCTTCTTCGAGGGTCAGAACTTCCTGTGGAACCTCAAAATTACCCATATGTACTCGTGAACCTGCTTCATCAATAACATCAATTGCTTTATCAGGTAAATGTCTGTCTGTAACATATCTATTACTCAGTTTAACAGCTGATTCGATTGCTTCCTGGGAATATTTTACGTGATGATGTTCTTCATATTTGAATTTAATGTTCTCGAGTATCTCAATAGTTTCATCGTAAGAGGGCGGATCTATCATTACTTTTTGAAAACGTCTATCCAATGCACCATCGGTCTCAACATATTTCCTATATTCATCTAAAGTAGTAGCACCAATACATTGGATATCACCACGTGCTAAAGCGGGCTTAAACATATTCGATGCATCCAACGAACCTGAAGCACCACCTGCACCAACTATTGTATGAAGTTCATCGATGAAAAGAATCATATCTTTTGCTTTTTCAAGCTCGTTCATCAGTGCTTTCATTCTTTCTTCGAATTGGCCCCTGTACTTGGTACCGGCAACCAATCCTGCGAGATCTAACGTCACAACTCTTTTTTCCTGTAATATCCGCGGTACTTTCTTTTGAACAATTCTAAGTGCTAAACCTTCGGCAATTGCAGTCTTGCCAACTCCGGGCTCACCAATTAGAACAGGATTGTTTTTCTTTCTTCTACTTAATATCTGCGCTACCCGCTCAATCTCTTTTTCTCTTCCGACAACAGGATCAAGTTTATCTTCAATAGCAAGTTTTGTCAAATCACGCCCAAAGTTATCCAGTACCGGAGTTTTTGTTTTCTCAGTTTTTTTGTCTTTAGCAATCGGTCTGGCTGAGCTATCTTTCGGACTTTTACTGCTCAACATATCATTCAACTCTGCACGTGCTGTATCATAAGTTACACTAAATTGATGCAAAATTTGTGTTGCAATGTTATCTTCATCTCTTAAAAGTGAAAGCAACAGATGTTCCGTACCAATCACATCTGCTTTATAAATTTTCGATTCAATCTGAGTGATTTTCAGAACCTTCTCGGCTTGCTTGGTTAACGGAATATTTCCAATTGTTAATGTTCCGCCGGAAGTTCTAACCGTATCTTCTATGGCCTTTTTCAATTTCATCAAATCACAATCAAGATTTCTTAAAATCCTAACTGCAACTCCTTGACCCTCACGGATTATACCTAATAATAGATGCTCTGTACCTATATAATCGTGTCCTAATCTTAGTGCTTCTTCCCTGCTTAACCTGATCACATCCTGTAATCTGTCAGAAAAATTTCCATCCATGTTTCTACCTTAATGCAATTTTATAATTATTTGTTTTCCAGATATTATTAACTGTTATTTAATAAACAATTTAATTGATATTTCCAATACCAAGATATAGTTAATAATTAAACAATAGTGTGATAAATATCATTTAAATGGTGTTACTAATTTAACAAAAAAAATGCCAAATAAGTTCAAAAATACAGTTCTCTTTAAGAGTCAATTAAGGTGTAATAATAATTAGCGGATTGAACAATACCACTAAATCCAGTAAAATTAGGCATAATGTAATTTCATAGAAGAAATAATTGATTCACCAGATAATCTTCATAATTGCCAATTGTAAAATTTATTTCCGAGAAAAAGGTATATTATATACTCAAATTAAAAGAAAATTCATTCGGAGAATATCATGGAAGCGTTAACCGGATTATCACTTTTCATAATTATTGCACTAGTAATACTACTACTGCTTTTTTTCTATTTTATCCCAATTGGACTTTACATTTCAGCAATTGCGTCTGGAGTTAAAGTAAGAATTTTCCAGGATTTAATAGGAATGAGATTAAGAAAAGTCCCACCAAGTATTATAATTAAAAGTATGATTGCAGCTACAAAAGCAGGCATATCTGTATACCAGGGTAAACTGGAAGCTCATTACCTTGCAGGCGGAAATGTAATTAAAGTTGTTAATGCTTTAATCTCCGCAGATAAAGCTAATCTGGGATTGTCATTCGAAAGAGCTGCCGCAATTGATCTTGCAGGCAGGGATGTTCTTGAAGCGGTTAAAATGTCGGTTCTGCCAAAGGTTATCGAAACACCAGTTGTTGCAGCTGTTGCAAAGGATGGTATTCAGCTTAAGGCCATTGCACGAGTAACTGTAAGGGCAAATATCGAGAGACTTGTTGGTGGCGCAGGAGAAGCTACTGTGTTAGCAAGGGTTGGCGAAGGTATAGTTTCTACTATTGGTTCAAGTTCAACTCATAAAGAAGTGTTGGAAAATCCTGACACAATATCAAAAAGTGTATTAGCAAAAGGATTAGACTCAGGTACTGCATTTGAAATATTATCCATTGATATTGCCGATGTTGACATCGGGCAAAATATTGGCGCCATACTTCAAACAGACCAGGCCGAAGCCGATCTTAAAGTTGCAAGAGCAAAAGCAGAAGAAAGACGTGCTGCTGCAGTAGCAAGTGAACAGGAAAACGTAGCAGAAGTTGCTAAACAACGTGCACGAGTTGTTGAAGCCGAAGCCGAAATTCCAAAAGCCATTTCTGAAGCATTCCGTTCAGGTAACCTTGGAATAATGGATTATTATAATTTAAGAAACATACAGGCTGATACACAGATGCGTGATGCAATAGCAAAACCTGAAGATAAAAAGAAGGACGAAAGTGGATAATATATTTGAAATATTAATCTATTTGTTCATAATCATTAGCTTTCTTAGTTCTTTTCTTAAGAAGAAGAAAAAGGCAGCTATAAAACAGGAGCAAGTACAAGATCAAACTCCTGATCAGCAACCAATCGCCGGGGAATTGAATGCTGAACAAGCTGCTTCGGTTCAAACACAGGAAGAGGAATACGATATTTTGAAGGATTTCGAAGACTTCTTCAAAGTAGGTAAAACTGAGGAAAAACCTCAAATCCTACCACATCCTGAACCAATTGAAGAAGTAAAGCCTTCCACTAAAGAACGCTCGGGTGTACCGGAAGATAGCTTTCACACAAAGACAGCATCCGAGCATACTTTTATTGATCCATGGGATGTAAAGAAAACTGAGATTGATAAAAGAAAAAAATCATTAAGTCCCGATGTTGAAAGGCAAGCAACCGCTTTTGAAAAGTATTTGAAAAAACCGGAAACATCCGCAACCAGAATTTCACGAAAGATAAAAGAAAGTATTATGGATCCCGCATCGCTAAAAGAATATGTGATTATCTCCGAAATAATGGGGAAACCAAAAGCACTTAAACGATGAATCAAAAGAAGTACAAACTAAGGAGGATACACTCACAAAAATTTATAAAGAAGATAGACGAATCAAAGTTTGTAATTAATTACCAGCAAGAATTAAATCCACCACAGTACGAAGCGGTTGCAGCAGTTGACGGTGCTTATCTTATTATTGCAGGTGCAGGCACGGGAAAAACAAGAACACTTGTTTATCGTGTGGCAAGACTCATTGAATCAGGTTACGATCCTAACTCAATCCTTCTCTTAACATTTACAAGAAAAGCAGCTAATGAAATGATGCGGAGAGCATCTGTTCTGCTGGATGACCGTTGTACCAAAATTAGGGGAGGCACATTTCACTCGTTTGCAAATGTTACTCTTCGTAAATATGCTAAAGCAATAGGGCTCTTATCCTCATTCACAATTCTCGACCAGGGGGATAGTGCCGATATAATTAATCTTATAAGATCACAGGAAGGTTTTATTGATGAGAAGAGGAGATTTCCTAAAAAAGATACACTCAATAAAATTATCAGCTACAGTATTAATACAAATAAAAGAATTGAAGAGATAGTAGAGGAAGACTATCCACACTTTCTTCCTTTGATGGATAAAATACTCGATGTGAACAAGGTTTACATTCAGTATAAACGAAAAAATAATCTTCTTGATTACGATGATCTTCTTATGTACTTGAGAGATTTTCTATTAAGTGGGTCCGCCGCGGCCAGGTCTCTCCTTTCAACAATTCAATTTGTAATGGTGGATGAATACCAGGATACAAATTATTTGCAGGCACAAATTGTAAAAGGGCTTGCACAACACAATGATAATGTAATGGTGGTTGGAGATGATGCTCAATCCATTTACTCGTTCAGAGGTGCAAACTTCAGGAACATTATTGATTTCCCAAAGCTATTTAACAATGTGAACATAATTAAGATTGAAGAAAACTACCGAAGTGTACAAACTGTTCTAGATTTTGCAAATACTATTTATGACCACGCAATTGAAAAATATACCAAGGTTCTTTACACAAGAAAGAACGGCGGTGCCCTTCCATACATTGTGGCAACAGCTAACGAAAATATGCAATCCAAGTTTATTGTTGAGAAGATACTTGAACTGCGTGAGGAAGGATTGCAATTAAATGATATTGCTATACTTTTTCGGTCCTCATTTTTTTCATTCGATCTGGAAATTGAACTTGCAAAAGCAAATATACCCTTTCAGAAATTTGGTGGAATGAAGTTCGTTGAAACAGCACACATTAAGGATGTTCTTGCTTTTTTAAGAATAGCTTCAAATCCACAAGATATTATAAGCTGGTTTAGGGTATTGTTGCTTCATGAAGGCGTAGGACCTAAAACTGCGCAAAGAGTGTTAGATGAACTGGCTACTGCAAGAATATCAATCAGTTCATCTCCCAAGAAAGATGATAAGAACATTATTCAAAATAAAAATCTTGTTGATCTCTTTGTACTTCTGTATAAACTGCACACCATAAAAATGCCACCGACTGAAAAAGTGCAGATGGTTTATGATTATTATCATCCAATCTTTAAGGATAAATACGACGATTATAATAAACGGAATAAAGACCTTGAAATATTTTTAAACATAAGCGAAAATTACCGTTCACTTGATTCGCTTTTAGCAGATATGGCAATTGAACCTGTGATTGATAGTATGATTGATATGGAAGGAACAGATAAAGAGGATGAAATACTTACACTGTCCACAATACATTCTGCAAAAGGATTGGAGTGGCATTCAGTATTTATCATTCATGCTATTGATGGATATTTTCCATCTGCGAGATCTGCAGAAAAAATTGAAACACTGGAAGAAGAAAGAAGGCTGATGTATGTTGCATCAACCAGGGCAAAGCAGAACTTATTTGTTACTTATCCGATGAATATGTATGACCGTGAAGCCGGTACAACATTCTCAAAACCATCAAGGTTCATTTCAGATATATCTTCAGATAAAGCCGAAGGTTGGCTGGTGGAAGATGAGTTTTAGTATATGAAAAGACTCTCAGGATGATGATTTAGTTATCATTTTATTAAAAGCATCTTCTTTAATGAATTAAAATTACCTGACTTTATACTGTAAACATATATTCCGCTCGAAAGATCTGAAGCATCAAAGTCTATCTCATATCTGCCTGCTACTTGTATCTCGTTTACGAGAATTGCTACTTTTTCACCAAGTAAGTTGAATACCTCTATCGTTACTAATCCATCAATCGGAACTGAATACTTGATTAATGTATTCGGATTAAATGGATTGGGATAGTTTTGCTCAAGAACATATTTCAGTGGATTTGTAACTTCAACCAATATTTCATTAAAATATTCAAAGGTTCCGTTAAAATCTATTTGCTTTAATCTATACCAATAGTTACCTGCTTCGATTTTTGAATCAGTAAACAAATATGATTGAGGCTCCGTTGTTGTTCCGTGACCATCAATGTATGCTAATGTCTCCCAATTGCCTACTAAGGATTGCCTACTGGCAACTCGTCGTTCTAGTTCAAATCCCTGGTTATTAGTTTCTGTTGCTATGTACCATATTAGAGTTACAACATCCCCATTAAATGAACCGGTAAATGAAATTAATTCGATTGGAATAATATATGGCGGATTATATTTTAGTATCATCCCTCGATCGCCAACTGCATAACCGTGAAGTGAATCCGGAAAGTTTATTTCAGCAATGGAAGAACTATCAGGTGCAGGAATTCCAGTCCAGGATAATCCTGAATCTAAACTATAGACCAGACTTTCTCCTGATGGAACAGGTGCCCATGCTTCATAATCAGTTCGGAAGTCTAAATCTGTTCCAACACCTGGTATACCATGTTCCTCGTATTCCCAAAAATTACCACCATCAGTTGTACGAATTGTTCCAACACCAAATAGTTCAAAATCACCACCAATACCAATTACATTCAACGAATCGAAAACATGAATTTCAGCAACTGGATCAGCGGGTGCAAAAGAAACATCAATAGCTGACCAACTATCACCTCCGTTAGTGGTATTCCAGATAACACCGGCAAATTCAAATGCACCACCGCAAGCATAACCATATTGAGAGTTATAAAAATGAATATTTGACACAGGGAAAAATGCTAATAGTGATGTATCAATATCTGCCTGTTCCCAAGTTACTCCACCATCCGCAGTTTTAATAAGGGCATGCGGCTTACCACCCATCCATCCATTCATCGAATCTGTAAAAAGTATACACTGCAAAAATATATTATCCTCCGCATATGGTTCGTGAGACCAGGTTTGCCCACCATTGGTAGTTTTAAGAACCAAGGTACCAAATGGCCAGGCAGACACATTCCAGGAAGCTGCCCAACCAAGGTTTTTGTTTAAGAAGAATACCTCAACAATTTGATTTAAGGTACTACTATTTTGAAAATCCCAATCCACTCCACCATTTGATGTATGGATAATTATTCCTGAATCACCCACAGCCCAGCCATACAAACTATCGACAAAATGAACCGAATTAAGATTATTATCCGTCGGACACCCTAATTTTTCCCAGGTTCCTTGTGGATAAATATGAAAGAAGAACGATAGTAAAATAATAATCGCAGATATATAAAGACTTTTTCTGTTCATTATTATACTTGAAATGCAGCATCAAGATAGATGAAGGGAGTTATAAATTCAATATAATTCTGAAGATGGATATTTATACTCTTTTTCTTTTTCTACCATCTATCTATTGAAACAGAATTAATTATTATTTAATTATTTTATTCTATATAAAAAAAGCCCCGAGGTCTTCTATTGAATGAAGGAATATCGGGGCAACTAATAATCTTTATTTAATTTTATTCGTCTAGCGTCTTGCTTACCTCATCAATAGCATCTTCCTTACTGAACTAAAATTACCTGACTTTAGGTTATAAACATAAATACCGCTTGCAAGATTAGATGCATCGAAGTTTATTTCATATCTACCAGCTTTCTGAATTCCGTTTACTAATGAAGCTACTTTTTCACCGAGTAAATTGAATACATCTAAAGTAACAAATCCATCATGTGGAATGGAGTATTTTATCACCGTACTTGGATTGAATGGATTTGGAAAATTTTGTTCTAGCGCAAACTCTAACGGGATGGTAACCTCAACAATAACTTCGTCCGAATAATCAAAAACTCCATTAAAATCAATTTGCTTTAATCGGTAAATGTAC
>CP070637.1:1815232-1831552 GCA_020354005.1 Ignavibacterium sp.
ATCGCTTTAGTTTTTTTTTGATGTTCAAAAAAGAAATAGCCGGATATCATTATCCCCAGTGAAATAATCGAGCCAATTATAGAAAGGTTCTTCCCGCTGAAAATACTTTTTAATTGTATAATTAATCCGTCGCTCAGCCTGTCAATAGTTTCAACCGGTACGGCTGATTCATGCTCTGGTGGTATAGATGCTATTATCTCGCCAATAACATAGCCCAATACCAGTAAACTCAACAATGATACAAAAACAACAATAGAAATAAAGAACCATTTTTGGTGTGCAGGAGCTTTATACTTTTTCCCCAACCGGCTTATAATTTTTTCTGTAAATCCATCAGGAACTTTATCCTCTTCAATTATTGACAGCTTATCGTGTACAAGTTTTAATGCATTAAATCTCTTTTTGGCATTCTCATCCAAAAGGATAATTTTCTGCACTTCTTTCGTTTCGGTTTCGGAAAGTTCACCATCAAGATATCTGTTCAGTATTTCATCAGTAAGATTCATCATATTAATTCTTCAGCTAAGTTATCCCTCATTATTAAATCTTTCAATGCATTTCTTGAGCGGTGGAGCATTACCTTTACATTCGAGACTGAAATATTCATAACTTTGCTTATTTCTTCGCAGCTCATTTCGTCTAAATAAAACATACTAATTATTGCAGCGTGTCTTTCAGGCAGCCGGTTTACCAAATTGTAAATAAACTTAGTTAAATCTTCTTTCTCGGAAAATATAAAATTATTTCCGTCTTCCAAATTCAGGTGATTATCAAGTGAACTCATCTCGGTTTCTATTTTTCTTTTCTTTGAAGCCAGTTTTGTTAAGGCAGTATTGTAAGCAATTCGGTAAAACCATGTTGAAAATTTTGATTCGCCTTTAAAGCCACCCAATGAATGATATGCTTTCAAAAAACAATCCTGTAAAACTTCTTCGGCGTCAAATTCATTTTTAAGCATTCTTTTAAGCAAAGAAAATGCTTTATCTTTATATCTATCAACTATTATCGAATAATCAGCTTCGTTTCCTTTTCTAACCGAATCGATTATTTCCTGATCAGAAAGATTTCGCATCTAATTCTTAGACTACTAATTAAAATTATAAGTTACACCTACCACAGATTATTTCCGTTTATCCCAAAATATATTCCCTAAAAAACAAAAGCAATTAGTTATAGGTAAATAGAGGCAAGTTGACGGTAAACGGTAGATTATTTCAATTAAGAAAGTGTGTAACCAATCCTTTATCTGAATAGTCTTAAGTTCTGAACGAAATAATTAAGGAGAAAAAAAATGGAAGGTGTAATAGCCGTATTTATTCCTATTGTAATGTTTCTTGTAATTGGTCTGGTCATCATTACATATGTATACTTCAGATCACGGGAAAGACAAATGTTGATTGAAAAAGGGCTTTCATCCGAGGAAATAAAACAATTCTTTGAGCAGAAGAGAGACCCGTTCGGTCTTTTGAAGATTGGAATAATAAGCATATTCTTTGGTCTTGGGTTAGGATTTGGAATGATGTTAGAAAGTTATACCGGGGGAGAATTCTGGATTCCATTCCTTCTATTTGTTGGAACTGGAATCGGGTTTGTACTTGCTAACGTGGTAGGTAACAAATTTAGAGCAAAGTATGAATTAGAAAAACAGGCTGGAGTTTAAGTCCAGCCTGAAGCGATAAATCATCCTTCCTGCGTTTCAAGCCATCTTTCAGCATCAATTGCAGCCATACATCCGGAACCTGCTGCCGTAATGGCCTGCCTGTATTTACTATCCGCAACATCACCTGCTGCAAACACACCCTCTACACTTGTATTAGTAGTACCCGGCTTCACCTTAATATAGCCAACATCATCCATTTCAAGCTGCCCTTTGAATATATCTGTGTTTGGTTTATGACCAATGCCCATAAACAGACCGTCCGCTTTTACTTCTTCTGTAGAACCATTCTTTGTATCTTCAAGAATCACCCCTGTCATCTTTTTAATACTGTTTTCTTCAACACCTACAACTTCTTTAACAACTTTGTTTAGTATAAAAGAAATCTTCGGATTCTTTTGCGCTTTTTCCAACATAATCTTCGATGCACGGAATCCTTCCCGCCTGTGTATAATATGAACCTCTTTTGCGTGATTGGTTAAGTAAGTAGCTTCTTCCATTGCAGTATCACCGCCGCCAACAACAAGCACTTTCTGGTCTTTAAAGAAGAAACCATCACAGGTTGCGCAGGCAGAAACACCATAACCCATAAATTTACCTTCGCTCTCAATACCCAATAGTTTTGCAGATGCACCGGTGGCAATAATTACTGCATCAGCCGCATATTCATCATCGTATGACTTAAGCTTGAATGGTTTTTGAGAGAAATCAACTTCAGTAATCTCAGCGTAAATACTTTCTGTACCAAACCGCTGAACCTGTTTTCTCATTACGTCCATCAATTCGGGACCCATAATGCCGTTCTCAAATCCCGGATAATTATCAACATCGGTAGTAATTGTTAACTGCCCACCCGGTTGCATTCCTTCAAATATTACCGGGTTAAGATTTGCTCTTGCATTGTATAGCGCTGCCGTAAATCCAGCAGGACCGGAACCTATAATAATAACTTTATGATGATTTTTTGACATTTTATACCTTTATCAAATCTAAATTATTTAATACACTATTAATCAGATTCTACAAATTTAATAAAGATTCAATTAGCAATCGGTGTGTGTTTCGAAACACAAAATTTATTTTGCAAGAAATTCTGCATTTCTTTTCAGCCCCTTCAATTTTATCCTGAGGATAGGACTTTCAGCAAATCGCTCCTTAAACTCTTTCTCATTCAAATTACTGATTTTGCTAAGACTGATTTCCTTATTTCCATCTTTAGGATTAAAATCATCTATCATAGTTGGTTGAAGAAACTTGATATTCCACGGACAAACATCCTGGCAAATATCACATCCAAAAACCCAATTCTCAAACTTACCATTGAATTGAGGATCAATCTCACCTTTATTTTCAATTGTTAAATAGGAGATGCATTTGTTGGAGTCAACAACATATTCTTTCACAATTGCATCTGTTGGACAGGCATCGATACAAGCAGTACAATCCCCACAATAATCAGGGACTGTTTCGGAATAATTAAACTCGTAATTGGTAATTATGTTCGCGATGAATATCCAGCTTCCTATTTCCTTGTTGATAACATTAGTATGTTTCCCCAACCAACCCAATCCTGCCTTAACTGCCCACGCTTTATCCATCACTGGACCGGTATCAACGTAAGATTTACTTTTAAACTCAGGTTCAATTTTCTTTAATTCAGTTTCCAGTTCTTCAAGCATTTCCCAAATTAGCAGGTGATAATCCTTTCCCCACGCGTAACGGGAAACTTTGCCGCTATTTTCATCTTCTATGTACTGATGGTCGGTATAATAATTTGTGGCGAGAGAGATAACAGATTTTGCATCTTCAAGAATTAAAGAAACATCTTTTCTTTTATCGATGTTCCGTTCCATATAATTCATTTCCCCCTGGTAGCCAAGCTTTAGCCATTCATTTAATCGATTGACTTCTTCGACTAACTTATCTGCTTTAGCAAATCCTACAAGATCAAATCCAATTGATTTAGCTTTTTCAATAACAATATCATTCTTTATCTGCATCTACCAACGGAATTCTTTTGGTAAAACTTTTACAAACACCTCTTCATTAGTAATTCTTACAGGATACGTATCCAGCCCCTTACTACCCGACTTTTTATTACCTGTTTTAAGATCAAACATCCATCCGTGAACCGGACAAACAATACATCCCTCTTCAATCATTCCGTTATAAATCAATGCGGTGTGCTGGTGCGGACAAATATTACTAAGTGCAAATACTTTATCAGCAACTTTAAAGAGAGCAATTTCAATATCATCAATAATAAACCTGCAGCCAATATTCTCCTTCAGGTCACTTTTTCTACAAACGAATTCAAATCCGTCTTCTAAATTATTATCCAAAGCTTGTGAACCTTTCTGCTACTCTAAATCCTTTGTCAGTTTGCTTAACAGTTGCAAAAGCAACTTCCGGATCGTGCCCAAAAAATAGTTTCCAGTTTTCTTCAACAGCAATGGGAAGAATCTCATTCTTCTCTCTCACTGTAATGAGCGGCTGAACATCATATCCCATTATGTAAGGGACGGGAATATGAGACATAGTAGGCATAAGATCAGCACATTGTAAAACTGTGTTTGATGAATCAGATATCTTCACCAACTGCTGCCCAAATGTATGTCCATTAGTAACTAAAAATTGAATTTCATCATCAAACTGCTCATTACCATTTATAAAGTTCAACACACCTTCTTCAGCCAAAGGCACAAAATCATCATTAACAAAACTACCTTTGTCCTTTTCAGATGGTTTTTTTGCCCAGTCGAATTGCTCTTTCTGCACGTGATATTTTGCATTTGGAAATGTGGGCATAATTTTTCCGTTCACTAATATAGTTGAACTGCCTGCATGATCGAAATGCAAATGAGTTAGAATAACATCCGTAATGTCTTCAAATTTTAATCCAGCACCATTTAATGCCTGCGTCATTGAATGATTTTCATCTACAGCATAAATCTTTTTAAGCTTTTCATCCCATTTGGTTCCCATCCCGACATCAATAAATATTTTTTTACTGGAGCTCTCAAGGAGCAGATGTCGAGTGGCAAGCTTTATTCTGTTTGCATCATCCGGGGGATTGGTTTTTTGCCATAATACTTTTGGAATTATCCCAAACATCGCCCCGCCATCCAGGCCAAAAAAACCGGAGTTAATTATCCTGAGGTTATATTTACCAATTTTCATCTTTTGCCTGATTGTTAACAATAAAAGAATAGATAAATATATAGTTATTTGATGGGAAACTGTAATGTTGAATTCAGGGATTACGTAAGAAAAGGCTATGGTTTTTATTTTTTAGAAAGGAAGTGTTTAAAACAAAAAAGGGTATCTGAACGATACCCTTTTTAAGTTATTTTAGTTTCTTAAGCTCTGTTTTCTAATTCATCTAAATAATCTTTTCTCTGCAATAATACCTCTTCGCTTTCTTCATGTTTCGGATCGGGCAGACAACAATCAACGGGACAAACAGCAGCACATTGGGGTTCATCGTGAAATCCTTTACACTCTGTACATTTATCCGGTACAATGTAGAAAAATTCATCAGAATAAAAATCATTAGCACCGGATGGGGCTTCATCGCCGTCACCATACGTTTTACCTGCAAGTTCCCATTCAACTCCGCCTTCATAGATAGCTGTGTTTGGGCATTCCGGTTCACAAGCGCCGCAATTAATGCATTCTTCAGTGATGTATATAGCCATAGATATGCTCCTTCAATATTTAGCTTTCAATAAAAACTGATGCGATTAACATCTTCAAGTCTCGGTTCAAATATTGTAAAAATTTCCTTCACGTTCAATGTATCAATTGAAAAATTTGTGTTCAGACACTCTTATTCTGGGATGTTGTTTATAGGTTTGAGACTGAAATCTAAGCCCATTAACTTTGCAATACTGTGCGAAATTAAAATTATCACTGTGGGATAAACCTCGTAATAATCCCTTAATTCATCCAGGTAACCTAAAAAGAGGGTTAAAAATATTAATGGTACAAGTGCCCAAAGGGTTGTTCTTATAAAAAATGGTTTCTCCTGCCACTTATAGTAAACAAGCATTATCATACCCAATATTGCAAAAGCTAGCGGGAGATCATATCCAGCCAACAATCCTAAGTTGTGATCAAGCAGGTGAAACTCTACAAATGTTCCGGGATTACTCTTAAATATTACAAACAAAAATACCTTAACAACTGCAAAAATTGTAAGCTGAATAAATAACAATTTGTAAAAATTGTCTGCCCTTAATTTATGACGGTAAAATATAAAAAAGATAAAGGTTAACAATATTGTGGTCTCTTTATTAAGACACGCAACGGGATATAGAATCAGGAATTTTTTCCAGTCCTGCTGGTATAAAAATATTAATCCAAGAGTGTATAAAAGCAGTGAAGGAAAATCGTACAAAAAACTTGTGTACTGAAACATCGTTGGTAATCCGAGCAGAGCCAGTATAGAGACCAGGTTGGGTAACATAACAGAAGAATCATAGAACAATGCGAACAAATATCGAACAGCAATAACAAATCCCCAAAGCGAAAGAAACATCAAAACCATAACAACAAAATATTCTACAAAAAGTTCTTTCTCCCATCCTAATTTGTTAAAAAGTTTTTGGTAGGATTCAGATTCATCAACCATTTGCGAGAGCGAGGTTCTTAAAGCTTCCGGAGCTGGTGCGGCAATCACTCTAACTGTGGTTGGTAACAATGTACGGTAAACAAAAGGTTTCCACGCTTTACCGTAAACCATATCCTCAAATTTGGATGGTTGATAATGGTTGATACCGGGATTAACAACGAAAATTATCAGCACACAAAATGATATGAATGCTGTAATTAAATAGTATGTAATATTAGTAAGTTTTGTGCTCATCAATCATTAGTAGTTATCTTCTATTTTACAGCTTCCATTTCCAGCTTATCGACAATCAACCTGTGATCCAGGTTCGAAATTCTTAATGCAAGTTCAGTTATCAAGGTTGATATTTTTTCTATTTTTTCAAAATTAATCTTATCCACATCATCAGTTGGTTTATGATAGTCTTCCACCATATGATCATAGAAAAATACTACAGGAATGTTTCTCTTCGCATAATTATAGTGATCACTTCGGTAGTAATATCTGTTTGGATCATCCGGATCATTATATGTATAATCAAGATAGAAATTAACAGTCTCGGAGTTTACTTCCTCTACCATTTCGTATAGTTCTGTACTTAACTTATCGGAACCAATACAGAAAATGGAATCAGTGCTTTCCCTTCCAACCATATCAACATTAATGTTTGTTACAATGTCATCCATATACTCGCTGTTGTTAGTATAATATTTGGAGCCAAGAAGGCCTTTCTCTTCAGCAGTATGAAACACAAACAACACCGATCGTTTATTTTTTCCAATTTGAGATAATCTGCGTGCGGCTTCAAGAATACCGACTGTTCCCGAACCATTGTCATCAGCACCGTTATAAATTACACTATCAACAATTCCTTCGTGATCATAATGAGCACTTAAAGCAATAAATTCGTTTTTTAAATCGTCATCAGTACCTTCTACAATTCCAATAACATTTCTGGCTTCTTTAATTTCACTGGAAGCTCTATAATCAAAACGAATTTTCTTATTCAATCTAAATGAAGGTGGGACAGTAATCCCATCTTCTACTTTACTAAGATCATCATAATCATATAACTCGTTCGATAGCAATTTAATTGCAGATTCTTCAGATAATCGTATTACCGGTATAGAGGCTGAAGAATATGTCTGATCATTACTTTCATACGCCAAACCTGAAGTAGAAGTAAGAGCCCTTACCCTGATGTATGCCCAATATTTTACAGTCCGGCTGTCCGGAACCACAATCAACCCAGCTGCTCCACGATTTTGCGCATTTTCATACTTAGATTTAATATTAAAATATTTTTTATAATCCTTAAATGTTGCAGAATCTGCGATGGTTGTTGAAGGACTACCAACAATAACTAAAACTACTTTTCCATCTACATCAATCCCCGCATAGTCATCATAGTTAGATTCTTCATCTGTGAGACCATAACCGGCAAAAACTACTTCATAATCTTTATCATTAAATTCTGCTGACGGAAAATAGTCTAGCGATAAAGCAAAATCATCTCCCAATAATAGCTTTGATGTTTCACCATCTTCCGAAATTATTTCAATCTCTGAATCGGATTCTGTTTGCTTTGTAAGAACATTAAAATACTGGAAGTACTTTCCGTCGTCACCAAATGGTTTAACATTATATTCCTTAAGTTTAGCAGATAGGAAAATTGATGCTAACTCTTCACCTCTTGTGGTCGCTTCCCTTCCCTCAAGGTAATCCGATGCCAGGTATTCAAGATTCGAACTTAAATGGTATATACTTTCCTGTTTATCAAATCCATTCTGAGCAAATACAAAATGAAACGAAACAATTAGTATTAGTACAAGATTCCTAAAGTGCTTCAATGTAAATTCTTTCGATATTGTTTTTAAGTTAAACTCAAGAGATTTGTTTGCAAAACTTATTCAAATAAATTTGATGATTCAATTCTTAAATGATGTATCCTTTACATATTACGTCCGGTTGTTACCATATTATGGCTTTATACCGGAGTATTCATATTGAAGATAGTACAGTCCCTTATTACTTATAATTCGATTTTTTTCCTTAGCAAATTTCTCAGCGTTCTGTAAGTTACCTCTATAAAATCTTAGCCACAGAAAATTTGCGATTACAATTCCGTCAAATATTCTTTCATCAATAAAAGCTTTTATTGTAAGATAACCCCATAACACATTCCATCCCAATGATAAAAGCCCGCTAATATATTCTCCCGTGTAAATCTGTCCGGAACCGGGGATTATATACGATATTGTTTTTGCAAAGGAGACCGAGTATAACTCATCATCAATTTTATCAGCTAGCTGTCTAAGTTCGTGAGTTGAATCTATCTCAGCGAAACTGTTTGCAGCACTTTCCCAATCATCGGCAAAAATGTAAGCCCAGCCGCGCCAGTAATTTATTTCATCAATGTTGTTTTTAAACCTTTGGTCTGCCTGAAGTGAATCAAGCAGTTTAAGTGCGCGAATAGTTGTTCTTCTTAAAATATTTACACGAATGATATCAATCCTGGAATTATATAGCTCTTCTGCATTACGGGAATTGATTTCTGCAAGTGTAAAATGACGAATCGCATCAGAAAACTTTGCACCTTGCTTGTAACTTTCGCCAATCATACTGTTTGCTGAATATTTATATCTTCCCGTATCATCAAAGAATAATAACCGCTTTAGTTCCGTAATTGCATCAAAATAATTTTCAGTACTATAAAGCTCCTGCGCAATTCTGAATTGCTTCTCTGTACTGTTTTGTGCAAAAGCTGTCGCCAATAGTTGACCGACAAATATGATAATCAAGATATATTTACTTGCAAAAATCATATGCAGGTGAGTAATAATTATTTTTCTTAAGATAAATGTTAAGGCTTTCGTTGAACTCAAATGTTATTTTAGCATTGTGAACTTGTGCGGCAGCTACCGAACCATAAATATTACCACCATAAAATAAAGCAGCTGCCCCGGTGAATATCCACGCACGAGTTGTATGTCCTGCCTGAAAATTATCATAAGCAAGGAATACAAAAATTCCTGTAACTAAAAACGCAACTATCCCATCCGATACTTCACCAACATAAACTTTTCCGCTGCCCGGAATAATTGCAGACATAATACCTGCAACAGTAGAACTCTTGTAAGGCGGATCAACTTTCCAATCATAGAAGCTTGAAACCTTTTCTTTTTCATTAATCTCAAAGGGTGAGAGGAATTCTTCCTTTGATGGCAGTGGTTCATCTGTAAACAGGTATGAAAAATTAAATAATTTTTGTCCTTCGCTCTGGTATTTATTATTCTCACCGACGAATTGGTTAACATACGCCAACTTAAATTTCGGATAATCTCCAAATAAAAATTTTGCTTTTAACCATTCAATCCTTGATTGATTAATAAAAGGTGATGAAGGTGGGATTAAATCAAATCTTTGGGCGGCGGATGGATAATCATACATATAAGAATAAGAAAGACCAGTTTTATACAATAGAGTATCATTCATCTGCATTTCAAGTAACCTATCATATTCTAATATAGCACGCAGATAATCTTTTTCACAATAAAGATGGTCAGCAAATAATCTGATGTTAGCTGGTGAGTTAAAATCTAAATTTTCCGTTTGTGAATAGTGAGGAGATATTAATAATAATATGATTGATAGCAGAAGAGCAATATTCATTGCTGCTCAATTATCGCTGAAGGAGGAATGTAATTTATTTTGCTTTCATCCAAAGTATAGAGTGACACAGGATCGTACAAATATCCATCCTTAATATGGGGATAATGTTTGTGGCGTTTATAGATATTTATGTCTCGTGTAAACCGGTCGAAGAACATTAAAGTGCCCTGAAAAATATTTGTTTGTTTTGATGATTCAACAAAAAATGCTGAACAGGAAGGACGAAACGGACAGTTATCACCATCAAGATCTGAAACGAAATACCAATAAGCATTTGCAGTTGTTTTTACAACATATTGCGCAGCAGTAGTATCATTATCATATGAATAATCCCGTTGACGGTACTCACTTGACTTACGGTAATCGAAATTGGTTTTTTCCCATTTGACCCAATCGGTTTGAGAATATATTGAGAGCGGAAATAAAGGAAAGAGAAGAGTTAATATTTTTATTCTCCTTATCATACGCTATCTAACAAAGCTCGAGCAATTACAATTCTTTGTATTTCGGATGTACCTTCATAAATTTCTGTGATCTTTGCGTCACGCAAATATCTTTCAACCAAATATTCTCTAACATAACCGTATCCGCCGTGTATTTGAATTGCATCCAGTGCACATTCAACTGCAATTTTAGAGGCATAAAGTTTTGCCATTGCTGCTTCCTTAACATACTTTTTACCGACATCTTTCATTGCCGCAGCTTTAAATGTTAATATCTTTGCAGCATCTACCTTAACAGCCATATCCGATAGCATAAACTGGATTGCCTGGAAATTTGAAATCTCCTTTCCAAATGCTTTTCTTTCCTGTGAATATTTTAATGATGCTTCGAGTGATGCCTCAGCAATTCCAACTGCCTGGCAAGCAATACCAATCCTGCCGCCATTCAAAGTGTTCATTGCAAAATTGAAACCTTTGCCTTCCTCCCAGACTAAATTTTCTTTTGGCACCTTGCAATTTTCAAAAGTGAGCGAACAAGTATCGGAACTTCTTATACCAAGCTTATCTTCTTTTGCGCCATGTCCAAATCCTTCGGTACCATTTTCAACCAGCAATGTAGATATTCCTTTATGCGCTTTCCCTTTATCGGTTGTAGCCATAACCAAATAATAATCGGCACTGATACCATTAGTTATCCAATTCTTCATTCCGTTTATAACATAAAAATCACCATCAGCATCTGCTGTGGTTTTCTGTTTTGTCGCATCGCTCCCTGCTTCCGGCTCTGAAAGAGCAAACGCACCCAGCTTTTCACCTTGTGCCAATGGGGTTAGAAATTTTTCTTTAACATAATCAGAACCGTACTCCTCAAGTCCCCAACATACAAGCGAATTATTCACTGACATGATTACACCCAAACTTGCATCCACTTTTGATATTTCAATCATAGCCAGAGCATAACTGATAGTATCCATCCCTGCACCGCCATAATCCGGAGATACCATCATTCCCATAAAACCCAATTCTCCCATTTGTTTAACCAGTTTTTCCGGAAATTCAGCGTTTTTATCACGCTCGATTGCGGTGGGTGCGATTTCGTTTTCAGCAAAATCTTTTGCAGATTCTTTTATTAGTAAATGTTCTTCAGTAAAATCGAAATTCATGATTCTCCCTCTAAATTAGATTTGATTTGCCTTAGCTATAAAGGTAATATTATTTAGTATCAAATTGATTTTAAAAATAAGAGAATATAAATTCTATAGCAATGAATCTTTTTCTGTTAAGCGATAACAATAAAAATTTTATTAAGTATCTCTTATTACTATATTAATGATATGGACATTGAAACCAATAACCTCCAAAAGACCAAGCCTGTAATTAAGGGATATACATTAAAAGAGCTAAAAGATTATTTCTCTTCCGTGGGCGAAAAAAGATTCAGAGGAGAACAGGTATTTAATTGGTTTTACCGGCATTTAATTGATTCCTACAACGATATGCAAAATCTTCCTAAACCTCTTCGTGAAAAACTTGCAGACGCAACCGGTGAAATTAATACGTTAAAACTTGTATCCAGAACTACATCGAAAGAAAGTGGAACAATAAAATATTTGTTTGAAACTTCAGATGGTTTCAAGATTGAATCGGTAATTATACCGGAGTATAAACGTACGACGCTATGTGTTTCTACTCAGGTTGGCTGTCCGTTAGATTGTAAATTCTGTGCTACCGGGTTAATGGGTTACAGAAGAAATTTAACCAGCGGAGAAATATTCGATCAGTATAAATTCGCAACAAAAGATTATGAAGGCAGGCAGATAAAAAATATTGTTTATATGGGTATGGGTGAGCCGCTGCTTAATTTTACTGAAACCGTAAGATCACTAAATATATTCGCAGAAAATCTTACCCCGGAGTTAAGATTACGCCGCATAACTGTTTCAACAGTTGGTATTGCATCAAAGATAATAGAACTTGCCAACCTGGATTTAAAAGTTAATATTGCTTTTTCTCTCCACTCTTGTTTCGAAGATATACGCTCCAGATTAATACCCATTAACAATAAATACTCATTGAAGGAAAATATAGATGCTATAAGGTATTATACAAAGAAGACACGTACACGAATTACATTCGAGTACGTTATGATTGATGGTATAAATGATCGTGAAGAAGATTATTACACGCTGCTTAAACTGTGTAAATCTTTACCTTGTAAAATAAATGTTATACCTTTTAACTCTCTCGAACATATGAATCCACAGGGATTTTCTGCGGAATTACGTCCCTCACCTCCGGAAAGAATCGAACCGTTTGTTCAAGCATTGAGAGATAAAAATATTACGGTTACTGTAAGATATACCGCCGGCATTGATATAGCTGCTGCCTGTGGTCAGCTTGCAATACTGGAAAATTGATTATCTCTTATGAAGAAACTCACACACGACCAAATCTCCCAAAATAGAAGCACACTCGATACAATCCACAAAGTAAAACGACTTCCCGTTTATATTATACTTAACAGCATAAGAAGCAGCTATAATGTTGGCTCCATTTTCCGAACGTCGGACGGAGCAATGATAGAGAAACTTTATCTATGTGGTTACACACCTAATCCACCCAATAAAGAGATACTTAAAACAGCATTGGGAGCAACTGAAAGTGTTAGCTGGGAATACGTAAAAGATCCAAAAGATGTAATATTGGAGTTAAAGAAAAAGGGAATTAAAGTAGGTGCCCTTGAACTAACGGACAAAAGCTTTCCTTATTACGATTTGAAAAAAGATATTTTCCCGCTTTGTGTGTTAATCGGAAATGAAATCTCAGGCGTCTCACAGAATTTGTTAGACTTATGTGATTTTTCAATTGAGATTCCTCAATACGGAATAAAGCAATCACTTAATGTTGCAGTAGCTTACGGGATTACTATTTTTGAGTTGCGAAAGATTTTTGATCAGAATACAAACAATTTATTGTAAAATTAATTTATGAATGAAAAAGTATTCGAACCATTCCCCATCCTGGAAACAGAAAGAATATTTTTAAGGAAAATTAAAGAAGACGATATTCCAGGTATTTACCGATTTTATTCGGGGAGTGATACATTAAAAAATATTGCGAGAGATAATTTTACTAAAAAGGAACAAGCAATTGAAAAAGTAAAACTCTTCCATAAAAGTTATGAAGAAAGAAAAGCCATATGGTGGACGTTCAACCAGAAACCAAAAGATGAATTCATTGGATTTGGTGGTTTATTTGAAATAAGTAAAAAAAGCAACAAAGCCGAGATAGGATATGGGCTATTACCTGATTATTGGGGCAAAGGAATTATGAGTGAAGTAGTGGAGAAATTGATTGATTTCGGTTTTAATCAAATGAAGCTGCACAAAATTTACGGGAGGATAACTCCCGGGCACAATGCATCGATAAGGTTGTTAGAGAAATTAGGTTTTAAAAAAGAGGGGGATTTCAAGGATGATGAGTTTGCACAAAACAAATATTTCGATACTGCATACTACTCACTCATTAACAAAAAATAGATTTTCACGTTACTCATAAATCTTTCATTTCATCCAAAAACTGTTGTGCGACTTTTAATCCAGGCGAGACGCGAAGTGCTTCCTCAAATGAACTGCGTGCATCGGAATATTTGCCCAGATTGTAATAAAGATTACCAAGATTTACCAAAGAGTTTGGAGAATTAGGATTAAACAAATGCTCTTTTTTATATGCAGTAATTGCCTCCTCATATTTACCCAACATCGAATAAGTATTACCTAAATTAAGGTATCCATCAGGTATATCCGGATCGAGTACAACTGCACGTTTAAAATATGAAACTGCGTTAGTAGGATCATTAAGGTTTCTGGCATATAAATTCCCTAAGGTATAATAAACGTAAGGATTTTGCTTATCCTTCGTCAAAGCAAATTCCAAAGTGGATATCGCCTCATCAATTGCTCCACTTTTTGTCAACTCTAAACCTAGTTTCTCCAGATAACTTGGTTCATCGGGCAATATTTCAACTGCTTTTCGGAAATGCTTAATTGCCAACTCCTGATTATTCGATACACTATATACCTCACCAATTGCAAAATGAACACGCGCAGCCCCTGCTTGAATTGCCAATGCTTCGGTCAACGCTTTTTTTGCATTATCATGATCTCCACGATAAAAGTGAATAATTCCAATATAGTAGTAGCTAATTGCTTTTCCCTTTGATTCCAACATACCTTTTGAAACATAATAGTAAGCCGAATCTAAATAAGCTGTGATTATGGGTTTTTCTCTCCAAAAATCAAAGTATGCTATACCTTTCCTGATGTTACTTTCTATATCCGCCGAATTGATAACTGGTGAAAGTGTTTCAAAAGGATTTTTTAGTGAAACCTCTCTCAATAATGTCCAGTCAATGGTATCCTTGTTTGCATCTACTCTGATCCAATGATCTGTGTTAATTACTCCATGGAGGGTGTTTTCAACTCCAGTACGCACCATATGACACGGGATGCAATCACTATTTTCAGTGTGGTTCAATCTTGAGTTCTCACCGGGGAGGCTTTGCGGCGGATGACACTTTTGACAATTTTGCCGATTGAATTCAACTGTGGTTAACTCAGTTAAACCATGCGGATCGTGGCATAAATCACAAGTCATAGTTTTGTGGCTTCCGGTAAAACATCTGCTTAGTGATAGCCGATATGCACTGTTGGCAACTCTAAAGGCTTTTTTATTCACCTCTTGAGGAGAATAAACCGATCGATGTGTGTTTAGTAGCATGCCAGGACGAAAATCAAACCAGGTATTGTTCCCAACAAGCGCCCAGGCTGCCCCTTCAAAGTGGCATTGCTGGCAGACATCAATTCTTCTTTTAGGTGAAAGCTTTGCTGGATTCACAATTGTTGCAGCCTTTTCGTTGGTTACATCAAATTCCTCACCCTTTTCTTTTCGAACATGAAGGTCTCCAGGTCCATGACAGCTTTCGCATCCAATGCCAAGATGGATATCACCCTGGTAACGGTCGATTGTTGTTTTAGAAATTTCCATATGTCCGTTGTGGCAGGAAAAACACATCGGTGATACAAACCTTGAAAACCGGAAATTCCTAAACTCACGATATCCGGGGCTCATATCCCATCGATTTTCATGTGTGAACCATGTAAGTGGCAGTTGATAGTACATTCCGTTATCTTCAAAAAAATACATACGCAGGTTCCTGCCTGAGCCTATAATATACTGCGCTTCTTCAATCCTCTCATGAACAACTTCATTATTATCATTCAAACGAAACCAATATAAATATAATAATGTAATTATCATTAAAGGAAATCTCTATTATCTTTCAGGACCAGCGGGGACTTTTATTCAAAAGTTTGCTATTATACCGCAGCGGTAAAAAACTCTTCCCCATTATCTTTTGTATGGATCACAAGCAAATTGGCTCTAACCAATTTGACTAATGTTCGTGATGCTCTTCTTTCAGAAATATTAACAAGATTGCTGAGTTCTTTAACCGATATGTTCTCCTTTTTTGCAAGGTATTCAAACACAACTTTTTCATTTGAACCAATGGTATATTTAACTAAGGCACGATCTCCATTACTTGCCCTTAAAATCCTAACCATTTCTTTACTGGCTCTAATACTTTTATCATTAACTCTTATCATAACCACTGCATTATTAATATCCAATTCATTTTTATAATCTTGTATTCGATGCGGCTTTTTTTTTGATTCGGGAATGGTGACTGTTACGACTTCTTTTCCTTTGTAGACTATATAATTAAGTCTGTATTCTACTTGAGGTTCACAATAATTTTTAGCAGCATCTTCGATCATCTCAGCCTCCGCTTTCTCACTTTCAACACCAATAACTTTTCTATCATCATCAATACCAAACAAAATATATCCACCCTTTGTATTGGCAAATGCTATCAT
>CP070637.1:1831652-1861004 GCA_020354005.1 Ignavibacterium sp.
CTGAATAGCATTGGTAACGCAAGCTTCCTGGCAAGCAGTTTTAACATCTGATCCTTTAATCTCCCTGCGATCCTTAGTTGCATCCGATTTTGCATCCATTATTCTTTGAATACAGAAAGTACACTTTTCCATCACTCCGCGCGATCGAACTGTAACTTCAGGATTATTTAAGAGTGCAAATACCGGTGATTCCTGATATGCATCGTTAAAACTGTCCCTGAAATTGAAAAAGTTAAATCTTCTAACTTTGTAAGGACAGTTATTGGAACAATATCTTGTGCCTACACATCTATTATAAACCATCTGGTTTAATCCGTCAGGGCTATGTGTAGTAGCAACAACCGGACAAACATTTTCGCACGGTGCCTGATCGCAATGCTGACATAACATTGGCTGGGTGCTAACTTGTGGTTCTTCCGGTGTTCCCGAATAATATCGATCGATCCTGAGCCAATGCATTTCCCTGCCAACCTCAACCTGATCTTTACCAACAATAGGAATATTATTTTCAACATTGCATGCAGTAAAACATTCGCTGCAGCCTAAACATTTGTTTAAATCGATAGACATTCCCCACTTTAATTTATCATATGGGAATGGTGGATTTACGCTCTTTAACTCGTGATGCCCATCCTTATGAAGAAAATGGTTGTCCTTTAAATAGTTATCAACAGTACCTTCCCTTATAATACCTCTTTTTTCAGGAAGATCTTTTTTATTCTCTTCAGTAAAATCATAAATGGCTTGGGCAACAACTAACTTATATGAACCGGAACCTTTATCTACTTTTACATTTGAGTACAACCAGGGTGTGAGACCACTTGAGGTGTTAAAAAATTTATTTACGTTGAATCCAACTTTGCTTCCTACAGATCCAGCAACCGCACGACCGTAACCTGACTCAACTGATATGAAATCATCTGCAAGACCCGGCTGCACAAAAGCTGGTATTAATAAAGTACTTCCGTTTAGACTCAGTTCTATCATATCATTATTTTTAACACCAAGCATCTTTGCAGTGGTTACTGAAACCGCTGCATAATTATCCCAGGTTACCTTTGAAACAGGATGTGGAGATTCCTGAAGCCAGCCATTGTTTGCACTTCTTCCATCTCCAAGTAAATAACTTTCTTTTATTTGAACTGTTATTCCTGAACTGGTAAATTCATCTTTGCCTAAATCTCCGGTCACTGAGAAGTTAAACGAACCAACTTCATTAGGTTTATCATCACTCCTCGTAACACCATCGTGTAATGCTCCGTACCAGAATCTCTTAAATTCGATACTTGATTTGAGAGTTGGGTAAATTTCATTCTCCCAGTTATTGATGAGATAATCATGATACAGAGTATCGGTAAATGGATTTTCTTCATTCATCCATGTTAGTAATATTGATTCTTTTTGTCTTGTGTTATAAAGCGGTGCAATAACAGGCTGCTGCAAAGCATAAAATCCTGTCCGTACTTTTGAGTCTCCCCATGATTCAAATGAATGATTTAGGGGTAAAGCATACTTGCTTACATTACTAGACTCATTTACTATTTCTGTTAAGGTGATAACATTTTCAACATTCTTTAATGCATCAATGTAATTCAAATCTGAAGGAAAATTATAAACAGGATTAGTAGCATAATGAATTACCATTCCAACTTTTCCAGCCGACATGTGATTTACAAGATTCTTAAGCTCATCAAGTGATGTTAACGGACGGACTGATACTTTTGCCTGTTGTGAATCATATAATTTCGTGTTACCTAATGCTTCATTCAATAAATTAACTGCAATGTGAACTTTTTCAGGTAGATGTTCGCCAGCATATACTAGAGTTTTGCCTTTATATTTCTTAAGATCAATTAAAAGATGGTTTAATGATTTTTCTGATAATCCAAATTCCTCAACCATATTTGACAATGCAAAATCGGAGGCATTCACACTTGTAGCAATCACATCTCTTTTTTGTAATTCATTAATTATTGACATTACAAACTTGTAATGAGCATCAGATCTGAGTCGTACCCTGTAATCAGCATTCATACCGGTTAAAGATAAGTTTCCTTCAACAGCATAAAGTCTGTTAAACTTTTTGGTCATTACGTCTCTACCTTCAGCAAAGAGACGTGCATTTTCAATTCTATTGGAATCAGTTCCAAGAAAGTCCCCATCGAGAGATAAAATAAGTTTCGCTTCATTCCATTTTAATACGGGGAAATGATCAGTACCGTAACATTTTTTCCAAGCACTGTTTCTATTTTCATCATTAAATTGTTCGTAAGAATAGACTTTTGCAGATGGATACTTAGAAGTAAAATCGTTTAATAATTTATTTTCAGTTGGAGAAGTAATTTGATTGGTGATGATTACTATTTCTTTATCGCCTGCCTCATTCAGCACCTTGCGGATATTTTCATCAGCATATTTCCAATTTGTTTCCGTAATCCTATTCTGGATTTTTCTTAATGGAGTTCTTAATCTGTCCGGATCGTAAAGGTTCATTATACTGGCCTGTCCTTGAGAACATATCTTCCCTTTTGACACAGGATGATCAGGATTGCCGTCAACTTTAATTGGCCTGCCTTCTCTTGTTTTAATTAAAACACCACAAGCAGATGAACAACCATTGCAAACCGATGCATAGTAGTTTGCCTTCCCGAGAGTGATTTCCTCAGGCTTTTTGCTGTATGGAACAATCTCACCCTTATCATAATAATCTGTGCAAGCTTTACCAGCAAATGCTGCTGAAGCACCAATCAATGCTAAGAATTTTCTTCTTGATACAGGAGACATTTTTTCAAGCTCAGGTGCATCGCCTGCTCCCTCTTTAAACTCATTATCTTTTTCATTCAGAAATTCTTTATTAGCATATAGCTCCTCAAAACTACGCCAGTAATTCGTATCCGGATTCTGCTGATTATTTTCTAATTGGTCTTTCTTCTCAGACATTCTTTCCACCAACTTTTTCTCTTTTAACAGCAAGCGGATTAATTTTTATGTTTACCTTTTTCGCATTCGTCTTTTTACCAGAAGTAAATTTGAAGGGAATGATTTTAGTCATAAAAACTCCTATCATTCCTAATCCCACAACACTAAAAAATTTATTCCGATTCATCATTTTCATCATTGATTACCTGTGACATGCAAAACAATTTGTTGGTCCGTTTTCAATACCTTCAACATCCGGCAATCTTTCATGTGCATTCCTATGGCAGCTTAAACAATTACGCATCGTAAATGAATGCATCTGGCCTACCTTTTCCATTTGCTTTATCTCACTGTGACATGATTCACATTCAATTCCTTTATTTACATGCACGCTGTGATTGAAATATGCATAATCAGGAACCTTATGAATTCTTTTCCAGAAGATAGGTCTTCCGCTGTTATAATGCTGGGCCAATTTTATAATTTCTGGGTTATCTTTTTTCGCAACCGAATGACAGTTCATACAGGTTTCTACAGCTGGTACCATTGCATATCTTGATTTTTCAACACCAACATGACAATACTGACAATCAATCTGCATTTCTCCTGCATGGAGTTTATGCGAATAATTTATTGGTTGTTCGGGCGTGTATCCAAGTCCGTCTCTTTCAGCTCTAGAAGCAAAGAAGGTAATTGTAAAGGAAGTAATGGCGACAAATAATGTAATTGGTAATCTGTTCCTAAGAATATAATCCAGAAAAGATGCTTTCATTTAATCCTTTATAAAACTAACTGTTTTAGATTACTATATAAAACAAAATTATTAAAAGGCTCCTAATTGTTTGGCTGCATTTTCCTTTTAATAATTTAGAAAGTTACTTTTAACGTTACGAAGCGTGGTAAATAGTTTAGAAAATTGAAATTCTACAACAAAATATACGGTCAAAAGTTCAAATATCAGGTGTGAAAGATTATAAATATTACCTTATTATGCAAATAACTATCCCTGATTTCTACTAGCCCTTCATACTTATAAACACAGACATCCATAAAAAACTTTTAGACAAATCTCTTTAGTAATTGATAAACGATAAAACCAGCAAAAATTACTAATAAAATATAGAGTAGCGCATCTTTTAATGATCGCTTTGTTAGAACAAACCTTGCACGAAATCCACGCCAACCACATTTTTTACATCTGTAAGGTGAAAATATCGTTAGATTTTTTATAAACTTTTCACGCATTTTTCTAGGACGGGATTTACGTAATGAATTGAGCGATTTACAGGATGGACACTTTCCGTAGAGTGGATTTTTCTTAAAAAATAAACCTTGACTTACCATAGGCTTAAGATAATTTTTACCACTACTATTATCAACAAGATTGCAAAGATTTTTTTTACGATTGAAGTACTGAATCTTTGTACAAAACCAACTCCTATTTTTGCTCCGGCCACCGCACCAATTCCCAAAGGAAGGGCAACAGCAAAGTAAATACTACTCAGTTGAAATCCTCCTGACCAATTGCTACTGTTGAAATAATATCCCATGGAACCAAGTATCATTGTAATGGCAGTAATAACTGAAGAGGTTCCAACTGCTTTTTTTGTATCCAGTAAATAAAGATAATGCAGCACCGGAAAGAAAATTATTCCTCCACCCAAACCCGTGAAAGAAGCTAGAACACCTACTGAGCCACCTATAAAGGGCAGATACAAATCATTTATTTTTTTTCTTTGCACAGGTTCCTTATTTAATACTGAATCGAGGAACATCTTTATTGCAACAAGAAAAAGAACTGCAGCAAAGATTCCCCTTAATATTTCAGGGCGCACTCCCGTTACAAACAATGCAGATATAAATGCTACAGTTCCACTTCCCAGGGCAAAGAGCATTGCCTTCTTCTTATCAACATTATTTAAACGCAGGTGTAATAAACCGGAAAATGAAGATGCAATTGCGCCAGCAAAAAGAGAAACACTAATAGCAATGTAAGGAATGAAAGTTTCTTCTACTCCAGAGAATGGGAGCAGAAAATATAATGTGGGTACAAAGATTACTCCTCCACCAATTCCAAGCATCCCAATAAGGATGCCTGCAGAAAATCCAATTAACAAAAATAGGAGAACCAGAATTAGTTCATTCAATTTATATTTAATAGTTTACCATAGACAGTAGAACTTTCAATTATATTTAAAGCTGTTTGAAATTGTAGATCAGTTTTAAGCTGTTCCTTTATTCTTCCCTCTGAACCTAAATATCTTACTGCAAATTCTGATTTAATCTGTCTTAATATTTCATCCTTATGAAGATCAAAATCGTCTTTCTTCAAATTACTTATTTTTGATTTTAACTGAGCAAGTTCCTCAGTTAAATCAGCATAGTTTTGAGATACATCACTTATAAGTCTGGAGAGATGATCTTCGGCATTAGATTCATACTCAAATTCCGAATCCTGAACAAACGCTCTGAATTCTTCCATAGTTGTTTTGTCATCAATTGAGTTATAATCCTGATCCGGATTCTTATAATAATATTGATTTGCAAACTTGAAAAATAACCCGTGTGCCAGTAATTCTTTAGTAATTTTTCCTTCTAATAAAAAAGTAACGGTAGTATCCGGCGAAATTCCACCCTTTGCATATACAGGTCTTTCGTTATCTGTAAAAAACTCTCCGGATAGAATAGAATCTGCATCAGCAATAACATCATTGTGATTTGAGTAATCAATTTTCTGTATACATCTTCCACTTGGAGTATAATATTTTGCTGTGGTAATTTTTAATGATGAATTATAACTAAGCTGGGTTATTGTTTGGACCAAACCTTTTCCAAATGATTTAGTGCCAAGTATTACACCTCTGTCATGGTCTTGCATTGCACCTGCAACAATTTCCGATGCAGATGCGCTACCGCCATCAATTAACACAACTAACTTTGCACTACTTAACATCGGTTCCTGTGTAGAAAAATATTCTTTAACACTGGCAGGTGCTCTACCTTTTGTAGAAACTATTAAATTATCCTTTGGCAAAAACTTATCACAAATATCAACAGCAATATCGAGCAATCCTCCAGGATTACCGCGTAAATCAATTACCATTGATTTGATTTCTTTTTTTGATCTAAGATCTCTTATAGCACGTTTAACTTCATCACTTGCAGAACGGCTGAAATTACTTAACTTGATGTAAGCATTATTACTATTCTCCGGATAAAATCCCGAATAGGTTACATTCTTAACTATTACTTCTTCACGCACAATATCAAAGCCCAAAGTATCCTTGGATTCATCTCTCAGGATCTTTAAGAATACAGTCGTGCCGGGCTCACCTTTCACCAAAGAAGATATTTCGTCGACATTATTGGTAGTTATCTCTACACCAGCTGCTTCAATTATTACATCTCCAACTTTTAGACCCTGTCTTTGTGCTGAATAACCTTCCATTACTTCCACAACCGTCACATATTCCCCTCTAATTCCAATAGAAATTCCTATGCCGCCATATTTTCCATTGGTAATTAAATCTATATCTTCTTTCTTTTTTTCATCAACAAATATTGTATACGGATCAAGCGATGAAAGCATACCCTGAATACCAGCCCGCATAAATTGTTCGGGTTCAATTTCATCAACGTAGTTAGTTGATATTTCTCTATATACTTTGCTGAACAGTTCTAGATTTTTATTTATCTCAAAATAGATATCCGTAAATCCGGCAAACAGACCAACAAGTAATATTGCCAACAATGCGTTTCTAAAATATTTCAACTTCATAAATTTACCTCTGTTCAAATTTTTCAATTTCTTTTACTATTTTTTTTTGTATAGAATTAATATTCTCTTCACCATTTAAAATTTTAAATCTACTTTCTCTTTTTGCTAATTCTAAATAACCGTTACGAACTCGGTTATAAAAATCTCTGTCCGAATTTTCAATTCTATCAAGCTGCTTTTTAAATTTTCTCTGTTTCCGCTGCTCCGCAACATCAACAGGAATATCAATAATAAATGTTAAATCGGGAACAGTTTTTCCGATAGCAAGATTGCTTATAGCTAAAATAACTTCTACCGGAAGTCCCCTGCCGTATCCCTGATACGCGGTAGATGAATCATGAAACCTGTCCGAAATTACATAAAATCCTTTTTCTAAGTAAGGTCGAATTTTTTCCCGAACCAATTGTGCCCGGCTTGCAGAAAATAACAGAAATTCTGTTTGCATATACATTCCTGAGTTCTCTTTGTCTAAAAGCATATGTCTTATTTTTTCCGATATTTCTGTTCCACCTGGTTCTCTTATTACCTGTACCTGTTTTTTGTTAGCGGCTAAATATTCTTCCAATAATATTATTTGGGTTGACTTACCACAAAAATCTATTCCTTCAAAAGTTATGAACATTTACTATTTTCGTTTCAATAAAATAATTGTGATCAATAAAATCTGTGAAATATTAATTATTCAATTACCTAAACTTTTTAATTACGTAACGAAGACGTTCCGGTTTCAAATATAGCAGGTTTGTATTTTCCGGAAGTCTTACTTGTGGAGTTACATTTCCGAGAGTATCCAAAACTACATGCCTGTAAAAAACAAACGCTTCAAATTGAGCTTTATCAAGTTTACCAAGTATATCAATTCCGCCCCTCACACCAAAAGAAACTTTATTGGGAAGTAATACAACATCTCTATCCGGTGGTACATCTAAAACCTCTACATTTATCTCATCAAATTGTTTATCTACTATTCGCTGAATGTCAAAAGTGATTGTTACAAAATCAGTGCCGTAATTGGTTCCCGGTAAATCAATAAATTCAATTTTTTCAACTGTTTTTTTATCTAAAGAAGATAGTATAATTTCCTTTGTTGGTAATTCTTTTAGAGAACTAATAACCGATACCGGACCATTTACTAATACAGAATCAGGGCTCAGAGTAATATCAGTTGCTAAGCCGTAACCTGCTTTAAAATCTAAATTAAGATTTGCTACAACCGGAATTTTTTTCTCGATTCTTCTTTCAACTGAAAAAGAGATTGAACCGGGATTTATATCAATCACTTCCAGTTCTGATATAACCCATCTGTTATCAGTTAAATAATCTATAAGATTAACATTAATGAAACCGCTGTCATTGTTAACGGATACATTATAACTTACATCCTGACCAACATTAAGTGAAAACAATTTCCATCCTTCACCCTTTACTTTAATAGTCATCTTCTTCGGTACTTCGGAACTGAGTGTATAATTTTTCGGGAAATCTATTAACTTTAATGGGATTTCGATATTAGAATAATATACCTCCGAAAGTGAGATGCTGCCCCAAAGAATAACTGAAAAAATAATTGCAACTACTATTATTGGAATTTTCTTCTTCACGTTTCAAATATAATGGAAATTATACATAAAAAAACTCCACACATGGTGGAGTAATCTTTAAATTAAATATGAAATAAACTTTACTTAATTGCCTGGAAATGATCTAAGAGCTGCCTTCTATTCGAGCGAGATATTTCTCTTCCTTTTATAGGAAAATTCTCAGTGCTTCTAGCCAAACGTCTTAACTGATGAACATTTAATTTTTCAAGTTCAGCCATATCAATCTTTGTAACCCTAGTTTTCTTCTCAATTTTCTCCGGCTCATCTTCTTCTTTACCTAAAGCCTCACGTCTTAATCTTGTTATTGTATCAGTTGCTCCGGGTGTTACTTCTTTCTCTTCAATTTTTTCTTCTTTCGGAACTTCCTCCGGTTCCACAACTTTTTCTTCAATAACTTCTTTTTTCTTGTCTACAACTTTTTTCGATTTTGGTGGTGCAGGTTTTTTAGGTTTATCTTCTTTTTCTAGTGGTAAAATATCTGCAATTTGATCATCGGGTTTTGGAATAATGTGAACCGACACTAATTCCCCAATACGTTGCGCTGCCGCTGCTCCCGCATCTACAGAAGATTTTACCGCAGCAACATCTCCAACAACAGCAATAGTCACTAAACCTGCTTTAACTTTTTCTTTACCGATTAAAGTAACCTTTGATGCTTTAAGCATAGCATCGGCTGCCTCAATTGAAGCCACCAAGCCTCTGGTTTCTACTAAACCTAATGCCCTTTGCATAAATTACTTTCTTTTCGGTAGAATTGATTCTACTTCTGAATGTGGACGAGGTATTACATGAACAGAAACAAGTTCCCCAACTCTCTGTGCTGCTGCCGCTCCGGCATCGGTAGCTGCTTTTACTGCTCCTACATCTCCCCGTACCATAACAGTTACATATCCTCCCCCAATTGTTTCTTTTCCTAATAATTCTACTTTTGCTGCTTTTACCATTGCGTCGGCAGCCTCAACCGCACCGACTAATCCCTTAGTTTCAACCATTCCAAGTGCGTCAAGTGTCATAGAAGTTGCTCCCATTTGTAAGTTTGCGATAGCTAAAAATAGTTTATTGAAGTAAGAATGTCAATTATTATCAATTTTTATAGAAAAGTTTTGTAAAGGAAGAAAATTAATTTTTCAGTGTGTGAGTTATTGTATAAAAAATAAAATCTTAAGATTTTTTTTAAAAAGATGGGAGCACTTATAAGCTGTTCAAATATTCTTCTAATATAATTGCAGCAGAATTACGATCGATCAATCCTTTATCTTTGCGTTTCTTTTTTTTAGCTACTGATTGAATAATCCTCTCTTGTGCGATTGACGAAGTGAATTCTTCGTTCCAGGTTATAACTTCTAATTTGAATTTAGTTTCAATTTTATTTTTAAAGGATAGAATTTTATCAACCAGATCTTTATTTCTTTTTGCATCAGGCATCCCCAGCACTACTTTAGTTATATTTTTCGTATTGATGATTACGGTAATATTTTGCCAGAGGGATTTGTCGTTTTTTATTGTTTTGTATGAATAAGAAAAGGTTTTCAAAGGGTCACTTAAGGCAAGTCCAATTCTACTTTCACCATAATCAATCCCCAGAAAACGTGCATCCTCCATTAACCGCTTTCAAACCTTTCAGCAACAAACACACCTTTAACATTCTTCAGTCTGTCAATTAACCTGTTCAGGTGCTCCAGGTTATTCACATAAACCGTAACACTACCATCAAAAGTAGAATCGTTAGTATTAATATTAATGGACTTTATATTTGTATTTTTTACAGAAACAATAGCATGTGCAATATCATTTAAAATGCCAGGGCTGTCTTCTCCTTTAACATTCAATCCTGCTACAAAACTTGATTCGTCTGTATGTGGCCATTGAACGGGTATCAGTTTACTTGAGTCTTTAGTGGATATGTTTATTAAATTGGTGCAGGTCTTTCTGTGAATTTTTATCCCTTCTCCTACAGTAATGTAACCAATTACAGGATCACCGGGAATAGGATTGCAGCATTTTGCAAAGGAGTAAAGCATATCGGTTTTCTTGCCTTCAACCAATACACCACCTGCATCCTTACGAGCAATATCAGCAAAATGTTCAAACTCCATTGTTGATTCCTGCTCCTTTTTTTCTTCTTCTTCTTTTCTCGGAAGCAGGATTTTATCAAGATTTAAATTGCCTTGGGTAATTGCAGAATAGAACTGTTTGTGGTTGTCGTATTTTAATTTGGTAACTAACTTTGAAAAATCACCGGTTGAATAAGAAAGTTTTAGTTTCTTAATCTTTTTATCCCACATCTCTTTACCGATATCAACAATTTTTTGCTCCTCTTTATTTAAGTACCGCCTGATATTTGATTTTGCTTTATGAGTTTTTACAAACTTCAACCAGTTTTTATTCGGTTGCTGATTTTTGGAAGTGATTATCTCTACCTGGTCTCCACTATTTAGTTTTGTATCGAGAGGGACTATCCTGCCGTTTATCTTTGCTCCAATGCAGTGATGTCCGACTTTACTATGAATATCAAAAGCAAAATCAACCGTTGTCGAATCGAGTGGGAGTCTTCGTAAATCACCTTTTGGAGTAAATGCATAAATCTCATCCTGATAAAGATTTAATTTAAAACTTTCCAAAAGATTATCTCGTGCTTCCTCACGGCTTGCATTATCAAATATATCTCTTATCCAGTTTGCCCAATCTTCAAGATCCTTATCAGAGGCTGTCTTACTCTCTTTATACCTCCAATGGGCTGCCACGCCTTTCTCAGCAATCTCGTCCATTTGTTTTGTTCTTATCTGAATTTCAACCAGGCGGCCGTCTGGTCCAACTACGGTTGTATGAATCGATTGATAGTTGTTGGTTTTAGGAATGGATATGTAATCTTTAAACCTATCGGGAACGGGCAAATAGATTTGGTTAACAATTCCAAGAGTGGTGTAACAATTGTTCGTATTGTTGGTATCCAATATTATCCGTATTGCAAATAAATCATAAATTTCTTCGAATGGTTTATTTCTTTTTATCATCTTTCGGTAGATACTGTACAGATGCTTTGCTCTTCCTTTCAGATCGTAATTCAATTTATATTCATCCAGTATTTTCAATACAGGCTCAGAAAATTTCTTTATGTATGCTTCCCTTTCTTTTCGTTTGCCCTGCACATTTTTTACCAAATCATCATATGCTTCCGGATTCAGATATTTGAAGGAAAGATCTTCCAGTTCCCACTTAACCCGGCCAAGACCAAACCGGTGTGCAAACGGAGCATAGATCTCAATTGTTTCCTGTGCTATTCTTCTTTGTTTATCTGGGTTCACATAATCAAGTGTTCTCATATTGTGCAATCTATCAGCAAATTTCACAAGAATTACACGTACATCCCGCACCATTGAAAGAAGCAGTTTCCTGTAATTTTCAGCTTTTGTAATTTCCTGACCTCTGAATATGCCACTTATTTTGGTAACACCGTCAACAATATCTGCCACTTCTTTCCCGAACTCGCTGGCAAGTACTTCTAAGTTTAACTCGGTATCTTCAACCACATCGTGGAGCAAGGTACTTACAATGGTTGTATCATCCAGCGGAATTTCTTTTGCTATTATCAGTGCTACTTCATAAGGGTGGGTATAGTAAGGCTCCCCGGAAGCACGAATATCATTTTTGTGAGCTTCAAGGGTGAAGGAAAAGGCCTTGGTAATTAGTTCTTCATCTACTTTTGGAATGTTTTCTTTACTTACTCTTAAAAGCTCCTCAAGCATCCTTTTATTTTTAGGATTGTCGATTGTCATTACATTTTTATCAAATCATATTAATATCAATATAATTTAACTTTTTTATTCGATTAGATAAAGTCTGGTAGAAAGGGATAAAAGTGAATGACTATTCGGAAAGTGAGTTTTTTAGTTCATTAACACGCCCGATTCTTCTACTCAATTTTGATGTTTCAAATTCACTTAAATTTTTAATAGATAAAATTTGCTTGCAAAGCTCTAAAGCTTTTTTACTTTCACCCATCGCTGCATATTGCTGTGCAATCTTGTGGTTTAATTTTACAGAATTAATGCGGTTCTGTTTTCTGTTTGAAGGATAGGAGTTAAGAATATCTTTATATAGTTCTATAGATTTTTGAGGATCAACTTCTTCATACGACCTTGCTAATCCCTTTTTAAAGTATCTTGAATATGGAAATTCAGCCACAGCTTCTTCCCCTAACTCAATTGCACTGTGAAAATCATTCTGGTCGATATAAATCCATATCAATGAATTTATAGCAAGGTATGAATTATATGATGCTAGTTTAGAAGCTACTCTTAAATTATCTATACCTGCTTCAGTATCGTCTTCATAAAAAGGCATAAACGAAACAAATTCTGTTTTTCTGCTTTTCCAATACTCAAAGGTGCCAATTGCAATGTAAGATTCATAAAATTTGTCATTGATATCTAAACATTGTTCAAAGGCAGAAATGGAGTTTAAACCTTTTGAGAGTGATGTTAACCAGTTTTTGTTTAATGCCTCATAATATGAGATGTAACCTTCGGCCAGAGCATAGAAATAGATATTCCACAAATTGTTTTCATCTTTGCTTAATAATTCGCCAATAATTTCTTTTGCTTCATCCAAAGAAGATTCAATGTATTCTGTATTGTATTCTTCTGCAAAATCAAATGACTCTGCAATACTACAAGCAGCAAGATAAATCTTACCTAATGGCAACTGCGGATATTCATTATCAAGCTGTTTAAAATCTGTTTCAGCACTTGAATAATTTTGAGAAATTATATGTCTGATACCTGATTTTAATATTGAGTCAACCAGGACGTCAGGATATTCCTGACAAAAGATTGAATTGGTTGATAAGATTTTAAGGAGAAGGAATAGAAAACTAAAGCGTACCAAATGTTCTGTCTCCTGCGTCACCTAAACCTGGTAATATGTAACCTTTATCATTGAGTTCCCGATCAAAGGCAGCTCCAAATATTTTTACTTGTGGATGATCTTCTTTCAACTTGTTAATCCCTTCCGGTGCAGCAACTACGCAGGCAAAAATGATTTTTACGGATTCGCGCTTTTTCAAAAATGCTATTGCAGCCGATGCACTGCCTCCCGTTGCCAGCATTGGATCAAGAAGTATAACTTCATGCTCAATCAAATTTTTTGGAGTTTTATAATAGTACTCTACCGGAACTAATGTCTCTTCATCTCGCTCCAACCCAATGTGCCCGACTTTTGCATCCGGTATCACCTGAAGAAAACCTTTTACCATTCCGAGGCCTGCTCTCAATACTGGAATAATAACTACCTCCTGAGTTAGCTTGTAACCATTGGTTTTCTCCAGAGGTGATTCAACCTCTACCTCTTTAATGCTAAGGTCTCTGCTTATTATTACTGCCAATATATTTGCTATTCTTGAAATAGCAGCTCTAAATGTTTCACAATCTGTAGCAGTATCTCTAAGAACAGTAATATCCCTCTGTACTAACGGATGATTAATTAAATTGAAGTTCGGATACTCCGGAAATAATATAAGATCTTTATCGTTTTGATTTTGCAATGGCTTTCCTTCCCAATACTGATAGTAAATTAATAAATGGTGAAAGTGGTGGTGTATAATTAAAGGTTATCTTTGTAAGAAAATCTATTTTTTGCTCCGAATAAACTGCAGATGAAATCAAATCCGAATAACCGGATACTTCTTTTCCACCAAAAAAAGATGCACCGAGTATCCTCTTGTTTTCAATATCAAAAATTATTTTTCCAAAACTATTTTTACTTTCTGGCATAACAGTTACCAAATTTGGAGTCTCGGCTGTTACAGAAGAAAATTTAAACCTGCTTAGTTCAGCATCTTTAGTACTTAAGCCAACTGAAGCAAAATAGTAATTAAATACTTTCACACTAACATTTTTAATTATTGGTTCGGAGTTAGCATTACCACCTGCAGCATTTTCACCTGCAATGTGACCAAACGAATGTGAGTAAATTGAAAAAGGGAAATAATCAGGCTTAACTGTTAAAGCATTTGTATACTCAATATTATCTCCCGCAGCAAAAATATATCTGTCCGAAGTTCTTAGTTTTTTATCAACTTTAATTCCTCCGAAAGTTCCTATATCCAGTTTAGCCTTTTCTGCCAATAAGTTGTTGGGTGCAATTCCGGTTGTCATCAGCACTATATCGGATTCTATATAATCATCATCAGCTTTTACTGAAATAACTTTATCTTCATTAACAAACGGTTCTAAATTATTACATTCGCCAATAAAATTAACAGTGTGATTTTCCATTTCAGCAAGTATTCGTTTACTTATTTCAACTTCGGCAGAGGGCAAAGGCAATACTTCTTTCTCAATAATTGTTGTTGGAATATTTCTTTTGTTCAGTGCCTCTGATGTTTCCAAACCAATATATCCTGAACCAATAATTGCAGCTCTTTTAACAGAGTTATTTTTCAGATAATCTTCCAATCGAATAAGGTCACCGATACTTTTTAATTTAAATACATTCTTCAAATCAGTAGAAAACCCAGGTAACATCTTTGCATACGATCCGGTGCAAAGAATCAATGTATCATATTTATGTTCCACCAATTTGTCATTCTGTAAATCATTAACTGTTATGGTTTTTGCTTTTCTATCTATATCCTCAACACGCTGACGAATAAATACCCGCACACCTTTTTTTCTTAAGAAAGACTCTGGATTGTAAAATACAACATCTTCATAATCCTTAATCTCACCTGAAAGAACATAAGGTATTTCACAAGTTCCAGTTGAAATAAATTGGCCGGCTTCAAACAGGTTTACAACGGCACCTGGATTAACTCTTTTGGCCTTTGCTGCAGCTGCAGGTCCGGCAGAATTTCCACCAACCACAATTATCTTTGCAGGATTCATCATTTCTGTCTGAAACTTAATGTCATTGGGATACCTTTAAATCCATACATCTTTCGAATAAGATTTTCCAAATATCGTTTATAGTTATCCGCTACAAGTTTGGGATAGTTACAAAAGAATGCAAAGATAGGATAATAGTCACCCACCTGTGTAATGTATTTTATTTTGATCTCCCTGCCTGACTTTGCTGCTGGTGGCGGATTTTTTTCTATTAATGGGAGAAGATCATCATTTAGTTTTGTAGTTGAGATTTTATTCTTCCTGCACAATGCAACTTCTTTACAGATGCCAAGGAGCTTATGGATACGCTGTTTGGTTTTGGCAGAAATAAAAATTACTTCAGCATAGTTTACTTCACCAAGTTTCTCAAATAACTTTTGCTCGTAGTTGGCAGCGGTATTGGAATCCTTTTCGATTAGATCCCATTTATTAACAGCTATTATCAATCCTTTTTTCCATCTGCAAACTTCATCAATTATCTTCTGGTCTTGTTTCTCTAATCCAAACTCAGCATCAATCATCACAACAGCAACATCGCAATCGCCTATTGCTTTAAGCGTTCTGATATTGGAATAAAATTCTATACTCTCCTGAACTTTTTTCTTTTTACGAAGACCCGCAGTATCAACAAGAACAATTTCTTCACCATAATACTTAACAACAGAGTTTATGCTGTCTCGTGTGGTTCCGGGAATATTGGTAACAATGCTTCTCTCTTCACCCAATAGTGCATTTACCAAGGATGATTTGCCAACGTTTGGTCTTCCAACAATTGCAATTTTTAATCGTGCATCTATTTCTTTTTCAACTAACTCATCAAAATTTGATGTTACTTCATCGAGCAGATCCCCAATTTTTCTTCCGCCTAATGCAGAGACATCAAAAATTTTTTCAACACCAAGATTGTAAAACTCAGCAGCATCGGATTCATATTTATCCGAATCGACTTTATTTACAAGCAAATAAAAATCGTTATCCGAATTGCGAAGCATTTTTGCAATCTCAACATCCATTGGATTTACACCGGCTCTGGCATCCACCATAAACAGAACAGCATCAGCCTCGGTTATAGCAATTTCAACTTGTTCCCTTATAGCCTTCTCAAATACATCATCAGATGCTGGTACGTATCCACCAGTATCAATAAGTGTAAACTTTTTACCAGCCCATTCTGACTCGCCGTAATTCCTATCACGAGTTACACCACTGACATCATCAACTATGGCACCTCTTTTTCCAACCAACCTGTTATAAAGTGTTGATTTGCCAACATTGGGTCGACCAACTATAACTACTATTGGAGTTTTCATTGGAGAAAAATAATGATTATAAAATAAGAAATGAATATTGCCATAAGCTTTAAGCAAAGGGCAATACTTGTAAGATAGGTTTAAAAATTATAGCGAATGCTAAGTGTAGGCACAAATTCAACTTTGCCTGCAAGCTGAACATTCTGCACTCGCATCTTAAGGGCAAGATTTTCGTTATATTTTGCTGCAGACCAGGCTGCATCAATTGCACTTAAGATATGATTTATATAAATACCAACAACGGCTTTTGCAGCAACGTTATAAGCATCGTTTGCTTCACCACGCATCTGTGCGTAATCGAGCATTATTTGAGGAGTATCGTTGTAACTATTGCCGCTAAATCCATTCCACCCTGAACTGTACTGTCTATATTTTCCAATTAATTCATAGTACTGTTGTTGACCATGTAATGGTAACTGATGTGAAAATACGCTTATCATTCTTTCGCAACTATTCATATCATTCCAATTCACTCTTTCCCAGGGATGGAGGTTTCCTTCATAGTTTATATCAATAACACATTGTTCTGATAATCCAAGTTCCTGCCAATGATCCATAATGTATTCTGAATATCTTACAGCACTCCAGTTTTCATCAGCGAACGCTTCGAACTGTGCGGTCAAGTCATCCCCTTTATTATTGTAGACAACAGCAGTTGTTATTAGTGCAACCTCAACAGCAAAAAATATTGCAGCTTTTAAATATTCGCCGACATAAAATTCGCCTGAGCCAGGTAGTATTGCTGACATAACTCCGGCAAGTACCGGAGATTTTTTTGAGGGTGGTTCATCTAACAATAATATAGGCTCAATATTTTTATAACTATCTAAGACAATTTTAGTATCCGCTTTAAAATTTCCAGTCAATTGTATTTTATCTGCACCACTATTTTGTGCATAAATTCCAGAAACAAATAATATAGAAAACAGACAGGTATATAAAATCAATTTATTCATACAGAATATTTCTAGATAATTTCAAAACCTTAAATTGTTATCAAAGTTAACTATATCAAAGCCAAATAAAATTCCTCCATAAAATTGCCACTCTTTTCCATATGTAATAATTTCATTATTAACAATACGCTTAAACTGATCAAAGCCATAAGCTGCATCAAAGAATATTGCAGTGGGAAATAAATAATAGGAGTTCATATGTAGTCTTAACTGAACTCCTGCCCCTCTTTTTGTACTTTCAAATTTCCATGAATCTCCTGTCCAGGCATCTCCGATATCAAAATATAATGAAAGAAATATTTTGTCGAGATACATATGTCCAAACTTCGAATCGATATCACGGAATAACGGGAACCTGTATTCCAGATGGAGCCAGGCAATTTCATTTCCCTCAACTGCGTAAAAGGGGTATCCTTTTATTCCAACAAGCCCGCCAAGAAAATAATTAAAGAATGGCGGCACTTCTGCACCAAGAATACTTGCAGCTCTAACTCTTGCAGTTAAAGTATGATCTGACCATAGTGGAAAATATAGCCGGGAATTCACCTCTAGTCTATTAAAATTAAATGTAGAAAAATCTGGTTTGATCAATCCATCCTCAATAATATAATCACCACTTTCGTTAAAATCATTCCATTCAAAATCATACATTACATCTAACGAAAAACCAACCGGATTGATATCTCTATCTCTAGTTGGAGTAATGGAAGTCCAGTTATATCTGAAGCGTAAATTTCTTCCAATGAAATATGTATCGTCAGTAGTCGGGTAAAGAATAGGATCAGTCCCGGGTACTTGAATAACAAAGCTGCCAAGTGTTGCAGTGTATCTGCTAAAAATAAATCTCAATTCCAGGTTCTGAAAACGATTAATAATTTGATGCCTGGCAACAAAATCAAATTCAAAAAGATTGTATGTAACATCCGTTGGTATAATTATACCACCGATTGAGTCAATAACTACATCAACATCCGCAACCCTGCTAACACTGTAAAGCTCAACAGCAAGTTCCGGATTTATTCCTATCGAATGCAGCAGTGGAAGTTTATTCTTATATTCAAAAATAAAAAACAGGTCCCGTTCAAGACGTGCGTTTATATCTGCACCTGCAAAAAAGGAAAAACGGTTCAACATATCAGTGGAAGTAACATATAATCCGGGTTTAATCCTTTGAAGAAAATCGCTTGAGAGTGTATAGTTATCTACCCTGATGTAAGGGAAGACCGTAAGACTTGAGAAAGCACCCGAATATTTAGTGTTAGTGTAATCATTTACATTCTTGTCATTAAAATTACGCAGAGCAGCCAAATCAAAATTGTCTATATCGCCATTAGGTTTACTTTTACTTAACGGTGGATTAATTCTAAAATCATATTTCTTTTTTTCATTTACATTTTTCTGTGCATCAGCAGGTACATTAAAAATTTTGTATCCTGTTGATGTATAGCCTGCGTATACAATATCACCTTTATCATTAACATCAGCCATAAAAGCACCGCCGGTTGTATTTGTTAGACGAACCTTGTTTCCGGTTTCAAGATTTATTTTATAAAGATTAAATATTCCGGTTTCATCACAGGAGATAATTAAGTTACCTTCTTTATCAAACACAGGATTTCTTTCGTCGTGTTCAGTATCAATTATAAACTCTGGAGTTCCACCATCAGCAGAAATTTTTGCAATACCACGGTTGTTTGCATAAGAGTAATCAAATACTATAAATGAATCATCATTTGAAAATTTTGGATTGTAAACCTGCTCACCATTTTCATACGAGGTTAATTCTTTAAAATTTTTACCATCAACATCTATTGTACCAAGATTTGTGGTTCCATCTTTCTGAAACAGAAAAACTATTTTCCTCCCATCGTGCGAAACTGATGGCTGGTTTGCTCTCATATCATACGTTAATCGTTGCTCTTTCTTTTCATCTAAATCATAAACGAATATATCGTGAACATTATACCAATACGGATTGTCCTCTGTTAATCGGGAATACACTAAAACATTTTCTCCGGGGATCCAATCGTAAGTTGAGCGAACTGTTGGGATTAATGATTTACTTTTCTTTGTTTCAATATCATATTCATAAATACTTGATAGTCCAAAATAATCCACAGACTTATTTGAGATATATAAAATTTTCTTTCCATCCGGTGAGAATGAAGGATAGAAGTTACCGAATCCAACATTGGCAATAGTGTCACCAACAACAAGATTTGCACGTATATCTTCTGTTCGTTTTTTATAATCTTCTACAAGATATTCTCTCCACTCATCGTAAATTGCATTTCCATCTTTACCAAGTACGTCCTCAAATGCTGCATCAATCGTGAAATTGCCAAAGTTGCTAAGTGCATAACTGATTTCTCTTAATTTATCTTCACCATATTTTTGAGAAATATATCGTGTAAGAGCAAAACCGGAATTATAAACAGATTCATTTCCCAAACTTGTTTTACCGAACACCCCCATTTGATTCCATGTAAGCATATTTCCATCTAATGCATAAGAACGTAAAATCATATCACGGTGCGAATCCCAATCATCGTAATCAAATTCTGTTCTCATATATTGTGCGGTGCCTTCAGCAAACCATGCCGGAACATTTATGGTGGCAAGAGGATAAGAGACTACAACATTCGGATAACCATAAAGGATGTCCGGTCTTCTTTCATCCTGGTAGTTAAGCCATTGGAAAAATGCTGCTGGTACAGTTCGGCTGGCTTTCATTGATGCCTGTATTTGTACAAGGTGTGTGAACTCGTGTGAGATAACATTACGCAGCCAGTTATGAGTACCCCTTAAATCAAAATCTAATGCGCTGGTCCAGATTTCAATTTTGTTATCAAAGAAATATGTTGCACCGTTTGAATAATCATCAATATCTTTTATAACATAATGAACGGTGCCGGGCTCATACTGGTATAAAGATGTTATCGGTTCCCAAATCTCACCTGCAATTTTAGCTACAACTTCTGCAGTTCTTTTTGCTTCGGTGTGATAATGGACCTGGTATTTTTCTTCTTTTATAGTAAACCAATCCAGCTCTGGATGGAATTCCGTAAACTGTCCAAATACATCAATACTGAATGTACATACAAAAAAGAAGAGAATAACTCTATTCATTCTTTGATATAATATTTTATAAGCTAGCTATTAAGATTGGTAGAAATTATTTCATAGAATGAATTCGATTATCAATAAACTCTTTGTTACTATTATTTAACGACTGCAATTTTAACTATTGCAAACTCAGATCTGTTACTGGCACTTACTGCTTCAATCCTTGCAAGATATACACCGCTTTGTATATCAGATACATTCCAGATTGTTTCGTTATCCATTCCTCCCTGTGCATCATCATTCATCTCTGCAACAAAATCTCCGGCAAGATCGAAAATCTTTATGTTAATTTTTGAATCTTCGGAAACATAATAACGGATATTTGTTTCACTATCATAAACAGGATTAGGGTAATTATATGCTCTACTGGATGGGAAGAATTCATTTATTCTGTTTGTGTTTTCTGCTACATCGATGAAAGATGTGTTTTGAGAGTTGCCGTTTTCTTCAGACCAATAAATGTTGCCTTCTAAAGAACTAATTGACCAGCCAGATAGGACATTTTGATAGTTCAATACTGCAATGTTCATTTTTCCATTATTGTTATAAATAACAGGAGTTACTATTGAACCTGAACCAGATGCAAGAGGAAATCCATTAATGATATTTCCCGAAACACCATCTAAGACAAAAATTCTTCCATCATCTGTTAACGAAATAACTTCCGAATTGTCATTCCCTTCAAAATCTGCAGCCAGCGGTGTTACATTAAATCCTATTATGTTTGGATCATCGATCGGGAAATTATCAGCTAATGAGCCTGATAAATTAAAAACTTTAACATTTTTACCATCGTTTACTATTATATAATTATTTCCATCCCGTTTTAAATCAGCTAATGAAAATGAACTTACTTCTCCAACTGAATTAAATTCTAATTCACTTACAACTTCATCTTTTTGAATTACATAAATCTTTTTTGCATCGGTTAGTACAACTGAAATATAATCCCCGGATTCATTTTTTGTAACAGCTAAATCAAGTGGTAATTCATCAACAAATTCAACTCTTCCCTCAGTACTTGCATACAAATGTGTTTGCGGGAATATCTCTATTGTCATACGAGCAATCGAAGCAACAAAAGAATCATCTGCAGAAATTTTTTCAATTGAGTGATCAACACTAATATCTGTACTTCCTATAGGTTCTGGTGCTGTTGATGGAAAAGAAGCTAAAGAATAAGTTAGTATTTTACCATTAGCAGTACCTATAAGTAATTTTTGTTCCCCGTTGTTTAACGTATTTATCACTGGTGCAGTAGAGATCCAGTCACCAACATTTACGACGCTGCCTTCAAATATGTTTGATCCATCATTTAATCTAAAATTAATTGTTGAATCAATTACGCCATACAAGTGCTGAACATTTGAAATAACTGTTGAGGTATTTTTAAATTTTGAAAAGCCAGGAAGCGTTGCTAGAATAGAATTATTATCGGCGATAACAAGGTTAGAATCAACTACGATGTAATAAATTGTACTGTTATTAGATCCTGAAACAGAAAAAGATTTTACCTCTCCTGATAAGTTTAAATTCGTTGAGAACAATGGTTTAATTATTGAATCCCCAAACTCAACTTTAAAATCCATTCGGTTAGCAATTTCAGAAAAATCTCTCATCGTGATTAAACTGTTTGCACCAGAATTTGTTCGGGTATCTGGACGGGTATCTTTTGCTAATCGATTTTGAAATAGTTCTGCAGGATTGGAAGAATACCAAAGATCTATTTCTGTACCTTCACCTAGTACTACATCACCAAAAATTGTTTGAAACTCTTCTCCGATATCCTGCACACCATCAGCTTCTTCAACATCAACTCCCCTGCGGTTTTTATCTGTGTTGATTTTATTATCTGCCAGCTTTTCTCTTATTACATTTTCGTCAATATGCCATATCACGATACCGCTGCCTGGTACTGCCCAATCAAATTCATCAACATCTAAAATCACCCCCGAAAGTGAATCAACATCAAAGCTTTGATAACCTGTTGTATCATTTAAAAATGTTCTGGTGATAGTTGTTCCACTTACTTTATATGTTACTCTAGATCCATCATTGTTAGCGTCACGTCCGCGGTTCTCTATTAAAAAATATTCAGTGGAGTTTAGAGGTACTTTAAGTATTACTGTGTCTGATATTGATGCAGCAAGATTCGTAACCAACGATGCATTAAAGTTTTCCTGCTGAACTGTAAAAGGTTCTGCCCAACCCAAATATATTTTTGACCATGGAGTTGGTTCAGGTGGATAGGTTCCGGCGTAAGCAAAAATTCCCTGCCCGTCCATCAAACCAAATCTTCCGATTGCACTTAATCCAGTTTCAGTGTCAAATAAATCTGGTAATCCCAAATAACTGCAAACACTTGCAGCAAGTAATCCGTTTATAGTTAATTGCAATAATGCAGTACCGCCAATGTTTGATAATTCCCTGCTTTCAGTTTCGGGCATGATATTGGAGTTTGTAATTTTAAAGGTTCCCCCAGAAACTGGAATACCATCAAACTCTTCACCGAATATTTCTTTAAATGATTTTTCACTTAGATAAACCGATGGTAGATCTCTTTCATTTCCTATACTTCCCGGAAGTGAAACATCTCTTCCCACACCAGCGTGAAAAATTGTAAATAAATCATAAACACTAAAATTAAAGCCCTGAAATTTTTGATCTGCAAGAGTCCATGCTTCTACTGCAAACTCTCCTAATGGTGTAAAATCATCGGAACCCGGAGGAGGTGAATAATTTCTCATAGTTTTAGAAACTGAAAACGTATCAGGCAATACAGTAAATTCGATGTGTAAATTGTCTTTGGAGACTTTGGTAAAGTAATTTTTTACAAATGTTAGATGATCTTCAAAATAAGGAGCATCGTGTGGGATAGGATCTAATATAGTATTGCCCCAATTTCTGGAATAAATCGATTCAAATATTCCGTTACCGAAAGTAGCTGCGTCTCGGTCTTCCTGAAAGTTTACCAAAATTGCAAGGATTTTTACGGTATCCTGAGCCTGTGCGATAATATTAGATTTTGAAGAGCTGGAGAGGTCTACTTTAAAAGATTGGGCAGATAAACTGCCCAAACTAAAAATTACAATAAAAACCGAAAGAAATATTTTAAGCATTTAGAATTAAATTCCTCTGGGCAGTCCTCTTGCCTGATCTGGAATTGCTCCCCAACCAATCAATACTGTAAATCTTAATGTATCGGAGAGAGGATGATTTTCATCGGAATTTGGTAGTATTGATGTAGTTATATAACTGAAATCAAAACCGTAAATATCATATCGTATACCTGCACCAAATGACACAAACTTTCTATTCCCATAAGATGGATCCTCATAGAAATATCCAGCTCGTAAAGCAAATAAAAAATCACCTGGAGTGCCATACCAATATTCTAATCCCATTGAAGTAACAATGTCCCTTAACTCTTCACTAAAAGTCTGATCACCCCAAGATGATACCAAAGCTTCATAAAATTCATCCGAATTGCTTACACCGGAAGTATCCTTATCTCTGCTTACCAAAAGTTTGCTAAAATCTAAGGTATATAGAAGTGAATTGAATTCGTCACTAACAATTTGGAATGCAAAACCTAATCTTAGGTTAGTTGGTATAGGATCAGCCTGCGCTTGATCTATATAATATATTTTTGGTCCAAGGTTACTGAGATTCATCCCAATGCTAAACCTGTTTCCAAAATCAGCACCAAAAATATTTAATGTTGAAGGACGCCACATCCCACCAATATCAAAACTAACAGAGGTTGCTACACCTTCGCCTTCCTCAGTACCAACGCCAATATCCTTTGGAGCTAAACGGCTATGGATTAATCTAAAATTAAATCCTAAACCCCAATCGGTGCCTAACTTTGTAGCATAGCCTAAGGTAAGAGCAGCATCAAACGACCTGAAAGTACCAAGAGCATCCGGTCCTTCCTCACCGGTGTGAATGAACTCACCAAAGTTCATATAGGTTATGCTAGCAGTAATACTTCCGTTAAGACTTTCGATGTATCCTCGATAAGTTAGATAGTCGTAGAAGAGATCGAGATTAAATTGTGGAAGCCAATTACTATGTGTAATACTAACTTCTGTTCCTGTAAGGAACGCAATACCGGCAGGATTCCAAAAAATAGCAGCAGAATTATCTGCTAATCCTGCACCAGACTCACCCATACCACCAGCGCGCGAATCGGGAGCTAACAGTAGGAATGGAACAGCTGCTTCACCCTGAGCATAATTTACTTTCGGCAGGCCTACAAGAATAACGCTGACCATCAACAGCCTAAATACATTTTTCATTTTACTTTTCCTCCAATGAAATTATTTACTTTCATTTTATCCTACGGTTCAATTATAAAATATAAACAATATTTTTAAAATTAAACCAACTAATTTTCTTCTATTTTATTTGATTACAGCCATCTTACCCAAAACACTTTGGCTAAAATCACCATTATCTGATCTAACAATTATTTTGTAAAGATAAGTCCCATTCGCGAGAATGTCTCCATCTTCATCTCTACCATCCCAGGGAATTTTAACAAATTTATCATTTATTGTATTTGTTTCAATTACTTTAATCATTCTGCCAGCAATAGTGTAAATTTTAATACTTGCATTAATCGTTCCATTCAAATTGTGCTGAAATGTGAAAGTTGTACTTGAATTAAAGGGATTTGGGTAGTTATAAACATCTCTAACAACAAGCTGGTCATCACTAACAACAGTAAAAAATGAAGATTCACTTGAGAAATTATTAAAAACATCCCACGCTTTTACAAGAAGGTCATAATCGCCCTCTTCCAACCTGCCAAACTTGAAATTGATCTCTCCGGCTTTACCGCCGGCATCTAATTCACCGGTAAAATAGTTTGTAAAATCAATCGGGTTCGAATCATCTTCATTTAAAATTCCTTCCAGCTTATGACCAACTCCAGTACCGGTTGTATTAAGACCGGTTTCATCGTTTAGTTTAGCAATTAATCGCGGTTCAGGACCTACTAAATAAGAACCGTAATATGATGCATCATCAAAAAAGATTTCAATCTCCGGTCCTTCACCATCATTAACAGCGGTTGTATCTGTACCACCAATAGTAATATTTCTTGTGAAAGCTAAACCATCTGTATTTTCATCAAAGAAGTAGAAGATCATTTTTCCATTTTTATTCTCGTACAAGATATCTTTTGGAACAACAAAACTTGCATTAAACTCTCCATTGCTAACTGATACTCTTCCTCTGAATATTACCCCACCCTGAATTACCATTGGGTAATTTCCAATTTGCTCCAGTTGCTTAGTTCTCTCAGAGTCAAACACAGTTAAAATTCCTTCACCATTAAAATCTACCCACTTTTCGTTGGTCGGTGTTTTAATTGTTCCTGATATAGCCGTATTGCTGAGTGCTTTTAACTGAATATCTGTGACCAACGGTACTCCCTTTATAGAGTCAACGGAACCTTCATACTGAGGAACTTGCAATCTAATTGCGGGATCTCCAAATAGATGATATTTCTTATCGTTAATACCAGTAAAACTTTGTTTGGTAGAAAAATATGCAGCTCCAATCGGTTTAATCAAATTAAGCGTGTCCCTTGAGCTAGAAAATAGATCCCTCAAAAACTGGTAGTTGAGTTGGTGATTTAAACTCGAAAAAACTAATCTGGGAGAGCTAAGAGATGCAATGGCTCCAGCATCTTTTAGCAGCATCATTTCTTCGGCACCACTTTGTAAATTAGGTATATCATAATATGCAAAATCGCAAGTGGCAGCAGTAAGAAAGAAGTATTCACTGTTATTAAATTGCGGTATAGAAACACTCTTTTCAAAAACCACTTCGTGTGCCCAAACTTCCGGATTACCGTGCCCAATATAATTGACTAGTAAGGTTCCATTATTAATTGCTTCTACTAAATCTTCATTTACCTGTGGTTTTCTTCTTCCTGCCCCGGTAATTACAATAGAATAATCAGCAAGGTATAATTTTTTAATATCAAAAGACTCGGGCAATATTTGATTTGCAATCCATTCTGTTGGCGCAGTATGCTCTGATCCTTCATCACCAGTTGATGTTAATCCATCATCTGCAACCAGAGTAATCAAATTCTTCCATACATCTTTTTTACTGTTCTGTTCATAATCAATCACTTTGGAAACGTAATTGTTTGCTTCAACAATATTGCGTGCAGTAATCCTTCCGGAAACCAAATCAATATTTCCATCCACTCCATCTACCGTTACAAAAAAATCATCGCTTGTGTAAGAGCTTAACATTCTTAAAGACTCTGCCGATTGCCATGTGGGTATAAAATTATCGTTAAATCCTTCCAAATTTTTTGCATCATATGTTCCTTTCCCAAATAAACAAACGTACTGTGGTGTTATCTGCCAATTATCATATGCATATTTAATAAAATCTCTTACAGCAGTTGGATCGACTGATCCACAAGAAAATTCATTATAAATGTCATCTATATTTACGACCATTGTAGAGACAGGAATTTTTGCTTCACTTTCCCGGTAGGTTTTTAGTCTGTTAGCTGCTTCAAGAAATTCATCCGGTGAGATTATTATCATTTGAGCCTCATCCTGGATTCCTCTTAAGTTAGAGTTATCAACAGAGACAGGATTAAGAGGTGTTGAAAAGTTGTTATTTCCAACAGCAAAGTACTTGGAAATTTTACTGGCATTCTCCGCAATCCGGAATCTGCAATCGCCACCGCTTAACTGAACATGATTAGTTATCAGATTAACGTTTGCATAATCAGTAACATCGTATACCTGGATATTAGTTGAAGAAAAATCATGTAGGTAATATTCAATAATTGCTGTAGTATCATCAGAGAAGAATAGCAATTTGTCTTCAAATGCTTTTAAGTCTTTTACATAAGAAATTTCAAAGTAAGCCAGGTATCCTGTTGTTGTAACAGAAGTTGGTATGATACTGAATTTCAATGCACTCCTGTTATCCGGCAAGTTTGATGCAAAAACTGCAGTTCGTTCATATACGTTTCCCCTCACATAACTTGCAGAACCGTAACCGTTTAATACCTGACTAAATATAGGAGTATTATTTTCTTCAAGTTGAAGAGTCAAACTTCCTGATGAAGCATTTGCAAAACGGAAACGATAATTAATTGGGTAAGAAGATAATCTACCGTTAAGTGAAGAGATATAGGTTCGGGAAAGAACCGCCTGCGAAAAATCATCGCCGTAATATTCTCTACCCGACTTTCCAAGGTTAATCTTATCTTCTTCATTATCTGCAAAAGCGACTGTATTATTTTGATTGTACCCGGGAGTTGCATTTAATCCGGGTTTATCCTCGATTCGTTTTCCATTTGCGCTGCTATATGTAAGCCAATAATAATTATGATCGGAAAATGTGTGGTGGTAACGCTTAATTTCATTTGAGGTAGAATCAAAATCCCAAAAGTTTGTTCCTCTGCCGTAGAACAAAATATAGTCGCTTTGGTTAAAGTTCCCATCACTTTCCCCAAATACTTTTATTGCATTCTCAACTAAATCAACCGGACGGGAAACAGAAACATTTTCGGGTAATTCTTTACCTCCATTATTATAAATTTTTATTGTTCTCGGATCAATTTCATCAGGATTAATTCCTGCAGAAGAAAGAAAATTATAATCGATCTTGTAAATGCCCTCCTCCTGTGCTTCAAATCTTAACCATTCACCTGCAGCTAATACGCTGTTTGCTGCAGATACTTTCCTCAACTCCTTACTTTTGGATTTCTTTTTCCAGTACCTGGCTACATCATAATTAATGAATGCAGAGCTAAGCAATTCATCGTATGGTTGCTGGGAGAGAGCGCCTCCTCGTGCATAAGTAATTCTAAATACTATCTTCTGATAAAGCTTTATTTTGTTCGAAGCAGGATCAAATTTCACCGGAAAAATATTTACAGCTTGATTTTTAATTCCTCTCGTTATTCCAAAATCTCCAAAAAGAACTAACTCAGGATTGTCCTTAAAATCGTAATAGGCACTTCCAACTTCATAGTGAAATCTATGTAGATCCTTATCTTTTACTAATTTGGATTTTGGAACTATGTTGCCTTGCAGTTCGATATGTTTTGTGTTAAGCACTTCAATTGTATTCCCAAATTCGGAAGGCACACCAACATTCAATCTTCTTTCGGGAATTGCCGGCTGTCCCCACAACTCAGGTTCAGGTATGTAACCAAAATTTAACACAACATTTCTAAATTTTCTATTATCAATTACTTTTGAAGAAGTATCCAGGTAGACAGGCGTGTATTCAATCAAAATTGAATTTTGATCGGATGAAAGAATTCGGAAATCATCCTTGGAAAAAGCTGTAGCAGAGAGGAGAAAGAGTAACATTAAGATCTTGCTCTTCATCGCCCTGAAATTCAACAAAAGCAACAATTCAGAAATTATTATTTTATTAACGAAATTTGTTTTTAGTTAAATATCAGTAGCAATAAATCTTAAATAGTACTCCTTTAATTTTATGGCAAATTTAGGCATCTGACCCGTAACCAGTCAAGTCATTTATCTAATTCTCCCCAATTTATGTTCTTTTAATATCCACTTACTCTTCTTATAAAATGATGGCAAAACCGATTTTTCAATCACAATCCTTTTATTCGCATCAATAAGAACTAGCTTTCGCTTGTTTATACCTAACAAATTTAATGCCTTGTACCTTCGGCTTACTTCTTTGCTGATAATACTTAATAATTGGAAATTCAATCCAAGCTTATTACAAAAAAGATTCTGTGATTTTGCTTAA
>CP070637.1:1861104-1868948 GCA_020354005.1 Ignavibacterium sp.
AATTGTGCAGTAAACATAGTTTTCCATTTTCTATTTCAACGCAGGGATCAGTATCAAACTCAATTGCAGCATCTGTTTACAAAAAACTTGGAGCGAATAGAATTGTTCTGGCAAGAGAATGTTCTTTAGAGGAAATAAAAAAGATTCGTGTGAATACTGATCTTGAAATAGAAGCTTTTATTCACGGTGCAATGTGTATTGCTGTTAGTGGAAGATGTTTTATGAGTAATCATTTATTTGAACAAAGTGCTAACAGGGGTGAATGCGTGCAGCCGTGCCGAAGAGAATTTGAGGTGTATGACAGTACAACAGATAAATCTCTAATACTTGGTGAAGACTATGTAATGTCTCCTAACGATCTATGCACGATCGAATTTATAGACCAATTGATTGAAGTGGGAATCGATTCATTTAAAATAGAAGGAAGAAAACGCAGTCCGGAATATGTTTCAAAAACTGTTTCAGTTTACCGTCGTGCAATTGATCTTTACTTTGATGGAAAGCTAACTGATGATATTAAGAAAGAAATGCTGGAAGAATTAAAGCAGGTTTATAACAGGGGCTTTTCCAGGGGGTTTTATTTTGGGAAACCGAGCTCAGAAGATTATGCGGGAATTTATGGCAGCAAGGCAACTACTAAAAAGGTGTACTGTGGAAAAGTTCTGAATTATTTCAAAAAGCAAAAAGTAGCACATGTAATAATTGATTCAGGAGCTATTAATAGCAACGATAACTTATTAATAATCGGCGAAACAACCGGTGTTGTAGAACTTAAACTTGAAAGTATGTTGCGAAATGATGAACCATCTGAAGAAGCAAAAAAGGGTGATGAAATAACTTTTAAGTGTGCGGAGTTGGTAAGACCGGGAGATAAGGTTTATAACGTTCTTCACCTCAGTGAAGTTGAAAGTATAATCAGCTAATCAATTTATCCATCCGAACTAAACTCTGTTTGAATAACTAGCCCAAATCACTATTTTTACGAGCTATTTTCAGCAATTAAAATTAATTTCTCCGCCATATTAAAGGAAATTACAGTAAACAGATTATGAAAATAAGTAAATCATTTATACCCACATTAAAAGAAGTACCTGCTGATGCAGTGGTGCAAAGCCATATACTAATGTTGCGTGCAGGAATGATACGAATGGTTTCTGCAGGTATTTATTCCCTTCTTCCTCTGGGGTATAGAGTGGTAAGAAAGATATCTGAAATAGTTAGAGAAGAAATGAACAATATCGGGGGACAGGAATTTCATTTGCCCGCATTAAATCCTAAAGAGATTTGGGAACAGACAGACAGAGTAAATGCGTTTGGTGATATACTCTTTCATGTGAAAAACAGGGAGTATGTATTAGCTCCCACTCACGAAGAAATTATGACCTACCATGCACGCAACGTTGTAAAATCTTACAAAGATATGCCACAGATATGGTACCAGATACAAACTAAATTCAGAAATGAGCCAAGACCAAGAAGCGGTGTTATAAGAGGAAGGCAATTCCTGATGAAGGATGCTTATACATTTGATGTTTCTTATGAAGCACTTGATAAAGCTTATATGTTACACGACAAGGCTTACAGAGCGATATTTGACAGATGTAAGTTAAAGTATTTTGTTGTTGGTGCTTTTAGCGGTGCAATGGGTGGTACAGGATCAGAAGAGTTTATGGTTAAATCCGATGCAGGTGAAGATACAGTAGCTCACTGTGATTCCTGTGGATATGCTGCCAATCTTGAAGTTGCAACATCAATTGTAAATGGAAAAGCAAGAGATAAAAAAAGTGATGCATTAAAAGAGATACACACACCTGATGTTAAATCCATCGATGAGCTTTGTGAATTTTTAAAAATTGATGAAACACAATGTGCAAAATCAAGGATTTATATTTCCGATGGCCAACCAGTGTTAGTGTTGATGCTTGGCAATGATGATGTAAATGAATCGAAGTTGGAAAAAGAACTTGCAGCAGCTGTGCGTCCCGGTCATCCTGAAGAGCTTGCAGAAATTACAGGTGCCGATGCCGGCTCAATTGGCCCGATCAAATTTAAGCATAGAATAATAGCGGATAACAGATTAAAGGATGCTAATAATCTTTATAGCGGCGCAAATAAAAATGATTATCATATTGGTGGGATTGATCTACCGAGAGATGTGAAGAAAATTGAATATGCCGATCTTCGCACTGCACAATCCGGTGAAGGATGCCCGAATTGTGACAGCAAACTGGAAGTATTCAGTGCTATTGAACTTGGACACATCTTTAAGCTCGGTACGAAGTATGCCGAATCCCTGGGTGCATTTTATTTGGATGAGAAAGGCGAAGAGCATCCAATTGTTATGGGAAGTTATGGAATTGGTATAGAAAGAATACTTGCTTGCTTCCTCGAACAGAATCATGACGAGTTTGGTATTATATGGAATAAAGTAATTGCCCCGTTCGATATTCAATTGCTGGGATTGAATATGAAGAAGAAGGAAGTTGTTGAAGCTTCTGAAAAATTGTATAAAGAATTAACCACGGCCGGTTACGAAGTTTTATTCGATGATCGTGTTGATGCACAGGCAGGGTTCAAATTCAAAGATGCCGACTTACTCGGAATGCCCTTACAAATTATTGTTGGTGATAAAAAGCTTAAAGACAATAAAGTTGAACTGAAGAATAGAAAAACAGGTGAAAGGTATGATGTTAAATTAGGTGATATAGTTAATAAGATTGAAGAAATTTACTGACAATAATCATTTGTTATCAACTCAATTCATCGCCTACCTGACCGAGACATTTGAATTTATGCGAAATAGAAAAGAGTTAATCAAAATCCATTTTGATTTTAGTACACAACGATGAAGAAAAAACTTTTTCTTGTTTCCACACCCATTGGCAACTACAATGATATAACACTTCGCGCACTTAATACCTTAAAGGATGTTGATTTTGTAATTTGCGAAGAATATAAAGAAGCACGTAAGCTACTCTCTCATTATAAAATTAATAAAGAGCTTATTGCACTTAACGAGCATAATGAAAATGATGTCGTTAATGAAATCCTTTTAAAAATTAACGGGGTAAACTCTGCGGCGTTGATATCCGATTGCGGCACACCGTTATTTTCAGATCCGGGACATTTATTAGTAGATCTTTGCATTTCTCAGAAGATTGAGATCATTCCGGTTCCTGGTGCCAATTCATTACTACCGGCTTTAATCGGTTCCGGTTTTGATTTTGAGAAGTTCTATTATTATGGTTGGCTCTCACCTAAAAAGCATATAAGAAGAAAACAGCTTCTGGATTTAAAAAGAGTAAAAGAACTAATCGTATTGATGGATACGCCGTATAGATTAAAGCGGCTGCTGGAAGATGTAGTTAATCTTATTGGAAAAGGTGTTCCTGTAGTATTAGCGTATAATTTAACAATGACAGATGAAAAATATTATAGAGGAATAGCCGAAAAAGTATTATCAATTGTAGAAAAGAAAAACCTGAAAGGCGAGTTTGTTTTGATAGTAAATAATAAGGGGAAGTAAGTATATAAAAAAACCCCTGCTGTTTGATGGAACCGAGTTTAGCTGAGTGGCTTCATCAAAGGGAGAATCAGCAGGGGGTGGTTTTTAATAACTTAATAATAAGAAAAAGTTTTTAAAGAGTAAACCAATTCGGTAAATGACTTGTTCATTTCTGCCTGTTACTCTTGAAGAGGATTTTTCTCCTATACAAGGTAGGATCGGCGGGAAAAGTCTATTGGATAGGGTGGATGGCAAATATTAAAACCCCTGCCAAAAAACCTGCAGGTAAGCAGACTTTCATTGACAGGGGTTGTAATGATTAGATAACTTGCTTAATTAATTCTTTGCAACATCCATTGGAACCTTACTTACATTGGGATTTGGTTCAGATGTGCCTTGGCCATTATCTGAATCCTTCCAATCTCCCGTTTTACTTTGTCCATCAAACTTAGCTCCCGCTTCAATTGCTAAGTTTTTTGTGTAGATATCACCTTTTAGATTTGCTTTAGAATCTAAAAGCAATTTACCTTTTGCCTTCACAGCTCCGGTAACCGTACCGCCAATCGTTATGGCTTCTGCACTTATCTGTCCATTCACCTTTCCGGTTTCTCCGATGGTTACATTGCTGTTAGAAAAAATATCTCCTTTTATTTCCCCATCTACTCTAATATTGCCACTGCTGGTTATTTTTCCCTCTATTTTAACACCGTTGCGGATTAAAGTAGTTTCCTCTGAAGTTGATCCCCCGAATGGTGTATTATTCAACATGAGAGTTTCTCCTTATTGTTATTTTATTAATGTTATTAATTAATTTCTTATCCCAGTTTATCCGATTTCAAAGTGAAGATGTGAAATATAAATATTGAAACAATAGTTACAATCCGATTCATACATCTCACTCTGTATAACAATTGCACATCCCCAATATTCATACCATTAAATACAATTGGTAATTTTTTGTTGAAAAGATTTTTTTTGATGTTTGAAAGTGGATGTCTGCTAACTAAAACGACTTTCAACGTCTGTTTTGGTTTCCCCTTCTGTTTCGGATGAAATCTTAACTCAAATCAGGAACTATCATTATTTCAAATTCGAGTTATAAAACACCCTCACTGTTAAATTTTTTTACACATTTTATTGAAAGAAATCAGAATAATTTAGAATTAGCAGCAAATTCAAATGTTTTTCCCTCTCAATTTCCCCTAATAAGCAGCGCAACGTTCTCTATGTGAAATGTATGTGGAAACATATCAACAGGTCTTATCTTTACTAATTTGTAGCCTGTGTCTACCATCATTCGAATATCTCTCACCTGGGTGGCAGGATTACAGCTTACATAAACAATCTTTTCAGGATTAAGTTTTACAACATCAGCCACAGTGTTCTTGTGCATCCCGCTTCTTGGTGGATCAATTACAATTACCTCCGGTTTTGGGATATTTTCCTTTTCAACAATTGGAAGAAATGATTTATAAAGATTTGCACTTACAATATCCACGTTTCCAACATTGTTTAGTTTTGCGTTTTCAATTGCATCTTGCACAGAGATTTTAACCGATTCAAATCCATATACTTTTTTAACACTGTTTGACATATAAATTGCAATCGTTCCGGCGCCAGAGTAAAGATCGTAAACGGTTTCATTACCTTTAAACTCTGCAAAGTCCAAAGCAGTCTTATAAAGATTTTCAGCCTGCAGAGTATTTGTCTGAAAAAAAGAATTTGCACTAATCCTGAATTTGTAATCTCCAACTTTATCGTAAATCACACCACTGCCGTATAAGACTTTTTCATAATCACCAATTGCAACCGATGCTTTTTTAAGATTGATGTTATTAATAATCGTAGTTGTCTCGGGTAATTCTTTTTGTAGTGCAATGGAATAATCATTCATCAGATCGTCATCTTCTTTGCTTGTTACAATATTTACCATAAGATCATCTGTACACTGCGATTGACGTATAACAAGATTTCTCAAGTAACCCCGGTGCGTTTTAGTGGAGTAGATTGAGGAATGTTTATTCTTAAAAAAATCACGGGTAAAAATTATAATCTTGTTACTGGTCTCCGATTGAAGATAACATTCATCAATGTCTAAGACCTTATCAAAGACTCGTGGAATGTGCAGCCCCAAAGCAAAGTTCCTATCAGCAATTGTATTGGTACTAAGCTCATCTTCTGTTAGCCATCTTTTATCTGCAAAAGAATATTCCATTTTGTTTCTGTAGAAAAAAATATTTTCGGATGGAAGTATATCTTCAATTTCAAAACCGGTTAACCTGCCGATGTGCTCAAATATCTCCTTAACCTGTTGCTGCTTATAATTAAGCTGCATTTCATAATTAAGATCTTGCTGTTTACATCCACCGCAAGTTCCAAAATATTTGCATCGTGGCTGCACTCTGAATTCGGAAGGTTTAATTATATCGATAAGCTTCGCTTCGGAATAAGAGTTTTTAATCTTTCTTAGCTTTGCTTGTACTTTATCCCCGGGATACGATCCATTAACAAACACAACGTAATTCGGCAATTCTGATTCAGAATTAGTTGTACTGCCGGGCTTTATAACTTTTTTCTGAACCTTCGAGATACCTTTTCCCTCATAGGCATAACCGGAAATTTCTAATTCAAGCTCATCGCCATTCTTCACTGAAATTTCCTTAATATAATTGATGAGAATCCCATATAATCACTTCCACCCAGGTTTAAATATACATTCGATTCGTGACTAATTCGTTTAAGTAGTTTTTTATAATAAATTTTTTCCTGCTCGGTTAAATAATCAATTTTCTCATTCAACAGTTTCTTACTTGTCGCATAAAACTCTTTTAGTTTAGAAGAAAGTTCTAATACTTCAGCAACATCAAAATTTCTTGCCTGATAGTATGTCACTAAATCATCGGAATGAAGTGGTACAATGTTTCCACTTTCCCAAACATCTTTAACATATTTGGGAGGGTTAGTTTTTATTGCTGTATATTCACCGGTGCAAGCAATGCCTTGTTGGTTTAATATTCTTTTCACTTCTTTTAGTATTTTATTCCGTTCCGTGTTGGAAATGGATCCTTGTGCAAAGACAATATCAAAGGTTTCGTCGCCGAAGTCTGTATTAAAGTACTCCATAAATTTTATGGAGATCTTTTCTGTTCCTTTTATTGCTAACCTTGTATTAGTTAATAAATCGTAATCGTCGAGGATGATGGCAACTGAAGCAGCACCAGCCTCTAAAAACAGTTTACCGATTATTTCGGTAGTTGCACCTACTATCAGAACCGATTTCCCTTTCAATTCTGTATTAGTTTTTAAATGATTAAACTGATTAACTCCGCCCGGTAAATAAATTGCTTGCTTCATTGCTGCTGGTTTAATTAAAAAGAAAATATGTGTAAAATTACTTATTCTGCTGCACAGTTAGATATGTTTATGAATCAATATTGTATTGCCTTTGGAAAGGTCTTATACTATTTTTGATAATGCAAACTAGCAGGAAAAGATATTGGCGAGATACTCGTTACAAGGGATAAAATAATTAGGAGAATAAAATGAGCGAAGAGAACACAAACACCGATGAAGATATTTATTTTGATGAATTTGGAGAGCTAAGAGAACTGGATTTTGGCGGGAAGAGCGAAGACCAGGCAAAAGAAGAGTACGAAAGAAAGGAAGAGTATGTTGAAGAAAATCTTTGGTACAAATTAGAGAGAGCCGGAAAAAGAATATCCTTTGCCAAAGATATTATGGCTCTTTACAGGTATATGAAAGATGCTTTGGTAGGCTGGCATCGTAAAGCAATAGTTATCGCCGCATTAATTTATTTCATCTCGCCCGTTGATACAATTCCTGATCTGGCGCCATTGTTTGGATACCTGGATGATCTGGGTGTGATTTCAGCATTGCTTAAGTTTATGGGGAGCGAACTGATTCCTTATTATGATTCCGGTTATAGAGTCTAAAATTAAGAATTCTTAAACGGGATAAGTAACGCTTCGCATACAATGTATTATTAGCCTAAAACATATCTATAATAATTTCATAATTTGATGAACTATACTATAAGGAAAAGTAAGATACTTTACGAAGGCAAGGTATTCGATCTTAAAGTTGATGAGATTGAATTTGATAACGGTAGCAAAGGTATCAGGGAAGTAGCCCTACATCCGGGTGGTGCAGTCGCTGTTCCACTTACTAATGAGGGAATGATCGTAATGGTGGAACAATTTCGTTATCCATTCCAGAAAAAATTGCTTGAACTTCCGGCAGGAAAATTAGATAAAGGTGAAGATCCATTGGAGTGTGCTGTGAGAGAATTGGAAGAAGAAACGGGTTATAAACCTGATAG
>CP070637.1:1869048-1931487 GCA_020354005.1 Ignavibacterium sp.
ATCCTTCCCGTTTTTATTTGCAATACCTTGCTTAACCTTATCGGGATTTTCTCTTATAAATTTTATATCGAGCATAATTTGAACTCCTTATTTCGCAACAATATTATATATTCTGTTCTTCACATAAATTTCTTTTATAATGTTCTTCCCTTCAGTGTGTTTACGTATCTTATCATCATTGAACACCTTCTCCTTTACAGATTCCTGTTCACTGTCCAAAGGCATTTTTATTGTTGAGCGAAGCTTTCCATTGATTTGTACCGCAATGTTTACAGCTTCTTCAACTAATCCTTCCGAATCCACTTTAAACCATAAAGGTTTTTCAAAGATGGAAGCAGTATTACCTAACAACTGCCAGCATTCCTCTGCAAGGTGCGGTGCAAGCGGTGCTAGCATAACAGCAAATCTTTGTAAAACATATGCTTGTATTTCATTCGAGCAATCATTAAGATTTTTAATATTATTTAACAGCTCCATTAACGCAGCAATAGCAGTGTTAAAACGGAAATGTTCAATCTCTTCATCTGCTTTATCCAATGTTTGATTTGTCTTTTTATAAACAAACTGTTCAGTTTCGGACAAGCTGGACAAATCATATTCAGCTTTTGGTGTAACATCTTTCAAAATGTTTTCATGATTAGTAAAGATGTCATATACTTTATTTACAAATCTGTCAGTTCCTAATATTCCTTTATCGCTCCAGTCACCACCCATTTCAAAAGGTCCCATAAACATCAGGTACAATCTAAAAACATCAGAGCCGTAAAGTCTTGTAAAATCTTCGGGATTAACAACATTGTTTTTGGATTTTGACATCTTTGAACCTTGATTAGTTATCGTTCCCTGGTGGATCAAAGTCTGAAATGGTTCATCGCTATTAGCTAAGTTGATGTCTCTAAGAAACTTGTGAATAAATCTCGCATAGAGTAAGTGCATTGTTGCGTGTTCTGCACCACCAATATACATATCAACAGGCACCCAATCATCGGCAAGCTTTTCATCAAACATTTTTGTATTAATGTTAGGATCTAGAAAGCGTAAATAATACCAGGATGAATCCATAAACGTATCCATCGTATCGGCATCACGTTTTGCATCGCCGCCGCACTTTGGGCATTTAGCATTTATAAATTCTTTATTTGCTGTTAATGGAGATTCACCACCGGGTTTGAAATCTACATCATAAGGAAGCTCAACCGGCAGATCTTTTTCATCAACTGCTACTTCACCACAAGAAGGACAATGAATAATCGGAATCGGCGTTCCCCAGTATCTTTGGCGGGAGATGAGCCAATCTCTTAATTTGTAGTTAATTGTTTTAGTACCCAATCCTTTGTCTACAAGCCACTGTGTAATTTTTTTCTTTGCATCAACTACATTTAGTCCGTTGAGAAAATCACTATTAATTGCCGGTCCATCACCAAGGTACGCATCACCTTCAAAATCATCCGGTGGTTGCACTGTTCTGATAATCGGAAGATTAAACTTTTCTGCGAATTCCCAATCACGTTCATCCTGTCCGGGAACTGCCATTATGGCACCCGTTCCGTATGTAAGCAGAACATAATCAGCAATCCATATCGGAATTTTTTCATCATTAACCGGGTTTACTGCAAACGCACCAATAGGAGTACCTGTCTTTTCTCTTACAGTTGAAGACCTTTCAATCTCTGTTAGTGATTTGATTGAATCACGATAATCCTGAACTGTTTTCTTGTACTCTTCAGTTGTGAGTTTATCAACTAAAGGATGTTCAGGTGCAAGTACAACGTATGTCGCTCCAAATAATGTGTCAGGTCGTGTCGTGAACACTTTTATTTCTTCATTGCTGTCACTGACTTTAAATATAGCATCTGCGCCATCACTCTTACCTATCCAGTTGCGCTGCATCAATTTTGTTTTTTCCGGCCAGTCAATTTTATCCAATCCTTCCAACAACTCTTCAGCATAATCGGTTATCTTAAAGAACCACTGGTAAAGATTTTTTTGGATGACAGTCGTACCGCATCTTTCGCAAGTTCCGTCTCCTTGCACTTGCTCGTTTGCCAATACAGTTTGATCTTTTGGACACCAATTAACCGGTGCTTGTTTTCTATATGCCAATCCTTTATTAAATAGCTGAATAAAAAGCCATTGATTCCATTTATAATAATTTGGATCGCAGGTCATCAGTTCAGCATCCCAGTCGTACATGCATCCAATATTTTTTAACTGTTCACGGATATCGTTAATATTTATTATTGTACTCTCTTTAGGGTGGACTCCCGTTTCTATCGCATAATTTTCTGCGGGAAGACCAAATGCATCATATCCCATCGGTTCGAAAGTGTTAAAACCTTTCAATTTTTTATAACGTGTCCACGAGTCCGCCGGTGCATAGTTGTACCAATGCCCAACATGCAGTTTTGCACCGGATGGGTAGATGAACATAACAAGCGAATAAAGCTTGTTTTCAACGTTTGAAAAATCAGTTTTGTGGACTTTTTTTTCATCCCAAAATCGTTGCCATTTGGATTCTATTTCAGCGTGGGGGTATTTCATTAACCTGCAGTAAATTTAAAATTGATTGCAAATTTAGCCAAAAGGGGAGGGAATTCAAATCTTAGTGATTGTTATTAAATGGCTTGATAACTGTTACACCGAGCTTGTCGAGGTGTGACTTCAGAACAACTTATCAGTCTTCGACAATTCGCCGTGGCGGACAGACTAACAATTATTGGACTAATGATGATATGATATTAATTAAAGTCTTGTATATTTTAACTTCCAATTAAGTTTCCAGGTTTTACCGTTGTTTTTTGATGCTTCCCAATTCCAATCGAATGAATCTTCTTTTATGTTATGGAAAATCATTCGCTGTATTATCTCATTACCCTCATACTCTATCTTTCTGGATAATACCATCTTCTCATCTTCTTTGGAGCCGGTAAATACCATATAATTGCCTTCGGTATCAACCCAGGTTTGCTGCCAGATCTTCTTTGAATGATTATATACTGAGAAACTTTTTCCTTTAAAATCTACTCCCGGATTTCCATTAAAATTCTCTTGAATAACACAGCCATTTAGTATTGAATTAATAGTATTTGTTCCTTCGCTTTTCGTTCCATTAGCATTTTCCCATTCCACTTTCCACTCACCAATCCAAAAATCGAGCTGGTGGCATTCTTCGCATTCGCATTTTGCATCTTTATCATCTGCCGTTAAAAAAGGAAGGAATGTAAAAAGGATTACAAAAATTGTGATAAGAATTGATTTGATTTTCATTGTTAATATCTCCTCATTAAAAAAAAAAATCCCTGCTGCAGAGCCAATATCACGGGTGGCAAATACCGGCTCTTTGAGCACAGCAGGGAATTACCTTAACAAGTTCGGGATCATTTGAGTAAGATCATCTTTTTAGAGGAGATAAACTGTCCCGCTTCTATAGTATAAATATAGACGCCGGAGGGCAATTTTTCACCCCCAAAATTTAGTTCGTAAAATCCCGGTGCTTTTTTCTCATTTACTAATAAAGCAACCTCCTTACCCAAAATATTATATACACTTATCTTTACCTCTACTTCTTTCGGAACGGCATAAGCAATCTTTGTTTCGGGATTAAAGGGATTGGGATAATTTTGCCCAAGATTGAATTCAGTAGGTACATTGATTAATTCGTCTCCTGCTGATGTGGTTGATTCAACATTAACTAACCAGGTTCGGGATGTAATGTTAAATCCGTTTGTTATTTCTACAACAACTGTATCGGTGCGTGGTGTAGGCTTGAAGGCAGTAGCTCTGTAGTTGAATAAAGTATCCGACGATTTGAAGAATCCATCTTCTGTCCAGGTATAAGAAAGTGGGTAACCCGTTGTGTCTACAGCAGATATTGTAAAAGTGATAGTTGTTCCTAGAGTCACCGTGGTGTCGGTAATAGCCGGGCTCTCAAAAATAATAACCGGATAGCCTGGTAGTATTTGTACATTAATATATTCTGTCTTTATCTTGCTTTCTGAATTACCGGCAGTGTTAACTGTTAACTTTACTGAAAAATTTCCGACAGAATTATATGTCCATTCAGGATTCTGTACAGTTGCATCGATAGCCCCATCATTATCAAAATCCCATTCCCACGAAGTGACCGGGGAATTCGGATCTACAATTGAAATATCCCTAAACTTTACTGTAAATGGTGTTCCCAATCCCTCAGTTTTGTCAGCAATAAAATCTGCTCGTAAAAATCCCGCAGATATAGATTCTGTGATATTGTAGTTGCTATTTGCAGATAGATTAGTTAGAAGCTCGCTTGAACCTGACGGCCATAGCAAAATTACTGAATCAACCATTGTGGCATCTCCTAATCCAAAATGTACCTGCAATGCATTTTGGCTGTTAAAACCGTTCTGAGAATTAATTTCTCTGTACTGCCAGACTGAATTCCCATCAATAACAGCTTTTATTTTTACTTTAGCTCCTAAAGCAGATCGGTTAGATACAGTACCCACAAGATCAAAAGTTACCCAGTTATTTCCGTTTTGTGTTTCATTCCTGAATAAACCAGCTGCATCCCCGGTTCCGGAAAAAAATATATCCAGTTTGCCATCTTTATCATAATCTCCTATAGTTGATCCACGTGTTCCACCTGATAAAGTAAATGCTGTACTAACGCTCGTAAAGGTTCCATCATCATTACGAAAATAGAGGTTACCGGACTCTGATGTTATTATTGCATCCAGATCACCATCGTTATCTAAATCAGCCCAGGAATTTCCCAAATGAGCGCCTGAAATGGTCATTGCTGTATTTGTATTTATATAAGTACCATTTTCATTTACGTAGAATCTGTTTTGTCTACCCGAATAGTTAGTAAGAAATGCATCCAGATCACCATCATTATCATAATCGAACCAGTTCCAGGTTTGTCCATCTTGCAGATCAGTAGCAATTGGATTTGTGTTGATTCTCTCGAATGTGGCAAATCCTGTTTCGATAAACATATTTTGATACAACCTGTCAACATCAACCGGACCTACTGCAGGTCCTGCCCCAATAAAGAGATCTACATCACCATCCAAATCATAATCGTACCATGTTGCAATTGTATAAGCTGCTGTTGACTGTGAGAACTCAAAATCGAAATTTTTTGTAAAGCTGCCATCAGTGTTATTAAGAAAAAAATGTGAGGGAGTTCCACCCCCACCGACGAATCCTAGTGGATGTGTAACGAACAGATCTATATATCCATCATTATTAACATCTCCCCATGTACTTGCCCAACCGCGGTTATCTTCATCCGGACCAATGTCTCCTCTTTGTATCTCTGTAAAAACATCATTACCATCGTTTCTATATAGGCGTGATGGATTACCGGCAATGAAGCAATCAATATCACCGTCATTATCATAGTCTCCCCAGGTAGGTCCATTGCTTTGGCCACCTAATCCAGTACCGAGGTCGGAGTCAATTGTTTCAAATCCCCCTGCACCATCACCTCTAAAAAGGAAATTCTTCGTACTGAATAGATCAAGATTCCCATCATTATTGTAATCAATCCACGCAGTACCAGAATAGTTAGTCGCGAAGTTTGTTGTTGCAATGGGATTCGAGGGATCGGTTACTTTTACAAAAGTCTGAGCCGATGTGTAATTGATACCAGCAACAAAGATTAAAAGAAGAAACAATACTGAGAATTTGTCAGGTTTTGGTTTTGTTAAACCGGCAAAAAGGTTGTATAACTTATACATTTTAGCACCTTTGGATTTAAATTAAACTTATTGCTTTCAGGTTTAAGTATACTTATAAAAGTCAGTTTATGGTATCCTCCATTATGGGGGATTTTTAAAGAGAATTAAGATTCTTGAGGTGGATAGGTTTAGGTTGGAAAAACAACGGAAATGATTTTATCAGTAATTTAGATTATTCTATCCTTAGTCGCTTTTTCTATTGCGGCTGCCTTTGTATTTACATTTAATTTTTGGTAGATGTTTTTTATGTGTGAACGGACAGTTTCCTTATTTATGTGCAACTCATCTGCGATCATCGTATAACTTTTCCCCTTTGTCATCAGTTGTAAAACTTCCGTCTCCCTTGAAGTGAGTGGAGACAGAGTACTCTTTTGAAATGAGCCAATTACCATTCTTGCGATGCTTGTACTCATTGGTGCACCGCCAAGGCGGACTTCATCGATGGCTTCAATTAATCTTTCGGGGGAAACATTTTTGGTTAGATAGCCTGTTGCACCTGCGCATAATGCATTAAAAACTTTCTCGTCTTCATCGTGAACAGTAACAGTTAGAATATCGATGTTAGGCTTTGCTGATTTTATTCTTTTTATTCCTTCGATACCCGATATTCCCGGTAATCCGATATCCATTAGTATTACATCGGCGTTATCGTTTGCTAAATTTTTTATTGCTTCTTCACAGGTATCATAATCAGCAATGCAAATGAATTTTTCGTTTTCGTTGATGAGCGTAACAAAGCTTTCCCGTATTAAGTTATCGTCTTCAATAATTACAATCCTGCACAAGCCATGTTGATTCATATTTCTAAGGGAATAATTTTGTAACCGGTTAACTGTTTTAACAGCAGTATGCATTTGCTAATTAAAATTTACTGATTTCACCGGAAACTTTCCCTTAAATGAAATTTTAGTTCCTTCGCCTGGATTTGAATCTATAAAAATTGATGATGCTAATTTCTCTGCTCTATCCCGCATATTCTTTAGCCCATTTCCCTTACTTCGTGTGTCTTTAGCAAATCCTTTACCATTATCTGTTAACACAATCTCTATCTCATCTCCTTCAAGATGAGAATCCAATTGCACCTTTTCACTGTTTGAATGCTTTAATGAGTTATTCATACCTTCTTTGAAGATAAGAGCCAAATGACGTTTCCAATCGACGTCGAGCGTTGCAGCTTGCAGATTCTCATCCAATCCACTTACTTCAAACTTGATATCGGTTCGTCCATACAGATCATCTCCAAAATCTTTCAGACGTACCATCAACTCGTACAATGTTTCCTGCTGGGGATCGATTGCCCAGATAAAATCTTTTGTGCCATTATATAGCTGGGTGGAATTATCTGATATTTGATTTAGTAAAGTTGTTATCTCTGAAAAGGCGTTGCCAATATTTCTTTTTATTAATTCTGTTAATAAAGAAATTCTTGTTAAACGATGACCAAGCTCATCGTGGAAATCTATTGCTGTTTTTCTTCTAACCTTTTCGGCTTCCTCTTCACGTATCTTTTCATTTTTAACAGCACGTTTTACTTGAGATTTAACCATTACTCTATGTATAATTATGGAAATTACAATTAGTGCCGAAACAATGATCAGATAAAACCATGCTGTTTTCCAAAAGGGTGTAGCAATTAATATCGAAAGACTTGCCTGTTGCGTGCTCCATATTCCATCACCATTAGTACCTTTAACCAATAATGAATAATTGCCCGATGGAAGGTTTTGTAGGATTATCTTATTCTCCTTTCCTAGGTCTATCCAGTTCTCTTCATATCCATTTAATTTATATTTGTACTTTATTCTTACGGGATTGGAATAATCGAAGGAGAGTACATTAATCTGAAGCGAATTTTGATCATAGTCTAAGTCCAATTGTTCATTGCCTTTATCAAGATTTTGCAACTGACCATCACTTTCAATCAGATTAACCGATGATATAATCACAGGGCTGTTAAAAGTGTTAATCTTCACATCACCGGGATTGAATACATTCAGCCCATTACTTCCCCCAAAATAAATCTTCCCGTCTGTTCCTTTTAAGTAAACACCCTGGCTATATAAGTTGCTTTGGAGTCCGTCCTCTTTTTCAAAATTTTGAAATGTGTTTTCTTTTGAATTAAATCGAGAGATGCCATTGATTGTACTGATCCAAAGGTCATTCTTTTTAACCTCAACAATTCCGCAGATAACATCATTTGGTAATCCATCCTGTTCGTAAATTGCTTTGAAGCTTTTTGATTGAGGATCGAATAAGTTTAAACCTCGTGCTGTGCCTACCCATAATTTACCATTGGAATTCTGATTGATTGAATAAACATAATTATTGCTTAAAGAATTGGGATTGTTTAATTCCTGAATATAGGAGGTGAAGCTTTTATCATCAGGATTAAACAAGTATAAACCGCCGTAAGTCCCAATCCATATTTGATCTGTATCATCTTTGTAAATTGATAGAATATAATCTGCAGCATTGCTTTTACTCTCTTCATTTATTAGTGAAAAGTGCTCAACTTCATCATCATTAATAAGAAACAGCCCGCTGCTGTAGGTGCCAATCCACAGCTTCCCTTTTGAGTCGAAGAGCAAATTTTTTATTGTCTTATTCTTTAGCTTTTCTGTGAGTGGTTTGTTTTTTACTTCAGAAACTTTGTTCTTGCTATAATTATACCTGAAAAGTTTATCACGTGATGATATCCAGAGGACATTATTTCCATCCACGGCTAGTGCATTAATTGGCATCCCCTCTAACTTGGAATTAGTAATTCTTTCAACAATAGCATCAAATCTGTTTAATCCATTGAATGTTCCAATCCAAATACTTCCATCTTTATCTTCTGCAAGGGAAGTAATATTGTTGGCGCTCAGCGTATTTAGGTTCTCTTCGTTGTGCTGTAACAATGCAAAGTTACTTTTACGGTTTATTAATTTTGAAATTCCTGAGTTATAAGAATTGATCCAAAGCACACCTGACCTATCCTCAAAAACTTTATTGATAAAGTTACCACTGAGTGAATTTACATCATCAGAGCTTTTATAGAAGAAATACGTTTTTTCATTTTGATCATATTTTATTAGACCATTTATTGTCCCCAGCCAAAATTTACCTAAATGATCTACCGTTATTGATTGTATTCCGATCTCCGGTAATGTTTCAATTAAATTGTATTTGTTTTTATTCTTATCAAAGGTGAGCAAACCTTTATTAGTGCCCAATACAAGTGTATTGCTTGAATTTTGATAGATTGAATTTACCCCAAATGGAGATTTTTTACTTTCATCAGAAATACTGGTATCCTCAAATTTATCCCGAAGGTGTGAATATTTAGAAAGCCCAAACCAACCGCCTGCCCATATAGTTCCTTTGCTATCAACTAATAATGATCTTACTGCTTTATTAGGTAAACGGCTCTCCGCGGATACAATTTCGTAATGGGTGAATTTATTTAATGTGGGATTATATTTATTGAGTCCTCCTGCTTCTGTTCCAAGCCAGATGTTGCCATCAGTATCTTCGGTTATAGCCCAAATAATGTTATCTGTGATGCCATCCTCAACTGAGGGATCATATACAAATCTTTTAAAGCTTTTTCTGCTTGCATCCAGCATATTCAGGCCGCCGCCCCATGTTCCTATCCACAAATTACCCTTGTTGTCTTCGAATAAGGATATAACATCATCAAAAGAAATCGATTCGGGATTTTCGGGATCGTATGTAAAAGTTTTGTAATTAATCCCATCATATCTCACAAGGCCGTACATTGTACCAAACCATATATAGCCTTCACTATCCTGTAGCATATCGTATGTAAGATTTATCGCCACACCTTTTTCTAATGATAGCTGAGTGAATCTTGCATCATTATGGCCCTTTGATACAGCTTGGATGAAAATTAAGGGAATAATGATCATTACCATTTTTATCAAAGGCATACTGTGTCTATTAAGAGTGTTCATATTAATTTTTCTATATTATTTAAATCTTCTTAAATACATTAAAATATACTACTTACTACCTGTAAAATAAATCACACAATTTGGGGGAGTTATAAAGAAAAAGTATTCCAGACGGATATTTCTACGGAATAATTTAAGTTTGAATACTGAATAATAAATTTATTGGGGGCATAACATTATGCAAAATACTTTCGACCAATATTTTAATCCAAAATCAATTTGTATCATAGGCGCATCATCCAAACCCGGCAGCCTAGGATACGAACTAACAAAATCAGTAAAGCTCTATGGTTACACGGGTGAGCTTTATCTAATAAATCCTAAAGCTGAAGATATACTTGGTTATAAATGTTATCCTTCTGTTAAAAAAGTTAAAGATACAATTGATGTTGCGATAGTTATGGTTCCTAAAAAATTTGTTGAGGCAGCTATAGCAGATGTATTGGATAAGGGAACGAAGGCAGTAATACTGATTACTGCCGGATTTAAAGAAACAGGTAAAGAAGGGGAAGAAGTCGAAAGAAAGATTTTAAGTATGGTTAAAAATGCCGGGGCACGATTGGTTGGGCCAAATTGTATGGGATTAATCAATACATCAAGTGCAATTAAGATGAACGCTACCTTTGTTGCCGAAGAACCTGAAATCGGAAAGATGGCATTTTGTTCACAGAGTGGTGCGATAGGAGCCGCCGTGCTTAATTCTTTAAGGGAAACAGATATCCGCTTTTCCCAATTTATTAGTGTTGGTAACAAAGCTGATGTATCCGAGAATGATATTCTGGAATATTGGCTAACCGAAAAAAACACAGATGTTATAACCTACTATCTTGAAAGCTTTGAAGATGGTAAAAAATTCATCAAATATTTTATTGATGATGACGTAACTAAACCTGTTATAATTGTAAAAGGCGGCAGGACATCAAGCGGTATCAAAGCTGCATCATCACATACCGGTGCACTTGGAAGCAGCGATAAGGTAGTGGATGCCATAATGCAGCAGTTTGGAATTATCAGGGCGGAGGATTTGAATGATCTTTTTAACATCGCAAAGGGATTTGAAAACTTTCCACTTCCAACCGGCAGCAGAATTGGTGTAATAACAAACGCCGGCGGTCCTGCAATTTTAACTGTGGACACTTTAGAAAAAAACGGATTGACTTTAGCAGAGCTTGACGATAGTACAAAAGCAAAACTATCGAACGTTGTTCATCCGGAGGGTAGTGTTAATAACCCGGTTGATCTGTTGCCTATCGGAACGGCAGAACAGTTTCAAAAAGTAAATGAGATTGTTTTGGCTGATGAAAATGTTGATACGATTATTTCTGTTTTTGTTGAACCGATAATGGTAAAAGCTCTCCCGGTAATTGAAGGCATCAATTCTATTAATTCTGCAAAGCCCCTGCTGCAGGTAGTTATGCCATTACCAGAATTTTGGGATGAGTACCGAAAAGAATCAAAAACAAGAAAGCCGCTTTTCAGATATCCTGAAGATCCTGCTGTTGTTATCGCAGCAATGCTTAAATACAAAAACAAAACTCAAAATAATGTAAGATTAAAAGAAGGTTCTGCTAAGCAAATAAATATTGCACGAACCGATGGTGAGTTTCTTTCCCAGCAAGATGTTCAGATAGTAGCGGATGTATATTCATTGCCAATAATTGAAGATAAGCTAATTAATGTTAAGGATATCAAAGCTATAGATGTTGATTATCCTGTTGTGCTGAAAGCTGTAGGTAAGGAAATAGTCCATAAATCTGATCTGAATGGTGTAGTATTGAATGTGCAAAATAGAGCTGAATTAATTCAATATGCTGATAAGATGCAGAGTAGTTTTAATAAAAGAAAAATAGTCATCGATAAGTTTTTAATTCAGCCATTTGTAAAACAAAAATTCGAACTTCTTGTGGGCGGATTCAGGGATCCGAGTTTTGGTCCAATGGTTATTTTCGGATCTGGTGGAAAGTACGTGGAGTATTTAAGTGATACAATTATTCGCTCTGCATTTCTGTCGGATGCTGACATTAATAATATGATTCAGTCAACAACAATCGGAAAAATCATACAGGGTGTAAGGGGAGAGAAACCAGTTGATGTGGATAAAGTTAGAACTGTAATAAAATCTGTTGCTCAAATGATGATTGACAACGAATTTATTACAGAATGTGATCTGAATCCTTTACTAATAGGGGAGGACAATCAAGTATATGCAGTAGATGTTCGGATTAAGTGTTGAATGAATAACTCTATAATACACTTAATTTAGTGAGATTCGCTCTTTCACCTATGGCAATCAGTTTATTGCCCTCATCTACAATTGTGTCGGATTGTGGATTGTATATGAATATTCCCTTCTCTTCGTTTTGAACCGCCACTATTATTATATTCAGTTCGCTTCTTAACGGCAATTCAGCAAGCGTTTTCTTATGCATTGCAGAACCTTGCTTAACGGTTATCTCCTCTATCTCAAGATCGATTTTCTTATCCCTGGCAACTACATCAATAAAATCCATTACACCGGGACGGAGGAGAAGTTCTGCCATTCTTACCCCCCCAAGCTCATAAGGTTTTACTACGCGGTCTGCTCCCGCTTTTATCAGTTTTGATTCGGTGTCATACTCAATAGCTCTGGCAACTACAAAAATATTTGGATTAAGAGACTTAGCCGATAAAGTTGCGAATACATTTTCAGCATCAGATGAAAGGACAGCTACTAAACCTTTAGCCCTTCCCACCCCTACTCTGCGCAAAGTACTGTCTTTGGTTGCATCTGCACCATCAAATAAGTACCCATACTCTTCAAAATTTTCAAATGATTCAGTTTTGCTGTCAATTACTACAAAAGGAACATTAGCTTGTTTTAGCTCCTGACAAATATGAGAACCCATTCTTCCAAAACCGCAAACAATATAATGGTCGTGCAAATCATCAATCTTCTTCTGCATTCTCAACCTCCTGAAAATTTTACTTTCTATCAAAATTTGAATTCCGGTACTGCCAATGTAAATCACTGTGGCAAAACTTAGAACTACCAGCACGAGTGTAAAGATCTGGCCCTGCGCGGTTAGGGGATGCACCTCTTCATAGCCGGTTGTTGTAACGGTAATAATTGTCATATAAAGAGAATCTGAAAAGTTCCATCCCTCAACAAGCATATACCCGAGAGTTCCACCAGATATAACCACAAGCAATGTTAAAGTTGCGTTGCGTAAAAATTTTACTCTTCTATCAATCACAATTGTATATTTGTTTTAACCTTGCTAAGATATAAAACCATTTTAAAAGATTCTCTAAATACCTTGCTTTAGGTAATAACTACTTTCATTTTTATATTTGCTTACCGGAAGGAGAAACATAGTTTTATAATTAAAGTTTTGTACAATGAAAAAGTTTAAGTCAATAATTTCATTAATTTGCTTGACATTCGTCGCAAATGGGTGTCTTTTGTTTCATTCGGTTCAGTATGAAATTACACCCGTTGATGGGAAAACTGGTTCAGCTGTGCTTACAGTTGAAGATATAAGGTCCGATGCAATTAATAGTACTGAATTAGATGAGGACAAAAAAAACCTGTTTGATTTTATGTATAAGAGCGATGAGTTCATTAAACAGATGAAGGGTGAGGGTAAAATTATTAATTCCCGCGAGCTAATTGTTAAAGGCGAAAAGCTTGTTGGCAAAATTGTTTTTGATTATGATGATATCGAAACAGTTGAAGGAATCGTTTACGAGGAGCCGTTCTACTATCTTACACTCTCGCCAGCCGATAGTATAATCTCAACCAATGGTGAAGTAATTAGATCCGATATGCACAAAAGAATCATCTGGGATAATTCAATAAAAGTATTAAAGTTTAAGATGTTTAGCGACAAGGTTGAAGGACAAAACCTGTTAGGCATGGCACAGTATTATGAAACAGAGTAGCAATGTATGTTGAAGTCGTATTTCCTCTTCCCTTTAGAAAAGCATTTACATATAAAGTCCCTAGGGAATTAGAATCCAATGCAGTTTTTGGTGTAAGAGCTATAGCTCCCTTCGGTAGAAGAACACTTACCGGTTTCATTATAAACATATCCGATAGAACTTCTGTAAAAGAAAAGATAAAACCCATTTCAGATATTCTTGATGAAGCACCAATTATTAATAAAACAAGCCTGAAGTTTTACCAGTGGATTGCAGATTACTATCTGTGTTCACTGGGCGAAGCATTACGTTTAGCCGTTCCACACGGTTCAGCAGTTGAATCGAAAAGGAAAATTCAAATCGATCCTGATTTTTCTGCGGAGTTATTATCAAAGGAGAAAAACAAATCATCCATCAGGGCGAAAATCTTAACAGAGTTAACAAAACGAGTTCAGATTAACCAGTCTTACCTTCAAAAATTAGTTGGCAGGAAAAGCATTTATTCACAGCTTCAGACGTTACAAAAAGAAGGTGCCATTACAATACTGGATGCAATTGAATCCGCAAAGGCAAAACCCAAAATAGTTAAGCACATCAAGTTAAATAAAAAAGTTGGTGAGATATATGCGATCTTTCCCGAGCTCGAAACAAGATCTCCAAAGCAGGTAAAGATCTTATTAGAACTTATTGCTGCAAAAGGTAAAGAGCTTCCCGTTTCTAACTTATTACATAAGACGGAGTCGTCAAAATCATCGGTTGATTCTCTTGAGAAAAAAGGCTTGGTAAAAGTAATTGATAAGGAAGTTGAGAGAATTTACTCTGAAGTTTATAAAGAAGAGCATAAGGAAATAACATTATCCAATAAACAACAACAAGTAACCGATTCTATTATTGCCCCAATAAAACAGGGAAAGTTTGAACCTTTTCTTCTTTACGGTGTAACCGGCAGTGGTAAAACACAGGTATATATCGAATTAACAAAGATAGCGCTGAAGAATAAAAAGACTGTTTTAATACTTGTTCCTGAAATTTCTCTTACTCCGCAAATGACATCGAGGATGATAAATAATTTTGGAGATACTGTAACTGTAGTTCACAGCCGTATGTCTGCCGGCGAAAGATATGATGCGTGGAAGAGAGTATTAAAAAATAAATCTAAAGTTGTTATCGGAGCACGCTCGGCATTATTTGCCCCGCTTAAAAACATCGGTTTAATTGTTGTAGATGAAGAGCACGACTCAAGCTACAAGCAAAGCGATTCGATACCAAAATATAATGGAAGAGATGCTGCAGTGTACTTGGGGAGTTTGTATAAATGCCCCGTATTGTTGGGATCGGCAACGCCTTCTATCGAAAGTATGTACAATGCTAAATCCGGTAAATATAAATTATTGCAGCTACCGGATAGGATTGATGATGCCAAGTTGCCAAAGATCTCTTTGGTAAACGTTCAAGCTGAACGTAAAAAGAAGAAGATGGAGAACATCTTCTCAAAAACTTTATTAGACAAGATTGAAGACCGTTTAAGAAAAGATGAAGGTGTAATAATTCTTCAAAATCGGAGAGGATTCTCAACTCAGATTTTTTGTGACGACTGTGGCGAAGTTGAAACCTGTGATAATTGTTCCGTGCCAATGGTTTTTCATATAAATAAGAACCTGCTTCAATGTCATTACTGCGGTTTGATTAAAGATGTGCCCGGTGCTTGCACACATTGCGGTTCTTTGGGAATAAAGTATTTTGGAACCGGCACTGAGCGGGTGGAAGATGAGCTTGAGTTTTATTTTCGGAGAGCTAAAATATCACGAGTGGATTCGGATTCAATTTCCCGCAAAGCAGTTTTAAGTAAAATTCTTCTTTCATTTAGTAAAGGTGATATTGATATACTTGTTGGTACCCAGATGGTTTCCAAGGGTCTGGATTTTTCGAGAGTTACGTTAGTTGGAGTGATTTCTGCTGAGACTACTTTATGGCTGCCGGATTTCAGAGCGGATGAACGAACCTTTCAATTGCTCACACAAGTTTCCGGCAGATCAGGTAGAAGTAAAACACCAGGTGAGGTAATTATCCAAACACACAATGAAAAACATTTTGCTTTGCAGATGGTATTGAAGAACGACTACTTTGGATTTTATCACAAGGAAGTTGCTGACCGGAAAAAATTAGGTTACCCACCGTTTACAAGACTTGCACTCATTGAAGCAAAGGACCACTCCGAAAAGAAAGCAAGGGGGGCTATTCAAGACTATCACAGCCAGTTGATGAGATACAAAAAATGGCTGCAAATTTCTGAACCAGCATACGCCGTTATTGCAAGAATAAAAGGGAATTATAGGTTTCACATTCTTATAAAGAGCAGCAAAGAAGCAGATCCTGGAGGAGGTATTTTACATAAAGCAATACTTGATTCATTTATGGAATTTAACAGGAGTTCAAGATATAAAGAAGTAAATCTTTTTTACGATGTCGATCCCCAGAGTATAATGTAGAGAGCTGTGATTACAATTGTAGAGAGCTTCAACTTGCAACACTCGATTACCAAAAAATAATAAAAAGCGTGTAGCTTAAATAATGAGTGCTGAAAATAGAAACTTTAGTGAGACTCACAATTAATGTGAGTCTCACATATAACTTAAGCTATAAAAAACTGGAGAAACGGAACTACTGTTGCAAGTAAGTAGAATATAACATCAATTATTATCCATACACAAAATACCATTACAATATATTTAGTACTGGAAGAAGCCTTAAACATTTTTGATAACCCAATACCAATTACAATAAAAGCCCAAATTGAAAAAACATCAAGTTTACCTAATATAAATCCCACAACTGATAATTTTTCTGCCTGAATTAATGTTGCAATATTTACATCGTTAAGTAGTCTGCTAAAAGCTAAAGATAAAACTGCTGCTATAATAACGTGTATCATTCCGATGTAGGCAGCTAATCCGTTAGCAACGAGTGCAGACGCATATGTTCCCTCCCCTTTCAATGCAAGTTTTGAGAGCATTAAATGAATAGCTGCAATAATTAAGAAGATGATGAATCCAACAACAAAAATGCTGACGGTTTGAATTACCAATCTAACCGGACTGGTACTTTGGTCCATCTGTTCGATTATTGCATCCATTTGCTGGTCTGCCTGTTGCTGTGTTATCTGTCCGTTTTTTACAGCTTCATCCAACTGTTCCTGAACCTTCGCAGCTTGCTTCTGCTTTGCCTGAAATGCAATCTCGCTGTTTTGCATCAAAATAATTTGTGTAATAGCAACAAGTGCAAGTAAAATTACAAGCGGTAATACCCAATCTTTCGTTCTCGGTGGGAACTTTGATACATTATCAAATGTTTTACCCGGTTCAGTAAATACACCAATCATTTTATCTGAATGACTGAGTTCTTCCTGAGATTCTTCCTGTTCGCTGTTATTTAATTGCTCGTTGTTTTCAGTGGTATCTGAATTGTCCATAAGTACCCTCCTGTAAAGAATTTTGTGATAGATAACAAAAAGTTATTCATAGTTAATTCAAAAGGCAATTAAAATCTTATTATTGGTAAAAATATAACTTTGATGGTTCGATGTTAAGAAAGTCATATATCATTTATTAAATTTGAATAACAATTTATTGATACAATTTTTTATCAAACCGGAATGAGATAATGAAACCTAAAACAATCATAGAACCATTTAAAATAAAATCTGTGGAACCAATAAGGTTCACCACACGCGATGAACGTGAAAAATTATTGAAAGATGCTGGTTACAATCCTTTTAAGCTGCATGCAGATGATGTGCTAATAGATTTACTAACAGATAGCGGTACTTCTGCTATGAGTGCAAAGCAATGGGCAGGTGTGATGGAGGGTGATGAATCATATGCAGGTTCAAAAAGCTTTTACAAGTTTGAAAGTGCTGTAAATAAAGTAACACATATGAAGTATATCATTCCAACTCACCAAGGAAGAGCTGCAGAAAAAATTCTTTTCTCGATTGTGGGTGGGCCGGGAAAATATTTTCCGAACAACACTCACTTTGATACCACTCGTGCAAATATTGAATTCTCCGGTTCCGTTGCAGAAGATATATTAACAGAGGTAGGAATGCACCCTGAAGAGCGCGCAGATTTTAAAGGAAATATGGATATTGGAAAACTCAAAGCATTTATAAAAGAAAAGGGTGCTAAAAATATTCCGCTTTGTATGTTAACTGTAACTAATAATTCCGGTGGAGGCCAACCTGTGTCGATGCAGAACATTCGTGATGTAAAGGAAGTTTGTAAGAAGTATAGTATTCCTTTATTTCTTGATGCCTGCCGCTTTGCAGAGAATGCATACTTCATAAAGAAGCGTGAACCGGGTTATGAAAATAAATCAGCATTGGAGATTGCACAGGAAATGTTTTCCTATGCGGATGGCGCAACGATGAGTGCAAAGAAAGACGCGCTGGTTAACATAGGTGGTTTCCTTGCAATGAATGATGAACAGCTGGCAATGCAGTGCAGGAATCTTCTAATTGTAACTGAAGGCTTTCCAACTTATGGCGGATTATCCGGTCGTGATCTGGAAGCGGTTGCACAGGGATTGGAAGAGGTGGTTGATGAACATTATCTTGAATACAGAATAAAAAGTGTAGAGTACCTTGGCAATAAATTAATTGATGCCGGTGTGCCGATCATCGAACCGCCCGGAGGGCATGCAATTTACATTGATGCAAAAAGATTTCTTCCGGATATACCACCCGAACGATATCCGGGCCAATCAATTGTTTGTGAATTGTATATGGAAGGCGGTATTCGCGCAGTAGAGATTGGCAGTGTAATGTTTGGTAAGTATGATGAAAATGGAAAACTAATTCCCGCAATGATGGAGCTTGTAAGAATGGCAATTCCAAGAAGAGTATATACACAGAGTCACGTTGATTATCTTATTGAAATAGTCCTTGAGGTCTATAACAATCGTATTAAACTTAAGGATTACGAAATCACTTATGAAGCACCGATGCTAAGACATTTCACTGCTGAGTTTAAACCAATTGCTTAATGAATGAAAATCAAAAAGAAATATGTTCATAACAATAACCGGCAAATCTTCAGGATATTGCCATCCAATAACGATAAACTTGTAATTGAAGAAAGGAACATCGAAAAGAAACAGGCATACTTCAACTGCCTGAATATTGTTAACGGAAAAAAGTTTTTTAAAAACCTTCAACTTGATGAGAAATTCTGGATTGGTATAGAAACCGTTCACAATGATGTAATCCTGTTTCATAAATTCAGAAAACCGGATATGCCGCAGCATCTTGGTGTACTTGCCTTCGATATTAATAAAAAGAAAATAATTTGGGAGAATGCTGAGCATACATTTTTATTTGTTAAGGATGGAAAGGTCTTTACCTTTCAGCAGTTGTTCGAACAGCGAGAATACTTTACCTTAAATGTAAATAGCGGGGAGGTTGTTGATAAATTAGGCACTGATTTTAACTCTATAAATGTACTGCGCGAGGAAGTCAGTGCATCTGAAGATTTTAGCAGCTATCACTTTCCAATTACTTTTGTTAATCAGAGTGATTTAGACCAGCAAGTTGTTGATGCGATGCAGAAAGTAAAAGAAAAAAATGTAATTACAGGTAAAATCGAATATGTATTGAAAGAAGAGCTTCTAATGTTTAATTTTCATAAAATTGAGCAGGATAATTCTCTGAATAATTCGTTTAAGGCTGTTGACTTAACGAATGGAAATTATATATTAGAAAGAGTGTTAAACGTCCGTACTAATGCTTTTGTGCCGGATTCATTTTTTTTGAAGGACAACATGTTATTTTTGTTGATTGAAAAAACAAAGCTGGAGGTGTACACAATTATAAACTGATTAATGGGAGTTATTATGGAACTGACCAACGATGAAAAAGAACTGTTACTTAATTCTGCAAGGCAATCGATAGCTGCAGCATTTGAGAAATCCTCAAAACCGGAAATTGATTATACTGCTTACCCTGTGCTTAAACAAATTACAGGTGCCTTTGTTACGCTAAAGATAAACCACGAACTGCGTGGTTGTATAGGTTATGTGATTGCGCAGGTACCTTTATTTGAAACTGTCTGTGAAGCTGCTCAGGCTGCTGCATTTCAGGATCCCCGTTTTAATCCTCTTTCGGTTAATGAGTTTGATAAAGTTGAAATTGAAATATCGGTTTTGACTCCATTCGAACCAATCTCGAGTTATGATGAAATTGAAGTTGGTAAACACGGATTACTTTTGGATGAAGGTGGAAGAGCCGTACTATTACCACAGGTAGCAAGTGAAAATAATTTTGACCGTGCACAATTTTTAACTGCACTTTGTCATAAGGCAGGATTATATGGCGAATATTGGAAGGAGAGAATGTTAAAAATAAAAGTATTTACTGCAACTGTTTTTTCGGAAAAAATAAAGGAGGAAAGTGATGGATAACATACGTACTCCACACGTGGCAGGATTGTTTTATCCTGCTGATCCGGATCAACTACAAAATGATATTGTTAGACTTTTAGATTCAAGCAAACCTGAAAAAGAATATGATAACATCTTTGGTTTGGTTGCACCGCACGCTGGCTATGTTTACTCAGGAAAAACTGCTGCGTATGTTTATAGTCTGTTAAGAGGAAAAACCTATAAACGTGTTGTAGTAATTTCACCAAGCCATAGCGAATACTTTCCGGGCATCTCGGTTTTTAAGGGTGATGGCTATCAAACACCAATAGGAATTTTGAAAATAGACGAGGAGTTTGCGACAAAACTTGTTGAGGACAGCAGGAATATTTTCAGAGGAGTTGAAGGACACCGCAGTGAGCACGCTTTAGAAGTGCAACTACCATTTTTACAAACAGTTCTTAAAGATTTTAAAATGGTACCGGTTGTAATGGGAGATCAAGGTAAAATATTTGTGGATGAGTTAGCCGAAAAATTGGCTGAAGTTGCAGATGATGAAACATTAATCGTTGCAAGCTCAGATATGTCTCATTTCCATTCCAAAATGGATGCGGATGAACTTGATTCGATTGTAGAGGATCGAATAAATAGTTTTGATTTCAGTTCATTGCAATCCGATCTTGATAAGAAAAAAACAGAAGCCTGCGGCGGCGGACCGATTGTTACAATGATGAAAGCAGCATCTCTGCGAAATAAAAATCATTCTGCCGTAATTCACCGATCCGATTCCGGGGATGTTACCGGTGATACCAAAGAGGTTGTAGGTTATCTCTCCGCTGTTGTATACGGGGATTAATATAATTGAATAAAAACGTAGTTATTATCGGAGCCGGTAGGATTTCATATTCACTGGCTTCGGCACTTACCAAATCTGAATACAACATCGTTTCAATCATTAGCAAAAATATTAATTCTTCAAATGCATTAGCAAAAAAAATCCGAATTGATAATTTCTCTGATGACCTGAATGATATTCCCAAATCAGCGGGTATATATTTTCTTTCCGTTCCTGATGGAGAAATAGCTGCAGTTGCATTGCAGCTTTCGAAACTAAAGTTAAATTTTAAGCAGTCCTTATTCATCCATCTCTCTGGTGCTGAAAATATATCCGTCTTAAAACCTTTGAAAAGAAAAAGAGCAAAAATAGCTTCGCTTCATCCAATGCAAACCTTCCCATCAAAAATAATAGTAAGTCTTAAAGGTGTTCACACAGCACTTGAAACAGATAATGAATCTACTTATAAACTATTATTAAAAATATCCAAAGGTTTGCAGTTGATTCCATTTAGAATAGATTCAAAGAACAAATCATATTATCATTTAGCAGGTGTTTACGCCTCAAATTTTTTAGCTGGCAATCTTTTTCTTGCTAACCAGTTATTATCTCTTAACAAGATTGATAGAGAAAAACATTTTGATATTCTGCGTTCAACCATAAATTCTACTCTAAAGAATATTGAGAATATTGGTCCTGCAAATGCCTTATCTGGTCCGGTTGACAGGGGAGATATTCAAACTATAAAGAATCACATCTCATCACTAAAAAAAAATGTAAGGAAATCTTCAAGTAATTACTTCTCAACTCTGCTAAAAAATTACCTTTTACAGTCGTTAAGCCTGATAGATTTAGTTGAAGAAAAACAGGGTCATTTAGCTAATTCTCACACAAAAATAAAAGAATTGTTGGTACAGGAATTGAGCGCCCTCTAAAAATCAATTTCATTCTATTTTAATATATTTGGATACTCAAATGAATAGTAGTGTACAAGGAGGAATAATCATAGAAAAAAATAGCACAACAACCGTTGAAAATATTGTATCGCTAGCTAAGCGTCGTGGCTTTGTTTTTCAGTCTTCCGAAATTTACGGTGGCTTGAACGGATGCTGGGATTACGGTCCGTTGGGTGTAGAACTATTGAAGAATATTAAGGAAGAATGGTGGAAGGCGATGACATACCGGGACGATGTGGAGGGGCTTGATGCTTCAATACTTATGCATCCAAGAGTTTGGGAAGCATCCGGACATGTTGAGAATTTTACTGATCCGATGATTGATTGCAAACAATGTAAATCACGTTACCGTATGGATGTTTTGGGGGATTCGTTCAGTGAGAAGCGACAAAAGAAAGCAATTGAAGCATTAAAAAATAAATTGAATGGGAAAGAAGAATTAGTAAATAGAATAGACGAAGTGTATGCAAATCCCGGTGATGAAAATCCGTTTGATACTATTTTAGAAGATAAAGATCTTGGTTTACTCTTATTGGAGGAATTAAACTGTCCGCAGTGTGGTAACAAAAACACATTTACAGAAGCCAGAAAATTTAACCTTATGTTCAAAACTTTTGTGGGACCTGTTGAAGATAGCGGTGCAGTTGTATATTTAAGACCGGAAACTGCACAGGGAATTTTTGTTAATTTTCTCAATGTTCAGAGTGCATCACGATTAAAGCTGCCGTTCGGTATTGCACAGGTTGGTAAGGCATTCCGTAATGAAATAAACACTAAGAATTTTCTCTTCCGCACACGTGAATTTGAACAGATGGAAATGCAATTCTTTGTAAATCCAAAAGAGGATACGAAGTGGTACGACTACTGGAAAGAAATGAGACTGGAGTGGTTCAAGTCTCTTGGAATTACTCCTTCGAAGCTGCGGTTTCACGATCATCCGGTTGAGAAGCTTGCACACTATGCTAAAGATGCCACCGATGTTGAATATGAATTTCCATTTGGCTGGGGAGAGATAGAAGGAATACATAACCGGACTGATTATGATCTTGGGCGGCACGAAGAATATTCAGGCAAATCATTAAAGTATTATGATGAATCTGTAAAAGAAAAATATGTACCTTATATAATTGAAACCTCCGCAGGTGCGAGCAGATCATTTATGGCATTCCTGATTGATGCTTATTATGAAGAAGAAGTAAAAGGTGAGTCGAGAGCCGTATTAAAATTTCATCCGCGTCTTGCACCAATTAAAGCAGCAATTTTCCCTCTTGTTAATAAAGATGGCATGCCTGAAATTGCTCGTGAGATAGAAGCTGATCTGCGAAAAAGCTTAAAAGTATTTTATGACGACAAAGGTGCTGTAGGAAGACGTTACCGCAGGCAGGATGAAGCAGGTACTCCTTACTGTATAACCGTTGATAATCAAACACTTGAAGATAAGACGGGTACAGTGCGGGAAAGAGATTCAATGGAACAGGAAAGAGTTGCAATTGATCAGCTTGCAGGATATTTACTGAGTAAACTTCGTAATCAATAAATGATGAAAAAATTTGCAGCTTTGTTAATTACCTTTGCTGCAGTTAGTTTTCAGATCAACGCACAGGACGCAAGGTTTGATTCGATTGTTGTAGAAGGGATTAAACAGGTCTATAACATTGAATTCGATTCGGCAAACAAAAACTTCCAAAAACTAATAACAGATTACCCAAACCATCCTGCAGGATACTTCTTTGTTGCAATGATAGATTGGTGGAATATTCTTCTGGATACTTCCACAGATGAGTACGATGAAATATTTTTTGAAAAGATCGATAAGGTAATTAACCGTTGTGATAAAATTCTTGAAGAGGATCCTGATAACGTAGATGCACTTTTTTTTAAAGGCGGGTCGATAGGTTTTAAAGGAAGACTAAATTCATTGAGGGATGATTGGCTTAGTGCTGCCGATAATGGAAGGATTGCATTACCTTTAGTTGAACAGGCCGGTGAACTTGACCCAACAAATGTTGACGTTCAGCTCGGCTTTGGCATCTATAATTATTATGCTGCGGTTATTCCTGAAGAATATCCTATTGTAAAGCCTTTGATGATATTTATACCATCTGGTGATAAAGACCTTGGTATTAGGCAGTTGAATAGTATTGCGGAAAACGGAAAGTACACTAAGTACGAAGCCCAATATTTTCTAATGACCTTATACTATAATTTTGAAAAAGATTTTAACGCCGCGGAAGCATATTCAATTATGTTGAATAATGAGTTCCCGAACAACCCGGTATTTGAAAGATGGCGTGGAAGGTTAGCAATAAAAAACAGTGATTTGGTTTTAGCTGATTCAATCTTCAAAAGAATATTATGGAAGGCGGATAATAACTTTCCCGGTTATAACACCCCAAGAACAATACGAGAAGCAAGCTACTATGTTGCCTATCGCTATCGCACATTAGGAATGAATGATTCCGCACAAGTGTATTTTGAGGGTTGCGTAGAATATTCGATGGAGCTTGATAAGAACGGAGATTCCGGGTTCCTGATTAATGCAACTCTTTATTTAGGTATTATAAAAGAATTTAAAAAGGAATATGCTGCAGCAAAAATGTATTATGAAAAAGTCCTGGATATGAACGAGTTTGCTAACTCACACACTCTGGCAAGTGATTACCTGAAGAGGATTGAAAAAATTGAAAGTTCGGGAAAAAGATAAAGTGCACTAAAAAGCAGTAAGCAAGGTAATTCTGTGCAGACCACCAATTGTGCCAAAAGACGAGTATCCGTAATCAAACCTGTATGTAGAAACTTGAATTCCCAATCCTATATTAAACCCTGCTATTCCAGCAGTGGTACCAATTTTAAGCTCATCACGTTTTTCGTTATTGTAACCGAAACGCAATGAGAAGACTTTACTGAGATAAAATTCAGCGCCGACAGCAAAAGCTTTAAAATGCTGAATAAAATCATCACGTTTTTCATTTAACTTGTGAAAATCAAGTGACAACCGTAAAGGTAGGTTTTCGAGTCTTTTTGAAATACCAAATGCAACATCCATCGGCAAATCTTCTTTGGTATCAAGGAATGAAGATAGTTGTGTACCTAGATTAAGTACCACAAATGCAATATTTATCTGGTGCTTTGGTATTGCATAATGAAGACCTAAATCCAATGCTAATGCACTTGAAGAATGGTCTGCAATACTAGAGTAGATAATTTTAGCATTTGCACCATAGTAAAAATTTTCATCAAGTGCTCCGGCATAGCCAATTAAAAACGCAAACTCTCCGGCACCAAACTCACCGGTTCTGTTTCCAAATTCATCTGCTTTATCAAAAGTTCCGTAATTAATGTATTGCAATGCAGTGCCAATTCTTCCCACTCCTTTAATCTCCGTTGAGTATGCTAGACTCGCAAGATTTATATCCATCAAATATTTTGTGAAGGCAAACGAAATAGGTGAGTCATCTGAAAGCTTCATCCCGGCAGGATTGAAAAATATAATATCGGCATCATAAAAATAAGTAAGGAAACTTCCACCAAGTGCACCAGCACGTGCACTCGAATTTACCCTTAAAAATTCGTAAGTGTTCTGGCTAAACAAGTTGCCAAAGGAAAGTAATATTATTGCTATAAGTAGAAAAAGTGTTCTATTCATAAAATTCCGTTAAATCTGGTGCAGATATTTACCCATATTCAAAAGTAATCGCAAGGTGAAATAGAGGGTAATAATCATAACTGCCTAATTTATGATTCCATTCTGTAAAGTCAGTATTCGACGAGCTCAGACTAACAAAAATGGATTATATAGTCAAACTATCCGCCCGGCGGATTTTTGAAGATTGACATTTTAGTATCATTATTAACAAAATTGACCGATATATTCCCTTCAAAAATTCAACCAAACATAAAATTATGCTGTCAAGTGTATAAAAGAACAAGGCTTGATATAATTGTGCAATCTGATGATATTCGTATAAGCTATGTGCAGATATTTTTTTAAAAATAATTCATTTTTTCTAAGATTCTTATTTTTTTCTCTTCTATTTGCATCAACAATTACATTTTCTCAAATCCAAACTAATTTGGAGATGCTCTACTCACTTAGCGATTCACTCACTTCACAAATTGTTAGTGAAATCCCTAATGGGAAGGAAAGCATTCGGTTAAAGCTAAATTTAGGTGATGCGTACTCAATATTTGCAAACCAAATTCGGAGGGGATTTACTGAGAATGGAATTGAAATAATGTCATCTGATACCAACGATACAAACCTGCTGGAGATGAACATTGTTATGGATAATGCCGGTGTTGAATATGGTGAATTAGATAGAAGCGGATGGTTTGGTGATTACTATGCTCCTCGAACTGTTTTTATTTCTGGAAATTATTTCACTTCAAATACAGCTAATCCTTTATCGGATTATTTTATATCCGTTACAGATACTATTAGAGTAAAAGATATAAATACACTTGAGAATGAATCATTTGCATTTACAAGGGGCCAGATTCCCACCGAGCCGTTCTTTTCAAGTATTTGGGAACCTGTTATTGCGATTGGTATTGCGGCGGCTGCAATAATTTTGTTTTTTTCAATACGTAGCCAGTAATCAATTTTACCTTTGAAGGATTTTTAATTTTGATTAATATTATAATCTTGTTTTTCGTAAAAAATCTATTTATGCATAAGTTACTTATATTTATATCGATTCTGTTAATTGGTTGGGGTTGTTCGGGGACTATAGACACAGTGAACCTAAGCCCTGAAGAACGTCTTCAATACGCTATTAAATTATATGAAGAAGAAGATGACGAAGAAGCAGTAAAAGAGTTTGAAGCGATTCTCCTTCAATATTCGGGTAGCAGTATTGTTGATGATGCACAATATTATCTTGCACAAACAAGGTTTTTAAGGGAAGAGTATATTATTGCTGCTTATGAATTCAGCAAACTGATAAAAAATATGCCTGCTAGTAACTTTGTTTCCGATTCACAATATATGCTCGCTGAATGCTATTACCAGTTATCGCCAAATTATAATCTAGACCAGACATATACAGTAAAAGCTATCGATGAATTTCAGGCATTTATAGATTTCTTCCCTCTTAACGAAAAAGTACAGGATGCCGAAGCAAGGATTCACGAATTAAATATTAAGCTTGCTGAGAAAGATTTTACAATCGCAAATATTTACGCAAAACTTGATTACTATACTGCTTCAATGAAATATTATGACCAGGTTGTTGAAACTTATCATGATACTAAGTTTGCCCCGCGAGCTTTGTTTAGAAAAATTATGCTGTTGATGGAACGCGAGCGTGAAGATGAAGCATTGGCTGAGATGAGAAAGTTTATGCTGCTGTTCCCTGAAGACGAAGAAGCAGAGTATATAGGCGAATTAAAAACTTCACTGGAGGAAAAAATTTCCTTTAATTGATGAGCAGCACGAAGAAAGTTGAAGATAGTAAAATAATAAGTACCGAACTTGTACTGCCCCATCACACCAACCAGCTCGGTAATCTTTTAGGCGGGCAGCTAATGCACTGGATTGATATAACCGCTGCTTTAAGTGCCGCAAAAATTAATAACGGAATTTGTGTTACAGCATCGGTTGATAGAATTGATTTTCATCACGCAATTAAATTAGGTGATGCCGTAACATTAAAAGCTTCGGTTAACAGGGTTTTTAATACATCGATGGAAGTGGGGGTAAAGGTATTTGCTCAATCTTTTAGAAAAAATACAGCTGTTCACAGCAACACTGCATACCTGACTTTTGTTTCTGTTGATGAAATCGGTAAACCTGTAAAAGCAATTGACGTAATACCTGAAACTGAGGATGAAAAACGACGATTTGAAGAGGCACTTGAAAGAAGAAAGAACAGGCTCAATTACAGAACTGGCAAGATTTAGTGTAATAATACTCTGTCTTCTCTGTTCTAATTCTGCTTATAGTCAAATACCTATTAATGGCTTCTGCAATTTAAATTCTTATCCATCTTTCACCGGGTATACTCAACTAACTACTTACGATTTAAATAACGATTCATATCCGGATATCCTTCTTTACTCACCAAACAGTAGCAGCATTATTATAGCCGAAGGTAAAGAGAATTTTGAATTCACGGATTATAAAATTGTTAATGTGCCTTATTATTTATCCAATCTAATTCCCCTTGGTGAAGAAAGTGCATATTCGATGGATTATGTATTTACTTCGCGAAAGAGCAGAACCGCAGGAATTTTTAATATACCACTCTCCGGGGATTTCAATCCAATAGCTGAGATTGAGTTTGATTCCTTTCCCGAAAACATCGGTGCTGCAGATATCAATAAGGATGGCTATTCAGAATATCTAATTTCGGGCAGTGGCTTTAACGGTCTGTCCGTTCTTTTCTTTAAAGATGATGAACTTACCGAGATAAAAATAAATATCAACCAAAGTTACAGCGAAGCTGTCTTTGCAGAAGTCTCTAACGATGGATACCCGGATATAATTGCATTTAATCTGTTCAGTAATTCAATTGATATCTTTTATAATGATGGTACCGGAAATTTTGAACTAATTCGTCAAATTAATCCGGGGGCAAATGTAGAAAGTATTCAATCAGTTAAAATTGACAACGATGAATATATTGATATAGTATACACCGCAGGTAATTCGTTTAAAATATTATACGGCGATTTTCGTTCTGCCTTTGATTCATCTTTGGTAATAAACACTCAGTACAATCCGCATAAATATATTATTGCTGATTTTAACTCAGATAGTGATAATGATATCGCATACGTTGATACAACATATGGTTTGCTTTCTGTAATATTCGGGAAAGAGAAGAATCAATTTTATGATGAAGTTCTTTATTTAAAGAAGAAGGGAATAATTAATCTAAACTTGCTTAGCTCATATACTTCAGCAGGGCTTGCATTACTAAACTATCATGGGGCAATCAGTACCATATCGAAATTGTCTTCGTTAGTGGATGAGATGGATATTGTTCCCGTATTAGAAGCTTCAGTTATATCAACCTTTGATTATGGGAATGACGGGGTACCGGATTATTCATATATAGATAATTTTTCTAATTCAATAAATTTCCTTATTAACAGTCCCAATGGAATCCCATCAAGTTTCTATTCTGAAATTATTTCCGGAGAGCATAATAGTATAAAAGTGAATGATGTATATTCATTTAAAAAAACGTTCTATGCCTTCTCTCCGGGAGACAAAATACTGGAGGCAATAAAATTTGATTTTAAGTCAGGTGAGATTGAAAGTCACCAGCTTTACGCTCCCGGTTCAATTGAAGATATAGAAATTTACAAATCAAAAAAAGTGGAGCGGATTTATTTAGCTTATCAAAGAAATAACTACTTACGATTTGGAGAATACAATTATAAAAATTCTGAATATGTTTTAAGAGAATATGCAACCATTGATTCTAATGTTGTTGCAGCTAATATTTTTTCTTCTACAGAACCAATACTGAATTACTGGAAGACAACAGGAGATTCACTGCAATCGATTGAAGTGAAGATAACTTCGAGGGGCATCAATTATACAGAGAAGGGCAAAATTGTTATTATACCGGATTATTCCATTAACTTCTTAACACAATTCTCATCAAACCAAAAAAATCCCATTTCGTTTGCACTGTTTAATTCAGACACACAATTTTTTGGAATTGTTTCGGATGAATCTATGTTTAATATTACGAAACCAATTGGTTATAGATACGATTTTGTATCTAATAAATCAAATTTACTATACAGCGAAGGTAAAAAGCAGTTCGTTAACCAAAATGCTTTCCTGTACATTTGGCGGGATGGATATTTTAACGAACTGGAAATTAATGATTTTGGAAACGATTTGATTTTAACAAGACTATTTGATGCAAAACAGGTAATGGATTTTATCGTTCAAGAATTTACAAGTGAGAATAATTATTTAATCTACAGCCAGCAATCGGAAGGATTCTTATCATTACAGCGATTAAAGTAATTTCTGCATTCGCAATCATATCTTTTTTGGCCCCCTCATTTTTGAATGCACAAACAATTTCGGATGAAGAACTGGATTCACTCTTCAACAAATTTTTACAAATGAGATATCCAGATATGAGTCTAGAAATCTCCGGACCCATTAAAGATGACGAAGCGATAGAAAAATGTGGCTTGGGATTGGTAAATTCTCTGGCTCTTAATTTTGAACGTTTAACATATCAGCAGCAACAATTGCTGAAACCCTTATTGCAAAGACCGGCTACTGACGTAAGTTTTGTTACACCTGATGGTTATTTTAGAGTGCATTATGATACTTCAGGTTTTAATGCACCCGTTTACGATTTAAGTCTTCTTGCTGATGCGTTAGATTCCACTTACCGGTTTGAAATTGATTTTCTCGGTTACAACATTCCACCGGGAGATTCTGCAGTGAATTCAGGGCAACCTCCGGACAGCTATGGAGGTGATAACCGTTATGATGTTTACATTGGAAATATTGGCAGAATTTACGGTTACACGCAATATGAACTTGAGATTGAACCGGGCAGTGGCAGGTTCACCTCTTATATGCATATTCATAATAGTTTTGCAGGATTTTATTCGACAGGCATCAATGGTGCAAGAGTAACAGTTGCACACGAATTTCATCATGCCATTCAAGGCGGAAATTATATCTACCCGTATAATGATAGATATTTTTATGAACTAACTTCTACAGCAATGGAGGAGTTTGTGTTCGATGATGTGAATGACTACTATGATTATATGAAAAGTTACTTTAATAACCCTTCACGTCCTTTTGTAAGAAATAATGTTTTGAATGGTGATGGTTATGATATTGCTATCTGGAACATTTTTCTCGAAAAAACATTCGATTATGAATTAATAAAAAGGCAGTGGGAATTAATGCCAAGGATGAGAGCGATTTCTGCAATAAATAACAGTCTTTTGGAAAGAGGAACATCATTTAAAAAGGAATTCAACCAGTTTGCTATCTGGATGTTTTATACAAATTACAGAGCTATCCAGGGGAAATATTTTGAAGAGGCAGCTAACTATCCATTAGTTAAACCAATATCTGTGGTTGATTTTACCCCTCCATTTAAAACTGTTGAGGGATGGGCCAATGTAACTTCTCAAAATTATGTTCTATTTGATGAGTATGGTGGTGATGATTCTCTGGTAGCGATCATATCCAATGGGGATGTACAGAATGCTGTAGGAGATTTGAATACTACTTTAAATTACAGTTACACACTTTACTCTGATGTCTCCAGTGGCGAACGCTATTTAGCACCAAATTACTCATCTGATTTTGATGCAGAGAATTTCAATTGGTGGTCTGTTTCTGAAATACTAAACAATCTCCTTGTACGCGAAGATACGACGTCTTATTCTCCACTTGCGGAAACGAATTCTTTCGCATTTCCAAATCCATTTGTCTATGAAAAAAACTTTAACATAATCAGCATCGCATATAACGGAAATAGTGGTGATTTAGTTGATTTTAATGTTTATTCATTATCAATGGATTTAGTCCATTCTTCGTCCGCTCTAGTCGGCCCATTAGTAAATAACTCGTTGGGAGTTACCTGGAATGTTCTAGATGAAAATAATGGAAGACTAGCTTCTGGTGTATACATTTATGTTATTAAAAATGGGGATGATGTTGTTAAGGGAAAGGTTGTGATTTTTAATTAATTTAAAGACACTTCATTCATTTACGCTTTCAATTTTCTATATCCCTCGTTACAAAATAAAAGCTTATTTTTGTACTCTTTAATTTTTACAAAAGTTTATTAGAACCTAAAAAATCTAAATGAGAAATTATTCCGTATCTGCCATCGATTTGAATATGACCTTTGGTAGAAGACTGATTTTTAATGGAATTAATTTCAGTTTTGATGAAAAAGGAATTTATGGAATATCCGGTCCGAATGGTTCTGGCAAATCAACTCTCGTAAAGATAATGGCCGGTCTATTAACCCCATCAAAAGGTAAGATTATTCATAAAAGCTCTGATAAAGAAATCATTCCGGAAAAGCTCCACAACTATATCGGTTTTGTTTCGCCTTATCTAGTTTTGTACGAGGAATTTTCTGCCTGGGAAAATCTTATTTATTATGAAAAAATAAGGGGAATTCTTCTTGATCGAGATTTAGTAAAAGAATTACTTAAAAGGTTCTTGCTTTACAACAGAAGAGACGATTTAATTAAAACTTACTCATCAGGAATGAAACAAAGGATGAAATTTGTTTTTGCACTCATTCATAAACCGCAGCTTTTAATTCTTGATGAACCAACCTCCAATCTGGATGAAGAAGGAAAAGCAAGTGCATATGATTTAATAAAAGCTAAAGCAGAAAAAAGCATTGTTGTGATTGCTTCAAACGAACAAACAGATTTGGACCTATGCAGTGAGACCTTGGACTTGAAAAATTATAAAGCAGTTAACTGAATTATTATGTTCTCAAAAGCATTTGCAGTTTTTCAAAAAGATTTTCATTCGGAGATAAGAACCCGTTACGCAATAAACTCACTTGCTATGTTCATCATAGTGGCGATCAGTGTTATTCTTTTTGCAGTGGGACAGGAAAAAATTTCAGAAGCTTTAACAGGCGGACTTTTTTGGGTGGTTATTTTCTTTACTGCAATGTCCGGTCTTGCACGTGCATTTGTTTCCGAGGAGGAGAGAGGGACATCTTTAACACTGCAGCTTACAGCATCTCCATCTATTGTTTTCTCAGGCAAGCTCATATTTAATGTTATCCTTGTCTTCTGCATGAACACAGTTATTGCATTGTTGTACGCTGCTCTTTTTGAATCATTTATTATTCAAAACTTTTTGCTGTTTTTTCTCTCATTTGTATTTGGAAATATTGGTTTAGCCATTTCATCAACCATTATTGCTGCTATTATTGCAAAAGCGGGCGCTAAAGGAACTCTGTATCCGGTGCTCTCATTTCCCATATTATTACCTTTGATTCTATCGTCGGTTCAGTTAACTTTGTTTGCTTTGGATGGCACAACTATTGAACAAGCTAAGTTTGAATTAGCAATTGTTGTTAGTTACGATGTTGTGATGCTTACAGTATCCTACTTGCTGTTCGATTTTATTTGGAAAGATTAACAAAATCCTCAATTATTTTAATGTTTTTGTTATGCCCTGGAAAATAATACTGTTTCTACTCCTTTCGTTTGTCTCAATTGCGGGAATTGCTTTTCCCATTGTTGAGAATCCGCAGACATGGTACGAGTTTCCAAATATTCCCGGTTTAGAAGAAAACGCAAAGATAATATTCTTCCATGTTCCAACAGCATGGCTATCTCTTATTGCTTTTCTTATGTCGACAGTTTTCAGTTTTAGATATTTAAAAAGGAAAGATCTGGATGATGATGCAAAAGCATATAGTTCTGCTCAACTTGGGATGATTTTTTGCATTCTTGCCACAGTAACCGGATCGGTTTGGGCTAAATTTGCCTGGGGTGCATTTTGGAGCTGGGATCCAAGGCAGACAAGCATCTTTGCATTGCTGTTAATTTACGGAGCACTTTTCGCTCTCCGCTCATCAATCGAATCGGAAGAGAAACGAGCTACACTTTCGGCAGTATATTCATTGATTGCATTTGTTACTGTACCGTTTTTTATATTTATCATGCCTCGAATTATGAAGGGTTTGCATCCCGGTTCCGCTGATGATACAAATGCTGGTCCGGTAGTAAACTTTAATATGAATTCCAGTATGCTGCTAATCTTCTTTCTTTCGCTAATAGGATTTACAATTTTATATTTTTGGATGTGGAAAGTAAGTTACAAGTCGATAATTTATCAGGATAAACTAAATAAAAATTTAATTAGAGGATAAAATTGGAGAGTTTTTTATCAAATAATGCAATTTACATTGTGATGATTATTGTTCTTATTGTTTGGGCTGGGATTTTTTTCTATTTGTTCAGCCTGGATAAAAGAATAAAAAGTGTTGAAAAAGAATTAAAAGACGGAGTAAAAAATGAAGAATAAATATATATTCGGTGGTTTTATCATAGTTGTATTTCTTGGAATTATGGGTTACCTGTTTACCCAAAGTAACATCCAGTACCAGGATGATTTTACCCAGGTGATGAAAACCAGCAAAACTGTAAAAGCGACTGGAAGCTGGGTAAAAGAAAAGAACTACCAGATTGATAAAGTGAACAAAACTTTTTCTTTCTACATAGTAGATGCTAACGGCAACGAAATGAAAGTAGTCTACAATGGTACTATACCAAATAACTTCGAATCAGCTACAAGTGTTGTTGTAACAGGGAAATATGTTGAGGGGTATTTTCACGCGAAAGATATCTTAACTAAATGCCCAAGTAAGTACGAAGAGCAACAACAAGTACAAACTTCAAATTTGTAATACAAATACAACTTTAAGATTTAATTGGAGATGAATTTATGATAGGTTCTATCGTTCTTGTATTTGCTCTTGCTGCAAGCATAATGGCAATGGTTATGTACTATTTAAATTTCAAGGGTTACAAGAACACTATAAATTATGCAAGGATTTCCTACCATACAATGGCAGTGTTAGTAATTGTTGCCTCTACTTTGGTGTGGCATGCACTTTTAACACATCAGTATCAGTATAAATACGTTTTCAGCTACAGTAATAATTCTTTATCAACTGGATTCCTAATCTCTTCCTTTTGGGGCGGACAGGAGGGGAGTTTTATGTTGTGGTTGCTCATAACAGCAATCATTGGAATTTTTCTCCAATCCTATGCATCAAAGCGTAACGATCTTGAACCTCGCGTAATGACTGTCTTCGCCCTGGCAACTAGTTTTCTCCTTCTAATGGTTTCACCATGGTTCAAGAATCCGTTTGAGCTTATTTGGGCAACTCCAATGTTCCTTGAACTTAAATCGATCAATCCTGAATATCTTAACTTACCATTTCTTCAATCTTTCTTCTTTACAGATCAGTCTGCTGGAACCAGTTTTATTCAAGCTAATCCCGAGCTTAATAATCTGCTAGCCGGTGCTGGTGTTTCTATGAACCAGTTTATAGCTGATGGAAGAGGATTGAATCCGCAGCTACTAAACTTTTGGATGCAAATTCATCCGCCAATTCTTTTTGTAGGTTTTGGAATGTCAACTGTTCCATTTGCATTTGCGTTAGCAGCTTTAATGAAGAACGATTACAGGGATTGGGTAAGGCAAGCATTTCCGTGGCTTCTTGCTGGAATGGGAATACTTGGATTAGGGATTATGCTAGGCGGCTATTGGGCTTACGAAATGCTTGGCTGGGGTGGTTATTGGGCCTGGGACCCGGTTGAAAACTCAAGCCTGATTCCATGGATTATCGGCGTTGCCGGTATTCACACTCTACTTGTACAACGAAAGAGTCAAAGCAAGGGAGGAATAGGCAAGTTTGCAAAGACTAATCTTATATTGTGCATCCTCACATATATTTTAGTACTGTACAGTACTTTCTTAACGAGAAGTGGTGTGCTTGGTGATGCATCTGTTCACTCCTTTGTTGATCCCGGTATGACAGTTTACTTATTCCTCCTCCTTTTTATTGGAACATTTTTATTATTGGGTTTGGGGGCAATTGTATACAGATGGAATTCATTAAACGAAGAAACTCCGGCTGAAGAAAATCTTCTCTCCCGTGAACTTGCTTTATTTACTGCAGCAGTAGTCCTAATTGCTTCTGCAATAATAGTATTTGTAGGCACATCTGCACCTATGTTTGGCCAATCAGTAGATACCTTTTTCTATAACGAAATGAATCTGCCCATAGCAATTATAATTGGTTTACTAAACGGATTGAGCTTGCTTATTAAATGGAGACACACTGAAAAACAAGACATTTTCAGAAAGTCAGTCCCATCAGTGGTAATTGCATTTGTGTTCACACTTGTGCTTGTTTTATTCGGCGGAGTTGATGATATAATGCTCGTACTTTTAGCCTTTTCCATGGCGTTTGCTTTGGTTGTTAATACAGAGATAGCTATTAAAATAATTAAGGGCAACAAAAAAATGTTAGGGGCTTATATATCGCATATAGGTATTGCTGTTTTTGTTCTCGGTGTTATTGGTTCAGCAGCCTACAGCAAGCAGGTAGATGTTGATCTTAAAAAAAATCAGACAACAAGTGCATTTGGTTATGAAATGACATTTACCGGATGGGAGCCTATTGATAATAACACAAAATATTCTTTTAATATTGATGTAAAAAAAGGCGGCTCTGATTATCAAGTTAAACCGGTTATGTATATAAGTGAGTTTAACAACAGCCTGATGCGGATTCCGGCTATTCTTACTCTTCCCACACAAGATTTTTATGTTTCTCCTAATGGCTATGAAGATGGAACAGCAGATGCAAATCATAACACGAAAAGAATCTCACTAAAAAAGGGGGGTAGTACTGAATTTAATGGTGCACAAATTACCTTCACTTCATTTAATCTTGGTGCTGAAACTATGGCAGCTATGCAGGAAGGTCGTGACTTTCAAATGGGTGCAATATTAAAGCTTGAGAAGGATGGCAAAGAAAAAGAATTTGAACTGCTAAGGAAATCTGTTGGTGGGAAAATCGAATTCACTTCATTCACTTCCGAAGAACATGATCTTAAAATTGATTTAGTAAACCTTGCTGCCGGAAACGTTGAAATTTCAGTTTCCAGGCTTACTGATGACGGTCATGATCATTCGAATGATGCTAAAGAGGAAGTATTGTCTGTTAGTGCCAGCATAAAACCATTTATCAACTTTGTATGGATTGGTGTTGCTGTAATGGTATTCGGATTCTTTGTTTCTATGACAAGACGGTTACAGGAGTCTATGAAAAAACAAGAATAGGATTTTTAGCTGCATATTTTATCTCTGAAATTATATAGATTAAAGCCCCTCTTAAATTTGGTGGGGCTTTTTAGTTTCCCGTTTCATATTCAAAATTATTTATGTCAGAATCTGAAAAAGCATAATCGAATAATTCCTGATCATCTATCATTCTGGTGTAAAATAATTTATTCCCGCCAAACAAATGTGTTCGGGCACTATAGCCAAGCACTCTAAGATACGCTACTAAGCCGGCACTTAACTGTCCGTTATATCCGTAAACTGTTATTTTTTGGTTAAGAGGTAAAGTCTGAAGAAACTCAGTGCTTCTGAAATGATAAAAAGGTGAATCTTCGTATGAGACTGTTCCATCAGGGTGCCCAAGACCTGGCATTGTACCGGAAATTCTGGCGTTATAAAGTCTACTTTTTCCATAACATATTAGGTAGTCATCATTCAAGATACTTATACTAAGGATGTATTCTTTATTAAAATTAAAACCGGCTCTAACAATTTCCTCAATTCGTAATTTGATGTTCTCTTCAACTGAAGAATTTGGGTCGGCAAATATAATTTGCGGCAAATCAGTAAATTCATTTTTTGGAAAAGCTTCATTAGTATATGAAGTAACATTCGGGGAATCGCCCACTGTGTTCAACCAGGAGTCTGCAAAATCTCTATTCCAGGATGCCATACCATATTTAAGTGAAAGGACTTTATTAAAACCAGCTAAGCGAAGTAAAGATGCAAAGTATGCAGAACTCTGGCCGTTTTTACTTACCAAAATAACTTTGGTATAGTTTGAATCATGATTCTCTTCAACAAATGAGTAAAGTGAATCGGAAGATTTATTTATTGCATTACGAATGTGACCGACTAAGTAGTCATCGGGGTTACGTAAATCAATTACCAGATAACCATCTAAGTTTATATTTACATCCTCCGCATCTGCCAGGGGAGGGGCTAAATTTGAATTAATAAAATCTCCATTTGATTCAAAGTACAACAGCATCTCTGCAGTGGTGGTTAACTCACCTGTAAAGGGAGGTGGTGTGATATCCTCCAAACAACCGTAGAGTATTAGTATGGAAGCGATTAGAAATTTAAATTGATTACTCATTTATTCTTTCCCTTCATTCAACACTTACATGAATACTTTCAGCAACTCCAATAAACATCCCAATAACGTTATCTCCTTGCACATTCCACTCAACTGATCCGCCACCTTGAATGAATGGATCATTTATTCCCTGACTGGAGGTGCGCGAATCAAAATAAGGTTTAAAGGCTTTATCAAACGCGAACACTTGAATTAATCTGCTGCCATCATAAATAGAAGAACGATATTGTTCTGGTAATGATGAGGATCTGACACCTACCGTTGAGTTACCAGTTATGAACTGTGGCACAGATACCGAAAAATAGTCTGGGGCTCTTTCAACAGTTGAGGAACTAATAATCCACAAAGCAGAATATACTTCATCTTGAAACGAACGCACTTCTGCCTCAAGATAATAGCCGCTTTGATTATAATTAGATTGCACTATTATTGGGATTTCCGGTATGTAGGTTTTACTATAAATAAAAGTTTCATCACGTTCGGCAAACAACTCGTAAACCTGACCACTTTCAATATAAAATTCGTACAATGACTGGTATAACCCTTCGGAGTTATAATGTAATGGAATAATCTGTGTGCTGTCTATTCTTAAGTATGCGCTTATATTTTTCAGTTCCGCCTGTTCGATATTATACTGTGTACCCAAAGGTAAAGTTTTTGTAAATCGCACACCCGGAAATCTTTCATCCGGTCTCAACTCTGCTTGCACTACTGTAAATTCTTCATGGGCAATACTCGTGTTTACAACCTGTTCATTTTCGCAACCGATTAGAGGAAAAAATAAAGTTGTTATTAGAAATATTTTTTTCATTTTTACCATTTAACAATAATTCCAACTGAGGGAATAAACGGAAAAAGTGTAATTTGCTTTACAACAGGTACCGGTTTTCCATTATCATTCTCCTCCAATACAACGTAGCGTGCAAAAGGATTATCACGATTGTAAACATTGTACAGATTTATGTAAGTTTCAAATTGTGAATTAAGCCAAATAAAATTATATGTGGCATTTAAGTCTAACCTATGATATGAAGGAAACTGAGTTGAGTTTATCTCAGAGTAGTTAAATTGTACTTCACTATTTGTTCCTATCCCAATTGGATTAAAAATAAACTGACCGGGTGGTAATGTGTACCACTGGCCGGTAGCATAAGACCAGGTTGCACTTAAATTCAGTTTTTTAAAGATATCGTAAGCAACCGCAACTGAAATATCATGACGTCTGTCATAACGTGGGTAGAATAACCTTCCATTGTTTAATTCTGAAAATTGACGTTGTGTCCACGATAAAGTATATCCGATCCAACCGGTTAATCTTCCTATACCTTTGTTCAGGAAAAATTCTATACCATACGATTCGCCATTTCCCTGTGTGAATTGTTCTTCTATATTTTTATTTATTGGATCTAGCTGAGGATTGTTAACAAATTCATATAAACCGATCATATCTTTATAATATCCCTCAACACTCAATAAATATTCCTTGTTATTCCAGTATGAATTAAATCCAATAACAAATTGAGTTGATCTGCTTGGATCTATCAATGATGTTGAGGGGTACCAAAGATCGGTAGGCAAAGTAATATCATTTCTTATAAGAAAATGAATGAATTGATGAACAACTGCAAAACCACCTTTGAGAATTAAATTTGGGTTAAAAGAATAAGAAAATGAAATTCTTGGTTCAAATCTTAAGAACTTCTGTTCGTTAAAATAGTACAACCTACCTCCATAATTCGCCCAGAATTCAGGGGTAAACTGAGATTCAGCCTGAACATAAAATGATGCTTCAATCGATGTAATATCATCACCTGCATATGGATCCCTTTCAAGCACATCCGAGTAAACATCACTATATACCAGATTGTAGTTGTGCAAGAATAATTCAAATCCCATTTTGAATGTATGGTCCTGATGCCATATAATTTCTGCATTTTGTCTAAAACTTAAATCTGTGAGATTGGAATTAGAGAAGTAGGTATAGGACGTTACACTTGTGGGATTAACACCGATTTTTGATGAAAAATCATAATTAACAAAACTCAATATCGAATTTAGAAAGAGTGATTTAGTGCTTGCCTGCTGCCAGTTTAAACTAAGATTTACATTACTCCAGGAAATATCATAATCGGTACCTGTTGCGTTTGAAGGACTATATGCGTGATCTTGATTATAGAGAGCACTCAACGAGAGAGTATTTCTTTCAGTTAGTAAAAATGTGATCTTTCCATTAAGATCAACAAAGTTATATCGGGGTACCCTACTGGAAGTTCTGAAATTCTTTTGAATAAGATCATAATACATTGCTCGTCCCGAGATCATATAAGTGCTCTTTTCTGATAATGGACCCTCAAAAGATGCAAATGAATTAATGAGTCCAACTCCTATTACACCTTTCTCTTTTTCTTTAGTGCCCGATTTTAATTTTATATCAAGCACTCCAGAAAGCCGCCCGCCGTACTCAGCAGGAAACGCACCTTTAATCAATCTTACATCTCCCAAAGCATTTGAGTTGAAGGTGCTTGCTATATTACCAAGATGTGCCGGATTATAGACAACAACTCCATCGACCAAGGTTAAAGTCTGGTCCGGTGAACCACCTCGCACATATAATCCTGATGATATGTCCGATGCTTTATTCACACCGGGGAGCATTTCTAATGATTTAAATAAATCGACCTCACCACTTATCGTCGGCAGTTTTTCTAAGAGCTCCGGAGAAACATCGATAAGACTGGAAATATTCTTTTCAATTTTTTTCCCTTCAACAACAACCTCATCTAACTTAATACTATCTGCGTACATTTCGATGTTAAGTGTTTGATAAGAAGTATCTCCTATGAGAGATAATTGTCTAATTGTAGTTTTGTAACCAATGTGTCTAAAGATAAATATGTACAGGCCTCTTTCTAACGAAGGAACCACATAAAATCCATACCTGTTTGCTGAGGAGCCTGTGAACGGCTGTTCATTTATATTTAGAGAATCTTTGTACACAAGAATATTTGTACCAATTAGTGCTTCACCCGTAACAACGTCAGTAATAAAACCAGAAACACTAACCTTTGATTCTTGTGCAAATATTGTATTAAGATAGATGGAAAGTTGAGTTGAGATGAGCAGTATCAGGATTAAGAATATCAATTCTTTTACTACGGTAATTAAATTAAAACATTTCCCGTAAAGAAATAATAAAAATTGAAGTCATTATCAAACACATAATTTCCTCAATCGTATGATTTTATTTATATGAGATGATAGTGTAGTGATAATACAAAAAAGCCGGCTAGTAATTTAGCCGGCTTCTTTGAGGTGGTTGAGTTGAGTATGGCAATCTTAAATGTATTTTCTTTAAGTAAGTGTAAGTTATATGAGGGTGATAACTTAACACTGTATATTCAAATATTTAGAAAGAACTTTATCAAATCTGTGATTAACTATTTTCAATTCGTATGCCATTGAGAGTATAAACGTCAATCTTAGCGCAAACCTGCCATATTCGTCGGTATTAAGATGTTTTTGAATTTTTGAAGAAATGAAAATGATTTGAATCTGAATTATTCAGAATAATTCGGGTAGATATTATCAATAGTTTGGTAGTATTTACCTGTAATAATTTCTAAAATGGTATAAATGGAAAATAATTTATTCATTTTTTAGAGTGTTTTAATTTCTTTTTATGACAAAATTGTCGTTTTATCTATTATCATTTCCCTTTAAATTGAAAAGAATTTTTAAATATTTATGGCTCTGGATAGATATCAATTTCATAATTAATTGATTTTCAAGATACAATACCTTTAATAGTGTCATTTATAGAGAACTTGTAAAAATTCAAGTATGCACCTATATTTGTTTTCGTTTTGAAAAATATTCCGCGATAGCTCAATGGTAGAGCATTCGGCTGTTAACCGAAGGGTTGTAAGTTCGAGTCTTACTCGCGGAGCAAAAATTGAAATCCTGATATGTATCGGGATTTTTTAATTAATACCTATACTAGTATACATTAACACACTTTTTGTAGGAAGCAATTACCATTCTTCTCATGATATCCAACTATTAGTCGCCCGAGAATTTTTTACCATCGCGTATTTGGTTAATTTTAGGTTCACAAAAATTCTTTTATTGTGAACGAATTTGGGTTCCTTTGCTGTTAATCATTGAGGTAGAATAATGAACAAAAAATCTTATAATCCTTTCGAAACTGCTCAGGCAAAATTCGATCAGGCTGCAGAGTTGTTAGAGTTAGATAAAGCCACAAGAGAATTATTACGATATCCACTTAGAGAATATCACTTCAGTATACCTGTGCGTATGGATGACGGCAGTGTAAATGTATTTAGAGGTTTCAGAGTGCAGCATAATGATGCACGTGGACCTGCAAAAGGGGGAATACGATTTCACCCGCAGGAAACAATCGATACAGTCCGCGCACTTTCAATGTGGATGACCTGGAAGACAGCTGTAGTTGACTTACCATTAGGCGGCGGGAAGGGCGGCGTTATCTGTGATCCTCATTCCTTAAGTGCTACTGAACAGGAAAAACTTTGCCGTGGCTGGGTTCGGCAGATTTTTAAAAATGTAGGCCCGAATGAAGACGTTCCTGCACCCGATGTGATGACAAGCGCACAGCATATGTTGTGGATGCTTGATGAATTTGAAGTACTCAATGGTGCAAAGAGCCCTGGATTTATTACAGGCAAGCCTGTAGGTATGGGCGGCTCGCTTGGAAGAAGAGAAGCGACAGGATATGGTGTAATGATTACCGTTCGTGAAGCGTTAAAAGAATTAAGTATAAAACCGCAGGACACTACTGCAAGTTTTCAGGGATTTGGAAATGTTTCTCAATACGCTCTGGAACTATATAACCAGATGGGCGGCAGTGCAATTTGTGTTTCTTGTTGGGATCAGGAAGATCAGACCAGCTATTCATTCAAGAAAAAAGATGGCATTGATCTGAAAGAGCTGATGGATATTACCGATATCTTTGGCAGCATTGATAAAACAAAGGCTAAAGAATTAGAATATGAAGTTTTACCTGGTGATGCGTGGATTGAACAGGAAGTAGATATCTTAATGCCCGCTGCATTGGAAAATCAGATTAATGAGGATAATGTTTCAAAGATAAGTAACCAGGTTAAGATAATAGCTGAAGGTGCAAATGGACCAACAACCAATGAAGCTGATGAAGTGATAACTGAAAGAAATATTTTTGTCATTCCTGATTTTCTTGCAAACGCCGGTGGTGTTACCTGCAGCTATTTTGAACAAGTGCAAAGCAACACCAATAACTACTGGGAAAAGGATGAAGTGCTTGCCAAGCTTGATTACAAGATGAGATCTGCTTTTGTTGCGGTTAATGATTTTGCTAAAAGTCATAAATTGAATATGCGGGATGCAGCTTATGCAATTGCAGTAGACCGTGTTGCTCATGCTTGCCACGATAGAGGATGGGTGTAATAAGTTAATTAATGTCAATTAATATTATTAGATGATAGCAGGAAACAAAAAACAACTTCCCGAATTTTCAGAAAAGTTTTTTAATTCAAGTGAGCAGATTACCGGCATTGGAACCGGTGAGTATGGTGGCAAAGCGAGCGGTCTTATCTTTATAAATGATATACTTAACTCAAAGTTTAATGCTGATGAATTCCCTGACTTTACTGTAAATATTCCTGCTATGACTGTAATTCCGACTGATGTATTCGATACATTTTTGCAGCGGAACAATCTTTATGATATTGCAACTTCAGATGAAAGTGATGATAACAAAGCGCTGGCGTTCCAAAAAGCAGATCTTCCGTTTGAAATACTTGGTGACTTAAGAAGATTGATTTCAAATGTTAAAAGTCCATTAGCCATTCGTTCTTCCAGTATGCTTGAGGATGCTATCCACGAGCCTTTTGCTGGAATTTATTCAACTAAGATGACTCCGAATAACCAACCGGAAATTGATACAAGATTTCAGAAGTTGGTTGAAGCAATTAAACTGGTTTATGTTTCGGTATACTTTAAGTCAGCTAGGGATTATATGGCAGCAACCAAACATAATATTGATGAAGAAAAAATGGCTGTAATAATTCAGGAGGTTGTTGGTAACCGGCATGGCGATCGTTACTATCCTGAACTTTCCGGTGTTGCGCGCTCATATAATTTCTACCCATTCGGAAATTCAAAACCTGAACAAGGCGTGGTTAACCTTGCCTTTGGGTTGGGTAAAACAATAGTAGATGGTGGGGTATCCTGGGTATATTCACCAACCTTACCGAAAGAGGGTCCACCATATGGTTCGGTAGGTGAATTGATGAAGCAGACACAAACGAAGTTCTGGACGGTAAATATGGGTAAACCACAAGATTATGATCCCATAAACGAAATAGAGTTTATGAATAATGAGAATATAACTACTTCAGAGGCTGATGATACATTGAATTACGTTGCGTCAACTTATATAGCAAGTTCAGATAGAATTTCAATCGGTGTCGGCTCTCCTGGTCCTCGGATTATAAACTTTGCTCGCATTTTAGTGCTGAATGATGTGCCTTTAAACAATTTAATTAAATCACTACTATCAATGTGTGAGGAAGCTCTTAAAACACCTGTGGAGATTGAATTTGCAGTTACATTTAATCCACACCGGTTTGGTTTTCTGCAGGTAAGGCCTATGGTTGTTTCCACAGATGAAATTGAAGTTGCTGAAGAAGAACTATCAGCCAAAAATATCTTAGTAGCATCAGATAATGTATTAGGCAATGGAATAAATGATACCATAACTGATATCGTTTATGTTGTCCCCGAAAAGTTCGAGAAAAAGTACACCAATCAAATTGCAAATGAACTGGAAGCAATTAATAAAAATCTTGTTAAGGAAGGTAAACCTTATCTTCTAATTGGATTTGGGAGATGGGGTAGCTCTGACTCTTGGCTTGGGATACCTGTTAATTGGGGTCAGGTATCCGGTGCTAAAGCTGTTGTGGAAGCTGCACTGGAAAAGATGAACATTGAGTTCAGTCAGGGTTCTCATTTCTTTCATAATCTTACAAGCTTTAAAGTAAGTTATTTCTCTGTTAAAGAAGCTGATACAAAAAAAATAAATTGGAATTGGCTGAAAGATCAGAAGACTAAACAAGAAACTGAATTTATTCGTCACGTTAAGTTGTCTTCACCTTTAAAGATTAAAGTTGATGGCAGGAGAGGACGTGGAGTAATAATAATTTAATGGTTGGTTGGAAATGAACGAAAAAAATAAACCTCTTGTAGATATAGTAGATGACCTGAAAGAGCGCGCAAAGGAGCTAAACTGTTTGTATGCAGTTCAGGAAATACTGCAGGACTTCGATGCAAGCGTTGAAGATATATGTGACAGATTAATAAAGGCAATACCACATGGCTGGCAGTATCCGGATGTATGTCAGGCTTGCATAACTCTCAGGCATACAAAGTATCAATCCGAAGGATTTATAGAAACTGAATGGTCTCAATGTACTGAGATAATTGTGCGTGATGAGGTTGTTGGGAAAATTTGTGTATTGTACATAGAGGAACGGCCAATTGCTGACGAGGGACCATTCCTTAAAGAAGAGCGTAAACTTATTGATACAATTGCGGAACTGTTTGGACTATTTTTATTGCATAAGCAGCTAAAAGCAATTTTTGAAGGTCAGGATTTAAAGGATGAAGAGCAAAAAACTGAGTGGTTGGTAATAATCGATCTGTTGAGACGGACTGATCCGAATTTACTTATCAGGGTATCAAGAAGGATGGTAAACTACCTTTTCTGGAATGGAATAAAAGAAGCAGAGGAGTTGATGAATCACTTTAGTCCATCATATAAAAGGGGAATTAATCCTTTAGAAGAAATAAACAAACCATTTCAAAAACAGATAAGTGCCGATATACTTTCAATCAGCAACGACATATTTAAAGTAGCAGGAAAGCATTTAAAGAAAGAGCAGACCTTGGAACTAATCCAAAACTGGATTAAAGAAGACCGGTCGAACTTCCTGGTTAATACACTGGAAAATTCCGGTTCCACATTATTACAGATTAGCGGTGCAATAGAAAAATATTATCATTTATCACCGCTTGGTTTAGAACTATCAAAACCCCGCGAAAGGAGTTTAAGAGTATCATTAACAAGGCGACTCCTAAATGATAAGTCAAGTTTTGTGCGTATTGCAGGAAAAGTTATCGAGGTTAAAGATTTTAATGATCTGATTAAACGTATAATCTTTCCGGTGGGAAGTCACGGAAAACTTGGCGGTAAAAGCTCAGGTCTTTTCTTAGCAATGCAAATCTTGAAAAAGGCAACGGCAAATAAAGAAATACTTGGAGAGGTCAAGTATCCTAAAACTTGGTATATAACTTCCGATGGAATTTTCAATCTTATGAATTACAATGATCTGTCGGATGTAATCGAACAGAAATATAAAAATATCGATCAGGTAAGACAGGAGTATCCATATATAATTCAGTTGTTTAAAAATTCACTTTTTGATCCTGAAATTATTAAGGGTCTTTCTGTTGCTTTAGATGATTTGGGTGAAGTTCCAGTGATAGTCCGAAGCTCAAGTCTACTTGAAGACCAGGTGGGAGCATCTTTTGCGGGCAAATACAAAAGTTTGTTCCTTGCTAATCAAGGTTCAAAGGAAGAACGTCTCATTGCTTTGATGGATGCAATTGCAGAAGTTTATGCATCTACTTTTGGTCCCGATCCTGTTGAATACCGGGCACAGCACGGTCTGCTCGATTATCATGAAGAGATGGGGATTATGATACAGGAAGTTGTTGGTAAAAAAGTTGGAAAATATTTATTACCTGCTTTTGCCGGTGTTGCATTTAGCCAGAATGAATTTAGGTGGTCGAGCCGGATTAAAAGGGAAGATGGATTGATAAGAGTTGTTCCCGGTCTTGGTACAAGGGCGGTTGATCGATTAAGCGATGATTATCCAATCTTAATTGCACCCGGACAGCCGAGATTGCGTGTTAATGTTACACAGGATGAAGTGATTAGATATTCACCAAGGCATATTGATGTTATGAATTTAGAGACTCGTTCCTTTGAAACAATCGAAATAGATAATTTGCTAAAACAGTATGGTAAGGAATATCCCCAAATAAGCAAGCTTGTTTCAGTTTTGAAAGATGATATTCTTAAAAAACCGAGAGCATTGGGAATTGATTTCGAGAAAGACCAATTTGTTGTAACTATGGAGGGCTTAATTACCGATACACATTTTGTTAAACAGGTAAGTACAATTCTATCCGAGTTGCAGGATAAATATGGTAATCCTGTTGATATTGAGTTTGCACACGATGGAGAGAACTTATACTTATTACAGTGCCGCACCCAGAGTTTTGTTGGTGATAGCAAGCCTGCGGAAATCCCAGAAGATATACCTGATGAAAAAATTATATTCAGTGCAAACCGTTTTATCTCAAACGGTGTTGTTTCTAATATCACCCTCATTGTTTACGTTGATCCTCAAAAGTATAGCGAGATTGAAAGTCACGAAGAATTATTAGCAGTCGGAAAAGCAATCGGAAAATTAAACTCTATTTTACCACAGCGCCAATTTATCCTAATGGGACCCGGACGTTGGGGCAGCAGAGGTGATATTAAGCTTGGTGTAAGTATTACCTATTCCGATATTAACAATACCAGTATGCTAATTGAAATTGCCCGTAGAAAGAAAGGTTATGTACCAGATCTTTCCTTTGGTACACATTTCTTTCAGGATCTTGTAGAGGGAAATATCCGTTACCTACCACTTTACCCTGATGATGAAGGAATTATTTTTAATGAAGATTTTCTCGACAAATCAAAAAACGTACTTCCCGACGTTTTCCCGGAGGCTAAAGAATTATCCGATGTAATTAAGATAATTAACGTGCCGGATAGTACCAATGGTGAGGTTTTAAATGTTCTTATGAATGCTGATATGGAAGAGGCAGTGGCAATCCTCGCAAATCAGGATCAATATAGTTCAAAATAGGTATAGTAAATTATTGAGTAACTTCCTCTGTTTCCCTTACTAATTTTTCACCACTCCGAACCCACTTTATAAGTCCTCCCATAACATTTACTGCTTCATATCCATTGGATTCTAAAAATGATAAAGCGTAACGTGACCGGTTACCGGACAAGCACTGAACCATTATTTTTTTATCCTTCGGTACTTCTTCAAGGTGATTGTATAGTTGTGTGTGTGCAATATTGTAGGCACCCTTAATGAATCCTATTTCCTCTAATTCAGAGGCTCTGCGGACATCAAGCAAAAAGTTGTTTTCATCCACCAGCATCTCTTTTAATTCCGTAGCCGTAATGTCCTCCGAAGTAATAAATTCTCCACCACTTGATTTATACTCGGCTAAATCATCATCAGTAAAGAAACCTTGGATGTTATCTAGACCTATCCTGATAAGATCGATAACTGCCTCTTGATATTGATCTTCCTCTAAGATTAAATAGATAGATTTATCAGGTGTAACATAGCAGCCAACTGTAGTGTTAAATGCTGAATCCATCGGTGCAAATATTGAACCACTTAAATGCCCGCTTTTATATTTTTTCCAGTTCCGTGTGTCAATAATAATTGTGTCATCATTACTAACAACTTCATTTATTACAGAGGTTTTTAATCTTGTTGGCTCGGGGAATTTTCCTAAATATTTGGGACCAGTTTTATTTTCAAACTTCATTCTGGCAAAGTACATAGGCGGCTCCGGCTGACCTGATAAAATATAATTTACAAATCCATCTTTGTTACCTGCTTCCCTTATTGCCGGATTAAATTGTAATTCATAGCCTACAGTAGATGAAGGAACTGCACCCAATGCCTTCCCGCAAGCAGAACCGGCACCGTGCCCCGGCCAAACCTGCAGATAATTCTGGAATGATTTGAATTTTTGTAATGACTCGTATAGTTCTTTTGCAGAAGGAACCATAGCACCTTCCATCCCTGCTGCTGATTCAAGTAAGTCGGGTCTTCCCACATCACCTACAAAAACAAAGTCTCCTGAAATAATCCCCATTGGATTACCACCACCACCTGCTAAATCGGATACCACATAACAAATGTGTTCCGGTGTGTGACCGGGTGTATGAACTATCTCAAACTTAATATTTCCAAACTGAAAAGTGTCACCGTCTTTGAGAAGTCTTGAAGTATAATCACCATTTTTTACCCATTCATATTTCCAATCGTCTGTTCCTTCATCGGAAACGAGGATTTGAATTTTTAGACGATCTCCAAATTCTTTTAATCCAGAAAGATAATCTGCGTGAATATGCGTTTCTGTACCAGCAACAATTTTTAATCCCTCTGCATTTGCGATGTTGATATACCTGTCAATATCACGCATCGGATCAATTATAACCGCTTCTCTTGTTTGCTGGCAGCCAATGAGGTAAGAGTATTGTGCTAACTTCGGTTCAAATATTTGTCTGAAAAACATAGTTCATCTCTGTTTTTGTATGATAAAAAAGTTAAGGTTATTTCTTAGATATTAATCTTTGAAATAACCTTACACAATTTAGTTTATTTCTAAATTTCCTCACTTATTTGGCTGCGGTGTTATACGCAAATAAGGTTTGACTGCTTTGTAACCTTTGGGAAACCTTTCCTTCAATTCTTTCTCATTCTGAATTGAGGTAACAATGACAACATCATCGCCATCCTTCCAATTAACCGGGGTAGAAACACCATAATTTGCAGTTAATTGTAATGAGTCTGTTACTCTTAGGATCTCAGTAAAATTTCTTCCGGTGGAAGCCGGATAGGTAATTGTTAGTGCGACAGTTTTATCAGGTTTTATTATAAATACAGATCTGACAGTTTCTGTTTTATCGGCATTTGGGTGCACCATATCGTAAAGCTGAGATACTTTTTTATCAGCATCGGCAATTACCGGAAAATTCATCTCAGTATTTTGTGTTTCATTAATATCCTTTATCCATTCGGCGTGTGCACTTGATGGGTCAACAGACAAACCAAGTACTTTCACACCTCTTTTATCAAACTCGGATTTTAGTTTTGCAACCTCTCCAAGTTCGGTAGTGCAAACCGGTGTAAAGTCTTTGGGATGAGAGAATAATATTCCCCATGAATCTCCAAGATAATCGTAAAAATTTATTTTTCCTTCACTCGATTCCTGTGTGAAGTCCGGTGCTTTATCACCCAATCGAATAGACATATGTACCTCCTATGTTTGATGTAATTTATTGGATTAATGAGATTAAGACACTTATAGCATTAGCAGATTGTGTGCTTAATTAACAGTTTAAAAAATTCAAAACTAAACAATAAGTAATTTCAGGAAATGTGAGAAGAAAATAAGCAGAAACCTAGCAAGTGCTCCTCTCAGAAATCTTGATGCCAAGATATAGCTAAAACTTAATTATTTCAACAACTAAGGGAGTTTGTGTGATGTATGCACATTCAGCTTTTATTTTTCGTTTTTTATTGCTTATTTCATATTGTTTTTTAATCTTCAAGGTTATAACTCATATCATAATTTTTTCCTTTAACATTTTTTAGGAGGGCACAATGAAAAATGTGTATTTCTCTCTATCATTTCTTATCCTGTTCATTCTCTCTGTCTGTAGTATTACAGCGCAGGAAAGTTCAACAGAACCATTAATGTTTCTCGTTCATGAGGATGTTGTATATCCATATATGGCCGATCAATATGAAAGCACCATAAAAGAGTTCAAGGAACTGCTGACCAGCAGCAAAGTAGATGAAATGTCCTTTAATACTGCACAGATTGAATACTTTACTTACACCTATTTAACACCTGTTACTAATTTCGAGGGACTGGCAAGTTATATGGCAACTGGGGAGTCTATGATGGAAAAAGTTGGTGCAGAAAAATTTGCAGATGTTATGAAAAGCTTTGATGGCTGTTATAGTTCGCACAGGAACTATTTGCTTAATTTACGTAATGATTTATCTTACATAGAAAAGCAAGGATTGGATCCGGAAGAAGGTCTTAATTTCAGGCATTTAGATTACTTTCACATTATACCGGGAAAAGCAGAGGAGTTTACAGAGGTTCTTAAAGAGTGGAAAGCATTATATGAAGCAAAGGGAATTAAGCAAGGATACAGGGTTTATTTTGGCGGAATGGGATTAGATCTGCCTATGGTTTTGATGGTAAGTCCATCTAAAAGCAGGGCACAGTGGGCAATGGAATCAGATGAACAGGATGAAATATTAGGTGAGGATTGGAATAGAATGATTAGCAAAACAATGGCGTTAGTTTGGAAGTTTGAACATAAAAATGGAATGATGAGGCCGGATCTCTCTTACAAATTAAAATAATATTTGTAACCTGACATAGTGTTTTTAGACTGGTTATAAAATATTTGATTTATGATCATTTTTAGAAAATAAGTTATAAGATAGAATAAGTATGTCTTTATCTAAATAATTATGTCTAATTAATAGAACATTCTTAAAATGAGCATTTGTTGGTATTCATCTAACAGTTAAAATTTTGTCATATAATACATTTTTGTTCCATATCCTCGTTTGGTACGCTGATTGGGTTTGATTTAGTAAGGAATAAGAAAGGATGATGAAAATGTTAACAAAAAAGATAAGTTTCGTGGTACCTCAGCCAGCAAACGTTACGATGAAATTGTACGATTCGATTGGCAATTTTATTACAACAGTTTTCAAAGAGAAAAAACCAGTGGGAATTTATAAAGTAGAATTTTCAGCTGATGAAAAAACAGTTGCTAGCGAAGATATTTATACTCTGCGGAGTGGTAATTACAAATATGAGCTAATTATAGGCAGCAATGTAGAAACAAAAAGAATGGATTTGAGAAAATAATCTGTAAATAATAGAGTTCATTAATACTTTTAGGCGATCTTATGATCGCCTTTTTTATTGGATTAAAAATAAATCTTTCCCGATAAGACTTCCGTTAAAAACATTTTTTTAAAGAAATACTTCTTTCAAAACTGTATATGTTTTTTAAAAGATATTTTCACATTAAATTTGCAGGTGTAATGTGCATCAATTTCATTTGGGACTTTAATTAATTATCTAATATCAATTGTGTGGAGGAGATGTGGAAAAGATAATTTATAAGATTACATCGATCATACTTCTTCTTGTTTTATTCTCTTGTGGAAAGAGTGATGAAAAGCAACCTGTTGATAGAACAAGTTCACTTACTACAAAAGTCCACACTTTAGAAAAACAAACCGGGGACTGCTCTACCGAAGATTTAGGTAATTGTGCAATAATTCAGTTAGAATATATTGAAGTATTTTATAGTGAAAATATTACGGTTGAGGAAAAAATTAATACCCGCATAAATAATGAACTTCTAAAACCTATCAGTAACGAAGAAAGCAACGAAAGTTTTGAAGATATGATGACTGGCTTCCTTGATGAGTATAAAAATTTTAAAGAGGAATTCCCCAAATCGGCACAGCATTGGAAATTAGAGAGAATTGCAACAGAACTATTTAAGAGTAAAAGCTTATTTTGTATTGAGTTATTTGAGTACGCTTATCTTGGGGGTGCACATCCAAATAGTTACAGGAACTTTATTAATTTCAATCTTACCAACGGTGATGACCTAAATTTATCAGATATATTAGTCAAGGATTATTCAGAAAAGCTACATGTTATTGGTGAAGAGATATTCAGGGAAATAAATGAAATTGAACTAACCAAAGATTTAACAGAAGCAGGCTACTGGTTCGATAACAATAAATTTAGTTTGAACAATAACTTTACTATAGACGAATACGGTTTGACCTTCTATTACAATAATTATGAAATAACAGCATATGCATTTGGACCCACCGAATTATTCATACCATATAATCGTATCAGCGATTTAATAAAACCGGATGGTTATTTAGGTGGTTTTATAAGTGACTGACAGTTTTTATTAATCAAATAATTATATAAAAAAAGTGAAGAAAATCATGAAGATTATTCGCATCCTGCTAATTACTTTTTTATTAACTATTACAATCATGGCACAAGATGAAGAAAAAAAGGATACTCTGTGGACACCTTCGGGTGGTATTGGTTTGAATCTCTCGCAAGTGGCTTTTGAAAACTGGAGCCAGGGCGGAGAAAACTCGATTGCATTTACATTGTTTACCTTGTTGGGCTTAGATTATATTGGAGATCCTTGGAAATGGAAAAACATGTTAAAGGTTACCTATGGAAGAACTAAAGTTGGTGATCAGGAATATAGAACAAATGATAATGAAATATTTTTTGAGAGTCTTCTAATCTACCATGTTAACTGGGAAATAAGCCCTTATGCTGGATTGACTGCAAGAACAGCAGTTACAAAGGGCTTTGATTATAGTGTTGATCCAGCACTGCAAATCGTAGATTTTCTTGACCCACTATATCTCACCCAGGGGCTAGGTTTTATTTATGATAAACTAGAAAATTTTAGTTTTAGATTAGGTGTTGGATTTAAACAAACATTTGCAAAGGATTTTAGTCCAAGATATACAGATGATCCTGAGACTCCAAACGAGGTGGAAGACTTTAAATTCGAATCCGGAATCGAATCTGTTACTACTTATAAAGTACAATTCTTGGGAAATATGGAATATTACACGTACCTGAGATTGTTTGGAAGATTTGAAGACATTTCGGTTTGGGACGTTAGATGGGATAATCTTTTAGTTGCAAAGATTAACGATTACTTTAATGTTAATTTCAATCTCCTTCTTATTCATGATATAGATGAAACACGCAGAACTCAGATTAAAGAAGCATTGCAATTAGGAGTATCATTTACATTATTTTAGGTCGCACATAAAAATAAATTTGCAACTTTGTTAAATTCCCCTTGAAATTGTCGTGATTACTAATAACTATTCTCTATAGAATATGGTTTGTCCGGTTTGCAAAGAACAAATGATAATTCTTGAACTGCACGAAGTTGAGATTGATTACTGTCCAGCTTGTTCAGGTATATGGCTTGATGCCGGTGAATTGGAGTTATTGCTTGAGGATCAGGGTGAAAGAGAAAAAATAGTGTCTTCATTCCACTTGGATCCTGAGCATCCCGAGAAACCTTATAGATGTCCCATCTGTAGAAAGAAAATGGATAAAGTCTATGTTGGAGAAAAAAAAGAACTATTGATTGATAAATGCCCGGATAACGATGGTTTATGGTTTGATGAAGGTGAGCTAAAAGATGTTTTGAATTTGGGGGATAAGGATAATAAAGTTGTAGAACTGCTGAACGATCTATTCGGCGCAAATTTAAATAATCAAAACGGAGGAAATAAATGATTGGTACAATCATACTTATAGCTGTAATTGTAATTATAGCTCTGGTGTTCATATCTTACTATAACTCACTCGTAAAACTGAGGAACCAGGTTAAGAATGCATGGTCTCAGATCGATGTTCAGCTAAAAAGAAGACATGATTTAATTCCCAACCTGATTGAAACTGTTAAGGGATACATGACTCACGAACGGGAGACATTGGATAGCATCACAAAAGCGAGGAGTCAAGCCGTTCAAGCTGAAACGGTTGGTGAAAAAGCAAAGGCCGAAGGTGAACTTACAAGGACACTTGGAAAATTTAATCTTGTGGTTGAGAACTATCCTGATTTAAAAGCAAATCAAAATTTCTTATCGCTGCAGGAAGAATTAACATCAACTGAAAATAAAATTTCTTTTTCTCGCCAAAATTATAATGACCAGGTACTCTTTTATAATAATAAGATCCAAATGTTTCCATCAAATATTGTTGCAGGTATGTTCAGGTTCACAGAAGAGGAATTTTTTGAAATTGAAGATGAAAAAGAAAAAAAGGTTCCTAAGGTTAGTTTTTAATAATACTAATTTAAGATTTTTTTATGTGGGAATTAGTTCAGGCGAATAAGAGAAAATCCGTTGGACTTATAATAGTGATGGGTGTAACTCTTATTCTTTTAGGATTTATATTTGGAAGTGCATACCATCCGGAAAGTGGGGGAATGGTTGGTATATTCATAGCTTTCATTTTATGGGCTATCCTTTTTTTAGTTACTTACTCCAGCGGTAGTAAAATACTTCTTGCGGTTAGCGGTGCAAAGGAAGTTACAAAAGATGTTCATCCCCAATTGTATAACGTAGTTGAAGAGATGAAAATTGCATCTGGTCATCCACATATGCCCAAAGTGTATATAATTGATACTCCTGCACCAAATGCCTTTGCAACCGGGTTAAAACCAAATAATACTGCTGTTGCAGTTACTGCCGGACTTCTAACAAAATTGAACAGGGATGAACTGCAGGGTGTTATTGCGCACGAGATGGCTCACATTGTAAACCGTGATGTTTTATTTATGACAGTTTCAGGAATAATGTTAGGGGTCATTGTTTTGTTGTCACAGGTTTTTGTAAGAAGTATGTTTTTTGGTGGCATAGGTGGAAGACATTCCAGATCGAAAGATGCTGGGCAGGCACAAATTGTATTTCTGGTAATAGCAATTGTATTTGCTATATTAGCACCTATTGCCGCACAGCTGCTTTATTTTGCTATATCGCGGACACGGGAATACCTAGCCGATGCTTCTGCAGTAAGGTTTACACGTTATCCGGAAGGTTTAGCCTCCGCATTACACAAGATATCACGATCATCAGATGAAATAAAATCTGCAAATAAAGTTACTGCACCAATGTACATTGCAAATCCGTTAAAAAAGAAGGGCAGAAAGTTAAGTGACTTAACCAGCACACATCCGCCAATATCTGAAAGGATTAAAATACTGAGGAGTATTGGACGCAGCGCTGATTTTACTTCTTACCAAAATGCATTCAATCAGGTGAGTGGAAAGGAGACAAAAATAATTCCTCAGTCAGGTTTAAAAGATGCTACACCTATAGATATTCGGGGCGCATCAGGATTACCGTTTGTGGGTGAAACCAAGAAGCAGGTGCAAAGAAATGTTGGGGACCTGGTAATGCAATTGAATGACTATTCCTTTATTAACTGTCCTTGTGGCGTTAAGTTAAAAGTCCCGCCGGCATATAAAAATAAGAAAGTCTTCTGCCCTCGCTGTAAGAGGCAACATAGTTCTTAATGCTCTTCATAAGCCTACTCTGTTTGGATCTTTAGTTATTTTGAATTTTTTAAAATTTCATTTTAAGTTAGATGTAGTGTGTTATTAGGTTAGACTGAAGTGAAAAATAATATTCATGAATGAAACCGCCTTGTTTATTTAAACTTATTAATGGAGAAATCAGTACAATTTTTTCTAAACCTCAACCATTCGTTTGCACTAAACTAACTCTGATTGTTTTATTGCTGTTAGCTAATGCAATTTTTGCACAAGAGTCTTCCACATCCCGATACCAATTCATATCGCCTGTTCCAAACTCAATAATGATTTTACCCGAGACAAATATTATTATTAGAGAAGCTGGCAAAATTGATGAATTAACATTAATCAATAATAATTTAATCGTTACCGGTTCAATCAGTGGAAAGCACCCGGGTTCATTTGTTCTTTCGGATGATCAAAGAACAATTATATTCAAACCGAATGAAAACTTTATGAAAGGAGAAACTGTATATGTCTATTACAGTGGAGGAATTAGTAATATAGGGGGAGATGAACTACCTCCATTCGATTTTAAATTTAAAATAAGTGAAATATTCAGTGCAAAGGAGTATTCCAGAATTATTAGCAAAATTTTGGAACAGGAAACTAAGCCCAAATTTAGTATAACTAAAAAATCAATAAGTAAAAGTATTTTTTCCACTGATGAAGAATTGCCGGAAGATTTTCCAACTTTGACTATCAACACATACAATAATCCTACTGAGGGTTTTTTATTTATTTCACCTTACAGCATAGGCCAACCATTAGGTTATCTAATAATAACTGATAACCAGGGCATCCCGATATACTACACAAAATATAGTTCAAGTAAGCACGGCCTTACACTCCAACCCAATGGTCTGCTCACATACTATGATCTTCAAACCATGCGTTTTTATGCTATGGATTCTTCGTACACACTTGTAGATACATTCAAGACCGGTAACGGGTATATTACTGATATTCACGAGTTACAAATTCTGCCAAACGGTCATGCTTTACTAATGGCGTATGATCCACAACCTGTTAGAATGGATACCATTGTGCCAGGAGGAGATTCATCTGCCACTGTAGTTGGGCTAATTATTCAGGAGTTGGATAGCGGTAAGAATGTTGTTTTTCAATGGAGGAGCTGGGATCATTTTTCAATTTTTGATGTTACCGAAGATATTGGACTTGATTGGAGATGGATAGATTACGTTCACGGTAACGCAATTGAATTAGATTCTGATGGAAACTTGCTTGTCTCTTGCAGACATATGGATGAAATTACAAAAATTGACAGGCAAACTGGTGATATTATTTGGCGGCTTGGTGGTAAAAAGGCAAAGAATAATGATTTTATATTTACTAATGATGAGATTACATTCTCGCACCAGCACGATATAAGAAGATTATCTAATGGTAATATTACAATGTTTGATAATGGAAACCTGCATTCGCCAAGCTTTTCAAGACCTATAGAATATCAGTTAGATGAGCAGAACTATACTGCAAATTTAGTCTGGGATTTTAGTTATGATCCAGTCGTTTATTCACGGGCAATGGGTAATACACAAAGGCTACATAACAATAGTTCAATTATCGGATGGGGAATACGATCAGGAGATTTGCGTGCGATAACAGAAGTAAATGATGATGGTACTGTTGCTCTTGAACTTTCTCTTCAGGATAATATGTTAAGCTATCGGGCTTTTAGATTTGATTGGAAGACTAATCTTTTTATTGCAGATCCCGACTCAATATTTTTTGAATCAATCGAAGTTGGCGATTCTTCTACAATTTATTTCAACCTTGTAAGTAACTCTGCAAATTCGATAAACATCACTTCGTTCTACAATACTGACTCAGCTTACAGTGTCTTAACTGCGGTCCCATTCATTGTTCCTGCATTCGGTAAAGTTCCTATTGAAATAAAGTTTAAACCATTTGAAGAGGGTTATTTCAAAGATATTCTTCACATACGTTCAGATACTGAGACGAGCAGAGTTGCACAACTAATGATATTGGCTGGAAGAACAGATTCAACAATATCTTCTATTGACAATCAAGCGGTTGTCAGTGAATTCAGGTTGGAACAAAACTATCCAAACCCATTCAACCCCATTACAACAATTCAATATCAGATTCCTGTAACGGAATGGGTCACAATAAATGTCTATGACGCGCTCGGGAATGAAATTCTGACTTTAGTAAACGAAAAAAAACGTGCAGGAATTTATGAAATTGAATTTGATGGCAGTTTGTTATCAAGTGGAATTTATTTTTATAGGTTTCAAGCTGGGGAATATAAAGATGTGAAGAAATTAATTTTACTGAAATGACATCTTTAAGGATATTTTTACTGCTTTAAGAATTTCAAATCTATGAATTCTACACTCCGTAAAACCAGACTGATAATTACAATTCATATACACCACATTTAATAGCTATTTTAATTATTAACCCTTTATTGCTAAGGCACGCAATATTTTCACATTATCAATAGTATGGAACTATATATAATTGCCGAGGGTCAATTGTTGATAGTGTTTTCCCGATGTTGACAAAAAGTAATAAAGTATTTTCATTTTTAAGAAAATATATTTTTTAATCTTGTTGATTCTATTAAGTTAAATTTAGTAAGCGTTGAATTTTCTGATGTTTTTGTACGATCCATTGAGAAATTCTTTCTGGTACGATTTTTCAGTACTAATTATTAACATGTTATTTTAGTGAAACTAGGATTAAGAATTTTTCTCCAAAGAGAGAGTCATGGTCGTTATAAATCAGCCTGACTACCCTAGTCTTGCTGATGTAAACGGGGTAAGAAATTTAAAATTTTACTGTAAAACAGTACACGCCGAACTACACATTTTACTAAAGAAGTTCTTTAGCTGTTTAAATAAGATTTTTTCTAATCCAATCGATTGTAATCATTTCATCTTTGCATACCCCAGCAGTACCCCATCATTTGATGGGAATTATTTTTATCGAAATAGTTTTATTCAATTTCTATGCTTTCAGTGGGAGAGAATTAAAGTAATTGATGGAGGTTAATTAAAATGGTAGCAATAATTGTTGTTATAACAATAATCGTTTTTATAATCGTAGATATTGTATTGAGAGTATCTATGAAGAAAATGGAACTAAAGAAACAAAAGAAAGAAAGAGAAGAAGCTCTTGACGTCGGATTAAAGTTGGATTACACGCACGAAGCAAAATCACTTAAACGTGTTGAAGTACAAAATCCAAAAGCAAAAATATTAGCAGTAGACGATGAAGAGATTATTCTGGATAGCTTTCGGAAAATTCTTGTTCTTGCCGGTTACTGTGTTGATACTGTAGAAAAAGGGAAGGAAGCAATAGGGCTGATTCAGCAGCACAATTACGATTTTGTTTTTACAGATCTTAAAATGCCCGAAATGGATGGAGTGGATGTAACAAAGGCTGTTAAACATCTTCGTCCTGATATTGATGTAATTGTAATAACCGGGTATGCCTCCATTGAAACTGCGGTTGAGACAATGAAGTTCGGTGCAATGGATTATGTTGAAAAACCATTTACTGAAGATGAATTGGTTGATTTTGTTAACAAAGCTTTAATCAAACGGCAGGATAAAATTGAAAAACAAATGAAGCCAACAGTTCGACTCGTGACTGCAACTACAAAAGAATCAACTTCGAAACATGAGTTTAATGTGCCGGCCGGAATTTTCGTTGCCCCCCAGCATACTTGGGTAAATATTGAAATGAATGGTACAGTACGCATTGGAATCGATGATTTTGTCCGGAAAATAATTGGGCAGATTGAGAAGGTTGTATTACCGGTAGTGAAAACAGAAATAAAAAAGGGTGAAGTACTGTTTTCTATCACTCATAAAAATCATTCGTTCGAAATACCATCTCCAATAAGCGGAAAAGTAACGCACGTAAACATGGAACACATTGAGCATCCTGAGTGGATTGTTGCAAAACCCTTTGAATTAAGCTGGATGGTTTGTCTTGAACCCTCAAATTTATCCGATGAATTACATTCTCTTAAAATTGGAGAGGGAACAATCAAATGGTATAAGGAAGAAATCGATAAGTATGATGAGATTATTAGTAAAGTGGCAAAAGAAAATCGGGAGGTTGATTTGGTGATGGAGAGTAAAAGTAAAGCAGAAGAGGATTATAACGATGAAAAAATATGGAAGGAATTTTCCAAATCATTTTTTCATAATTAAATAAAAATTTTAGTACTAACAAAATTATTATTGAACACTACTGAGAGTTAATTATGATGAAATTTATATTCACCCTAATAGTATTGGTTCTTTTTACATCTGTATTCTTTCTATATTCGGATGAAAAAGACCAACCTGAAAATAAAGAACTATCACCCCTAACTATTTCAAACGCACCAGCGTTTGTATCTGGAAATGTTTCGAATCTGGATACGGTGGAAATGCCTGATGAAATAATTTCTTCATCATCAGTAGGCGAAGTAACATTTCCTCATCTGTTTCATTACGAGGATCTGGAATTCGAATGTGAAGAGTGTCATCACGAAATAAATGCTGCAAAATTAATTACTCCTCACGATAAATACTTTAGCGATTTTTGGATCGATTGCAACATATGCCATAATGGAAATGAGACCGTAAAAATGGAAGCTCAGGCTTGCTCAAACTGTCATCACTCACATCCACACAATATTGCTGATGAGACTCTGTGTGCTAAGGTAGTCATTCACCAAAGTTGTTGGGAGTGCCACGAGGTTGGGACGGGTGTTGCAGCCAGTGAAAGCTGTGAAATGTGTCATACAGGTGAGCGAAAAAAGATATAACAAAATAATATTCTTATTAAAATGAAAACTTTAATCCGGAGTAATGATGAATAGAAGAAGTTTCTTTAAAACTACTGCATCTGTTGGGGCAGCATTATCCTGTAAAGACCTTTTTGCAGAAGAAAAAAAGGGACAGATAGAATTTTTTGGGGTTCTTGTTGATACAACGCGATGCATTGGTTGCAGATCGTGTGAAATTGCCTGTGCAGAAGAGCATGATCTATTTGTGCCGGATGTTCAAAATGATTCCGCATATGATCAGGTACGAAACACAAGTGATAAGCAGTGGACTGTTGTAAATAAATTTGATACCGAAAAAGGTGAAGTGTTTGTAAAGAGACAATGTATGCATTGCTGGCAGCCCGCTTGCACTTCTGCTTGTTTAACAAACGCAATGTATAAAACAAAAAATGGTCCGGTGATCTGGCGCGAAGACAAGTGTATGGGCTGCAGGTTTTGCATGGTTTCCTGCCCATTTGAGATTCCTAAGTTTGAATATCATGAATGGAATCCAAAAATTCAAAAATGTAATATGTGCTGGGACCGGCTTAAGAAGGGACAAAAGCCTGCTTGCGTTAGTGCTTGTCCCACTGATGCTTTAATGTTTGGGATGAAAAGAGAACTTATGGAAATTGCAAGACACCGTGTTTATAATCATCCGGATAAGTATGTGCACAACATTTACGGAGAGCACGAAGTAGGTGGAACTGGCTGGCTTTATCTTTCAGCAGTGCCTTTCGAGCAGATTGGATTTAGAACCGATCTCGGCACTACTCCTTATCCTGAGTATACAAGAGATTTTCTTTATGCTGTACCTGTAATTCTTTTTGCCGTTCCTGCATTTCTGCTGGGTCTTCATCTATTGTCGGAACGAGATAATGATAAAAATAATAGTGAGGGGTGGAATAATGAATAATACAGCTGTTCTCACCTCTGAATTTAAGAGATTCATTAAGTTCTTATGGCAGGAAATGCAACCGAGAGGAAAATGGATAACACCGTTTAACGTTATATCTATTCCAATCATAATACTCGGTCTTGTTATACTTTACTTCAGGTTCACACAGGGATTAGGTTCTGTTACAAATTTATCTCAGGAATTTCCTTGGGGATTCTGGATAGGATTTGATGTAGTTACCGGTGTTGCATTTGCAGGCGGTGCATACATCATAACTTTTGTTGTTTATGTGATGCGTGTGGAAAAATATCATTCAATTGTAAGGGTAACCGTACTGAACGGACTATTAGCATATATCTTTTATGCAGGGGCTCTTGTTTTAGATCTTGGAAGACCTTGGAACATAATAAATCCTATTATCGGGAATTCGTTTGGCTATAACTCTGTATTATTTCTGGTTTCGTGGCACTTTTTGCTTTATATGATCGCTGAGTTTGTGGAATTCTCTCCGGTAATTGCTGAATGGCTACAGTGGGAAAAAGTAAGAAAATTTGTAACAGTATTAACACTTGGTGCAGTGATATTTGGAATAACACTTTCAACTCTTCACCAATCGGGATTAGGAGCATTATTTCTTCTGGCAAAATCAAAAATTCATCCTTTATGGTATAATGAATTTATACCTATACTGTTTTTAGTCTCAAGTATCTTCGCCGGATTATCAATGATAATCTTTGAGGGCTCAATCAGCCATAAAGTCTTTAGAGAAAAGATTGATGATAAAGATCATGCTGCACACAATGATATAATTTTTGGGTTAGCTAAGGGAGCAGCAATAACAATGTTTGTCTATTATTTTTTCAAAGCTCTCATCTTCATTCATAGTGAAGAGTGGACTTTAATAAA
>CP070637.1:1931587-1957324 GCA_020354005.1 Ignavibacterium sp.
AGTTGTTCCTCGATATGGAAGAAGTATGGCAGTTATTAGTAAAAACAGGTGTTGCCGGAGTTCGTACAAAACAAATGCTAGATGCTGAGCTGAAAGCATTTTCTTAAAATTGTTAAACTAAAGTAGATGAGAATGTAAGGATAAATGAAAATATTATTTAGACAGTATTTATCATTGCATTTCATCTGCCTGGTTATGATTTGTTGGGGTGTCTTATCACCCCAATTTTATTTTTGCGACGTACATTACGTCACAAGCGGTTCCCAAATCTCGCCTATTCTTAACTCAGTGGAACCCGGTGATACAATCTACATTGACGAAGGGGAATATTCAGAAATTATCGTCATCAATATTCCCGTTACGATAATTGGAATAAACTATCCCTATATTAAAGGAAACTACACTGGCAGCGTAATTACTATAAATGCTTCAGGAACAATTATAGATGGACTTAAGGTAAGCGAATCAGGTACAAGACTACTTGATGACTTTTCTTGCATCCACGTTGAGGCTGATTCAGTTACAATCCAAAACAATATTATTACTGAATGCCTCCATGGCATTTATGTTAAGGGCGGGAATAATACCTCAATTCATAACAACACAATTGAAGGAAGACTGGATCTTATTTCTGCTGATAGAGGAAACGGAATTCACCTCTGGAACTCACGTAACAATCATCTTTCTAATAATACGATTTTTAATGTTAGAGACGGCATCTATTTTTCTTTTGCAGATTCAACTGAAGTAAATCAGAATTACATTCACAATGTTCGGTATGGATTGCATTATATGTACTCAAACACAAACACATTTACAGAAAACCTGTTTGAAAATAGCGTGGCAGGTTCTGCATTAATGTACTCACAACGGATAAAGTTTTACAAAAACATATTTGCAAGATGCCGAGGATTCCGTGCATATGGCATTCTCTATCAATCAATGGATTATACTGAAGCGTGGGATAATCTGATAATTGATAACAGCAGGGGTGTATTTTTTAACAATAGTAACTTCAGCCGATTCGAGAACAATGATGTTGTTGATAACGACCTTGCACTGCAGTTGATGGGAAGCTCAGAAGATGTATTTATAGTTAACAATAACTTCATAAATAACCTTAGCAGCTTGTTAATGACAAAAGAAGAATCAACTACTATTTGGACTTCAGACACCAGTGGAAATTATTGGTCCAATTACACCGGGTATGATTTGGAAGGTGATGGAATTGGAGACGTTCCACATCAAATACAAAATGTGTTCCAGGTCTTGGAAACAAAAATTCCTGAGATACGATTTTATCTTTTCAGTCCTGCAGCAGAAATACTTGAAATTGCAGAACAATCACTTCCTATTCTTTCATTAGGAACTGAGAAAGATAATAAACCTATATTCCGTCCAATCAAAAACACAAAAGTACCGTGGGAAAACTCCGGTGAACCTGATTTCAAAGCAAGTCCACTGTTAGCAGTAACGTATTTATTCTTCGGCATCATTCCGCTGCTTTTTTTAATATATTTGAGTAGAAGACAAAGAAACTAAGTATATGGCTGCAGATAAGAATCCGATCATAGAGTTCAAAAAATTCGAAAAATGGTATGGAAGCATAAACGCTATAAAGCCACTTGACTTAACCATTCTTGAAGGGGAAACATTTGTTTTTCTTGGTCCGAATGGAAGTGGTAAATCAACAATTATACGTTCGCTTGCCGGACTTCACTTTGCAACAAAAGGGCAAGTACTTATAAATGGTATTGATATCAACACCCATCTAATAGAAGTAAAAAAATTATTTTCTTACATGCCACAGCGAGTAACCCTACCAGATCATCTAACTGCTAAAGAAGTAATTACCCTTTACGCAAACCTGAGACAGGTTGATATCAGCCGGGTTGATGAAATGTTAAGCTTCGTTGAACTAAAGGAGAGTGCCGACAGATATATAAATGAATTCTCTGGCGGGATGCTGCAGCGGATAGGACTTGCAATAGCATTTTTAGGCGATGCACAAATTTATATTCTCGATGAACCGACACTAAATTTAGACCCATTAGGCATTAGCCGATTACACGAATTGATTTTAGAATTAAAAGAGAAAGGAAAAACATTTCTTTTCGCATCGCATATTCTTCAGGATGCAATTCAGTTAGCCGACCGTGTTGGAATTCTTGTAGATGGAATATTAGCCGGCATTGAACCAATATCAATGTTCCGTCAGAATATTGCACTGGATACCACGGTTAGAATAAAACTCTCTGAACCACTTGATGATATTCAAAGCATAATAGAAAAAGTAGGTGCCGAAAACGTTTATGGAAACGGGCGTACTTTTACATTTAAGGCAGAACCAAATCAAAGGCTTTCAGTTATTCGTGCAATAGAAACTGCAGGTGGAAATATAGAAGAGTTTCATACAGATCCTCCGAACTGGGAAACTTTGCTTCATCATCATTTAAATTCAAATAAAGAAGATTAATCAATGCGGAATTCAAAACTACATTACATAATAAAACAATTGTCATCTATGTTTCTCCTCATATTCATTGCGCACCTATTTACTTCATGCAGAGGAAAAAGCGAACCTGAAATTTTAGCGGATGTTGATACGTGCGCACATTGCACGATGATAATAAATCAGGTAAATCAAGCTTGCGGCTATTTTGTCGATGGCGAGTTTGTTACCTTTGATTCACCGGGCTGTCTGCTACGGAGTTATGATATAATGAGAAAAGAAGGCGGAGTGTTACCTGAAAAAGTTTATTTCGCTGATTTTGAAAGCTCGGACTTTATACTTTCGGGCACTACACATTTTCTTTTAACATCGCATCTGCCTACTGTTATGAATTCAGGAGTGCTATGTTTTAAAGATAAGAATGTAGCTCAGTCTTTTATAAAACACGATGACGAAATGGTAACAGATTGGATGGATTACCGTGTTTTACGAGGTACACCTGATAAGATTATCAGCATCTCAATAACACCGGATGGGATGCAGCCTGAGGTAATTGTTCTTAGTAAAAATGATATTGTTGAGTACGTTTTCAGCACTCAAAATTTTGATGAAGATATTTCACTTTATCTTAAAGGTTATGATGAGCTGGAAAATTTCATCGTGCCGGCGACTGGTGAAGAATTAAAGGTGCGTATGTTTGCAAGTCGTCCTGGTGCAGGTTTCCCATTCTTAAAAACTAAAGACGATTCACCTGTTGGAATGGTAAAAATACTTGGTGCGCACACAAGTGATGAGGAGGAGATGTGAATCATCCGGTATTATTAATTGCTATACAGGAATTTAAATTAAACCGCAGGAATAAGTGGGTAACTTCTTTTGCGGGCATTTTTGCTATCCTTACATTTTTCATTTCTTATTTCGGAATGGTCACATCTGGCTATTCAGGTTTCCAGGATTTTGCAAGAACCTCAACAAGCTTAATTAACTTATCAGGATTTCTTATACCTTTATTCTCACTGCTTTTAGGTGTGTTTAGTTTTATTTCAAACAAAGAATATCTTGAACTTATGGTTGCACAACCCATATCACGCCATCAGGTTATATTAGGAAAATATCTTGGATTAATTCTCACATTATTGGGCGCAACTGTAATTGGTTTTACAATACCGGGAATTTTAGTTTCGTTCTCAGTTGGAGTTGAAGGTGCTTTAAGTTATGCTCTCGTGATATTATTTTCCAGCTTTCTTGGAATTGTATTTGTGGGATGTGCAATACTCATCTCACAGATTTCAAACCGGCAGCAAATAGCTTTGGGAATAGCAATAGGTATTTGGATATTTTTTGAAGTTGTTTATGGTTTAATTATTCTTGGCTCAACTTTATATCTTACTCCTTCAATTCTAAAAACAATATTAATTTTCGGCTTGATTGGAAATCCAATCGATATTTTCCGTGTACTTTCTTTGCTAGTGGTTGGCGGTCCCGAATTTTTTGGACCTGCTGGTGCAAGCTTGTTAAAACTTACAGGCTCTGGTTTACTTTCAACTTTGGTTGGTATACTTGGATTATTTCTCTGGATGGTTATCCCCTTAGCTATATCTCTTAAGATATTTTCAAGACAAAATATCTAATGAAAACCTTCTATTTTAAAAAAATTATTTCGCAATCTCAGCAACATCTGCATGGTCTTCTACGTGCTTTTTATCAAGCCGTTCATCGAAAAGCTTTGCAATCTCAGCTCCAATGATAAATACAACACCTGTATAGTAAATCCAGAAAGCAACCACCACACCTAATGCATATGCACCATAAATTCTGCTAAAGGTTTTGAAGGTTGTGAGGTATAATCCAAAGAGAACTTTTGCACCTACCCACAGCAATGCAGCCCACAGTGCACCTATTAAAACTGACCGCTTCCGTATTTTAATAATGGGCATAAATTTATAAAGTGCTGAAAATATGAGTAACATTATCACAAACGAAATAGAGGAAGAAAAAATTCGTTGTAACAGCGGATGGTTAAAAAACTGCAAGTAGGGAGTTGCTGCAGCAAATGAGGTGAAAAAATCCAACAGTGGAAGCGATAATGTTGTTATAAAAAATAAAAGAACCACAAAAAGTATTAGGACGAAGTCTCTTAATTTCCCAAGAAAAATGTTAACGTCAATGTCAGTCCCAAAAACTTTATTTAATATTGTTCTCAAGCTGCTGGCAAAACCGCTTGCCGCAAAAAACAAACCAACTATTCCGATAAATCCTGCAAGATTCCTAAATGCGATAACTTCACGCACTCTATCGAAAATTATATCCTCCACAAACTTTGCATAGTTTTCATATGGAATTATCGTTTCGATAAGTGTCACAATCTGCATTTCAACTTCTACTGAGTTGAGAAACTTACCAAGCAGCCAAAATATTATAAGTATAAAAGGAATGATACAAACAAAAAGGGAAAAAGCTAATCCACCTGAAAAAAGAAAAACATGATGCCGGTCAATGCGATCATATAAACCGCCAAAGTAGTGTATTGCAAATGCCTTAAATTTATGCCAGGCAGGTGTTAAGTGAAGATAGAAGCGTATTCTTCTGAAGAATTTATATGTTTTGGTCTCCCTGATTTTATTTAGAATTTTATTCTTCACGCTTCATTATATTGGGAATAGTATTGTAATAGAGATCGCCAATTCTATCCAATTTCACATCGATTATATCATTGATCTTTAAACTATCTCCACCAGTAATTCCAAGATAATGAAATGGCTGACCAAATTCTCTTAATGTTAATTCAAACTTTTCTTTTTTACTTGGGGAAATGGAAACCACAACTCTTGATTGTGTTTCAGAGAAGAAGCAAAAATCATCTCTCGTTTTTATAGGAACAGATACTTCAGCACCAATCTTATTTTCTTCATTGATGATGCAGCATTCAGCAATACAGCAAACAATCCCACCTTCAGATACATCGTGTGCTGAGTTAATAAACTGCATTTTTATAAGCGATAAAACTGAATCGTGTAATAATTTTTCTTTTTTCAAATCAAGGTGTGGAGAATCTCCCGTTACTTTATCGTGAATAACTTTCAAATATTCACTGCCGCCCATCTCTTCTTTATCTTCACCAAGTAAATAAATCAGATCACCCGTTTCCTTAAAATATGATCTGGTAACATGATTAAGATCTTCAACCAATCCTATCATTCCAATAGTTGGGGTGGGATAAACTGCAGTTTCCGGTGATTCATTATAAAAACTAACATTGCCGCCTGTTACGGGAGTTTCAAAATAATTACATGCCTCTCTCATTCCTTCAATTGTATTTGCAAACTGCCAGTATATTTCCGGTTTATAGGGATTACCAAAATTCAGACAATTTGTTATTGCAAGTGGTGTTCCGCCCGAACAAACAATGTTTCGTGCAGCTTCTGCAACGGCTAATTTAGTACCCTCTTTTGGATTCAGATAAACATAACGCGAATTACAATCGGTTTTCATGGCAAGAGCTTTGTTTGTACCTTTCACATAAATTACCGCAGCATCACATCCAGGACCAACAATAGTATTTGTCCTAACCATAGAATCGTACTGCTCATATACCCATCTTTTTGATGCAATGTTTGGTGATGCAAGTAATTTTAAAAACGATCCTTGAATATCATCTGGTTGTGGAACAGAACTATAATCGAACTCGCTTGTTTCTTTTAAGTAGTCTGGTTCTTTAGTTTCACGATTATAAACAGGCGCACCTCCACCAAGCACCAATTCAAATGGCGGAAGAGATGCTTTTACCTCTCCTTCATACTCAACAGTAAGCTTACCATTATTAGAAACTTCACCAATTATTTCACAATGAAGATCCCATTTTTCAAATGTCTTTTTTACTCTATCTTCATAACCTTTTTTTACAACACATAACATTCGTTCCTGACTTTCTGAGAGCATAATTTCGTATGCACTCATCTCATCTTCTCTCAGTGGAACCTTATCAAGACTGATATTCATTCCGGAATTTCCTTTTGCGCTCATCTCACTCGTAGAGCAGGATATTCCGGCAGCACCCATATCCTGAATACCAATTAGCCAGCCGTTTTTCACAATTTCCAATGTTGCTTCAAGTAAAAGTTTCTCGGTAAACGGATCACCAACTTGAACCGAAGGACGCTTAGCTTCCGATTTTTCAGAAAGTTCTTCAGAAGCAAATGTGGCACCATGGATTCCATCTCTGCCTGTAGCAGAACCAACTATCATAACTGGATTATCTTTTCCTTTAGCTATTGCACTTGCAAATTGTGTTTTCTTAACTATCCCAACAGCCATTGCGTTAACAAGCGGATTACCCTGGTACGAATCATCAAAATAAACCTCACCTGCAACTGTTGGCACTCCGAAACTATTACCGTAATCTCCAATGCCTTTCACAACTCCGGCAAACAAATATCTTGTCCGTTCATCATCGAGAGAACCAAATCGAAGTGAATTTAAGGAGGCAATTGGACGTGCACCCATCGTGAAAATATCACGCATAATACCGCCAACTCCAGTTGCTGCGCCCTGATATGGTTCAACTGCTGAGGGATGGTTATGGCTTTCGATTTTAAATGCAACGGCAAGATTATCACCAATATCAACAAGACCTGCGTTTTCTTCTCCCGCACCAACAAGCAATCGTCCTCCTTCTCTTGGTAAAGTTTTTAATAGAGCTATTGAATTTTTGTAGCTGCAATGTTCACTCCACATCACACTGAAGATACCAAGTTCAGTAAAGGTAGGTGTCCTATCGAGGATTTTTAATATTCTATTGTATTCTTCTTCGTTGAGTCCGTGTTCAATGGCAAGCTTGAGAGTTACTTTGGGTTCTTTCATAAATATTATTGATGGAATTGAACGTGTTTAGTTTTTAATTGGAAATATAATTGATTTGGTGAAGTATAAGAAGTTTTGAGCTTTGGATAGTTTATAATACTTAATAGGTTAATTAATTTCTCTCTAATAACGGATTTAGAAGTTTCCCCTCCCTTTATGGGAGGGGATTAAGGGGAGGGAAATAATTTTTCTTTAATTGTTTGAAAAACACCATCTATATTTCCTAACACTTCACTGTACCAAAATCTTATCACTGTAAATCCTTCATTTTCTAACCAATTTTGTCTAATAATATCTTTCTTTTTTGTCAAATCATTATTATGATGTCCACCATCCAATTCAACTATAAACTTCTTTCCATAAAAGACAAAATCAACAATATAATCACCTATTTGTTCCTGGCGTCTAAATTTAAAATTGAAAAATTCTCTGCCACGTAAATGTTTCCAAAGTAACCTCTCCGCTTCAGTAGATTGTCTTCTAAGTCTGCGAGGTAGTGTGTTAGGTTTCTCATAATGATAAACTTTTTCCCTCACCCCAACCCTCTCCCATTATGGGAGAGAGGGATTATAATTTTTATTCGAAATACTTTCGCGTTCTATCCCCTTTTACATTTACCATAATATAATCACTAAGAAAGTTCCTTCCCTTTGGGAAGGGATTTAGGGATGGGCTAAGTATTCATTCCATATTTTATAGAGTTGATAAGTGGCATAAATATCCCTCGAACAATAAATCGCAATATCTTTCAATCTACCGGCTTCATATAAGTTTTTAACTTCCATGCCTGATATTTCTTTTGTCTTCGGAGATTCAATTCCAAATGCTTGACAGTAGAAATCCAGATTGAACTTTCTTGTTAGTCCATAAAATGTAAACTGTTCTAAGAGATCAATGTGTGATGAAGTGTCGTATCTTCTTCCAACTAAATTTTTAGAAGGTTTAATCTTCAGCATTGCAGAGCGGATCATTAAAAAGGGAATATCAAAGTTTCTTCCGTTAAAGGTTATTACCTGATCGGTTACTTCAATAATTCTCCAAAATGATTCAAGCATTTCATTTTCTGGTAAGCCTTTATAATGTACCTGCTTATCTTCGGAAAACCATTCTTCTTTCTCTTCACTCTCATAGTAGACAAAAGATTTTTCCTTTTCTACATCAAGAATGCCAATGGCAATACACTTTGCAGTGAGTGGGTATAAAGCTGTATAACGGATTGCTTCATCGATCTGCGTTTGCTTTTTAACTGAATCGGTCTCTTTCTCAGCATAACGCAGTAGATATTCCTGCTGACTTTTGGATAATGATTCAAATGGATAAGCACTCGTTTCAATATCAAAAACTATTTTTCGCATAACAATTTTTTCTTAAGCATAGATTGGCTTATAATATAATAGATTTTCTTGTAAATGAATAAACTTTGGAGTTAATAGAACGTAGATTTTTTATGATTAATTAAGATCGATCATGATCTCAATAATTCGTAGGAAAATACTTACAGTATGCTAATTAAAAGATAAGTTAATAAAAATTAAAAGCAATACTTATTAGCTTCAATCAATTTATCGGCTATTTTTCTTCTTAAATTTTTTGTGTTGATATAATCGTACTTAGTAAACCGCTTTAATCCAAGCATTAACATCTTCTGATCATCACCCTCTGCAAAAGCAGATATTGCATGCTTCCCGGAAATATTTATTCTCTCCATTGCATCGCTTACATAAACCTTCGTCATTTTAATGTAGGATTGCAAATTGGAATTATTATTCATACCGGAAACCTTCATTGTTCTCAGGTACGCTGACTCGCAGGCAAATACCTCAATTAGCATATCCGTAAGGTTCATTATTATTTCCTGCTCATCTTTCAAACTCTCCGTTAACTTCTGTACTGCAGCCCCTGCAATAACTAACACAGCTTTCTTTGCATTTTGAATTGCTTTAAGTTCAGCCCCTAGAAACTTATCCATATCATTTGCGAAATCGGGTATAGACATTAACTCTTTTTGAACAGCAAGAGCTGCACTCATAATTTCAATTCTACCCTTCATTGATCGCTTAACGAGCATATCGACAGTTAACAATCGGTTTATCTCATTTGTGCCTTCGAATATTCTGTTTATTCTTGAATCTCTATACGCTCTCGCTGCTGGATATTCCTCGGAATAACCATAACCGCCAAATATTTGTACCGTTTCATCAACAACATAGTCAAGCATTTCCGAACCAAATACTTTTAACATTGCACATTCTATTGCGTATTCTTCTGCTGCTTTCAACGCTGCTTCTTCGTACTTTAAGCCTTCGTTTTGTAGTTCTTTTATTTTATTATTAATTAAATCACTAACACGGTATGTTGCAGATTCTGAAACAAAAATTCTTGTTGCCTGTTCTGCCATTTTATGTTTGATTGCACCGAACGTGGATATAGACTGATTAAATTGTTTTCTCCCATTTGCATATGCTATAGCATTTGAAGCTATGGCTTTTGCACTTCCGGTAGTCATCGCACACAATTTAAATCTGCCAACATTAAGAATATTGAAAGCGATATAATGTCCTTTGCCAATTTCACCCAATACATTTTCAACAGGAACTTTTACGTTATCTAAAAATAATGCGCGTGTTGATGAACCTTTGATACCCAATTTATTTTCTTCTTCACCTGTGTTAAATCCTTCTGAGTTGGCATCGATAATAAAACAGGTAAACTTATCACCATCAACCTGGGCAAAAGTTATTAGAATATCTGCAAACCCGCTGTTGGTTATCCACATCTTTTGTCCGTTAAGAACATAATGATTTCCATCTTCAGATAAAGTTGCAGTTGTTTTTGCAGATAGTGCGTCCGAGCCGGAAGTTGGTTCAGTTAAACAGTAAGCCGATTTCAACTCACCGCTTGCTAATTTAGGAAGATATTGTTTTTTCTGTTCTTCGGTTCCATAGTAAAGAATAGGCAACGTACCAATACCGGTATGTACTGCAAAAGAAACACTAAATGAATAGCCTGCACCTAATTCCATTGAGAGTGCAGTATTTGTATTGAAGCCTTCCCCAAGTCCGCCATATTCATCAGGAATTGCAGCACCGAGTAAACCCAGATCACCCGATTTTTCAAGAAGTCTTACAGTCAATCCAGGTTCCTGTTTATCAATTGCTTCAACTTTGGGTAAAATTTCTTTTTCTACAAAATCCCTGGCAACTTCTGCCATCATTCTCTGTTCTTCGTTGAGTTCCTCAGGAATGAAAACTGACTGTGGATCAGTTTCTTTTACTAGGAACTCTCCTCCCTTCAAAACATCTGTATCTTTTATTTCTTCAGACATTATTATATCCGCATTAATTTTATAAAGAATTTTTTATGAGTGCTTTAATTTAGTAACTCGTAAATACCGGCAACTCCTTGTCCACCACCAACACAGGCTGTAACCATTCCGTATTTCTTATTTGTGCGCTTTAGTTCATTTAATATTTGCACCGATAACTTAGTTCCAGTACAACCTAAAGGGTGACCCAAAGCGATAGCACCTCCGTTAACATTAACAAGATCCATATTCAAATCAAGTTCCCGAATCACAGATAGAGCTTGTGAAGCAAATGCTTCGTTCAACTCTATCAATTCGATATCATCGAGGTTCATATCAGCTTTTTTTAATGCCTTAGGCACTGCCTCAACCGGACCGATACCCATTAGAGTCGGATCAACACCAGCTAATGCATATGATACCATTCTTGCGATCGGTTTTAAGTTAAGTTCCTTAACCATTTCTTCAGACATTACCAAAACAAACGCAGCACCATCAGATGTTTGTGATGAATTACCCGCAGTTACTGTACCATCAGCAGCGAAGACCGGTTTTAATTTTGCCAGGGCTTCTAATGTGGTATCCGCACGAGGACCCTCATCAACTTCAACTACAAACTTATTTTCTATCTTCTTCCCATTTTCAAGATGAACTTCTTCCACTTCAATAGGAACTATTTGATCTTTGAAATATCCTTTATCTATTGCATTAAGTGCTTTCATATGAGAGTTATACGAGAACTCATCCTGATCCTCACGAGATATGTTATACTTCTTAACAAGTTTCTCTGCAGTTAATCCCATACCCATGTAGTAACCGGGATAGTCTCTTGCCGTTTGATAGTTAGGTGCGAGTTTCCAGCCAGTCATCGGAACCATACTCATCGATTCTATTCCACCGGCAATTACACAATCCATCATACCGGATTGAATACGAGCTGCCGCCATCGATATTGTTTCAATTCCAGAAGCACAATACCTGTTTACCGTTACACCGGGAACATCCATCGGTAAACATTGTAATGCTATCATTCGTGCAACTTGCAGTCCTTGTTCAGCTTCCGGGAAAGCATTACCCACAATTAAATCATTAATCCGGTTTGGATCCAATTCAGGGACTGATTCTAACAAATATTTTATTACGTCTGCAGCTAAGTCATCCGATCTGTAAAAACGAAAACCACCTCTTTTAGCTTTTGTAACGGCTGTACGATATCCGGCAACTATGTAAGCTTCTCTCATTTCATTACTACTCTTTGATTATAAAATCTATTTATTCGATAAGATCTCATCGATTTAATTCCGTAATGGTTTACCAGTTGTTAAAATACTTTGAATTCTTTCTAATGTTTTCTTTTCACCAATCAGACTCAAGAATGCTTCACGTTCGAGATCGAGTAAGTACTGCTCAGAAACCAACGTGCTTTCCGAAAGATCTCCACCGCACATAGCGTATGCTAACTTCTCTACAATCTTTTTATCGTGATCAGAAATGTAATTTGCAGTATGAAATGAAAATGCACCAAGCAACATTACTGATAAAGCCGATCTGCCAAGCACTTTAATGTCATCTCTTCGAATTGGTTGTGTGTATCCCCTGTCGGCAATATCAATAACAGATTTCTTTGCCTGAGCAATTGCCCGATGTGGATTTACAACAATATTATCCCTTCCGTATTTGAATAAATCCATATCAAATGCTTCGTGAGCAGATGTGGAAACATTTGCCTGGGCAATATTCAAAAATCTCCACTGCAGCTCAGGTAGTTCGATAGCATCCTTAGCATAACTATCAGAAGCACGAAGTGTCATCTCTTTTGTCCCGCCACCTGCAGGTATAATTCCAACACCAACTTCAACTAATCCAATATAAGTTTCTGCGGAAGCTTCAATCTTATCGGCGTGTAAACAGATTTCACATCCTCCTCCTAAGGTTAATGTGTGTGGTGCTACAACAACCGGGATATCCGAATATCGAATGCGCATAGTTGTATTCTTAAACTGTCTTACAACCAAATCGATTTCTTCATATTCCTGTTCGGCTGCAAGCATAAACATCATTGCTAAGTTTGCGCCCACCGAAAAATTTTGCCCGTTATTTGCAATAACCAATCCTTTAAAGTCTTTTTCAGCTATTTCAATCGATTTATTTATTCCTTCTAATATTTCGGAACCAACTGAGTTCATTTTAGTTCGAAACTCAAGATTGACAACTCCATCACCAATATCGTGTAACGTTGCTCCACCATTTTTCCAAACCGGTTTGCTTGCACGGAGATTATCGAGAATTATAAAACCACTCTTACCCGGAATTTCTTTATAAGATTTAGAACTAACATCATAAAACTGTCTTTCAGCTCCCTCAACATTATAAAATGATGTAAATCCCTTTTCCAGCATATCATAAACCCATTGTGCCGGTTTAAGATTTTCTTCCTCCATTACTTTGATCGATTTCTCAAATCCGATTGCATCCCAAGTTTCAAACGGACCAAGTTCCCAACCAAATCCCGCACGCATTGCATCATCAATCTTATAAATCTCATCAGAAATTTCAGGGATTCGATTTGATGAGTACTGAAAGATCATAAAGAACAGTTTTCTAAGAAATTCTCCCGCTTTATCTTTAGAAAAAGTGAGAACTTTCAATCGCTCCTTTAAGTCATCAAATTGTTTTGCCATAGTAACCGATGAAAATTTCGGTTTGTCTGAAGGTTGATATTCAAATGTATCGGTGTTTAATTCAAGTATGAGTCTTTTACCTTTTTCATCTTTTGATTTCTTGTAAAATCCCTGCCCGGTTTTATCACCGAGCCAATTATTCTCAACAAGCTTTTCAACATAATCCGGAATCTTAAATATTTCCCTCGATTCATCATCAGGACAATCTTTATAAATGTTTTTCGCAACATGTACCAATGTGTCTAATCCAACAACATCAGCAGTTCTAAAGGTTGCTGATTTGGGCTTACCAGTAAGCGGTCCGGTTAATGAATCGATCTCTTTAATTTTCAGCTTCATCTCAGTCATCAGCTTAAATACAGCCATTATACTGAAGAGACCAATTCTGTTAGCAATAAACGCCGGTGTATCTTTGCAAAGTACGGTAGTCTTGCCAAGAAACAAATCACCATAGTGCATAAGAAAATCAATTACATTTTGATCTGTCTTCGGTGAGGGAATGACTTCCATTAATTGAAGGTAACGGGGAGGATTAAAGAAGTGTACACCACAAAAATGCTTTTGAAAGTCTTCACTTCTTTCTTCCAACATCGTATGAATAGGAATACCTGACGTGTTTGACGTAATTAAAGAACCCGTTTTTCTATACTCCTCAACTTTTTCAAATAAGTTCTTTTTGATATCGATATTTTCAATAACTACTTCAACAATCCAATCAGCATTTTTCAGCCAATCCAGATTATCATCAAAGTTCCCTGTTGTTACTCGCGAAGAAAAAGATTTTAAGTAAAATGAAGCTGGTTTTGATTTGAGAATATTTTTAAAATTATCATCAACAATTCTGTTACGAACGAATTTGTCATTAAGAGTTAACCCTTTTGATTTTTCTTTTTCAGTTAACTCTTTTGGAATTATATCGAGTAAGTAAACCTCGCATCCAATATTTGCAAAGTGGGCAGCAATTCGCGATCCCATTACCCCTGAACCTAATACTGCAACTTCTTTAATTATTCTTTTCAATTATTCTTGTTTAGATTTTTTTAGATTAAGTAAAATATAATGAATTGTTCTCTTCACGTAAATTACACAAAATGCTGTCCGTTAGTACTGTTATAAATCATCTCAAATACGTCCTTGTATTTCTCACGTATAATTCTTCTTTTAAGTTTTAACGTTGGAGTAAGCTCCTCTGTTTCAACCGACCATTCATCCGAAATTAGCGCTATCTTTTTTACTTGCTGAACCTTACCGATATTTTTGTTGTATTTGTTCACTTCTTTCCAAATTTTATTTTTCACATCTTCGTTATTAACAACTTCCTCTCTGCTTGTCAGATTAAGATCTCTCTCCCTTGCCCACTTCTCAACAAAAGCAAAATCCGGTATGATTAAAGCTGCAGCAAACCTTCTGTTTTCACCAATCACCATTATTTGTTCAATGTACTGTGATTCTTTCATTTTATTTTCAATGGGTTGTGGTGCAACGTACTTACCACCGGAGGTTTTAAACACCTCTTTCAACCTGTCTTTAATCTTCAAATATTTTCCATCAATCAACTCACCAATGTCTCCAGTGTGAAACCAGCCATGTCTATCAATCGCTTCTCTAGTTTCAGTTGGCTTTTTATAATATCCCAGCATAACATTTGGTCCTTTAGCCAAAATTTCACCATTATCGTCAATCATAATTTCAACACCCGGTATAGCTGCACCGACTGTTCCAAGATAGAATCCACCGTTATTGAACCTGTTGCAAGTTAACACCGGTGATGTTTCTGTCAAACCGTAACCTTCCACAATAGGAATACCTGCTGCTGTAAAAAGTTTCGCAAGTCGTGGCTGCAAGGCAGCTGCACCCGAGATAATTCCTTTAACATTTCCACCTAAAGCTTCATGCCATTTACTGAAAACCAGTTTTCTTGCAACGGCCAGATTGGCATTGTAAAATGGATTGTTCTTACCGCGAGGATTGAAGTGGTTCGCAACATTCATTGCCCAGTTAAATATTGCTTTCTTTGCCGGAGGAAGTTCTCTTCCCTTCGCCATTATTTTATCATAAACTTTTTCTAAAAGACGCGGCACAGTTGTAAAGTAGTGCGGTTTAACTTCCTGCAAACCATCAGCTACTTTCTCTGTACTTTCTGCATAATAAATTGATGTACCGTTCGCTAAATAAAAATATGTAGCCATTCTTTCAAAGATGTGACAAAGTGGTAAAAAACTAATCGACCTGTGCTCCGGACCCATAGGCATAAATTCTGAAAGAGATTTTACATTGCTAACAACATTCTTATGAGAAAGCATAACTCCTTTCGGAACTCCGGTTGTCCCCGATGTGTAAATGATTGTTGCAACATCATTTTCTTCAATGGAATTTTCAATGTTTTTCAGTTCAAGCATAAAAGAGTGATCAGCCAAACCGGAAATTTTAGACCAATGCTGTGCTTCAGGAACTTTATCAAAAGTATATACATCTATCTTCTGGCTTATAGCATCTTTTACCCTACTAACTTTTTGAAATAACTCTTCATCACCAACAAATACCATCTTTACTTTAGAATCTTTGAAAATATACTTATAGTTCTCCTCACTCATATTCGGGTATAGGGGAACAATCACTGCACCTACCTGAAGCGCAGCAATATCAACAAGATTCCACTCAACTCTGTTGCCGGAAATGATTGCTATCTTATCATCTTTTTTTATCCCCATCTTTAACAAGCCAAGACTAAATGTATCTGCAATCTCATTACATTTATATATACTAAACTTTCGCCATTCCCCGCCAACTTTATCGCAAAGCGTATCTTCTTTGGGATAGCGATTTTGCTGGTAAAGAAGAATATCTATTAACCTGTTAAAATTTAATTCGCCGGATTTCATATCATTCTTCGATATTTAGCTTAACTATTCTATTAAGTGTTTTCTTTTGGATATATTTCATCAGATCCTTTAATATCTGAGTAGAATAAGAGGTACTATCTTAAATTTTCAACTCACAGGATTTGTAGTTTTACTCAATTTTTTTTCAGAATTTACTGCTGCTGAACTCGGAATTATTTAGTTTCCAGCTTAAATAAGCAAAAAGTACGCCATACAAAGTCCTTCAAATTCTTGATTATCTGTTGCATAATTTACCTGCATCTTTACATTAAAGCTGAAAACCTTACGTTTAAAGATATTTTGGTTTGAAAATAGTAAGGTCAGTGATGATAATTTCTCACAGGTTTTATTCACTATTTTTTCAATAATCTAAATTATTATTGTAAGAAGTGATTCATAAATTGTGGCACAATAAATTATTCCACTATTCTATTATGGCGATTCAAAATGAATTCTTTTACAATTCGGTTACGGATTGGAAATATTTTTTCAACTTACTTATTAATATGAGCTTTAATATTTCACACAAAGTCATAAATGCAGAGTAATAGACTTATATTTATTGCACATCGCGGTGAATCGTATGAAGCACCGGAAAATACTCTTGCTTCAATCAACTTAGCATGGCACAAAGATGATGATGCAGTTGAGATTGATGTTCGAATGACAAAGGATGAAAAGATAGTTGCAATACATGATAATACAACTCTTCGTACTGGTAAAAGATTAATGAATATCTCATCTTCTAATTATAATGATTTACTGAAAGTTGATGTGGGAAAATATAAAGGTAAAAAATGGGAGGGCGAAAAAATTCCTTTATTGGATGATGTTATTGCTACTATCCCAGATGGTAAATCTTTATTTGTTGAGATAAAGAGTGATGATAAGATTGTTCCACCATTACAGAAACTAATTAAACGAAAAAATGTTAATCATAATAAAATTAGGTTCATTGGATTTAATATTGATACAATAAGCTTAATTAAAAACTATTTCCCTGAATTTGAATCATATTGGATAGTTGAAAAAATATCAGCACGAAGGAAGTTTAATATTGAGGATATTATTTTAAAGTGTAAGTCCTCAAAACTTGATGGATTGGATATGCAGGAAGGAAAATATTTAAATGAAGAATTTATCCAGACTGTAAAAAAAACAGGTTTAAAGATATATACATGGACAGTTGATGACCCTGTTAGAGCTCTTCAATTATATTCAGATGGAATTGATGGAATAACAACAAATAGGGCGCAATGGTTACGTCAACAACTACAAGGTGGAAAGATTGATTAAGATTCTAAAATGGGTAAAATAGTTATTGGTGTACACGGGTTAGGGAATAAGCCACCGAAAGATTTGTTAGAAAGTTGGTGGGAGCAATCAATTACTGAAGGACTTCAAAGAGGTGGATATGCACACAGAAAATTTGACTTCGAATTAGTTTATTGGGCGGATTCGCTGAATCCCACGCCACTGAATCCTGATGAAACTGATAAAGATAATAAGTTATACATAAGCGAACGCTATGTACCTGCACCGGAAAGAAGAAGAAAAAGGCCCAAAGGATTTAAGGAACGTTTTATAAATACTTTCAAAAAGTATAGGGATAGACTTATTTTTCATGAATCGATGCACGAAAATTTTCCCTCCTTCACTGATTTAATCATCAAGCATTTTTTTAAAGATCTATCCCTTTATCTTACACAAAAATTTACCGAGGAAACCAAATCAGATAGTCTTGTCAAGGAAGAAATTCGCTTAAAACTAATTAATACCTTAAAGAAGTATAAAGGTGACGACATCCTGCTAATAACACATTCGATGGGAAGTATAATTAGTTATGATGTTTTAATTCACTCAGAGAAAGATGTAGAAATAGATTCGCTAATAACTATGGGTTCCCCGCTTGGTATTCCTTTTATGTTCGATAAATTAAAAAATGAATTTAGTAAAGTACCAGGTGACGAAAACAGATTACGAACGCCTGAAAATATTTTAACAGAATGGATAAACCTCGCAGACCCTGCAGACAAGTTAGCTCAGAAGGCAGGTCTTCGTAAAATATTTAAAATGAATTCCCAGGAAATTGGGCCTTATATGAGAACCATATTTAATGACTATGAAAGTGAAGGTATTGAAAATCCGCATAAATCTTTTGGTTACTTAAGAACCCCCGAAATGGCTCACATTGTGAATGAATTCTTACACCGTGGAAGAAGCAAATTCGTGATTTGGTTATCCAGGATATTTCACCGGTTCATCTATTGGCTTAAACAAAAATACAATTATATAAAGAACAGGTTTGTTAAAACTAAATAACTAAATTGTACAATCGAACATAACCAGAGCAAATTATATTAGGTTCAGATGATTAGAGAAAAGATAATTGATAGAATCGTAAACAATTCTGAGATTTGGGATTTCATAATTATCGGTGGCGGAGCAACAGGTGTTGGCGCCGCTATTGATGCCTCTGCCCGCGGTTACAAAACACTTCTACTAGAACAAAGTGATTTTGGAAAAGGTACCTCAAGCCGCAGCACAAAGTTAATTCACGGTGGTGTGCGTTATTTAAAGCAAGGGAACATCTCCTTAGTATTAGAAGCATTAAAAGAAAGAGGGTTACTGTACAGGAACGCTCCGCATCTGGTAAGAAATATTCCATTTGTTGTGCCAACTTATGATTGGTGGGAAGGAACGTTTTATGGTGTCGGTTTAAAGTTGTACGATGTTCTTGCTGGAAAGTATGGCTTCGGTAAATCGGAATCTCTTTCAATAGAAGAAACACTTGAACGAATTCCTACATTAGAATCCAATGGTTTGAGGGGTGGTGTTATTTATTACGATGGTCAGTTTGATGATTCAAGGCTGCTCATTAATATGGTTCAAAAAGCAAGCGAACTTGGTGCAGACATTATTAATTATATGCAGGTTACCTCATTGTTGAAAAATATTGAGATGATTACCGGCGTAACTGCGAAGGATATTGAAAGTGGAAATACATACGAGTTTAAAGCAAAAGCCATTATAAATGCCACCGGAGTTTTTTCAGATTCTGTAAGAATGATGGATGAAAAAAAAGTTAAATCAATCATTGCACCAAGTCAGGGAACACACATTGTTCTGGATAATTCATTTTTGCCGGGAAACAATGCTATTATGGTCCCTTACACTTCTGATGGAAGAGTTCTTTTTGCAATACCATGGCACAACCGTGTAATAGTGGGAACAACAGATATAGAAGTTGAAAAACCAGTTCTCGAACCAACTGCACAAGAGGATGAGATTGATTATTTGCTAACTACTGCTTCGCTCTATCTGGATAAAGACCCATCAACATCAGATATTCTTAGTGTGTTCTCAGGTATCAGACCATTAGTGCAACAGGGTAATGAAGAAGATACAGCATCTATATCAAGAGAACATACTGTTTTTATCTCAAGAAGCGGATTGGTTACAATAGCCGGAGGTAAATGGACAACGTACAGGAAAATGGCCGAGGATACTATCGATCAGGCAATTGCCGTTGCTGATTTAGAATTTAAACCTACCTCTACTGAAGAACTTCATATTCACGGCTACACAACTGAACAAAATAAAAATAATCATTATGCTTCATACGGATCCGATGCAGATAAAGTAGAAAAATTATGTAAAAAGCTTTCACTCGATAAAATTCTTCATCCCAACTTTAGTATTAAAGAAGGTGAAGTGATCTGGAGTATTAGAAATGAAATGGCAAGGACTGTTGAAGACTTTTTAGCCCGCCGCACTCGCACACTCTTTTTAAATGCAAAAGCTTCAATTGAAATTGCACCTGCCATTGCTAAGTTAATGGCAGATGAATTAAAGAAGGATGATAATTGGATTAAAGAACAATTAAACTCATTTAACAGAGTAGCGAAAGGCTTTTTAGCTAAATAAACACATCATGAAGAATAGATGCTGCATTTTCAATATCTTCATCATAAATTTCCAGATGAGTAATAGCCCGTAATAAACCAACACGCCCAACAGAAAGCAGTAATCCTTTTTCTTTACATTTTATTAGCGCTTCATCTATGCTCATATTTAAAGGCTTGAACAGAAGAATATTAGTCTTTACACTCTTTAAATCTATTTCCAGGTTTTTAATTTTCTTTATTCTTTCGGCAAGATACTTTGCACGTTGATGATCATCCGGTAATCTTTTAAAGTTATTTTTAAGTGCATACAATCCTGCTGCAGCTAATATTCCAACCTGTCTCATTCCCCCACCCCACGCTTTACGCACACGGTAAGCTTCCGTTATGAATTCCTTTGTTCCTCCAATGATAGAACCAACCGGGGCACCTAATCCTTTTGATAAACAACAAGATATCGAATCAAAATGTGAAGCGTATTCTTTTACACTAATTCCTGTTTCAACAGATGCATTCCAAATTCTTGCACCGTCCAGATGATAGAAAAGATTATTTGCTCTGGCAGTTTCTTTTAACTCTACTAACTTTTCTACAGGCCATATTGTCCCACCAGCTCTATTATGTGTATTCTCTACTTCAATAACCTTTGTACGCGGCATATAGTATGCTTCTTTCGGTCGAATTAATGGTTCAACATCTTCTTTAGAGAAGACACCCAACTCACCTTTAATAGGATTTAACTGTATACCACTAAGAAGTGCGGGAGAACCTGATTCATAATTAAAAATATGTGAATCAAATTCACAAATAACCTCATCACCCGGATTTGTTAATACGTTCAGACAAATCTGGTTACCCATTGTTCCGCTTGGAACGTACAGTGCTGCTTCTTTTCCAAGCAGGTCTGCTGCATATTCTTCCAATTTGTTTACAGTCGGGTCTTCTTTAAATACATCATCACCTACTTCCGCCTCATACATTGCCTTACGCATATTTTTAGATGGTTTAGCAATTGTATCACTTCTCAAGTCTATATATTTATCCATCTTTATTATCCGATTCTGTTTTAAGCTTTAGTTTAATAAATAACAATATATTTAATCCAACTATCCACAACGACATTGCTGAAACAACAGTTGTAATTATAGCTGGATTCTTGGTATAAAATGTACATTCAGTTTGCAATGGCACATCGCCCACAAGAACATTTCTGGTGAACATTTCTGTTTCAGTTATAGTTTCACCTAAAGCGTTAATTATACAACTCACACCACCGTTTGCACAACGCACTACTGTTCTGCGGTTTTCAATTGCACGCAGAGCAGCAAACTCCTTATGCTGATATGGCCCGCTTGAATTTCCATACCAGCTATCATTTGTAACAACAGTAATAAAATCAGCTCCTCTATCTACAAAGTTTGTTACATATAGAGGAAAAATAGATTCGTAACAAACGATTCCTCCAATGTTCACCTCTTCTTCTGTACCGGAATTATTAATATGAGTTGTAAAAACTGTTGTATCCTGTCCCACATTCCATCCTCCAAGTCCAACACCCCATTTAAAAACATTAGCTAAAAATTCAAACTGATTTGAAAACGGAACATGCTCACCTAAAGGTACAAGCTGCATTTTACCATAAAACTGATAGTCTCTTGAATCCGGTTCTAAAAGTAAAACAGAATTATAAGTTGCATAATGATAATTGGATGTCTTATTGAATTTAGCATCATCGGGAATGTTTGTGCTGTCATAATAAAATTTTATGTGTGGCATTCCCGTAAGCAGCGAAATATTATTTTCTTCTAAGAATTTGTAAATGCTATCCAATTCTGCATCATACTTTCCACTCATTACATAAACTGGCAGGGCTGTTTCCGGCCAGATGATAATCTTTGCACCTTGCTTAATGGCAGTTTGAGAAAGCTCTGTGTAGTTATCAATAAAATCTTGAACCGTACCCAGTTCCCACTTTTTCCAAGGATTTATATCAGGTTGTATTATTCCAACTTTTACTGTTCTTTCAGAAATTTTGAACGTTGAAATTTTCACTATCCCATAAGTAAGAAAAACTACAAAGAATAAAGCTATAACAAATGCAAATTTTTTGTAATTACTATTGCCTTCTCTATAGGCAACATATGCTTTGTAACCAAAAAAATTTGTATACAGTACAACCAACGATAATCCAAATACACCTATAATATCGGCAGCTTGAATGAGTGTATTGAATTTCACTAATCCATTTCCCATTACCACCCAAGGAAATTTGAGATCAGTTAAAGTTAAGAGATACTCAGCCGTAACCCAAAATAGTGGAAACAGCCAAAAGCAATATTTTTTCTTAAATACCTTTGTTGATAAATAATAAATTGTTGATGGAATCAGCATCACCGCAGGCAGTGCAAATAATAGTGCTGCACCACCCATCATCAAGAAAGGGTCTGCTTCCGACTGCCAACTGCCAACCCAATAAACTGTTACCACAGTTAGAACAAAGGTCATTAAATATGTTGCGCGATTTATTTCCGCAAACGTTTTTCTGTTTTCCAATACATACAGATATGGAATAAAGCCCACAAACAAAAACAGTGTTATTGGAAAAGGAAACGGCGGAAATGAAATGCCTATAATAATTCCGCTAAGTATAAGCAGAAGTCTTTCTTTATTGAGTTTCTTTTTCTCTCCTTCAGTTTTTGGAATTCGGTATTTACTCAGCAACTTCAACTTTTATTCTTCTTTTTACCAATAACGAATTTTATAAAGATGACCAAAACAATTATTATTGCTAATGCTATGGCAATATTAGTATATGTCGAAAGGTATTCATCAACAACAGCAACATTATTACCGAAGAGGTATCCCAGGTATAAGATTATGGCATTCCAAAAAAATGCGCTTACAGTTGAAAGTATTACGGTTTTCTTTACATCTAACATACTCATGCCCGCAAAGAAAGAGACAACCGACCTTGTACCCGGGAAAAACCTGTTTACTGCAATAACCCAATAACCGTATTTCTTAAACCACGCTTCTACTTTTTCAATTGCATCAACAGGAATGTACTTAAACTTACCAGAGTGTACTATTTTCCTATCCACTGTTGAACCAACATAAAAAAGAATCATAAAGCCAATTACACTTCCAACTGTTGTGAGAATCAATGTTGGGATAAAACTTATCGCACCAGTTGATACTAAAGAACCACCCACAACCACTACAAAATCACTTGGGGATGGCGGAAATACATTTTCAACAAAAGCAAAAAAGAAAAGTGTAACGTAAATCCAAAACGGAGTAAAGTTAGAAATGTTATTGAGTATATCTTCAAACATGTTATTCCGAACTTACCACTAACACAGTAGCAAAAGCAGCAATGCCCTCTTCTCTTCCAATGAATCCCAGTTTTTCATTTGTTGTTGCTTTAATTGATATCTTTTCAATTTTGGATTCCAGGATAGTTGTAATATTTTTTCGCATTTTTTGAATGAGCGGAGATAATTTTGGTTTTTCAAGAATAATAGTCACATCAAGATTTCCTAACTGATATCCCTTTTCTTTAACAAGTTTATATGCTTCCTTTAGTAATACTTTGCTATCAGCATTTTTATACTTTTTATCAGTATCAGGAAAGTGCTTTCCTAAATCACCTAAAGCTACCGCACCAAGTAAGGCATCTGTTATTGAATGAAGAAGCACATCCGCATCCGAGTGGCCTGCAAGCCCTTTATCATAGGGGATTTCCAAACCTCCAATTATTAACTTTCTGCCCTCCGCAAAGGCGTGAACATCATACCCATTTCCAATTCTGTAATTCATTCTTTGTTTACTTGTTTAGTTGTTATATAAAGTGTTTAATACCTAATTAAGTAAGCGAAATGCTTCACGCAAAGACCGCTAAGATTTAACGCAAACTCCGCTAAGTTTAAAATTTATTTACTACTCTGTGAATTCCATCGTTAAGTAATTTGGTATTGAAGTTGATTAGAAGTCCTAATTTTAATTTTGATAGTTTTAAATATGTAAGTAACTGTGAGTAATGAACCGGCGCAAGCATATCAACCGACTTCACTTCTACAATAACTATTTCTTCTATTAGTAAATCTAATCTGTATCCAACATCTAATTTAATTTCTTTGTAGACGAAAGGCATTGGAACCTGTTGATTCACTTTAAATCCTATTTCTTTTAAATCATAAGCTAAAGCATTTTCGTATGCAGATTCTAATAATCCAGGTCCTAATAACTTGTGTAATTCAATCGCTGCTCCAATTATTTTATTAGATAATTCATTCTCTGTCACTCGAAACCATCCTTTTTTCTTTGCGTTTTTTGCGCTTATAGATTTTTACTTTGCGCACTTTGCGTGAAACCAATTATTAATGTACATCAAAGCTATCAAATTCATTTTTCGGTTCCTGCCAGTCCACAGCACAGTTTTTTACATATGCATGACTCGGACCGACACGTAATTTATTTATAAACTCTTCCACAATTGCCCTTTCACCTTCTACAACTGTTAGTACTTCCCCAGTGTACAAGTTTTTAACATAACCCCTAACACCAAAATTGTGTGCCTCTCTGTAAACAAAGTAACGGTATCCAACGCCCTGCACTAATCCGTTTACAAGTATCTCAGCTCTGACCTTCACAGCTGCTTTTTCCTTTCATTATTCATTTCCATACCCAAAATTTTTAAGCCAATTTTCATCAGACCTCCATTTACTTCGAACTTTAACCCTTAGTTCAAGAAATATTTTTCCCTGCAAAAATTCTTCAACTGCTTCTCTGGCAATCTTTCCAAGCTGTTTTATTGATTTACCATCTTTCCCAACAATAATTTTTCGCTGTGATTCTCTTTCCACAACAATTTCTGCACTAATAAAGTCTTTTGCATTTTCCCGTTCTTTAAATTCCGGTATTATAACCTCAGTGCTATACGGAATTTCTTCACGGTAAAGTTCAAGAATTTTTTCTCTTATAATTTCTGATACAAAAAATCTTTCGTTTTCATTTGCAATCACATCATCGGGATAAAAGCTTGGACCTTCCGGTAAATTCTCAACAACTGTTTCAATTAACTTTTCAATATTAAAACCATGAAGTGCAGATACAAGCACACTGGATTTGAAAAGATTCAAGTCTTCAAAATAATTTAGCAGATTCGTTGCTTCCTCCTGCTTAACTAAATCTACCTTATTAATAATGAGAATTATATTTTTATTTTCTCTACTTAAACTCATCTTTACAAATTCGTGAGTTAGACTTTTCTTTCCCTGTGGATCTTCTGCCGCATCAATCAAAAGCAGAATTATATCAGCATCATTAAAAGATTGTTCAACCTCTCCCATCATTTTTTCCTGCAGAAGATAGGACGGTTCTATTATACCGGGTGTATCTAAAAAAATGATCTGGTAATCTTTTTCCGTAAGGATACCCAAAATTCTTTTTCGGGTTGTCTGTGGTTTTACATTTGTAATTGCCAGTTTTTGTCCCATCAAAGCATTGAGTAAGGTTGATTTACCCGCATTTGGCAATCCAACAATAGCGACATAACCGGACTTGTGCATAATATCCTGTTAAAAAAAATTAATTTTTAGTTCCAGTTAATTTATCAAAGGCAGTTGATCTTTTAAAACTAAAATGAGTATTT
>CP070637.1:1957424-1969301 GCA_020354005.1 Ignavibacterium sp.
GTTACGCCCTATACTCATAATGAAGACGGTCTTGATTATGTTTTATTGGATATTCTTGTTGAGCGTAGTTCATTCTCACAAAGTGAAACAACTACTGAAATTAGGAAAACAAACGCTACAACCCAGGTTGTAATGCTTGATGGTGAAGAAGCGGTTCTAGGTGGTTTGTTTGTTAACGAAGAAGCGCAGGTTAGAAATGGAATACCATTTCTTAAAGACTTGCCTTGGTGGGTATTCGGAATCAGATACCTGACGGGCAGTGATGAAACTATAGTACGCAAAAAAGAATTAATAATATTACTTAAATCTGAATTAGTGCCGACATTAAAAGAAAGATTCGCACATCCGGACACTAAAAATCTGATTCAATCAGAAAGGAAGAGACAACAGGAGAGGATTCAATATTATAAACTAAATGAGTCTTCTTCAACTGAAGAACTATACTAGGAATGGAATCTATTTTAATTGTTGATGATGACGTTAATCTTTGTAAGGCACTTTCTGAAGAGCTGAGAGAGGTGGGTTATGATACCCAATATCTTACCAGCGGAGAAGGTGTACTGGATTACGTTAAAAGTAACCGGGTTGATTTACTTCTTTTGGACTTAAAGATGCCCGGTAAAAACGGATTTGATTTATTACATGATTTTGAGTTTGAACATATCGACCTGAGAGTTATAGTACTTACAGCATATGCTGATGTAAAAAGCGCGATCGACTCTGCCAAACTCGGCGCTACTGATTTTATTAGTAAACCGTACGATTTTGATGAATTATTAATTACAATTCGTAGAACTGTGCAGCGAGAAGCCTAGTGTATGAAGTTAAGTTTAAGAATAATCCTGATAAACTTTGTTGTGGTTGTCCTCATAATGGGCATTTCTGCAACAGCTTCGTACTCAATTCTGTATAAAACCCTCTCTTCTCAAAAATCACAAAGCCTTGTTAATTCGGCAAACAATTTTATATATGCTTACCGAAGCAAATTACTTGAAACCGAAGATGAATTTTTAAGCTTAACTTCACATGGATTCAATAAAGCTTTCATAAAAAGAAACCTGAGTAATTTAAGCTTAGATTTTGTATTAGAGATTGATAGGAGAAATCCACAAAGAATACTTAGATCCGCTTATACATCTAATGTAACTCCTCCCAAAGCATCATACAAATTAGAACAGTTTTATGAGCGTAATCCCTACGCTGTTGTTTTAGATCATGTTAATTCAGAGGGCAAGATATTCTACTATGGAATTATACTGGATGAAAAACTGCTTGATTATCTTGCAGAGAAAATCAACTCCGATGTAGCAGTTAATTGGAACGGCACTCCCACAGATATTTCAAACTCAAGTATCAATAAAAAATATTTATATGTACTTGTACAGGCAATCGAGTTTTTGAATAGTAAAAACAACTTCGAGGTTTTTTCACAAGGAGCTGAGTCGAGCGATATACTTGCTACTCTCTATAAGCCTGTAACAACTCAGGCTCACAATAGTGAAATTTCTTTCCTTATATTTACACAAATGGGCGAAGCAGCAGAATTAAGATCAACTCTAAGGGATCTCTTTGGGATAATTGGCGTAACAGGAATTGCTTTATCCTTAATATTAACATTTCTATTTACGGGGAGGCTAAGAAAACAAATAACAGATCTTAGCGATGCAACAGAAAAAACCAGAGAAGGGGATTTTAACTACAAAATTAAAGTTCGCAGTAAAGATGAAATCGGAAAGCTTGGGCAGGCATTCAACCTAATGTTAGATGAGTTAGAGAAGAACCAAAAAGCAAAGACTGAATACTCGGAGTTTATAACTTTAATCAATCAAAATCCCACACTTAGTGAAATTTCGGAAGCAGCGCTTGATAAAATAATTAAGACCGGTGGATTTCTAATAGGTGCTCTTTACCTCGTTGATGGCGACAAACTAAATTTATTGAGTTCATATGGTCATGATAAAGCGAAATCATTGAGTAAGGATGAGTTTGGCTTTTTTGATTTATTAGTCCGAGACAAAGATGTGCTAGAGATTACATCTGGCGAGGAATTACCGGTAGTTTCTGCCGGGCTTACCAATTTAAGATTGAAATATCTTCTGTTGGTCCCGGTTGTTTACAATAATAAAATTATTTCTATCCTTGAACTTGGTGCTATAGAAAAGCCCTCGGATGATGTAAAAGAGTACCTTCAAAAAATAAAGGATCAGCTTGCAATAGGATTAACAAATGCAAATGCTTTAATGCAACTTGAAAATTTTGTAAATGAGCTTAAAAAACTTAATGAAGAATATCAGAAACAGAACGATCAAATTAAGAAACAGAACGATACTTTGGTTGAGCTTCACAATGAGTTAACCACACAGGCAAAAGAACTCGAGTTTCAAAAACATAAAGCAGAGGAATCAACGCAACTTAAGTCACAGTTTCTTGCAAGTATGTCTCATGAGCTTCGTACACCGATGAATTCAATACTTGGACTTACTGAACTTATCCTTGAAAAAGCAGACCTCACTGATAAAAACCAGGAGAGGCTGGAAGTAGTGCTTAATAGTGGGCGAAGACTAATGATGCTGATAAATGACATCCTTGATCTATCTAAGATTGAAGCTGGGAAAATGGAACTGAGAGAAGAGGAAGTTTTATTAGAAGAGCTTATAAGCGAGGTATCAAGTTCGGTAATACCGCTTATTGGAAATAAAGGAATTGATTTTGAAATAGTAAAGGATATTAATACATCAATAATAGTTAATACAGACAGGGGAAAAGTAGTTCAGGTTCTGATAAATCTACTGGGCAACGCAATAAAGTTTACTGATCAAGGAGATGTAAAACTCAGGGTATATGAAATAGATAACAGGCTATCTTTTGATGTGTCAGATACCGGTATCGGAATCTCTGAAGAAGATCAAATAGTGATTTTTCAGGAATTCAGACAGGGCGATGGCTCAACCTCAAGGAAATATGGTGGAACCGGCCTTGGTTTATCAATATGTAAAAAGATAACCGATTTGATAGATGGGGATCTCACCGTTGATAGTACTTTGGGAAGAGGGTCTACTTTTACGTTCTCAATTCCTCTCAAATTAATTGAGGCAGAACAAGCGAAGACAACACATAATGTTAATGTTCAAGCTCTTATAAAAAACCGTCGGCATCCTATTCTTATTATAGATGATGATAAAGAGGTTAGATACACAATCGGCCAATACTTAACGACAAGAGGCTATGAGGTTATTTTTGCTGAAGATGGTAAAGTTGGTTATCAAATGGCAGTGGATAGACAGCCATTTGCAATAACCCTGGATTTAATGATGCCCAACAAAGACGGCTGGACGGTACTAAGGGAATTAAAAGAAAACGATGTTACAAAAGACATCCCTGTAATACTTGTTTCGATAAGCGGTGATAAAAAGGTTGGTTATGGTCTTGGCGCATTTGAGTTTTTTATAAAACCAATTGCTCCCGATAAATTCCTGTCGGCATTCTCAAGGTTAGAAAGTCTAGCAAATAAAGAGATCAATAAAATTGTAATTGTTGATGATGATGAGCGGGAATTTGAAAAGTTTAAAAGCGAGTTCACTGATAAAAATATATTTATAGAATATATAAAAGACAGCGAGTTTGCTTTTAATAAGATTGCGGAAGTGCAGCCGGATCTTGTAATCGTTGATCTAATGATGCCAAAGGTGGATGGAATAACACTTTCATACAAACTTAAGTCGGATATAAAAACAAAGCATATTCCACTGCTAATGAGCACAGCGAAGGAACTCACACCAGAAGAAAGAAAATCATTGAACAATATTGTGGAAAATATAGCAGTCAAATCAAAAGGTCATCCCTTTGATGTGCTTAAGCTGGTAAGAGATAGAATTGAGGAACACGAAAAATGTCCGCCACTAAATCAACAGGAACTTGATAAAAAACCCGTGCAAATAAAAAATTCATCTAATGATATGCAATATGAGCAGAATGATAATTTGGCAGAAGTACTTATTGTGGATGATGATGAAGATGCACTTTTCACATTAAAAGAAATAGTAAATGCCTGTAACTGCAAAACAATACTTGCAAAAAACGGTATCGAATGCATAAATATATTAAAGAAAACAAAACCGGATCTAATTTTGCTGGATATTATGATGCCTGGTATGGATGGCTTTCAAACGATTAATAAGATTCGTTCCAATCCGGATTGGAATGATATTACTGTATATGCTGTAACTGCAAAGGCAATGGCAAACGATAAAAACGTTATACTCAACCAGGGCTTTGATGATTATTTGTCTAAGCCGGTTAATTCACAAATAATAAGTTCTAAAATAAATCAATTATTCTCTAAGATAAATGTCCAATAAAGAAAAAAGAATTCTCGTAATAGACGATCTTCCTGAAAATGTATATATGCTTCAGGATAGACTGGAACACGAAGGTTATGTAGTATTGACAGCTTATGATGGTAAGAGCGGAATTAAAAAGGCAAGGGAAGAAGTACCCGACCTAATCCTGCTCGATGTGATGATGCCCGATATAAATGGATTTGATGTTTGTAAGACTCTTGTTAATGACAAACAAACATCAAACATTCCGATTATACTTGTTACTGCAAAGATAGAGGCAGAAGATACAAAAGAAGGTTTGGATGCTGGCGCATATGATTATATTAAAAAACCATTTAACAAGATTGAATTATTAGCACGTGTGAAATCTGCACTTAAGCTTTCGGGAGCTAACAAACTGCTGCTTGAAGCAGAAAAACGTAATACTTTTTTTGCAACAGTAGTCACGGCTAATCACAAAATTAAACAGCCGCTTACATTATTAAGCCTGTCTTCTGCAGCAATAAAAAGGGAACTGAAGAAAGATAAGATTTCCAAAGATACTATGTTAAGTAAAACGAAATATATTGACGTGGCAATAAAGGAAATTGGTGATGTATTGGACCAGTTAAATGCGATAAAGGAACCAATCTTATCAGATTATACTAAGAATATTAAAATGATAAAAATTGATGAGGGTGAAAACGGAAAGCAGTTAGATTAACTGTTGAATTGTATTTAGCATTGTATCAAACTCATAAGGTTTTTGTATCCTGCTACTGATTTTGTATTTATCTAAATCTATTCTATCAAGCAATTCAGGTGCGCCGGAAGAAAGAATAACAGGCAATTTGAAATTTAGCTTCCTTATCTCTTCGATTGTTTCTAATCCACTAAGTTCAGGCATATTATAATCTATTATTGCCAGATCAACTTTAATCTCTTCAGTTAACACTCTTAACGCTTCTTTGCCGGACGATACCTTTATTACATTATAATCGCTTGATTCTAAAAGCTCAGCGAGTAAATCGCTAAGCATTTCCTCATCATCAGCAAGCAATATTATCTTATCTGCCGAGGATGGTTTTTCTTCTTTTAGCGGTTCGTAAGCAGGCAGGTAAACATCAAAACGAGTCCCCGAATTTATTTCGCTTGTAACATCAATTAATCCGTTGTGGGCTTTTATTATTCCGTATGAAACATAAAGGCCCAATCCAGAGCCCTGTTCTTTGTTCTTAGTTGAAAAATAAGGATCAAATATTTTCTGTAAATTTTGTTCATCTATACCTTCACCATCATCCTCAACTGAGATTCTTACGTAGTTTCCCTTTTCAAGAAGTGGATAATTAACAATATTATTATCATCGATTGTAATGTTTTCAGCAGAAAGTTTTATGCTGCCCTTTTCATTAGTCGCTTCCTTTGCATTAACACACAGGTTCAATAAGATTTGATAAATCTCTGTACCGTTGCCAAGAATATCATATAAGTTTTTCTTTGAACTCTCTTCAAACGTAATTGACTTTGGAAAAGTTTGAGATATTACTTTTGATATCTCGTTTATAAGCCGGTTTGGCTTAACAAGCTCTTTTCGTTTTGGTGTTGGTTTACCGTATGAGAGCAGTCCCTTTGTAAGATCACGTGCACGGATTGAGCAATCTTCAATTGTATCTATAAGTCTGTCTGTATCTTCGTTGGCAGGCACTCTTTTTCTTAGAAGATTTAAACTGCCGAATATGCTTGATAGAAGATTGCTGAAATCGTGAGCCATGCCGCTGGAAAGTTTCCCGATAGTTTCGAGCTTTTGTGCCTGTAATAACCTGGTTTCAAGTGCCGTATTTAATTCTTTGGTTCTAAGGTTGCTTATTGCAAAAGATAATAACGCTGACAACTGTTCAACAATGTTTATATCGAAAGCTGAATACCTGCCAGTAGTTTTTCCAACAATAACAGTAGCAAGCAACTCTTCCTCAAAGAAACAGGGAGATATGATTAGTGACTCACACTTAAGGGTTTGTGTTAAATTAAAACCAATATTGTTCTGCTGGTTCAGAACCAATAATGGTTTTTTATTAAGGTGCAGCCATTTATTTATAAAAGAAAAATCTGAACGTATCACTGTACCAGCGTAGCTTTTATTCTTTATCAGATTATCGGGATCATGAAACAGGAAATCATTCTTATCACCACTATCATGAAAAATTCCTATTCCTATGTCGCTCCTGCTTATTTCTGCACATTTGAGAATGATTTGGTTTGATATTTTTTCGAGTGAATTTTCTTTAACTAATAAAACCAGAAGTTCTTCAAGTTCATTGAGGAAATAAATGTTACGTTCCATTAGCTCGGTATCTATATATTCACTTTCTTCACTTTGTACTGTTGGAATAAGTTCAATAAAGTAACCCAGACGCGGCTTCTTTTTTGCCTTAGACCTAATGGGAGTAATGGAAGCTGTAAAATTTATCTTAGCTAGTGGATATGAAAATATTTTTTTAGAAACTTTATCAGGTTGGAAAATGTTATCCGGAATGGATAGCAGGGTGATGAAGTTGTTCCCTTTTATTCTACCTCTACCAAGGTCATCTTTAAATTTTTGATTATACCAAACTATCTTCTGATCTTCATTCGCGATTGCAATGGATGCATTCTGGGCTTTTAATAAGTCATCAGCAGCAATCCTGGAAATTAAATCATCGGGCATTAATATTTAATTGGCTTTAGTTCGTACTTCTTAATCTTTGTATAAAGCGTCTTCGGACTAATACCTAACTGATTTGCTGTTCGTGTCCGGTCCCAGTGGTTTTTATTTAACACTTTTTGAATATGCCATTTTTCCAAATCCTCCATACTCAAAATTTCTTCACTGTCTTCAGTAACATTTGAAGATTGAGTAATTATTCCTTTCTGATACGACTGTGGAAGGTTTAAATCATCAGGATTAATGAACTCACTATCGGCAAAAATAATTGCCCGTTCAATTATATGTTCCAGCTCCCTAATGTTTCCGGTAAACGAATAGTTAATCAAAATCTCTTCGGCTTCAGGTGACAGGGTTTTAGGGGATCTGACAGGTGATTTGTCTTTGAGAAAATAGTTTGCAAGCAGCATTATATCTTCTTTTCTATCTCTTAACGGAGGTATAACCAAAGTAATTACATTCAACCGGAAAAGGAGATCTTTCCTGAAATTTTTGCGATCCGCTTCTTCTAATAAATTTTTATTAGTTGCCCCAATTACTCTAACATTCGATTTAAGATTAGTAACTCCGCCTATTCTTCTATACTCACCATTTTCAAGGAAACGTAAAAGTTTTGGTTGCAATGCTAAACTAAGCTCACCAATTTCATCTAAAAATAAGGTGCCACCATGTGCTATTTCAACTAATCCTTGTTTTGTGCTTTTCGCATCGGTAAATGCTCCCTTTTCATGACCGAATAATTCGCTCTCTATTAATTGATCTGGTAACGATGCACAATTAATTACAACAAAAGGTTTTTCATTCCTTGCCGAGTGTTTATGAACGAACTCTGCTAATAGCTCTTTACCGGTCCCTGTTTCACCTTCGATTAAAATATTTGAATCTGAGGTAGCAGCTTTGTTTGCAAGGCTAAGTACACGTTTAAGCTCATCACTTTCACCAACAATTGAATCAGCACTTTTCTTATGAATTTCTTTTGTAAGCAGCTCGGTTTTTACAATTAGATCTTTATGCTCGAGCGCACGGTTAACTGTTAATAGCAAATCATCAAACTCATATGGTTTGGTAATGAAATCATATGCACCAGTTTTAATACATTCAATTGCTTTCCTCATTTCTCCCTGAGCCGAAAGAATAATTATCTGGATTGAAGAGTTGTAATCTTTAACGAACTTTATTACCTCTTCGCCTTGTACTTCTTTCATATTCAAATCGAGAAGCAGCACATCGTAGTTGTTTTTCTTTATGGATTCAATTGCATATTTACCATCATACACCGTATCAACGGCGAAGTCCTCCTCTAATAACTGCTCTTTTAATAGATAACATAAAGTTTCATCATCGTCGCAGATGAGAATTTTCGTGTTTTTGTTTGTTGCTGCAGTCATAATATTAATTCCTTAAAAATGCTTTAATTTGTATTAATTTTTCAATCTTCCTATATTTACTGTCTTATTTTTCGGGGCGCGTAGCTCAGTGGTAGAGCATCTGCCTTTTAAGCAGAGGGTCGGTGGTTCGAGACCACCCGCGCTCACTTTTCATATACAAATATATGTAATTTTTACCGCTTATTGAAGCGGTTTTTTTATTTTCTTTTTCAGCAACAAAATATATCTCTACACCCAATAATAATATATTATTGTAAAATCAGCAAGTTACGGAGATTATTTAAAGCATTTTAATAGAGCACGGGAATTTTGTAAAATTTCTTTAATCTTTTTCTTGATTAATAGAGGCAAGTAATATTTTGATGATGGCTCTATGGGCGATATAATTTTTTGGACAATAATAAGATCGGCTATTACAATTCCAGCGATTTGGATTTTACGCTCATATATAAATGAGCAGTTATGGCTTTTAATTGGAATTGCGTCCATTTATCTAATTATAATTCACCCGGCGTTTTTGAGTTATAGAAAGTTTATAGAAAATTTTAAAGAAGTGATTGATTCATCTCTATGCTCTACCTGTAAGCACTTTGATGCTTCTGCAGTGCTATGTATGAAGCATGATAAACATCCAACCGAAAATTATATACCTTGTGAAGGTGAACATTGGGAGCCTAAATGAAGGAGAGAAAAATTTTTAACATTCGCAAGAACGTATGTTTAAATAAGTAATTAAATTGAGTTCTCTAAAAGATAGGAGGACTCAAAATGAAAAGCTCATTTGAAAACAAAGACATATACGTTGGAATAGATGTTCATAAAAAGCGGTGGGTAGTTACCATAAGGACTTATGATCTGGAACTAAAAACCTTTAGTATGACTGCCTCTGCTGAAGAACTTGAAAGGTTCTTAAAAGATAACTACAAGGATGCTCTTATACATATTGTTTATGAATGTTGCTTTTCTGGTTTCTGGATCTATGATTACTTTCACCAAAAAGGATATAACATTATTGTAACACCAACCAATAGAATTTACCGTGATGGAAGTATTGTAAAAACAGATAAGATTGATTCAAGAAAACTAGCATTTCAGCATTCAAGAGGATTACTAAGAGAAGTGAAGGTTCCAACTGAGAAGATACGGGAATATAGATCTATCTTTAGGATATATGATAAAGAGAAAATGAGGGAGGGACAGATACTCAGGCAAATTCGCTGTATACTTGAGGTAAAGAATCATTCTTTGAAATGGGAGAAGTGGAATAAAGAATTTATTGAAAGACTAAAGAGGATAAAATTCCAGGAAAAGATATTCAACAGAAAGTTCGGACAATTAATTAAAGAGTATGAATATGTAAGGGAACAGATAAGAGATACGGAGAAAAGAATAAAAGATATTGGTGAGGATAAGGAACTACAAGAAAAGATAAAGAGGATAGAAAAGATAAATGGAATAGGAATAGTAAGTGCAGTAAGATTAGTTGTTTATTTGTTTGATATGAAAGGGAGATTTGAAACCGGAGAAAAATTGGCACATTATGTAGGATTAACACCTGGAGAGCATAGCAGCGGAGAGGAAATAATAAGAAGCAGAACAGGTTTAGTTGGCAACAAACAATTAAGATCAATTATCATACAGTTAGCGTGGGTAGCAGTAAGAAAAGATGGAAGTCTATTAAATAAGTTCGAGAGAGTGTACAGAAAAAGCGGAAGCAAACAGAAAGCGATTGTTGCAGTAGCAAGAAAACTGATGATGAAGGTTTATGCAATAACAGAAAAAGAAGAAGAGTACGAAATAAACAAGGCAGCTTAAGAACCGGTGACCGCGACTAACGGCATGCTTCAAGCATATCGCTAATAAAAAAGCGTTCAGCAAGAATGCGGCCCGGTTCATTTATAACGAAAAAGCTCTTGTCGCTTTGACGACGAATAACAGGATGTTACTTCTTCTTATTAACTAAGTAAATAATTAATTAATAGAGAACTCAACTACGGAGTTGTGTTTTAACATAACATGCCGTTAGAGCTCTTATTAAAAGGAATTGAAAATGAAAGTACTATCTATCTTTGGAGGTCCACGTAAGAAAGGGAATACATCAAAAGTATTGACTTGGGTTGAAGATGAACTGAAAGAACAAGGACATCAAGTCGAGCGAGTAAATATATCGTCAGAAAAAATAAATGGATGTTTAGGTTGTTCTAAATGCAAAGAGAATCTAAACGAACCGGGATGTATTCAAAAGGATGATGGAAATATTGTTATTAACAAAATGGTCTCAAGTGATGTTGTCATTTATGCATCACCTCTTTATTATTGGGGATTCAGTGCTCAAATGAAAGCATTTATTGATCGATGTCTTTGTCTTTATCGAGGGGTATGTGGTTCGGCAGAACATACCTCTTTTGTTGAAGGTCAACGCCAAGCATTGATTGTTACGGCTGCTGATCAATTTGAAAATAATTTAGAATTGATTCAAACCAGTTTTCAAAGGATATTGGTTTATGATAAAGCATATTCTGCAGGTGAACTATTTATCTGCAATTGTACAACACCTGATGAACTTGGTGAGGATATAAAATTCCAAGCCATCAATTTTGCAAAACAATTATTTCAAGATACAACAACACCATATTCATTACTAATACCAGGTGGAGCTCCAAATTATGCTCCAAAGTGACTTGAACGAGCTCTAACCCAACGAATGAACTCCGACCAAAAAGACGAGCGGTTTAAATTTTTGCGCTATTTTTCGTTGAACTACTTGTAGCGAAAGCCCACTTGCTTTTTTGGCGGGTTATTCGGACGTTATATGGGTAGTGGTATGAAAATTTTATTTTTCTTTTTTTATGCCTTAGTTTTATTAGGATGTAATTCCAGTCAGATTCTAATTTCTGAAAAAGTTGATGCTGAAGAATTGAAGAAAAGATGGATACATTCTAGAGAAGAAGAAATTGATTCAATTCAAATTTACCGTCCAGCTGATTATAAAGAATTTCCTCCATCACGATATAGACAAGTCTATTCATTTTTTGATGATGGTAAATGTGAATATTTAGTTTTAGCTCCAAATGATGCCCATTATTCTGAAGATGGAACATGGACTTATAACAAAGAGAGTCGATTGCTAGTAATTTTTAATTCTTCTCATAATGTATTAAGAGAACTCAAAATTATTTCTTTAACTAAAGATCAGCTAAAATTTGTTAAAATTAAATAAACCCATATAACCAGCAACTCAACAAAGACGACCTCACTTGGTCTTTGTATTTATTGCTTTGGTTGGTTTAGTAAAGAAAAGCTTTTAGTAAGTAAATGGCATTGTCATTTAATCATTACATAAAGATTAAAAACGGTACAGCCGCTTGTTTGTTGCAAGAACGTATGTTTAAATAAGTAATTAAATTGAGTTCTCTAAAAGATAGGAGGACTCAAAATGAAAAGCTCATTTGAAAACAAAGACATATAC
>CP070637.1:1969401-1998213 GCA_020354005.1 Ignavibacterium sp.
AGTCATTCTTTTTTCTATGAATCAAAATCCCTATATTTCAAAAGATTTCAGTGCTTGTTATGAATACTTATAATCATCTTTTAAATACAATTGAGAACAAGGGGGCAGCATATCTTGTTCTGCTTGATCCTGATAAATTATCACAAGAAAAAGCTTCTGTATTTCTTCAGCACTGTGAAAAATCAGGTGTTGATGGTTTTTTGATTGGCGGCAGTTTAATGGTTAGTGGGGACTTTGAACCACTAATTGAAAAAGTAAAAATTAATACTAACCTGCCGGTAATTATTTTCCCTGGAAGCATAGATCAGGTTTCTTCTCAAGCGGATGCAATTCTGTTCCTGTCAGTTGTTAGTGGTAGGAATGCGGATCATCTTATTGGCAGGCATGTTATTGCTTCACCAATGATTCAAAGGGCAGGCATCGAACCGATATCAACCGGATATATTTTAGTAGAGTCAGAAGTAATAACCACGGCTGTTTATATGAGCGGCAGTATGCCGTTACCACGGAACAAACCCGAAATAGCTGCATCAACGGCTTTGGCTGCCGAGTATCTGGGTATGAAGTTAGTTTACCTTGAGGCAGGGTCTGGTGCTGATCAGCCTGTTCCCGATGAGATGATTAAAGCAGTTAGAGAGGTTTGCTCTATACCGTTGGTTGTTGGAGGTGGAATAAGATCTCCAATGGTTGCACGTGATAAAGTTGATAACGGTGCAAACATTATTGTAACTGGAAATTACTTTGAAGATGACAGCAACTGGGAGATGATACGTGAGTTTGCAAATGCTATTCATTTCAAGAGCCCCATAGAGGTTTAACGTTAAAATTATTGTTGTTTTTGGCCGCAGTGAAACATGAATGTTGAAGATTTTTAATTATGAACAAAAAAAAATTTATCGTCGATTCACTTAAAGAGAGCTCTGAAACTAAACTAAAGATTGAACGGGATTGCAAAGAAGATATACTCACTGCAGTTGACCAACTTGTAACATCTTTCAGGAGTGGGAACAAACTTCTTTTGTGCGGTAATGGTGGCAGTGCAGCAGATTGCCAGCATATTGCAGCAGAATTGGTAATAAGATTAGCACATGATATAAAGCGACCTGCGCTTCCTGCAATAGCTTTAACTACAGATACATCAAACCTTACTGCCGGAGGTAATGATATCGGTTTTGATAATGTTTTTGCACGAAGCATTGAAGGATTAGGTAATGAAGGTGATGTCTTGCTGGCAATTTCAACAAGCGGTAATTCTGGTAATGTTATCAAAGCTGTTGAAATGGCAAGATCAAAAGGAATGAAAACGATTGGATTATTAGGTGGTAGCGGGGGCAATTTAAAGTCCATCCTTGATTTATCGATTACTATTCCGTCATCAAATGTGCAGAGAATACAGGAAGGACATATTACTGTTGCTCACATAATTTGTGAGCTTGTTGAGAACGAGCTATACGGTTCTTGAAATCTAAAATATCAAATCCCAAATTTCAATTACTAACCTTAGTTTCAATCCAAAAGATCTTATCCCCTTTTACAATGTTTTGTCTGTCTGTAAATCCACCATTTACTTCAAGAACATAAATTGCCGGTTCTGTAGAGGGATAGCTCTGTGCGGAAAGAACTTTTGTATATTTATGCACTGTTACGATCTCGTTATTCTTATTTATAAATAGTATATCAAGCGGAATCAATGTGTTTCTCATCCAGAAAGATTGCATACGTTCTGATTGAAAGATAAAAAGCATGCCTTGAGTCTCTTCCATAGTGTTTCTGTTCATCAATCCGAGCTGTCTCTCGTACTCGGTTTCGGCAATTTCTAAATCAATTTTAATTTTGCTGTTACCCAGACTATCGGTAATTGTAAGTTCACCTTCCTTTTTAAATTTATAATATTCCACTTCTTTTTTACCGTTGTTAATTAAGTTGTTAAGAATAAAGAATACTGCAGCAATTATTAGAACAATTATAACTCCAATTCTAAATGCTTTATTTGATGATTTGCTTTTAGTATTAACAGCTGCAGGACTTTTCTTTTTCTTCTTTTTAGGCATAGTATTAATCAGTAATTTTAATTATTAAATATAACTAATCGGATTAAAATTATATGAGTACTTCTTCCTCTAAAATCATTGATCGTAACAGGATTGAACTTGGTGACCAGCAAAATAAAATGATAAAAAGTGGTTGGGGGGAGCATACTCTTAATAATTCTGTAGTTGAAAAAATGACCTACCGCTCAGATGGATTGAAGGTTAGTGGTTATCTTGCATATCCAATTGATACATCCCCAAAATATCCTTGCGTTATTTGGAACAGAGGTGGTATCGGTGAAAAAGGTGCAATTGATACCTTCACTGCTAAAGGTATTTTCGGACAGATTGCAAGCTGGGGTTACGTGGTATTTGCATCGCAATACAGAGGAAATGCCGGCGGAGAGGGAAAAGATGAATTTGGCGGTGCTGATTTGAATGATGTATTGAATCTTATGTTATTGGCAGAGGAGATTGAATTTGCCGATACGGAGAATTGGGGGATTGAAGGATGGAGTCGTGGTGGAATGATGACATATCTTACATTAACAAGGAATTACAAATTTAAGTGTGCGATTGTTACGGGAGGTATAGCAAACTTAAGGTGCAGTTCAGATGAAAGTAAGTTTATGCGTAGGTTATATGAAGTTACAATGGGAAAGTATGGTAATGAAGATTTTATACGAAAGTGTGAGTCCAGATCAATCGTAAATTTTCCCAATAAACTATCTAAGACAACTCCAATGCTTATACTTCATGGAACTGCAGATACTCGTGTACTTCCACATGATTCACTTGATCTATCTTATCAATTAATCAAACACGATATACCGTTTCGTTTGGTAATGCTCGAAGGTGGTGACCACTTTATGAGAAAGCATAGAAAAGAAGTGGATGAGATGAGAAGGAATTGGTACAGGATGTATCTTGATTAAATGCTAATATTCCTTTGCTATCCAACCTAAATTGAGCTCACAATATGTAATCTCGGGAAATTTGCACAAACAATTTTTTCAGATCACGGTATGTGATGTTTAAATTGGAATAATTTTCAATTATTCATAATCTATATTAACAGTCTTTAATGAAAACTAGTAAACTTCCACGCATTTAGCTTTTCTTGTATTTCATTATCCAATCGATTAATTTAACAGTTTAATTTGCACTAAAATCCATCTAAAAAAGCGTATTTCCTTATTTTTAGTGGGATACCTCAATTTTAGTAAAACCTATATCTAGAGTAGTGATTAAATCTTATAAGGTATTGTATGAGTGATGAAAAAAAGTATACTCCCGAAATAGAAGAAACTGAAACCAGTGAATGGCTGCAGTCCCTCGATTATGTGTTAGAACATGGTGGTCCGGAAAGAGTTGTTGATTTACTGCATCAGTTGCAGATACGTGCGCATAAATCAGGAGTGCAGATACCTTTTACTGCAAATACTCCATACATAAATACTATTCCTAAAGACAAGCAGCCTACTTTTCCCGGTAACAGAGAGTTAGAGAGACGAATTAAAAGCATAATTCGCTGGAATGCAATGGCGATGGTAGTAAAAGCTAACAAGGCCGAAAGTGGCATTGGTGGTCACATTTCAACTTATGCAAGCGCTGCTACTCTTTATGAAATTGGTTTCAATCATTTTTTTAAGGGTAAAGGCGATAGATATGAGGGAGACCAGATATTTTTTCAGGGACACGCTTCTCCCGGAATTTATGCAAGAGCATTTCTTGAAGGACGCATTACTGTGGAACAACTCGGAAACTTCCGAAGAGAATTGCAGCCTGGTGGTGGACTTTCATCCTATCCACATCCATGGTTAATGCCCGATTTCTGGGAATTCCCAACTGTCTCAATGGGTTTGGGACCAATAATGGCAATATATCAGGCAAGATTTAACCAATATTTAGAAGATAGAGATCTAATAAAATCGAATGGAAAAGTCTGGGCATTCTTAGGTGATGGTGAAACAGATGAACCGGAAACTCTTGGTGCAATTACTCTTGCATCCCGTGAGCAATTAGATAACCTGATCTTTGTAATTAATTGTAACCTGCAAAGATTGGATGGTCCCGTAAGAGGTAATGGAAAAATTATACAAGAACTTGAAGCAATATTTCGTGGTGCTGGTTGGAATGTTATCAAAGTAATATGGGGCGGTGACTGGGATCCCCTGTTAGAAAAAGATACAGATGGCAAGCTCGTTAGAAGAATGGGTGAAGTAGTAGACGGTCAGTATCAAAAATACACTGTTGAAGGAGGTGCTTACACCAAGGAACATTTTTTTGGTGTTGATAAAGATTTACTTAAGATGGTTGAACATTTGACAGACGAGCAAATTAATAAAATGAGGCGGGGTGGTCACGATCCGCAAAAAGTCTATGCTGCTTATGATGCTGCCATAAAACATAAAGGATCGCCGACAGTTATACTTGCAAAGACTATAAAAGGATACGGTCTTGGTGAGAGTGGTGAAGGAAAGAACATTACTCATCAACAGAAAAAACTAAACGAAGATGAACTTAAGGAATTCAGAAGCCGCTTTGGAATACCAATCTCTGATGAGCAGATAGCCAAAATGCCTTTCTATAAACCCGATGATAAAGATGATGAAATACAATATCTTAAAGAAAGAAGAAAGGCTCTTGGAGGATTTGTTCCTTCCAGAAAAACAGATATCGGGCCAATTAAAGTGCCCTCGGAATCTCTATTTGAAGAATTTTATAAAGGAACTGAGGGAAGAGAAGTATCTACAACTATGGCTTTCGTCAGGATGCTTGCCAAACTATTAAAGGATAAATTTATCAGCAAATATATTGTACCTATCGTACCCGATGAGGCTAGAACATTTGGAATGGAAGCACTCTTTCGGCAGGTGGGAATTTATGCACACGCCGGTCAGCTTTATGAACCAGTTGATGCCGATAGTCTTCTTTATTATAAGGAGGCTAAAAATGGACAAATACTTGAGGAAGGTATAACCGAAGCAGGTTCTATGTCTTCGTTTATTGCGGCGGGAACCGCTTACCTCACTCATGGAATTAATATGATTCCATTCTTTATCTACTACTCTATGTTTGGCTTGCAGCGAGTAGGAGATCTTGTGTGGGCTGCTGCAGATATGGGCGCAAAGGGTTTTATGCTTGGTGGTACTGCCGGCAGGACTACACTTAATGGTGAGGGATTACAGCACCAGGATGGTAATAGTCATTTGCTTGCCTATACTGTTCCAAATTTATATGCATATGATCCTGCATTTGCATTTGAGATAGCTGTAATAATTCGTGATGGTATAAGAAGAATGTATAAAGAACAGGAAAAGATTTTTTATTACATAACATTAATGAATGAGAATTATCCAATGCCAGCTATGCCAGAGGGTTCGAAGGAAGGCATTCTAAAAGGCATGTATAAATTTAAAGCCTCAGAAAAAAAGCATGCAAAACTAAAAGCAAATCTGTTTGGCAGTGGAACAATCATTAATGAAGTTCTGAAAGCACAAGAGATACTTGAAAACGATTATCGTGTTGCGGCTGATGTATGGAGTGTTACAAGCTATAAAGAGTTAAGAAGAGATGCTTTAGACGCTGAAAGATGGAACATGCTTAATCCAACAAAAAAACAAAGGGCTCCATATATTATAGAGTTGTTCAAAGATAATGATGGAGTTTTTGTTGCAGCATCGGATTATTTGAAAGCTCTACCCGATTCAATCTCAAAATGGCTTCCAAAACCGCTATCCTCTTTAGGCACGGATGGTTTTGGCAGAAGTGCATCCAGAGAGGCATTACGCAATTTCTTTGAAGTTGATGCCAAACATATAGTTTTTAGCACACTTGGTGCTCTTGCTGAAGAAGGAAAAATTAATGCAGCAACTCTTGACAAAGCAAAAAAAGAATTGAAGATAAAATCTAATAAAGCAAATCCTCACTATTCTTAATCGATATTTTTAATGAAATATAAAATGGAATTATAATGGCAAAAGAAATTAAACTACCTGAGTTAGGTGAAAACATTGAAACTGCAGATATTGTTGGCATACTTGTAAAGCCTGGTGATACTCTTCAATTGGATCAGGCAATTCTTGAAATTGAAACTGACAAAGCCACTGTTGAAGTACCATCCACAGTTGAAGGAAAGGTTATAGAAGTAAAAGTAAATGAAGGTGATGAAATTAAAACGGGAGACGTGATTGTAATGGTAGAAGTTGATTCTAATGGAGCTGATAAGGAAGTTCCGGAAGAAGCTGAGCTTGAAGTGGAGAAAACAGAACCTGAAATTGAGGATACTGCTTCCTTTGATGTGTTTGGAGAAGAATCTGAAGAAAAACCGGATGAAGAAACAACCACGGAAGAAGAAGAAACCACATTACAAACTGAAGAAGAGAAAAAGCAACCTGCTATAACTAAAGGTTCTGCACCTGCTGCACCTTCGGTTAGAAGAATTGCTCGCGAGATTGGAGTTGATATCAATGAAGTAGTTGGTAGTGGCCCGGGCGGAAGAATATTAAAAGAAGATGTAAAAGCCCATTCGAAAAAGCTGCACCACGAGGAGGCAGAAATACCCGGCAGTGAACATAAAATTGAACAGGAAGCATTACCTGATTTTGCAAAGTCCGGTGATACATATCGGGTTAAGATGACAAAGATACGAAAGATAACTGCGGATCATTTAAGCTATGCATGGTCAACTGTTCCGCACGTTACTCAATTTGATAAAGCCGATATTACCCAGCTTGATAAAGCAAGAAAAGAGTTTAATAAGCAGGTAGGAGAGGAAGGTGTTAAATTAACTGTAACGGTAATTTTATTGAAGATCATTTCTGCAGCACTCGAAAAGTTTCCTCAGTTTAACAGCAGTATCGATATGGAAACAAAAGAAATTATTTATAAGAATTATTTTAATGTTGGAATTGCTGTCGATACAGAGCATGGACTAATAGTTCCGGTTGTAAAAGATGTTGATAAAAAGAACCTAACTGAACTCACTGATGAGATGAATGATTTGGCAAAAAAGGCACGGGAGAAAAAAGTTTCGCTTGACGAATTACAAGGAGGCTGCATTACCATTACAAACCTTGGAGGAATCGGGGGGACAGCATTCACACCTGTGATAAATTCACCTGAAGTAGCTATTCTGGGAGTATCGAGAGGCAGCTATGAACCGGTTTATAACGGTTATGGTGTTTTCGAACCGCGGTTAATGCTGCCACTATCCCTCTCGTATGATCATAGAATTATAGATGGTGCAGATGCTGTTAGGTTTTTAAATTGGGTTGTAGAAGCACTTGAACAGCCTCTGAAGACCTTGTTGTAATTCCTCATTTATGTAAATCGGAGTGTAGTAGTAGTGCTGAATTATCCTTTCATTAACTGAGATTTTTATAATGTCTGAAAAAATTAATCTAACCGTAATTGGCGGCGGTCCCGGCGGATATGCTGCTGCATTTCTTGCTGCTGATCTCGGTATGAATGTAACCCTGGTTGATATGGAAAAAAACCCGGGTGGTGTCTGTTTATACAGGGGTTGTATACCCTCAAAAGCATTGCTGCACATTGCCAAATTAATTGGTGAAGCAAGTGAAAGCAAAAATTGGGGAATTGAGTTTGCTGAACCAAAAATTAATCTTGACAAACTTAGAGAGTGGAAAGATACAGTTGTAGCCAAAAACACTGTTGGTTTGGGCGTATTAACTAAATCACGGAAGATAAATTATATTCAAGGTAAAGCTTCTTTCGTAAGTCCATCCAGTATATTCGTAGTAAAACCGGGTGAGAATAATGAAGATTTAGCTTTTGATAAAGCTATAATTGCAACCGGTTCGAGGATTTCTACCATTCCATCATTAGATATTGAGAGTGAAAGATTTCTAAACTCGGAGACAGCATTGGATTTGCCTGCAATTCCTAAAAGCCTGTTAGTGATTGGCGGAGGATACATTGGTTTGGAGATTGGAACTGTTTACCAGGCTCTTGGCAGTAAAGTTTCTGTTGTTGAAATATTGGATGGACTCCTTCTGGGAGCAGACAGGGATCTTGTTTCTCATCTATCCAAGAGACTTAAAAGTAAGTTTGATGAAATAATGCTTAACTCAAAAGTTATTGAGATGAATGAAGTGAAGAATGGAATCAATGTTAAGATTGAAGATAAGGATGGTAATACGGTTGAGAAAACTTTTGATTACGTATTGATGTCTGTTGGTAGAAAACCAGACACATCAGGTTTAGGATTGGAGAACACAAAAGTAAATGTTAATGATGGAGGCTGGATTAAAGTAAACGAACAACTGCAAACCGACGATGATAATATTTATGCGATTGGAGATATTGTTGGGGAGCCGATGCTGGCACACAAGGCTTCATACGAAGGCAGAACTGCGGTTGAAGCAATAGCCGGACACAATGTAGCCTTTGAGCCAAAGGCAATTCCTGCAGTCGTCTTCACCGATCCTGAAATTGCCTGGGCCGGTTTAACAGAGAGTCAGGCAAAAGAAAAAAACATAAACGTAAACGTTTCAAAATTTCCTTGGGCAGCATCCGGGAGAGCATCCACCTTAGATAGAAGTGATGGTGTTACCAAGATAATCTCAGAACCTGATACTGACAGGATTTTGGGTATTGGAATTTGCGGATTCGGTGCCAGTGAATTGATTGCCGAAGGTGCACTGGCAATTGAAATGGCAGCCAATTTAACCGATCTGAAATTAACTATTCATCCTCATCCAACTCTTTCTGAAACAGTTATGGAAGCAGCAGAGGTTTTCTTTGGACAGAGCACACATCTGTACAGACCGAAAAGAAAGTAGTCCTTAACAACGAGATCATATTTTTTTATAAATTTCACGTCTATTTCTAACACTTAATATGAATTGGAACTATAAAACATTGAGAACAACAGTATGACAAAACCACAGATATGGGTTGCAACATTTTTAGTAATTTTTATTTTTTTATTCATTCTACAGAAGGTAACAAAAAAGGAAGAGCATCCCCCACAGATGCCAACTTCTGTTCTTACTGATCAAACCACCGGTGACAACTTAACTGGTGCAGAATTGTTTAGTAATTTTACGTGTACAAGCTGTCATGGCACTGATTATAAGGGTACAAAGAAAGGTCCTTCATTAATCGGATTAGGTGAATACTACAGCCGTAAGGAATTAATAGCATATCTACGTAATCCTGATTCGTTTATGAATTCCAAGCGGCTTAAACAATACAGAGAACAGTTTCCAGGTATTATAATGCCAAGTTATAGTAATAAGGATGTTAAAGATTTAGGAAAGATCGCTGACTTCCTGCTTGGCTTATAGATAACCAGTTTGTCTAAAAGATTATTTTTACTGTCACACTAAGCTCGTCGAAGTGTGACTCAAAAAAATGTCAGTCTTCGGCTGGCCCAGACTGACAAAATGATAATAATGGAACAGAATCGTTTCAAATACTATTACGAAAGTAATATGCTAAGCTACCGTAATTTCTTTGGTTAAATAAACATCCTGTATTGTATTAAGCAGTTTTACTCCTTCATCCATTGGACGCTGGAATGCTTTCCTGCCTGATATCAATCCCATACCGCCTGCTCGTTTGTTGATAACTGCAGTTTTAGCTGCTTCTGCAAAATCATTTTCACCGGAAGCACCACCGCTGTTTATCAATCCTGACCTGCCCATGTAGTTATTGATAACCTGATAACGTGTTAAATCAATTGGGTTGTTGGAGGTTAAGTCTGTATAAACCTTTTTATGTGTTTTCCCGAACTTGATTGCTTCGTAGCCGCCATTATTAGTTGGCAGTTTTTGTTTGATGATATCCGCCTGTATGGTTACTCCAAGATGATTCGCCTGCCCGGTAAGATCAGCAGCATTGTGGTAATCTTTGTCCTTCTTGAATTCCGGATTACGCAGGTAGCACCACAGAACAGTTGCCAAACCAAGTTCGTGTGCAAACTGGAATGCTTCACTCACTTCAATTATCTGGCGCGAACTTTCGTCTGAACCAAAATATATAGTTGCACCAACAGCAGCTGCACCCATATCAAATGCCTGCTCAACACCGGCAAACATAATCTGATCGAATTTATTTGGGTAAGTTAAAAGCTCGTTGTGGTTTAGCTTTAATATAAATGGAATTTTGTGAGCATATTTTCTTGCACTGAATCCCAGCACACCAAGTGTAGAAGCAACGGCATTGCAGCCACCTTCAATAGCAAGCTTTACAATGTTTTCAGGATCAAAGTAAATTGGATTGGGTGCAAAAGAAGCACCGGCTGAATGCTCTATGCCCTGATCAACAGGAAGTATTGAAACATACCCGGTTCCTGCCAGTCTTCCGTGATTAAGTATCGAGTTTATATTTCTTAATACATTTACACTTCTATCAGATTGCAAAAAAACTCTGTCAACAAAGTCAGGCCCGGGCAGATTTAATTGTTCTTTTGGAAATTTTGCTTTGTAGTTAAGGAGAGAATCAACCTCACTACCAAGTAACTTTTTTATATCGTCTATCATTATCACTCCCAATTTAGGTGGTTAATTAAATTTTTATTAAGTATCTAAAAATACGCTTTAGTGCTTAGGTTTTCAATTTTTACTGTTAATTGAAAATTAATTATTTAGCTTCTCAAGGTGGTTAAAAATGCTGTTGGCATGAGATAATGAATTCTCGATAAACCACTTGCCTGTTAGTTGCCCGCTGCAAACAACACCTGCAAGATACATACCCTTAACATTTGTTTCGAATGTATTTACATCGAATTGTGGGATTAGATTTTCATCTTGTGATAATTCTATTCCAATCTTCTGCAGGAAATCGTAATCTGGATGATATCCTGTCATCGCAAAAACAAAATCATTCTTAATAGTTATTAAACCATCCTGTGTGCTTATATCAACTTCATCGTCCCTGATTTCTTTAAGTTCCGAATTAAAATATGCCTTGATGCTTCCTTCTTTTATTCGGTTTTCGATATCAGGTTTAACCCAGTATTTAACAGTGTCTTTTATTTTATCCTCTCTCATTACCATAGTCACTTCAGATCCTCTCCGAAATGTTTCCAGTGCAACATCAACTGCTGAATTTGCTGCACCAATCACCACAAGCTTCAAGTAGGCATAGGGATGTGCTTCAGTAAAATAATGTATTGTTTTTGGTTTATCCTCTCCTGGTATATTGAGCAAATTTGGCTTATCGAAAAATCCTGTAGCAACAATAATATTAGCAGCACCGTATTTTGATTTACTGGTTGTTACTAAAAAACTATCCTTCTCTTTCTCGATATTTGTTACTCTCTCATATGTATTGATGTTTAAACCCCAGGAATGTGCCACACGTCTATAATATTCTAATGATTCTCTTCGTGTTGGCTTATCGCTGTGTGAAACAAATGGGAGTTCCCCGATTTCAATTCTTTCGGATGTAGAAAAGAATGTCATGTTTGTTGGGTAGTGATAAAGTGAATTAACGAGGCATCCCTTTTCAATAATCAGATGGGGTTTATTTCTTTTCTTTGCTTCAATACCGCAGGTTATTCCTATTGGACCGGCGCCAATAATAATTACATCGTAGTAATTCATTTATAAATTTAGATGATTCAATAAAATGGGTACAAATTTAATCAAATGGTTAATTATCTTTATAATGTGGGAGAGAATTAAGCAAAAAAAGAGCGGCATAATAACCGCTCTGAAAACTTTAATTTTACAGTTAACTCTATTCTATAATCTCTATCAGAGCACTGGCTACTGTTCTATCTCTTTCATCAAGTAGAAATACTCGGTATATCCCGGGCTCTTTAAAATTCATATCGCTCTCTTCATTTTTTTCGAAGAAGATATATTTCATATCTGGATCGATTGAGTAATGAAACTTATCGTAGTATTCAAACTCACCTGTTCTGTAATTGTATTTATCAAATTGAATTGCCACGTCATCAAGACCCAATGCATAGTCAGCTTTAACTATTACAGTTAAATAACCGGTAGTAAATCTATCACTTACCCCAATTTCACCATTCCGTCCATATTTTTCACAAAAATAGAGAACGGGTTCATTTTGTGCGAATGCTGTAGATTCTAATGCAACGAATGTGAGTAAAAGAATGAAAGCAAAAAACAGGTGAAATCTTTTCATTTGGCAAACTCCTTTTATTGGATTATTTATTATTCACTTAAAAAAAATTTAATAAAAAAAATCTTTATAACGAAGCTGTTAATTAAAAGAATATGCTGGTTGAAATTAATTTGGTTTAATACTATTGATACGACTAATTGTTGTGAGAAGTAAGCAACGAATTGGGCAAAAAAAGAGCGGTATTATAACCGCTCTTAAAATCTAATGTTAAGTATGTAACTCTAACGAATGATCTCTATCAATGCACTGGTTACAGTTCTGTCTCTATCATCCAATAAAAAGACACGATAGAATCCCGGTTCTCTAAAATTCATATCGCTTTCATCATTTTTTTCGAAGAAGATATAATTCATATCCGGATCAACCGAGTAATAAAACTTCTCATAATATTCAAAATCATCTGATCGGTAATTATATTTATCAAACTGAATCGCCACGTCATCCAAACCCAACGCATAATCGGACTTGACCATTACGGTTAAATATCCTGTTGTAAATCTGTCACTTACTCCAATTTCGCCACTCCTGCCATATTTTTCACAAAAGTACATAACAGGCTCATTCTGCGCGAAGGCTGTAGATTCTAAAGCAAAGAAAGAGAGCAAAAGTGCAAATGCAAAAAACAATTGAAATCTTTTCATTTATCTACCTCCCATTATTAGTTGATTTATTACGAACTAATCCTAAAAAATCATACCAAAAAAAATCACCATAAACCTTGATTTATTTCAATTTGCATATGCTTTTTATGGCAATTCTCAGTTAATATTACGTCGTTATTGGTGCAATGAAATATTGCAAAAAATGAGTCCTGAGGGCATAAGGGTCATATTTAACTTAGCCAGCTTCTTATTTTAGATAGTAAAGGGGTTTGTTTGTGGAATCAATTTTATGTGATAGAAATTCAAGTCTTACTATAATTCTTTATTTTTACCCTCCAATATTTTTTGAGTATTGTTAACTATCAGAAAAGTCATTTCTCAATACTTAATAGATTGATTTATCTACAATGGAAGTTCAGAGCGACTTCATTAATAAAAGGATTATTTTAAATTGGAAATAGAACATGTTTGTTTTGATTTAGATGGAACGATTGTAAAATCTGATAAGACCATTTACAAATCAACATTAAAAGCAATGGAAGATTTAAATATTAATGGCAGCATCGATGAGAAGCAGTTCAATCAGATGATCGGTATGCACTTCGTTGATATTTTCGAAGTTATGAAGATTGACGTACCTGATTTTGAAGAGTTTATTAGAATTTATAAATCACACTATTTTGATTTTATTAATGAGTCGGTTTTATATCCGGATATTGAGGAAATCCTTGCCTATTTAAGGGAAGAAAAAAAAATCAAAATATCTTTATTAACAACAAAAGGACAGGATCAGGCAGAGAAAATTATTAACTATTTCTATCTCGATAAGTTTTTTGATTTTATAATGGGTAGGAGAGAAGGTGTAGAACATAAACCTTCCCCAGAACCATTATTAATGATTTGTGATGATTTGAATGTAAAAAGTGCAAACACAATGATGATCGGTGATACTGAAATTGATATAAAATGCGGAAAGAATGCCGGAGCGATTACCTGTGCTGTGTCTTATGGTTTTCGTTCTGAGGAAACTCTGATAAAAAATAAACCCGATTATATTTATAATAGTGTGAAAGAATTACAGCAATTTTTGTCTGATGGTAGCAATTGAGGTTAATGTGAAAGCAATCTTATATAATTTTAAGCCGATTTTTGTTTTAATCTTTTTCTTGCCGGCATTATTTGGACAGGAGAAAGAAGAAATAGATGTACACGAGTTTACAATACTCTATAACATTGAGACTACACTGGTAAAGCATCAGGGAAAGACCGGTACCTGTTGGACTTTTGCAACACAATCCTTTTTGGAAACAGAATTAATTAGAATGGGCATAGGCGAATATGACCTATCTGAAATGTATATGGTTAGAAATATTTATCCGATAAAAGCTGAAAAGTATATTCGCTACCATGGATTAACCAGTTTTGACCAGGGTGGACAGGCGCACGATGTATTGATAGCAATGGATAAATATGGATTGGTACCGGAAGAAATCTATCCCGGTAAAAGTTCAGCAGATGAATTACATAATCATATGGAAATGGTTGCTGTATTAAAGGGCTCAATGGATGCAATCATAAGTACTAAGGGTAAGATTTCAGATAATTGGAAATACGTTTGTGGGTCTGTTTTGGACATTTATCTTGGAGAGAATTCCGAATCATTTTATTACAATGGTAAAGAATATACTCCCCGAAGTTTTGCAGATGAGCTGGCAATTAATTCTGATGATTATATTGAATTCACATCCTATATGCGCTATCCCTATTATGAACAATCAATCCTAGAAGTGCCTGATAACTGGACAAACAATGAATATTATAATATACCAATAGACAATTTGATTGAAGTGATTGATAATGCAATCAAAAATGGTTACTCGGTAGTGTGGGATGGCGACACAAGTGAAAAAACTTTTTATCGAAAAAAGGGTTATGCTGTTATTCCTGTTGATGACGAAAAAGATGGGGACGATAAAGAACTTACTGAACCTGAAAGAGAAAAAGTTATCACCCAGGAAATGAGAGAAAAGACGTTTGAAAATTTCCTGACTACTGACGATCACTTAATGCATATTATCGGTCTTGCAGAAAATCAGGAAGGGACAAAATTTTATCACACTAAAAATTCTTGGGGTACTAAATATAAATACGATGGATACTGGTATATGTCGGAACCGTTTGTAAGATTGAAAACAATAGCAATTATGGTTCATAAAGATGCGGTACCAGAGAATATTAAAGCTAAACTCGGTATTTGAAGATTCATTCCTTACCTGATAGTAACTCAAAAGCTTTATCTACAGCCTGATGAGTACCAGTTATTACAATTGTATCATTTGGCTTAATAATATCCTGTGCTGATGGGGTTGATATAGTCGTTCCCGCTCTAACTATAGCAATTATGGTGGCATCGGTTTTTTGCCGCAGATTAATCTCACCTATAGATTTACCCGCATATACGCTATCGTTTCTTATATAAAATGTATCTGTTAATCTTGCAGAAAGTATCTCGTCGATATTATCAAAAACTTTTGTGCCCGAATCATCAGATCTTAAATATTTATATGATTCACCTCTTAATAAATTTACCTGTTGCATAATTACATTTAGCGGGATGTGATATTGCTCTAATACTTTACGGAAAATCTGAATGGAGGTTTCAAACTCTTCGGGAATAACAAGATCTGCACCGATTGTAATCAGGTCATCAGTCTCCCGCATAAATCTTGTTCTAACTATCACACGAATATTTGGATTTAATTCCTTTGCTAGTTTTAGTGCCCTGCGGGATGATGCGGGATCGGATATTGCAATAACCATCATCTTTGCAGTTCTTATATGTGCATTCAATAATACTTCAGCGTTGCTTATATCTCCGTAGATTATATTTTCTCCCTTAGCAGTTTCTTCTTTTACAGTATCGGGATTGATTTCGATAACTATGTATTTGGTACCGGTTACTCTAAGTACGTGTGCTAAATTTTTTCCATTAAGCCCAAATCCTGCAATAATAACATGATCAACTAATGTTTCCACTTTTTGCTCTCTTTTTTTCACTAATTCAATTTTAGCGGATTTATCGGCTAATATTGGTGCTAATCTGGTGAGTGCCGGAGTGAGAATCATTGTAATAATAGTAGAAGAAATGAATATGTTTGAATAATCGGATGAGATAATGTTAAGGCTCATTCCATGTTCGGCCAGAATAAATGAAAACTCTCCAATCTGAGCCAATCCAATTCCTGCTAATACTGCAACACGCGCTGGATATTTTAAAAACATTACAATCGAAATAATTATCAGAGCTTTTAAAACTAATACTCCCAATGCTGATAGAACTACATAAAGTGGATACTCAAGAACAAAGGCAACATTTAGCAACAGACCAACAGAGACGAAAAAGATACTATTGAATGCATCTCGCAGCGGTAGTATATCTGCTACAATTTGGTAACTATATTCTGATTCTGAAAAAATTAATCCTGCGATAAAGGCACCAAGAGCAAAGGATAATCCAAGCGAGAATGTAAGGTAAGCTGTACCCAGTATAATCAGGATAATGCCGACGGTGAATATTTCTTTCATCCTCAGTTTTGCTAACCTGTATAACAGAGGCGGGGCGAGATATTTTGCAACTATTAAAATAACTGCCACAGCTCCGAATGCTGTTAGCAATCTCAGAATTACATCCATTGCACTAATCTCATCAGGTGTACCAAGCAAATCAACAAACATGAAAAGTGGAACTACAGCGAGATCCTGAAATATCAAAATTCCCAAGGAAATCTTTCCATGAGGAGAATCCAATTCTCCTTTGTCAGCCAATAGCTTTAGCACTATGGCTGTACTAGATACACTTATTAACATTCCCAGAAATACTGCTTCCTTAGCACTTAAACCTATCAGGTAAATAATTACTGTTGAAATGATGATAGTAAGCAGAACCTGTAATCCTCCACCAATTAGAAGGATTTTTTTTATGCTAAGTAATTCTTTTAGAGATAGCTCAAGACCGATTGAAAATAACAGAAGGATAATTCCGATTTCTGCCATTATCTCTATTTCATCAAGGCTTGTAATAACCTGGAATCCATAAGGTCCCAATATCATTCCGGCAATTAAAAAACCTACAATACTCGGCAGTTGAATCCGGTTAAATATTATTATTACCGGGATTGATACTAGAAGAATTAAAACGATATCTTTTATAATGATGAACTCGTGCATTCCGAATTATAATTTCAATTGCTTTTTAAAATTATTCATTTACTATTTTCATTTATTACATGCAATAATAACATATCTAAAAGAAATCAGCTAAAGGAGTTTATATGAAAATCAATTTAAGCTAAAAGATAGAACAAGGTTTTTACTGATGTACTAAGTTATTCTGAAAAATCGGTTGGAAAAACTCTGGATGCTAAATCTAAGGGTATAATACTTCAAGGTGCCGGTGAAGAAGATTTGGTTAATTCAGGGTTGGAAGAAACAATGATTTATGCATATAATGAAATAAGGGATACCTGGAAAAAAGAATAAGAAAATACACGATCTTAAAATAGCGTCATTTGTCCTTGCAATAAATAAAATTGCCTACTCCAATATCGCATTAGGTATATTTCCTTGGGATGAAAGCTATTTAAGTACAAACTTAATAGGTATCGTAACTTTCACTTTTACAGGTTTGCCCCGCTGCTTTCCTGGGCTAAACTTTGTTGCGAGTACTGCCCTAAGAGCTGATTCGCCCAAACCTCCACCGATATCTCTAACTATCGTTGCATCAATTACCTTACCTTCTTCATCAATTACTGCTTCAATAGCAACAGTCCCTTCTATTCTTGTTCTTATAGCAATTTCGGTATAGTCAACTTTCTTTTGTATTGCTGCTATTCCACCGATAGGTTCAGGCATAACTTCAGACCAAACAAAAATTACATCTTCATCCAAAACCTTTGGAAGATCACGCAGAGGCGGATGAGTGATTGGCGCATCCTCAAAAATATCTATGTTCTTAAGTATTAAATCCTCGGATATCTCGTCGATGGAAGTTTCGATAATTTTTGGTTTTGCAGGTGGATCAGGTATTTTCGGTTTTTGTACTGTGTTTATTATATCCTCGATTGTGATTATTTCCTGTGTTTGAATAAAAGTACTATTCAAGCTGTCTTCTGTTGGCGAGATTTTGAACGCGGCTATAATAAGTGCAACTGCAATTATAATGCACAATTTAATATTCCGACTGTACTTTGCTCTTAAGTCAGCTTTGTGGCTTTTGATGATTGGCATTGTAACCTCCTCCAAGGTTATGGTTATAGAGGTTCAACTATGCTGGGGAAAAATTGTTCCTTATTCTCAGAGTATTTACATACTGTTAGATTACAAACCCCCGCCAAAAACTTCAGCGAGTTCTATATCATAACCGTTTGGATCTTTTATATAAATTGATGTGGATTTTTCCCACTTGATTGGTCCGCCGTAGAATATTTCAACACCCATATCTGTACATTTTTGCACTACTTCTTCAAAATTTTCAATATGAAATCCGAAGTGATGAAATCCTTTTACTTCGTAACCTTTAAACCGCGGTGTCTCATAGAGACATAGTTTTACTTTTTCGTTACCTATTATTTTTGAATTGTCTTCAGGTTGCTCTTTTAATACTTCGAATCCAAATAATTTGTTATAGAAGTCAACTGATTCTTCTAAACTGACTACTTCCATATTGACATGATCTATCCCGCTTACTTTTAATTGCATTATTTACTCCTGATGAACTTATAAATTATTTTTGACGCCAAGTTTACAATTCTTCATTATAAAAATCTAATGCTATGATTTTTCTAAGCAGATTATTAAATAACTAATAAAGGAATAATCATTATATATCCGGCATGCCTAAATACTCAATTATAATCCCAACATTAAACGAGCAGGAATTTCTTCCTCGCATCTTGGATAGCCTAAATGGATTTGACGAAGATTTTGAAGTGATTGTTGCGGATGGTGGCAGCAAAGATGATACAATTAATATAGCGAGGAAACATAGCGTAATATTGTGCAGCTCTGAAAAAGGGAAAGGACTTCAGTTAATAAAGGGGGTTGAAGGTTCCTCTGGTGATATATTAGTTTTTATTCATGCCGATACATTTCTTCCGAAGAATGCCTTTAAATTAATAAATGAGTATATGATAAATCGAGGATGTGAAATTGCCACATTCAGAATGAAGTTTGATGATAAAGGTCTATTGTTTAAAATATATTCCTGGTTTACAAGATTTGATTCGGTATTTACAACATTCGGAGATCAAGGGGTAATTATTACGAAAAATTTTTATGAAGAAATCGGTGGCTTTCCTGAATTTTCAATTTTTGAAGATGTAGAATTATTAAGGAAAGCTCGTAAGAAAACACGAATTGTGAAATTACCAGCTTGTGTAACCACTTCAGCAAGACGGCTGAAGAAAAATGGAGTGGTATTAACTCAGTTGTTGAATGCAATATATATCCTACGGTATTTTTCAGGTACTGAACCAAGCAAAATTTATGATAAATATTTTAAATAAAATGGTTAAAAAAGTACTGTTTATTCTAATAATATTGATCATAGGACGATCAGGATATTGTCAAAAAAATATTCCTGGTAATAGCTTATTTACTGAAATACTAAGTGAATATGTTAAAAATGGATTGGTTGATTATAAAAATCTTAAAAATGACTCAAGGCTCAATGAATATATAGATCAACTATCAAAGACAGATCCAAATGATTTCAAAAATATTGATGACATAAAAGCATTCTGGATTAATGTTTACAATGCTTACACTCTAAAATTTATCATTGAAGAATATCCTGTAGAAAGCATAAATGATTTGCATTGGGGAGGATTGTATTTGGGAACAGTGCTGGGCACAACTGTATGGGATGATGATAAAATTGTGATTAACGAGATGAACTTATCACTGAATAATGTTGAGCATGATACGTTAAGAAAAGCGATTGGTGATGAGCGTGTTCATTTTGCACTTGTATGTGCTTCAATAAGCTGTCCGAATTTACGTAATGAAGCATACGAGGGGTTCAAACTGGATGAACAGCTTGATGAAGAAGCAAGAAAATTTTTTAACGATTCAACCAAAAACAGATTCGATCAAAAATCAAAAACCGCATACCTCTCTAAAATACTTGATTGGTATGATGATGATTTTGGAAATAACCGGCGGGAAATACTAGAATATGTAGTTCGACACTTACGGGAAGACCTGGCAAAAGAAATAATTGCCAATATTGATGAATGGCAGATTGATTATTTTGATTATAATTGGAACTTGAATGATTCTAATCTGGAATCACAGAATTAATTAAGTGCTAGATTCTGCAGGATGGGACAGTCTTTGGGATAATGATTTTATTGGTTCTACAGTTTATTATTATCCTCCCCTGGCTTCATAATTATCCCTTTATTCTTATGGCCATTCATTTTAAGTAATAAAGGATCTTTAAATCGTAAATGCTTGGTGTAAGTCTTTTGCACGTATGGATCAACAGAAAGCAGCCAGTCCCAATTTACGTATCCGGTATTACGCAATGAGTTAACAGTAAAGTATGCTACCATAAATGAAGTTAAATTTTGGAAGAAGTGGGAGCCTTGCGAGGGTTCAACAGCCATATCTTTAAAGTTTGTCTCGATGATTGCTTTTGCCCCGGCAATCTGTTCCCAGGTTACAGGTATACCTAACCACGGATCTAAAGAACCCCATCTGCCCATACCTATAAGCAAATACGGTTTATTTTTTTTCAGCAGCTCATTGTTGAATTGTGCAACCTCCGCAGCAACTTCTCTGCTTTTTGAACGATCGAACAATGTATGATCGACTACAACAACATCTTTTATATCATTTATAATACCGTTACCCATTACCAGGGTGCTCCGGCAAATAAGCTTATCATCCTTTATGTTTTTTATATTTAACTGCTCCTCTTCGAGACTAACAACAAGTGGTCTTAGCTGTAGCAATCCGAACTCTTTCTTTTTTCCATTTTGGGGATTCATATTTACAGCAAATTCTATTTCAACCGGAGTTCCCATTCCCCATGTGCCCATATCCAATAACATTTCGATAATCTTTGGAAGTGGAAACATTTTATTTCTTAATATCGGACTAAATGTTACTACTCTCGGGCCTATCCTTGATAAGCCATCGTATATTGCATCGTTATCCGCTAAATAAGTAGAACCAACATAATTTAATGAACCATCTACCTCTGCGATATCTAATCCATAACTTTTGACCAAAACATCGTGAGTGACATTTCCAAAATCAGTTTTCTCATCTAGTTGTAGTGCAAAGAAATTTCTTTGGCTATGATTTAATGATTCTTGTACCGAATAAAACTGCACATTATCATTTGGATACTTGGGATTGAAGCGGACAGTATTACCACCCTCAACAACTGTTTTACCCAAACCCAGTGCTACCGAAACTACGCCATCTGATGATTCCTGAGGAGGAAGAGGATAGAAATTATAAGACTTTGCTACTCCACTAAAATCCGGATAGAATCTGTTTGTATGATTCAGACCGATCATCTTTTGAATAATGACAGCCATTTTTTCTTCTTCAGTTCTGTAAGCAGTTACCTTAATATAATTCTTCGCACTTTGATAAAAGGTGGAAGCATAAACTCTTTTTATAGTTGTTAGCAGATCATTCAATCGAATCAAAGGATTTGAATCGTTATTAGGAATCATATACGTTTCATAAACACCGGCAAAGGGATGATATTGCGAGTCTTCCAACAAGCTGGATGAACGCACTGCAAGGGGCATTTGGATAAGATCCAAAAAGCCGGCAAGTTCACCTAATATTTCCTCAGGAAATTTTTGTGCATTCAAAAATCTATCTGTTATCTCCTCATCATTTTCACTGTTTAATGCAAATTCTCTAATATCATTCAAATCGAGAAATTCATCAAATACATCCGTTCCTAAAACAATTCCGGGTGGAACGTATATATGCACATCTTCTACCCGATCGACTATTCCATAGTTATTTACCAATGAATTTACAAATCCCAGTCCCCGGGCTTTTCCTCCCAAAGATCCTCCGCCAATCCTTGCAAGACTGCTATCAGTGTCAAATGTTTCTTTTTTGAAGTCTGCAATAATGCCCCTTTGTCTAATCATTCTGTAGTTGTGAAGAGAAACGATAAGATCCTGTCTTAGAGCTTCGATATTTGGGTAATCAGATATTTTTCGTGGTCTTAATTGATGTGCCAGCCAGAATTCGGTTCTGGCTTTTAGCCAGTTGGAAAAATGGTTTCTTTCTCCATGGTAGCGAATACTTTCCAGTGGAACTTCTTTCAAACATTTTTCAAGCGACCTCAAATCACTTGCTCTCCCTACTTCATCACCCTTTTTATTTCTAAATATAAAATCACCAAAACTAAACTGTTTATTAACAAATTGTTTGAAATCAGTAAGTATAGTTGGAGAATTCTTTAAAAGAAAAGAAGCTTGAGCTTTGTTCGCTATCTTTTCGTTATCTGGATTATCTGATGTAAGAAGAATTGGTATATCCTGATGATATTTTTTAACCTGTGTTGCAAATTTAAATCCGGCTTTACTATCCAACTTATTTTTTTTAGGAAATGCAATGTCTGATATAATTCCAAGAACAAGGTCTTTATATTTCTTATAATAGTTCCAGGCTTCTTCATACGAGGAACATAAAAGGATTTTAGGTCTTGCCCTCATCCGCAGAAATTTATGGGTTAAATTTATGCCTTCTGTAATTAATCTCTGAGACTGCCTGAGAATTTCGGTGTAGATAATTGGCAGAAAAGAGGAATAATGCCGGACGTTATCCTCAATAAAAATAATATTCTGAACACCGATAGTTTTACTATCGTGCTCAATGTTTAATTTATCCTCAAGATATTTTATTATTCCTATCAATATCCTGAAATCCCCTGTCCATATGAATATCTTATCAAATACATTTCTCTCAGGGTTGTGCATTAGGGATTTCAATTCGCGGTTATCGTGTGCAAGAAGAATAACAGGTATTTTTAGACCGGATTTACGTACAAGTTTTGCAAAGTTCAGTGCGTGCATATCTTCAATGTGCATGGTAGTAATTACCAGGTCGAACCTCATTTCCTTTTTAGCCATTCGTATAGCATCCTGCCCGCTTGAAACTCGCGTTAATTCTGGTGAATGACTTAGATTCAGTCCCTGATATTCACTGCGTATAAGTTCATAGAGTCTACCGTCTTCTTCAAACAAATAAAGATCGTATAGGCTGGATACAAGAAGAATATCGCGTATGCGCAATCTCATTAGATCCTGAAATCCCTGAAAGCGATTTCTATATCCGTGCTCAGCCCAAAGAGCTTCCGGAGAGTTTGTTATGTCTGGAGGAGTTTTCATTTCAATTTATAATTGAAAATCAAATGATAATACTTTATGATTAATTACTAAATAAATTTAGCAAACAAAATGCAATTAATTCTATAAAAAAAGGCGAACCGGCAATAATGTATTATCATTGCCGTTTCGCCTAAATTAATGATGAACAGAATTTATAAGTTAGTACAAATTGTTCATCAGAATGATGAATATAATTTATACCACTCCCTGGTCCATCATAGCATCAGCAACTTTTAGGAAGCCGCCAATGTTTGCACCCACAACGTAATCACCGGGATGTCCGAATCTTTCTGCAGTATCAATACAAGTCTTATGAATGCTATTCATTATATTCTTTAATTTATCATCCACTTCTTTTCTTGACCATGGAATTCTCATACTATTTTGTGTCATTTCCAATCCTGAAACTGCAACGCCGCCTGCGTTAGCTGCCTTGCCGGGTCCGTATAAAACGTTCTTATCTGCCTGGAACACATTTATACCCTCAATAGTTGTTGGCATATTGGCGCCTTCACTAATAACGTACACTCCGTTTTTTACAAGGTTTTGTGCATCTACATCGTTAATTTCATTTTGAGTTGCACTCGGGAATGCGCAGTCTGCTTTGTGGTTCCATAAAGGATTGTGGTCCATATTTGGATCCAGTTCTGTGTACACAGCATTCTTATATTCATCCGTATATTCTTTAACTCTTCCTCTTCTGACGTTCTTTAGATCCATTACGTATTTTAGCTTGTCTGCATCAATTCCTTCTTCATCATATATGTAACCGTTTGAATCAGATAATGTAACAACCTTACCACCAAGCTCGTTTATTTTTTCAGTAGTAAACTGTGCAACATTACCGCTGCCGGAAACAAGACAGGTTTTTCCTTCAAGTGTTTCATTTCTTGTACCAAGCATTTCAGCAGCAAAGTAAACTGCACCGTAGCCGGTTGCTTCAGGCCTTATTAGTGAACCACCCCAGTTTAAGCCTTTACCTGTCAGCACTCCGGTGAATTCGTTCCGTAGTTTTTTATACGTTCCAAAGAGATAACCTATCTCTCTTCCACCTACACCAATATCACCTGCCGGTACGTCAGTATTCGGACCGATATGACGAAACAGTTCACTCATAAATGCCTGGCAGAACCTCATAATTTTTAAATCGCTTTTACCTTTTGGATCGAAATCTGAACCACCTTTACCCCCACCCATTGGTAGAGTAGTTAAACTGTTTTTGAACACTTGCTCGAATGCAAGGAATTTTAAGATCCCCAGATTAACGGAAGGATGGAATCTAAGACCACCTTTGTATGGCCCAATTGCCGAATTCATTTCAATCCGGAATCCGATGTTAACATTTACATCCCCCTGATCATCAACCCACGGAACTCTGAAAATTATCACTCTTTCAGGCTCTATTATTCTTTCAAGTACTTTTGAAGTTCTGTATTCGGGATGCCTATCCAAAACAATGCTTAATGATTCAGCAACTTCTTCTACAGCTTGATGGAATTCGGGTTGTGCGGGATGTTTGGCTTTAACTTCTGCCATTAAATTACTTACGTATTCAGACATTACTTACCTCCAGTATATTGTGTGTTAATGCATATACAGTTATTCTCCCCAAAAGAAGAGAAATATGCTAACGAAAATTAAGACTAAAAGAATTAACAAAAAAAAATTGGAGAAAATATTTTTGTGATGTTAAGCTGTTCGAGGAGATCTGAATCATTTTGGATCAAAATTCAGAAGATTTAGATACCGGGTTTTGTGATTATACCCTTGTTCATGTGCCCATTTATTAGGATGGAAAGAGGCTTATCAAAATGTAGATGTTTTGTAAAATCCAGCTCTTCAACTGCAGCTTGTTCCATCAGCCATTGCCAATCAATGTAGCCAACCTTTATAAATGAATTTACAGTAAAGTAACCAACTTTAAAGGAAGTTATATTTTGAAAGAAGTGTGAGCCCTGCGATGGCGTAACATTAAAATCCGGAAAGCCGGATTCGATTATAGTTGCCGCACCAGATATTTGATCCCACGTTACAGGAATTCCCAGCCAGGGATCGAGGCTGCCCCATCTGCCTAAACCAATAAGTAAATATGGCTTCTTTTGCTCGGTTAACTTTGTGTTCAGTTTACTGATTTCGTAAGCTGTTTCTTTACTTTTACCCCTGTCAAATGTATTAATATTTACCAGAACTATATCCTTAATATTATCGGTCACCCCGTTACCCAGCACGCTATCGCTGGAACAAATGAGGTCTTCTTTCTCGTAACCATCCACAGATAGTTCTTCTTTTTCTTTACTAATAACAAGGGGACGCATTTGCAGCAAGGCAAACTCTTTTGGTGCATCATCCGGCACATCCAAATTAACTGCAAATTCAATTTCAACGGGAGTTCCCATTCCCCAGGTACCAATACCTAACAAAAGATTCAGAATATCAGACAACGGGAAAATTTTATGTTTCAACACAGGAGCAAATGTAACTACACGAGTTCCTTCCCTTGAGATTCCATCGTAAACAGCATCATTCTCCGGTGAGTATGTTGAGCCAGTTGCGAATAATGTTCCATCCTCCTCAGCTATTTCGAGAGGATATTCTTTTACCAAAGTGTCTGAGGTTATTTGGGGATGATCGCTTAACTGCCCATCTAAGTCTAATGCATAAAAATCTTGTTGGGCATTTCTTATTGTTTCTTTTGTTGAGAAAAACTGGAGAAGATGTTTTGGATAACGCGGGCAAAATCTAACGGTATTTCCTCCTTCAACAACAGTCTTTCCAAGACCCAGGGCAACGTATGCAATTCCGTCATCTGATTTTTGTGGTGGGATTGGATAAAAATTATACGATTTTGCAACCCCAGCAAAGTTAGGATAGAATTTTCTTTTTCTTTCAACACCAACCAATCGCTGAACAATAACAGCCATCTTTTCCTCTTCCATCCTGTAAGATGTGGCTTTCATATAATCTTTTGCTTTTTGGTGAAAGGTGGAAGCATAAACACATCTAATCGTTTGAAGAAGCTCTTCTAATCTAACCTCTTTATTTTCGTTGCTATTTGGAAGCATGTAGGTTTGATAGACCCCGGCAAACGGTTGGAACTGTGAGTCTTCAAGCAGACTCGAAGAACGTATAGCTATTGGAACATCAACTATCTCTAAAAACTGAGAAAGTTTCTCTTTTATATCCTCAGGAAAATATTTTGCTTCAATAAATCTTTGAGTAATGTGCAGGTCATCCGTTTCGTTTAACGAAAATATATGGAGATTATTTTCCTGGATAAATCTATCGAATGCATCAGTTCCAATTACAATAGCAGAAGGAACTGCAATATCTATGTTCTTAAAGACAGTATTAACATTGTAATTTGCTATCATTGAATTAATAAATCCAAGCCCGCGTGCCTTTCCGCCTAACGAACCGCCACCAATACGTGCGAAGCTGTTGTAAGGATCAAACGATTCTGCTTCAAAGTCAGATATTATTCCGCGAAGTCTTTCCCCGATATACCTGTTAACAGAATGAATTAGTTCTTCCCTCAGGAGTTGCGGTGATTCAAAATCAGAAACTTTCCTTGGTCTTAACTGATGAGCCAGCCAAAATTCGGTGCGGGCTTTCAACCATTTTGAAAAATGATTTCCTTCAGCATGATATAATAAACTTTCCTCCGGTAAACCTTTTAGCTCAACAGCTAACTCTTTTAAATTTGATGCTCTGCCAACTTCGTTGCCTTCTTCGGTCTTGAAGACAAAGTCACCAAAGCCAAAGTGTTCCATCATAAACGTTCGGAGATCGTATAAAAGACTCGGTGAATTTTTTAGGAGGAAAGATGCATCAATTTCTTTTGCTTTTTCTCCAATCGTTTGATCTGATGTTTGAATGAGTATGGGTATATCTTTTTGTTCGTTCTTCATTGCGGTAGCAAGTTTTAAACCCGCTTCAGGATCTCTCTTTCCATCTTTTTTAAAGTTGTTATCCGAAATTACACCCAGGACATACTTTTTGTATTTTGTAAAATATTCCCATGCTTCTTCGTAAGTAGTGCAGAGTAGTATTTTTGGTCTTGCACGCATTCTCAAATATCGGTGTGTAACGTTAACGCCTTCTCTAATTAATCTTTGGGATTGCTTGAATATTTCAGTGTAAATAAGCGGCAAATAAGAGGAATAAAACCTAACATTGTCTTCAACAAGAATGATTACCTGTACACCAATGTTTTCAGTATCACTCTGCACATTCATTTTATCTTCAAGATATTTAACCATACCGATTAAAAGATGATAGTCGCCAGCCCATACAAATATCTTTTCAAAAATTGTTGCATCGTAGGAAAGTATTAATTCTTTTCGTTCGCGGTTGTCATATGCTAACAGCATTATCGGCAGCTCAATTCCTTCACTCCGTGCCAGCTTAGCAAACTCGGTGGTGTGCATATCTTCAATGTGAAGTGTTGTAATTATAAGTTCAAAATTGTGCTTACTTTTTAATAGGGCAATTGCTTCAGTGCCTGTGGTAACATGGCTTATCTCTGGTGCATGACTTAAGTTCAGGTTTTGATATTCTTCCCGCAGCAGTTCATATAATCTTCCGTCCTCTTCAAACAGGTAATTATCATAGATGCTTGATACCAGCAGTATCTCGCTAATTTTGTAGGGCATCAGTTTCTGGAACTTCTTAAGACGCGTACTCAATACGTTTTCGAGACTGTAGTCTTTTAACTGCTCTAATGTTGGAGAGTTATTCATTCACACTAAATTTGTTTTTATATAAATGCTCTATCAAATACAATTCAAACCAATCCCTGGTCCATCATTGCATCTGCAACTTTAAGGAATCCTGCAATGTTTGCGCCTTTAACATAATCACCTTTTGCTCCAAACTTTTCTGCGGTGATTAAACAGGTGTTGTGTATTCTAACCATAATTTCATAAAGTCGTTTATCAACCTCTTCACGCGGCCAGGGGAGTCTCATACTGTTTTGCGACATCTCCAATCCCGACGTTGCAACACCTCCGGCATTTGAGGCCTTACCAGGTGCATACAATATTCCCGCCTTTTTGAAGACTTTGTATCCATCAATTGTTGTTGGCATATTAGCCCCCTCACATACACACATACATCCGTTCTTAACCAACTCTTCTGCATCTTCTTTATGAATTTCATTTTCTGTTGCACATGGTAGAGCAACTTCTGTTTTAACAACCCACGGTTTTTTACCGGGATGGAATTCAACCTTAAACTCTTTTGAATAATCTTCCACAGCATCTTTATTGCTTGCTCTTAGCTTTAACATATAATCTACTTTTTCTCCCATTACACCATCGGGATCGTAAACAAATCCATCCGGACCCGAAAGCGTTACAACTTTGCCACCAAGCTCGTTTATCTTTTGTACAGCACCCCAGGCAACATTGCCAAATCCTGAAACTGAAACTATTTTCCCTTCAAAATCGGTATCCTTCGTTTTCAACATTTCCTGTGCAAAGTATACAACCCCAAATCCTGTAGCTTCCGGTCTTATCAGTGATCCGCCCCAGTTAATTCCTTTTCCGGTTAACACGCCCGTCGATTCGTTCTTTAATCTTTTATACTGACCATAAAGAAATCCGATCTCTCTTCCGCCGA
>CP070637.1:1998313-2021924 GCA_020354005.1 Ignavibacterium sp.
CGTAAACAATCCGCCCTGGGTTACAGGCTGGAGCATCGGCAAATCAAATTTCTTGGAAAGGTCATAGTCGTCTGCACCAAATGCCGGCGCAATGTGAACGATGCCTGAACCATCTTCGGTACTTACAAAGTTAGCCGTAACAACATAGAAGGCTTTTTTATTAACCTGTACATAATTGAACAGCGGCTCGTATTCCGTGCCATCCAAATCACTGCCGTTTAATTCCTCAAGTATTTCATATTCGCCATCAATAACTTCGAGTCTGTCCTTTGCAAGAATAATTGTCTTACCCTCCGTCTTAATTTTTACATAAGGTATATCCGCTCCAACAGCTAACGCCACATTCGATATTAAAGTCCACGGTGTTGTCGTCCATACAAGAATATATTCATCTACATCCTTAATCTTCATTAACACATAAACAGATGGGTCTTTTGTTTCCCGGTAACCAAGAGCAAGCTCGTGTGCAGAGAGAACGGTTTCTGATTTTGGGTCCTGCGGTACAATTTTATAGTCTTTGTAAATAAGTCCCTTATCAAATAACGTTTTAAGCGCCCACCAGACAGATTCAATATAATCGTTAGTTAGTGTTATGTAAGCAGAATCAAGGTCAATCCAGTAGCCCATCCGGGTTGTCATCTTTTCCCAGAGGTCGAGGTAAGTGAAGACAGATTCGCGACACTTTTGATTGTAATTCTCAATACCGTATTCAGCTACCTCACTTTTGAACTTTATACCAATTTCCTTCTCAACTTCAATCTCTACAGGTAATCCATGTGTATCCCAACCACCTTTCCTTTCTACACGGTAACCTTGCATAGTTTTATAGCGGCAAACAAGATCTTTTAACGTTCTCGACATTACATGGTGAATCCCCGGTTTTCCATTGGCAGTGGGCGGACCTTCATAGAATGCATAAATATTACCTTCACTTCTTTCCGAAACGCTCTTTTCAAAAACCTTATTGTCTTTCCAGAACTTTAAGATTCTTTTTTCAATTTCCGGATAGCCTTCTTTATCTATACCTTGCTTGAACATCAGCTCGCTTTGCATTTCTTATTAAATGAAAAACTATTTGCCTTCATATCTTTTAATTAATTCTCTCTCAGACTGAATAAACTCTTTTAATTCTTTTTCGATAGTTTCTTTTGTAAAAACTATATTTTTTGCCTTTGCTTCTGCGTCATTAATAATTTTTTCTGCATTAACATTTGCCTCTTTAATAATCAGGTCTGCTTCCTTCTTCGAAACATTAGTTTCTTTCTCCAATAATTCAACCTTGCTTTTTAACATCTCGTTGTCTTTTCTATTATTAATAACCTCGTGCACAGCCATTCCAAAAATTCCCATTGCACCGAGTGTTATATTTCTTAGACTATAAAGAATCAGGTTCTCTGTTAATATTTCATTTACGCCAAAATAATCTGCAAAAAAAGTTACCATAATAATACTAACAGTAGTTACTGAAATAATTACGGCAAAAACGATCTTTCCACCTCTATTCCACCCAAGCATTCTATTGATATACCAGCCACTTGCAAAACATAAGATCGATAGTACAAACCAGACTGCAAAATTCTTCTCACCAAAATGGAATAAGTCTGTATTTAGAAAATTAGATGCATAAATGAGAACACCAAGCAATAAAATGGCTAAGTAATTTATATACGAACGTTTTTCCATTATATCCTCTTAATAACTTCTTTCATTATTAAAGTCATTTTAGGTTCAGCTTCCATTGCTGTGGCAATAATTTCCTCAACATTAACAGGTTTCAGATTATCCGGGAAACATTCATCAGTTATGATGCTGATACCCAGTACCTTGAAACCCATATGGTTAGCAACAATATTTTCAGGGATTGTAGACATACCTACAACATCACCACCAATTGCTCTTAAGAATCTGTATTCTGCTTTTGTTTCAAGATTAGGTCCCGGTACTGCAACATAAACACCTTTCTGAACTTTTATTTTATTTTCCAGAGCAACATCTTCAGCAATTTTTATTAACTCGTTGCTATAGGGTTCGCTCATATCAGGAAACCTTGGACCAAGTTCATCTTCGTTTTTGCCTATGAGGGGATTATCACTTAAAAGATTAATGTGATCTGCCATTATCATTACATCACCCCGGTTATATATTGGATTCATTCCTCCGCAGGCATTTGAAACTAATAATGTTTTTACGCCAAGGTATTTCATTACTCTAACGGGATATGTAATCTGCTGCATCGAGTATCCCTCATAAAAATGGAATCTACCCTGCATAGCAACTACATTCTTGTCTTCAATCTTGCCAAAGATCAATTTGCCGTGATGCGATTCCACAGTAGAAATTGGAAAATATGGTAAGTCATCGTAATCAATTTCATGATCAATATCAATTTCATTTACCAGCCCGCCTAATCCTGTTCCAAGGATTATACCTACAGGATATTCACCCTTGGTAGACTTTTTTATAACGCTAAGCGTCTCTTTTATTTTCGATATCAGTTCGCTCAATTCCTACAAAAGTTTATTAACAATATCATCAACATCCACTTCTAATTCGGCTTTAGTTTCCTTCGGTTTTGGTTTTTCCTTTTTCTCATCGCCCCTCTGTATTTTACCCTCTAATATGCTAACCTGTGTATTTACCATCGCCTTTAATTTTGAAATTATCATATCTCTTTCTTCTCTTAGTATTATCACCGCATTTCGAACTTCGTTTGCATCTTCCTTCGCTTTATCAAGTAACTGCTTGGCTTTCATTTCCGCTTCTTTAACCATTGTGGCAGTTTGCTTCTGCGTTGATTCCAATGATTGAGATGAAGACTCTTTGGCTTTAATAAGTGTATCCTGCAGTTCTTTTTCTATTTTATTGAATTCAGAAACTCTACTCCTCAGTTCTTCTACTTCCTGAGTCAAATTTTCATTTTCGTCAATCATATCTTCTATCTCATTAGCAAGCTTTTCCAAAAAGGTTTTAACTTCTTCAGCATCATAACCACGCATTGATTTGGAAAACTCTTGAGATTTAATAGTTATCGGAGTGAATTTCATAGTACCCTCCAGTCTTTGGAGTAATCACGCGGACCAAAAATTGCCGAGCCAATACGCAGCATTGTTGCACCTTCATCTATTGCAATTTCGAAGTCGTTCGTCATTCCCATAGAAAGCTCAGTTAACTTGAATCCCTGTTGATTTAATTTGTCTCTTAAATTACGCAATTCAGAAAAACTTTTCCTAATTAATCGTTCGTCTTCAGTAAATGGTGCCATTGTCATTAAACCTTTTAAATTAATACCCGATAGAGAATTACAATGGGAAGCTAAAGTTGAGATCTGTTCTTCCTGTTCCAATCCGGCTTTAGTTTCTTCCGCAGATGTTTTAATTTCTAGTAGAACGTCCTGAATTTTATCCAGCTTCTCCGCATACTTATTTATTTCGTCGGCTAAGGCAATTGAATCGACTGAATGTATAAGCGAAGCGGCTTTAATTACATATTTTACTTTATTCTTTTGCAGAGTCCCAATAAAATGCCATCTAACCTTATCACCAATTAACTGATACTTATCCCTTAACTCCTGTGCCTTGTTCTCGCCAAAATCAGTTATACCCAGATTATTTGCTTCACCTATAGCATCAAACCCAAAGTATTTAGAAACCGCCACCAGCCTGATATCATTGCTGTTTCTGTTGGAGGCCTCACATCGGGTAATAATTTTTTCTTTTAATCGTTGTAAATTTTCTGCAATCATGGGTAAAATTAAGAGTGTGAATCTATTGGTTTTACTATCAAAAAGCAACGTTTTTGCTATTCCACTCCGGTAAATTAATCTCGAATTCAAGCGAGTACAAGTTCATTTACGATGACTAATAAAAATTTTAATTTAGGGAATTCGCTTTCCAGTGTGATGCAGTAGTTACTGCATTAAAAAGTAAAGTACGATTCAGGTTAATTTTAGTAAATTTAGTTTTTGAAATTCCAGAATTAAGGAGTAAAAGTGGGTCTTGAGTTATTAGATAAGATAAAATTGAAAGCCAGTGCTCTTAAAAAGACTATCGTTCTGCCTGAATCGCACGACAAGAGAGTTATAAAAGCGGCAGAAATTTTAACAAAAAATAAAATTGTATCTGTAATTCTATTAGGTAATGATGAAGTTATAAGGAATGATGCAAAAAGAATCGGTACAGAATTAACAGGCATTAGAATTATTGACCCTGCAAAGTCTGAGAAGTTAAGTGATTTTACAAACATATTTTTTAATCTCCGTAAACATAAGGGTATTAAGATCGAGCAGGCACGTACAACTATATTAAACGATTTATTCTTTGGTGCGATGATGGTGCGTGAGGGAATGGCTGACGGCAGTGTTGCCGGTTCTACTGCAGCAACTGCAGATGTTATCCGTGCAGGAATATTATGCGTTGGTATGCCTGAAGGTATATCGATTGTTTCAAGTGTTTTTGTAATGTTGCTGCCAGACAAAACATTTAGTTATGCAGATTGTGCAGTCGTGCCAAATCCTGATGCAAATCAATTAGCAGACATAGCAATCTCAACTGCTGATAACCATTATAAAATAACTGATGAAGAAGCAAACATTGCAATGCTCTCTTTTTCTACTAAAAGAAGTGCAGAGCATGAGTTGCTTGATAAAGTAATTGAAGCTACAAAGATAGTGCGAGAAAAAAGACCTGATCTGAACGTTGATGGTGAATTGCAATTTGATACTGCTATCATTGATGCTATTGGACAAAAAAAGGCGCCAGGCAGTCCGGTTGCAGGCAAAGCAAATGTGCTGATTTTTCCCGATTTAAATGCAGGTAATATCGCTTATAAAATTACGCAGCGATTGGGAGGTGCAGAAGCAATCGGGCCGCTTGTGCAGGGATTAAAAAAACCTTGTTTTGATCTTAGCCGCGGTTGCAGTGTTGATGATATTGTTAGTACAGCTTCTTTTGCTGCGGTTTTAAGTTAAGTTTCACATAATATGTTTTGTATTATTAACAATCAGTAAGTCATCGATAAAAGAGATTTCAAATGAATATTATTATTGCTGTATTAATTGTTAGTTTTATCAACATTCCGTTTGGGTATTGGAGGGCGAATGTAAAAAGATTCTCATCGCAATGGATTGCAGCAATTCATATTCCAATAATAATTGTTGTGCTGTTAAGAATTTATACTACCCTCGGTCTTGAACTGTACACTTATCCAATATTAATTGCAGCTTATTTTCTCGGACAGTTCATTGGTTCCAAAATTTATATAAAAAGAGTAACATTAAAATTAGAGCCGGTTACATCCTGCTTAGTAATGGATGTTTACAGGAATATAAAATCATAATAAGAATTTTTTCAACTCATCAGGTAATATTAAGTAATACGTAAGTAACGATGAATAATAAAATTATTATAACTTTATTGACAATTATTTCTCTGAGTATAAGTTTAACGGGAATTAATCTCTTGAATGGAATGCCTGATGACGACTTGAAAGATAACATAAATAACATAAGTGTAAAGGATATGAAAGGCGACACAATAAACCTTTCCGATTATAATGGGAAGGTTCTTCTTATTGTAAATGTTGCCAGCGAGTGTGGTAACACACCTCAATACAGAGGTCTTGAAGAGATTTATAAAACTTACAATCCTGAAGGATTTGAAATTTTAGCATTCCCCTGTAATGATTTTGGAGGACAGGAACCGGGAACCAATGAGGAGATTATGGCATTTTGTTCAACTAACTACAGCGTAACTTTTAAGCTGTTTGATAAAGTAAAAATCTTCGGTGAGGACAAATCTGAACTATACGAAAGACTAACAAATAATAGTGTAACTGAAATGTCAGATATCAAATGGAATTTTGAAAAGTTTATTATCTCAAGGGATGGAAGCATTGTTGCAAGGTTCTCCCCTAAAACGCAGCCATCAGATGAGCAAATAACAAGTTTGATTGAAGCGGAGTTAGCGAAAGAGTAAGAAATCGTGAGGGGTAGTAATCTTACCAATATAAAACACAAAAATCTTATTTTAGGTTTAGTTCATCTCTAACAAACATTTTTGTATTAATAATCTGTTTATGTTCGATATTAATCATCCCACCAATAATTTTTATTAATCGGTCTTCATACTTATCGAGCTTCTTATCAGTATAAATTAATCTCCAAAGATTTTTTAGTAGTTCCAGCTTATCATCGTTAGAAAAATGCTCATTAATTATTGAAGAAAACTCATACAAACTAATACTGTCCGATAATTGAGTTTTAGAAAGCTCGACAAGATCATTCACATATTCGACCTCTAAACCAAATTGATTTTGCAGCGAACTGATAACCTGTTCTCGCTCCTCAACAGAAAACACGCCATCAGCTCTTGCCATCTCAATAAATAAAGCAGAGGTAGCCACCTGCAATTGTTTTTGATGATCTACTCTTTCAGCTGAACCAGCGGCGCTGGATGTTTCTGCAGTACTATTCGTTGATAAAATCTTTCTTATATAATCAAACATATTGCTTAAAATCCCAATGAATTATTATTAATTGCTCAAAGATAGTTCTCAACCAAAGCCAATCGCAATACCTCGTTACTGCTCAATCAAATCTAATTCCATATGAATAAGTTCTCTTTCATATCGGTGATCTGCTTTATCAACTTCAATGAACCCTAATTTCTTATAGAGATTGGAAGCAGCAACGAGCTTTGTACTCGTACTTAATATAATTTTAGTGGCGCCTTTATCAACAGCAAAACCTATTATAGTAAGCGCAAGTTTTTTCCCTATTTGTTTTCCCTGTGCTTTTTCAACAACCGCCATCTTAGTGAGTTCGAATGTGGCGTCATCAACTTTTAGTACGGCACAGGTTCCAACCACCTCTTCATTTAACAGTGCAAAAAAAACTTCCCCGCCTTTTTTTATAATTTCTTTTTCAGGATTGATAAGAATTCGTCTGTCTTCTTTTTCTATCTCAAAATATTTTTGTAGCCATTCAGTGTTCAACTGGAGGAAATCATCTTTATATTTTTTATGAAAAGGAACAATCCTAACTTCTTTTATTTCTTTCTCTCTCATTTTAGAATGAACGTTTGTTAACAGTACCTTTTTCCCAACTGATTCTTCTAACCGTAATAAAGAATAATTTAAACCGGGATCAATTTCATTCAGCATCGATTCGATTGAATTATTTATTTCAACCAAGACCGGTTCAATAGATTTTATAGCATCCTCACCTTTTTTAGTTAGCTGAATAAACGTTTTCCGTTTATCCTTTCCCGATTTGCTTTGTTCAATCAGCTCAAGTTTAATCAAACTGTGAACAAGTTGAACTACTGCCGGGTGTGTAATTCCAAGTAAAGATGCAGTTTCGGATATTGTTTTTGGTTCTCCCCAATTTAGTATCAATAATATGTATACTGCTCTTGGCTTAAATTCAATATTTTGCTGAGCTAAGATTTTAGTAATGTGAGTTGTTAGTGCTTCAGCCATTTTTTTTAAGCGTAAAGCAAAAATTATCTTATTTTCCTTCATAATATTTATTTGTAATTAATTACGTAAATACTTACGTATATATACAAAATTATTTGAAATTCTTAAAAATATCAATAGTTATTCCTGCAAATCAAGTTCGGAAAGTAAGTCCGGAAGATCGAGAGGTTTTGTAAAAAGTACATAATTCCCATCATCATCAACCGGCCATTCTTCAGCCAGCCTATCACAATAAAGCTCAATTCCATTGCCATCCGGGTCCTTAATATATATCGATTCGGTAATTCCATGATCCGATGCTCCCTCCAATGGATATTTCTTTTCCCACAAAACCTTAAATGCTTTTGCAAGTTCGTACCTGTCAGGATACAAAATTGCAAAGTGATAAAGACCGGAATGACCTTCGGGCGGTGGAGTAATTTTATTTCCTGCCCAGGTGTTTAATCCGATGTGGTGGTGATACGATCCGGATGATAAAAATACTGCGGAACCGCCAAACCTCGCAGTTACATTAAAGCCTAACATATCCCTGTAAAATTTTATGGAACGCTCAAGGTCTGCAACAGTTAAATGAACATGACCAATCTGTACCTTTGGGTGAATATTTTTTTCCATCTATACTAAAACTCTTTCCTTTAGATAAAATAAATCTATTAATAACCTTTATTAATTTTTATTGGGTGAACCTTCCATATTTTTTCAGCATACTCTTTTACCGAACGATCACTCGAAAACTTCCCGATTCTTGCAACGTTATAAATTGACTTTCTCGTCCACCCATCAACATCCTTATAAGTCTTGCTTACCTCATCCTGCTTATCAATATACGATTGATAATCTGCTAGTAAAAAGTAGTAATCTTCACCAAGCAAACTATCCACAATTGGTTTGAATAATCCCGGTTCGCTTTTATTAAAATAATCAGATGCAATCATATCAATTACCTGCTTTAGATCTGCATTACTTTCATAAAATTTAATTGGTTTGTATGCATTCTCTCTTTGCTTAACTATTTCATCTGCCAGTAAACCGAAGATAAAAATATTTTCTTCTCCTACTTCTTCCCTAATTTCAATGTTAGCGCCATCCATTGTTCCAATCGTTAAAGCTCCGTTCAATGCAAATTTCATATTTCCTGTACCTGAAGCTTCTAAGCCGGCCATGGAGATTTGTTCAGATAGTTCCGAAGCAGGAATTATTTTTTCAGCGAGGCTTACAGAATAGTTTTTCAGAAATATAACTTTTAACAAATCTTTTACATATTTATCTTGATTAACCACATCACCAACGGCGGTAATTAATTTTATAATTAATTTTGCCATCTGATAAGCAGGTGCAGCTTTACCTCCAAATATCACCGTGCGGGGTGCCATATCAAGTTTCGGATTCTGTTTTATTCTGTTGTATAAAGTAATAACATGTAACACATTTAATAATTGCCGTTTGTATTCATGGAACCTTTTGATCTGAACATCAAATATTGATTCTGGATTAATCTTTAATCCCGTGTCTCTTTCGATATAATCAACCAGAATTCTTTTATTAAGCCATTTTGCACTGCGCCAGCTTTCTTTAAACTCTTCATCATCAACATATTGCTCAAGATTTCTTAGATCATATAGATCGTATATCCAGTTATCACCAATTTTTTCAGTAATTATTTTTGAAAGAAATGGATTTGCTGTCTTAAGCCATCTTCTGGGTGTAATACCGTTGGTAACATTTATAAACTTATCCGGATAGATTTTATCGAAGTGATAAAAAATTCTTTTCTTTATTATTTCTGTGTGAAGTGCGGCAACCCCGTTAACAGCAAAGCTTCCAACAATAGCAAGGTTGGCCATTCTTACAACTCCACCATTCGCTTCGCTTATTATTGATAACCTTGAAATGATTTTCTCATCAGTTGTATAATTTTTCTTTACCTTTTCTATAAACCTTCTATTAATTTCATAGACAATTTGTGTATGGCGTGGGAGTAATTCCTTAAAGAGAGGGAGTGACCATTCTTCCAGTGCTTCAGGAACTACGGTGTGATTTGTGTAAGCGAAAGTGTTCTTAGTTATATTCCAGGCTTTTGTCCAGCTTAATTTCTCCTCATCGATAAGTATGCGCATTAATTCTGGTATTGCAACCACAGGATGGGTATCATTTAACTGTATTGCAGTTTTCTTAGCAAAATTATCAAAATCATTGTGGCTGACTTTATACTTTCTAATGATATCCTGTAAGGTTGCCGAAACAAAGAAGTATTGCTGCTTTAGCCTAAGAAATTTTCCTTCAACATAACTATCATTCGGATAAAGAACTTTCGAAATCGTTTCGGAGCTATTTTTTGTTGCTACAGAGGCAACATAATTACCGACATTAAACTCTTTAAAACTAAAATCCTTTGGTGCTCTTGCTCTCCACAAACGTAAGTTGTTTACAGTTTCGTTTTTATAACCAGGTACAGGCACATCATAAGCAGTTGCTAAAACATCTTCAGTATCAATCCAATCGAACTTGTATGAGCCATCCTCGTTTTCAGTTTTAACCACCTTTCCATAAAACTTAACTCTGAACGTCAGCTCCTTACGCATAATATCCCAGGGATTTCCACCAGTAAGCCAACTATCTGCATACTCCACCTGGTAACCATTCTCAATTTCCTGCTCAAAAATCCCATATTCATAACGAATACCATAACCAAATGCAGGCAATTCCAAAGTAGCCATGGAATCTAAATAGCAAGCTGCCAGGCGGCCCAAACCTCCATTGCCCAAACCCATATCATTTTCAAAATCTCTTATCTGTTCTAAGCTGTAACCATCCTTTTTAAGAATTTTATAGCACTCTTCATACAGATCCATATTAATTAATGTGTTCCCCAAAAGTCTCCCCATTAAATATTCCAGGGAGAGGTAATAAACACGTTTAACATCATTTTCATAATATTCATTCTGTGTTCTAAGCCATTTTCTTACAAGCCTATCGCGAACAGCCAATGATAAAGCATAGTATGCATCGTCTTCAGTAACAGTAATCTTGTCCTTAACCAGCTCAAACTCAAGGTGTTCGGCAAACTGATTTGATAATGAATAGGTTCGCGGATCTTCCTGATCAGTAAAAAAAATGGAATCGAGTTTTTTTATATGATCTCTCTTTCGCATAGTGCTAAAACGTTTGTTTGTAAAATATTAATAAGCTTAATGTAATTTAAAACAGTATCTGTTTATTGCAAAATGTTTATAAAGCCTAAAATAATTTTGATGGAAAAAAGGAAAACGGGATTTGTTAAAATTCACTCAGAGACGAGTATTGCAGTGGCTTCCATTTCTACCAGTAACTCCGGTAAAATTAATGAGCTAACCTCTACCATGGTTGCCGCAGGTTTTATATCTTGAAAATAATCAGAAAAGGCTTTACTAATTTTATCCCAGTGCTTAATATTAACAACGTAAATTCTTACCCGTACTATATCAGATAAACTTGCGCTGGCTTCTTTTAATACAGAAGAAAATTTTTCTATTATAACTTTTGTTTGCTCGTAGGGATCACCAGCACCAATTATTTTTTCTCCTTCCACAGCGGTAGTTCCTGATATCTCAATTACATCACCAACCTTAACAGCACGTGAGTAACCAACTTTATCCTCCCAAACTGCACCTGATGAATAATTTATTCTTTTCTTCATATCAATTAATTGTGCCTTTAAGATACTTTTTTCTTCTTTGCTCTGGAAATTTTTCAATAGCATATCTTAACATAGTTCTTGGCATTTTATCATATCGAGGTTTCAGATAATCTTCTAATAACTTTGTATCCATTTTTCCAACCTCTCTTAGCATCCATCCAACAGCCTTATGTATTAGGTCATGTTTATCATTTAAAAGAATATCAGCTAGCTCTAAGGTAGTTTTATATTTTTTATTCTTTATAAATGTGGCTGTTGAAAGAATTGCAATACGTCGCTCCCATAAATTTTTTGAACCTGCATATTTATATAACACCTCTTTATCGCGGTCTAACAGATGTTTACCTACGATTTTGGGAGCAGATAAATCAACTAAATCCCAGTTATTAATATGTTTTCTTTTTTGTAAGTAAAAATTGTAAACTTTTTCTTTCCCTTTTTCATCTGCTTTTTGATATTTATCAACAAGGATGAGGAGTGAGATCAACCTGTCTTCGTGAAATTTGGATTGCAACAATTGTTTCAGATCACTCAGTTCTAAATCACTAAACTGTTTTGCAATTTTACGCTGCAGCGGTACTTTTAGTCCTAAAAACTTATCACCTTCTCCGTATTCACCTTTACCCGTTTTGAAGAACCACTGTAAATTTTTAGCGTGCTCCTGGTTTGCATTTATTCTTATCGTTTTTCTTAATTCATTCAGTTTGGTTTCCGGCACAATTATCCCTCAAAATGCTTTTATAACAAAAGTTAAAAAATAATTTTTGATTTATATAAGGTAGAAGAATATAGAAATAGTTACGAAACAGTTATTTTTTCAATGGCAGTCATCAAATCATTTTTAGCAAAAGGTTTAACTAAAAATTTATCTACTCCCGCTTGATGAAACTGTGAAATCTTTTCATGCATAAATTCACTCGATAATACAAGCACTGGGCGTTTATAGGGATCACTTTCTTTTATCTGTTTTACCAGTTGAACACAATCATCCCACAGATTTTTGGGTACATCCAGTATTATCATTGAGTAAGATTTTTTGTTTACCAAATCCAGATCAAAATCCTTGAATTTTTGTACTTCAAATTCGTATGCATTCCGAAGAAAGACTTTTATTAATTCGTAAGATTCACCCGTATCATCAAGCATCAGTATCTTATTATGCTCAGCAACTACCTTTGGAACTGATTCAGAACTTTCTCTGACTTGATTTTTTGAAAGTGGAAGTGTAATTGTAAGAGTTGTTCCCACACCTTTAATGCTGTCAACTAATATTGATCCTCCCATCTTCTCTATGTACCTTTTTGAAAGTGCCAGACCTAAACCATTACCCTCATAATTTCTTCCAATGTTCAAATCTTCCTGGCTAAACGGCTGGTAAAGATGATCTAAATATTGAGATGAAATACCAATGCCAGTATCTTTAATTTTACACGTAGCTAATCCTCTGTCGGCCATAAGATTTACTTCAACATCAACGTATCCCTGACGTGTAAACTTAATCGCATTCTCGAGCAGATTATTTATCGCAGTTTCAGTACATTGTATATCTACGTCAACATAAATCTTCTCCATTTCAAAATTAGTTTTAATATCTAATTTTTTATCAGTCGCACTCTTTCTATTCACTTCAACACTATTCTGAACAATTTCGCAGAAGTCATGGCAATTAATATCCATATTATAATTTCCAGCTTCAATTTGTGCAAACTCGAGCATTTGTGTAATGCTTTTAAACAATCGTGAACTACCGGAATAAAGATTATCAAGATATATTTTTTCTTCAGCAGAGAATTTTTCTGACAAATTTTCTTTAATTATTGTTGAATATCCTAATATGATATTCAGTGGTGTTCTCAATTCGTGAGATAAAACAGTAAGAAAAGTATTCTTTAACCTTTCTGCTTCATTGCCTGCATCTCTTGCTTTTTTAATCTCTTCTTCTGCAAGAAATTGTTCAGTTTGATCTTCATGAAGAAGAACGGCATAGCGTTCATTTTCAAAAGTAATCGGAAAAATACTTGTTCTAAGCAAAGGTACAGCAACCTCTCTGCTCAACAACAGAGTATCAACATAATTATCAACCATCGATTCTTTGCTATTGATCAATGCTTCTTTTATTATTTGCTGCACACCCTTTCTGGTAAGTTCATTATCTTCAAATATGTTATACTCTTTAAGCTCAGATAGGCTATGTCCCCATTGAATAGTAAACAATTCATTCACATATACAACATTGCCTTCCTTGTTTAAAACCTGAATCGGAAAGCGAACAGATTCGTACAATAGTTGTAAATATTTAATTATGGAACTGTCCATAGTCATTTTACTGGTAGAGTTATCCTTATTTTCGCACCAGTTGTTGAATCCAAAATTTCCATCTCTGCGTTATGCCGGTCAATTATACTTTTGCAAAGAAATAATCCATAGCTTCCTTTTCGATCAGATTCTGAACCAAAAGGATCATTCTTAATATCCTCGGGAAAACCAGGTCCATTATCTTCAATATCTAGAACTATATTTTCACCTTCCACATATGATTTAATTGAAATTGTTGCATCTCTTCTTGCTTCTGCCGAGTTCGTAAACAGATGAACAAATAAATGCTGCAGTTGTTCTGAATCATAATTGCAGTTTGGCAGTTGGTTCAATTCTGTATTAAACGTAACCATGTAAAACTTTTTCATTGGTGAGAGGTATTTAATAACCGATTGAATAGTTCTGTTTAGATCTCCGCTGTCTTTATTTAAATTAAGAATTGATGTCTCGAGAAGCACCTGTGCGTATTTTTGAATATTTCTAATGCTATCGATTGAGACTTTGGATTTTAATTTTAATCTATCGAATAAAAATAAGTTTTCCTGATTTTCCGGTTGCCCTTCGAATTCTTTTTGAGATTTCTCTATCGTTCTCATCAGGCTTTCATTCTCTAACAATGCCAGGTGCACAAGCCCCTGAAGTGACTGACCGATTTCAGCATCAATACTTGATTTTAACGTTTTTCGCTCGGCTTGAATTAGTTGAGCGTTGGCTTCTTGCAGTGCAGTATTGGCAGCAACCTGGCCATTATATAACTGAGCGTTTCTGATGGCGGCGGCGGCCTGTCCCGCAAGTATTTCAAATGTTCCGGTAATTTCGCGAACTTTTATTTTTTGCAAATACTTACTATCAACATAAATTACACCTATCTTCTTAACATCTGTTATCAACGGTGAACATAAAATAGTTTGAAGATCTAATCGAAGTATACTTTTTGTAGAATCATAATTAGCATCACTCTGTGCACCTTCCAGGAAAATCGATTGGCCGGTAACAAACACATCTTTAACAACAGAGTTACTAACATTAAAAGATTCTTCAGCTAACTCTTGATTCTTTGAATCTAAACCTAATTTGTACTCGAGTTCATCTCTATCATTTTTAAGTACAATAAATCCTCTTTCTGAATTTGTAAGACGTATTGCATTTTTTAGCACAAGTTCAAGTACATCGTCTAGAATTAGGGAACGGTTAATAGTATTAATTATGTTTAGGATTGCTTCAAGATTTTTTACCCGTTCCGATGTCTCTTCATTCCCCATTGTAGCCTTAAGACCAGCGTCAATATTACTCTTAAATTCCGAAAATTTCATTTTTAAGTGGAAAAATTATCTAGGTTTATGCAGCAAATTAAAAAATTATTCATTGAATACAATATGAAATCAAATATTATTCCGACATAAATACTTAATTCTTAAGTAGTTTTAAGGAAAGCATCCACTCCCAATCTGTCGTTTTTTCCGACCATGCCTTCGCTATTCCTGCTGATAATGTCGTTTCCAAATTGTACCAATGTTTAAATTTTATATCCATTTGCGCACCAATGTCAATCCAGTAGTTACCAAAAGGTGTTTCAGTAACAAGCGATTGAGAGAAAATGGCAAAATCAATATGGTTAACAAATTGATTACCTAGTGCCCAGTTTCTAAGTCGTATAGGTGGAAAATCATTTTCTAATAACAACTTAAAAAACTTTGTAGTTGTTAATTGAAAAATGGGAACACCGGGAAATCTAAATACTCTTCTGAATTGTCTTACTTTATCATTATCAATTCCTCTGTTACCAAATCCACCAAAATAAAATCTACCTTGTATAAGATTTGGATTATCAAACACATATCCGACCCCAGCCATTAAATGCAATACATTATGTCTTGCAAGCCATAATAAATACCTATCGTAATCAATATATCCATTTAACAAACCTTGTAAACTATCAAATTGTGTTGCAAACAAATTTAATGTGAGAGAGAACCGATCACCATTTTCAAAACCGGAACTGCCAATTGTTCTTCTAAAGCTTTTCGAAGTAATATTAAAACTTAACACTCCAAAATCGGGTTGTGATACCCTGACCAGGTTATCATTTATAAATTTCACATCTCTATAAAAAGCAAGAGATATTTCCTGTTTAACCGTATGAGGCTTATCATACAGCCAATAGTGAGTATGGCCCAGTTTAAACCGTGATCCTGTAAAACCTCTCTTACGCTTGTTAAAAAGATCAAAGAAATCGGGACCATTATATTTATATTCGATATAAAATCTTTGCTTGAAATCGTACTTGAACCTGAAATGAAAAAATGGATTACTGGGAGTTTCACTAAAGGGTGAAACTCCCAATTCCATAGTGAAATCATGGAGTAATAATGGATCTGAAAAACGTGTAAAAAATCCTAAGACCACCTGATTTTGAAAACCGCTAACAACTGGCACAAAGGAATGCAAATGAAGATTAGACAACCCGTTATAAGATTCTTCATTAGAAAATTCTGTTTGATCGACAACCTTTGCTGCATTGGGTAATAACCAATCATAAACGCGTTGATCTTTATCAATAATTTTCTGACCGTAATATTGTATCGCGGGTAAATAACGAGCTGGCTTGTTTGCAATCATAACCGGCTTAAAACCATCAGTAGAAAATTTAAAAGCAAAAAGAGAATCAGTATCAATTTCAACCGGTTTAAAGAGACCCGTAATACAATTTGTTAGTACGACTGTTTTGGAATCTTTAAAATCGTATCGATATATATTTGAAACACCGTTTGTATACGCATTCCAATAAAGTCTTAGACCGTCATCGCTCCAGGATGGATTTTCAGGTGAGCCCTCTGATGTAATTACTTGATAGTTAACCGGTTCACCGCTCAATAGGTTATTCTTTTCAAATAGAATTATTGATTGCTGACCACTTGCCTGATGTACAACTGCAACAAGTTTCTCACCTGATTTTGTAACAGATAAATGTGATAATTCCTCACTAAAATCGAAAGTAAAAACAGGTTTAACCGATTTAAAAGGGTATTCTGTAAAAACTAAAGTGGATAAACCACCATGTTGCTGCACTCCCCATAAATCATTTGTTCCGGCGCTGATTGTAATATTTCCTATTCTGCTATCCGGGAAAAGTAATTTTTTTTCTTTTGTTAGTAAATCAACTACCCAAACATCTCGAAATAATTTGTTGTTATTTGTAGTATAAAAAAACAGGTTGTTACTTTCATCAAATGCTGTTGATGCCACTTGATACATGCTTGGTGTTGGAAGAGTGGTTAAGTCCTCTGAATTTTTTGTTAGCAAGTGGAATTTTTGTAGAGTAGCTAACGTTGCAGTTCGATGGTACCCATATATAACGGAAAGAGTTTTTGCGTCATAGTAAGGCTGCGTTACCCATCCAAAATTTTTAGTGCTTAGATTATTAACCTCTGTTTGTTTTGTCGATTCAAGTATATTAAGATTTTCTTTTTGAAAGTTTTTTTCTGCAATTATAAATTCACCCCAGGCAGTATAAAAATCTTTACCAAATACTTCATTAAATTTTCCTATAAACCCAGTTAAGCCATCATTTGTATAAGTCTTAAACCATTCTATTACTTGATTAACGCTGTAGTGTATTGATAAATAAGAAACAAAACGTGCTCCATAAAAATAAAATACATTTTCAAGGAAAATAGAATTGTGAGACAGAATGGTTTCAATTTCCAATTGTGATGGGAACTTCTTTCTTTCGAGCACAAAAGTTCTAAAATACATTTCATCAAAGTTTCCCAGGGTCCTGCCATAACCTCCACTTAACCATGTTTCCAGAAATACCGCTATTCCTTCATGATACCAACGTGGTGTGTACCTCTTCATATTTCCGGGTAAGCTGTAAATTGTAGTGAAGGGTTGTGTCTTTTCCGGTGGGACTTTACCAAATAATCCTCTAATTACTGAACTCAAACTGGACTTCTTATCATTCACAACAATGTGAACTAGCTCGTGACTTAACAGCCATTGAATCCTTTCGTTATAAGGAACAGCTTCATATCCGGGCTCTAACGGTTCAATTTCCAAGCGGATATAATTCTGGGGTATTGTTGTTGTAGCTCCGAAACCATAATCACTCACATCGTAGGTGTTAATTACTATTTGTTCAGAAGGCTTATAATCAAAGATTGACATTAACCTTTTTAGTGAGTTTTCGGCACTGCTTAATATATGGTTGACTAAAGGAGCATGGTTAAGACGATAAATAATTTTGAAATGCTCACTTTCTTTTTCATACCAATCGGATTCTTCCCTTTTAAAGAAAATTATTCTTAACTCATTTGCATTTTCAGATTCTATAATTTCATATGCGGTTCTGGGAGAAATCAACCTCATTTTGATGATCACCGAATTGCCCTCTGTAATAACATCAGCAGTTTCTACTAGTCTATCCAACTTTATTTGCTTTGTTATATCTACTGCAATGGAAGTGTTTCTTAACAGAAGATGAAACTCGTTTTCTTTATCTAAAGAAATAGAATATCTTACAGGTTTAAGCATTTTCAGATGTAGCAATGCACTTAAGCTATCATCTTTTAAATCAACCTTAAATAATTGGTTTCTTTCTAGCCGCAAATCCTCGGTTACAAATAATCTGTTAGGATTGGTGATGACTATCTCAGTCGTTGATAGGTTACTAAAAAATTTTACAAATGGAATTAGAGGAATAAATACTTTATTGTAAACATAATGAATTGATGTGGGTAGTTGAATTGTCTGAGATTTATCTGTCAATTTGGATTTTACAACCAGAAATGGATTATTGGCTATTGCAATTAACTCAATATCATTAAAATCAATAATAATCTTTCTCTCAACATCATCATACGAATAACTGTCTCCCAAAATATCTAACATATCTGTTAGTGAAATATAGATTGATCCATCACTATTGTATGAAGGAAGCAGATATTCATTATTGTTTCTGTTAACACTAATTGATGTAATTTCCTGGCATAAAACCAGTGAAGTAAAAAGGTGGAAAAATAGCAGAATCGCTCTAATCATTTATAAAGGAAACAACTGTGATTATTTAGAGATAATAACACGAGAAAATTCATTTTTTCGTTACAAAAGATATACCTTTCCTAATTTAGATAAAAGAGTTGGGGGAATGATTTAAAGTACTACTTGAACGATTAATTAAAAAAGCCCCCAATAAAGATTGAAGGCTTTTAAAGTAGGCAATTTGTAGAACTATATCATTATTACCAAACAACCCTGGAGGTTGGTGGTATATAATGACCGATGAAATTACCTTGTCCAACCATAACGGCTGCCTAGCTCATCAAGTTGAGAGTTTGATCTTGTCCAACCATACCGGCTGCCAAGTTCATCAAGCTGTGAGCTCGATCTTGTCCAACCATACCGGCTGCCAAGTTCATCAAGCTGTGAGCTCGATCTTGTCCAACCATATCGGCTGCCAAGTTCATCAAGCTGTGAGCTCGATCTTGTCCAACCATATCGGCTGCCAAGTTCATCAAGCTGTGAGCTTGATCTTGTCCAGCCATAACGGCTGCCTAACTCATCAAGTTGTGAGCTTGATCTTGTCCAACCATAGCGGCTGCCAAGTTCATCAAGCTGTGAGCCCGATCTTGTCCAGCCATAGCGGCTGCCAAGTTCATCAAGCTGAGAGCCTGATCTAGTCCAACCGTAGCGGCTGCCAAGTTCATCAAGCTGTGAGCCTGACCTTGTCCAACCATAACGGCTGCCAAGTTCATCCAATTGTGCGTTAGATCTAAGATCAACGTTAATCGCATCACTCAAAATCTGATCGCTACTAGATGTTACCTGGGATTCGGACACAGTCATTATATTATCCTGAACAACGCGGTACCTGGTTGCCTTCTCAACATTCTCGGCAACCTGTGCGTTTCCGGACATGTATAGTCCACCTACAAGAAGGGTTAATATAAATAAACGCATAGCGCCCATCCATAATTAATTAATATAATGACACACTGTAGAACTACAACCTACCTCACCCGTATTAAGGATTTACATAGCCCTTACAAGTAGGCAAAAAATCCAACATACGTGCCACCGGTATATTCGTTAAATTGTTTATATATTGACTGTATTGAAAGTTTTCGAATGGTAATAATTACCATCCAGCAACTATAAATAGAATGGTTTGTAAAAAAAGTTTACAACTAATTATTGATTTGTTTTAGAACTTACATCCCCTATTTTGTTCGAAAACTTTAAAAAATTGGCTATTTTTAACTAACCAGATTTGTTCATGAACTTGACTTGGTTAAAAATTGTATCAATCCTTTAGCAAAGTATCAAGTTTAGGTCTGGAAATGCCAAGCAATCTTGCACACTGAGTTTTGTTTCCATCGAGTTTTTCCAGTACTTCACGGGCATAGTGTTTCTCAAGATTTCTTAAAACAGTAGTACCATAATTAACATCTAATCTAATAACGTTATTGGGAACCTTCGCATAAGACTCAGTATGCTGAAAATCTATTTGAACACTCTTGGCAAGATTTGAAAAATCACTCAGCTTTAACTTGCCATTTTCGCTCAAAAGAACTGCTCGCTCTATTGCATTTCTTAACTCCCTTACATTTCCGGGCCAGGGATATCCTTTAAGAAAATGCTGAAGGTCTTTATCAAGCTTCTTTACAGATTTTCCAAACTGATAATTAAATTCTTTTATAAAATGATTTGCTAATATTATAACATCATCATCTCTTTCACTCAGGCGAGGGATCTCTATCGAAACAACATTTAGTCTATGATACAAATCTCTTCTGAATAAATTTCTTTCTACCATAGTTTCAAGATCTTTGTTAGTGGCAGAGATGATTCGTGCATTAATTGGTATGTCGGTTACACCTCCCAGCCGCTTAATAACTTTCTTTTCTATAGCCCTCAATAGTTTTGACTGAATACTCAAACTTAGATCACCAATTTCATCCAGGAACAATGTTCCTTTATCAGCTAACTCAAATAATCCTACTTTTCTTGTTCGTGCACTTGTAAAAGCGCCTGCTTCGTATCCGAATAACTCTGACTCAAGAAGGTCTTCGGGAATTGCTGTGCACACGATATCAATAAAAGGAAAAGCGCTTGTTCTGCCATTATTGTGAATTGCTCTTGCAAACAATCCTTTGCCTGTGCCGGTTTCACCCAACACAAGTACGTTTGCATTACTTTTCTCAGAAACCTTTTTTGCTAGATTTAAAATGCGCAAAAGATTTTCCGACTCACCTATAATTGATTTTACACCTTGCCGATTAACACCAAATGTCCCCATTTTGTTAGTTTCGGTTATATATGCTTTATTCGAAATTATTTCGGCAAGTAATGAAGTAAATTTTAAAATTTCATATGGGAAAACAAATACATTATACAACTTAAATTTCAATAGTGAAGTAACAAACAAAGCATCAGAGTTACGGATAACAATTAAAATCTTATTGCTAATCTGGTTTCTTATGGCAAGCAAGTCTTTTAGAATTGGAGATTCAATTGATTCAATTTGCAAGACTAAAATATCATTATCTTCAGGAACAAAATTCTCCGGGAATGAATAATTAATTGGTATCCCCTTTAGCGCAAGTTGCTTTAGAGCAGATGTAATAGATACTACATCACTTGAATCGGAAAAGACTTTTATATTTATGCGCGCTTCATCCAACATAATTTGCCTCACGCCCTCTCAAGTTCTACAAGTTTATCCATCGCCGCTTTTCTTTCGTCTTTTTGTAAATATGCAGTTTTAAATTGGGTAGTTTGAATATTTTCAGCTATTAAATTTATAATATCTCTGGTATAAATAATAAAGTTTTTGGCTTTATAGATGTTCCCTCTGTCACCATAACACTTAGCCAGTGCAAATAAAACTTGCCACGTTAACTCAACAATACTTTCATCTGATAATAGTTCGTATGCTTTTTCAAAATGATCTAGTTGTGATAATGCACTATCGTCATCAATGAAAGATGAAATCCTTCCAAGCATGTATTCGCGATTTGCATTATAAATATGATTCTTGCCGCAAACCTCCACAAACTGAGGATGATTGAGCTCTTCTAATGCTTCTGCGAATAAATTTAATTTTATAAGGTAATTTACTAAAATTGTGCTAACTGTCACATAGTTTTTTAGGTCTTCACGCTTAAAAAATGCAGCCCTCACATCCTTCAATTCTTCTAAATCAATCTCTTCATTGTTATAAGCAGCATTAATTATTGTCAAAAACAACAACTCAATACGATATTTCTCTTTCAATTCTGAATCATTCAAAAGTGCTGAAACCTCGTTGTATAATTGTACAAGCTTATCAGCAGAACCAATGACAAAATAAAAATATCCAAAATGGAGAAGTACGGGTATTAGTTCATCAAGATTTTTTGTGGATTTAAATATTTCTCTGGATTCTTCAAGGCTATCAATTGCCTTTTGATAATCGCATGTAGTTAAATATACTTCGCCTAAATTGCTTAAAGCTATACCCTGGTTTTTTTTGTTTCCTAAACTTAGAAAAATGTTGTATGCCCGCTTATAATACTCAAGACAATCCTCAAATTCGGCTTTATTAAAAAAATAGATACCATTATTTAATAGTAGTATTCCTTCCTGTTCAATATTTCCGATTGATAAATTTAAGTCCAGTGCTTTCTTCCAGTGTATTTCAGCATTTTTTCTATTACCTAGTAAATTATTAACGTTTCCAATATTTACTTCAATTGCGGCTACCTTACTTTTTGCTCCCGATTTTTCATAGCATTTAAGTGCATTGTTAAATGCATGTAAAGCGTCTCGTAGAGATTGATCTCTGTAAATAATACACATTCCTAATAAATTATAAATTCTGCCTCTATTTTCATCAGATAATTCAGATTTGTTAAGAAGTTCACGACAAATCTCAGTAGCACCTTCAAATTTATTCATATCAAATTTTACATAAGCAATTTCAACTAGAAGATTATTTTTTCTTGATTCATTTTTTACTCTCGGGATTAGAGATTTTATCAAATCTCTTCCCTCCTCCAATTTTCCTACATTGATTAATGAACTGCCTTTAATAATATATAACTCAAGAATTATTTCCTGTGATAATGGTTCCAAATCAACTTGTTCAATTATATCGAGAGTAGTATTAAAATCACTCAACTTATACAAAGTTTCAACAAGTAAATACCTGACCTCGTTAATGATTATATCGCCGAGAGGAAGCTTGATCAAATGCTCTAAGATACTTCGTATATATGAATAAGCTGATAGTTCATTTGACATGTGCATCTCTTCAAGCCAAACTGAATAAGCTTCTTCATATTGCTCTGAGAGTTCATATTGATGTGCAAATTCACTTCTGTTAAATTCAGGAAGTAAGTTAGATATGATATCGGTTATATTTTTATGGAATTCTTTTTTGTTTTCAATTAAAGAGTAAATATGTTTTCTTAAACCTACAGATGTAATGACTGGTGCAGGGTTTGTGCTCACTGGCAGAATAAAATTGTTGAATTGAAGAGTTGAGAGTATCTCATTTAATTCATTTCTGTCAATACCAAGTAAAGTTGCCAAAAATCTTTGCTCAACGTTTATATCAAAAGATGAAATTACTTTTGCAGCGTTAAGTTCAACATCGTTTAGGTTCGAAATTCGTAAATTATAAATTGCACTTAAGGAACCTTCTAAACCGGTGAGTTTACTAACATCTTCAGTTATTGACACACCTTTATCATCGTAAATAATAATTTGAAGCTTAATCAAATCTCTAATAAAATCTATTATATTTCCGGGTAACAGATCGGCATATTGTAATATCATATCCTTTAGTTCATCTCTTGGAAATAAATCATAATATCCAGATTGTAAGTATTCAGAAAGCTGCCTTTCAGTTAAGGAACCAATTGTGACTTCCCTAAGATTATTTATTGTGTCGGATACATAATTAAAATCCGATGATTCAGCAATTATCACTTTAATTCCATTCACCTGCAATAATGGAATAATATTCGATAACACTTCTCTCGAGAACTGATCAAATAAATTGTAATCATCTACAAAAAATGAAAAATTCGTTTTACTTGTAATTATTGAAATCAGATTATTTAAACTATCAATAAAATCTTTTTCTGATTTATTTAAGAA
>CP070637.1:2022024-2025665 GCA_020354005.1 Ignavibacterium sp.
CAATTAGATAATAATATTGATGCGCTTGTTGTTCTTGGTACAACAGGGGAATCTCCGGTTGTTGATTATGATGAAAGACGGAAAATTATATCTGCAGTAACAGAAGAGGCAAGGGGAAGAGTTCCGGTGATAGTGGGAACCGGTTCTAATAATACAAAGAAGGTCATCGAAAATAATAAGATGGCTGAGCAATTGAAGGTTGATGGATTGCTAATTGTAAATCCATATTATAATAAAGGCACACAGGAAAGTTTAGTTGAACATTATAAATATATTGCCAAAAGAACACCTCTTCCTATCATTCTTTACAATGTGCCATCACGAACAGGAATGAATATTTTACCTGAAACAGTTATTAAAATACACGAAGAGTGTTCGAATGTTATTGCTATAAAAGAAGCAAGCGGTAACATATCACAAATTGCAAAATTAATCTCACTGAAACCCGATTCGCTTTCAGTTGTTTCTGGTAACGATGATCAAACTTTACCAATAATGGCATTGGGTGGAGATGGTGTTATCTCTGTCTTTTCAAATCCATATCCTGCACAGATGAAACAAATTACAGAGGCAATGTTGAATGATGATTTGAACTCTGCTCAGAATTACAACAATGAATATATAAGTATGATGACTAAATTATTCGTCGAAACCAGTCCTGCACCTGTAAAATATGTTATGTATAAATTAGGACTATGTGAAAATGTGCTTCGTCTTCCTCTGGTTTCAGCTTCAAAGAATGCTGAGAAAATTCTAAACAGTGAAATGGATAAACTTAAATCTTTGGTTAGCGTATAATGAAATATGGTTTAATCGGTGCTTCCGGCAGATTAGGAAAAGAAGTAGCAAACGTTTTTGCAGAACATAAACATGAATTAGTTTTTACTTTTGATCTTGATGGTGAAAAATTAGAGAAGGAACCGGGACTCTTAATCGATTGTTCGTTACCTGAAGTGTTTGAGAAAAGTGTGAATTATGTAAAGCAGTTTAAAGTTCCTTTCATAATTGCTACAACTGGTTTAAGCGACGAGAATATTAAATCCTTACAACTTCTTGCAAAACAAAAGCCAGTAATACAGAGTTATAATTTTTCATTGGGTATTCAGATATTACTGCGACTAACTAAAGAAGCCAGTGATAAATTACCGGATTGGGATGTTGAAATTTCCGAAACTCATCATCGTTTTAAAAAAGATAAACCATCAGGAACTGCAAAGATGCTTCAAGAAATATTTGAGGATAAAAAGGTTAACACTTCATCCTTAAGGTTAGGTAATGTTTCTGGAGATCATTCCGTGAGTTTTGCGGGCCTGGGCGAGATACTTTCGATAAATCATCGGGCTCTATCCAGAAGAACATTTGCAGAAGGAATACTTAAATCAGCTGAGTTTGCATTAATAAAAGATAAGGGATTCTACAGTTTCATGGATGTTGTGTTTGGAAATGAATAATATCACGCTGATTATTATGATTGCTTATGATCTGCGCTGATCATGATTAATCTGAGTCATCTGTGTTCTATTAACATTATTGTTTGACTAATAAGTGGAATCAAGATGGATTCATACGAAGTAATAAAAAAAATATCTGAAGCAAAAAAGAAAACACCTGCTAAGATTTACCTTCAGGGAGATCTAAGCAATATTAATTTTGGTGAGCTTGATTATTACGGTTCGTCAGTATCCGGTATACTCTTTTGTGAGCATTCTGATTTTGAAAATTTTTATAATGAAAATAAACCTTATATAACTAAATATAAGATTGAAATTGACCGCCGTAACTCTGCTATTCCTATGGCGGATTTAAGCAAGTATGATTGCAGGATCGAGCCCGGGGCAATCATACGAGACATGGTTGAGATTGGAGATAACTGTGTAATTATGATGGGAGCAGTCCTTAACATCGGTGCTGTTATTGGAGAAAGGACAATGATTGATATGAATGTAGTTGTTGGTGGAAGGGCAGTAGTGGGGAACAACTGCCACATAGGTGCGGGAACAGTATTAGCAGGTGTAATTGAACCTCCTAGTGCAGATCCTGTTGTTGTTGAAGATGATGTAGTGATTGGTGCAAACGTCGTGGTTCTTGAAGGAATGAGAATTGGAAAGGGAGCAGTTATAGCAGCAGGCTCAGTAGTGATCAATAATGTTGAACCGAATACTGTTATGGCTGGAATACCTGCAAAGCCTCTAAAGAAAGTCGATAATAAAACTAAAAGTAAAACACAGCTAATGGAAGAATTAAGAAAGCTTTAATAGCGATGGCAGTTATTGTTCAAAAATATGGTGGAAGCAGTGTTGCTGATGTAGAGAAACTTAAAAAAATATCTGAGATGATTGCGGTTGCAAAGAAAAATGAAGATAACGTGGTTGTTGTAGTTTCTGCGATGGGTAAAACTACAAATTCACTCATTGATATGGCGAAGAAGCTTTCGACTAATCCACCTCGCAGGGAAATGGATATGCTTTTAAGTACCGGAGAGCGGACCACGATGGCGCTTCTTTGTATTGCATTAAGTGATTTAGGTGTTGAAGCAATTTCATTAACTGGGTCCCAGGCAGGGATTATTACAAATGACAGACATAATGACGCAAGAGTAATTGAAGTTAGACCGGTTCGTGTGCAGGATGAACTTGCAAAGGGCAAGGTTGTTGTAATTGGTGGCTTTCAGGGTGTTAGTTATAAAAGAGATATAACAACTTTAGGAAGAGGTGGATCAGATACTTCCGCAGTTGCGCTCGCTGCTGCACTAAATGCTGAGCGATGCGAAATTTATTCTGATGTTGATGGAGTTTATACAACCGATCCTAATATTGTGAAAGATGCAAAACACTTATCGGAAATATCATATCAGCAGCTACAGGAAATGAGTGAGGCCGGAGCTAAAGTGTTAAACGCACAAGCAGTACAGTTTGCAAAAGAAGCAAAGATAGCTCTATACGCGCGAAGCACTTTTAGTCCGGGTAAAGAAACTATTGTAAGTAATATATCTGATAAAGAATTATCGGGTGTACGTGGGGTAGTGTATGAAAAAGAAGTAATACGTGTGTTCGTAAATGATCAACAAAAGATCGAGAGTGCATTACAATTTTGTGAAGAGAATCAAATACCAGTTAAGGAATTCCAATTAACTTCACTCGGAAAAGACTCAAAATTTAAAAGTTCCTTCATTACTTCAGCCAGTAATGTGCACGATTGGCCGAAAGTGAGAGAGGATCTTGAGAATCAATTGGGAGATGACATTTATATAAATGAACACTTTGCCACACTCTCGATTATTGGTGAAGGATTCAGTAATAATAATCTTGTGCTCATCAATACACTAAATATATTAAAAGAAAGCGGTATTGATATTTATGGTGTAGGCACTACTTCATTCCGTATATCAATCCTTGTTGAAAGAGACTTGCTTGAAGAAGCAGTAAAAGTTTGCCATAATTATTGGATAGAAGAAAAGCAGCTTGTATAATTTTATTGCCCAATTAACATCTACGCTGATTACCAAATACAAAATCTTACTTCAATAATATCATCTTCTTCATCTCAGAGTAGCTATCAGTCATCAACTTAAAGAAGTATATACCAGAAGATTGGTCTTCAGCATTCCAATTAAATGAATAATATCCTGCGGGGAGCTTTTC
>CP070637.1:2025765-2033873 GCA_020354005.1 Ignavibacterium sp.
GTGCAAAAAGATGACCAAAACGAACTATAAAGTCAAGGCTATTTTCGTGCGAGGAATGATATCTGCCGGTAAATGATGCGCCGTTTCATGGTATTATTTTATTATTATCTACTTCTCATTTTCCAATGTGACTATTGTTATGGATATTTGTCCTGGGATGGTCAAGATAATTGTATGAAAATGACCGGCATCCATTTACGAAAATTCCAAAGAATTTCACATAACTGATGATAATTTCGTTAGACGAAACAACGAGCAACAATAATTTCACTTTTATTTTTTGCATCAATAACCTTACATATGCAACCATATTAACTTTCGCGATAGATTCACACGTAATTTACAGGTACTACATTTTCTGAGCAATAATAATGAAAGTGGATTTCCAAGCAATTCTTTCGCTAAAATTCCTTAAAAAATATCTTTTTAACATTGATTGGTTTGGTCTTACTTTATGTCCACTTCTTACTTGTAAAATCTTATATCCCCTTTTTTTTATCACATCTTTTAATGTTTTAGGTTCATAGTAAAAAAGGTGATGAGATGTATCATAATATTTACCAATATTACTTTTTCTCAGACCAATTTTTTCCAGGATGAATTTCATTCTCGACGAAAGACTTTTGATATTTGGAAGGGCAATAAATAATAAACCATCTTTTACTAATATTTTATCGATTATTTGCAAATAAGAAATGGGATCCTTTAGGTGCTCGAAAACGTGGTGCATAGACACCATATTAAAGGTTTTATCCTTCCAATCTATTTTTTCAAAATCACCGCAAAATATTTTTATATTTAGTTTTTTACTAAAATATTCAACAGAAGAACAGTCGACATCATAACCATAAGGTTTCCATCCGCGTTTTTTTGCCTCCTTTATCAAATGGCCTTTGCCACTGCCTATATCCAGAAGATTTCCTTTTTGAGCGCCATACTTTTCAACCAAAGACATATAGTAATTGTGTCCATATGATAATGGTTCATCCCACTGAGGTTCTTCTTTTGTATAATGGGAATAATAATCCGATAAATACTCATCTGTATATTGAGGGTTCATAAATTGTATTTTACAATCATTACATTTATATATTTCATTATCATTTAAGTCGCTGAGACAGAGTTGAATCTTTTGTGAACCGCATATTTTACATTTAACTAGAATGTCGTCATATTTTTTCATTTGTTATAATAATTTTATTATTTAATAGAATAATTGTAGTGAAGAATGTCATAGTAGCCAGAAGAATGATGTGAAAATAAATAAAGATACTATATAATGAGAATGTATAAAAATGAGTATTGTTTTAATATGATGTATCTACATTAAACTATTTTAACCTTTGTCCTTTTACAAAAAGGACATTCTTTTATTTCTATCAATTATTTAGGATTGGTTTTTAGCTCTTAATAAATATGATTTCCAATCACTCCAGGAAATCTCCCTTCCCGGGAATGCTATTTTTTCAAATGGCCAGTAGCTTTGTAACCAACTGCGTACGTTTTTATAAAGATGATCATCAAGAGAAATTTCACTATCTCTTACCCACAGGTAAACTTCACAATCAAATTCGGGAATTTCTGTTGGATCGATATAGACACATCCAATGCATTTATTTCCCGACAATTTAAGAACAGTATATGCAAAAGCTTTGCGTGCCTTAAATTCTTTCTCGTGTTTTATGAGGTCTTCAGTATTTTCCTTTAAAGACATATCATCCTTGGGCCATTCAGTGTTTTCTCCAAAAACATTTCTTAAGCGTTTCCTACTTGACATTACAGCATCATAATCAAGTTCAGAAATATCCGGTGTAAGAATTTCTAATCGATAGTTATTTGTGCAGAGTGAATCGGGTACTTCAAAAACTGTTGGTACAAAGTTTTTTTTCATTGGTATGTCTGTATAATTATATTAGCTATATTATAAAGAAGAGAGGGAAATCTATTATCTGAAATATGATCTGTTTTTATTCATGCCCATATATCTCAAAGAATCTATTTTCAGCCTCCATACTTCCTATTAGAATAATTTCAGCATCTGCTTTAAGTGGTTTATTTGGATCAAGATCGAATTGCGTCCTTTCTCCTGAAACCAGTGCAACAACACTACAGCCGGTTTTAGATCTTATACCAGATTCAGCAAGTGATTTTCCTACTAGTGATGAGGGAAGTTTAACTTTAAATACATCCAATCCCTCGGTAACCATTAAAATATCGCTCCGATCCAACAGGTTAAACATAGTATTGGCACCCATAGACTCGTATGACATAACAAAATCTGCTCCTGCTCTGTGTAGGGTTGTAACATTTCGTTCGAGCGTGGCTCTGCTAATGATCTGGATATCGGGACGAAGGCGCCGGCAATAAATTACAAGATAGATATTTGTGTCATCATCATGGGTGGTAATGATAGTTGTTGGGGCTTTCATAATACCCGCTTTCTCCAAAACCTCTAGGTCTGCCGCATTACCCATTATGAACCTGTCGTCATCAGGAATTAGTTCAGGTGCTCTCTCAACAACTCTATATTTAATTCCACGCTTTTCAAGCGCCCGGCTGGTTGCCGTGCCTACTTTACCACCGCCAATGATAACTACTGGTTCTTGACTTGTGTGATAAATACAAAATAGCTCGTCGTATTTTTTAAGTTCGTGTTCAGAACCAGCCATTAAAAGGACTGTATGAGGTGTAATCTCCATTTCCGGCCGTGCTGTTTTGAATTGACCACGTTCCCATGCACCTGAGATTGTTAAACCGGTCATTTCACGAAGTTTACTCTCTTTTAATGTTTTTCCGATTAATGGAGTTCCTGCAACATTAGCTTCAGCAATTAACAATGAATCAAATTGCCCGATTCTATGTGCCATTGCATCACCGCCGGTAGTTCGACGAGCAAGGAATTGACCCATCATTTCATCAAGACGAAGAACGTGAGTACTGCCAGCTAATTCTAAGATATCTATCGATGCAGGATCGGTAACCGTAGAAATTATAGGTACAGTCTCTGAAATTAATCTAATTGTTGAAACCACGTTGGTGTTCACAATGTCGCTGCGTGTGGTAACAACCATCGCGGCTGATTCTATTCTAATCTTCCGGTAAGTTTCCGGATCATCAAGTTCTCCAAGAACCACTATAACATCCATATCTGATAATTTTAGCGCTTCCTCTAAATCCGGGCATAGTACTACATAAGAATAATTATACTGTTTTAACTTCTTAATCAGATAACTTGTTACCGGACCATAATATGTTATTATTACATGCCCTGTGGTTCCTTCAGGCAACTTTCGGGGTGCACGTGCAGCAGTTTGTGCAGCCATCCATGGTGCATAGAAGAACTGAATAAATGTGAATGGTAATAATATTAGTAAGAAAAAAACACCGGACAATAAAACTGCTATTGAAAAAATTCGTCCTAAATCGGTATGAAAAGTTATATCACCGAATCCCAGTGTAGACATAACTGTTAGAGTCCAATAGAATCCTGTTACCCAGCTAAAATCTTGACCTTCTGAAGCCATGATGTAATGGAAAAGTATGCTGTAGATAGTAATCATTATAACCAGCACAATTAAAAACTTTATTAAGATTTTAAAGTTTCTTACAGTAGAACGGCTGCGTACAAAATGAGTGAATTGTGCTGGGAAAAATTGCATAATAATAAGTGCGAGTTACTTCGCCTTACCCTGTGCGGCAACAGCTGCTGCAGCTTTAGCTATTTCTTCCGGATCACCCAAATAATAACTTTTTACCGAATTGAGGTTTTCATCTAGTTCATAAACCAACGGAATACCGGTTGGAATGTTAAGTCCAACTATTTCTTCTTCGGGAATGTCATCTAAGTATTTTACAAGTGCTCTTAAGCTGTTACCGTGTGCTGCAATAATTACTTTCCTGCCTTCCTTAATGGAAGGTGCAATTGTTCCTTCCCAGTAAGGAACGAAACGATCAACAGTATCTTTTAAGCATTCTGTTAAAGGCAGTTCATCTTCAGTTAAATCAGCATAGCGTAGGTCATTTCCGGGATACCTTTCATCAGTGGCTTGCAGTGCTGGTGGTTGAGTGGAATAACTTCTCCGCCAAATCTTTACCTGTTCATCACCATACTTTTGGGCGGTTTCAACTTTGTTTAATCCTTGCAAGGCACCATAATGCCTTTCATTTAGTCTCCAGTGCCTTATAACCGGTATCCACATTAAGTCCATTTCATCAAGAGTAATCCATAGTGTTCTTATTGCTCGCTTAAGCACGGAAGTGTATGCAAGATCAAAAGTATATCCTTCTTTCTTTAAAATCTTGCCCGCTTCTATAGCTTCGTTTATTCCTTTTTCGGACAGATCAACGTCTGTCCACCCGGTAAACTTGTTTTCTTTATTCCAGGTGCTTTGTCCGTGTCTTAATAAAACTACTTTGTGCATAATATCTCCTACAACATTATAAATAATCAACGATTTGTTTACTGTAAAGATAGGAAGACAAAATCATAAAATTAAGGGGTGGGGAACTTGGCGCTGTAGGGACTTGATTTATCAAGCCCAAACAATGATGGGCTAAAAAGTTTATTTGGAGGGTTTGATGAATCAAACCCATACATTCATTGGAATAGACAATTTCCCAAGAGAAACAGATTGCTTCACTTCGTTCGCAATGACTGCTGTTAATTAGTCTTTTGATATTGATGCTTTAAGCAGAACGTATCCTAATACTCCCGACATCAGCGAACCGCATAAGATGCCAATTTTTGAAAGATCAATTAAAGTTTCTTCTGTGAATGCTAGCCCTGCAATGAAGAGAGACATAGTAAATCCGATTCCTGCAAGCATGCCAGCAGCGTAAATCTTCGTCCAATTTACTCCTTCGGGTAATGAGCCAAATTTGAGTTTTACAGCTATCCATGAGAAACCAAATATGCCAATCTGCTTCCCAACAAATAACCCAACAATAATTCCTGAACTAACCGGACTGGTAATTGCACCTATAAAATCCATTCCCGTAAAAGTTACTCCAGCATTTGCAAGTGCAAATAATGGAATGATAAAATATGAGACCCACGGATGTAATCCGTGTTCAAATCTTTGAAGTGGCGTGAGAATTTTTTTACAATTTTCTTCAATTGCCATTACATCTGTTTGTCTGCCTTCATTAGTTAAAACATTCTCACCGTGTTCACCTGTTTCATCAAATTTGTTTAATAATTCTCTTGTTTTATCTGAGAACTTTTTAGTATTGTATCTTGCTGAAGCCGGAATTGTAAAAGCAAGCAGTACACCAGCTATTGTAGCGTGCACACCTGATTTTAAAAATGCTACCCAAAGTATAATGCCAAGTATGGTATAGGGAATTAAACTTTTAGTTCCAAGTTTGTTGAGAAAAGCTAAAATAACAAGAACAACAGCCGCAACAATTAAAGCTGCCATTGAAATTTCAGAAGTGTAAAAGATTGCAATTACCATTACGGCGCCAATATCATCAGCAATTGCGAGTGCAAGAACAAATACTTTTAATGTTAGAGGAACACGAGGACCGAGTAAAGCCATTATCCCCACAACAAATGCAATATCTGTAGCCATTGGAATTCCCCAGCCACTAGCACCTTCTCCACCAGCATTGAATAAAACGTAAAAAAGAGCAGGAACAATCATTCCACCTAAAGCAGCCGCAATTGGCAGAGATGCTTTTTGCATCGATGAAAGCTCGCCAACCAAAAGCTCGCGTTTTATTTCTAATCCAACTGTAAAAAAGAAAATTACCATCAATCCATCATTTATCCAGTGATGAATAGTATAATCGAACGTAAGTAAGTTTCCTATTGTTACCACAATGTGTGTATGCCATAGATGATGATATGATTCAGACCATGGAGAGTTAGCCCAGGCAAATGCAATCACTGTAAAGATGATTAGAAGTATCCCACCACTTGCTTCCTGGTGAAGAAATTCATTGAGTGGTTTAAATATTTTTTCGATTGGTTCTTTTTTGCGTTCCATGGTTTCGTACTGAATCTGTTGTGTGTGTATATTGTTTTATTTTGTTCTGATGTTTTACTTCAAGTAACATTTATCAGCTTGTCATTCCCACGCAAGTGGGAATCTGTTTTATTTTAATTATCAAGGATTCCCGTATTCAAGGGAATGACATTAAAATCGTGACCTTTGATATACATCATAATGAACTTGTTATTCTTCTATCTCAACCAATATCCAATGGCAACACCAATGAAGGTTGCAACAGCATAGCCAAGTGTGCCGCATAGGATAGCCGGAATTACAAGTGCCCTCCACTTCCTTGCCACAGCCATTGCTGCTGCTGTAGTTGGTCCGCCCATATTTGCATTCGAAGCAATAACAATCTCAGCCAAATCAAGTTTAAACAACTTTCCTGCCACTAACAAAAACGATAAATGAATAAATAATATCAATGCAGCAAACACAAATAATATTGGTCCAAACTTCAGTACAACAATAATATTTGCACTGGCACCAATTGCCGCAAAGAATACCTGCATCAGCAAGATACCAATTTTATCTGCGCCGTTTATTGCACTAATTTGCTTTGGGAAAGAAGTTGCAACGATTACAATTAGAGCAGTTATAATCAGAATACCAGTACCTTTGATTGCTATAAAATCAGCAACTGCAAATCCCAAAGCACATATCGAGATAGAAATTGCAATTGCTTTGGCCATATCAAGTATTTCAAAAATGTTGTTATCATTGTCTTCACTCAGATCTAATGGGATATCATCTTTACTGTCCTCGTGATGAGTTGGAAAAATTTTAACAAGATATTTTACTGATGGCAGAGCAAAAAGAATAATGAAATAGATCGTCATCATTAGGTTATCTGCTGCTACGCCGGCTGTAAGTATATCGCCGGAATTCATTTGAAGTGCCTCGGCAGAGGCAACAAAATTCATTGAGCCGCCAATGTAAGTTGAGCAGAAGATACCAGCTAACTTCCATCCTTCATCACCCAAAGGAATCAGGTTGAATGCTATGATTGTTCCAAGCACTGTTCCAACAGCACCGAAAGCAAATGCAATTAAAGTTGGTCCGGCTTCTTTTAGTATTCGTCTTAGGTTCGCTTTAAAGAGTAGGAGAGGTATTGCAATTGGAACAAGGTACGACCAAACAACATCGTACGATGGCGCATCTGTAGGAATAATTGATAAATTAGACAACAGAAATGTTGCAAGGATTGTAACAATAACTGCAGATAGCTTTGAGCCCCATTTAGTTTTTTCAGCCCACAAACCAAAAGCTGCTGCAAGAAAAAGTATTGCCCATAATGCCCAATGCTGCTCGGAGGGAATCAGAGATTGTTCAAGCAATATTATCTCCGGGAACTATTTCTTCTAATCAATTAATTCCCATTAGTTTTTTCCAGATACTTTTTAAGCTTGCTCAAATTTGTATCCCAATACTTTTTCATTCTTTCGGCCTCTCTGCTGTCTCTTAATTTTATATGTTGAACGGACACCTGACTTTTATCATTTCCCTTATCGTAAAAGTAAACATTCAAGACTGTTTCTTCATCAACCCATGTAGCGCGCATTGATTTACCCTGTGTTGCATTTCTAATCTTCATATTCGGTTTTGAAAGCCATTTATCCCGTTTAAGTTTTTCTTTCCATGCCGAGTAAAGTTTTGAAATCGGCACGTTCACAGTTTTACCTTTACTTATCTCAAAGCTACCCGGTTTCTCATGTTTCAATCTTCCTTTAACTGCATGCTCATAATTTGTAGTAATCATCTGTGCCCACCAACCGGAAACATTGTTGTTATAATAAATCCAGGTTGCTGTGTCCTTATGGCTCATCTTTCTTGCCCCTGCATCATCTAAAATCTTGTACCATTCCTGCCAGTTTTTCCCCGTGCGCTTTTTTACGGCATCATTGCTAATTTTATTAGCCATGTTAACTCCTTACGATTTTTAAAAATTACCAATCCCCAAGTGCTTTCCTGATATCAATGATTTTTCCAATGTGATATGCGTTGTGCTCAATGATAATTGTGATCTCCCTTAGGTAAGTGTGATTTTTTGTATGAGGAATAATTTCTAAAATGTTCAATTCTGGATTTTGTGTGAGCTCAATTACGGAACTT
>CP070637.1:2033973-2042514 GCA_020354005.1 Ignavibacterium sp.
GATACGTTATGGTTTTCTGCGCAAGAGTTAATTACATCTTCTGTTTATGAAGATTGGACATCAGAGATTACAGAATTACCCTATGTTGATAAAAAAATAATTGGTTATTCTAATGAAGGAAGACCAATTATTGAATTCACAATTTCTGAATCGACAAGCGATGATTACTTAATATGCATTGGAAGACAACATCCACCGGAGGTAACCGGATTCTTTGCTTTGAAGTCATTTGTAGAGAACATTACAGGCAATTCAGAGCTTTCCTCCAATTTCAGGAAAAGATTTAATGTGGTTGTAGTTCCACTAGTTAATCCTGATGGTGTTGATAACGGACATTGGAGACATAACATTAATGGAGTTGATTTGAATCGTGACTGGGTGAATTTCAACCAAACAGAGACAAAGGTTGTTAAGGATGAAGTAAACAAGATAGCGAACAAAGGTGGTAATACTGTATTTTACATTGATTTTCACTCAACACAATTTGATGTGTTTTATACATTATCCTTAGAAAGCACTTTGTTAGAGCATTATGATGAGGAAGAAACGAGGGTAGCAAAAGAAAATCATTCTTTAATTAGCAAATGGTTAACAAATCTTCAAACCAGGTTGCCTGACTACCACGTTAACATTATTGATACATTGTCGAAAACTTCATCCCCCACATCAGACAGATGGATTCAAAAATCATTTAAGGTGCCGGCAGTAACCTACGAAGTGGGTGATGAAACTAATCGTGAATTAATTAAAGAAGTTGCTCAAGCTGCAGCAGAAGAGTTGATGGGATTATTATTATCCAGAAAGGTTAAGTAAGTGCGACTCAGATATTAACTAAACCGCACTCACACAATTTATCAATACATAAAATTCTTTACTTCAAGAGATTCCGGGTCACCAATCAGCACAAATTGTAAATTATTCATATATTTATTAGCAACCGACTGAATATCCTCAGGTGTTACTTTCATAAGCTTATCAATAAATTTGTCTGCCTCCTCAAAACCAGCACCGGATAACTCAAATCTGGTTAGCACACCAGCCTGGCTCTGGTTTGTTTCATTGCCGAGGTAATAAAATGTTATAAACTGTCGTTTCTTATTTTCAAGTTCACGTGCAGAAATTAACTCATCCATTAATTTCTGCAATTCATTAATCATCACTTTAACAGTTGAGTCTGCATCAACAGCAGTTACATAAATTGCAGCGTAGTTTGAAAGCGCATTCCCGTACCTTGAGGTAATTGCATAGGATAAGCTTCTTTTGGTTCTAACCTCTTCCCAAACTCTATCTCTTAAAATTGAGCTGGTAATATTCATCGTATAGCCTTCATCGGTAGTTCGCACGGGAGCACTGTAGCTGCTTTGAATATAATTGGTAGGCAGTTCTCTGTGAACAATTTTAATCGATGGCTCACTAAATGATGTTGAAGGCGGTATTTGCATTTTAAATTCACCCACTGGTAAAGAACCAAAGGCATCAGCTACCATCGGCTCCAGCTCACTTCGAGAAGTATTACCCACTACCACAAGCAGCATTTGTGAAGTGGTTTTTCTTTCGCTAAAAAAATCCTTTAGCTGTTCCACCGTAAAAGAATTAAGGGTGTTTTCCGTTCCATTTACCTCAATGGAGTATGGGTGATCGCCATAAAATCCATTTCTGAAAATCTTCTGAAGATATGAATCAGCATTATCCTCAGCTTGTTTTGCACCGGAAATGAATTGTTCACGTTCCAACTTAAAATCTTCCTGCGTAAAGGAAGGATTGGGTACAACATCAGATAAAATATTCCAGGAATTTTCGAAGTTCTGTTTAACACACTGCATATTAATACTCGAATAATCCAGACTGCTCGAAGCACCAAGCTGTGTAGCCATACTTTCGAGTTCAGCATTCAACTTATCCTTCGGGTAATTTTCAGAAGCTTTAAGTGCAACATTTAAAGTAAGTGCTTCAATACCTGCCTGGTTGGGTTCAAGGATTGTTGTGCCGCCTTTAAATACAAGAGAAACCGCGACAATATCATTAGATGTATTTTGTTTAAGAATTACTTTAAGACCATTTACAGTAAATGACTCAGCTTGCTGTGCAAAAGTAGAAGCTGCTAATATTACTATCAGAAAAAATGATAATTTAATTTTTCTCAACATCTTCTAATTCTCCTTCCTTTATATTCAATATCAAACCAATTTTTTCTGTGTGTTCGGGTGCTGCCAATACACCAATCAGATAAGGCTGATCGATGACGTAGGTTTCAAGATAATTTGCTATATCTTCACGGGTGGCTTTGTTCAGGTTATCGATGTAATCCATATAGTAATCAAGTCCTGCAACAGCCCACCAAAATCCAACTGTATGAACGAACTGTGATGCTCTTTCTCTACCATACTGTTCATTAACGGCAAGAATTGTTTTTGCATTCTCAAGCTGTTCATCTGTAAAGTAATTCGGATCGGTCATCCTTTTAAGCTCATCAAACAATGCTTTTTGGCAAGCATCAAAATTTTCAGGTGAAGTTTGAGCAAACAAAGTAATCGGACCGGTATAATTTAGCGTATAATAGCTAAAATTTGCACCGTATGATAAACCACTTTCAACAACGTCTTTATGAAACTTTGAGGTCTGCTGCCCGAGTATAAATGAAAGTACATCAGCAGTGTAGGTTGCTTTTGGATCTTTTGAGACGCTGGGTCCATGCCATCTGAACATCATAGTAACAGCATTTACTGGTTTTTCAACAACAACAACCTGGTTTTCCGGTATTGGCGGATGCTTAGGTACTTTAAACTCTTTAAAAGGATCGGGACCAACCTCCCAGCTTGTAAAATATTTTTCAGCGAGTGCAAATCCTTCATCAGCAGTTATATCACCGGCAAGCAATAATGCGGAATTGTTCGGATGATAAAACCTCTTCTGAATTGTCTGCATCTTTTTCGTATCAGTAGTTAATATAACATCCCTTTCACCCAATACATTTTAAAACTATAGTATTTCCACCAGACTTTTTTATCAACTGCTCTGAAAAGGTGATAGTAAGGATTTGCTTCATTTCTATCGTATTCACCGGTAACCACAGGTCTTTCATTAACAAGTTCTTCTTCTAAAAATAGTGGCGAGGTAATGGCATCATACATAAACTGCATAGATTGCTCAAGACTATCCTTAGGCACTGTTATAAAATAATTTACCCGCTCTTCACTGGTAGTACCATTAAAAGTAGCACCAAGTTCTCTAAGCCTTTCCATATATCTTTCCTGGTTGGGAATTTTAGCATTCGCTTTAAAGAACATATGCTCGTAAAAGTGTGATAGGCCGTCATACTCAGGCGGTTCAGTATATGATCAGTTTTTTACATCAAGTTCTATTGTAACTAATGGAACGGCAGGATTATTAATTACAATCACATCCAGGCCATTGCTCAGGGTTTTATTATTTATACCATATTTCTGTGCATATACATTTAAACCGGATATAAGAATTAATAAAATCGTTAATAAAGTTTTTGGGGTTTTTATCATTCTTCTACCTTTCTTAGTGATAAAGTCATTTATTTTTTATTAGAGTTTCGCTGAAAATTGATTTCTAATAATCACCTAAATATTGAAAACTTAATATGTAAAAGAATTGTAAAATCAATCCCAAATTTATTTATAAAAGGGCTAAGTCTTTTATTAGCGGCAGGATATACTAATTAAATATAATTGTCCTGTTCTTATGCACAAGTGTCTTTCTCTTAAAGTGGCTGAGTATTGCCCTTGATAAAACAATCTTTTCAAGATCCCTTCCTTTACGTATTAGATCTTTCACGGTATCGTTATGTGTTACTCTTGCAACATCCTGCTCGATAATTGGCCCTTCATCGAGATCGGCCGTAACATAATGGCTCGTAGCACCGATTATCTTTACACCACGTTCGTGTGCAGCGTGATATGGCTTTGCACCTGCAAACGCCGGAAGAAATGAGTGGTGTATGTTTATTATTCTTTCAGAGTAGGGCTTAATGAATTCATCTGTTAAGATCTGCATATACCTTGCAAGTACAATAAAATCAATATTCCGCTCTTCCATTAGTTGAATCTGTTTTTCTTCCTGCTCTCTCTTCGTTTCCGGAGTAATAGGAATATGAAAATATTCGATCCCGAATATTTCTGCAATGTGTCTTAATGTGTCATGGTTACTAATGATAAGCGGAATCTCAAGAGGCCACTCACCTGAATGGCTGCGTGAAAGAATATCATATAAACAGTGTGGGAGCTTTGAAACAAAAACCGCCATCCTGAGTTTCTCATCTGAAAAATGCAGACTGTAATTCATATTAAATCTTTTTGCCAAACTCTCTTTAAAGATTGTATCAATCTTATCCGGTGAAATAACAAAGTTCTCAAGTTCCCATTCAACTCTCATATAAAAAACTTTATCTTCTGCATCCACATATTGATCGAGATAGATAATGTTTCCACTATTTTCGTTAACAAAATCTGTTACCGCTGCAATAATGCCGCGTTTGTCTTCACAATAAATTAAAAGAGTTGCAGAATAAGGTTGACGGCCTTCCATAATATTATTCCAAATTTGCTTTACTGGTTTTGAAACATATGAACATCTCTTTGCGGGAAAGGAATAGAGATATTTTGTTCATCAAACTTCTTTTTGATCTGTTCTGTAACATCAAAATAAACCCCCCAATAATCAGCACCATTAACCCACGGGCGAACATTAAAATTCACACTGCTGTCTGCCAGTTCCGAAACAACTATCTGTGGTTCAGGATCTTTAAGTACCCGGGAATCACTATTGATAACTGACTGAATAACAGTTTTTGCTTTATCAATATCATCACTGTAGCCGATCCCGAAGACCATATCAACACGCCGAGTATCTTTTGTGGAATAGTTTACGATATTTCCACTGGTTAAGGTGGAATTTGGAATATACACAACTTTGTTATCGGGTGTGACTAATGTAGTAACGAATATACCTACGGATTCAACCGAACCGGTTGCACCACCACCTTCGACAAAATCTCCAACTTTTATAGGTTTAAAGATTATCAACATAACACCTGATGCAAAATTTGAAAGCGATCCCTGCAGGGCAAAACCAACTGCAAGTCCCGCAGCACCAATTACTGCTACAAATGAAGTTGTTTCTATTCCAACCTGACTAATAGCTGAGATAATAACAAAGGTGATAAGAGCAATTTTTACTAAACTCACCGCAAACTTAGTGAGTGTAGGATCTACATTACGTTTATTAAGTACTTTGCCGAGAATTTTGGAAAGCCACTTCGCGATCCAAATTCCAACTATGAGTGTTACAAGTGCACCAAGCACCTGTAAACCATAACTTGTAATTAACGATTGGACTTCTTTAATAGTTTCTTCCATGGATTTTCCTCTTATTTATTCTGTACATGAACGTTTAAAGATAATTCTACATTGCTACCCCCGGCAATGATAATAAATTAAAATTTATTTATAAGCTAAATGAAAGTGGCCGATTCTTACACCGCCTGCTCATAATAACCACTGAAAAAACTCTGAAATAGTGTGGCAAAAACAGCAAAGAAGATTATCATCAGAATTATCATAATTACTAACATAATCAGTGTGGCCTGTGCCCAGGTTTTTTTACTTGGATGGGTTCCGTAGCTAAATGCCCATACAAAAAGCATTATAAATCCTACCAGGGGAATATAACTTATGATAAAAGTTACGATCCACTCCCCTATGGTCATAGGTTGATAGCCTGATTCCGGTGTTGATAAACCAGTAGTTTCCATTTTATCTCCAATAAATGAATTAAAAACTTGTGCAGAGTTTATAAAAACTTATAAAAAGTGCGTGTGAAAATATAGTAAATAATTTTATTCCAATTTAGTTCCTAAGTTAAAATTCAACTGCATATAATTACTGATGATTCCTTTACTAACCAAGGACTTTCAAGATTCGATTATGAATTAATGTTAGTCCTGACCAGACCAATCTAAAATCGCAAAGAACTAATTCTCAAAAGTGAGAATCTGCCAAGCCAATAACTTGAATAATTATCAATAGTGAGAAACAAGAAGCTAAATCCGGCTGTAATCTCCATTATTTTGATGGTATAATAATTGGCTAACTTCATCCAGTTAATCCCACGCAACTTTTATAACAAAAATTTCACGGATTTAATATGGAACGAAATAAAGTTACGATTGACGGAAATGAAGCCGCCGCGTACACAGCATTTAAAACCAACGAAGTAATAGCAATTTACCCTATCACACCATCCTCAAATATGGGTGAATGGTGTGATGCTTGGGCAGCGCAGGAAAAAAGAAATATTTGGAATACCGTTCCCGATGTAAACGAACTTCAAAGTGAAGGTGGAGCATCCGGAAGTATTCATGGTGCGTTACAATCCGGTGCATTAAGTACAACATTCACCGCCTCACAAGGATTGTTGCTAATGATTCCAAATATGTATAAAATTGCCGGTGAGCTTACATCTACTGTGTTTCATGTTTCAGCACGTTCAGTTGCAACACATGCACTTTCAATCTTTGGTGACCACAGTGATGTGATGGCAACAAGGCCAACAGGTTTTGCGCTCCTGTCCTCAAACAATGCACAGGAAGTAATGGACTTAGCCTTAATTGCACAAGCAGCTACCTTGGAATCAAGAGTTCCATTTCTTCACTTTTTCGATGGATTCCGCACTTCACATGAAGTATTGAAAATAGAAGAGTTATCTGATGACGACATGCACGCGATGATAGATGATGAACTTGTTCACGCACATCGTAAACGTGCTCTTAATCCTGATAATCCATTTATACGTGGAACAGCACAAAATCCCGATGTCTTTTTCCAGGGAAGAGAAACAATAAATCCATATTACATAGCCTGCCCGGATATAGTTAAAAAACAGATGGATAAGTTTGCCAGGCTTACCGGAAGAAAGTATAACCTGTTTGATTATGTGGGAGCGCCTGATGCAGAGAAAATTGTAATTATGATGGGTTCAGGTGCGGATGCTGCAGAAGAAACAGTAAATTTTCTGAACGAAAAAGGTGAGAAGCTCGGATTATTAAAAGTAAGATTATACAGACCTTTCTCAGTAGATCATTTTATAAACGCTCTGCCAAAAACTACAAAATCCATAGCTGTATTAGATCGTACAAAAGAAGCTGGCGCACCGGGCGAACCATTATTTCTGGACGTTGTTAATGCCATCTCAGAAAAATATATGAACGATGAACTGAAAATTAATTACCCTAAGATAATTGGCGGTCGATACGGATTATCATCAAAAGAATTCACACCTGCTATGTTAAAAGCAGTGTTTGATAACTTAAGTAAATCTAAACCAAAAACTCACTTTACGGTTGGAATTAATGAAGACGTAACTAACAGCAGTCTGGATTTCGATCCTGAATTTTCAATAGAATCTGAAGACACCTTTAGAGGGATGTTCTTTGGCTTAGGTGCGGATGGTACTGTTGGCGCAAACAAGAACTCGATAAAAATAATTGGTGAGGGTACAGATAATTTTGCACAGGGTTATTTTGTTTATGATTCTAAAAAATCCGGTTCTATGACGATTTCACATCTGAGATTTGGACCAAAAGAACTTAAATCAACTTACCTTATTGATAAAGCTAACTTTATCGCCTGTCACCAAACTGAATTTTTGGAAAAATTGGATATGCTGAAAAATGCTATTGAAGGTGCAACATTCTTATTGAACACAAATGTTTCCAAAGAAAAAGTCTGGGATACTCTTCCTCAAAAGGTTCAAGAGGACCTGATTAAAAAGAAGATGAAGTTATTTGTAATTGATGCTTATAAAGTTGCATCCGAAACAGGAATGGGCGCACGTATAAATACAATTATGCAAACCTGCTTCTTTGCTATATCAAGCATCTTCCCAAAAGATGAATCAATCAATATGATTAAAGATTCAATAAAGAAAACGTATGGTGCAAAGGGTGAGAAGATTGTACAGATGAACTTTAATGCAGTTGATCAAACACTTGCTCATTTATATGAAATTGAAGTTCAGAGTAAAGTAACAAGCAGTAAACAGATAGATTTTCCAATACCTGATGATGCACCGGAATTTATTAAAGAAGTAACCGGTAAAATTATTGCAGGTGAAGGTGATCAGGTTCCTGTAAGTAAATTTCCAGTTGACGGAACATATCCTTCAGAAACGACAAAATGGGAAAAACGTAACATCGCACTTCAAGTTCCGGTTTGGGATACTGTTACCTGCATTCAATGTAATAAGTGTGTTAACGTTTGTCCTCATGCCACAATACGCGCAAAAATTTACCACAAAAATGAAATTAACGGTGATCCGCCTAAAACATTTAAGGCAACAAAATATAGATCAAAAGATTACGGGGAAGGATTATATTATTCCTTGCAGGTAGCCGTAGAGGATTGTACCGGTTGTGCACTCTGTGTTGATGTATGTCCTGCGAAGAACAAAAAAGAAACACGTCTCAAAGCAATTAATATGGAAGATCAACTTCCGTTAAGAGAAGAGGAAAGAAAA
>CP070637.1:2042614-2087967 GCA_020354005.1 Ignavibacterium sp.
TCATTATAAAATTTTTTATACCCAATGACTTATCAAAGATTAAACTATGGATAAGTCTATTGAGATAATCACAATATATAGTCCAATATTGTACCATATTACATTTAAACACAGCTTCGCCACGTAAGTTACAAGAACTTTAGTAGAAAAAATGAGGTTGAAAATGCCCTCTTCATTAAAAAGAAAGAAATAATGGAATTAAGATAACCTATTATTCAAAAAAATTCATAAATACATTTCTTTGATTGTCAGACCACTTTGAATTCGTGAATGACTCGTTTCGTTATTTTTTGTAATAATAGAATGGACTGACTCTAACTTTAAACATGCACCCAATCAATCCCCTGAATAATATCAAAGCTCATATCCAATATTTCAGATCATTTAACTCACAAAATTACAATAGTTTAGCTATAGTGACTTAAAAAATTCTTAAACAAATCTATAAAAACATTTGATTAAAATGAATATAGTAGATTTAATAATTGATTTGATGTAGTAAAAATAATTTATAAATTTATTTTTATTGTTTAATTGAATTAATATTATTAACGAGTCCCGATAAATCGGGACGAGTTCCATCTGGCAAAAACAAGAAATTATAATCAGATGAAACGAGCATGAAAAAACATTACAAACAAGAGAATGATTAAAATGCGAGTTGCATGTGACCTTAATTTAAAATTATAATCATATGAAATACAATTACTTCTTCTTATTCACATTAGTGTTTCTATTTTCCTCCCATTTGTTAGCCCAGGACGAAGACTACCAAATTGGATTGAATCCAAATTTCAGGGGACAAGCTCAAGGTGGTTATTATGATTACTCCGATCCGGATGGGCTTAATATAAAAGTAGCGGTTTGGGGTTATGTTAAATATCCAGGCAGATATGTAATTCCTATTCGAAGTGATATTAATAGCTTGATCTCTTATGCAGGTGGTATAAATGATAATGCATTTCTAGATGATTTAAGAATTTACAGAGTTAAAAAAGACTCGACTCAGGTAATGATCGGTTTTAATTATGAGGATCTATGGTGGAACGAAAGTTTATCAAAAGATCTCGATCTATCCAGATTGCATGCGGGTGATGTTTTAATAATACCGGGAAGACCAAGACTTTACTGGGAAAATTATTTAACTTTAACCCTTGCAACATTGGGATTTTTTATCTCTCTTGCTACGTTAATAATAACGGCATCAAAATAGCGGAATAAGAATTTGGATAACGGAAAACAGAACGATCTATACAGCACGACTGATTCGAATACACTAAAAGATTATATCAGATTAATCAGGAACCACTGGGTTCCGGTTTTATTAATCAGTATAACCGGGCTTGTGGTTGCTATTGTGTATGCTGCAAACACAACCGATATTTATAAGTCTACTACATCATTAAGAATATCTAAAACAAAGGGTGACGTTTTAACCTCGCCTCTTATGCCCGAATTTACAGACTGGGGAAATGACAGGTTTATAGCAAATGAGATTGAAGTGATGACTTCCTATACTACCCGGGAGAAGGTAGCCACTGCATTAATTGATAGTTACTATGTGAATCCTACACCTTCGCTTTACTCGGTCATATTGAATGGTGATGTAGATTTATTTGATACACCGAGTTCACCAAAAACTGTTCCCAGTCTAACAAATTCATTGGGAGGAATTTCTATTGATCAAAAAAGGGGATTAGATATAGTTGAAATAAGTGCTGAATCTCCCTCACCATATGAAGCCGGTTTGATTGCCAACACATATGCAGAGCAATATACCTTTATCAATTTAGATATGAACAGGAACCAACTCCATCTTGTAACTGATTTTTTAAAAGAACAGAGAATAGAAAAGCAGCAAGAACTGAATGATGCTGAGGAAACGTTAAAGGACTTCCAGGAAAAAGGTGGTTTAATTGCATTGGATAAGAGAGCATCAACTCTTATAGATCTTCTTGCAGAATTTGAAGCAAAGAAGAGTGCAACACAGGTTGACCTAATGGCTTCTAATAAAGTATTAGAAAATCTCAGGCTGGAACTTGAGAGCCAAAATCCCAAAATGGCAGATTATTTAAAGAGTCTCTCTTCGCAGACTTACATAACTGCTATTCAGGATCAGATAGTTAAAATGGAAATTAACAGGGAAGTAGCACTATCAAAAAATGAGAACAGCAATGGTAATGCAGCGATAATAAAGGAATATGATAGAAAAATTTCAGAACTGCAACAGGAGCTTGATAAAGAATTACAAGTATTAAAAGCCGGAATATTCGCAAGCAGTCCGCAGGAAGTAAAAGAACTAACTCAGAAAATAATTGAAGAGGAAGTAAGGAACCAGGCACTACAAACCTCAATAAATGAACTGGATGGTATAGTAAAGAGTTACGAAGCCCGATTTATGAAACTTCCAAAAAATACATTGGAACTTGCTAGATTAGAACGAAACTCTCAAGCATTAGAAAAATTGTATATTTTATTGGAGCAGCGTTACCAGGAGGCATTGATTAATGTACAATCACAACCTGGCAATGTTATTATAATAGATAAGGCCAGAATACCTAAGAGTCCATCCAAACCGAATCGAACTTTGATAGTATTAATTGGATTGGTTTTAGGAACTGGATTGGCAGTTGCTTATGTTTTCATAAAAAATTATTTCGACGATACAGTTAAAACACCTGAAGATATTCAGCATAAAAATGTTAATGTATTAGCCTGGATTCCAAAAATCGAGGGTCTTGGTCTAAATGGTAAAAGTGATTTTCAATTCATTGTTGGTAAGAGTCCTGAATCAATTCCCAGCGAAGCATTCAGAGCCTTAAGAACCAGAGTTCTGTTTTCAAGAATAGAGAAAGAAACTCTTAAAACTATTCTCGTTACTTCCGCAGCACCAAAGGAAGGAAAGACTACCATTAGTATAAATCTAGCAGGTAGTTTTGCATTAACAAATAAAAAAACATTGTTGTTAGATTGCGATTTAAGAAAACCTCAGATTCATAGTATTTTCAAATCGCGCAGATCGCCAGGATTGATAGATTATTTATTTGGCGATGTTCTCTTAGATGAAATAGTTAAGACAACAGATGTTGATAATTTACATTACATTACAACCGGTACAATTCCTCCAAATCCTGCTGAGATGCTGGATTCAGATCAAATGAGAAATTTGTTGGCTAAATTCCGCAATGAATATGATATGGTAATAATTGATTCCCCACCAATTATAGCCGTAACGGATTCTGAAATCTTATCTAATCTTGTCGACGGGACCTTGATAGTTGTTTCCGCCGATACAACCGAAATAGACCTGATGGAAAGGGCAGTTGAACTGATTAAAAGAGAAAATTCTCAATTCCTTGGTACTGTCCTTAACAATTTTAGTTACAAGAGTGGATATGGATCCTACTATAAATACTACTATTATTACTCCAGTCCTGAATCGAAAAAGAAAGTTTAATAGTTTTTTTGTTTATGGTTCGTAGTTCTTAGTTTTGATCATACTTTCTGTGAGTAAAAGGTTTTTAACTCCCCATTATTTCATCAAAAACATCATGAGAGGTTACTATGAAAATTGAAAAATTTGAAGACATCAAGTCCTGGAAAAAAGCCAGAGAACTAGTTAAACTGATTTATGGTATTACAAAAGATGGTATGTTCAGTAAGGATTTTGGTTTACGTGATCAAATCCAAAGGGCATCGGTTTCAATTATGTCAAACATTGCAGAAGGATTTGATAGTGGTACTCAAAAATCATTCATTAATTTTCTAAATTATTCCTATCGATCAACTTCTGAAGTTCAATCTCTATTGTACGTTGCAAGTGATTTAAACTACATTACACAAGAACAATTTGTTGATTTATATAATCGTTCAAAAGAAATAAAAAAATTAATTGGTGGCTTCATACAATATTTGGCAACAACTACGAACTAAAAACAAAGCACGAAGAACTGAAGACTTTTATCCGTTGCGTTGGATCTGCATTCTCGAAAAACTTCAAACCTTGGACATTCAACTTTGAAGTAATAGCAGATTATATATTAAGGAGGAACGCCATTAAAATACCAGCAGCAACAGCACTACCAATAACCCCAGAAACGTTTGGAGCCATTGCATGCATTAGCAGGTGATTGGAGGGATCATCCTTAAGTCCTAATGATTGCACAACCCTTGCGCTATCAGGAACAGCAGAAACTCCAGCTGCGCCTACCATCGGATTAATTTTATTTTCATCGCTTAAAAACTTATTCATAACTTTAGCGAATATTACACCGCCAGCTGTGGCTATTGCGAATGATATTGCACCAAGTACAAATATCAATAGTGATTGAGGTGTTAAAAAGATCGTTGCTTGTGTAGAGGCACCAACGGTTAATCCTAAAAGAATTGTTACGATATCAATCAAAGCGTTGCGAGCGGTATCGGCAAGACGTTTTGTAACTCCGGATTCCTTTAATAAATTTCCGAAGAATAGCATACCAAGCAGCGGTAGGGCACCCGGCGAAATGAAAGTTGTAAGAAGCAAACCAACTATTGGAAATATTATCTTTTCAATTTTTGAAACCGATCTTGGCGGTTTCATTCTCATTTTCCTCTCCGAAGGTGAGGTGAGCAATTTTATTATTGGTGGCTGAATGACAGGAACTAACGCCATATACGAATAAGCGGCAATAGCAATAGGTCCAATCAATTCAGGTGCAAGTCTGGATGATAAGAAAATGGCAGTGGGGCCATCAGCACCACCAATAATACCAATCGATGCGGCCTGCTGCTGTGTAAATCCAATTGCCAATGCACCGGCGAAGGTTATAAAAATTCCAACCTGAGCAGCGGCACCCAATAGCATAAGCTTCGGATTTGAAAGAAGCGCAGAAAAATCAGTCATCGCGCCAATACCAAGAAAAATAAGTGGGGGATAGATACCTTTAACTACTCCGTAGTAAAGATAATTCATTACACTGCCATCTTCGTAAATACCCAGCTTTAAACCAGCATCTTCTAAAAATGGAATGTTGCCAATCAGTATTCCAAATCCAATTGGTATGAGTAGAAGAGGTTCATATTCTTTTTTTATGGCCAGATAGATGAAAAGAATACCGACCATTATCATAATTATATGGCCGGTGGTAAGATTGGCAAAACCTGTAAAATCAAAAAACTGCTTAATTCCTTCCATTCTTACTTCGCAACCTCAACAAGTACGTCTCCTTCAAGTACAGAATCCCCAACACTCACTTTTAGTGATTTTATCTTTCCGTTCTTGTCTGCATTAATGTTGTTCTCCATCTTCATTGCTTCCATAATTAAGATTGTATCGCCGACTTTAACTTCATCGCCAACATTCTTTTTTATTTCCAGTATTGTTCCGGGTAACGGTGCTTTAATACCGGCAGCTGCAGCTTTATCGGAAGGTTTATGTGTTTTTGTAGTATCAGATTCAGGAGATGGTTCAACAGCCTTTCTAACAAGCTTTGGTGTTTTAGGTGTTTTTAATTCTTTATGAATTTCAACCTGGTAAGGGGAACCGTTGACTTCAATTTCGGCAATATTATCCTCGATGTTTAGTATTTCTACTTCGTAGATGTTGCCCTGAATCGTAAACTTAAATTTCTTCATCGCTTTATTACCTTCTCTTTGGGTATTCTCTTAGCCCGTAAATTTTCGAGCTCCATGGTGAATATGTTTTCTGAACCTTCTTAATGGTGAGCACTGTAGTTTCAAGATCGTGTATTTCTTCAAAGTGAAGATATAGTGCCATACTTATTGCAGCATTAACTTCACCTGTCATAGATAATTTCTCTTTCTGAAGATCGCTTTCTTTGCCAGCACCTTTTAATCTTTTTCTCTGTCTGAATATCAGGAAGCGAGTAAGATTACTGAAGATTATATAAAGCATTAAAAGTGCTAAGAACACAACCACATAACCAACAACAGAAATCAGCAGTCCATCGTTTTCTATTATATTATTTGGATTGAAACCAATTTCATGCAATGCCTGGCTTTGATTTCCCGCAGAAGATAATGTATCTGCTAAAACTTTTACGCTGTCAACAATTGGATTCACATCAAAACCTAAAGCGGAATGTTAGAGTGTTTTTTAGGAGGATTAATATCTTTTTTTGTTGCTAACATTTGTAGTGCTCTAATCACCCTGAATCTTGTATTTCTAGGTTCAATAACATCATCTATATAACCATATTTAGCTGCAACATAAGGTGTTGCAAACTTCTTTTTATATTCTTCTTCTTTTTCCCTCATAAATTTTATTCGTTCTTCAACATCTTCAATTGATTGAAGCTCCTTGTAATGAAGAATTTCGATTGCACCTTTTGGGCCCATCACAGCAATTTCAGCAGCAGGCCAGGAATAATTTATATCTCCCCGGAGATGCTTTGAGCTCATTACATCATAGGCTCCACCGTATGCTTTCCTTAAAATAACAGTAATCTTCGGAACCGTGGCTTCACCATATGCAAACAACAGCTTTGCACCGTGTATAATTATGCCGCTGTATTCCTGTGCAGTTCCTGGTAAAAAACCAGGCACATCAACCAAGGTTAAGATTGGTATATTAAATGAATCGCAGAACCTCACAAATCTTGCAGCTTTTCTTGAGGCGTTGATATCCAAAACTCCGGCTAGATAACTAGGCTGGTTTGCAACAATACCTGTGGACATCCCATTAAATTTTGAAAATCCCACTACAATATTTGGTGCATATTGTCTCTGAACTTCAAGGAACTCACCATAGTCTGCAATGGCATGAATTATATCTTTTACGTTGTATGGTTTGTTTGGATTTTCAGGAATGATTTCATTTAGTGAATCTTCTAATCTATCAATCGGATCATCGTTATTAGCCAGAGGTGGTTCTTCAAGATTGTTCTGTGGCAGGTAGGAGAGCAGTTTTCGAATCATTGATATTCCCTCATACTCATCAACAGACACAAAATGCGCTACACCTGATTTCGATGAATGAACATTTGATCCACCCAATTCATTTTGAGTTACTTCCTCGCCTGTAACAGTTTTAACAACCTTCGGTCCTGTAACAAACATATAGCTGGTATCTTCACTCATTAGAATAAAATCGGTTAGGGCAGGTGAGTAAACAGCGCCACCAGCGCAGGGCCCAAACACTGCAGAGATCTGTGGTACTAATCCCGAAGCCATTATGTTTCTCTGAAATATATCTGCATACCCACCTAAACTCTTTACGCCTTCCTGAATACGCGCGCCACCACTATCATTGATACCAATAATGGGAGCACCAACCTTCATCGCCTTATCCATAATCTTACAGATCTTTTGCGCATACATTTCGGAGAGAGAACCGCCAAACACTGTAAAGTCCTGCGAAAAAATATAAATAAGTCTACCATCCACAGTACCATAACCGGTAACTACACCATCAGAAAGATATGCTTCTTTATCCAAGCCAAAATCAATACTTCGGTGAGAAACAAACATATCAAACTCTTCGAAGCTGCCTTCATCCAATAGAAGATCTATTCTTTCGCGTGCTGTTAACTTTCCTTTCTTATGCTGTGCATCAATTCTTCTTTCACCACCACCGAGTCGTGCTTCGTTCCGAAGATCCATTAACTCTTTTATCTTTTTTTGAATTGCCATTTTTCTCTCAGTTATAAATTCATTTATATCTTAATAATAAATTACTTCTCACAGAGTTCAGTTAACACACCGTAAGTTGATTTAGGATGAAGGAATGCAATATTTAATCCTTCGGCTCCAGCTCGCGGATTTTCATCAATCAATCTAATTCCACTTTCCTTTAAATCGTTTAACGATTTCTGGAGATCATTAGCGGCATATGCAATATGATGAATACCTTCACCTCTTTTCTCAATGAATTGTCCAATAGGTCCTTCCGGGTCGGTTGATTCAAGTAATTCTATTTTTGTTTGCCCCACCATAAAAAACGCAGTTTTTACTTTTTGATCTTCAACTTCTTCAATTGCGTAACATTTTAATCCGAGTACATCCTCATAGTACTTTCTGGATTCTTCAATACTTTTTACAGCTATACCTATATGTTCGATGTGTGAGATATCCATTACACCCTCAATTACTTTTTTCTTAATTCTAAACGGTTTCAAAAACCAATGATTAAATTACAACAGTTTCTTTGTATTCCCCAAAAACCTCGCGTAACGTATTACATACTTCTCCAACACTTGCATAAGCTTTTACTGCATCAATAATAAAAGGCATCAGATTATCGTTGCCTTCAGCAGCAGTGCGCAATGCATTTAATTTATTCTCAACTTCTTTTTTGTCTCTTTTAGATTTAACCTTATTAAGAAATTTTATCTGTTCTTCCTGAACACTCATATCGATTTTCAGCAAGTCCTTTTTCTCCTGTTCCTCAATCACATATTTGTTTACACCTACAATTACTCTTTCATTCGCTTCAACTTCCATCTCAAACTTATACGCCGCTTTCTGGATTTCGGTCTGAACAAAACCGGAATCAATTGCTTCGGTCATCCCACCAATAGCATCTATTTTATTTATATAGTCTTCGGCTTCTTTCTCAATTCTATCAGTCATCGCTTCGATGTAATATGAACCAGCTAAAGGATCAATCGTATTTGCCACACCACTCTCTTCAGCAACTATTTGCTGCGTCTTTAATGCCACTCTCACCGAATCTTCCGTTGGAAGTGCCAAAGCTTCATCTTTTGAATTTGTGTGAAGACTTTGAGTACCACCCAATACTGCTGCAAGAGTCTGAACAGTTACTCGAACAATATTATTATCAACCTGTTGAGCGGTTAAGGTAGAACCTGCAGTTTGAGTATGAAATCTTAGCATCATCGACTTAGGACTCTTCGCATTGAATCTTTCCTTCATAATTTTTGCCCACAGCCTGCGGGCAGCCCTGAACTTAGCAACTTCCTCAAGTAAATCATTGTGCGAGTTAAAGAAGAATGATAGACGTTTTGCAAATGAGTCAACGTCTAATCCAGCATTTAAAGCTGCTGATACGTAGGCAATACCATTTGCCAGAGTGAATCCAACCTCTTGGGATGCAGTTGATCCAGCTTCACGAATATGATAACCCGAAATTGAAATTGTATTCCATCTTGGAACTTCACGAGCACAAAAATCAAAAATATTAGTAATCAATCGCATAGATGGTTTGGGTGGATAAATATAAGTGCCACGTGCGATGTACTCTTTGAGTATATCATTTTGGATTGTTCCCATTATCTGATCTTTCTTAACTCCTTGCTTTTCAGCAACAACAATATACATTGCAAGTAAAACTGCAGCAGGAGCATTTATTGTCATGGATGTGGATACTTTATCCAATGGAATTTGATCAAATAGGATTTCAATATCTGCAAGCGTATCAATAGCAACTCCAACCTTTCCAACTTCACCATAAGCTATTTCATCATCACTGTCGTACCCAATTTGCGTTGGCAGATCAAAAGCAACAGAAAGACCAGATTGACCTTGCTTAAGTAAATATCTATATCTGTTATTCGATTCCTTTGCCGTTCCAAATCCCGCGTACTGCCTCATTGTCCAGAATCTGCCACGGTACATTGTTGGCTGAATACCGCGTGTGAATGGATACTCTCCTGGAAAACTAAGAGAATCATTATAATTCTCAGTTGTATCTAAAGGTGTGTATAAAGGATTAACCGGATGAAAGGATGCTGAAGTAAATTCCTTTTGTCTCTCAGGTTTCTTTTGAATGAATTTTCCATAAAGGTTTTCTTCCCACTCTTTAGACCGTTCCGAAATTTCGTTTTCAGTTGTTAGATTTTCCAATGTAATCTCCTTTAAATCAAAATAATTTTCTAAACTAACCTATAAAAGTATTAAATAAATTTATCCCTCAATCATTTTAATAGCAAATCAGCATGGGACAAAGTATATGCCATCCAATAATTAAAAAAAATAATTTCTCTAAGTGATTTTATTGTCATTTTTATTGACTATAAGAAAAGTGCTTATTCATTATTGAGAAAAAGGAAATTAGAAATTCCTGCTTATGAGAATGAAATTTTATTGGCTAAAATTGGATAGAGATCAAAATTAATTGACAAATTATTTGGCCTTCAATCGAGCTCACAGATCTTTCCATTTCTTGCAATAAAAATCAGCTTTATCTATATTTACACGCTAAAATTCAAAGATTTTTGCCGGGGTGGCGGAATTGGTAGACGCACTGGACTTAAAATCCAGTGGGAATTTATTCCCGTGCCGGTTCGAGTCCGGCCCTCGGTACGAGTGACGCTCAGAATTATTCTCCCAAGCACTCTTTCATTACTATTTGAGATTTGAATTTTAAATACAGGGCTCTTAGCTCAGTTGGTTAGAGTGTCTGCTTGACGTGCAGAAGGTCATAGGTTCGAATCCTATAGAGCCCACATATCGGAGCTGTCTCCGATTTTTTTTTAGACTATACAAAACGATATGAAAAAAATAAACATAACATTTCCGGACGGAATCACTAAAGAATATGATGAAGGTGTTACCGGTCTTGAGATTGCTCAGAGTATTTCACCAAAGATTGCAAAATTTGCTCTTGCTGTTAAAATTAATGGGACAGTAATTGACCTTCACAGACCATTAACTAAGGATACATCTATCAAGTTTCTTTCATTTAATGATGAAGAAGGTCAGGAAGTATACTGGCACTCAACATCTCATTTAATGGCGCACGCTGTACAGGAACTTTACCCCGAAGCAAAATTCGGTGTTGGCCCTGCAATAGACGCAGGCTTCTATTATGATATCGATATCAATTCTGTTCTACACGAAGATGATCTGGAAAAAATTGAAGATAAAATGATTGAGTTGAGTAAAAACAATGAACACTTTGAGAGAGTAGAGTTATCTAAGAACAAAGCAATCAACTTCTTCGAAGACAAAGGAGATGAGTATAAGCTGGAATTGCTTTCCGAAATGGATGAGAACAACGAGACAATCAGCATATATAATGAAGGATCGTTTACAGATCTCTGCCGTGGTCCTCATCTGCCTTCAACGGGAAAGATAAAATATATAAAGCTGCTGAATATTTCCGGTTCTTATTGGAGAGGTGATGAGCATAACAAACAGCTGCAAAGGATTTATGGAATATCTTTTCCGAAGAAGAGTATGCTCGATGAATACTTGCATACAATCGAAGAAGCAAAGAAACGTGATCATCGTAAACTTGGAAAACAATTAGACTTATTCAGCATTCACGAGGAAGCGGGAGCAGGTTTAATTTACTGGCATCCAAAAGGAGCACGGATTAGATCAGCAATTGAAGATTATTGGCGTAAAGCGCATCAGGAAAACGGTTACGAGCTGCTATATTCACCACATCTTGGTAAAAGCTGGTTGTGGGAGAGAAGCGGACATCTTGATTTTTATAAAGAAAGTATGTTTGCGGAGATGGATATCGATGAGCAAGATTATTATATCAAACCGATGAACTGTCCGTTTCATATTATGATTTATAAAACTAAACTACATTCTTACCGCGATTTACCTTTGCGTTGGGCAGAACTCGGAACAGTTTACCGTTATGAAAAGAGTGGAGTGCTTCATGGATTGCTGCGTGTGAGAGGTTTTACACAGGATGATGCTCATATATTTTGTACTTACGATCAGGTGGAATCCGAATTAATTGAGGTGATACGGTTCGCTAATATGATGATGAAAGCTTTTGGTTTTGAAGAATTGAAGTTTTATCTCTCCACAAAGCCGGAGAAAGCAGTTGGTTCAGATGAGCTGTGGCAAAAAGCCGAAGAATCATTAAAAATAGCCTTGGAAAATGAACAAATTGAATATGAAATAGATGAAGGCGCTGGAGTATTTTACGGGCCAAAGATAGATATTAAAATAAAAGATGCATTGAAACGTGAATGGCAAATGAGCACTATTCAATTCGACTTTAATCTGCCGGAAAGATTTGATATGTCTTACATTGGTGAGGATGGACGCGAACATCGTCCGTTTATGATTCACCGTGCATTACTCGGATCGATTGAAAGATTTTTTGGTGTTCTTGTAGAACACTTCGCAGGTGATTTCCCAACCTGGTTAGCACCTGTTCAGGTGGCAGTAATACCTGTCTCTCAACACTTTTTTGAATACACAGAAAAAGTAGCACAAGAATTAAAGAAAAATAATCTGCGTGTTGAACTTGATAAAAGAAATGAGAAAATTGGTTACAAGATTCGTGATTGGGAAACGAACAAAGTCCCATATATGTTGATACTCGGTGAGAAAGAACAAACTGCAGATAATGTATCGGTCAGGAAGCATAAGGTAGGAGATACCGGTACTTTGGCTTTGAACGATTTTATTGATAATATTACAAGCGAAATTTTAAATAAAAATTTTACAATAAGTTAAAGAGGTAATTCATCGCAAAGAAAGAACTAGCCAAAGTAAACGATCAAATAACAGCAACGAAGGTTAGAGTAATTGACATCGATGGTAAGCAATTAGGAGTTTATTCAAGACACGACGCATTAAGATTAGCAGGAGAAAGAGAAAGGGATTTAGTTGAAATTGCACCCCAAGCAGATCCACCTGTTTGTAAAATAATTGATTTTGGAAAATTCAGGTACGAGCAGCAGAAAAGAGAGAAACTGCAAAAGAAAAATCAGGCAGTATCAGTATTAAAAGAGATTAGATTTCATCCAAATACCGATGTTCATGATTTTGATTTTAAAACAAAGCATGCGATTAATTTTTTAACTGAAGGAAATAAGGTAAAAGCAACGGTGATGTTTAAAGGACGAGAAATGGCTTACACTGAACTTGGTGAAGAACTGTTAAAAAGATTTATAGAGCGGACTGAAGATATTGCCAAGGTTGAGTCTCCAATTAAGATGGAAGGCAGAAATATGAGTACAATATTGGTACCGCTATCAAAAAAAGGTAAGAAGAGCAAACAATAAGGATTAGAAAATGCCAAAGATGAAAAGTAACAGAGGTGCTACAAAAACTTTTAAGAAAACAGCATCCGGAAAGTTTAAAAGAAAAAAATCTTTTAAACTGCATATATTAACTTCAAAATCGACAAAAAGAAAAAGAAATCTCCGGCAGCCAACTTTGGTTGCTAAATCGGAGCAGAAACGTGTAACAACAATGGTTCAATAAGGAAAAGGATATTTAGTAATGCCAAAGACATCACATAGTGTTACTTCAAGAAAAAGAAGAAAAAAAGTATTAAAAGCAGCTAAAGGATACTGGGGTGCGAGAGGTAATGTATATACAATTGCGAAAGGTGCAGTTGAGAAAGGCCTTTTACATGCCTATCATGACCGTAAGCTTAAAAAGAGAACATTCAGACAGTTGTGGATAGTAAGGATAAATGCCGCTGCAAGACAAAACGGTACAACTTATTCAAAGCTGATTAACTCACTGAATAAAAAGGGTGTGATAATAAACAGAAAAATACTTGCAAGTCTAGCTGTAGATAATCCTGAAACTTTCACGAAAATAGTTAAGTTCGCTACAAAATAATTTTTACCCCCGACGGATTTGTTTAATATTTTCCGCCGGGGGTATTGTTTTAAATAATCCGATATTCTGCTATGCTTACTGATAACATTACTAGAGTTAAGAAAGATTTTTCAAAAGATATTGCTGATGTAAAAGACATTGGTGATCTGGAAGAAATCAGGATCAAATATTTGGGGAGGAATGGTATCATCTCCAAATTATTCGATCAATTAAAAGATGTACCAAAAGATGATAAGCCTGCTGTTGGCAAAGAATTAAACCTGCTTCGAATCAATGTAACCTCCCAATTCGAAAAATTACAAACCTCATTAGCTTCAGAAAAAGATGAAAAAGAAAGTAAAGTTGATCTCACATTACCGGGTAAAAAATATCAGATTGGCAGCAAGCATATTCTAACGCAAACTCTTGATGAAATGAAATCAATATTTAAAGGTATGGGATTTTCTATACACGAAGGACCAGAGCTTGAATCTGATTATTATAATTTTGAAGCACTCAATTTTCCGCATGATCATCCCGCCCGAGATATGCAGGATACTTTTTTCATTAATGAAGATTTTCTCTTAAGAACTCATACATCTCCTGTTCAGATAAGATTAATGGAAAATATGAAACCACCGGTTAGAGCAATTATGCCCGGAAGAGTTTACAGGAACGAAGCAGTTAGTGCAAGAAGTTATTGTATGTTTCATCAGGTTGAAGGATTGTATGTTGATACAGATGTAACTTTTGCTGAGCTTAAAGGAACCCTTGTTGCATTTGCACATCAATATTATGGTAAAGATTTAAAGTATAGATTCCGTCCAAGTTTTTTCCCTTTTACCGAACCGAGTGCCGAGATGGATATAACCTGTTTTATGTGCAAAGGAGAGGGATGTAACATTTGTAAATACACCGGTTGGCTTGAGATACTGGGTTGCGGGATGGTACATCCGAATGTTTTTAAAAGTGTCAATTATGATTCAGAAAAATATACCGGGTACGCATTCGGAATGGGTATTGAAAGAATAGCAATGTTGAAGTATGGTATAACAGATATTAGAATCTTCTTTGAAAATGATTTCCGATTTCTAAAGCAATTCTAATTTGGAGAAATTGATTTGAAAGTATCATTAAACTGGTTAAACGATTACGTCGATCTTAAAGACATAAGCACAGGCGAAATTGTTGATAGCCTGACTATGTCTGGCCTTGAGGTTGAGGATGTTGTTGACCAGAAGGAGATGTATAAAAATTTTATTGTAGGTTTTGTTGAGAAGAAAGAAAAACATCCAAATGCTGATAGACTATCTGTTTGTATAGTTGCCACAGGTAAAGAATCAGTTAGTGTAATTTGCGGTGCCCGAAATGTTGAAAGGGGACAGAAAGTTGTTTTTGCCCCGGTTGGTACAATAATTCCCAAGGGTAACGTCGAATTAAAAAAAGCAAAGATAAGAGGGGTTGAATCATCAGGAATGATTTGCGCTGAAGATGAGCTTCTGTTAAGTGAGGACCACAGCGGTATTATGGTGCTTGATCCCAAACTAAAAGAGGGAACACCAATAGTTGATGCACTAAATCTTGATGATGTTTTAATGGAAATCGCTATTACTCCAAACAGACCTGATGCTTTATCTCATCTGGGAGTTGCAAGAGACCTTTCGGCTATTTTCAAAAAGGATTTGCACTTACCAAAAATTAATCTCAAAGAAAGCAATATCGATATCAATGATACTGCAAGCATTGAAATAGCAGATGAGAAAAATTGTCCCCGTTATTCATCTCTTGTAGTATTAGATGTTAAAGTTGATGATTCACCTGACTGGCTGAAAAATAAAATATCCAGCATAGGCTTAAGACCAATTAATAATATTGTTGATATAACAAATTATGTTATGTATGAAACAGGACAGCCCCTTCACGCATTTGACCTTGACAGACTTAACGGTAAAAAAATAATTGTAAAGAGTACAAAAAGAAAATCTGAGTTTACAACACTTGATTCAAAAGAAAGAGAACTGCTGCGTGATACTTTGATGATATGTGATGCAGAAAAAGATGTTGCAATTGCGGGAGTTATGGGTGGAGAAAATTCTGAAATATATTATGATACAAAAAATGTATTGATTGAGAGCGCATACTTTGATCCTTCATCAATAAGAAAAACTTCCAAATACATGCAGTTAAGTACGGATGCTTCCTACAGGTTTGAAAGAGGTACTGATCCAAACAATACTTTGTTTGCCGCTGAGCGAACTGCTGCTCTGATTGGTGAGATTGCTGATGGTAAAATTGCCAAAGGTTCTATTGATGTTTATCCAAAAATGATTGAAGAGAGAATTGTAAAATTCAGATTGCGAAGATTAAACAAAATATTAGGCTTTAACGTGAGTGCGGAAGATTCAATTCAAATATTTGAGAAATTAGGATTTGGAGTTAAGCAATTAGCAAATGAAGAGCTCAAAGTCACTGTTCCTACATATCGACCTGACATTGAACAGGAAGTTGATTTAATAGAGGAGATAGCAAGGATTTCGGGTTATCATAATGTACCCACAATTCCAAGGATTAGTATTACACTCGATACAAAACACGACGAAACCGTACTCACAAATAATGTTAGAGATTTTTCCAATGCCCTCGGATTATCTGAAATTATAAACAACCCGCTGCAGCCTGAGCTACTGGCAAAGTCAACCGGTGATGCCGTTAAACTTTCCAATCCACTCAGTATGGATATGGCATATTTGAGAACTTCTCTTTTGCCTGGCGCTTTAAGTGTTGTTGCAAGAAATCTTAACAGGGGAGAAAAGAATCTCTCGCTTTTTGAAATCGGAAATGTTTTTAATTTAAAAGAAGATAAAAGTGACATAAATTCGTTTGATGATTTTGATGAGGAAGAGAAAATTATATTTATCTTATCCGGAAAGAAGGTTGAACGGGATTGGTTTTCAGACACTAAAGAATATGATTTTTACGATTTGAAAGGAATTGTAAATTCATTTTTATCTAAAATTTCGCTTGACAATCTTTTAAATGATTCATATTATTCAATATATAATAACATTTACGAATTTTATTTAACAAAAAACTTTAAAGATAGAGAAGTTGGGCTTGGCGGAAAGATCAGATCAGATGTTCTTAAAAAGTTTGATATTGAGCAGAACGTTTACTGTTTTGAGTTTAATTTTAGTGAATTAAAGCAAATTCCTGTTATTCAAAATAAATACAGCGAACCACTTAAATACCCAAAAGTATTCAGAGATTTTGCTTTTGTTTTTGATAAAACTGTATTGTTTGATGACGTTAGGAACTTTATCCAAGTAAAAAGTTCTAAGCTGTTAAAGAATGTAAATGTTTTTGATATATTTGAAAGTAAAGAACTTGGTCAGAATAAAAGAAGTATGGCATTCGAATTGGAATATTTTGACATGGACAGAACATTAACAGAAGAGGAAGTTGAGAAAGATTTCGAAAAATTAATTAAATTAGTATCAAAACAATTTAATGCCAAGTTGCGAGGTAATTAAATGGTAGACATGGCAAAATACGAAGCAATGATAAAAGATTTGAGCACGCTCGAATCACAAATCACTATCTTGAAAAACCAGTTCGAAGATACAATCAACCGGAACAAAGAACTGGAAGTAGCTCTTGAAAAATCAAAACAGGATAATACATCGTTGTACCAGAAAATTGCTGCTTTAGATAAAGAATTAGCTGCTATCAACAAAAGAGCCGAAGAGGGGCTGAGTTTATTAAGTTTAGAAGACAGAGAATCCTTCAAAAATAAATTGCAGGATTTAGTTTCAAGAATTAATTATCACATGTCTGCGGAAGGGCAGGCATAAGTTCTTATAAATAACTTGCTTGTAAGATGGCAAGGATGTGAATGACTGACAAAAAGAAGCTGAAAATAAAAATCTTCGATAAAGAGTACTCTTTATTAGTTGAGAATGAAGAAATAGCAAAAGAACTTGCTATTTATGTTAATAAAGTTATGGAAGAAACCAAAGACGAACTTCCAGATCAACCTGCGCAAACTATTGCGATTATTGCTTGTTTAAATATTGCCTATGATTTGTTTATTGAAAAAAACAGAAACCGCGAGTTTGTTATACAGGCATCAGACAAAGTAAAAAAGCTAAAGCTTCTTTTAAACGTTCCCGAAACATCCGACCCATCTTAAGGTTTGCCGCGCTGCCGCTCCCTTACGATATGAAAAACTAACAGCATCATATTAGGGAGTACAACTTCGGCGTGTAATACAGGCCTCATCTTCAAACTTGTGTTGAAGAATTGCATTCGCAGCAGTGGAAGTAAGAAACGTTCGAGTGTATTCCCACTGTGAATAGATAGGGTTTTTCCTATTTATTAATAGCGGTAGCTGCGGCTCTTAAAAAATAATTCCCATTCTGGAGGAAAGATGGATCCGATTATACAAATAGTGATTGTGTCTGGGTTAGTAGCTTTGTTTTTCTACTTGGGTTGGTTATTTAATTCCAAAATAGGAAAGAAAAGCCTAGTATCTGCCGAAGAGAGAGCAAAACAAATTCTTGCCGATGCTGATAAGGAAGCCAAAAATCTTAAGAGAGAAAAGCTGCTTGAAGTAAAAGATGAATGGTATAAAAAGAAAGTTGAATTTGATAACGAAGTAAATCAGAAAAGACAGAAGATAAGCAACGTTGAGAAACAAATTGCTACCCGTGAAGAAAATGCGGAGAAAAAGTTAGACCTAGTTCTTCAAAAAGAAAGGGCGAACAAAAAAACCGAGAAAGAAATAACTGAGCTTAAAGCATCTCTTGAAGGTAAAAAACAAAAGTTACACAACGCAGAACTTGAACAGAATCAACGGCTTGAGAAAATATCTGGTCTAACTTCCGAAGAAGCAAAGAACATGCTTATGGAAAATATGGTCAATCAGGCAAAGATTGACTCCAGCCAGATGATAAAAGAATTGCACGACAAAGCAAGAGTCGATGCTAAGAGAGAGGCACAGAAAATAATTATCCAATCAATTCAAAGAACTGCTGCTGACCACTCTATTGAAACTACCGTTTCGGTCGTTCAAATCCAGAGCGATGAAATGAAGGGACGAATAATTGGAAAAGAAGGACGCAACATTCGTGCATTTGAATCTTCTACAGGTGTTGATGTAATTGTTGACGACACACCGGAAGCGGTTATACTTTCATCGTTCGATCAGTTCCGCAGGGAAATTGCCAGAGTTTCGTTAGAAAAATTAATTGCAGATGGCAGAATTCATCCTGCACGAATTGAAGAGGTTGTAGAAAAAACAAAGCAGGAACTTGAAGAGGAGATGATAAGGGAAGGTGAAAACACAGTACTTCAGTTGGGCCTGCATAATATGCATAATGAACTGATAAAGCATGTTGGCAGAATGAAATACCGTTCAAGTTTTGGGCAGAACCTGCTTAATCATAGTGTTGAGGTCGCATATTTAACAGGCATTATGGCTGCTGAGCTTGGTATAGAAACAGGTCTTGCAAAAAGAGCCGGACTGCTTCATGATATTGGAAAGACAGTTGATAAAAGTGTTGAAGGACCGCATGCTCTGCTTGGTTATGATTTAACAAAACGCTATAAAGAAAATGCAATTGTAGTAAATGCTGTTGGTTCTCATCACGAAGATATTGCAATGGAGCATCCTATAGCTGCTTTAGTTCAGGCGGCAGATGCTGTTAGTGGTGCAAGACCCGGGGCTCGTAGAGAGCCTTTGGAAAGTTATGTGAAACGATTAGAGAATCTTGAAACGCTCGCTAAGTCATTTGAGGGCGTTGCAAAAACTTACGCAATACAAGCAGGCAGGGAAGTCAGGGTTGTTGTTGAACATGAAAAGATCGATGACCTCGTGGCTGATAAACTTGCAAGAGATATATCTTCGAAGATTGAAGAAGAAATGGACTATCCGGGACAGATTAAGGTTACTGTTATCCGCGAAGTTCGAAAAATCAGTTATGCTAAATAATTTACATTGTGATTAATGTTACTCTTCTCTGATTGATGAGTACAATTAAAGTTGCGATAACGGGAAATATTGGTTCCGGTAAAAGCACGTTTGCTGATTATCTTAGCTCAAAGGGATACCCGGTTCTAAATGCAGACAGCATTTCTAAAGAGATTCTCTCAACCGATGAAGATGTAAAAGCTCAAGTGATCACTGAGTTTGGCACCGAATCATTTGCAGGTGGAAAATTAAACAATAAATTTATTGCTGATAAAGTTTTTTCAGTTCCTGAAAATCTTGATAAACTCAATTCTATACTACACCCCAAAGTGCTTTATATTATCGATTCACTTATTGAATCAAAATATAAAAGCAATGAAGTTATATTCGTAGAGGCAGCATTAATTTATGAAGTTGGAATTGAAAAAAGTTTCGATTACGTTGTTTTAATTATTGCAGATTATGAGATTAGATTACAGAGAAGCATAAGTGGGAATATTTTTACAGAAGAAGAGTTTGAAGCCAGAGACAGAAATCAAATACCGCAGGAAGAAAAAGAAAAACGTGCGGACTTTACATTCAGAAATAATGGCAGCGAAGAAGATTTATTTAATAAAGCTGATTTATTATTATTAATATTAAATTAATCTGTATAAATTTTAACCTTCATCTAACAAAAATATAGAGGAGTATTAGGTGTCTTTTATTAACAATATAATAGTATCGATGGTCAAGATGATGCCTAAATCAACAGTACATTTTTTCTCACGAAAGTATATTGCCGGTGAAACACTTCAATCTGCAGTAAACTTGGTTAAGGATTTAAATTCAAAGGGGATATATGCAACATTGGATTTATTGGGTGAAGCTGTTGATACTGAAGAAAAAGCTATTGCTGCCTTCAATAAAACAATGAAAAATTTTGATGCTCTTGTTGAACATAAATTATTGGCAAACTTATCAATAAAACCAACTCAACTTGGATTAAGTTTCGATAAAGAGTTAGCTTACAACCATATATTACAGTTAGTAAAACGCGCACACGAAATTGATAACTTTGTTAGAATAGATATGGAGGATTCACCCTATACAGATGATACAATAGATATATATAAAAGAATTTTTGAAGAGTATGATAACGTTGGTATTGTTTTGCAATCATATCTAAAAAGAACATACAACGATACGATACAACTTAATAAAATTGGTACCGATTACAGATTGTGCAAAGGTATTTATGTTGAACCGGAATCAATCTCTTATAAGGATAAACAAACTATCAGGGATAACTTTGTAAAGGTTTTAGAGGCAATGCTCAAGAATGGAAACTATGTTGGAATCGCTACCCATGATAGTTACCTGATAAAATCAGCATACCGTTTGATTAATGAAAACAAAATACCAAAAGACAAGTTCGAGTTTCAAATGCTCTTAGGTGTTAGGGTAGATTTACGAGACAAAATTGTTAAAGACGGGTACAAGATAAGAGTTTATGTTCCATTTGGTGAAGACTGGTATCCTTATTCAATCAGGAGACTTCAGGAAAATCCACAGATAGCCGGTCATATTGCAAGAAATATTTTTTCTTTTGAGCAATGAATGTTTTAGGTATTGAAACATCTTGTGATGAAACATCTGTTGCAATTCTTTCCAGCAATAAGTTAAAAGCAAATCTAATATCTTCACAGGAATTTCATTCGAATTATGGTGGAGTTGTACCAGAACTTTCCAGCAGGGCACATCTCCAACTTATAAAGCCATTAGTTGATAAATCTTTAACTAAAGCTAATTTAAACCTTCCGGATTTGGATTTGATTACAGCCACTGCAGGCCCCGGATTAATCGGAGCATTGTTGGTTGGTTTAACTTATGCCAAAGGTTTGGCCTTCTCACTTAATGTTCCTTTCATTTCGGTCAATCACATTGAAGGACACATTTTTTCAGGTTTCCTGATGAACGAAAAACCTGAATTTCCTTTCCTTGCATTGGTTGTTTCTGGCGGACATACGTTACTCTTAATAGTAAAAAATTTTTCAAACATTATTCAATTGGGTACAACTGTGGATGATGCTGCAGGCGAAGCTTTTGATAAGGTTTCAAAAATGTTGGGATTTGGATATCCGGGTGGACCTAAGATTCAGCAATCTGCATCCAAAGGTGATGAGCAACGGATTGACTTTCCAATTGCCAAGTTAAAAAACAAATACAACTTTTCGTTTAGTGGACTAAAAACTTCTGTTCTAAGATACATTCAGAAAAATTATTCTGATGAAACTAATATTCCGGAAGATGATATAAACGATATTGCTGCGTCATTTCAGAAGGCGGCCGTTGATGCGCTAATAAAAAACACTGAAACCGCCTTAAATAACAATGAAGTAAAATCTATTTCGTTAGTTGGCGGTGTGGCAGCAAATAAAAAACTTCGTGATGATATGACTAATCTCTCAAAAAAGTACAAGAAAAAGGTTGTAATTCCAGACCAAGAATTTTGTGGTGATAATGCAGCAATGATTGCTCTGCGAGGAAAACATTTATTTGATGGCGGAAGGAAAGATAAGTTAAACGTTAATCCATATCCTTCTTTGGGTGAAGATTATTTTCAGTAAACTTAATTAACCATATCTTTGTAGTTTAATAATTGTCATTGCTTTTATTCTTAAATTGAAATTAAAATACAAAACGGTAAACTGATAGCATTTATAAATTATAACTTTCCTTGAATCATCCTGAAATGAAACCAAAACTAACTGAGCTGGTTAAACGTCCCGAGAGATTCCTTGTCCTGACCTTTTTCATTGCAGTTCTAGTGGTTTTACTCTACACCTTTTTTTCACCAAATTATTATCAATCCACTGCTCCAATTCAGTTTGATATAAAAAAAGGCGAACCTTTCACAATAATTGTTGATAGGTTATATCAAAAGGGAATGATAGCCAGCAAGACCAACTTCCGTATAGCAGCGTTTATTTACGGTGCAGAAAAAAGAGTGCGAGCCGCAAGATTCTTTATTCCAAATGGATTAAGCTATATTAGTTTGCTTGATTTGTTCATTAGTGGTGATTGCAACTTCGCACGGGAAATTAATATATCCGGTGGAAATTCAATTCATTGGGTAGCATCTTTACTGCAATGGAAAGTATTTATTGATTCTGCAAATTTTGTTGAGAGTGCAACCGATACTAATTTAATAAACGACCTTGGCTTAAATCAGAAATCATTAGAAGGTTATCTATTTGCTGATGGTATTGAAATTTATGAACATAGTTCACCAGACGAAGCGGTAAGAATTCTGTATAATTCCTTCAAGAATTTTTATACGGATAGTTTAAAACAACGGGAAGCGGAAATTGGATATACAACACACGAGATTTTAACTTTAGCATCTATTGTCGAAGGTGAAACAAACATTGTTGAAGAGATGCCGCGTATAGCTGCTGTTTATCACAACAGATTAAAACGCCGTATGAAGTTGCAGGCAGATCCAACTATTCAATATTTGATTCCCGGTAAGTGGCGAAGAGTACTATTCAAAGACCTTGAGATTGATTCGCCTTACAACACTTATAAATATCGCGGTCTTCCACCCGGTCCAATTAACAATCCTGGTAAACACGCAATACTTGCTGCACTTTATCCCGAAGAGAATAATTTTTTGTACTTTGTTGCTGATGGAAAAGGTGGACATAAGTTTAGTAAAACATTTAATGAACATCTTAAAAAAGTAAGACTATATAGAAGATGGGTACGTTCTCAAAAGAACTGATTGTACAGATTATCTTTCTGACTATTATCATTGGATGCGCAAGCCAGCTTCCTCCCGGTGGCGGTGATGTTGATAGAATACCACCCGAAATAGTAGAGGTATATCCACTCAACGGCACTACCAATTACGATGATAATTATTTTGAAATCGAATTTTCCGAGTACATTGATAAACGAACGTTTAATGATGCCTTATTTATTTCACCCATTGTTGAAGGCAGACTTCAATTCGAATGGACGGGTACTTCAATAAGCGTTGAGTTTGTTGAAGGCTTAAAGAAGGACATTACTTACACAATAACAATTGGAACAGATGTAGTTGACCTTAATAATAAAAACAGGATGGTGAGTTCATATTCATTTTCTTTTTCAACCGGTAACACGATAGATAGACGTGAAGTAGTTGGAAGGGTAGCTCAGCAAGAATCAGAAGGTGTATTAATCTTTGCTTATAAAATAGATGAAGATGTTGATACACTCCTAAAAAGAAAACCTGATTATGTTTCACAAACATCTTCTGATGGAAGATTTCATTTAAATGGAATGGGTGAATCAAAATACAGATTGTTTGCTGTGAAGGATGAATTTCGCGACCTCATCTACGATATGAATCAAGATTTAATTGGCGTACCAAACAAAGATATCTCGTTGGTTGGATCAGATTCTTTATTCGTTGGGATGAAATTTAAACTGTTTAAAGCCGATACCACTGCACCGAGACTTCTCAAAGGAATAATGACAGACGAGAAACATATACTTGTTACACTATCGGAAGAACTTGATAAAAGAAAAGTAGATAAGGATAATTTTTATTTAATTGATTCAACGTCCAATCAAACCTCAGCTATCATACAAGCTTTTAAAAGGTATGGAAAGAAAGATGAAATTGTTCTTGTTCCTGAAGAAAATTTGAATGTGGAGAATACAGTATTTTTAATTGCTAAGATATTGAGCGATACACTTGGTAATGAGCATCCTGAAGATTTTGTTAGTATAAGTATATCTGATAAACCTGATACAACAGCGCCAGATATAGTTGGTACCGAACCTTCAGGATTTAATTCAAGCATAGATTTTATTAATCCGAAACTAAAATTTTATTTTAATGATGGAATTGAAAATGCAATTACACAAGAGAGTATTTCTTTTGAGGATACATCTGGGATAAATATTCCTTTTAAATTTGATTTTGAGGATGATGCAACTTTAATTGTATATCCGGTTGAAGATCTAAATTCGGATAAGGATTATATTATCAAAATAGATTTAAATTCATTTGCTGATGCATCAGGAAATAGTCGGGATTCTATTTATCAATTTAAATTTAAGACGATTGCTGGATTGGATTTTACAGGGATAACTGGAAAACTTCTAAACGTAAACACCGGTATAAATCCAGTACTGATTCTTCAAAATGTTAATAACAAGAATAAAACTTACCAACAGAAGGTATCAGGGGATGATTTTAATTTTGAAAAAATTGAAGCAGGGAAGTATATGTTATGGTGCTATTTTGATGCTGATAGCAATTACAAGTTTAATTATGGTTGGCCCCAGCCAATTGAATATTCAGAACGATTTTCTGTTTATACTGATACGCTTAAGCTTAAAGAAAGATGGGTGATTACTGATATAATATTTGACTTAGAATAATACTTTTAATTAAAACTTAATTCTGTTGAATTATAAATAATATCACCGTTCTTCATTGTAATACAATTCAAATTTTTCCCGATATCGTAAACAATATTTGCATATTCCTGACAGTTAAATACTGAAAAGTCTGCTCTCTTTCCAATCTCAATACTTCCAACTTTATCATTCAAACATAAAACTTTTGCTGCGTTTATTGTAACAGCATTTATTGTTTCTTCGATAGACATTTTCATTTTTAATGCTGCAAAGCTCATTATTAAGCTTAAACTTGATATATGAGAAGAGCCTGGATTAAAGTCTGTGGCTAAAGCAATAACTACATTATTATCAATTAATTTTCTTGCTGGTGCATACTGATAATTCAAAAAGAATGAAACACCGGGTAGAAGAACAGCGACTGTATCTGAATTGGCAAGCTTTTTTATATCATCTTCTTTTAATACTTCAAGATGATCAACACTAACGGCATTAAAACTCAATGCTGCATCTAAACCTCCAATAGCATTAAATTGCTCTGTATGTAATCTTAGTTTGAATCCATTAGCGTCTGCACTAGCAAATATGGTTTTTATTTCATCAGCAGAAAAAGCAGTAGCTTCACAGAAACCATCGCAAAATCTTGCAAGCCTTTGTTTAGCAATATGCGGCAGCATTTTATCTTTAATTATTTCAATGTATTCATCCTGGTTGTTAAAGTGTTCGGGCGGGTAAGTATGAGCACCTAAGAATGTTGGGATGATATCAATAGCATAAATTTCATTTAAGTAGTTAATAACCTGCAGCAATTTTATCTCGTTTTCAAAATCTAAACCATAACCACTTTTTATTTCAAGTGTTGTAATCCCTTGAGCAATAAAATTATCAATTCTTGGTTTTACTTCATTTACAATTTCTTCAAAGGAAGATTTACGTACAGCTCTTACTGTTGAATTTATTCCTCCACCTGATTCAGCAATCTTCTCATAATCAATGCCATCCAGTTTCTGCCTGAATTCATCAGCTCTCGAACCTGTAAAAGCGGTATGAGTATGACATTCAATAAGGCCGGGCAAAACTATTTTGTCATCTAAATCAAGTACAACATCAAATGATTTTTTTTTTACCGAAGAGTTGGGGATGATGTCTTTTATAATATCATCTTCAATTACTATTGAGTGTTCATCGACTGCATTAACTTCTGAAAGATCTTTTCCCCTTTTTAGATTTTTACCTGATGTATTTATTGTAAGAATTTGGGAAGGAGTAGAAAGTAGTTTTATCATTATTCAAAAAGATTTACAGTTTCTTGAACAACTCTGGCATGGGTATAACCTAATTGGCTGAGTTTGAACTTTAAATCATTTGCTTCCGCAATGTTTGTAAAATCTCCAATCTTCACTTTATAAAAGGGGGGCTCAAAACTTATATATAATTCTCTGCGTGAAATCCGGGAGCTGACTTCATCTCTGACTGAATTTGCTTCTTCCATATTATCGGTTACTAAAACCATTACTCTATAGCCATCAACTGTTCCAATTATTTTTCCGTTTACCCCTGAGATGCTATCATCTTGCAGAGATTCGTACTGATACCATACATCAGTAATTCCTTCTGATTCTGTATCTGAATCCTCAATTTCAATTTGAATTCTATACGGTGTTATATCAAAATCTTCCTGAATTGTTGCAACAGTGTCCGTGGGTTCCACATCAGTATGGTCGTTTTCTGTTTCATACCTTGTATCAGTTGACGCGCTACATGCTTGCAGGAACAGAAGCAAATTAATTATCAAAAATGACAATACTAAATGTTTCATAAAGTAATAGTTAAATAGATATTTAATATTAAAATAAAATAATTTTAATTTTCATTAAAGCCTAAAATTAATTTACAATGAATAATTTAATTATCGGCAATAAGTATCAAACGTCTATTGACATCATAATGCTCTAATTTTGGCTTCAAGTTTTCATTTTAGTAGATTTGTATACTTTTTTAAAAATATTTAGTAAAAATGGCAGCAAAAAAGTATAAAATATTATTTGTAACCTCAGAGGTTGTACCCTTCGTAAAAACAGGTGGGCTGGCAGATGTCTCCGCAGCACTTCCACAATCTTTAGCTGAACTTGGGCATGAAGTTAGAATTGTTGTACCAAAATATGGTGCTGTCGATGACAGAAAATATAAGATCCACGAAGTTGTACGACTCAAAGACTTAACTGTTCAAATTGGTAATAAAGAGGTAGTCTTTTCATTAAAATCATGTTTCCTTCCAGGTCAAAGAGTCAGGGTTCAAATCTATTTTCTTGATAATCAGGAGTACTTTGGCAGCAGAAATAGTTTATATGTGGACCCGATGACTGGTAAAGATTATAAAGATAATGATGAAAGATTTATTCTTCTTAATCTATCCATAACAGAACTTATTCAAAAGTTGGGTTGGATTCCTGATATTATCCATTGCAATGATTGGCAATGTGGCTTGGTTCCCGCTTACCTTAAAGCTGCAGCAGAGGATAATGAATTATTCAACAACTTTAAAACTCTGTTTACTATTCACAACTTAGCATACCAGGGTATATTCCCGGTTACTACTTTCAAAAAAACTGGTTTACCTGAGCAATTGAATTCGAAAAAGGGCATCCAGCTGAATGGTAAAATTAATTTTATGAAAAGTGGTCTTATTCACTCAGATGTTATAAACACTGTTAGTAATACTTACGCCCACGAAATACGAACCAGTGAAGAATATGGCTCCGGATTAAAAGATGTCCTTTCAAAAAGAAAGAATGATCTTTATGGAATTATAAATGGTATAGATACAAAAGTATGGAATCCGGAAAAAGATAAGCATCTGCCGAAGAAATATAATTTTAAATCTATTGAAGCGAAACAAGTAAATAAAGAAGCACTGACCAGTAGATTTGGATTGGAATATAAGAAAGATGTTCCTGTATTTGGTATAATTTCAAGGTTGTATGATTCGAAAGGTTTGGATCTTATACAAAAGGTATTCCCCGATCTGATGAAACTGGATTTACAGCTCATTGTTCTTGGTACAGGTGATAACAAGTATCACAAATTCCTTGATAAAATGAGTCACAAGTACAAGGGTATATTTGCTTGTTATCTGGGATTTAGTGATGAACTGGCTCACCTGATTGAAGCAGGATCAGATATATTCCTTATGCCTTCGAGATATGAACCCTGCGGACTCAATCAAATGTACAGTCTTAAATATGGTACGATTCCAATAGTTCATGAAACGGGTGGTCTAGCGGATACTGTAATCAGGTATAATGAAAAAACGGGTCAGGGAACAGGCTTTTCATTTAAAAAGTATGACTCAAAGGCATTTCTAAAAGAGATCAAACGTGCTTTAAAGATATTTAATGATAAAAAAGCATGGTTAAAAATTGTTAGAGCCGGTATGAAAACCGACTTTACGTGGAACTCCTCCGCAAAAAAATATATTGATCTCTATAAGACTATTCTTTCAAACAATTAATGACCAATTCCGCAGTTTTTCTTGACCGTGACGGGACTTTAAATGAAGATACCGGTTACATAGGTGATCCTGAAATTGTGAAACTGTTCCCGGATGTTGGCGAAACTTTATTTCGTCTTAAAAAGAAATTAGATCTGCTTTTTATTGTTATATCAAATCAGTCGGGTATCGCAAGGGGATTAATTACCAAACAACAAGTGGAATCGGTTAATCAGAAAATTAATACTCTGCTTGAAGTCTTTAATGTAGAGATAGATGCATTTTATTATTGCCCATATCATCCAGATTATAACACTCTGGTAGAATCAAAATGCAGAAAACCATCCCCCGAAATGGTATTAAAAGCTGCTAAAGATTTTAAGATCGAGCTTTCAAAATCATATTTTATTGGAGACTCAATCTCTGATATTGAATGTGGACTGAATGCATCGGTAAAAACAATACTGGTAAAAACTGGAAAAGGAAGGGAAAGTCTTTCTATCTTGCATAACGAGAATAAAATGCCAAATTTTATTGCCGAAAATTTTTATGAAGCTGGTAATTTTATTATAAATGACTTGTACGGAGAAAATAAGTGAAACTTCCGCTTTCCCTATTGGCAATATGTATACTCTTATTAATTAACTTTATTGCATGCACCGATGAACCATCATCTATTGGTGTAGATTTACTCGAGGGGGACTTTGTAATTGTTGCTACCTTTGATACTCAAGATGACTCAGTTTACCAATCATCTTCTGATTTTAAAGAAGTCATATCATTAGGATTTGCATCAAGAATACTAATTGGTAAAAGGGGTGATGTACATGCTTCCACTTTAATGAGATTTATCTTTGCGATTACGGATACCCTTCGTCAGGATTTTTTAGATGGCAATATCCACGTAAATGAGTCCATCATTGATCTCGATCCAATTTATACATACAATGATACATTGGAAACCTATGATTTTACTGTTCACGAAATAACAAACGATTGGACGTCTGCTGGTTTTACCTCTGATAGTCTCCCAAGTCTCACTTATGAACCTATAGACTTAAGTTCAAACAAAAATTTTACTGACTCGCTTTACAGCTTTAATCTTGATAACGACCTGGTTCTTTCTTGGATAAAATTTTCAATTGAGTCAAGCCAGGGAAGTAATAAAGGTATTTACTACAAGCCAACAGAATCATCGGGAAAGGTGGTTGGATTTCAGGCACTTACTCTAACATCTACTACTGCTGCAAGACTAAATATTGTAATTGAGAAAACAGGAAGCTGGATCGATACAATCAACGGATTTATATTTGAGGATGTTAGTGTGACTGAGTCAGATAATTCATCACTGCCCGAAGAAGTTGTAGGAATACAATCAAGTGTTACTTTTCAATCAAGATTATTTTTTGATGTTTCGGAGGCAGACAGCGATGTTGTAGTTAATAATGCAGAATTAATCCTCACCAGCGATTCACTAAATACAGTTACAGGTAGTCCGTTTAATAGTAATCTTACTGTATTCAGAATGACGGATAGTACTTCTAATGCTTTTGATGAATCATTTAATGTAACATTATCGAAGGTAGGGAATCTATATATTGGTGATATAACATCATTTGTGAATTTCTGGCTTAACACCAGGGACAATCACGGGTTGTTAATAAGATCTCAATCCTACACAGAAGGTCTTGAATTATTTGCCTTTAAGGGCAGCAGTTCTCCATTGCTATCTGAGAGACCTAGACTGAAAATAGTATTTACAAGGTTACAAGACTAATGAAAATACTGAGAAATACATTCTTTATTGTTATTGTAAGTGCTTCAATAATTCACTCTCAAAGTAGTTCTACCTATACAAGAAATGGTATTGGTGATCTTAATTATACTTATTCAGCCCGGAGTTTAGGATTTGCCCATACGGGTGTGGCAATGTTTAATTCTGATTTTGTAGAGATACTGAATCCTGCAAGCTGGGCGGAGTTAAAATTTACAAAAATTGAATTTAGCCTAGCATTAAATGGTGTGAGACTTTCAGATAGTAATGAATCAGGATTTTACACTGATGCTGAATTTAAAGGATTTACCTTTTCTTTTCCCATTAGTCAGAAGTATAAAATTGGTTTTGCCGCTGGAATTGTACCCTACAGCAGGATAAGCTACAAAGTCGTTGAAATGACAGAATCTACTGAATCAATTAAGAGCAATTATACCACAACATATGAGGGAGATGGTGGTTTATCAAAATTATTTATGGGAGCTACTTATAAACTGCCTATTGGATTTACATTTGGCGCATCGGGTGAATTTTATTTTGGTAAACAAACATATTCTTCATTAGTTGAATTTACTAATTCATCGTTTGTTTCTGCCGAATATGAACTGGACTATCGAAGTACAGGTTTTGGCACTACAGTTGGAATAATAACTGATAATTTTTCAGGTTTGTTAAATTCTGAAACAATTTCTAATTTAAATTTTGGTGTTTCAGTTAATGTTATTTCCGAACTGAGTACAGATACATCGTTAACTATTAATCCTTCTTCGGTGGCTGATACAATTACATCAGGTGGAACAACTATGAAAATTCCAATCAGGGTAGTAGCCGGAATTTCATTGGTTCTTAATAATAAATATAATTTTAATTTGGACTATATTTATCAACCCTGGAGTCAGTATACTTTCAGCGGTGTAAATACACCTAATTTAAGAGATGTTCATAGATTTGGGCTTGGATTTGAGCATGCTCTTGTTTATCAACCTGGCAGAACTACCTGGGAACAAATCAGGTGGCGATTGGGTTTAAGTTACGTAATGACACAGTATGTAATTAATGGAACCGATATCACTCAATTTGGAACTTATGCTGGATTATCATTTCCACTTGGCGTTGGGAATACCTTTGATCTGGATTTTGAGTATTCATTTAGAGGTACAACGGATAATAATTTAGTGCAGGAAAACTTTTTTAGAATTAATGTTGGAATCAGCTTTGGTGAAATCTGGTTCCAACGGGTACAAAAGTAAATTAATTAATAAATGAGGGAATTGTTTTGAAAACTTATATTAAAATACATAGTCTAATAATCTTGATGACTATATTGTTTTCATCAAGCATTTTTTCGAACAACCTTCCGAATTATTTCGAGAAATCAGACTCACTGAAACTTTTAGAAAAGTACAGTCTCTTCTCTGAATATCACAAAAATAGAGATTTTGCAAGTGCTCTTCCTTATGGTTGGGAAGTGTTAGAAATGAATCCGGTAAAATTTAAAAAATGGATTTATTATAAAATGGAAGATTGCATCTGGTACCTGCATGATTCTACAGATGTTTCGCCAGAAAATGAGCAGGCTTATGAAGATACAATTATTTATTTATATGATTTAGCTTTACAACATTTTCCGGAAGAAAAAGCTTACTTCGAATCTCATAAAGCTTTTATTATGGAAGGATGGATAGATGCACCGGATGAAGATATTATAGCGGAATATGAATTAGCAATCGAATATGATCCAAATCTTTCTTCATACTATTATCATCGATTGGGTCAGCTATATGTAAAAAATCAATCGGATGAAAATGATTATAAAACCAAGGCACTCGATTTATATACTTATTTACAAAACCGGGAACCGGATAATCCACAATGGGCCCCAGAACTAGAAAAGCTTGTTGAAAACATAGAAGAACTGGTTAAGCTCAGGAAGAAAATCTGGCTTGAAGATAAAGATAATTTAGCAAAAGCATTTAGCTTTGGATCGACTGCAATGAGTGCAGAAATGTATGCCGAAGCTATAGGAGGATTTGAATATTTGGTATCCAAAGAACCAGAAACTATTAACTATTGGAACCAGCTTCAAACTGCTTATCAAAAGATAGAAGATTATAATAAAGCTGAAGATGCTCTTCTAAAATTAATTGAACTGGATCCTGAAGCAAAAGAACATTATTTAAACTTAGGCATTGTATACAACGAACAAGGTAGATCCGCTCAGGCAAGAAGGTATTATTTGAAAGCAAGCGATGTAGGGGGAGGATGTGGATTACCTATATTTTATGAGGGATATCTCTACGAGAAAGCGGCCGGTGGATGCGGGGAAGAATTTGATAAGAAATGTGTATATCAATTGGCGATCGATACATATAGAAAAGCAAACAGGATGGATCCTACTCTACAGCAGGCAAAGGATAGAATAAGTGCTCTTTCTACATCGGTACCAACTCAGGAAGACTATTTCTTCAGGGGTTACAAATCCGGATCCGTTATACCTATATCAGATACGTGCCCCGGTTGGATTGGAAAGAGCATAACCGTTCCGTAAAAAATTTACTGCATATTTATCAAAACGTAAAAGGTTCTTCAGTTTTATGAAGAACCTTTTCTTTATATTTACAATCCAAAATTTAAATTCGGAAAAACAACATGGAAAACTCGTTAAAAATTGATAAAGAAATTTATGATGTGCTCCAAAAGGAAATAGAACGACAGCATAATAAGCTTGAAATGATAGCTTCTGAAAATTTTGTTAGTGATGCAATACTGGAGGCTGCCGGATCAGTTTTAACAAATAAATATGCGGAAGGCTATCCCGGAAAAAGATATTACGGAGGCTGTGAATTTGTTGATATGGCTGAGGACATTGCACGTGATAGATTGAAAGAAATATTCGGAGCTGAGTATGTAAATGTGCAGCCACACAGCGGCTCGCAAGCGAACTTAGCAGTTTTTATGACATTGTTAAAACCAGGTGAAAAATTTCTTGGATTGAACCTTGCACATGGTGGACATCTTACTCACGGATCGCCGGTAAACTTTTCAGGGAAGCTTTATCAGGCAGTTGGTTATGATGTAAATAAAGAAACAAGAAGGTTAGATTACGATATTATTGAAGACCTTGCGAAGAAAGAAAAACCTAAAATGATAATGGCAGGAGCAAGTGCATATCCTAGAGAGTGGGATTATGAAAAGTTGAGACAAATTGCGGATGGAGCAGGTGCATTTTTAGTTTGTGATATGGCCCATCCGGCAGGATTAATTGCGAAGGGATTATTGGAAAATCCTCTTCCTCATTGTGATGTTGTTACATCTACAACACATAAAACATTACGAGGTCCACGTGGCGGCATCATATTGATGGGAAAAGACAGAGAAAATCCATTTGGCATTAAAGCACCTAAGAGTGGAAGAATAAAAATGATGTCGGAGTTATATGATAGTACTGTTATGCCCGGAGTGCAGGGCGGACCATTGATGCACATAATTATGGCTAAGGCCGTTGCCTTTGGAGAAATATTAACGGACAATTTTGAAAAGTATGCAAAGCAAATAATAAAAAATGCTAAAGCTCTTTCTGCAAAGCTGATTGAATATGATTTTGATGTAACTACCGGCGGAACGGACAATCATCTTATGCTTATCGATCTTACTAACAAAGATATAACCGGAAAACAAGCTGAAAAATCACTGGAATTAGCAGGCATAACCGTAAACAAAAATATGGTTCCATTTGATCAGCGCAGTCCTTTTATTACAAGTGGAATTAGAGTAGGAACACCTGCTCTTACCACACGTGGAATGAAAGAAGATGAGATGGAGAAAATTGCTGAGACCATCAATACTGCAATCCATTTCTTTGATGATGAAGACAGACTGCAGCAGCTAAAAGCTAACGTTAAAGAACTTGCATCCGGTTTCCCACTATTCGCTGAGACTAACTAACAGCAGATAGAATATTGACGTCATCAGAAAAACAAGAAGATGAATTCGTAGAAGAGGGTGGGGCAGAAATGTCATTCCTCGATCACCTTGAGGAAATGAGATGGCGTTTGATTTATGCAATTATTGGTGTTGTAATTGGAACCATAGCAGCATGGATATTTATTGATCAGCTTGTTTATTTTATACTACTAAAACCTGCACGTGATGCAAATGCCAACCTTCAAAACTTAAAACCCTTCGGTCAGCTATTTTTATATGTTCAGGTTGCTATTATTGCCGGAATTGTTGTAAGCATTCCAAATATCTTTTACCAGTTCTGGAAATTTATATCTCCGGCACTTAAAAGAAGTGAGAAGAAATACATCCTCGCAATTGTCATTTTTTCATCAATATGTTTTTTATCCGGGCTGGTGTTCGCTTACTATGTTCTACTTCCATTAGCAATGAAGTTTGTAGCCGAGTTCGGTTCGGAAGATATTATGAATAACTTTGCCATAAATGAATATATGAGAATTATAATCAGCTTAATGTTAGGCTCTGCAATTGTATTTGAATTACCAATGCTTTCTTTTTTCCTTACAAAACTTGGAGTGCTAACACCTGCATTCATGAGAAAGTATAGAAAATATGCACTTGTAACAATATTATTTTTTGCAGCTTTCCTTACACCGCCCGATCCTGTATCACAACTGATACTCGCAGTTCCATTGGTTCTCTTATACGAAATAAGTATATTTATTTCAAAAATATCCCTTAAGAAAGAGTGATTAAAGATCAGATATCCGAAATAAGCCAACCCATTAAATCTGAATTAGACATCTTCAATCAGCATTTTAAAGAAGCGATACGGTCTAAGGTTGGGCTTGTCGATCTTGTAGCACGATATATCATCAGGCAAAAAGGAAAGAAGGTAAGACCACTTCTTGTGCTACTTTCAGCAAAAATAACCGGCGGCATTACTGAACGCAGTTATCGGGGTGCTGTACTTGTAGAACTATTGCACACTGCAACTCTTGTTCATGATGATGTTGTTGATAATGCAAATAAGCGCCGAAATGTTTGGTCGATAAATGCCCTATTTAAAAATAAAGTTGCTGTGCTGATGGGGGATTATCTTTTATCACGTGGTTTGATGATAGCAGTCGATGGCAAGGATTATGATTTTCTGGGAGTTATTACAAACACTGTTAAACGCATGTCTGAAGGTGAGCTTCTTCAAATACAAAAAACAAGAAAGCTGGATATTGATGAGGAAACTTACTTTAAAGTAATATCTGATAAAACCGCTTCACTCTTAGAAACTTGTTGCGAGATAGGCGCAATGAGTGCAACTGATAATGTAGAGTACCACAAAGCAATGGGAACATTTGGGCAATCAATTGGAATAGCTTTTCAGATAAGGGATGATATCCTGGATTATGAGGGTACTATGAAATTGATCGGTAAACCTGTTGGCGGAGACATAAAAGAAAAGAAGATAACACTACCTCTTATACATTCGCTTGAGAATGTCTCTAAAAAAGAAGCTGCATATATTAGGAATATAATAAAGAACGGCAGTAACAGGGAAAAGGTTAAAGAGGTAACCGAATTTGTAAGAGACAATGGTGGAATTAAGTACGCGCTTGAAACAGCAAAACAATATTCAGATAAAGCGAAGGAAGCAATTAAAGTATTACCCGATTCTCAGAGTAAGATAGCCCTTGAAGCTTTAGTTGATTTTGTAATCGATAGAAAGAATTAAATTTTTATCTTTTCTCTTTTTTTATCTCGTCCTTAAAAGTAAATCCTTTTATAGGTTCCCTTAAAGTAAGCACAGGGCAGGGAGCTTTACGAACAACTTTTTCTGCAGTACTGCCAAATAAGATATGTTCCATACCGGAATGGCCGTGAGTAGCAATAATAATTATATCCACATCTTCATCAGCAGCAGTTTCAATAATTTCTAAAAAGGGTTTACCTGTTTTGATAACAGTCTGAACTTTAACAGCATCGGGAATTTCAGAAGAGGCAAGTTTGTCTAATTCTTCCTTGGCTTTTATATCCCATTCGGCATTAACCGAGGGAATGGCAATTTGTCCCATACTAAAATCCGGCGGGTAAATTACCGGCTCAACAACATAGACTAAAAACATTTCAGCACTAAATTTTTGTGCAAACTCAGTTGCGTATTTCAGGGCACTTTTAGAATAATCTGAAAAATCAATTGGGACAAGAATCTTTTTAATATCGGTACCCATAAATTCCTCCTAATTATTTATTACCTCTCTGTAACGAAAAGAACTCTTCGTTAAGAGATCTTAAACGGGTTGCAATAATATGCGATATTCCATTAAGAATTTTAATACCTTTTTTCGGATACTTCTCAATGAACTCATCTAAATCAGGTTTAAAGATTACTGCCGCTTTAACCTCTGTTTCTGCTATTGCTGATGCCGATCTTGTTTCACCATCCACTAATGCTAGCTCACCAAAGAAATCTCCCTTTGTAAAAGTTGCAAGATCAACCTTATTACCATTTTCATATTCATGTAATATTCTTACTTCGCCCTGTCTTAATATATATAACCCTATTCCGGGATCACCCTGATAAAAAATATATTCTCCGGGCAAGTAGCTCCGGTTATGCAAAAGATTTAATATTAGTGCAAGATCTTTTTTGCCGAGTGATTTAAATAGAGGAATCGATTGCAATGAAATCTGCAAATCGGTTTTCTCGGTTGAGTAGCTAAATATGTTCGACCAAAAACTACTGTGAACAGTTTCGTTTTTTTCATTTGCCATAATTAACCTGTAATTTAATTAAATAAGCCGGACTCAGCAACCCTCCATAACTTTTGACAGGGGAACCTATTCTCGTAAAGTGCTCTTCCTATTATAACAGAGTCCACACCTGATGGCACCAGCCTTTGAAAATCTGCTAGTTCATCTTTGTTCCTTATGCCGCCTGCGTGAGTTACCTTAGCACCGCTTATCTCTGCAATTCTTTTTGATAATTCTATATTTGGTCCTTCAAGCATACCGTTTCTGGCAATATCACATACTAAAAATCTGTTAATTCCAATCTCCACCATTTCTTTTATAAAATCAAAACAAGAAATTCCCGAATCGGTGCTTCTTCCTCTGATGAATAAATTATCATCTTTTATATCGAGAGAAACAACTATCTTTTGCGGACCGTATTTCTCAAACACCTTTAAAAACTCTTCTCTGTTTTCAATTGTCATTGTATTAACTGCAAGACGAGCAATTCCGGTTTGCATTATTAACTCTGCATCTTCATAATTTCTTATTCCGCCGGCAAACTCAACCGGTATTACAACCGAAGAACAAATCTCACTAACAAGCTCAAAGTTTCTTCTTGAATGGTCGTGTGCGCCATCAAAATCTACTATATGAATTAGCTTAGCATTCTCAGCACGCCATATTCTTGCCATATCTACAGGATTATCACCATACTCTTCACAGTTCAATTCAGGTATACCCTGCACCACACGCACTGTTTTCCCATGCTTTATATCGATGGATGGGATTACAATAAGATTTTGCATAACAATATTAAATTCAATTACATACGAGTTTTGTTAGAGACAAAATTAGAAAATATGATGACTAGTTCAAATGGTGGTAAGATTACTAAAGTTTAATTTCTGCTCAAATTCTTGACTTTTCATTCTTTAATAGGCATATTTCTTATCAATGAGTGATAATTTTTTCCTTAATACTCAAAAAAACAATGTTCTTAACGTTACTGCCTATGGATTAGAGCTAATAAACAAGGCTCCGTGCTTGATTTTAGTGCACGGATTCAAGGGTTTTAAGGATTGGGGATTTTTCCCATATACAGGAGAATATTTTTCGAAAAACGGATTTTTTGTTCTTACATTTAATTTTTCACATAACGGTATTGGCGATAATTTAAATGAATTTACAGAGCTTGATAAATTTGCCCAAAATACTTTGTCTCTTGAACTTTCTGAACTAAATGAAGTTATCACCGCTTACAAGAAAGGCTTTTTTGGAGAAATTGCAGATAAAGGAATTGGACTAGTAGGACACAGCCGCGGAGGTGCAGTTGCTCTTTTAGTTTCAAGTAAACGTGATGATATTCACGCCGTTGCAACCTGGTCTGCAGTCTCGAATTTTAATCGCTATCCAGAACGACAGAAGAATGAGTGGCGAAAAAATGGTTTCTTTGAGATAATAAACAGCAGAACTAAACAGGTAATGAAATTGAACGTTTCACTTTTAGAAGATATTGAATCGAATAGAGATAATAGTTTGAGTATTGAGAAAGCAGTAAAAAAATTGAACACGCCGCTGCTCATCGCACATGGAGAAATCGATTTAACCGTTCCTATAAAAGAAGGAGAAGCCATATATCATTGGTCTGATAAAGAACAAACAGAATTGTTTATTGTAAAATCAGCCGGACACACATTTGATATTGTACATCCTTTTGAAGGAAGCAATCAAAAATTAGATTCCGTCTTAAATAAAACAAAAGAATTTTTTAATACATATTTGAATTGAGGAAAGTATGACAACGAAATTAAACACAAAATCAAACGCTTTGATGAACCTGTTATCATTTCTTAGAACATCTCAGTTATTCTGGATTTTTTCATTTGCAGTTTTAACAGTAATTGCTGCACAGATAACCATTCCTGTTAAACCGGTTCCGTTTACCTTACAAACAATGGTAGTGCTCTTAGCTGGTGCCTTGTTGGGAGCAAGGAATGGTGCATACAGCCAGTTACTTTATATTGCTCTTGGTGCAGTGGGATTGCCCGTGTTTGCCTATGGTGCTTTTGGTCCTGCAGTTCTTTTTGGACCTACAGGTGGTTACTTACTCGCATTTCCCTTTGCAGCTTATCTTGTCGGCTACCTTGTTCAGAAGAACAAAAGTTATTTTGGTGTAGTTCTCTCGATGTTTGCAGCTAACATTTTTATAATCATTGTCGGAACATTATTTCTATACGCTTTTTATCTGCAAAACTTTTCTGAAGCCATTGCAGCAGGTGCGGCTATCTTTACTGTGTGGATGGTGATAAAAGTTTTTGCGGCTGCAACAATTTATTTTGGCATCTCAAAAAAGTATGAAACACTTCCTTAAAGATTTATAAAGGTACAATTTCCAGAAACAGATGACCACACAAAATATCATCTTTATTATAGTTTTTGTTTTATCGTTTGCGCTGTTCTTCTATAGCTGCAGAAATCTTATCAAGTATATGCTTGTTGCAAAAAAGAAAGATGATAGGTTCAGTGGGTTTGGGGAGAGAATAAGTAGAGTTTTAAAAATTGTATTTGGTCAGTCAAAGCTTTTAAGAGAGCCGGTTGCTGGAATAATTCACTTCATAATCTTTTGGGGATTTGTAATATTTCTCTTCGCAGTTCTGGAAGCTATCGTTCAGGGATTTTATACTCCTTTCTCACTGGAATTTCTCGGACCGATTTACACACTAATTACTGCAGTAACAGATGTAATCGGAATACTCGTAATCATCTCAATTTTAATTGCTTTATTTAGAAGATTTGTTATAAAAATACCCCGTCTTCAATCAGATAGTTCATCCCAGGTTGATGCCGTAGTAATTTTACTGTTGATATTATTTATTGTAGTTTCAATGTATGGCCAAAATGCTGCAGCTATTGCGATGAGTGGTCTTCAGGAAAATGAGGTGAAACCAATATCTACTGCATTGAGTAACATATTCTTCGGTTCAAATCTATCTTCATCAACTTCGTACTTTGTGTTTTGGTGGATTCACATACTCTTGATTTTTACTTTTCTTAACTATCTACCTTACTCAAAGCACTTGCACGTGCTGGCTTCAGTTCCAAATGTTTATTTTGCAAATCTTGATTCAATCCGAAATACGCTAAAACCGATTGATCTTGAAGATGAATCGATCGAATTTTATGGAGCAGCAGATATTGAACATTTTTCCTGGAAACAAATTCTCGATGGATATTCCTGCACGGAATGCGGAAGATGTGATTCTGTCTGTCCTGCAAACACAGTTGGTAAAACTCTTTCGCCGCGAAACATTCTCATCAACATAAGAAAAAGAGCCGGAGATAAAGCACCACTATTAGTTGATGGCAAAACTGAAGGCGAGCAGTTTGAAAAAACGCTCGTTCACGATTACATAGAAGATAAAGTATTGTGGCAGTGCACTACCTGTATGGCTTGCATGGAGGAATGCCCGGTAATGATTGAGCATTTAGATTCGATTGTAGATATGAGACGGGACCTTGTTTTAACCGAATCTGTTTTTCCTTCTAACCTGAATAACGTGTTTAAAAGTATCGAGACGAACTTCACACCATGGGCATTTAATCAGGCCGATAGAGCCGATTGGGCTGAAGGATTAGGCATTAAAACTATGGCCGAAGATAAAAATGGAGAGATTTTATTCTGGGTTGGCTGTGCCGGCTCATTTGACGACCGCTATAAAAAAGTTTCCCAGGCACTTGCTAAATTGATGCAAAAAGCAAATATTGACTTAAGAATATTAGGAACTGAGGAAAAATGCAACGGTGACACCGCAAGACGACTCGGAAACGAATATTTAGCGCAGATGATGATGCAGGAAAATGTTGAAACTTTGAACAATTATGGTGTAAAAAAGATTGTTACTGCCTGTCCTCATTGTTATCATTCATTAAAGAATGAATACAAACAATATGGAGGAAATTACGTGGTTTTACATCACACTCAGTTAATTGATGAAATTATGAAAGATGGCAGGATAACTTTACAGGATAACGTTGAAAAGGAAAAGCTAACGTATCACGATTCCTGCTACCTTGGCCGGTATAATGATATATACGAATCACCACGAGAATCGCTGAAAAAAGTAAAAAGTTTTAATTATGTTGAAATGCCGAGAAATAAGAGCTTGGGATTTTGCTGCGGTGCCGGTGGCGGCAGGATGTTTCTTGAAGATGAAGAAGGCGGCAAAATAAACAATGAAAGAGCAAAGGAAGCTTTAGATACTGGTGCTGATAATATAGCTTCTGCCTGTCCGTTTTGTATGACGATGTTATCGGACGGTGTTAAACATTTTGAAAAAGAAGACAAAATTAAAGTAAAAGACATTGCAGAAATCGTTCTGGAAAATTCTAACTAACTTAATCATTAACCCAAAGGGAGGGAATTATGGATAAATTCCAACAACTCGTTGACTTCGTAAACAGCCTTGAAACTGATTTTCATAAATTCTATGAAAAAGGTCAGGCAGCAGCAGGAACTCGTGTGAGAAAAGGTTTGAGCGAATTGAGAAAGATGTGCCAGGATGTAAGAAAAAATGTTCAGGATGTAAAAGCTGAAAGAAAGGCTGCAAAAAGCGGCGGAATGTAATACAGTTGAAATAACTGTTTCTAATAAAGGCTGAATTAATTTTTTAGTTCAGCCTTATTTTTTATGAAAAGGATTATTCAAATAGTTGTCCTTCTGATAGTTATTATTCCAGCTTATTTATACTACTCAGGACTAGCAACCAAAACTTCTATAATTGAAATTCAGGGAAAAAAGGATTCGATAATAACAATTTCTATTTCTTTTGTGGGGGATTTGATGTGTCATTCCACCCAGTTTAATTATGCTTATGTAGAAGAAGATAGTTTTGATTTTAATGGTGTGTTTAGTGAAGTGAAGAAATATTTTAATGTCTCAGATTTCACCATTGGAAATCTTGAAACTGTATTTGCAGGAAAAGAACTTGGTTACAGCGGTTATCCTTTTTTCAATGCTCCCGATGATTTTTTATTTGCACTCAAAGAAGCCGGTTTTGATTTTCTAATAACCGCAAATAACCATGCTTTAGACCAGGGAGAAAAGGGTGTTAGAAGAACCATTTATAAATTAGATGAATTGGAGATTAAACACACCGGTACATTTTTATCCGAAAAGGATCGAACCTCCTACAAAAAATATTCTATTAACGGAATTGATGTAGCAATTATAGCTTACTCCTATGGAACAAATGATGTCCCGATACCAAAAGGGAAGAATTATCTAATTAATCTAATAGATACGATTTTTATTAAAGAAGATATATCCAATGTAAAAAAACTTAATCCGGATATTACATTAGTTTATTTTCATTTTGGAGAAGAGTATACCCGCTCGCCGGATTCTTTTCAGGAAGAAGTTGTTCAGAAAACAATTGAGTATGGTGCAGATATTATAATTGGAAGTCATCCGCATGTTATTCAGCCGGTTAATTATTTTAAAACTAACAATGGAAACATTGATACTGGTTTTGTTGCTTATTCATTAGGCAATTTCATATCGAACCAGAGATGGAGATATACGGATGTGGGTGTAATTTTAACAATGGATATTACAAAGAATTTTACAAAAGACTCTGTTTATATAAATGCAGTTAATATACTTCCTACATGGGTTTATAAAGGGGATACTAAAAAAGGCAAGGGATACATCATCTTACCTGCTTCAATTGAATCGGATCATCCTGTTATGAATTACCTAACTGAAGAGGATAAGTTTAAAATGCATCAAGCATTTTCTGATACAGATAGCATTCTTTCGAGAAAGTATAATGACATTCCAATTGTTATTCGAAACCATAAAGACAAACCCTATTCCGATTACAAAAGTCAATCCGCATTGCAGCGACCTAAATGAGACAAAAATCAGCACTAACATTAATTTTCCTAACGGTATTTATCGATTTGCTCGGTTTTGGAATTTTAATCCCAATCCTTCCAGCATTTGCCAAAAAAGTATTATTAGTTGATGAAGCTGCAATAGGCGTTGCAATAGCCTCATACTCTTTTGTGCAGTTCCTGTTCAATCCGATTGCCGGAAGACTATCCGATAGATTTGGCAGACGACCAATAATAATTATATCACTTCTAATTAATGCGTCTGGCTATGTAGTCTTTGCATACACCACCAGCTATCTTATGCTATTAGTTGCAAGAATAATAGCCGGTATTGGTGGAAGCACAATAGGTGCAGCACAGGCTTATATAGCCGATGTAACAACAAAAGAAAACCGTGCAAAAGGAATGGGTATGATTGGGGCGGCATTTGGTTTAGGATTTGTCTTTGGTCCTTTAATAGGTGGATTCCTTTCAACTTATGGTTATATAATCACTGGTTTAGCCGCAGCAGGATTCTCAGTGATTGCCTTTTTACTTACAGTCTTTTTTCTACCGGAAACTAATCTCCATAAAGGTAAAATAGATTCAGGTTCACACAAATTATTTGATCATCATGCTCTAAAGGAAATATTTAAAAATAAAAAACTGGCTGTGTTTATTATTTTATTTTTCATATTAACATTCTCATTTGCAAATATTTACGGCACTTTTGCACTTCTTGGAATCGAAGTATATGGTTTTTCAGACCTTGAAAATGGTTATATGTTTGGGATTGTAGGTTTAACTTCAGCGATTGTGCAGGGAGGCTTAATAGGAGTTTTAACAAAATTGTTAGGTAAGAGTAGGATAATGATAATTGGTTCATTTTTGATAACGGTTACATTAGCATTAATTCCTTATGCTGGCACATTTTCCGCGTTGGCTATTGTTGCAATATTTCTTGCAATGGGTAACGGGATACTTAATCCCACGTTGCTAAGTTTGATATCAGAAAATACAGCAGAAAATGTTCAGGGGATTACTCTGGGAATAAATCAATCGTTCTCTGCATTTGCCAGAGTGCTAGGACCACTTTGGGGAGGATTTGCATTTGAATACCTGGGATATCCATTTCCTTTTCTTACCGGTGCCTTTTTCACAATGCTGATTTTTCTTGCAATAGTGTTTTATCTACCAAAAAAAATAAAGGTTTAATGTTTCTAAATACGATTAAAACCGTTTGGAATTATTTCTTACCCCAAAATGTTTTACTAAATCTCATTATCTTTGTTCTAAAGAATAAATTTCCCGCAAATGTTTAAAATTGGAAAAATAGAATTAGATAAAGCCGTTCTGCTAGCACCAATGGAAGATGTAACCGATATTTCTTTCAGGTTGGTTTGTAAAGAGCTTGGAGCAGATTTGGTTTACACGGAATTTGTAAACTCGGAAGGATTGGTGCGTGCTTCGGAGAAGACTCATAAGAAATTAAAAATTATCGATGAAGAACGTCCCGTGGGTATACAAATTTATGGTGCTAATATCGATTCGATGGTAGGTGCTGCTAAAATTGCCGAAGCTGAGAACCCTGACTTAATAGATATTAATGCTGGCTGCTGGGTAAAGAATGTAGTTGGCCAGGGTGCAGGTTCGGCATTGCTTAAAGATCCGCCTTATATGCAAAACTTAGTTAGAGCAGTTGTTGAGAGTACCGATCTTCCCGTAACAGTTAAAACAAGGTTAGGATGGGACCATAGCAGTATAAAAATTTTAGAAGTAGCAAAGAGAATGGAGGATGCTGGTGCGGTTGCACTTACCGTGCACTGCAGAACAAGAAAAATGGGACACAAAGGTGATGCAGAGTGGGAATGGATTCCAAAAATAAAAGAGGTTGTAAGCATTCCTGTATTCTTAAATGGCAATGTTCTTTCCGCTTATGATGTGAAAGCAGCTTTTAAACAAACTAATGCAGATGGAGTGATGATTGCTCGAGGTGCAATAGCAAATCCATGGATATTTCGTGAATCAAAGGAATTAATGAAGTCAGGTTCCATTAAAACCGTTGTTGATGAAGAAATGAGAATTAATACCTGCTTACGTCATTTGGAACTTGCCGTTAATATCAAAGGTGAAAGACGTGCAGTACTTGAGCATAGAAAATTTTATTCTGGCTATTTGAAAGGATTGCACTCTACATCTAAAACAAGAAATGATTTAATGCAATTCACAGAATATAATGGTGTTGAAGAGAGGTTGTTGAAGTATTTAGAATATTTGCAAAATTATAAATCTGAACTGATTGTATAAGCTTAAATTATACTGCCTATAATTTTTCCATTATTAAACATTAAAAGTGGAATTTGAATAAAGATAGAATTGCGCGAATTATTTCATTACTTTTTGTCCCGCCATCATTTACTTTAATTATCTTTTTAATATTTGCACTCTACTTGGAAACAGAGCAAATAAAAGCTATTGTTACAATATTAGTTGCGGCAGTCCTTGGTTTTGCTGCTCCAATTATTCTCTTCTTAACATTCAGGGAAAAAGATTTAATAGTTGATATTGATGCCTCACTGAAAGAAGAGAGAACAGTTCCAATGTCGATTTCACTTACGTTTTTTTTACTTGGATTGATTATTCTAATAATATTCGGGATTAACATTATTTCAATA
>CP070637.1:2088067-2090824 GCA_020354005.1 Ignavibacterium sp.
ATGAACTGATTGAAAGCGATGTATTTCCCTCCTCAGCCAACTTCAATGCTTCCCTAATATTAAGATCCTTAACATCTCCATCCAAATACTCTCTGTAATAAATAGTTGCACTTACACGGGTATCATAATCAGGATAATAGCCAATCTCTGCTGCTGTTTTACCATTAATCAGAAGCTTAAAATCTGAAAGTAACAATACCGGGAGTTCAGTTGAATTCTCTCCTCTTATTAATCTGAACAAATTTATTGATACACGACGTGCAGTTTCCATAACCATATCGGGCTTATTGGTTGCCAACACTCCTAGTTTAATATCAGGTAAACCTAATCCACTGAAAACTGGAATTCCTCTATTAACTAATGAATCAACTAACTGTCCTCTTTCCTTAGAACTTAACCTTGGTGTTGTATATAGATAGAAAGCATTAGTATTTTCATCTATTCTGCTTAATGTTGATTCAATATCCTCCGAAACAGGAACAGGAATAAATTCAGCTTTGTATTCACTCTCATAATCTTCAAAAGCTTGATACAAATTATCAATATAATTGTAATCATCTATTCCCAGCCCAACATATAATGTATCAAACTTTACTATGCTCTTAAATACATAAATATCCATGTCTCTCGATTGAGGTAAGATAACAAGGCTTAAATTTTCCTTTAACGAACGATCTTCCTTTGAATAGGGTAATGGTGGAATATCACCATTCAGTAAAGTTGCACTTAAAAATGTCTTTGTTAATGTTAAGTCTTCTGATGCAGCCTCTTGAGTAACTAATGCTCCTATTCCGAGAATAAAATCTATATTAGCATCAGCAAGTGCATTCTCAATAACCTTTCGAAAGTTTTCTTTCTGCCAACCAGCATCATATTTCAAGGACTCATCGAATACAGCATTATATTCATCTCCAAGAAGATGATCTAATTCTGTTTTGATATGCTGGATTATATTTAAACCTTCAAATGGACCATCACGCACTACCGCTATGTTTATTGTTTTGGAGCCAGATTTTTCCTGACTAAGAATAAATTGGCTTTGAAATACAATTGATGTAAATAGCAAAGCGACAAAGATATACCATGATGTTGTTTTATTTAATTTATACTTCATTGGTTAGCACCATTGAGATTAAGTTTAAAGATTATTGATAAAAAATTTCACTAGGAAAAGAATTTTAATGCCCTCCAAGATAGATGTTTCACTAATTTATCAGTGAATAAAGTCCTTAGAATAAAGTTGGTCTACAACAATATAAGAAACAGCTTTAATAACATCGGAAGTTGTTTTGGGTTCGTATGATTGCGAAGTTGCGCTCCACACAAGTTTGCCCTCAGTTGTTTCAAATAATTTTGCATCCATATAAATAATTTTCTCCTCCGAAAGATATCCTGGCACCCGGTAAATCGGTGAAGTTGAAACATAAAATCCGTGGAATCCAACTGCAACAAAAGATGTCCCGCCACCATACATTGTTTCTTTAGTGCTCATTCCTGTTTCCATTGCAACAAGCACGGCATCAATATTTTTATCTCTAAAATAAATATCAAATGTTTCTTTGTTTAGTGTTTCATCCTCTGGTAATTCTTCCCAGGCAGAAACAGCGTCAATATTGTACTTCTTAAATGCTGTTCTGAATTCGTTTTCAAAAACTTTTTTCTTCCAGGATTTTGTTGCCATCCCAAGAATTAATATTTTCTTAAATCCTTCCTTATTGTAGGTTTTATCGGACCATTCATTTTCTAACTGAGTAGATGAACTGCAGGATACAAAAGATAAGAGCATGAATGCAGTAACAGCAGAATGGATTATTATGTTGAATTTTTTCATAAGTAAATTTTTCTATCTGAAATAATAGCTTTGTTAAGCCAACACAAAGATAAGTTTATTCCTACTACAAATCGAACACATTTGCTTATTTATTGAGAATAAATTAAAAGTAGGTTAATGGAGTGAGTGCCAATCCTATATTAAATGTCCAGTAAGCATATGAAGTAGATCTTTGTGTAATTTCATTAGTGGCTTTAAATGCATAATGATAGCGTACATTAATAAGCGCATAAATAGTTTCGAGCAAATAAACCATCCCGGCATCTATTTCAATTCCCAAATGCCACTTTGAGGATTCCAGTTCTGCAAGACCTATCTCAAATTTTTGATAAATTAAATACATTCCCACACCAGCACCAATAAAAGGTCTGAACTCTGTTCCCTCCCCAAAGTAATAATGTGTTCCGATCATAATTGGAAAAATGTTCATCAATCTACGCTGTGTTCCACTAATATCGGCATAAGAAATCGAAATTAAATCACTGGTCTCTTCCTCAAAGCCATTCCATCCAACGAGGAAATCTATAGAAACATTGTAAGAAACAAATTTTCTTAAGTCTAATGCTAGTCCCGTAAAACTTGGTTTACTAATAAAATCTTTTGTTTCACCTGTTGGAACTGCAATGCTGTAAGTAAGACCTGTAAGTAAATCCTGAGAGAATATTTGAATACTCAGGCTAATAATTAAAACGGCAACAAATTTAAATCTCATATTGTATTATTTCTGATCTTTGAGCTTAGTTAGAATTTACCACAAGGTATGGAGATTGTATAAAGCATTGTGTTATGTTATCTATTATCCGGAATTGTGCAGAAACAGGATCACTCAATAATAATCCATTGATCACTCCTGACCATATATTGGGAATGGTGTTCTGAACACTATTTGCTGCTCTTGCATCCAGCATCATTATTACCAGAGTACC
>CP070637.1:2090924-2094531 GCA_020354005.1 Ignavibacterium sp.
CTTCCTGTATTCTGTAGTCTTCCTCAAGGTGACTGATTATATAGATTCTTACATCCAAGTTATCTTCTACTACTAGCAGTAATGGTTTTTCCATCTCTAATAATACGACTATATCTGTTTTATCTTTCCCATTATTTGTCTCAAAGTTAAAGTCTATTTCTTCAACTACTTGGAGTGCCTCTTCCTGAATCCCTATCGCAACAATCTCTTCTGGTTTAAGATGGTCTTTACCCAAGGGTAACTGTACTGAAACTGTTGTTCCTTCTCCTTCTTTGCTTTCAACTTTTATTTCTCCTTTATGCAGTTCAACAAGCTCTTTAGTCAGTGCTAACCCAATACCTGTTCCTTCCCCTTGTCTGGTATGACTGCTGTCTACCTGGTAAAATCTGTCGAATATCTTATCTATTCTTTCCTTTGGGATTCCTATTCCATTATCTGTTATTCTTATCTCTACCTCATTTATCAGCCTCTCTATTATAAAATCTATTTTACCTCCTTCAGGAGTAAACTTAAAAGCGTTGGATAAAAGATTGTTAATAATTTTCTCCACTTTATCTCTATCTATATATACTTTCAGATTTTCCTCAATTGTATTGAACTTCAATGTTATCTTCTTCCTCTCGGCAAATGAGGTAAACGAAAGGAATATTCCTTTAAGCTGTGGAATAATATCCTGCTCGCTTACTTCAAGTTTCATTTTGCCTGATTCAAGCTTTGATAGATCCAGAAGCTGATTAACTAAACTATATAATCTGCTTGCGTTTCGCTTTATTATTCCCATGCTCTTCTTTGTTTGGGGATCACTTGTTTTTTCAAGAACATCCTTTGCCGGTCCAAATACTAATGTAAGAGGTGTCCTGAATTCGTGAGATATATTAGCAAAGAACCTGCTCTTCAATTCATCCACTTCGTGCATTTTTTCTGCCTCAAACTTGCTCATTTCATAATCGTGCTTTATTCGTATTCTTTTTAGTTGGAGTTTCCAAGTAGAGTAAATTATACTCAAGATGATAATAGCATAAACAATATAAGCCCAGGTTGTTGCCCAGAAGGGAGGAGAGATAATTAACTTTATTGAAGCTCCTTCTTCATTCCAGACTCCATCTCTGTTTGCAGCTCTAACTCGAAAAACATATTCACCTGCATCCAGATTGGTGTAAACAGCATTTCTTTGTGTTCCTGCGTCTACCCAATCCTCATCAAATCCTTGCAGTATATATTTGTAGGTATTTCTTGTAGGTTCACTAAAGTGTAATCCAACATAATCAAAACGAAGATCATTCTGATCATAAGAGAGTATTATCTCATTTAACTCAGAAATAAATCCATCAAATATTAATCTTTCTCCTGGTTTATTAAATAGAGAAATGTTCGCAATTTGTACCTGAGGAGGGATCGGGTCATCCTTGACGCTGTCGGGATGAAAAATGTTTAATCCAAAATCACTGCCGAAGAACATCTCCCCCTTTTTATTTTTATATGCGCTTCTAAGATTAAAAAAACTACCTACAAGACCATCGGAAATCCCAAAATTTCTAAAAGTTTCCATAACAGGATTAAACTTTGATAAACCATTTGCCGTACTTACCCATAGATTCCCCGAATCATCTTCAAGAATTGCACAAACAAGATTATTTGCAAGTCCATCATTCTCAGTATAATTTCTTATAGAAATGCCCTTCACACGGTCAAATAAATGAATTCCTGTTTTAATAGTTCCCACCCAAAAATTCCCTTTTTTATCTTCATAGATAAACAGAATGATAGATGCATCCTGATCTTCAGCTAGCGATCTGTAAGTTGTAAACTTATTTGTATTGGGATCAAACCGACATATTCCTCCTGCATCTGTTCCAATCCATAGTACTCCCTCGGAATCTTCATAAATGATATTAACCACATCATGACTTAAGCTATTCGGATCATTAGAATTGCTTTGATAACGGGTGAACTTTCCCGTTTGTCTGTCAAATTGATTTAATCCTGCGTCGAGAGTTCCGGCCCATAAAACTCCCCAACTGTCAACTAACAAACTTCTGATGCTATTACTACTAATACTATTTGGATCATCCGGATCGTGTAGATAGTTTATGGACTTTAAGGTCTTTGTATTAAATTTGATTAAACCATCACCGTCAGTTCCTATCCATATTATATCATTTTCAAAAGTATCTTTAATAATGAAAAAGATATCATCCGCGCTAATACTATACTGATTCTTTGGATCGTGTTGGAAGTGCTGGAACCGTTTGTCAACCGGGTTAAACCTGTTTAGTCCTCCACTTCTTGTCCCAATCCAAAGCGCTCCGGAATTATCTTCACATATCGACGAAACCCAATTTGCACTTAAGCTACCCGGATTTCTGAAATCATGACTGTAGTGCCTAAACTTATGCTTTTTTCGATCCCACTTATCCAGCCCCCACAAATGCGTACCAATCCATAGAATACCCGACCTATCTTCGAACAAAGAACGTACATCTTCCCCGTCTAAACTATTACTATTATAATTATCATGTCTGAGTCTCTGAAAGCTTTCTGTTCGCGGATCAAATTTCGCTAAACCCCCTCCATATGTGCCAACCCATACTTGTTTTGATTGATCCTCTATCAAAGAAGTAAAATTGTTAACCGGATTATATTCCGTAGTGGGGATAATCTGATAAAAATTCAATTGATTATTGTTGGAATAAAAGTGCCCTAATCCACGATAGGTTGACATCCATACTGAAGAGTCAGTTGCTGCAAAAAATGAACTAATTGATGTTGAATTGAATGCCTGGTGAATATTTTGCAAATCATATTTTGAAAACTCCTTGGTATTTACATTGAACTCCCATAACCCAGGTAGCGAAGATCCAATCAATAGATTTCCAGTAATAGGATCTTCTGTAATAGCTTTAATTGAAATCGGTTCATACTCTTCTAAATTTAAAGTAGAATCTTTAAACGATTCTGAATCTTCAATATAATAGTGGAAGAACCCATTTGATTTAGGATCAAATAGGTTAAGTCCCTTATTAGTTCCTATCCATAATCTTCCCTCCTTATCCTCATAAATACTATTAACAGGATTAGAATTCAGGCTATTACTATCATTAGGATTATGAACATAGCGAGTGAAGGTCTCTGTAGCCCTGTTAAAGAGGTTTAAGCCACCCTCGGTTTGCCAGGAAGCACCTATCCAGAGATTTCCGGACCTATCTTCATATAACACGCGGGTCGCTCGACTGCTAATACTAGTTGAATCATTAGGAATAGGCTGATAGACTTTCATTGTATATCCATCATATTTAACTAATCCGTTTCTTGTTCCCAACCATAAATATCCAAGACGATCTTGTAAAATACACCATACACTATTACCTGGAATGCCGTCTGCAATAGTGAGATGCTCAAATTTAATATCATCGTATTGGGGGAATGAAATATTGGTAGAGAATGGGAATGAAAAAACTAGAAACAAGCGAACGATATGTACCTTGTTAAACATATCATATAACTTTAATTCAGGAGTGGTATATCACAATTGTAAAATTCTTAATTAATCGTATTAGTTGCAAGAAAAATAAACTTAACAATTAGAAATTGTTGTAAATTGGCAAGT
>CP070637.1:2094631-2099941 GCA_020354005.1 Ignavibacterium sp.
CCCCTTTGGATGCAAAATCATCATATATGGGATCATAAACATACGTTTCATAGATTCTATTGATCTGAGCTCTATTTTCTCTTGCCTTTTTAACATACTTTGGCATATTTAGATAAAAGGGCACTATCGTGAACTGTTGATTTGCTTGAGAAAAGACAGTAGTATTATTTTGAATATTTCTATCAGTTGATTCACAGGCAGAGAGGCTCATCAAAATTAAAATTGCTAAACAAGAAAATAGAAATTTTACTACCTTCATTTTATATTCTTTTATAATTAGTATGACTTAATAGCAATGCAAATAAAGTGTCTCCCAACATAGAAATACGGCTTTTATTAAATATTTTTTTAGTTATAAAAAATATTTATTTGCTAACATTCAATATACAAAGGTCACCAAAGAAGTTTGGCTATCACTATGAGTTGCGTTTTGGTTATTTAGTTTTTCTATCTAAATACTCATTTATTTTTTCTTCAAAGTCATCAAGTTTATACCAACCTGGATACAACGATTTTGCTCTTTTGTCATGCCAAACTCTTTTAAATCCGCGTGTATGCCATAATACTGTATCAATATTACTTGTAGCGTGCACTTGAATATCCAAATCAGATTCAAACAAATAAACGTGTTGCATTCTCAATATTTCAGTAGCCATATTTATTAGTCCATCAATTTCTTCGGTACTCAATGGGAATTTTACATAAAGATCATCTGGTTTATTAAAATAACTTGCATCGGAATGAGCAAGCGCAGTATCACGACGTCCTTTTACACGATCAATTATTTCTTTCTTTGAGGTAATTGTTTCTTGCTGTTCACTAATAATTTTTTTGTATGCATCTGTGTTTAATATTTCCCGTTTTTGAATCTCAGGATTAAATATTGATGGCTCAAGTGATTTTGAATGTTCTTTTGCTTTAGCTAACCAATCAATAATACACTTTTCTTCTCTTGCATCAAGAAGCATACATAGCTCAATTAATAATGTCCGGTTAAAACTAAATCCGACAAGCCTAAAAAAGTATGCACCAATTTCTAATGCAATTATTCTTTTTGGGGTTTCCCATTCTTTCAGAAATTTCAACTGTTTATTCAATCCTTTAATATAAAGCAACCTGACGATTAGTTTTATTAAATAATCTCGTAATTCACTATTTGGATTTTGCATTTTCTAACCCAGTCTTATAAAACTTTGAATTTCACGAATTAAAATTACAGTATAATGTTCTAGTCTCAATTACCTCCTGTTAACTATGTAGATTAAAACTAACTTATCAAACGAACCGTATTCAAATTAATCTTATCCTGCTTACCTCTCAGTTCGATGTTTCCCAGGGGGATAAGTTCAAACTGGTCTTTATTTTCTAACAAATCGAAAGTTCTTCTGGACAATAAAAAATTCACATCATAGCTCTTGCACTGTTCCTGGATGCGGGAAGTAGTATTTAAAACATCTCCGGAATAAATGATATCTCTTTTAATACTGCCTATTTCTCCCGCTGTAACATTGCCATAATGCAGGCCGGCTTTAAATTCGGGTACCAAACCGTATCTCTTTTTATAATTGGGTGCCAGCTCATCAATTTTATTTTTAATATTAAAATAACATTTTATGCAATTAGCATCTTTAATTCCATTCTTCAAACTCCAGCAAATAACAACTTCATCACCAACATATTGATAAATCTCGCCCCTGCTTTCGATGATAGGACTTGTTATATCTGCAAAGAAATCCTTCAATAATTTGAAATACTTTGTATGCCCGATCTTTTCTGCAATAGAAGTTGATGATTTAATATCCAGGAACATAAATATCCTTTGCTCTCCTCTCGGCTGAAAGTATTTACCGGCTAAAAATTTTCTTAGCACGCCTGGTCCAAACTTATCGTTTACCTGCAGGAAAAAAATTGTAAGTAAAGTTATAGCACCCCATAGCACAAAGTAAGGTAGCGTGTAAATAGCAGTAAGATTGTTAATCGATATTGTGGTAACTTTTGTTATTGATGCTGAATCGCCCAGCCTGTTCCAGGTAAGGGCAATATTCACAAAAAATGCTATAATGAAATACAGCACCACATATGATATTGCCGTTGCGAGTAACGCAAAACGGAATGATTTCTTCTGGAATAATTTATAATTCACAAAAACCATCACAGATCCGGCTAAAAGTCCAATTATCAAACCCATAAAAGCACTTATAACTAAAATCGATTTGAAATCATATGTCTCCGGAACTCCCAGGCTAAAGGGGGACATTAACACACCCTGGTTATAAAAAGCTTCATATATATTAATCAAAATATAGCATATTGTAATCACCCCTATTTTGGTGATATCTATTCTGAGTTGTGGTGAGATTTTCATAGGGCAATTCTTTATAATTTTTAATCTTTTGATTTATGTTTGATATGTATCACGAAATAAGAATATTTTAAGCATACTTCTTTTTAATATCAAAAATTAAAACAATATTTAATACCGTTAAAATTCTTTAAAGGAATCATATGAAATCGATTTTCATATTATTAGTTCTAATAGCACTCTACATCCCTTCCGTACTTTCTCAAAACAATAATTCTAAACCGGAAGTTATTGTGGGAATGCTGTTGGACGGAAAATGGCAAGGTGACAAACCTGCGCTTGATGAGCTAATATTACAATGTAATGAGTTATTACTTGGGGAGTTCGATATAGAATTTCCGGAAGATAAATTGATATACGGTGAATGGGATATTAACCTGATAAATGTGGGCTTAACACAATTGCTTAATGATCCGGAGGTTGATATTATTATTGCTTATGGAGAGGTATCAACAAATGTGACAGTGTTCCTAGGTGAATATCCGAAACCGGTTATTGGTGCAGTTGCAATCAATGCCGAGCTGCAGAATATGCCGCTGCAAAAGGGAGTAAGCGGAATTAAGAATCTCAATTATATTTCCTTTACTTCAACGCTAAAAAATCAGCTGCCTAAAATGAAGGAGTTATATGATTTTAATAATGCTGCGCTGCTTATAAATAAGTTATTTTTTGAAAATCAAAAGTTTATTCAGACTCTTCCCGGAGGGGAGTTTATTGCAGAAGTAGACGGGATTAAACTGGAATATATACCTGTAGGTATGGATTATGAAAAGATTTTTGATACTATTCCTGATGATATTGAGGCAGTTATTTCTGCACCGCTCCGTCATTTAACTTATGAACAGGCAGATGATCTGTTCAGGAAATTTATTGAACAGGGAATTCCGGTGTTTACCACCTTCGATGAAGATTATGTTGAGGGTAGTGCATTGGCGGGTTATTCATCAAGGGATTTTTTCCCGCGCATTAGCAGAAGGATCGCATTAAATATTCAAAGCATCCTGCTTGGTGAGGATCCGGGCAACATACCTGTGTCGTTTCCGGTCGATCAGGATTTTTTAATAAATATGAATGTTGCCGAAACGTTAAAGATATATCCTTCCTGGGCATTAATGAATAATTCCAGATTGATAAATTATGAAAAGGAAGATGTAACCAGGGTATTAACATTACTCGATGTAATAACCAACGCATTACAATTCAATTTAGATTACTTAGCTGAGAAAAGAAGAGTCGAATCAGGAGCACAAGATGTTAATATTGCCAGATCATTTCTTTTACCTCAATTGGATGCTTCTGCAACCGGAACTCTCATCGACAAAGATGCAGCAGAAAATAGCTTCGGGCAGGTCTCTGAAAAAATGATTACCGGTGATTTAACACTCAACCAGCTTATTTATGATGTTGATGCGTGGGCAAATTATGATATTAATTCTCTTAACCAGGAATTAATAGAATACGAATTGAGGCAAGCCGAGCTTGATCTTATCAGGGATGCAAGCATTGCATACTTCGATGTGCTGTTAGCAAGAACACTTGAACAGATTAATAAAGATAACCTTGATCTCTCGAAATCTAATATGGAAATAGCGCGGTACAGGGTTGATGTTGGCAGTGCAAATCTAACTGAGATTTATAGATGGGAAAGTGAAATTGCCAACAATCTTAAAGCCGTTATAGATGCCAGTGCAGATAAGAATTTAGCAGAGATTAATATAAACCAATTATTGGATCTTCCATCCGAAGAGGCTTTTGCAATGGACGAAGACAGCCTCCAGCAGCTGATATCGATTGTTACAGGTGAACGAATAATGAAATACTATAAAAACAAATGGGACTTTAAAGTATTTAGAAGTTTTATGGTTGAAGAGGCATTTGAAAATTCTCCTGAACTAAATGTAATTGATAAAGCAATAGAAATTCAGGAACGTATTTCCTCAGCCGCCACAGGACAGTTCTATCTTCCAACGTTTGGATTACAAGGTCAGGTTTCCAATGTATTTCATAGAAGTGGTGCCGGCAGCACCATTGAACCGGTGACAATTCCCGGTGTGGGCGATTTTCAGTTCGGCACTATACCTGAAGATCTCAGCTGGAGTGTAGGTGTAGGTTTGCAACTCCCATTATTTGAAGGTCTGGGAAGGTTTGCAGAGGTTGAGCAGGCAAGTATTGAAATAAAGAAATTGCAGCTTGAGAAATCATCACTAAAAAATAAGATTGAACAGACTGTTCGTTCTGCATTGCATCAGTCAGGTGCTTCTTTTGCCGGCATGGGTCAGGCTAAGATATCAGCCGAAGCCTCCATCAAAAATCTTAATATCGTCAGAAATTTATATTCTCAAGGTTTGGCTTCGATAACGGATCTGGTGGATGCGCAAAATGCTGCTCTAATCGCTGAGCTTTTGGCAACTAGTGCACAATTTAATTTTCTAATTGATTTGATGAACGTACAGAGAGCAATAGGGGATTTCATCTATACTTACAGCATTGATGAGCAAGATGAATTTATGCAACGGTTAAACGATTATTATGAAAATAATTAAAAATAATTAAGTGCGGAGATTAAAATGATTAAACTGCTTATAAATTATATCGTTATTTCAATCCTGCTTTCCTTAATATTTATTGCTTGCGGGGAAGAAGAGGTAACTGAAGAAATTATACGACCTGTGCGTTACCAGGAAGTTATAACTGGCGGCAATGGAAGAACAAGAAGCTTTTCCGGCACTGCTCATGCTGGTATTGAATCGAAACTGAGTTTTAAGGTTAATGGAACAATTAAAGATATTAATGTAAAAGTTGGAGACGTTGTAAAAAGAGGAAAACTAATTGCCTCACTCGATGCCACCGATTATTCTGTTAAAGTGAAAGAGGCTGAAGCCGGATTAATGGAAGCTGAATCTCAGGAATTAAATGCTAAGAATAATTACGAAAGGGCGAGATCACTA
>CP070637.1:2100041-2113142 GCA_020354005.1 Ignavibacterium sp.
TTGCGATGGAAAAGGACCATTCCGTTGGGCAGCGCTTTCAGGTGATCCGGAAGATATTTATGCAACCGATGCTGCTGTGAAAGAGACATTCCCTGAGAATAAGGCTCTTTGTAACTGGATTGATCTGGCGCAAAAGAAAGTTCACTTCCAGGGATTGCCATCCAGAATTTGCTGGCTGGGTTATGGTGACAGAGCTAAGATGGGTAAAATCTTTAATGTTTTAGTTGCATCGGGAAAAGTAAAAGCTCCAATAGTTATTGGCAGAGATCACCTCGATTGCGGTTCTGTAGCATCACCTAACCGGGAAACAGAAGGAATGCGGGATGGCAGTGATGCAATTGCAGACTGGCCAATATTAAACGCACTGCTTAATGCAATTGGCGGTGCAAGCTGGGTGTCAGTTCATCACGGCGGTGGTGTAGGTATAGGAAATTCAATTCACGCCGGGATGGTAATAGTTGCAGACGGTACGAAGGAGGCTGCTGAAAGATTACAAAGAGTTTTAACTTACGATCCGGGTATGGGAATAGTTCGTCATGCCGATGCAGATTATACAGCGGCAATTAACAACGCTAAAAAATTCGATTTAAAAATGCCAATGCTTAAATGAGTGAGTTATTAAGCATCGCAATATTATCATAAAACTTAATTAAATAGAAGTAATATCATTATCAGAGGTATAAAATGAAAGTAAAAATATTAATAGCAGATAAATTTCCTGAAAAATATGTTGAGGAATTTAAGAGTATGGACCTGGATGTAAATTATTCCCCCAAGCTTGGTGAGAATGATTTACCAGGGGCAGCTAAAGATGCGGACATACTTATAGTACGCTCTACTATTGTTAATGCCGAAACAATAAAATCATCGAACAATCTTAATTTGATTATTCGCGCAGGTGCCGGCGTAAATAATATAGATATTTCTACCGCAAACCAGCAGGGAATATATGTTGCAAATTGTCCGGGAAAGAATTCTGTGGCAGTTGCAGAGTTAGCAATTGGTTTGATGATTTCTTTGGATAGAAGTATTCCGGATAATGTTATAGATTTTAGATCCGGTAAATGGAACAAAGCAAAATACTCCAAAGCCGAAGGATTAAAAGGAAAGACATTAGGAATAATAGGTGTAGGAAGCATTGGTAAAGAAGTTGCTAACCGTGCTATTTCGTTTGGAATGAATGTTTATGGGAAGGACATTTCCAGGATTGAAGGGGTGGCAGTAAAAGATTTCCTGGAAATGGATCAACTACTTCCTATGTGCGATATTGTTTCGATTCATTTGCCCGCCACACCGGAAACAAAAGGCTTGTTCGATAAAAAAATGTTCAGCTATCTAAAACCTAATACTTTGCTCATAAACACATCCCGTCAGGATGTAATTGACGAAAATGCAATGTTGGAAGCCATTGAAGAAAAAAATATTAGAGTTGCACTGGATGTATTTAAAGATGAGCCGGAATCCAAATCAGGTGATGTTAGTTCACCACTTGCTGATAGTCCCAATATTTATATTACCCATCACATTGGTGCATCAACTGCTCAGGCACAAAACGCAGTGGCAGAAGAGACAGTAAAAATTGTAAAACACTATCTGCACAGTGGAATCATCGATCACTGGGTAAACAGAGCTAAAGCATCGGATGCAAAATACCAGTTAGTTGTAAAACATTTTGATAAGCCAGGTGTGCTTGCTACAATACTCGATGTGGTTAGAAAAGGTGATATAAATATAGAAGAAATTGAAAATGTAATTTTTGAAGGCGGAATTGCTGCATCCTGCACTATGAAGTTGATGAAACCGGTTACTTCTGATATGTTAAAGCAGATGAATGGGAACGAAAACGTGTTGAGCGTTTCACACGTTGCGCTTTAATTTTTTTTCCTCGGGAGTTATTTAAGAGAAAACAGGAATTCAGACTAATTTCAGATCCACTATTTCATTAGTATATCCGTGAAAGTATGGTAGCTGTACCAATTCTTTAATGCCAACAATATCTTGTTCGCTAAAATCGTAAACAACGCTAACCATATTCTTCTTTATAAATTCTGAACTCGCAGTATCAAAACTGTAGTGAGATTCACTATTGTAATCAAGTGACTCAAGAGCAGTTAATAATACTGCTGAGTAGTCTTCAATTAATTTTTTATTTTTTGAGGCAAGAATAAAGTTCACGTATGGTGCTGAGATTATCTCAATCATCTCTTCAGAAAAACTTATTCCCTTTTCATATCTTCTTTTTCTAAAATTCTCATCGCCGGAAATGAAATAGTTCTCAGATGTTTTATCGGGCAAGTTAGGCCGCAGCTTTATTTCTGGTTCGGAGTTGTAAAGCTCCTTAAAGAAAATTTTTAAAAGAAGTACATCCATTGATGAGATATCCCCCGAAATGTTTACCTTCTCTATCTCATCCTTGCCTGGTTCATAATAGATGAATGAATTACATAAACTTGCATCGAAAGAAATACCAGTTGAAGATGAAAAGTGAAGTTCCGGATGAGTTATAATATCCAGTGTTGGAATAAGTGCAATTGAGTTTTCTTCCTGACTGATAGATTGAGAGAGTAAGGATGAACTTTGAAATTTTATCTTCTTTTGTTCCTCTTCAACCAGAGAATTAAAGAGTATACGAGTAAATATGTTATCAGGAAAATATACCATCATAAAAAAAAGCCGCTTAATTAAGCGGCTATAATTTTGGTGTTTACGACTTCTTTGATTTAATCCGAGCTGCTTTACCGGAAAGTTTCCTGAGATAAAACAATTTAGCTCTTCTTACATCACCCTGCTTAAGCAGTTCGATTTTAGCAATTTTAGGTGAGTTCAATCTGAATATTCTCTCAACACCAACACCGCTTGAGATTTTGCGCATTGTGAATGTTCTGTTTATGCCGGCACCACGTATGCTAATAACATCTCCTTCAAAAGGCTGTATTCGTTCTTTATCACCTTCTATTACTCTTACGTGTACTTTGATATGATCTCCTGCACGAAATTGCGGAAAATCTTTTCTGATTTGGTCGGGTGTTACTTCATTTAAATTAACCATCGCTAACTCCACTATTTATTATAATCTCGCCATTTATTTGTTAATATTTTTGATTGTTCTTCTTTCCACTTTTTAATATCTTTTTCATTTCCAGATAACAGCACTTTCGGTACTTTCATACCTCTGTATTCTGCAGGTCTTGTATAATAGGGCGATTCTACTATTTCCCCATTTTGAAATGAATCCATTAAGGCCGCTTCACTGTCATTCAATACACCGGGTATCAGTCTTATAACTGCATCAATAATAATTAGAGCAGGTAACTCACCTCCGGTTAAAACAAAGTTACCTATTGAAATCTCATCAGTTGCAAAGTACTCTCTTACGCGGTCATCTATTTCCTTATAATGCCCGGCAATAATAATTATGTTATTAGCAAGTGAGAACTTATTTGCAATACTTTGATTAAAAATTTTCCCTTTGGGAGTTGTAAATATAATGTTTTCATATTTACGGTCTTTGACTAATTTCTCAATACATTCAAAAAAAGGTTCGGGTTTTAATATCATACCCGGACCTCCACCAAAAGCTTTATCATCAATCTGCTTATGCTTATCATAAGCATAGTCTCGCAGATTATGAACTTTAATCTTTACCTTTCCTTTGTCCTGAGCTCTATTAATAATACTTGTTTTGAGAGGGCTGTCTAACAAATCTGGGACAGCAGTTATAATATCAATCCTCATCATTAAAATCCATTTCGGATTTTAGTATTAAAATTTTTTTCTCAGGATCAAATTTATCAATAAAATCAGGAACTAAAGGTATTAAAATCTCCTTTTTTTCTTTTCCCAATATCACAATTACATCGTTTGCCGGTGGAGAAAGAACATCAGTCACTTCCCCGATTTCATCATCATTTTGAAAAACTTTACTACCTATTAGATCGTGTATAAAATAATTTTGCTCAGGTAGTTTCACCAAATCTTTTTCTTCAACATACATCTCTCTCCCAATAAAAATCCCTGCATCTCTCTCGTCATTAAAAAATCTAAATTTTAAAGCAACAGCATTATTCAATTGCCTTACTTTTTCAATCTCCAGTTTTTTCTTATCACCCCAAAAATCAATAAATACCATTTTGAGTTCGAAGAACCGTTCCGGAAAATCAGAATAAGGCTCAATTTTCACATAACCTTCTTTACCAAAGACAGAGGTAATTTTAGCAATAAGGAAATAATCCTTCACAAAATATTCTGGATAAGATTATTAGTCTAAAATTTCCAAAATTGCACGCTGACCTTCCTTTGCTGCAATAGCAGTTAGAAGAGTACGCATAGCCTGAGCAGTTCTGCCCTGCTTTCCAATAACTTTACCTACGTCATCCGGGTGAACCTTTAGTGCCAGTACGACCTTGTTATCCTCCGGTTCCTTTTCCTCCAAATCCACCTGATCCGGATGATCCACCAGATGTTTAGCAATATATTCTATGAACTCTTTCATAAAAAGGAGCCTCCTATTTTAGAGCCGGGAGCAATTTAGAATATTATGTGCAAAGTAAAAATCAGAAATAAAAAAGAAAGCGGTTATTCTTTTTCAATTTCTTTTTCGTCAGAAGTAGCGCCCTTTACTTCCGCTGCACTTTCATCACTAATGGTCTCTTTTTTAGGTTTAGAACTTTCTTCAGATGGTTTCTCAGTTATTTCTTCAGCCTTTTCTTCTGGAGCTACGGCCTTTTCTTCCGGAGTTTCTGCCTTAGCTTTTGCTTTCCTGGAAACCTTCTTCTTTGTCTTGCCCTTATCTGCAGCGCTTGCTTCCTTCATCTTCTTCCATTCAGAAAGTTCTGATTCAATCTTATCCTCAGCAACTCCGCGCTTAGTTAACTCATTTTTTAAGGTTATGCCATGTTGCCGCAAAAGACTTTTTACCGTTTTTGTGGGTTGAGCACCATTTTTGAGCCAATAAAGTACCCTCTCTTCCTTAATATCAACCGAGTGTGGTTCGGTTAACGGATTATAGAGTCCAACGGCTTCAAGGAATCTTCCATCTCGTGGTGACCTTGCATCTGCAGCAACAATTTTATATATCGGCTGCTTTTTCTTACCCATCCTTCTCAATCTTAACTTAACTGCCAAATTTGGTTATCCTCCATATTTTTTTGTTATTCAATTAAACTTTAAGTTCTTTAAAGATGATTTTCCTACGTTACCCTTTGAGAAACGCTTCATCATCTTTTGCATTTCATTAAATTGTTTTATCAATCTGTTTACATCCTGGATGGAATTGCCACTGCCTGCAGAAATTCGTTTTCTACGACTTCCGTTCAGGATTTTTGGATTCCCACGTTCTTTTTTTGTCATTGAATTAATTACCGATTCAACTTTAACAAGAGCATTATCATCAATTTGGGCATTTTTAATTTGCGCACCAATACCAGGTATCATGCCCATAAGGGATGACAGAGAACCCATTTTCTTAATCACTTTAATTTGCTTAAGAAAATCGTCAAAATCAAATTTATTTTTTCTTAGTTTTTCTTCTAAATCCTCAATTTCAAACTCATCAATTTTTTCCTGTGCCTTCTCAACAAGCGAAACCACATCACCTTTTCCCAAAATTCGGGATGCAAGCCGGTCAGGATAAAAAGGTTCAATCGAATCAAGCTTTTCGCCATTGCTGCTAAACTTAATTGGCTTCCCAACTACCGATCTTATTGATAGGGCAGCACCTCCCCGAGAATCACCGTCTAATTTTGTGAGTACCATTCCGTCAAAATTTACAGATTCATTAAATGCCTTTGCAGAATTCACTGCATCCTGTCCCGTCATCGAATCGACAACAAAAAGTGTTTCATCCGGATTTACAAGTTCCTTTATTGATGATACTTCGTTCATCATTTCTTCATCAACGTGTAAACGCCCGGCAGTATCAATTATTATAGTATCATTACGATTTTCTTTGGCATATTGAATTGCTTCTTTAACTACCTTTATCGCATCCGGTTCATCCAACTTAAATACTTTTACATCAATTTGCTCTCCTAAGAGTTCAAGCTGTTCAATTGCTGCAGGACGATAAACATCTGCAGCAACCAAAAGAACTTTCCGATTTTTTTCTTTAAGATGCTTTCCAAGTTTTGCGGCAAAAGTTGTTTTTCCAGAACCCTGCAATCCAACAACCAAAACAGTTGTAATACCGGAAGCATTAAGCTTTACTTCTTTCTGGTCTTTCCCTAATAAGTCAGTTAGTTCATCGTGTATTATCTTGGTGATTAACTGTCCCGGTGAAATCGATGCAATTACTTTTTCACCAAGAGCTTTTACAGAAACTTTTTCGATGAACTCTTTTGCAACTTTGTAGTTGACATCAGCATCTAAAAGAACACGCCTTATTTCTCTTAAAGTAACGGAGATATTGCTTTCGGTAAGCTTTCCCTGACCTGTTACTTTTTTTAAAGCAGTATCTAATTTTAGAGATAAATCTTCAAACATTCGTACGTATCCAACGATAAATCATTTTAATAACAAACTTATGGAATTATGAACTAGCTTTTAGGGCATTAGCACCGGACACAATCTCCAGTATCTCTTTTGTAATAGCAGCCTGTCTCTCCTTATTATATGTAAGGTTAAGAGATTTAATCAATTCTTCAGCATTGGTAGTTGCATTATCCATTGCCGTCATCCTCGCACTATTTTCTGCCGCATATGATTCGAGCAAGGCTCTCCAAACCTGGGCTTTTAAATGCTTCGGAATAAGATTTTTGAAGATATACTCCCGGTCGGGCTCAAGAATATAATTTATATCTTTTGATTGCCCTTTATCTGAACCGGTGCTTATTGGAATTGGTAAGAATTGTTTTACTTCAATCTTCTGTTGTATAATAGAAATGAAAGTATTGTAAACCAGTATTATCTTATCAAATGTCCCATCTAAAAATTTATTAATAAGCAAATCACTTATCTGAATTGCAGTAGTAAATTCCAATGATGAATAAAATCCTGTATCGCTGCCAAATAATTCATAATCTCTTTTCGAAAAATAATCCGTACCCTTTTTGCCTGCGGTAAATAACTGATAATTTATTCCATCGGGTTTCAATTCTTCTTCAATATATCTTTCAACTTCTTTTATAATATTCTGATTAAAAGAACCGCAAAGCCCCCTGTCAGCAGTAATTACAACAACTACACAATTTTTAACTTCTTTTTCGATAAAGAAAGGATTAGATGAAATATCTTCTTCAGTAGGAATGCGGGTAATTAAAGATGCAATTTTGTCAGAATATGGTCTTGCGTTAATAACATTAGTCTGTGCCCATCTTAACTTAGCTGCAGCAATCATTTTCATTGCTTTTGTAATCTGCTGAGTGCTCTTTACACCAACTATTCTTTGTTTTATGTCGCGTAATGTTGCCATTAAATTTATTTAAGCAGCTTGACTGCTCTTTTTAAATACACTCACGAATTCTTCCGCCACTTTTTTAATATCAGATTCAACCTCATCACTAAGAATCTTTTCCTTCTTTATCCCTTCATAAATTTCGTTGTGTTTAACTTCAATAAACTCTAAAACTTCCTTTTCAAATCTTTTAATATCAATCACAGGCACTTCATCCATATAACCATTAGTAGCCAGGTAAATACTTACAACCTGTCGCTCAACAGGAACAGGATTGTACTGACCCTGTTTTAGAAGTTCTACAAGTCTTGCCCCCTTGGCTAAGGTTCGTTGAGTTGCCTTGTCAAGATCGGAGCCAAATTTTGCAAATGCTTCCAATTCCCTGTACTGTGCAAGATCGAGTTTAAGTGTACCCGCAACTTTTTTCATTGCTTTTATTTGGGCATTTCCACCTACACGGGATACAGATATTCCAACATTTATCGCAGGTCTTACTCCGGCATTAAATAAATCGGATTCAAGATAAATTTGTCCATCAGTTATAGAAATAACATTTGTAGGAATGTATGCCGATACGTCTCCCTGCTGCGTTTCGATGATTGGCAGGGCTGTAAGACTTCCCCCACCTTCGTCTTCACTTAATTTTGATGCTCTTTCAAGAAGACGTGAATGGAGATAGAAAACATCACCAGGATAAGCTTCGCGACCCGGTGGGCGTCTTAGAAGTAATGAAAGCTCACGATAAGCTGCAGCCTGCTTTGAAAGGTCATCATAAATTACAAGTGCATGTTTTCCATTATCGCGAAAGTACTCGCCAAGTGTTGCCCCTGAATATGGAGCTATAAACTGCAATGGAGCAGGTTCCCAGGCCGATGCAGTAACAACGGTTGTATATTCCATTGCATCTTGTTCCTCCAATTTTGCAACAACTTGTGCAACAGTAGAACTTTTTTGGCCAACTGCAACGTAAATACAATAAACTGGTTCAATGCCTAAACTCTTTGCTTCATCAGAATGTGTGTATTTCTGATTAATAATAGTATCGATTGCTACAGCAGTTTTTCCTGTTTGTCTATCACCAATAATTAATTCTCTTTGTCCCCTTCCTATCGGAATCATGGCATCGACTGCTGCAATACCTGTTTGTATCGGTTCTTTAACCGGCTGCCTCTGAATAACACCCAACGCTTTCCGTTCAATAGGAAGATATTTATCAGTGTTTATCGAACCTTTACCATCGATAGGCTGACCTAGAGGATTAACAACTCTTCCAAGCATTTCTTCACCAACAGGAAGGGAAGCAACTCTTTTTGTCCTTTTAACATTATCACCTTCTTTAACATCAGAACTCTCTCCGAAAAGGACGCAACCAACACTATCTTCTTCGAGATTTAAAACCATTCCAATTACTTCATTCGGAAACTCCACAAGCTCACTGGCCATTACCTGTCCAAGTCCATAAACACGGGCAATACCATCACCCACCTGTAGAACGGTTCCAACATCATAAATTTCAGCTTCGCTTTCAAAACCTGAAAGCTGTTTTCTTAATATTGCACTTATTTCGTCCGGTCTTACTTCTGCCATAGTTTTTTTATCCTTTAAAAATGTTTAGTTAAGAGCTAAACCACCCTGTTTAAACTCTTTCCTTAAAAGGTCTAACTGATGAATAACTGATGCGTCATAAACAGTATCACCGACCTGAGCCATAAATCCGCCAATTATATTTTCATCAACACTAATTTTAATTATCACTTTTTTGTTTAAAATCGTTTCGAACTTATCTTTTAGATTTAATATTTGTTCTTTTGTAAATTCAAAAGCTGTTGTAACTTCCATTTCAACGATACCAAGATGTTCATTCCTCAGTTCAACAAATCGTTTACCAATTTCATAGAATAGTTCTTCTCTTTTTTTATCAATAACAAAGTGAATAAAATTGAGAGTATCCTTGCTCAACTTATCTGCAAAAATTTCATCGATAAATGACAATTTCAGTTCAGTTCTGATTATAGGACTCTCAATGGCAAGTCTTAAATCATGACTTTCATCAAACGTTCTTGTAAATAGATTAATATCCTTGTAAACAGTTTCAAGATTATCTTTCTCTAATGAATTTTCAAAGAGAGAAGTAGCATATCTATTTGCTATCTTGGAACTTGCCATCTTTAATTCTTACTGATTTCTTTTAAATACCTTGTTACTAGTTGCTTGTTCTTCTCTGCATCGATAGTTTCTTTCATAATTTTTTCTGCAGCATTTACGGAAATTTCTGCAATTTGATTCCTTAATTCTTCAAAAGCAGATTGTTTCTTTCTTTCAATTTCAGCAGCCGCATCATCAATAAGTTTTTGTGCCTGTTCTTTACTTTGCTTAAGCATCTGTTCCTTTACCTCATCCGCATAAGATCTACTCTGGTCAATTATCTTCTTGGATTCTTCTTCTGCTTTAGAAAGACTTGCCTTGTTTTCATCTAGAATCTTTTGAGCTTCTTTTTTTGCTTTCTCGGCTCTATTAAGAGATTCCTCAATCCCCTTTTCACGATTGTCTAATGCTGTAAGAATTGGTTTCCATGCAATTTTCTTCAGTATTACAAGCAGGAGTATAAAAGTGATCAGCGTCCAGACTATCAAGCCTGGATTCACATCCAGTAAAGAACCACCACCTTCTGCTAATGCCAGAACTCCAATTAATATATTAGTGAGCATCTACTACTCCTATATTAAAATTTAGTTGAATTAAATAATCGGCTAGCTAATTACGCTTTAAGTTGAAGAAGAATGCATATAACCAAACCAAAGAAAGCAAGTCCTTCAATAAGTGCAGCTGCAATAATCATAGAAGTTCTTATTGAGTCCCCTGCTTCCGGCTGCCTGCCGATTGCTTCCATAGCTGAAGCTGCAAGTTTACCAATTCCAAGACCACCGCCAATTACAACAAGACCTGCACCGAGGCCTGCTGCCAACCAAGCTAAATCCATTTGTTTATCTCCATAAATTTATTGATAGTTAATGTTCCTGATGAACTGCCATGCCAATAAATAACGATGTTAGCATAGCAAAAATATATGCCTGAATTAATGCCACTAAAATTTCTAAAACGTAAATAAATAATGCGAACAGTACTGATACAGGCGCAACGAATATTGTTCCCATAAAAAATATTAAACCCAGCAAAGCTAAGATTACTGTATGACCCGCAACCATATTTGCAAAGAGTCGTATAGTCAGTGCAAACGGTTTTGTAAATAATCCAAGTACTTCCACCAATACCATTAAGGGTAGTAAAAGTATAGGAATTCCGTGCGGAACTAATCCTTTAAAATATCCAATCAGCCCGTTTTGCTTTATACCACTGAATTGAATCATAAAAAATGAAAACAATGCAAGTGCAGCAGTAACAGCAATATTACTGGTAAATGTAGCCGACCACGGAACTAAACCAAGAAAATTGCCAAACAGAATAAAAAAGAACAGTGTTAGCAGGTAAGGAACATATTTATCGTAACCGGTTCCAATTGTAGGCTTAGCAATTTCATCTCTTACAAATATGATTAATACTTCAAAAAAGTTTGCAAGCTTTGTTGGAACTAGCGACTTTTTGTATGCGCTGGCAACTAATGAAAAAATAATTAGCATTAACAACGCAGCTAACCACATAAACACAACATGCTTTGTAGGTGTCATGTCTATTCCAAAAATTAGAGGTAACTGTGGTATATGAAGTGTAAAGAATGGTTCAAAATCCAATTCTCTCCCATCCATAATGTGGTGGAGTATCCAATCACTACCACCGCCGCCCGATTTTTGTACTGTATCGATTGCTGTTTCGACAAATTCTGCTGCAGTATATTCCGGCATAAAATGGGTTATCGTTTTCTAAAATTAAGGTAAATTATTTCTACAATTAAGTAGAAAAAGTAAAAAAATAAGAGAGAAAATATAAAATTATTAACATTTATTTCCAAAGTTATAACGATTATGACCACTATAACCGACAGTATGAATAGACGAAAAAGTATCCCCCCGTAAAAGGTCATCAGGAAGAATTTTTCAGGGCGGTTAATTCCGCTGAAAATGAAAATTATGCCTAATAAAAAGTTACAAAAACCAACTAAGTCCCCAATTAAAATAGATTTGAATTGAACCTGATTTGAGTGAGAATTGATGGTTATGATAAGCAGCAAAACAAGGCTAAAAATTGCTACAGATATTCCAATCAGTAATACCTTATTAGCAAATTTCATTTATCAGATTTAATTACACTCTTAATAAAATTATAGAGACCTGCAAATACACCTAAGAAAGCGAAAGTTATTGTTAGAACCGGATCCAGGTTAAAAATCCCATCCAGCCATATCCCTAAAAATATCATTACGATAACAGTTACCGCCAACTGCATCCCAAGTCCTATGTAAGGACCTACCGTACGATAAATTCTATTTATGTTTTTTAACTTATCCGGTTCAGTACTCATTTCTGAACGTTAACAGCCGCGGGCTTGGGTGGAGTGTATTCTTTCACATCACCCATACTGCTCTTACCGTCGAATTTTGCTCCGGCTTCAATTATTAAAACTTTGGTAAGAACATCACCCTTTAAAGTGCAATTGGATTCTAATACAGTTTTTTCTTTTGCATTTATTGTACCCACAACCTTACCGCCAATAGTAACAACATCGGCAATAATTTCTCCTTTTATATCTCCTTGTTCGCCAACCGTTACATTGCCACTTGCTTTCAGATCACCCTGCAAAACTCCATCAACACGGATGCTGCCCGTACTTGTAACTTTGCCCTCGATTTTAACACCATTACTTATAATGGTTATATCTTCTGTTGTTCCGTTCATTGGTTTGGTTTTCAAAATAGAATCCTCCATAAATTAATAATTAATAGTTAATAAAATATTTTTCCGGATCGATAGGTTTTCCATCTTTCCAAATTTCAAAATGCACATGCGGACCGGTAGTATGTTTTCCGGTATTTCCGCTTAATGCAATTAATTCACCCTGTTCTACATTGCCCCTCTCCTCTTTTAACAAAACTGAGCAGTGTTTGTAAATACTTGAGTAACCATCCCGATGATTTATTATTATCATATAACCGTCATCAACCGTATAGTCTGAAAAGATTACATAACCACCGGTAGCTGCGTATACAGGAGTTCCTTCTTTTACCACAAAGTCATAGCCCATATGTCCTCTTATCGGATCGAACTTTCTGCTTGAATACCCGTTAACAGGTTTAATGAAAAGTAATGCTTCATCTTGGGGATGATTACTAAAGAACAATCTTTGTACCGCTAAAAAAATATTACCTCCGAGAGGTAGCTTACTTAACTTCTTAACTGAATCGGAAACCTGGTTCAGTGAATCAAACAGAGTAGAATCACCAAGAATAAGAGCATACTTCAAACGTTCATTTGTTGCTTTAAGTTTTTCCAGCTCTTGTACAAGAAATACTACTCTTGTATTTAACTCCTTTACCTTAATTCTATCCGATTCTTTTAAACCGGCATTCGAAGGTAATAAGTAAAAGTCTAATCCGGTAAGTGTTAATAGATAAAAACCAGCAATCACACTTACGAAAGTGTACATTACGCCGATCCAAAGTAAATTATAAAATGATAGCTTTATTGATGTTGTTTTCTGTGAAGAATCTTCCGGAATAATGAGTGCGGAAAAATTCCTAATATTTTTAATATACTTAA
>CP070637.1:2113242-2116555 GCA_020354005.1 Ignavibacterium sp.
CTTGGATTTAAGTCTATCAGTAAAACTATTTGAAAGCATGATACCTCCGAGAAATTATTGTTAAAATTAACACTTCCTCGCTTAGGTATCATATGATACTAACTATAAGTAAATTGACTCTTAGTTAAATACTTGTTATAATTAATTAACCTTTCCCAAAAGGTGTAGAGATTAATTTGAATGCCTGCGCTCAATCCCCTCCGAGTGTGGGCATTTTTATTTATCCCCTATCACTGAGAGCCTGTTGGCAGGCAGGTTGTCAGGGGTTTTATTATTTTTAGCTGTCTATGTAATATTTCTTTGTTAACTAAGTTATTAAATCTTTTTAGGTGTTCCATGAAACTCTATTTTCAAATCTTTTTATTAATAGCCCTAAACACTGCTGTCTATGGACAATCATTTCCTGATAGTGAAGCAGATGGTAAATATTTTGAAGTAAACGGAAAAAATATTTGGACTGTAAGTTTTGGGGAAGGCGAACCCTTATTTCTTATTGCTGGTGGTCCGGGTAATGCTCACTATTATTTAAGAGGCTTCGACTCCCTTTCCACAAATAATACATTAATTTATTTTGACGGATTTGGACGGGGCAAATCTGATGTTGCCAAGAATGTAACAGAATATTCCTTAGAAAGAGATATTAACGACCTGGAAGAATTACGTAAAGCAATGAAATATTCTTCTATCAATATTTTAGGACATTCTTACGGCGGTGTTGTAGCGCAGGGATATGCAATTAAATATCCAGATAAAGTAAATCATTTAATATTGGTTAACTCTTTTCACAGTTATCTTATGTGGCAGGAGAACTGTGATAATTCAAATCACGAAATTAAAACAAATTACCCTGAAGTGTGGGAAAAGTTGATGAAAGTAAGAGAACAAGGTACTGTTTCGAGTGATAAGATTCATAGGGATTTGTATAGTGTACCGTATGGATTTTTGTACTCATACAACCCGGAAAATTTTAGTAAGCGTAAGAAATCATCTTATCCAAACAGTATGAATTACGATTTATATTATCAAATGGTGGGCAAAGATGGAGATTTTATTGTTAGTAATGATATCGGGAATTTTGATTTTAGAACGCAATTGAAAGATTTGAAAATGCAAATATTGATAATCGGGGGAAGATATGATAGAGTAGCTGTTCCACGGATGATGGTGAAGTATAAGGAGTATTGCCCTCAAGCAGAATTTGTAATGTTTGAATACAGCGGTCATCAACCACAAGTGGAGGAGCCGGAAGAAACTATTGCTTTGATAAGAAAGTTTTTAGGTAAATGAATTCCATACTAATTTACAACAGCCAACATTGAATATATAGTGGAGAAGATCCTTTCAAACATAGAACTTTATTACTCTCCTGATGAAAACATCTCAGGCAGTTCAATATTTCTTTCTAACGATGAGTATAAGCATGCAGTAAAGGTTATGCGGAATAGTATTGGTGATACAATCTATATTACAAACGGTATTGGTTCTATATTCAAGTGTGAAGTAGTAAATATCGAGCGGGATATACTATCTGCTAAAATATTAGACGAAATTATTTACGAAAATAGATTAGGTAAAATATTCTTCTGTATTCCGAAATTAAAAAATCCGGACAGGTTCAAGTTTGCAATTGAAAAATCTGTTGAGCTTGGGATAGTAAATTTTATCGTTTATGAATCTGAAAGAACAGTTGCAAAAGGAACAAACATAAAAAGATGGGATAAGATTGCCCTCTCAGCAATGAAACAATCTTTAAGTTCATATAAACCAAATATTCAAACAGTTAACTCGCTTGATGAGATTGAGAATTTTAATGGCGAGAAGATCGTCTTCGAACAAAATGCTGATAAAGAATTTCACTTTCAGAAGGACTCGAACGTAGATTATTATTTTATTTTTGGTCCGGAAGGTGGATTGACAAATGATGAGTTGATGTTATTTGAGAACTTCTTTACATATTCACTTGGTGATAGAAGGTTAAGAACTGAAACAGCCATAATAAAAGTTGCATCACTTCTGTAAATAATCCAATTTCTTTAAATAAACAACCCAGTGCCGGGGAGACACTGGGTGCGACCCTATTACATCAAAGGGCAGGGGAGAACCCATTGAAAGGGTCAAATAGATTTTTTGGGAATACCACTAAAAGATAAAATTACGGCGGTATAAAATCAACCTTTCAGCCCCCATAAATTAATTCCGGATAAAATGTTTTCAACCGGTTAATCTTTTGCTAGTGCCCACCAATCATCCGAAATGATGCTGAATTTCATTTTCTGCTTTTTATCGAAAATATCTTGAATCTTCTCGTCCGCATCTTGCTGCAGCTTGTCAGCCTCCTTTCCATTTCCTTCTGTTCTTTGCAGTCCGTCAAAGTAATTCTGAAGTATGCTCCGCACATCACTTATTTGTTCATCGGAAAGTATTAATTTCTTACTCAGCTTATCTGTCATTTCATCAATCTTTGGATTTTCACTCTTTGTACTTTCAGCCTGTGCGAAGAGAGAAAATGAGGCTAAAAATATTGTTACAAATAACATCTTGAAAAAATTAAATGTTGATTTTCTATTTCTACTTTTCATATTGTATTACTCTATTCTAATTATCTAATTGTTAAGCTAATATAAGATTCTCTTTAATTCAATTCATTTTAATGCAATTAACATGCCTGAAATTATTGCCATTATACGCTATTTTATTTATTAGGTTCCTGATTTAGTATATTCAGGCGAATGATTTATATTGCCTTATAATCATAATTAATTTTGGGTTTTTGTGCCGGATTACAAAGAATCAGCAGAAAAGATCTTAAAAAGATATATTAGAATATTGAAGCAAAAAGGTATTAATGCTTCCAGTCCTAAATTGGCACAGTATAATTATCAGGCCGATATTGTACAGGAAAACACTCAGATAAAATTGCTGGTTTATTTTGGAAAAAAAGGAAATAAGATTGTACTGCAGGGAGACCAAGAGCATAAATCATACAAACATATTTATCAATTAATCTTTGGTGAGAAATTATTTGATTCAAACTCATCTGAGTTAACCGAACCTGAATGTTACATTGGTACTGACGAATCGGGGAAGGGAGATTATTTTGGACCGCTTGTTATTGCTGGAGTTTTTACTGATAATTTTATTACAAAAGAGTTAAAGTCCTTAGGGGTAAAAGATAGTAAGGATTTAACAGATAACTCTGTAAAAGTTTTAGCAAATAGAATAAAGAAAATAAAAGATGTTGCTTTCGATGTTATTTTAATCAGTCCCGAAAAGTACAACCAACTCTATGAAAAGATGGGAAACTTGAACAATG
>CP070637.1:2116655-2131955 GCA_020354005.1 Ignavibacterium sp.
CTTCAATTAATTGTTTCAACAACCGGTATTGAAGATGAGATTGAAGGGACGGTCACTTCCTATAAACTCTATGATGCTTATCCAAATCCGTTTAATCCAACAACTAGTATAAAATATGAATTGGGCAGCAGTCAATTTGTTTCTTTAAAGGTTTATGATGTGCTTGGAAATGAAATTGCAACACTTGTTAATGAAGAGAAAGCTACAGGTATATATGAAGTCAGATTTAATGTATCCAACGATTTAACAAGCGGAGTCTATTTTTATCGATTAGAAGCAGGTAGCTATTCCGAAACAAAAAAAATGTTGTTAATGAAGTAAGGTTAATTTATTTTCTGTAATATAAGCTTTGGGAAAAGAAATGATGAGTATCGAAAAAGATATAGATTATAAAGAGCACTGGAATAAGGTATATTCCAATTGTGAAATGAAACAGCTTGGCTGGTATGAAGAGATACCTGAACCATCACTTTCATTAATAGACAAATGTGATCTTAACAAAAGTGCTATAATTTTAGATGTTGGTTCTGGTACAACAACATTAATTAAAAAATTGCTTGAAGATGGTTATAGTAATATTATTGCAACAGATCTGAGTGATGTAGCTCTATCTAAAGCAATAGAAGCACTTGAACCGGAAAAAGAGAAATTAATAAATTGGGTAGTTGATGATATAACTAATCCCAATCATTTAAACAAAATCGGAACAGTAGATCTGTGGCACGATAGGACGGTTCTTCATTTCCTAACACAAGAAAATCAGCAACAAGGCTACCTATCCACTTTGAAAAAACTTGTTAAAGTTGGTGGATATGTGATTATTGCTGTCTTTTCGCTCAAAGGAGCAAAGAAGTGCAGTGGTCTTGATGTTGTAAATTATGATCATATTAAGTTATCACAATTTTTGGGTAACGAATTTGAACTTCTAGAATATCTCCCCTATTTATATATTCAACCTTCCGGTGGGGAAAGACCTTACATATATACTCTATTTAATAGAAAAATCTTATAATCTTAAAGCAAAAATAGATTGAATAAACTACTGCACACAGCCTTTATACTTAGTCTGATAACTATCTTTTACAACATTGTTGAAGGTATAGTTTCGATCTACTTTGGCTCCGAAGATGAAACACTTGCATTATTTGGATTTGGAGTTGACAGCTTTGTTGAGGTAATTTCCGGAGTTGGAATAGCACATATGATACTTCGAATGAAATATTCCAAAGTAGTCACGAGAGATAAGTTTGAAAAGACAGCATTGAAAATAACCGGATTTAGTTTCTTTCTTTTAGCAATTGGATTGGTTGTTGGCTCAGTTGTAAATGTAATTCAAGATTCTCATCCGCAGACAACCATTGCAGGAATTGTAATAGCTGTGATATCAATAATAACAATGTACTGGCTGATGACATCCAAGCAAAAAGTTGGCAAAGCTCTAAACTCTGATGCAATTATTGCAGATGCAAATTGTACAAAAACATGCTTTTATCTATCTTTTATACTATTAGGAGCAAGTGCACTGTACGAAATTATTGGCATCGGATACTTTGATATTCTTGGATCACTGGGGATAGCATACTTTGCTTTTAGGGAAGGGAGAGAAGCATTCGAAAAAGTAAGAACAGGAAATCTTGCTTGTAATTGTGAAGATTGCGAAACTGAAACTGCAGAAAGCGCTTTGTAACTGAGACCATAATAACTTCCTTTGTTTTTGATAATTGTTTAACAAATTTTATTTTTTATTATAAACAACTTTTTACATTTGGAGCACAATATGAAAATCAGATTTATTCTTAAGAATTCCTTTGTTTTAATACTCTCTTACATGTTTTCTGTTGTAACATTCTCACAAAACATTGATGATACAAAACATGATTGGGAAGGTAACCAGCCGGACGGATGCACAACAGTTATGGTTGGGAAATTAGCTTCTTTTGATGGTTCAGTGATGACCTCCCACACAGACGACAGCCACAGAACAAGATCGTGGATGGATATTGTAGCTCCAATGAAACACGCTCCTGGCGAAAAGGTAACGATGTATAGAAGGGAAAAAGATGATACCAAAAAGATGCCGACTTACAAACACGTGCCTGTTGGAGAGATTCCTCAAGTTGAATCCACCTATGGTTACATAAATTCCGCATATCCTTGTATTAACGATCAGCAGCTTGCCGTTGGTGAAACTACTTTTGGTGGAAAAGAAGAGCTAAAATCCGATAAGGGAATTATTGATTGCCAGCGTCTGATTAAACTAATGCTTGAGAGAACTTCAACAGCAAGAGATGCCATTAAACTTGCCGGTGTTTTATTAAAAGAATATGGGTGGAATGATTGGGGAGAAATTTTAACAATTGCAGATCCCAAGGAAGCCTGGGCAATTGAAATAATAGGTCCTGGCAAGGATAAAGTTGGCGCAGTGTGGGTTGCACAACGTGTACCCGATGAGCATATCTATGTAGCAGCAAACGGCAGCAGGATAAGAGAAATCCAAACCGATAATCCTGATTATTTTATGTACTCCGATAATGTATTTGATGTAGCAGAAGAACTTGGTTTATGGAATCCTGAAGAAGGGCCGTTAGAATTTTGTTACGCATATGATGATAGAGAATCATTAGCAACAAGAAGAAGAGAATGGCGGGTATTTGATCTTACCGCATCATCATTAAAGCTAAATGCCAATTCAGAGAATTATCCATTTTCTGTTAAGCCAGATTCATTAGTTACTTTAGAAAAGATGGTAGAAATTTTTAATGATTATTATGAAGGCACAGACTATAACTTTGTTAAAGGGATTACTCAAGCAAATGAAGCGGGAAAGGATTCAATTTCTCCGTTTGCTAATCCTTTCATGCCTTATGATATGAACAGATTATTTAAAATTAATGGCGGTTGGGGCTGGCGAGGTGAGAGAACGATTGCTCGCTGGTATACAATGTATGCAACTATTATACAGTGCAGAGATTGGCTTCCAAATGAAATTGGTGGATTAGTTTGGATGGCTCTCGATAATGTTGCAACTTCAATCTACGTTCCATTGTATTGCAGCACAACAGAAGTTAATAAATATTATTCTACACCAGGAAGAGTCAATGGTTATACACGCGACTCAGGCTGGTGGGCGTTTAACCGTTTAAGCACCTTAACTGCCCAAAGATGGGGAGATATGCGTCATGATGTAAGAGCCGTATGGGATCCCTGGCAAAAGGAATTGTTTGAAAACCAGCCTGCACTCGAAAAAGAAGCACTTAAACTCTACAAAAAAGATCCAAAGAAAGCTGCAGAGTTTCTAACAAAAAATTTTAATAAATGGGGTATAAAGGTGAATGAAAGAGCGTGGCAGCTTGGTGATGAATTGTGGACTAAGTACGATGAATTATTTTAGGATTTAGGAATTAATTTTATTCCAAAATTAAATAATTAATCCTCCCTCCAGGGGATTTCAGTATCTTCTATACTGGTTTCTGTTTGTGAATGTGGAACCAGGTTAAGATTTACTAAGTACATCGCTAGTTTTTCCTGACTAATAAGCGTTACATTTTCTCTAGCATACTTTTCACACCCTTCTTCAAAATCCCCTCTTGTAATAATAAAAGTATTACTATTCATAGCTTGCAAAGTATTTGTAATAATTTCATTTACTTTTTCAGCAGTAATGGTTTTCTCTAATACAATTCTGGCAAATAATTGGACAGTTTTATTTCCTGCTTTTCCTTCACCAGAAATATCAAACGATGCGGAGTTTAAATCAGCCAATATATCCAGATTTGTATATCCAATGGCAAAGAAAAACTTGGATAATGTAGCTCTGTAATCTGCTATTGTAAGTGATTTCAACTTTACTAATATCTCTTCATACGACGCCTGTGCTTTTGCTGCCGGATCTTCAATATCCATTTCAAAAATTTCCAGCCATTCATCTACGCTTATAAGTTCATTCATTGTGTTTGTCGGTATAACACTTACAATATTCTTTTCAAACATATGTTTTCTTGTTAAGATGCTTTTTACTTCTGCATCAACTGAATTTAACATCTTATAAGAAAATACATTAATGTTTTTCTTGTGTAACTCATCGTCATCAATCTTAAATAGATCCGTCAGTTGCCATATCAGTGTTGGATTCCACCACGTATCGAATTTTATTATGTAAGGAACAACGTAGTCTCCAAAATTTAACCGGACTTCCTTTGCATTTGTTAAAAATGCTGTTATAGATTCCTTTTCTTTAAAAATTTTAATTGTCTTCTGCATTTCATCTGCCGATAAACTTGCCGGGGCAGTTGTATAACTTATCTTGAAGACATCCAAGAGTCTTTCAATCTTTTTTGTACCTTGTCTATCATACTGCGAGATGATTATTACTTTTTTACCATTACGCTTAAAAATCTCCAGGTGCTGAAGTAATAATTTAGATTTTGGACTCTCATCGTGTCCGTGCGCAAAATTTTCTACCTGGTAAAGCTTGTGAAGCAGTGTAAATATGTTGGATTGGAACCTGAGCGGGTTTTCCGATTCTAATACTTTCCTCAATTCCTTTCTGCAATCGGAAATTGTCTCCTTGTATTCAACTTGCTGATGCTCATCTTGTTCAAGCCAATACTCCTTGTACTTTAGTCCGGATCGTTCATCTAAAACCTCAGAATACTTTTGAACCTTTCGTTTTTCTAATACTATGCGGCTGCTCAGTTCACTGTTAATTTGTTCTACAAGATGATCATCTATAATACTAGAAAGTGCCCAAAATATTTTTGAGCCTATGCTCTTTAATAATTCTCCTCTCTCTACATCCTCATTAAAAATATTTTGTACTTCATCCATCACAACACAATCAATTTTTGCAAGACGACCGCCTTCCAATATTTTTAGATGAAAATCTTTTATTGCAGTATTATAATCCGTTACATAAATAAAAGCAGATTTATTCCAGGCATTCAATCTCTCGTCGTCATTACCGGTTATTACTGAATATGTAAACTCAGGACAATACTGCCTGAGCTGCTTTATCCAACCTTTACTTAAGTGATAATGATTTTCATCCCTCTCAATTCCAAACGTTTCATTAGGTACAATAATTAATGAAGACTGAATCACTTTGTTTAAGAATAAAAACCTTAAAGCAGCTAAAGACTCTTTAATTTTACCCATTCCAAGTTCTTTGGAAAGAAGTGCGCGGTCATTCTCGGCTAAGAACTTCGAATTTGCTTCTTCTGATTTTGTTAGGGCAATACTAAAATCTTTTCTTTTACCCCAATCAACCTTGTAACTGTTTTTAAGTAATAACTTTATTACATCTTTTGTTTTTTGTGGTTCTGCAAAGGCTTTAATTTTCTTTCCCGATTCATTTGCCAGGTCAGGATCTGTTACATCATAATACTTGGCTGAAGCCGGACTATTAATACCGTATTTACCTGATGCTATTGACGGTTCACTAATAACTAAGTTCACTGTTTTCGATATCTTTATTGAACCAAGTGCCTGAATTTTCATTGAGGATATTTTTGTTTTAAATTTACCAATTGAAGGCACATTCAGCTTATACAACTTAGGGGTTTTGCGGATCTTATCTACTTTTAACTTTTTGACCTTGAGTTTACCAAAACTCTTAACATTTATAGATTGGATTGAAGCAACATTATAATCGGCAAGAAGTTCATCAAGATTTAATAATTCAATGGTATGAATTTTAGTCTGCAGATTTGCAAGATAATCCTTAATCTCCGGATCCTTGAATTTGAACATATAACCGGTTGGCTTCAGCATTTTAAATTTGACCGCAATATCTTTTTGAGCAAGTTGTGGTAATAAGAAATCAATATTAATTGCGGTATCACCTACCGGTGCCGGATCAAACTCCTTATGTGTTATTATTTTTGAGGGAACATAGAGTAATGCAAAAAAGACCGGATTCGTACCGGTCTTTTCGAATAAATGAGTTTCATCTTCTGGATAAACAGTAGAATTGTTTAATGCAGCGAAATGTTCTGTGGCGAATGGTTCTTCTATACTGAGTACAATCTTTGAAGTATCGAACATAGAAGCCGCTATACTCCCAACAGAAATCTCCTTGTTTGGAACAGCTCTTAACCAGGTGTTATAAAGAAAATCCTCCTCTGAAGTAATTTCGGAAATAGAGGCGGCTAATTTCTTCCGTACGTTCCGGATCATTAAAATTATTCAACGGATTTTTGTTGATTGACTTGTTCGCACGCAAGTTTTAATCGTTCGAAAGGTTCAAGCAGATTTCGTCCTTCTGAAAGTCTATTCAGTTCTTCTTTAATCGGACCAATCTCACTCTCAAACTTCTTTGAAGTTTCCAAAAGTGTTTTACCACTGTCATTGGCACCTGAAGGTAACTCTTCCGATTTTGAGCTTCTTCTTGATTTCTCTTCACCATCGCTATAGAGGCGAACAACCCTAACACCCTGCTTGCTGTTGGCACCAAGGAAAAATTTATCCTTAACAATTATCAGGTCAACTTGCTCGTTGATCGCATTTAGTAAAGGAACAGAAATCAATTCAACCAAAATATGTTCGTGCAAAACATCTCCATAAAGTGTTCTTTGAAAACTAGTAGGTTTAATTGGAGCGGTTACTCTAAATTCTAATGGTTTTGTATCGGCATCAGTAACCATTATAGCTCCCATTATTCCGCCGTTGTCTTCCAGATTAAACGTTTCTAGAAATGCAATTTTTTGTACTTCCATTTTTTTCTCCGTTACTAGGTTATACTCAGAGGATTAAACTATTTGTGTTGATTATCATATTCAGTGCCATTTTAGTCGGAATACAATCGCATTTTGCGGGCAGGACAGTTTTGTCTGACAGAATTTACTGTGATTTTAGCTTCTTTTAGTCTAATTCAATTTCGCTTAAAAAAAAATAATTTTTTGTTCGATTTGAACGATTATCAACATCGATATTGTCAAAATTGTCTTTATTCAAGTATTGGGTGATATACTAAATCTGATTGCTTATGACTGTAAAACTTACTATTGTAATAAAGATTTTTAGCAGTGTAATTATTACCGCTATATAAATTGGTAATTGGAGATTTTCGAAAACTAGTTTTGGCTACGATTTGTGAATGCTGAAAATTCCGGAGATCCTCTCAGCTAGTTTGAAGTTCAGCAGAGGGTAAAGTGAGCAGAACTGTTGTACCAACACCATCTTCGCTTTCAATTTCTAGCTCACCTTTATTCATGCTGGTAAAATCGCGGCTTAAAAAGAGGCCAAGTCCTGTTCCAAATTCTCTCATAGTACCTGGATTTGAGAACATCTCTTTTTTCTCAATGCGTTCCATATTTTCTTCAGATATTCCTGTGCCGCTATCTTTAAGAATCAATCTAATTTTTTTATCATCCTCATCACTAAACTTTTCAGTCTTTATGCTTATTGATCCACCAGGTGCAGAAAATTTTATTGCATTGCCGATTATATTATTCAATACGACATTCAGCATGTTTTCATCTGCATAAAAAGAAATTTCCTCATCAATTGCGTTAATAAAGAGAATATCTTTTTTCTTTATATGATTCTTTTGTGCTTCAAGGATCCCCTCAATAGTTTCCTTTACATTTTTCTCAATTGGATTGTACGTGTATTTACCAAGCTGGTATCTTGAATAGTGTAATAAGTTATTCGTCATTCCATAAAGATTTTGCGACGAGTCATTTATCACATTTAAATATTCCCTTATCTCCTCGCGAGTCAAAACATCGTATTCTGTAGTTAATATTTCAGCAAAACCAAGTAGAGAATTGAAAGGATTACGGAGGTCATGAGAGATCAATGAAAACAATCTATCCTTAGATTCATTTAATTCCTTTAACTGAACTATTAATTCTTCTCTTTCAGCTTCAACAATTTTTCTTTCAATTGCACGCGATATTGGATATGCTACAACATCAAGTATCTGCTGCTCGGTCTCACCATAAGTTGTGACTTCTTCATAGTCCTGAACAACCATTACGCCAATTGATTTATCCTGTATCTTTAGTGGAACACCAAGCCAAATTTCAGCCTGAGGCCCAATTAAATCTACCTCTTCACTTTTTATTAACTTATCATCCAATTCTCTATCAACCAGCTTTGATCTACCCGTCATTAAAACAGATTCGGTCAAACCTTTTCCAAGTTTTTGTGGAGAAGCATCTTTTTCATGCTTATCAACAAAGTAAGGAAATGTTAATAAGTCTTCTTCCCTGTTGTAGTAAGCAATATAGAAGTTCTCGGCTTTCATTAGTCTGCCGATTGATTCATGAATAAAATTAAAGAATTCATCAAGATTTTTTTCCGAATTTGCCTCTTCAAGTATCTCAGAAATTATGTTCCGTATCTTTTCTTCTTTTCTTCTTTCAGTTATTTCATGACCGGCAGCTATTATTGATACCAATTCGCCCTTTTTATCTCTGATAAGTGTATTATGCCACTCGATGGTTTCTATTTTATTTTCAAGTGACCTTATCTGCCCCTCACTATAAATAGTATCCAATTTCTTTTCCGCTAATAATTCATCAACAAAATCATTAAACTTATTTTTACTTCTTTCAGGTATAAATGCTTCCAGGTTCATTCCAATAATTTCTTGTTTTGTTCCACCAAGTACTATACTTCCCCTTTTATTAATCATAACTATAGTAAGATTTTTATCCAGCTGAATAAGGATAGTGTTTGATAAATCGAATATTCTATCAAGATTATTTTTTTCATCATTCAGGTCATCAACAAAACTTTGTAAAGCTGATGCATCCCGGAGGATACCTTCTGTTGTTGTCCGTTCACCCGATTCATCAAGATATGTAAAGGAATTATCCTCAATCCATTTAAACTCTCCAGCTTTAGTCTGGATCAAATATTTTGCATAAAACTCTTCAGCATCTGTTTCTTTTCCGCCTTTTAATTTGTAACGATTTTGCCTCTGGGAAGAAATCTCTTTTACAATACTTTTAAATCCTCTTTCATTCAATTCACGTCTTGAGTATCCTGTTAGCGATTTTATACTTGGGCTCATAAAAATGTATTCGCCACTTTTGCAATCAAGCTTGTACATTACATAATCGGAGGAATTGAAGGAAAGACTTTCGCTAGAGAGAGAATCAAAAAACTTTAATGCACTAGTATTATCTAATTCAGATGGGTCAGGAGTTATTTCTTGCACGTCTGTAGTTCAATAGATTTTGTGTAAAATATCATTTTAGGACAAAAATAGTACCACCAGAAAATCTAAAATATTTGCCATTTTCAAATGATATTTAGTAATAAGTAGGATTTTTACAATTGCTGTAGGATAAGATTACGTGGCAGGTAAGAAAAATATTTCCTTTAATCTTGACTTTTATTCACAATAAAGTTATTTTTATGTAGATTTAATCTAAATAATAATTACTATTACTGATTCAGACGAAGAAAAATGAAAACAGCTTCCGACCTCAAATTTGGTGAAAAAGTAACAATAAACGAAATTGACATCTCAAATCCTTCCCATCAAAGAATATTAGAAATTGGTTTTACTCCGGGACAGGAGATTGAGTTGATAAACAAATCAGCTTTTAATGATCCGATAGCCCTTTCGGTTAGAGGTACTTTGATTGCCATGCGCAAGAAAGAAGCTGACTGTATTATTGTTTCATGACATCAAATGTTATTGAAGAAACTCCACTTATTACTTTAGTTGGCCCTCCTAATTCAGGTAAGACAACTCTATTTAATTTACTCAGTGGCAAAAATTTAAAAACAGTTAATTACCCAGGCTCAACTGTTGAGTACTCTACCGGAAAAATAATTGATAAGTATAAGTTAGATGCAGAACTCATAGACTCTCCCGGCATTGTAAGCTTAATCCCCCATTCTCTCGATGAAAAAGTTTCTGTTGATTCATTGTATTCTCATCCGCGTGTTGGCTCACCACATCTAATAATTGCTACAATCGACTCAAGCCAGTTATCTCGTCATTTACTGTTAGCAGTACAATTAATTGACTGTGGTTTTAAAGTGATAATCGCCCTAACCATGAACGATATTCTTAAAAAGAAGCAATTGAATGTTTTGGAAAAGAATTTAAGCGATGAGCTGAACTGTGATGTAATTAAGATTGACGGCAAAAGTGGAAAAGGGATTGATGAACTTGTACAAATCATTGATAAAAATCTGAATGATATAAGCGGTAACGGTAAACCAGATCCAAAAGAGTACAAGTTAGATTCGAAAAAAAGAAAGCTAATAGACTCTTACAACAGGATTGAACAAATAACTAATGCGGTGCTGCAGGAGATACCAACAGGCGATTCAGGTAATCTATCAAAAGCAAATAAGCAGCTAAAAATTGTTGGAACACCTTACGTAGGGAAGAATAATCGGCCTGATGAATTAACATTAAAAATAGACAAGGTACTATTACATAAATTCTGGGGATTGCTTGCTTTCATTTTAATAATGGGTCTAACGTTCACTTCAATATTCTGGCTCGCTGAACCTCTTATGACTTTGGTGGATAATTTCTTCACTCTACTTGGTGATGCATCATCCAATATAATAACTGAGGGATGGTTTGCAAGCTTGGTCTCCGACGGGGTAATAAGTGGTCTCGGTTCTGTACTTGTATTTGTGCCACAAATAATAATTCTCTTTCTGATTTTAGGCGTACTTGAAGATACCGGATATTTAGCACGCGGTGCTATGCTTATCGATAAGCCGCTCTCTAAAATTGGACTAAATGGGAGATCATTTGTACCAATGCTTTCAGGATTCGCTTGTGCAATACCTGCTATGTTAGCTGCCAGGGCAATACCTAACCGGCGAGAGAGACTACTTACAATTTTTATTCTGCCACTAATGAGCTGCAGTGCAAGGCTTCCGGTCTATGCATTACTGATTGCATATCTTCTACCATCTGATAAACCCTGGCTGGGAGGATTCATTTTAGCAGGAATTTATATATTTAGTATCGTATCATCAGTTATTGTTGCTTCGCTCATTAATAAGTTTAGAAAAAAAATCATAAGAGCAGAAGACAGTACATCTTTTATATTAGAACTACCGACATACAAATTACCAAAACCTGGCTCAGTTATCCGCAATACTTATTCGAGTACAAAACAATATATTTCAAAAGCCGGTCCGGTAATCCTGGCATTTTCACTAATAATTTGGGTAATAACTTTTTTTCCGGGCGGGGTTCAAAAAATTGAGAGCAATGATATAAATCAGGAAGAGATCGTTCAGCTAGAGAGATCACAGCAATTGGAAAATTCTTATGCTGCACGGATAGGTAAAGCTATTCAACCGGTTATGGAGCCACTAGGTTTTGATTGGAGAATTGGAGTTTCATTAATTACCGCATTTGTTGCCCGAGAAGTCTTTGTATCATCAATGGCATTAATATTTAAGGTTACTGAAACTGAAGATAATCTCCAAAATTCTCTATTAAACTCTATGAAAACTGCTAAGAGGGAAAGCACCGGTAAACCGTTATTTACTGCTTCAACAATTATTGGATTAATTATATTTTTTGTTTTTGCACTGCAATGCATGTCAACAATAGCCGTTTCCAAAAAGGAAACCGGCAGCTGGCGAATACCTGTACTTCAGTTAATTATTTTTACTTCACTGGCTTACCTGGTTACTTTTATTACTGTTAACGGATTAAAATTACTTGGTGTTGCATAGTATAATTAGCTGCGAAGTTGATATTGGTTAGGCTCAATAATATTTTAGAATTAACAAAATGACTATTTACATAAAGTGAAACACAAACAGGCTGGAGAAATATTTAGAACATTTTTAAAGGCTGAGAAAAATCGGATTACTCCGGAGCGTTTCGAAGTTATGGATGCTGCATTGGATCACGATGGTCACTTTGGTGCGGATGATCTTTATATAATTATGAAGAACCAGGACTCAAGCATATCAAGAGCTACAGTATATAAAACTCTTGAACTGCTTGTTCAATGTGATTTACTAAGTAAGCGACACTTTGGCGAAAACATAACACGCTATGAAAGCAGCTTTAAGAGACAAACTCACGATCATCTTATTTGCGTTGATTGCGGAAGGATTATTGAATTTTCAGATGAACAGATAAAAAATTTTCCTAGAAAAATTAGTGAGGAACTTGGATTCGATTTCGAAAGTTATTCGTTCAATATTTTTGGACGATGTAAAGATCCAAAACAGTGCAAGCACTACAAATGATATATTAATCTGCAAAACTAAAATGAGTGACCATCTATGAAAGATCAACGATATCCGCTTTCCTGGAGCAAGGATGACTTTTCAATAAAAATTTTTTGTTCCATTCCTAACATTGCAACGGGGATTATATTAAAGACTGACAAGGCATATTTTGTTGTTGATCCTGGTGATGGCATACTTCGGGACCTCAATTCGGAAATTGGAACAAAAAAATTATTAATGATATCTAATATCTTCGTTACGCATGGTCACCACGATCATGTTGGCGGAGTTTGGTCACTTCTTACCTATCTCCGTGTGATGAGAAAAACCTCACCGGTAACAATTCATTATCCGAAAGGATGTGTAGAGATTGAGAGTATCTACAATGCCTTTGATAAAGTATATGGTAATGGACTTACATATGAAATCAAGCTAAAGCAGATTGAAAAGATGAATCCCTTTACAACTCATGATGTAACTGTTGAACCCTTCCCTGTAATTCACAAGGAATTTCTAAATGACGGTTCAAAAAGGCAGGTACCATCATTAGGATACAAGTATACTTTTGAAGGCAAAAGTATTTGCTACGGTGGGGACACCGCATACTGTGAAGAGCTGGTTAAACAAGCACGAGATTCCGATCTTGCAATTATTGAAGCGGGACACGAGGATGAAGAACCTGATGAAATGCATATGTCACTATCTGAAGCCAAATCGATAGGCAGAACAGCAAAGGAATATTTTTTAGTTCATGTTCCGGAGTAATACTTAAACAGAGGGCTGTAATAATGAAAAAAACTATCCTGTTACTATTTCCAATATTTATTATGGGATTCCGTGAAACCGTTCCAATTGATGATTACAAATTTGAAGGTGAAAATCATCTTACCAATATAAGAATGCTCACGGATGAAGGTGAGAATGCCGAAGCGTATCTTTCATTTGATGAAAAAAAGTTAACATTCCAGTCATCTCATGGTAATATTAAGTGCGACCAGATTTTTACTATGAATATCGATGGTTCCGATAAACAAATGGTCTCCACCGGCAAGGGAAAAACAACCTGCGCTTATTTTCTCCCTGGTGATGAAAGAATTATTTATTCTTCTACGCATTTAGAGAATAGTGAATGCCCGGAACCACCTGATTTCTCAAAAGGCTACGTTTGGAAGCTGTACGATTCATTCAACATTTTTTCTGCAAAAGCAGATGGATCAGATTTAAAGCAACTTACGTTTTCAGAAAAATATGATGCTGAAGCTACAGTTTCACCGAATGGCGATAAAATTGTTTTCACATCGATGCGGGATGGCGATCCTGAAATTTATGTGATGGATATTAACGGACAAAATCAGAAGCGATTAACATTTAAAAAAGGATATGATGGCGGTCCGTTTTTTTCAAACGATGGCAGCAAAATAGTTTTTAGAGCCAGCAGACCAAAAACAGAAGAAGAACTAAGCGATTACAATGAACTGGTTAAAGATGGTAACGTTCGTCCAACTACCTTAGAAATTTTCGTTATGGATGCCGATGGTAGTAATGTGAAAAGAATTACAAATTTTGGTAAAGCCAGCTTTGCACCATTCTTCCATCCCGATGGTAAGAGAATTATTTTTGCATCAAACGTTAACAGTAAAAGGGGTAGAAACTTTGATATATATATAATAAATAGTGATGGGACGGGTTTGGAACAAATAACATTTAATAAAACTTTTGATGGATTTCCAATGTTCACCCGTGATGGCAAGCAATTAATTTTTGCATCAAATCGCTTCAACAAGAAAAAGGGAGATACTAATATTTTTATTGCTGATTGGATCGACTAATAAAACTTAATTTCACTTAGTTCAATAAGGGAAAGAAAATGAAATACCTGTCTATTATTCTTATTCTCACAACAATAGTTATACAATCATTATTCGCTCAGGTCAGTAGTAATCCTGATATAACCGCTGCAGAAATTAAAGAACACATTTCATTCTTCGCATCTGATGAATTAAAAGGAAGATACACAGGTACTGATGAATGCCTGGAAGCTGCAGAATACATAGAGAACGAATTCTTATCCTACGGTCTTACTCCGTTTTTCGATGACAGTTATAAGCAAGTATTTCCTTTTATTGCAGATGTTGAGCTAACTGATGATAACAATTTAGAAATTATATCCGGAGATGAATCATTCAACCTAAAACTTTATGATGAATTTATCACCATATCATATTCAGGAAAAGTAAGCAATAAGGGAAGTTTGGTTTTTGCAGGGTATGGAATTTCAGCACCGGATATTGAATACGATGATTATAAAGACATTGATGTAACGGACAAAAATGTTCTTGTATTAAGAGAACACCCGGAAATGAATGTAGCTCATTCTAAATTTGATGCTCATTCTTCCCTGCGAAAGAAAGCGACTGTTGCAAGAGATAAAGGTGCAACAGCAATTATCTTTGTTAACGGGTACAATCCTCATAAAGATGAAGATGAATTAGTAAAGTTAAAATATGATCAAGCCGGATCGATAAATGAATTTGGAGTTTTAAATGTAAAACGGACAATCGCTGAAAAATTATTCGAGATGCAGAACTTAAATTTGAGAGAATATCAAACAGCAATAAATGATTCGTTACAACCTGCCTCTTTTGATTTTAAAGATGTAACTGTAAATATTTCAACAGAGGTAGAACACGTTGTAGTTGATAGCTGGAATGTTGCCGGCTACTTCGAGGGAAATGATCCGGATTTAAGGAAAGAGTATTTAATCATCGGAGCTCATTTTGATCATCTAGGTATGGGAGAAAATAATTCCCTTTATACCGGTGATGAGCCGAAAGTTCATAACGGTGCGGATGATAATGCCTCAGGCACTTCAGGTCTTTTAGAATTAGCCGAAAAATTTTCAGCAATTAAAGATAAAATTAAAAGAACGATCGTATTTGCTGCTTTTTCCGGTGAGGAAGAAGGACTTCTTGGCTCGGCATACTTTGCGGATAATATGCCTGCCAATACAAGTGATGTTGCATTGATGATTAATATGGATATGATTGGAAGATTAAATGATGAGAATTCTTTAATTGTTTATGGGACAGGCACATCATCAGGCTTAGAGGATGTTTTAAA
>CP070637.1:2132055-2137033 GCA_020354005.1 Ignavibacterium sp.
CCTAAACTAATGTCGTCTCTATATCCACGTAAGGACAGCCCGTATATCTGGCTTACATATTACGATAAGTTAGAACCCGATCCGGCGAAGCGTCGCAAGTCCATTAATACGAGAATCAAAAACAATCGTGCAGGCTGGAAGCAGGCAAGGGAGTTGCAAAAGAGTTTCGATGCCGGACTTATTGAATCCCAAATATTCCGTTCCAGAGGTGTCAAGCTGAAGAAGCGTATACTGCTCTCCGAAGGCCTCAAAGAATTTCTGCTCGAAAAAGATATTAAACCAAATACCGTAGATGCCTATAAATTGGCTGTGCGACATTTTAAGGACGCCTGCAAAGATAAAGTTATACATAACTATACTGTCAACGATGGTAAGAAGTTCATTCAGTATTTATCTAATCAGAGTCAGGCAACTCAGGGTATACACACCCGTCACCTCTCGGCTTTGTTTAACTATTTCGTTAAGTCTGAATACGCAACCAAAAATATTATAACGATAGTTCCTACTGTTAAAGGCAATCCGAAGTCTATTCCTTACAGTGAAGTTAAGAATATTCTCAAGTGGTATCAGAAACGTAATAAGACTCAATTTCAGTTTATCTACTTTTTACTTCTGACTGGATTCAGAGTCTCGACTGCATTAAATCTAACTTGGGACAAGGTAGATTTTGAAAATGAAATCATAACAGCTACAAACGTGAAGGCTAACCGTGAATTCTATTTCCCCATTCACGAAGCACTCAAAGAGCTGCTCTTGAAAATGAATCCACAGAAGTCCGGTAAAGTAATTCCGTACAACCAGGAGTCTCCGGTCTTCTGGAGACGCAATATGCCTACGTTGCTTGAAAAGAATATTATTAAGAAGCGTTACACTCTGCATCAGTTGAGAAAGACATTCGGCTCGTGGTTAGCAAATAAGGGAGTAGACAGGTCGACCCTCAAAGAGCTGTTCGACCACTCCTCTATATCAGTTACAGACGACCACTATATAGAAATGCAGAACACACAAAAGAAGAAAATTTTGAATAAAAACCTGCGAAAAGTTGTATAATGTACTACGGTACTGTACTACGTTGGAAAAACGTCTGACTTAAAAATCCCCGTAACCCCTTGTTAAATATGGAGCTGGTGAACGGACTCGAACCGCCGACCGGCTGATTACAAATCAGCTGCTCTACCAACTGAGCTACACCAGCTTTTAAATATTTTGTTTATGTTGATTACAAATCAGCTTCCCTGCCTTCGCTTTCAACCTTAATGCGATGTTAAGCTTCAGCAGGTAAATTTACCAACTGCTTGTTCCGGCGTAGTAAAACGAAGACGAACCTGTCCCGGTGTAGCGAAGCGAAGACGGAAGCTACACCAGCTTATCTTAGCTCTCAAAATTATTATTATTTTCTTTGCTAAACAAGGACACTATTCTCACACCTTGCTTTGAAAATCTCCTCCTACTTTAAACTCCAAATAACAAATAAATTACAATTTTAAAATTTCAAACTTCTTTGATAAAGGATAAATAAGATTTGATTATTAGTTATTGTTTGTTATTTCTGATTTGCTTTTTGTTTATTTGAATTCTAAACTTAGCAAGAACACAAGACTATTACATTACCCTTCTTTTTGTTTCTGATCTAAAACGGTAAAATCATTCTTATCAGAATAAACTTTGAATTGAACCATTTTCTGTCCGATCTTTTTGATTAGCTCAAACTGTAATCCTTCGTGATTGAATGATTCACCCTGACTCATTATCCTACCGGTTTTTTCCGCTATGAAACCGGCAATCGTATTATATTCATCTGATTCCTGAAGTTGATGGTTGAAGTTCTCATTAAAGTCATCTATATCCATGGAGCCGAGAATACTATATGTGCCATCCGGGTATTTGCTAAACTCACTTACATCAATTTTAGTCTTGTCTTTTATCTCACCCACAATTTCTTCCATTATATCTTCAAGCGTAATAATACCTTCAGTACCACCGTATTCATCTGTAACAATAGCAAGCCGTTCACCAATAATCTGCATTTCTTTCAACACTTCCGAAATTGGTTTTGTCTCAGGAATAAAGTATGCCGGACGAACAATGTTCCTTAGTGATATATTTTTCTTCTCTATATACTTTCTCATTAAATCTTTTGTGTGAATTACACCAATTATATTATCCGGTGTATCTTCATATGCCGGCACAAGTGAGTGTCCTGTTTTCATTATTTCTTTAAGAATTTTTCCCTTATCCTCATTTAAATCAACGGCTACCATTTCTGTTCTTGGTACCATCACTTCATCAGCTTTTAGATCGTTGAACTCAAGAACGTTTTCTATTATCTCCTGTTCTGATTCATCAATTGCTCCAGATTTCACACCATCGGATATCAACTCTAATATTTCATCCTCTGTTGGTCTGGATTCTGAAAAGCTTGTTCTTTCTTTAAACGGTTTTAGAAGCAAATTACTTACACCAGTTAAAACTTTTATAGGAAGGCTTAATAATTTTGATATGCTAAGGAGTGGTTTAACCAATACAACAGCTAAAGTTTCCGAATATTTAGCTCCTATAGCTTTGGGGATGAGCAAACAAATTACAAGCAATATTGCAGTGATTACCATTACAGCAATTACAAGGGAAAGAAATGCGAGATAATCAGCATTTGAAAAACTTACAAACTGACTAACTAAAAAGTTTACTCCTTTTAATACTAAGTTGAAACCAACAATAACCGAAAGTACAATACTAAGAGTATATAAAAGATGCATTGATCCTTCGAAAGATTCCGGGTTCTTTTGAATAAATTCGAATTGTGGAACAAGTTTATTTTTCTGCTGTTTTAATTCCTCTATTTTGTTTTCGCCTACAGTAGAAATCGCTAACTCTGCAGCGGCTAACAATCCGGCAAGTAAAATCAGGAGGGTAAATATTAGTATCTCTACAGTTATACTGTCCATTTTCTTTGATCATCGGATTAAAAATTAATGCCGACGACCAAGTATTCCTTTCTTTGGTTTTTTAATAAATACTGTTAATAAATCTAATGTATAAAAAATTAAATTTCATGTTATATAATTGAACCTAATTCAAATTATAACTAAACTATTTATCATTAATAATAAGAATCTTTATTGCTATGAATCCTGTTAAAATAAAAATAAAAGATAATGATAAACTATTTATAAAGTGGGAAGATGAAAGTGAATCAACAATATCGTTGAAGTATCTTCGTGATGAATGTCCCTGCGCCAGCTGTAAAGGAGAAACCATTCTGTTAAAAACATACCGGCCACCGAAACCTTCAGTTACTACTCCGGAGATGTATAAGATAAAAAACATAGAAACAGTTGGTGACTATGCAATCCAGATAGCCTGGGATGATGGACACAATACCGGGATATATTCGTGGGAGTATTTAAGTGAGCTTGAAAAAGGTGAGAAAGACAATAAAGATCAGAACTACAAGCCACTCTTATGATCACTAAAAACGAACTCAAATACTATAATTCCCTTCTGCAAAAAAAGTTTCGCAAACTTGAAAACAAATTTATTTGTGAAGGGAAAAAGGTAGTTTTAGAGTGTTTAGAAAGCAGTTATCAAAGTGAAATTATTTTTATAACTCAAAAGTTTCTTGAGAAAGAAGAAGAATATATTAATAATTTAAAATCCTTTGAAACGAGGATAGTCAAACTTAAATCGATCGATTTTAGAAAAGTATCTGATACAAGAGCACCAGAAGGAGTAGCAGGAGTTTTCTTTTTCGAGAACAAAAAACCAGACCTATCCGACATTTCTGATCCAATAATTATTTATTTAGAAGATATATCTGATCCGGGTAATCTGGGAACAATAATGCGTAACTGTGATTGGTTTGGTATTAAAAATATTTTTCTTAGTCCGGATTCTGCCGAGATCTATAATCCCAAAGTAATTCGTGCATCAACGGGATCGATTTTCCATATTAATATTTTTGAAGAAATGTTGTTAGATAATATTCTTATTCTAAAGAAATCAGGATATAAATTTGTTTGCGCTGATATAAAGGGAGAGAGTGTTTATAACTTTAAAGTCCCACAGCAATCTATATTGTTTTTAGCAAACGAATCAAGTGGTCCTTCAGAAAATCTTCTGTCTAAGTCGGATGAAGTAATAAGTATTCCGGGCAGAGGAAAAGCAGAATCTTTAAATGTCTCTTCAGCTTCGGCAATTCTTCTAAGTGAATTAACCAAGCAACAAATTTCTTCTTGTTTGACCCCAACACCCAATTAAATGTAATATCCTCTGGTTAAGATTCTTTTTCCATTCCTGTTACCTGTACTACAACTTCTCTTCTCCTGCTTCTGTTATCAAAGTCTATGTATATAATTTGCTGCCACGTACCTAATAATAGATTTCTACCCTTAAAAGGTACAGTTAATGAAGAACCCTGCAGTGCGGCCCTAACATGTGAATGTCCGTTCCCATCGTGCCAGGTATTATCATGAGCATAAGTGATGTTAACAGGTGCTACCCTGTTAAAGAATTCCGGGTAGTCTCTAAGTAATCCCGGCTCATACTCGATCGTTGTTATACCGGCAGTTGAACCACCAGCAAATATCAATACATTCCCTTCATATAAATTCGAGTTGACAATAATATTTTCTACTTCACCTGTAATGTCTTTTATATCACAGTTCCCCTTGGTATTGATTGCAAAAGAGTGCGTTTCAATTCTCATAGTAACCTTTTAATATTTTGTTAATTCTATTTGTTTATTAAACCTGGAAAAAATAGCAAATTCCCTAAGAACCTTTCTATAGCTGCCTTTAATTAACTGTAAATAATTGGTATTTGTTGATAGTCTTAACCTAGAGAATTAAGTTTGAAACTAAAATTATAAATAAAAACTAAAAGAACGGAAAAGTAAATGACATCAAAAGATTTTATTAATCTCGAAGACAAATACGGAGCACATAATTATCATCCGCTGGAAGTTGTAATTGATAAAGGA
>CP070637.1:2137133-2147191 GCA_020354005.1 Ignavibacterium sp.
TTTTGATGCCGCAGCACCAACTAAAAAAGGAGCTGGTATAGGATTAAAAAATATAAATGAAAGATTAAAATTAATTTATCATCAGGATAACTTGCTTAATGTAACAAACAATGATGATATTTTTAGCGTAACATTATATATTCCATTATCTGAAAATTGAGTATTTAAAATGAGTGATAAAATAAGAACAATTGTTATTGACGATGAAAAATTAGCCCGTGAAATAACCAAGGGCTATCTTTCAAAGCATCCTGAAATTGAAATAATTGCGGAATGTTCTAACGGTTTTGATGCAATAAAAAAGATAAACGAAGAAAAACCGGATCTAATCTTTTTAGATATTCAGATGCCGAAGATTAGTGGCTTTGAAATGCTTGAATTACTTGACGATCCTCCCGCTATAATTTTTACAACAGCTTATGACCAATATGCAATAAAAGCTTTTGAAGTAAGTGCCGTTGACTATCTTCTTAAGCCTTTCTCAGAAGAAAGATTTAACGATGCTCTAGAAAAATCTTACACACGTATAAAGGATAAATTCCAGCAAAACTCTACAATAAAAAATATTATCGATCATCACGATGAAAAAATTGAATTTTTAGAAAGAATAGTAATTAAAGATGGATCTAAAATATCAATTGTTCCTGTTGAATCGATAAAATGGATTGAAGCGCAGGATGATTATGTGATGATAAACTCCGATCAAGGCAGATTTCTAAAAAAGAAAACGATGAAATTTTTTGAAAACCACCTTGATGAAAACATGTTTATTCGAATTCATCGTTCGTACATTATCAATGCGGATTTCATTCAGCATCTGGAACAAAAAGGAAAAGAATCATACCAGCTAATTCTTAAAAACGGCAGAGAGCTGCCTGTTAGCAAAACGGGTCTATCAAAATTAAAAAGCACCCTCTAGCCACTTAAATAAAATCTTCCTGAAGCACCCTACTTTCCTATTGTTAAATTGAAAGTCTATCTTTCTATGGATATATTTGCTTACAAATATCGTAGAGGATAATATGATACTTGACAAAGATCTTCTCTCAATACAGGAAGCACGGGAAAAAGCTCGCAAGGCACACGAGGCGCAACTCGAATTTAAACATTTCACACAGGAACAAGTTGATAAGATAATTAAAGCTATGGCCAATGCTGGTTACGAAGCTTCGGAGAGACTGGCGAAAATGGCACACGAAGAAAGCGGTTTTGGTAAGTGGGAGGATAAGCTTATAAAAAACCAATTCGGCACAAGAAATGTTTATGAATCTATAAAGAACCTTAGAACTGTTGGGATAGTTGGTGAAGAAGAGAACGGAAAAGTATTAAAAATAGCCATGCCGATGGGTGTAGTTTGTGCACTTATTCCATCAACAAATCCCACGTCTACTGCAATGTATAAAGCTCTGATATCATTAAAAGGCAGAAACGCTATTGTTGCGAGTCCTCATCCACGTACTTCAAACTGTACTGCTGAATCCTTAAAAATTTTGGACGAAGCTGCAGTGAATGCTGGTGCACCGGCTGGATTAATTCAATGTTTATCAGAAGCAACGATTGATGGCACCAATGCACTGATGAAAGACAAGAATATTGCGATAATATTGGCAACAGGCAGCAACCCTATGGTTAAAGCAGCTTATAGTGCAGGCAAACCCGCATATGGAGTTGGAAGCGGTAACGTGCCTGCCTTTATTGAACGAACAGCAAACTATCAAAAAGCAGTTGCAGATATTATTTATGGAACCTGCTTCGATAACGGAACGCTCTGTTCGTCAGAGCAATCTATGATTGTTGATGAACCGATTGAAGAACAAGTGCGGGATGAGGTAATATCTCAGGGTGGGTATTTTGTTACTGCTGATGAAAAGAAAAAACTGGAAAAAGCTGTTCAAACAAACTTCAGAATTAATCCTGAGATAGTCGGCAAATCCTCAAATTTTATTGCCAACTACGCTGGCTTTCAAGTACCTGAAAATACAAGGGTACTCATGGCCGATTGTTTTGAAGTGGGCAAGAGCGAGCCACTTTCGATGGAGAAACTTTCACCAGTACTTGCATATTATAAGGTAAACGGCTGGCTCGAAGGCTGCCATAAGTGCATTGATCTTCTTCAGTTTGGAGGTATTGGTCACACGATGGTTATTCACTCGAACGACCAGCCAATAATCATGAAATTTGCACTTGAGAAACCTGCGTTCAGAGTATTGGTTAACACCGTCGGATCAATGGGTGCCGTGGGATACACAACAGCACTTGATGCATCACTAACTCTGGGACCGGGAACATGGGGCGGTTCGATAATTTCTGATAACGTTACGGCAAAACATATGATCAATATTAAAAGTCTAGCGTTCGAAACAAATCCTGTTAATGAAGGAAAATCTGTTGCACAGTTTGATACTCAGCGAGCTCACGGTGTTAAAGATTTATTTATGAGTGAAATTGAAGAACGATTAAAAGCGAGAGCAGGAAATCTTCCATTAAAAGATGAATATCAATATCACCTTGAAAAGAAAACAACGAACGATCATCCTAAACCGAAAGGGATTACAACGTTCGGGAAAGGAATATCCGAAGAGGAAATATTAAAAATAATTGATGAGTTTGAAGAAAAGGTTGAATAATACTTTTACTTTAATTCTACTCTAAATAAATCAGAAAATCTCTCCATCACAGCTGCTGCAATTATCTCCGCAGATTCTTTATATGACATCAATCCGGTATTAACCACCATATGATACATATCAAGATCTTCAATATTCTTGGAGAAACTTGATTTAATATATTCCCTTCTTCCCTTATCCTTCTGCTTTACAAATGCTTCTGCTTCCTTTTCACCAATATTCTCAATTTCCATTATGTGCTTTACTCTATTATGCATGGGTGCAACTAAACGCACGTGAAAAGCATTTTTTAGTTTTGCAGTTATTATGTTTGCTCCACGACCAACAATTATCACTTTTCCCATACGTGCCAATTGGAGTATTGATTCAGTCATCTTGTGCAGCAGAGTCCATTGTGAAGGATGTATTCCCAAAAGCACATCAACATCTCCCGAAATATATTTATACTTTTCTTCCTCCATATATTTGCTGACCTGTTTCGGAAGATTATGATCCTCAAGTACTTTTTCTATCAATCCCCGATCAAAAAAAGTCCATCTAACATCATTTTGTTCAGAAACAGGTTCAAGAATTTTTATTAACTCTTCGCAAACCAGTTTCACACCTGAACCGGTTTCTCGAGATATTGTAATGCAAGGATAATGATGGGTTCGATGAGGAAAAGTCTCACTTAGAGGTGAATGAGTTTCTATGTATTGCTTACACTTTTCGTAACTTCCTGTTGCCATGTTAATCCCCTCCCTTCTTGAGTTTAATTATTGCATTTGTAAAAGAATCAAACGATAAACAAGTAAAAGCAAATTATTTAATTATTATTTTAATATAATTTTATTTTTTAAAGAATCAATATCTCCATTAGTAGTAATTAAATTTATATATTTTCTCCTTTAGTCAATTTAAACCATTCTTTTACTTTCTCAGCGTCTCTTCCATCATTTGATTTGTGAAAGAACTCGTTTTTGTCCAGCACATAATCATAATCTTTTTGCCACTCGCCTACATTCACAACTATTTCTTTTATTGCATCGATGATGTAATGAAGCTCACTATTTGTCATAGTTGGATGAATTGACATCCGCACCCAGCCGGGTTTCTCAGAAAGGTCACCGTGATCAATCATTTCTGTAATTCGCTTCGATCGTATCGGACTCACATGAAGCAAGTAATGTCCATAAGTTCCTGCACACGAACAACCACCTCTAACCTGGACACCATATCTGTCGTTTAACAATTTAACAATCAAGTTGTAATGAATGTCGTCAACATAAAACGAAATTGCACCTAACCGCTTCTCAATATTGTCTGCAAGTATATGCAGACCCGGAATTTTACGCATCTCTTCAAAAGCGATCTTCACAAGTTCTTTTTCTCTTAACTGCAAATTCTCAACACCCATCTCTTCCTTTAGCTGTATTGCAAGCGCAGCTCTAATTGCCTGTAAGAATGCCGGAGTTCCGCCATCTTCTCTTAGTTCAATATTAGAAACAAATTTGTGTTGTCCCCACGGATTCGTCCAGTCTACAGTCCCACCTCCGGGTAAATCGGGAACCTGGTTATGATATAATTGTGAATCAAATATCATTACCCCGCTTGATCCGGGTCCGCCAAGAAATTTATGTGGAGAAAAGAAAATCGCATCAAGTTTTTCCTCCGGGTCTCCGGGATGCATATTAATTTCTTCATACGGTGCAGAACAGGCTACATCAACAAAGCAATATCCACCATGCTTATGCATTATTTTTGCCAATTCATAAATAGGTGGTGATATACCGGTAACATTTGAGCAAGCCGTAAACGTTCCGATTTTTAATTTTCTGTTTCTGTGTCTTTCTAATTGCAACTCTAAATCGTTCAGGTCACAAAGTCCTTCTTCATTCGCAGATATTACAATAACATCAGCAATTGTTTCTAACCATGTTGTTTGATTTGAGTGATGCTCCATATGCGTAATAAAAACAACTGGCCTAAGCTCATCGGGCAACGTTAAAAAATCTACTAACTGTTCCGGAACCTTTAAACCAAGGATCCTCTGAAATTTTACAATCATTCCAGTCATCCCTGAACCAGCAGTAATAATAACATCATCCTTGCTTGCATTACAGTGATCTTTTATAATATAATGCGCTTCGTGGTAGGAATGTGTCATCGATGTACCGGTTTCACTGGATTCGGAATGAGTGTTACCAACCATCGGTCCAAATACTTCGCAAATCTTTTTCTCGATTGGCTCATATAATCTACCGCTTGCTATCCAGTCTGCATAAACAATTCTTTTTTCACCATAAGGCGAAATAAATGTTTTATTAATCCCAATCGTGTTATCGCGGAAGGGGTTGAAATATTCTTCCAGTTTGCTCATTCAATCTTCCTAAAATGATTAAGCTAATTACATTGTGAATATAACAATTTGGCCGATGCATTTCATTAACTTTATTTAGTAGAATTTTACTGCTTAATTCTTTTTCTTAATTTTAGAAAAAAGTTTTAGATAGAGTTGTAGCATTATGGATTATATTTTGGGTTTTGACTGCGGAGCCACTAAATCAGAGTGTGCGGCTGCAGATACAAAGGGAAACATTTTACACACTTTAACGGGCGAACCAGTAAACTTTTTGGTTATCGGTGCTGATAAGGCTTCGGAAAATATATTATCACTAATTAAAGAGTGCAAGGACAAATTAAACTTCGACGATGATAATATAAAAAGTATAGTTATCGGTGCAGCTGGTGCAGGCCGCAATGAAGATGCGGAAAACCTACACAGTTCATTAATAAATTTAGCATCAAAAAAAGGGATTACATTAAAAGGAGTAACCGTAATAAGTGATGCACAAATTGCACTCGAAGGAGCATTCCCTGATAAATCCGGGTCTATTTTAATTGCAGGAACGGGTTCAATAATTTACGGTAAAGATAAAGATAGTAAAATTTATCGCGCGGGCGGATTTGGCAGAATTATTGGTGATGAGGGAAGCGGGTATTCAATTGGAAGAAAAGCGCTACAGAGAGTTGCAAAGTTTTTTGATGGGAGTGGAGAAGGAACAGATATTGTAAAACTGATTGCTGACAAATATGGTATCAAGACTTCGGAAGATTTGATAAACAATGTTTACAAAGAAAATTTTGATATCTCTTCAGTTGCAGAACTTGTTTTAGATGCTGCAAGCAAAGATGATTTAATTGCTTTAACTATTCTGGAAGAAGAGACCGATGAGCTAATTCAACAATTAAAGATGCTGATGAAGAAAATGAATGTTGACGAATTGAATGTTTCATTTGCCGGTAGTCTAGTAATAAATAAAAATATTTATTCCGATATGCTTATAGAAAAAGTAAAATTCTATCTGCCAACCGTAAAAATCGTAAAACCAGAATATACCCCTCTTCAGGGTGCAATAAACATTGCACAGGAAAAGCTTAATGCCTAAAAAAGAATTCCGCAATCCATGGTACTGGATTCCTTCGTTATATCTCGCTGAAGGACTTCCATATGTTGTTGTGATGACAGTTTCGGTAATAATGTACAAAAGACTGAATATATCGAACACAGAAATTGCACTTTATACAAGCTGGTTGTACTTGCCATGGGTTATTAAACCTTTATGGAGTCCCATTGTAGACCTTCTTAAAACCAAAAGATTCTGGATTTTACTTATGCAGTTCTGTATTGGTGTAAGTTTAGCCGGGGTTGCACTAACTATTCCAGCAGATGATTTTTTTAAATACACACTTGCATTTTTCTGGCTAATGGCATTTAGTTCAGCTACAAACGATATTGCCTCGGATGGATTTTACATGCTTGCTCTTAATGACCATCAGCAGGCATGGTTTGTTGGGGTACGTAATACTTTTTACAGGATAGCTTTTATTTCGGGACAGGGATTATTTGTAATATTTGCAGGCCGGTTGGAGGAAAGTACCGGTGATATTTCATATGCGTGGCTTATTACATTTATAGTCCTAGCTGCGTTGTTCATTATCTTTCTCATCTACCACATCTTTATACTTCCGCATCCGGTAGTAGATAGTAAAAGACCAGATATTAATCTAAAAAGTTTGCTGTCCAACTTTTTAAATACCTTCACGGAATTCTTTAAGAAGAAGCAAATAGTTTTAATCATTGCATTCATCCTGTTTTACAGATTTGGAGAGGCCCAGCTTGTAAAACTTGCTTCTCCGTTTCTACTTGATCCAATAGATGCTGGCGGACTTGCATTATCCACATCTCAGGTTGGATTTGCATATGGCACGGTTGGTGTTATTGCTTTAACTGTTGGCGGGCTGCTTGGCGGATTTGCTGCGGCAAAGCAAGGTCTTAAATTCTGGTTATGGTGGATGGTTATTGCAATAAATATTCCCGATGTAGTTTATATTTTTCTTGCCATAACTCAAACATCAAATTTTTTATTAGTTAATGTGTGTATTGCGATTGAACAGTTTGGGTATGGTTTTGGTTTTACAGCATTCCTTTTATATCTTATTTATATATCGGAAGGAGATTTAAAAACATCTCACTATGCTATTGCAACTGGTTTTATGGCTCTTGGCATGATGCTGCCCGGCATGTTCAGCGGATGGCTGCAGGAATCTATTGGTTATAAATACTTTTTTATCTGGGTGATGATATCTACCATACCTGCGTTTTTAATTACAAAGTTTATTCCGCTCGATGCAAAATTTGGGATAAAGAAAACAGACGAATGAATACGTTATGAGATTACTATTCCTTTCGGTTATCTTCTTCCTTGCAATTGTTAGTTGCTGTAAACCGCAAACTAATAATTACGATTTTAATGAGGTTGATAAGATTATTAATAGTGCAATTGAAAACAAAGCATTTCCCGGTGCAGTAGTATTGGTATCAAAAGATGGTGAAATAATTTATGAGAAATCCGTCGGTCATCTTACCTATGATGAAAATTCTCCATTAGTATCGAATAGCACAATCTATGATATAGCATCACTAACTAAGGTAGTTGTTACAACAACTTCAGCAATGATTTGCTACGACCGACAATTATTTTCACTTGATGATCAGGTTGCAATGTATCTTCCCCTCTTTGCTAAAAACGGAAAAGAAAATGTTACAATAAAAAACCTTCTTCTTCACAATAGCGGATTGCCTGCATTTAAAAGATATTATGATAAGTATAACTCTGCAGATGAAGTAATTGACGTATTATATTCAATAGAATTAGATTATAAAACCGGGATCAAAACTGTTTACTCCGATTTAGGAATGATTATTTTAGGAAAATTGATTGAGACAGTTACGGGAAAGAAATTAGATCAGTTTTGTGATGAAGAAATATTCCAGCCTCTTTTAATGAACAACACATATTATAATCCTCCCGATTCATTTAAGTATAAAATTGCTCCGACTGAATATGATGACTACTGGCGTAAGAGATTGGTCTGGGGATCAGTTCACGATGAAAATTCAGCATTAATGGGAGGAGTTGCCGGACACGCCGGTTTATTTTCTACTGCAAATGATCTCAGCCATCTTGTGCAAATGCTATTAAATGGAGGTTCATACAACGGCAGACAATTAATTAAACCAAAGACTGTTCATTTATTTACAAAAAGATATTCAGCACAAAGCACAAGAGCATTAGGATGGGATACTAAATCAGCAAAAGGATCTTCAGCAGGTGAACTGTTTGATATAAAATCTTTTGGTCATACTGGATTTACCGGAACTTCAATCTGGGTTGATCCTATCAAAGAATTATTTGTAATTTTTCTTACGAACCGGGTTCATCCAACAAGAGACAACAAAAAATTATTCAAAATTCGTCCCGCTTTACACAACGCAATTATGAAATCAATTGATTAAATACCTTTTCTTATATTGTAACAATTCCACTTTTAATTTTTCAATAGCTGGTGAAAAAAGAAACTAAATCATATTGGATTGCATTACTAACTACAGTAGTTATTGTATTTAGTTTTGTTTCAAGTTCATCAAACATATCCGGAACAAGTAGCCATCCACAAAATGATCCACGTTATCCAAAAGTATTTGATATCGATGAAAATGATATTGAATGGATTGAAAACTTATTAGATACAATGTCACTGCGTGATAAGTGCGCACAGATGATAATGGTACCAGTTTACAGAAACTATATGTATGATTATTCAAAGTATTATAAAAATATAATTTCCTATATCCGTGATGAAAAAGTAGGTGGGCTGATAATGTTTCAAGGGGAGCTGCAAAAACAAATTGAATTCATTTCTAAAGCTCAGGAATTATCCGATACACCATTGCTTATTGCATCCGATTTTGAGCAGGGGCTAGGTACACGAATAGATGATGTTTTAGAGTTTCCACATGCAATGGCTCTTGGCGCATCAGTAAATTCAGCATACGCATATGAGATGGGCAGAGCAATTTCTATTGAAAGCAGGCTCATGGGTGTTCACCAGAACTTTGCCCCTGTTGCAGATATTAATAACAATGAACTCAACCCGGTAATAAATATCAGATCGTTTTCTGAAAGCAGGTACACTGTTTCTGAGATGGCTTCATCATTTATTTTAGGCTCGAAGCACGAAAATGTAATTGCTACTATAAAACATTTTCCCGGGCACGGTGATACCGAGATCGATTCCCATACAGATTTACCTATGATTACTGGAAACAAGGATCATTTGATGGAGATGGAACTCTACCCATTTATGAATGCAATTGAATCAGGAGTTCAATCAATAATGGTCGGTCACCTCAAGGTAACAGCATACGATACTTTGCCTTCGTCCATTTCAAAGACTATTGTAACTGATTTACTAATGAACACTCTTGGATTTGATGGACTAGTTGTTACAGATGCAATGAATATGGATGCAATCAACAAATATTATGAACTGGAAAATGCAGTATTACTTGCACTAAAAGCCGGCAATGATATTATACTAATGCCACCTGATCCCATAATTGCAATTAACACAATTTACGATGCAGTAATGAATGGTGAAATTACAGAGGAAAGAATAAATCATAGTGTAAGAAAAATTCTTGCAGCAAAAAGATGGGTAAATATTGGTGCTGTTGATTTGAATAATTCACAATCACAGGTGGAAGACCTTCAAAATAATGATCACATTGAATTGGCAGAAGAGATTGCACGTAAATCAATTACATTGTTAAGAAATAATGATAATCTTATTCCTCTTCATCCGGATTTATACAATAATATTAGCTGCATAACAATAACAGAAGGTGATGGAGGTAAGACAGCTACCTACTTCAGAGATGCCATCCGCAATAGAATTGGAAATATCGATAATCATCTGATCACAAAAAGATCGAGTCGCAGGAAATATAAGAGTGTACTTGAATCCGCACAAAACGCTGATCTTATAATAATGCCTGTATTCTCTGATGTACAATTAAAAGATGAAAAATCACCTGTTTTTGAAAAG
>CP070637.1:2147291-2161651 GCA_020354005.1 Ignavibacterium sp.
AAGTCCGAATTCAAAAATATCTAAGCCGTGTAAGAAAAATGTTCTTTGCTCAGGAAAGAAGAGCGGGAAACGTGTTAAGTTTATCTGGCGGACATCGACTTCTGTTTCAGCGAAATCAGTGTTGATCGATAAGGCAGATAATATGTTTGGTCCAATTCTTTGTGTAATATCAAGGCTTGGTTCTAAATCTGTTGTGGTTGCATCGGGTGATATTGTTTGCGCTCTACCAACCAACGATGGACGAACACTTAATCCTACTCCATGATCAAACTCTGGTAAGTCGGTAAGAACCCCCGCCTGGTTTGTCTGATAAATTTCGTGATCACGCTTAGCTCCTGACCACCGGCTGGTTTCCTGTAATCTTTGAACACGGCGCTGTACATTAAAGCCCCACTCGTTAAGTCCTTTCCCGAAGCTTATACTTTTGATGGGTATGCGGAATTCAGCATACCAGCCTTCACTGTTAATTGAAGTTTTAGCTTCCCAAATTTCATCCCAATCAATATTAACATCTTCACCTTGCTCTATTACTAATCCATCGGTTCTTGCGCCGCTAGGATTTACAGCAAAAACATATCCCGAACGTCCGTCGAGAAAGGTATCAAATACAATAACGATATGATCTTCTTCGGCAAGCTCAGAATCTCGTGCTTTAGAAAATGCAGTAATATCATTTGGGAATTTATCGAAGCAACGTACAGCTACAATAATATCATTCGGACCGGTAAAAACCTTTACAACAGTTGGCGCTTCAGGTTCACCACCTTCAACCGGATCAATTGTGATAAGATCAGAAATGGAATCGGTTCCAGCATTCCAATCGATTATACTAAATAATCCGTCAAAATTAAAATCTGATGATAGTTGGTTAGCTTTAAGCATAGGCTTTTCTGTAACTACTTCCTCTTCCTCTTCTTCCTCTTCTTGTCCGAATGTATTGTTAATTAATGGTAAAAGGAGAATAATGGATAACCACCAAAGAATTAATTTCTTGGATATCATAACTATCCCTCAAGTTTACAGTGTTTTTATGATATTGCATCATTTAGAAAAGGTAGTTCATCCTAGCTAAACCTGCCCAATAGCAGATATGCCCTCCCACAAGCGCCCTTGAACTCTTTAGACCAGAACTGCATAGCTCTTTGTTGAGTCTTAATCTCCTGGATGCAAAATGTAGTAAACGCTTATGAAACAATCAATAAAAAAGTATTATTTAAATTATATTTAATGTAAAAATCTGTATTAATTGTCTCTATTTGATACAAAATTCCCGTAATCTATAGTATTACATTAAATATTTCTCAGAATTGTATAATGAATTTCTATAATTAAATAGAATTCCGGGCTAGATTTAAACTCGAATACAGCATGAGATAGTAGCTAATATTAATTATCATGTTGTGTTGTAATTATTAAAGTATTAAAGCATTTTATGGATTTAAAATTTCTGGAGAATACACATTATATTGTAATCATAAAACAAATAAGAATACTAGTTTAGGATTGTTAACCAATTAAATAATGAATTTAATTATAATTAGTTAATCTTTTATAATGTAATGCATTACAGTGTCCTCTTAATATTAACAAAACTATAATGACGATATTTATGTATGAAAAATTCAGTTTACTCAGCAATAAACAAGAATCATTCATTCATTATCTTAGATAAAGTAGCTATTATCTATTAACTTGTTTGATTAAAGATATCAATTTTGCAAAGAGATTTATTAATAGTATAAATAAAAACGTTGTTGAATAGAAGTTAGAATGTAATATTGTCCAGGTCTAATCAGGAAGTAAAAAAAAGCCCAACATGTGTTGAGCTTAGAAGTGTCGGAACGGCGGGATTTGAACCCGCGACCACCTGACCCCCAGTCAGGTACGCTACCGGACTGCGCCACGTTCCGGATATTATAATTTTGAAACTATAAATTCCAAAATATTTTTTATTTCTTCAAGGTCATCTTTGAGCGATGGCTTTTTATATTCTTCTTCTATCTCAGATACCTCACTTGTTTTTTGCTTTGATGTTGTTGCTGGTTGAACTGGTCTACCTGGAGAATTTTCGGATAAGATTTTTTTTGCTCCTTCAATAGTATATTTTTTTTCCCGGAGCAATTCTTTAATATATAAAATCAGTTGGATATCTTTATTAGTGTAAATCCGATTACCTGCCCTGTTTTTTTGTGGACCGAGTTGTTCAAACTCAGTTTCCCAATAGCGAAGGACATATTGTTCAATATCAGTTATCTTACTAACCTCGCTTATCGAGTAGTATAGCTTCTTAATAGAGAGATCTTTCATAGCACCTTATGCGGTTTATTCATTAAGATAACCAATCATTTTATAAATAGCAATATCTATCTGTTATTATCATTAAATACTTTAGCCGGTAATTGTAAGTCGTTTGTTTTAATAGATGTATCAGATGTATCAAATGTAATCAATTTACCATTTATAATAAGCTAAAAGAGTAAAATGGATAGTACTTGAATTGAGGAGATTTTAAAGAAAAATCCCATAAATGATATTTACTTCACCTGATTCTGCATTTCTAAAAGATAAACAGCGGCAAAGTAACCATTTTCTTTAAACCCGGAGATATAACCATCGCAACCAGTGGCAGTTATAAGATTTTGCCTGAATTCCTCCCTTTTAGCTAAATGGGAAAGATGAACCTCTATTTTGGGTATTCCAGAATCTGCAAGTGCATCACGGATTGCAACTGAGGAATGAGCATAACCACCAGGATTTATTATAAGTGCATTATAATTATCACCAGAAGATTGAATTTTATCTATTAACTCCCCTTCTATGTTGCTCTGGTAAAATGTAAAGCTGTGTTGAGGAAATTTGGATGTAATTTTATTCTCTAACACCTCTAAAGAAAAATCACCATAATGATTCTTATCCCTCTTCCCAAGTAAATTCAGGTTTGGACCATTAATAATTAATATCTTCAATTCGTCTCAGCCATTTCATCAATTATTTCTCTTATCTTTGGTGCTAAATATATTCTATCCACCCCTAACTCTTTTAATGCAGCAGACAAGATCATTACTTTCCTCTGCAGGTTTGCCATTTTATTTACAATAATCACCTTACTGTCGTGAAGAATGCAATATCCTCCTTTAAAGTCCCCTTTCTCAAACCTAACCGTAGCTCCCAACTGTGCTGCAAGTAGTTTTAGATCCTGTAATGTGTCTTCAAATTCTTTTTCTTTTATTCTCATAGTATTTTCAAAATTGAGTGGTATTAATAGAAAACATTAACTATTTATGTGTTAAACTGATTTACTTAATTCAAAAAATAAATAAAAAATATGATTATTGCTTCAATTGATATTGGTACAAATACAGTTCTTTTACTGCTTGCAGATGCAAATATAGCTTCGAAAACACTATCACCTCTACTAAATGAATACCGAATGCCGAGAATAGGTAAAGGCTTAAAACAAGGTGGTACAATTCGTAAAGATCGAACTGAGGAATTATTTAAAATTCTTAGAGATTATAAAAAAATCATTGATGGCCACAACACTGAAACAGTGCTTGTTACGGCAACTAACGCATTCAGAATCGCTGCTAATGCTGATAAAATAAAAAAAGATATAAAAGATGAATTTGATTACAATGTAAATATTATTTCTGGAGAGGAGGAATCAGAGTATGCATTTTATGGTGCTGTACCTCAATCAGCAAATGATAAATTAAATCTTGTTATTGATATTGGCGGTGGAAGCACAGAATTGATTACGGGAAAGTATAATAAAATTAAATACAGAAAAAGTTTTCAGATCGGATCTGTAAGCTCAACAGAAAACTACTTAAAGCACTCCCCTCCTAATTTAGAGGAACTGGAAAACCTTGATACCGCACTGTTAAAAACATTTAACGAAATAAAAAATAAACTGGCACCGGATTTAACCTTTGCTGTTGCAGGAACGCCAACAACAATTTCTTGTATGATTAAAAATCTTAAGGAATATGATGATAAGATTGTTGAGGGATGTCATTTAAGTCATTCTGATTTAAAGAAACTATCCGAAGAACTTAAATTGTTAACACCAGAAGATGTGAAGAAAAGATTTGGAAAAGTCATGAGAGGCAGGGAAGATATAATTTTGGGTGGCTCACTCATTTTGCTGAAAGTTATGGAGCTTTTGGAAATCTCGGACATAAAAGTGAGTGCCCGGGGAATAAGATACGGTGCTATTCATAAATACTTAATGAACCAAAATAAAAATCAAAACTAATTCGTTTTTTTATGTTCAAAGGGATTTCAGAACTTCGTGAAAATTATATAGAAAAAAATCTATATCGTTTTTTGTTGCTATCAGAGGAGGAAGAATTCTAATTACATTTTGGTTTGTGCAATTTATCAACACTTTTCTTTCACGTAATTGATTAACAATTTCATCACAATCACTTGTAGTTTCTACCCCAATCATAAATCCTAATCCACGAACATCATTTATAATTGAAGGAAATTTATTGGATAATTCTCTGAGTTCACTAATAAAATATTCTCCTAACTCTGCAACCGAATTTACTAATCCCTTTCCAAAGACCTCATCAAGTACAACAATTCCAGCAGTACAGCTAACAGGATTTCCACCAAAGGTACTTCCATGTACACCGTATGAAAAAGCTTCATCATAAACTCCCCGGGTTAAAATAGCTCCCAATGGCAATCCACCGCCAATTGATTTAGCAACTAAAACTATATCAGGTTTTATATTAAAATAATTAAATGCATACGGCTTTCCTGTTCTTCCAATCCCACTTTGGATACAATCAGCAATGATAGCAAAATCATACTTCTCTTTTAATCTGGTAATTGTATCAACAAAACAATCAGTGATAATATTTATTCCGCTTTCACCCTGAACGAACTCCATAAAAATTGCAGCAGTATTATCATTTACTTTTTTAATCAGGTCATCTTCATCATTAAAAGTAATTTTAGAAATCTGTGGGAGTAATGGTTCAAATTCTTTTTTATATTCAATTCGATCAGTCAAGCTTAATGCGCCATATGTTCTGCCATGGTATGACTTTGTAAATGATAGAATTTCTCCTTCGAGGTTTTTTATTCGACGGACTGCTTTTAAGGCTGCTTCTACTGCTTCTGTTCCACTGTTCGTTAAGAAAACTTTAGACATCTCAGAATATTTTAATAGTTTTTCGGCGAACTCTAACTGAACATCTGTAATAAAAAAGTTTGAAACGTGTGAGAATCTATTTATCTGATCATTAATTGCTTCCACAATTGCTGGATGTGAATGACCCAGTGCATTTACACCGAGGCCACTAAAAAATCTAAATAACGTTCTCCACTTTTTGATATGAGATGAACACCTTCCCCATGGGAGATATCGATATTTAGTCTTCTATAAGTTTGCTGGAAAAGTTCTTTCTCTTTTTCAATGATGTTGTTCATTATATCATCTTTATAATCGGAATATTACCAAAGACGAGAAATATAGAATTCCAGCAAGTAGCAAATAAAAAATAAGAGTACTTAGAATTCCGAGATAAATTGATCCGGATTGCACTCGAAGAGCGGAGTATGTAAGAAAGACCGACCAAAGAATAAGTAACACTTCCGCTCCTAGAAATAAATAGGCAATCAATCCCTTTATTACAAATGGTGTTGGATTTACAGAAAATAGATAGTCGCCGAACACTACTAACTCCAGTACAAACAGAAAGATGAGTCCAAAAATGTGAGGTATAAATGCATAGATTAACACAGCCAAGTTATCCCGGAACCTTGTTTCAATTTCGGAAGTGCGAAGCACTAATTTCAGTACGAATGAAAAGAGTAACAGATAAGTGGTAATTGTACCAAACACTATCAAATAAATAATAAATAAATTAGTTGTAGCTGAATATTGCCCCACAGTAACCATTGATATGAAGCGAATATCGACAAATAGTTTAGATGTAACAAAAAGTAAAATGAATGTTATAAAATTCTTATGCTCGGAATAAACAATTTCTTCAAACGCTTGTTTCGGTTTTTCAACCAATAATCCTAGTGTTTTCCATAGATCAATATTATAAACTCTGCTTCTGATAAAAGAGTTACATTTTCTACATATATATTCAAAGGGTGGGTTTGGTGTGGAGCAGCTGGAACATATTATTGTGTTTTTCATATTACAGTATGATGCGGACCGTTAAACCTTACATTAAAAATGATATCTAAATTTTAGCATTGGTGATTTTGTGTGTAAATTTTGTTCAACTGAAAAATCAAATAGATGCGCACCAACATAAGCATCAACTAAATTTAACAAGTAAGTAATAAAAATATAAACCGTAAAATTATCTCTTTGATCCCGATAGAAATCTCTCTGAGCTTTGTATAAGGAATTCTCAGGATTTTCCTTGAAGAGGTCTCTAAATGTCTGGTATTCATTATTATTTTGAATCCAATTATAAGCAAACCAACCAAGGAATCCCCAGATAATAGGGATGTGCCAGTAATCTTCATTGTAAAATTGACCCCAGCCGGGCAACACAGTACTCCTTCCCACAGCTCCCCAGGGGGACTTTTCCATTTCAAAAACTGGTTTGTCCGAAGTAATAGAGGTATCAGTTATGCTTTGATCTTGTGAAAGAATTGAAAATGAAAACAGAAAAGTGATTATAGTAGTTTTAATTATAATCTTTATCAATGATATCGAACAATTCAAATAACCGTTCCAGCTCTGTGGGTGAGTAATATTCAATGACTATTTTACCGCTACCCTTTTTATCTTGTTTGCAAGTAACTTTTGTTCCAAAAATCTTACGTAACTTATCCTCAACATCTTTAAGGTTAGATGATAAAATATTATTTCTATTAATAGATACTGATTTCTTTATTTCAATAGATGTTTGAGACGTTATTGCATCTTTAACAAGCTTTTCAACCTTCCTTACAGAAAGGCTATTATCCAGAATTTTCTTAAGAATTTGCAGCTGTAAATTTTTACTTGGTAAATTGATAAGAGCTCGAGCGTGTCCTGATGTTATTTCTTCAGATATAAGACAATCCTGCACTTCTTTTGGAAGTTTTAATAGCCTGATTGAATTCGCTATTGTTGTTCTATCTTTTCCAACTCTATCGGCAATTGCTTCCTGTGTAAGATGACATTCATCCATTAGTCTTTGATAAGCTGATCCGACTTCAATGGGATTTAGTTTTTCTCTTTGAATGTTTTCGATCAATGCTAGAGCAAGCATTAATTCATCAGAATCAACCTCAATTATGTACGCGGGAATTTCCTTAAAACCTATTTCACGAAAAGCATTGAGTCTTCTTTCGCCTGAGACTAACTGATATTTATGATCCGGTGTGCGTCTAACTGTAATCGGCTGAATCAATCCATTTGCGAGTATAGATTTCTTTAATTCCTCCATCGCTTCCGGATTAACGTTAACACGCGGCTGGTATGGGTTACTCGAAATAAAATCAACTGATATCTTTGCCAGTATATCTATTTGTTTCCCGTCATCATCTCTTAAATCTCTAAAGTCCGTTTGTTCCGCACCATTCTTCACATAATCCTGCGGTTTTATCAGTGCGTCTAAACCTCTTCCTAAGCCGTGTTTTACTTTACTCATTGTTGATATGTATTAATAGTTCTTGTCGGTTGAACCGGTTTTGAATTACGCTGTAACAATTCGTTAGTGAGAGCCATATAATTTTTAGCACCTGTAGAAATAGCATCATAGAGTATAATTGGTTTTCCATAGCTCGGTGACTCAGATATCCTTACATTCCTGTTAATTACAGTATTATAAACTTTATCACCAAAATATTTTCGTATCTCATCAGCTACTTGATGAGATAATTTTAACCGAACATCAAACATTGTAAGCAGCACACCTTCAATATATAACCGGGAATTATAATGCTTCTTAACAATGTTTATTGTATTCAACAGCTGTCCTAATCCCTCCAGAGCAAAATACTCACACTGAACTGGAATTAATACTGAATCTGATGTGGTGAGAGCATTTAAAGTTAATAATCCTAATGACGGAGGACAATCTATTATAATATAATCATAATTATCCACTACCTTTAAAAGTGCTATCTCTAAAAGCTTTTCCCGTCCAATCATATCCACCATTTCTATTTCCGCACCAACCAGATCAATATGCGAAGGAAGAAGATCAAGAAAAGGCATATATGAATCAATAATTGCGTTTTCTATATTTTCGTTTCCAATCAGCACTTCATATACCGAGGGAGTATGATTATTTATACCCAAACCAGATGATGAGTTTGCCTGTGGATCAATATCGATCAATAATGTTTTCTTTTCTGCGGCCGCAATAAGCGACGATAGATTTATTGCAGTCGTAGTTTTACCCACTCCCCCCTTCTGATTTGCAATGGATATTATTTTTGTCATAAATTATTAATTAGAATATATGTTCTCAGCCAATTCATTTCCCTGAAGTGCCTAAAGATAGCATTTAGAATTATTTTTTCATAGGTACAAGATTAAGAACAACCTAAACTCGTATCACAGGGAAATTTCCTGACCAAAGTCCATTACTTTACAATCAGTTCCTTCAACCTCAACTTTTTGTTTGAACTCATTTGGATCTGCTTCAATAACAGGAAACGTATTGTAATGCATAGGTATTGCTACTTTAGGCGAAGTGAACTCAACTGCTTTCACCGCATCAGTAATTCCCATAGTAAAATTATCTCCAATCGGTAGCAGCATATAATCGATTTTATTCATTTCGCCAATTAGTTTCATATCCAGGAAAAGTCCTGTATCTCCGGTATGATAAATGTTTTTACCTTCAATGCTTATTACAACTCCGGCAGGCTCACCAGCATACAAATTATCGGGTGTTTGTGACCCATGATGTGCAATAGTAAACTTTACTCTTCCAAATTCAAAATTATAACCTCCGCCGATGTGCATATTGTGTGCTTTATATCCTTTTGATTTACAATACTCGGCTAATTCATTCACGCAAATAAACAATGAATCACATCTATCAGCTATTGAGAATGAATCACCAATATGATCACCATGTGCGTGAGTAAGAATAATATAATCAGCATCTACTTCAGCTGCTTTTACCGGTGATGTTGGATTGCCATCCAAGAATGGATCGATCAGGATTTTAATACCTTTTTCAGTTGTTATCTGAAATGACGAATGTGAAAAATAACGTAATTTCATTTTTTCCTCCCTTGTGAATTTAATGATTTATAAAAGTCTTTTAATGTTTTACTGTGTTGGAATTTCATTAATTCCAGTTCCAATTTATTTTCAAGTTCATTTCTTTTCGCTTCGATCTTATGTTGTACAGATGGACTAACTCTAACATGATCTTCTGTTCTAAGTGAAGCAACATTCTCTTTGAACACATCAAGATCGCGCACAAGACCTGAATTATCCTGAAGTGCTTCCACTTTTTTATAAAATCTTAAAAACAATCTTCTATCAAAACAAATAATAAACAATTCCATATTATAGCGCACTCTTCTTAATGCAATCCTTACCTGATGTAAATTTTCAACTGTTCTGTCGTTAAAGTAATTATCAATTGTGTTCATCAAATGATCCACACGCGATTTGAGAATTATTTTTCCTGCATTACAGAAACCCTGTCTTTTCTTAATTCCTTTTATTTCCCACTTCTTAGTCTTACCCATAATAGTCTAACTGAATAATAATTTTATAAATCCAATGGTAGATGTTACAGAATTCATTTTGCTCATCTCATTTCCATAAATTGTAGATATATCTGCAAATCCAATTCGATAACCTTTGCGTGAAGCATTTATTAAGATTTCACTCTCGGCCTCATAACCATTATTAGTAGTGATCACATTTTTTATTACATCGGCACGGTATGCTCTAAATCCGCTTTGGCTGTCTAAAATCTTTTGTCCGGTTTTGATTGTCAGTAAGTAAGAAGTTAATTTATTACTCATTCTTCTATGAAGCGGCATACCTTTTAAATTTTTCAACCTGTTACCAACAACTATTGGGTACTCATCAAGTTTGGAATAAAGCAGAGGAATCTCATCCGGATTATGCTGCAGGTCAGCATCTAATGTTATTACCTTATCGAATCCTTTTTCAACTGCATAATTTAATCCTCTTCTAAGTGCAAAACCTTTTCCCTGATTAGTATCATTCTTGAGTAGAATTACATTTTCTAACAAATTAATATTCTCACTAGAATTATCCGTTGATCCGTCATCAATGGCAACAACCGTGTTTACATGATTTAATGTACTTTGTACAATCTGGTTTATTGTACTTCTTTCGTTGAAGAACGGAATTACAGCTGCAATTTTATTGTTGTTTCTTAAGGTAATCAATTATCTGTGACCATCCCTTCAAAACGGGTGTTCTAAATGCTGATTCAATCTTTCTTCTTAATGCATCCTTCGATAATCCTTTTGATAGTTTACCATCCTCAGCAACAGTTATACTCCCGGTTTCTTCAGAAACTATTACGCTGATTACATCTGCCTGTTCACTTATTCCCAGACCTGCCCTGTGCCTCATTCCCAGTGATTCGCCATCTACTTTTGTTGCAGTTGACAAAGGAAGAGTCGCACGAGCTGCCTCAATTACATTATTATTGATAATCACTGCCCCGTCGTGCAAGGGTGAACTTGGAAAAAAAATTGAAGTTAAAAGTTCCCTGCTTAATTTGGCGTTTAATATTTCACCGGTTTCGGTATAACCCCGTATCCCCGTCGAACGAATAATGACCATTAGTGCACCGTGCTGCTGCTGTGATAGTTCAAATGCTGCATCAACCAATATATCCGCTTCCAAAGGTGCTTCTGATTTAGTAAATACTCTGAACACAGGGTTCTTAGCAAGTATAACTAGCAGCCTTCTTATTTCCGGCTGAAATAAAATTATAAAAGCAATAACCCATACACCAGTTACTAACTGCAGTAGCCAGCTAACGGCTTTAAGATTAATTGATTGGGCAACAAAGGAAATAGTAAGGATTATCATCAATCCGATAAAAATTTGTGCTGCAATTGTACCCCTTAGCAAGGTGTACAATTTGTATACTATAAACGATACGATTAAAACATCAATCACATCGCTTAACGTTATAGTTAAAAATCCTATTTTAAATAGTTCTATCATTCAACAGTGACGTTATTTGAACGGTTAAATAATTCTCTTAACATAACACCATTTTTTACGTTGTGTGTTCTGATTATCCGCGCACCTTTGCTAAGTGAGTATGATTCCATCATTGACGTTGGAAGATCCGATTCTTCAATATTTAAACCAAGCGTTTTTCTAATAAACGATTTTCTGGAAACTCCAACAACTATTGGATGAGAAAGAGATTTAAAATCATCAAGTCTATTAAGTAAATTAAAATTATCATCTACCCTTTTACCAAAACCAATACCAGGATCAACAAAAATATTTGGAATCCCTTCTGCTGTTGCTTTCTTTATCTGTTTGTATAAGAAATCATAAACCTCTTCAACAATATTCTCATAGGACGGATGCTCCTGCATATCTCTTGGTGTTCCCTTCATATGCATAATAATGTAGGTTGCATCATGCTCGGCAATCCTTTTCATTATTTGTGGTTCATATGTGCCGCCGCTAATATCATTTATGATTTGTGCTCCTGCTTCCAACGCTTGTCTCGAAATTTCCTCTTTTGTTGTATCAACAGAGATTATCGTATCTGGTCTTTCGTGTAAAACATCGATAACAACCGGAATTATCCGATCCAGTTCGGTTTCTGTATCAACATTTTCAGCACCCGGTCTGCTGGATTCGCCTCCAATATCAATGATATCAGCACCTTCATCTAATAATCTAAGCGCGTGTTTCACAGCATCTTTCTTCTCAAGATACTTTCCTCCATCGGAAAACGAATCGGGAGTAACGTTAAGTACACCCATTACATACGCATTTTTGAACTCAAATAGTTTATTCTTTATAGTGTAGTTAGTTAGCTCATAGCTTTCAAAGAAATTTATAGTATTAAAAAGCTTTAGTGATATGCCTGCAGGTGACTTGTTTGATAATCTATTTGCAACAGCCTTAAATTTCCTGATAGATCCAAGAAGAAAAATACTATCTTGATTCTTTGACTGATAAAACAGCTCTCCAATTTCCGATAATCCTTCATTCAAAATTTCTCTCTCAGAAGATCTTAAATCACGAAGTTCTAATCCATAAAAACCAAATGAGTATCTATTATCGTTTGCGCTATACTTACTCATATAATATTTAAATACCTCTGGCGGAGCAAGATTTATTATTTGTGCAATCATTTAGAAATAATTATGGATTAATGTTTTATAGAACAAATTATAGATTCAATCATTTCGAGATAACAGATTTAATTTCCCTTACAGCTTCTGTGATATCATCTGCATTAAATATAGATGTTCCTGCAACGAAAACCTCAGCACCTGCCTGAAATGCTTGCTGAGCAGTTTCTGCATTAATACCGCCATCAATTTCGATAAGAAAATCACCACCAGACTCCTTTCTAAGATCAACAGCTTCTTTTATTCGCTGCAGAGAATTTGGAATAAATTCCTGACCTCCAAAACCTGCATAGACTGTCATGATCAGCAATAAATCGATCTTACCAGCAACTTCTTTAACGGAAGATACAGGAGTTGAAGGATTTAATACCACACCAGCTTTTACACCAAGTTCTTTTATTTTATTTAGTACTTCATTAAGATGAACTACTTCTTCAACATGAACAGAAACATAATCTGCACCAGCATTTATAAAATCCGGTAGAAATTTGTCTGGATTTTCAATCATTAAGTGAACGTCCAGTGGAAGATTAGTTGACCGCTTTGCCGATTCAACAACTAACGGACCGAATGTAATATTAGGAACAAAGTGCCCATCCATTATATCACAATGTATCCAATCCGCCCCACCATTTTCAACTAACTTTATTTGCTGTTCAAGATTTTTGAAATCAGCAGCTAATATAGATGGAGCAAGGATTCCCATATTTACTCTTCGTCCACCTCTTTATCTTCCTCAGGTATATCCGGTATCTCAGGTTCACTGGACTTGGTTACAAAAAGATCAACCGACTCACCGGGATTAAGTTTGTTACCACTGCTTGGATATTGATCCAGAACTGTATTTGGTAAAAGTGTCAGGGATATCTGATAATTAACCTTTCCAACCGTTAAAGAACTATCAGCCAGAATTAATTCTGCCTGAGCCAAAGATTTTCCAATTAAATCGGGTACTTTTATTGTGCCACCTCCCCTGCCTGCACTAACAGTTATGTCAACTGTTTGTCCCTTTTTCAATGTTGTTCCTTCTGCGTATTGCTGGTCAAAAATCATCTCTTCCGGTTTATCTGAAGGCAGTTGAGTAACTCTTCCTAACTTTAAGCCAATTCTTTCAAGAGCAAACTTAGCGTCCAGTATCGATTTACCAATTAATTCAGGTACATATACCACAAATTCGCCACCACTAATGAACAGAAATATATTTCTTCCCTGTTTTACTCTTTCTCCCCCCTTTGGTTTTTGCAGAAATATTGTACCGGGCGGATAGTTTTCACCATAGGTAGTATCCACCACCATTGGATCGAAACCCATGTTAGTTAATAACTCAATAGCTTCAGAGTGAGGTACGCCAACTACATCCGGCACTATGGTCTCCGGTGACTTAACATACCAGGGAATTATAAAATTATTTAGCAAAATAATGATGATGATGATAGCAGCGAAAAAATATAATATTCTTCTAACAATACGGCTTTTCAATAAATTTTTCATCGATTCAAATATATCAATAGGGCGGCTGTTATTCAACAAAACCCTACTCGCAATACATATGTGAGTAAATAAATCAATAGGATATTATGGTTATGAAATACCCTTTAAATCTTATATATTTGATCAACCATTACGTGGATCATCAGATTGACCAAAATCTTTGCTATACAAATTATTCTTTACCTATTAAATTTATCACTCACCAATAATCAAATGTTGAGGTACCCTAATGTTTAAACAACACCCCAAAGCATTAGCCACACTTTTCTTTAGTGAAATGTGGGAACGCTTTTGCTATTATGGAATGAGAGTATTATTGATACTCTATCTTACAAAGTCGTTAATGAAAGGTGACATTGAATCTTTTGCAATATACGGTGCATACACTGCTTTAGTTTATGCGGCTCCGGTACTGGGTGGTAAAATTGCCGATAGCATTATTGGATACCGAAATGCTGTAATTCTTGGTGGTATATTGATGGCAATTGGTGAATTCTTCATACTCGGCGGTACGGATCACTGGTTGTACTTAGGTATGGGAACCATCATTGTTGGTAACG
>CP070637.1:2161751-2171531 GCA_020354005.1 Ignavibacterium sp.
CACAGATACCATTGGACGCCACTTTATTTACGCCCAGGAAGTTTCATCCACGAACACTGAATTACTAAATAATAAGAAAAATTATCATTCGAACGGTACAGTTATATTTACTGAAAGTCAGACGATGGGGAAAGGCAGGATGAAAAGGGAATGGCACAGCGTTAAGAATATGAATCTAACATTTTCTGTTCTTGTTACAGATCCAAAATATCTTAGAAAGCAAGTTAATTTATTAAACTATGCAGCATCTCTGGCTGTAGCATTATCCATTGAGAATCTGTTCCAACTTCACACAGAACTTAAGTGGCCAAACGATGTGCTTATTGATGGGAAAAAAATTGCCGGGATTTTGATTGAATCTACTTCCGTTGGAAGCAAGATAGACAGACTTGTTGTTGGCATTGGTATTAATGTTAATCAATCTTCATTTCAAGGTAAGTTTATGCTCGAACCAACATCAATAAAAAATGAGCTGGGCCATTCAGTTGAAAGAGAAAGAGTATTAGCTGAAGTGTTGAACCATCTGGAAGAGCTATTTGAGAATGTTATTTCTTCGCCAAACATTATTTTAGATGAATGGCGAGAACGGTGTGGAATGATTGGTAAACATATATCAGTAATGATCGATGAAAACTCAAAGCGCGGAATATTTGAGGATATTGATGAGGACGGATTTCTTGTTCTCAGATCAGATGATAAAACTGAAACTTTACACTTTGGGGACGTTAGCATTAGATAATGCTTTTAGCTATCGACATAGGCAATACGAATATTAAAGCAGTAATATTCAGTCAAAGTGAAATAGCTGATCATTTTATTGCTCCGAGTTTTGATGAAATAATAAAATCTATAAACCAGAGAGAGATTACCGAAGCAGCTATCAGTTCAGTCGTCCCCGATAAAACAAAAGCAGCTATTAAAAAAATAAAGAGTACTTTCGGATGTGATCCTTTTATTATAAATAGAAATGCAAGATTCAATATTAAAATAAAATATAACTCACCGGAAACTTTGGGAATTGACAGAGTCTGTTCAATGGAAGGTGCATATCAACTAAACAAAAATAAATTGGAGAAAGGCTCTTACCTGATAACAATTGATATGGGAACTGCGACAACTGTAAATATTGTTAAGTATCCAAATGATTTTATTGGTGGACTGATAGCTCCGGGCGTTAATACAATGTTTAAGGCTTTAGATCAGCAAACATCACAGCTGCCCGGATTAACAGTAGATAATTATAAATCATTTATTGGTGATGATACAAATTCTTCAATAGCAAGTGGTGTAGTAAATTCATCTGTTGGAATTATTGAGAAAGCAATCAACTCAATTTCCAAACTTGATGATTGTAAAAAAGTTTTCACTTACATTACTGGAGGGATGGCAGAATCAATTATAGAATACTTGTCTACCGAAGTAATTTATGATAAGTTCCTGGTTACGCGAGGGATAAAATCTGTTCATGATTTAAACAGAGAGTAAGAAAATTATCTCACCTTTATCAATTCATTATCTATTAATCTGGTTGAACCAATTCTGCATGCAATAAGAATATAATACTCACTCCCCTGCTTTAGTTCGTCAACAACTTCAAATGTATCAGCTTCTACAATTCTTATATAATCTACATTTGAAGAAACAACTGAATTAATCAGCGAAAACATTTCTGAAATTATTAGTGCCGACTTTCTCTCACCTTTGTTAATCATCTCTCCAGCAACTTTAAGAGATTGATTAAGAACAAGAGAATCTTTTCGTTCATTTGCAGATAAATAAATGTTTCTCGAACTCATTGCCAGTCCGTCAGGTTCTCTAACAATAGGACACATGATTAAATTAATTCTAAGCTTTAAATCAACCACCATCCGCTTAATCACAGCCGCCTGCTGGGCATCCTTTTGTCCGAAGAATGCATAATCGGGTTTTACACAATTGAAAAGAATATTAACAATAGTGGTAACTCCCCTGAAATGTGTCGGTCTGAACTGGCCTTCCAAAGTCTGAGTTATCCCCTCAACATTTACATAAGTCTGAAAGTTTTTTGTATATATCTCATCGACTTCGGGCATAAATAGGAAATCAACACCTTCATCAATTAACAGTTTTTGATCCCGATCGATATCTCTTGGGTACTGTTCCAAATCTTCAGAAGGTGAGAATTGTGTTGGATTAACAAATAAGGAAACAAGGGTAATATTACAAAGTTCTTTTGATTTTCTAACCAGGGAGAGATGACCTTCGTGCAGAAAACCCATAGTTGGTACAAGACCAATTGTTCTGCTTTGAATTTTTAGAGAGTCGGAAATATTTTGAATCTCACCAATTTCGGTGATTGTTTTGATGAGAACCTCAGGTCATTTTTTCAATTAAACCGCTAATTGTATCTTTCAAATGTTTTCTTGAAACTACAGTATCAACAAATCCTTTATCCAACAGAAATTCTGATTTCTGAAAACCTTCCGGCAAGTCTTTACCAATGGTTTGCTTTATTACTCTGGGACCTGCAAAACCAATTAAAGCTTTAGGTTCGGCTATATTTATATCTCCTAACATTGCGTAACTAGCAGTTGTCCCGCCTGTTGTTGGGTCGGTTAGTACAGAGATGTAAGGAATTCTTTCCTGTTCAAGCAAAGTTAACCTTGCACTGGTTTTAGCCATCTGCATTAATGAAAAAGCACCCTCCATCATTCTTGCACCACCGCTTTGTGATATCATTATTAATGGTATTTTGCTCTTATGTGATCTGTCTATAATTCGTGCAACCTTTTCACCAACAACTGAACCCATACTTCCGCCGATAAATTTAAAGTCCATACAACCAAATGCTACTGGAGTAGAATGCAACTGTCCCGTGCCTACTCTAACAGCATCGTGTAATCCCACCTTTTTAATTGTTGATGAGATGCGATCGGTATATTTCTTGGTATCAACAAATTGTAATGGATCAGCAGATTTCATTTTCTTATGAAGTTCCTTAAAGCTACCGCTATCCAGCAAAATCTTTATATATTCTTCACTGCCTATCCTGAAATGGTATTCGCATTTCAGGCAAGTCCACAAATTAGCTTCTAATTGTTTGTTATGAATTATCTCACCACAGCCCGGACACTTTTCCCACAAGCCATCCGGCAAGTCAGTTTTCTGGCTGTCCGGAGAAATTTTTTCTTTCGATCTTTTAAACCAGGGCATAATATTTTCTATTGCTGGATATCAGCATAAACAGTTAAGACTTTCGTCGGCTCTTTCGGATCATTGGAATTAATTGTTATTGTCCTACTCATCTTACCTCTACGGTTTTTAGTATCAAGTTCTACAAGTAAAGTACCTTCTTCACCCGGAGCTATTTTTTCATTACTCACCAATGCTGCAGTACATCCGCAGGAGGTTTTAATATCATTAATCTTTAAAATGCTTTTACCCGTATTTTGAAATTTGAAAGTATGTTCAACCACTTTACCTTGTTCAATTTTACCAAAATCATGCTGTGTTTCTGAAAACTTAAGAACCGGTTGAGCATCATTATTAGCTTTTTCTACAACTACATTACCTTTTATTGTAATTATCTGTTGGGGATTTTCAGGATCGTTAGTTTCAATTCTAACTATTTTCTTTTGTTTACCCCTTCTTCCTTTAGAATTAAAACTGACAGTTAGGTTAGTCGATTCGCCAGGTCCAAGTTCAGTTTTTTCAGGCATTGCTGCAGTGCAGCCGCACGATGGTTTGACATTATTTATTTTTAAGAGACCACCACCACTATTTGATAGAACAAAAACATGCGACACCTCTTCACCTTGAACCATATCTCCAAAGTCATGTTCATTTTGCTGTAAAACTAATTTAGGATTTAATAATTGAGCGAAAGATAATGATGTAAATAAGATAAGAAGTGTTAGAAACTTCCTCATTTTTTATTCCTCTTTGTTACTTGAAAATTTTTAACATACATTGGTTCAAAATAATCATATTCATTGCTGAATAAATCTTTGCCATATTTCAGTGCCCATCTTGCAATAAATTCAGCGCTGGGTGAACTGATCATGTGCTGTTGTGAATTTTTATTCAATATTGCGTTGGCATTACCAATTACCTTCGTGCCACCGACCCGCTCAATAAATTCTTCATTCGGCAATATTGTTAATTCTTCCACAAATATATAACTATTGGACTTAATTTTAAACTTAGAATAATATACTTCATCCTTATTTACTTTATTTGCAATAATAACCGTTTCTTCAGATATTACTGATGAGAGCTGATATGCAAGTGCTTCTAAAGTCGGCACAATTACCATCGGCACACTCGCACCACTAGCTATTCCCTTAGCGGCAGACATACCAATACGTAAACCCGTAAATGAACCGGGACCACCCGATACTGCAACGGAACCTATCTGCTCAGATTTTATTTCGGCAGTGTTGAATAAAAATTCAATAATCTCAAATAAGTTTTGAGAATGCGAATGCTCCATATAAATATTTGAAGAAAAAAATTTATCATCCGAAAAATATAATGCAGCACTGCACAAAATATCTGATGTTTCTACAGCTAAAATTGGTTTTAACTCATTCATACTTCATAAAATCAAATTGTCTTTCTGTATCATTTGTTGCTGTAACTAAAATTTCAATTCTTTTTTTAGGTAGTGCATTTTTTAATTGGTCTCCCCATTCAATAAAGGTAACTGCTTTTGTATCATTAAGATAATCCTGCCAACCAATATCATGCAGTTCAGCAACATCCTTTAACCTGAAAAAATCAAAATGATATGCTTTAATTGAACCAATATATTCATTCACTATTGCAAATGACGGACTGCTAACATTGCTGATAGAAAAAAAGTGTAGTACGCTTTTAATAAAGAATGTTTTTCCTGAGCCAAGATTTCCATTCAATACAATAACCTGCCCTCGCTTCACCACATCAGCAAATTTTTCTGCTAAATCTCTCGTTCCATTTTCATCTTTTACAGTTTTGGTTGAAGGAAATTTCACAAAACTACTTTGGCTCCATTGTTATTACCGGCAATATCATTTCCTCTAAAGAAATTCCTCCATGCTGGAACGTATCTTTATAATGCGTTAGATATTTATGATAATCAGTGGGGTATACAAAGTAATAATCCTCTTTAGCAATAATGTAATTTATAGTAACACCTCGTTTTGGCAATTTATATTCCTGGGGACTTTTAATAAAGATGGCATTCTTACTATCTGCTTTCAGGTTTCGACCGTATTTAAATCTTAAGTTTGTTGAAGCCTCCCGATCACCCAACACTTTTGCACCCCTGAGACAGCGAATGCTTCCATGATCTGTAGTTACTACTATTTTAACATTTTTTAATTGAGCCATTGACTTAAGCGTTCCCAGCAATGAAGAATGAGTAAACCAACTGTTAGTTAATGAACGATATGCAGATTCATCCGGGGCAATTTCTTTTAGTATATCGGAATCAGATCTGCCGTGAGCAATCATATCAAGAAAATTTACAACTACTGCAGTCAGATGAGTATCTTTATATGAAAGAGAACATTCTGTTCGAAGTTACGACCCACCTCCGGATCAATAATTTTTATATACTTCAATTCATTCTTAAGCTTTATTTTTTTCCTATCAACAAGCAATTGTAACAACTCCTTTTCATATTTATTCATACTTCGTTCATCGTCATTTTTACTCATCCATAGATCAGGATAGTATTTTTCAATTTCGCCGGGGAACAATCCACCAAATAATGAATTTCTTGCATAAGGTGTGGCTGTTGGAAGAATGCCGTAGTAAAAATCTTTTTCAATATTAAACTGATCAACCAGAAGCTTCTCCATCACCATCCACTGATCAAGCCGCAAGCAATCGAGTACAAAATAAAATACATTGGTATTTTCATCCGGTAGATGGTTTAACACATACTTTTCAGTTATTTCCGTTGTAAGAGAAGGCGTATCAATATCACCCTGAGAATTAATCCAATGAACATAATTTTTTTCAACAAATTTTGAAAACTCTTTATTCGCTTCTCTCCATTGATCATTAAGGGTTTGCCGCAATCCAATATCAGGGTGCAAATCTAACTCAACATCCCAATTAACAAGCTTGCGGTATATATCTGTCCATTCTGCAAAATCAAGATCGGTCATAAGTGCTTGCGATATCTGTGCAAAATCCTGAAGATAATCTTTCGTCGCATATTCACCCGATATTTTTTTACCTTCTAATATTTTTTTACATACAAGCAGAACCTGACTTGGATTTACAGGTTTCGTAAGGTAATCGCTTATCTTACCCCCAATGGCTTCATCCATTAGCGACTCTTCCTCGCTTTTAGTAATCATTATTACCGGTATATTTGGATTGATTTCAATAATCCGGCTTAGTGTTTCAAGACCACCCATTCCAGCCATCATCTCATCTAAAAATATGATATCGAAATTTTTATCTTTAACTGAAGAAATTGCATCTTCCCCATTAGTTACAGTATCAACCTCAAATCCTTTTTCCGATAAAAAAATGATATGAGATTTTAATAACTCAATTTCATCATCAACCCATAGAATTTTCTTTGCTTCCATATTACTTTTGATTTTATTTACTAATACTTACAAGTTTATAATTAGGACGACAAATATAGTTATTGTATTACTATATTAACATCCAAACCAGCTTCGTTCGTAGTTGTAGGCGGAATCCGCGCAGCGCCTTCCGGTTCCACAGTAGACCTCTTGTAGAAAATTGAAACTGTTACTTTAGAGCTAATTGTATACCTAATTCTTGGCTCAATTGTAGTTCTTACTGTACCATCTTGCGGTATACCTGTTTCGGAGAAGTTATTCATCTCGAAACGCACAACTGAATTTTGTGTAAGTGTATAAGCTAAAGTGAACTCAATATCATTTTTAAGGGAAACCCCAAATAATGGAAGATTGAAACCGGACTTGGAATAGCTGGTTGTAAAACCGATATCTTTTGAAAACGTTTCTGTAATGTTTGATGTTGTTACACCTAAATTGTAACTGCTCCGTGTGGAGTATTTTATGTTGCCTGTCAAATTCCCACCCCAAAGCTGGGCGAATGTAATATTCAATCCAACCAAAGGTGCAAACCCATAATCTATTTTTTGTATTTGAATTTCCTCATTACCTTCTCTTGTAAGTTTCCATCCTTCAGTGTAGCTGGATGAATATGCATGATCTAATGAAACTCTTTGTGCAAGAGCACTGAAAATTGGAAATTTCTCTAATCCATCCCAGGTGAAACGCCAGTTTGCTCTTGGAAAATACTTTGCTACATCCTTAAGTTCCGGTACAGATTTAAACCAGGGAAATGTTTCGAATCCTTCCACAAACGCCTGCGATAAATTCTCTTTAGGATTTGGAGCATTAGGATTATAGAGTTCATTTACTTTGCTTATACCGGTATCAAAAAATGGTAATGGAAGACTTAGAAATGATCTGTTTAAATTCCCTGTAGCCTGAACATTTGATACAAACAGGTTTCCTTCTTCATCCGTTGTTAATGTAGTGTTCTTATTAACTCCCCAACCAACCTTCCAGGTTACGTCGATCTTTGCACCTTCCCACAAAGGACGGGAAGTTCTAAAATCAAAATTATTTTTATCTGAAAATATATCCCTGAAGTTAGTACTAGGAACGTTCGCACGTGGTCCCGCATCGTTGCTGAGTCCTAGCATAAACTCTCTTGATGGTCCATTACTAACACTATAAGACGTTCCCCAAAAATTTAAAAATCCGGTTCCCTCACTTTTTAAACCCGATTTTGACAGGCTGTGTGTATTTGAAAAGTTAAAACTAAAACTTTCCCAATCAAAAAAGATCGTTTTAATAACTGATTTAAAGAAGTTAAATGCCCTGACAAGCGAAGAAGGTTTTTGATCAGAAGTTACTGAAAGTGAATCCAAATCTTCACCCGTGGTTTCTTTTGGTGCTTGATCTTCTTCACTAACCGGCTGATCAAGAGTTCTATTTCTTCCTGTAGGACGGTTGCGGGTTTGATTGTTATCTGAAGATGGTGATCCAAACAACGGTTCAGTAAGTGCTTTCCATCTTAGAACTAATCCTGCTGAAGACTTGGAATTGAATCCAGCACTTCGTCCAAGCTCTTCTTGTCGTAAGTCGTAATCCCATCTGTAACTCACTGAGTATCCGGCAGTTAAAGTAAAATATCTATTAATATCCCAAAATGAAGGCAGTCTCGGCTGTGCACGCAAATCCATAGTTTGCTGGTAGGCATAATCCTTACCAAAACCCTCACCGCCAAAAATTTCATTCCAAATTTCTGCTTCTGATTTTTCCTGTTCATTTTCATCAATAAGTAAATAAGCTAAAGATGAACTAATACTTACATTATAATTCGTGCTAAGATTTAATAATCCACCTTCAGTTAATATCCAGGAGAAGTTGAATCCTCTTGCAGCAGTAAAATCACGCGATATCAACGGATCAGGTTGAATATTACCAGCAGTAGGTCTTGTGATGCTGCTATTACGGTTTCGTCTGGTTGATATACTCGCAGAGAGATTTTTTGGTGCAAAGTTAATCTTTGCATCCCTGTAATCTTTAAGTAAAGCAAAAAACCATCCAACAATTGGGAATTTAGCTGGTTGGATAAAAAGATCGGTACTAAAATTAACGCTATAATTAGCACTAGCATTCCAACCCCAGTTCTTTCGTTCAAGCACAGTAGGGCTTCGGCTGAAAGAATTGTTATAGTTAAAGGCAAATGTGAGCGCATTAAATGTATCTCTTATGTACCAGAGAGAGGTTGGAATAAAAAATTTAATGGCAGAAGCAGAAAGTGTATTTGAAACAGTTAATGTTTGAGTTGATGCGATTAATTCATCAGCTGTTTGCTGAGTACCGGTTGTGTCTGGTGGGGATTCCTCAATTTGTTTAACTGCTTCATCTACCCTTATATCTGTTCCTGGTATGTACAAAGGTTTTCCCAGCGATTCGCTGTGAGAATAGTTTACTTGCAGATTGCTCTGGGGCATATTAAACGGTAGAATTTTAAGTATATTAACATTCGTTGCAAATGCCCAATTCTGGCTTTCAATCCTTGAACCAAAGCGCTCGGATAATTTATGAAAATGCGGATCCCTCTGATACATATTAAAGTTTACTGACATTAAATCTGCAAATTTGAAATTAGTGTTAAAGCTGTATGCCCAGCCGGGTGTATCATCTGCACCTATCACCCTTAATTCGTTTACCCAAACTTCACCGGAGAGTGGTCCGGGATTAAAACCATTATCGAGATTAACTATTCCAACATTCAAAAACTGAACCCTGGTTAAAGTTGGATTACCCTTTAGTTGATAAAAATGTCCCTGTGCTCCCGTAACAGGTTTTCTGATGATTTGATCAAGTGAATCTCTTGATACTGCTTTTAGTGATGTCAGCTCCTCAAATCTTATTGTAACCTCATTCCAGCCAGAACTAACAGGTTGGCGGTATTCATAGTAATTATTCGAGTCAGTACCGAACCTAAAAAATACTTCGGATGAAAATAAATTATTTTCACTCTCATTATAGGAGATAGAACCTAATATAGATCTAGAATCCCCATGAATGAAAAGTTTCATTTCGGAATAGTTAAAAACATCCAATGGCCTAAACAAAAATTTAGTTGCTTCACGTCTATCACCATCTTCCAGGTTTGTAAGTATCAAGTTAAGTGATTGTTCGTTCTTAAATATTTCCTCATCCGGTCTTGTTCTGTCTCTTTCACGAAATACACCTGGCGGACTAGTGTAATCCGGATTTT
>CP070637.1:2171631-2176155 GCA_020354005.1 Ignavibacterium sp.
GCAATAAGAGAAATAACCGGTAGAACTATAAAAGTAGTAAATGAATATGTTAAGTTATACTATAACTTAAATCCAGAAAAATCAAAGTGAATAATAAAATGTACAGGCGACAAATGTCGTAATAGTAAATAAACAAAATTATGATTGTAAATTATTAATCTTGAAAGATGACATCTTTTAAAAAGATTTCATCTTTGCATTTAAAAATTCATTCATCCAATTATGTAAACATCTTTTCGAAAAATCATTCTTCCTGCCCCACATCTATATGAGTTCTCATTTTGATATTTCCAGAAGTTAAATATTCCCACTAAATTTGATAAAAATCTAATGGTATAGTAGTTGCCTTTGTCAGTCATAACTATTTCGAGGGCAATAGGGATGTATAAATCTATACTAAATTTTTTTCAATCTCCTGTAGAGGATAACGAGCTTACTCAATATAAAATATTGGCAAAGCTCAACGAATACAACGAGAAATTCCGGAAGTATAAACTTTTTCCAGAACTACTTCAGTTATATCATATCGATAATATGCTTAGATCACTTTATGTAAAGTACCAACCATACAATGAATCTTTATCAAAAGGAATGAAAACACCTGTCATTGATGGTCAGAAGGCAGATGTTGTCAATAGAGTAACTGACTCGTCTGATGTTAAAGAAATTTTTGAACTTATTAGCTGGGCAATGTTGCATGTTCAAACCACTATGGAGGAAGGAATTGCGGTATATGAATTTGTACACGATAATATAAAAATTGAACCAGCACTCCCAATTCGTTCAAAAAAGAATGAAGGGTATTTTATAATTCCCGATTATCATAACAATCTGCTAAGGATTTTTGAATATTCTTCACCAAGGTATTCTTTAAAGAAGAAATCATCTAAATCCTTAAAGACAAAACTTCTTATACAGATTTCTCTTAGCGAAGTTGGATCATCAGTTGTTAGTGCAGGAATAAAATTGATTGAAAGATATGGACAGATGAAGGATGTTCCAGTTTACGTCTGCGAGACTATTCTTGATCTGCCATTTAAGGAAACAGTACTGCCAATTGCTAAGAGTATTTTGCTTGGTAAATTAAATGAAAGATAATTATTGACATCAATTTTCTGTAAATAAAAAAAGCCGGTAGCTTTCGTTACCGGCTTTTTTTTGAGATTAACTAAGACTAAAACTCTAATTTCTTTTTATACTTCTCTGCATATTCATAGACAAGCGCACTAGCAATAAATATGGAGGAGTATGTACCGATTAACGTTCCAATAACAAGCGTAAATGCAAATGATTTTAGTACCTCACCACCAAAGATGAGTAATACAAAAACTGCTAAAAGAGTTGTTCCACTTGTTAATATGGTTCTGCTCATCGTCTGGTTTATGCTATCATTTACTATTTGTTTGATTGGGCGTGTTTTGTGAATTTTTAGATTCTCTCTTATCCTATCGAAGTTTACAACAGTATCGTTTATGGAATATCCAACCAAAGTTAAAAATGCTGCAACAACTGTTATTGTAATTTCAAGATTCAATCCGGGAATAATGCCATATAAAATGGAAAAAAGACCCAATGTAATTAATACATCGTGAAATACAGCAGTAACTGCTCCAAATGCAAAAATGAATTTAAAACGAAATCCGAGATATACAAGGATTGCAATTAAAGCAAAGAATATTGCAAGAACTGCATCTCTTTTTAGCTCTTCACCAATCTTTGGTCCAACAATATCTTCTTTAAGAACTGTAAAAGGATTATCCGTTATTTTCTGATTCAGGTTTTCCTTTATCCAATCCGAAATACCGACTCTCACTATCATCTGTACATTATTTTGTTCTTCCGAAACTCTGCCCGATTGGAATCCTGCTTCAAACAATGCATCAATCACAGCATCGGTGGTTGCTGTTTCTGTAAATTCATATGTAACAGAATTTGCAGTTGAATCGATCACCGTTCTTTCCAATCCAGGGAAATCGGATTCTATTTTATTCTCGATACTTTCAACAACCCTTGGATATATGCTTGGCGGTATAACCTGGTCTTCAATTCTAACCATTATTCCCGATTCCCCGCCAAAAGTTTTTACTTCAACTTCACCCAAACCAATATTATCTAAATTTGCTCTTATGGTTGCTACATCAACAGGATTTTCAAACTGAAGTACGATCTCTGTTCCGCCCTTAAAATCGATTCCTAACTCTAATCCTCTTATTACAATACTTAATATACCGGCAATAAATATTACTGTTGATAGTGCGTAAGCAATTTTTCTTTTACCTAAAAAGTTAACGTTTAGTTTTTCAAATATTCTCATATTAAAAGTTTTTTCCTTAAAGCGTTAATAATTTAACCGACAGTAACTTTAACTCCTCGCGCTGTCATTATATCAAAAATAAGTCTTGTTATTACCAATGCACTAAACAGACTTGCTGCAATTCCAATCATAAGTGTTAATGCAAAACCCTGAATAGGTCCGGTTCCAAATTGATAAAGTATTATACCTGTAAAGAAAGTTGTAATGTTTGAATCAATTATAGCAGAGTATGCCCTTGCATATCCACTATCCACAGAGGCCTTAACAGTTTTGCCCGTTGATAATTCTTCCCGGATCCTCTCGAATATCAGTACGTTTGCATCTACCGCCATACCGATGGTTAGGATAATACCAGCGATACCGGGTAAAGTTAGTGTTGCCTTAAATCCTGCAAGCACACCAAGTATGAAAAGAATAGAAAACACCAGAGTAGCTGATGCAACAGTGCCCGCACGCAAATAGTAAATTATCATAAAGATACCGACAAGTATATAACCTATTAAAACGGAGCTGAATCCTTTATTAATCGAGTCTTCACCCAATGAAGGACCAACTGTTCTTTCCTCAATGATATCAACCGGAGCAGGGAGCGCGCCGGCTTTCAAAACTATCTCTAATAACTTAGCCTCTTCCATATTTGCCATTCCTTCGATCTGGGAACGACCGCCTGTAATTTTATTTCTTACAGAGGGTGCTGAGAAAACCAAACCATCTAACATAATTGCAATACGTTTACCGACGTTAGCTCCAGTAATTCTTGCCCAATCTGTTGCACCTTCACTGTTCATTGTCATCGATACAATTGGTGCCGAAGAATTAGGGTCGATGGTTGCGAGTGCATCGGTAACTACCCCACCGGTCAATTCAGGTTCTTTATTCATCAAATACATTATATAAACATCCTGAGCTTCTTGCTGTCCAATCGGTTTAGCACCAAAAACAAACTCAACGTTATTTGGTAAAACCTTTTGCACTTCCGGTCTGCTAAGCATTAAAAGCAGTTTGTTTTTTTCATCTGCTCTTACGTAAGCATCTGCACTTCTACCCTGTGGATCGAGTAAAGCAACAGCAAAGAATGGATGCTGCTGTTTAAATTCTTCTTCAGTGAGTTGTTCTTCACCAAGTGTATCAATAACACTGGTGTCTGTTTCACCTGCTACTAAAGAGGTATCGAGATTAGAAAGTGTTTTATCTTCAGTGGTATCAGGTAAAACTCCAATAGTCTTTGCAAGTGCATCATCAATCTTCTGCATAACAGAAATTGTAAACTCAGGATCTCTTAATAATCTGAACTCAAGCAATGCAGTACCTTGTAATAGCTGCTTTGCTTCTTCTTCTCTTGCAATTCCCGGGAGCTCTACAATTATTCTCCGGCTGCCCTGTCTTTGGATTGTTGGCTCTGATACTCCGTACTGGTCGACTCTGTTTCTTATTATTTCCAGTGCACGTGTAACAGCATCCTCGGTATCTTCCCTCAGGCCGGATAGGATCTCATCGTCATCCTGTCTTATTGTTCCAAAATATCTGCTGTATCTAATTCCTCTTTCAGTAAGTTTCCTGCCAAGGATATCCACAACAGATTCATCTGATAATTCGGATTCCAGCTGAGCTTCAGCAAGAATTTCATTGAATACATCATCAGGATTGGCAGCAAGCTTCCCAAGCAATTGTGCAGTATTAACCTCGAGCACAACTCTCATTCCTCCCTGGAGATCAAGACCAAGCTTTACTCTTTTTTCACGGTCCTTTACAAACTCAGGATTGGCACTCAGGATGCTGTCTTCAACAACACTAAGCATTTTTTCAAGCTGACTTTTTGTTAAACTTGAGTCAGCAGCTAGGAATTCTTGTTTTTTATCTTCGAGTATCTTATTAATATCTTGTTTGTTTTGATAGTCAGCGAATGTAGGATATAATAGATAAACAGCTAAGACTATGGCGGCCAGTACGATTATAATTCGGAATCGGAATTCTTTCATTCTGCAAATTTAGTGTAATAGATTAAAAATAATTGAACTGCCAAAATTAGGTGTCTGGTTTAAGAATGTCAACAAAAATCAACTTTTTGAACACTGGCGGGAGATATTTACCTCACAATATTAAGTAAATTGGTGGCATTAAAATTTGCTAAATATATGAGATTATTTTTTTAACCAATCTTTCAAATTTACTTTTAACTCTGTTTGCAGTTTCAGTTACTTCTTCATGGG
>CP070637.1:2176255-2182532 GCA_020354005.1 Ignavibacterium sp.
TGATATAGAGGGAGTGTCAAGACCACAGGGCGCTGGATGGGACATAGGAGCATATGAAATCTCAAATCGATCTCCAGTATTAGAACCAATAGAAAACCAGATGATGAATGAGGGTGACACACTGGAAGTAATTGTAACAGCTACAGATCTCGACGGTGATAGTCTAACATTTTCAATTGAGAACCTCCCATCCTTTGGTTCGTTTGTAGACAATGGAGATGGATCAAATATAATTACTTTTGCACCGGATCCGGGTGAGTCCGGAACGTTTTCTGATATTTTAGTGATAACAAGTGATGATGGTTTACCAGCTTTATCTGATACAATCTCATTTACCCTTATTGTATTAGATATAGCGGTTATAATTGCCCCTGATAATCTAAATGCATCAGCCTTAGTAGAAAACGAAGTTGAGTTAAGCTGGAGGGATAATTCAAACAATGAAGATGGTTTTATTATTGAAAGAATGATTCCTCTAATTGAAGAATACCAGTCTATTGAAAATGTGGAATCGAATGTGACAAGTTATATAGATACATCTGTTATAGATGGTCAATGCTATAACTACAAGATAAAGGCAATAAATAACTTTACTGAGTCCGGTTATGCAGGACCGGTTCAGGTGGTGACTATTTTACCTGCTCCATCCAACTTAACTGCAAAATTTATGAACTCACCATTAGCCGTCCAGCTGGATTGGATTGATAATTCTGACAATGAATTAGGATTTGTTATTACAAAGAAAGATACATCAACTTCAATCTTTGCTGAATATGACACTGTGAGTTCAAATATTACATCATATACTGATTCTATTGTTATTGCAAACTCTGATTATTTATATAAAGTCTATGCTATTAGTGAAGATACGGTATCAGAATATAGTGATACTGCTCATGTTACCGTACCCGTAGAGTTGTCTTCATTTACAGCTTCAGTGATAGGAAATTCAGTTCATTTATTGTGGCGAACTGTTACTGAATTGAATAATAAAGGTTTCGAGATTGAGAGGATTCAACTTAATCACCCGGAAATAAACGGTGGGGAACAGGTGCAATGGGAGACAATAGCATTTGTTTTGGGAAAAGGAACAACCACAGAAGCAAGTAATTATCAATACCTTGATGATTATAAGTATAGATCGGCAAAAGGAATTGTTCAATATCGGTTAAAGCAAATTGATTTTAGTGGTGCCTATGAATATTCAGATATTGCAGAAGTCAATGTTGACTTCACACCTAAAGTTTTTGTTCTTTATCAAAATTATCCAAATCCATTTAATCCAAATACAAAAATAAAGTATGCTTTGCCCGATCGTAAATGGGTAACTCTTATGGTTTATAATCCCATAGGCGAGATAGTAACAGTATTAGTTGATGAATTGCAGGAAGAGGGAATTCACGAAACTAATTTTGAAGCAGCATTATATAAAAGTGGTGTATATTTTTATAGAATCCAGATTAGCGATGCTTTGACAGGCCCCCTAATGGGGCAATCGGCAAAAGTTTTTGTTGAGACTAAAAAGATGATACTTCTCAAATGAACTTATAGAATAAAACTTCCAAAATCATAAATCATTAATCCTTCTTCATTATTAATTGAATGAATATCCAGAATATATAGCTACTATGGCATTCTTTTCTTAATTGTAAAAAATAGCCAAACTTATATCGAACCTTTATTACTTATAAAAATTTTATTAAAATATTAGTCCCGTAGAGATGATATACCTATATCTAAAGATTTGGGAAGAGAGAATAAAGCTCCTACGGAGGGACATAATCTTGGATTAAATTAAAGGCAGAGAGATCGAAGAGATGAAAGTAAGAAAATTATTTTGCCAAAATCATTTTTTTCAATTCGACAAAGTCACCTGATATTATTCTATAAATATATACACCACTCGGTAAAATACCTCGATTGAATGTAATCTCGTAGAATCCTCTTTGTTGCAATGGTTCGTCAACAAGCTTTAATACTCTTTGTCCAATTATATCAAAAACCTCTAGAAGCACCGGTCCATCCTCTGGAATTCCGTAACGTATTATCGTGGTAGGATTGAAGGGATTGGGATAGTTTTGTGATAATGTAAAATCTCCGGGAACCTCCAATATAGAAAAGGGATCATCCGAGAAATCTACAACGTTAGAGTTGGCTGTACTCCTTACCATTATTCTATAATCATGAGCTGAATCTATTTCCGTGGGAATCCTCCAATTGTATAGTCCATCGCTAGGTGTACTGAGGGATATAACGTGGTAAGAAGTGTCTGCTCTATACAAATCTATCTTTACGTTTTCCGCTATAATATCTGTCCACTCTATAGAATAAGTAGTACCTACTCTCCAATCTTCTCCTCCATTTGGTGTTGTTATCTCAATCTGAGGTAAAGCAATTGTAAATGAGCTATCCGAGAAGTCAAATACAGTACTATCACTTAAACTCGTAATTAATATTTTATAATCTGTATCAGGTTGAAGAGAGTTGGGAATTGTCCAATTTTTGGTATTTCCTGAATGACGATCATCAATGAAATCAAGACGGACATCTGATTTGTATAGTTCTATTTTAAAATTTCCACCAATATTGTCGTTCCAGGTAATAATATATCTCTCACCAATCAACCAATACTCGCCACCGCTTGGTGAAGTAATATCGATTACTCCCTTTACAATGCTGAAATCATTATCTGAAAAATCAAAGCTTGTTGGATCATTCAAACTTGTTACCTTAATTTTATAATCATTATCCGGCACCAAAGAATCTGGAATAAACCAGTTTACTACACCGTTGTTATCTTGATCATCAATTAGTGAATAAAATGTCCCACCTTTATACAATTCTGCCTTTACGCTAGTGCTAAAATTATCAACATATAATATTGTTTTTTCAGAATTAGTTAGCCATATTTCCCCCCCGTTAGGAGATGTAACCCGCAACTCGCTAATAAATTGAAAACTAGTGTCGGAAAAATCAAAAATATCTTCGTCCGCAAGCATTGTTATCTTTACTCTATACTCAGTGGATGGTTCAATTTCCGTCGGAACAGTCCATTCAAATAAACCATCACTTTCCGTTTGATTTATTATTTCTATTGGAGTTCGATCATCAAGATTATCTTCCTCAAACAATTCTATTTTAACATCTCCGGATATATTATCAGTCCACGTGATGGTCTGTGTGCTGTCCTTGTACCATAGCTCTCCTCCGTTAGGTGATGTAATGGTTATCTGATTAGCAGTAATTGTAAAGAAATCAGAAGTATCATTGACAACACTGTTAATAATACTGCCAACCCTTATTCTATAATCCGAGCCTCCAATCTGGTCAAATGGTATTATCCAATTAAATGAACTTCCACTAGACGAACTACTAAGAATCCTATTTATTGAATTACCTTTAAGAAGTTCTATTGAAACATTATTCTCAAAATTGGCATCCCAGGTTATCGAATGCATTGTTCCCGCTTTCCAATTATCGTTTGCAGTAGGAGATGTAATCGTTACTTCGTTCGCTGCAATAGTAAAGTTACTATCTGAGAAGTCAAACTTAGTTGTAAATTGAATACTGGAGATCTTTATTTTATAATCTGATCCCCCCACTTCATCATATGGAATATTCCAAATAAAAGTGCCGTCACTTGGGGTATTATCATCAATTTCTAAATGTAAAATATCATTTTTATATAGTTCTATTTTGACAGGTTCAACGAGATCATCAAACCATAAAATGTTGATCGTATTTCCGGCTTGAAAAGTTTCACCACCATTTGGTGATGTTACAGCTACAGAATCTGCAAGAACAATGGGAGATAGAAGTGCATTATTTGCTAAACCATTGCTAATAACTGTAATTATTACTAAAAGAATGTAAACTAAATTTTTTCCCATATTATAATTTAACAATCTCAAACTCTAAATTCATTGAAAAGTAAAATGTTGAGAATTTATTCATTCAAATTTAACCCACGAGCACTTTTGATAATTGGATTGAAATGACCTCATATTTCCAAATTCAACCGATTTAGTCGATTTTTTGCAATAAATATACAATAACTCAGCTCAATTGAACTATGCTCAATTTAGAACAATCAATCTCTTCAAAAATTATACCCACAGGTAAGAAAACCCTTAAAAATAATCAGAATAATAACTTTTGTACTTCTAAATAAATTTTCGTTCCCTGCTACTTTTAACTATCTAAATAATGTTAATAAATAAACAAAAAATTAACTTTTTTGTATTATCTTGTAAAGAATTTTAACTATAGATAGCTAAATTATGAAGTGAATTATTCATAAGAAAGGGCAAAAATAAGAGTAGATATGGAGTGGGAGATTTTTATAGCTGCTTAACTTTTTAATGGTAAATTATTATTTCCTCTTGTTTGGAGTATAGTAAAATAAAGTGTATGTCGTAGATTATTCACAAAATATTTTGAAAAATACCATATTGTCAAAAAACTTTAATGATTTCGGAAATTAAGAATCTTTGAATCGTTAGAAGAAAGAAACTTTAAAGAGAAACAGCTTGGAAGATGACAAATATTTCTAATCTGTCAAAGTTAAAACATCAATATCAAAAGAATTTTTAAAGTATATTTGATAGTAGAATTTTACTTTTCGAACAAATTTATTATGGGGATATCTGAGATTTATTAAATAAAGATATTTTATTAGACTCTAACAAATAGGAGAAAACATTGTGAAGGAAAAATTAACAATTGAATTTGAAAATAATTCATTTAAAGGTTGGCGTGATGAAAGTGTAGCAATTGTTAAAATTAAATGCAATGCTTTTTATAGTTTAGTTGATATTGATACCAGCAGACAGGTTTTGAATTGGTTTGATCTGGTATCTGAACAGGAAGATATTAATGTTATTCTTATCCTAAATGAAAAGGGCTGTTTGGGTAATACTGCATACGAAGTTTTTGTAACAGAATTAACAGGTAAAGAATTTTCTAAAGAGCCTACTGACCTGCTGTCGGAAAATGATTTAATGCAGGTGCGTTCAAAAGAAATAAACATCCTTAATAGTTTTATACGTGCCATAGTTAATTACAGAAAACTTTCCGTATTTGGACTTAATGGCACTATAGTTACACCATTCTTCGGAGCAAGTTTAGCATCAAATTTCAGGTTTGCTTCTGAGGATTTAATGATATCGTTGGCTCATGTAAAGTATGGTATTCATGCCAGTGGAGCTTTACCGTTTTTCTTACCAAAGTATATAGGAACAGGTAAAGCAACAGAGTATGTTTTTGAAGGAGGGAAGATATCAGCAAAAGAGGCGGTTCAGATGGGTTTGATAAATAAGATTATCTCCTCACAAAACTTTGATGAGGATTGCATTAAGTATTCTAAATTCCTTGCTTCAAACGGGGGAACATATATAAGATGGACTAAGCATCTTCTTGTTAGAGATAGGGAGGAATTAATAAACTACCTTCATGAAGAAGAAAAGTATGTTGATCAATACAAAGAACTTACTGTGTAATTGATTCACTTGAGATACAAGGCACTCAATAATATAAGTGGAATTGGAACACAATAGCATTATTATCTACACTTGGTTCCTCGATTAAAAATCTGTACTGTGGTCTGAATTCAACGAAGCTGTAAGGGACAAATTCAAATCCTAAAATTAAGTGTGCAATTTCATCGTCGGCAACATCAACATTCGGATCCATCCAATCATATCTTACGTATGCTTCTAATCCAATAATGATAACATACGTTGCCTGAGCCATTAATAGATTTGAGTTTATATTTGCGCCTGTTAACTTTTTTGCTCTATCGAATTCAGCAAGTAATGTAAAGCGATCATAGGCTATGCCGCCAAATGCACCATAAAAATCAACACTATCTTTTGCAGCCGCGTACGAACCGCCTAATAAAAATCCAACTTTACCAGCTTTTGGATTGAACTCCAATCTTGCAGTATATGCCAGATCCTCGCTAAAGGTACGTGTGTTTACATCCGACCCGATGCTTGTGGTAAAGAAAACAAAATCAGAAATGTATAAACCTAACTCCAATCCTGCTTCTACATAGAATGGATTGTAAATTAATCCGCTTCTTGCGCCGCTCTCACGCAAAAGGGCAAAATCCCCACCTCTTGTATATGCAGTATGATCATCTATTCGCAATCCATAATATGGCTGAAAGGCACCGCCTTTTACATATCCATTGTTGGGCAGAATGTGAGTTATACCGTATGCCTCCCAAATCTCCTGAACAAAATCGTATCTGGAAATTACATTGATTTTTTTTGAA
>CP070637.1:2182632-2240279 GCA_020354005.1 Ignavibacterium sp.
TATAAGCAAGGGGTGCAAACAATGTATAGCCATTAAAGGAGGCAGAATCGTTCAGAAATAAACCAACTGTTCTATCCTGGGCTCTTACAGGGATTAGCAGTGTCAGAAGAATTAATGGAAGAGCAGCATTTAATAATTTGTTATTATTCATTCAAATTTTCCAGTTAAAAGCAAGTTAAAAATTAAATTTCATCTGAGTTATATATCGTATTAAATTAAGTAAATATAAGATTATATAACAGGCACAATTTTTTTGTGTTCAAAAAATTACAGACCCGAAGAGTGCAGAAATATTATCCTCTCGCGAGCCCGAATTCATTATTTTTTAAAAAAGATCTATTTAACGCAAATTAATTCTTGATGCAATTTCAATTATTCGAATCCAAATTAAAAATCCATAGCAAGTCATAATTCCCTTTTCTTTTTTCTTTCCCATTGTAATATCTTTATTTCTAATCAATAATGTTTGAAAAGGTGAGAAAAGAATCATTTGTGAAACTGCGCATAATATTTGAAGTATAAAATATGGCATGATTCAAAATAAACTTTTTTTGTAATCAAATTATTTTAATTTGATGCTAGCTTTTTAAATAATTTTGGATATAATGACAACCGAGACAAAATATTTCACACGTGAAGAGGCGAGAAAAACTCTTCCTCTTGTAAATAAAATTGTTAAAGATATTTTAAGCACCACAAGAGAGATGCGTTTACTGGCTGAAGAAATTGGACCGCATGCTGAAGAGAACGAAGATATAAAAAAAATGGCAGCTGACGTTGAAGGATTTTTGGCAGAGCTTGAAGAGATAGGGTGTTTTTTTAAGGATTGGAATTTCACAATAGGATTGGTGGATTTCCCTGCTATGGTTGATGGTAAGGAAGTATATTTGTGCTGGAAGAGTGATGAGGAAGACATTGAATATTATCATGGGATGGATGAAGGATTTGCGGGAAGAAAACCGATACCTGATGTTGAGAATGATGAGGAATAGTTATTAGTCTGCTAGTTCAAATTCAACAGTAGTGGTTATATTATTTTTAGAAAAATCATCGGTGATGTGAATTATAATCTGGTACCTTCCTAACGAATAAGTCGAATCAAGCTCAAACTGCACCTCTAAGGGGATATCCAAAATTTCTTCGTGATGGGTAACATTTATTGTATCAGCAAATATCCTCTCCACAAGGGCTCCATCTGTTGCTTTAAGATCTGCTGAAAGAATTATTGATGCTTCAATATTTTTATATTCTGCGTTTTCCCTTTGTTCAAATCCTCTAACATTTACCATCGCGTTTACTTCCCATTTATCACCCAGGTCATATGCAAATGCTTCAGGACTAAATGTTTCAAGTTTTATATCATCTTTCGAACAGGCAACCACTAATAATATAAATGACAAGAAAAATAGTTTATTCATTTTGGTTTAGCTTATATTAAAAGAGGTTGACTCAATTCTCTTATATATTGAGGATTAGTTGTTTTGCGGGTCAGCAACAACTTAAAGAGTCAACCTCTTAGAATATTAATTGTTTTTAGATTGAAAATCCCTCATAAAATCAACCAATTCTTCTACACCTTTTGTCGGGAAAGCATTATAAATAGATGCTCTTAAACCACCTACTGAGCGGTGCCCTTTTAATCCGTTAAATCCGGCTTCAGTAGCTTCAGCAATTAACTTCTTCTCCAGCTCTTCGGTTGAAAGATTAAAGGTAACATTCATCAGCGATCTACTCTTTTTTTCAGAATGTCCCTTATAAAATCCGTTACTGTTATCAATGCAATCATACAACAAGTTGGCTTTGTGAGTATTAACTTCGTACATCTTATCGAGTCCGCCGTTATTTTTGAGCCACTTTGTTACTAATCCAATAATATAAACACCAAAAGTATTAGGAGTATTATAAAGTGAATTTCCGTCGACATGAGTTTTATAATTTAACATAGAATGTAGATCATCCGTACTTCTTTCAAGAAGTTCATTTCTGGATATTACCATGGTAACACCCGAAGGCCCCATATTTTTTTGTGCACCGGCATAGATAATTCCGTATTTATTCACATCAATTTTTTTATGGAAAATATCTGATGATGCATCACAAACAAGCGGTACATTGCCTACTTCCGGCTCACTCTTCCACTGTGTTCCATAAATAGTGTTGTTTGATGTGAAATGAACGTAAGAAGCATCCGCTTTCAATTTTAATTCTTCCTGCTTCGGGATCCTGTTGAATGTTGTATCTTCCGTTGTAGCAGCAATGTTAACTGTACCAACTCTCTTAGCTTCCTTCACTGCTTTCTTAGACCAGCTTCCCGTTACAATGTAGTCCGCCTTATTTTTAGGAGGCATTATATTTATAGGAACCATTGAGAATTGAAGACTTGCACCACCCTGAAGAAACAGGATTGAGTAATCATCACTAATATCCAGTAGCTCTTTTACATCGGCTCTTGTTTGATTAATAATATTATCAAATGTTTTTGAACGGTGACTGATTTCAAGGACTGACATTCCAACACCAGGCAAACTTAATAAATGTTCCTTCGCCTCTTCCAATACTTCAACGGGTAATACTGCCGGACCGGCACTGAAATTATGTATCCTTTTTTCCATAATTTTTTCCTCTGTTGCTCCCATAATTTATTATTATTCCTTTCTTATGTTATGTTAAACTTAATTTTACAAATCTAATTGTCTATAGTTTTCACTTAAATCATATGAGTTAATAATCCATCTCTAAGCTTCGGTTCAAACCATGTTGATTTTGGCGGCATTACTTCTCCCGCATCCGATATATTCATCAAATCGCTAACAGACACTGGATACATGGAAAACGCAACAGCTGCCTTTCCAGAATCAACAAGTTTTTCAAGCTCTTGTGTACCACGAATACCACCAATAAAATCTATCCTATCGTTTGTACGTGGATCATCTATCTCGAGGATCGGATTGAGCAAAAAGTTTTGAAGTATGCTAACATCAAACTTATCACCAACAGAAGCTGAAAGAGAGTTGCTTGCGAGAATAGAATCTCTTGCATTGAGCCGATACCATTCTCCATCCAGGTACATTCCAAACGATGTAATACCATCCGGTTCCTTTGCTTCAGATAACTGCACTTCAAACTTTTCACTTACTTTATTTAAGAAGTCTTCCTTGCTGTTGTTATTAAGATCACGAACCGTTCTATTATAAGGAAGAATATTCAACTGTTCTGCAGGGAAAATAACCGAGATAAAATAGTTGTACTCTTCATCACCGGTATGATTTTGATTGGCTTTACGCATCTCCTCCCTTGCCCTGCTTGCACTCTTTGCTCTATGGTGTCCGTCCGCAACATAAACCTTATCAATCTTAGCAAACTCTTTTATCAAAAAATCATTAAACTTATCCGGTATCATCCAAACTGTATGCTGTATTCCATCTGGCGAAGTGAAATCATACAGCGGATCTGTTTCATCGGTAGTTTTGTTTACCACATCATTAATTTCAACCACACCCCTGTAAGTTAAAAACACAATTCCGGTTTGTGTTTCAGATGTAACTATATGATTTGTCCTGTCATCTTCTTTTACCTTACGCGTTTTTTCATGCTTTAAAATCACATCATTATCATAATCATCAACTGCGAACGTGGCTGCGAGGCCCCTCTGTGCGTTCCCATCCATAATTAGTCTATAGATATAAAAGTGGGGATCATCATCAACAAGTAAGGGTGCTTTAGCTTTAAGTGTTTCGATATTTTCTTTTGCTTTTTCGTATACATTTTTTGAGTAAGGATCATTTTCATCCGGTAAATCGATCTCTGCCCGTGTAACTCTGAGAAAACTTAGATCATTATCTTTAGCCAAGTTTTTTGCTTCTTGGCGGTTTACAACATCATAAGGAACGCTTGCAACAAGGTGTGCATTTTTTTTGTCTGGTCTGAGTGCTTTGAAAGGTCTTATCACTGCCATTGTTTGAATTCTCTCCAGTAAAAGAAATGAAAAAATAGTCCTTTAAAAATCCACAAAATAATTACAATAATCCATTTCTATGCAAGAAAAAGTTCAACTCCGAATTAATGATCAACTAAATATTTGCTGCGAATTATCATGCCGCGTCAATTTTTTATTTCTTTGACAGTATAGTTATTTTTGCTTCAATAATTCAATATTCTTGTTAAAACGCGGAATTATTTTGCACCAAGTTATGAATGAAATAAGCAAGAAGGTAAAACACCGGAAGAAAAAACATAGCCATGGTAGAGATGAAATTGTGGGGACTGCCAGATTTCATAAAAATATGTACTCGCATAATTTAGATGGTAAAAGAAGTGTGATTGTTTGGTTACCGCCCGGATACAAAAGACTTAGAAATGCTCATAAAGCATACCCCGTGCTTTATATGCACGATGGTCAGAATATAATTGATCCAAAAACATCCTTTGCAGGGAAGGATTGGAGAGTAGATGAAACCGTATCAAAGCTTGCCAAATCCAGAAAGATGAAGGAAATAATTGTTGTTGGAATTTACAACACACCGGCCCGGCTTGAGGAGTATAGTGATTCTGAAAAAGGAGAAAAGTACTTGAAATTTATTGTTAGTGAGCTTAAACCATTTATTGATTCCAATTATAGAACGATGCCGCAGAGAGAACATACAGCAATAATGGGCTCTTCTATGGGAGGGTTGATATCCTTTATAGCTGGTTGGAGATATTCTGAAGTTTTTTCAATGGCCGGATGTATGTCAAGTTCCTTTTACCATGATGGAGAGAAAATATTTGATATGATTAGAGAAAATAACGGACCGAAGAAAAGAGTTAAGTTTTACATTGATCATGGTGAAGATGGATTAATAAGAGGGCAGAAGATGTACGTTAAACTTACTGAATTAGGTTATGTTATTGGAAAAGATATGGATTATTTTTATGCACCAAAAGCAGAGCATACAGAGTCTGCGTGGGCCGATCGGTTGGAGCGCCCACTATTATTCTTCTTTGGTAATAAAAGATGACTAGAAAATTATCAATCACTTTTATTTCACTCCTTGCTTTAATAATATTTATTGGTTGTAACGATACACCGGAGAATTTAACTACTGCCCGCCAGCTCATTAAAGATTATTATGAATCCGGCAAGTTTGAAGAGGAACTAATTTCGGTTATAATGAATGCAGAAGAAGAATTTGAAAGTGCTGATATAAAAGAGAATTCAGTTGTGCTGTTTGATGTGGATGAAACTGCACTGGATAACTATGAGCTGGCCGAATCGATGGGCTTTGGATACGTTTACAAGATGAACAAGGAATGGAATGCTGAAATGAAATCCCCTGCAATCACTCAGGTTAAAGAGCTATACGACTTTTTAATTAGTAAAGGAGCACGAATTATTTTTCTTACAGGAAGAAATATTCCCGAGTATGAAGTTACCTACGGAAACCTTATAAAAGAAGGCTACACCATATTTGATACGTTGATTACCCAAAGAGAACATGAGTATAAAATGAAAGCACAAGAGTTTAAAAGTTCTAAGCGAATAGAGTTAGTTGAAAAGGGTTATGATATTATTGGAACAGTGGGAGACCAGTGGAGTGACCTTGAAGGCCCATACCACGGCATACAGGTTAAGATACCAAATTATTTGTACCTGATTGAAGATTGATCAATTCGGTACAAACTAATCGTTAAATCCAACTACCGAAATTTCACTATATTTGCACTTAATTATTATTACACCTAGAAAGATTTATGTCAGACAGAAAGCCATCAGACATTCCTAAAGCATATGACCCTTTAGCTGTTGAAGATAAGTGGTATCAATATTGGCAGGATAACGAAATATTCCGCTCCGAAATTGATGAGTCAAAAACACCATATGTGATACCGATTCCGCCACCCAATATTACCGGCATGCTTACTATGGGACATATTCTGAATAATACAATTCAGGATATACTTATACGTACAAAAAGAATGCAGGGATTTAATGCTTGCTGGGTACCAGGCACCGACCATGCGTCTATTGCAACTGAAACGAAGGTAACGCAATTTCTAGAAGAAAAGGGAATTAACAAATATGAAATCGGGAGGGATGAATTTCTAAATTATTGTTGGGAGTGGAAAGATGAGTATGGCGGAATTATAATTCAGCAGTTGAAAAAGCTTGGTGTTAGTTGCGATTGGAGTCGTGAACGATTTACAATGGATGATGATTACTATCGTGAGGTTCTTCAGTCATTTGTTGATCTTTATAATGATGGAAAGATATATCGTGGTTACAGGATGGTTAACTGGGATCCTGCATCACGTTCAGCAATTTCTGATGAAGAGGTTATATATAAAAATGTTAATGGTAAACTATGGTACTTACGATATCCGGTTGTTGGTAGTGATAAATACCTGGTAGTTGCTACAACGCGGCCGGAAACTATGTTGGGTGATACAGGTGTTGCAGTAAATCCAAATGATAAACGATATAAAAATGTAATTGGAAAAAAAGTTAATCTTCCAATAACCGAAAGGGAAATCCCGGTATTTGCAGATGACTATGTTGATATGGAGTTTGGAACAGGTACGGTTAAGGTTACTCCTGCTCATGATATTAACGACTATGCTATGGGTGAAAGGCATAATCTTGAAGTGATAAATATTTTTGACGATGATGCGAGCACAAATGATAACGTGCCAAAAGAGTTCCAGCGATTGGATAGACTTGAAGCCCGAAAAAAAGTTATTGCAAGGTTTGAAGAATTAGATCTGTTAGAGAAAACGGAAGATTATAAGCATAAAGTTGGTTATTCGGATAGGGGTGGAGTGCCCATTGAACCATATATTTCAGAGCAATGGTTTATGAGCATGGATGCACTAGCGAAGCCGGCAATAGATATCATAAAGGGGGATAAAATAAATTTCTATCCTGAACATTGGAAGAAAACATATTTACACTGGATGGAGAATATAAAAGATTGGTGTATATCACGACAGCTCTGGTGGGGTCATCGCATTCCGGTTTGGTATCACAAAAAGACAGGCGAGGTATATTGCGATATTAAACCGCCGGAAGATATAGAGAACTGGAAGCAGGATGAAGATGTGCTTGATACGTGGGCATCTAGCTGGCTGTGGGCGCATGCTATCTTTAGGACAAAAGAAGAACAGGATTATTACTATCCTACCACAACACTTGTAACGGCACCGGATATAATTTTTTTCTGGGTTGCAAGAATGATAATGGCAGGTATGTATTTTAAAAATGATATTCCTTTTAGTGATGTATACTTTACAAGTATCATCCGTGATATACAGGGAAGGAAGATGAGCAAATCACTTGGCAACTCACCGGATCCACTCGATGTGATAAAAGAATACGGGGCTGATGCTCTGAGATTTACAGTAATTTATCTGGCTCCTTTAGGTCAGGATGTTCTTTTTAGTACTGATAAATGTGATATAGGAAGAAACTTTGCAAACAAAATCTGGAATGCGGGAAGATTTTTACTTATGAATTCAGAAAGCATTCCAATTAATGAAGATTTAGTAGACAAACATATCGATTTTGCAGATGAGTGGGTAATCTCTCATTTCCATCTTACGCTTGTACTTCTGAATGATGCAATGGAAAGTTTTGAGATAAACAATTCCACAAAAATATTATATTCATTTGTATGGAATGACTTCTGCAGCTGGTATTTAGAGATGATAAAGACACGACTTTATACGGATAATGATGAGGTTAAATCAGCCACTTTAACAAGAGCGTTAAACCTGTTTGAGGATGTACTAAAAATTGTTCATCCATTTATGCCTTATATAACAGAAGAACTATGGCAGTTAGTCAAACAAAGAGAAACAGGAGAAAGTATTTCAACCTCTGCATACCCCGAATTAAATAATGAACTAATTAAACCTTCTGCAGAATCTGAAATGGAAAAGGTTCAAGGCATCGTTTATGCAATACGAAATATCCGTGGGGAGATGAATATTCCGCCGTCGAAAAAATTAGATGCTGTAATAAAATCAAACGCAGTAAAAGATTATCAGATTGACTACATCAAAAAGCTTGCATTAGTTGAAAACATAACCGTTGGTGATAACTTAGAGAAACCACATGCGTCTGCTTCAGCTGTGTTTAAGAATTCGGAAATATATGTGCCGCTGGAAGGAATAATAGATCTTGATGTTGAAAGGAAGAGAATGGATAAAGAGTTAAAGCGGCTTGAAGGACTATTAACAGGATTGGATAAAAAACTTTCTAATGAGAAGTTCATTAATAATGCTCCTGCTGAGGTTGTTGAGAAGGAGAAAGCAAAGAGAAAAGACTGGCAGGAAAATCATGAAAAGATAAAAGAGTTTTTAGAAAATTTGAATTAATCTGAATAGCCTAAATCGTTTGGGCTTATTCACATTTTTTGTTGTTTTTCTTTTCTCCGACCTGCTCGTCTTGTTTCGCTAGCCGCAGCAAGGAGGTTGGGAATATTAAATTTAATTAAAGGTGAATTTATGTATCGCAAACTATCAGACTTTATAGATGATTGGAAATACGAATCCGAAGCAACGGTAAAAGTTATACGCAATCTTAGCGATGATTCGCTAACCGTAAAATTTAACAAAGAAATTCGAACACCCGGAAGACTTGCCTGGCATATTGTTCAAACAGTTGGAGAAATGGCTCATCGCACGGGGTTATCATTTAAAACAGTGAATGACGATTCACCCATTCCCGCTACTGTAAAAGAAATTGGTGATGAATACAAACGAACATCTGACAATGTGATAAAAGAAATTGAAGATAAATGGAATGATGAAACACTTTTGCAGGAGGATAATATGTATGGCCAAATGTGGACGCGGGCAAAAACTTTAAAAGTCTTGATTACACATCAGATTCATCATCGTGCACAATTAACAGTAGTAATGCGAATGGCTGGATTAAAAGTACCGGGTGTCTATGGTCCTGCTAAAGAAGAGTGGGCAAAGATGGGAATGCTGCCGCAGGAGTAAGCTTACAAAGCTCTTAAAAATTGCACACTGAATAATTTTCTTTTATCAACCCAGATCTTTTCAATATTATATATTCCTGCCACAATTTCAGCAAAATCATCCAGGCTGTATTTATAAGAATATTCAGTTAAAATGGTCTCCTCTTTTTTCAAATAAGATTTATATCCATTTATACTTACACATTGATCTTTTTTACTAATGAGAAGCATCTCTATTCTTCCAAACTCTTCATTATAAAAAGCGTGATGAGTGAAACTCTTCACATCGAAATCAGCATCAATTCGATTATTTATATGCTTAAGAATATTAAGGTTAAACTCAGCAGTTACACCTTTGCTATCATTATAAGCAGCATTTAAAATTTCAGTATCTTTTTTTAGATCAACACCAATTAATAATCCGCTGTTTTTACCGCACGTTTTCACTATTCTTTTTAAGAAGTCCCCGGCTTCTTTAGGTGTAAAGTTTCCTATTGTTGAACCTGGATAAAAAGCATCGATTGTTTTATATGATTCAGAAATAGCCGGGAGTTTAAAATATTTTGTATAATCTGCATTCAGTGGATAGACAACTAAATCAGGATGATCAGACTTTAAGTCTTCGGTGGAATTTATCAAATGGTCGGAGGATATGTCTACAGGGATGTATGCTGCAAGAGTGGGGAGGTGGTCAATCAGTAATCGAATCTTAACGCTACTGCCACTTCCAAGTTCAACCAGTACGCATTCGTCACCAATATGTGAAGCAATTTCTTCAATGTTATCTTCCATTATTTTTGTTTCAGTTTGGGTCGGATAGTATTCATCAAGTTTGCAAATCTCATCAAATAGTCTTGATCCTCTCTCATCGTAAAACAATTTACTGGGAAGTGATTTTTGAGGTTTACTTAATCCCTTAATTACCTCGGATAAAATATTTTCCTGTTGAGCTTCCTCGGTGGTGGAGTTCATATTACTGCTTTATGTCTGCCGCCAATCTTAAACCTGTGAATTGCCACCTGGAGTGCGATGGAAAGAAATTGCGGTAGGTATTTCTTATATGAGTTTGCGAAGTTGCACAGGATCCACCACGCAATACTATTTGATTGTTCATAAACTTTCCATTGTATTCTCCCAGTGCACCAGGTAAAGGTTTGTAACCCGGGTAAGGTGTATATGGACTCTGTGTCCATTCCCAAACATCACCATACATTTGGCTTAATCCATTTATGTTTTTTCCCACAGGAACTGTGTGATGATTTTCATTCTCAACAAAGTTTCCTTCATAAGGTAAAAGTCCAGCTGCAACTTCCCACTCAGCTTCGGTTGGTAAACGACAACCTTTCCATTGTGCAAATGCATCAGCCTCATAGTGAGTAAGATGACAGACCGGCTCATCGGGATTAACTTTTCTAAATCCATTTAATGTAAAGTTCCACCATTCACCGTCTTTTAACTCCCAGTAATAGGGGGCTTTCCACCCTTCACTCTCAACAGTTGCCCAGCCGTCTGATAACCAGAGCGTTGCAGTCTTGTATCCGCTGGCTTCAATAAACTCAATGAATTCTTTATTGGTAATTAACCTGTTTGCAAGTTTAAATGGGTATAAAAATACTTTGTGTGCAGGTGTTTCATTGTCGAAGTTAAACCCACTTCCATCGCTGCCAATCTCAACCACACCGCCTTTAAAGTCTATCCATTGAAGTTCGGGCGCTATGTTTGAAGGATTTATTTTTCTATCTGAGTAAACGGGATTTAGAGGATTGATTGATAATACATTTTTTATATCGGTAAGCAATAATTCCTGGTGCTGCTGTTCATGATTTAGCCCAATTTCAAAAATTGGTGCAAACTCGTTGTACACCCTTTCATCTGAAGTTTCTATTAAGTCAATGATATTACTATTAATATAATTTCGATATTCGAATATTTCTTTAACTGTTGGTCGCGATAACAATCCACGAGTTGGTCTGTACCATCTTTCACCTACCTGAATGTAATATGAATTAAATAAATAATTGTAAAGCGGATGAAAGGGCTTATAATCTGTAATGGCCTTTTCTAAAATAAAGGTTTCAAAAAACCAGCTTGTATGCCCGAGATGCCATTTTGTAGGACTAACATCCGGCATCGATTGAATTACGTAATCTTCAATTTCCAGTGGTGTGCAGAGTTTTTCGCTGAATGATCTTACGGAGTTAAATTTACTTAATAGCTCTGAGCGATCGCCGATATCAGACTCCGAACCAACAGTTGTTTTCTTCTCTAATATTGAATTATCCAATTTAATCTCGATTTGTTATTACAAATGTATAGTTAAGCATATTAACGGATAGAAAATATAACAATTATATTCGACTTAAATCTGGAAGTGAGCAAACAAATAACTCGGAAATTCTGGGTTTACTTTTGAGAACGAATAACTTATACTCTCTTTCCAATCAATAAATTAGGACGCCAATATGAGATCAATTGTCTTCTTATTTACATTCTTGCTATCTAATAATTCCATTTTTGGTGCAGATAGTTTGGAAGTAATAAGTGTATTACCCACTCCCCAGGCAATTTCAACTGAACCGGGAGAAATTATCCAGGTTAATTTTAATATGAGAGTTGATCCACTTTCATTTAACGATTCAACCTTTATGGTTTGGGGTAGATGGTCGGGAGTCCATAAAGGTATAATTGATTTTAACTCCATTGGAACAACAGCTTTCTTTATTCTTGAAAAGAACTTCTTTTATGGAGAGATGGTAACTGTTTCGCTATCGAAAGGAATTAAGGATGAAACCGGTAAAAATATGAAACATGGCTTCACGTGGAATTATTGGGTAAAGGTTAACAAAGGGGCTCTTGATTTGACTAAATCCGAAACAATTCAAGTTAGAGAACCCGGTGAAGGCTGGATTCAAACTTATGGTACCTATGCAGGCGATCTGGATGCAGACGGCTGGAGCGATTTTCTTGTACCTAATGAAAGACCTAATGACGTTCGTGTATTTATGAATGATGGCGCAGGTAGTTACAGCGACTTCTCGATTTATCGGATTAATGGAGGAGGAAGACCGAGTCCAAATGAAGGAATGGATTTTAATCTTGATGGCCATATTGATGTTGCAGTCGGTAATAGTGTAAACGATAAATTAACAATCTTTCTTGGAGACGGCACAGGGAGCTTTTCAAGCATTCAGAATTATGTTGCTGATGATGGGGTGAGGGGTGTGGCAATTGCTGATGTTAACGGGAACGGTTTTATGGATGTCATCACAACCAACCGGCTCGCCAGCAACGTCTCAATTTTGTTGAATAATGGAGATGGTACATTTGCATCACCTATGATCTTCGAAGGGAATGGTGCCGGAGAAACAGGCTGCGCAACTACAGATGTTAACGGTGATGGAATACTGGATCTATTCATCGTTGCACACGGTAGTGATGAACTGATTCTTTTTTTAGGAACAGGAGAGGGCGGATTTAGCTTCTCTGCAAAGGTTATAGTGGGGAAAGATCCATGGATGGTTGCAACCGGAGATATAAACCTGGATGGAGTGCCTGATGTGGTATCTGCAAATTCAGGTGCCTCAAACTTTTCTGTTGTGTTAGCAAATGAAGATGGAAGTTTATCTAATCCGGTAAATTATCCAACAGGGATTTTCCCGCTAGCAATTGATCTTGGAGACATTGATGGAGATGGTGACTTAGAAGTAGTTACAAGTAATTTTGTAACTGCAGACTTTACTTTATATGAAAACGATGGCAAGGGGGGTTTTATTAATAGAAGAAATTTTGAAGCTGATTCTGCAGGAAGCTGTACCGTGCTGCACGATCGGGATAATGATGGAGATATGGATATGACTGGAATTGATGAAATGGATGATCTACTAATTCTTTTCACAAATGATAATTTTGTTAATGTGGAAGATGAAGTAAAATCACCGGAGAACTTTGTCCTTCATCAGAATTATCCGAATCCGTTTAATCCAACTACAAAAATTAAGTTTACAATTCCCACGCAAAAAAATCCCCTCCTGGGAGGGGATTACAGGGGTGGGTTAGTAACTTTACGGGTGTTCGATATTTTGGGAACTGAAATTGCAATTCTGGTTAAAGAAGTTTTGCCCGATGGTGATTATGAAATTGAATTTGATGCGAGGGCGACCCACCCAATCGCCCTTACAAGCGGGATATATTTTTATCAGTTAAAAGCCGGTGAATCATTTATTGATGTTAAAAAAATGATTTTGATGAAATAATAATTATCATCCTTGTACGTATTGCTCTTTCCTACCAAGATCGATCGCATCCTCAATTGCCTCACAGTCACCACCAGATAGTTCATTGTAATGCATTAACGGTGAATGCTCTGGATCAATATAGGGATACATGATATCAAATTCGTTTTTGCTGTGTCCTAATCCAAAAGCGTGACCAAGTTCGTGAATGATTGTAGCTTTAATTTCACCATCGGATACAATCTCGTCATCAAACTTTGTTAAGCTTATCTGAATTTTTGAGTAATCAATTATTTTACTTCTATCAATATTATATTCAGTAAGTCCTATATAATCTTCATTGTACTTATCTCCCAGATCCTCAATGAAAATAACAGAAATATCTGCTGTGCTTTTGGAATTAACAAAAGAATAATTAATTCTACTATCTGCAATCTTCCAAACATTTAATGCATAGTTTACGTAAGCTTTATATAAAGTTTTATAATAGGGTGAAGAAGATTCTTTAACAAAAATCTTTAACGGGAATGATGATAAATTCCAGTGTTTTCCATCCCAGAGTGTTCTTCCTGATCTATCAATATGAAAATAATTGTCCGTTATTTTCTTTTTGTTTGAATTTTTAGTTTCTCTTTGATTATTGCGTGTTTTCTTTTTAAAACTGCCTTTATGGTTATTATAGAAATCGGTTTTTCTATTGTTTCTGTTGCGGTTGTTTATTTCTTTATTAAGATTTTCCCTATCTCTAATTTGTTCAAATCCAATTTTTGAGGCATCACTAAATGAAGATTCACTTGAACGGTCGTTTACATTATGTTTTCGTGTACTTGTTGATTCCGGCTTTTTATGAATCGAACGATTTTGAGCGAAAATGAGGTTAGAGATAGTAATGGTCTGAAAAGAGATTAGAAAAGTGATGTATAGAATTGTCTTGAATTTTATCATTTACTGGCTTTCTCTGTTATTAATTAATTTTTTGCAGAAATATTATAATTACTATTAATGAACCAGTTTATGTTCTCAAATACTATTCCTCCAAATTTTGTTCGAATTCTTGCAAAAAACGTAACATTTTCTAATATATTTGAGTTGTTAATTCAACAACAGTGTACAGGATGCTGTGCAGTTATGATGGCTAAGTGCTGAATCCTGGATCCAACATTATGGAGGGACTTTCTTGTAAAAATCCTAAGAAGGCTGGAAAAATTGAAGCTTTAAGAATAGTCTAAATTACTGCCACCAATGAATTCACGAAGAACAGAACTTAAGGGCACAGATGAATCATCTGCAACCGGTGTAACCGATTTCAATACCCTGTGAAGCCTTGATGATCTTTCATAAGCATCTGCTTTTAGTGGATCACCCTTATATTTTTTCTCCCACTCAGCGAAGTTGTTTAATAACCTGTGAGAATAAAGAGGTAGCTCGTAAGGCATACCGCTGCTGATAATAAAATCTGCAGAACTGCAATAAGGAATTATGTTTCTCATTTCACTTGAACGAACATAATGCCAGTGTTCAAGCGTTTGCTGTGGATTGTATGCACGGTGGACTGAATCCCTGAGCATTCTTCTTATCAACCTCAAGTCGGTCCATTTTATGTACTCTCCGTCTTCTCCTTTCATTTGAAGTAAGGGTTCAAGATAGAGCTTAAACTTTTTATCAATTGGAATATCCATACTGAAATCAGGATAGAGACCGTGTAAACTATCAATCAATAATAACTCATCATTTTCCAGTTTAAAGGGTGTTACATTAAGTGTTCGTTTGCCTGATTTGAAATCGTAAGATGGAATAACTACTTCTTTACCCTTACTAAGTTCCGACAGATGCTCATTGATTAGCTGAAGGTCCAATGCTTGGGGAGTTTCAAAATCATAATCTCCAAATTCGTCCTTAGGATGAAGTTCAAGATCGAAGAAGTAATGATCCACATTTAGCGCTTTGAATTTATACCCTTTCTTAACAAGTTTTTGCTCAAGTTTTATGGTGGTTGTAGTTTTACCGGATGATGAAGGACCACTAATCATAACCATTCTCAAACTGTCTAACCTCTCAATTATTAATTCTGCTGCAAGTGAAACATCATCTTCATATAAATTTTCAGACTCGTGAACGATGTGTGAAAATTCACCAATCGCAATTCTTTGGTTTAATGCATCTACCGTATGAAGATTGTGCGATACTGCCCAATCGAGGTTCCGCCAAACCTTGGCCCATGGTATATTCTCATTAAGATTTGAATAATCCCGGGCTTCAACCTCCCTACGTTTGGATGCCTCATCCCTGTAAAGAATATACTCCTTTGCCACTTTGGCGTGCCCTTTTTCAATTAACACCTTTTCAACAATATCCTGTACGTCTTCAATATGAGGGATACTTTCCGCATTAAATTTGTCGTTAAGGATTTTTACAACCTGATCAGCAAGTTCCCCGGCTTTTTCTTTATCCCGCCCCCCGGTTGCAACCACAGCACGATAGATTGCATTTGCAATTCGTTCCTGGTTAAATGGAACAATAGCTCCGCTTCTTTTTATTACCCGACTTATTTTGCTTGACATTCCATCTCCGGTGGATAACTGAAAATTAAGAACCAATAATTTATTGAATTCATTTGAGATATTCGAATAATTTAACTTAGGCAAAAGTAGATAGTAATGGGAAATATGATTTAACGAATCATCCGGAGAAACGAAATCGCAATTAATCTATTACCAGATCGTTGAACTCTTCGTTGCGGGATAAGAACGTTTGCACATAAGAACAGGCAGGTTCCACTTTTAGATTATTTTCTCTTGCATAATTAAAAACATACTCTACAATTGTTTCTGCAATTCCTCTGCCTCGTAAATGATGGGGTGTGAATGTTGAGTAGAGTTTTATTATATCATCGTGTAATGAATATGAAGCATAAGCTTCATATCCCTCTACTTCAGCTACAAATCGTTCCCTCTTTTTATCGTGTATAACCTCTATTTTCATGCTAGGATAATTTTAATTTTCTTCTATAGTAAAATTATAATCTTTGTTGGAAAAAGCACCCTGGTTACCAAAGAAAGTTTTTTCTGCAAACCTCACATTATTATTATTATCTATAAGTACTGCTGTTGAACAGCGTGTGCCGTAATTTGGAGATTGAATAAAAACGGATGATAATACTTTTTCCCATTCAATCCCCACACCCGTATCAGGTAAATCTTTTTCCTTGGCTTTTCTCGTATCACTTAATAAACTTAGTAACTCCCAGGCGTGAAGTTCCTCGTGTTGCATTAATTTTAAGAAATGTTTTTTACTTTTTTCTACTTTTGGCCAGGGGGTATCTAAAACTGCATTGCTAAGTCCGTGTACACCGGTGTTTATTTTTCTAAGTCCATCTGCGTGAGTGGAAAAGAAGTAGAGATTATTTAAATCACCCAGAATAAGATTGAAGCCATTGTAATCTGATAAGTCCTTTTTTAATGAATCATAGTAATCTTCAGAACTTTGGTCACCAAGCAAATAGTCTGTAACTAACAATCCCCTTGTTGGTGCGTCTTCTTTGATGTTGTATAAATCGCGATAATTGGTAATTGCTGCAAACTTACCGGCTTTAGTTATTCCCATCCACGTTCCACCCCCCTTTAAATCTTTACCCGCCAACAGGTCGGGCCTATCTTTCCAAAAATCGGCTTGTTCGGTTGGACGATCGTAAAACTCATCTCTGTTTGCAGCAAAGATGAATTTATAATTTGGGTGCGAATTATGTGCAAAGACTACTAAACACATTTTATTGTTTAACTGAATCTATCAGCATCGAATTTAATCATTTATCTCTTTCCAGACACTTTGTTAAGAAAATATAGGGAATGTTTAAGTAATTATATTCCTGGAATTTAGATCATCTATAAGGGTTGAATAATCTGTAAAATGAATTCCATCCCATCCTAAATTCTTTGCTGCATCAACATACTTCTCAATATCATCAATAAAAATGTGTTCTTCTGAGGGAACTCCTGAAGCTGTTTCAACTGCGCGGTATATTTCTTCTTCAGGTTTCACAGCACCGGCTTCGTGTGAGAGTATCAGCTTGTCAAAATGTTGTAAAAAATCGTAATGTTCCCAGCCGTGTTTTGTATGGATTGGATCTGTATTCGAAAGCATTATCAATTTATAATTATCTTTTAACTTCGGAAGAAGTCCGGCAACATCCTCATTTACTTCGAAGATATTTGCATAATAATTACAGAAGGTATCACTGTCAATCTTGTGATTTAGTATTTTCAGCATTCTTCCGATAAACTTTTCTTCACTTATCTTTCCCCGTTCAAAATCCCTGTGGAATTCATAATTAGAATAGTAAACTTCTTCAAAGTGTTCTCCCAGACCGCTCTCAATTTTCTCAAGCTTTGATAATAATTTATTATAATCGAATGGCAGAAGCACATTGCCGAGGTCAAATACTATAACAGAGATATTTCTTTTTCGCATTATTCGGGAATCTCAAAAAGATCGTCTTTTAATCCTGTATTAATTTCAATCTTCTCGATATTTAGTTTGATAGTCTGTACTCCTAATGTTTGTGTTATTTTAAATGGATATTTGAATTCCCCGACCTCGCGGTAATCTTCATACAAAGATTCTTGCTCAAAGATTCCCTGTGGAGTTTTAACACCTTTTATTTCTTTAATTTTCAATCCGGTCTTAACCTCATAATACTGGTTCCAATTTGTACTGTCGTTCATGTTCATACTAATGTTATAACACCGCACACTATCAATAATTTCCATTCCAATTAATTCAGGCCGTACTCCATATAACTCCGGATTGAGGAGAAAATTCATCTGTGCTTCAATCTTTAACTTATCGAGCTCGTTCCCTCCTAATTCAGATTTTTGTTCCCCCATAATCATTACACCTTGTTCGCCATCAAAGATAATAGTTTGCTTAATTGTTTCAGCAGTAATTTCCTGTCTTAGCTTACTCGGCGCTTTTTGTTTAACAACAATGCTCAGTTTTTTACCCATTGTTGTACCGCTCATACTTGTACTACGGTCTTCTATGGTTTCAATCTGTTCCCTTCCTCCAATTGCTTTTAAATATTTTTCAATAACATCATCAGCACTTAATTCAATTTTGGTTGAATCTTCAACAATATTTTCATTGGCATAACTTTTAACCCTGTCGCTATCCATTGGGAATGATGAGCACAAGTATATTGTGCAGACAAAAATCATTTTTATTTGGTAAGTATTAATGCCTATCAAGTGATAATCTCTTTGCCAATCTGTTATTTTTACTTATTTATTTTCTTCAAAAATAACAATTATTGTACTCTGATTAAATTTTAGCTAAGAGCAATGATGGCAAAATATTTGTGAAGTTTGATTGTTAAATAAATATTCTTTTAGTTTTGAACTCATTTATACAGAATTTGGGTATCTTCCTGACTAGATGAAGAAAGTATTGGTTCTTGGCGCCGGCAGAACAGCCACTTCTTTAATATCCTACCTTTCAAAACAAGCTGAAAAGCAAAACTGGCAGATTACTGTTGCAGATCAATCCCTGGAACTAGCACAACAGAAAACGGCAGGACTTCCAAGGGCAAATGCTATTAGTTTTGATGTTTTTGATGTCTACCAGCGGGGCAAGGAAATTTCAAAAGCTGATGTTGTTGTCTCACTCCTCCCGGAAGATCTCCATTTTCATCTTGTAGAAGACTGTTTAGAAAATAAAGTACATCTGGTAACAGCCTCTTATGTATCCGATGAAATGAGAAGTTATCATGAAAGCGCCATAGAATCACATGTTATTCTTCTAAATGAAATGGGCCTTGATCCTGGCATCGACCATATGGAAACAATGAGGCTAATTACAAGGATAAAAGACAAAGGCGGAAAGATTCTTTCATTAAGATCGTTTGGTGGTGGACTGATAACTCCCGAAAGTGATGATAATCCCTGGGGTTATAAAATAACATGGAATCCGATGAACGTTGTAATTGCCGGAATGGCGAGTGCAAGGTACGTTAAAGACGGCAAATTGAAAATTGTTCCTTATAACAGGTTATTTCTGGATACTGAAATTGTGGACGTCGAGGGTGTAGGAAAGTATGAAGCTTATCCTAACAGAGATTCTATAAAGTACAGAAAAATTTATCACTTACCGAAACTTCCGAATGTTTACAGGGGTTCCCTTCGAAAAAAAGGTTTCTGTAAAGCCTGGAATGCATTGGTTAAAATCGGACTTACAGATAATAGATATATAGTTCCTGAGTCTCAGGGTTTGACATATGAAGATTGGTTATCAATATATCTTACTCATAGAAATGGTGAGACAACTAAAGAGGCATTAAAGGATTTCCTAAATGTGAGTAATAATAGTGATATAATACAAAAGATTGAATGGCTTGGTTTATTTAGTAATAAGAGGGTAAGGTTAAAGAATGCAACACCTGCAGATATACTATTGGATCTCCTTAAGCAGAAATGGGTGTTTAAAAAGACTGACCGCGATATGGTTATCCTCCAGACCGAGATTGAGTATCAGCTAAACGGTCAAAAGGAAAAGATTATTTCATCTTTTGTACTAAAAGGTGAAGATTCGGAACATACAGCAATGTCAAAAACTGTCGGTCTTCCGCTCGGTATTGCTGCCAATTTAATTTTGAATAATCATATTAAGGAACGGGGAGTCATAATCCCAATACATCGCGATATATTCAGACCGGCATTAAAGGAACTATCAAATCTTGGTATAACACCTACGGAGAGAGTTACAGAAATTTAAGAACTGCTGTTTTTTAACTATCCAGCAACAAATTTCTGCATATAATCATACTCTTTCGCAAATCTTCCCTTCCACAAAATTACAGCGCGTTTAATTTCAGGTGCCAGTTTAGATTTGCTTAATGGTCTCTTATAATTGGCAGTTATTATACTTTGTAAGAATGGATACAGGTCGCTGCTGAATTGCTCAGAAGCATCAGCTGAGAATTCGCACGGTAAATTTGTAACTGCCATCACTGCAATTCCACTGCCTTCAAAGCCATCCTTTATTTTACCGTTTGCCGGATTATACATAAATACAGGATTATTAATCCAGGTTTCTTTTGAAAATTCTATTGAGCCATTCGGATCACAAGTAATATCGCCAATAACTTTTAATGTTTTATGTTTTTCATAAATCTTTTTCATCAATGCCGTTGTTATTGTTCTCGGGTATTCAGGTGACCACGTTATGCAGTTCATCACGACGGCAATGTAAGGAAGAATAACGTCGAGGTTAGATTCAATAAATTTCGGATTTTGAGCGTAGTAGTTTCGTACCTCTGCTGAATTGAAAGTTGCAAACTCTTCATCGGATATCGTTGCATTCTTATTTAATTTATAAATATCTTTTCTGCCAATATTAAATGCATATAACTTATTCCTGCTGCCGTTGTCATAGACTTCCTTAAGCTGGTCAATCGTAATATCTTCGTGAGGCATTATATCAAACATTTCGCGTGCGCCCTTTGCGGTTTTTCCTGTACCTAAAAAACATACAATTATCGGCGGCAGTTTTTTAGGAGTTCCTTTTGATCTTATCCTTGCAGCAACATGTTCGAGTTTTCTTTTTGCTTTTTTTAGCTGCTCCTCTTCAATTGATTGTGTGATGGATTCAAATGGATTGTGAATGCCTTTTATTTTTAATCTTTTCCCAAGGGTCCATAAAGTATCAACCATTCCGGCATAACCGGCATTATAAGTAAATGCCGTTATCAATCGGCTATTCTCATCATTGCAAATAAGTTCATAATCTATAACTGTTGAATGGTTTTCAGCAAAAGTTTTTAACATTTTCTTGTTTTTAATTTGCCCCTTGTGAGTGTGCGAAAAAAGGTAGTATGCTTTATGTGGTAAAATTCTGCTTGAATGAATTTCCTTTAATCCGAATATAACATCTGCTGAGGATAAATCCTCACTAATTTCAACTCCGGCCCGTCTATATGCAATATCCGGAAAGATTCTTTTTACTTCACCATTTTTTGGATTAACTGCTGGTTGAATGATTAATTTATGACCCCATTGTACAATCTGCTTTGCATATTTGGGAGTAATTGCAACACGTTTCTCACCCGGCTTACTTAATCCTTCACGCATTATTCCAATAATATTATGCATAGGTTACTTGCGGGATATTTATTCTGTATGGAAGACTATTTGTTGATTCAATCTTGCCCTCAAATTTTCAATATAATCGATTTGGTTTTTTAGAGTATGTATCTAATAACTGAATCCTTGTTTAAAGTGGTTCCTATCATTAAGAATTTCATTATAATTGTACCAGTTACTCAAATTTATTAACTCATCTATGCTAAAATTCGCAGGCGCTCTCTTTTTCATTATTTTCTGCACAAGTTTGTCTGCCCAGCAATATTCTATTAAGGGGACTGTCAAAGATAAGGAAACGTACAAAAATTTGGGTTATGCAAATATCAGGGTTGCCGGTACAACCATGGGCACTGCAGCAAACCTTCAGGGGAGTTATGAACTAATACTCGATGCTGGATCTCACACTATTATTGTTTCCTATATAGGATATTATTCTGACACTGCTTATGTTGATCTGAAAAGTGACATTACCAACCTCAATTTTATGTTAGAGCAAACAGAGGTAATCTTGCCTGAGGTAGTTGTGCTTCCGGGAGAAAACCCGGTGCTGGAGATTATCCGCAAAGCCATAGAACGGAAGCACGTCAGAAATACAAATCTTAACAGCTACGAATTTGATGCTTACACGAAGGGAATCGTTAGAACCGAAGAGGAATTAGTTGGAAAGGGCGGACGTGTATCAACCGGTATTGGCAGTACCGATACAACGGGATTAAAGATAACCGGCATACTTGAAAACCAGAGTAAGGGCTACTACAAAAAACCTAACGATTTTAAGGAGATAATAATTGCACAAAAACAGAGTGCAAACTTTCCTCCAACACTAAATGTATTAACGGGCGGCAGGATTATTCAGAATTTTTATGAGGATGATGTAAGATTTTTGGGCGGAGATCTGCCCGGACCAATTCAGGATGATGCGCTCGATTACTATCATTATTACTTAGAGCAAACATCCGGCAGGGATGATGAGAAAATCTTCAAAATATATATGTACCCAAAAAGTCCCCAAGATCCCGGATTTGTTGGAAGTATTTATATTACCGACAGCACCTATAATCTTGTTAAAGTAGATTTACGAATTAACAGGGCGGCAAACGTTGGAGGCATATTCGATACAATAAATATCGTACAGCAATTTTCAGATTATAATGATTTTTTTATGCCTGTAGATTACCACCTTCTTGTAAAGGCCAATGTACTTGGTTTAGTACGTATTGGATTTGAACTGAACTCGGTGCTATATGATTATAAAATTAATCCGGAAATTGATTCCGATCAGTTTAGTAAGGCGATAGTAACAGTGCTGCCTGCTGCTGATAAGAAGGATTCGTTATATTGGGCAAGCACGATTACCATTCCAAACACGCAAGAGGAAGATGTTGCATATAGAAGAATTGACAGTGTTAGCAGTATTCCACTTACGTTCTGGGATAATTTTTCCTGGTTAAATACGCGTACTTATATAAATGATCAATTTGCCGTAAGCGGACCGTTAACAATTTACCGCCATAACAGGATAGAAGGCAGCGCACTTGATTTTACATTCTATTTAGATGAAGCTTATGATAGAAGACTAAATTCATATCTTGATTTGTCTTATGGTTTTTCAGATGAAAAATTTAAAGCAGATTTTTGGGGCGAGTATCTTCTTGGCAATTACCGCACGTACGGAATAACTGTAAGAGCATTTGACAAATTGAAAATCCTATTCGGGGAGTCTGATAGTTACGGCGAGCTTACAGCCACCATACTTGCATTGTTTTTTAAAGAGGATTTTAGAGATTATTATTATACAAAGGGATTTGATATTACAATTGAGGGCGAGATAGCACCGGTACTTGGAATGAGTCTTGGTTTTACCAATCATACAGATAATAGCGCAACTACAAATACTGACTTCTCAGTTTTTAATAAGAGCAGAACCTTTAGACCAAATCCACCCGTGTTTGAAGGAAAAATAAACGCACTTACCGCCGGATTTAGTTTAGACTTTAGAGATTATATTGAAGACGGTTACTTTAGAAGAAGAACATCACAGGGCGGCTCCTTTTTTTTATTCTCAGGCGATGTAACATTTTCAAATGCAGATTTGCTTGACAGCAAGTTGGATTATACAACTTATAAACTTCACAGCGACGGATTCATCCGAACATTTCGGTCAGCAAGTTTAAACTTTCGGTTCTTTGGGATGCTAAACGAGGGTCCTCTTCCATACCAGGACTTATATTCGCTGCCAGGCAATATTGATTATCTTTCAAAACACGGCACATTTAGAACCTTACAAATAAATGAAGTACTGGGAGAAAAGGTTATAACATTAAACTTAGAGCATCAATTCAGGGATGAGCTTTTCAGAATGCTAAACATTCCGGGATTAAAAAACTGGGAAGTTACGTTAAACCTGTTCTTAAATATTGCTTTATCCCAAGTTGAAGAAGAACTGGAAGCAAAATATCCCGTTCCTATCAAACAATTCCCTCATCCGTTTTATGAAATTGGTTTTGGATTGGGGCAGGGCATAATACCAATGCAGCTGGAATTTGCCTGGAAGCTCAATTACAGGGATGGAAATAATTTTAGGGTAAGTTTGAATGCGTTTGTTTTTTAGTGTTTATAATTAGCACCTGACTTAAGTCAGGTGTTAGCAGTTTTTCACTTCACCTTCATCACAACAAAAGTAATATCATCCTGCTGGTGTGTTCCGGCTTGCCAATCATCTGCTGCATTACATAACTCATCAATTATTTTTTTAGAAGGTTGAGTTGCAGCATTTCCAAATATCTCTTTTGCTCTTTCATAGTCCAGTATTTCTTTCTGCTTGTTAAAAAGTTCAGGAAAGCCATCTGACATTAACAGTAAAGTATCTCCAGTCGAGAGGGTGGTCTCTTTTTCTGCATACTCAAAATCTTTAATTCCGCCAAGCGGCATTGCCTGCAATCTTAGTTCTTCTACATATCCCTTTTTCTCTCTGTAAATAAATACTGGGGGCATTCCTGCAGAGGAGAAGATAAGTTTGCTATCTTCAATCTTTGCTAAAAGCATTGCCATATAAAGATTACCGAGATTCATATCTCTTATGATAGAATTACACTTATTAAAGAAGGGAACGATATTGGTCTCCGCTGCCTCCGCACTAAATAAACCCTTTATTGTTGCAACCATAGTACCTGCTTTCATACCGTGCCCGGTTGCATCTCCAACTGCCACGGTAAGTGTTCCATTGCTGTTGTACTTGAAATCATAATAATCTCCGCCAACTTCCGTTGCTGGTTTCATATATGCTGCTATATCTAAATTTTTAACCGTAGGGACTTCACTTGGAAGCATTGATAGCTGAAGCTTTCGTGCTTCTTCAAGCTCTTTTGTTTTTCTTTCGTTGTCCGCCTCTAATAGTTTTCGTGCAAGTTCTTCATCCTTTGCTTTTCTTTCCTGTTCAATAGTTTTTTGCGAAAGCTCTTTAACCTGAACTAATTGTTTTTCAAGATCTTTATTGGTATCAGATACCTTCTTTGAAAGGTTAATTGAAACTGTAATGGCAAGGAAAACTAAACCGTAAACGTACACAAGAAAAATCCCAAACAGTGGACGTACAACCTCTGTGATTATAAGAATCTGGTAAGTGAAGAAAAATAATGCAACTATAAACCCGACTCCTATCATCCAACCCCATCCCCATGCTTCTTTTCTAATCAACGATCTGATTACTACCCTGAGAATTTCTAATGAAAGTATTATTGCATATATGTAAAAAGCATATTGTATATACTCATTTCTACCAATAGGTAAGATAATAGTATGTAATACAAATAGTGTAGAAACGGTGATAAAAATAAGTGAGTACCGGGGTATTTTAAAATAAGTACTTGCATATACTGTGAGCAATCCGAAAAGGATTGCCGTCTGAACGGCAATAGAATTTATAATTGCAATATCAATGGCCGTTAGTATTGAATGAACAAAATTACCTTGTCTATCCGTATAAATACCAATTGCAAATGAGAGCATTGAGATTGAATAGAGTAAATTTTCTTTTGCTTTTGGATAGAAGACAAAGAGCAGCAGATGCATTATCGCAAATGCCAATAAAAATGCACTGAATGCCATCTGGATAATAGATGCCCGGCGTACGTATTCGATGCGGGAAGAAATAAACATATCAAGTTTCCCGATAACAGCGAAGAATCCAACCGGAACATCGTATCTAACTATCTCCTCAGCAACAAAATTTGAATAACGAACTGCAATTACATGTGTTCCGTTTTCTTTAAATACAATATGTCTTGGAGTTCTACCCAGGTAGGTAACTTCGGATTCTTTTGAATCGCCCACCTTTCCGTATTTATATAATAGCTTTCCATCTAAATAGATTTCAGCAGCACCAGTGCAAGAAAAGACAAAGCCAAATGGCTGGCCCCATAGGGAAGAGTCAACTAAAATATAATTTCTGAACCAGATGTTCCCAGTCCAGTCAAGCTTTTCGAAATCTTCTTTATTTAGAAAGGGATTAATCATTTCCCAATTGCTGTCATCAAAAGAGGGAGCAGCCCATGCAGTATCATCTCCAATTTTGTATTTCCAATCTTCATAAAGATCAATTTGTCCGGCTTTATTCTTTAACCTTTCGGGGGAGAGAACTATTTTTCGTTTAACCAGACCCCGCCAACCGGGTAAAGAGTATTCGAGTGTTGCATCTTCTGTTACGACGTGCACAAAGTTTGGGTATTCCATTCCGGCTGAATCAACAGCTTCTGTCATCCAGCCCCCTAGCGTAAATTTGAATTCCAGAGTGTCTCCAGTTTCTGCTGTTGTCTCAAAGCTCCATCGATGGTCTGTTAACTTTTCCATTGGTAACATCTCATTCCAGTTCCCCAGGTGGTCTGTATTGCCGGCTATATAAACCTGTGAGTCATCAGGAAGCGTTTTAGCTTCTGCAATTATCAAGATGGTTTTTGATTGAGCGGAAATTATGGTTGATGTAAAAAGGAATAAGAGAAGAATAATTAAATGATTTAATTTTAATTTCATACTAAACTCCAGCGCTGTATAAATCTATACACAATCTCTATAATATTAACACTTAAAAATAAAGAAGGTATCAAGTTATAAGAAAAGTAATTTTTATTATGTTATCAGCTACTTCATCAGCAGATTTATTGACGATGAAATATCATCGACCGGCTTAATTGAAATTGTATGTTTTTGTTTAGATTCTTTTACATTTCCGGAAGGGATCAATATTTGCTTGAATCCCAACTTCTCCGCTTCAAGGATTCGTTTTTCGATGCTGTTTACGTTTCTTATCTCACCACCCAGCCCAACTTCTCCAACTACAACGACGGAATTATCAATCACTTTGTCAAATAAGCTTGATGCTATACTGCAGCATACTGCAAGATCAACAGCGGGTTCGTTTATCCGAACTCCTCCAGCCATGTTAACAAAGATGTTATTTGCAGATACTCTTAACTTTGCTCTTTTCTCCAGCACTGCCAGCAGAATTGAAAGGCGCCTCTGATCAAATCCGGTTGATACTCTCTGCGGATAACCATAATTGGATGGTGTTACCAATGCTTGCACTTCGAGAAGTATCGAGCGAGTTCCTTCAATACTTGAGGTGACAACAGAGCCCGGCGCTTTTCTTTCGCTGCCGTCTAAAAATAATTCGCTTGGATTTTTTACTTCGTGTAAACCATCTTCGCGCATATCAAATATTCCGATTTCATTCGTACTGCCGAACCTGTTTTTTTGTGCTCTTAACATTCTAAAGGAATGATTTGGTTCTCCCTCGAATTGAATTACTGTATCAACAATATGTTCCAGAATTTTAGGCCCGGCAATCATTCCCTCTTTTGTTACGTGCCCGATAATAATAATGCAAAAATGTCTCTTCTTTGCTTCCTCCATTAACAAGGAAGTGCATTCCCTTATTTGAGTTATTGTGCCGGGTGCATTCTCAAGTTCAGTGCGATACATTGTTTGGATTGAATCGATTACAATTACTGCCGGAGACACTTTGTTGATTGAGGCAAGTATGTGTCCCATATCGGTTTCGGGAAAAACAAAAAAGTCATCCGATTTTAATTTTAACCTGGCAGCACGCAGCTTTATCTGTTTATCGGATTCCTCTCCGGTAACATAAAGAACCTTTTGGTTTATCTTTGATGCAACTTGCATTGCAAGAGTGGATTTTCCGATCCCCGGATCGCCGCCGAGTAAAATGACAGAACCTGGCATTAATCCTCCACCCAATACTCTATCGAATTCTATTATCCCTGTTTTTATTCTTTCCTTTTCATCCGCAGATATCTCATCAATCTTTGATACTACAACCTTAGTTTTTGCTGTAGTAACTTTTCTTTTAGATGACTCAATTATCTCTTCAGTAAAAGTGTTCCAGCTATCGCATTCAGAGCACCTGCCAAGCCATCTGAGCGATTCATAACCACAATTTGAGCATATATATTTTATTCTTGTTTTACTCATAGCTCTTCACCCTGTCCGCCGTGGCGGATTGTTTCAGGGTCTTAGGTAAAATCTTGTTAACAAATCATCTTATATAATAATTACAAGGTCAATGAATTCATGTCTATAATATGACTAAACATTTTTTTATCTAATAGTAATATCAGATTCTGAAACAAGCCTGCCTGACGGTCAGGCAGGTTCAAAATGACTAACAATAAGGAAATCTACAAGAAACTACCAACAACCTCTTCAACCTTTACAATAACAGTAGAAATCTTTGATAAATCTTTTCCACCAGCAGCCGCAAGATGTGGTTTGCCCCCACCGCCGCCTCCAACTATTTTAGCAAGCTCCCCGACAATCTTTCCGGCACTAAGTTTTTTGTTTTTTATCAAGTCATCTGACACAACAGCGACTATACCCGCTTTATCTTCAACCTGCGCCACAAGCACGCCAACACCACTTTTTATTTTATTTCTTATTTCGTCGCCAAAAGATTTTAATTCATCCATATTATCAGCAATGACTTTCCCTTTATAAATTTCTACCCCCATTACTTCTGATGATAAAGCTAAAATATGATCGAGCTGACCTAGCTTGTCTTTAAGGCTGAACCTTGCAATATCTCTTTCAAGCTTCTTTTTTGTATCGAGCAATTCTTCTATCCGCTGATTGTTTTGTTTTATAACCGCAAGCTGGTCGTTAATGTATTTTTCAACACCGGTTCCAGTGACAGCTTCAATTCTTCTAACACCACTTGCAATCGAAGATTCACTTACAATCTTGAATAATCCAATTTCCGATGAATTTTTAAGGTGAGTACCTCCGCAAAACTCTATTGTAAAATCACCAAACTGAACCACGTTCACATGATCGCCATATTTATCGCCAAAGAACATAAGAGCACCCATTTTTTTTGCCTCATCGAATGGAATATTTCTATGATGCTGGAGCGGATAATTTTCTCTCAGCTCATTGTTAACCAGTGATTCAATGTCGTTTAACTCTTCCGGTGATAATTTTGAATAATGTGTAAAATCAAACCTGAGATGATCCGGACCAACATACGAACCTGCTTGCTGAACGTGAGTGCCGAGTATTTTTCTTAGTGCAGAATGTAAAAAATGTGTTGCTGTATGATTACGCATAATATCCCAGCGGCGCAGCCTATCAACTTCCGCCAAAACAGTTTTGTTTTCAGAAATGATATCCTCTTCCTCACTCTGAACCACGTGAACAATGTTATCTTCAACCTTTGTTAAATCAACAACGTTAAAATCTTGATTTTCAATTATCAGGGAACCGGTATCATCAATCTGTCCGCCTGCTTCTACGTAAAATGGTGTACGGTTTAATATTATAAGATCAGTGTCTTGTTCTTTTTTATGCCCGATAATTTTTGATTCGGTTTTTATTTCATCATAACCCGTAAACTCTGATACCTGTTCTGAGGTAATGTTGAAAGAAGAAAGATCATCGTTTGAAATGTTTACTGTAGCTATTTTTTCTTTCAGCGCATCACGTGCTCTTTCCTTCTGTTCGTTCATCAACTCATTAAAACCAGATTCATCAATTGTAAAACCGATTTCCCTCGCCATGATATTTGTAAGATCAGCAGGGAAGCCAAAAGTATCATACAGCTTAAAAACTTCATTACCGGGTATTTCTTTTTTCCCTTCCTTATTTAATTGTTTTACAATTTCATCAAATAATTCAATGCCTCTGTCTAATGTAATATTAAAACTTTCCTCTTCGGCTTTAATAATCTTTTTTACAAATTCTCTCTTTTTGACTATCTCTGGAAATACTTCACCCATAGTTTCAACGAGAGAATCAACAAGTTCATAGAGGAATGGTTCATTCAGGTTCAGTTTTCTGCCATATCTTGCTGCCCTTCTTAATATTCTTCTTAGCACATATCCTCTTCCTTCATTGCCGGGCACGGCACCATCGGTAATAGCGAAAGTAAGCGCACGAACATGATCTGCAATAACTCTCATCGGAATCTTATCTTTTTCCAATTTATTTTTTATGCTGGATAACTCAACAACCTTCTCAATAAGCGGAGCAAAAATATCAGTCTCGTAATTCGATTTTTTATTTTGGAGTACTGCACACATTCTTTCAAAGCCCATTCCGGTGTCTATGTGCTTTTGTGGGAGCTCCTGGAAATTTCCTTCTTCGTCTTTGTTATATTGAATAAATACTAAATTCCAAATTTCGATACATTCAGGATCATTGGCGTTAACGCATTTAGGATTATTAAAATCGTCTCCTGTATTTATGTGGATTTCTGAACTAGGCCCGCAGGGACCTGTTTCTCCCATCTCCCAAAAATTATCTTTTTCACCGAAGCGTAAAATGTGTTTAGCATCAATGTCAGTTTCTTTTTTCCACAAATTAAATGCGTCGTAATCTTCCTCGTAAACAGTTGCCCAAAGTCTTTCCTTCGGCAGCTTCCAAACCTCAGTAAGTAACTCCCATGCCCAAACTATAGCTTCCCTCTTATAGTAGTCACCGAATGACCAATTGCCTAACATTTCAAAGAATGTATGATGGTATGTATCATAACCCACTTCTTCCAGGTCGTTATGCTTGCCGCTTACACGAATACACTTTTGTGTATCTGCTGCACGCGAATAATCTCGTTTGCCGCTTCCAAGAAAGACATCTTTAAACTGGTTCATTCCTGCATTTGTGAACAATAGTGTTGGGTCATCAAAAGGAACAACAGGTGAGCCGGATACAATTTTATGCTCTTTTTCCTTAAAAAAGCCCAGGAATTGGTCTCTTATTTCCTTAGAAGTTATTTGCATTAAAAATTTCTTTTATCATTATATAAAGATAATAAATTAAGGTTTAACCTTGAATAAAGGTATTAACGTAGATATAATTAGTAACAATAAACTTAATCTTAATTGAGAATAACAACTCATCCAATTGATTTTATTGAGTGGTAAATGTACCTTTATTGTACAATTATAGAGTATTAATCAGAACCTTATTAAATGGAAGACACACAAACTCACCCCGAAATTCAGACAATACAGAAAATTATTGATTCAGATGCAGCAGCATTTGAAGAACTTTATGATCGTTACTCGCAGATCTTATATACTTTAGTAAAGAAGATAGTAGAAGATAAAACAATTGCTGAGGAAATATTAGTTGATGTTTTTTTAATTGTTTGGAAGAAGGGAAAAAGATTTGATCAATCTACTAACAATTTATACACCTGGTTAGTTAGACTCGCATATAATAAAGCAGTTGACAGAAAAAAAAGAGAACTCTCACCGGAAAGTTTACCGGAATATACAGGTGAATACGAGGATAGGTTTATAATACCAATACTTGCAAAGACAATTGAAGCGAAGGATCTGGAAAGTGCTATGGCGGTGAGGCCAAAATTTGAAGACGCGATGAATAAATTAACAGAGACACAAAAATATGTTATCAATCTTGCCTATTACGAAGGTAAAACTCAAAGTGATATTGCCAATCAATTGAACATACCCTTGCCGACTGTTAAATCAAAAATTCAGGTGGCAATGTCAAATCTTAAACACAACTTTGGCAGTGGGAAATAAACTATGGATGAAATTCGAACAAAAGAATTATTACCAGCAAAAGCATTAGGTTGTTTAGATACTGAAGAGAACGAGAACTTTTTGAAACTGATGGAAGAGGATAGTGAATTCCCATGGCAGGAGTTTGGTCAATATCAAAACCTTGTTGCACAAATGCCAACATTGCTTGAGTTTGAGATGCCGGATCCGGAAGTAAAAAACAAAATTGTAAATGAAATTCAGGCACAAGTTGAGGAAGTTCAAGTAGAAGAAGAAGTTGAAACGGGAACTGAACAGGACTTGACGGAAACCGCACAAGATTTAAACGATGCAGTTGAGGTGATTGAAGATGAGGACCTAATAATTGAAGAAGAAGAGATTATTCCTCAAGAAATTGAACAAGAACAAGATTTTGAGATTGATGAAGGAAAAACAGTAGTCCCTAGTGGGATATCGATTAAAGAACCTGAAAAACCAGATTTTGATCTTAACGAACTGCAGAAAGTAAAATCTAAGTTAACAAAAGAACAAAAAGAAAAAGTACAAAAGAAAGAAGTCAAAAAAGAAGTTCGTGACAAACCAACTAAAAATTATGTTTCAAAGTTTCTGAAAGAAGAAAAAGCTGGCAGAGTTGGAAGTAATAAACTTTTAACAATTGCGGCTAGTGTTATAGTAATTATCCTTGTAATATTATTGGTTATGTACCTGGGGCTATCTTCTGAAATTGATGATAACAAACAAGAAATTCAAAAATTAAAGCAACGCATTGGTATAGCCTTAATTCACGAAAAATCATCTCCAGTAGAGTCTAAGATAGTCTGACAACACTCCACTGGTTTCTGATTAAGAGGAATAATTCATTTTGATTTTTCTTTAGCATTTCTATTTACCAACACCACCACGAAAAATAAAATAATCATTACCGGCCAGTATATTCTGGTAATTAGCAACGTGTTCTCGAAATAATCATCAATTCCGGTCGTTGATACCAGTACCATTGCTCCAATTCCTGCTGTAAATAATATTAAAGTCAAATAAAACATGATTTTTTGGGAAGTATCCGATAAGTACACCATAAAGAGACCGATTGAAAAAATAAAAAGTGATGCGGGGATTAGCAGCTGTTCGATATTCCACAAATCAAAGTTTCCAATTAAAAAGAACACCACACCGCTTAAAAAAATTCCGGAACCTATAAACAGCATTAGTTTTTTTCTTTGGATAAAAGATGTGTAAAATATGCTTAAGCCGTATATCATCAAACCATATCCAATTAATTCACTATCTGAAACATTAATAAACCCAAGTGTTCTAAGGAAAATTAGTGCTGCCAGGAATGTAATCAGGTAGACAATTAATAGATTGTTGAACATTAAAGAATTCTCTGCCCCATACTTGATGCAATAAGGTCTGTGGTAAAAATAGCAGTTTTATTTTCGCTGTCGAGAATTGGATTAACTTCTGTGATTTCAAGAGAAGACATACAACCGCATTCAGCAATTGATTCCATTACCAGGTGTGCCTCCCGGTAACTTAATCCTCCAGGAACAGGTGTGCCGACCCCGGATGCTACAACGGGATCTACACTATCAACATCAAAACTTATGTGAATGTGATCTACGCTTTCTCTAAAATGTTTAAGAACTTTTACCATTATTCTATAAATTCCTGTTTTATCAATATCTGCCATTGTTGAAATCGGAATTTTCAATTTTCTTATAATTTTTTTCTCATCATCATCAATTGAACGAATCCCAATTAAAGCGCAATTGTGTGGATCCAGTTTCGGTGAGAATCCATAAAGATTAGCGAGTTTATCATTTCCGAGTCCCAAAGACGCAGCAAGCGGCATGCCATGAATATTGCCTGAAGGTGTAGTTTCCTCGGTGTTCATATCAGTGTGAGCATCAATCCATATTACGCCCAGTTTTAACCTCCTTTTTCTGCAGTAAGAAGATATTCCAGCTATTGTACCAAGAGCCATTGAGTGATCGCCTCCAATGACGAGAGGAAACTCGTTTCTCTCAAGCACCTTTTCTACCTTTGAAGCAAGTAGTTTTGATGTTTTCAGAATTTCATTCAAATATTTAAGCTTTGAATTTTGGACTCTTTGCCTTTCCATAATTTCGATTTTGATATCTCCGGTGTCATTAACTTCATAGCCTAAGTTTTCAAGTTTCAATTGCAATCCGGCTATTCTCAATGCTGAAGGTCCCATATCTACTCCTCTTCTACCAGCTCCTAAATCCATTGGAAAACCGATTATTGAAACTTTCTCTCTTTTTAATTCTTTCATGTGTACTAGATTATGATAATATGTAAATGTTCGTTTGAAGTTAAATAGAATAGTATAAAGATACTATTTGGACGGTTTACTTAAAACATTAAAGACCCTGTTTACGTATATTTCATTACTAATTCATAATGAAATAGTTTATTCTTCATTTTCTAGTTTATACACTTAATAATGTTTACTGAAGAACCTCTTATAAATGTTGGAATAATAACCGATAAGAAGATAAGCTTTGAATTGTATGGCGAATTCAAGGTAACAGGATCGAAAGACACTTACAGCGGATTGTTTAATGCAGAAGTAACAGATGACCGTATTGTATGCAGCAGTAACACATCTTCATATGAATTTAGCGATGAGGTTTTTTTTGAACCTGGGGATTTATTTTCCGATTCGTTTTTAGTAAAAGATGTTATAATTGGTGTGGGATTTCACTGGCAAAGAAAAGAATCGCAACAATTTAATCACTCGTTAAAGTTAGTTAGGTATAAAGATAATTTAATAGCTATAAACATCCTGCCATTGGAAGACTACCTAACATCAGTAATCTCTTCTGAAATGAATGCTAAATCTTTCCTTCAATCTCTTAAAGCACAAGCAGTTGTTTCAAGGAGCTGGGTACTAGCACAGTTGGAAAAATCAGAATTAGTGAATACAGATGAATCACTAGCTGATGAGAATCAGGCTCAAGATGAACACATTCGATGGTATAGCAGAGAGCAGCATACAAACTTTGATGTTTGCGCTGACGATCACTGTCAGAGATTTCAGGGTATAACAAAAATTACTACAGATATAGCTCGTAAAGCAGTATTTGAAACCAGAGGAATAGTATTGATGTACGATGGTAATATATGTGATACAAGATATTCTAAGTCTTGCGGTGGCATAACGGAAAATAGTAAAAATGTATGGGAGCCGATTGATAGGCCTTATCTAAAATCTGTAATTGATTATAAACATGAGCCGGATGATTTTAATCTGAACTTTACTAAGGAAGTGAATGCAAGTAAGTGGATAAACGATTATCCGCCAGCTTACTGCAACACAGATGATGAAACTATTCTTTCACAAATTCTTGTGGATTTTGATCAGGAGACAAAAGATTTTTTTCGATGGAAACTGGAATACAGCCAGGAAGAATTATCTGCTATTATAAAGGAAAAGAGTGGATTTGATTTTGGAAATATAATAGATTTAGTACCTGTTGAACGTGGGCAATCGGCACGACTAACAAAGTTGAAAATTGTAGGAAGTAAAAAAACTCTTGTAGTTGGTAAAGAGCTGGAAATAAGAAGGATACTTTCGAAAACACATTTATACAGCTCTGCATTTGTGATTGAAAAAGAATTTAATGATGCAGATATACCGGTTAAGTTTATTTTGTCCGGTGCCGGATGGGGACACGGTGTTGGATTATGTCAAATCGGTTGCGCTGTTATGGCGGAGAAAGGTCATGAGTTTGATGAAATTCTGCTCCATTATTTTTCAAACGCGGCGATAAAAAAGATTTACTGAGCAGTATGAAAATTCTTTATTCCTGTTTATCTAAAAGCTGGGGTGGAATGGAAATGGTTACTATTAATACAATCAAACGGCTTTTGGATAAAGGTATTACAGGTGAATTATTGTGTACAACAGAAAGTAGAATTCATATTGAAGCAAATAATTTTGGTATGATGATTTATCCTGTTAAAGCCCCCGGTTACTTTCATCCCCTGGCAACCATTCGTGTAGCATTAACAATTAAGAAAAGGAATTATGACTTAATTCATACGCATGCGTCCAAGGACCTGTGGCTACTTGTCCCTGCACTGAAAATAGTAGGTAGCAGAGCACCTCTGCTGTTAACAAAACACGTAGGTTCCTTTATAAGCAAAAAGGATGTAATGCATAACTGGCTTTACAGTAGAGTAGATTATGCAATTGCTATAAGCAATGTTATCCGGCAAAACCTTCTTAATACAACAAGCCTTGCAGAAGATAAGATACTTTTGCATTACAATGGTGTTGATTGTACTAAGTTTGACCCTGCAAAACATGATCGCAACAAAGTAAGAAATGAGTTAAATATTGCCGACGGCGATATCTTGATTGGAATGGTAGGCAGGTTTAGTGTGGGAAAGGGCCATGAAGAATTTATTACGGCAGCAAAAACATTGAATGAGTCACATTCGAATTTAAAGTTTATTATTACCGGAGAAGCAAGCAGGGGTGAAGATTCATATGAAGCACAAATTAAAAAATTAGCCAATGATATGGATCTGAAGAATATCATCTTCACCGGATTTAGAGATGATATCCCAAATGTAATTGCAGCGATGGATATTTTTGTTATTCCATCACACTCGGAAGCTTTCGGTGTGGCATTAGTAGAGGCGATGGCAATGGGTAAGCCATCTGTTTGCTCAAACTCTGATGGGATATTGGATATAGCAGTAGATGGTGAAACAGGTTACCTGTTTGAGAAAAAGGATGCAGATGATTTAATCGACAAAATAGAAATGTTAATTAACTCACCTGTGAAACGTGAAGAATATGGAAGAGCAGCACGAAAGAGGGTGGTAGAGCATTTTGAATTTAATAAACTGATAGATGAACTTGTAAATACCTACAAGCAGATAATTTATCAAAACAATCAAATCAAGGATTTCTAAACGTAGTTAAGGATGAATAGATCAATAACAGCATTTATATTGTGTACAAATAAGGATGTTGCAGTAAAGAATGCAGAGAAATTCAAGTCTGCTGAATCTGTGAAAGACACTATTATTGTAACAGATATTTCAGCTTCGGAATATTTACCACATTATAATTATCTTCAGTCTGATTCGATTACTAACACTACTGTTTTTAAAAATATATATTCTGAATGCAATACTGAATTTTTCCTGCTGATTATTGGTGACATAGAAATTAATATAGATAAAAAAGCACTATCCATATTTACTGAAGTTGCGAAATCAAGTTCAGCAGGATTAGTTTACTCAGACTATTACGAAAGACTGGATAATACTACTACCGAACACCCAACAATAGATTATAAAAAAGGCAGCATCAGGGATGATTTTGAATTTGGTCCGATTATGTTTTTTAAAAAAGACTCTGTTAAGAAATTCTTCGAGCAAAAAATTAACTACAACTTTGCTGGATTATATAGTTTAAGGTTATCCGTATCAGAGAATTATTCGGTTATTCGGATTTCGGAGTACCTTTATAGTGCAAGCAAACATGATTTGAGAAAATCAGGCGAAAAGCTTTTTGATTATGTAGACCCACATAATCGTGATGTGCAAATTGAAATGGAGAAAGCTGCTACTTTTCATCTGAAACAAATTGGCGCTTATCTCCTGCCAGTTGAAAGGGATACGAACCTCGATGCTGAAAAATTTGAATATGAAACTTCTGTAATTATACCTGTTAAGAATAGAGAGAAAACAATTGAAGATGCAGTACATTCAGCACTAAATCAACACACTGATTTTTCTTTTAATGTACTTGTAGTTGATAATCACTCCAGCGTTTCAACAACTCAAATACTCAGCGACTTAGAAAAGAAAGAAGAAAAGCTTGTTCATATCATACCAGAAAGAACAGATCTGGGAATAGGCGGCTGCTGGAATGAAGCTATACTTAATTCACAATGTGGAAAGTTTGCTGTTCAGCTAGATAGTGATGATCTTTACTTGAATGAGCATACACTTCAAATAATTGCAGATAAATTTTATCAGGATAGATGTGCAATGGTTATCGGCAGTTACAAATTAACTGATTTTAATCTTAAAGAAATTCCACCGGGTGTAATTGATCATAAAGAATGGACCGATGAGAATGGACACAATAATGCATTGAGGATAAATGGTTTGGGGGCTCCGCGAGCGTTTTATACTCCTGTTATCAGAGAAATAAAATTTCCAAATGTTAGTTATGGAGAAGACTATGCGGCAGCTTTGGCAATATTGAGAGAGTATAAAATTGGTCGAATATATGAGCCGCTTTACATTTGCAGAAGATGGGAGGGCAATACAGATGCTGACCTTAGCATTGAACAACAAAATGCAAACAATTATTACAAAGACAGCATCCGTACAACTGAAATATTAGAAAGACAAAAGAAGAATAAATATAAATCTGTACAATAACATTGAGTGAATAACCGCAATTGACTTACCCGAAACTATCCGATAACAAAAAAGTTTTAGCTGAAATTGAAGATAAGGATTACGCAAGTGCAGCTAAACAGTTATTAATTTCTCAACTAAACGATTGGGAAGAGCTTGCCGAAGGATATAAAAGATTAAACAATGTAAAAGTTAAATCTTTTTTGATTGATGATTTTCACATTAAGCTGCAATTAAATCCCAGCAGAATGAAATCTACTTCTGCAAAAGTAGGTGAGAAAGAAATTAAAAAACGCAGTTGTTTTCTTTGTTCTGAAAACCTTCCATATGACCAGAGAGGAATAAAGTTGATTGATGATTATGTTTTATTATGTAATCCTTATCCAATTTTTCCCAATCACTTTACAATAGCTTCAATTAGTCACGAACCACAAGAGATAAAATCTTCATTTAATGATTTTATATCACTTAGCAGGATGCTATCGGATAAATACACGCTTATTTATAACGGACCAAGGTGTGGTGCATCAGCTCCCGATCACTTACACTTTCAAGCTGGAACAAAACAGTATATGCCAATTGAGAATGAATTTCATACTCTTATAAAAAATCACGGCAATGAAATTCTAAACAATAAAAATATTGCTATTAATGTTGTGGATGATGGTCTAAGAAGATTTATTAGTTTCGAATCCGGAGACGTAAATGTTCTTCTCGAATCCTTTGATCGGTTCTATCATTTATACCCTAATATAAAATCTGAAAATGAGCCAATGATGAATATCATTTGCAACTACGCGAAAGAATATGGATGGAGAGCAGTTATTTTTTTAAGACACAAACATCGATCATCACATTATTATTTGGAGGGTAATGAGAAAATTACTATTAGTCCGGCCGCAATAGATATTGGAGGTGTTTGTATAATCCCTGTTGAAAAAGATTTTAAAAGAATAGATGAAGAAACACTTACTGAGGTATTTGAAGAAGTCTCGCTTCAAAGAAATGATTTTGAAAAACTTATTATGCTATTGAAAGAGGAGTACAACTACAGATCACTTTAAATCAGAGGGCGTTTTAGGGCTTGATAACAGCTGCTCAAATATTCGCCACCTTCTTCCCGTATAATCTGCAGTGCCACCATTTCTTTCAACATACTTTCTAACTAAATCCTCTCCATAGTTGTAGTTAATAACGTAACTCCGGTACTTTTCATAAAAATCTATTTTCTTTTCTGCTTTATCAATTGAAGAGAAGGTATATTTTTGAAGATATTCAACCGTTTCTTCCCTTGTCCATTTTTCATCCAAATAATTTCTTGCTGCTTCATTTCCTGCATAGGTTAGATCTTCTGTTAATTGTATTATTTCGTGATGAAGATCTGCCTCTTCAGCGTTAAGTCCCGCAAGTGGGAAAAGAACTTCTTTCTCAAATTCCACTTGCTCATTTCCGGGAAAGGCAACATCTATACCATAATTTGCTGTACCTTCGGCAATAAGAGAAATAGGACTGAAGAGTGGGTAAACAGAAAACTCAACCCATCCCTTTTTGTTAACCAGATTATTTTCCAATAGTGCATTAAAGACATGATGCCCCGGGTAACCTTCATGTGCAGCCAAATCAATTGCTCTGTCTATGTAGATTGGAAGATCAGTGTTCACCTGGATTAAACTATAATTGTTGCCCTTATACCAGTTATATGCTCCCCACGGTTGATTATTTACATATTCAACTTTAAAATTTTCATTTTCCGGTAGCTGCAAATGTTGCAACGATCTTTTCCTGCATTCATTTATCGCAGCAATAAACACGGTATCAAGCTTGTCTGCAGGAATAATAAACTGATCTCTAAACTCATTCATTCTTTCAGAAACATTACCGTTACCGGGTAGCAGGCTATCAAGCTTATGGATAATATTATCGAAGTGATCACCAGCGAATACAGGTGGCTCTGCATCGTATATAATCTTTGCTTCCTGATCGAATTGGAATTGGCCACCAGAAATCTGGAATATAGTTCCTTTAACAGATAGCAATTGTTTTGAAAGAAAACGAAAGCGTGATGCTTCAATTTCTGTTGCCTGGTAATCTTTAAGCGCTTCCAGATCATTAAGTAATTCATCAGTTTCATTATTCAGTGAACTAATCAGTACAGAATCAATTTCCTGCTTGTCAGATGTTTTTGGCTTCCATTCATCCGGACCATAATAAGCATCAATATAATCAGCCTTGTAAAGATCTATCTTCAATACAAGCTTTACATATTTTTCAGCAATTTCATTCATCGTTAATTCCAATTCATTTGACGGTTGTTGTTTTCTCTCAGCGCAAGTTGTTTGAAGAACAATTGAAAGTATAATAAAAATTATTCTTTTAGATTTCATAACATTAATGATAAACGAATAAAATATTAATTACATTTTAAACGGATGACAATAAAAAAGCCCCGATAATACCGGGGCTTCAAAATTAATCTTATACTTAAGATTATCTTTTTCTTTTCCTAGTTGTTTTTGCTGGTGGATACACAGCATCCTTTGCTTGCTTTGAAATTTTAAACTTCAAAACTTTCTTAGCAGGGATAACCATTGTTTCACCGGTAGCAGGATTTCTACCAATTCTTTTTTTCCTGCTAGCAACTGTTAATTTACCCAGTCCTGGAATAGTGAAATCTTTCTTAGCTTCCTTGTATGAAAGAGTAACTAACTCATCCAAAAACTGATTAGCAGCTTTCTTTGTTGTCCCGACTTTTTTGGACAGATGATCAACGATCTGACCTTTGGTCATTGGTTTGGTTGCCATATCTTCACTCCTTGTTAAATTATTATTTATGGTGGTACGGAAAATATAAATTATTTTTATTAATCAAAATATTTTTTAAAAATAAATTCTCTCAAACCCCTGTCAATAGGGGAGTTCAGATGTCGATAGATTTCGAGCAGCCTTCTTTGTGGCTTAGTCCATTAATAACTATTTTTTATCTTATAAATACGAGCATTCTAATTCATGTAACTGATGATAAAATCTCTTCCAATATTATTATTGCTGATCTTTCAGAGCGCGTATTCACAGTCATCTGACACACTATACAACCAAACTGACAGCCTAAAAGTTGATACTACGCTTGTAAACGCAGAATATGATTCCACTTCTGTTGACGATTCAACCGCTGTAGTAATGAAAGCTGTTGCACCTGATTCTTTGATATCATTGCAGGAATACCCCTTAGCACAGCAATCCCGAGCGATTAATAAGAGTGAATTTTACTTCTATAACTACTGGTACACTGGTGATTTTCTCAGAATATTCTCGTTGAATTTTATAAAAGACCAGGCATTTTTAGGTCAGCCCAATGAAACATTTATTTATGGCACAGGGTTTGGCGGCATAAGTTTTTTGGAAGACGGTGTACTATGGAATGATCGGTATAATAATGCTCTCGATTTAAACCAGGTTCAAAGTGAAGAAGTGGACTCCATAGAAATCGTTCCCTCTCCAAGAGGTTTCCTTTACGGAGCGTATAACAATCCAGTAACTGTAAATTTTATTATGAAGGATTTTATTACAGCACAGCCCTACTCAAGGATTAGGTACTACGAAGGACCATTTGGCGAAGCAATGATTGATGGTATGTTCAGCGCAAAAATTTATAAGAGATGGAAATTATCATTTCAAATAACAAATCGAAGTTCCGATGACCGTTATATAAACAGTGCATTCAGTTCATGGCAGGTAAACGGAAAGTTGAAATATTATTTATCAAACTCATTTAACCTCACGGCGCTTTATAGTTATGTTGATTCGGATGTCGGATTGAACGGCGGTGTTGATGTGGACAGCATATCTAATTTAACTGAAGATATCAACTCAATATTGTATGATAATATTATCGCCCCGGTACTTTATCCAAACAGAATACAAAGCGTTCTGAACCATAATTTGGGGTTGCGGCTGCAGGCCCTGCCTTTTAGGGATGCACGATTAGGTTTTACATTATATTACAGGGATTACAAAGATGAAATCAATGATGAAGACACCGTTGGAATAAAAAATACAAACAACACAGAAACTTATGGAGCAACATTAAATTATAATCATCGTTTCAATATGGTTTCATTCCAGGTGTTAGGAACTTACGAGAACAATAAAACAATTAATAATAATGAAGGGGACAAATTTTACAATCAAACTTATGATTATAATTATCTTTCGCTGAGCGGCATATTATCATTTCACATTCTTAATGATCGGTTAACACCAGCCGTATTTTATAATTATTCATCAAAAGAAATAAGTGATAGCAATTCTTCTAACTCTATGAACCGCTCAGGTTTAGGTATCGATCTGCAATTATCTTTACAAAAGAATTTTGCTGTCTATCTTGGTTACTCAAGTTTTGAACAGACTGATTCTCATAATCCAACAACAGTTGAATTTGGGGGAAGGTATTCCAATCAAAATCTAAAAGTAGATATAAAAATATTTTCCAGAAATGATTTTGTCCCATATCAGATTCAGGAGCACAATGTTCAAATTCCTCCATCTGTTTCGGCAACAGAAGATGTAACGGGATTAGGAATTGTATTTAACTACCAGTATTGGAAGCTATTGCTTGAAACCAATACCACCTACTATGTTAATATTGACGGAAACGATATATCCAACCTTCCCGATCTGCAAATTACCGGAGGTCTTTTTGTGAACGATATGTTTTTTGATAACAACCTGTATCTAAAAGCTGGTCTAATTTATTACTATACGGGAAACATAAAAGCGCTTGCTGAAAATGTTGGTATAGTAGATGTGGAACCGTCACACAAGCTTGATTTTTCTGCTGCGGGTGAAATCAGGGGAGTAGCAATAGTTTACTTTGCCTGGGAGAACTTGTTTAATAACCAGTATTATGTTACACCATTCTATCCAATGCGTGAGAGAAATATAAGATTTGGACTTGCGTGGGAGCTTTTCGACTAACTGAATCCCTCTATCACTGCGTGACATCTCCCCTTGGTAAGGGGAGAAAATTTATTAGAAAGTTGTGCTCAGATTATAAGCTCAACATATCCTTGAATTTGATTGCCTGTCTTCTGGAGACCTCAATTTTTTGGCCATCCTTAAGTTTTACTAGCAATCCACCGTTTAGCCACGGCTCAATGTTTGCAATCCACTTTAAGTTAACTATATGTTTTCTGTTTGCTCTGAAGAATGTTTTATCATCAAGTCTTTCATCAAGGTAATTTAAGGTGCGCAGGATAAGAGGTTTGTGATCTTCGAAATATATCCGCACGTAGTTTCCTTCTGACTCAAAAACTCGTACGCTTTCTAATTTTACAAACCAGCATCTTTCGCCATCTTTTACAAATACCTGGTCACTTTCTGAAAGTATTTCTTTGTCCAAATCACTAACGGTTTTCTTCCTTTTCTTTTCAACCAGCTTATTTACGGTTTCTTCCAATCTCTTTGGCTCGATTGGCTTAAGAAGATAATCCAGCGCATTATATTCAAATGCTTTCAGTGCATATTCATCATAAGCAGTTGTGAAAATAACTGTCGGCACGCTATCAAGTTCTTCGAGCATCTCAAAGCCGGTTTTGCCCGGCATTTGTATATCCAAAAAGAGCAGTTCAGGTTTTAGCTGCTGTATCTTTTCGAGCGCATCATCTGCGTTTACAGCTTCACCTACTACTTTAATATCCTTAAATGGATTTAGTAATCTTTTTAATTCTGTTCTGGCTAGTCTCTCATCATCTACTATTAACGCTTTCATTAGTTTATCCCTCCTATCTATCCAGCCCCGTTTTTATCGAGGCTTATTGGAATTTTTAATTTGGCCAATACCTTTCCCCCATTTTCATTTGTGAGGGAAAAGGATGCTGCTTCACCGAACAGTAAATTTAAACGATGTTTGGTGTTACTGATTCCAAAGCCCTTGGAATTCTTTAGAGCATCATCTTCAAGATGTCCATTATTTCTTATCTCAATATACAAAAGAGAGTTTTCAACTTTTGAATTAATATTTATTTCTCCACCCGTTGTAATTTTCGATATACCGTGTTTAATTCCGTTCTCTACCAACGTTTGAACCATCATCGGCGGTATTTCAACAAAGGATGCTGATTTGCCTATATTTAATTCATACTTTAACCTTTCTTCAAACCTCATCTTTTCGAGGTCAAGATAATCTTTTACTGTTTCTATTTCCTCTCCAAGCGGAACGCTTTCTGCTCTTTCCATTTTAAGCGAGTACCTTAAAATATTAGAAAGTTTTGTCAATGCAATTTTTGCACTCTCCGGATCTTCACCGATTAAGGCACGTATGCTGTTCATGGCATTGAACATAAAATGGGGATTTAACTGTGACTTTAATGTTTTCAATTCGTAGTCTTTTACTGCAGCTTCCCATATCAGCGATTCGATTTCAGTCTTCTTATAATTTTGAAGATAGTGTATTGAAAAATAGATGAGTGCCCATACCAAAGAAATTCCAGTAGTATTTATTATGCCAACAGCTGGTTTTATTGCAGTATAATCTTCCTTAGCTATCGTGCCTGAAAAGAAGCTAATACTGTATACCACTAAGTATATTGCTAAACCAAGTAAAATACTTGAGATAATAACTCTCGGAATTATCTTGTTAAGAGGAAGTTCCAGCCAATTTAATTTTTTAATTAATTTTCTGAAAATGTGCGTAAAGCCTATTCCCGCCAGCATAAAATATATTCCCATAAATATCCGTTCCGGCTGTAATGATTCGAATGATGAAATTATTAGCAGGTTAAGTAAAGTGAAAAAGCCCCAGCCTGATATCTGGCAGAGCCAATAAAGTGAATTATGACTGATATTTAACTTTCGCACAGGAATCCTCTTTGCATCGGTTATCGGAGGAATATAGTTTATGTTCTTAATTGCTTGCATTAAATATAATTGTAGCTTTAGTAAAACGAAACCTGTGTTTTGAAAAATTAGAAGCTCTTGCAAAAACCCTTTATGATTGCTTCGTGCCTCAGATTATTAGTGGCGATTTATTTTTTGCCACGAAGACACCAAGGCTAAAAGATTCTCTAAGTACAATGGAGACAATCGCTGCTAATTTTCAGATGTGAAAAATACTTTGCACCAGTGAGATGAGGTTAATAATTTTTATCTATGGTTATATAATGTGATATGTGGGATTAACAGTTGGAATTATTTGAACTGTGAAACTCACTAAAGGGTAAGCCTCACATCAACAACGTCTCTTACAACGATAGGATATCATTATAAATTATGAATGCCATAAGGAGTAGTAAAATTACAAGCCCGGTATTCTGTATTGCAATTTTAATCCTGATGGGTATCTCTCTCTTAGCAATTCCTTCAATAATAATTATTAAAAGATGACCACCATCTAGAACTGGAAATGGCATTATGTTTATGATGGCTAAACTCAGGCTTAATAGTGCAAGGAAATATAAAAAGCTGGAAATACCAATGTCTGCAGTTTTTGCGGCATATTGTGCTATCTTAACAGGACCGCCAAAAGCTTTACCAAACTCAACTTTACCTGTAAATACTTTACCAAGCATATTGAATGTAAGGTCAGTATATTTAACAATATCTGTCAAGCCTTTGTATATCGATTCAAAAAATCCATATGAAGTATACTTAACATCGCCTTTAAACTGAGTTGCTATTGAAATACCTATCATACCATCTTTACCCGGAGTTACAGCCATTGTAAGTGTATCGACATCCCTTACGACAGTAATTGGAATTTCGGTTTGCGGATTGCTCTTTATTATCTTTGTTACTTGATGGCGTGATAATACCGGAATGTTTTTAATAGATAGAAATATATCACCTGCTTGTAATCCTGCAGTCATTGCAGGAGCATCTTCCAAAACTTCACCAATTGAAGTTACTGTGCCCTCAGGCAGCAGGAAATCCCCTTGTGTTTCATAGTCCGGTATATTTGAACGGGTTACGAGCAGAGTTTTCGCAACACCGTTTCTTTCAATCAATACATTAACATCTTCACCCAGAGAGTTTATAAATAGTTTTGCAACCAAATCTTCCCAATCACTTACGTTCTCACCATTAACTGCAAGAATTTTATCATTTGTTTCAAAACCTGCCGAGTTTGCTGCACTGCCGGTTACAACTATCCCAATTGTGGTTGTGTTGAATACTGCTCTTTCCTCGAAGAAGTTGCCGCCCCAGAATATTATCCAGGCAAGCATAAAGTTCATAAATACACCAGCGGTAATAACAAATATTTTTTGCCACATTGGTTTAGAACGGAATTCATATGGCTGTGCTTCTGTGCTCGCAAATTTTGTATCGAAGCTTTCATCTACCATACCCGCAATCTTAACATAACCACCTAGTGGCAGCATAGATATCCTGTAATCGGTATTTCCCTCTCCATCAAAATCCTTATCCAGGTCTCCAAATGTAAATCCGGTTTTCTTATTCCAGCCGAACAATCTTCTGCCGAATCCAATTGCAAAAACATCTACTCTCATACCACTCAATTTTGCTGCAGCAAAGTGACCGAATTCATGAATGAAGACCAGAATACCAATTGTAAGTGCAAAAAATATGATATAATCCATTTAGGAGTTTTCCTTGTTAGTTTAAGTTTTTAACAAATTTCCGGGTTTCCCTATCACAATCAAAAATCGTGTCAATATCCGACGACTTGTTATTTTCAATTTTCTCAAGTGCACTGCCTATAAGAGCAGGAATACGTGAAAATTTGATCTCGCGATTTAAGAATCTTTCTACTGCAATTTCATTTGCAGCATTAATTACACATGGAGCATTACCTCCAATTTCCAGTGCATCAAATGCTAATTTAAGGCATTCAAATTTATTCAGGTTTGGTTCAAAAAATTCCAACGTTCCAATATCCGGCAGATTGGTTCTTTCAAAATCATTCTCAAATCTTTCCGGGTAGGTTAGAGCATATTGAATAGGCAGCTTCATATCTGGTAAACCCATCTGTGCTTTAATCGAGCCATCAATAAACTGAACCATTGAGTGGATAATCGATTGCGGATGAACAACCACTTCAATTTTATCCGTTGGAAGACCAAATAACCAATGTGCTTCGATTACTTCAAGTCCTTTATTCATCATCGTTGCGGAGTCAATTGAAATCTTATTACCCATTTCCCAGTTAGGATGATTAAGAGCTTCATCTACCGTTGCATTCTCAAAAGATGATTTATCCTTATTTAAAAATGGCCCACCTGAAGCAGTAAGTATAAGCTTTTCCACTTCGTTAATGCCTTCACCAACCATACACTGGAAAATCGCACTATGCTCGGAATCAACAGGAATTATTTGTGCACCGCTTTCTGCACAGTATTTATTTACAACCTCACCTGCAACTACAAGAGTTTCCTTATTTGCTAGTGCTATTCTTTTTCCCCGTTTAATTGCTTCCACGGTTGGTGCAAGTCCAGCGAACCCAACCAGAGCACCAACAAAAATATCGTACTCTGCTTCAATTGCAGCTGTAATCAAGCCGTCGTTTCCGGTTAATAACCTACAGCCCGAAGGCAGATGCTCTTTAATTTTATTTGCTGGTTCTTCTTCTTTAACAACAACAAATTTGGGATTAAACTCGTTGATTTGCTTGAGCAGAAGATCCGAATTAGAATTTACGGTAAGTGCAGAAACAGCAAATTTATCAGAAAAGTTTCTTAATACATTAAGTGTATTTACACCAATCGAACCAGTAGAGCCTAAAATAAATATCTTTTTCATAATCCTTGAGATATAAACCTGTAACCTATTAAAGAATAGTTTTTTTATCAATGTAATAGCATTTGGAGCGCTATAGTTCTATTCTTTATATGGGAATAATATATTCAAAACAAATTCTACATCGTTATAATTCCCTTGAAACCTCGGCCATAATTACTATTTTTATAGTATGTTAATGCGATTATTACTTATATCAATTTTCGCCTCTATGCTGGTTTATGGCCAGAATACCAACCAGATGATGATGAAACTCTCACTGGCAGAAAGCTATGAGCGGGCAGGCGATTTGGCGAATGCAGCAAAGATTTATGAGGAACTTTATCAGCTTGAACCTAAAAACAACCTCTATTTTGAATCATTAAACCGTGTTTTTATTGCGTTAAAGAATTATGCGGCATCTATAAGTTTAATCGAGACAGAAATAAAGAGCAGACCGAATGATATAAACCTCTATGGCCTGCTTGGCTCCACCTATTATTTGCAAGGTAATGAAGAAAAAGCTTACGAGGTGTGGGATAAGCCATTTACTTTCTTGGAGCCAAACCCGGTTTTTTACAGGGTAATTGCAAACTATGCAGTGGAAAGACGTGCATTTGAAAAAGCAATTGATGTTTACAGCAAAGGAAAAGAAATTGCTGAGGATAAAACCATCTTTTCATATGATCTTGCTTTGCTCTATTCAATAACGATGCAGTTTGAAAAGGCAGCAGAGGAATACTGTTTTATTCTTATACTTAATCCGACACAGCTTGAGACTGTTGAAACAAAATTAGTCGCAACCACAAATAATCCAAATGCAATAAAACCGGCTATTAATGTTGTTGAGAAATATGCCAACGAAGATAATATTAGCGTTATTTACTTGTTAGCAAGATTGTACATAGAAAACAAGGATTTTGAAAAAGCTTATGAGTTGTATCTTGAACTTGATAAAAATCAAAATAAACAAGGAATGGAACTTTATGGCTATGCAGATTTTCTATACAGGGAAAATGAGTATAAACTATCCGGACAGGTTTATGAAAAGGTAATTGAACTGTATCCAAATACGCAGCTAATACCATCAGCAAAGTTGGGTTATGCAAAATCAATTGAAGCGATATTAATGGAGGAATATTCAAAAGAGCTGCCGGTTTGGAAACCTTATTTTGCATTAGAACCTTTTGAATCCGGTGACGTTGATGTTGTAATAGAGGCGTTTACTGAAGTTGCCGAGCTGTACAATCATACAGAAGCTGCTTATGAAGCTTTGCTAAGAATAGGACTGTTAAAATTCTATCTGCAAAATAAACAGGAAGAAGCGAAAGATTACTTTAATAAAATAATTAATGAAGCATCACTATCAAAAAGTACTGTTTATGCATATACTGAACTGGGTGAGATAGCATTATTTAATGGGAACCTTATAGAAGCGGAAAGAAACTTTACTCAGATAACAGTTCTTGCAAAGGTAAGTGTTAATCAGGCAAACGATGCCAAATATAATTTGGCCCGAATAAAACTTTACCTTGGGGAACTCGCGCAGGCAAATGAATTACTCACGGAAGTAACGAAAGATTTGAAAGACAATAATGCAAATGATGCACTTGAATTCTCATTAATACTTAACGCAGCAAAGTTTGATTCGGCCAGTCTGATGATATTTGCTGAGGGTGAATTTTTAGCCGATCAGAAAAAGTTTGGTGAAGCGTCAGAAAAGTATGCTTTAATTGCAAATAATCAACAGGCATTTCTACTTCATTCCTTGGCATCTATCAAAATGGCAGAAATGGAACTTGCGCAGGATAATTACACACAGGCTATTCAGTTGTTTGATGCGGTGGTTGAAGAGGGGGAAAAAAACATCTATGCTGACAAAGCCTTATATTTGTTGGGTAAAATTTACCAATATGGTGTGGGCGATAACACAAAAGCAGTAGAAATCTACGAAAAGCTTCTTGCTAAATTTCCGGCATCAATTTATCTTGATGAAGCCAGAAGCGAAATTATTAAATTAAGAGAAAAAGTTATTTAGGTAAGAAACAATGGCAAAGAAACAGAATCAGAAAATAGTTAAATGTTCTTTTTGCGGCAGGGATGGTAATGAAGTTGGTAGTATGATTGCCGGCCCCGATGTGTATATTTGTGATATTTGTATTTCAAGCAGTGTTGATATCTTAAAAAATAATCTTGCGGCTTATAATAATAAAAAGTCGATTGAGAAAACAAAGCACACACCCCACTCTTTAAAGATATCACTCGATGAATATGTGATTGGACAGGAAAGAGCAAAGAAGGTTCTTTCAGTTGCAGTGTATAATCATTATAAGAGAATAAACTCACGCTCCACATTTTTTGAATTGGATGATGTGGAAATTGAAAAAAGTAATATTCTTTTAATGGGGCCTACTGGTGTGGGAAAGACTCTTCTTGCACAGACTTTGGCAAAAATTCTTGATGTACCCTTTGCTATTGCTGATGCTACCACTCTTACCGAAGCAGGTTATGTTGGCGATGATGTTGAAACAGTATTGGTTCATCTGCTGCAGGCAGCAGACTATAATCTTGAAAGAGCACAAAAAGGAATAGTATATATAGATGAAATTGATAAGATATCCCGTAAAAGTGAAAGCACCTCCATTACAAGGGATGTTTCAGGTGAAGGTGTTCAGCAGGCACTGCTAAAAATTCTTGAAGGAACAATTGCCGGCATTCCACCAAAAGGTGGAAGGAAACATCCTGAACAGAGTCTTATAAATCTTAATACAAAAAACATCTTGTTCATACTCGGTGGTGCCTTTTCCGGTATTGATAAAATAATTGCAACGAGAATTAATAAGAATAAGATGGGCTTCACATCCGATTTAAAAAAGCAGCAAACCGATGATGAATTGCTGAAGTTTATCCAGCCCGAAGACCTATTAAAATACGGCCTCATCCCGGAGTTGATTGGAAGAATACCCATAGTTGCACCGCTCCAATCACTTTCTGAAGAAGCAATGAAAAATATTCTTACCGAACCAAAGAATGCCATCTTAAAGCAATATAAAAAACTGTATATGATGGAAGGCATAGAACTCGAATTCGATCCGTTTGCTGTGGATGCAATAGTTAAAAGAGCAATGGAAAGAAAAACAGGTGCAAGAGCTCTCCGCTCAATTGTAGAAGATTTTATGCTGGATATTATGTACGATCTGCCGGAAAAAAAGAATATTCAGAAGTGTATAATTACAAAAGATGTTGTTGAGAAAGGGAAAGACCCATTGTTTGTTAAAGTTGACAAAAAATCCGCATAGCAATTCCCCCACAAGTTATAAGCATTATTAACAATTGATTTATTCAATTCTTCGAAATATTATTATCACCATCTGTTTGTTTTCCTCATTGGTATTTTCGCAATCCAAAATATTAATTTATATGGATCACAATCAGACTGACCATCTGAAAGCATACGGTATTACTTTTAATGCGTTGGTTAGCGGGATTAAAGCAGATTGGTTATTAAACTACCGTGGAGGCTCGTTCCTGCTTGATTATAATGATAAAATAGCTGCAGAGTGCAGGCTTGAAGGTGTTGCGTTTAACGAAGTATCATTTTCTGAGACAGCAGAAATATATGCGTTTGTGCAGAGTGATGAAAACAATATGGATGTAATAAGGTTAGAAAAGGCACCCAAGATTGCAGTGTACGTTCCTCCAAACTTTCAGCCGTGGGATGATGCAGTTACGCTTGCTCTTGAATATGCGCAGGTTCCTTATGATAAAATTTGGAATGATGAACTGCTCCGCGGTGAACTGGATAACTACGACTGGCTTCATCTTCATCACGAAGATTTTACAGGGCAATACGGTAAGTTTTATGCAAGCTTCAGCAACGCACAATGGTATATTGATCAGCAAATACAATATGAACAGAATGCAAAGAATAACGGTTACTCGAAAGTAGCAGATATGATGAAGGATGTTGCCATTACTATTAAAAATTACGTTGGGCAGGGTGGCTTTTTATTTGCAATGTGTTCAGCAACTGACAGCTATGATATTGCGCTTGCGGCACACAACGTTGATATAGCTGCACAAATGTACGATGGCGATGCTGCTGACCAGGATGCAAAAGACAGATTAGATTACAATAACACGCTTGCATTTACAGATTTTGTATTAGAGATGAATCCGTATGTTTATGAATACAGCGATATAGACATTCAACCCGTAGAGATCGGGAATTTTAATAACGACTACTTTACCTTGTTTGAGTTCTCTGCAAAGTACGATCCGGTACCAACAATGCTAACACAGGATCACGTAAGTGTTGTGCGTGGATTTATGGGACAGACAACAATGTTTAGAAGAAACAGGATAAAGAATTCTGTTATAATACTGGCTGAAAGGGAAGGTACCGACCAGATAAAATATATCCACGGAAATTTTGGAAGGGGAACTTTTACATTTTATGCGGGTCACGATCCTGAAGATTATCAGCACGCTGTTGGTGATCCTCCAACTGATTTGACACTTTACAAAAACTCACCGGGTTACCGCTTAATACTTAACAACATTCTATTCCCCGCAGCCACAAAGAAAAAGCAGAAGACCTGATCATTAATTCACTGCTCTCACGAACCACTTCGTGACGGAGGACAAGATTTAAGGATTTATCAGTAACTTTATTTCAAAAAAATAATAGTTAGCACATCTAAAGAATGAAATTAATTAAAATCAAAAACAGCAATAAAGAAATAACCATTGGCAAAATAGTTTGTGTTGGTAGAAACTATGCAGAGCACACTATTGAGTTAGGTAATGAAATACCTGAAAAACCGGTAGTATTTATAAAACCAGCATCGGCAGTTATTTACTCAGGAGATACAATTAAATATCCAACATTTTCGGATGAGATGCATCACGAGGTTGAGTTAGTTTTACTGATTGGTGAAAATGTTAAAGATGTATCAGAATCGGTAGCAGAGAAATCTATTATTGGTTATGGTGTTGGGCTTGATATGACTTTGAGAGATATTCAATCAACATTAAAAAGCAAAGGGCATCCCTGGACTATTGCCAAATGCTTTGATACTTCTGCTGTATTATCAGACTTTATAATGAAAGATGATATTAATCTCTCACTAGATGAAGAGATATATTTGAATGTTAATGATGAAGTTAGACAAAAAGATAAATTGAATAAGATGATATTAAAACCAGTAGAATTAGTTCAGTATCTTTCTTCTTTAATGACGTTGGAGAAAGGAGATTTGGTTTTTACAGGTACACCAAAGGGAGTGGGAAAAGTAAATAAGGGAGATGTGATTAATGCAGGATTTGAAGGAATAGGTGAGATAATGGTTAATGTTGAATGAGGAAATAACAATTTCCAAAATACAAATAACAAATAATATTCAATTTCCAATTAATTAAAACTCTTTTATTTTAAAACTCATGTTGACTGTTTAGTTACTCGGTTATTAAAAAACCATTGAAACGGTTACTAAAATAAAGTTTCCTGTATTATTAGCCCACGACTTAAGTCGTGGGTTAATAAGAAAAAATAAAGAATGGCAACCGTTTTAACGGTTTACAAAAGTAAGCGGGCAACTTGAGTTTAAAAGTTATTGTTTAAACAGTTTGAGAATTGTGATTTGAGATTTACTTGAAATTTGTGATTTTAAAAACCTATTTATTCAACTCGCTCAAAGCGTGTTTAATAACTTCTTCCAACGTTCGGTTATTGTTTGATGAAAGCACCTGTCTGACTACTTTTTCTGCGGTTGCGTGATTGTACCCCAGAGTGGTAAGTGCTGCAACAGCTTCCTGCTTTATCCCACGATGAACAAATGGTTCACCAACTGTTATTACATCTGCTACCTTAGATTTTAACTCCAGTATTAATCTCTCGGCGGTTTTTCTTCCAATGCCCGGGATGGAAACAATTCTTGAAACATCTCCAATTTCAATTGCTTCTTTTAAGTCGGATGTTTCAATACCGGAGAGCAAACTAAGTGCTAATTTAGGTCCAATGCCGCTGATTGAAATTAAAAGTTCAAACATTTCTTTTTCGGCTTCGCTGTAAAAACCGTATAACGATATCGAATCATCTTTTACATTCGTATGAATATAAAGATTTACAGTGTCTTTCTCAGCAATTTTTTCAAACGTGTTTATAGATATATTTATATTATAACCAACACCGTTTACATCCAATAGCAATTGTGTTGGCTTGGAAGAAATTATTTTACCGCTTAAATATCCTATCATATTTTAATTGGTTTATTCACTAATTACTCTTTCGGGAAATTCATCTGCAAACTGTTTCCAGTTTATGCTTTTCTTAGTTGGCGTTTTCATTCTGAATGCGTGACAAAGCGCGATTGCCAGAGCGTCAGTTTCATCGATTTTCATTTTTTCGTTATCAATAACCAGTAATGTTCTTATCATATAGCTCACCTGTTCTTTCGTAGCCGAACCTCTTCCAACAACAGACTTTTTTACTTCTCTTGGCGAATACTCACTTGTAGGAATATTATTATGACCCGCAGCCAATATTGAAACTCCTCTTGCGTATCCAATCTTCATAGCAGACTGGACATTCTTTCCGTAGAATGCTGTTTCAATAGCAAACTCATCCGGTTTATACGTTTTAATTAATTTATCCAAACTATCATAGATGATTCTGAGTCTTACGGGAATAGGACTTGAGGAAGAGAGATTGATTATACCACTGGCAATTTTTGTAAAGGCGTTGTTCTGATATTTTATTATCCCATAACCTGTTGCTCTGGTTCCGGGATCAATACCAAGTATAATCATAATAATAAACCGGGAAAGTAACTACATCTATGATTGTTGTTTAATCATATCTTCATCAAAATCAGCATTAGAAAATACGTTTTGCACATCATCGCTTTCTTCGAGTGCCTCAATTAGCTTCATAACTTTTTCTGCTTCATCACCGCCAACGTTTACATTATTCTTTGCAATCCATTGTAAAGAAGCATTTTCAATTTCTAAATTTTCAGCCACCAAGGCTTTTCTTACCGGCTCAAATGTTTCAAGAGATGTTTGAACTTCAAAAAAATCCTCTTCTGCTTGTAGATCCTCCGCGCCTGTTTCTAGTACGATATCCATGATATCATCTTCAGTTTTATTCTGGATTGGCATAGTGATAATGCCTTTCCTGTCAAACATCCATGCAACCGATCCATTCTCGCCCATTCTGCCGCCATACTTTGTAAAAAGATGTCTAACGGCTGCAACCGTTCTATTTTTATTATCAGTTGCAACTTCAACAAGCACAGCAACCCCGCCGGGACCGTAACCTTCATACGTGAGTTCGTAATACGTTACTCCTGCCAAATCACCGGTAGCTTTTTTTATTGCCCTTTCTATATTATCTGCAGGCATATTTGCAGACTTAGCATTATCTACCGCAAGACGCAATCTTGGGTTTACTGCAGGATCTCCAGCACCTTCTCTTGCAGAGATGGTAATTTCTTTAATCAGCTTAGTAAATATCTTTCCTCTTTTTGCATCTGCAGCACCCTTTTTTCTTTTAATTGTTGACCATTTTGAATGACCTGACATTACTTACTCTCCTGTAGCGATTCTTTTGATCTAATATCTTTTAATCTGAATTGTGGATATGTTCTTTCATCTCTGACTACTTTATCAATTGTATATACGATGTTCAAATTTCCATTTGGATTTGTTAAAGTATCATAAAATCCACCCATATTAAATCCAATACAGTCAAAAACTTTTTCAGATCCTTCTTGTTTTAAACTGCATAACAGATGATTATTGCCAACTATCCTTGGTGTGTTTGAAACCGTTACATTTTCCGAAACGAAGACGGGTCTCATATTTCCGGGTCCGAATGGTGCAAACTGATCGAGTACTCTTAAAAATTTCGGTGTTATTTCGGGAAAACTAAGTGAAGCATCAATAGATATTTCGGGTAACAAGTCTTCATCAGTAACGGATGAACGAACTATTTCGTTAAACTTTGTTTTGAATTCAGGTAAGTTTTCAATTTCGATCGCAACGCCTGCCGCTGCCTTATGACCTCCAAAGTGAATGATGCAGTCTTCACATTTCTGTAAAGCCTCATAGATATCAAGATTCGAAATACTTCTTGCCGAACCTTTGGCCACCCCATCAATTGTTGTTAACAAAATTGTTGGACGATAGTATCTCTCGACTAATCTCGAGGCTACAATCCCAATTACACCCGGATGCCATTCTTCCTGATGAAGTACAATTGCCAGCTCATTATTTAAATCCAGAGTTTCTTCTACTAATTGAATAGCAGATTCAAAAGTATCAACATCAATTTTCCTGCGTTCATAATTTTCATTTTCCAAAACCTGTGCAAGTTCCAAGGCTTCATTTTTATCATCGGTAATTAAAAGTTCAACAGCACGCTCGGCATCGCCTAATCTGCCCACAGCATTTATTCTTGGTGCTATAGTAAATACAATTTGGCCGGAATTTAAGTCTCCACGATGAAGACGACTAACTTCCATCAGTGCATCCAACGATGGCCGTGGTGATTCGTTAATTAGGTTCAGACCTTCGTTAACAATAATTCTATTTTCATCTGTTAGCGGAACAATATCAGCGGCACCAGCCAAAGCTGCCAGATCGAGATATTTTTTCGGCATATCTCTTTTGCCTATTCGCTCTGCAAGACCTTGTGCAAGCTTAAATGCAATGCCTGCACCTGATAAATATTTAAACGGATAATTGCAAGAAGGCTTAAGCGGATCCAGCACAGCAACAGCATCCGGTATTATTTCCTTTGGTTTATGATGATCGCAAATGATAACATCCATACCGAGTTTGTTAGCGTAAGCTGTTTCCTCAATGGCGGTAATCCCGCAATCAACACTAATTAAAAGTGATGTGTCTCTACTTTTAATATGCTCTATTGCCTGTGATGAAATACCATATCCTTCAGTTAATCTTTTGGGAATGTAAAATTCAACGTTGGCATCAAGCTCCTTAAGAAACAGGTAAAGGATCGAAGTAGCACACGTACCATCAACATCGTAGTCACCGTAGATTGTTATAAGTTGATTTTCGGTAAGAGCTTGAATGAGTCTGTAAGTAGCAGCTTCCATTCCATCCATCAGGAACGGATCGTACAAAGAATCAGTGGTGGGCCTAAAAAACTTTTTTGCCTGGTTGAATGTTTTGACATCTCTTTCTACTAAAAGGCGGGCTAAAACTTTAGATATGTTTAGTGAGTCTGCAAGATCTTCAACTGCTAATTCATCTTTTACTTCCTTAATGTTCCAAATTTTTTCCAGCATTCTCAAAAACGTTAAATATGTGAAGAACAAATAAAATAGAGCAGCCCTGTAAGCCGAATTCTGTCCTACTTCGTTCAACGAAAGTTGAGCTTCATAGGATCGGTTATACAGAATAACCAGTCCTGCGAAGTGTTAGCGAAGCAGCGGCAATTATTTATCTTAATCCAATATTACTATTGGGCTTTAGCGGTCTACCCGAAGATTATCAGAGCGAACAACCCTGTTTTCCGGCAATGCCGGAAAGAATCTTCCTATTTGACCTTGCTTCGGGTGTGGTTTACCTTGCCTTTGATGTTACCATCAAAGCGGTGGGCTCTTACCCCGCCTTTTCACCTTTACCCGTCATAAACCGGGAAGTTTATTTTCTGTGGCACTTGCAGTGATATTAAAATTTCTCCTAATATCCCCGGGTGTTACCCGGCACCCTGTTCTATAAAGTTCGGACTTTCCTCCTCTCACAAAAGTGGGAAGCAATTGCCCGGACTGACCTATTATATTATTCTTTAAATTATAAATTGAGCACCGATATGCTCGATGACCAATTTTGCCAATTACAATTGAATGAAAAACGAGACGATTTCAGGTTGAAGCAAATATACTAATTTACCCCACATAATTCAGCAGTAAATTTATGGAAGAGTATAAGTTAAACCTGTACAGCCTCTGAAATTTCGGTAGAAACTAATATTCTGCCGCAATATTCACAAAAGAATAATTTGTTATTCTGTCGAATTTCAAGCTGGCGTTGAGAAGGCACAATGTTATGGCACCCGGAACAAGCAGACCTTTTAATCGTTGCTACAGCCTTGCCTTTCTTTGCTTTTCTTATTCT
>CP070637.1:2240379-2257776 GCA_020354005.1 Ignavibacterium sp.
ATGGCTTTGCGCAGAATGGGAAAAGCATCTTTCGCACATATTCTAGATGATAAAGGAAGAATACAAATTTATCTCCGCAAAGATGAAATAGGGAAGGCGTACAATGCATTCAAGTTGATGGATATTGGTGATGTAATCGGTTTGGAAGGATTTGTGTTTAAAACAAAGACCGGTGAAATATCAATTCACGTTACTTCTCTCCAATTACTTTCCAAATCATTACGGCCTTTACCTATAGCAAAAGAAGCAACAGATGAATCTGGTAATAAAATTATATACGACCAGTTTGCTGATAAAGAACTAAGATACAGGCAGCGATATGTTGATTTGATCGTTAATCCAGAAGTAAAAGAAATTTTTATCTCCCGTGGTAAAATTATTACAGCAATGCGCCACTACCTTGATAAACAGGGTTACATTGAAGTAGAAACTCCAATTCTTCAGCCACTTTATGGAGGTGCAACAGCAAAACCGTTTAACACACATCATAATTCACTGGATATCGATCTTTACTTAAGAATTGCTGATGAATTGTATTTAAAAAGATTGATAGTTGGCGGCTTTGATGGTGTTTACGAAATCTCAAAAGATTTCCGGAATGAAGGGATGGACCGGCTGCATAATCCAGAATTTACAATGATGGAATTATATGTTGCGTATAAAGATTATGAATGGATGATGAAGTTTGTTGAAAAAATGTTTACTCATATTTGTAAATCTGTATTCAACACGCTTGAGTTTACTTACGAAGGAAAGCAAATAAATTTTAAAGCTCCGTGGAAAAGAATATCCTACGTGGAAGCAATTGAAGATAAAACCGGAGTGAATGTAATTACTGCTACTGATGATGAATTAAAAAGACTTGCAAAAAATCTTGGATTGGATCTTTCAGCAATTGAAGGTAGAGCAAAGTTAGTCGACGAAATATTTGGTATCTCTGTTGAACCTGAACTCATCCAACCAACATTTGTGGTTGATTATCCATTAATACTTTCCCCGCTTGCAAAAAAACACAGAAGCAAAGAAGGGCTTGTTGAAAGATTTGAAACTTACGTTGCTGGCAGGGAAGTGTGCAACGCTTTTTCAGAGCTAAATGATCCTATAGACCAGAGAAAAAGATTTGAAGAGCAAGTAAAACTAAAAGAAGCAGGCGATGAAGAAGCACATCAGATTGATGAGGATTTTATCAGAGCAATTGAGTATGGTATGCCGCCAACCGCAGGACTTGGAGTTGGCATTGACAGGATGGTGATGCTACTAACCAATCAATCTTCAATACGAGATGTTATTCTTTTCCCCCAGATGCGACCGGAAGTTTAGAAATAATAATGTATTTTACTTGTGGTCTAAAAAGGATTCGCAAGTGTTATTTTATTAGCACCATTTTCTTAGTCTCAGAATAATCACCAGCTTTTAGCCTATAAAAATATATCCCTCTTGAAAATCCAGTTCCATCGAAATCAACCTCGTAACTACCAGCAGGTTTTTCTTCATTAACAAGTGTTGAGATTTCATTGCCTAATACGTCGTATACAATTAGCGTTACAAACCTCTCCCTATTTCCCTCTCCTTGGTAAGGAGAGGGATTTAAGGGTGAGGAAAGGATTGAGTAATTCAAAAATCTATCAATTCTTACAATTCTATCAACAAAGTTTAAATAACTTGATTTGGTACAATAATAGTGTATTATTAACCGCAAATGAGAATTCAGGCATATAAGCGCAAATAGGGATAAATTTTATCCTTCGACCGGTAATAATAAATTACCAAAGATTGTTATATTTAGCGCAAAGAGTTAGTAATAATAAATTATTATGTTTTTTAACGGAGACAATATGGGTAAATCATTTAGGTATCCCTTTTTATTTGTAATCCTTACTTTGGGAATTGTTGTTGGAATTCAAATCGAGAAGGTGTTTTCAGGCGATAGTCTGCGTGAAGGAATAAGAAAATTTAATGACGTATTAACATACACTGAAAAATTTTACATCGAAGAAGTTGATACGCCAATGCTTGTTGAAGAAGCAATAAAAGGGATGTTTGATAAACTCGATCCACACTCTGTCTATATTCCTGCAAAACAATTTGAAAATATCGAAGAATCATTCCGTGGTGATTTTGAGGGGATTGGGATAGAATTCCAGGTCGTAAATGATACATTAACTGTTGTCTCACCAATTACCGGCGGACCAAGTGAAGCACTCGGGATTATGTCGGGCGATAGGATAATCAAAATTGAAGGTGAAGATTGCATAGGCATAACTAATGACGAAGTACGTAACAAACTAAGGGGAGAAGCAGGAACAAAAGTTAGCGTATCAATAATTAGAACCGGTGTTGATGAACCAATTGAATATGTAATTACACGTGATAAGATTCCGATATACTCAGTTGATACTCATTTTATGTACGATAACAAAATTGGATATGTTAGTGTTTCCAGATTTTCTGAAACAACTTATGATGAATTAAAAGAAGCACTCAATGATTTAAACAATTCCGGGATGGAACAGTTGGTACTTGATTTAAGAGGTAATCCGGGCGGTTATCTTAATCAAGCAGTGAAGATATCCGATTTGTTTATAGATGGTGATAAAAGAATTGTCTATACCCGGGGCAGAAAAGAAGAATTTGATGAAGATTATTTTGCATCGAGACAATCTGAATTTGAAAACGTACCTCTCATAATATTAATAAGCAAAGGCAGCGCATCTGCAAGTGAAATTGTCTCTGGTGCAGTGCAGGACTGGGATAGAGGACTGATTGCAGGTGAAACGTCTTTTGGAAAGGGATTAGTACAAAGACAGTTTCCACTTTTTGATAATTCGGCAGTACGGCTTACAATATCAAAATATTATACTCCAACCGGAAGATCGATACAAAGAAATTATGAAAATAAAGAGGACTACTATTCCGAATTAGGCAACAGGCAGGAAACTGAGAGCAATAACATAACTCACACCGCAGAAAAGGATTCACTCAGACCTGTGTTTACGACTGAAGGCGGAAGAACGGTTTATGGCGGAGGAGGAATAACACCTGACTATATAATTCCCTCTGAAAAACTTTCAGATTATACACGTGATCTTTTACGTAATAATATCTTTTACCAGTTCATACTAAAGTACACTGAGAAAAATGGTGAATCGCTTTCTTCTCGATTTGGTGATGATCTGCAAAAATTCAGAAGAGATTTTAGCTTTTCTATTGATGAACAAAAACAGTTTATAGATTTTGCTAAAGACAAAGATGTTTCTTTTATGGAAGAAGACTTTGCAGAAAGTAAAGATTATATTTTTATACGATTGAAAGCTCAACTGGCACGCAACTACTGGAAGAACGAAGGATGGTACACTATCTTGCTGGATGTTGATACTCAATTTCTAAAATCAGTTACTTTATTTGATGAGGCAAAAGATCTTGCTAATCTTAAATGAATCATTTGTTGAAAATAATTTTCGGCATCAAAATAATAGTATTATTTAATCTCGCTTATTGTTATTCACAAAATAGTACTGATTCAACCACCCGGACATCGTTTGAACATAAAATTATAGTCGGAGAAGAATACACTTACATTGTCAAATATGCTTTCCTGAATTTGGGAGAAGTTAAGACAAAAGTGTTTGCAAAAGAAAGGCTCGATGGCAAAACAATTTATAAAGCAATGGCTTATATAGATTCTTATGAAGGGCTGCCAATCGTTGATCTTCACCAAACATATGAGAGTTGGTTTGATTCTACCTTACATCCGGTTTATTTCCAGACCTTAGCATTTGAAGAAACTGATACATCTTACACAAACTACTTTTTTTATGAAGATAGTATAATACACGTTATAAAAGGTACGTTAAATAATAGCCAACCTGTTTTAGATACAACCGTTACAGTTAACGGGAAATTCTATGATGGTTTAAGTTTATTATATTCTGCACGTTATAATTTTGATAAGCTCGATTCAATCGATTTACAGTGCTACGTGTCTGAAGATACATCATCAACAGCAATTAATTATTATCATGACAGTGAAGAAATTTCAATTGAAGCAGTAGGTCATCCTATTGGATGCAGAAGGTTAGATGGAGAATCGAGCTTTACAGGTGTATATGGACTAACCGGTTACTTTGAAGGTTGGTTTTCGGATGATGAACAACGCGTTCCTATTACTGCCGACCTTCAGGTAATGATTGGAAATGTAAAAGTAGAATTAATTGAATGGAATAATGATCAATGGCAACCTCCGGTTTACAAAGAATAAATAACGAAATACATTTATATCCATATAAAGATTTATATCCGGAATTGCACGAAACAGTTTTTCTTGCACCAGGTGTAAAACTTGTAGGTGATGTAAAGATCGGTGAACATTCAAGTGTGTGGTATAATACTGTTATCCGTGGCGATGTTCATTATGTTAAGATTGGATCATATACTAATATACAGGATAGTTCAATGCTGCATGTTACAAATGGCAAAGCTCCGTTGAATATTGGAAACAGGGTAACAATCGGGCACGCTGTTAAACTGCATGGATGCATATTGATGGATTTGTGTTTTATTGGGATAGGTGCTATAATATTGGATGATGCAGTTGTAGAAGAGAATTCTATGGTTGCCGCCGGTGCCGTATTGCCGCCTGGATTTGTTGTACCTTCGGGTAAAATAGTTGGAGGTGTGCCGGCAAAAGTTCTACGAAATTTGACTAAAGAAGAAATAACAGATATCGATGAAAGTGCTGATAGATACGTTCAGTACGCAAAAATAACAACTGAATCACTGAAGAATATGAATATAAACGATAATCAGTTTTAATCTTTCCATCCATTCAATAGTTAGCTAAATAAATTAATTGATTAGAAACCTTTACGTATCTTCTTCATCAAAAAAAGTAAATAAACAGCATGTACAACAAACTTGTTGGTCTACTCAGAAAAGATTTAGATTATTCAATACAATCATTATTCATAAATTTTATTGACAACGCTTCGATACAAAAGATTAATAAAGAATATTTAAACCATAATTATTCGACCGATATAATTACTTTTAACTATTCCGGCAGCAATGTTGCTTTTGATGGGGAAATTTTTATATCTATAGATGATGCACAATTAAATGCTAAGAAGTATAAAATATCGCTAAGTAAAGAATTGAAACGACTAATCATCCACGGTATTTTGCACTTAAAAGGATATGATGATATAAAATCTGATGATAGAATAATAATGAAGAAAAAAGAAAATTACTTGCTTAATAAATATAATTTTACTTTATTGAGATCGTAATAAGGGCATTTGTTAAAATCCATTATTGCAAAACGGTGTAGGGATCTAAATTTATTTGATGAAGATAGAAAATCTGATCAATTCATATCTTAATAATATACTTAATATTAAGCGGTATTCTCTCCAGACAGTAAAAGCATACAAAACTGATTTAAACCAATTTTTAGAATTTTGCGAGGCAAATAACAAGTCTGATTTAAATAGTTTGTCTGAGAGGTTCATAAAAAGGTACCTAATGTATTTAAGTGATTCAGGCATTGAGAAGCGTTCTATCTCGAGAAAACTTTCGTCAGTCAGAGGACTGTTCAAATTCGCATACCAGAATCAGTTAATAGATTTTAATCCTTCTGCATATGTTAAAAATCCGAAGAGTAATAAAAAACTTCCAGAGGTTACAACAACGGAATCTATCTTAAAAATCTACAAACTGGCTGATGAAGCAGAGGATGATCCTGAACTTGTTAAAATAATATTTGAATTACTTTACGGCTGTGCTTTACGAGTTAGTGAATTATGCAGTTTAAATTATGGTGATATAGATCTAAAAAGCAAAACTCTTAGAGTAAAAGGAAAGGGGAGTAAGATTAGAATAGTTCCCATAGGTGATAAGTCAATAGAAATCATAAAAAAATATCTTCAAAAAAATGATTACTTAAATAACAATGATCCATTAATTAAAGCAAGAGGAGGAAAAAGGATTTACCCAAGACTTGTTCAACGACTAACGAACAAATATATATCCAAGGTATCCGATATTAAAAAGAAAAGCCCTCACGTGCTCAGACATAGTGCTGCAACACATATGCTTGATAATGGTGCAGATTTAAAAGCAGTAAAGGAAATATTAGGCCACGAAAATTTATCCACTACTCAAATTTACACACACGTGAGTGTTGAACGACTAAAGTCGACATACAAGAAATCACACCCAAAATCTTAACAACGGAGGAACAAATGAATATCTCGATAACGGCGCGCAAATTTAAAGCTCACGAAAGTTTAAAAGATTTTATTAACGGCGAGGTATCTTCTTTAAAAAAATACAACGATGACATAATGAATGCAGATGTGATACTAAGTTATCAAAATGTAAAAGATTCAATAAAAAAAGTTGAGATTACTGTTCACGTTCCCGGGCAAACATTAAACGCTGCTGAGGATTCAGATGACTTTAAGAAATCAATTAGCTCAACTGTTGATAAGCTATCCAGACAATTACAAAAACTAAAGACGAAAAGAACGTCCCACCGAAATGATTAACATTGATGAAAAATCAAAAACCAGAAAAGATTCAATATCAGTTGAGTTCTTTTTCGAAAATACCCAACGGTTATTTGGTATAGAACTATTAACCGATTCGGGTAATCTATCAAGAAAAATATACGATCAGAATTTACACAGACCCGGTTTGGCATTAGCCGGGTTTGTGGATTTGTTTCCTTACAAGCGTGTTCAACTTTTGGGTAATACGGAACTTAAATATTTGTTTAATCATTCAGATGATGAGCAGCACAAAATTTTATCAAAGATTTTTAAATTCGAAATTCCATGTATCATTTTTAGTAACAATAATGAACCCCCACCGGTTCTTATTCAATTAGCAGAGGAATACAAAATACCTCTTTTAAGTTCGCATTATACGACAACAAAGTTAATTTATCTCGTTAGCGATTTTCTTGATGACCAGTTTGCAGAAAGGATTACAATACATGGATCGTTTGCCGACGTTTATGGAGTCGGAATGTTGTTCACAGGAAAATCCGGCATTGGTAAAAGTGAAGTAGTATTAGATTTGGTTGAACGGGGACACAGATTAGTGGCCGATGATGTGATTATTCTAACCAAGAAAGGGGAGGGAATTTTGATGGGTGCTGGTACAAATATTGCAAAACATTTTATGGAAATACGGGGATTGGGAATAATTGATGTGGAGAGAGTGTTCGGAATTCGTGCAATACGGTATCAGAAAAGGCTCGAAATTGTTGTTGAACTTGAATTTTGGAATGATGATTCCGAATATACACGAACCGGGCTAATCGAACAGAGTGTAAATATATCAGGAACAGATATTCTCTACATCAAGCTGCCGATATCACCCGGGAAAAATATTACCGTAATTTCTGAAGTAATTGCACTTAATTACTTATTGAAGCACTATGGTCACGACGCAGCAAAAATATTTCAAGATAGGCTTAAAACGCTATTAAAAGAAGAAAATGAAGGAGGTCAACGCGGAATTGACTATTTTGAGCACGATTTCGAATAAAATCTTATTTAAATACACTTGACTGGTTATCATTTATTAACTAAGTTTTGCCCCCAAATATGAAGAAATACTATTACTTTTCGGAACAATCTCTTGAATTTGTTGAAGTACAAAACTTCAAAGCAAAATTCATTTTTATCTTGAGTACAGTTGCTCTTATCTCAACTGTACTGATTTTTGGCGGGTACTTTGTAATTACGTCGATTACAAATTCCCGAGGAGATCTGGCATCCCTGAAAAACGAAAATCGCATACTGAAATCTAAACTGATCGAAATTACAGATCAGTACAGGGACCTGCAGGTAACTCTTGCTGACATCGATGACAAAACTGAGAATTTGAGGATTGCAGCTAACCTTGAACCACTTTCAGAAGATGAGAAGCTATTGGGTGTTGGAGGTGGATCGTTTGACAATGCTCTCGATTTTTTAAACTATTCTGATGAGTTAAACCTTGATGAAACTTTTCAGTTAATTGATAAAATATCAAGGCAGATAGAATTTGAAAAAGCTCAATATCAGGTAATTGCAAAAAATATGTCATATAACGAAAAACTATATGAATCTATACCAGCAATTATTCCAACCCACGGTGATTATACAAGCAGCCGATTCGGTATGAGGATTCATCCAATTCTTAAGGTACGTAAAATGCATGCCGGAATGGATTTCGTAACCGATGTAGGTACTCCAATCTATGCACCGGGTAATGGCAAGGTAGTATCAGTTAGAAGAAACGGTGGATATGGTCTTGAGGTAACCATAGATCATGGTTTTGGATATAGAACAAAGTACGCACACCTTTCAAAATCTTTGGTTAAAAGATGGCAAAAGGTTGAACGAGGGCAAATTATCGCAAAGTCGGGGAATTCAGGATTATCAACAGGACCACATCTTCATTATGAAGTCTCTCATAATGGCCGAAAGTTGAATCCTGCAAGATTCTTCATCAACGATCTCGGATTTACAGAATTAACCCGGAAAAATTAAACTCTAAGCTTAAATAGAAAAATGATTTGGACTGTTGAACTTGCGGCTTATTTAATAGACGCTCCCTGGCCTGCAACAAAAGAGGAGCTTATTGAATATGCCGAAAGAATTGGAACTCCATATGAAGTGATTGATAATCTAAAAGAGCTCGAAGATAGTGACGAACCATACGAAGGTATAGAAGACATTTGGCCTGATTACCCCTCCGATGAAGATTTTTTCTATAACGAAGATGAATTTTAATACAGACGCTGATAGCGTCTTTTTTTATGAATGATTTTCTTAAAGATATCCCCGGACAACAGCGGGTAAAAAATATTCTCTCCAAATACAATCCAAACTCATCAATCCCTCATGCATTATTATTTGTTGGTCCCGATGGCATAGGTAAGGAAAATGTTGCAATAGGTTTCGCTCAGTCAATTAATTCGGTTGCAGTAAATGATGGAAATAAAGAGAAGATACTAAATCAAACTAAAAGTCTATCAGAACCGTATGTTAAATATATTATTGCTTTACCTCGGGGGAAGAATGAAACCGACTCCGATGGTCCAACCGATAAATTATCTGCAGATGATATTGAACTTCTTCAGGGCGAATTAGAAAAAAAAATAAATAATCCCTACCATAAAATTAATTTCCCAGGTGCGAATACTATTAAGATTAACAGTATAAGAAGTATAAAAAAGTTCCTCTCGCGTGAATATGAAGATGTTGGATACCGGTTTATAATTATTTCGTCAGCTCATTTGATGAATGAAGCAGCACAAAATGCCTTGCTTAAAAACCTGGAAGAACCTCCAAAAGGTGTTGTATTTATTTTAGTAACTCCATTCCCGGAAAGATTAAGGGAAACTATCGTATCAAGATGCTGGAAAGTAAATTTTGATCCGCTATCGAAAGAGGAACTCACAGAAGTTCTTACCAATTATTATGATGTTGATATTGTTACAATAAAATCAGTAGTACCGTTTGCTGATGGTTCTGTTACTAATGCATTAAAGCTTATTGATTTAGATATAAATAATTTGAGTGAAAAAACAATTTCAATTCTTCGGTATTCTTTTGGAAGAAAATTTCATTCTGCGTTTGAAGAGTTTAATTTGTTACTTGGTGATAAAAATACGGAAAACGTTCAAGTTATATTGAAAATGATAATTACATGGTTGAATGATCTTCAAAAGCATAAGAATGGGATTGACCAATACTTTTTTGCGGAACACAAGGAAACTTTAGAAAAGTTTAGTTCGAGATTTCCGGATGTTGAGCTGAAAGATATTGTATTTAAGTTAGATCAACTATCTTCATCGCTTAAAAATAATATCAATCTTAATCTTCTAATTGCAAACATTATATTTGAACTTTCCGCACTACCATCTTCCAAATCAACTAAATCATAAGACAGATTATTCTGTCCATATCTGATTATTAGAAGTATTTTCACTAATTTTTGTTATACAAAATTATTTAACAAGAGAGTGAAATATGAATAAAGTAGTCATTACTTCAGGAAAAAGAACAGCAGTAGGATCTTTCAATGGTTCATTAGCCACTAAATCTGCCGCGCAGTTGGGAAGCGAAGCAATTAAAGCAGTTATCGATGATTCAAAAATTGATGTGAACCTGGTTGATGAAGTTATTATGGGAAATGTATTAACTGCCGGACAGGGACAGGCACCTGCAAGACAGGCATCAATTTATGCCGGGCTTCCTGAGGATACGGAATGCATGACCATCAATAAAATGTGTGGCAGTGGATTAAAGTCTGTTATGCTTGCACAGCAGGCAATCTTAGCAGGTGATGCAAATATAATAGTTGCTGGTGGTCAGGAAAGCATGACAAATGCACCATACTTATTGGATAAAGCAAGAAGCGGCTATAGACTCGGAAATGGAACGATTGTAGATTCGATGATCAAAGACGGCTTATGGGATGTTTACAATGATATTCATATGGGAAGCTGTGCAGAAGCTTGCGCTCGTGATTTTAAATTTAATAGAGAGGAACTGGATGAGTTTACAATAAGTTCTTATAAGAAAGCTCTGGATGCACAAGAGAAAGGAAAATTTAATGATGAGATCGTCCCGGTCACAGTAAAGAGCAGGAGGGAAGAGATAGTTGTGAATAGGGATGAAGAACCTGGAAATGTAAAATTCGAAAAGATTAAAAAATTAAAACCAGTATTTGAAAAAGATGGTGTTGTAACAGCAGCAAACGCATCCTCAATCAATGACGGTGCAGCAGCATTGTTAGTTATGTCTGATGAAAAGGCAAACGAATTAGGTTTAACACCATTAGTAGAAATTGTTGCTCAGTCATCTTCTGCAAAGGCTCCAATTGAATTTACAACAGCTCCGGCTGATGCAATTGCAAAGGTTTTGAAAAAAGCAAACCTAACCAAAGATGATATTGACCTGTTTGAAATAAATGAGGCGTTTTCAGTAGTTTCCCTTGCTGTTAATAAATTGCTTGATCTGGATACAACTAAAGTAAACGTGAATGGTGGAGCAGTAGCTTTAGGTCATCCAATTGGCGCAAGTGGAGCAAGGATACTTGTAACTCTCATTCACGAAATGAAAAAGCAAAATTCAACATATGGTCTGGCTTCACTTTGCATCGGTGGAGGTGAGGCTTCAGCACTTATTGTAAAAAACAGATAATTCAGGGAGGGAACAAAAATGAATATTAAAAATGTATCAGTTATTGGTGGTGGCACCATGGGTAATGGTATCGCTCACGTTTTTGCAATTAATGGATTTGATGTAAGTTTAATTGATATTAAGCAAGAATTCGTAGATAAAGCAATTGGGAGCATCAGCAAAAATCTCGACAGGCAATTAAAAAAGGATATAATATCCAAAGAGGATAAAGAAAAAATTCTGAACCGGATCACACCGGTAATCGGTGCTGAAAATACACCAACTGATGTTGATTTAGTTATTGAAGCTATTATTGAAGATAAAGATGCTAAACTCTCTATTTTTAATAAATTAAATTCTATAATTAAACCTGATTCTATCTTTGCTTCAAACACATCTTCAATTTCGATTACCGAACTTTCAGCTGCTACAAGACCTGACAAATTTATAGGTATGCACTTTATGAATCCTGTCCCCGTGATGAAATTGGTAGAAATAATCCGTGGCTATTCTACAAGCGACGAAACATTTGGGAGCATAAAGGAACTATCCGAAAAACTGGGCAAAGTTCCTGTTGAAGTTTTTGATTATCCTGGTTTTGTGGCAAACAGAATATTGATGCCAATGATAAATGAAGCTACATTTGCACTGATGGAAGGGGTAGCATCTAAAGAAGATATTGACACTGTGATGAAACTGGGAATGAACCATCCGATGGGTCCGTTAACTTTAGCTGACTTTATTGGATTGGATGTTTGCCTTGCAATATTGGAAGTTTTATATAACGGATTCAGTGATTCAAAATACAGACCATGTCCACTATTAAAGAAATTGGTTGCTGCTAATAAATTAGGAAGAAAGACTGGGGAAGGATTTTTTAAGTATGATTAGGTAGAGTAAAGTTTGAAGATAAAAAATATTGATTCGATAAAAGACTTTTACTTTAAATTCAAATCCATTAGAACCTACCTTCGAATAAAGGTAGCAAAAATAAACGTTCCTGAGTATACTACATTTACAATCTTTGCCGTATCAACAGGAGTGCTTGCCGGATTAGCTGCAGTTTTCTTTCACAATTCAATAGAATTTTTCAACGTACTTTTTTTCGAGCAAACCGCCGAAGGATTATTTTTCTTTGGTGCAGCAGCTGTGATATTACTACCGGCGATTGGGATGTTTATACAGGCTGTGATGATACTTACAGCAAAGGATACAGCTAAGAAGAAAGGTGTATCTGAAGTAATTAAAGCTGTTGCCTTACGCGGTGGATACATTCCATTGCGCACAACTATCTTTCACTTCATTGCACCGGTTATAAGCATTGGATCCGGAAACACAGTTGGACCGGAGGGACCAGCTGCACAAATCGGTGGGGGAGTAGCCAGTAAGTTTACTCACTTCGCAGGCCTATCTGATTCCCGTATCAGAATATTTACAGCAGCCGGTGCTGGTGCTGCAATAGCCGCGATCTTTAACACACCGCTCGGTGGTGTTTTTTTCGCGTTGGAAATTGTACTACTAAATGATTTTCAGACTCCAACATTTTCAGCACTAATTCTTGCATCTGTTACTGCTAGCGCAATCTCCAGAATTTTCTTAGGCAACGAATCAGTTTTTGTTTTTGGGACACCTGAAATCGGAAGTTACTCAAACCTCTATTTGTTTGCTGTACTTGGATTAGCAGTCGGATTGATCTCAATATTATTTATTCGTTATTCCAGTTCTGTTGAACATCTGTTCAGAACTAAAATTCTCAGGAGCAAAATTCCTCAATGGACGATTATGGTGCTAGTTGGACTTGTTGTTGGTGTTGCAGGATATTTTTATAGTGAGATATTTGGAATCGGGTACATAGCTATAAATGAAATACTTGCAAATTCAATTACCTGGAAGGTTGTAATTATTCTGCTGGTGTTAAAATTTATATTAGTGCCCTTAATTATTCATTCCGGTGGATTTGGTGGTTTATTTGCTCCATCTTTATTTATGGGAGCATGCTTTGGATATTTGTTTGCATTTAGTATAAATTCTATTTGGGGATTGAATTTGGATTATACAACCTTTGTATTAGTTGGTATGGGTGCAATGCTTGGTGGAATTAATACGATTCCAATATCTGCCATCCTGATAATATTTGAAATGACACAGGATTATTCCTTCATATTACCTTTAATGCTTGCAGTAATTGTAAGTACAACTATGGTACAAATAATACTCAAAGGTTCAGTTCACACAAAACATCTTGAAGAGCAAGGTTTTCAAATTAAAAAAGGAAGGGAAACAAGCCTTTTAAAATCCATAAACGTTTCGGATGCCAGCTTAACAGAGATTGAGCTAATACCTGACCAGACTGTTCTTCCCGCGCTTGTTGGTAGACTCTTAGAGAGTCCACAAAGCACATTTTATACAATAAATGAATCAGGTAAATTAAGCGGAACAATTACAGAAACCGAGCTGAGACCGCTTATAACTGAATATGATCAAATAAAAGATGTTGTTGTAGCCGGAGATATTATGAATCCGATGGTTATTATCGTTAGTCCTGATGATGATCTTGATTTTGTTTTAAACCTTTTCGGTAAGTGGAATCTCGATCAAATTCCTGTTGTAAGCTCGGATGGAAAAAAAGAAATACTTGGCGCAATTACCAGACAAGAAGTCATTGCAATTTATAACCGTGAAAGCCGCAAACTTAATTTAGCTAGCGGTCTTACGAATGAATTAAAATCCATTGAGAAATCTACACCTGTTAGCATAGCAGCCGGGCATTCCATATCCGAAGAGAATGTTCCGCTTACATTTATCGGAAAGACTCTGGTAGAATTAGAAATTCGGAGTAACTTTGGGCTGGAAGTCTTGATGATCAAACAACATAAAGATTTATTTTCGGAAGAAGATAAAGAGATTGATATACTTACACCTGATCCTAATTATAAACTGAAGAGAACTGATTCGATAGTATTATTTGGATTAGACGAAAAAATTGAAGAATTCAGAAGATTAACAAAATGATGAATTTGTCTGATAATGTATATTATGTAAACTTAATAATTCCCCGTTTATTCCATACTATAATGTAATTCTAAACTGCTCCAGATAACTTCAAATAGATATATACGATCAGTATCAAAAGTACCACCCATATTAATGGATTTCTTTTTCTTGCTCTGAATTTTCTTTGACGGGAAAAACCCAGTCGTCTTTTTTTTCTTTCTTTCTCATCCTCTTCAGGTTTATAAAATCTTGGCGGGTAATCAAAAACACGATGTCTCGGTCGCTTCATTAACATAACAAACTCAGCTATGCAGTATCAAATATAGCATTTACAAAGGATTCAGGATTAAAAGTCTGAAGATCATCAATGGATTCTCCAACACCGATATATTTAATTGGAATGTTTCTAGTTGAGCAAATCTGGAATACAACTCCACCTTTTGCAGTACCATCAAGTTTTGTAATTATCAATCCTGAGACATCTGTTACTTTGGAAAATTCATCTGCTTGTACAATTGCATTCTGTCCCACAGTTCCATCGAGTATTAAATACGTTTCGTGTGGTGCACCCGGCAAGGCTTTAGCAATTGCTTTTTTAATCTTACCTAGTTCACTCATCAAATTGAGTCTATTGTGCAATCTTCCGGCAGTATCAATCAACACAAAATCGTAATTCTCTTTATTTGCTTTAGTAACGGTATCAAAGGCAACTGAGGAAGGATCGGCACCAGGCGCTTTTTGATATATATCCACACCGGCTCGCTCTGCCCATATATCAAGCTGTTCTCCGGCGGCAGCTCTGAATGTATCGGCTGCCCCAACAAGCACCTTTGCTCCGCCTTCAACAAAATTATGAGCTAACTTTCCAATGGTTGTGGTCTTCCCTACTCCGTTTACACCAATTATTAAGATTACAACCGGCTTAATATTGTTTGATTCATCCTCTGTTAGTTTTTCATCAGCACTACCGTTACTGATTACACTGACCAATTCACCTTTAACAGTGTTAATGATATTGATTTCGGATCTGTCTTTATCAGAGACTAATAATGTTCTTACTTTTTCAATTATTCTTTCAGCAGTATCAAAACCAATATCAGATGTAATCAGAATCTCTTCGATATCATCTAAAGTTGCATCATCAATAACTGCTTTTCGAGTAATCGTCTCCTGTATGGAGTTTACAATTTTAATCCTGGTACTTGATAAGCCTGATTTTAATTTTTTAATATTTATGTTATCAAACAGTTTCATTCGATTCCTTTTTAATATACTCTAAAGCTCTATAAATGTAAGCAAAGAGCGATACAAATATTAAAACAATACTACCGTAATAAAATGCCTCAAAGAGAAAAGTATGCCGGCTCACATCAAAAAAGATAAGTAACACGACGATGCTTATTACCGCTACAGAAATTTTACCCAACATATTTGATGGCAGCACACGTCCTATTTTTTTTGTTACGTAGATACCGCCCAAAAATATCAAAATGTCACGCACAATTATCATATAAAAATAGTAATCAGAAATTTCACCAATAAGAAACAATCTAATAACAATCGCACCAATTACAACTTTATCAGCTAGTGGATCAATAATTTTTCCCAGCTCCGTAACCTGATTATACTTTCGAGCTAAGTATCCGTCGAGCAAATCTGTAACAGCAGCAATGATTGCCAATGCAGCAACAATGTATCTTATGCCAGGTTCATTTAAACTGCCAAGGAGAATCCAGAATGGTATTGCCATTAAAAGGCGCAGGAAACTGAGAAGATTTGATGAAGTGTAAATTTCTTTTTTGCTGTACATATTACCTCACTACAGCAAATTTACCAATCTTTTCATCCTTTTCATTGTTAGATTCATCAAGCATTATAACCCTATAAATATAAACACCAGAGCTTAAATAATCGCCTGAGAGATCCTTCAAGTTATACTGTGCACCTCCGTTACCATCAGTTTCTTCAACTTCGGCAACCTTTATTCCATCAAGGTTCCAGATGCTTATACTCGCAAGTTGAGGTAAATTAGCAAAAGTAATATTACTCCCCCCCGTTCCAATTGCTGCAGGATTTGGATAAACATATACATCAGAAAGATCGCTTGCAAAACCGGTCAGTACAAGGAAGCTGCCGGCACCTGAATTAATTTTAATGCTACCGCTTTCCATTGAGGAATAAACATCCTTGATTTGCAAAACATATTCACGTCCAATTGATCCAACAGGTTTTTGTCCTTTGAGATTTACATATATTATATTTTTATTAGTCTCATCTACCGCTACACTGGAAGCACGGTTATCCGGATCAAAAATATAATTTGAGGTGTTTACTGCAGATGCTTCATCAACTTCAAAATTAAATTCTACCTTTATTAAATAAGGATTCTCAATTTTAAATGATGATACAAAAAACTCCTGCTGTTCAATACCCGGCTCAACCATAAAGGTATCTATCTTTGAAGGAATGGGTGATCCGTATAGATCTTTTAGGTTTTGAATTGTAATTTGATTCTCCCCTTCCGGCAAGTTCTCTCTGAATGTTAGCAAATATGCATACTGGTTTGCAGGTGCTACAGAATTTGGAATTCCTACATTTTGCAGATTGAACGCTTGCAAATTTTCAATGGTGTTATTCATCTTTTCAGTAAAGTTAACCAGCACTGTCGTTGAACTTGTTGCAATTACATTTTGCACTTTACCGGGAGTATGTGAATAAACTTCAATAACTGATGATAGACTTGATAAGGGAGTTGGATTAATAGGGTCGAATGCTTTAATTCCATAATAGTAAAATGTATTTGTACTCAACTGCTGATCTGTAAATTCATTTGTGAAAGATGAGTCGATCAAAACTAAGTTAACTGGATCAGTGCCCCTGTAAATAAAATACGGATCTACATTTCCACTCCACTTTAGATGAATCCTGGTTGAATCAACACTATAACCTGTAAGATTATACGGTGTGCTTGTTATTGTTGAAATTTCAAATTCATAAAACTCTATAGCTTCACTGGTTGGAAAAGCAACCTCCGTTACACCATTTAAGTTTATATCTCCAACAAAGATTGAATTTGAATTAATATTTTCTTTATATGAGATAACTTTATTTATGCCCGCTACATTTTTAAAGATATAAGAATATGGAAACATAAATACGATAAGTTCATCTATGGAATCATTATCCAGATCAGCAAATCGCACACTGTTCTCTGAACGTTGAA
>CP070637.1:2257876-2288152 GCA_020354005.1 Ignavibacterium sp.
GGAAGGTTGAAAATATTCTGGGAAAGAAAAAAAGTGATTTTGCTGAAAGGGATAAGTGCGAAGGAATTATCACCTCTGTTTTGGGGTGGCTCATAGTTTTTATTATAGATTCAGCTACTTGTTCCGGATTGATTACATTGCTCACAAAAGCGACTGCTGTTTTTTTATGATTCGCTTCAAGTTTTAGCATATTTGTATTAACCGGCCCGGGAGAAATCAAACTGATTGATACTCCTGTATCCTTTAGTTCCTGAGCTACGGAATACGTGAATCCGCGAAGAGCAAATTTTGTTGCGCAGTAAACGGAAGTGTAAGGCATAGAAATTATTCCCCCTACAGAGCCCAAATTAATTATTTGACCAAATCTTTGCTCCTTAATTATTTTCAGTGTTTTATGAGTACCAATCAAAGCAGAAGAAAAGTTAGTGTTAATCATTTCGATTATTTGTTCCTCAGTATGATTTAAGAAGTCACCAGGAATCAATACACCGGTGCAATTTATCATAACATCTATCCTTCCATAAATATCATGAGTAAATTGCAGCAGTTTGTCCCATTCTTCTGGTTTTGTAAGATCAGCTTTAAAAAGTGTGATATTTTTGGCGATTAGGTCGTCAGGATGATTTTTATTGTATACTGCAATTATGTTAGCACTTGACTTTAATAGTTTCATTGAAAGCGAATTTCCAATTCCTCCTGAAGCACCCGCAATTAAAATTGTCTTATTTTCGAATAAATTGTTTTGCATTTTTTACTCATAGGTTTTTATAAATCTCATTGTAAGGATAAGGAAGTATAATTGTTGAGATGTCAGGGAAATGTAAAAGGGTTGTAAAAGTTTTCAATCCTTAGTGAATCAGAAGGTTATCTGGTTTATAAACTCTTGTTTTGTTTATAATTTAAGTCAATATCTTCCATGCTTTAGGAAAGTTTCTTTCAGATATTAGGTTGAATTGTTGCAAAAAAGGATGCTGAGGCATTTGTAAAATTAAATCCAACATTTTAGCAAATAGTTCCACTTCATCCGGTTCCTGGGACACCTTTGTGGAAAAAGGTGAAGAAGGAATCACGAATAATAAATAACTGTAAAATAGAAAATGATGAGTTGGTCAGTTCATCTTTGATTTAAAGAATATGTCTACAGACGATGCTCAGTCTTTAATATCAGGAACTTATAAGAAATTGATAAATGAAGGAGGACCCTGGCCTTTCCGTTTAGCGGAGAATCAGCTATCCGGATACTTAATATTAATAAATAAATCTGAAATGGTTTTATTAGAAAGAGCAAAATCATATCGTGATATGTTATTCCAAATATTACCATTAACTCTTTCTACAATATTACTTTTTAGAGGAAATCATTTTAAAGAACGTTGGAAGAAATTTATTACAACTGTTAGAAAAACTTTCCCACTCAGGTTTTGTTTTTCCCTTTTATTATCTCCTTTTTATCTGGCTTTTCTAATAATTATGGTTGGCTTTGGTAATTTAATTTATCTTGTCAATCCGGGAGGGAGCCAGCCTACACAAATTAGGAAGGTCTATCCCATACTATCAGAGAATTGAGATTATAAGCACCAGCCGTATATTTACAATTCACTACATCTAAATTTTTATATCTTCTTTTTATTACTCGCCAAAGACAGACTGACGGTGATTATCAAATATATTTATTGACAATGTCAAGAGGCAATGTGTCTTATTACCGTAAGTCATTAATTTTTAATGAGATAGAGCTGTAAATTTTTTATGTTTGTGTGAGATAAGTTTATTCAAAATGATTTACTTGCAGAATGTCTAAATACTTTGATAAAGATTTGATTGATGATATAGCTATCATAGTTGTGAATAGCACAAGCGCAACAACCCAACACGCTGATGAGATTAGTCAGATAATTAAAGCGGAGATTGAAGACGAAAGAAAAAAGGTTATAGTAGATTTAAGCCAATGTAAATTTGTGGATTCAATATTCTTGGGTGCTTTAATATACTCTTCAAAAGAATTAAAAAATAACAATGGTCAAATGAAGATCGTCCAGCCTCAAAAACTACCTTCGGAACTGTTCTCCATATCAAAGACATTACACTTGTTAGAGTATTATAAAACAAGAGGGGAGGCAATAGATAGTTATTGTTCTTAAGCTATAATGGATCGAAAATTCCGCTTGATTATCCATATTAACTCTAAAAGTCGGGAGCCGTAATACATTGTTAAATATTGAACTCATCATCTAAGTAGAAGTAGTTAAATCGATTGCTATTGAATAACTGATAGATTAAGTTTGAAATGATTTCCATCATAATATTGTTGGATTATTTTGGACGATTTTGAAACAATATATCTCGAGGGTGTATACGTTATAGCAGTTAACGTTTGTCGCTCTACGATAAAAGAAGCCTCTGCATTTAGGAAGATAGTAGAGCAAGAGCTTAATTCTGGGCACACTAAATTAGTCATTGATCTAAGCAAGTGTGTACACATTGATTCGACTTTCTTTGGTTCGATTATAAAAGCATTAAATTTGACGAGTCAAATAGGTGAGAAGCTAAAGGTAGTAAAACCTGCTAATACTAAAGAGGATATATTTCTGACTACAAATACTCTTGATTTATTTGATTTATATAAGACAAGAGAAGATGCCATCAAGAGTTATGAGATCGATTCTCAAGCTAATAATTAACCAATAATTTTAACCATTTTTACCCCCACATACCCCTAATACAAGGCGGCGGTGTTTCAGCGAGAAACTGACATATAATCTAGAACAATTTTTAGAAACTGTTTTTTTAGATACCGTTTTATATTTCGTTGAAGAGAGTGCTGAAAGAGATAAGTTGCTTAGTGAGATTGAAGTGAAGTTTAATAAAGATTATTTTATGAAGAGGTATAACCTTATTGAAACTGATTTTGTATTGAAGGAAAAGTAATAAAACAAAAAGTAGTTACTTTATGATTGCACTATAAAGAAAGATTCGATTACAGCAAGACATTAATATTCTATGACTAATTATAATGATATTGTGATATATTAAACCTAAATAAAAATTACCATATGATTACCCTTGAAGAAAATCCGATTAATGAAGTTGAACAATCATCATACTGATTGCATCCAGGAAGGGTATCACAATTGTTATTGCATTCAGAATCGCAAGCCGTGCAAGAGCTAATACCAGTATTAGAGCAAGAACCACTGCAAATAGCCGTAACACCAATACCAATACGACCCTTCCTTAAAGCAGTACTTTCTGTAGGTTTTAGAAGTTTGCCATTTTCATCTGTATAAACGTAAAAATGATATACCCTTGTAGTCGATGATACACTAAAGGTCTTGTTTGATGAAGATTCAATATATTCAAACTCTTTAGTTTCAGGTTCACTTATTTCTTTTAAATTTACAGCATAATCCCAAAGGGTAGATATCTCTTTCATAGTTAATGGATATAATTCTGACTCTGGAATTACGTGTGAAGTAGTAGAGCAAGAGTATGCTAATAGGCAAAGAAAGAAACCGGCTAAAAGCAACACGAATTTTTGAGAAATACTGAACATTTATTACTCCGCCTCATTTAGAAATACTTTATGTAAATAAAAATATAAAATGGTTAAATAATGTGCAATTAAAGAGGAGGTTGTGTTGTGGGTGAGCGATAGTTGGAGCACTTTCCACAGCGCTAAGCGCTGCTTGACTTATTTTATCTGAAACATATCATAATAATTGCCGAGTGATTGTGTAACTTAATACTTGGACTAAGCGGAACGATAATGAGGTGACCTAAAATGGGAGTTGGATTAAATAGTTGATCAAAAAAATTCGCCCAGATTGCACTCATACCTCTAAAACAAAGTGGCATATTGCACTGCGGAAGTCAGCACACATTAAACAACAAAAAAAACCTGATTCAGTTGAAGCCTATTCTATTTTATTCACTCTAAATAGTTGTTATAGCACTATTAAAAGTTAATTACTTGCTAAATAGCAATAAACACAATTCGGCAACTATTGAAAATATTAATTGACATTACCACTAAATCTTACCAAGTTGTAAATAACATAATAATCTCTACGCCTCGAGGAGGCGTGCTGAGCAGATTATAGAACTTTCCGAATATTCATATCTCCCCGAGGATTAGGTTACTAAATTATATCCGAAATTATTAGGAGTGGGTTATGAAAAGTATTCATTCCTTCATTCAGTTAATGCTATTAACAATAGCACTCAATTCGTTTGTGTTTTCCAGTACCTATTATGTTGATCGACAACATCCATCAGCAAGTAATTCTAATCCTGGCTCGTTAACATTACCCTGGTTAACTATCCAACACGCTGCTGAGACTATAGTTGCAGGAGATACTGTATATATTAGAAACGGAATTTATAATGAGCATATCTATACTGTACGCAGTGGAAATACAACTGATGGATTTATTGTTTTTGCTGCTTATCCGGATGAAACACCTATTATAGATGGTACGGGTGTCCTTGAATCTCAGAATGGTATTATCGTGAATCAATCCTACATTAAACTTATTGGTCTAGAGATCAGAAACTGGCAGGATAACGGAATCTGGATGGAAAATGCAGGTTTCATTGAGATCAATTATTGTGAAGTTCATCAATTCACTGGTGGAATCGGTGCTTCATACGGCACTCACGATTTTACTTTAGATCATGTGCTAATGCATAATTTCGATCTTTATGGTTTTGATGCAACACCTAATGGATTGGATTGCTATAATGGTACCTTTAATGATTGTATAGCTCACACGGGAAGGGATCCAGCACAAAATGTAGACGGATTTGCTTTAGGTCATGGTACCCAGCATAGCTTTGTATTCAATAGATGTGAAACATATAATGTTTTTGATGGATTTGATATCAGTGCTGAAGGATCAACACTTAATGAATGCAGCGCCCACAATTGTTGGAATGGTGGCTATAAACTCTGGCAAAAGAACATAAAGCTTATTAATTGTCTTGGATTTAACAACGAAGAAACAAATGTTGAGTTAGATTGGGATAATGAACCAGGTGGATCGACTCTTATTAACTGTACCTTTTATAATAGTCAAACGTATAACATATTGGTTGAGAATTCAGCAGATACTTTGACTTTGTATAATTGTATTATAGCTGGAGGTGATAACATAGGTCTTGCCTTTGAACAAATGAGTGTTTCAAACTACCACGCTGATTATAATTTATTTCACAATGATAACACTGACCGGGCAATAACTGTGGCGTTCACTGATGAATTCTCTTTGCAGCAAATTCAAAACGGAAATTGGACATCTTACAGCAATCAAGATAGTCATTCACTTGTTTCATTCAATGATAATAAGTTATTTATAAGCCCTTCTAATAACGATTTTCATTTATTAGAAAACAATCCCGTTGTAGATAATGGAACTAGTGTGGGTGCACCTAATATTGATTTTGAAGGTAATCCAAGACCATCAGGCCAAGGAGTCGATATAGGAGCTTATGAATATCAAATACTTCCAGATGTTGGTGATAACTACTTTAATAAAAGTCTCAAAGAATATATATTGTTTCAAAATTATCCGAATCCATTTAATCCAAAAACAATTATCACTTATTTCGTACCACAGCAAAATTGGGTACGTTTAAAAATTTATGATTTATTAGGGAGAGAAATTCAAACATTGGTTGATGAAGAACAAAATCAGGGATTATACCATGTCCCCTTTGATGCCTCTGCTACGAGAGATTTAGCAAGTGGTATTTATATGTATAGAATAATTACAGACAATTCTATTGATACTAAAAAGATGGTCCTTCTTCGCTAATTCGCCACGGCGAATCGTAGGATAAATACTCCTTCGTTAAGCTTGCTCATCTCTGGTGGGACTACGGAGGACACGTATTAATGAAATAATAAATAGGATATAAAAAATGGAGATAAGCAAAATTAATATTTTAATTTTTTCCTTTCTTTTATTCGTGTTTCTTGAAGATGGAAGGGGGCAAATTTCCGCCGAAGTTTGTGGAGATTGTCACAGTGAGGAGTATGAGCAATGGAGTGAATCAATGCACTCCAAGTCAACTCCCGTGAACAATATATTATTTGCAAAAGTTTATAAAAAGTCTCAACTGGAAACAAATGGTAAAACGAAACTATATTGTACCCGGTGCCACGCTCCTGTTTCAACTCTAAATGGTGACTTTGACTTCAAGGAAGGAATAACCCAAGAAGGGGTAACGTGCGATATCTGTCATACAGCAAAATCATTGTCATTACAACCAGAACACTGGCCAATTATCTATGAATCGGATCAGAATAAACTGAATTCTTATAGAGATTTTGGATCTTCTGCTCATCAAGAAAATTACTTGTCAACCTATCCCACTTCTAGGTTATGTTCGAGTTGTCATGGCACTATGATCAACATTTCGGGCATGCAGGGGTGTAGTGATTTAACAATTTGTGATACCTACGGAGAAAGTCAAATGGCCCAAAAACCTGAGGAGTGTCAGAATTGTCATCAAGGTCATAGTTTTCAAGGTGTTCATTCCGGAGAGATGTTAAAAAAGGCTGCTCAGCTAGACCTTCAGGTTCAAGAGTTCGGCGGCAAAATAAATCTGGTAGTTAATGTAATGAATAATGGAACAGGTCATCGCTTACCAACAGGACCTCCAACTAGAATGGTTTACCTTAAGGTTTCTGCTTATGACGGTGAAGAAAATCTTCTTTGGACAAATTTCAAGGAGAATTTAATGAAGGAGGACCCATACGGTGTATTTCATATTGTATTTGCAGATTCGTCGGATAAGGTCCCTGCTTTTCCCTGGATAGCTGCAAAAATATTCAAAGATACACGAATGGATGCTGGTGAGTCTCGTGAATTGATTTACAAGTTCCCTGCGGAGGGTGTCAAAAAAATCGATGCAAAGTTATTCTACAGACTTGCACCATTATCCTTGCTAGATAAATTTGAAATTACAGATGAATATTTACGAGCACCACATTTAATGACAGACGTTGCTTACGAAATCAAATGAAAATCAAAGATTTTTTTTAAAACGAAGAAAACGATGTTGACGAAGTAGTTTGTTCTTTTAAAACATTTCTTTATTATTCAGTATTAGTGTACATCCCTTATGTCAATTCTCACGGAGATGGTGCTGAGTTAGCATAACTATTTCCATCAGACATTAGGGATTAATCATCAATCCACTATTTTCACACATTTTATTTAATCTTAAACAAAATCGGAGGTATTATGTACAAAAAGTTTGGTGTGCTAATGGTTTCTGCTATAATTATTGCAATAGCAATATTTGGTTGTCAGCAGCAATCTCAGGAACAAGCTGGTTCTGAAACAATGTCAATGGAAGCTGATGTTGAAGCTTTAAAGGAGGAAAACAGAAAATACGATGATGCATACAATTCCGGTAATCTCGATGGTTTTGTAGCTTTATTCACTGATGATGCAGTGCAGTTGCCAGACGAAGAGGCTATCGTTGTTGGAAAGGAAGCTATTCGTTTACGCGCTAAGGACGGATTTGCTAATTTTACTTTCAAGCTAACCGACACAGTAGAAGACATCAAGGTATCAGGTAACTGGGCTTTTGTTCGTGGTAGCTATGTAAACATCATAACACCAAAAGAAGGTGGTGATGATGCAACAGAAGAAGGAAAGTGGGTCGCTATTTACCAGAGACAGGCAGATGGCTCCTGGCAGATTTATTCTGAGATATGGAACAACAATGCTCCAAGTGAATAAACATTGTTATAATTCGAGAATTATTCTGTTACACTTGTTAGTTTAATTGGTATGTAGAAGAATTACCAAGTGGCATCAGATTCTACAGATTAAACGAAGATAATTTTCTTAATATTATAAAGATGGTTCTACTACGCTAATTCGCCGTGCTGATTCGTAGGATTAATCCTCCTTCGTTAAGCTTGTTCATCTCTGGTTAAACTATGGAAGACAAGTGTTGCTGAAGTAATAATGTATAATCCCAGCTGACCCAATGTTGATGAAACTTCAGTACGATTTTCGACTTTATCAAACGGCAGGGATTTTTTGTAATTATCGATCCAAACTGTAACTAATCACTACTATCTTTTGTGCCCTTGGTAATCGCTTGTTGCACTGAGTAACTTTGGCTTTAAATGAAAATATTAATGATAACTTGAATAAATAGTTTATTTATTCCCTCTAAATAATAGAATAAAAGTTTTGAAATTACAGATTTACTTCATAGTTGCTGTGAAAGGGCCTTTGTTCGTTATTCCGGAAAAAGTAGTCCAACGCCATTCACCTGAAAACATATTCCTGTTTCTGTTACCATAAAGATAGCAGTTATTGTCGGCCATTTGGGGATTTAAGTTTATCCACATTATATCTTCATCAATGCCACCAACAAGATTACCGCTACCAAATTGCGGTCCACAATTACTATGACTACCTCTTTGTTGAAAATTCCATCTTCCAGTCAACTCTCCTGACTCGTGATGATTAACAGTGAATTCACCTTCAGCTATAAGGCTCCCGGTTGAATCATAACTTTTATATAGATATGTATCTGATGTGGAGGGGGATGATGAGCCATTATCATTGCAAGAAGAGAATATTGAAATAGCTAGTAAGCCACTAATGGAGATTATTAGAGTCTTCATATATCCTCCTGATTTTGGTTCTAATTTCAAAAATCTCTTATAGAGAATCAAGGAGTAAAATGGTGCTATAAAAAATATTACCATTTTTCTTCAATAACATTATTCAGAGGTTTAATTTTAATAAAGTATTGTGTCCAAAATAATATACTTATACTAGTTTCCGTTTTATCTGCTTAGCGTGTGTGGACATTTTTATTGCTTGCCACTAATCAATTACTTCTTTCTATTAATTTTATCCTTAATAAAACTTTTGCAATTCATACCTGTAGGCTTCAGAAGTTCTATTTTTTTACTATTTTAAAGTTATAATAAAGTTAGTGACTCATTAAGAGAGAATGCTACAATGGGGACTTAGTTTAATTATCACGGTGGGAATTTGTATGTCAATAGAGATAGGGCAAAATATATCTCACTACAACATCCTGGAAAAACTTGGTGAAGGGGGAATGGGTGTTGTATATAAGGCACGAGATTATAAACTCAATCGTTTAGTTGCTTTAAAATTTCTTCCCTCAAATCTCACTAAAGATGATTCAACAAGAAAAAGATTTATTGTAGAAGCCCAAGCAGCATCTGCATTAGATCATCCTAACATCTGCATAATACATGAGATAAATGAAACAGAGGATGGTCAGCTATTCATTTGCATGGCCCATTATGAAGGTGAAACGCTGAGACAAAAAATCAAGGATGGTTCTCTTTCATTTGAAGAATCTCTTAACATTTTCTATCAGATTGTACAAGGATTAAAAGCAGCACACGAGGGAAAAATTATTCATCGTGATGTCAAACCAGGAAACATCTTAATTACTGAGAAAGGTAAAGCAAAGATTGTTGATTTTGGATTAGCAAAATTAGCCGGGGAGAAACTAACAGAATCAATCTCTACCAAAGGTACTTTTGCTTATATGGCTCCGGAGGTGATACGCTGTTTACCTGAAGACCACAGGGCAGATTTATGGTCATTAGGTATTTTACTTTATGAGATGTTAACAGGGCATTTACCATTTACAGGTGAATACCCGGAACCTTTAATGTATTCGATTTTAAATGAGGAGCCAAAGTCACTTTCTCAGTATCTAAATAATGTCCCTGACTTACTTCAAAGCATCATAGCTAAATTGCTCAAAAAAGACCCAGGTGAGCGCTACCAAAATATGTCTGAGTTACTGGTCGATTTAAATTCATTGCTAAATTTAGAAGATCCGGGAGTGCTGAACTCTAAGTCTAATTTAGTAATACCAACATCTATCAAAAGAAAAATTCTTTATGGAAGCGTTACTGTCCTAATCCTCATATTATTTCTGATTATGGGCCGGACATTTCTCTTCACGGATGAAAGAGACGGAAATTTAATTGCTGTGTTACCCTTTAAAGATATTTCAAATGATATGGAGCATGAATGGTTTACAGAGGGTATGACTGATGCGTTAATTACTGATCTTGCCAAGATAAGTGGATTAAGAGTGATTTCACGCTCCACTGCAATGAAATATAAAGGAACGAAGAAATCGCCCACGGATATTGCTGAAGAATTAGATGTTCAATATGTAGTTGAAGCAGTTGCTGTTAAGTCTATGGATCAGGTTAAGATTTCAACAAGATTAATCAAAGCACCGGATGATGAATATATCTGGGCAGAAAACTACGATCGTAATTTGAAAGATGTTTTTATGTTGTTTAGTGAGATAGCACAGGATATTGCTCGTGAGATCGAGACTGAACTTACGCTTCAGGACCGGGAACGCTTTGTGAATTCTCCTCAGGTTAATCCTGAGGCATATGAGTTATATCTAAAGGGCTTTTACCACTTTAATAAATTTATTAAACCTGAGATAGATAAAGCAACAGATTATTTTCGAAAAGCAATTAGAGTCGACTCCAGTTTTGCAAAACCATAGGCAGGACTTATATATTGTTATGGTTTTTATACATATTTTGGACAAATTCCAAGGGAAGAGGGCATTCTCCAAATAAAGAAATCAATAAAAAAAGCGTTAGAACTTGATGAACACCTTGCTGAAGCTTATCAGGGAATGGGTGCATATAGAGTGCATCAGGAATGGGATTTTGTTGGAGCAGGTGAAGCGTTTGAGCGTGCCAAAGTACTTAATCCTAATCTGTCGGGAATATATGGAACAGAGTACGTGTGGTATCTAGCTTACATTGGTAAAACAGAAGAAGCTATCATTGAGGCTAAGCGTCTTATGCAGGTAGATCCACTTTCCTACACTACAAGAATGACTGCAAATTACGCGTATTATTGTGCTGGTCAGTTCAGTGAAGCCATTGAATTATGTAAAAGAACTTTAGAATTGGAACCACAGAATATATACGTGTACGAGGATCTGGCCAAAAATTATGAACAAATGTCCTTGTATAGAAAAGCTCATAATATCAGATTGTCCGCCTTGAAAATTTCTGGTGTAGCTGGCGAAGCAATTACAGTTTATGATAGTCTATATAACATCTTAGAAGCGAAGGCTTATCCACAGTGGTTGAGGACGAATCGTGATATACTATCTGGTTGGGGATATAATAGCCTTTGCTTTGAAGCCTGGATTTATACCAGATTAGGTGAAAATGAAAATGCACTATCTTTGCTGGAAAAAGCTTACGATGAAAAAGAAGGTGAACTAGTCACTCTTAAAATTGATCCCAAATGGGATCCTCTCAGGGAAGAAATCCGATTTCAGAGATTGTTGGAGCGAATGAATTTTCCTAATTAGGGGGAGGAATTAAAATTATACAATTAATTGAAATAACTATTAAGCTGAAAACATCTTGTCTTCTCAATTAAAACTTGAATCGGAACTTTTTGAATTTGCCAAAATTCTTGGGCATCAAACTGATTATAATGAAGTATTACGCATTGTAGCACACAAGTCTGCTCAATTTCTTAAGGCTGATCTAACGTTAGTTCTAATGCTTAATCCAGATACAAGGGAAACTGTAAAAACGATTATTAAAAATGGGAAATCAATTGATCAGAGAGAATATCGCGAAATTCGGATCAATGTTGGAGGTTGGGTGATAAACAATGGTAAATCTTTTATTAGTGAAAATATTCAAAATGATGAAAGGTTTGGAAAAGGATTTTTTGACAATGTACCAATTAAATCAGTCGCAGGTGTACCCTTGATTATCGAAGGTATCATCATTGGTGCACTCATATTACTTTACCATGAGACAATAGACTTAAGCAATACTACAACAATTGAGTATTTGGAAAACATAGCATCAATCTCGGTGCCTTATTTACGTAACGTTCAAAAAATAAAGCAATATTTCCAAACCTCTATGTCTGAATCCTCACTGATTTTGAAATACGAAAATGTCGGTTTATTTGGAAAGAGCACCAGGTTTGTTGAACTACTTCAATCCATTGAAGCTGCTACAAAATTTGATGTTCGAATTCTATTAGTGGGTAGAACCGGTACTGGTAAAGAACTAATCGCCAGAGCCATTCATAAATTCAGTTCAAGAAATAAGTTTCCTTTCATAGCTGTTGATTGTGGTGCGATACCTAATAATCTATTAGAGAGTGAACTTTTTGGTCATAGGCGGGGTGCATTTACTGGTGCAGATACTAATAGGCAAGGACTTTTTCTCGAAGCTGATGGTGGCACTCTATTCATGGACGAAATAAATAATTTGCCATACGAAATGCAGTCAAAGTTGCTACGTGTCTTAGAAGAAGGTGAAATTAGGCCCATAGGAAGTGATAGATCATTTAAAACAAATGTAAGAATTATAACTGCTTCGAGCGCACCACTAAAAAAGTTGGTTGAAAGCGATCGTTTCCGTGAGGATCTATTTTATCGATTACATGTTTATCCAATTTATATTCCTGATTTAGTAGATAGACAGGAAGATATTCCGATTCTTGCGGATCATTTTCTACATTATTACGCAAAGCAACAAAATAAAAACATCCAAAAGTTACATGAATTTGTGATTGACTTTATTAAGCAGAAGAATTGGGAAGGAAACATAAGAGAATTGGAAAATTTTATTGAGAGAATTGTTACACTTACTCCTATTGGAGTATCATCGATTGAACATTCTTATTTTCCTAAAGAATTGCAGAATGAAATTGAAGATTTTAAATTAAAGGTTTTGAAATCAGAGAGCTCTACACCAATAAAGGAACAAATGAATAAATATGAAGCCGAATTAATCAAACAGGCATTAATCGAATGTGAATGGAACCAATCAAAAGCAGCCAGAAAACTACATACCTCTGAGAGCAATATTCGTTATAAAATGAGTCAGTATGATATTCACAAAGATGAACGAAAATAAATCGGCTCGTTAATTATTACGAACTTAAATTCAATAAAATCGGCAAATCCTAAAATCTCTTCGCAATACTTTGCGAGTTTCCGTTTTCTCTTCTTATAACAATTTCACAACTATTTCTCATAACTGATTTTATCTTAATGACTTATACCGTCAATTAGAATAATGGTATATCTTTTGGCTGTGCTTAGGTGATAGATACAATTAATTATTCAATAATATAATCATTCGGGAGGTTGCTATGAAGAATATTTATTTACTTTTTTTTGTACTTCTTTTTTCTCAACTTACAATTCTTGCACAGTGGGAGCAAATGATGGATATGCCAACAGCAAGATATTTTCTATCTAGCTGTACCTTGGATGGAAAAATTTATACTATGGGTGGTACCCAAAGTACATCAGCTGTTGGTATTATACAAGTTTATGATCCAATCCTTAATAATTGGGATAACACCAAGGAAGATATGCCTGAAAGTAGAGTAGAGCTAGGAGCTTGTACAGTTAACGGAAAAATCTATGTATTTGGAGGTGCGCCTTATCACGGAGGGTCACCTATACAATCTGTGGTAGAATATGATCCTTCAACGGATACATGGACTACAAAAGCACCTATGGAAACACCTAGATATGGATGTGCTTACGGTGTCATTGATGGCAAAATTTATGTGGCGGGGGGGACAATAGACAATAATTGGACATTTACAAAAATATTAGAAATATATGATCCTTTGACTGATTCTTGGGACGTTACTAAAGCAGCAATGCCAGAACCGCCAATATATCAACAGCAAGGTGCTGTTATCAATGATAAGTTTTATGTAATTGGCGGATTGATTGGAGCGCCTTGGACTGGACAAAAGATAGTTCATATGTATGATCTGATAACTGATACTTGGTCAACTGTAGATAGCTTGAATGAGGGTAGAGTTGGTCATACTGCCAATGTTGTTAATGGTAAGATATATGTAATTGGAGGAGATACACAACCACCACCACTTAATAGCGTTGAGGAATTTGATCCCAGCTTAGATACCTGGAGAATAATTGATCAAGCCCCGTTTATCAAGATTTGCCATACTTCTAGTATGTATGATAATAGGATATATCTCTTTGGTGGAAGCACAACCACAATCTTTCCAAATGCTACCCCCACATCTGCTGTTTATTCTTTTGATCCTGATTCTGTAACAACTGATGTTTCTCAGGAAAACAATATACCAGAATATTTTATACTTCATCAGAACTACCCAAATCCCTTTAATCCAATTACAGTTATCAACTATCAAATTCCAGAATTAAGTTTTGTCACCGTTAAAGTTTATGATGTTTTAGGAAGTGAAGTTACAACGCTGGTAAATGAAGAGAAACCTTTTGGTATCTATGAAGTAGAGTTTGATGCAAGAGGATTAACAAGCGGAATATATTTTTATACAATTGTTGCGGCAGATTTTGTTGATACTATGAAGATGGTGTTGATGAAATAAAAATCATCTTGATTCATTTTTGTCTACGTGAGGCGGTCTTCGGATCGCCTTTTTTATTTTTAAACTGCATTTTTGTAATCGATATTTTCTAGGACATGATCGAAGAGATGGGCGGAATTTTTATATAAAGATCCTCACTAAATTCTAAGATTTCTATTATAACAGGTGCCCTGATTTCTCTCAAAGATTTTATTAGATAATTTTAATATCTTAAAACGCTTAATTTCTTTCTTTTCAAACACTTATGAATTCAGATAAAAGTATAACATCATCGCGTAAAAAAGAACATCTTGAAATAAGTTTATCTGGCGATGTTACTTTTAAAACAAAAACAACTGGATTTGAAAATTATGATTTTGTTCACGATGCAATCACTGAAGTAGATATTCATAAAATTAATTTTCGCACAAAGTTTTTTGGGAAGAATATAAACTATCCATTTTTAATTTCCTGTATGACAGGCGGAACTTCTGAAGCAGAGAATGTAAATGCTCAATTGGCGATTGTTGCGGAAAATTTAAACATTCCAATCGGAGTAGGTAGCCAGAGACAGGCACTTGAAAACGATGATTTTGTAGAATCGTTTAAAATTGTGAGAAAAAATGCTCCCAACGTCCCTGTTCTTAGTAACATTGGAGCATCACAGTTGGTTCAGTTCAACTCAATGAATCCAATACGTAAGATTGTCGAAATGATCGATGCCGATGCATTGGTCATTCACGTTAATCCTTTACAGGAGATGCTTCAGAAGGAAGGAGAAACTGATTTCAAGGGTCTTTTAAAAAGTCTGAGATTTATTGTTAAAAATTTAGATGTGCCGGTTATCGTAAAGGAAATTGGAGCAGGAATATCTTACGGAGCTGCAACAAAATTATTGGAAACCGGTGTAAAGGGAATTGATGTTGCAGGTGCGGGCGGTACAAGCTGGGCAGGCATTGAAATACTGCGGAATACTAATAACGACAATTATTATTTTTGGGATTGGGGTCTTCCAACATCTTTTTGTATAAAAGAAGTTTATAAGCTGAAGAAAAAATATAAGTTTACCTTGATTGGCTCTGGAGGTATAAATACTGCTGCAGATGCTGCAAAAGCCTTTGCTCTTGGTGCCGATATAGTTGCATCGGCACGAGTGATTTTGTTGGAGCTCCAAAAAAATGGTATCGATGGTACTCAAAAATTTATTACAAGCTGGTTCGATACAATCAGAAAAATAATGTATCTCACAGGTTCAAAATCATTAAAAGCACTTAGGAAGGATAAAATAATGCGAAAGGACTTGCTCTACTGATGAGGAATAATTCGAATGATTTTAATCAGATATACGCAACAGAAAGAAGAAAGATAAACACAATTCTTTATAATGCGGTTAAGAACAGGCAACCATCATCCTTGTATAAACCGGCTGCTTACATTCTGCATAGTGATGGAAAGAGACTGCGACCATTTTTAGTGTTGTTATCAGCTAAAGCAGTTGGTGGGGAATTTAAATCAGCATATAACGCTGCTGCCGCTGTTGAACTGTTGCATAATTTTACTCTTGTGCACGATGATATAATGGATAACGCAGATAAAAGACGTGGTAGACTAACTCTTCATAAAAAATACGATCATAATACTGCAATATTAGTTGGGGATAGCTTACTGTCGGTTGCATATGAATACCTCTTAAAAGATTGTAACGGCAATTCGAAATCCATTCTGAATTCATTTACAAAAGGATTAGAGGAGATATGTGAAGGTCAAAGTCTGGATACGGAATTTGAAAAACGTAAGAAAGTATCGCTTGAAGAATATGTTGAAATGATAAAGAAGAAAACAGCATCGATGGTAAAAATGTGTTGCGAAATTGGTACATTCCTAGGAAATGGAAAACCGGCACTTGTGAAAGCATTGTCGGATTATGGATTGAATATTGGCATAGCTTTTCAAATCCAGGATGATTTACTGGACATAACTGCTAAAGAGGAAAAGTTTGGTAAGCGCATTGGCGGCGATTTAATCGAGGGAAAGAAGACATATCTATTCATAAAAGCAATTGAAAAATCTACCGGTAAAGAAAAGCAGATGTTAAATAAAGTAATTGAAAATAAAGGAATAAGAATTAACCAGGTGAATAAATACAAAGAGCTGTATGAAAATTTGGGCGTGATAAACGATGCAAAACGGGCAATAAATTCCTATACTAATAAAGCGCTAAAATCAATTGATGCAATTAAGAATAAAGGTAATAGAGAAATTTTAATTTGGTTAGCCGATAGTTTGATAAAGAGAACGAAGTAATGATTGAAAGGGTTGTTAAAATAAAAAATAAAGCAGGTCTTCATACACGACCTGCAGCAACTATTGTTAAACTGGCTGCGCAGTATAAATGCGAATTTTTTATTTCGCGTAATGGGATGAACATAAACGGTAAGAGTATAATCGGAGTAATGACTCTAGCTGCCGAGGAAGGTGCAGAGTTAGTCCTTACCTTTGATGGTGTGGATGAAGAAGAAGCTGCAAATGAAATTGTTGCGTTTTTTGAGAATGGATTCGGCGAAGAATGAAATCTTTTAAAGACATATACAGGAGTGCAGAAAATAAAATAGCCGGTATTGGCGCTGCTCCGGGAATAGTAATTGGCGACGTTTATCTATTCACAAAAGAAAAACTGGAAATTAGCAAAGCCAGCATTACTGATGTGGAAGAAGCAATAAAAAATCTGCACGAAGCGTTGGAAAGATCTAAGAAAGAGCTTACAAAGATTTTTGCCATTGCAAAGGAAAAAATGGGTCCGACTCGTGCAGGAATTTTTGAGGCGCATTTAATGATACTTGACGATCCCATACTTATTCTAAACATTATTAATAGGATTAAAAAAGAAAAGAAGCAGCCAGAGTATATTGTTCACGATGAAATAACAAAATACCAGGATCTGATGATCATTTCGCATGAATCTTATATGAAAGAGCGTGCGCACGATATTGAAGATATTAAAAACCGTATTGTAAGGAACCTGAGAAAGAAGCAGTGGAAATCGAAAATTCAAAGTGATGTAATTATTATTAGTGAAACTTTAACACCTGCAGATACATTATTACTTTCCAGAAATAAGGTAAAAGGTTTTATAACTGATCATGGCGGATTAACTTCACACGCTGCCATCATATCAAGATCATTAAACATCCCGGCAGTTGTTGGAACACATGATGCCTCACATAAACTAAAAGAAGGTCAAAAGGTTATTGTAGATGGCTTTCATGGTTATGTTCTTTTTAATCCAACTAAAGCACAGATTAAATTTTTTGAAGCGAAACATGAACACCTTGTAAGTCTGCAAAAAGAGTTGGAACATTTAGTTGATCAGCCGGCAGTTACTAAAGATGGAAAAGAAATAGAACTGCTTGCAAATGTTGATGTAACAGGTGAGATAGATATTGTAAAAACAAGCGGTGCACAGGGGATTGGTCTTTATCGATCTGAACAATTATTGGATGAAATGGGCACAATTCCTTCAGAGGAAGAACAGACAACAGTTTATTCAAGACTGGCCTCAAGAATGTATCCTGATTCGATTACCATAAGAGCATTTGATATTGGAGGCGATAAGTTTAACTTATTTGATTACGATGAACCCAATCCATTTTTAGGATTGCGCGGAATTAGATTGTTACTTGAAAATTCCAAACTATTTAAAGAACAGATAAAAGCAGTGCTGCGTGCCAGCAAAAATAAAAATATAAAGTTCATGCTCCCGATGGTGAGTACCATTGTCGAAATTCGTCGCTCAAAAAAAATTATTTCGGATTGCATGGCCGAACTATCAAAGGAGAATATAAAATTTGATAGTGAGATGGATATTGGTATTATGGTAGAAGTGCCATCTGCAGCAGTGATGACGAAAGAGCTTGCAATCGAGGTTGATTTTCTAAGTATCGGAACAAACGATTTGGTCCAGTATCTAATGGCTGTTGATAGAGGTAATGACTTAGTATCAGATTTGTACCAGGAGTTTAGCCCGGTTGTATTGAGAACAATAAAAATGATCGTTGATGATGCTAATCGTGCCGGCAAGCCAGTGAGTCTTTGCGGTGAGATGGCCGCAGAAACTCTTGCAATGCCGCTGTTAGTTGGTTTAGGTCTCGAATCACTTAGTATTTCTCCTACTACAATTCCCTATGCAAAAAAAATAATAACAAGCTTCAAATTTAAGGATGCAAAAAAGATGGCAAAAAACTGTGTGGAAAATTGTTTCGAAGAAGAAATAGTAAACAACCTGGAAAAGTTTTTTGAAAAGAACAATATTGTACGTACAAGAAATATCATCTAATAAATTTATGAATATAGAAAACTTAAAAAAGGTACATGATTCAAACAATCAATTTCAGGTATTAGTTGATTCCTATCAGCAAATTGAGAACGCCTGGGCGGCTGAAACGAATCTCACCAATGAAATATCAAGTGAGATTAAAAACATAATTGTTGCAGGTATGGGAGGATCGGCTATTAGTGCAGATTTGTTAAGTAGTTTTCTCTCTGATGAGCTTAATATGCCTTTTAACTCTTGCAGAGATTACTCTTTATCCAAATATGCGGATAATAATTCATTGATTATAGCTTCATCATATTCAGGTAATACAGAAGAAACTATATCCTGTTTTAAAGATGCACTTAAGAGAGGATGTAAAATTATTGCGGTCTCTACTGGAGGGGAACTAAAAGATTTAGCATTAGAAAATAATATATCCTGGATATCTCTTCAGAAGGGATTCCAACCGAGATTTGCATTGGGTGCAAGTTTTTTTACTATGTTAAAGATACTGCAAACATTAAAATTAATTCCGGCTCAAGATAAAATTGTAAATGAAATTATATCACTATGGAAGCAAAAGGGTAATGAATATTCATCTGATAAAAACCAGGCTATAGCAACCGCAGAAAAACTAATTGGATTTATTCCGATAATCTATTCTTCAAATAAACTTGAAGCTGTTGGCTACCGGCTTAAATGTCAGTTCAATGAAAATTCTAAATTGCACGCTTTTAGTGCAGTTATACCGGAATTAAATCATAACGAAATTGTGGGATGGGAAACATTTTCGGAAAAACAATTTAATGCAAAGTTAATAGCTATTCTGGATGATGATAATCATCCGCAAATACAAAAACGATTCGATATCACTCATGATCTTACTCAGCGGAGCAAGGTTGAAGTAATTACTTTCAGAAGTAGTGAAAAAAAATTGAAGGTACGAATAATGGATTTGATTTATTTGGGTGATTGGATAACTTATTATCTATCTATACTGCGAGGCTTTGATCCTTCAGAGATAGACTATATAATGGAGTTAAAACAAAGCCTGGCTTAATTAAAGTTCAAATTTATAATCCAAAATTTTGTTTGGCTGAAGTGAACATTAAGCTTTATTCAACATATCTTTTACTTCTTTTTACCCTCTTTACAGATGTAGTTTCTGCACAATTTTTCTTTTTTGGAAGAAACAAAGTTCACTACGAGGAATTTGATTGGAAGATACTCTCGACTGATCACTTCAATATTTTTTATTATGGGGACATGCAGCAAATAGCAGAAATCGGAGCATATTATGCTGAAGAAATGTATGATGAATTAAAAGTTCATATGAATAACGTTGTTACAAGGCGTGTACCACTAATATTTTACAATACCTCTTTGGAATTTCAACAAACAAACACTACACCGGGATTGTTGCCGGATGGTGTCGGTGGATTTTTCGAATTCTTAAAGGGCAGGGTTGTCCTTCCCACAAACGGTTCGATAAAAGATTTCAGGCATGTAATAAGACACGAACTGGTTCACGTGTTTATGACAAACAAGGTTTATAGAGTATTAAGAGATCACAAACTTCCTACAGGAAGATTACCTCCTTTATGGTTTGTTGAAGGCATCGCCGAGTATTTATCCACCGAAATGGATGCGCAGGCAAATATGGTGCTGAGAGATGCCGTTATTAACAATTACCTGGTTGGAATCAAAGATATCTTCAGAATTTTTGGATCCTTCCTGATGTATAAAGAAGGACAGAGTTTTTTAGAATATGTTGGAGAAACATATGGTAAACAACGAGTCCTTGATGTACTTGATAACTTTTGGATGGATAAGTCTTTCAATCGTGTACTTGAGTATACATTAAGAAAACCTTTAGAAGATATTGATGCTGATTGGCAATACTGGTTAAAGAAAAAATACTATCCCTTAATGGAAGAAGATGTTCCGCCTGCACGTGGAGCAGTTAAAATTACAAAAACGGGATTTAATTTTTCTCCCGTTCCCGTTAAGATAGATGATGTTACATATCTCTATTTTGTAGCTAACCGTGATGGTTACTCTTCAATTTACCGGATGCCATTGTCACCGGGTAATACACCATTGGATTCTCCTCAACTGGTATTACGTGGTGAGAAGACTGATGAATATGAAACTTTTCATCTCTTTCAATCAACCATTGATGTATCGAAACATGGATTGATAGCATTTGTTACAAAGAAAGGGGGGACAGATGCCATTCATTTTTATTCTATACCACAAGAAGAGAAAATAAGAATTTTTCAAAGACACGAACTGGTAAGCATAATCTCACCAAAGTTTTCAAGAAACGGAACAAGGATTGTATTTCAGGCGGTTGATCGAAAAGGATTTATGGATATCTATGTTTTTGATTTAGTAAATGAACAATTGTACAGGCTTACAAACGATTATTATGATGACAGGCATCCAACATTTGGATTACATGATGATCAAATAATTTTTACATCCGATAGAACTGGAGGTAAACATGAAAAAAAATATAATCTCTTTTCACTCGATATAAACACATTAATAATTGATTATATAACTTATTTAGATGCAAGTTGTTTCTCACCAATTCTTTCACCGGATAAAAAGAAATTACTGTTTACCTCTGAGCTTGACGGTGTTAGAAACATGTGGGAACTAAAAGTGGATGAAAATAAATTTGATAACAAAATTAAACGCGTTTCAAGGTTTGTAACCAGTGCTTTCAGTCCTGTTTTTCTTGATTCATCAGCATTAACATTTTCCGGATTTGAAAACTTTTCCATTAATATTTATACAATGAATAATTATGAAAACAGTATAGATTCAGTTGAGTATATTGACATGGAAATGGAACGTGCAAAAGGTATCTGGAAGGCAAACCTGATTCAATTACCTTCTGAAAGAAAAAATCTTCAGTATAAAAAGAATTACTCACTGGATTTTGCACAAAGTGTTGTAACTACAGATCCAATCTTTGGCACGAGAGGAGGAGCCGTTTTATCTTTTAGCGATTTGCTTGGTGACGACAGGTATTACATTTTGGTTTATAATTCAGCAAGTGTCCAAAGTGATATCTTAAATAGTTTTAATATCATTCTTCAAAAAGCAAACCTTGGTAGAAGGGTTAATTATGGTTATGGTATTTTTCATTTAAGCGGAAGAAGATACGATTTAAGAGATCCCGATGAATTCTTTTACGAAAGAACGTTTGGCGGCTCCTTTGGAATGAACTACCCCATTTCAAAATTTCAGAGACTCGAAGCAACCATAACAGTACAAAATTCTGATAAAGAAGTAATTACAAACGTAATTGAACGAAAAGCATTACTATTTACAAATACAATGGCTTTCGTCCACGATAACTCTCTTTGGGGGCCTACCGGACCAATTGCCGGCAGCAGGGGTCTGGCACTTCTCGGGTATACTACTGACGTTAAGTTTAGTAATGTGAATTACTTTTCTGTTGTTTTAGATTACAGGTACTATGCCAGAGTTGCGTTAACAACATTATTCGCTTTTAGAGCAGCATTATTTTACAACGAAGGTAAGGAAGCAAGACGATATTTTATTGGAGGAAGCTGGGACCTTAGAGGTTACCCAAGATTTTCCATCAGGGGTAAAAAGATTTGGTTCACTTCGATGGAATTTCGTTTTCCACTAATCGATCAGCTAAACATAAAATTCCCAGTACTTAGCTTAGGATTTTTTGGAATTAGAGGGGCATTATTTTTTGATATGGGCGGCGCGTGGGATAATAAGTATATAGAAACACTTGGTTCTGTTGGCTTTGGATTTAGAGTAAACATTTTTGGAGTTCTTGTTTTAAGATATGATATAGGTAAAAGAATAGAAGATGATATGGCTCGCTTTCAAGATGGATTATTTTATCAATTCTTTTTTGGATGGGATTTTTGATTACAAAAATATTCATAGGATTAATCTGTGTGCTAATAATTTCCGGTTGTGGTAAATCACACATTAAGGTTTCAACAAAATTAGATAATGATCCTTACCCGATGTTCGGTAAGAGCTCTTCACGTAATTTTTATGTTCCTGTTACAGTCTCGGACTCTTTAGAATTAAGGTGGGAATCTGATACTGATGCTGGATTCAGAAACACTTCCGTATCAATTTATGATCAGTATGTGTTTGCTAGTAATCTAGGCGGTAGAATTTATGTGTTTCACATCGAAGATGGTGAGGTTGTTGGCAGATTAAAGAACAGCGGTTCAATTTACACTACCCCACTTGTTTACAGATCGTTGGTAATATTTGGTGTGGCAGAAGATAAATATAATCTTACGGAACTTATTTACTACGATTATCAAAGCGGAAAAGAAGTGTACTATGAGGAACTTTACAGCAGGATTATGTCTGAAATGATTGCACTTGATGATGGAATTGTATTTTTAACAGAGAGTGGAAGAATAAATCGTTATACACTTGCAGGAAAACCAGTTTGGCAAACAGAGACCAAAGCAACCACACGAAGTTCTCCTTCTTTAGCGGATGGAATTATAATCTTTGGAAATAACAATGGTGAAGTGATAACTGTTGAAGTAGAAGGTGGTGAAATTATTAAAAGAGCAAAATTCGAAGGCTTGTTTACAGCCGCGCCCACGATTGATGGGGAAATAGCATATCTCTCTAATAATAATGGTAAGGTTTATGCCGTTGATTTATATGACCTGGAAAAAATTTGGGAGTTTGATACAGGTGCAAAAGTGCTTATGTCTCCTGCTATTGATGATATTAACGTAATTGTTGGAAATCTATCAGGTGCACTATTCTCACTAAATAAAAAGACAGGTAAAGTAAACTGGTACCAGCAATATAAAGGCTTGTTTAATGCAACACCATTGCTGACAGAAAACCGGATAATAATTGGCGATCTATTTCGTTCATTCTATATAATTGATAAAGCTACTGGTATTCCTAATAACATATATTTATTAGATGGCAGAACTAAACTAGCTCCGGTTTATTATGATAATACATTATTTATTGGTTTTGATCGTGGAGTATTGAGGGCATATGACTTTGTTTTTTAAATATTGGTTTATATGTATTATAGTGTTGGGTATTAATCTTAGTATCCTGCCCCAGAATTGTAAAGCTAGTCTTACTATCGAAAGCGATAAAGAAAGTATTGTTGTTTTTATTGATGATGTGCTTGCAGGCAGTGGTAAAACAGTAAATGTTAAATTAGATCCAGGCACTCATAAAATTGTTACTGCTGAAAACACTACCAATTGGGATGCGAGATCTTTTATTGATACGTTGAACGTAAAAAATTGTGAGGATTTAAGTCTTAAGTATAAATTCACATCAGATGTACTATTATATACCCATCCACAGGATGTACAAGTATTCAGCAGCGATTCGCTTTTGGGCTATACTCCATTGTACATACCTGCAGGACTTGGTGATATAAGGCTTGAGAAAGCCGGTTATGAAACAACTATGGTTGATTATAACGATTTTGAAAATGATAAACCGGTAAGATTAAACTTTACCGGTGAGGTCGATAGTGGTCCCTTCTTCAATAAAACTTTGTTTAAAGTGCTTGTGGGAACTATGCTGGCACTGGGTGCGGCAACTGCTTATTTTAAATTAGAAGCTGATGATAAATTTGCCGAGTATCAGATAACTGGTGAAAATGAATTATTATTAGAAACTAAAAGATTGGATGAAATAAGTGCGACAACGTTTGTGGCACTGCAAATAAACTTTGGGCTGATCATCTTTTTCTTCCTTATGGATTAAGAACCACTTTTCATAAATTACACTCACCGTAAAATATTCTTTAACTTATATGCTAACTGTTTTAGACGTAATTAACAGTTCAACAGAGTATTTAAACAAAAAAGGTATTGAATCCGCAAGAACCAATGCCGAACTACTGCTTGCTGATGTACTGCATTGTAAACGGCTCGATCTTTATTTAATGTACGATAAACCTTTGAGTGAATCTGAATTGAATGAATACAGACAATATTTAAAGCGGAGAAGTGTATATGAACCTTTGCAGTATATAACAGGAAAGGTAGAATTCTACGGATTAGATTTTATTATTACACCTTCAGTACTAATTCCGAGACCGGAAACTGAAATACTTGTGGAGTTGGTTATAAACTCCATAAAAACAGATAGAGAAGTTAAGATACTTGATATTGGCTGCGGCTGTGGCAACATTGGGATTGCTATTGCAGCTAATCTTCCAAATGCGAAAGTATCAGGAATCGATATAAGTAAAGATGCAATTTCAATAGCAGAAGAAAACACAGTCAATCATAATCTACAAAGCAGAGTTAACTTTAGATGTGTAGATATTCTTAATACTTCTGCTGAGAAGTTATTAATTTATGATATTGTAGTTTCAAATCCACCGTATGTTTCCAAATTGGATTACGAAACTCTTCAAAAGGAAATAAAAAACTTTGAACCGGAAATTGCAGTTACAGATGTATCAGATGGTTTTTCTTTTTATAAATCGATAACTCCACTGGCAAAACAGATTTTGAATAAACCGGGAAAAATATTTTATGAATTAGGTCAGGGACAATCTAAGCAGGTAAAAAAAATCCTTGAAGAAAATGGATTTAAAAAAATATCTATTATTCAAGACTATGGAAAAATTGATAGAGTAATATCCGGAGTAGTAAAATGAGGGCAGTGGTTCAAAGAGTTAGCGGTGCTTCGGTTGAAATACCATCAAATAATTACTCCGCAAGGATAGGAAATGGTTTACTTATTTTACTGGGAATAAAATCCGGTGATTGCATAAAAGATGTGAACTTTGTCGCTGATAAGTGCAGCCGGCTTAGAATTTTTGAGGACAATGAATATAATCTGAACTGCTCTGTGCAGGATGTTGACGGCGAAGTACTTGTCATCTCCCAGTTCACATTATATGGAGAAACTGCAAAGGGAAACAGACCCAGTTTTATTGAAGCTGCAAAAACTGATGAGGCAATTCCGCTTTATGAAGAATTTGTAAAAAGATTAAAACAAAATTTAGGTGAAAGCAAAATTAAAACAGGTATATTCGGTGCTATGATGGATGTGCACCTTGTAAATTCCGGTCCGGTAACTGTAATTGTAGAATCGAAGTAAATTATGTGATATAATATTCTCTGAGGGCTTCCTATTTGAATTCAGTATTAATGATATTTATTGATGGTGTTGGAATAGGAAAAAAGGATTATAAGTTCAATCCTTTTTTTAAAAACGGTTTCAATACGTTTACAACATTGTTCGGTTCTCTGCCATCGTTGGATAAAAAAATGTTGGTGGGTGATAATAAATATCTTTTTGCATCAGATGCCAATCTCGGTGTAAAAGGACTTCCACAAAGTGGCACTGGGCAGGCATCACTATTTTGTGGAGTAAATGTACCCAAATCTACCGGAAGACATTTCGGTCCGTTTCCAATAACATCTACAGTTCAGTTAATTAAGGATGAACACCTACTCACACACTATTCGAAAAAAAATAATGGACATTGCCTTGCAAATGCGTATCCAAAGGTATTCTTTAACTATCTTAATTCCGGCAAAACCAGGTTGGGTGTTACTGCAACTTGCTGCAGACTTAATGGATTCAGATTTAATAAAGTATCAGATTTAAGGCAGGGTAATGCGCTAACTGCTGAAATTACTAACGATAGATAGAATAAAAACCTTAACTATGATTTACCATTGATTAAACCACAAACTGCAGCACGTCGTTTATTAAGGATTGCATCAAAGCATCAATTTACTTTGTATGAATATTATATGCTGGATCATTTGGGTCACCTGAGAATAAAGGATAACTTTAACCAAATTCTGAACACACTCGATCTGTTCCTTTTTACAATACTCACAGAGTATGATAAACGAAAAACAACTATAATAATTTGCTCGGATCACGGTAACTTTGAAGACCTCTCAATGAAAATGCATACACGCAATCCCGCTTTAACCATAACGGCAGGAAAATATGCGGAAGTACTATTCAATTCAGTAAAAAGCATTTCTGATATCAAACCTTCGATAGTAAAATTTTGTAGATGAAAGATTATCCTATAATAAAAATAGCTTTAGCCTTTATTTGCGGGATATTGCTGCAACCATTTATTACCGTAAATATTCTTACTGTTATCATAGTTGCTTCAATTCTAATAGTTGCATTAATCATCGCAAATAATTTAAAGGTATTTAACAGAATTCAAATCGTTATCTCTTTAGTATCATTACTATTAATTGTAATGATTGGCAATATTTCAGCACAGTACAGTCAAAATCATTTTAATGAGAAGTTATCGAATCTTTACAAAGAGAAGAATGTGATTGTATCGGGTAATATTGAGAAAATAGAGCTGATAAGAGAAAAAGAAATACTATTCCTTTTGAACTCAGATAAACTAATGTTTAACGATATTGTGGTTGAGGACGAATTTACGCTTCTATGCAAATTACGTGATAGCGTACTTGCGAGTAATGAATTTTATGACACAATGAAGCCAGGCTTCAGAGTTGCAGTAATTGGTACATACATCAAAGGTAAGAATAGACGGAATCCAGGCGGATTTGATTATGATAGATACCTTAAATCAATAGGTATTACGGGCATATTAAATGTTGATGATTATAAAGATATTGTCATTATTGATGAAGACTCAAATTTTTTTAAGAACGCCATTTTTCAATCAAGAAAATATATAGATGAGCAAATAAGAAAATTACACTCTACTGAGACAGCTTCACTTTTAAGGGGATTGTTGCTTGCCGATAGAAAAGAAATTGATAAAGAAACAAAAACTCAGTTTATTAATTCAGGTGTAGTACATGTTCTTGCAGTCTCGGGATTGCACGTTGGCTTCATTGCGTTAATAATTATCTTATTATTTGGCAGGTTCAATATTTATTTTCGTTCTTTGCTAACCATTATAGGTTTAATTGCTTTTATGTTGTTAACTGGTGTACCGCCTTCGGTATTCAGGGCAACGGTAATGGCCGTTGTTATTATTGTTGCATTTCTAACAAATCGTACAACAAATATCTTTAATTCTCTCGCTATTGCTGCATTAATTATTTTAACAGTTAATCCATATGAGATTTATTCTCCTGGATTTCAACTATCTTTTTCTGCAGTACTTGCAATAGGTGCAATTTATCCTCACATCTCCACTGCAGTTAATAAGCTACATATCAAATCAAAAATTATAAAATATGTTCTTCTATTTTTCGGTGTTTCACTATCGGCACAATTGGGTACACTTCCATTTACAGTATTTTATTTTGGGAAGTTATCTGTAATTGCATTGCTCTCAAACTTAATTGTTATTCCAGCCATAGGAGTAATTATTGCATTGGCGGTAACTACTTTACTGATTAATTCTCTACTGCCTGTGGTAGCCTCATTTTATGCAGTGACTAATGATACAATAACCAGCCTGCTTTTAAGTTTCATAAATTATACAGGCGAATTAAGTTATTCTCATATTAAAATACCAGCGTACTCAGTTTATGATGCTGTAATTTTCTATCTCTTTCTTATATTCTTTCTTCAAATTTTGCGTAAGCTAAAGTATAAAGTTGCCTATGCTCTTGTTTTAATTTTTACTGTAGCAAATGTTCTTGTTTTTTCTTCCTTAGATGATGAGCCATTACTTCCGGATAATGAACTCAGCGTCTTAATGATAGATGTTGGACAGGGTGATGCAATTTTAATTAAAACTCCTGACAACAAAACAATACTCATTGATGCAGGTCTTGCTGCATTTTATTTTGATTATGGTGAGAGTGTAATCTTACCATTGTTGGATCATCTCGGGATAGACAAAGTTGATTATGGATTTGTCTCACACATAGATAGTGATCATTATGGGGGCTTTGTTTCACTGATACAAAATGATAGAATAGAGGAGATTTACAAACCTGCACCGGATACCGCATCGAAGAAAGATGTTCGATTTGAAAAATTTTTAACTGGAGAGGGCGTTAAGATCAATTATTATGATTCTCAAGTTTTAATTTTTAATAACTGTCGGTTGTATTTCTTAAGTAATAAAGAAAGCAACAAAGTTTATAATCTATCATCAAATGACAGTGGCGGAATACTTAAGCTTGTTTATGGAAATCGTTCATTTCTTTTTACGGGTGATGCTGAAAGCAGAGTAGAAAACATATTAGTTGATGATTATCGGATTTTTCTTGATGTAGATGTTCTTAAACTTGGTCATCACGGAAGCAAGACCAGCACCTCCCCAAAGTTTTTATACTTTACCTCACCCGATATTGCATTAGTAAGTGCCGGTATAAAAAACAAGTTTGGTCATCCACATTCTTCGGTAATTAAGAGGTTGAGTGAAAAGGATGTAAATATATTAAGAACTGACGAATCTGGTGCAATTCTCTTAACTTGCGATGGTGAGAATATAGTTGTTGAAAAATGGCGGTAAAATTTATTAAATATTATTCATCAAAATAATTCCTTTTGTATACTTAACTTTATATTCATTTAACAAAAATTAATTGGAAATAAATTATGTCTGTAAAACCAATAGTTGGAATAATAATGGGCAGCGACTCTGACTTGCCTGTAATGGAAAAAGCATTTGAAGTTTTTAATTCATTTGGTATTCCGTACGAAGTAAAAATTCTTTCTGCTCACCGCACTCCAAAACAGCATACCGAATACTCAGCAACTGCAGAAAAGAGGGGATTAAAAGTTATTATTGCTGCAGCCGGTGGCGCAGCTCATCTGCCGGGAGTAACAGCAGCACATACAGCGTTACCTGTAATCGGTGTGCCCATTAAAAGCAAAGCATTAAGTGGAATGGATTCATTGTTATCAATTGTTCAAATGCCTCCAGGCGTGCCTGTGGCCACGGTATCCATAGATGGAGCCAAAAATGCTGCATTACTGGCATTACAAATAATTGCGATTTCTGATAATGATATTAAGCCTAAACTTGCAGATTATAAGCTGAAAACTGAAAAAGAATCGATGGCTAAAAATGAAAGAATTAATCGTTAGATAAATCTAAGCCTTTACAAATTGAGGCGTTATCAAAAAAAGACTTTTTTATTATTCATAATTAATATTGCGCAGCAAAACTGATTGCTAACCGGATTAAATATTGGTTATCTTATTACTGGAATTTGTGAATTTCTGTAGAGGGATAAGATGAGCTTAATTAAATAATTATTAAATGATTAAATAAGACTGACCATTATTGTATTTTATCATATTTATTTTCTATATTAATTAAAACATTTCTTCACAAAACAAGCGAGGGCAAAAATGAAAAAAAACCTACTTCTCATTTCTTCAATCATCTGTGCATTTTTGTTTAATACTAACGTTATTGCACAGGAACATCTTCTTTTAACAGAAGCTGTTGTTACACCAACAGAGGGAGAATATATTGAAATAACAAATGCATTTCCTCTTCCTGTTGATCTTACAAATTATTATTTAACCGATGATGAAGATTATGCATTGTATCCGGGTACATTTGGCGCAGGACCTGCACCAAGTATCGGA
>CP070637.1:2288252-2304098 GCA_020354005.1 Ignavibacterium sp.
TCGAACTTCACCTATTGGCAGCTCTATCTTGCTTTACTTGTTCATCCCGAAATACAGAAAAAGTTTGAAAAGAGAATGCAGCAATTCAGGGATGAGTTTGTAAATGAGTTAGCATCGCTTTTCAGAAAATTAAAAGTAAAAAATCCGCAACTGGAAGCTTTTCTTTTGGGAACTTTCTTTGACGGACTGGTATTAAACTTTATGGTTGCTGAAGATTTGTTTCCTGTAAAAAAAATTAAGGAAGCATTGTTAAGTAAGTATATTAAAAGCAACTGAGTATTTTTAAAGAATGAATCAAATGAATAACATACTGGTAGCAGGGGCAACCGGTTATTTAGGAAAATACATTACAAATGAGCTTTCGGAACAGGGATATTACACAAGAGTATTGGTTAGGAATCCGGAAAAGTTTAAGCAATATCAAATTCCCGTAGATGGAGTAATTCACGCGCAAGTTACAGATAAATCATCTATACAAGATTGTTGCAAAAACATCGATGTTGTGATTTCATCCATTGGGATAACAAAGCAAAAGGATGGTTTAACTTATATGGATGTAGATTATCAGGCTAACTTAAACTTGCTTGATGAAGTTAAAAGGAGTGGAGTTAAAAAATTCATTTATGTTTCTGTACTAAATGGTGAGAAGCTTAGAAATTTGAAAATTTGTGAGGCTAAAGAAAGGTTTGTTGAAGAATTGAAAAATTCTGGTTTGGAGTACTGTATAATCCGTCCTAATGGTTTCTTTTCTGATATGGTTGAGTTTTATAATATGGCAAATAAAGGGAAAGTATATCTTTTCGGCAGCGGGGAACAAAAAGCCAATCCCATTCATGGAGAAGACTTGGCTAAAGTATGTGTATCCGCAATTGCAGGTAAAGATAAAGAAATTGAGGTAGGCGGACCTGAAACATTAACTCAGACAGATATTACAAACATAGCGTTTGAGGTTGTTGAGAGAAAACCAAAAATAGTTCATATACCGGATTGGGTGAGACGAACAATTTTAACAATCGGCAAACCCATTATGGGTTCGAAGAAATTTGGACCGATAGAATTTTTTATGAATGTAATGGCGATTGATATGGTTGCTCCGGAATATGGAGAGCATACACTTAAAAATTATTTCAATGAATTGAGACAAAGATGAAAAACATACGTTATGTATTATTTACCATTTTATTTATATCATCAATCTCATTCGCACAGGATGCCAAGGAGATAATTGCTAAATCGGATGAGCTGATAAAATCCAATAGTAGCTATGCTGAATTTTCCATGGAAGTAATTAAAACTGACTGGAGCCGGTCATTTGGTATGAAGTCGTGGGCACTTGAGCCGGATTACGCAATCATTTACGTTACGGAACCCGCAAGGGATAAAGGAACAGTTACACTGAAAAGAAAAAAGGAAGTGTGGAACTGGATACCGGCAGCACAAAAAGTTATAAAGATCCCACCATCGATGATGTTGCAATCTTGGATGGGATCTGATTTTACCAACGATGACCTTGTTAAAGAATCTTCGATTGTAAATGATTATACGCACTCAATTGTTCTTGAGGAAAAGTATAAAGAATATGATTGTTATATTATTGAATCCATTCCTAAAGAAGATGTAGGAGTTGTTTGGGGTAAGCTGCTAACATGGATTTCGAAAAAACATTACTTTCAGTTGAAGACTGAGTTCTACGATGAGGATGAGTTTTTAGTTAAAGAATACATTGGATCCGAAATAAAAGACATGGACGGAAGAACTTTTCCAACGCACTGGGAAATGCTTCCTGAAGACAGACCGGGTGAAAAAACCACGTTCACTTATCTAAAGATACAGTTTAACTATCCTGTTGATGAATCATTCTTTTCAGAACGGAATATGAAAAGGGTTAGATAAACATGAAAACTTATTTGCTTTTAGCATGGCGAAATCTCTGGCGAAATAAAAGGCGAACAATCATTGCGTCGGCATCAGTGTTCTTTGCAGTACTACTTGCACTTGTGATGAGATCTATGCAGGAGGGTTCATACGATTATATGATTGATGCATCTGTTAGTATGTATACCGGTTACATTCAGGTTCATAAAGATGAATACTGGGATAAACGCTCGATTGACAAAAGTATGGAGGTATCTGAAGAAGTTGTAAAAGAGCTGAGAGCAATTGAAAATGTTACGCTAATTACACCGCGCCTGGAATCATTTAGTCTGATCTCTTATGAGAATGCCACCAAGGTAGCATCGATCATCGGCATTGATCCGGAGCAGGAAAACAGGATGACCAAATTGAAAGAGAAGCTGATTAAAGGAAATTATCTTACAGAAAATTCCAATGGTTTACTGTTAGCAGAAGGACTTGCTGAGCTGCTAAAAGTAGATGTTGGTGATAGTGTTGTTATATACGGGCAGGGTTATCATGGTGTAACTGCTGCTGATAGAGTACCGATTGAGGGAATTGTAAAATTCAAATTACCAGATTTAAATAAAACAATGGTTTACCTCAGTATGAGTTATGCACAGTGGCTTTACTCTGCACCGGATAGGATTACAACTCTTTCTATTATGATTAATCATATCGATAACCAGCAAGCGGTTTATGAAAATGTTAATGAAATGTTTGATAAAAACTACGAAGTGATGAGCTGGGCAGAAATGATGCCCGAACTTGTGCAGAGCATTGAGATTGATAATGCGGGTGGGATAATCATGCTTGGAATATTATATGTGATAATCGGCTTTGGGATATTCGGAACAGTTATGATGATGACTGCCGAAAGAACAAAAGAATTTGGCATTCTAATTTCTATCGGAATGAAAAAGGGAAGACTTGCTTTCATCTCGTTTCTTGAATCACTATTTCTAACTTTTATCGGTGTAGCGGCAGGAGTAATAGTAAGCATACCTTTGCTTTACTACTTTTACAAAAATCCTATTGAACTTACCGGAGAGATGGCAGAGATGATACTTTCGTATGGACTTGAACCAATCCTGCCATTCAGATTTGCTCCGAATATTTTTATCGATCAATTCCTTACAGTATTTATTATAGCCTTAATCTCGGTATCATATCCGCTTCTTTTTATAAGAAGACTAAAACCGGTAGAAGCAATGAGGAAGTAAATTATGTTATTTGTACTTGCCTGGAAAAATATATGGAGAAATAAAAAGAGAAGTCTCATAATTCTAACTGCTATTGCTCTTGGATTATGGGCTGGCCTCTTTTCGGTTGCTATTTCAATTGGCGTTTGGGAGGCAACTATAAATACTACAATTGATAGAAACTTAAGTCATATCCAGATTCATACAAAGGAATTTAAAGATGAAAGTCTTATATCTAATTATATTCCTAATGGAAACTCAATTGTTGATGAAATAGACAGGGATGAAAGAATAAAGCAAGTTTCCGGTAGGGTTTTAATTGAAGGAATGGCTTCATCAACAACCTCTTCGGGGGGTGTAAATATTATAGGAGTCAATCCTGAACGCGAAAGTGAAGTAACTACAATCGCAACTTATATTAAAGAGGGAAACTTTTTTGAGTCAAAGAAAAGAAATCCCATAGTTGTTGGCCATAAGTTGGCGAATAAACTTGGATTAAAGCTCGGTTCAAAAGTTGTACTTACTTTTCAAAATGTTGATACAACACTCACTTATGCTGCATTCAGAATTATAGGCATCTTTAAGACCGAATCTTCAATTTTTGATCAATCAAATTTATTTGTTCGGAAGTCTGATATCTATCCGGTTATGGAAAGTGAACCCATCATAAGTGAAATAGCAATCAGATTAAATTCTTCAGACGATCTTGATTCGGTATATTCAAAAATCAATCAAGCTAATCCGGCATTAGTTGTTGAAACATGGAAGCAGCTTGCACCGGAACTTGAGTTTACTTACGAAATGTTAATCTTGGAGCTCGAAATATTTCTTGGGATAATACTTGCAGCTTTGTTATTCGGCATTACAAACACAATGCTAATGTCAGTTATGGATAGGGTAAGAGAATTTGGAGTTTTAATGGCCGTTGGAATGAAAAGGTTAAAAGTATTTATGCTAATTCTTGTTGAAACTTTTGTACTTTCGATATTTGGTGGATTGATTGGAATGGCATTAGGAGCGCTGACAATCTGGCACTTATCGGATAAAGGAATTGATTTATCAATTTTTGCAGAGGGATTGAACGCGTGGGGTATGCCAACTCAAATGTACCCCGTTCTGCCGATTTACTTTTACTTTGTGCTTGTTGTGATGATAATTGCCACTGCTATTATTGCTGCGATTTATCCATCAATTAAAACTATTAAGCTTCGTCCTGCTGAAGCAATTAGAACTTATTGAGGAAAAGGAGATTATAATTATGTCGCTTATAGAAGTAATAAATGTATCAAAGATTTACAATACTAACTCAATCCCTGTTACTGCATTAAATGAGGTTACCCTGAATATTGAAGAAGAAGAGTTTACTGCAATTGTTGGTCCTTCCGGCTCCGGTAAAACTACCTTATTAAATATGATTGGTGGTTTGGACAATCCTACTATAGGCAATATTAATATTGCTGGAACGGACATCTCAACATTTAAGACCGATGCTATGATTAATTTCCGTCTGCAAAATATTGGATTCGTATTTCAAGCGTATAATTTAATTCCGGTATTTACTGCCAGAGAGAATGTTGAGTTTATTATGCTTTTGCAAGGTGAGTCAAAAGAGAAGCGTGAAAATGAAGCCATCAATTTATTAAAAGCCGTTGATCTGGGAGATAAAATTGATAAAAAACCAACTGAACTATCCGGTGGTGAGCAGCAGCGTGTTGCTGTGGCTAGAGCTCTTGCTTCCAAACCATCATTTGTTTTAGCTGATGAGCCAACTGCAAATCTCGATTCCGTTACAGCAAATAATCTTCTGGATCTTATGGAGCAGTTAAATAAAGAACAGAAAATGACGTTCATCTTTTCTACTCACGATGCAAGAGTAATTAAAAGGGCGCACAGGGTTGTTACACTTAGAGATGGGGCAATCGAATCTGATGTGGTTAAAAATGGAATCCTCGCAAATTCGGATTAAGCTATTAGTTATTCTAATTGCTTTACCATTTTTTAAGATTGAAGGACAACTTTCAGATTTTGCTTACGATGGATATGTAAAATACCTTTTCAGTTCAACTAGATTACCAAATGTAGAAGAAAGATTCAGTGACCACTTAATACACACAAGATTGAACACGAAGTGGTACGCAACCTCCTCATTAACTGCTGCTATGGATTTGAGATTCAGAGCCTTCTATGGAGAACTTGTAGCTAACACACCGGATTTTATCAAACTAATTAGAACACCTTATGAATTTACTGATTTAGGTGTAAAGCTTTGGGAAACCAAATACAGCGTTGGCTACCTGGAGATTGACAGGTTATGGCTGGATTGGATTAAAGATGATTTGGAACTCACAGTTGGCAGGCAAAGAATTGCATGGGGAACATGCTGGGTCTGGAACCCGACCGATATCTTCAATCCGTTTGATGTTTTAGATTTTGATTATGAAGAAAGACCTGCAGTAGATGCAATCAGGGCACAATATTACACAGGAGCCGTAACAAAGGTAGAAGCCGCATACAGACCGGCGAAAGAATCTGAGAATCAAATATTGGCTGGATTGTGGAGCGTTAATGAATGGAATTATGATTTTAATTTTATTGGAGGAATGAGATTTAAAAGATGGCTGGCTGGATTTAGCTGGGTAGGGGATATTTTAAATGCCGGCTTCCGTGGAGAAGTTATGGTTAACCAGGCTCCGAACGAACCGGATACAAGCTCAATATATATGGAAATCGGAGAACCATCACTTTCATCTTGGGATAAAATGATGGTCTCTGTTGCTCTCTCGGGTGATTACACATTTTCGAATACTTTTTATATTCATACCGAAATTCTTTTTAACAACAATGGAAAAACTTCCAACACGTTTTTATTTCTTCCAGAAGCATATAGTTTAGGAATGTTAACAGCGGCAAGATGGTCTTTATACCAGGAATTTGCCTATGATATTACTCCACTTATGAGGGGAAGTCTCTTTGGAATATTTAACCCGAATGATGGTTCTTATGCAATTGTTCCATCAGTAACTTATTCGCTGTTCACAAACTTAGATTTATTATTTATTGCACAAGTATTTGAAGGCGATAAGCTGACTGAGTTTGGAGAATACGGCAGCTCATTCTTTTTTAGGATAAAATATTCGTTCTGAACCATAAATTTTCTTCATCCAAAAATAAAATTCATTTCTTGTATCAGATTTTCAATTTTGTTAAGTTTTCTTTACTGTTATGTAAAATACAACCTACCAAAACAAAATTATGCATATAACATTGACACAGATTCCTGCGACAATACAATTCCAAAATTTAATAACAACAAAGAAATTATTTAATTTTATGTAGTTATTATAAATTCATCTTCAACTAAATAAGGAGGAGCTAAATGAATTTGTTTGAAAGAGTAAAGAATATTATAGTCAGTCCCAAAACCGAGTGGGATGCCATTGGTAATGAAGAACCGAATGTGCAAGATATTTTATTTAAATACGTTATCCCTCTCGCACTAATTCCAACAATTGCAATAATAATCGGTTACGGTTTAATTGGAATTTATGGATTTCGTTCGATTGATTACGGTTTAGCGATGGCATTAGTTCAAATCCTCAATGCAATTATCTCAGTATTCTTAGCTGCATTTGTTATAGATGCTCTTGCACCAAGTTTCGCATCACAAAAAAATATGGGCAGAGCAGTTCAACTCGTTGCATACTCGATGACACCTGCCTGGGTTGGTGGTATATTCAATCTTGTTCCGGCAATTGCTTGGTTGGGAAGTTTATTTGGATTGTATGGCCTTTATTTACTCTTTGTTGGTTTGTCACCCCAGATGAAAACACCCGAAGATAAAAAGGTACCATACATAATTGTATCAATTATAGTATTGATAATCGTATATTTTGTAATAGCAGCAATTCTATCTGCTATAATTCTTTCTATTTTTGGATTGAGTGTGTTTGGTGCTGCAAATCTTTATCGTTAACAAAAAAATGCTTGCCTGATGATTATCGGGCAAGCATTTCAAATTAAATAAAATCCTTAATTCTATTCTTTTAAAAGCTCCTCAATAACATTTACCTCTTCGTCGGCATTAATTTTTCTGTAATATTCTAAAGCATCTGTAAAATATTTTCCGCTTTTTTCCCTATCGTCTGTGAGATTGTACAAAACTCCAAGTTCGTAAGATGTCTCGGCATGGTTAAGCTGGTTTCCAAGCTCATCGTTCAATCTTAAACTTGTTAAGAGATAATTTTCTGCTGTCGAATAGTTCTCTTTGTTCCGCTGGATTATGCCTTTTATCTTATAGACTTCTGCAATTGTTAATTTATCATTAAGCTTATAGGCGACTTCCATTGCTTTTTCGGCAAATGCTTCCGCAAGGTCATAATCGTTTAGCCGTGTATAAACGAAGGATTTACTTAGAAAAATAATTGCAACAGATGGCAGATAGTTAACACTCATCGCAGCTTGCAGTGCCAAATCAAATTCACTTATTGCAGAAGGGAAGTCTTTCTTTTTCGTATACACCATCCCCATATCCTGTCTGATTTCAGTAATCCTCTGGATATTCTCAACTTTTTCAAAATTAATTAACGCTCTGCGAAAGTATGATAAAGCTTCATCATACTTACTTTGAATATTATTTATAATGCCAAGATTTATTTCAATCTTTCCCTGTAACGCGCTATCAGGATTATCCTCTAAAATTTTAAGTGTCTTTTCGAAATGTTCCACCGCCCTGTCCAGCTCACCTTTATCACCGAAAATGGTACCCATTAAATTTTCACATTCAGCATTACCTTTGGCATCGTTCTCATCTTTAAAAATTACATCAGCCTTACCTAAGTAGCTGATGCTCAAATCCCACTGCGCCTGTCTGCTGTAAATTTCACCCATACGCAGATAAGCATTGGCTGCAATGTTATTCATTTCCGGATACTTTTCAGAATAGTGGGCTAATTTCTCATAGATGTCAAGTGAGGTAGCAAATTCTCCGCCTGTAATTGTAGACTGGCCTAAATAGAGGAGAAGGTTAATAAATTTTTCTTGGTCAAGCTTATTTTCAGCGAAGGTAATTAGCAGGTCAACTTGCGCACGATGCTTAAGGCCTTTCTCTAAGTCTACATCGAATTGTTTTTTTAAGCTGTGGTCATCAAGTTTTTCAACTAAATCAGATGCAGGGCCCTCTGCTAAGTAACTTTTGTTAAACTCTTCAGCTTCAACTTCTGTAAAAAAATTCTCTAGTACTTCTTCTATTAATGGATCGGTATTTGGATTATTTATGCTCAATTAATATTTGGATTTAATCAGCTTTGAATAACACACAGTTTATTTAGATTGCCATTTCTCCACTGACCCACCGACTCAATCTTACGCAACCCTTGTGCCAATTGATAATCTTTATGCATCGGTTTTAGATTAATTGGAATTGATTGCTTAATGTAATATTTACAATATTTTGTTATAAAATCTTACGAATTCTAATTTATTTTGACTGTTTTAAAATGAGACTCAATATATTTTTGATAATCTTTCTTCGCTAAAATCCCTCTTAAAAATTTACTTTAATCATTGAAAATTAATGGAGACCTGAGTCGATTGCAAGTATTCTGATTCATTTTTCTTTTAAAAGATTTGGGAGCTAACATTAGACCAATCATTTTACAATTTTAGATATTTGTTTAAACTCATCCGTACCGCATATGTTCAATAGTTCAAACAAAACGGCTTCAGATGTTGTTACTTCGGCCCCATGTTTTGCCATTCTTGAAAGAGCAATTTCATAATCTTTCATTCTTCGTGATGAAACTGCATCGGCTGCTACATTTACCTGAAATTCGTTAGCAAGCAAATCGAGTACAGTCTGCTGAACACAAACGTGAGATTCAACGCCACATACAACTACCTGTGATAAATTTCTCTTCTGGAATTCATCAAATAGTTCTGCAGCACCAGAACAGCTAAAGGTTAACTTTTGGATAACCTCATTATTTTCCAGTTCATCCTGAATTGTGCGAACGGTATGACCTAACCCTTTTGGATATTGCTCGGTGTGAAAAATTGGAAGACCAAGAACTCTAAAACCTTTAATCAGCTTAATTGTGTTTTCAATAACTATCTCGTGTTGATGGATGACAGGTAATATCCTCTCCTGAATATCTATTACCAGCAGTACAGATTTATCAGTTGTTAGTAATTTATCAAATCTCCTGATATTATTTTTCAATCACCCTCCTCACCCACTATAAAAATATTTTGTACATCCCATATTTACCACACGTATACATCATAAGCAAACTACTTAAGTCCACCAATGCTTTTTTTCTGTCTTCCTCATATATTACAAGATTATAAACCTCAGCAACAAACTTCATACTGTTTAATACTTTTTTAAGCTCACTATAATTTGGTGACCCGTGCCAGTAGGCCACTTGCTCGACTATTATCTTCTCATGTCTTCTAAGGAACTCTCCAAATGAAATTGTGTAAACCGAAAGTGATGTAAGCGGTCTGCAGATTGCTGTCAGATCATTAAAATATGTATCCCAGTTCCGTGCAAGCTCGCGGTTTCTTTTATTCATCACATAACGTGCTTTCGCAAGTGTTAATTTTGCCTTTGTTATTACTTTAAAGTTGGGAATGAGGGCATAAGCATCATAGCTGCGGAAAGAATTTTCAAAATACTTCCAGCGCCTTGAAATCTGGTTTGCCGAATTAATAGTAATAACTCTATCAAGAGAACTATCAATAACAACAAACTTTCCCTGCTGCCAGTTAACAACCGTTATCCAATGCGCCCAGTCATCAACAGCTAAAATGCAGGGATATCCTTTTCTAAGATGTTGTGTCAGAGCTTTTATCGCATCGGGACCAGTTTCACGGCGGAAATATTTCATCCTGCAGTTAAAATGCTTTGCTGCTTTTTCAAGACCGATCTCATCTGTACCATACCACCAGTTGCTGCCTGCTTTTTTAGCAATAAAATTTTCGCTCTCGAATCTGCCGAGCATAACGAGTGCATACTTTAATGCAAAAGGTCCGCATTGATATTTAAAAGGTTGAGGATAAAAACTCATAATGTGTCTGATTTGTTATTCAAATGTAGTTATTGTTGATGACTTAATCATGAAATTGTTTTTCATAGAGCTTTAATTTATTTATTTTTTCAAAATGAAAAAGAAAAAGTTAAAAGTTGCAATTGTTTATAATGAAGCTGCACCCGAACTTTATAAAAAGCCTACCGAAGCTGAAACTCCCACCGGTACTTTTGTGCCATATTTTGAGGTAGAAGAGTTAACTCCGATGGAGGAATTCGAATATATCGCAACTAAACTTCAAAAAGTTGGTTTCGATGCATATACACTGAATATACTCGACAACATCCAAATAATGCTGGATGATTTTCATAAAAACAAGCCGGATATAATTTTTAACTTTGTTGAATTGTACAAAGAAGAACCACAGTATGAAATGAATGTAGTTGGATTATACGAATTGCTTGGTATTTCATACACTGGTGCATCCGCAATGGCACTGGCAAACTGCCAGAGCAAAATATTTGTTAAAAGAATGCTTAACTCAAAAGGGATTAACACTCCACGTTTTTTCATTATTAAAGAACCGAAAAAAAGATATAACCACAATTTAAATTTTCCTCTAATGGTAAAGCCATCTTTAGAAGATGCAAGTGTTGGAATTGAAAATGAATCTATTGTGAACGACAACAAGCAGCTGAAAGAGAGGATTGAATATATTCTGAAATATTTTTATCAGCCCGTATTGGTAGAGGAATTTATCGATGGAAGGGAACTGAATGTTGCGGTACTAGGCGATAAAAATCCAAAGGCTCTTCCTATCAGTGAGATCGATTTTTCTAAAATGCCGGATAACCTGTATAATATTGTTAGCTATCAGGCTAAGTGGGATCCTCATCACGAGTCGTATCATAAAACTATTCCAAAATGTCCTGCAAGACTTCCAAAGAGCGTTGAAGATGAAGCTAAAAAGATTGCATTAAAGGCATTTAAGATTATGGACTGCAGGGATTATGCTCGCGTTGATATAAGGTTATCTGCGGATAATGAATTGTTTGTGTTAGAGGTTAATCCTAATCCTGATTTAACAGATGGAGCCGGATTTATGCGGTCTGCGGCAACAGCGGGACATAGTTACGCACAAGCTCTTAAAAAAATCGCTTTGCTTGCATGGGAAAGACAATTGAATGGGAATTAAACACTTACTAATCTTTGATGATATCAATTACCCCTGTTAGATTTTGTGCCTCATAATCGGGTTTTATATTTATTCCTTCTTTCAACGGGTATTTTGTTTTTCCGGTATAAATTAAAAGCCCTTTACCACCAGCTTCTTGTGCGCCAACAATATCACTCTCAATATCATCGCCAATCATTAAAAACTCTGAGTTAGAAGGTAATCCCAACATTTTTAATGCAGACTGAAAATAGATAGGCGATGGTTTACCGATCAGAATAGCTTCTTTACCTGAACCGTATTCTATTGCTCTGATGAAAGCTCCTGCATCCAGCGATAAATCTCCTCCGTGAAGATACCAGTAACGGTTCATATGCATAGCCACTATTTCTGCACCACTATAAGCTTGCTTAAAGATGTCATTCATCAGTTGAAAATTCCAGTTTTCACCATTGTCACCGATAACAACCGCTTCAGGGTTCTTATCATCTATATATTCTGTGAATAGCTGCTTTATATTCTCTACACAGTAAACTGAAACTCTTTTATAATGCTCTTTTACATAATGAACAGTTGCGTCTGCGGCGGTCATTGCAGGTATTGCCGGTTTTAGATCGTTATCCTGTAAATATTTATCAATATCTTTCCCGGTTCGAAGTGTTGAATTACTAATAATATAAGAATCAAGATTATTATCAGCGATGAATTCAAAAAAGATGTTTGTATCGGGCGCAAAGTCTTTTCCCAATCGTATTACACCATCGAAGTCTATTAATATTGGTAGTTTTTTCATTCCAGTAGATGAAAATTTTAAGAAAAAATATAATTAAATATACGTATGCATAGATAATAAAAAATTAGTTATGGGAAGGCCTATTTGGTAGAAAAATGCCAGATAGAACTTACTGATTGCAAGTTAAATCTGGCACAATAAAAACTGCACTTTAAGGTAGTGCGAGTACCTTTAGATTTTCGATTCCGCCAATTGTGGGAATCTTCCTCTAATTAATTCATATGCACCAAAAATCAGAGTAACGAAGAACAAATCACCTAACAGCGTGTAATGAAAAAACGGAATGGCTGCAGTATAGCAGGTAGCAAATCCGGCAATATCTTTACTGTAGTATGGTCCGGTTAACCACACACCAAAATTTGAAATCACAAAGAATAATACCGATGCTGATACTGAAGCTAAAAAGATGTTTGATACTTTTTTCTTCTTTATCATTACCGTTCCAATTACAACTATTAGCACGAAACTAAGATAAACCGCCCACATCGTTCCGTGAAAACCAATGATCAGATCTGTAATGAAAAGTGCAGCAAGAGGAACCAAAAATGCAGCCCATTTTTTTGTAAAATATGCTCCTCCAAACAGTGCCATCGCTGCAATGGGTGCAAAGTTTGGCGGATGTGGAATTAATCTTACAAATGCTGCTGCAAGTACCATCCCAATTAAAATAAGAAAGCCCGGTGTAATGGAATTATTTTTCATTGCGTATCCTTTTAGTTTAATTAACTACAAAATATAAATTAGTTAGAAACTTTTCAAAATATTCTTTGTTTATAGAGTCAATTTAATCCCGGCAAATCCTGAAAGTCCTGGCGTACCATACCCAAATACTTCTTCATACTCAACATCAAACAAATTTTCAACTCGTGCAAAAATTCTCAGGAAAACGAGCACATCATAATGGGCGGCAAAATTAACCAAAGAATAACTATCAATAATAATTCGTTCAGCAGGAAAAGTTGAGAAATCTTTGCCATCTTTCTCACCAACATAAATAATTTCCAGGTTTACATTTGCTCTTTGAAGAAAGCTGTAATCAACTATCAGTCCCGCTTTATGCGTTGGTCGTCTTAGCAATGGTAATCCTTTATCGGGTGAGGTATCGCTTAAATCCTTTGATTCGAGATATGTATAATTTGCTTTTATCGAAGCATTATCAACCGGATTAACTGTGGTAAAAATTTCAATACCATTTGTTTGAGCTTTATCAATGTTTATTGCTCTGAAGTTTTCATCAAGCCCAATAAGATTTGTGAATTCATTGCTGAAATAAGTTACACCAACAGAGATACCGGAATCCCAAAAGAATTGTTCAATACCTGCATCCCAGCCAAAGCTCTCTTCAGGCTTTAAATTAATATTCCCGAAATCCGGATCGTAAAGATATACAAGTGATGGCGCTTTAAAACCTGTGCCGACAGTTGCTTTAAGTTTGGTACCGGTTTGCCAGAAAACATATCCAGGCGCAATCTTGTAAGTAAAAGCACCTTTGAATTCACTGTGATGATCGTAACGTATTCCACAGGTTACAAAAAAGCTGTTGTTAACCGTTATTTGATCCTGGAGAAATACTCCGTGAATATACACCGTACTTTTGGGTATTATACTTTCAAAAGGACCAAAAGATGAATTATAAAAATACTCTGTCTTTATTTCATCAATTCTTGTCTCTGCTCCAAATGTTACAATATTATTTGCAGGTAGATGAAAGTTATTTTGCCAATCAATTTTATATCTTTTACCATCGTAATTGCTGTTTGAATAATCAGGCAGTGTAAATGTTGAATCAAAATTGTATTTCCTGCTATTGCTATAAAATGATGCCCCTATTTTTTGTTCCCAGTCTCCATCAAGCAAACTAAAATAACCTTCAGCTCTTGAAACAAACTCTCTTAGGATGTATATGTACGTTAGATCATCTCCATTCTTACCACCAAATTGATCCAGATCTGTTTTCGCATCAGTATATCGAACAATTAAATTTATATCGGCAGTTTCACTTAATTCATAACCAAAGCGTGAAGCGATATTATTACCTTTATATCCGTCGCGTTCGGAGTTTCCTAATTTTTCACTTGCTGCAGAAAAACCATCGGATTGTGTACGTGCAAGTGAAATCATATAATTAAAATTATTGCTGCTTCCTGTAAGTGCTGCTGAACCTCTAAAACTATTGTACGAACCAGCTTCAGCAAAAATGTTAACAGTAGGCTTACCAAATCCTTTTTGTGATATAATATTTATAACACCAGCCATTGCATCTGAACCATAAAGTGTGCTTTGCGGACCGCGGAGCACTTCAATTTTGCTAACTCCTTCTATTGGAACATTAGCAAAGTCAAACAGGTTTGAAGATTCACTTGGCATATTCATTTCAACACCATCGAGTAAAACAAGTGATTGCCCTGCATTAGCACCGCGAATGCTGATTGTAGATAAACCTCCAAGCGGACCAAACTGAAGTGAGTTTAATCCGTATTCAAACTTTATTAAATCAAATACATTTAACTTCTTCCTGTTAGCTATTTCTGTAGAATCAATTATTGAAATTGAACTGGCTAATTTTAATGTGCTGTTATCGGTTTTTGTTGCAGATACAACCACATCAGAAAGTTTATAAACACCAATTGTATCAGTTTTGAAGACTTTCTCAATTTGCCCAAGTATTGTTGATGAGAAAAGTACTACTAATGCAAATAGCAGTAGTGGTTTAAATATATCCATTGAAGTTACTCCTTAAAAGTGAATGTAACTTCGCAGGTGCCCTGGTTAGATAAACGAAATGAGTTTTAGAACAGATCGTTAATCGAGCCTCGCACGCGAAGGTTGACTAAAAATTTACGGCAGGTCTCCTGGCTTATTCAGCAATGGCTGAAATCACAGTTGCGCGTCAGCGCCGGATTAATCGCGGCGTAGCTTCTTTTAAGAAGCGAAGCCGGAACCGGACTTCCCTATAATTCCCGTTACTCCAATATGGAACCGGGACACCGTAAGTATGTAAAGAACATACTAAAAGATAAACTCACCTCCCCACAAAACAAAATTACCACCTAAATAATGATGCTGATGATGCACAAATCACTTTTGATATTAGTACCTGTTTTTGATAATTTTCTACTAATTATTATGTAGTGTTATTATCCAAGCTAACTTATTTCGTTGATGTACATTATAAAGCAGCACTTCTCTCTTTTATATATCCTTATCGTGTTTTTATATACAATTAATCTAAATTCAGATTTATTCAGAAGGAATAATTAATGGGCTGGTTTTTCAAATTTACTGGTTCCTCGATTGGCAGAAAATTTATTATGGCTATCACGGGTGGCTTTCTAATAATTTTTCTGATCATTCACCTTATAGGCAACTTTACATTGTTTATAGGACCGGAAGCTTTCAATGGTTACGTATCAACTCTTGATGTAATTAAACCACTAATAAGACTAATTGAGCTGGTTCTTCTGGCAGCATTTGTTTTGCACATATATGATGGAATTATATTGTGGTTTGAAAACAGAAAAGCACGACCGGTTCGTTATAAAGTAAATGCTTCATCCGAAAACAGTACATTCTCTTCGCGCTGGATGTTTTGGATAGGATCATTGATATTTATCTTTCTTGTTCTTCACCTTGCAACATTCTTTTATAGGTTTAATTTTTATGATCCCGAAGGATATGCGAATAAAAATCAATACTTTTAAATAGTAGTTAGTTTTTTCAAGCTGCCCTGGTATTCAATTCTTTACATAATTGCAA
>CP070637.1:2304198-2350246 GCA_020354005.1 Ignavibacterium sp.
ATCTTTCAAACCTATATATGATTTCATTTTATCTGTTTGTTCTGATCTTAAATATCTAACAAATTGTTTTGATACTGGTCTTTGAAACCTCCTTATTGTACCCCAAAGGTATCCAAATAAAACTATAAGGCTTCCCAAAAAGTAAGGCTTAAGCAAGATAGTTTTATAAAACCGCATTAATAGAAAAATAGGGTGATAACCCAAAGAATAATTTCTTAGGCCAGCTCTAAATTTCTGCTTAAGAACGTTATTGATCGCAGTTCCAGTTTGACGATGATGAAATATCTTGTACTGCGGAAACATTTTTACTTCCCAACCCTTCATTCGAGCTGAAATTTCTGCCATTGCGTCAATACCACCAAACCTTGATGGTTTATATCCACCAATTTCCTCATAACATTCTCTACGGAATAGTTGAAAAGGTCCTCCAACACTATCGGGTGCACACTTCAGTTTTTTAAATTTTCCATCATGTAAATCATATCTTATTCCACCCGCTATTCCAAGTTTAGAATTTTTGTTGAATTCGATAAATATATTTTCGTAATATTTAGCATCAAATGATACATCAGCATCCAAATTACCAACGAATTCAAAATCCAAATCCCTTAATTTGTTATAAGCAATAGAGATGGCCTTAGCCTTTGAACCGAAATTTCTTTTTTCATTGCTCTTTTTCTTTAACAATTCTATGAAATTATATTGGGTCATATATTCATTAACAATTTCATCTGTTCTATCTGTAGATCCATCACTCACTATAATCCATTTTTTAGGCAATCTTGTTTGTACTATAACAGATTCTATAGTTTTTACTATGAATGACTCTTCATTTCTCGCGGGTGTTATTAAAACATAGTTAATCATGTGACGATTTATTTTTTATTTGTTAATTATTCTAATACATATTTAACTAAATTTTCTATTTGTGTTTTTCAGCCACATTATCGATAAAAATGCTATGACTTATCGATAATTTCTCTGACTTCATTTTTACTTTTATGAGCAACATACCCAATCCTGCCATGAGTAATTATACAGGCCTCTTAATTTGCTTTAGGACAAATATATATGGATTGACTAATCCATTTTGTGCAACAATTACACTTAAGTAATAAATAATATCGAAATAAGCATACCTTAGTAATTTTTCCCAAACTGGTAGAATTATTTCAATATCTTCCAGTGTTCTTATAAAAGTAACAGTTATTTTTTTCATCAAGTTTCATTTAAGCCGTCGTTCGATTAAGTTATAATAAATTTGCATTTAGTTGAGAATATTCTCAAGGTTTTCCACAATAAACATCAAGGTTTTGCTTTTTGAGGTAATGAAATCATTCTTCTTACTTCTTTCAACTATTTTAATCTTTTGCATAACATCTTCCCTGGATCTAATCAACATAAGCCGTCCTTCATTTACCAAATATTTATCAACTGAGCCAATTTCACTTTGAAAAATACTATACGCAGGTACTCCTAAAGCGGCAGCTTCACGTATCATAGTGCCTCCCCCGCTAATTACCAAATCAGAGTGCCAAATTAAATTAAGACCGTTTACCACTATATTGGGCATAATAATTTTATTCAATTGCACATGCTTACCCCATTTACTTTTTAGTTCTTGACTTTGTTCTTTGGTGCGCGGGGTAATGATAATTTGAGTGTTTTCAAAGTTGACCAAATAATTAATTGTTTCCACAAGTAATTCATCGCTTTTTTCAACATAATAATGCGCTTTGTTAGCAGGTGGTCTTATCGTAATGATTATCTTTTTTTCATCAAGATTCAATTGCTCCAATATTTTCGGATTGGGTTGGAATTTATGTACGTAAACATCTTCTTTTAATCCGGGATACTTAACAATTTTATCTACGTTCAAATTAATTCTCTCATCGGGAATCGCTTCGGGTAAGAATTTTATTTTCGGCTTAAAAAATGGTAATCCTTTGGCCAACTCATAATCAAATGCCATAGCGCTCTTTATTCGTAACAACTTTGCTACAATTATTTGCGTACGTGAACCATGCGATAGTGCTAAATTTGGTCTTTCTTTCAATGCATATGGTAACAATTGCATTGTACGCAAAGCAAGGCCAAGCGCTTTTACTAATTTTGTTTTCCCTATACTTCGTCCTATCTTTTTATATTTTAAACTAAACAGATTGGCTAACTCAATTACCTGTCCATAGTCTCTTGCTGTAACAACAACATTAAAATCACGTTTTTCCAACTCAGTTATAATTGGATCAAAAAACAAAACATGAGGTGAGTTATCGAGATCGATCCAAATTTTACTTTTTCCGTTTTTTCTTGTCAATTTTTTCCTTTTAATGTAAAATGATATTTCCTTGTATTTTAGTTCTTTCGAAATGAAACAAGAACTTCTCTTCTTTACTTAATATCTAACTACTAGAATCAAAAACCATCATTACCGCTATTGCAATTTGGAAACCTCCGTTAAATATTTTTCCGGGCTATTATTCAATGATCTTTTGACAAAGCTAGCTATATTTTTAGGTAAATCATTATAATATTGGTGTCTATATTTTTCTTTCACATAAATCAAGAGTTGAATGTATAAATCTACAGGGAATTCTTCAGCGGTATTTTTATTTCTGAAATTGACATAGTCCGGATGCACATTGACTAATACCATTCCTCCCTTCTCTACTATCCAATCGATTTTATCCTTCCAAACTTTAATGTCTTTTTCCGCCATAAGTATAAACAGCGTGAAATCCTGAACCAATGTATACGGTAACTCTACATAACTATCTTTCTTGTTTTTATTCTTTACAACAAAGGGGAAAATCGTTCCCACTCCATCGGATTGGGGCTCAAATGGATCGGTATCGAATGTGGATAAGTCATACTCGATATCCAGTTTATGAATCCACTGTAAGTTATGATGCATTGCCGGTGCTCGAAATCCAACAGCATTCCAATTTTTAATATACTTATTAATCTTTTCAGCACGCTCATCAAATATCTTTTTATTTTGGAACAACTTGCCGTCATGATTCAAACCGTGTACTCCAACCTCAAAACCATTTTCTTTTATTAATTTTCTTAATGATGGAGATACATCGTACCTTTCCGGTACAAAGTTAAACGATGATACAAATCCAAGTTCTTTTTCGATGTTCATCAACTCTTTACATTTATTATGTCCACCCTGAAGTTCAACATCATGCGTAAGTACAACCGCAAATTTCTTGCCGTCAGGCCATCCCTGCCATCCATTAGGAACCTCTGCAGAGGAATTAAGTATGGGCCAGACATTTGCAAACTTTTTTCTCTTTCTTCTAACTAACTGTCTTCTTAAGATAATTTGAAGTGATCTTGGAATTATAGGTTTTAATATGTAAAAGATTTTTCTCAATACTATTTAAAATTAATTATAACTTCTTATAAACCATTTTACCGATCTTAGCGGTTATACAAAGAGGCAGCCTTCGCCATATTTTATTTTTTAGCCCACTGACAATTTCTACATCAAGAGGTCCTTTTTCCAACTGTGGGGGATTAGGATAGTAGTAATGATATAATCTCATTACTTTCGATCCCCACTTCTTTTTGTATGCTGCTAATCCTGAGTGGTCTCTGGCCACTTCTCCTAAATTATATTCTCTATAACCATCTTTTTGTGCATCTACAATTGCCTGCATATGCAAAAGATCATTCGATCGATATTCAAAATGATGCCGGCTGCTACCGTTAAATGCATATGTAACAGTTCCGTTATAATAAAAAAGCACATTACCTGCAATCGTCGCTTTATTCTTCCCCTCTTCCAACTCGGCTAACAAAAGATTCATGAATCCTTTTGGTCTTAAATACTTCCATAGATCGATAAAGAATTTAAATGAGCGGGCAGGAGATGTATGAAATCTCATTGTGTCCAAGTAAAGATTATACCATTGTCGCAAATCGTCTTCTGTTTCAGCAAGTCTATACCTTACACCGCTACGCAATGCTTTATTAACTGCCCTTTTTATTGCAGAATGATTTCGTGAACTTCCATATCTAATCTCATCCGGATATGGTGGAATTTCCTTGATGTATATTTCACGCCAGAAATGCTTATAGAGGAATCTGGCATATTTGTCTAAATCAGTTGCGTAAGATTTAATCTGTAATAATTTATCTGGGTTTTCGGAAACCAAATTAATTACTCCATTTATCAGTTTAGCAGCTACATATTCATCAGTTGCTAATGGTCCACCGATTGGTGTTCTTGGTAATGATGAAAGACGCCTTGAACCCGAAACTCCTCCAAGTCCAAATGGAATTCCTTTCGTTTCTTGAAGTAGCAATATTCCCAAAATTTCATTTTCATCGTTGGTACAAATAAGTTTTAATACCTCCTGTCCCGATTCTTTTTCTATCACTTTCAGCCACAAAGGATGGTGATAAATTGTGCTTTCAGGATGAGTAGTTAAGAAATCTTCCCATTCAAATTCCAAATCTGTACCGACTAAATATACAGTTAGATTTCTCTCTGATTTTTCTGCTTGTATATTTTGTAATAGTGTTGTCATGATAAATTATTAAGCATTTTCTGAGCTCTGAATCCAACAGAATTCCATATTTTAATATATTTATTAATCTTTACAGCACGCTCATCAAATGTTTTTTTATATTGGAAAAACTTGCCATCATGATTCAAACCGAGCTCTCCAACTTCGAATTCGTTAATTTCTAAATTCTTTCTAAATTCGGGAGAAACAGTATATCTCTCTGGCACAAAGTTGAATGAGAAAACGAAGCCCGGATTTTCATCAATCTGCATTAACTGTTTACATTTATCATGCCCATGCTGCAATTCTACATCATAAGTTAAAATAAAAGTAAACCTCTTCCCATCCGGCCAACCTTTCCAGTTAGCCGGTTTTTTTGCCGCTGAAGGTAAAACCGGCCAAACATCCTTGAACCTTTTTCTTTTTTTTTCAACAAGTTTTCTGCGTAAAAATATCTGTACTGATCTTGGGATAAACAGTTTGAATATATAGAAAAGTGTTTTCATTCTCTAAATTAAAAAGTATATAATAGGCGATTTAATGCATGGAGTTGTTAAATAGTATTTCAGATATTCTTTCCGCTGATCTTCCATCCCACAGTTCTGGTATTGTACCAATTTTTTCATAACCATTAATTATTTGTTTAACTGCTTTTTCAGCTTTATTAAAATCTTCACCAACAAGCTGATTAGTACCTTCTTCAATTGAAGAGGGACGTTCAGTTGTAGTTCTTAAAGTAATACATTGCACACCAAGATAAGTACTCTCCTCTTGTATCCCCCCACTGTCTGTCAGTATCAATGTCGATTCATTTAGCATTGCAATAAAATCAATATACCCAACTGGATCAGTTAAGATAACATTGCCTTCTAACTTTTTATCTAATCCAAAATTTTCTAAATTTTTTCTGGTTCTGGGGTGTATAGGAAAGATAACTTTTTGTTCTGATGATATTGAATTCAGAAACTTAGCCATTTCTGAAAGTCTATATTCCGAATCTACATTACTTGGTCGATGCATTGTAACTATTATAAACTCCTTTCGTTTAATATCATATTTTTCAAGAATATCTGACGATTTTGTAAGTGGTAAAATGCTAATTAGGCTATCTATCATACAATTACCTACAAAAAATATTTTACTCTCCTCAACTCCTTCGTTTCTTAAATTAATCAATCCACTTTTTTCAGTTACAAATAAATAATCTGAAATTGTATCAGTAAGAATTCTATTAATCTCCTCAGGCATATAACGATCAAAACTTCTTAATCCTGCTTCAACATGTGCAACCTGTATATGAAGTTTTTGGGCAGTAAGACTGCACGCTATTGTTGAATTAACATCACCCACAACAATTATCAGGTCGGGCTTCTCTTTAAGTAACACCTCCTCAAATTTGATCATTATTTTTCCTGTTTGTTCTGCATGTGATCCTCCTCCAATACCTAAGTAGTAATCAGGAGCAGGTAATCCTAGCTGATTAAAAAATACTTCGGACATGTTTGTATCATAATGCTGCCCGGTATGACAAATTATATGTGTTACACGTTTATTGTATTTTTTAAATGCTCTGTGGATCGGCGCAACCTTCATAAAATTTGGTCTTGCCCCAACGACTGATAATATTTTCATGAATATCCTAAATATTTGTACCTATAAATTGTATTTTCCAGATACAGAATTTTATAGGTTCTTATATACTATTTGGCCAATTTTTGCTGTTATTCTAAGTGGTAACATTTGCCAAATTTTTGCCTTGATGCTGCCAACTGTACCCGAATCTAGATCCCCTTCTAGGAACTGAGCAGGATTAGGAAAGTAATAATGATACATACTAATTCTTTCTGTATCCCATTTTTTCTTATAAGTAGCTAACCCTATATTGTCTTTGGAGACTTCTCCGAAGTTATAATATTTGAAACTATTCTTCTGAGCATCAAGTATGGCATACCAATGTAATAAATCGTTTGGGCGTAACTCAATATGTTTGCGGATACGACTACTTCCACTGAAAGCGTGAGTAACAGTTTTATTGTAAAAGAATAATACACTTCCAGCTATGACTGTGTTTTTATCACTTTCTTCCAACTCAGCTAACACCAACTCCATCAGTCCTTCTGGTCTTAATATTTCACATAAATTTTGGAAAAAACTATATGATCGTGCTGGCGTAGCATGAAGTCTCATCGTATCTAAATAGAGGTGATACCATTTTTTTAAGTCATCCTCCGTTTGTGCAGTTCTATGAATAACATTGTTTTGCTCTGCTTTATTTACTGCCCATTTTATTTTAGCATGATTTTTTGATTTGCCATATCGTATTTCATCAGGAAAATCAGGTATTTCCTTGATATAAACCTCACGCCAAAAGTATTTAAAAAGAGTACCAACTCCATTATTAATATTGGGATCGAAGGATTTTATCTGCAATAAATAATCAGGTTCGTTTGTAACAATATCAGTTGCTTTTTTAATGAGCAGATTTGTTGCTTTCACATTCGAAACTAACGGACCACCAACGGGGGTTCTTGGAAGAGATGCAAGCCGTCTTGTCCCTGGAACACCACCAAGTCCAAAAGGAAATCCCTTAGTATTCTGCAAGGGAAACAATCCGTGTATATTATCATTTTCATCAGAGCAGATTAGTCTTAGTACTTTTTGTCCTGTTTCTTTCTCAATTATTTTTAACCACAGTGGATGATGATAAATAGTTGCTTGAGAATTATTTGAGATAAATTCAATCCATTTTTCATCAATGTCAGCATTTGCTTCTTTAACCGTTAATGATTGCACATTTGAAATATTTTTAATTTTTGTACCCAAACTCGCTTAAGAAAATGTGTGAATGTTATTATTTCTTAGTTTAGTCTGCTTTTCCAAATAATGATTTAATGCTATATTTTATCCCTGCTCTCAACTCCATAATAAATGGAATCGGATCTTTAAATGAGATAACCGCATAGAACTTTTTCCCCGTCATGGATTTTAGCCACTCTCTAATAGTAAGCTTCCCATTCTTCCAATAGTTAAAAGCTGATTGAAGGTCTGTTCTTAAATGAATCCATTTTACGTTCTTAAATGTCTGAGTTCGTGTATCAGGTAAAGGAAGCCCGAGGCAATCACAATACATTGTATAAATTAAATCAACACCACAAGCTTCTGCGAGTGCTGAGCGACCGGTCGGTCTACCAATGTTAGGTTCAATTATATAGTACTTGCCTGTTTGAATATCTTTTTTAATCTCCACATAACCAAGACCCACATAATTTACTTTTTTAAACAAATCTGTAGTAACATTTAAAACCGTATCATCTATTACATCAACACCTAAACTTGTATTTCCCGTGACGATGGGCCACTGACGCAATTTTTTAGCAGTAAAGTTTACAAGTGGTTCTGAATTCTGGTTATAATAACAATTACAGGAGTAAAGGCTTGTATCATCTCCCTCAATCCATTCCTGCAGCATCAATGTATCACTCCAATCACATATTCGGTCATACATATTTAGAAATTCATTCTTATTTAAAACTTTAAATGCTTTTAATCTCGTATTTTCTTCCCATCTAGGACTTCTCATATGGGGTTTAAGAACACAAGGGAAATCAAGTTTATCGGCAGCTTCCTCGGCATCTTTTCTGTTTTTAAGCAAGAAAAATTTTGCCACAGGTAATTCCTTGTCTCTAGCAAATTCATAAAAGCGAGGTTTATTCATTAATAATTCAACCGTTTCGTTCGATGGAAGAGAAATATGATAGTATGGTTCAAGTTTCACTCTGTTTTGTGACACAAGTAATACACTTGCATCCTGACAAGGATATAGAACAGCTTTCTGATCTAATTCTTTCCCGAGTTTGATAAGGTTTTCAATTAGTTCATCCGACATCTTACCACTCGGGATTACTTTTTCACAAGTATTTGTTTTAGCACAATAATGATCGGGATTTTCTGCTAAACCAATTACAGGCACTCCATTATCTGCTAAAATTCTAGCTGTTTGCAAGCCTGTCAGATAATCCATATTAATTAAAACTGCATAAGGTTTGCGATTCTTAATCATTGTTTTCTTTCAAAATTCAATTTTACTTTTACAACTAATATTATTATTAAGTGATCTGCTTATTCCTATTCAAAAAATCCTTTGATTTATTGAATACTTCATTAAAAACTATATCGATTGGTTGTGTTGCGTCAACAATAATAAAATTCTTTAATCTGTTTCCAACTTTCATAAAATTATCAGTTCTCATTTTTAGGTATTCAATATTTGCTTCTCCTTTTCTCTCAAATAGAACTTCAGGCGGGGCATGCAAAAAAAATACCAAATTAGGTTTACTATACATGTTATTAAGAAGCCACCAAAGTATTTTAGAAGTTAACCTTTGATCTTTTGCTTTTTCCCCCAAATGATTAGTGGACGAATCAAATAGATAGTGTCTGTCGTACAAAACAACATAACCCCTTAATTGAAATACCCAGGAGATAAACAGTCTGTACCAGGCTTCTGCCATTCTATTTGCTAATCTTGCAAAAGCTCCAAGTTTACCTCTTTTATCCAAAGTTCGGTCTTCATCAATATCGTGTAAAGAAAGATCTTTCAGCTTCACGTTTTTAAGGATTTTATTTCTCTTTTTATACTTTAACAACTTCAAATAAAAAATTAACCTAGATGTCGGTAGCGCATAATTACTTGATTCAATGTTTAATCCCATGTATAAATATTTCATTTTTGCAGGTGGAGAATCAAGAAGCATTTTTGCGATTGTAGTTTTCCCGGATCCATCTGCACCAACTAACGCAATAGTTGCCATTACTTTCTAATTTCTCCTTGTAGATGGATACTTTCACTTTCAACATCAGAAATTTTCATTTGTTCTACGTTAAATATTGTTTTCATTTTATTAAATAATTTATCAAATGATACAGGATAAGGATGCTTTACAATAAATGCGTTTTTATCCGCAAGAACTTTCTTCATTAAAGAATACTGAAGGCTATTAATATTCTCTAAGAACTCATTTCGCAAATTGGGAAACGCGAACTTGAAAACGTTATAATATTTCACGAAATAATCTCTTTCAAATTCTTGCGAACTGATCATCCTATCAATAATCTCCCTTGGTATAGCTGGTTCAACTATTATTTCATCAGAATCGTGACTCATGGCTAAAACAATACGATCCAAACTAGTTTGAGATAAAATTTTATTTGAATTGAATATTTTAGATGGCAAGATTTTTATATTTAATTGTGTTTTTAACAGGGGCAATGCTTTATTAAGTAAACCAATATGAAGTCGTTTATTTATTCCATCAAGCATGTGAATAGATTTAAATAGCAATCCGGTTTTAAAACTTATTTTAGGTATTAAATCCGGAATCTCTTTAAACTGCCACTCCCAAATACAAATCGGAATTTTAAGCGCGAGTATTTTTTCTCCATTTTCTGAAATAAGGGAAATCTCATCACTTACAAATTTTGCTCCGTTCTTAATAAAAGAGAAAAGACTTTCCGTTTTCCCTCCTTTAGCCCACCCCATCACTAATGCACCAAGTCCATTGTATTCAAAAGAAGTTGAGTGAAGTGGGAGAAAGTTTTTACTCAGAAGGATAAAATTCAAAATATGATTTAGTAGTGGAATATCCGGAGAACCAGTCTCACAAACAATATTAACTTGCTTTAATCCAATATCTTCAAAGGGAATTTTAATTTTCACATCATCTTTACCATTTGATAAGATAAAGAATCCACTCTCATTATATCCAGCAGTATTCAATCCTATTAGCGTTAAATTAGTCAGTTCCAATTCATTCACATAGGAAATTACTATGTCAGGCTCATAGGTGAGATTTTCCGGAATTATGTCAAACTTATTCCTGACAATTTTAACATCACCCTCACTCGGATTGATCAATCTTAATCCAACAATCCCATGGATGTCAAAGTCAATTGAGTGCTTAATAGCCATATTACTGTCCATTTTAAAAGTAGTCGCTGTAAGAGATTAACTTCATCATAGAATCAAAAGTTGAGTTATTTATCATTCAAGAATTTTTCTGAAATAAACAAATTAATGTGCTATAAATAATATCGATATGTAATTACAGCAACAATCATTCAATTATTTTTCAGATGGAAGATATATTTTCTCAGCTTCTTTTAGTTCAGCAGCGTTTTGCAAACGAAAAACTTCTTTTACCGATACGATTTCACTTTCTACAGATTTAATAGAAGATTCTTTATAAATCTGAGATGCGGTCTGCTGCATAGCTTTAACACTTGTCCGCAGTAAGTGATTTGCCCATATTACCAAGCTAACTCCGCATTTTTGAAACTCCTCGACAGGAGTATTGTAATACATTGTTGGAACGATAACAACCGGACAGGTATCTTTCCATTGAGCCATAAAATCAAAAATATCATCTGCACTGGATTTTTTACTATGAACAAGCAGTGCATCTGCACCGGCATTACTATATGCTTCAGCTCGTTTTAATGCTTCATCCAATCCCCAACCAGCAATGAAAGCTTCGATTCTTGCAACAACACAAAAGTCAGGATCTTCTTGAGTATCTTTTGCAGCTTTAATCTTTCCGGCAAACTCATCAATCTTTGCAAGTTCCTGAGCCTCACCATCAATAAAAGAGTTCGTCTTTGGAAAGAGTTTGTCCTCAATACACATCGCGGCAATCTTTCTCTGCTCAAGTTTTTTTACTAGGCGCCGTACATTGTTAAAGTTACCGTATCCAGTATCTGCATCTAACATAAGAGGGATGGTTGTGGTATCACTCATAAATTCAATTACATCCAATACCTGTGTCCAGCTTGCTTCATTGTTGTCTCTAACACCCATTGCTGCAGAAATTGCCAAACCACTTCCCCAAATTCCTTTGAAGCCGGTTTCTTCAACTATTTTAGCACTTAAACCATTATGGGCTTCCAAAATGAATTCTACTTGATCGGATTCAAGCATTTGCTTGAATTGTGTTGATTTAGCTAACATTTTTTTCTCCTTCTACAATTTCAAATTACTGAGTTGTTAAAAATACTACTTACTAACCGTTGATGAAATTGATTCTTTTTGATTTGATTTTGCTTCAAACTGTTCAACGGATTCCAAAACCCTGTCACCAATTTCGCGTTGAGAGTCGAGAGTCTGAGCACCAACGTGTGGTGTTAAAACAACATTGGGTAACGATGCAAATGGAGAAATCTTTCCTTCGCCTTCATTTTCATGAACATCTAGCCCTGCGCCTCTTATCCGGTCACCTTTTGTAAGTTCTTCAAGAAGAGCGTCCTCATTCACAACTCCACCACGAGCAAGACTTATTATATACGAGCCGGTTTTCATAAGTTTGAGTTCTTCTTTGCCAATCATATTTCTTGTGGTGTCATCCAATGGTGTATGAACTGAAACGTAGTCAGCTTTAATTAACACTTCTTCAAATGTTGTTAACTTAATACCTTTAGATTTCAGGAACTCTTCATTCTCTGAGGTATATTCATTCTCTGCCACACAGCCTAATACAGTCATACCCCACGCCGCACCCATCTCACCAACTAATGAACCAATATTTCCAGCACCAACAATTCCCAACACCTTGCCTCTTATTAGATAACTTTTTAGCTCACTCTTAACCCAATGACCTTGCCTCCATTCTTTGTCTGCATAAAGCAAATTTCTGGAAAGGGCAAGCATGAATGCAAAGCTAAGTTCAGCTACCGCTTTTGCACCCGGTTCGGGAATTCGAACTAACTCTATTCCCCTCTGATTGGAATATTCCACATCAAGATTATCTAAACCGGAACCAGCACGAATTAAGTATTTAAGATTTGGTGCTGCTCCCATTACCTTTGCGGAAATTTGTACGCCACTTCTAAAAATCAATAAGTCTCTGTCTTTTACCAACGTTATCAGTTTATCTTCCGGTGCATTAAATGCACAGATAACATCGTGATTTTCATTTAGTTTTTCTATTGCGTGTTTTGAAATAGAACTTGCGATTATAATATTCATAACACTATTCCTATGCGAAAAAATTTGTTTATCATTTATTTTTTAGAGATTTCTGAGGAATGCAAAATACGTTCCAATTATAAAGTTTTGATTTGAAGGTAAAATCATTACTTACATATTGATATCGGGCTAAAATGCTTAAAAACTGAGTAAATACTATCCAAAATGCCGATAAGTTAACGAACCAAAAACTTTTAATAATGGAAGAGGAACACAGTTAAATATCTTATTATGTAAACCTGTGGTTTTCGTTTGAATTTCAATAAAATCATCTTTCCTGAGATCATATCTATAAATATTCAAAACTTCTTCCTTTGTGCCCCATCCAAGCTTAAATTTCCTTAATCCTTCGTTATCAGGTTCTGTTCTTCCGAAACAAAAATCTTCAAAACCATTATTTGCACAATACTTTATTGCTTCCCACATTACAAGATTGTTTGCCCTAAGATGCTGGTATTCCATATCCGAAGCACCGAACTTGTAAACTGCCTTTTTTCCATGCAGCAGATAGACAGCTCCGGCTATACTCAAATCTTTATAGCATCCAATGGCAATGAATCCCTTCTCAGAAGATAGTACATACTTAAATAGATTTTCAAAAAATGATTTTGGCTGCGGTGGAAGCCCATGTTTTTTTCGCGTGATGCAATTCATCTTATAAAATTCTTCAAGAGCCTCTCTTGAATTTGATATCTCAGTACTCACTCCCTCACGAATGGATTTCTTTATATTTCTCTTTGTATTACTGCTAAGATTTCTGTGAAGCTCATCTTCACCTATAGTTAAATTAAGTGAGTGATTATAATCGAAAGTTGATGGTTGAACTCCATTAAAAAATTTATTCCCGCCTCTTATCTCCACATACTTTAAATTTCTTTTTTTACAGAAATCCAAAATTTCTTTTTGAAGGTTGCTGAAATTTATATCATCCGAAATTAGCGGCGGACAGTAATCGGTGAAGGGTAATGCCACTGCTCTATTGCCTGTTAACCTACTATTAACAACCATCACCGGTACGGCTGCATTAAGAGAATTGTGCGATTGGATGATAAAATAGTAGGGATGATAACCATATGTATCGGCAACAAGCTGCGACCAGTAGGAAGTGTGGAAGAAGGAGTAATCAGAAAAATTTAAAATCTTCTCATCCCAACCAGATGAATCAACTGGATTTATAATTTCTAAATTGTTCATAATTAAAGTTATTCTAATTTCATGCCATTAAAAAAGCGATTCCTTTTCAGGAACCGCTTAATTTAAAATAAGTCTAATTCAGTGCATTAAGTAAAAGTAAAACATTGGTTGGATAACCAATGCACTTATGTTGATGCCTCAACAGTGTCAGTTTTTTTCTTTGAATCCTTTCCATTAGTTTCGTTCAAGTTATAACCATAGCCATAGCCGTAACGATATCTGTAATAGTAAGAGTCTCTTATTTCAGCAGCATTAACTACTACTCCCTGAATTTTTATTTTAGCATGTTGCATTTCCTGAATTCCACCCACCACTGCTTCTTTAAAGGAATGTCCGGGACGCACAACAAGTATTGCATCTTGAATTGACTGACCTAAAACTAAAGTATCTACAACCCTTGTAACCGGAGGAGTATCTATTATTATGGAATCGTACATTGAAGTATCAAACGATTTGAATAGCATTTTCATTCGTTCCGAATTCAATAAGTGACTGGAATCTTCTCTTCTACCGCCTGCCGGTAGAATATCAATATTTTTTAACAATTTCGTATAAATTGTTGGAGAAACTTCTTTTTCAATAAACTCAATTAATCCGGGAGACTTTTTAGGAATGCCAAACATTTTTGAGAGTTCAGCTTTCCTGAGATCACAATCAACTATAAGTACTCTTTTGTTTTCTTGTGCTATTGAAATTGCAAGATTTGCTACCACACTTGTTTTGCCGGTATTCTCTTCGCAACTTGTTACCATAAATATTTTCTCACTGCCATTCATCTGGAAAAGAAGTTTGGTTTTTAGAAGACGATACGTTTCTCTAAATCCTTCCCCTTCATCCATCAGGGTGACAAATTTTTGCTTTCCGTTTTCTGTGTTATTTATGTCCTCTTTAATCTCTCGGGAATAAGTAGGTATTATAGCAAATATCGGTAGGTTGAATTCATTTTCTAACTCATCAAGATTTACAAGTTTACTATCTCTTAATTCAAGGAGAAATATGCCGACTAATCCAAAGAATCCTCCAAGAACAACAGCAACCATCAAATTAAACATTTTACGAGGAGATATAGGAATTAAAGGTTCATGAGCTTCATCAACAACAGCAATATCCTGCAGCTTTGAAAGCTCAGCAATCCTCATTTCTTCTCTTTTATCCAGTAACAACGTGCTGATTTTCTCGTAAACGTTTTTCCGTCTCATTAGCTGTGCTAACCTGTTTTCTTTTGCAGGAAGCATTTCGAGTTTTACTTCGTACTTCGACATAAGATTATTAATCTTAAGTAGTTTCTTCTCGAGTGACGCTATGATAATTTGATATGCTGTTAAAGTATTTTCATTGTAAGTGGAAAGCTTTTGCTTAGCTAAAAATATTGCATCATCCACTGCGGTAACGTCCGGATGGTTTTCAGTTCGTTTCTGAAGTAACTCAAGACGCTGTAGTTCCAAATCCGTAAGCTGCTTTAGAAGTGCTGAAAACGGAGAACTCCTGTCCATGTTACCTTGTGGTGCAAGATGACTTTGGTCAATATATCCGGTGATAGCCATTTCGTCCTTCATCTCAGCTACTTTATTTTTATAATCTTCCAATAGAAGGTCTGTATTAACTTTCTCAGTCTCCAGATTTGTCATAAATTTAACCAAGTCGCGGGAACTTTGGTCGATTGTTGTTATATGTCCACTTGCTTTAAATCTGCTAAGATTTTCTTCTGCATCCTTCAGTTTCTGCTTCATCTCATTTAGCTGCTCATCAACAAACTTAAACGAATATCTTATTGTTTCCTTTTGCTGATTTATTCTTGAAGCACGGAATTTATCTATAACAGTGTTTGCTATAAGTGCAGCCACAAATGCCGAAGAGGATTTAACTGCTACCTTGAAAACATTGGTCTTTCCCCTTTTTTCTACTTTAATCTTCTTTTTAAGTCCGTCAACTGCCTTATAAAAGTTTTTGATGTCGAAGTGGACAATACTTCCGATTGGTGCATCCCAGTATATCTCTAAATTAGCAATGGGTAAATCAAAGTTTCCCACACCCTTCAATAAATCCATATCAGCATATGGATCATCTACAGCAGCTATCTGGTCCAGTTCTTCTTCTACTTTGTTATCAGATACTTGCAGCAATGTATTAGTGGTTGCATCATAAATTTCAAATTTATGAGAGCCGGTTTTTTTAATATAAAAGTACCCGCTTTTCTTTCTCTTTTTAAGTTCAACTTTTTTGAATTCAGGAAGGTCAAATTGAAACTCATAGTTGCGAATAAATGATGGATCAGAGAAGTATGTAATCGCCGAACCAATCTCGATCGTTTCTCCATCCGATGCGATCATACTATTTATAATAATATTCAATTTTAATTCATCAATTACATTCCCCAGAACATTCCAGGTCTTTACCAATTCCATTTCTGTTTCCAGTTCATCTAAGGTCTGCAAATCAATAATGCCTGAAAAGTCCCCTCTATTTTTATCCTTTGGTGCAACTTCTTTTTTGAGCAAACCAACTGCTTGATACACTGGTGTGGCTAAATAATTATAAGTCACAGCCAACATTACAAAAACTATAACTGTAAATATCAATACATACCGGCGCCGGAATACTATTTGTAAAATTTCAATTAAAGATTTCTCTTTTTTATGTCCATTGTTACTTGGATGATTTGAAAATAAAGCGTTCATTCTTCTCCCTGCATATTAACTTAACATATTACTTAATAATTAATGCTACTATTGTTACTATGAGTGCAATACCTGAAATAAGAACAGTTATTCCCCTGTCTGCCCACCATGTTTTAGGAATAAATATCTGGTCACCAGAACGTAAACCAAAATCTGTCACCGAATCACCTTCTCTTATAATTGTGTCAACATCAAGTTGTAATTCTTGATTATCCCGTATTATTGAAATCGCCTCCAAATCGGCATTGTTGGTAGTCCCACCTGCTAATGCTAAAATACCAGTAAATTTTTCAATGTCAGTTACATAATAGAAACCGGGATTTTGTACTTCACCCAATATATTAATCCTAAACAATGCATAAATAGTCATTTTGGGATTCTTATATAAAGAATCATAACCAGCTTTGATTTGCTCTTTAATATCTATAAAATCTTTTGAACTAGCATCTATAATGTTTATGAATGGCATGTTAATTACACCATCCGGCTGTATATAATAATCTCCTGATATTTCATCAGTAATATCAAGAAAGCTAATTCTAACTCCATCGCCAGGATTTAGTTCCTGAGCCAGAGAATCAATGTTAAACCCTAGATATAGAGAGACTACCAAAACAAAAACTAAATATTTCATCAAGTCCTCTGGAGTTAATAAATAATTCAATTAATACTAAAAGTAAAGTTAAAAATGTTTACTATAAAAGTGTCCAATAATATTTAACTTACTGCCCAAAATGATTTGAAGAACTCAACAACCAAAATTTATCGAAGCCTAAAATCAACATTTATGCCACGAAAATAAATCTTTATCAGTCGAGATAGTAATTTGCAAAATGTCATATTTATTAAAATGAGAATTTTGACCCATTTTGTATCACCATCAGATGCTCTAAAAATCTATAAGTCCTTTAACTATAACCAATTTCTCAATTCAAAAAATAATGTACGAGAAAAAAATTACATGCACAATCTATTTTACGAGTAAGAATAATACCGAGTTCCATCAATCAATTTTTTAATCAACCCGAGCATAAAAATACTAATGGTTGGGAAAACAATTAAAAAATGAATTTTGCAACAAAAATGTGCCTTATTTAAAAATATTGCATTATTTTAGCATAGTTGTTGTTATGTTTCGAGAAAATATTGGGGTAAAAATCTTATAGTACAATTAGTTAATAATAAAGTATTCACTTATATGCACGGAGGACAAATTTAATGCAAGTACCATTTTTAGATCTAAAAGTACAGTATCAGTCCATCAAAACAGACGTGGACGCAGCAATTCAAAAAGTAATTGATAATACAGCCTTTATTCTAGGCGAATCTGTTGCCAACTTTGAGCAAAACTTTGCCAAAGCACACAATGCAAAGTATTGTATAGGAGTAAGCTCAGGAACTGACGGAAACCACCTTGCAACCTGGTCTTTGGGTATTAAGCCCGGAGATGAAGTCATTATACCTGCTAACACCTTTATCGCAACTGCGTGGGGCGCTACACTATGTGGAGCCACACCGATTATGGTTGATTGTCATCCGGATAACTACAACCTCGACCCAGAAAAAGTAGAGGCTGCAATCACACCAAAGACAAAAGCAATTGTTGCGGTTCATCTATATGGTCAACCTGCTGATATGGATAAGCTAAGGGAAATTGCAAATCAGCATAATTTATTCCTTATTGAAGATGCCGCCCAGGCTCATCTGGCAGAATATAATGGTGAAAAAGTAGGGGGACTATCAACCGCTGCCTCTTTCAGTTTTTATCCGGGTAAAAACCTTGGCGCATATGGCGAAGCAGGAGCTGTGTTAACGAATGATGATCAACTTGCAAATAATTTGAAAATGCTACGTGAACATGGTCAGTCAGAAAAGTATTGCCACCAATCATTTGGTCACAACTACAGGATGGAAGGTATTCAAGGTGCTGTACTGGGTGTTAAGTTGAAATATCTTGATAAATGGACAGAAGGTAGAAGAAGAGTTGCCGCTAAATATAAGGAATTATTGAGTGACATAGACACAATTAGATTACCCATAGAAATGCCTTATGCAAAGCACGTTTATCACTTGTTCGTTATTCAGGTTAACGGCAGCAATGGAAAAGATACGAGAGATAAACTGCAAAAATTCTTGGGTGAGAATGGAGTGGCTACCGGACTCCATTATCCAATTCCATTACATCAGCAAAATTGTTTCAGTTATCTTGGTTACAAAGAAGGTGATTTTCCTGTAACAGAGCAACTAGCAACAACCGGGTTATCACTACCGATGTTTCCAGAACTGAGTGACGACAAAATCCAATATGTTTCCGAGAAGCTTAAAGAGTTTTTCGTAAACTAAATGCGCTAAATTGAGACAGAGAATAAAAATTTTTTTCTCTGTCTCAGTCATTTCTATTGCTTTTGATTATTTGAAATCCTATTTTTTAATGAGGATGCTTCATCACGTTTAGAAATATTCAATCGACATCTCTATTTGTATAATATTTGGTGTGAGAGGGTTGTCTCATTATTCAATCCTAGAGGGCAGAGGCATCTCATATTGGAACCTTATCTAACATATTTATTGCAAAATCTGTCCAAATATTGATGTTTTTAATGTTTCAATTGATGGCATAGTATTAGAGTTTACTTGAACTCAAATTTTGAGGGCAAATCCAAACACTTTATGAAAAAAATTCCACTGTATAAGTATCTTTTAGGCATCACTGATGTTTTTGTATTGTTCGCCTCTTTTTTGGCTGCGATGTACTTACTCAGAAGTGATTCCTCACTTAATTTAATCGAGTTCGCAAATGTTGCTCAGGATTTAATTCTTGGTTTCTTCATTGTATCCATTGTATTTATTGTAATCTTCTATTACAACGGGTTATATAGATTAAATATTGTGTTAACCAGGGCATCTCATCTTTCACACATACTTAAGGCACTATATTATGGTGCTCTTAATATTGTATTAGTATCCCTACTCATTAACTCTTCAGGCATTGTCGATTCACGTTTACTAATATTTTTAGTCTTCATAATAGCTTACCCGACTTTATATCTGGTTCGTGCAGAGGCGATGAGAAGACTATATTTACTTTTCAGTAAAACCGGATTCAGAAGAAATATTTTAATACTCGGTGATGGCAAATCAGGAAAAATGTTAGCAACAAAGTTGATGTTTGAGAATCCAATTGGATTAGAAATAGTAGGTTTTGTTGATGAAGATAAACCATTAGGGGAGGAAGTTGTTATTGGTGCAAAGGTAGTTGGGCGATTCACAGATATTGAGAATTTAATCCAAAAGTATAGTGTAGATGAATTGATAATTGCCATCGATAGCGAAACACACGATAAGTTTTTAGATATACTCGATGCCTGCAAAAAATTAGATGTAAATGTTCGTATAACTTCCGAATTATTCGATGTTGTCGGCGAGAAAGTATCTACAGAAAAATATGCTGATATTCCTGTAATTGACGTTTCCTCACACTATAATAATGCTCTTACTTTGGGTGTAAAAAGAGCATTCGATATTGCTATTTCAATCTTCGCTTTAATAGTTCTCTCACCTGTAATGATTGCAATAATAGCTGCAATCAAATTGTCATCTTCCGGCTCCGTTCTCTTCAAACAGACTCGAATCGGTAAAGGTGGCAAGGAATTTGAATTCTATAAATTCAGATCGATGAAGGTGTTAACTGGCAGCGAAGACGAAGATCGAATGAAGCAAATGCTAGAGTTCATGAAAAACGATAGCGCTGATGCGGGTACAAAAATTATTAATGAAGATAGGATTACCTGGATCGGCGGATTCATTCGCAAAACTTCCCTTGATGAGTTACCCCAGTTACTCAACGTTCTAAAGGGGGAAATGAGCTTAGTTGGGCCTAGACCGTGTCTGCCCTATGAATACGAGAATTACGACAGGTGGCAAAAACGCCGCGTAGAAGTAATTCCTGGTTGTACTGGCGTTTGGCAGGTTTGGGGAAGAAGCTCAGTATCCTTTAAAGAGAGCGTAGTACTCGATCTATATTATATAAACAATATGTCGCCATGGTTTGATTTCCAGATAATGCTGCAAACCTTACCGGCAATAATAACCGGTAGAGGCGCCAAGTAGATATAAATTGATTGAGATTACCGCCAAAATGTGGTAACTTGATACCATAGAAGGAGGCTATTCATGATAGTTGGTGTACTGGGTCTCGGATATTGGGGTCCCAACCTCGTTCGAAACTTTCTTGCTCATAGCGAAGTTTCCAAAGTAATTGGCTGCGACACTAGGAACGATAGATTAAAATTTATTGCAGCCAGATTTCCTTCCGTTGAATTAATTAATGAATGTAACAAGTTAATGGAAGGTGAAGCGGATATCGTTGTAATCGCCACACCGGTTGATACACATTACAAGTTGGCTAAAAAAGCACTTGAAAACGGTAAACACATTTGGGTTGAGAAACCATTCACTTCCACATCTGCAGAAGCAGAAGAATTGATTGAGCTTGCCGAAAGAAAAAATCTGAAAATATTTGTGGACCATACCTTTATTTACAATGGTGCTGTTATAAAGATGAAAGAATTGGTTGATAAAGGAGAACTTGGTAATGTTCTATATTTTGATTCCGAAAGAATTAATTTAGGGTTGTTCCAAAGAGATGTAAATGTTGTGTGGGACTTAGCTCCTCACGATATTTCAATAATGAACTATATTCTTCCCAAACACGAAGTTGTTGCAGTTAGTACTAATGGAATAGCTAATTTTAACGGCAGCGAGAATTTGGCTCACTTATGTGTCCAATTTAAACAAAACACTTTTGCTCATTTTCATGTTAACTGGGTTTCTCCTGTTAAGATAAGAAGAATGATTGTTGGCGGCGATAAAAAAATGCTCGTGTATGATGATATGGAAGTTATGGAAAAGATAAAAGTATACGATAGCGGTGTAGACTTCGATACTACTGAAAGTATTCACCAAGCATTAGTTCAGTATAGAGTTGGTGATATGTTCTCACCAAAGATTAATGCAACAGAAGCACTGGCATTAGGAGCACAGGAATTCATCTCGGCCATACAGGAAAACAGAGTACCATTAACGAGCGGGCAAGATGGTTTAGATGTAGTAAGAATTCTGGAAGCAAGCGACAAATCCATAAGGAATAATGGTGAGATAGTCGAGTTAGATTCTTCCGTTTTAATTTAGTAGAATTCAATATTTGATTTTATATGGAAAAGAAAAACATAAACAATGTTAAACTTGGTCAGGACGTAAAGATATTTGATTTTGTAAATCTTTACGGATGTTCGATAGATGATAATACTAAGGTTGGAACATTTGTCGAAATTCAAAAGAATGCAACAATCGGAAAGAACTGTAAAATATCCTCGCATACATTTATATGCGAGGGTGTTCATGTTGGTGATAATGTTTTTGTTGGGCATAACGTTACTTTTATCAACGACAAAAATCCGCGCTCTGTAAATGTGGATGGTAGTATGCAGACAGAAGCCGACTGGGCTGTTGAAGAGACATTTGTAAAAAAAGGGGCATCCATTGGTTCATCAGCCACAATAATGTGCGGAGTTACTGTGGGTGAAAATGCAATTGTTGGAGCTGGAGCCGTTGTAACTAAAGATGTTCCACCAAATACTATTGTAGCCGGCGTACCTGCAAAGGTTATTAAAGAAATCGCTGTTGAAACTGAAAAATAAAATTAATGGGGAACGAATTCTTATATAATTAAGGATTACCCTCTAAGGAAGGGTTATGATAGAAGTACGAACAGGGAGTAAACCAGTGAAAGAAAGTAAACAACACCTAAAATGAACTTAATCTTTCCTTTTAGTACCCTCTTCTCAAAACGATTTATCCCTCTCTTTAAATTAACCAATTGACCGTCTTCATCAATTTGGGTAACCAACTGGATTAATTTCTTAGGATTAAGAGTAACTGATTCACTATTTTGAAAGAAAAATTTCATAAATAAAAATCTCTCGAATTTCTGCATTAATGACGACTCTTATAAGAAATATTTGTGCCAAACAGATAGTTTGATTATTCAGAATAAATGAGCTAATACACATTAGATGCCGCAATTATTACCTGTAGCATATTAGACAGGTGTAAAATATTTTTATATGTTTTATCTAAACAGTACAAAAATAAGGTAAAAACGCAATATTTCTTGTGATAAAAGATATGAGTTTACTAGAATTCCCCTTTTTATTAAATAGAATCAGGTTGGGCTTAACAAAGCACTATTGTTCCCTTATTATTTCTACTCGTCTGTTCATTCTTCTGCCAGATTCTGTATTGTTATCACCTATTGGATCATTATCACCCATACCATAAGTAGTAAACCTGTCAGCTGAAAGACCTTTGAATTTCATAAAGTCAAGTACAGCATCTGCTCTTTCAGCAGAAATTGTTCTTATGAATTGGTCCGAACCCTGGCTATCCATATGACCTTCTATCCTCCAGCGTGAGTCAGGATCTTGCCTGATTATTTCCAATGCCTCATTCAACTTTGCAATACCTTCAGGTTTTATGGTTGCCGTATTGTCATAGAATAGATCTTCTGCCGAAATTCTAATTTCATCAACACTTACAACTGATATCTTGTCCGGACATCCATCTTCATCCTGAAATCCGTTAACTGTTTCCGGTTGATTCGGACATTCATCAAGCGAATCTGGAATTGCGTCACCATCATTATCATAATCAGGACAGCCATCTTCATCAAGGTAACCATCACGGTCTTCTGCAGTATCAGGACATGCATCTTTTGTATCTAACACACCATCTAAATCATTATCAGGATCTGGACATCCATCACTATCCGCAAATCCATCAGCATCTTCTGCACTTAAAGGACAGGTGTCTAACGAATCAGGAATTCCATCTGCATCATTATCCAACTCGGGACATCCATCCTGATCTTCAAAGCCATCAAAATCTTCTGGAACTTCGGGACAAGCATCAAATTCATTAATGATTCCATCTTTATCATCATCTCCCGGCGTGAATGGTGAAACAGAAATTCCAAGTGATGCAGTATAAAATAGATCATTATTCCTGCCTGCAAAAAGATCCTCCAAATAATCTGTGGAAGTGAGATGAATTCCCCCTGAAAGATTTACACTAAGTATATCCGTGACAAGATATTTAAATCCTAGAACTGCATCCCACACAGACCTGGATTTAGGGTAAGATCCTTCAAGATTACCTTCCAGTTTTACCCCACTCTCATCTTTAGGATCGAACCAAATATTTGAAAAACCAAGTTGAATATATGGAAAATACGTATCCTCAATCGAATACGTATAAGTTCCTGCAAATCCTACTATAAACATATCTGTTACAAAAATGGGAGGTATTGTATCTATAACACCATTTCTTGTTGCCACAGAACTTCTGCTATCTTCACCAGAGACCTGCCCCCATCCTAGATTCAGTTTTATTCCAAAAATATGTTCATTTGAGGTTGGAAAATATCGATCAACAGAGAACAAACCAAAGGGAGCAGGTTTTGTCCTCTTATAGTCGGTAAATCCAAATGTTGTACCCCCTTCCAAGCTGAATACCCATCTGCCGGAGAACGCGTGCACCTTCAGATCGGGATTAACTTGCCCAAATACTGAGAGTTGAATTGTCGTAAATAATAGTAAGAATAGGCTGCAAAATCTCATAAATCAGAATATTATCTCAGAAAATTAAATAGGTACGCAATTTTTATGCTAATTGGTGCAACTATGTAAAGTTAAAAATTCCCACCCCCCGAATGTTAACCAATTGAATCGTATTACACAATTACCATTAGAAAGGTATAATATTAAAAAATTTTACTGTTTTGAGGACTCAAAATATATTTAAAGAATAATGGAATTCTCTTTTTTAAATCTCTAATTTCCGATTGTTCACTTAATTTTTTTATTTACTTTCAAACAGGTTGATAATTAATTGACCAAAATTCATTAAAGGTGCAAAAAATGTTTGAACAGCAGATCTATACTGAAAGAAGAAAAAAATTAGTAGAAAATTTTGATTCCGGGTTAATATTATTTTTAGGAAACGATGAAAGTCCTTCAAATTATTCGGGTAACACCTATCCGTTCAGGCAGGATAGTACATTTTTATATTACGTTGGTTTAGATATACCCGGATTAGCAGCCGTGATAGATGCTGATTCAAATACTACTACTTTATTTGGAACCGATTTTTCAATCGATGATATAGTCTGGATGGGTCCGCAACCAAAAGTAAATCAACTGGCTGAATCAAGCGGGATAACTCAAAGCGAAAGTTTTGAAAACTTACACAGTAGCTTATCTAATGCAGTGAAACAAGACCGCAAGATCCATTACCTGCCTCAATACAGAAATGAGCACTTTTTGATGATAGGAAGCTTATTGGGAATAAAACCGGAAAGGGTAAATGATTATGCTTCAAAAAAACTGATTAAGGAAGTGGTTAAGCAACGATCAATAAAAGCAAAAGAAGAAATTGAAGAGATTGATAAGGCCGTTGATATAGCTTACAGAATGCACACGGCTGCTATGAAGATGATAAAACCAGGTATGAGCGAAAGAAAGATAGCTGGTATGATTGAAGGAATTGCATACTCAATGGGTGCTGGATTGGCGTTCAGACCCATAGTTTCTATCAATGGTCAGACATTGCATAACCATAGTCACGATAATACAATTCAGGAAGGCAGCCTTTTAGTAAATGATTCAGGTGCCGAAACTGAATCGCATTATGCTAGCGATATTACAAGAACAATTCCTGCCAGCGGTAATTTCACTGATAAACAAAAAGAAATTTACCAGATAGTTTTAAACTCGCAGATGAGGGCTATTGAAGCTGTGAGTCCGGGAGTTTCGAATAAAGATCTACACCTTTTATCTGCAAAATCTATAGTTGATGGACTATCTTCACTTGGTATAATGAAAGGTAATCCTGATGAAGCTGTGCAGAAAGGTGCCCACGCTCTTTTCTTCCCGCATGGTCTTGGACATATGATGGGATTAGATGTGCACGATATGGAAGGTCTTGGAGAAGATTATGTAGGATATGATGATAACTATTCCAGAAGCGATCAGTTTGGCTTAGCTTACCTGCGATTAGCAAAAGCTTTAGCTACCGGAAATGTTTTTACAATTGAACCGGGCATATATTTTATTCCCGAACTAATTGATAAATGGAAAAGTGAAAATAAATTTCCCGAATTTATAAACTACGAAAGAGTGGAAGATTACCGGAGCTTTGGAGGAATAAGGATTGAAGATGATATTTTAGTTACAAGCGATGGTTACCGTATCCTTGGTAAAGCAATTCCAAAAACTATTCAGGAAGTTGAAGAATTGGCCTCTGCTTAATAAAAAGAATTATTAAGCAGATTATAGGAGAATCGATTAGTTATTTAATTCAGTCTTTACAGATTGTTCGGCAAATTCCCTACCCGCTTTTAATGCATCCAGATTTAGTTTAACAATTTGTTCCCCTTTTCTGCCGAATATTTTTTCTATTCCCACCTCAAAGCTTTTATAGGGGAGATCAACAAACGGGGAAGCTGCACCTAACATTACCATATTAGAGGAACGTGGTGATTTAATCTTATGTGCAATTTTATCTGCATCGAGAATAATATGATTTTCAATTTTATCTATCGACCCTGTTAATTTTTCTATTTCCGGATAGTCAGGAATATTTTTGAATGGTTTTGAGTTTGTAACAAGCCAACCATCATCTGTAAGATATGATAGATATCTTAGTCCTTCCATAGGCTCAACCGAGATTATTAAGTCTGCCTTTCCAACCGGTATTAGATCAGATGATATTGATTTATCGGATATCCTTAAATGCGATTGAACCGCTCCTCCCCTCTGGCTCATACCATGAACCTCAGACTGTTTAAGCTGAAGATCGTTTTCTAAAGCTGCCATCCCTATTGTAGCCGCTATTGAGAGTATTCCCTGCCCCCCTACTCCTGCCAAGATTATATCTGATTTCATATAATTCTTTCCGATTTCAAACTTTTAATTTGTTTCTACTTTTACTTTTGCCTATGTTTTCTTTTTCTTCCGTGTCAATGTCTGAATACATTCCCGACTCGGAATTACAACAGAAACACCCTCGTACTGTATCTCTTCATTCAAAACATCAACAATTTCCTCATGATATTTTCTTAACGGTGTAACTACTCTGACATGATCTGGATCCACACCAATTCCAACACATATGTTTTCTAATTTTCCCAATGCAGAAGACGGTTGTCCGCCAGTCATTCCTACCGTAGAATTGTCGGATATGATCACAGTTATCTGGCTGTTTTCATTCACTGCATCCAAAAGCCCTGTAATACCGGAATGAGTAAAAGTAGAATCACCGATCACTGCAACTGCAGGTCTTACCCCTGCATCGGCAGCACCCTTAGCCATCGTTATTGATGCGCCCATATCAACACATGTATGAATTGATTTATATGGTGAAAGTGCGCCAAGGGTATAACAGCCGATATCTGAAAACACTCTTTGGTCTGAACCAAAAAGTTTCATTGTTTCATTTAAAGCTTCGTAAACATCTTTGTGACTGCAGCCAGAACAAAACTGTGGTGGTCTGTTTGCAACAATATCAGGTACCTGTAAAGTTTTTCCATTTCCTTTACCAAGTGCAGCGGCGATAATATTCGGATTTAATTCACCTGCTCTCGGAATTGTACCATCCAGTCTACCAAGAATCCGTTTTTCTTTATTCAAAAATCCTCTTAACAATTCTTCAACCATAGGATAACCTTCTTCGATGACTAAAAGCTTCTCGCACTCGCCATCAATCTCCTGCACCATTTTAGTTGGAAGAGGATACTGCCCAATCTTTAAAACCGGATAAGGACATATACCATCAGGGAAATTTTCCATAAAATAATTAAATCCAATTCCGCACGCAATAATTCCCAAAGATTTATCCTCACCATCAAAATATGTATTGTATTTTGAATCATCTGAAATTTTCCTCAGCTCGGTTAATTTGTCTAATAATATTTTATATTTCTTCCGGGCGTTTGATGGAAGCAGAACGAACTGTATCGGATCAGCAGGATAGGAAATTTCCTTCTCATCCTTAATTTCTTTTGTTTTTACACCAGAACGCGAATGAGAGAGACGAGTTGTAAGTCTTATCATAACAGGTAAATTATATTTCTCCGAAAAATCCATTCCTTCATAAGACATATCATAAGCTTCCTGCTGGTTTGAAGGTTCAAGAATCGGGACCAATGCAAACCTGCCGTAGTATCTTGAATCCTGTTCGTTCTGAGATGAATGCATCGATGGATCATCGGCAACTGCTACTAATAATCCTCCGTTAACACCTGTAACCGCTGCATTCATAAATACATCAGCGGCAACGTTTAATCCCACGTGTTTCATCGCAACCATCGAACGCTTGCCCGCATAAGACATTCCAAGTGAAGCTTCCATTGCTGTCTTTTCATTAGCTGACCATTGTCTATGAATATTTCTATCTCTTGCGGTTTTTGATCTTTGAACATATTCCATTATTTCCGTAGATGGTGTACCCGGATATGCATACATTCCGGACATACCAGCATCAATGGCGCCTTGAGAGACTGCTTCGTCTCCCAATAAAAGTAACTTTTCCATGATTATCTCAATTGAATTGTAGAATTTGTTATCAAGTAGTTAATTTCCCTTTGTCCTTAGTGCGACAAATTCATAGAGCAAAATTAGCGAAAATGGAGCTAATATAATACTGAAATCGGCGCTGCTAATAGACTCTCATTTGCAGTTAAGTCAGTTTGTACTTTTACCGTCCATTAGTTCGTCAGTTTTTATTAATTATTTTTTTATTATTTTCATTTCAACTTCAAACTACACTTTACGTTTTTATCCTAAGAAAATTATTGAAGTATGTGTGAAATTAGTTCACTTGAAAAAAGCATAATTAAAACGTTAGCATACTACGATATATTCAATTATCCGCTGACATTAGAAGAAATATATTTTTGTTTGGATACAAACACGGTTACAAAAGATAAATTATCTTGGGAAATAAAATCACTTTCAGAAAAAAATATCATTTATAAAAAAAATAATTATTACTTATTAAATCCTGATTATAATAGTATTAATAGACGTGTAGAAGGAAACATAAGGGCGAAAAAAAAAATGAAAATTGCAGACAGGTTTTCAAAATTAATTTCCTTCTTTCCATTTGTACGTGCAGTTTTTTTATCCGGTTCTATCTCCAAGGGATATATGGATGAGAGAGCAGACATCGATTATTTTATCATTACTAAACGAAACAGGCTATGGATAGCAAGATTTTTGCTTGTATTGTTTAAGAGGATATTCCTGCTGAACTCTTACAAATATTTCTGCATAAATTATTTTGTTAGTGAAGATAATCTTGAAATTGAAGAGAAGAATATATACACAGCTACTGAACTTGTAACATTAATACCGACTTATGGATCGAATTTGTATAATGATTTTTATAAAGCCAACTCCTGGATTAAAACTTACTTCCCCAATTATCCGATTCGTAACACGATTAATGTGTTACAGAGCAAATCAAAAATAACTCAAAAAATTTTTGAACCTTTTTTAAATCATAGAATTGGAGAATGGGTCGACGACTACTGCATGAAAATGTTCTTGAAGTTCGATAAGAAGAGATATGGTCTGCTTGAAAAAGAATCTTTTGAGGTAGCTTTTAAGAGTCACAAGAATGTTTCAAAACATCATCCGAATTATTTTCAGAAAACAGTTTTGGAGGCCCTAAAGAAAAAAATTCATACGCTGGAAATACAGCACAACATAGTCTTAAATTAAAAACATAATGGCCAAAGTTCTATTTACTCATTCATATTTTTACAAATTCGATACTAAACAGTGGAAGGCGAAACAATATTATCCGCCACTTGCTACGATATATGCTGCCTCCTGTATAAGGAAACGTGGCTTCGATGTTTCGTTGTTCGATACTAATCTTATATCATCACCCGATGAAATTATTCCGATATTAGATGAAGACAAACCTGATTATCTTATTGTTTATGATGACGGCTTCAATTACCTAACAAAGATGTGCCTTACCAATATGCGTGAGGCCGCATTCCGCCTTTCTCAACTTGGTAAAGAAAAAGGCTGCACTGTTATTTTAAGCAGTTCGGACTCAACTGATCACTATGAAAAGTATCTTGATAAAGGTACGGATTATGTGATACTTGGCGAAGCAGAATTGACTTTGAGCAAATTGCTGTCCAATCTTGAAGAAAATAAAACTGATGTAAGTAACATTGCCGGACTGGCTTACAGAAATAATAATGCTACTATCAATACAGGTAAAAGAGATATATTGACAAATCTTGATTCCCTTTCATTACCTGCGTGGGATTTGGTTGATATCAATACTTATAAAAAAATATGGATCGATAATCACGGAATTTTTTCATTAAATATTGCAACAACCCGGGGATGTCCGTTCAAATGTAATTGGTGTGCAAAGCCAATTTACGGTAACAGGTACAATTCTCGTTCACCGGAAGAAGTTTCAAATGAAATCGAACATCTGATTGAAAACTACCATGTTGATCATTTTTGGATATGCGATGATATTTTTGGTTTAATACCTGGTTGGGTTCAGGCATTCAGAGATATTGTGCGTGATCGAAAATTAAAATTCAAATATAAGATACAATCGCGTGTAGATTTACTCTTAGCAGAGGATACAATTGATGCATTAGCAGAATCTGGGGCAGATACCGTATGGGTAGGTGCAGAATCAGGTTCACAGAAAATATTAGATGCTATGGATAAAGGAACAACAATCGAACAAATTTATAAAGCGACAAAACTTCTCAAGGGGAAAAAAATAAGAACCGCTTTCTTTTTACAGTTTGGTTACCTGGGAGAAACTAAAGAAGATATCAGACAAACAATTGATATGCTGTTAGAATTAATGCCCGATGATATGGGCATATCAGTTTCGTATCCGTTGCCTGGCACTTTATTCTATGAAAAAGTTAAGGATGAATTAAAAAAGAAAGCCAACTGGACGGATTCAGATGATCTTGCTTTAATGTTCAGAAATAATTTCTCTCCAAAATATTATAAAAAGCTACACAGATACGTACACAAAATTTATCGACGGAAACAAGGTTTCCAATCTCTTTTAACTCTTTTGAGACATCCTTCCTCAATAAGTAAAAAACGTATCCGTTCTATAATTGCTTCACTCTATTATATACCTATATCTTTAATAGAGCTGCTGCAATTAAAAAAACTTGAAAAAGCTGCTTAATGCAAATTGCATTCAATCAAATAGCCTCATCTTACGATGAAACTTTCACTAATTCTGAAATTGGAAAAAGACAAAGAAATATAGTGTGGAATTATTTAGAAAGAATCCTTCCCGCTGATGTTCAATTAGATATACTTGAACTTAACTGCGGTACTGGAGAAGATGCGCTATTTCTTGCCAATAAAGGATACAGTGTAACTGCAACGGATGTTTCTGAAGAAATGTTAGATATTACAAACGCAAAAATTTCGAAGAATGGTTTAGAGAAAAATGTAGGCACAAAAAAAATAAATATTGAGGAACTACAGGAGACTTTATTCGATAGAAAGTTCGACGTAATCTTTTCAAATTTTGGTGGAATGAACTGTGTTGAAGAGGAGGTGCTTGGTAAACTCAGTAAAGAACTTAAACTGTTATTAAACTCTAAGGGTAGGATTATTTTAGTATTAATGCCAAAGTTTTGTTTATGGGAAACTGTTTACTTTATGTCCAAACTCAACTTGAATGAATCGCTAAGAAGATCAAAAGCAGGACACACAGTAGCAAAAGTTGGAGAGTTTGAAGTTAAAACATATTATCATTCTCCTTCAATTTTAGAAAAAAAGTTTGCTAACAACTTTGTAGTCAGGAAGATAATTCCAATTGGATTCTTCATCCCTCCTTCTTACTTAAATAATTACTTTGCTGAAAAGAAAAAAACATTAAACTTCTTAGCCAGCTTAGAAACAAAATCATCCAACCTTTCTCTCCTGTCAAATGCAGCAGATCATTTTCTCATTGATATGGAGCTAAAGGAATGAAGGTGTTTTTAACACACGGATACTTTCTTGAAGAGGATGAAAAAGAAAAAATAATAATGAAGCCTTATCCCCCACTTGGTTTACTCTATATCTCTGCTTACCTGGATGAGAAAGGAATTGCAAATGAAATTTTCGATACAACTTTTTCATCAAAAAATGAACTAAGGCAAAAGTTATTGAAAACTAAGCCATCTTACCTAGCCATTTATGTTAATCTGATGACCAAGATAAATGTTCTTTGGATTATTGATTTTGTACGAGGGAAAAAAGAACTGAGAAATTGCATAATCATTTTAGGCGGACCAGAAGTAAGACACAATGCGAAAAACTTCTTAGAAGCTGGTGCCGACTATGTTGTGATTGGCGAAGGCGAAGAAACATTAACTGACTTATTAAATACATTGGTAGAAAGAAATTCTACTAGAATAAATGATGTTCAAGGCATCGGTTTTAAAGATGAAGCAAACAAGATTATACTTACAGATGATAGAACTTTAATCAAATCTATAGATGAACTCCCAATAGCTGACCGAAAAAAGATTGATATAAAACAATATCAAAGAGTCTGGAAAGAATATCACGGGATAGATGCTATCTCGATTAGCACTATGCGGGGATGCCCTTACACCTGCAAATGGTGCAGCAGGGCTGTTTACGGATTAACTTACAGAAGAAGATCACCCAAAGTTGTGGTTGATGAAATAGAGCTAATTATATACGAATACCATCCGGATACATTATGGTTTGTAGATGATGTTTTCACAATAAATTATGATTGGATGAAAGAGTTTTGCAGCGAACTAAAGGAAAGAAAAGTAGACATCCAATATGAGTGCATAACGCGATCGGACAGGATGAACGAAAATATTATCTCATTGCTCAAAGATTCCGGTTGTTACAGAGTATGGATAGGTGCAGAGAGCGGATCCCAGCGGGTAATTGATTATATGGACAGACGTGTAAATGTTGATCAAGTAAGAGATATGATACACTTGAGCAAAAGTTATGGTATAGAAACCGGTACATTCATTATGCTCGGTTATCCCGGTGAAACAGAGGAAGATATTGAAGAAACAATAGATCATCTAAAAGAATCAAATCCGGATTACTTTACAATCACTCTTGCATACCCAATAAAAGGAACTGAATTTTACCAACAAGTTGAAACAGATTTAAATAATTCATTTGATTGGAAATTAAACACTGACAGAGAAAGAGTTTTTAAACGAACATATGCAAAACAATACTACAAGCAGGCTTTAAGGCGAGTAGTGAACGAACTAAACTATCATAAAGCCATCTCAAATGGCAGACAACTCTCACTAAGAAATCTCAATTACAAAGCTCGTTCAATTATAGCAAAAGCAGGGATGTATTTGGCAAGGAAGATCTAATAATGAGTTTGCTCGATAATGTTAGGATGATAAATGATGTTTATTTTCTCTCTGATGTTGATAACACATTTGAAAAGCTCTATGTTGAAGTTAGGAAAAGGGAAAATCGAATTTATTCAGATCACGAAGTTTCACAGCTTCCATCAGTCCCTCCTTATAATCTTCATTATAAAGAATGGGTACTGCGTAAAATTACCAGTGACAGATTTATTAGGTATTTGAAACAGAAAAGAAATGGTTTAATCCTTTTAGATGTTGGCTGTGGTAACGGTTGGTTTACTTCTTTGATCGCAAAAAGTAATACTTCTGAAGTTTATGGGATTGATGTTAATAAGCTTGAGATTGAGCAAGCAGCAAGAGTCTTTAACTTACAAAACCTGCACTTCGTCTACGGTAACCTCTTTGATGATATATTCCCAAAAAAATCTTTTGATATGATTACCCTGAATGCCAGCGCACAATATTTTAAGGATCTTAATTATCTTTTGAACAAACTTCTTTCATTAATGACGGACGATGGCGAGATTCATATCCTTGACACTCCTTTTTACAGATCTGAGGAGTTAGCCAGTGCAAGAGAACGCACTGCTGCTTATTATAAATCACTAGGTCACTTAGAGATGGCAAAGTATTATTTTCACCATAGTTATGAGGAAATAGAAAAATTTAATTACTCTATCCTTTTCAATCCCCGTGCATTAAAGGTTAAGCTAAAGAAGTTTCTTAATGTAAAAGATTCACCGTTCCCGTGGATAAAAATTCTCAAGTAACTGTGGCTTTGAATAGAAAGCATATTTTAATTTTAACTCCCGGATTTCCCAAAGATGAACAAGATGAAAATTGCATCCCGCCCTTACAGATCTTCATTGATAAATTTGATAAAGAGTATAATAACTTCAAGCTAACCGTTGTTACCATTCACTACCCACCGATGAAGGGAGAATACAAGTGGAAAAAAATTGATGTATATAGCTGTGGTGGCAATAATAATTCATTTCCTGCCAGACTATTAACCTGGAACACTTGTAAGAGATTTGCAAAAAATATTCAGAAACAAATACCTGTAAACCTAATTCACTCTTTCTGGTTAGGAGAATGCGCTTTACTTGGAAATCAATTAAGTAAAAAATATGATGTGAAACATATTAATACACTTATGGGACAGGATCTTAACCAACCAAATATTTATCCAAAATTTGTCAATCTTAATACATTAAAATTCGTTGCATTGTCAGAAAGTCAGGCAGCAGTATTTAACAGTAAAACTAAAAATAATTCTGATTATATAATTCCATGGGGGATAAGTAGAGAGGATCTAAATGCTAAAGAAAGGGAAAGAGACATTGATATACTTGGTGTTGGCTCATTAATTCCCAGTAAGAATTTCGAATTTTTTGTTAATGTTATAGAAACCATAAAAAAATCCGATCCCAAAATAAATTGTATGATAATCGGAGATGGAACGGAGAAAGAGAAACTTATTCAAATAATATCATCAAAGGAATTGAAAAATAATATTAAACTGACCGGTAGTATGAATCGTACAGATGTTCTTAATTATATGCAGCGCAGTAAAATACTTTTGCACACATCTAATTTTGAATCTTTCGGATATGCACTTGCTGAAGCTCTATCTTGTGGTTGTTACGTAGTATGCAAAAACACAGGGTTTGCTAAAGGTTCAAGCAAAATGCTGATTGCCAAAAATATCAATGACTTTGCTCCAATAATTCAGAAAGTATTAAACAGAAAACATAATTCTACGCCAGAACTTCCTTTCCCATTAGATGAAACAATTTCTGCATATAAAAATTTATATGAAGAGAATATCAGGTAATTTTCATTACTAAAACGTGCTCTAAATAGTAAACTATTTATCAGTCAAAGTTTCATAAAATTTTTTAGCTTTCATTCCAATAGCAGGATAGCTCACGTTTGCAGAAAAAAAGTCCAAGGCTTTTTTAGATTCAACAGCCAAAGGACTATTAAACACTCTCTTTGCAGTTCCGTAGAATGATTTGATATCACCGCAATTCCATAACCCGCCAATCTGCCCGTTGTTTGTTATCATTCTGAACGATGGAATATTGGTAACGATCGGGACAACACCGCAGGACATTGCCTCCACCAAACTATAACCAGAGCCCTCATAATGACTTCCCAATACAAAATAATCAGCACTGTTGTAGTAATCATCTAATTTAATATGATTTATAAATCCTAATAATTTTACAGAGTTTTTCAGCGATCCACTTTGATTAATTATTGAAGAAACTTGTTCTTTAAGTTTATCTTCAGAGTAAATCATATACAATTTTGCCTTAGGGAAATCCTGCAGTAATTTAGAAAATCCTTTAATAACTGTTATTGGATCTTTATTTTCATTTAATCTTCCTACCCACAATAAAATGGGCTCACCTACCATTCCTGATTTACTTCGAGCTTTAATTCTATTGCTGTATGTGAAATTGGATGAACTTTCCATTATCTCAGCAACATTTTTTCCGCTAAAAACTGAATTTGTTTTTACCCAGTCATTATATATATCGTTGGATGTGAAAATAAATCCGTCAGCAGAAGAGCTTAGATGCTTTAGAAAAAATCGTTTCAACCTTTTGTGTGGTATTTCTGCATGATGTTGAATTACTATTTTGGATGATGAATTCCTTTTTTTCAGTAGAAAAGCTTGGTAAGAATAAATAAAACTGTTCACATGAATAATATCATACTTATCATCTGAAATTTTACTATGAAATAAGGATGAATTTTGATAGCTCTTTAAATCACTTCGTTTGCCATCCTTTATTAAACAATATTTAACACCTTCTTTTTCAAAAAAATAATCTTTACTAAAACGCTGGTACACATTTACATCAAGACCCAAATCCCTGAGTGACTTACACCATCCATAAATAGTCGGATATCTACTCAAATAATTGTCTACTAAGGTATCTATATCATAATAGTGATTTATGTATCCAATTTTCATTGTGAATAAGTTAAATCTAAATGTTGTAACTAAAAAGAAGTTATCAAGTAATTTCGAAATAATAATCCCAATCAGTATGTTTCTCTCTCACAGTAACCTTATAATCCTTAGAAATCAAAGCAAAATTAAAGTAACTTGCATCTGAAATTATTCCCAAGAGAATGAAGGAAAAATGAGTGAAGTAATTCTATTTAATCCAAGAAGTGCAAAGTCGAAACATAGAATCCCAAATTCTATTCTTCAGATTGGTGCTTCTATAGAGGGAAAATATGATTACGTTTTTGTGGATGGAAATTTAGAAAGTGATGCCTGGGTAAAACTCAAAGATATTCTTTCAAAGGGTAACACAAAATATTTTGGTTGCACGGTTATGCCCGGGTTACAGCTAAAGCAGGCTATTTCTTTCACTAAACAAATTCGAAATGAAATTCCAGGTGTAATTAATATTTGGGGCGGTTACTTTCCAGCAAACCAATACCACAGTGTGCTGAATTCAGATTATGTAGACTATATAATTAACGGACCGGGTGATGTTGCTTTCCCCTCTTTGCTTGATGCCTTAGGATCAGGAGATGACCCAAAATCAATAAAAAACTTAATATTCAAAAAAAGTGGTCAAACAGTAATTACAGAAAAAGAAGCATTGCTTGATCAGGATTCACTTCCACTTCTTCCTTATAAAAAATTGAATGAGTTTTATCAAATAAAAAATTATTTAGGTAAAACTTTTTTGGGTAACAAAACTGCTGCTTATCATTCAAGTATGGGCTGTCCTTTTACCTGCTCGTTTTGTGCGGTTGTTCCAATATATGAAGCACGATGGAAAGGTAAATCTGCTGAAAAAGTTTACGAGGATGTGAAATTCTTAAAAGACAAATTCGGAGCTGATGCAGTAGAATTTCATGATAACAATTTTTTCGTTTCTGAAAATAGAACAGTTGAGTTTGCAGAACTAATTGAAGATGAAAAGATAAATTGGTGGGGGGAAGGAAGGATCGATACAATTGATAAATATTCTGATGAGACTCTGAAATTAATGAAGGCTGCGGGATGCAAAATGATATTTTTTGGTGCTGAATCCAGCAATGATAGTGTCCTAAAACAAATGGATAAAGGTGGAACGCAAACGGGTGAACAAATAAAAAGGTTTGCAGCAAGGATGAAGAAATTCGATATCATTCCAGAATATTCGTTTGTGCTTGGTTTGCCTGCCGATTCTTCAAAAAAAATTCTGGCACAAATTGATAGTGATATTCAATTCATCAGGGAAATAAAAAAAATAAATCCTTTAACAGAAATCATAATTTATGTCTATAGTCCGGTTCCAACAGAAAGTTCAGAGCTATATAATGAAGTATCCCAAAAAGGATTCAAATTTCCCGAGAAGTTAGAGGATTGGATAAGTACCGAATGGGAGAACTTCGATTTAAGAAAAAATCCGTTAACACCATGGTTAAATCCGAAGATGGTAAAGCGTATCCAAAATTTTGAAACTGTACTGAATGCCTACTATCCGACTATATCCGATTTTAAACTAACTTCTTTTCAGAAAAAAGTTATGCGAGCGTTGTCTTCCTTCAGATATAAAAATGAATTATATCTTTTGCCGTACGAATTAAAAATTCCACAAAAGTTCTGGCTTAAATACCGTCAGCCGGAAGTTGAAGGCTTTTATACTGAATAGCATTTAGTTAAGGTTTAACAGTAATTGAACATCCTTCAACCAATATCGCCTGTACTTATAAAGCTTGCTAAAGTCTACACGAGCAAACAAAGGGAATTTACATACAAAGATATCTCTGTAACTGTCTTGCCTGGTGTGTTTCATCCGGGATTGTTTATAAGCTCAAAGTTGTTGTTAGATTTTGTAGATAATTTAAATCTTAATAGCAAAAAGCTATTGGATCTTGGTGCTGGTTGTGGTGTCATATCAATACTCGCGGTAAAAAAAGGTGCAAATGTTTATGCTTCGGACATTAGTAATAAAGCTGTTGAAAATATAAAGTTAAATTCTAACAAAAATAATACGAACATAAATGTAATTGCTTCCGATCTTTTCCAAAATATTCCAGAAATACAATTTGATTATATAATCATAAATCCACCCTACTATAGAAGAGATCCACCACAAGAAGAGGATTATGCATGGTATTGCGGGAGTAATTTTGAGTTTTATTCTTTGTTGTTTAGCTCTCTTTCAAAATATCTCCACGAGAACTCAATTGTTTATATGATTTTATCGGAAGTTTGTGATATTGAGGATATAAAAAGCATCGGCGAGGAAAATGGTTTTATCTGGAAATTGAAATTGAAAAAAAGAGTTTGGGGAGAGAAGAATTACATTTATAGTATTACAAAATCTTAAACTATCAATCATTTCGGTAATTAAAATTTTGCAAAGGGTGAAAGATTCAGGGAACAAACACATTTTTTACAAATAGGATTTGTTGCCATATTCAAATTTTTTCTGAATAAAATAGATTCAGGCTTATTTATCAAAGTAGTTAAAGATGATTCCCTAATATCACCCATCACAGAATGAAAGAAACAGGGGCGAACTTTTCCATCAGCTTCTATAACGGCAGAGACCCACGGTGCATTGCATGTAACAGTTGGAAAATCACACAATCCATGAAAGGCTGCATAATAATTATAAAACCCACGCAATTTATTGGGCGATTCAGCAATAAATCCATTCTTGAAATCCATCGAATGTGTTTTGATAAGCTTTTCAATTATCTGTTTGAACTGATCAACTTCTTCTAAAGATAATTTTATTTCGTTTACTTTCCCCTCATCCCATAAATTTGGGCGATTAAACGCTTCTGTTGAAACATCTGCATTTAAAAAACTTATTTGATCCAAACCAATTTTATGCGAGGCATCTACAATGTTTGGTAGATCCATAAAATTTTCTCTTTGAACGACACATCTTGCAGTAACACGGTAATTCTTCTTAAGATTTTTTAGCACCTGAACACCTTCCTTTAATTTGTTAAAAGCATCAGGGATGTTTCTTATTTTATCGTGTATTTCTTTAGAACCATCAAGGGAAACAATTATCTCATTAGTATTAGCAATTATCTGCTTCGAATATTTTTTTAACAATAAACCAGTTGATAGAATTGAGATTTTGATCTTATTGGAACGAAGAATTTCACAAAGACTGAAAAAATTTGCATGCATCAAAGCTTCACCACCTGACATAACAACAAGCCTTGTTTTAAGCTGCAGTAACGAATTTAATAATTTCTCAATATCGCTTTCTTCTAGCTGCTGAACATTATTATTCCCTTTCCAAATGTCACACATTATGCACCGGCAGTTACACCTGCTGTGAAGCATCAAAATTACAATCGGCAAAGAGTATATTCGACTGGTTTTTAGTGTTAAAAATCTTTTTATAATATCTCTCGGAAAGAATCTTTTCATATTTTGTTTATACTATTTGTAAACACTTTTCTTTTTAAGAAAGCGGAATTTATATTGCCGATGAAATTAAATAATTACAGATAGCTTTTAATTAAAAGTGGTTCATTAAAATATTTACCGGAACTAAATAAAAGATACTAATATTAATTTTAGTAATTCAAACTAACATTGGATAACACGAAAGATTTAAAAAATAATTTCTTTTTCTATGTCTGGATTATTTTCCTTATTCTCCTGATTGCTTATTCAGTGTATATTTTCTTTTCAGCAGATGGATTAGCATTAAACTTAAAACCACACACCGATAGTATTGTTGGCTATGTATCATTCAAGATGATTCTGGGATTATATTTTTTTATAGCCGTTTTCAACATTAGAAGGATTAAAGATAAAAAAGCTTGGCTCTGGATTATTCTAAGTGTTGGACTGATTACCAGAATAATTCTTATCCCATCTCAACCGGTATTAGAGGATGATTACTATCGATATTTATGGGATGGTGCTGTTACCGCTAACGGAATTAATCCTTATTTGTACAGTCCGCTGGATGCAATGGAACATACAGAGACAGACGTTCCGAAAAAACTATTCGAACTATCAGATGAATCAGGTGAAATTATAAAAAACATTAATCATCCACATATTAGAACTATCTATCCAGTTTTATCTCAGCTTGTTTTTGCAGCTGCCTATTTAACATCACCATGGGAGTACTGGAGTTGGAAATTATACTTACTGTTATTTGAAGTTATTCTTCTTATATTATTAATTAAAACATTAACGCATCTCAAACTGCCGGTAATATTTATATCCCTCTATTGGCTAAACCCGATTGTAATACATGAATTTTTTAATGCTGCACATATGGATCTGCTTGCCATTCTATTTGTAATTTTAGCACTTTATTTATTTGTTAAATACAAATCAATTTATGCGTTTGTAATTTTGGCCCTGGCAGTTGGATTTAAATTATGGCCGCTTGTTCTACTTCCATTACTTTTAAGAAGCTATTGTGATGATAAAAAGCAAATATTAAGATATCTCGGATTATTTTTGGGAATTGTGATTGTTCTTTTTATTCCGGTTTTGCTAAGCCAACTTGATGAAAGTCTTGGGTTTATAATTTATGCAAGCAAGTGGATTAACAATGCAGCATTCTACACAATCTTTAAATGGCTAATCCAACAAATAGTTTCTATACTAAGCATAAGTGTCAGCCAGATTGGATTCATCAATAGAATTGGAATAGTCGTTCTCTTTTTAATTTGTACTTATTTTATTATTAGACAGGTCCCCGAAAATCAATTACAATTTTATAAAAAGGCGTTTCTCATTGTAGCTGTACTTTATTTGATAAGTCCCACGCAATTTCCCTGGTATTACACCTGGATGGTTCCCTTTCTCGCTGTTCGTCCAATGCTTTCACAACTTCTTTATCCATTATTACTACCATTATATCAACTTACATATTTAGCAGATTATATTATATATATCGAACATATACCAATTTTGATTTTATTCTTGTTAGAACTGAAGGGATATATTTGGAAAGATTGGTTTGGAAATTTAGAGGCAAACCTCATAAAATCTTAGTCATAATAATTATTATGTGTGGCTCAAATAATTAATTGTTTTAAAGATATTGATGTAAAAATCCCTCCTCATTAAATAAATTCAAGAAATAAGTACCACTCTTCTTTTTAGTTCCAATGAGGAAAACCCAATTATGTAGAATTCCAGAATATTTTATTGTATTATGATATTCTCTATAAACCAAGCTGATAATGTTTTATTTTTAGATGTGTTGATTATTTCGATTTCAAAATGAATTATTTCAAAACCATAGCTATTTTTTTTATTACCATCAATGTGTTTGCTGCATCGAACCAATATATTTTCAGGCAGCTTACCGTTGATGATGGACTCTCCCAAAGCACTGTGTTTGCTACTTTGCAGGACAGTCAAGGATATATGTGGTTTGGAACAATTGATGGATTAAACAGATACGATGGTTACAATTTTATGGTGTTCACAAATAATCCATCTGATTCTACGACTATTTCTGATAATGTTATTACTAGCATATTCGAAGACAGCCGGAAGCAATTATGGGTGGGGACAGTTAATGGCTATATAAATAAATTTAATTTGAACACCGAAACTTTTGACCGCTACTTTGTAAGAGACTTTTTTGAAGTTGAGCTCGCTCCTCCGGGTGGCTACCATGAATATCCGTTGGCATTTTCCCGTAACATGAATATATCAATAAGTTCAATTACAGAGGATCAGCAAGGATATTTATGGATCGGAACCTGGGGCAATGGGGTGATCAGGTTCGATCCTATAAACAAAACAGCGATCCACCTTTATAAAAGAATTGATGATAAAAGCAGCATAAGTTTCAACCGGATTACACGAGTGTTAGCTTCAAGAGACGGGACCATCTGGATAGGAACTTTTGGCAATGGTCTAAATAACCTTGAGATATCTGATCCATCGAAAAGTGAACAAAATTTTTATCATGTTACTCATTATAAAAATACAGATGATAATTCAAATAGTCTTTCAGATGATAGAATAATCTCATTATTTGAAGATCCTGATAAAACGATTTGGGTGGGAACTTATTCCGGCGGCCTGAATCAACTAAACTACGACCAACGTAACTTAACTGGTCATGAAGCAAAATTTATAAATTACAGAAAGATTGAAAAAACAAATAACTGCCTTTGTAACAATACTGTCATGGATATTGTCATGGACAACTCTGGATATTTGTGGCTTGGTACATTTGGTGGTGGAGTTGATAGATTTGATAAAAAGACAGGAAACTTCATTCACCTTTTCAAAGATCCTACAGATCCATCTTCATTACCTGAGAACGATATACTTTCTCTAGCTGTTGATAGATCAGGTATTCTTTGGGTTGGTTCACATATTGGTGAGGGAGTTACTTTAGTAAGGGAAAACAGGGCAAAGATTAGTCATTTAAAAAAAGTACCCGGTAATCCAAACAGCTTGAATGATGATGTGGTCTGGTCAATTCTTGATGATGATAATGGTAACTTGTGGATAGGAACTTATAGCGGAGGATTAAATCGATATAACTACAGAACTGGAAGGTTCAAAGCATTTCAGCACAATCCAGGTAATTTAAACACACTTAGTGATGATCATGTAAGGGTTATACGAAAAGACAGATTTAATAATCTGTGGATAGGAACGTATTATGGTGGTGTTAATAAATTTAATACACGAACTGGTCAGTTCACGCGTTATATCCACAACAAAGATGATCCGGGATCAATATCGGGAAATCAGATTCAGGATATCTTTATTGAATCCGATTCCGTAATTTGGGTAGCTACTTTTGGCAGTGGGTTAAATAAACTTACTTTCAATGAAAACTCTTCAGTAAGTGAGCCGATAATTACAATTTACCTGAACAACCCGGTTGATACAACATCAATCAGTGATGACCGGACATACAATATTTTTAAAGATAGTAATGGTAATTTGTGGATTGGGACTTATGGCGGCGGCCTGAATAAAATGAATATAATTACTGGAAAATTCACACAATATAGAAATGAGCCCGGTAATCCATACTCGCTGAGTGATAACAGAGTAGTGTCAATTATTGAGGACTCAAATCAGATACTCTGGCTTGGTACATCCGGTGGTGGTTTGAATAAATTCAACAGGGAACTAAATACGTTCACACATTACTCTCAGAACAAAGGACTAACAAGTTCTGTTGTTTACGGTATTCTCGAAGATGATGCAATGAATTTATGGATGAGTACGGATAACGGTATTTTCAAATTTGATATTAATAAGGATAGTTTCACTCACTTTGATCTTGAAGACGGGCTGCAAAGCCTGGAATTTAATGGAGGATCTTATTTTAAGGATAAATCAGGCAGGATGTATTTCGGTGGTATAAACGGATTAAATATTTTCTATCCGGACAGCATAAGAACAAATATGTTTGTACCACCTATTGTAATTACTTCGATAACAGTTCTTAACAATCGAATTAAGGGCGACGCGTCTGAAATAATATTAACACACGACCAGAATTTTATTTCCTTTGAATTTTCGGCATTAGATTACACAAATCCAAAATATAATCATTACGCTTTTAGACTGGAAGGACTTGATGATGCGTGGAACTATGGTGATGCAAAAAGAAGAATCGCAAACTATATAAATCTTCCTGCAGGAGATTATACTTTTCATGTTACCGGTACAAACTCTGACGGCTTATGGAACAAGAGCGGAACATCGTTACTAATTACTATTACTCCTCCATTCTGGCAAACATGGTGGTTTATTACCTTAATGGTAATACTGGTGGGTGCAATCATTTATTATTTGAGCACCATAAGAATAAAACAACAACTGGCTATAGAAAAAATAAAAACAAGGTTAGCAGCAGATCTTCATGATAATGTGGGTGCCAGTCTAACTGAAATATCAATTTTAAGTGAAGTTGCAGTGCATAAATCAAATAACGATGGTGATGTTAAAGAACTAACAGGCATAAGTGATATAGCAAGACAATTAGTCGATACTATGAGTGATATTGTATTTGTTGTAAATCCGGAAAGAGATTCACTATACGATTTAATTATAAAGCTTAAAGATTCATATAATGAATTTCTGCAATCGGTGGGAATATCTTTTAAAGTAAAGAACATTGATAAAACGAACGATATAAAGCTTCCGATGGAGTATAAACAAAATCTTCTGCTTATTTTTAAAGAAGGAATAAATAACGCAATAAAACACAGCAGCTGTAATAAGATTGTGCTCGAAGCAAATATTAGGGGTGACGTGATTGAAATGATTTTAAGTGATGATGGTATTGGCTTTGATGAACTGAATTCAGGTGCCGGTAACGGATTAAGAAATATGGAAACAAGAGCCGACAAAATTAATGGAAAAATGATATGGCTCTCATCAGTTGAGACTGGCACAGTAATCCGGTTTATTGGGAAAATCAGTCGGTTTAATAAATTAAAATCTTTATTAAATGTTTAGCATAACACGATGATAGATGTAGCAATAGTAGAAGACAATCACACTATAAGAGAGGGACTGGCTGCACTCATAAATGGAACAAGCGGGTATAAATGTGTTGGTGCATACTTTGATTGCGAAACATTCCTTCTTGAGTTAGAAACGATCAATCCCGATGTTGTGCTAATGGATATTGCACTTCCGGGTATAAACGGAATTGAAGGAGTAAAAAGAGCAACAGAAAAAAAACCCGATCTTGATGTACTAATGCTTACTATTTATGAAGATAGTGAAAAAGTATTTGATGCACTTTGCGCAGGTGCATGTGGCTATCTTGTAAAAAAGACTCCGCCCTCCCGCTTACTGGAAGCAATTAAAGAAGTAAATGAGGGTGGTTCACCAATGAGCTCAAGAATTGCACGACAAGTAATTGGAGCGTTTAAAGAAGGAAACATTGCTTCTGAGGATGACTCGAATTATAACTTGAGTCCACGAGAAAAAGAGGTGCTAAATTTATTGAGCGAAGGCAATAATTATAAAGAAATTGCAGAAGTATTATTTATTAGCGTTGACACCGTCCGTCACCATATCAGAAACATTTATAAAAAGCTGCACGTCCATTCACGCTCCGAAGCAGTTGCAAAAGCAATACGAAAGAAACTTATATAGGTTAATCATGAACTGCATTCAACAACTATAATTAGCAAAAACGCAGTTTTTGTCATTTATCATCTTAAAAACCGCATAAATATGCGGTTGTATTCCCACCACAATTTTTTAGTTTGAAAACAGAAATTAATTTATCCGGCAAATTCTATACGCCATCTACTTTAACAAGTGAAAGGACATTAAAATGAATGAAGCGGAAGTAGCAAGAACTCTGAGCAATCCTCTCTCGGATTTAATTAGTGATGATATTTTTGAATTGTTGTTCAGCCGGGGATTAATACATGAAAGAGCAGTAAGAGATTACAGAATAAGAATGAAGTTTAAAGCTCTTCGTGCGCAAAAAATAAGAACAGGCGATGCTATTGACTCTTTAAGAGAAGAATATCCATATCTTCAGTTCGACACGATCAGAAAGATAGTACATAATCCTCCCAAACATGCCAACGTATAAATTCAGGATATTATTCATACCCTTTAGCTCCCCAGAATAAATGAATACGTTTATTACTTGGCGGCTAAAGGGTATACTCCTCCTGATTGAATTATTTGTGCCCTCAATAATTCATCACTATTTGCTCATCCCGATTCAAAAAAACGATATCTCTCTAAACAGGGATGAGTGAATAGTTTTAAAAATTCCTACCCGAAGCAGAATGATTTTTTAATTAGTATTCCAAAAGCGATTCTGTAAAATTTCAATAAAATAACTAGTAATGGAAATTACTCTATTGGGAGATCGGCTGGTGTTGCTTTCCAAGCAAATCATTTATCTCTTTAACCGGATTAAATGTTATTCTTGGGACCTCGATAAACACTGTTATCCACTTCGCCATGCTGCCGTTCCATAGTCCGGGCAACTCCAATGCTTTTAGTTCTCTGCCGTCCTTTGATTTTTTGGTAATGAGCCCGGAATCAGGATTGATATATTTTAGCAAGCTAAATGCTTTACCCTTATAATCGCGCACACCGCAGACCAGATCAACAGGATTAAAATGAGTTGCGCTTTCCATAATGCTTGAT
>CP070637.1:2350346-2364362 GCA_020354005.1 Ignavibacterium sp.
TTGCAAAAACAAAATACAATGCATTATATTAGCAGTCTTGTTTAACAAATTTGTGTATGAAATGAAATATATTTTAGGAATCCTTTCGTTATCTGCTCTTCTTCTAATCGGATGTAGTGAAAAGAAATCATCTGAAGATTTATTTAACGAAGGGGAAAAGTATTTAGAGGAATCAAAAATTCCCGAAGCTGTTAGTTCATATGAGACATTAATTAACGAATATCCAAATGATAAGCTGGCTCCAGATGCGACAGCGAGATTAGCATCAATTTACCAGAATAAGCAGGTAAAAAATATTCCGGAAACTCAATCTCTATTAAAATCTGTTGAACTCTTTAGGAGCATTTACGATAAATACCCCGAAAGTAATCAAGCACCAATGGGATTGTTTATGGCAGGTTTTGTTGAAGCCAACGAATTGAATGATTATGATGCAGCAACGAAAACATACAATTTGTTTCTTAAAACATTTCCGGATCATGAACTGGCAACATCTGCAAAAGAAGAGCTGGATAATATGGGTTTAACCCCTGAAGAGATACTTAAGAAGAATATTGCCAGAGAGCAAAAGTGACTCAGGCAAATCTTGAGTATAAAAGTTTATTAGATCCCTCAATAATTCCAAAAATAAATTCACTTGAACTTCGTGCCCGGCTTGTTGTTGAAGGCTTTATGGTAGGGCTGCATAAAAGTCCCTACCACGGCTTCAGCGTTGAGTTTACACAGCACAGACCGTATATGCAAGGGGATAGTCTTAAAGATGTCGATTGGAAAGTATATGGAAAAACTGAAAAGTTTTTTGTAAAGCAATATGAAGAAGAAACGAATTTACGAAGCTACATCTTACTTGATACCAGCAGATCTATGAAGTTTGCTTCCGGCAACCAGGTTTCTAAGATCGAGTATGCTTCTACTTTAGTTGCTGCTCTAAGTTATTTGATGATGAAGCAGCAAGACGCTGTTGGGCTAACTTTGTATGCAGATAGAATTTTACAGTATCTTCCTCCTAAAGCAACCAGGCAATATCTCCAGGAGATATTTAAGAGTTTGGTTAAGGTAGAACCATCCGATACAACCAACACAGCTAAATGCCTTAACTCGGTTGCAGAAAAAATAAGAAGAAGAGGATTGGTAATAATCGTCTCAGATTTATTTGATAATGTTGATTCGATAATAAAATCGCTGAAGCATTTTGGTTATCAGAAAAATGAAGTTATAGTATTTCAAATATTAGATCCTCTGGAAAAAAGTTTTGCATTTGGAAGAGATGCAATATTTAAGGATATGGAAACAGAAGAAGAAATGACCACCCAGCCATATCAAATCCAAAAAGCATACAAAGCAGCGATGGAAGAGTTTATTGGTAAGATTAAAACGGAATGTCTTAATTCAAATATTGATTATAATTTAGTAGAAACTTCAGCCCCCTTTGATAAAGCGCTGCTAAGCTATATCCAGAAGCGATCAAAACTTTATTAATCTTTTACTATTATCTCATTTATTTCTTTTTGATAATTATTAACCAGCCTTTCTGCCTCTTCATCAGTTCTCGTTTCGGTTATTATTCTTACAATAGGTTCTGTGTTTGATTTTCTAAAATGTACCCAATGATCTTCAAAATCTATTCTCAAACCATCCTGTGTATCAATTCTTTCCTTCTCATATTTTTTTGTTAATAAATTAATAATAGCATCAGGATTAATATCTGCAATTGCAATTTTCTTTTTACGAATTGAATATTGTGGTAGTTCATTTTTTAATTCTGCAATCGTTCCCTTAAATTCAGCAAGGCTTTGCAATATCAGAGCTATTCCTGCTAACGCATCTCTTCCGTAATGAAGAGCAGGATAGACTACACCGCCACTTCCTTCACCACCAATAACAGCATTTGTTTCCTTCATTTTAGTCACCACATTTGCCTCTCCAACAGGGGAGTGAAATGAATCGCATTCATAATCTTTTGCAACATCATCAACAGCACGCGTTGTAGATAAGTTGACAACAACATTTCCTTTTTCTTTTGAAAGAACAAAGTTGACCACCTGAGTAATTGTATTTTCTTCACCGAAAGGCTTGCCTTCATTTGTAATTAGCACTAATCGATCAACATCAGGATCTACTACAATCCCAAGATCTACATCTGCATCTTTTACAGTTTTCATTGTATCCGCTAAATTCTCCGGAATTGGTTCTGGCAGTCGTGGAAAAATTCCTGACTTTTCACAGTCTAACTCAATTACTTCACAACCAAATTCTTTTAGCAACTGAGGGATTACATAAACACCTGCACCATTCACACAATCTGCAAGTACTTTAAATTTTCTTTTTCGTATTGAATTAAGATCAATATGTTTAATGCCAATTACAGCATCAATGTGATTTCGTATTCCCTCGGAATAATGAGTGATAGAACCAACCATATCCCAGGTTTTAAATCCGTTCTCTTTATCACTTAACATGCTAAGCATTTTCTTATTCTCATCAGGAGTCATAAATTGACCTGTTGAATTCAATAGCTTTAACGCATTCCATTCATTTGGATTATGGCTGGCTGAGATAGCAATTCCCCCCTCAGCATTTAAATCTTTCACCGTAAACTGAACTGTAGGTGTAGGACAGATTCCGAGGTTAATTACATCCAATCCTTTTGCTAAAAGCGTTCCGGTTACAATCTCATTTACCATTTCACCTGAATTTCGAGCATCCCTTCCAATCACAATTTTTCCCTCACCAATAAAATCAGCATATGCACTTGTGTACTTAACAATTGTGTGCGGATCAAATCCATCACCTACTATTCCTCTAATCCCTGAAATACTAACCATCAATTTACCCATTCAACCTCCAGCTGTAATAAAATTCTTCTTATAATAATGGAGAAAAATATACCAAAAAATAATTATTTTGCTTCCCATCAAGATATCGATTTCAATAATTACTTTTAATGAAGAATAAAATTAAAAAAATTAATTCATTGCTTATAAAATTCTTTGGCAAACCAAAACGAAGTAAAAAACTGCCCAACCCGGTTGATGCACTCGTAGGCACAATTCTATCGCAAAACACGAATGATAATAATTCATATAAAGCTTATCAAAATCTCAAAGGTGAGTTTAAAAGCTGGGAAGAAGTTGCTGCCCTTCCGCGCCAGAAAATTGAAAAATTAATAAAAGTTGGCGGCCTGGGTAAGCAAAAATCAAAAGCAATCAAAAATGTATTGAATGGATTAAAGAAAATACGTGGAAAAATATCATTAGACTATCTAAAAAAATTGGATGATGAAAGTGTAATAAATGAATTAATTATGTTCGATGGTGTTGGCGTTAAAACTGCGAGCTGTGTTCTGCTCTTTTCGATGGATAGAGATATTTGTCCAGTTGATACACACGTTCATCGCACATTGAACAGAATTGGTATTGTAAAAACAACTTCACCCGATAAAACATTTAATGAAATACTTGGAAACATTCCTGATGACAGTGCACACACATTTCATACAAATCTCATCCGGCTGGGAAGAGAGGTATGTAAGTCATCTAAACCAAATTGCTCAATCTGTCCTGTTGAAAAAATCTGCACATATAAATCCAAAAACTTTGATGGCAATGCTAAATACAGAAAAAATGATTTTATGCTTTTGGATAATATCAGATAGACTTACTGTTATTTGATAGGGAAATCCAAAATATTAGAAAAAGACTGAGTTAGATTATTTCAAATCAGTTCACTTTTATCTATTTTGCTAAGACCTCATTTTACTTTAAATTTAGATCAATTAATCCACACTTATAACATAAATAGGGAGATAATTAATGTCTGACAGATTAGGAATACTCGGTTACGATTATGTAGAGTTTTACGTGGGATCGGCGAAAATGTGGGCTTATTGGCATGCTAAAGCCCTTGGAATGGTAATTACAGGGTATCTTGGACCCGAAACCGGGATTAAAGATAAAGCGTCATACTATCTTGAAAAAAATCATTATAAATTAGTTATTACTTCTGCTTTAAGCCCTTCGGCATATGATGTAAATTCTTTTGTAACAAAACATGGTGATGGAGTAAAGCAATGGTCGTTGAAAGTAAAGGATGTTAATACAGCATTTGAGCAGGCTTTGCAGAATGGTGCCATACCGGAACGCGGCCCTAAAAAGTTTGAAGATGAAAATGGATGGATTGAAGAAGCTGCAATAAAGTTATATGATGATGCTGAAATTGTGTTCATCAACAGGGAGAATTATAATGGAATCTTTAAACCTGGATTTGGTAAACCGCTTCAGAATATAAACATAAGCGCTCAGGAAACAGGTCTGCAGGCGGTAGACCATATTGTTGGGAATGTTAGAACAAATGAAATGAACCTTTGGGCAAATTATTTAAATGAGAGTTTAAATTTTGAAACCTTCATTAATTTTGGACCCGGAGATATTTCCACAAAATATTCTGCACTACTCTCAAAAGTTGTTAGGTCAAAGGAAGGTGCATCTGTAAAAAATCCAATCAACGAACCATATGAAGGGATAAAGAAATCTCAGATTGAAGAATATATTGAAGTCTATAACGGTTCCGGTATTCAGCACATTGCTATTGCTACACCGGATATCATTAAAACAATTGCAGCAATGAGGGCAAACGGAGTTGAGTTCCTTACTGTACCTGATAATTATTATGATTCATTAAAAGAAAGAGGATTAGAGGTAACAGAAGATATCGATGAGTTAAAGAAGTACGGTATTTTATGTGATACCGAGGGAAAGGGTTATCTTCTCCAATTATTTACGAAACCAATTGGCGATCGTGCAAGTTTTTTCTATGAGATAATTCAACGACGGAAAGGCGCACAGGGTTTTGGTCAGGGTAATTTCCAGGCGTTGTTCGAATCTATTGAAAGAGATCAGGAGCTGCGCGGCACCTTGGATCGTTAGAAAAGCATATAGAATTTTATAAGATTTAATTTTTCGGAGGTCGATAGTGCCATATTATATTAAACTTGGAAAAGTTCCACCCAAAAGACATATAACGTATTATAAGGATGATGGAACTTCTCTTTACAGGGAAGAGTTGTTTAGCACGAAAGGCTTTTCGGGCATATACTCAAATAAGTATCATATCCATATGCCCACGCAGGTTGAGAAGATTGGTGAATTTCTTTTAGACAATTTAGATGACTGGCCGGATGCACCTTTACAGTACTATCACTTTGCCACTGATGAGAAAAAGACTTCAGGTGATATTTTTTCATCTAGAAATGCTTTTCTAAAAAATGATAACTGTGTTATTTCTACTGCAAATGTTTCAGAAGATTCTGATATTTTCTTCAGGAATAGTTATGCGCATGAACTAATTTTTATTCATCGTGGTAATGGGAAATATCTATCGGAATATGGCACGCTGCCATTTGAGCAGTGGGATTATATTGTCGTACCAAAGGGGACAACGTATCAGATGAAGTTTGATGATTATAGCGATGTAAAATTATTGATTGTTGAATCATCAACGCCATTCGATATCCCAAGGCATTTCAGGAACGAATATGGACAGTTAACAGAAGATGCACCTTATTACGAAAGAGACTTCAAAACTCCTCAATTCACAGATCCAATTGATCAATCTGGCAGTTTTGAATTAATTCTTAAAGTTCGGGATAGATATTTTAAATACAGTTTACCGCATCATCCGTTTGATGTTGTGGGCTGGGATGGATTTCTATATCCATATACTTTTAATCTAAAAGAGTACGCACCAAAGGTTGGTAAAATTCATTTACCGCCGCCGGTGCATTTAATGTTCACTACGCGGGATTTTGTCGTATGTAATTTTGTACCACGCCTCTTTGATTTTCATCCGGAGGCAATCCCTGCACCTTATTATCATTCAAATGTTGATAGCGATGAAGTTCTCTATTATGTTTATGGTGATTTTATGTCGCGTAAAGGTGTAAAAGAAGGATCGATTACATTACACCCGATGGGAATTCCACACGGACCGCAACCTGGTAAAACCGAAGCTTCTATCGGTGTAAAAGAAACGGATGAATATGCGATAATGATTGATACCTTCCAGCCATTGAAAGTAACAAAGAATGTTAAAGAAACTATGGTTGAAAATTACAGCCAGTCCTGGTTAGATGAATAAACCTAAAATGAAATTGAGGAGAAGCAGATGAAATTAGTATCATATACATTAAAGAAAAAAGATAGCCTAGGAATTTTTTATGATGGTAAAGTTTATGACCTAAAAGAATGTGCACTCGGACTTAATTTAGAAATACCTGGAAGGATGAGAAACTTTTTACGAGGTGGTGAAGAAATGATGGATAAGGCAAGGCAAGTTAATACTGCCATTGCTGATGGAAAAATTACTTCCTTTATAGAAGATCCGAATCTAAAACTATTAGCACCGGTTCCCAGACCCACATCTTGCAGGGATGCCTACGCATTTAGACAACACGTTGAAACTGCACGCAGAAATCGTGGTGTACCAATGATAGCTGAGTTCGATCAATTCCCGGTTTTTTATTTAACAAACCATAACGCAATTGTTGGTCCCGGTGATGTTCGGGTTGAATCGGATCATTTTCTTAAACTTGATTTTGAACTGGAAGCCGCGATTGTAATTGGTAGAAGAGGAAAGAACATTTCGGTGAAGAAAGCCGATACATACATTGCCGGTTATATGGTGATGAATGACATTTCTGCAAGAGTTTTGCAGATGGAAGAGATGAAGTTGAATCTTGGTCCGGCAAAAGGAAAAGATTTTGCAACTGCAATCGGTCCCTGGCTCGTTACACCCGATGAGCTTGAACAGTTTAAAATTCCATCTGACTCTGGAAATAAATACGATTTGAGAATGACTGCAAAGCATAACGATAAATTAATCTCAGATGGAAATATGAAGGATATGGATTGGACTTTTGCTGAAATTATTGAGCGTGCATCGTATGGTGTAGAATTAAGGCCGGGCGATGTTATTGGTTCCGGTACAGTTGGAACGGGTTGTTATCTGGAACTAAATGGAACTTGGGCTTTGGAAGCTAAAGAAAAGGGTGAAGAGTTTACTCCAATATGGATAAATGAAAACGATACTATTGAGTTGGAAATTGCCGGGCTAGGTGTTCTTAAGAATACCTTTCTTAAAAGAAAAAAGGACCGCTCAATCCTGGCTAAGAAAAAGAATCAATAGATGCTTCATTACGAACCAAAAGATCTCCCGGTACGCGATCTTCATAAACTACTATTAGGTGGGGTAGCACCAAGACCAATTGCGTTAGTATCAACAATATCGCAAGATGGAATTCACAACTTATCCCCGTTCTCTTTCTTTAATGCATTCGGTGCAAATCCGCCGATGATTGCCTTTTCTCCTGCAAGACGAGGGAGAGATGCAAGTTTGAAGGATACCTATAATAATCTTATCGCATCAAACGAATGCGTGGTTCAGGCTGTAACTTACTCAATGGTTGAACAGATAAGTCTTGCATCAACCGAATATCCTCCTGATGTAGATGAATTTGCCAAAAGTGGCTTAACACCAATCGATTCAGATCTTGTAAAGCCAAAGCGTGTTAAAGAATCTCCCTTTCAAATGGAATGTAAACTTGTTGAGATGAGAAGTTATGGAGATAAAGGTGCATCGGCAAATATGGCTATCTGTGAGGTGCTTAAAGTCCATATTGTTAATGATATTTTTACTGATGGAATTATTGATCCGCAAAAAATTGATTTGGTCGGACGGATGTCCGGAGATTATTATTGCCGGGCGTCTGGCTCATCAATATTCGAAATAGAAAAACCAAATCAGAAGAAGGGGATAGGTATAGGTTTTGATTTAATTCCTGATTTTATGAAAGAATCCAAAGTTTACACTGCAAATAATTTAGCTAAGTTTGCAGGTGTTGAAATTATTCCGGGCGAAAAAACGGTAACAGAATTTATTAATTCCTTTAGTTTGGAAACTATGATTGATAGAGATGAAGGTTTGAATGAGTTTAATCATTATCAGAAGCTGGCTGATTATAAACTTATGATGCAAACTGCATTAGAATTATCTGAATCAAATTATAAGAAATCAAAATATCTCATCGAATTAACTGCAAAATGTGCACTTGAAAATAACGACACTGATTTTGCTTGGAAAGCTGCATTATATGCATGTCGGTTAAGTCATTAATTCGGGCAGAATCAATTAATCGTTAGCACGATGATGGAAGAAAAAAATAAACCACTCTGGCAACCTAGCAAAGAAAAAATTGAAAGCTCAAATCTTACAGCTTTTATCAAATTTGTAAATAACGAGTATAATAAATTGTTCAATTCCTACAATGAATTGTATAATTGGTCTATTACTGAAATTGAACAGTTCTGGGAAGCAATTTGGAAGTATTCTGGTATCATTCATTCTAAATCTTATGATACAGTTCTTGATGAAAGAAAAATGCCGGGTGCAAAATGGTTTAGTGGTGCTAATCTAAATTTTGCAGAAAATCTGCTGCGTTTTCGGGATGATAAAATAGCTATTATTGGTTATAAGGAAGATAATTCCATTGTTAAATTAACTTATGCAGAGCTTTATGATAAAGTGAGAGCTTGCTCTTGCGGATTAAAAGAACTTGGAGTTAAAAAAAATGATAGAGTAGCTGGTTTTGTTACAAATACACCGGAAGCAGTTATTGCAATGCTTGCTGTTACTTCTTTGGGAGCAGTGTGGTCGTCGTGCTCCCCGGATTTTGGTTTGCAGGGAGTAATTGATAGGTTTGGACAAATCAAACCGGTCGTATTATTTGCTACTGAAAGCTATCAATATAATAGTAAATTCATCGATTGTAGAGAAAAGATTGAAAAAATTGCGCAAGCAATTCCTCAGATAAAAAAGGTAATTATAATTTCTGATACAGAAGATTTTAATACAAAGAATATTAATCAATTAGATAATACTAAATCCTTAAATTTCAATAGGTTACTAGGTAACACTTCAACAGATACATCTTTTGAGCAGCTTCCATACAATCATCCGGTATATATATTGTATTCCAGCGGAACAACCGGGTTGCCCAAATGTATGGTTCATGGAGCAGGTGGCACATTGCTTCAGCATTATAAAGAGCACGTTTTACATACAAACCTAACAAGAGATGATGTAATAATGTATTTTACTACTTGTGGATGGATGATGTGGAACTGGCTTGTTAGCGCCCTTCAAGTGGGAGCATCTATATTCCTTTTTGATGGCAGTCCTGCATATCCAAATCTGGATATTCTTTGGAAACTAATTGATGAGGAAAATATAAGTGTATTTGGTACCAGTCCAAAATATCTCTCGATTTGTGAGAAATCAGGCCTCGTTCCAAGAGAAAAGTATAAATTAAACAATTTGAAGATCATTTTATCAACGGGTTCACCATTATCTGAAGAGAATTTCAGGTGGGTATATAAAAGTGTAAAAGAGGATGTCCAATTATCATCTATTTCAGGTGGGACAGATTTACTTTCCTGCTTTATGCTTGGCAATCCTATTTTACCCGTTTATGAAGCAGAAATACAATGTCGTGGTTTAGGAATGAAAGTTGAGGCATATAATCCTGATGGAATAAGTGTTTTGAATGAAAAAGGTGAGCTTGTTTGCACAGAGCCTTTTCCTTCAATGCCGGTGTATTTTTGGAACGATGGAAACGATGAAAAATACCTAAAGGCTTATTTTAGCCACTTTGAAGGTGTTTGGACACATGGTGATTATATTGAGATAAATGAGAGGAGCGGAATAAAAGTCTTTGGACGTTCTGATGCGACTTTAAATCCGGGAGGGGTAAGAATCGGCACTTCAGAAATATATAGAATAGTAGAATCTATGGATGAGATTTCGGATAGTATCGTTGTTGGTAAGAAGTGGAATAGTGATACAAAAGTTGTACTTTTTATAGTATTAAATGAAAGTGTATTTTTAACAGAGGAATTAAAAAAAGAAATAAAAAATAATATTCAGGTTAATGCAACAGCGCGCCACGTGCCTTCGGATATTTATCAGGTTTCGGAAATACCGAGAACACTAAACGGAAAGAAGGTTGAAATAGCTGTTACAAAAATTTTGAATAATGAACCGGTAGATAATAAAGAGTCTATTGCTAATGCTGATTCACTCGAACAATTTATGAAATATCGTGGTTAAATTTTGTTAATAATAATTAGGAAGAACTTATATCGATGGAAAATTTCTTAAGTAGAAACGAAAACGGGGTAGTTATAGAAACAGTGAACTTAATTAAGGCAACAAGTGAAGAAGCTGAAGAATTTAAAATAATTCTTTTAAAGCAAATTAGAGATGGAAACATAAATCTGCTAATTGATTTACAGCGATGCATTTTTATTGACTCAACATTTTTATCTGCACTAATTGTAGCACAAAAGGTTGCAATGGAGGATGGAGGTAAGTTAAAACTCCTTTCACCAAAAAATGAAGTTGCAGAAGTTCTTGAAGCAACCGGAATGACAAAGATATTCGAAATTTACTCCAGTGTTGAAGAGGCCCTTCCAAGTTTTAATTCAGACGAACCGAAGTCAGCTGTTGGTTAGTTCTAAACGTACAAAGCACTCCCAAATTCTCTCCGGCGTTTAATTGTAGTAGGATGTTCTTCGCCTAAATATTTGAATATGGCGATACAAGCTTTCCTTGAACCGTCATCATCATAGTGTCTATCTTCTCTTATCACATCAATAAATTTTTCTAGTGAAGCATCAAAGTTTTTATTCGTCAAATCCTCAATAGCGTTTGAGTATTCGTTCATCACGTCACCATTAGGAAGTTTATCTGTTCTATCAAGCAATGCCATTATTGTTTTTAAAGCATCAGCAAGCTCATGATACTCTCCAGTACCATCAGAATTCTGAAGGAGCCTGATTGCTTCTTTAGGTTCTTCGAATAGAAGTACTTTTGCAAGCAGAATTTTTACTTCATCGTTATTCATATCACCCTGGAGCACTTCTTCCAGTATAACTTTTGCATCTGCTTCATTTCCATCACGAAGTAGTTGCTTAGCTTTTTCTATAGAATCAGCAAACTTGCTTGGTATTGATTTTTTAAGCCATTCTTTAACTGCTTGCTCGGGCAGTGCACCTGTGAATTCATTTATTACTTCACCTTTAGAAAATAATTTACAGTTTGGAATTCCTCTTATTCCATATTTTGCTGCCAGTTCCTGATTCTTATCTGTATCGATTTTAGCAAGCGCCCAATTTCCGTTTGATTCTTTTGCTAATTTTTCCAAAACAGGACTAAGCACTTTACACGGACCACACCATTCAGCCCAGAAATCTACTAACACTGGAACCTGATGACTTTTTTCTAATACGTCTTTCTGAAAATCCTGAACTTCGTAAGACATCTATCCTTCCTAAAAAAAAATTTTTACATGATATTTGATGAACTTTGTAAAAATAGGTTTCTGTAAAATATGGGTCAAATGGAAAAGGTATTATAAAATTAAAGGGCATCTTAAAAATAGATGCCCTTTAGTTTTTTTAAGAATCTATTGCACTACACTAAATGCATATCCAATTTCAAGCTGGAACTGGCTCATTCTAATTTCAATTGTTTGTGCCGGGTCAAATTGATTTGTTCCTGATACACCTTTTTCAGGTGCATACATAAACGAAACCATAATTTCATTTGATTTGTTGATGTATTTTGAGAATCCAAGAGTGATGTGAGTTTCAACAGTAGCCGGAGCTAATATGTTGAATAATACTTCTGTCGATGGTATTGGTTGTTTTCCGTATGAAAAACCTCCATAGAGTGTCCAGGCATCGGGCAGTATATACATTATACCAAATTTGTAAATGGTCATATCTTCCCAACCAAAACCAGAACCGTTATCGGCACCTAATGGAACATGGTTTGGATTTGGAACAAAACCACCCATTCCATCCGGGAAAGCAGGAGGTAATGCCATTGCATCCATTGGATTAGCAACTGATTTAACACCGCTGTAGAGTATCTGTTGAACATCGAATAATAATGTTAAAGCATCGGCTGGAATTACTGCAATACCGGCTTGCCAGTTTGCAGGAACATCGAAGTCACCTTTCTCAGCAAATAATCCTGCATAACGATCAAATTCACTCATGTTAATTTTACTCTGGTAGGCTCCACCAATTCTAATCATTTTCCCTATCATTCCCTGGTAACCAACTTTAAATCCAAATCCGGTTGCTGTACTATTTGCATTTCCAGTTAAGTTAGCTGGATCGCTTGAAAATGGTGCAAATGAGGCGAGTCCTGTTGCACTAAATTTCTGGTAACCAAAAAGACCCTGAACAGCAAGTGAATGACCTTTGGTCACTTCGATTGCGTAAGTTGCTCCAACAAACAGTTGCTCAAGATTAACGCCCGTTACTCCCGATGAAGGATCATGAAAAGTTGCTGTTGGGTAATCTGTATTCATTCCACCATTACCATAGACTACCACACCAATTGCCATAGTTGGGTTTAAATTCCAGTTAGCACCTAAAGTTGGGAAAAAGAAAGATGAATTGTCACTTTCAATCGTTCCCGGTGCTAGTCCAAATGCCGGTGGCGGTGAGGGATTACCAGTTACTGTATATTCCCTTGAAGGGCTGAAATAGGAAATATTAATATCGTATCGGTCGTTACCAATAAATACTATCCCGGCAGGATTTGAAATCGCTCCTAACGAGCTAAGTGAAACTGCTACACCAGATCCTGCTAATGCTGAATATTTTATTCCATAGCCATGCCTGAAGTAACCATTAGTTGCAAATAAATTTGTTGTTAAAAAAGCTACCATAACAGTAGCGAATAATATTATGTTTATTTTTTGACGTAACATTTCGTTGTACCTAAATGTAATTTGTAGAGTTATTAATTAGAATCTCCCCTGCAGAATTTTTTATGTGAATATGATCTGTGCCCCTGCTGATTTTTCGTAAAACTCACCAACAGAGATTATCTCTTCAACCTGTGGGCAGAAATCTTTCTTATCCAGATGGAACATATCCACCGTTGCTTTGCATGCGTAAAGTTCACCACCGGCATCGTGTATCATTTCTATGAACTCACGCACTGGTGGGATGTCTAATTGTTCCATTTCTTTTTTCATCATCGTAGTTGCAAATCTTGACATCCCCGGGATTGCACCTAACACGGTTGGCATTTTTAATCCGCCGGGCATACGCATAGCAGAATTACCAACAGTAGCAACACTTAATTTGTCCATACGGTTGTCAATGATAGCATCCAGTCCAAAGAATGTGAAGAACAAAGTTGCTTCAATGCCTTCCATCCTTGCACCGTTTGCCATAATTAACGCGGGATAAACACCTTCAAGTGAACCATGCGAAACTACGATTGATACTTTTTCAATTGGCTCAGCCATTTTTTCTCCTTAAATAAAAATTATTAAATACATCCTTTTGGTTTTGGAAGTCCGGCAATCTTAGCTGCTTTTTTGGCCGGTCCCTTTGGAAAGAGTGCATAAAGTTCCTTTGTATCAACACCACTTTGTTTTGTTAGCTTGCGAATGGAAGGGGCATCACCTTTTTCCTGATATTCTTTTCGCATAAAATTAATAACAATCCAGTGCCTGTCTGTTAATTCTTCTATGCCTTCCTGTTTTGCGAACTGCTTTGCAACATTTTCATTCCATTCATCCAAGTTTTTAAGATGCCCATCATCATCTAATTCGAATTGTTTGATTGCTAATTCATTAGTTTCCATTTTTTTATCCTTTAATTTGATTGTTCTGGATTAACGTTAATTATTGATTTTGGTTTTTCAATTTCTGCAAGGTTTTTTAAGAATTGAATGCCAACAGCCAATCCTTTTTTAGCTTCCGGTGTATTCAAGTCTTTTATTAATGAGAATAATGATACCTTCTCATCAATTTCAAAATCTATATTTTTATAAACAGCCAGCGCATTGTTTATTGCTTGCAGCATTTCCGGCTGGGTAAGGTTCTTAACAGTGTTTAGAATCGTAACAATATTATCACCAAGCAGTTTTACATCT
>CP070637.1:2364462-2373875 GCA_020354005.1 Ignavibacterium sp.
CCGGTTACCTTTCTAAATACACAGGAGTCATCGGATACCATTGCAAATCTATTAGCGAGTAACGGAATTTTATTAGGACTTATTATTGTCTTCCTCGGCGGCCTTGCATTAAACCTTACACCTTGTGTATATCCTTTAATTCCAATAACTATTGGATATTTTGGAGGACAGAGTGAAGGCAACACAAAAAGACTTATGATGATGGGTGTACTCTTTGTTCTCGGGCTGGCTGTTACTTACTCAATAATTGGAGTAATTACTTCACTAACCGGTGCTGTATTCGGTGCACTATTACAGAACCCAATAGTAATAGTGTTTGTTGCTTTAATCCTAATAACTTTATCGCTAAGTATGTTTGGTGTTTACGAGTTTAAACTGCCGGATAAAATTGTGGCTAAAGCCGGTGGAGCAAAAGGTGGTTATTATGGAGCATTCTTTATGGGGCTAACTATGGGTATTGTTGCTGCACCTTGTATCGGTCCTTTTGTTTTAGGATTAGTTACTTATGTGGCATCTAAACAAGATGCTTTATTTGGATTTGTAATGTTTTTCGTCCTTGCTATTGGTCTTGGAACACCTTACTTGTTCCTTGCTATTTTTTCCGGTAAGATTAAAAACTTACCCAGAGCCGGAGAGTGGATGCAGGGAGTTGAACATATATTTGGTTTAGTCTTAGTCGGGATGGCTATCTATTTCTTACTACCTTTATTTCCTTCAGAAGTATCAGGTTACATTCTTCCGATTTATATGATACTTGCCGGAATTTATATATTGTTTTTTGAAAAGAAAGCCAGCAACGTTAAAGCGTTCAAGATTTTTCGAACAGCTTTTTCGATTATCCTTATTGCAGTTGCAGTTTATAATTTAATCCCTTCTAAATCCGCTGGTGTTGATTGGCAGCCTTATTCTGAAGCTGCATTAGCTAATCTAAACAGCAGGGGAGTGATAATTGACTTCTACGCCGATTGGTGTATTCCCTGTAAAGAGTTAGATGCTTTCACATTCAGTGATCCGGAAGTGATAAAGCTCTCCGGGGAATTTGACACTTACAAAGCAGACTTAACTAAATCACTTGCTCCGGAAGTTGCTTCACTCAGGGAAAAATTCAATATCATAGGAGTCCCAACGGTACTAATATTAAACTCGAAGGGTGAAGAAAAGGAAAGGATAACAGGGTTTGTAACAGCAGAAGAGTTCATTCAAATTATCTCAAGTGTAAATTAATATTGAATCTTTTTGTTTAATCATGCTACTCTTACTATTTTTGTTAATGTATTAAATTTTAACTTATCACGAGTAATGTAATGGGAGATGTAAAAGAAAAACAAGTAACAACATTATCAGATGTCACGGTTCGATTCGCTGGAGATTCTGGTGATGGTATGCAGTTAACTGGAACTCAGTTCAGTGATACAACTGCGTGGGTAGGCAACGATTTAAGCACCTTACCCGATTATCCAGCTGAGATTAGAGCACCTGCTGGCACACTCTATGGAGTAAGCGGATTTCAACTTCACTTCAGTAGTAATGATGTAAATACACCAGGCGATGTACCTGATGTATTAGTTGCAATGAATCCTGCAGCCTTAAAAAAGAATTTATCTGAATTAAAACCGAATGGGACTATTATTGTTAACACAGATTCATTTGATCCCAAAAATCTTAAGTTAGCGCGATACACTGCCAATCCTTTAGACGATGATACACTTAATGGTTATCATGTCTATCAGGTACCAATAACTTCACTGACTAAGAATGCATTAGAGAAAAGTCCTTTATCACCAAAGGAAGTTTCAAGATGTAAAAACTTTTTTGCGCTTGGATTAATGTACTGGTTATATAACCGACCTCTTGATAAAACAGAAGAGTGGGTGCAAGACAAATTCAAAAAAAAATCTGACCTGGTTGATGCAAACCTTAAAGCGCTTAAGGCCGGATATAACTTTGGAGAAATTACAGAAGTATTTACAACAAGATACAAAGTTGAACCTGCAAAACTTCCAAAGGGTATTTATAGAAACATTTCGGGTAATGAAGCATTGTCACTTGGATTTTTAACCGCTTCAGTTAAAAGTGGGATACCACTGTTTCTTGGTTCCTACCCAATTACACCTGCTTCTGAAATTCTTCAGTACATAAGCAGTTATAAAGATTTTGGTGTTAAAACAGTTCAAGCGGAAGATGAGATTGCTGGTATATCTTCGGCTATTGGTGCTGCTTTTGCCGGGAACCTGGCAATCACAACCACAAGTGGACCTGGTATGGCTTTAAAAACGGAAGCTATCGGTTTAGCTGTGATGACTGAACTACCATTAGTAATCGTTGATGTACAGCGTGGTGGACCTAGTACCGGTCTTCCAACAAAAACTGAACAGGCGGATTTACTCCAGGCCGTTTATGGTAGAAATGGAGAAGCACCTGCAGCAGTGATTGCAGCAAGAACTCCACGGGATTGTTTTTATATGGCCATTGAAGCTTCGAAGCTGGCTCTAAAGTATATGACACCAGTTATTCTGTTGACTGATGGATATATTGCAAATGGCTCAGAACCATGGAGAATTCCTGCGGTGGATGATATAGAAGATTTTCCTGTCACATTCCAAACAGAGAAAGAAGGCTTTCAACCTTATTCGAGGGATGAAAATTATGTTCGTCCCTGGGCAATTCCCGGTACAATCGGTTTGGAGCATCGAATAGGTGGATTAGAGAAAGCTAATATAACAGGAAACGTAAGCTATGATCCGGAAAACCATGATGAAATGGTTAGGATTCGTACAGATAAAATAAAGAAAATTGTGAATGACATTCCCAACTTAAAAGTTGAAGGAGATCAAGAAGGTGAACTTTTAGTATTAGGTTGGGGCGGTACTTTTGGAACGTTAAGAGATGCGGTTGCACGAGCAAGAAAAAACGGAATCAAAGTATCACAAGCTCATTTGCAGTACATCAACCCGCTTCCCAAAAATACCGGCGATGTATTAAAAAGATTTAAGACAATTCTCATCCCGGAAATTAATCTTGGGCAACTTTCAAAACTGATCAGAAATGAATTTCTAATAGAAGTTGAACAATTTAATTTAGTGAGAGGATTACCATTTAAAACAAAAGATATATTAGCTAAGATAACTGAAGTATCAGGAGGAAGTAATGGCAAATAACACAGAATCCAATGCTAAAAATTATACGGCGAAAGATTTTACAAGCGATCAGGATGTACGGTGGTGTCCCGGCTGCGGTGATTATTCAATACTTGCACAGGTGCAAAGAACATTACCGGAACTAATTGAAAAAGAAAAAGAGAAAGTTGTATGGGTATCCGGTATTGGATGTTCGAGCCGATTTCCATATTATATGGATACTTATGGCTTCCATGGTATTCATGGCAGAGCAACAGCAATTGCTACCGGTGTAAAAGTTGCAAATCCAGATCTGGATGTTTGGGTAGCTACCGGTGACGGTGATTTATTGAGTATTGGTGGTAATCATTTTATTCACACTTGCAGAAGAAATGTTGATATAAAGATTTTGTTGTTTAACAATAGAATTTATGGTTTAACAAAGGGCCAGTATTCACCAACTTCTGAAAAAGGTAAAGTAACAAAAACAACACCGTTCGGAAGTGTTGATTGGCCATTCAATCCAATATCATTAGCCATCGGTTCCGAAGCTACATTTATTGCCCGGACGATAGATAGAACTCCCAAACATCTACAACAGATGATAAAGCGACTTGGAGGACATAAGGGCGTTGCCTTTTTAGAGATCTATCAGAACTGTAACATATTTAATGACGGTGCATTCTTTTCTTTAACAGAAAAAGAAACCAAGGACGATACTGTTCTTATTCTTGAACACGACAAGCCAATGGTATTTGGAAAAGATGGTAATATGGGAATAAAACTGGATGGTCCGAAACCAATGATAGTAGATCTATCGAGCGGCGCATACTCAAAGGATGATTTACTTGTTCACGATGAATTTTCGGAAGAGCCGGTACTTGCAATGATACTTGCACATATTACCGATGATCCAAAATTCCCAACCCCAATTGGTGTATTCAGACAGGTGAAAAGAGAAAGTTACGACAACGGAGTAGAAGAGCAAATTAAAACAGTGATTGAGAAAAGAGGAGAAGGGGATCTGGAAAAAACATTGTTTGGTGCTAATACATGGGAAGTTAATTAAGACAACAACTCGTTATAATTAATTGTTCTAATTTAGGGGCTTGTGAAAGCAAGCCCTTCTTTTTTATATAAGGATTTATGGATTTTAAAATTCTTAAAAAAATAATTGATGAGAATAAAAGTTTTTTATTAACTACTCATGTTAATCCAGATGCTGATGCTATTGGATCGGAAATAGCATTATACCACATATTAAAAAGATTAGGTAAGGAAGTTTTAATTATCAATCACAGTGTAACACCTTACAATTTAACGTTTCTTGATATAGATAATATAATTAGAAAGTTCAATCTTGAGAGTGATAAGAATTTTATTGATGATGCTGATGTACTGGTTGCTTTGGATTTCAACCGGGCCAACAGGTTGGTAAGCATGGAAGAATCATTTGTGCAATCTGATAAAATTAAGGTGTGCATCGATCATCATCAGGATGCTGAGAAGATTTTTAATTACTATTTTAATAGCGATGAATATGCAGCTACCGGGCAAATACTTTACGACTTTATCAAGCAAACAAAGATAGTGGACTTAGATTATAAGTTAGCGTACCCCATTTACACTGCTATAATGACAGATACAGGTTCATTCCGGTTCGATAGAACAACACCACAGTTGCATAGAATTACTGCAGAACTATTGGAATGCGGCTTTGATCCGGAAGATGTGTATGACAAAGTTTATGATCAAAGTAAAATAAGTAAGGTAAGATTGCTTGGAAAAACACTCGATACTTTAAAGCTGGCAGGAGATAATAAAATTGGATATATGCTCATCACACAGGATACATTCAATGAACTAAATGCAATTGAAAGCGATACAGAAGGCTTTGTTAACTACACTCTTTCTATTGACAATATCGTGTTGGGCATTTTATTTATTGAACTTAAAAACGGTTTCAAAGTAAGTTTTAGATCAAAGGGTGCTCTTCCAGTCAATCAATTAGCAGCTCAATTTGGTGGTGGTGGACATACAAACGCAGCAGGTGCAAGATTTTTAAAATCAAAAATGAACGATGAGATGCAAAATATTATATTAGAATCCGAAAAATTTTTAAACAATTATAATCAGGATAAAAATGTTTAGTTTGAATATAAAATCAGCAAATAAAAAAATTGTTTACAAACAACTTTCTATTAGTGTAAAGTATTTGATTGATGAAAAAAAATTATCTGAAAGCTTTAAGAATCTTGAAAAAATATTTAACATCAAGATCTCAACACTCCAGAAGAAAAACTTTCTTTCGGAAAATGGAAACCAAATAAGGATTTCAAAGTCTTCAGGAAAACCCGATGCGCTCATTCTAAATAAGGTAAAACTAAATGATAATTTTACATCTGACTTTTTCAGAAACCATCTGGCCGGATTAATAAAGAATCTTGAAAATGAAGAGTTAAATAATCTTCACATCTTTATTCCTTCTTATAAGCCATTTAAAGGATATTTTGATGGTGAAGAATATTACTACCAGACTTTCATTGAAGGATTGCTGCTTGGTAATTATAAATTTGATAAATATAAATCATCAAAAAAGACTTCAAACAAGTTAAACATTTTGATACATGCTGAAAATGAAAAAATGCTCAAAAGCGCAATATCGAAAGCAACGCTGTTATTGCGAGGTGTTGATTTTGCTAAAGATTTACAAAACGAACCTGGAAGCTCTCTAAGACCTTCTGATTTAGCTAGTCGTGTTAGAAAAAAACTAACTGCTGCGGGTGTGCATGTTACTGTCTTCAATGAAAATGAAATCATCAAAAGAAAAATGGGTGGATTGTTAGCTGTTGGAAAAGGCAGCTCAAACAAACCTCGTTTTATTATAATGCATCATATCCCTCGCCAAAAAACTAAGGGAAAGAAAAAACGCATTAAGAAAGTTGCTCTCGTTGGTAAAGGTGTTACATTTGATTCCGGAGGCATATCACTTAAACCACCAACAAACATGGGTGAAATGAAAGCTGATATGTCCGGAGCAGCAGTAGTAGCGGGTAGTGTACTTGCCGCAGCTTATACCAAATTACCTGTAGAAGTAATAGGTATAATTCCAGCCGCAGAGAATATGGTTTCCGGTAATTCTATGAGACCGGGTGATATTGTTACAACTGCTTCCGGTAAAACAATCGAAGTAGATAATACTGATGCTGAAGGCAGAATGATATTAGCCGATGCACTGAATTACGCATCCAAAAGGAAACCGGATGCAATTATCGATTTTGCAACACTTACCGGAGCGTGCGTTGTAGCTCTGGGGCAAGTAGCTGCAGGCTTGTTCTCTAAAAATGAACTATTGGCCGAAGGACTTTATAAAGCAGGTATGAAATCATACGACAGACTTTGGCGTTTACCAATGTGGGATGACTATGGAAAACTAATTGAAAGTAAAGTTGCAGATGTACATAATACAGGGCCTAGATGGGCAGGTGCTATTACTGCTGCAAAGTTTTTAGAAAATTTTGTAGATGATAAAATCCCCTGGGCACATATTGATATAGCAGGTACAGCTACTTCAAGCGATACGAATAACTACACAAAAACTTTTATGACCGGTTTTGGCGTTAGACTTGTATTTGAGTATTTGTCTGAGATCAATAAGAATTAGATCGCTAAAATTCAGTGGACATTAATTATTTTGTAATCTTTCCATCTTTAATTTCGTAAACGTTATCAGCCATCTCTACAAGATTAGAGTTGTGAGTTACTATTACGAAAGTCATAATAAATTTTTCACGTAGCTCTAAGATAAGTTGATGAATTGATTCACTATTTTTTGAATCAAGATTACCGGTGGGTTCATCTCCAAAAATTATATCCGGCTCATTTGCAAACGCACGGGCAACCGCTACACGTTGCTGTTCTCCGCCAGATAATTCGGCGGGCTTATGATCAATTCTATCTGATAATCCTACAGCATGCAATAACTCTTTACTTTTTTTAGATGCATTAGAAAAAGACATTCCATTTATCATCTGCGGAACTGCAACATTTTCTAAAGCAGTAAACTCGGGCAGGAGATGATGGAATTGAAATATAAAACCGATGTTTTTGTTCCTGAAATTTGCTAACCATTCATTGGAAAGATCAAAAATATTTTCATTCCTGTAAAAAACTTTACCGGAATCCGGTCTGTCCAATGCTCCTAATAAATGAAGTAATGTGCTCTTACCTGCACCCGAAGCACCCACAATGACGGAGATTTTATTTTTGATAATATCAATATCAACATTTTTCAAAACCTTCAGTTCAACATCCTTATTTGTTTTATAAGATTTAAAAAGATGTTCTGCTTTTAATAAAATTTCACACATCACTAATTTTCAAATTATCTTAAAGATTATTTTCACTCCCACTTTATTGCTTCAAGTGGATTTATTTTTGCTGCCCGCTTTGCTGGGTAGAGTGCAGCTAAAAAGGAAAGCAGCATTGCTGCACCGCTAATAAAAAAGAAATCACTAAATCTTAATTCAACCGGTAGCGCATTTATTTTATATTGTGTTGGATCCAATGGGTAAATATTATATTCTATTTGCAGGTAGCATAGGAGATATCCGATAATTACACCAAGCAGTGTCCCAATAACTCCAATTAAAATTCCCTCAAACATGAAAATCTTTAAAACCGATTTTTGACTAATACCCATCGCATTTAATATTCCGATATCTCTTCTCTTTTCTATAACTGACATTGATAAGGAACCCAGAATGTTAAATGTTGCAACAGCAATTATCAGCGACAGAATTATGTATGCAGTCCATCTTTCTATTTTCATGACAGAATAAAGTTCCTGATGAAAATCGTACCAGGTGTTTACAGTAAATTCTTCTCCTGATAGTATATCTCTCCAATCATTTTGGATTGAGAAAGCATCACCAGAATCTTTTAATCTTACATCGTATCCACGAATTCTTTTTTTATATCCAAGTAGAAACTGTGCAAATTCTAAATCTCCAATAATATAGCGTTCATCATAATCATTGTTTTTAGAGCTATATATTCCACTGATGATAACCCTTTTTGTTAAAGGCATAGTTAATTGAGTTATTGCCTGTTCAATTCCAACAGGGGATATTAAGGTAATAGTATCACCAACTATTGATTGCAGTTTGTCAGCGAGCTGTATACCAATAATTACTTTGGGTAGTGGTTTACTTGATGCTATTTCTTCTTCACCGTATAGAATGCTTGGTTTAAAATTATAAACACGATCTGCAATTATAGACTCGATACCTTTAAAATTTACTACCCTTGTTAATCCTTTGTTATATGCCAGTACCTTTCCATCTACATATGAAGTAAACTCATCAACATTTACAGATTTATCTATAACATTAAATGCCTGCTCCCGATTTTTCTCACCTTCTTCCGAAACAATTTGAACTCTGAGATGAGGTTCAAAATTCATCAGATATGTTGTTACGAGAGTACCAAAACCGTTGAAAACTGAAAGCACAATAATTAGTGCAGCGACTCCAATTGTTATCCCTGCAATTGAAATAATAGAAATTATTGTAATGAAATTAATTTTATGCTTTGATATCAAATATCTTTTAGCAATGAAACTTTCAAATCCCATTAGCTAAACCTCAGCGATTCTACAGGACGGACTCTCGAAGCTATAAAACTAGGTATAATTGAAGCAAAGATGCATAAGAAGAATGTTATAACTGATACCATCAGATATGTATCCGCCTTTATTAGAATTGGAACAGTGCTCATAAAATAGACTGATGACGGCAATGAAATTACATCAAACCTTAGTTGAATCTGAATAAGAACTGTTGCAAGTGCATTACCTAATATTATTCCTGCTACGGCTAAGATAATTCCCTGGATAACAAATATTCCAATAATCTGTTTTCCTTTTGCTCCCAAAGATTTAAGCACTCCAATTGAGTTTGTTTTCTCCAAAACAACCATCAGCAGCGTTCCGACGATGTTAAAAACAGCTACTATAATTATCAATCCAAGTATGATGGGGATTGGTTTTTTCTGCAGTTCAATCCAGGTAAAGATATTCCTATGACTCTGGTAAATTGATTTTACCGCGTGCGGATAACGTAATTTCTTAGTAAGGAATTTAGTTAAACTATCAATCCTTGAAATATCTCCAAGCTTTATGTTATATCCTGTAACATTATCACCAATATCAAATAGCTGTTGTGCAGTACTTAATGTTATGTATGCATACATATCATCATATTCAGCCATTCCACTCTCAAATATTCCTGTAACTAT
>CP070637.1:2373975-2390167 GCA_020354005.1 Ignavibacterium sp.
AATAGAAGAAAGCGAAACACGAATGATGTCAAGGGCCGACTCAACACCATTAATAGTAGGTGCAAAAGGAAGCTCAACAGATTTGGTAATTAACTCGCTCTACTTCCGGCATGAAAAGATAGAAAACATATTAATGAACTTTACAGGTACACTAAAATTAACTGGCTTCGGTAATCCAATTCCCCTTCTCTCATCATTTAAAGCTAGAGGTTATTCAATTGTTGGAACAAACCTGGATTACTTTGACTTCCGTAACTTAAAAATCGCAGAAGGAAGAAAATTTGGATTTGTTGGTGAATGTGTAATAGGTTCACGTGTAGCGGAAAGCCTAAACTTAGTTCCAGGAGATAGTCTAATATCCTCACCTGAAAACTTTTTTGATTTTGCTGGTGTTTATCCATTGAAGATGACAGTAGTTGGTGTACTAAAAGAAACTAACACGCCAGATGATCAGGCAGTATTTACAGACATCAAAACAAACTGGATCATTATGGGTCTGGGACATGGACATGAAGATATCACACAAACTCTGGATCAATCAGTAATTCTCAATAGGGATAGCTCAAACGTAACTGCCAACGCAAAACTTTTTATGTATAATGTGATCAATCCAAAGAATCTGGATTCATTTCACTTTCATGGTGATATAAGCAACTATCCAATATCTTCAATAATTTTCGTTCCGAAGGATACAAAATCAAGCACATTGCTTCGTGGTAGGTTTGAATCCAAAGAAATGATAAACCAAATTGTTGTTCCATCAAAAGTTGTGGAAACTTTACTTCAAAGCATTTTTCGAATTAAAGAAATATTTAACACGGTATTTATACTTGTGGGCTTTGCTACTCTATTAATACTTGGGTTGATAGTAACACTCTCAATAAGACTACGTAAAGATGAAATTTTTACAATGTTTACTATTGGATCGAGCAGAGCCAAGATATTTGAGATAATAGGTTTTGAACTGCTAATACTGGTTGTTTGCAGTTTAATTACATCATTCATACTATATCAGTTTACTGATTATTTTGTTGATGATTTTATTAATTATTTTATCCTTTAAGGAGGGGTAATGAAAAAGACTATTCTATTACTTGTTTTACTTTTATTTGCTTGCGGTGAGCAGAAAGATCAAGTTCAGGTAAAAGGTGGCGTCGACAAGTTGAAAGTTATCTCGGTTAATTATCCGCTACACTATTTCGCACAAAGAATTGGTGGCGATGTTGTGGATGCTCAATATCCTGTTGCTGAAAAAGTTGATCCCGCATACTGGGAGCCATCAACAAAAGAAATTGTTTTATACCAGGAAGCAGATTTGATATTATTAAATGGTGCAGGTTATGCAAAATGGGTTGAAAAAGTAAGTCTGCCACCTTCAAAATTGTACAACACTTCCCTGCCCTTCAAAGACAATTACGTTGAGATCAACGAAGGACTAACACACAGCCACGGTCCTGGAGGCGAACACGAGCATAAAGGATACGCTTTTATAACATGGTTAAATTTTGATAACGCAATTATTCAAGCGGAAGAAGTCTATAAGGCGTTGTCTAATTTACTTCCTGAATCACAACAAACATTCAAATCAAATTACGAATCATTAAAAAATGAACTTGCTGAATTAAATCAGAAGATGAATACCGCAGCAACAAAATTTGAAGGGACCACTTTATTTGGATCTCACCCGGTCTACCAATATCTGTCCGGTGGATATAATATTAACATTATCAGTTTTCATTGGGAACCGGATGCTATGCCAGATAATTTTGAGTGGGACAGATTTAAAAGTTTAACAAAGGTAAATCCTTCAACAATAATGTTATGGGAGGATGAACCATTACCTGAGGTAAAACAAAAAATTATTGACAGTGGGATAAAAGTTGTTGTTTTCAACCCCTGTGGAAATAAGCCAGCTTCAGGAGATTTTTTGAGTGTAATGAATCAGAATATTCAATCATTAAAAGCATCTAAATAATTTTTATGCAGAACCTAAACAGGAAATATTATATAACTGGATTTATATTTCTTTATTATGTTTTCTGTATGTTCAGCCACAGCATTATAAGCTCTTTACATTTAATTGAACATTTAATAGAGGATAGCCATTATCATCTGGATGAATTTCACAATCCTGCTGATAATAAGGCACAAAATGATTATACTCATTCTCACGGATTTTTAATAGATACTATTTTAACCAAGACAAACGAAAATGAAACTTCTTCTGATTTGGATGAAGTTTTGTTACAACTCTTCAAGATAAACCAGCATATTCCTGAGTATGCAATTGATTATCTCTCTTCACTATTTACTCAGGGGAATAAGATTCCAAAAAATATTTTATTTGAATCTCAATCATACATCGAACCATTAGTTCCTCCTCCTCAAGATTTCTTTTCCTAAGCAGATTACTTTCTTTCACAGTTGAAGGATTATACTTGTGCTTTAAGCTTTTTCAAAAAGCTTAAGACAAATTAAATCCAGAATTCCAATCATTGGAGGAATTGATGAATAATATTCTATTAATAATAACTTCTGTTCTGCTATTTAACTTGCATTTGCTCGCGCATTCTGGGAGTATAAAAGGAAAAGTTGTTGATTCTGTAAGCGGTAAACCAATTCAGCTGGCTAATATTATTCTTTTACCTATTGGATTAGGTGCAACAACCTCTGAAAATGGAGAGTTCCTTATAGATGTAGTTCCTGAAGGTAATTATATGATAAAAATTTCACATCTTAATTACACAACAGTTAGCAGAATGATTATAATAATTGCAGGTGAAGAACTGAAACTAAATGTTAGAATGGCTCCCGCCAGTTTTAATCTTGCGGAAGTAACTGTTACTTCTAAACTGGATCCGAATAGAATTTTTACAAAAATAAATTTGATTGACATTGAACTAAGACCAATTAATTCTTCACAGGATGTGTTAAGAATTGTTCCTGGATTATTTACAGCACAACACGGAGGCGGTGGAAAAGCTGAACAAATTTTTCTACGGGGATTTGATAATGATCATGGAACCGACATTGATGTATCGGTCGATGGAATGCCTGTAAATATGGTCTCGCACGCCCATGGACAGGGATATGCCGATCTTCACTTTGTAATACCTGAAGTAATAGATTTTGTTAATTTCAATAAAGGACCTTATTACACAAGCAGAGGTAATTTTAATACGAGCAGTTATGTAGACTTTAAGACTAAGACCAATATCGGTAAGAATATATTAAAAGTAGAGGCAGGGACATTTAATTCTTTTAGAACAGTAGCAATGGTAAATATTCTTGGAAAAGATGTAGCTGAGCAGAATGCATATATTGCCGGAGAATACTTTTATACTGATGGTTACTTCGATTTGCCACAAAATTTTAGCAGGATAAATCTTTTTGCTAAATATACCGGCAGAATTTCCGAATCTAATTTATTAACAATCTCTGCTTCAAACTTTAGCACAAAGTGGGATCAATCGGGACAGATACCTGACCGGGCAATTACTCAATATAGTTGGATTACAAGATTCGGTGCCCTCGATAAAACTGAAGGCGGTAACACAAGTAGAACTAATATCAATACCCTGATAAATACTAATATAAGCAGTACACTATTCCTTTCGAATAAATTCTTCTATTCAAAATTGGATTTTAATCTGGTATCCAATTTCACTTTCTTCTTTAATGATACTACGCTTGGGGATCAAATTAATCAGGTTGAAGATAGAGACATTTATGGATATAAAGGTACTATCACACATCTTGGTAACATTGGTTCAAGTAATTTGAAGTCAAACTTAGCTATGGGTGTACGATTCGATAAGGTAAATGGGTTGGCGCTAAACAACACATTGGATAGAAACCAACTTTTGCAGACAAGAGCACTCGGAGATGTTACTGAAACTAATCTTTTTATTTACTACAATGGATTAATACAATTAAGTGATAAGTTTTCATTAGATATTGGATTGAGATATGACCACTTTCTTTTTGATTATGTTGATAACACACAAATCAAGTATACTCCATTTTCAGAGGTCGCTGGAATATTTTCCCCCAAGCTTAGTTTATTCTATGATGTAAACAAGGATGTTCAACTTTATCTGAAGACTGGTTCCGGATTTCATAGCAATGACACACGTTCAATTATCTCTGATGAAGTTAAAAAAGCTATTCCTAGAGCAATTGGTGGCGATTTGGGAACTGTATTTAAACCAATTGAAAATATGATAATTAATGTGGCCGGATGGATATTATATCTTGAGAGTGAATTTGTTTATGTGGGTGATGAAGCTATTGTTGAATCCAGTGATGAAACACTTCGCCTGGGTATTGACCTTTCAGTACGATATCAACTATTAAAAGATCTGTTCTTTGATTTTGATTATAACTATGCTTATGGAAAATTTATAAATGAACTGGATGGTTCAAACTTCATACCTTTAGCTCCAAGACATATGAGTGTAGGCGGTTTGTCGTTCATTCCACTGAACGGTTTAGGTGGCAGTTTAAGATACAGATTTATCGATGACAGACCTGCAAACGAAAATAACTCAGTAGTTGCATTGGGATCATTTATTTTAGACCTGGCTTTGAATTACAGGTTTTCAAATTTAAACCTTTATGTTAGAATAGAAAACATAACAAATACAGAATGGAATGAAGCTCAGTTCGATACCGAATCGAGATTGCGAGGGCCAAGTGGAAATGGAGAATTTAGAGGTACACTTGAACCACAATCTATTTCTGAATTGCATTTCACTCCCGGTTCACCAATTTGGATAAAAGGAGGTATTACACTTTCTTTATAATTCAGTACGCAAATATTACCAGAAAATAAGTTGTAGAGTATCCTAGCTTTACTCCCTATCTACGTAAATTTAACTTATGAAGAAGTTAATTTTATTATAAAGATATAGTTAAATTCCAAATGACTGGGGTCTTTTTTATCGTTTGATAAATAAAATTATATCTTTAATTTTAGTAAATTATTTTTGAATCATACACCACTAGTTACTTTATGAAATCAATTGTATTTAGTCTAGCCCTACTTTTATCAACAAGTTTGTTTGCGCAAGATATATCCTATTTAGAATATTTAAGGACAGATCTGCAGAAACAAAAAAGAGAAATAATTGCTGAAACAATGGAATTAACAATAGAGCAATCTGAGATATTTTGGCCTATTTATTCAGAGTATGAATTGAAGTTAAATGAGTTTAGTGGCGAGAGATTAAAAATAATTACTGATTACGCAGAAAATTATTACAATCTAACAAATGAAATAGCGGCCCAGCTTGCTAACAAAAAACATGAGCTAGAGATAAAACGTGATGAGTTAATATGGAATTATTATAATAAATTAAATGATGAACTCAATCCAATTGATGCAGCAATGTTTTACCAGGTGGAAAGCCAATTGCTTTTGCTAATTGATGTCCAAATTGCTGGTGAAATACCAATAATAAAAAAACCGAAATCTAAATAATGTTAAATTCTAAAAGAGGTTATACAATGAGAAACAAGAAGAAAAAACTTATAGTTCTTTTCTCAATATTAGTGTTGTCTACTTTTCTTCTCTATTCCTGTTATCCGGATTACGGATTATCAGTAACCGATTACGATACAGTGATCACACTTTTTGAAAGTGAGACGGACTTCGACAAAAAAACTTATGCAATGCCTGATACTGTATTCCATATTGTAGAAGAAGGAACACCCGAAGATGAAATAGATAGAAGTAAAGATGCTCTGATTCTTTCAACAATAGTGGATAATATGCAAAAACTTAAATATGAAAGAGTTCCAGTAGATACCACCTTTACTTCACCTGCACCAGATTTTGTCTTGTTAGTTGCGGCACTGACTACTGAAAATACTGGTGTAATATGGTCGCCCGGATGGGGATATTGGCCAGGCTGGGGATGGTGGGGTGGTTATCCGGGATGGGGGTATCCTGGTGGAACTACCTATCAATTCACGACCGGCACAATCGGTATATCAATGATAGATCCTGATAAGGTTAACCTAGATGATGGTAAATTTGGAGGTGTCTGGATTGCGAGATTAAATGGAGTGTTAAGCAGTTCAGTTAACAGTAACCAAAGAATTAAACAAAGAATTAACGATGCATATAATCAGTCTCCTTATTTAGGTTATACTGGTCCTTAATAAATATTTAGAATTAATTTTTTAATAAAAACGGAAATAATCATGAAGTGGATTTATTTAAGCATAATAATTTTATTGGTTACTGCAAGCGTTTCTGCTCAGAGTTTTGGAAGTATTACTTATAATGCAGCAGTACCTCAAGACAATCTACGCGATTTTGTTGATAGTGAGAGTTGGCGTGGATTTGGTGTAGAGGGAAGATGGTTTCAGAGTAGTAATTTGTCATTCGGACTTTCATTTGGTTGGAACGTATTTGACCAGCGGACTAACACTCCAATACAGATTCAAGGTTCTGATATTGTTGATGGAGAAAATTCTGAGAATATAAGAGCAACCGTAACCGGTACCCAAATAAGATATGTTAATTCGTTCCCAATTATGGCTACAGGTCATTTTTATATCGGTAAAAAAAGGGAAACCATACGCATTTACGGTGGAGCCGGTGTGGGTACCTATCATATAAAGCAAAGACTAGAAATCGGATTAGTTGCATTTGAAGAAAACAACTGGCATTTTGGAATTGCTCCTGAGGCAGGGCTGTTACTCAGGTTTAGCAGAGATGTTACAATGATCTTCAATATTAAATATAACTACGCATTTAGCTCCGGTAAAACTGTGAGCGGTGAAGATAATGATGTGGCATATTGGGGATTTAATATCGGATTTGCATGGCAAAGCTGGTAAGATAGAAAGGCAAATCTGAGTTAAATAGATCATTAGTAATCTTAATTCGAATTAAAAAGTTCCTTATATTTTAAGGAACTTTTTTTTATACTCATTATTGATTGAAAAAGAACCTGTGAATGCTACTCACGCTGCATTTATAATCCAAATTATCTACTATTTATGAACATTTCAGCTAAATCGACTCTACTCTTATTCTTGATCCTACTTTCCTCTCATCTTATCGGTCAATCTGAGAGTAAAATTATATATCCTGAATTCTTTCAATTTCATTCCGGCGATAATATCTATTGGGCTAATCCCATTTATGATGATAGCAAGTGGCAAAAGTATCCACTAAATAGTTTTCCTGAAGATGAATGGACAGGAGTTGGCTGGGCAAGAATTACAATTAAAGTTGATTCTTCATTGCAGGAAACACCACTTGGATTAAAACTAAATTTTGTAGGTGCAGTGGAAATTTATTTGGATGGGAAACTCATTCACAGATATGGTAAAATTGGTAAAAATGTTATCGATGAAAAAGCAGTTTTTGTATTCGAGCATCCTGATGTGGCTGTTTTTTCTTTCCGTGCTGCACCTGCAGATGATCAGGGATATTCAACACATAAAATTGCAATACGAACGTCAAACTTTATTGTTCACGAGGGCATTTTACAAGGTTTATCCCCTGTTTTTAACTTTGATATTGGTGCAGTAGAAGATTTAAGAGCGGAAGTTAAATCAATAAACAGAATTGCTTCTATCCACCAGTATTTTTTCCTTGGAATACTTTTAGCATTTTCAATTAGTTATTTTCTACTCTACCTCTATTACAAGAAATTCAAGCTTAACCTCATCTTTGCTCTTCTCACACTCTTTACAGCATTTCTGATTTTCTTCAGGTTTGAAAGATTATTTATAGATGAAGCTGATGCCCTTATATGGAATTTAAGATTATTTAACTTTTTTGGAGTTCTTACACTGTTAGCATTTCTTCGATTTACATATTTCCTGGTATATGAACAACTACCAAAAATATTTGTGCTTTTTTCTTTTCTTGGCGCAGTATTATACATTTGGTTTTTGTTCAAACCAATGGCTGCATGGGATTATGTAACTATCCTATTTATGATAATAGTCTTTGAAATGATACGTGTTATTTTTACATCCCGAATAAAGAAAAGAGAATTGATATACGAACATAGCTCGATAATATTATTTGGATTGCTGCCTTTCGCTTTCTTCTCGATCTATAAAGCATTAGTTGTTCTCGTTGATGTTCCAGAGTTGTGGAACTTCATAAGTTTTCCTTACACATATTATTCTTTACTGGTGGTTTTAATATCAATGTCTGTTTTCCTTGCTCGAAATTTTGCAAAAACCAATAAAGACCTAGAATACCAACTTGAGCAGATAAAATCATTATCAGAAAAAAATCTGCGGCAGGAATTAGAAAAAGCAAAACTGCAATCAGAGAATGAAAGGAAGACGAAGGAACTTGAGGAAGCCAGAAAGCTTCAGTTATCGATGCTTCCAAAAGAAGTACCTGTTTCGGCGAATTACGAAATAGCAGTGTTCATGCAAACCGCTACAGAAGTTGGTGGTGATTATTATGATTTTATCGAGCATAAAAATGAATCGCTAACAATCGCTGTGGGTGATGCAACTGGTCACGGGATGCAGGCAGGGACTATGGTAGCCGCATCTAAAAGTTTATTTAAATCCATGGCTGATATCGATGATCCTTCTATTATTCTGAAGCAATCGTCTAATGCACTGAAGGAGATGGGCTTTTCGCTGATGTTAATGGCGATGACAATTGCAAAGCTGGGAGGCAATAAAATTTATTTGTCCTCTGCCGGAATGCCTTTCACACTCATTTATAGAAATGATACAAAATCGGTTGAAGAAGTTATATTAAAAGGAATGCCCTTAGGTGGTTTCAGAGATTTTCCATATAAATCTAAAAAAATTAAACTAAGTAAGGGAGACACCATTCTATTTATGAGTGATGGCTATCCGGAATTATTCAACAATAAGAATGAAATGTTGGGTTATGAGAAAGCAACTGGGATATTTAAAAGAGTTGCAAATGAACCTGCTAAAATTGTAATAGAAAAATTATTAGGTTCTGCAAAAGAATGGGCAGACGGTCATCCGCAAGAAGATGATATTACTTTTGTCGTTATCAAAATAAAATAAGAACACTCCCCCGATTGGTCAACCATCAATGGAATTTTGTTAAGAAACTTGAGTAAAATGCTGATAACTAAAGTCCTCATTTTGTCATTTGTCTCAACAAATTACTTTTTTTAACTTGAAATTTAATTTTTGAAGTCATTTAGATTAATAATTACGAGTCAGGCAATGATTAAAAAATATTTTCTATTTGCGTCATTAGTAATTTCAACAATTATGATCTTTTGCTCTTGCGGTCCATCGACTGAAATAGTTGGTGAATGGTCTGAGGATGAATATAAGACAAATAGCATAGATAAAATTCTCGTCTTAGGAATATTCGATAAAGAAAAACCACTATTAAGGAGAAGATTTGAAGACGGTATTTCTGCAGCATTTAATGAATCTGGAATTGAAGCCGTGCCGTCAATGGATATTATGTCATACAAAGAAGAAATTGATTCAGCAGCAGTTCAAGCACACTTTATTGGAAAAGGATTTGATGCAGTGATTGTTTCAAGACTTGTAGGATTAGATAAAGAAAGAAAAGTTCAAGCAGGATATGCTTACACAATTCCATATGGCAATTATTATGGATTCTACGGTTATTACTATGCTGCTGTACAGTATGCAAACACCTCAAGTTACCTATCAAAGAATCTAACAGTTGTTCTTGAAACAAATCTATACAACACCGATGAAAAAAAGTTAATATGGAGTGGTATCTCTGAAACTATTGATCCCCAAAAAGCCTCAGAAGTTATTGGATCACTCGGTAAAGTTCTTGTAGATAAGTTAGACAGTGAAGGATTTTTAGCAAATTAAAATTCAACGGTATGATTATAAAATTCTTTGGAGTTAGAGGTTCAATTCCGGTTTGCCATCCAGATTTCCAATCCTTTGGGGGCAATACAACTTGTGTTCAGATGAGGATGAAGGATACAAATAACATTGCCATCTTTGATGCAGGTACGGGAATAAGAGATTTAGGTAAAGAGTATATGCAAGCTAATCATCATCAAGATGAGATCTTTATAGCTTTTTCACATTTCCATTGGGATCATATTCAGGGCTTTCCTTTTTTTGCTCCTGCATTTAGCAAAAATCAAAAAATTAATATTCTTGCATTGGGTACTGGAAGAGAATTTAAAAACCTGAAAGATATTTTCCGGTTCCAGATGAGAGAGGAATATTTTCCTGTAGAATTAAATCAGATGGGTGCCAGATTTTACTTTATGCTACTTGATAAAGATATGGAAATATTCCAGGCAGATGAAAAAGATGCAAAACATACGATTGTAATTGCAAATAAACATAAACATCCCGGCGGCGCATTTGGTTATAGAATTGAACGAGAAGGAAAGGTATTTGTTTTTTGTACCGATGTTGAACACGGGGACGAGATTGATCAAAACGTTGTTAGATTAGCTGAAAATGCAGACCTTCTGGTTCATGAAGCGCAATACACTAGTGAAGAATTGAAAGAAAAAAAAGGATGGGGTCATAGCAGCTACGAGCAAGCTATACAGGTTGCAGAAATGGCGGAAGTTAAACAGCTAGCAATAACACATCACGATCCGGATCATGATGATGAGTTTCTTACAAAGATGGAAAAGGAATGCCAGAAAAGATATAAAGATTGTTTTCTTGCTAGAGAACAGATGGAGATAGAATTGTGATTCAGATATTTAAATAAAACAAAACAGGATTGTCTAAAACTAATTAAGTCTAATAACTTAGATAAAAAATTAGTTGATTAAATGGTCTTCTCTTATTCCCTTATTTCTCAATTTGCTTCTTTATTTTAATTAGAAGTACCAATCCAACAAAAGCAATCGCTAATAAAATTAATATTCTCCAGAATATAGTATTAATTATGTCCACAGCGAAAAATGATGATCGGTTTATTACATCATTTGTCATTTCTGCAAGCTTATCAAGTGTTTCATCTCTCTTTGTATTAATATCTTCCATTATAGCAATACGTTCTGCGGTGATAGCTTTTAATATCGCTATTCTTTCGTTTGTAACAGCTTGTAGCGTTGCTATTCTTTGTTGATTAATATTACTTAGCGATGATTCCCGTAACTCTTCAGCAAGTGATGGAGTTTCTTCAATAACATCCGTTAATCTTTTTGTAGATTTTGTTATGATGTTAAAGTTATCCATTATATTTCCCACAGTTGAATCACCAAATATTTCATATGCGGTGTACTGTGCCTGCCATTTTATTTGTTTTGGTAACAGGTCTGTATAGAGAGTAATCTGCTTTCTTATATCATGCACACCTATCGCTATACTTCCAACAGTAGTTCCTAAACTATATTCCTGACTGCCAAGACCTTTCGCCATCAAATCTAATGTAGACCTTCTATGAAAATTGAGATCTTTAATTGGGTATTTTGCATTCCACTCGTCTACTGCAGCTGTGAATTCTCCCCTGTATTTCGAATCTCTAAAATCATCAGCAATTCTTTCCATTTCATTCATTAGTTCAGTAGATGCTTCAATAGCAATGTACTGATACTCGCCAAATAAATTTTTCCCATAGCCATCAATAAAAAATTGTTGCTGTTGAGCACAGAGAGCCCATGTATCAACTCCCGCAGCAACTGGATCAACTATCGATAGAGCATGAATAGCTGCTGGAATTGCATTTAATCTCCATTGCAATGCATTCTTCTTAATAGTAATATCGTCCGAATTAACCCTTATCTCTTCTGATGCTTGTTCAGTTTTGCTAATAAAATATTTTCCAAATTCGTTCAGTCTAATCCCTAATTCAGCGGCAGTCATCTTTATACCTTCTACATCCTTCATCATAACCGTTTCCTGAGACACTGAAGTACATGATAAAAACTGTGTAGTAATTACAAAAGAAATTATTACGTAAAATATCTTTTTATAATGATTGAAATCCATTGCAGTTACTCCTGTGTTGGTAAACTAATTAATCTTCTTTATTCAACTATTAAACACACCGTGAAATCTAATGCAATTTTTATTAATTTGCTCCGTAAATGAATATTCTTCTTTTCAGTAGATGTACATCAGTAATTAATAGATTTCTTCTTGCCTGTATTATATTTTTATTATTTAACTCTTATAATTTGAAAGCCCAGGATGCACATTACTGGACACAAACTTATGGAACATCTTCAACCCTTTTGGGTGGAATTGTCATCGGAAGTGTTTCAGACTTAGGTGCAACATATTACAATCCAGGCAATTTATCACTTACCGATGATCCTAATTTTCTATTTTCAGCAAGAGTTTTTGAATTTACATCATTTGCCATGGACCCAGCAGACCCAAAAATAAGCGATGTTACAACAACCAGTTTCGCACCCTCACCGGCATTTGTGGTTTTTAATATTACAGCAGATTGGCTGCGTAAAAACAGAGTTGCGATTTCATTCCTTACAAGACAGACAATGGATATCGGATTAAAATCTAGATTTAATGGAACAGCAAATGAAACCTATTTATCTAATGAATTTTCATTGAATGAAGGATTGACTGACCTGTGGACTGGAATTACATGGTCATACTCGTTCGAACAAAAATTCGGAATAGGAATTACACAGTACATTTGCAGTCGTTTTTTCAATTCACGACATCAAGTAAATATAAAAGTGCAAGATTCGTTAAGTAATGTATCTGCATTATCAGGTATAACAGAGTATGATTATTACAATATAAGGTTACTCTGGAAAGCAGGCATTGGTTTTACGTTTGAGCAGATTAGATTTGGAATTACTATAACCACCCCCTCAGTTAATTTATTTGGATCTGGTTCTACCGACATAAATTTGAGCGGAGCTGGATTTAGTAATGATACTGCCTCTATGCGGAATGACTTTCTTGTAAGTAATTTGCAAGAGGATATTTCATCAACATTCAAATCTCCATTATCTATTGGAATTGGTGCCTACTATAAGTTTGGTAATTTCCAGATACATTTAGCATCCGAATATTACAAAAGCATTAATACATACAATATCTTGATGCCAAAACCTTTTGAATCGCAAACAGGCAGCCTGATAGTAGAAAACAATTTAGTCGCTGCCGCAAGAGAAGTTTTAAATTACGGAATTGGTTTGGAATATTTTATCAATCCAGAGTTCACGCTTTACTCTGCTTTTAATACAGATTTTTCTTCATACGAAGAAGGTGAACAAACTAATTCAAGTTTTGCAAAGTGGGATATTTATCACATTACAGCAGGTGCAGCATTCACTATTAGCGATTTAGAAATTACATCCGGAGTTGCTACATCGTTTGCGAATGATAATGTTGAAATATCAATTATAAGACCAACAAAAAGCGGTGATGATGAGATAACTTTTCCACAGCAGCCCACAGAAATATCATCATTTAGAATAAAACTAATTTTAGGTATTACTTTCTAAATAGACAATTAAAATATTTGTAAATGAGAATTCAAATGCACATACCATCAGAGAATACAGATAAATTGCTTGACAGTAATAAATCTTTTTTGAAAGTTATTTTATTAATTACAGTTTTAATTTGTTCAGGAAATCTATCGCGGATAATTGCACAACCAGGCTATGGTACAAATGTCTCGGGTGTTCTAGCTGTTCCAATCGGTAAAAACTCTGGTATTTATAACACTGGCTTTGGTGCATTAGCAGGTTTTTATTACGACCTAGATAAAAAATTCAGAATTGAATTAAAGTTAGGATATATTACTCTTGGGTTGGATGGTGAAGAATTTAATAAGAAATTACAAGAGGCAAATGCGGGCAGCTCAAGTTTAACCGGTTCTTCCAATGCTATTCCTGTTATAGTAAGTTTCCAATTGATAACACCGGGATCAGGAACTCGATTTTACGGATTAATTGAAGCAGGTATTTACACTTACTGGTCCAGAGCCAAAGGCACTTATTTCCCTGGCGATGGTGAAGTCCCTATCGATCGATCTGAATTTAGGAGTGAAGCAGGTTTTTCAGTTGGAGGTGGTGCGTTGTTTCCATTGAGTGAAGAGTTAAATCTTGATGTTAATATACGATATACTTTTGTGCAGGATTCAGAGTATCTTAATTTAGGCAACACTACGCTTTCACATAGTCAGGTACTTTTATTTGGTGTTGGCATTAATTGGTTTTTCCCACTTTAACTAACAATCCAATTTTTCTACACTTTTTTGGATATGATAGCTAAAACTTAATTTGTAAATTTTACGAACTGATTAATACTATAGTACCACTCTTGCGGAGATTATGTGAGCTTACATAAATACTTCTTTACTATTAATATTTTATTGTTTTTATTTTTCTTGCTGAGCACTGAAGTATTCTCTCAAGAAACCGAAACTGCTGACACTACCCTGCCCTACTACACACTTGATACTTTATATCATGAAATGGATGACGTGGTAATTACCGGTACAAGAGTTTATAAAAGAATAATTGATATTCCGTATCCGGTAATTCGTATAAACAATACAAATTATCAATACAATAGAAAAGTTGGTGTGAGTGACGTACTGCCGGCAGTACCTGGTATGTTTTTACAATCCCGATATGGAAACCACGATGTCAGGATTGCAATAAGAGGATTCGGAAGCAGATCAAATTCCGGAATAAGAGGTGTAAGAATATTATTAGATGATATACCTGAATCTGAACCTGATGGGCAAACACGGATCGAAGCAATAGATTTCAATTCTATTGGAAGGATTGAAGTAGTAATTGGGAATTCTTCATCATTGTACACCAATGCACCGGGAGGAGTGGTGAATTTTATAAATGATGTTGATTTTCCAGGATCATTTGGAGTTCAATTTAATCAGTTGGGATCTTTTGGATTGCGAAGGCATGGATTGAAAGCAGGTGTGCGATCAGCCGATTACGGTTTCTTATCAACGTACAGCAATCAGAATTACCATGGATACCGCGAACATAATAGAGAAAACTGGCATATCCTTAACATGGTTTTAGAATCAAAACCATCAGAGCATACAAGTCTTAAGCTTCTCGGATATTTTGTAGATGGAGAAATAAAATTACCCGGAGCACTAACAGCAGAAGAATTTGCAAAAGATCCATTCCAGGCAGATCCATTATTTGTTGATCGGGATGCAAAAAGGATTTCGACAAAAGGCAGATTAGGAATAAGGTTTACCGGTAAATGGGGCAGTAAATTAAACAACGAAGTTGAAATTACTACTTATGGAACGATTAAATCTTTTGTCCGTACCTCAAGCACTTACAGAATAATTAGCAGATATGGTTTAGGACTTACAGCAAGATATATGAACAGTTCAACATTATTTGGTAAAACTAATGAACTTTCATTTGGTGGTGATCTGCTTTTACAGCCTGCAAGAACAGAGTTCTACAAAAACATAAATGGAAATAAAGGGGATCAGCTATTACAATTGTTGGATGAAGAAATAAGCAACAGCGGATTTTATATATCAAACAATTTCGAAATGCTAAAAAACAGGTTTTATGTTTTGTTAACCGGCAGGTACGACGATGTTGGTTACAAATTAACAGAAGAAACTTTGCCATCAAGATCCGATGAAAGAACTTTTTCTGCGTTTACGCCAAAGCTGGCTTTTAATTATAAATTAAGTCCGTACATTTCAGTTTATACATCATACGGATTGAGTTTTGATAGCCCTGCAAAAAACGAATTGGACAGTGTTGATCCTTCAAAACTTTATAATAATGAACTTGAAGCACAAAAATCAAAAAATTTTGAATTGGGTATTAAGGGAAACATTATCGACCACGATACAGACTTTTTAAGAAAAATCCTTTTCGGTGCAACATTTTTTAATATAAATATTGATAACGAAATAGTACCATTTGAAGTATTTGGAGATGTGTTTTTTAGAAATGCAGCGAAAACAAATCGGACTGGTTTAGAACTTGGGCTTGAGTTGGAAATCATCCGTCGATTGAAATTTACTACATCTTATACCTACTCTAGCTTTGAATATGATGAATACTCTGCAAGAACGATAGTGATTGACTCAACAGGAATCAATGAAATAGATCAGGATTTCTCCGGGAATATTGTTCCAAGTGTTCCCAAACATAATTTGTATATCTCATTGTCATATGCCCAACCATTTAGTACTAATATGAATGCTTTTATAAAAGTTAGTTATATGGGAGTGAGTGGATTGTGGGTGAACGACGCCAAT
>CP070637.1:2390267-2404924 GCA_020354005.1 Ignavibacterium sp.
AAATACAGTGTTCCTGAAAAAGGATTAGTTAAGCTTTCCGTTTATAATTTAATTGGTGAGGAAATTAATGTGTTGGTTGATAAAGAAGTTGAAGCCGGATTTTATGAAGTAGAGTTTAATGCAAATAATCTTCCAAGTGGAACTTACTTTTATAGATTACAGTCAGGTAATATCTTTCAGCTTAAAAAGATGGTCTTAATGAAATAAGAAGTCAGTCTGAGCCTGACGAAGACTGACTGTCACATTTCGACAGTCTGCCGTGGCGGACAGTGTGACAAAGAAAATTAACTAGAAATAGAAATCCCGACAAACTATAATATATTAGTGTTCTGTTTTCAAATAAGGCAGAGGTTTCTACATTTTTATCCAAAATTTAAGTTTCAATTTTCTTTAGTCTAAAAACAATCTCATCATAACCCAATATTTGGGTCATCAATCCCACAAATCCTTTTTGATCCACTTCTGCGGTTAACTGAACCAGCCCAACATCAGGAGCTCTCCATTCATAATAATTATTGACCTTACCTGATGCCTTCTTTATTACAAATACTAATTTAATACAATCAAATTCTCCTGCTTCGGAAGTAATAGTTTCATTACCCAAATATTCAGAAGTAATTACAATTGAATCTGCAGGATGATCGTTTACATATTCCAATCCCGTCCATTGAGATTTTATATCTTTTTGTACTGGGATTGATACTAACTGCGAAGGCTCATTATAATTAACAACTATGCTGTGTGCAGTAATATATAGTATGTCCAGTTGCTGTTCAAGATACGTTATGCATAATTTATTTGTATCAAGTTTTAATTGCTGGATCATTATGAATTCATCGCTGATAAATTCCTGAACATACTGATCTTCTTCTAACCAGGTGGTGCAAATCGTTTCACCAAAGGTTGATTCGTAAACAAGTTTCACATCCGGATTTAATGAAAAATATTCTTCACCAAAGTGGAAGTTTGGTTTATTATCAGCCTCATCAATAACAGCGGTATGGGCAAAACCATATACGATTGTTGAGATGATAGCCAGAAGTACGATTTTTCTTATATCTGCTAACATTATTTCTCCAAAGAATGGCGCGCAATATAAAAATGATGCGCATAAATTAGTAATACTGTAAAGATTTCCCCCAAATAATTTTATCTATTCATTCCTGAAAATTTGTTTACTTTTCACGCCACCTAGCGAATTTCACTTAAAGGGACTCTTTTGTGCGAATATTGCCGTTTAGTGTCATGTATGACACAAATTTCTTCGCCGTTAGAATTCTCTGGTAGAAGTTGTTTATTTGTTATTCCAATTTTGCATTGAAAATAAGGTATAGTTGTTGCGTATCAATACTCGTAATGAGCAACAGTAAAGGCAATTTTACCTGCTGATTATCTGGAGGATCGCACTTTCATTTAATTGGTAATCCCGAACTGTAGCCACCGGTTGATGGAAACCAACCATTAAATCAGGAATTCAGCTCATCAAAAAAAGGAGAAATGTTAGTATGGCAATTGCAACATTACTTTTCTGGGGTGACAGTTTCAAATCTCACGGAGTCCCAAATCAATACTTCAGCTATTTAATTTCAGTTTCCCGAAACCAGGTTATTGGCTATCACGATAAGATAGTTAAAATTACTCCAATGACTGAAGATACGCCTAAGCCTTTAAAGGAAGGAGCCATCGTCGTAAGGAATGCAGATGCAAATCAAGCATTGGATGCTGCCTTTAGGATGTTAGAGGGTATGGAATGTTTACAGGGATTAAATAAGCATCGCAGTATAGCTGATAACCAAATGACAAAGGTTGCTGCTGAGAAAGTTATTAGTTTTAAGGAATTCTAATCAAATTTGTTTACTTGCGACGGGATGTTAGTTTCAATTAAAGTTAGATAATCCTGAAATGATTATAAAGTTATGTTTGTCATTCAATAAGCTGTTTAACGATTGATATGCTTACTATAAAACCTAAATGTGTTATTATACTAAAAATTACCCAGCTTTATCTTCTGTGTTCTTTTCGATCGTGGAAACCTGCTTTTAATGCCTGTGGTTGAAACAACAGCAGTGCCCAAAACATAATTGTTATACTTAACAACGTATTGTCCTTTTTCAACCATATCATTTTTAATTAATTGTCCTGCCAAATAAATTCCAAGTTCCTCTTGATCCTTGACCTGGTAAATGTTTTTTGTGATATGAGAATCAAAGATTTGTGCAGCGTTTGTGTGAAGAACTAATTCATCATGTTTATCTATTGTTCCAAACTTTGTACCTATGCGATGAAACAAACCAAGATTTTCTGATTGCCAGTCTTTATTAATAAAAAACACATCCCTTCGCTTTAGTATATAATTATAATTATAAAATTCTTTTTCATCAATACCGAATCGTTCTGAAACAGACAAAAGATGTTTTGAAATTTTTTTATCATCAGGCTTGAGAAATTCGTGTGTGTAACTTTCTTTATATACTGGTTCTCCAAACGGTTTTGTCTCGGCAGTCTTGCATAACTTTATCATAAAAAATCCGTCTGAATCAGCTTCCCATGGCAAAATTCTCACACCAAATTTCAGATCAGGATGTAATTCTTCACCTTTATAATTTGTAAAAGCATTCCTGTGTTTAACAGGCAAATCAAATTTTAGTATGTCAACCGGATATTTTCTTAATATCTTATCAATTACAAGCTCATTCTCCTCCGGCGCTAATGTGCAGGTTGAATAAACAATTTCACCGCCGATTTTAAGCATTTTAATTGCTGATACTAACAACCTGACCTGTAAATCGTGTAATCGGTTTACCTTCTCTATTGTCCATATCTTATTCACTTTAGTTCTCTTCTGCATTATACCCAAACTGCTGCAAGGGGCATCCACTAATATCTTATCAAAATAATTTTGAAAGTATTTGCTTAGAATTTCACCCTTAGAATGAATTACACCTATGTTTGCAATGTTCAATCGATCAAGATTATAAACAAGAGCTTTTATTCGATCAAGCTGAATATCATTTACAATAAAAGTTCCTTTGTTGGACATTAACTCAGCTATTTGTGTAGTTTTAGAACCGGGTGCCGAACAAAGGTCCAATACTTTTTCGTTTGAAGTGGGATTAAGTACTAAAGGCGGGAGCATTGAGGAGAATCCTTGAATGTAATAGTAACCTAACGCTATCTCCAATGTTTTACCAAGATCTTCCTCTTGTTCATTAAATTTTAATGCATCCGGTAAAACATCAAAGTGATCAGTCTTAATACCGTAACGCTCACTCAATTTTTTTACCAGAGATTCACGAGAAGTTTTTAATGTGTTAACTCTTACATAAACAGATGGATTTTCCTGAACAAAGTTTAAATACTTTTGCGCAGATGACTCACCGTATACTTCGGTTAAGTATTCATAAACTTTTCCGGATATTCTATTTTTTCGCTTGCTCACTTCCTTGTATTCTTCAGTTTAAATTTTTCTCGTCCATTACAATTTAAAATATTTTGTAATAGCAATGAGTTTAAACAACTACGGAATCGAATTCTTCTGGAGGTTAGCAGGCAGCACACAAAAAGAGATGTATTATCTTCCTTATTCACTGTTTTAATTGATAAAAGTTATGTTATCAAAGAAGATGGTTTATGCTAAGTATAACTGTTTCCGCTAATCCACTGAAACGGATGTCTTCTCCTGTTTACTTAGTACTTCATCATAAAAAGATTCGTAGATAGGAACAATCTTAGATTTATCGAATTTATCAACGGCTCGTTTCCTTGAATTTCTTGAAAACAGATTGTACTTCTTTTCGTTATTCAAAAGATCTACTACATATTTTGCCATTCTATCCACATCACCAATCTCAGCAATAAAACCTGTCTCATTGTGCTTAACCAGTTCCGGTAACCCACCAACGCTTGAACTTACAACAGGTAATCCGCACGCCATCGCTTCAAGCGCAGCTAATCCAAAACTTTCTGATTGAGAAGGAATTAAAAACAAATCTGAGGAAGTTAAAATCTCAACTAATCCCTCCTGCTTTCCTAAAAACTTTACACTATCGCATAAATCTAATTCTCTACATAGTCTCTCACATTCGGAGCGGTCCGGACCGTCTCCAACAAGTATTAATTTTGATGGAATTATTTTCCTTACTTTTTCAAATATTTTTATTGTATCAGGAACACGTTTTACCACTCTGAAATTAGAGGTATGCACAAGAACTTTCTCACCTTCAGGCGCAATACGTTTTCTAAATTCATTTTCAGTGTTAGGTTTAAATAATTCAGTATCTACAAAGTTGGGAATAACCTCAATATCTTTGTCTGAATTGTAGTGGGTTATAGTCTTCTCTTTAAGAAATCTTGAAACAGCTGTAACACCGTCACTTTGATCAATACTGAATTTTACGAGAGAAAGAAATGATGGCTCCAACCCAACAAGAGTTATATCAGTTCCATGCAGAGTTGTAACTATTTTAAGATCTTTTTTCCCATTCATTATTTGTTTTGCTAAAAATGCACTTGTAGCATGTGGTATAGCATAATGGACGTGAAGCAAATCCAATTTTTCATACTCAGCGACTTCAACCATTTTACTCGCAAGCGATAGACTATAAAGTGGAAATTCAAACAGTGGATAACTACTCGTTTCAACTTCGTGAAAAAATATGTTCTCTATATATTGACTTAACTTAAAGGGAAGTGCATAACTTATTATGTGTATTTCATGTCCTCGTAAAGCAAGTTCTTTTCCTAATTCGGTGGCAATTACACCACTTCCACCATACGTTGGATAACAGGTTATTCCTATTTTCATTTAGTTATAGTATATGATTATTGGTTAAAACGGATTGTTAATATAACTCAATTTTCATGAAGTTTGAAGCCAATTATCACACCTAATAAATAGTTTATTAAAATATTAAAGTTATTTTGTTATAATTAATTATGAAGTTGTTAGTTATAGGACATTCAGTCGTCGATACTATCATTACCGAGCAGGATGAAGTTATTAAGCCTGGCGGAATTTATTATTCAATCCTCGGTTTGGTAAATTTTGCAGAAGAAACAGATGTGATTTGTCTTTGTTCTGAGATGAGCAAAACGGATGAATATCTTTTTTCAGATATATATAATAAAATCAGAGTCGACTATATCTCCTATAAAAATAAAATTCCACAGGTTGTTCTCAAGTTGTATGACGATAAGGAACGGGACGAAAGGTACTGTAATATGAGCACGAATCTCAGTATGCCTGATGAAGATTTAAATAATTTTGATGGAATATTAATAAATATGATTTCTGGTTTTGATATTAACCTTGAACAGTTAAGAAACATAAGAAACGGCTACAAAGGAATTCTCTATATTGATGTTCATACAATGGCCAGAGGTTTAGGAAAAGATATGAAACGGGAATTTCGACCAATACCGGATTTTAAAGAGTGGGCAGTTAACATCGATGTACTACAATGTAATGAAGGAGAGTTCAAAACACTGAGCAATAAAACCAGCCTAATTGATGCTGTCTGTGAATTGTTTTCTTATGGAATTGAGATAATCATCATAACAAAAGGAGATGAAGGTGCCAGAGTGTTCTTTGAAAACCAGAAACGGATCGAATCAGTTTATGTGTCATCCTTGAAAGTAAAATCAACTAATTATGTTGGTTGTGGAGACGTTTTTGGGGCAGTATTCTTTTATAATTATATTAGAAATAAGGATATAGCTGAGGCTTTGAAGTTTGCAAACGCTGCAGCAGGAATTTTCACAACATATTCTCAAACAGAAGAATATAAAAATCTAAAGAAAGATGTACTTCAGAGATTTAGTTAAGAACAGGATTTTAATTACAGGTGCAAATGGATTGCTTGGGCAGCGCACTGTTGGATTTTATTCCCACCATAAAAACTTCGAAGTATTAGCATTATCAATAGAAAACAAGCCTGTTTTTAACAGCATAGAATATGTTACCTGTGATATAACCAACCGTGAAGATGTTAAGAGAATTATTTTTGATTTTTGTCCGGATTTTATAGTAAACGCCGCAGCTTACACCAACGTGGATAAGAGCGAAACAAACCGTGAGATTGCCTGGAAGGTTAATGTAAAAGCAGTTGAATATATTACCGAAGCTGCACGTGCAATTGATGCTCATATCATCCATATCTCATCAGATTATATTTTTGATGGGGAGAAAGGTCCTTACTCTGAGAATGCAATTCCGAATCCGCTTGGATATTACGGAAGAACAAAACTTGCAAGCGAAAACGCTTTGAGAATTAGCGGTACTATTTATACAATTCTGAGAACCAATGTGTTGTACGGAGCAACGTTTAATAACAATCCTGATTTTGTGAAATGGCTTGTGCAATCATTGAATAAAAATGAAAAGATAAATATTGTAACTGATCAGTTTAACAATCCTACTTTTGTTGATGATCTGGTACAAGTTGTAAGTAAAGTTATTGAATTTGATAAAACAGGGCTCTACCATGTTGGTGGAAGGGAGTTTTTATCACGATTTGATTTTGCTCTTCAAATTGCGGAGTGTTTTCAACTTGATGAATCTTTAATAAATCCTATATCTACAGAGCAATTGAATCAGCAAGCCCGGAGACCTTTGAATTCGGGACTAATAACATTAAAGGCTGAAACAGAACTCGGATTCAAAGCACACACGATTGTGGAAGCACTTTCAGAAATGAAAAAGGAATTAGTATTATAAATAAATCTAACAACTTAATTAACTGCTCATCATAACTATTCAAACAAATTATATTATAAGCCTGTTTTTATCTGATGATTGAGAAATATGAAGGTTTTATTTTTGATTTAGACGGAACTATTTATCGTGGAGAGAAATTGATTCCCAATGCTGATAGAACTGTAAACCATATAAAAGCGTACGGCAAAAGGACAATATTCATTTCTAATAAAACTACAGGCTCTGTTGATGATTATCACAATTTTCTTATCTCAAAGGGTGTAACAATAGAAGCAGATGAGATTATAAACTCGACTGTTGTAATTAAGAACTACTTATCGGATCATTTTAAAGGTAAAAAGTTTTTCGCCATTGGCGAAGAATTATTCATTAAGGAAATTGAATCTGCAGGTCTTTCATTTTCTTCTGATCCTTCAGAAATAGATATACTTATTGTTACGCTTGATAGAACTTTGAATTATGAAAAACTTGAAATAGCTGCAAGAGCATTAGAGAATGGGGCAAAGTTTTTTGCAGCTAATATTGACGATACATGTCCTGTTGACGATGGTGAGGTGCTTGATGCAGGGTCAACAATTTCTGCTTTAGAAAAAAGAACACATAAAAAATTAGAGCTTCATTTTGGAAAGCCTTCGCGGTTTATGTTCGAGGAAATAAAGAAGCGAATTAAAGTTGATTTGAAAAAAACACTTTTAATTGGTGACCGGCTTGAAACTGATATTGCTCTGGGAAACAATTTCGGTATAGACTCGGCACTGGTATCAACAGGAGTAAAGTACTATTCGAACGGCGCCGACCATATTAAACCCACATATTACCTTAAATCGGTCTTTGATCTTTTAAATAACGAGTCGTAAAAATTATTATACGGCACACACAACCTTTTCTAAGTTTATTGGGTCTAAGTAAATAACTAAAAGGAAAACTTAATGACATTAAGCGATAACGAACTAATAATAGAAGCAAATAAAGGCAATAATGCCGCATTTGAAGAATTGATCTATCGCTATGATAAATCGGTACTCTCAATTGCACTTAATTATGTACACGATAGTGATGAAGCAAAGGACATTTACCAGGAAGTATTTATAAGAGTTCATAGGAATTTGAAAAAATTTGAGATGAGAAGCGAATTTTCTACATGGTTATACAGAATAGCAACAAACGTTTGTTTAACACACAAAAGCAGAAGTAAAAAGCATCTGCAATTATCTATTAACGAAGAGTTTGAAACAGAAGATGATGATAGTAAATCCTACGAATTAGTTGCAACAAATAGAGATCCGGGTGAGTTGGCTTCGAATACGGAACTTGGTAGCTTGATTAGTGAAGCAATTGATTCTCTTTCATCTAAACAAAAAATAACTTTTACTCTTAAGCATTATGAAGGTTACAAAATAAGAGAGATAGCAGAAATGCTTAATTGTAAAGAAGGCACAGTAAAAAAATATTTATTTGATGCTACAAGAAATCTGCGAAAAAATTTGAGTTCGGTTTATGCTGCAGCTTATTAAAAGGAATTTATTATAGGTGTTAATATGCAACACAATGAATATAAAAAAATGATTCAGCTTGCTCTTTACAGCGAGCTTAATGCCAATGAGCAAAAAAAATTAGAAGACCATCTTACATCTTGTGAAGAGTGCCGGAAGGAAATGGAAGCACAACGAAACTTTTTAAATATTATTTCTGATAGTGAAAAAAAAGTAATAGATGATGCGCTGCTTCACGAAGCCCGTACTCAATTAAGGGGAGCTCTAAGGATGGAACAAGGTAAAAGTATGTTTAATCTTAAAAATATTTTTAATGTGTTCGATTTTGTTAATCCTCCATACAAGCTGGCAGTAGTAGGTGTTACCACTCTTATAGTTGGATTTTTTATGGGCTATTTACTCATGAGTCCTTCACCTGAAATCAGGTATATAACCTCGAGTGATAGTGGTACTGAGAGTGTATTTTACCAGCAGGATGTAAAGATAAGCAACATAACATTTATTGATTCTGATGCCTCCGATGGTGAAGTTGAATTTAGGTTTGAAGCTGTAAAACCAATGCATTATAAAGGTAGTGTCGATGATCCCAATGTACAGAGCGTTTTAACTTATGCTATGCTGAATGAACGAAATCCCGGTTCAAGGTTGAATTCAATTAATGCTATGGTATCTGAAAATAAGATGGATTCCGATCCTGAGTTAAAGAACGCTCTTATCACTGTTGCAATTACAGATCAAAATCCGGGAGTTAAAATTGAGGCACTAAAACTCTTGAAAAAATTACCTTATGATGAAGACATTAAACAAGCATACATTTACGTACTATCAAACGATACAAGTTCTGCTTTAAGAATAACAGCTATTAACGCTTTATTTGAAACTGTGCAATCCGGCCAGAAATTAAATGAGAAAGATCTCAAACTATTTAAAGAAAAATCTAAGGATGACGATAACAATTACATCCGGCATTTAACCAAAACAATATTACAGGAGCATGACTAAAATGAAAAATGCAAAATTCTATCAAGCAATAATATTATCAATAATATTATCTGCTTTAAGTTTATCCTCTGCGCAGGAGGATGTCGAAAAATCATTTACTGTAAGCAGAGGAGATAATTTAAAAGTATCCTCTTCATTTGGAAATATTACGTATGATTTAACCAGCGGAAACCAGTTGAAAGTAATTGCACAAAATGTGCTCTCTTCGGAACTATCAAAATTAAAGATGGAGAAGAGAGGAAGTATAATTGATATAGATTTTGAAGGCGAAGATTCTCGCAACTTCTCTTTTGAAATAACAGGTCCTGCAACAATAAATCTGGATTTTTCCACTGGTGGAGGTAATGTTGCAATTAATGGAAACATCGAGGGATTTGCTGAAATCTCAACTGCTGGTGGAAATATTTCTACCGGAGATATTAATGGCAAGGCCGATATCTCAACGGCTGGCGGTAATATAAAAATAAGTAATGTTAACGGCGATGCAGATGTATCAACTGCAGGTGGCGATATGAAGTTTGGTAACATAAATGGTACTGCCGATATTTCTACAGGCGGTGGGAATATCAAAATTGGTTCGATTAATAAGTCTGCAGATGTTTCAACAGGTGGCGGAAATATTTCAATCGATGATATTGGCGGTAATGCAGATGTCTCTACAGGTGGTGGTAACATTAAGGTGGAGCGTGTTTCCGGAAGTGCTGATATAAGCACAGGAGGAGGAAATATTAAGCTTGCCTCTGCCACAGGTAAAGTGGATGTAAGTACCGGTGGGGGCAACATCAGGCTCAATAATATTAAAGGCATTGTTGATGCAAGCACAGGTGCAGGAAACATAACTGCTGATATACTCCCGGAAAGTCAGGGTAAAAGCGAAATGAGCACAGGAATGGGAAATATAACCTTATATGTTCCGGAATCGGCACGAGTTACTATTATTGCTACCACGCACGTAATGATGTGGGATGAGGATCAAAGCAAACTTGAAAATATTAAGTCGGATTTTGAACCCACCTCGGTTGAGAGGCATCGCGAAGCCAGGTATATTGAAGCCAAATTTGAATTAAATGGGGGTGGTCCATTAATCGAAGTAAATACAGGAATGGGTGATATTGAATTACGGAAAATGAATTAGGTAATTATTATCCCATATGTAATCTGCTTCTCGAATATTCATTATTTTAGTAAAGAATAATTATTAAGATTTATCTTTAACTATTAAGAGGGTTTGCAATATACTTGCAAACCCGTATTTTTATAAAATAATGAATGTTAACTCTTCCATTCAGATAATTATAATGTTTTACTAAAAGAATATAGTATTAGGGATGAAGATTCTTTTACTATTTCTTATTATAATCTTTAGCAGTCTTTCCTTTGCATCCCCTTCGGACACACTACAGATACGCAATAACGATGCTAAAATACTTGCACTGCGTATAACCGATGAAATTGAACTTGATGGGAAACTGAATGAACATATCTGGTTAGCCCCTAATGGTTTTGAAAATTTTATCCAGCGTGATCCTGCTGAAGGAGCAGCACCAACTGAAAGAACAGTTTTAAGAGTAGCATATGACGATGATGCACTTTATGTTGGTGCAAAGATGTATGATTCAGCACCGGATTCAATTGTTGCACGGTTAACCAGACGTGATGAATGGATAACATCAGATCACGTAACTGTTTACCTCGATCCTTATTACGATAAACGAAGTGGTTATTTCTTTACGCTGAATGCCGGTGGAACTTTAATAGATGGCGTGCTTTATAATGATGGCTGGGATGATGAATCATGGGATGGTGTGTGGGAAGGTAAGGTTAACCTTGATGAAGAAGGTTGGACTGCAGAAATGCGAATTCCTTTTTCTCAGATGAGATTTAATAATGAACAGGTTAATGTTTGGGGAATAAACTTCAGAAGAACTATTGCCAGAAAAAATGAGCGTGACTACCTGGTATTTATTCCTAAAGCCGAAAGCGGTTTTGTATCACACTTTGCTGATCTAAGGGGAATGCAGCAAATATCCTCGGGTGGTCAGATGGAATTAATACCATACGTAACTGCACGCGCAGAGTATATCCAGCATGAGGAGGGTGATCCTTTTAATAGCGGATCCAATTACGAACCTGGTGCCGGAGCAGATTTTAAAATGGGTGTTGGCTCTAACTTAACGCTTAATGCAACTGTTAATCCCGATTTTGGCCAGGTAGAAATAGATCCGGCAGTGATTAACCTTAGCGATGTAGAAACTTTCTTTCCTGAACGAAGACCATTCTTTACAGAAGGTTCAACAATTTTCAATTTTGGATATGGCGGCGCCAGGAATTACTGGGGATTTAACTGGAGTAATCCGGACTTCTTTTATAGCAGGCGTATTGGAAGACAGCCCCAGGGCAGCATTCCTGATGAAGTTGACTATGTGGATTATCCAACCGGTACACATATAATTGGAGCTGCAAAGCTTACTGGTAAAGTGGGTGAAAACTGGAATGTTGGTACAATTCAAAATGTAACTAAAAGGGAATTTGCCCGGGTTTCAACAAATGGAATTCATAGTGATTTAGAAGTTGAACCGCTTACTTATTACGGTGTAATAAGAGCTCAAAACGAGATAAATGAGGGTCGTCAGGGAATTGGAATTATTTCGACTGCTGCAGTAAGAGGATTTAATGATAATCGCTTAAGAGACGAACTTAATAAAAGCGCAATTAGTCTTGGATTAGATGGTTGGACATATTTGGATGCTTCGAAGACTTGGGTGCTGGCCGGGTGGACAGGTGCGAGTTATGTGAACGGAAATACCACAAGGATGATTGATCTTCAAAAGAGTTCCAGGCATTATTTCCAAAGGCCTGATGCTGATTACCTCAATGTCGATAGCACCGCAAGTTCTCTGAGTGGTTATGCGGGCAGATTCTATATAAATAAACAGAGAGGTAACTTTTTTGTTAACACAGCTTTTGGTTTCATTTCACCAGGTTTTGATGTAAATGATATTGGATTTATGTTCCGTGCAGATCAAATTAATTGGCATGCCGGGGGAGGGTATGAGTGGACTGATCCGACAAGTTTTTACCAGTTTATGACAATAGGAGCGGCTGTTTTTCAAAACTATGACTTTGGCAGCAATGTAACCTGGCAGGGAATTTTTCATTTTGGATTCATTGAATTTCCAAATTACTATTCAATTGATTGGACTGCTTTCTATAATCCGCAAACCTATAATAATACCAGAACAAGGGGCGGTCCATTGACGATAAATCCAACCGGATATGGAGGCGATGCGATTTTAGCATCTGACAACAGGAATGATTGGATTGTTAAACTAGGTGGTTCTGCTTACAATGGTGATCCTTCGTGGAATTGGGATATTAATGCTGGTTTAGAATTCAGGTTCTTACCCAATCTGTCTTTCATAATCAGTCCTCAATATTCAAGAATTTTCGAATTTGCCCAGTATGTTGATACGTTTGATGATCCAACTGCAACAAATACATACGGTAAACGCTACGTTTTTGCAGAGCTCGATCAAAAAACATTTTCTGCGAGCATAAGATTGAACTGGACATTTACACCCAAACTAAGCTTGCAGCTTTATGTTCAGCCGTTAATTTCCGCTGGCGACTATAATAACTATAAAGAACTGGCATATCCCGGCACATACGAGTTTAATACATTTGGTGAAGGAACCTCTACCTTTGATCCTAATGACGGCACAGCAGATCCGGATGGAGAAGGACCTGCAGAACCATTAGAAATTGGTAATCTTGATTTTAACATCAGATCATTTAGAGGAAATGCCGTACTCAGATGGGAGTACCTGCCCGGCTCTGTAATTTATTTTGTATGGACACAAACAAGATCCGCTGCTGAAGAAGTTGGTGACTTCCAGTTTGATCGCGCATTTTCGAGTATGATGTTACTCGAACCAGATAATATCTTTATGATTAAGTTTACATACTGGTTTAATATGTAGCTTTCTTTTTCCCTCATCACTTCATACTAATTATTACTTGCCACTAAGCAATAAATGCAATGCAGCAACTATTAAAAGTGTTAATTGACTTTATCATTTAATCTTACCAAATTACATTTATAAAAACAATCGCTTCACCTCGGAGAGAGGTGTTGTAGATTACAGAACATACCGAATATTCATTTCATATCTCCCCGAGGTTTAGAGTAGTATATAATTTGGGAAACCACAGGGAGGTTGTTATGAAAAACATATCTTTAATTTTTCTTGCAATCTTCTTTATACATTTTTCTTCATTAGCTCAAGTGTCCATTGAGTGGGATAAATCTTTCGGTGAAACTGAGCAAAATATAGGTAAGTGTGTTAAGCAAACAATAGATGGCGGATACATAATAATGGGTTCGAAAGATGATATTGATGCATCGAAATACTATTTCTGGATAATAAAAACAGATTCTAATGGTGACACACTCTGGACAAAGTCACCCAATGATGGTAATAATGATATAGGATATTACATACATCAAACTACTGATAGCGGATATATCATTGTAGGTTCAAGACTAATTGAAGAGTTCGGTAAAAGGGATGTCCTATTACTTAAAACAGATTCATTTGGAAATACACTCTGGACAAAAACCTTCAGAGGTAATGATTGGAATGAAGGTAAATCGGTTCAACAAACCATTGATGGTGGCTATATAATCTTAGGTGGTAGTGGAGGAGATAAATGGTCTTCGGACGTTCTACTAATTAAAACAGATTCGTCTGGAAACATACTTTGGTTGAAAACATTCGGTGGTAATAACCATGATATTGGTAATTCAATCCAGCAAACTACAGATGGGGGTTTTATACTTGTAGGTAAAGTGAATGGTGTTGGTATGGTTCCAAGAGGTGATGGATTACTAATGAAAACTGATGTAAATGGTGATACTCTTTGGACTAAAACATTTGCAGGAGGTACGTGGACAGATTTCGGGGAGGTCAAACAAACCAACGATGGCGGCTATGTAATTATTGGAACAAGAATGTCTTCATCAAACGCAGATGATGCTTTATTTATCAAAACTGATTCATTAGGTAATACAGAATGGTCAAAGACTTTTGGTGGCAATTCTGGTGATACGGGAGCGTCAATCCAGCAAACCATTGATGGGGGATATATAATAACAGGGATAACAGGTTCTTTCGGTGCTGGAGCAGCTGATGTATGGCTTATAAGGACTGATACTTTAGGTGATACACTTTGGACAGTGACTTTTGGAGAAACAAGCTATGAGCATGGATACTCCGTGCAGCAAACAACTGACGGAGGATATATTATAGCAGGAGCAAACTGGTTTTCTGGAGTATTTAATGGTGATGTCTGGCTTATTAAAACTTCTATTGACCCGGTAAATGTAAAGAAAGGAGAAACGACGTTAATATCGGATTATCAACTTGTCCAAAACTATCCAAATCCTT
>CP070637.1:2405024-2423346 GCA_020354005.1 Ignavibacterium sp.
AAAAGTTCTACCCGGAATCTTAAGTATAATTCCACCACTACTCGCAATACTGTTGGCATTAATCTTCCGGCAGGTAATACTATCATTAATCCTGGGTGTTTACATAGGTGCATTTTTTATTTACGATTTTAATCCGTTAACAGGCTTACTCAGATTAATTGATACATACATAATTAATGCAATATCTGATGATTCTCATATTCAAATTTTAGTGTTTACTTTATTGTTTGGCGGGGTTATTGGGTTGATATCAAAAAGTGGCGGCACAAGAGGAATTGCTAATGTGATTACAAGGTTTGCTAAGAATAGAAAGTCAACAAAAATTTCTGCATGGCTATCCGGTCTTATTATATTTTTTGATGATTATGCAAACACCTTAATAGTTGGAAATCTTATGAGACCGGTAACCGATAAAATGAAAATATCTAGGGAAAAGCTTGCTTTTATTGTTGATGCTACAGCTGCACCGGTTACCAGTGTATTTGTTATCAGCTCCTGGATTGGGTATGAAGTTGGATTGATACAGGATGGTTTGCAAATGATTGGATCTGATTCTAATGCTTACGCTACTTTTTTAGAAACAATACCATACAGATTTTACCCGCTTGCTATGCTCTTTTTTGTTTTTCTTGTTGCATACACACAGCGCGATTTCGGATCGATGTACAAAGCAGAAAAGAGAGCGGTGGTTGAAGGTAAACTTTATAATCGTACAGAAACGATTGAGAAAAACTTTACTGAAACATCTGATCTTTTTGGCAATGAGGATAAAGCCAAATGGTATAATGGTATTATACCAATACTTGTGTTAATTATTGGAACAATTGTGGGTCTCATTTATACCGGATTGAGTGCATTGCATGAACAGGGAATTTCCGAATACGGCATCCGTGAAATTATAGGTTATTCGGATTCATACCTTGCATTACTCTGGAGCAGTTTTTCGGCTTGCATTGTTGCTGCCATCATGATTCTCTCACAAAAATTGTTGAGTTTGGGCGAAACAATTAATGCATGGGTTAACGGTATCAGATCGATGCTAATGGCTCTTATTATTTTAACACTTGCCTGGGCAATAGGTGCTATCACTGTTGAGATGAAAACTGCGGATTATATTATTAGTTTAATAAGTGATACAATTAGTCCGGGATTTTTACCTCTAATTGTTTTCATTGTATGTGCATTAACAAGTTTTGCAACTGGAACAAGCTGGGGAACAATGGCAATCATGATGCCGATAGTTATACCGTTATCAGATTCAGTGACTGATTTATATAATTTAAACCCTGCTGATAGTACAATTATTCTCCATGGTGTAATTAGTTCTGTACTTGCAGGAACTGTATTTGGTGATCATGTGTCACCTATATCCGATACAACCATTCTAAGCTCCATCGCTTCGGGGTGTGATCACGTTGATCACGTTAGAACCCAGCTGCCTTATGCAATGGTGGTTGCCATAGTCTGCATTATTTTGGGTGATGTACTCTCTGCTTATGGATTGTCCCCCTATATATCATTGGTTTTGATAGCGATTGTTTTAGTCGGTGTTATTTATGCGGTCGGGCGTAAGGTGGAAAATTCAGAGGAGATTAAAACTGCTTGAATTTATGAAAGAGCGGTATTTAAAAATACAATTAATAGCAGCCGCTGTCTTAGGCTGCTAAACGCAGATTCGCAATTCATTCCGGAGAAAAATTAAATGCTAAAAATTTATTAACGATTTTTTCCAAGGAATCCTTCGGATAACAGTTCACCCTTTCTCTTGGAAATGATTATAAATCAATTCTGCTTTACTCTTCCCAACTGCTGATGAAAGACTTTCAATTGAGGCATTTTTTACAGCATTCACACTTCCAATTTCCTTTATAAGCTTTTGGGCAGTGGATGACCCAATTCCTGCAATACTTGTCAACTCTGTTTCAAATGTTCTTTTCGATCTTCTTTTTCTGTGGAAAGTAATGGCGAAGCGATGTGCTTCATCTCTTATTTGCTGTAACAATTTTAAACCGGAAGATGTTTTGGGAATTGACTCAGCTTCGGAATTCCCCGGGAAGAATACTTCTTCTAATCTCTTTGCCAATCCTATAATAGGTGTTTGTTTTATACCGAGTTTGTTCAAAACACCTACAGCACTTGATAATTGTCCTTTCCCTCCATCTACAACGATAAGATCAGGCAGTGATTCTTCATTCTCTAAAACACGTTTATATCTTCTTTTTATTACCTCTTCCATACTAGCAAAATCATCCGGTCCTTCAACATCTTTTATAATAAATTTTCTGTATAAACTTTTCTTAGGTTTGCCATCAACAAAAACAACCATACTTGCAACTGAATCAGTACCCTGTAAATTTGATATATCGAAGCATTCAATTTTTTTAGGAAGATTTTTCAACCTTAAATCTCTTTGTAGAGCACCAACTGAATATGTAACGTGCCCCTCTTTCTTCATCTTTTGAATCTGGATTTCTTTTAACTGTAAAACCGCATTTTGTTTGCACATCTTAACTAAAGATCGCAGCTCACCACGTTGAGGAATAATAAATTTTACTTTTTTAGTGGATCGTAAATTCAACCACTCTAAAAGCAACTCAGCATCATCCGGTTCAGTTTCGAATAAAATTTCTTTTGGGATTTCCGTGTGCTCACCATAACAAAACTTAATTGCTGCATTATATACTTCTGATAAATCTTCATCCCCTTGCAGCTTCAACTTCAATTGTTTTTTACCAACAAGCTTCCCGCTTCTGATATTAAATATAGAGCAGGCAGAATCTTTGCCTTCGTGAGCAACAGAAATTACATCACGATCTTCAAAATCATTACTAACAATTTTTTGTTTTGATGAGATGATCTGAAGCTGCTCAATTTTATCTCTTATCTGCGCTGCATTCTCAAAGTCTGTTTTTTCTGCAGCTTGTTCCATCTTTGCTTCAAGGTCTTTTATCAAGTCATCAGTTTTTCCACGAATGACTTTAATAACTTCCTGCACCATCTCATTATATTCTTTCTCCGAGACTAAACCTTCGCAAGGTCCATCACATTTATTAATGTGGTAGTCGAGACAGATTTTATACTTTTTCTGTTCTATCGTATCATCATTAATGTCATATTTGCAACTCCTTATTTTGAAGATCTGATTTATTGTTCTAAGAGCTGACTTCATGGTTTTAACACTGGTATAAGGTCCAAAATATTTTGAACCATCTTTTATAACTCTTCGGGTAGAATAAACCTGCGGATAAGGTTCATTTGTAACTTTTATAAATGGAAATGACTTGTCATCTTTAAGATCAATATTATACCTTGGCTTTAGCTCTTTTATAATGTTGTTTTCAAGAACAAGAGCTTCAACCTCTGAATCTGTAACAACTAATTCTAAATCAGTAATTTTTTTAACAAGTGCTATTGTTTTTGCATTTGTGGCACCACCGTGGAAGTAGCTTTTAACACGGTTTCTTAAGTTCCTGGCTTTTCCAACATAGATAACTTTATCCTTATTGTTTTTAAATTGATAAACACCAGGTTTAGCAGGCAGGTTTTTAAGTTTATTTTCTAAAATCGATTCCATTAAAAATTGCTTATTTGAAAAAGATTTTTCACAATGAGCAAAATAAATAAGAACTTATAAATTGAAAAATGGGGTAGGGAAGTGAGAGTAATTACTCAGGAAGAACAGCATTCTTCTCAATTACCACAATGCCGGAATCCGTAACAGTAAACTTCTTTTTATCGTTTTCGAGGTCAAATCCAATTTCATATCCCTCCGGTACAATAACATTTTTATCTATTATCGTTTTTCTTATTCTGGCATGTCTTCCTATGTTGCAGTTGTTCATTACTATTGAGTCAGTTACATAAGCGAAACTATTTATTTTAACATTAGGACCGATAAGTGAATTTTCAACCAATCCTCCGGAAATGATTGAACCGTCGCAGACTAAAGAATCAAGGCTTCTCCCAACCCTTTCTCCTTCGTGCGAAATAGTTTTTGCGGGCGGAAACTGATACAGATGACCTCTCATAGGCCAGTACGAATCGTATAAGTTAAACTCAGGATTTACGCTGATAAGATCTATGTTTGATTCAAAATATCCATCGAGAGTTCCAATGTCTCTCCAGTATGGTTTATCTTTTTTATTTTCATCTTCAAACTTATAAGCATAAACAGACATACCTTCATCGACCATATAGGGAATAACATCTTTTCCAAAATCATATGGTTTAAGATCTTTAGAAATCATATCCATCATTACTTCGCGAAGCATATTAGCGTTAAAAACATATATTCCCATATTTACGAATGAAAAGCCTGGCATTCCAGGAATTTCAGGTGGGTTTTCCGGTTTTTCAATAAATGATTGAACTCTATGTTTGTCATTAACCCCAACGATGCCAAACCGGCTCGCATCACATTGCGGCATTTCGATACAAGCTATTGAAAGATCTGCATCCTTATCAATATGATATTGAATCAGCCTTTGATAATCCATTTTGTAAATGTGGTCTCCACCAAGGATTAGTACTGTACGTGCTTTTAAATCATTAGAAAAAAGATTTTTATTTTGGTAGATAGCATTAGCTGTTCCAAGATACCAATCGTTATTCATTTTTCTTTGCGGTGGGATTGAAAAGATAAACTCACCAAGTTCAGGATTGAATATACTCCAGGCTTCAAGTAAATGCTGATTTAATGAATCTGATTTATATTGAGTTAAAACGTAAATTCTTCTAAGTCCCGAGTTCAAGCAGTTCGATAGTGCGAAATCAATAATCCTATATTTACCACCAAACGGTACGGATGGTTTGCTGCGAATTTTGGTTAATGGATAGAGTCTTTCACCCTGGCCGCCCGCCAGAATCATAACAATGGTTTCTCTTACTATTGCAGACCCGGGAAAGGGCATAAACATTCCTTTTTTTTTGAGATTACGAAGATATATAATAATGTTTTGATTGGCAATTAAGTTATTCATTAATTAGTACTTAGAAAGATTTAATTTAATTTTAAGTATTGAATTTCGTCATTATAAAATATCATAAATTGAAGGCACTTGTTTCTATATTTTCATCAATAATAGTAATTCTAATATTGTGGTTCGTTTTAATTGGCGGGCTATGGGAAAAGGATTATAATTATTCTAGTGATATCAAACAAATAAGATCCCTTTATTTTGCAAATCATCTTAAAGGATTAAAAAACCATTTAGGTGGGGTGAAAGCAAATATAATTGAAAAGCAAAAATCGGTAGATATTTTGCATTATAGCCTGTCTTTTGATCTTTTTCCCGAAGAGAAGAAGTTTAATGCTTCTGCTACCATTAAAGGAAGAAAACTGGTGCGTGAAATCGATTCAATTCATTTCAATTTTTATAACAATTATGATGTTTCTACAGTCACGATAAACGGGAAGAAGGCGGGATTTGAACTAAAAGATAAATTCATTTCAATAGTAAGAAATTTTCCTGTTACCGACACATTTGAAGTACAGATTGATTACTCAGGTAAACCAAAAAGAGCAGGTTTCGTTGGATTTTCCTTTGCAAAAATTAACGGTACTTCTGTTGTTTATACATTAAGTGAACCAACTTATGCTTCATCCTGGTTTCCTTGTAATGATTTTCCAACCGATAAAGCATTGTTAGATATTTGGATTACAAATGATTCATCGCAGGTTTCGGTTTCAAACGGATTATTAGTTGGTACCGAAATAAATGGTTCACGCAAAACATATCACTGGAAAACTTTGTACCCAATCTCGACATATCTGATTGCTCTTTATTCTTCTAATTATGAGCATTTTGATGATCATTATATTTCTTTAGATGGATTGGATACAATGGCGATAGATTACTATGTTTTACCCCAAAACGTAGATAAGGCAAAATTCGACTTTGCGGAGCATCCTAAATTTATCAAATTTTTTGCTGAAACTTTTGGAGAATATCCTTTTATTAAAGAAAAGTATGGTGTTGCAGAATTTTTGTGGCAAATGGGAGCAATGGAGCACCAGACTATTACTGGGGTAGCATCAAATTTTTTAGGTGGAAAGAAATTCTTTCAGGATATATACATTCACGAAGTTGCTCATCACTGGTGGGGTAATGCAGTTGGACCTAAGTCCTGGAAAGACATATGGTTAAACGAAGGTTTCTCAACCTATTGTGAAGCATTATATGATGAACACTTTTATGGAAGTGATGCCTTACAATCTAATATGATAAAGATTAAGCAAAATGAGTTTCGAAACTCTTTGTCAAATCCTGGATCATTCTTATTTACACAAACAGTTTACAATAAAGGAGCATGGGTGTTGCATATGCTCCGCTGGGAATTAGGTGACGAATTATTTTTCAAAATTCTTAAAGAATATTATGAAAAGTATAAATATTCAAATGCTTCAACTAATGATTTTAAGCAAGTGTGTGAAACAATATCTCAAAAAGACTTAGATAAATTTTTCGATCAATGGATTAATGGAGTTGGAAAGATTGAATTAAACTATGAGTGGGAAACAGAAAAGTTTGGTGATTCGTATTATAATTACCTGACAATTAACCAGGAACAGGATGAATATTTAGAGTATCATTTCTTATTGGAAGTAGCCGTACAATATGAAGATGATGTGGAATACCATAAATTCAATATCGACAGGAGATCACAACAGATTAGAATTGAAACTGATCAATTACCTGAAGCAATAATTTTAGATCCCAATAATTGGCTATTGGTCTCAGTAAACTAAGAATGGTGTTCATTTAATTCTGTTTTATTTCAAAAGTGTTATCATTAATTTTGGTAATCAATGATAAATATTATGATTTGTGAATAAACGTTACCTTTTTATTTCGGACCAGCACCTTGGTCTTCAAACAAAGGAAATTGAAGACAATAAAGAGAGATTGCTGGTTAAATTCTTAAAATATGCAGAAGATAATTGTGATGAGCTATTCATTCTAGGCGACCTGTTTGATTACTGGTTCGAATATAAAAGGGTTTATCAAAAAGGATATTTTAGAACTTTAACTGCATTAAAAGACATTGCTGAAAAGAGAATACTGATACATTATTTTATTGGTAATCACGATTTTCTTCATCAGGATTTCTTTACAACCGAATTTGGAATAATTATGCATGAAGATCCAATAGCAGTTACTCTTAATGATAAGAAGTTTTACATTGGACATGGTGATGGTCTTGTGAAGAATGATGTTGGTTATACAATATTAAAGGCGATCTTGAGGAACAAATTTATTCAGAAATTGTATTCATGGTTACATCCTGATCTCGGAATAGCAATTGCTAGTAAAACCAGTAAGACGAGCAGGGAGTACACAAAAAAGAAGGACTATGGTGAGGTTGATGGTATTGAATCAGCCGCAAAACAAAAAATTGAAGAAGGATTTGATTACGTGATCTTTGGGCATACACATGAAAGATCTTTTCAACAGTTCAACGGTGGAACATATGTAAATTTAGGTTCCTGGATTGATGCTCCCTGTTTTGGTAAATTTGATTCGGACAAATTTGAAGTAATTGACTGGAAATAGTATGGCGAAAATGAAACCAAATGATGAAGAACTGAAAAAGTATTTTTCTGATTCCAAGCACAGAAATAAAAAAGTGAAAAATAAGAAGACCATTAGAAATATTAATTGGGCAATTGTTCTGGGATTGTTAGTTGCTTTCTTAGTCTTTGTCGGGATATATATTTTCAGCGGATTACCTTCAATTGAAGATCTTGAAAATCCTAAACCGCAGCTTGCCACCAAGGTTTTTTCTGCAGATGGGGAATTAATAGGTAAATTTTTTATCCAAAACAGACTTGAAACTGATCTGGACAGCCTTCCTCCTTTTTTAACTGAAGCACTTATTTCTACGGAAGATCGGGAATTTTATGAGCACTGGGGTGTTGATCTTACAAGATTTTTTAAAGCCATGGTAAAGAATGTTGTAAGGTTTTCATTTAGAGAAGGTGCTAGCACCATAACACAGCAACTAGCAAAAAATCTCTATGAACTAAAATCTAGACGTGAAAACAAGCTTGATGTTGGAGTTAGAAAAATTAGAGAATGGATTTCTGCAATTCAGATTGAAAAAAGATTTACGAAGCGCGAAATTCTTGAACTGTATTTGAGTGTATCTTACTTTGGGAAAAGCGCATATGGAATTGAAGCAGCAGCTCGTTCTTACTTTGGTAAATCTGCAAGTGAGCTAACTTTGCCTGAAGCAGCATTATGTGTTGCGCTGCTCAAATCTCCACGTGATTACAATCCGGAAATAAATTATGATGCAGCCGTTGCAAGAAGAAATTTAGTTATGAATAACATGGTAGTAACCGGAATGTTGCCCGAAACTGCATATGATAGTTTAAAGTTACAACCGATTGTTCTTGCTACAGCTAGTGAAAAAATTCAGCAATCCGAAGCACCACATTTTCTGGAATATGTTCGAATTCAGATGAAAGAAAAATCTGATAAATATGGTTTCGATTTGTACAGGGATGGAATAAATATTTATACAACACTCGATTTAGGAATGCAAAGGATAGCGAACGAAGTTGCAGCACAGCATGTTGAAACATATCAGCAGCTGTTTGACAAGAATTGGAGTTGGAGAGAGTATAAAGATCTTCTTACCGAGTTGCTTGATCAGGCAATAAAAAACTCAAGGGCATATCGAACCGCTGATAGTAAGGAGGGGAAAGCAAATGTGTATAATCTTCTTAAAGCCAGTGAAAGTTTTGTAGACTCAATAAAAAAAGCTGCAACGAAAATTGAGGTTGGTTTTGTCGTAGTTGATCCTAAAACCGGTCAGATTAAAGCTATGGTGGGTGGTTCAAACCAAAGTTTTGGTAGAGGATTGAATCACGTTACTGGTATAAAAAGACAGCCTGGTTCATCTTTTAAACCCTTTGTTTACACAACTGCTATTGAGAATGGTCTTTCCCCGGCAACTACTTTACTTAATAAACAATTCAATTACAATGGATGGTCACCAGCAAATTCGAACAAAGAATACAGTGGCTATGAAACATTACGGTGGGGACTTGAGCATTCCATTAATGTTATTACAGGAAGAATGACAATTAGTGATATTGCACCACCGCGGCAAGTAGTAAAGCTTTCACAGCGTATGGGTATTCGATCAAATCTAGATCCTTATCCGGCAATTGCCCTGGGCACTTCTGAGGTAAGTCCTCTTGAGCTGACATCAGCTTATGGAACTTTTGCAAATAATGGTGTTCATATTGAGCCGATCTCGATTTTAAAGATAGAAGATCAGAATAGAATAGTGATTGATGAATTTACACCTGAATATGTACAGGCAATATCTGCACAAACTGTATCGATAATGATCAGTTTGATGGAAGGTGTTGTTTCAACGGGTACCGGTGCCGGTGTTAGAATGTTTTATCAGTACCCGGCTGCAGGTAAGACCGGCACTACACAGAATTACTCGGATGCATGGTTTGTTGGTTACACCCCTGAATTAGTTGCCGGTGTTTGGGTTGGATTTGATGACCACCGTGTTAAGTTTACTGATTGGTACGGACAGGGGGCAAAAGCAGCACTGCCAATTTGGGCGATGTTTATGGAAGCAGCATATAAAGAATTTGATATTCCGGTTACTTACTTTGAATTGGCTTATGGATTGGAAGAAATATCCTTCTGTAAAACAACTATGGATTTAGGTGATACGAGGTTGGCTACTGCCTATTGTGATTCAATTTATGTTGATCTTGCAAATGCAAAATTCTTACCACAAATATGCAACATCCATACTGATGAGAATAAGATCATACAAGAAAATCAACAGGGTGGTACTGATTGGTGAATGAGAGTTATAATAATTTGAAATAGAAAAAGCCAGGATGGTGAAATCCGTCTTCGCAAGCTACGCCGGGCAAGTTGGTAGACCTGCCTGCATACCTGCGGTATGTAAACCGGCAGGCAGGCACGATAGGTTATCTGTTTTGTAAAGAAGATTAGAGGCAGGTTAAAGAAAGAATAATTTAAAATCTAGAATAAGTAGAAAGCTCTTAAAAAATTTAATAAAGTAAATGCCCGGATGGTGAAATTGGTAGACACGCTAGGTTCAGGGTCTAGTTGGCGCAAGCCAGTGCAGGTTCGACTCCTGTTCCGGGCACAAAGTACAATCTTAAGATAAATCCTCTCTTCATCATTAAAAGGATTTGTCGCACTTCCAACAAAGTGATTTCGACTATATCTGGATGCAAAATAAAAATAGCATTTCTGTAACTGATGCATATTCGCAAGCCTTAACTTTTGCGAAAACTCATTACGAAAACTTTCCTGTTGTATCTCTACTTATACCAAAAAGGTTAAAGAAACATATTGCAATAGTATACTGGTTTGCCAGAACTGCTGATGATATTGCCGATGAGGGTAATGTTAGTGAAAAAATTCGACTGGAGAAATTGAATGAGTTTGAAGATGAATTTAAAAACTCTTTGGAAGGTAATAGTAGTAATGGTTATGAGATCGCATTATCGAATACAATTACAGAAAGAAAATTAACACCAAAATATTTTACTGATCTGCTTTCGGCATTTAAACAGGATGTTACAAAAAGAAGGTATGCGAATTTTGATGAGGTATTGAATTACTGCAAACGTTCTGCAAATCCTGTGGGAAGAATTATTCTGGAACTCTTTGATATAAGGAATGAAAAAGCAAATGAATACTCGGATAAAATTTGCACAGCACTACAGTTAACAAACTTTTTACAAGACACTATAATTGATTACAAAAAAGGAAGAATTTATCTGGCAAAAGACGAAATGCAAAATTTTGGTGTGACGGATTTTTTGTTTGAACAAAAGGAAAATAATTATAATTTTAAACGATTAGTAAAGCACAATGTTGAAAGGATCTATGGTTTCTTTGATGAGGGGAAAAATTTGCTGACCTTTCTAAATGGAAAATTAAGGGCCGAAATTAATTGGACCATTTTGGGTGGTGAAGAAATATTATTGCAAATAAAGAAGAATGATTTTGATATCCTTAATCATCGCCCTGAATTGAGCAAAATAAAGATGGCAGGCTTATTGATTAATTCCTTTATTAGTTAATTATGGATCAATCAAAACAAATAGCGAAGGGGAGCAACAGCAGTTTTTATTACGCATTTAACTTGCTCTCTGCAGAAAAGCGCAATGCAATGAATACTGTTTATGCATTCTGCCGCAGGACGGATGATATTATTGATGAAGGTAATGATTCGCACGAAGTAAGATATGAGAAACTGCGCAAGTGGAGAATCGAACTTGAAAAAGCTTTAAACAGAAACTCCGAATATCATTTACTTAATAAGCTATCAGCTACTATCAATAATTTCAATATACCCATTCAACCATTCTATGAACTGCTAAAAGGAATGGAAATGGATTTACAAAGAAACCGCTATCTAACTTTTGATGACCTGCAACTTTACTGCTACAGGGTTGCATCTACCGTTGGATTAATGTGTATTGAAATTTTCGGGTATAAGCATGAATCAACAAGAGACTTTGCAATTAATCTCGGTATTGCATTACAGTTAACCAACATCTTACGAGATATTAAAAAAGATGCTGAGGACGGGCGGATATATCTACCTAACGAAGATCTTAAGCGATTTAACTATTCCGAAACCGATTTGATGAATTTAACCTACAACGAAAATTTTACACAGATGATGAAGTATGAAGTGAACCGGGCAAAGAACTATTTCAATAAGGCGACTGAGAGTTTGAATCTTGATGATAAAGGAAAGATGTATGCAGCAAGGGCAATGCAGCATATTTATTTTAGAATTCTTGAAAAGATTATCGATGCTGATTATGATGTTTACAACAATGAAGTAAAAGCATCGAAGTTAGAAAAGATATGGATATCATTAGGCGTTTGGGCAAAGTATAATTTAGTTTATTAATGAAAAAATGTATTGTTATCGGGGGAGGGATAGCAGGACTGACTTCTGCAGCATATCTTTCAAATAAAGGTTCCCACGTAACACTTCTTGAATCATCACCAAAGCTTGGCGGCAGGGCATATTCTTTTATAGATAAATATGCTAATGATGATATTGATAACGGACAACACATTCTAATGGGTTGTTATGCTGACACACTCAAATTCATAAACTTGATTGGAGCTAAAGATAATTTCATTTATCAAAATTCATTGCAAGTTAATTTTCTAAAAAGAGGGGAGGGTGAAATAAAATTAAAAGCTTTAGGACAATTATATCCAATAAACTTGCTAGCTGCATTGCTTAGTTATAAAGCAGTTACATTTCAGGAAAGACTATCCATTATTCGTTTTATGTTAAAGCTTCCATTTGTTTCTCAACGTAAAATAAAAAATATGAATGTGAAGGAATGGCTGAAGTTAGAGAATCAGAGTGAAGTAGTCGTTAATTCGCTTTGGCAGATAATTGCAGTAGGAGCTTTGAACACAAGCATAGACAAAGCATCGGCAAGTATATATCGTAGTATACTTTTGAAAATATTCTATAAAGGAAATTTCGCCTCAACTATTATTCTCCCAAAGTATTGTTTAAGCCAGTCTTATGTAAATAATGCTGTAGATTTGCTTGAACGGAATAAGGGAATTGTAAAGTTGTCATCAATTGTAGAGGAGCTTGTAGTTTCAGAAAATAAGATTATTGAAATCAATACATCAAATAAAAGCTATAAGGATTTTGATTTTGTTGTTTCAGCAGTACCGTTTTATTCATTAAAAAAGTTTTTGCTTGAAAAAATTCTCGATAGAAATATAGATTTTGAATACTCGTCTATTCTTAACATTCATATCTGGTTGAAGAACAATCCTTTAACAGAAGAATTTTATGGATTAATTAATTCACCAGCACACTGGATATTTAATAAAAGATCACATATTAACCTTGTTATTAGTGATGCAAATTATTTGATGGAAAAATCAGCAGAAGAGATTTATGAAATGTGTCTGCAAGAGCTTACATTATTTACAACTGTATCTGAATCAGATGTTCAAAACTATAAAGTGGTAAAAGAAAAGAGAGCGACATTTATTCCCACCAATAAAATTCTTAATTCACGTCCATCTTCAAAAACAAAAATTAGTAATTTATTTTTGGCAGGGGATTGGATTGATACTGGATTGCCATCTACATTAGAGAGTGCAGTAAAGAGCGGCAGGATGGCTGCGGAAAATGTTATAGCTTCTTAGATCCTATATTCCTTCTTCACTTAAAAGATAAACCATTATCGCAATTGCAGCACTGCCAAGTTCAAATTCCCGGGGATGCACTTCTTCAAAAACATCATTGGGAGAATGATGTAAATCAAAATATCTTTGACTATCAGGTACATAACCCATTGGAAGTATAATATTTTTGATTTGTGAAATGTCGGCACCGCTCCCGCCTTTTTTTATCCATATAATTCCTGCCTTACGTAGAAGCGGTAACCACGAATTAAGTTTTTCAATTAATGCTATCGAATCAGTATCAACTGAAAACCCAAGTGGTGTAAACGCCCCTCTATCGGATTCTATCGCAGCAAGATGAGTTTGCTTGGAAGAATCCGCAAATGCAGCATATTCTTTTGCACCGGTTAAGCCTGTCTCTTCATTTATAAATAATACAGTTCTTAAAGTTCGTTTGGGTGTTATATTTAATCTTTTAAATATATCAAGCACTTCTATTGATTGAACACATCCTGCACCATCATCATGTGCACCATCGCCAACATCCCAGCTATCAATATGTCCGCCCACAAGAATAATTTCATCAGGAAATTCTTCTCCTCTAATTTCACCAATAACATTATAAGATTTCACATCAGGTTGAGTGACGCAATCCAACGTTAACTTAATTTTTATATTTGGATTACCTTTAATTGCTTCACTAAGGAAATCAGCATCTAAATAACCAATAGTTGCTGCAGGAACTTTTGGAAGACTATCCACATAACTCATCATTCCTGTATGTGGTACATTATCGTACCTGGTAGTTAGTGATCTTACAATTGCACCCACACCACCATACTTTGCAGCTTCAATTGCACCATACACCCTTTGATCTGCGGCATTGCTGTATCCTGTAAAAGTGGACAGGTTGGATTGATTTATTGGACGACTGAAGAATACAATTTTACCATTGGCTTCGTCTTTTCTCTCTTTCAGTTCTTCAAATGAATTTACTTCAATAACTTTTGCCGTAATTCCGTTTGATGGTGTTCCAATACTTCCGCCGAGTGCAAGAATGTTTAGTCTTCTTAATGGTTTATTATCACTATCCAGCAGAATTGCTTCCTCTATATTTCCTCTCTCCCAATGTGGAACAATTACGGGCTGTAACCAAACAGTATCAAATCCCAACTCTTTCATTTTATTCTTTGCCCAATTTAACGCTATTAATGAATTTTTGGATCCGCTCAATCTGGGTCCGATTCTGCAAAGATTCCTCAGCATTTCATAGCCTTTTCTCTCACTAAGTGCAGATGATACAATTTGTTCTGCAACGTTTGTATATTTTATTAGTGATAAAGAGTCTATTTTTGATTGAGATAAAGCAGAATTAGAAATGAATAATGAAAGGATTAGTGTAAGTATGAGTGTAAATACAATTGAGTGATTAATCAATTTGAATATCCGCTTTGTTGCTGTTGTTGAAATTGCTTTTGAATAAAAATAAATAATTGTAAAGAGTTATAAAATCATTTCTGAATTATGAACAAGAAAGCAAAAGAGTACATAACCAAACTACAACTTAACCGCCATCCGGAAGGTGGATATTATAAGGAAATTTACAGGGCAGGTGAACTTATTTTGCCCGCTCATCTTCCGGATAGATACAAAACATCACGTGCATTCTCAACATCAATATATTTTTTGCTTGAAGGAAATCAAGTATCCACATTCCATAGATTAAAATCCGATGAACTATGGCATTTTTATGATGGCTCAACTCTTATAGTCTATTCTATTGATGAAAACAGTGAGTTGAAAGAAATAAAATTGGGTAAGAATAGTAGTAAAGGGCAATTGTTTCAAGTTCAAATTAAACATAACGTTTGGTTTGGTGCAGAGTTAATTGATAAGTCTTCATTTGCTTTAGTTGGATGTACAGTAGCTCCGGGATTTGATTTTGAAGATTTTGAATTGGGAAAGCGAGATGAGTTAATAAAACAATTTCCCGGGCACGAACAAATTATAATAAAACTAACACGTTGATTGGAAATCTTTTTAATCTGATAGTTTAAACAATGATATTGAAACTATATCAGTCCTGTACTAAAACCCACCGAATTTTATTGTATAAAACACAATCGTACATTCCTACGGCAGTGAAAAAATTTTACCTTCATTTATGCACCCAAAACCTATAATTTTAGGCCGTAATTAAAATAATCACTTGGTACATTTGTTGAAAATCTGCGTTTAAATCTCTAATTTTTTCCGAATAAAATAATAATAAAAGGAGTTTATATAGATAGATTTTTACTTTTCTGAAATAGAGTAATGTAAAACATTCCTTTAAGGAATTATATTATACGTAGAAAAGTAAATCTTATTCGGGAATCTCCCCGCATAATTGTATTTGCTCTGGTTGTTTTCTATGCGGGAATCAATTTAGGGTTTAGACCGTCGCATCAAACCAAAGTAAACAGATTGATGTGGCTTCAAATGTTTTATGTGGCGAATTATCCGGAGTTGTTTTCCCAGAACACTCCCCCGGAGAAAATCGACCTATCTCAGCCTGTACATAAACCAATTCAATTAGCCAGCACATCGAATAATTTTTATACTCCTTTAGATTCCGGTGACCAGTCCATTCAGTTTCCAGATTCCACAATAGTTGGTGATACATCTGCAGTTACCGATACAGTTGAAGTTGACTGGATGGCAGTTGATTCAACAAACCGGGTGAAATACTTTCGTTACGCTCGTGAGGATGTTCCATATGTTCAGGTTGAAGAGGATAAAAAATCTAAATTTTTTGTTCAGCCATCTGCCGGTTTTACTCAGCGAACAGTTTCAATTGATTCTACAGGAGAGTTTGTAGAGATCAGGGAAAAAACAGGCGGACAGGAGACAAAAGTTCTTTTGCGAATGACACTTGATGAATATGTTAATATGAAACTTGCTGTACGTGAGCGAAAGAACTGGGAACAGTTAGGGTATAAATATGATTTGGCATCATCGCAGGTTGGTCTTGGTGAATTGATTACCAGTTTTACAGATTTTGAAATACCGCTTCCTAAAGTGGGTGTGCTAAGCATTTTTGGTGAGCCAAAAATAAGTTTGAAGATCGGTGGTTCAGTACAAATACATGGTGCTTATAGAAGTGAAACAACAGAAGGCGTTACTACATCCAGATTAGGCAACACCAGGAATGAACCGGATTTCAAACAGCAGGTTCAAATAAATGTTAGCGGTACGATTGGAGATAAGCTTAACATTTCAGCCGACTGGAACACTGAAAGAACTTTTCAGTATGAAAACCAGCTTAAGATAAAGTACACAGGTTATGAAGATGAGATAATTCAAAACATTGAAGCCGGTAATGTTTCGATGCAAACTTCTCCTCTATTGGGTGGTGCAGAAGCTCTTTTCGGAATTAAGGCACAATTTAAACTCGGACCTTTTAGGTTAACAGCAATTGCCAGCCAGAAAAAAGGCGAGACAAAAGAAGTATCTGTTTCAGGTGGTACAACTTCGCAAAAGTATACCATCCGTGCGTATGATTATTCTGAAAACCACTATTTTATTGATTCAGTTTATGCAGACAGCACTAAGTTCAGACAGTATTACTTGAACGTACCTTCAATTACAGATCCAAATATTTTTGTAAATGAAATTGAAGTTTGGAAATCCATTAATATTATAACCTCCGATAAATCTAAAGAAAGATTTGCAAACGCTTTCCTAAATCTTGATCCAGTTGGACCTAGTGGAACCTATCCCGATGTTCTAAAAAATCCTTTGGCAAATCCAACTCCGGGATTGGAGGAAACAGGGCGATTCCAATTGTTAACACAGGGGATTGATTATATTCTACACGCAGAAACCGGATATATTTCATTCAAAACTTCTATTCAAGATCAGGATGTTATAGCTGTTGCGTATAACCGTGGTATATCCGGATTTGATCAAACATTTGGTGAGTTTATCGCTACCACTCAGGATACTTCTGATGCGTATTTAGTATTAAAGTTGGTTAAACCACGTAATCTTCAACCACAGTTTACCAAAGCGTGGCTACTGCAACTAAAAAACATTTATGGAACAGGAAGCCGGAATTTAAAAAAGGAAGGGTTTGATTTCAGAATAAAATATGAGGTGGTTGGTCAGGAACCCACTGATGAGCTGGAAACAGAAGCCGGGAATATACAGTTATTAAAAGCATTTGGTCTTGATCAGCAAGGTGAAGGCGGTAATCCTAATCCCGATAACAAATTTGATTGGAGGCCTGGTTTAACAATTTTTCCTGAAACAGGTGAAGTAATATTTCCAACACTTGAACCATTCGGTGGAAATATCCCTGCTGGCTTAGAGGATTTAACATATCAGGATGTATATGATACAACAAAAACTTTTGCCCGGCAGAATAAAATACCCGATAAATGGGTGATGACTGGTGAACAGTCGGGTGATGCATCGGCAGTTTATCAGCTTGGTTTTAATGTTGTTGAAAATTCTGCCCGGGTGCTGCTTGATGGAAGAGAGCTTACACCAGGCGTTGATTACGTTGTTGATTACACTATTGGTCAGCTTACAATTCGTAATGAAGCTGCTTTGGTACCAGGGGCAAATTTAAGAATTACATATGAACAGAATGATCTCTTTCAACTTGCATCGAAAACACTTTTAGGTGCTCGTGCAGTTTACGATTTCTCTGAAAAGACGCACCTTGGTTTAACGGTAATGAATTTAACCCAGCAAACATTGAGTGATAAAGTAAGAATTGGTGAAGAACCTCTTAGCAACACAATATTTGGTGCAGACTTTAAAACATCTGCAGACCTGCCATTCGTAACCAGGTTACTGGATTTAGCATTTTCAACAAGGGAAATGTCGACCTGGACATTCGCTGGTGAATATGCATATATGGCTCCCGATCCAAACACAAAAAAAAGTACAATAGCTTCTGACAGAGGTGAGAGTATAGCCTATATTGATGATTTTGAAGGTGCAAAAAAGACAATCCCAATTGGAATCGGATATACTGGCTGGAAAGATCTCAGCCCCCCCGATCTCATTCCTGGTTTGGTGGATAAAGATAAGCAGGAAAGAATGCCATATAAAGCTAAAAGTTTCTGGTTTAA
>CP070637.1:2423446-2432285 GCA_020354005.1 Ignavibacterium sp.
AAATCACTAACAAACCAGTAGAGATATTCATACAGGTGGATATTTTCTTCAAAACTATAAGATGGGAAAATGTTTGCCCTGAAAAATCTTCGGGAAGTTATGTAATACGAGATTGTCTGAAGTACAGCAACAGAGAGAAAAACCACCACCACTTTTCTGTCCAGCGAGGTGAGAATTTTCTTAATATTCTTCCATTCTGTACTGATATTCAACTTATTCAACAGAATTATACCCTAAAAACTAATATTGTAAATGCAATCTAAAGAAATCGTAAAAAAGTTACTATTTGGTTGATTATGTGATTTCTAACAAATATATAAACCGAAATATTGACAATAATTGTTTCCAGTATTATATTAGCACTCCCTTTTTGAGAGTGCTAACAATTTAATCCAAAAATATAAATAGGAGTTAAAAATGGCAGAATTAAAAATCAAACCGTTGGCTGACAGAATAGTAGTTCAGGCAATGGAAGCAGAAGAAACCACAAAAGGCGGAATCATTCTTCCCGATACCGCAAAGGAAAAACCGGTGGAAGGAACTATAGTGGCTGCAGGACCGGGCAAAGTTACTGATGAAGGTAAAAAGATCGAACTGGAAGTTAAAGTTGGTGATAAAGTTCTTTACGGCAAATACAGTGGAACAGAAGTTACAGTAGATGGCGAAGAGTACCTGATAATGAGGGAAAGCGACGTTTTTGCAATAGTAAAATAAATAATTAATAAAAAAATAATTGAGGTAAAATAATGGCTAAATTAATTGAGTATGAAGCTGATGCACGCAGCGGATTGAAATCAGGTGTTGATAAACTTGCCAATGCCGTTAAAGTTACTCTTGGACCAAAAGGTAGAAACGTGGTTCTTGAGAAAAAGTTTGGTGCGCCAACAGTAACCAAAGACGGTGTAACCGTTGCTAAAGAAATTGAACTTGATGACCCAACAGAAAATATGGGTGCTCAAATGGTTCGCGAAGTTGCAACAAAAACAAGTGATGTTGCTGGTGACGGAACTACTACTGCAACTGTTCTTGCACAGGCAATTTACAGAGAAGGATTGAAGAACGTTACAGCAGGTGCAAATCCGATGGATTTAAAGAGAGGAATTGACACAGCAATTACTAAAGTTGTTGATTATTTGAAATCTGTGAGTAGAGATGTTGAAGGAAGAACCGATATTGCACAGGTTGGTGCAATCTCTGCAAACAATGATGAATCAGTTGGTAACCTTATAGCTGATGCGATGGAAAAAGTTGGCAAAGATGGTGTTATCACTGTTGAAGATGCTAAAGGTACTGAAACTGCACTTGATGTGGTTGAAGGTATGCAGTTCGATCGTGGTTATCTTTCTCCTTATTTTGTAACAGATACGGAGTCAATGGAAACTATTTTGGAAGAACCACTAATTCTTATCCACGATAAGAAGATTTCAGCAATGAAAGATTTATTGTCTGTTCTTGAAAAAGTTGCTCAGCAGGGCAAAGCTATGATGATTATTGCTGAAGATCTTGAAGGCGAAGCTTTAGCAACACTCGTTGTTAACAAGATTCGTGGAACACTAAAAGTAGCTGCTGTTAAAGCTCCTGGATTTGGTGATAGAAGAAAAGCAATGTTAGAAGATATTGCAGTTCTTACGGGTGGTACTGTTATATCAGAAGAACGTGGTTTCAAACTCGAAAATACAACCGTATCTTATCTTGGAACTGCTAAGAAAGTCGTTATTGATAAAGACAACACAACCATAGTTGAAGGTGCCGGCAAGACTGACGATATCAAGAAAAGAATAAACGAGATAAAAGCCCAGATTGAAAAAACTACTTCCGATTACGATAAAGAAAAACTTCAGGAAAGACTTGCAAAACTTTCCGGTGGTGTTGCAGTACTTAAAATTGGTGCTTCCACAGAAATTGAAATGAAAGAAAAGAAAGCAAGGGTTGAAGATGCACTTCATGCCACAAGAGCTGCTGTTGAAGAAGGTTTAGTTGCTGGCGGTGGTGTTGCATTCATAAGAGCAATTAACCAGCTGGATGATCTGGAAGGGAAAAATCTTGATCAGACAACCGGTATTAAGATTGTTAAGAAAGCTCTTGAAGAACCGTTGAGACAAATTGTTAATAATGCAGGTGTAGAAGGATCTGTTGTATTGCAAAAAGTTATAGAAGGAAAAGATGATTTTGGTTTTAACGCAGCAAATGAAGAGTATGAGAACCTTATTAAGTCAGGTGTGATTGATCCTACAAAGGTAGCAAGAACTGCACTAGAAAATGCTGGTTCTGTAGCTTCACTTCTTATTACAACCGAAGCTGTAGTATTTGAGAAGAAAGAAGAGCAGCCAGCTGCACCCGCTATGCCTCCTGGTGGTGGTATGGGTGATATGGGCGGAATGTATTAATATTCCCCTCACAATCTATTTCAAAGAAGGCGGGCAAGTCCCGCCTTTTTTATATACTTTAAAGTTGCTTCACCTGCAAACACTTGTGCCACTTGCACTCAATTCAATAAAATAAATTCCTGCTCATTTTTCTTTGCTGAATAATATTTTTAACTCCTTATTAATTCCTAAAAATTCGTACTAGTGCAAAATGATCTCCAATATCGGAGAATGTAGAGGATCAACAAAAGTTATAACTTGATACTTGAAACGAAAAGTCAGCCCGGCATAGGTAAATCCGAGAGGCAAGGTATTGGATTCCAATCCCAAAGTAAATTTTCCGGCACTTCCGTGATATGGTGATTGAAATCCAAATGCATATCCAACTTCAAAACGTGGTTTTACAATGTTAAAAATTGGGGTATTACTTCCAACTCCAAAATCAGCTGATAATATCCAAAGACTATTAGTACTAAATAACTGCATAGCTGTTATGACAATTGATGGCTTAATAAAAACAAAAAGAAATTCATCTGTAAATCCCCATCCAAAGCCAAGGCTGGCAGCAAAATTATTTTGATCGTTTGAGTATGCATAGCTAAGACCAGCTATCAATAGATATCCCCGAAAAGATGGCGGAATGAATCTATCTTGTCTATAACGCACTGAGGCGATATCTGGATGATATCTTATCAAATTTTGCAAAGTATCGTTTGGTAAAAATTCAGGTACCATCCAGTTCGGCACTGAGCTCCTAGAAAACAGAAACTCTTTATCTATATCATCCAAATCAGGATCATGGTATTTTTCGTTACTTAGTTGCATGTAATGTTTACGATAATGAATTCCATATTTATCCTGTATTTCAGTACGTACACTCCACGAAGCAGCAAGCGGCATAGGGATGCAAAGAAGTGAGGGCATTTTGATTAGTGAATAGTATTTTGCACCATTATTAGTAGTAACCCAGCGGTCGGATAATTCTTCAGGTGATATTCCATTGGCATTTAATTTTGCCCATTCGTTTAGATGCAAGGGTATTTCAATATTCTTAAGCGATGAGAAATACACAAAAAACAATTCCCGTAATGATATAAGACAAGCTTCAAATACACGGTTGAACGAAGTTGGAAACCATTGTAAAAGTTTATCACCGAATGCTTGCCAGCTTTTCCCCTGTGAGTCTATTACATAAGCACCTTCGAAAGAATAATATTCATGAGTAATTTTAATATTCATATGATTAAGTGGTGCAAGAAAATCGGAGACTTGCAGAAAAAAATGACCTGAAGAGAAAGCATCACTAAGGTAGCTTTGGGCAACTGCTTCATAAATCAGAGCATAACGTAAAAGTTTGTTGCCATCTACAAGCTCGTTATTAGAAATATCTGCAAATCGTAATGCAATTAAGTGGTAGAGAAGAAAGTTAAAAACTACATTTTGATCTGCAACCTCAACACTTCGAATATCATCCGGTGCAATTTTAATCCTATTCCAAACTTCATCAATGAGTTCAGCTGAAAGAGTTTCGATCTGCTGCATAATTGTATGTCCTTTCATATGACATCGTGATTGAGCAAGATCATCTCCCGAAAAAACAGATGCAATACTTCCGAAGGTATGACCGTCCAAAAGCATTTTAGTAATTTCAATGGTGCCTGTTTTTCCGGCGAAAAAAATCAATGAGTCAGTAAATTCTATTTCACAATAAGAGAGTGTGGAGTCCAATACTAAATCAGCTAATATTTGATGCTCATCTTTTTCCCATGAGAATGTGTTTAATGGAAAAGTTATAAGAAGCAGCACTAAAAATATTTTAGTATTTATTATCCACTTTCCTTTTTCAGACATTCCTCTTCCAATTATTTCTAACAAATTCAATAACGTTTTTAGCTAGTATGTCTTCTACAATTTCTTCAGAACCAAATTCCTTTAGCAAAAGAACACGAAGCTTTTCAATTTCACAAAGAGAATTCATATCAATGAGATGTGGAATATATCCGCCGAAATCACTTCCTATGCAGATATTTTTATATGAGTTAGTAATTTTAATTACATACCGGATTGTCCGCACAACTTCCCGAAGAGAACCGTATTTTTCAACCTCCTGAACATTTATATAATTTGCAAGCATATAAGTATAAAGTGGTATACCGATCATACCTCCACGATGGACAATTTCTTTAATGTATTCGTCATAAAAGGAGTAAGCATGATCACCCAGAGTCTTTGCTGTGATATGCGTGGCGATCAGTGGTTTTGTTGAAACTTTTAATATATCTTCGAAAGCTGTTGAGGTTGCGTGTGTTACATCCACTAAAATCCCAAGTTTTTCCATTTCATATATTACGTCTCTTCCGAAATGGCTTAATCCCTGGTGCGGCCTCAGGCTATTGGCATCAGGGAAGAATGGAATTGCGTTCGGAGCGGTTGCAATGCCTTTATTGAAAAAATGCCCGATTGTTATTATTACAACTCCTCTTTGAGCAAATTTATTTAACGGTTCCAAACTACCCCCTAGTGCATGTCCTCCTTCAAGCGAATGTAAAACAGCAATACGGTAACTTGGTTCATTTTTGTTGTAATTATTATTAAAATGATTATTAAAATCTTCGGGTGTTCGAATCAATTTTGTATATTGGGCTGCCGGTCCCTCTAATTCCTTTTCTAATAGATTTATCATGCGTAAAGCGTTTGTGGGAGCTGCGGGATTAGGGTCTGTTGCCATTGTTACCCATTCATCAAACAAATTGAAATGCGATACACATATTAAATCTATTCCTGCCGCGTGAGAGGTTTGCCACGAGGTACCGGTTTTATCAAAAAATCCTTTCGCAATATCAGCCGCCATCGGTATTTTTACTGCAATAGGTGAATTCCAGATCCAATCGGTTAGCGTAGGATGGTTATGGATATCTGCAAGTACGTATTTATGTTTTGTTACCGGTTCAATGCAAGGATTGGCTGATGAACAACCAGTTAATGAGCTAAAAGATAAGCCTGATAATAAACCGGCACCTGCTAAAGTTGATGAATGAATAAACTTGCGACGCGATATCATTACTGTTTACCACATAACTGAATAAATTATTCGGAATTATAACGGAACAATTTTAGAGTTTATGATTCGATTCGTTCAAGAGTATAAATGTATTTATTGTCCTCTTCTCTTAAATGGATTATGCTATAGTCCACACCTTGGGGAAAATTAATAGAATAGAATAGTCTTATAAAAGACAAAAATACACAATACAGCCTTTCCCAAAGTTGTAGAAGACATATTGTCATTTTTAAACTTGAGGAAATAATTTTATAGAAGCAAGAAAAATAAACTTAACGATGGCTTTTGTATTTAATTAACAATTATAAAATAATTCTCCTGCTGGTTCTTCTTTTTTAACAAGTTTTGTTATCAAATTCCTAGGAAAATTTTAGAAATGCAGTTAATGCAAAATAATTTCCAATACTGGAGAAGAGAAAGTTTTTTCAAAAAAAATGAATTGATACTTTAATTGGAAAGTAAGACCAGCGTACGTGAATCCCAGGGGCAAAGTTTTTGAATCTAATCCCAAAGAAATTTTTCCAGCACCTCCATTGTAAGGTGATTGAAATCCCCTGGCATATCCAAAATCAAAGCGTGGATAAAACATATTGAAAACAGGTGAGTTTATTCCAAATCCTAAATCGGCAATTAATATCCAGACACTACTATCACCAAATAAATGCGTGGCGGAAATATTAATTGAAGGTTTAACAATTACAAAAAGAAATTCATCTGCAAATCCCCAGCCGGTTCCAAAAGATACTCCAAAGTTATTTCTTGCGTCACTTAATACTACAGCTATACCAGCACTTAATAAAAAACCCTGATAAGATGGAGGTAAGTACCTATTTTGTATAAAACGAACAGAAGCAACATCAGGATGATATCTGATTAAACTTTGCAGAGTATCATTCGGTAAAAATTCAGGTATCATCCATTCAGGTATCGATTTCTTAGAGTAAAGAAATTCTGTATCAATCCCGTTCAAATCCGGATCGTGGAATTTATCTTCACTAAGTTGTGGGTAATGTTTACGTTTATGAATACCGTAGCTGTCTACCCGTTCAGTACGGACACTCCACGTAGCGGCAACTGGTATTGGTATATAAAGAAGTGCAGGCATTTTAATTTCTGAAAAATATTCCTCACCACTGTATGTATTTAACCATAGCTCAACCAATTCTCGGGGGTTAAGCTCACTATCAATTGATTCTGCCCATTTACTCAGTGGCTGCGCCAATTCAATTTTATTAAACGTAAAGTAAACAAGAAACAGTTCAAGTAAAGATTTAACAGATGCTTCGAATACATGGTTAAATGATGGTGCATACCATTGCAATAGCTTATCTCCGAAAGCCCGCCAGCAATCACCCTCTGCATTTATAACATAAACTCCCTCTGAGCAATAAAAGTCATGAGTAATCCGAATGTTATTACTATTAAGTGGAGCTAGAAAATCAAAAACCGGGAGAAGTAAATGGCCTGCCGAGAATGCATCGCTAAGGTAGCTCTGGGCAACTGCTTCATAGATAAGAGCATAACGTAAAAATTCTTTTGCATCTTGATTATCTTTACCAGAGAGTTCTGCAAAACGTAATGCAATTAAGTGGTAAAGAAAATAATTAAAAACAACATTTTGATTTGGAACCTCAACACTTTGAATATCCTCCGGCGAATTTTTTATCCTTTCCCAAACATTGTCAATAATTTCAGCTGAAAGTGGTTCAAGCTGCTGCTGGATCGTATAACCCTTTATCTGACATCGGGATTGTGAAATATCTTCTCCTGAGAAAAAAGCAGAAACTCTCCCGTAAGATTTACTTTCCCAGAACAATCTACTAAGTATAATATCTTCCCCTTCTCCAGGAAAAATAATCAATGAATCAGTGAAATTTATACCACACAAAGAAAGTGTAGAATCAAGCGCTAAATCTGCTAAGATTCGATGTTCATATTTTTCCCAAGAAAATGTTTCAACAGGACAATATATGATGAGCAGTACCACAAGCAACTTATATTTTATGCTACATTTCACTTTCTCAGATATTCCTTTTCCAATTAATCCCTATAAAATCAATAACATTTTTAGCCAGTATGTCTTCAACTGTTTTTTCAGAACCAAATTCCTTAAGCAAAAGCACTCTAAGCTTTTCAATCTGGCAAAGACGATTAATATCACTGAGTCGAGGAATATATGCACCAAAATCACTTCCAATACATACATTTTTTAACGAGTTACTTATTTTAACTACATACCTGATAGTCCGAACCACTTCGAGAAGAGAACCACGTTGTTCAGCATCCATTACATTGATATAATTCGACAACCAATAAGGGTGAAAAATTATACCGATCATACCGCCGCGTTGTACTATTTCCTGAATATGTTCATCTTGAAATGAAATTGCATGATCACCCAGAGTTCTTGCAGACATATGTGTTGCGACGAGAGGTTTTGTGGAAACTCTTAATATGTCATCAAGGGCAGTTGGCGTCGCGTGAGTTACATCTACAATAATCCCAAGATTTTCCATTTCACGAATGACTTCTTTACCAAATGCGCTTAAACCCTGAACGGGCCTGGGGCTATTATCATCCGGAAAAAACGGGAATGCGTTTGGTGCAGTTGCAATTCCTTTGTTGTAAAAATGCCCAATTGTGATCAGCACAACTCCTCTTTGAGCAAATTCATTCAACGGTTCCAAACTACCTCCAAGTGCATGCCCTCCTTCAAGCGAATGCAAAACAGCAATACGGAAGTCCGGATCATTTTTGTTGAACGGATTTTTAAAATGATTTTCAAATTCTTCCGGTGTTCGAATCATTTTAGCATAATTGGCTGATGATCCTTCCACTTCCTCCTCAAGTAAATCTATCATTCGAAGAGTGTTTACCGGGGCAAGCGGATTAGGATCTGTCGGCATTCCTAACCATTCATCAAACAAATTGAAATGGGTTGCGCAAATTAAGTCTATCCCTGCTTCGTGAGCGGTTCGCAAATTTGTGTCTGTTCTGTCAAATAATTTACGTGTTAAATATTCCAACGAAGGAGATTGAATAGCCATAGGGGTTCTCATAATCCAATCGTTCAGTACAAGATGGTTGTGAATATCGGCAAGTATATATTTATGTTTTTTTACCGGTTGAATGCAATTGTTGGATGATGCACAACCATTTAATGAACTTAAAGATAAGCCCGATAGCAAACCAGCACCTGCTAAAGTTGATGAACGAATAAACTTGCGGCGTGATAACATTACTACTTAAAAAAATATTTAATTTTTTCTATGTTAATATCTTAGTTATTGTTCTAACTCTCTTTAGCTTTTTCAAGATTATATAATATACTCTTTGTTTTCTTTCCTCTTAAAGTTGTTTCAGCTATTGGTTTTTTCACATAGCGATTTTCAATATTAAGCAAATCAAGCAG
>CP070637.1:2432385-2445846 GCA_020354005.1 Ignavibacterium sp.
GAATCCTTTACCTGTTTATAAATTTGGTTATCACCAATTAACATTGAGTCGATCCCGGTTGCAACAGAAAAAAGATGTTTTACCGTATCGCGCGAAATGAAAGTTTGGAAATTTTCGCTTGAAGTATTTGTGTCTTTTTTATTGTCGGTAATTAATTTTTGAATTTGTGAGTGGTTTAGTTCTGGATCTTTTGGAATGCCGTAAATTTCAGTACGGTTACAGGTAGATAATATCAAGCCCTCATTGAAAAGATTCTCTTTTGCATTGTTTATCATCCTGCGCACCTCATCCTCGCTAAGATGAAGAGCCTCTCTTAGTTCAACCGGAGCAGTTCTATGATTTATTGATATGGCTAAAAAGTTCATCTATAATTAATAGAATGAATGAAAGCTTTTTGCTAAAAAGTTTGTAACTATTGTTGAGAAGATTGCGATCAGAAATCCTGTTATTGAAAGTAGTATCAACTTCTTTCCACGCCATTTGATAATTATTTTACTTAAAATACCACCAAGGTATAAAAGCCAAACGAGTCCTGACCCGATAAGCTTCGGATCGAAATAGGAAAACTCGGGAAATGCCTCAGGCAGCCAAATTATACCAATGATCATTGAAACAGTTAACAAAACAAATCCAATAACAGCCGCGTAAAAACTCAATTTTTCTAACACTTCAAGATTTGGCAAACGATTAAAGATTAAACCAAAGCGGTTGTGTTTTAAGTCTTTGTATAATATCAGATATAGAAATCCATAAACAGCAGAAATGGTAAATCCGGAATAACCCAGCAAAGCGTTTATTACGTGTATGCCAAGCAAATTACTTTTTAATACTTCTCTAACCTCAACCAGATCAACTATAAAAAGTGATGATATCAGTTGAAAGATGAAGGAAATAATTATAATAAAGGGACCTGTTCCTCTGATGTCTGTTAAAAGCTCAAGTACGAAGTATGAAAAAGTTATTGAAAATGCTAGAACCGTAAATATCTCAAATACATTTGTAATTGGCGGATGATCAAAAGCAATTGTCCGAAGAAGCAAGTAAACTGAGTGAGTGAATATCGTAATGAATATAAATAACCTTTTTACATTTACGAATTTCTTTTCCCCCTTCATGAAATCGTAAAAGTATACCGAGAATGTTCCCACATAGAAAAAAGGGAGTAGAATATTTAAGAAATGTATTAATGGTGTCATCTTTAATTTCCTTAATTCAATTGACTTGCCGGTCTAAAATTAACAAATGTTTGAATTGCAAACAATGAAAAAATTGACCAGCAAGTCAATATTGAAGAGGGGAAGTGATTGCGATTATTGACTGCCCAAAATCAATGGCAGTCCATCTTTTCCTGAACCTATAACCACAACCTTAGAATTTGGCGAGCTGGCTAATTTTTCTGTTGCTTCAATACCTTTCCACTTCAACAGTTGGTCACTTATTCCTTTCGAAACTATATCTTGAAAATCTGCAATTCCCTTCGCTTCAATTCGTTTTCTATCGGCTTCTTGTTCCTCTTTCTTTAGTATAAAAGCCATTCTCTGGCTTTCCTGCTCCGCCTGAAGTTTTTCTTCGATTGATTGTGTTAATCGTGGGGGAAGAACGATTTGACGAAGGGGCGCTTGTTCGACATGCAAGCCCCTTGGTCCGACAAGTCTTTGTAATTCGTCTACAATCTCTCCTGCCAGTCGTTCTCTCGATGCTGTATAAAGAGCCTTGGCCTCGTATTTTGCAGTTACACCCCTAACAACTGATCTGAACTGTGGCACGAGAATTACATTTAAATAGTCTCCTGCTTCCACGGATTTGTAAATTTCATTTGCTTTTGCAGGATCAATTCTATATTGAAGACTAATTTCCAGCTGTACGCTGAGCCCCTCTTTTGATGGAACATTCATCGTTTCTTTTAATTCCTGGGTTTTGAAACTATACTTGATAACCTTTGCAAGCGGGTTAACAAGGTTTATTCCCGGTTTTAATGTGTTGTCGCTTACCATTCCAAAGAAATCAACCACACCAACGGTACCTGCAGGAACAATTGTAAACAATTGAACAAACGCAATAACTAAAGCAATCACAATTCCTATTAAAGAAAAGTTTGCTTCTGATTTATTCAATCTTCTCTTGGCATTCTTATAAACAAAGAATGCAACAACTGCTGCAACCAGAGCCACTATAAATAACATTTTACTGCCTCATTATTAATTTTTAAAGTAAGTTCTATTATGATTTATCTCCTAACTGTAAACTTGTTATATACTGTGAAGTAACATTACTTCTTATATTCTTTTAGAAAACCCATAAACTCTATTCTATGTGATTCCTCCATTGCAAGAAGACCGATGCAGAGATCCTGAGTAACGTAGTCAACACCATCACATAGCTTTATTAATTTATTGTATTGTGCTATTGCACCATTTTCAGCTTTTATAACTCCCTCGATCACTGAGACCACATCTGTTGTGTCTTCCTTGGGTTGAAGATAAGTCTGTGCCGGTTTTAAATCTAATGAACCGGGAACAATACCGCCGACCTCTTTAATCCTTTTAGCCAATGTCTGTGCGTGGCCAATCTCTTCGGTTATGTCTTGTGCAAGAGATTTTTTAATTTCTTCGGCTCTAACACCATCAAGATTAATTGAATTTGAAATGTAGTTCATAACTGTTTCAATTTCCATCCAATAACTTATAATCAGGTTATCGATTATTTCTTTATTCGCACCCATGATTTTCTCCATTATGTAATTACTTTTTTTATTAGTCTTGGTACAGCTACCTTTTTGTTTGAGTAGCTGATTGAATTTAATATCATTTCGCTAGCAATATCAATTTTTGTTTTTGAATCCGAATGCAATTCGGCAATTGTTTCAGATTTTTTAACTTTGTCTCCAATTTTTCTCTTGAAGATGATACCTGCCTTCGGGTCTATTTTATCCTTCAAAGATTTTCTCCCGGCGCCCAACTCTAAAGATGCCATCCCAATCGTGTAATTATCGATAGCCTTAATAAACCCACCTCTGCTTGCTCGAACCCTCTTTACAAATCTTGGCTTGCGATACTTTTCCGGATTGAGAATAAATTTTGGATTTCCGCCCTGTAAACTTACAACCTCAACAAATTTATTGAATGCATCTCCGTTCGAAATTTTTTCTTGCGCTATTTTAATTCCCGAACTTATTGATTTAGATTTACCACCCATATATATCATTGCACCAGCTAGGCTCAGACTTAATTTTAGCAAATCACCATCAGCCTTTCCTTTTAATACATTAATGGATTCTTCTACCTCTAACCAATTGCCCACATTATTTCCAAGAGGCTGATTCATATCGGTAATAAATGCAATAACTTGTTTATCAAATGACTTTGCTGTACTGATAAGTAAATTTGCAAGCGAGAGTGCATCTGACGTTTTTCTCATAAATGCACCGCTGCCAGTCTTCACATCCAACACCAATCCATCGATTCCTTCTGCAAGCTTTTTGCTCATTATGCTTCCTGTAATAAGCGGAAACGATTCTACAGTGCCTGTTACATCCCTTAGTTGGTAAAATAACTTATCTGCTGGCGCAATCTCTTTTGTTTGCCCGATTAAAACAGTTCCACATTTTCTTAAAATCTCTTTGTATTCTTTCAGGTTTAAATTGGTTCTAAACCCCGGTATTGAATCAAGCTTATCCAGCGTTCCCCCGGTATGTCCCAATCCTCTTCCTGAGATCATTGGCACGTTCACTCCTGCGGAAGCCACAATTGGTGCAATTATTAAAGATGTTTTATCCCCAACACCCCCTGTTGAATGCTTATCTATTTTTGGTCCTTTTATCCTATCCAGGTTAACAACTATTCCGCTGTAAAGCATTGCTTCGGTTAGGTATGAAGTTTCTTTCTTATTCATACCTTTTATACAGATGGCCATTAACAATGCAGAGAATTGATAATCCGAGATTTTTCCATTAGTGAAGGAATTCGTAAAGAAGAAAATTTCTTCCTTTGTTAAGGGAAGACCATTCCTCTTTTTAATGATTAATTCAACAATGTTCATTTGGTAAAATTACAAAGAATAAAAATCTTTAAGAAGAATATTAGATGCTGAGGGATCACCTACTTGTGCTAAAGAGCACAGATATCAATTGATTTGTATACACTTTTTATATTGGTTAATTTTCTCGCTCAAAACTTCAAACATAAGTACAATAAAACGAATGAACTTTAAACGAAGAACCCACACCTGCGGTGAATTAAGAACAAAAGATGTCGGGCAATCTGTTGTACTGAATGGTTGGGTAGATAGCAGAAGAGACCTTGGTGGTGTGATTTTTATAGGATTGCGGGACCGTTACGGCATTACGCAGGTTATCTTTGATTCGGAGCAGAACGAATCTGCACATAAAATTGGAAAAGAATTACGCAGTGAGTTTGTTGTTTCTGTTGAAGGGAAGGTAATAAAAAGACCTGATGACCAAATTAGTAGCGATATGGACACAGGAGAGATTGATGTTGTTGTTGATTCCGTTACCATACTTAACGAGGCAGAAACACCACCATTCCCAATCAAAGATAATGTTGATGCATTTGATGATTTAAAATTGAAATACAGGTACTTGGACTTGCGAAGAGCCCCTCTTCAGAAAAACCTGATGATTAGACACCGTATGTATCAGGTAACGAGAAATTATTTTGATAAGAATGATTTTGTTGAAGTAGAAACACCGACGCTGATGAAAAGCACACCGGAAGGTGCAAGAGATTATCTCGTTCCGAGCAGGCTCCATAGTGGAAGGTTCTATGCACTTCCTCAATCGCCACAGACTTACAAACAGCTATTAATGGTTTCCGGCTTTGATAAGTATTTCCAGATTGTTAAATGTTTTCGCGATGAAGACTTGCGAGCTGACCGCCAACCTGAATTTACACAGATAGATGTTGAAATGTCTTTTGTGGATACTGAAGACGTGTTCAAAGCTGTTGAAGGACTAATGAAAGTATTGTTTAAACAAATTTGGAATAAAGAACTTCAATTCCCCGTTCAGCGTTTCACTTTTGATGAAGCAGTGGAAAAGTATGGCAGCGATAAGCCTGACATTCGTTTTGGTTTAGAGCTGGTAACATTAAATGATGTGTTTACGAATTCTGAGTTCAAAGTATTTAAAGATGCTGTAAGTGCAAATGGAATAGTAACCGGCTTTGCAGCTACCGGGTGTGCTGATTACAGCAGAAATCAAATTGATAATCTTACTGAAGCAGTTAAAAATCTTGGTGCAAAGGGATTAGTTTGGTTAAAGGTGAAAGATAAGGGATTGGATTCGCCGGTAGCAAAATTCTTATCTGATGATGAGAAAGACAAATTACAGGAGAATTTAAATGCAAACCAGGGCGATTTAATATTAATACTAGCCGGCGATAGGATGAAAACCTTAACTCAAATGGGCGCCCTGCGTTTAGAGATGGCAAAAAGATTAGAGTTAGTTAATGAAGATACAGAACCAAAGCTGTTATGGGTAACGGACTTTCCTTTGCTAGAGTGGGATGAAGAAACTAAGAGATTCTATGCTATGCACCATCCTTTTACCTCGCCGAGGATGGAAGATGTTGGGTTGCTAGATACTGAACCGGGGAAAGTAAAAGCCAGGGCATATGATTTAGTATTGAACGGACACGAAATAGCAGGGGGAAGTATTAGAATTCATGATTCCGGATTGCAGGCTAAAATGTTTAAAGCGTTAGGAATATCTAAAGAAGAAGCGGAACGCAAATTTGGTTTTTTAATGAGTGCATTTAAATACGGCGCACCACCACACGGCGGTATTGCTTTTGGATTTGATAGGATGGTTATGATTTTTGCCGGATTGGATTCAATAAGGGATACAATTGCATTCCCTAAAACTACAAGTGCTACATCTTTAATGGATGAATCACCATCAGAAGTTGCCGATGAGCAATTAAAAGAGCTTCATATAAAACTCAGGAACGAGAAAGACTCTTAAAACTATTTCGAACAACTACTGATGGTTGTTTGTTCCTCACCCGGATTTTTCCCGGTTCAATCTTTTATTTATTCAATACCTGTCCTACGAAGCTTTAGCGTAGTAGGATCATTTTCTTAGTTTCAACAGTATTGCCCATCCTTAATTGGTAAATATATGTACCACTAGATAAACTTGCAGCATCATAAGTAATGTTATAACTGCCCGCTTCCATTTTTTCATTAACTAGTGTAGCAACCTCGTTGCCTAAAATATCATATACTTTTAAAGTTGTAAGCCCCTTTTCATTAACTTGAAAACTAATTGTAGTCGTGGGATTAAATGGATTTGGAAAGTTTTGAAAAAGTTCAAAACTAAGTGGTTGACCTATCTCAATATTAACCACATCAGAATATTCAAAAGAACCGTTAAAATCTACTTGTTTTAGTTTATAGGCATATCTTCCGGTATTAAGATTATCATCAGTAAATGAATAATTTTGTTTCTTGGTTGTTGTTCCGTGACCATCAACAAATGCAATTTTCTCCCATTTACCACCCTGTTTGTGCCTAAGCACATCGAACCCGGAATTGTTTAATTCTGTTGTAGTAATCCAGTTTAATGTTACTGTATTACCAGTTACAGATGCTGAAAAACTTGATAGCTCTACTGGATTTAGATTAAACCAATTGGGTCTAACAACTATTTCATCTACGCAAACAGAGGCACTCTGGGAAAAGCTAAATCCCTGTCTCAGGGCTATAGCACCTATCGGAGAGTCGTTACTAGTATCAGTATTTATCAATTCAGGAACACTGGGTTCTAGTTTAGTGATGTCAGGATCTATATACAGAGAAACAATATCATCATTACCTTCCGTATCACCAACAATTTCATACTTTAAAACTAGCAAGTAAACAATGTTACTGGAATAAATATCTGTTGTCCATTCAACCGAAGAGGAACTGGACTTGCTTAATCCAAATTGAATGTTTTCACCTAAACCAACAGTATCTCTAACAAAGATCTTTCCCACGTATGTTGGAATATTAAGATCTTCGTCATCTTCATCGTCAACATCATCTTCATCGTCATCATCATCTCCTCCACCGCCATTAGATGTTGGGAAACTATTAGCTAAGTGAATAAAATATGCTCCTGATGTTAATGCAGAATCTACTCTAACTAAGAAGGAAACATAGACAGAACCCGAATCTTTTATAGAAGGAAAATTGAGATGTACATCTTCTCTATCAATGCCGCCCATTTTAACATCCACAGCATTTCCTTGTGACAATCGTCCCGGGTAAACTAATCCTTCATCTGTTAATGTTATAGCATGCCGGAATCCACTATGCTTTTTCCAGCCATGATTAGTTAAAATATTTCCGGCAGGATAATCAAAGCTTTCCTGAAAAATTGGTTGTGCATTTGCAGAAAAAGTTATTAATAAGAAAAGAAAGATTGAAAAAACGTTTGTAATTCTTCTGATGCGAGAAGACATGAAAACAGCTATTATTTTTTCGAGCTTCATTTTTAACCTCATTTTACTATGTGACAATTATTTATTGCCCTCAAAAAAATAGCATCCGTCCGTGTTGGTAAAAGACAATAGATGTGCCATCAGGGATTTTGTTTGATTATTGAGCGAAATCAAACAATATTCGCATTTATTCCCCAAATTTGATGATAATTTTATGTTCAGTAATGAGAAAATGTTTTTAACTAATTAAACCATGCTTTATTAACTCAAAATCTAAATTTTGTACAGTTGAGACTTGGGTTTTTGATGTAAAAAAACACTTTGTAAAGGTTTCTGTGTAATAAAATGAGATTAATTCGGATGGGGTTTTCTCGGTGAAATTCGTTTGATAAATAAGGTTTTTTGCCTAACCTCAAATTGCTCTTTAGTAACTAGAGTACCAATAAAAAGAATTTGAAAAAAGAGGCAATTATTAAAATTTTTCAATTCAATAACTTAATTATTCAGTCTTCTTTTTATTGAGGATTGCAGACCACCAATTTTGATGATGTTTAAATCGGAAGTAGTAGTGATTGAGAAGTTAGGTTGAAATGAAAATAAAAGATTCTGGTTAAATGTAAAATCCTGTTTTGAAGTTTCAATGATTCAGTTATTGAACAAAAAATACCTTATTGCAATTATCTGAATTTGAACTTTTATAAGAGAGGAGATGAAGTAAGATCTTAAAATTTTGCCAAACAGTCATTTCTGTTTTTAAATTAAGGCCGGGTTGTTTTTTCAGTAATACTATGTGTTTGGGTGTTATTCTTGCACACGCATAACATTATGTCATCTATCCCCAAGACCAATTATTTGCGGTGCACCAATGTGTTGTGAGATAGCACCAGTTGCAGCAGAGATTGTTTCAGAGGAATAAAATGTTTGATGATTTATACTTTCGTCACAGTTATCTTTCTGTTCTAAGTCTGGAGATAAAAGGATAATGGAGCCCAGAACATCGATATGAAAATGGAACATATAATCACCAATAATCAAACCCTGGAATTCCCCTTGTTCCAGAGTAATATTTACGATGCGACTATCAGTTGCATCGTTGTGCACAATTAATATTCCCTTATGAATACCCCTGGGCAGCATAATTTTTCCATCTTTTCCAGATGGCAATTCAAGATATGTAACACCTGAAAGGATCCTTCTCTCAAGGTCCAAAGGATTGGCAGTATAAAGACTTCCATTCATTCCGTCTTGTGCGAACCTCTTAAGAGTTCCTTCTGGATATCCTAGTACTTCATCCGGTGATTTAGGAAATGCACCACCCCAATCATAATTCTTTTCAATTACCTTTGGATTTACTGAGAATGATATTGGGTAATCAACGCTGTCTTTTGTTCCTCCAATTGATCCATTTTGACCCTTTTGAAATTCCACACTTGTAGAGACACCCAAAACCCCAGTCTTTGGAATTATGTTGCCGTTAAGATCATGATTCCGGCCGTCTATTAGCATATCGCCTATCGCATTGTTCAATGGACCATTTGCAGTACAGGCTGCTCTTATATATTGGGGAACCCACCCTTCTCCTGGTCTTTTGGAATACTTAATGACAGTTTTTGTAACCCCATTATATTTTGCCGAGGATACAATTTTAACGAGATTATCACCGTTGTAGTAAGTATTTTGTGCAGTGTAAGTAACAGTACCGCCATTCATGCGTTCTGTCTTTGGTGATTGTACTCTATAATTAGCATCCCTAGCCATACGTTCCAAAATAACGTCTACCATACTACTGGCAATATCATGAGCATTGGTATGGCTATCCGCGTCTGCTATGTTCCCCTGGTGTTCAGATGTGTTCCCATCAGATGTAATACTGATATACGTATATACAAGGATAGCCCCAATAGCAAGTATTAAAATTGACCGGATCATATCATTGATTTTCTATCTTAAAGTTTTCTTGATGATTCTTTTCCCACACTGACATCCTAATGTTTACATCCATAGGTTTGTAAGATTTAGTATCCATTTATTTAATTAATATCAGCTTCTTCGTTTCAACAAGGCTGCCCATCCTTAACTGGTAAATGTATGTACCGCTAGATAGGTTAGAGGCATCATAATTAACAGTGTAATAACCCGGTTCCTTTTTCTCACTTAACAAGGTAGTTATCTTGTTTCCTAAAATGTCATATACAATTAATGATACAAGTCCTGTTTCCTGGATTTGAAAGTTAATTGAAGTTGACGGATTAAACGGATTTGGATGGTTTTGAAAGAGCTTAAAGTTAAGCGGTTTTGTTATCTCAGCATTAACCACATCAGAATATTCAAAAGAACCGTTTAAATCTATTTGTTTTAATCGATAAGAATATTTACCAACTGTGAGATTATCATCAATGTATGAATAATTATGTACCTCAGTTGTTGTTCCATAACCTTCAACAAATGCAATCTTCTCCCATTTGCCATTATGAGCTTTTCGAAGAATATCAAACCCCGAGTTGTTTAACTCAGATGCAGTTGCCCAATTTAATATGGTCGAATTTCCATTTACAGATTCTGTAAACGATGTTAATTCAACAGGAACAGCAAGCAGCCAAGTTGGGGATATTATTATTCCATCAACAAATACATCCATGGATGAGTGATATTGGCTAAGGTTAATAGCTCCCGGATTAATTTCTGATACCCCACCTGCTGGAAAAGGACCTAACGTTGCTACAGCAGGTTCAGTGTTTGGGGGGGGAGTGGAAGCATCATATATATACAGGCTAACTAGATCATTATCAGCCCCGGCAATATTTTCATACTTGAGGATTAGCAAATAAGTTTCTCCAAAGTTGTATCCGCCAGCGTAAACTTCACCACCACCGTTACCAAAGCCTAAACCAAACGCAAGCTGAGACTGAGCATCATCATTAGCAAATACTGCCCCACGATAGTCGGATGAATGCGGGTTGGGGGCATAATGTAAAAAATATCCCCCTCCCCCAGCCGAGTTTACTGCTACCATAAATGATGTATAAACAGGTCCGGTAGTTACAGAATTAAAAAGCCTGTGCAACTGCTCACCGTCATTATTCAGTTGGGCAGTATTGCCTACACCTGTGCCGGGATGGCTAGGAAACACCAATCCTGGAGCAACGGCTTTCGGGGCATTACTTCCCGCCCCAACGTGTACTATCCAGCCATGATTTGAAAGCACCTCCCCGTCAGGATATTCAAAATTATCTGCTAGCAGTATCTGTGATACTGTGTTATTGCTGAAAATTAGTGCACAGAAAACTGCAAGGATGAAATGTGTATATTTTTTCATTGTTTAATCCAAAATTAGTATTCTAATCTCCCCAGTATCAATTTCTATACCTTTAAAACAACAGACATTTAACTAAGGTTTTCAACTTACTGAGCTTGGAAAGGTTAATATGATGCGAGCCATCTGAAGTTGAAGATATATGGATTTTCTGTTAAAAGAAGTATTATCCATTGATTCTAGTTAGAAATTGAAACTTCTAAACTTTTAGAAGCTTATGCTGAAAAGCCCATTTAAAATTTAGAAGTTTTTGCCTGACCACATATAAAAATTACTGAGTTTGATCATTTTGTCTGGTGCTAATTGCCGTCACTGTTAAAATTATTCACTATTCTGCTTTTTTAACTAGGGTTTTTTAATGTGGAACACATTATGCTGTTAGTTGTGCTGGTCAGATTATTGTATAGAAAAACAAAATTTAGGAATTAAATTAATCTGAAAATCCACAATAAATTATAGACCCAACTGAATTAGCTCAGATTATTACTATAATTATTGGTGGTTGATGGGAAAATAATGGTAGAAGAAAACAAATACATGCGCAGCCTTATCGAGAATGCGCAGCAGGGGAAAGTCGTAGCTCTAGAAGAGCTTTATGAAATAAATTTAAACGAGATTCATACATTAGTCAGTCGGCTTGCCGGAAGCAAATTCATTGCCGAGGAATTAGTTAAGACTATTCTTGTGCGAGCATGGGAGAGAATGAGTGAAGATGGACCAGGGGAAATGGCGTTTTCAGATTGGATAAGAGAGCTTTCTGTACATATAACTGTCGATGAGCTAAGAGATCCTACCTTCTTAAAAGGTAAGAAATTCAAAAAGCATTTAAAAAAGAATGTTCATAATGCTGATTACTCATCGGATCCACAAGAAAAAATAGTTGCGGAATTAGATCTTGAACACAGAATTGTATTTGTTCTTAACAAACTTGAGAATTATAGCCTTGTACAGGTTTCAAATTTTGTGGGGATTAATCCAACCGAAGTCGAAACAATTTTATCAGAATCAATTCAGCAAATTTCTCAGGCAGCGTCTGTTACTGATACAGAAGCTGATCTACGAGTAAATTGGGTAAACCTTCAAGCAGTTATTGAACCGGACGGAGATATTTTAAAGAAAGTTTTTGAGGAGATTAAAGAAATAAGAACTGCAGAAGTAAAAGAAGAAGAAGCGGAATTTGAAGCTGAAAGACAAGAGGAGATTAAAGAACTTGAGAAGGCAATTGAAAAGGAAAGAAAAGAAAAAGCAAAAGCTGAGAAGGCAAAAAGAAACTGGGGAGATTTCTTACCATCTTTTAGGCTTAATGGGAAAGCAGTAATTGGTGTTGCAATAGTTTTTGTAATTTTTCTCATTGTCAAGATTACTTCCTTTTCAACTGACTGGACGGTATCTATTTCATCTGGTACCCCGTTTATTAATGAAAAACCTGTTGAAATATCTGGTGGATTGGGAATTGAAGATGTAATCACAACAGATGAATTATCTGCTGCAGTAATCGGGATACCTGAAATAGGTCGTATAGATATATCAAAAAACACCAAGTTGACAAGACTGGAGCCAGATTTAACTTTAGAAATGGCAAGTGGGAGAATTTATATTGAGGCGGATAATGCTATTGCAAAGCTAAATCTAAAAATTCCAGATGCAATTGTAAAAGAGTTAAAGCCCGGCACAAGTTATTCTGTTCGGGTGGATGGCAGAAAAAACTCAAAAATTACTCTTGAGAAAGGTTGGCTTCGTGTTTATGCAGGCGACGAGGAAATTGTTTTTCCTGAAAGATACATTTTAAACGTATATAGCAACTCAGGGGCTAGTGTCCCATATCATATTAGTTCAACTGTGGAGTACATTGCATTGCTTGATGAATATTTATTTGGGGGGAAAAGAGATAAAGCACTAAATAGAGTCCTTTCTGCTTCTTCAAGAACCGAATCAATTTCACTTTGGAATCTTCTCTCAAGAGTGGGTATCGGACACCAGGTAGAAAACGTTTATTACAAGCTTCTTGATCTAGTTCCGCACTCTGAACAAGTAGCGAAAGCTGATATAATGTTGCTAGAGCCGGATGCACTTAACACCTGGCTGGAAGAGATTAAGCAACAATTATAAATGTTATATATTTTTTGAATTAGTTATTTAACTCCCATTCCTATGTTATCATTAATTCCAAAACATTTCTACTTGCAGTTTCTACAGTAGTAGTCAAAGGCATATTCAACTTAATTTCAAAATTAATTTCTCAACTCAGTTAAATTGGGAACTTTCAACACTTACTCAAAAATTATTGTTATCGGTTGGTTTTGTTAAAATTAGAAAAGAAACGCAAATATAATTAGTGGCACAACTGTTGACTGCTTTATTTGTTCGGTGGAACACTATGTGATTACAGAAGATATTGAAATAGTAAAATATTTAAATAAGTAATTATAAATTAGCGAGGTGAACAAATGGGTAAGGCGATTTTGATTATTTTGTTAAGTAGTGTGGTTCTGTTTAGTATTATAACGCTTAATACAAATAAAAAGCTTGAACAAGTAACAACAGACACCGTTGATCACCACAGTGAGATAAGAGCAAGGAATATTGCTAATAGTATGATACAAATTGCCTTATCGGATCTTTCAGACAATCACAATTATAGAGTAAACGCCCCAGCAACAAGAGATTTACTCGGTGGAATAGTAACATATACTGTAAAAGACAAAG
>CP070637.1:2445946-2460707 GCA_020354005.1 Ignavibacterium sp.
CTTTAACTCTTTCATACTCCAATGTTAAGCGTTTCTTTTCCGCATCTCTTATTTTCAAAGTTGCTTCGGAAGATTTTAGATTTGCTTCCAGTCTTTCTTTCTGAGCCTGATACTGGTCTCCTTTTATGCGGATTAAAAGATCACCTTTCTTAATAAAGTCACCTTCCTCTACCGGCAGCTGAATAATTTCTCCTGTGACTTCTGGTGTTATCATAACTGCAAATTCAGGATCTATTGTTCCTGTAGCAGTAACTGTTTGTGTGATATCCCGTTTTTCAACATTTTCAGTCTGTACCATAGTTATTTCTTCCTTACTGCCACCTACTAAAGCAACAACGATGAATATAACTATTAGTAAACCGAGACCACCAAAAATTATTAATTTCTTCTTCGATTTCTTTTTGTTCTTTGCCACTTTTAATTCTCCTATTTTAAAAATTATTCATATTGTGAAAAATCTAACACACCCACATAATATTTTAATCGTTCACTCAGAACGAGATATGCAAACTGAGCATTAATTAAATCTGTAAGTGCTGTTGTATAATTTGAATTTGCTACAAGCACATCTAAGAGCTTGCCCGATCCAAGCGAATATTTTTCCTGTTCTATTTTTAGATTTTCATCTGCGGCAGCAATATTATTTTCACTTACATTTAGAAATTTATATGCTGCCTGCAGGTCAAGAAAAGTCTGTTGTAATTGCCTCTTTATATCTCTTTCAAGATCAGTGAGTTCAATCTCCTTATTTTTTACATCTACCTGCGCAAATTGTACCTGGTTAGTAACCGACCATCCAAGAAATATTGGAAAGTTAAGACCTAATCCAACATTTAGTGTTTTTGTATTATCTATATCCTGAAGGTTATTTCCTTGCCAAAAATATATTGCATCGGCTGCAAGGCTTGGCCAGTGACCCGACTGAGCAATAGTTACACCATCCTTTGCACTTTCCAGATCCAGTTGAGCACTGCGGTAATCAAGTCGGTTCCTAAATGCTTCATCTACGAATTCGGAAATCTTAACATAGTCTTCTGCAAGATCTGTTTTTAGTACTTCTGCTTCTTCATCAGTAATCTCATCTGAAAAAGTATATTCCTTTAGTACATCTAATCCTAAATAAAATAATAAATCATTCTTTGCTACTTCTAATTGATTCTTTGTTCTTATAATTTCCAATTCAGCATTACCAGTTGCTACTTCCTGCTGATAAACATCGGCAAGAGTAGCCGCACCAAGTTTATTTCTCTCCCGTATAGTTTCGAGATTCTTTTCGTTCCATTTCAGATTATCTTCAGTTACCGTTAAGAGCTTCTGCGTATTTATTACATCATAAAATAAGCTTGTTGTGCTAAATACAATGTCTTGCTTTAACCTATCAAGTGAAAATTCAGCAGACTCGAGATCGGTTTTGCTTTGAGAATGGGTGGCAAAGTTGGCAAGTCCATCAAATAGAGTCCAAGAGGATCTAACACTCGTATTATAGGTTCTAGTTTGTGTTGAAGTTGCACCAATGGGAACAATGTTTCCATTTATTACAGTCGTACCAATTCCTTCTCTATCAGAGCGGGTCCAGTCCCATCTTGCCCCAACACTTAATGTTGGTAAAAAATTACCAGTAGCCGCTTGCACGTTGGATTCGAATCCATCAAGCGAATTAATACTTTTAAGTAAAGTTGGATTTTTATGCAAAGCAATTTGTATTGCTTTATCAAGTGTTAAATCTTCCTGGGCTTGAATGGTTACGGTGAAGAATGTTAGAATAATACTTAAGAGGAAAGTTCGCATTATTTTCTCCTGGTTAAATTGATTTTCTTTTCATTTGAATATTGGACAAGTTAATAGACTATAAAGTTACTTCCTTACTGTTTGACAAATATCCGGGTAAATAATCTCTATATTTCATTACAAAAATATTAATTGATAAAATTATACCGTAGATTAGTGTATAAACGGTTAGATAATTACATTAACGGCAACATCTGCAAAGTATTTGCAAAAAATACTTCGATGTTTTCTTTAAAATCGAGTATTTAAGGCACTGTTAAATCGCATCAAATTATAACTTGATTTCTTAAAATCAATTAACTTAAATTAGAATGAGTTTGATAATTAGAAATTCAAAGAAAATGAAAATTATGAAAAGTCAATTTCGTTTTATTATTGCAGTATTTATAGGAATTTTTCTATTAACTTCTTCTGGATACTCTCAGAGTTTTCTAAGAATTGATGATGATATTGGAGGGGGCGGAGGCGGAACCACAAACCAATCCGATGGTTCTGATAATACAGCACTTTATGTTGTTGCTGGATTGGCTGTGGCTGGCATAATTGCATATGTCATAATTAACAAAGTAAATAAAAAAGATGAAGAAGAAGAGTCTGATACTTCTTCTGCCATGCAAAAATTGAGTGGTGTTAATCTCGCATCTGGATTTAATGATCTTGAACACGAGGTAAAAAAAGTACAGGACCAGATTCCTGTAAATCTAATTCTGGGTGTGCGAAATGAGAAAGCATTTATCTCTGATAAAACTTATCTGATGGGAGTATCGGTAAGATTTTAGCTGAGAAGTAAGTCTTGCTGTTAAACTTCTTCTTTTAAGTATTTATCTTTAATCTTTATAAGATAATCATACGCTTCTTCATAGTTATTACCAATCTTACCATCTAATATCGCATCTTCAATTGCCCTTTTAATTTCACCTACTTTTTTTGATGGCTTAATATTACAAACCTGCATAATAGTTTCACCTCTTACAGGTGATTGAAAAGCCCGGAGCTTATCCCGGGTTCTCACATCAACGACTTTTTTCATTACATTATCGTAGTTCTGTAAATACTTATTCACTTTACTTGGATTTTTACTTGTGATATCTGCACGACACAAAGTAATTAAATCTTCAAGATCATAATCTGCAGAAACTATTAAGCGTCTCACTGCCGAATCCGTAACTTCTTCTTTTGCTAGTGCAATTGGTCTTAAATGCAATCGTACCAGTTTTTCAACATAACCTAGTTTGTTAAAAGGAAGCTTCATTCTTTTAAAAATTGATTTCATCATTCTTGCACCAAGTTCTTCGTGTCCATGAAACGTCCATCCGATACCCTTAACAAATTTTTTTGTTTGTGGTTTAGCAATATCATGAACTAAAGCTGCAAACCTAAGCCAAACATCATGCGTACTTTTAGATATATTGTCTACAACCTGACAGGTATGAAGAAAAACTTCCTTGTGATGAAAATCATCTCTTTGCTCCACTCCAGCGAGGTTGGAAATTTCAGGAAAGATAACATCCATTACACCGTTTTCAAATAATAGCTTTAAGCCAATTGATGGTTTAGGTGAGAGCAGAATTCTAAATAATTCGTCAGTGATTCTTTCCTGTGATACTATTTTCAGCCTGTTTCTCAGCTTATAGGAAGCTTTATTTATTGCTTCATCGGTAATAAAATTCAATTGTGAGGCAAAACGGTATGCACGAAGAATGCGAAGTGGATCATCATCAAAGGTTTTCAAAGGATCAATCGGTGTTCGTATAATTTTGTTGTGAATATCCTCATACCCGTTAAATTCATCTACTAACTCTCCAAAGTTCTGTTGATTAATTGAAACCGCTAAGGTATTAATCGTAAAATCTCTTCGACGTATATCATCTTTAAAACTTCCCTTAACAATTCGTGGTTTTCTGCTGTCTCTCTTATATGATTCCTTCCTTGCAGTTACAAATTCAAAATCAAGGTCCCTAAAATTAAAATGTGCAGTCCCAAAAGTTTTGAAGAAATCGACTCTATTCACACCAAGCTTATCAGCAAGCTGTTTTGCATAAAGGTTTGAGTCTCCAAGAACCATAAAATCAATATCAACTCTATCACGCTTTAGAATAATATCACGAATAAAACCCCCAACAATATAAACTTGAAGATTTAGCTCATCAGCTATCTTTGAAGCTGTTTCGAGAAACTCATATCTATTTAACTCTTGAGTTAGATTCATAGATGAACTATAAATAATTCTTGTAATCTATCATCCAATGATTCAGTTTTGTTTAGGATTATTACTCCGAATTAAAAACAACACAATAAACATTTGAGAATTATTAAATGCCATTAGTTTTATGTATTTAGTATCAATTTTTTTCCCTTTAGTGGTTTTTGCTTTGTTCAAATGTTCTTAGCAGTCGATCTGCGTTTTGGTAGAACCACTCTACTTTTTGAAAATGCTGTTTTTTAATAGTATTAAAATTATCATCGGAATTGTACCTCAACGATAATCCGGACATTTTTCTTGCATTAGTAAAGTCATAATTAATCAGCATATATTTAGATAGAATAAAACTTGCGTAGCTGCTTGCAAAATCTTCTACAATTATATCTTTATCTAATCTATCTAAGAATAAATTATAAGCCTCTTCAACAGTATTCGATAGTCTTATAAGTGTTGGAAATGAATAATAATTATAATTCTTTTCATTTAATATTAACAATATAGAGTACTTATCGTAGTTGCTACCATTCAAATAATTAGTTAACATTTTTTCATCTTTCAACAGTTCTCTCCTAATCTTTGCCAGAAAATACAATTTTCTGTTAGGAAATTGTTCAATTAATCTTGTGTATAGAGAATCAGCTTTTTGAAGATCTTCTCTTTTTAAATAAAGATCTGCCAATATCAGTTCTAGATTATAAAAGTACGACGTACCTTCAAATTTATTTATGTCATCCCTCAATAAAGTTATTGCTCTCATTAGACTGTCCTGTTTTTCGTAAGAACGAGCAAGTCCAACCAAAGCTGAATAATTATCAGCTAAATTTACAACCGTTTCAAATGTCCCTCGTGCTCCAAGTATATCGGAACTTCTCAGCTGCTCCCACCCTGCTGACAAATATGATGATATTGCTCTAGGACACGTTTTCTGCAGAAGCGACTTTCTTCCAAAATAATAGTGAGCCATATCTAAGGTTTTTGAGTCATCAAAATCTGTTAGAAAGGAATAGTATGATTCCAATGTATTGTTTAACTCAATTTCATAACTTATTTTATAATAACCATTTAGATAAAAATCTTTAAATACTTTTATTCCATAATTTTCTACTAAATATTTCACAAATGAACCAGCATAAATGTATGAAATACTTGAGGGGCTAGTAAAAAAACCTGTCTTTGTCAATAAATACTGTAAATCTACTTTATAATCTGAATTATAAGCTAATGCTGCCATATGATGAATATCATTATCATTATAATTTCCATCTGCAGCCTCGGCAATTCCTTCAATAAGTAATGGATTCCACCCGGAGGCAAGTTTGAAAATTCCTGCTCCAAATGTTGCGCTAAAGCAATGAGCCAGTTCGTGCTTTAACGTGTGCTCCCAATTATCATAAGCAATGTAAATTTGGTTTAGCCAGGGTTTGGCTACATCTGCATATTTGGAACCGAATAATTCTTTCTTTTGATCATTATCATAGAATATGTAAGAAACAATCTTATCATCTGTTTCTGTTTCGAAAAACTCCTTTAGAACATAGTAATAATATTCATGATTCAGTGCGAGCATTTTCATCTTGTTATTATCTAATCGCTTATCGTAATGTATTATAAAATTCTTAGTCTTAATCGTTTTACCCAAAGCTTTAGTTAAACTTCCTGCTGTTGTGGAGTAACCAAGAAATGGAGAAAGGAAATAGAATACTCCTGCAGTCAAAAGTGAAATAAAAACAATTAGTAGAGCGGATTTTCTTTTCTTGTTATATAATTGTCTAACTGATACAAAAAAGACGAATCCAAAAAAGATAGTATTACATATGCGGTAAAGAATCAGCTTGGCAGTAAATTCAATTCCCTCATCGTAAATAGTACCGGGGAAAAAGCCTAGTATTGGATTATATACATATACTTGCGGGTTAAAATATATTTCGAATGCAATTATAAAAAGTATTCCAATATATAAGATTAGAACCAAAACCACGTGGAATCTATTCATCAGAAAAACTGATCCAGCACCAAGAGCAGCTCCAATTAATATTGAAGGTAATGTGATAACGATGTAGAATAATAATCCATCCCAAAAGGAACAAAATCCATGAATTATTGAATTAATAATTGATATACAAAATGGTAACAGTAGAAAAAAGGATAATGAACAGAACAACTCCTTACTAACATCTATGCTCTCTTTAGGTGTGAATGATTTTAGAAAATAGACTGAATATATTCCGGAAAAAAGAACAAGGAGTAATGAATTAACAACAGAAAATTCATATCCAAACACATTGGCAAGAGGAAGCCTTAAAAGGAATAGATTAATTATCGAAATAGCTGCTAGATAGAATAAAAGATAATTTCTCCATTGAAGAATTTTTGTCATAGTTCCATAAATTAAAATTCATCCCCTGCTACTCTTTTAATATCTGCACCAAGATGTTTTAGTTTTTCATCAATTCTCTGGTATCCCCTGTCTAAATGATAAACTCTTAAAACCTCAGTATTACCTTTTGCTGCAATTCCACCTAATACCAGCGATGCACTTGCCCTCAAATCAGTTGACATAACTTTAGCACCATTTAGGTTCTTCACACCTTTTATTATAGCAATATTTTCATTAACAGTAATGTCCGCACCTAATCTCACAAGTTCCGGAACGTGTTTGAATCTATCGAAATATATTGTATCGCGAACAGAAGATGTACCATTTGCTAAACTCATAAAGACGGTCCACTGTGCCTGCATATCGGTTGGGAATCCGGGAAACACTGCGGTGGAAATATTTGTTGGATTGATTTCTAAGTTTGCTGCATCCAGTCCCAATCCATTGCTATTAATTTTTATATCACATCCGGCAGATTCCAATTTTAGTAAAACTGTTTGCAATAAACTTTTATCAATATTTGTAAGCTTCACTTTACCACTGGTAATTGCTGTTGCAATCAGCAAAGTACCAGCTTCAATTCTATCAGGAATTGTGTCTACTTCAGCGGGATGAAGTTCATCTACTCCTTCAATGGTTAAAGTATTCGTTCCCGAACCATCAATCTTTGCACCCATTTTTATTAAAAATTCTCCAAGATTTGTTATCTCAGGTTCTATCGCCGCATTACTTATTACCGTTGTACCTTTTGCCAATACAGAAGCCATCAAAATATTACCAGTAGCTCCAACAGAAGGAATATCAAAATAAATGTTCACACCATTAAGTCTTTTAGCTTTTGCAACTATATAACCATCAACAAGGTCAATATCAGCTCCCATCTTTTTTAGTCCTTCAAGATGAAGGTTTATTGGTCTTGGTCCCCATGCACATCCGCCTGGCAATGAAACTTTAGCACTTCCATATCTGCTTAACAATGGTCCAAGTACATAAACAGAAGCGCGCATCTTCTTTACGTGTTCGTATGGTGCTGTTTGAAGTTTAATATTGCTTGTATCAATTGAAAGAATATGATCACTAAAATCAACTTCGGCTCCCATGTGATTAACTAGTTTAATCATCGTAAACACATCGTTTAATTCAGGCGTGTTTCTTAGCGTAGATTTACCCGGAGCAAGGATAGTAGCTGGTAACAGTGCTAAAGAAGCATTTTTAGCACCACTAACTTCAATTTCCCCTTTTAGAGCAGCACCCCCATTAATAATAAATTTATCCAATTGAATCTATTATTTGAAATATAATTATTTAAGTTTTTATACGTTACTTCAAATTATGGATATGGAAAAATAAAATCAATTTAGTTGGAATAATGATTGGCAGGTGAGGTAAGGTAGTTATGCAGAATACTTAGTGTCTTAGCTTTACTTAGCACCCTCAATTAATATTACCGAATAGTCATCCGGATAACCCCCAGCCTGAATTTTTTTTTCTACAACACGAAGACATTCGTCTATATCTTCGATATTTAATATTTCTTCTATTTCAGAATTATCAAGTACAGCATTTACTCCATCGGTACAAATCATAAAACGATGTTTGTCTTCATGATGAATAATTACTTTGCTAACATCAAATTCAACTTTAAGATCTTCCCCGAGCGCGTTTAAAATAACATTTTTATTTGGACTCTTTGAAGCATCTCTCATCGATAGGTATCCACTATCAACCATTTGCTGAACAAGTGAGTGATCCTTTGTTAATTGATGCAGCTTACCGTTAATCAAGTCGTAAATCCTCGAATCACCAATATGTCCCCAGTAAAGTGTATTATTGTTTAGATAGAATACATCTGAAGTTGTAGTCATTCCATGTAATTCTTCTCTGGATGTTGAAATCTCATAGAGTACTGCGTTTGCTAGATTAATAGATTCACTTATCTTCGTTAGATAATTTCTCTCTTTGTTAATACTGAAATAATTAAGAATCGATTCAACACAAACTTCTGAAGCGCGCTCACCGGCAAATCCACCTCCCACTCCATCACATACTACACAGAGAATTCCATCATCAAACTTTTTAATGCCGATGAAATCTTCATTATATTCTTTATCAATACCTTTTTTCGAAAGCGATGTGTATTTAAAGCTCATATTGAATTGTATTATAAATTATGTTTACTAATGATAAAACAAGAGTAACTCTGTGAATAAATATAAAGCAATTTTCTACTAATTCCATTTAGTAAAATATGGTTATGCTGGTTATTTCCTATAAAGGAGACAAAATCCTAACAAATTCCGTGCAAGTTGGATTGATATACAAAGTTTATGACAGTATATTTGCTAATTATTTTTAGAAATTTGGCACATTTGTAAGCGATATTTACGGATAATTTAGAAATAAGTAGATTTTTAAATAATTATAGAAATCGCGAGAATGGCGGAATTTGGTAGACGCGCTAGATTTAGGATCTAGTACCGAGAGGTGTCGGGGTTCGAGTCCCCGTTCTCGCACACAATTCATCATTTTTTGTTATAATAAGTTAGGAAGAGAATTAAGTGGAATTGCAAGTAAAGGAAATTTCTACATCCGAAAAAGAGTTAGAAATTACTCTTAATTACGATGAAGTAAAAAATGATATCGAAGCAGAAGTAAAAAAACAATCAAAGAGTATTCAACTTCCGGGTTTTCGTAAGGGTAAGGTACCTACCGCAGTTTTGAAAAGAAGATTTGGTGATGCACTTGAATTTGAAGCTTCTGAAAAAGTTGCTAACACACATTTCTGGAAAATAGCTGATGAGAAATCGCTTAAGCCTATTGGACAGCCAACTATGACAGATTTAAAATTTCAGCCGGGGGAGGATCTTCACTTTAAAGTAAAGTACGAATTTGTACCGGAGATTGATGCGGTTGATTATACAGATCAGGAGATTGAAATTCCGGATTTTATTGTTAAAGATGCTGAAGTTGAAATGGAGATTAAGAATATAATCCGCTCCAATAGAACATTTGAAGAAACAGAAGTTGTTGGTGATGATAATAATTTTCTTTTGGATGTTCAGCTTTTCCGATTAAATAAAGATGGTGAACCGGAAAATGAAAAAGGTGAGAAGATAGAAATTGATCTAACAAACGAAGGTGTTAATAAGGAAATAATTGAGAATTCCCGAGGTAAAAAAGCTGGTGACAATTTTACATTCGGCTTTGATGATGAAAGAACAATTAAAAATGATGAGGGTGAAGATGAAAAAGTTAAAGAACATTTTGATTACAGAGTTGAGATAAATGGTATTAAGAAAATCATTTTGCCGGAATTGGATTCCGAATTAATTAAAAAGGTGACGAAGGAGAAAGTTTCAACGGAAGAAGAGTTAAGAAAGCAGATTAAGAACGATATTCAGAATTATTATAATCAGAAAACTGAAGAACTGCTGCGTGGCAAAATTATAAAAACAATCATAGAGAATAATGAGTTCACACCACCATCTACTTTGGTGACAAATATTCTTGAGCAGCTTGTAAAAAGCGAAGAGGAATATTTGCAGAAGCAGCGTGTACCAAATGTTAACGTTGAAGAACTGAAAGAAAGGTATAAAAAAACTGCAGAGAACGATGTAAAATGGTTTTTGCTTAAAGCTGAAATCCAGAAGAAGGAAAACATTTCAGTAACCGATGATGAATTAAACAAAATGGCAGAAGAAGAAGCAGAGAAAACAGGAATATCAAAAGATAAATTACTCGGTTTTTATAAAAGTTCGGATCAGAATGATAAATTGTTAGATAAAAAACTTTTTGATTTTCTAAAGGAAAAAAACAACATTAAAAAAGTAGATCCGGAAACATTACAGAAAGGTGATTCAAAGGAATAAATATGAAAAAACAACCTGAAATTTTTAACCAGTTAGTTCCATATGTTATTGAGCAAACCGGCAGGGGTGAACGTGGAATGGATATCTATTCGAGGCTACTACGCGAGAGAATAATTTTTATCGGGATGCCAATTGACGACCACATTGCCAGCTTAACAATTGCACAGCTAATTTTTCTTGAAGCTGAAGATTCGGAAAAAGATATTAATCTCTACATAAATTCACCCGGTGGAAGTGTAACGGCAGGCCTTGCAATTTATGATACGATGCGATACATAAAACCGGATATATCTACAATATGCGTTGGTATGGCTGCCAGTATGGGAGCTATACTACTAACCGGTGGTGCTGATGGCAAGCGTTCTTCTTTACCTAACGCAAAAATAATGATCCACCAGCCATGGATTGGCGGCTTACAGGGACAAACAACCGATATCGAAATTCATGCAAGGGAAATGCTTAAAACAAGAGATGCTCTTTATAATATTCTTGCAAAGCATACCGGTAAATCATTGGAAGAGATTACAAAAGACTGTGACAGAGACTACTTCTTAACTTCAGAAGAAGCAAAAGAATATCATCTGATAGATAACATTTTAGAAACGCGTGCTATGCCTGGAAAGAAATAATAGCCTATGGGGATGATACTCGTCCCCATAAATATTTCCCAACTAAAAATATACGTTCACCAAGCTTTCTTTATAGCTTAAACCCCACTTACTGTTGTTCGCTAAATAATCGCTTGTGTAATGAACAAATAAGATTTATCTTCAGAACTAGAATTCTACAGCGGGCAAAAATCTTTTTTAAAAAAAATTTATTTTATTCAATATGATCGGGCATCGATTCACAAAATATATTCCAAATGATACAATCGGCGACGGATTTGAGAACTTACTCAAACTATTCCTTCAGCTTATTGTTGTTACCTCAGGTGATGTTGCTGAAACATTAAACTGGATGAATGAACTGGATAAAGAATATAACTTAACTGATGATGAATATGGTATGGGCGATTTTATAGAAGATCTGAAGAAAAATAATTATATCAGTGAAGATGAAAATGATAAAGTACTTAATTTAACTGTAAAGAGTGAACGTACTATAAGGCGAAGATCACTGGAAGAGATCTTTTCCAAGTTACGAAAATCAGCCCGTGGCAATCACAGTACACCATTCTCCGGTGCTGGTGATGAACTGACATCAGAAAGACGCGAATTTAATTTTGGTGATACACTAGATCAAATTGACATAACTAATTCAATAAGGAATGCACAGATAAATCACGGACTTGATGAATTTAAGCTAACTGAGCGTGATCTTGAAATTGAAGAGCACGATTACAAATCAATCAATTCGACTGTGATGATGATTGATATTTCGCATTCAATGATTCTTTATGGTGAAGACAGAATTACCCCAGCTAAAAAAGTAGCAATGGCACTTTCAGAACTAATATCTACAAAGTATCCCAAAGATAAACTTGATGTCATAGTATTTGGTAATGATGCGTGGCAGATTGAGGTTAAGGATCTCCCCTATTTACAGGTTGGTCCATTTCATACAAATACTGTTTCCGGATTAGATTTGGCAGTTGATATTTTACGTAAGAGAAAAACTAATAACAAACAGATCTTCATGATAACAGACGGTAAACCTACCTGCTTGAAAATTGGTGTGAAGTACTACAAAAATAGTTTTGGACTGGATAGAAAAATCATCAACAAAACGCTAGACTATGCAGCACGCTGTAGAAAACTTGGTGTAACCATTACAACATTTATGATTGCACGTGATCCGTATCTTCAGGACTTTGTACGTGAATTTACAAAAACGAATCAAGGTCGTGCTTATTACAGCAGCCTGGATGGTTTAGGTGATTTTATCTTTGAAGATTATATAAGAAACAGACGAAAACATTTACGTTAATAAAAATTTTATCATCATATGAAAACTGATTTAATAAAAACTCTGGGTGAGCTGAAAACAATCGGATATAAATCACGTGCGATTAATGATGAGATGATAGATAATCTTATCCTGGCACTAAAAAATGGACATAATCCATTCGATGGGATAATTGGCTACGATGAAACTGTAATACCGGAACTCCAAACTGCTATACTTTCACGGCACAATATTATATTACTCGGTTTGCGTGGGCAGGCGAAAACAAAAATAGCACGACTTATGATAAATTTATTGGATGATTATCTGCCGATAATAGATGGATCAGAATTAAATGATGATCCTTTCGAACCTTTATCAGTTATTGCTAAACATAAGATTGAAGAAGAAGGCGATAATACAAAAATAAAATGGATTCACAGAACTGAAAGATATACTGAGAAACTGGCCACACCTGATGTTACTGTAGCTGATCTGATAGGTGATGTTGATCCGATAAAAGCTGCTGCACTTAAATTACCATATTCAGATGAGCGTATAATTCACTTTGGATTAATCCCGAGATCGCACCGCTCTATTTTTGTTATAAATGAATTGCCTGATTTACAGGCAAGGATACAGGTAGCACTGTTTAATATTCTGGAAGAGCGTGATGTTCAAATTCGTGGTTTTAAGATTCAACTGCCGTTGGATATTCAATTTGTTTTTACAGCTAACCCGGAAGATTATACCAACAGAGGTTCGATAGTTACACCATTAAAAGACAGAATCGATAGTCAGATTTTAACCCATTACCCAAAGAGTACTGATCATTCAAAACTAATCACAGAACAAGAAGCCAACCTTGCAGCAGAGCAGAAAACATTTGTTAATTCTGGTGATCTTCTTAAAGAGCTGATTGAGCTAATTGCTTTTGAAGCACGTGAAAGTGATTATATAGATCCGAAAAGTGGTGTATCTGCGAGGCTGACTATTTCAGCATTTGAAAATCTTATCAGTACAGCGGAAAGAAGAAACATCATTAACAACGAAAAGAAAACTCAGTTAAGAATAAGCGATCTGTTTGGTGTAATTCCAAGTATCACCGGTAAAATAGAATTGGTTTACGAAGGCGAACAGGAAGGACCTTATAAAGTAGCACAAATATTAATTGGAAAAGCAATAAAGAATTACTTTGGGAAACTTTTTCCAACACCAGATAGTCTTAAAAAAACTGAAGGTGAAAGTCCGTACCTGCCAATTATCAAATGGTTCCAAAACGGTAATAAATTAGATTTACTTAGTGAACTTTCTAATGAAGAATACAAAAAGAAGTTAAAGGAAGTTCCGTGCCTGGATGAAGTTGTTAATAAGTACTTTTCTAAAGAGAATAAGAATACAAAATATTTATTAATGGAATTTGTTTTATTTGGTCTTTCCGAGCATTCATTACTTAGCAGGTTTAAATTGGAGAACGGTATTCAGTTTAAAGATATGCTAAGCACAATGTTTACCATGCCACCTGAAGATTATCCGGATGAAGATGATTCATCATTTTTCCGTGAATAACTACTAACAGATAAATCTTGCCTCTTTTAAGCTCTTTTGCTAATTGCTATATTAAATATAGATTTAATAAAAATTCATAGATAATATCAGTAATAGAAAATAATATTGTCAAACCAGAAAAAAATTATACTTATTGGTCCATCATACCCATACAGGGGAGGTAATTCCTTGTTTATTACGCAGACCTATCACGTGCTTAAAAATAATTTTGAAGTAAAAATTTATAATTACAAATTACTTTATCCCTCCCTGCTCTTCCCCGGAACAACTCAATTCGATACAAGTGAGAAGCAGGTTTTTAAAGTTCCCAGCGAAAGAGTAGTAAATTCAATATCGCCTTTTAACTGGTGGAATATTGCAAAAAAGTTAAAAAATGAAAATGCGGATCTTGTTGTGTTCGATTGGTGGCATCCATTCTTTGGGGTTTGTCACGGTATGATATCAAACTATATCAAAAAAGCATACAAAAATAAAATTTTATTCATAACAGAAAATGTAATCTCGCACGAAGCAAACAAGCTTGATAGTATTCTTACAAAATTTGGATTAAAAAATGCATCGATGTTTTTGGCACTGTCAAAAAGTGTTGGGGAAGAACTTAAACGGTTTGCACAAAATAAAAAAATATACAGATCAGAATTGCCAAGATATGATTATTATCAATCCAGCAATGATGTAAACATACCTGCGTTTAAAAGTGAGCTTGGGATTGGAGAAAACGATCAGGTTTTACTTTTCTTTGGATATATCAGAAAGTACAAGGGATTAGATATCTTGTTAAACGCCTTTCCGAAAATCTTAGAAAAGCATCCCAAATCCTTCCTGTTAAGTGCTGGTGAGTTTTATGATAATCCCACAACGTACTTGAAATTAATTGATGAACTGAATATTGGGCAGAAAGTTAAGGTAATAAATAAATTCATCCCGAATGAAGAGATCTCAAAATACTATCAGATATCCGATATAGTTGTACTCCCCTACTTAAGCGCAACACAAAGTGCTATTCTTAACGTAACCTATAGTTTTAAGAAACCTGTAATCGCAACGGATGTTGGTGGCCTGTCAGAA
>CP070637.1:2460807-2491783 GCA_020354005.1 Ignavibacterium sp.
AGTCAATAAGTTGCCTTATAAGCTGTTTGATATTACTACCTTTCTAATACTTTCAATTTCTCAAATGGTTATTGAAAATGCAAAAACAATTTTATAATTATTATAAGAAACATCTGCACTTTGATCTCCTTCACTAACATATAAATTACCGGTAGGATCAACTATAGCACTCAAAGGATCTACTTTAGCATTTCCAAATGCGTAACCGAATCCAAGAATCAGATCTAAAATTTTATACTTAAATGCAGTGCCTCCCAAAATATGCAAAATGTCATACGTTGATAACGAGTACTTGGAAGTTAAATTCGGATCGTGTGAGGAATCATTTTTAAATACAGATCCGTAAATGGAAAAATTTTGACTTACTATATGTTTGACTCCTAGACCATAATTAAAAACAGAACTACGGGACAACAAATTTTGATTTGGAATTACAGCACCATTTGGAATTACAGGAACGGGGCTGGTATTTAACACGCTAAATTGAGAAATGCTTGCAAACCATTCAGCTGTAATATATAATGAAGTATTACCAAAGAAATAAGCTGCACCTGCTCCTATTGATAAAGGAGATTTATAAAAGGAATTAAGCTCCTTTTCATCATTGGCAGCAATAAATTGTTCTTCACCTCTCGAGCTGATTTGAGAAATATTTAAGCTTGCATCAGCTGAAGTGTTAAATAGATTCAGGCTTGGTGTTGTTATGGTTAAGCCGAACGAAAGTGGCTTATTATCAAAGATAATCCCTGCCTTCCAAAGGATTTTAAAATTGTTAAAGTAAACATCACTGAATAAAATTCTTGCTCCTGCAGTTAAAGGATCTTCCAAAAATTGATTGATAACCTGTATTCTTTGCCTCTGTGATCTAACAGCAACATATTGTGATATTCCTATTCCAACTTTCTCAGCGATCATATAACCCCAAGAAATGCCAAACCATCTTTCGGAAAAATTCTGAAATGAAAATCCATCATTGGCGGTTACGCCGTTAGCTCCCAATGGATTAATATCTCTTCCATAAAAATCTGTTTCAACTTTATCGCGTGTTAAAACTGAAAATGCTAATTGGTGCCTTCCTAGTTCTTCAATAGGTAATCTAAAAGCAATAATGCCAGGTAATGATCCGCTAGTACTGGATTCTAAATTGGGCAGGTCAGTTGATATAGCGTCAATATTTATACGGGTTATTTGAAAAGCATCGGTTGAAATAGTAAGAATTTGATCCGTTGTTAATGCTAATGTACCCGGATTATAAAAAGTGGAGCTCAAATCGTGCATACTGCCTACAACCAATCCACCCAATAAACTGGCTTCAGTACCGTACTGGTTTGTCCAGTAATGGGAATCCTGAGCACTGGTTTCTGCGTTGGTTAAAATATTAACAATTATAAGTGTAATAATAATTTTTAATTTTTTCATCGTAATGTTTTGTTTAATAAAGTTTATTTAAAATATAAAAAGCAGACGACTATGTGTAATTAAATCGCCTGCTTATTAAATTGCTAGGAAATATTACTTTGAGTTTGACCCAACTAATGTTGCTGTTACTGCAATATCATCTGAAACTTTTTGACCAAGCACCATGTTGTCAACATCATAATCGGATAGAGAAATATTAAATTTCGCTTCAACTCCTAAAAGATCACCGGGAGCTCTTTTTTTTGTTTGTTCACCCTCATCAAGATAAGTCAAATTTACATCAGCAACGACCTCTTTTGTTATACCGTGAACGCTGAAATCACCTTTTACTTTTGCTTCAAGTTTGTTATCTGCAACAGATTTTGCATCACTAACGCTCTTGATCACGAAAGTAATTTCCGGATACTCTTCCGCATTAAGCCAACCCGGGCCCTGAAGATGTTCGTCCCTTAATTCAATCCCGGTTCTCAAAGATGTTACAGGAATTGAGATCTTACCTTTTAAGGTTGAAATATCACTAACTTCAAAAGAAGCATTTCCATAAACATCGTTAGTAAGACCGGTTATATCTTCAACCGGTGTTGAACTGTAAAAAGAAGCTTGGTTTCTCCCATACTTATCTTTGAATGAGAAGGTTTGTTCTCCCTTTGCTTTTACTTTAAACCCTTGTGGAAAAACTGAAATTGCACTAAATATGATGACAATAAAAATTATTAAGAGATTTTTCAATATCACTCCTTACTTTTTTTATTTCTGAATGTAAAAATTAAAATACCAGTCAGCAATGCGACGATTGCTGAAATTCCGCCAGCATAATCGAGACCAACTACTAATTTATCCTCCCATTCCTTATAGGTTGTCCCGAATAGTTCATCTTGCCTTTCGATAAGAATCTGAGTTTTAGTAAAAATATGCCCGCCTTGAGCTACCCACACAACCAGAGCCGAAATGATGAGAAACGCACCAATTATTAAAACAATTTTTTGTTTTTTATTCACAACAAATTTTAGATATTTAATTATGAATTATTTGTCAGATGAAAGACTAAATTTCAATTCATTATTGATATTCAAATAATATCTTCTAAAAACATTTATTTAGATAACAACAATACTAATATCAATTTGTATGTTACATCAAATAATATTTGAATTCAATAAACTTTTTGATACAACGATAATAAACAATTTTTTTAAATGATTAGTTCAAAACAGTATGATTTTGTAGTTATTGGTGGCGGTATAATCGGCACTGCATCTGCAATGGCTCTGTTAAAAGGTTTTGATTGTTCCATCCTGATTATTGAGGCTGAAAATAAATTAGCTGCTCATCAAACAGGAAAGAATAGCGGTGTAATTCATTCAGGACTTTATTACAAACCTGGTTCCCTCAAGGCAAAATATTGCAGCGAAGGACGTGAAATGTTATACCGGTTTTGTGAAGAGCATAATATAAATTATGAGAGAACGGGAAAAATTGTTGTTGCAAAGAATGAAGATGAACGCGACATGCTTTATACCTTATTCGAACGAGGGATGGCAAATGGATTACATGAAATAAAAAGATTAAGAAAAGACGAGCTGGTTAAATATGAACCTCATGTTAAAGGAGTTGCAGGGCTATTTATTCCTCAAACGGGTATAGTTGATTTTATACAGGTCACAAATACTTTTGCGAAGCTAGTAAATGAATCTGGCGGGGAGATCGAAACTGATTGTAAATTTCTTTCTCTTTCAAATTTATCTAATGAATTAATCATTAAAACCTCCAAAGGCGATATCAGATCAAAATTCTTGCTTAATTGCGGAGGACTCTATTCTGACAGAATTGCAAAGATTTGTGGTGTTAATCCCGGTTTGCAAATTATTCCTTTCCGGGGTGAATATTATAAACTAAAACCTGATAAAGAACATCTTATAAAAAACTTAATCTACCCGGTGCCGGATGCCAGATTCCCATTCTTAGGTGTTCACTTTACAAGAATGATTAATGGTGGTGTTGAGTTAGGACCCAATGCTCTGCTTGCATTAAAAAGGGAAGGTTATTCATTAAAGGATTTTTCAATACGGGATGTATCACAAATGATTAGCTATAAGGGCTTTTGGAAGATGGCATCGAAGTATTACAAAACCGGTATTCCAGAGTTCTATAGATCATTAAGTAGGCGTGCATTTGTAAAGGCTATAATGATGTTTGTTACCGAAATAGAATCCACGGATATTGTAAAAGCTGGTGCTGGTGTCCGTGCTCAGGCAGTTGATCCAAATGGAAATCTCGTTGATGATTTCAGAATAGTTGAATCCGAAAGAATGATCCATGTTCTAAATGCACCGTCGCCGGCAGCCACTGCTTCAATCAGTATTGGGAGATATATTTCCGGACTGATGAAGAAAAAGTTTGAAGATCAGAATTAATTTATATTTTACTTATTAAAGTTCTATTATTAGATTTATACAAGTAGAACCAAAAACGGAGTTTATAATGCCTATAAAAAACTTTTTTCAGGTAACGGTTGTTCTGCTAATCTCAATATTTTTATTGAATTGCAGCCAGAAAAAAGAAGAAGTAAAAACAGTTACGTCTGATGTAAATCGAGCCATATGTCTGCTCTATCCAACTAAAGGCAGTGAAACAACAGGTACTGTAACATTCACTCAGAAACAGAATGGTATACTTATAACAGCCGATGTAAAAGGTTTATCACCCGGTAAACATGGTTTTCATATACACGAGTTTGGAGACTGCAGCAAGCTTGATGGAAAATCTGCTGGCGGCCATTTCAATCCAACGGCAAAAAATCATAGTGGGCCGGAATCGGAAGAAAGGCATGTAGGTGATTTGGGAAATCTCTTCGCTGGCGATGATGGAACAGCACACTATGAGTGGACCGATAAACTGATCTCCTTTTCAGGTACGAACTCTATTATCGGGCGAGCAATTATTGTTCACGCAGATGAAGATGATTTAACATCACAGCCAACCGGAAATGCTGGTGTACGTTTAGCTTGTGGTGTTATCGGATTAGCAAAGTAATAGGAATATAATAAACAATTATGAAGCAGCCTACATTACAAGATTTTAATAGACTAGTTGAAGAGAAAGATTTAGAGAAGATAAAAGAAGAACTGAAATACATTATAAATGATTTCGAACAGTCGAAAAAAACAGAGTTTCGTTTCAGTGAAAATGGAGCAAGTTCCATTGTAAGCAAAGATTTTATTTTAGATGAACTGGATCAGATAATAAAAACCAGAACGATTGAAAGAACCAGGTATTATCTAAAGCGTTTTATAAAAAGTTTATCTGAAGTAAAAACCCGAAAAACTAATGATATCAATCTTAATAGATGGAAAGAATACGATGATATTATTACGGATAGTTTATGGATAATAGATAAACGCGATCAGTCAGGTGCACATAAAGCTGTTTACTGGGGGAACTTCATACCGCAGATACCAAACCAGTTTTTACGAAGATATACAAAGAAAGGTGATTGGATATTAGATCCGTTTGTGGGGAGTGGAACAACTTTAATTGAGTGCAGACGGCTTGGGAGAAACGGAATTGGGATTGAATTGAATCCTGCTGTTGCAAAGCTTGCAAGGGAAAATCTAAAAAGAGAACAGAATCCATATAAAATTAGGACAAAAGTTTTAACAGGGGATAGCACATCAATCGATTACTACTCTGAACTAGAGAAAGGAAAAATTAATTCAGTTCAATTCCTCTTACTGCATCCTCCTTATTGGGATATAATTACTTTTAGTAAAAGGAAAAATGATCTCTCAAATGCAAAATCTGTGGGAGATTTTTTAGAGATGTTTGGCAGCGTTGCTAAAGAAACTTATCCGCTTTTAGATAAAGGAAGATATTGTGCAGTTGTCATCGGTGATAAATATTCATCAGGGGAATGGATACCGCTTGGTTTTTTTGTTATGCAAGAGATGATAAAGAGAGGTTACAAATTAAAATCAACAATAGTTAAGAATTTTGATGCAACGAGGGGAAAGATGAATCAAAAAGAGTTATGGCGTTACAGGGCACTGGCAGGTGGATTTTACATATTTAAGCATGAATACATTTTCTTATTTCAAAAATGAGAGCAAGATAATATGAAGTTCTATTCAACACTTATTGTATTAATAGTTTCAGCTATAGGTTGCTCAACAAATGACATCAGGAATAAGAATATTTGCCGGCTGCACGACATCTGGGCACTTGAATCAATTGTTGGTGAAAAGGAGCAATTGATTTTTAGAAAAATAGATTAGCATTTTATTCTCTGCAGAATTTATTCTGCAGATAGAAATTAGAATAAAATTTATAACCGTTTCAACAGTTTAAATCATTTCTTTTATTTTCAATTCAAATAATCTTTAAGGTGGTTTAATGTCAACGCATTCTTATAATAAAATCTGGATACATTTTATTTGGGAAACTTTAGATAAGCAAAAGACCTTGTCAAAGGAAGCCAGGATAGAAATCTCTGATTTTCTTTATAAATACAGCAAAGAAAAAAATATTTATATGAAGATAAATTATGTAAATGCTGATCACGTTCACGCATTAATAGACTTTTCAACAAATCTTTCGGTTGAAGATTGCATTAAACTACTAAAAGGGTCTTCTTCTCATTACGTAAATAAAAACAGATTGATAACTACAAAATTTTCCTGGGGAAGAGGTTATGGAGCTTTTTCTGTTTCGGCTTCTCAATTAAAAAATGTAACTGCTTACATAAGGAATCAAGAAGAACATCACAGAACGAAGAGCTTTGCTGGGGAATACAAAATGTTTATCGAAAAGTATGAGATAAACGGTTGAAACCGTTACAATATCTTTTGGAGAAGCTTAATCATCGCAATAAATTGCGATGAGAATTTAACTAATATAATAAGGTTCTCAACATGTAATCAGCTTCAACCAATTGATGACATTTTATGAAACAGGATTTAATAAAAATAGAAACAAATCTTAAAAAGCGCCTAACATATCCATACAAATGGGGAAGAAAACAAAACGATTATTTTGACAAGCTTACCAATTTTGTTTATAAAATTTCCGATTTCGATGAGGTAATAAGAGAAATCAATCACAACTTCAAAAAAGATAAAGAGCATAAAAAAATTTCCAACTATGCACTTAACAGGTGGTATAACTTTTGGTCTGCTAATGCAGTTGAAAAAATATTTTGTTCACTGCCAAATGTAAAACCCGCACTCGATGAAAAGGACCGGCTGGTTGATTTTACGATTGATGGGGTAACGTTCGACCATAAGACATCGGTATTTCCAAAAAATTTTCCACATCCAATAAAAGAAGCTGTTAAAAAAACAGATGAGCTGATAAATTGGTTATACAAAAATCAATCTCAGCAACAAAGAAAACATTTAAGGAACAGGTTATTTATTGTACTTTATTCTTCAGGTGGTGAACACTGGAAACTCAAAGCAGAGGTTTCCTGGCTAAGGGAAAGAATAGAAAAGTATATGGAAGGATTTAATCCGAACTACCTTTTAAAATTTCCACTCGAAAAAAAAGCACACACTTGCAGACGTTATATGGGCTATAAACTCGTGAGTGTAATTCACCGTTAATGTGATCTGAATAGAAGAACATCAAGTCAGTTGCGAAAGAATTAGTTGATGAATAGTCGTTAATCTTGTATTTCATCAATATTTTTGGTTGGACTATTTAAATGCCTAGAACAGTATCTATTATTATTATAACATAACATTCCAACACTATCATAATTAGGAATAATAATGAATCCATTTATTAAATGTTCGATTATTTTATACACTCTGTTAGTATCACCCCAAATGTTAAGTCAGATAAATCAGGATATTTACGTAAGCAGTAGAAATACCAACTCTGTTAAAGTCTTCGATGGCACAACCGGAGAATATAAAGATGATTTTGTACCACCTGGAAGCGGTGGATTAAGCGCCACCCAGGAAGTGGCATTTGGTCCCGATGGAAACTTGTATGTAAGTGGTATAACATCAACAACAAGGAGGTCTAAATGATAAAGAGCATACAGAAATTATACTTAACATTATTAATTACATTCATTTTTTCGTTTCTTCTGAATGCACAAAATCCAATTCCCAATCCTGGATTTGAGAATTGGACCAGTAATACCCCAGATGGTTGGTTACCCAATAATCAAATGGGTCAGCAACCGGCGGTTACTCCTAGCTCTGATGCTCACAGTGGCGGCTTTAGTGCCAAGCTTGAGGTTGTAGATGTTATTGGTTTTCCTTTTCCACCTAATATTCTTTCCGGTACAGATGGATTGGGATTTCCTGTTTCTCAACGCTACGAAGCTTTAAACGGCTATTTTAAATTTGCGCCACAATCAGGTAACGCTTCTGGTGACGCTTTTAAAATATAAATTCAGATGTTTATAGGTGGCATACAGGGAACACAAATTTCCAATGATGTTTTGTCTATAGAAACAATCGCTGTTGATTGGACACAATTTTCTCTGCCTATTAATTATAACCAATCAGGTACGCCTGATTGGGGCGCAATAATAATGAGAATTGATGTAAATGACAATGATAACTTAGGTGGAATTGCACTTGTTGATGACTTAGAATTTGGTGCTGCAACTGATGTGGACCGTATTGTGGGAAATACTGTTAGTTATTCTTTAAAGCAGAACTATCCTAATCCATTTAATCTATCTACTTTAATTGAGTACAGCTTACCCAAAGAATCATTTGTTGAGCTAAAAGTCTACGATATACTTGGTAATGAAGTATCAACTCTTGTTAGTGAACAACAGCCTGCTGGAGTATACAGAGTTGATTTTAACGCCAATAATAATCCAGCCGGGCTATACTTTGCACGTTTAACTTCAAATGAGTTTACAAAAGTAATTAAGATGACTTTGTTGAAATAAAAAGCCCACCCCTTTATCTCCTCCCTAAGGAAGGGGATTTTTTTATTAATTATAATTTGGTTTATTTTTATAGAGGATTTCTTTCAATGATTTTATAAATGTAATGTTGTCATCCCAACAAAAAAGATTTTTTCTTTTCTCATTTGCTATTCTCTCAATAATTCTCAGCCCCGCTTGTTCAAAAGAAAAAGAACAAGCTGATCAACTTCCACCACAACAGCCAATTGAAGAAAAAATAACAATAAAAGACCAAAAGTTTTTTGGTATTGAATCAGGAATTGTAGAATATAAAATGACTGGCTCTCAAAGGGGAAATAAAACTTTATACTTTAAAGACTGGGGAAGAAAGCAAGCCGAGTTTTCTACTTCAACAATTAAGGTTGGAAGGTACTCCAAAGATGCAAACTTGCTGAAACTTTCAGATGGAAACTGGCAGTATATTATTAATCTTGAATCTAAAACCGGGACAAAAAGAGAACGTCCGGTATTGGAAAAATTAAGAGATTTTAATGATCAGATTAGCTACGGCGAGTTTGGCGAGCAGCTTGCATTAATAGATGGTGGATTAGAAACCGGCAGCGAGCCTGTGATAGGTAAAAAGTGCAGGGTGTTCGAATTAAAAAGTAAAAACAGTAAACTCTGGTTATGGAACTGGCTGATTCTAAAATCGGAAACACTTTCGGGCAAAGTTAAAGTAAATGTTCAGGCAACAAGCATTCAGGAAAATGTGGCAATAGCTGATAGCATATTTAAACCACCATTAGATGTTCTTGTAACCGAAGTTGATCTCGAAAGTTTGAGGAATCAGCACGAAGAAAACCAGTTCTGATGTAATGATAAAATATCTTTCTTTGGGCGGTGCAAATGAAATTGGTGCTAACTGCCATTATCTTAATGTAAACGGTACCGGTATTATTCTCGATTGCGGCATGCACCCTAAGAGAGTTGGTTTGGAAGCACTTCCAAAGTTCGAATTACTTGATGACAAACCCACAGATTATGTTTTAATTTCTCACGCCCATCAGGATCATCTTAACGCTCTTCCATTTTTAATAAAAAAATTCCCCCATCTTAAAATTTTAACCACTCCGCAAACCCGCGCCATAGCAGAACTAACTTTGCGTAATGCAATAAACATATTAAAGGACCAGATAAAAGATGAATCATTTACTATTTATTCACACGAAGAAGTTGATCTTTTAATAAAATCGATCGCATATAAATCATACCACGAGGAATTTGATGTTACGGGACTTAATTCGGTTAGTAGTTCCAATATAACAACAGAGTTTTTTGATGCAGGACACATTCTTGGTTCGGCTGGAATAATGATTACAGCAGATAATACAAAAACATTTTACACAGGAGATATAAATTTATCATCACAGACCATACTTAAAGGCGCAACGCTGCCATCTTCAAATGTAAACACACTAATTCTGGAATGTACTTATGGTGCTACAGATTCATCATCACTTAATCCCTGGGAAAAAGAACTTGAACTACTTGTTTTATCAATGAATAAGGTGATTAATAATGACGGCTCAGTATTGCTACCTGTGTTTTCACTTGGAAAGCTTCAGGAGATGTTGGCAACTGTCCATTTGCAAATGCAGATGGGTAAACTAACCAATGTGGATATTTATACAGCAGGTATTGGAAAAAAGATTAACAGAGTTTACGATTACAACAGGTATGCTGTAAACCGGAATGAAAAAGAGCTTATTCTGCACGATGTTAACCAAAAAGATCTTTATGAAATAAAAAGCACGGAAGAATTGTTCAAATATCCATCAATAGTATTAGCTTCAAGCGGGATGATGGTTGAATCTACATTATCGTTTATACTTGCAAAAAGATGGTTGAGTCAAAAAAAATCAGCAATCTTTACCGTTGGCTATATGGATGATGAATCGCCAGGTTATTTAGTTGCAAATGCACGAAAAGGTGACAAAATCAAACTAAAAGAATCTGAAAAAGATATTGACGTTAAATGCGAGGTGAAAAACTTTAATTTTTCAGCACATTCTAGACGTGATGAACTCCTCAAAATTGTAAAAAAACTAAAACCGGATAATGTGGTTCTTGTTCACGGTGATGCGGAGGCAATTGACTGGATGGGGTCATCAATTATTAAAATGAAAAAGGGAATAAAAGTCTACTCAGCCCGAATTGGGAAGGAATTATTATTTGCTTAATAGGGTGAATAATTGATATTTTTAATCATAGCAATTTTCATTATTTATCGGGGAAAAATGTATTACGCACGAAGTTATATATCTTTAACTCGACTTTCATCTTCATTTTTTGAAGGTGCAATACATTTTAACCTACTAACCTGTTTAGATCCTTTAACAAAAGGGAGGGAGTTATGTCTAAATTAAAATCAAAACTTTCTGAAAAAATTGATGAGTGGCGCCCAAGGACTGTAAAGCTGCTAAAAGAGTTCGGCGATGTAAAAGTTAGCGAAGTAACAATCGCTCAGGTAATCGGCGGCGCAAGGGGTGTAAAGTGTTTAACAACTGATATCTCTTATCTTGACCCATTTGAAGGTATAAGATTCCGCGGCTACACAATACCGGAGACTTTAGAGAAACTACCTAAGGTTCCCGGTTCTGAAATGCCTTATGTAGAAGGTTTCTTTTATCTTCTTCTTACCGGTGATATTCCTCATCAGGATGATATAGAAGATGTTGCAGAGGAATTTAACAAGAGGCAGCACGTTCCGCAGTATGTTTTTGATGTTATTCGTGCTTTGCCAAAAGATTCTCATCCAATGGTGATGTTTTCCGCTGCAATACTTTCAATGCAAATTGAATCTGAGTTTGTTAAGGAATACAACGCCGGGTTAAATAAAATGGATTTCTGGAAACCGGCATACGAGGACGCATTGAATCTGCTTTCGAAGCTTCCAAGAATAGCATCATTTATCTATCGTTATAAATACAAAAACGATGATGTTATTGAGCCGGATACAAGTTTAGATCTTGGTGGAAACTTTGCACATATGATGGGTATTGGTTCGCCTTATGATGAGGTTGCAAGATTATACTTTATACTACACAGCGACCACGAGAGCGGAAATGTAAGTGCTCATACAGGACATCTGGTAGGAAGCGCTTTATCGGATGTTTATTATTCAATCTCAGCAATGATTGATGGCTTAGCCGGACCGCTTCACGGATTAGCAAATCAGGAAGTGCTGCGCTGGATACAAGGTGTTATGGATAAAATGGATAATCAGATTCCAACCGAGGAACAAATGAGCAAATTTGTTTGGGATACACTCAACTCAGGTCAGGTTATTCCGGGATTTGGTCATGCTGTATTAAGAAAAACTGACCCGCGTTATACAGCACAGAGAGAATTTTGCTTGAAGTACTTGAAAGATGATCCAATCTTTAAATATGTTGATGTACTTTATAAAGTAACACCGCCAATTTTAGAAAAGCAGGGTAAAGCAAAAAATCCGTGGCCGAATGTTGATGCACAGTCCGGTGTGATACAATGGCACTACGGATTAAAGGAATACGATTTCTACACAGTACTTTTCGGCATTGGACGTGCTTTTGGAGTACTTGCAAACATTATTTGGGATCGTGCTCTTGGTTACCCAATCGAACGGCCAAAATCAGTTACGACTGCAATGTTGGAAGAAGCTGCCGGGATAAAAAAATTAGATCCGGTTGAAGCTTGATTTAATTCGTTATGATTCATTTGAGATTAAGGGATGCTTTTCAGCATCCCTTTTTTATGCTTACCTGTGATTCTCACGAAAGTGGGATTCTTTCCTTCTCCAAGCTCTCCTCAAGCTGTTCATCTTGCTTTGCAAGCCGCAACATGAAGCCTGAGGTTACCATAAAAAACTCTCAATAAATCTTTATTTTTATGTTATCTTTTTAGCATAAACTGAATTGTTATGAATGAGCAAGAACTAAACGTTAGCAATAAAACTCTAACTTCAATAAAAGAAAAGTTATTTGCCGGTAGAGCCGCATTTGAATCCGATGACCTCGAAAAGCTTTACACACAGTTTGAAGATGAATTAACTAATGCTATTAAGAATCAAAGTGTTTGTAAAAATGAAGAGATTTCTAAAGAGTGGCTTGAAATATTTAAGTCAATTTCAATAGGAGATTTTGCAGATACTCTGCTTTCTTCTTTAGACAAAGAGAACTTTTATGATTTCGGTAATCATCTTATTGAAGAGAAGGTTAACTATCCAGAAAATAATATAATCTTATTGTTAATACACACCTATTTAAACCTGTTCCGTACAAATTCTCTTCTTAAAAAAATCTATAAAGAAAAAAAATGGGAAAAACTTGTTTATGAATTAATCTCTGCAAGTAATTACAATGTAAATATTCTATTCAATCAAAGAGTTTCGCAGTATAAAGACAAAATTTTATTCAAAATACTTAAGGGGAGAAATATTAACGAGGTAAGCTGGCATGATGTTAATAATGATGTGCTGATATATGCTCGCGCATTTTATAATTTGATAAAGAACTATGACTTAGATAATGTTAAAATATCTTTCTTGTTGGAAAACGACCCACACATGCCGTTGCTTGACCTTGCCTGTTTAACAACAGGAATTGTCAATGTGATGATTCCGGCAAACTCTGTTATGGATCATATAGAATTCATACTCAACCAAACCGAATCCCCCATAATAATTGTACACGATGAAAAGCAGTTGCTGAAAGTAAAATCAGTTAAGAACAATTTACAGTATTTAGACAAAGTCGTGATGTTGTATGGAAACAACTCAGAGGATTGGGTTATTTCCTTTAATGAATTTATAGAATCAGGAGTAGTTATTCGCGATGACCAGTTAGATGATTTAAGAGAGAAGATAACAATGGATTCGCTAGCTACAATAATGTACACTTCAGGTACAACCGGTGAGCCAAAAGGAATAATGTTCTCGCAGATGAACATAATATATAAACGTTTTTGTCGCTCAATGGCTTTACCGGCAATTAACGATAAAGATAGATTCCTTTCCTATCTTCCACTGTTTCACACATTTGGGAGATGGCTTGAGATGATGGGTTGTGTGTTTTGGGGTGCAGAGTATTGTTTTATGGAAGACCCATCAGTTGATACAATGATTTCAAATATGAATCTTGTCCAGCCAACAGTCTTTATCAGCATACCAAAAAAATGGTCACAGCTCTACGATTCAATAAATGTAAAAGTAGATATTGAAACAGATGAACATGATATCATAAAAGCCACTGTTGAAAAAAGAACGGGTGGCGAACTTAAATGGGGATTATCTGCAGCAGGTTACCTGCCTCCTGATATATTTAAATTTTTCCAGCAATACGGAATTGAATTGATGAGTGGCTTTGGGATGACCGAAGCGACCGGTGGTATTACTATGACACCACCTTTTGATTATAAAGAAAATTCTCTGGGTCCTGCTTTACCTGGAATTAAAATAAAATTAGGGCAGGATGGCGAAATTTTAATAAGAGGACCATATGTAATGATGGGTTATTATGGAAGAGCATATGAAGAGACATTTATGGATGATGGCTGGCTTGCCACTGGAGACGTAATGAAAATGGATAAGGAAGGTTTTATCCAAATAATAGATAGAAAGAAGGAGATATATAAAAACATAAAAGGCGAAACAATTGCACCACAGAAAATTGAAAATTACTTCCGTGAATTCGAGAATGTAAAACAGGTTTTTCTTGTTGGTGACCACAGACCGTTCAACACTGTGCTAATTTACCCTAATCAGGAGAATGGTGCTTCGCCACTTCAGGAAATGAACGAAAAGCAAAAACAGGAGTACTTTTCATCGCTTATTGTAACGGTGAATAAGTTCCTTGCCCCGTTTGAAAGAATACTCGACTTCCGCATAATCGACCGTCCTTTTTCACTTGAGCATGGCGAGTTAACTCCAAAGGGTACCTACAAGAGAAGAATGATAGAACAAAATTTCGATGATGTTATCGAAACGATGTACGAAAAAAGTTATATAGCTATAATTGTTAACGATATTGAAGTTCGTGTGCCTAACTGGTTTTTAAGAGAGAAAGGAAGTTTGAGCCGGGATATTATTTCAGGAAAAGACGGACTTGAAATACCAAAAATAAACTCTTCATTAGCAATTGGAAGATTAAAGTCCAAAGAAAATGTTTTTAGAATTGGCACTTATAATTACCAAATAAAAACAGCATACATTGATATGCAGCCGTTGCTCACTAATCCTTTATACTGGATTGGAAACAAAGAACTGTTGGAATTCTCAGACGACTCTATTTATCAATGGTACCGACGGCAGTTAGCACACCCCCAAATTAAATACTTCTCTTCAAAACTTAATATAAAGGTGAAATCGGAGTGGAATGAAACTTTAGATAAGATGCTAACAAATGAGGAATATAGTTTAAACGGACTTCACATTGCAGCTTTAATGCTTCAATCAAAAAATCATTCTTCACAAATGGCCGCAGCTATTTATTTGCAAAAAGTTCTACTTGATGAAACAAATTATAACTACCAGTTTGCTTTAGAAATTGCTGGCAGACCAAATTTAACCCCTTCGGTTGATACCCGGCGTGAATTATTTAAGGCAGCAACCGGTAAACTTTATATAAGCCAATTCACGGAATTCCTTACCCGTTATATTAGCGAAGACAGTGATTTCATCAATGAAGACATAATAAATTCAATTGTTAGTTTAAGACAGGGAAAAGATCTATTAGTTGTATTTGAAAAGCTTATCCAGTCGGAGATAAATAAAGTAGAGGAGAGAAAATCATTCAAAGATTCTCCTCTAAGTTCACTTTTTAATCTGCTGCACGTCCACAGTGAACATCATCCAACAAATTTTAAACGCATTAGGGGATTTGTTATGCGCCATGCTGTTTTCAGTTCGTACGAACCGTTAAGGCAAAAAGCTGAAAGTGTTCTTAATAATTTGCAGCAAGGATTAAGAAATTGGCTGGGCAAGAATCAAACGGTATCAGTAGATATGGAAACGGGTAAAGAATATGGTTGGGAAGAAGTACTGATATTTGAAGACGGTATCGATTTAGAAGACAGGATTCGAATGAGAAATGCATTAATAAAAACTCCTGTTCTACGTGAAGCTATTTTTCTATTTTCCAAAGGTGTATTCCTCAGGCTTGATAATATTTTACCAGGCGGGGTTTGGATAAGTCATCTTAAAACTAAAGCATATAAATCAATTTACAGGGTCACTCTTCAAACCAGATTTCAGGGTGCATTCGATGTTACTCTTCATCTTGCACATGACTTACCGCCCGCTGATATTCGGAAAGAAATTAAGTGGCTTATCTTACCAACAACAACAATATCAGGAGAACGCTTGCTTCCTAAATTTGGAGGGTACTGGGAAGATTATGAGTTATGGACGGAAGAATTTGTACCAAGAGACAGTGTTGATTTGTTTATTCAAAAAACAGTACGGCAAAATGATGAAATTCATATGCAGCGATTGCGATATCTGTGGCCTTACTTTGTTTGGAATGCCGCTGCCGCCTATCTGAATTTTTGGAAGCTATCAAACTATCAGATTGAACTCGCAGAACCGCGGCCAATAAACATTTCTATTCCCACACACGATTATCAGACGGGTACTTTGCTCTATTCTGTTTCGAAAAGGATTGAATCTGAATCAGTCTCAAGCTTTCTGAAAAACTTTTACATATACTTTGTAAAACAAACGGAAGAAAAGCATCCTTTCCTAAAAAAGAAATCTATTTGGAATTATATCTTTTCAGGAATAATTGAAGTCGAAGGAGAGCAATATGGACTAAATTTGCTGAAAAATTTTGATGAAGAACTAAAATTATCAGATGAATTTCCCGACAAAGAAATTACACAGCAAAGGCTTAAACTATTTATCGAACAAGTTGAGAAAAATTTATACATACCGCAAACCCTCTTCTTCGCAATAAAAAGATTTCACCGCTGGTTTGAATTAAATGTAGATGCGGCCTTTACTGCACAAGCGGAGATGCTTTACGAACTGTATGATACTTATCAACTATTCAAACTGGAAAATACATACTCTTCTACTCGAACGGTTTTCTTTTTGGAAACTGCTTTTATTGATTCGGACAAAATATTTAAGAAATCACTCATTGAAATAGCAACCAAACAGCACAGCGGCGAAGTAACAAAAGACGCCTCATTAAAATTAATTTCAGCTTTGCAGACGCAGTTCAATCTTACAGAAAAGGAAAAATTCTTTTTAGCAAGATTGAATTATCCATATTTAAAACCAACGGATTCTGCAACATTGCTCAAAGTTAGCAGCGAAACAGAAATAGCATCCAATCTCGTTGTTCAATTCACCGATAACGACAATAATCCCTTCCTCATCAGGAATCCAACATCACCAAAGGAAATATCACGTTTGCATCAACTATTTTTCGATTCGAATTTAATGGTCCATTTTCGACCAGAACATCACTTTCTTGTTGCAATATCGGAACGGGGATTTATTATTGGCGGTCTGTTTTATTTGCGAACAAGTGACGATTCAGCTCATATGGATAAAATTGTAGTTTCTGACAGGTACAGAAGAAAGGGAATTAGTGAAGCACTAATGAATGAATTGTTTAATAGGTTAAAAAGTGAGCATATTTCGCACGTTACAACAGGATTTTTCAGGCCGGAATATTTTTACAAGTTTGGATTTAAGATAGAGCGAAAGTACTCCGGGCTGGTCAAAAATTTATTGGAAAATGAAGAAAAAAAGTGATATAATATCTTTTTTGTTTTTTGGGGACTTATTAGTCTGTTTAATAAGTTAGTAAACAGTTTTTGTTAGATATATCGGAGGTGATGTGCAAAGAGAAATACATAAATGGTGGAGTCCTAATTTAAACAAGGACATGGAGATAGCGGTTTACGGCCATTATGGTTATGCGCTATTAATGTTCCCTACCGCAGCAGCAGATTATCTTGAGTATGAAAGATTTCAGTTAATTGATGCAATATCTTCGTTTATAAATGATGGAACGATTAAGGCATTTTCAATTAACAGCATTAACAACGAAAGCTGGTTAAACGGAAATATGCATCCATCGCATAAAGCTATAAGGCATCAGCAATATAATCAGTACGTTATTGAAGAAGTGGCTCCGTTTATCGAAAGTCATTGTCAATCTCCCGTTCCAATTGTTACGACAGGTGCTTCCCTTGGTGCATTACATTGTGCAAATATATTCCTTCGCAGGCCGGATATTTTTAGCGGTACAGTTGCTATGAGCGGCAGTTATGATTTGAAATCTTATACCAACGGATTTTACGATGACAATTGTTACTTCAACTCCCCTGTTGATTACCTGCCACACTGGAACGATGAACATATTCTGAATATGTTAAGACATAAAAGCATTATTATTGCGAGCGGTCAGGGCTCATACGAAGACCCGGATGCATCGAGAAGATTATCCGATATTCTTAACTCAAAAGGTATTCAGCACTGGCTGGATTTATGGGGACACGATATGCCCCACGACTGGCCAACTTGGAGACAAATGCTGCCATATTTTTTAGGCAACATTAATTATTAATCTTTAGGGGATAATATTTTCCCGGATGAATTGGAAGGAATTTTATAAAAGCCGTAAAATTGAGATTATCCTCACGCTTGTTTTTCTCGTAATTATTCTAATTATCTTTTCGAACTTCTTGGAATTTATTGAGGGTCGCGAGGGTGCAAGCTTGCCAGATCCCATACTAAATTTATTTAACCCGGTAGACCTTACCTGGTTAACATTCGGACTTATCTACGCTTCATTGGTTATTGCAATAATAAATTTTATAAAAGAACCGGATAAACTTTTACTTGCAATTCAGAGCTATTCGCTGATGGTTGTGTTTAGATTAATCGCAATGTATGTAACTCCATTTTCTGCCCCTGAAAAATTACTTTTGCTCGATGACCCGTTTGTTCAATTTTTTGGAAGTGGACAAATTCTTACAAAGGACCTTTTCTTTTCAGGCCATACCGCAACCTTGTTTCTGCTTTTTTTAATTGCCGATAAAAAATCTTTAAAAATATTTCTCTTTTGTTGTACACTTTTGGTTGCCGCAGCAGTTATTTTACAGCACGTTCATTATACAATCGATGTATTTACAGCACCATTTTTTGCTTATACATCTTATAGGATAGTTATTATAATTATTGAAAATATAACAGTTAATAAAGCAGCCCGTAAAAAAGATTAATTATTAATATTAAAAAGTCCGGCACTATGGAAGAGAAAGAACAACTTACCGAAGTCTCTAAATTCATTTCAAACAGCTTTGTATTGGATGAGGCTCAGTCATTAGTTCCAAATGGTGATTTTAAAACTCTTGATGAATTTAAATTGTACCTGACAAACAAATTAGCAAAATTGCTGGATACTAAATACGATACTTTAATTAATATCCTTTACAGGATCGATGTTGGGGAAGATAAACTGAGCGAACTTTTTTCAGGTAAAAACAGGGAGTACATTCCTGCCGCACTTGCAGATATTATTATTGAGAGGTCTTTACAAAAAGTAATATTCCGCCAGATGTATAAAGAGGGAAAGTTGTAGGAATTCGAAAAGCCGGCTTTAACATCAGTAAATTTTGCATGCTTTCATATAGTTATAAGGATTTTAATCTGAATTTTAAAAGCGAACATTGAAAGTTGTTAAAGTAATAATTAACTTCGTTCAACAATTACAAGCTATTTTTTGCAAGGTCTTTAAAACACTAAGAGTAAACAAATCATATGGGATTCCGGTTAGGAGAACTTAATATGTCAATTCTTAAATCAAAAAAAGTTAAAGGACTGCAAGAAGAAAACAGGGAACTAAAAGCGCAAGTCCGAAGACTTTACGAGAAAGAAGAAACCGTTAGCCGCCTCGATGATATCCTAAAGAATATGCGATCGGAGATAATGGATGCTAAGAATGAGAAATCTGAAATAGCATTACAGCTTGATAACTTAAAAATTCAGCAGCAAGATTACGAAAGAACAAAGCAAGAATTACTAAACGAGATTGAGAAATTAAAGAATGCAAAGAAGGAAGAACAGGATGAGCTCATAGAGCTTAAAGAACAGTTAAGCGAGCAGGAAACTATAGTTAAGGACTTTGATCCTTCTCAGAGCACGATAAGTGAAGATATAAGAAACGAAATTACAGAAGCGGAAAAGATTCGCGATAACCTCATTTTAGCCAACAACCAACTCAACGAAGAAAATTCAAAACTAAACAACCGCCTTCATCTACTTTACGAACAAGAAAAAGAAATTATTGTAAAGCTTAATCTGAAAAAAACTGAGCTGCAAGGAATAAAGGAAGCGGACCTAACTCAGGTTAAAAGTGATTACAAGGTAATGGAAGATAAAATAAAAACATTACGCGAGGCTGAAACCAGAATTACTGCTGAGATGAAGAAAGAGATTCAAAGGTTAAAGGATAAAGAAGACTTACTGCAGGATAAAATTACTCTCAGAATTCGTGAGTTGGAGCAAGCTGAAAGAATTGCAGTTAAGCAGCAATCTTCTGATATAAAAGCATCTGAAGATAAACTTCTGTCGCTTATTGTCGAAGATAAATCATTAGCAGAAAAAATTGAGACTAAACATAAAGAGGTTAATGCACTTAAAGAAACAATTGTGAAACTTGAAGAGAAAACCAAAATCATAAAAGACAACCTTGAGCAATTAAAAGCTACAGAAGAGATAAAAACTGAATGGGTTGTAGAGATAAATAATAATCTTTCGGAAAAAGAAAATGAATTGAATGCACTTGAAGAGAACCTTGAAAAAAAGACCAGCGAATTAAATGAAACAAGTGTAAAGTACAATAAGCTTTCCGAAGGCTTAAATATCAAAGTAAGAGAAATTGAAGAAATTGACCAGACCCTTAATTTAAAAACAGATAAATTAAATAAGCTCACCGACGACCTTGAATCATTTGAAGAGAAAACTGAACGTTTAAAGGCAGAAGTAAAGAATTTTGAGATTAGAAGAGATGATGCACATCAGGAACTGCATACTGAAAGGGAAGAATACAATAAACTAAAAGATGAGAATAAAAAATTAAAAGAACTAATACCTCTGCTTGAGCAAAGAAAGCTTGAGATTAAACAGAGTAACGATACTTTGGAAAATAGATTTTCCGAAATGCTTCAGAAACTGAGCAAGAATATTAATGAGATCAATAAGAAACGTGGTGCTCTCGAACAGATTATTTTGAAAAAAGAGAAAGACCTTGACGAAAAAGACAAGCAGCTTAGCGAAAAACTAAATTTCCTTGGAGAGACTGAGAAAATCCTTTCGCTTAGAAGAGAAGAAATAGAATCATTTGAAGATATACTAAAAACAATACATGAGCAGAATGAACTGCTAAAGAACGATCTCATAAGATTGGATAAGAAAACAACCGAGCGAAGAAATCTTAACGGGGATCTTCAGCTAGAGACCGATTTGCTTCAGAAGAAAAAACTTTCTGTTGAAAACAATTTACAGGAAGTGCTTTACTCTATGAACAGCCGGTTGAAGAAAAGTACTGATAGTACCGTTAAGTTGAATAATGAAATAAAAGAGTATGAGACCCGCTTGACTGAATTGAATAATAGCATTAAGGAATCGATGAACGAATTGGTTGAAATAAGAACTATATTAAACAATACAAAAATCGAACACGAAGAACACCGCGGTGACATTACCAAGCTTGTGAATATGAAAAAGAAACTTGTAACCGAAATATCAAAACATCAGTCGGTGCTGGAAAAATATAAGAAGATAAGTGAAAAGATTAAATTTGAACAGGCGATGGACCGGCAGCCAGCATCAGAAAAAGATAAAGATGAAACAACTGCTGAAAAAAAAGTAATTATCACGAAGGAAAAGAAGCCCGGCGACCAGTTTCTTAAAGTATAAGAACATTAATATTAAATTAAATTTTAGATAATTCGTTTACTCTTCACACAACGCTATCTAATCTTTCAATAAGTCCCTGATATTTTTCTTTTATTATTCTATTTTACCAGTAAACCAGATAAAACTATTTTGATCAGGAATAAAAATTACTCCGTCCTTTGACGAACCTATTCTTTCGGGACAGGGCCAGGATAAGTTCCCTCAAAATAACAGGGTTTAGCTCAACAGTTTATTAATATGGCAATCACATTAAAAAATATTTACAAATCTTTTAACTCTACAATAGCAGTAAAAGATTTTTCGTACAATTTTAAGAAATCTAAAATTACAGTTCTTATTGGTCCAAGCGGATGCGGTAAATCATCTTTACTAAGATTGATAGTTGGATTAATAAAACCAGATAGCGGTGCAATAGAGATTAACGATAGACTATTAACTGATTTAAACATTCAATCATTTAGAAAACGGATAGGGTATGTTATTCAGGATAGAGGATTGTTTCCTCATCTTACTGCCAAGCAAAATATATCGTTAATGGCTGCGTATACAGGTCTGAGCGATTATAACATTCTGAGTAAAATCGAACAACTTTCCCATCTAACGAAGTTCCCTTCCGATGGATTACAACGCTTTCCCGCTGAGCTTTCTGGAGGACAAAAACAGAGAGTAAGTCTGATGAGAGCACTTATGCTTGATGCGGAGTTTTTATTACTCGATGAACCACTCGGTGCACTCGACCCGCTCATACGCTACGATTTGCAGAAAGATTTGAAAGAGATTTTTGGTGAGCTAAAGAAAACCGTTGTAATGGTTACACACGACCTTTATGAAGCTGTGTTCTTTGCTGATGAAATTGTTTTAATAAAAGATGGAAGTATCATTCAATCTGGTACAATTGATGATCTTATTCAATCTCCGGCCGATCCATTTGTAACAAGATTTGTGAATGCGCAGAGAAGTGAAATAATTACGAGTAGAGATAACTGATTTGAAGTTGTTAATAACATTTATAATTACTCTTGTACTTTCAATTAATCCTGCTTTGTCTCAGGAAAAGGCATATCTAAAGGTCGCTTCAAAAAAGTTTACTGAGAACGTAATCCTTGGAGAGATTATTACCAAATTACCATCGGACCCAGACCTAATCATAACACATATACGTGAACTTGGCGGCACAAGAATTTTATGGAATGGCCTGTTAAAAGGAGAAATCGATATCTATCCCGAATACACAGGCACTATTCTTAAGGAAATTTTCGCTGGTGAAAATAATCAAACAGAAAATTTTAAAAGCAGACTTAAAAAACTAAATATTGGAATTACAAAACCGCTTGGGTTCAATAATACTTACGCAATTGGTATGAAAAGAGATCTAGCAGAGAAGTATGGAATTAATAAAATATCAGACCTAAAGAATTTTCCCAATTTGCAGTTCGGTTTTACAAACGAATTTATGGACCGGAATGATGGATGGCCAGGATTGAGAAATAAATACCAGCTCCCCCAAACAGATGTTAAAGGTTTAGACCACGATTTGGCTTACAGAGGATTAGATGCTGGTTCAATTGATGTTATCGATTTTTATTCTACTGATGCAGAGATAGAGTATTATAATCTAAAAGTTTTGGAAGATGATTTAAAATATTTTACTGAGTATAAGTGTGTTATTCTTTATAGAAAAAAACTCGAAGCACTCTATCCGGTTTTTATTAATTCTGTTAAAAAACTTGAGGACACTATTTCCGAATCGCAAATGATAAAAATGAATTCGGATGTGAAAATAAAGGGAGAATCAGAACAACAGGTTGCAACAAATTTCATCGAATCCAGATTTTCTATCGATGTAAATGTTGAAGAAAGCAAATTTTTGGACCGATTGTGGCATAACACAAAGGAACATTTGTTTCTTGTAATAATCTCACTTACAGGAGCAATTTTAATTTCAATTCCACTAGGGATTGCTGCATATAAGAAAAAGAAATTTGGTAAAGTTATATTAGGTATTACAGGAGTGATTCAGACAATTCCATCTCTGGCTCTATTGGTCTTCATGATACCATTGCTAGGAATAGGTTCATGGCCGGCCATTGCTGCACTTTTTCTCTACAGCTTGCTTCCAATTGTTCGCAATACCTTTACAGGATTAGAAGATATACCCAATAGTATAAGAGAATCAGCTATCGTGCTTGGATTATCACCTTCAGAAATTCTAAAAAAGATAGAGCTTCCTCTTGCATCAAGGTCAATCTTAGCAGGTATTAAAACATCTGCAGTGATAAATGTTGGAACTGCAACACTCGGAGCATTGATTGGTGCAGGCGGATATGGTCAACCAATATTAACCGGAATAAGATTGGATAAAGTATCTCTTATTTTAGAAGGTGCTATTCCAGCAGCGTTACTTGCCCTACTTGTACAATGGCTTTTTGATTTATCAGAAAAGATAATAGTCCCCAAAGGATTGAGAATTTAAGCCTATTTTAGCTAAAATTAATTTTTGCCTCTAAAGATGTTTTTTAATTATATTCAACTCTCAATTCTACTTTAATGACAATTCTACCAATTTAACTTGAAATGTTGAGGTTGTGATAATTTTTATTAATTATTTAAATATGAAACTATGAGCGAAGCGGTAAAAACTGACGAATATCAAAAGGTCGTGGAGGAGAATAAACGATTGCGTACCGCCGTCACTGAACTATCCATTCTGAATGATGTGGCAACCACAATAACCTCAACACATTCGATTGAGCATATTGTTGATTTGATTGTGCGGAAATGTGTAAAACATCTTAAAGTTGAGCAAGGTGCTGTGATGCTTTTGGACGAAAAAAATCAGAGTAATCCACTGAAAACAATGATCCGCCAGCAGGACACCTTGTACGATATGCTGCCGTACAGACTTGATGCCCAGCTTACGGGATGGATGTTAAAACATAAGACTCCACTTCTTGTGAAAGATCTTAAGAATGATGATAGATTTAAATCATTCATAGATGAAGATTCACCTATAAAATCTTTACTTGGTGTACCTCTGGTTCTTAAGGGAAAAATGACAGGAGTACTTACTGTCTTCAACAAACATACAAGTGAAGGATTCACAGACGGGGACCAAAGACTTTTATCGATAATTGCTGCGCAATCTGCCCAGATAATTGAAAACGCCCGGCTTTACCTAGAGGAACAAAATTTAATGCTGATGCAGGAGGAAATGAGATTAGCAGCAGAAACTCAAATCAACTTGCTTCCAAAGTCGATTCCCCAAATTGGTGATTATCAGGTTGCCGGGAAGAGCATTCCTGCCAAAGATGTAGGTGGAGATTATTACGATTTTATGCAGATTGATGAAAACAATTTTGCTTTCTGTTTGGGTGATGTATCAGGCAAAGGTATGTCTGCAGCGATGCTTATGTCAAATCTACAGGCTACTTTACGGGCACAAATTCTCTCGGGTGTTAATTCAACAGAAACTATAACGCGGGCAAATACACTACTTTATCAAAATACTGATTCAACAAAATTTGTTACATTATTTTTAGGCATAGTCAATATTAAATCAAATGAAATTAAATACTGTAATGCCGGGCACAACAATCCATATCATTTCGATGAAAGTAATCAATTAAAAGAACTTGATGCCGGAGGATTAATTCTCGGTTTTCAACCAGACTCATCGTACGAGGAAGGTAAAATTCCTTTTCAACAGGATGATTTACTTGTTTTATTCTCCGATGGAATTACTGAAGCAATGAATGATAAAAATGAAGAATTTGGTGAAGAAAGATTAACCGAACTCATTACCAAATATAAAAGTGATGATGCTTACAAAATGATTGACAGGATAATAGATGAAGTAAACTTATTTACAGAAGGTGTTGCACAGAGTGATGATATAACGCTAATGATAATTAAAAGAAATGCGTGAACAGATTTCATTCTGAATCTTAAAGTTCATTAATAATCTTAAACAATGCTGTGTTTGCTATGTGCAAATTGGCCTTTAAGATTTATTAATTGATAATCCAAATGATCAATAGAGCTGGCAAATAATATGTATATGCGACTCATTCAGATTATGGTAAATCCGGAATTCGAAATGCAGTTCCAGCATTTTTATCAGTTCACTGTTATTCCGGAATTACAAAATATGGAAGGCTGCCGGTTGGTAAATCTTATCAAATCCAGCAACCAACCTGGAGAATTCATTTCTTTAACATTATGGGAAAAACAGCATCAAGCAGAACAATATGTGAAAAGCATGGTTTATAAAAAATTGTCTGAAGAGGTAAAGCCATTTCTCTCACAATCAAGTGAATGGAAGATTCAGTTAACTGATGACCTGCAATTAGAATACAAGCCAGTTATTCAACAACCAACGCCAAAAGAATATGTGGTAGCTGTAGAAACAGATCCATCAATTCCAGCACCACGTTCAGGGCATGATCTATTTGTAAGAATCGTTTCAGTAAAAATTCAGGAAGGAAAGCTTAAAGAATTCAAAGATATCTATTCAAATGAAATTTTACCTGCTCTTAAAGCTACAAAGGGATGTCTGTATGCTTTCCTCAGTGAGAACTTAAAAGAAATTGATGAATTTCTATCGGTCTCAATATGGGGTAGTAAAGCAGAAGCAGATGAGTACGAAAACACTGGAATGTTTGATGATCTGACTAAAAAGATAAAACATACATTTTCGCATTTTTATTTGTGGAAGATGGCGTTGGAACAAGAAATTAAAGGAAAAATTCAAACCAGTGAGGATATGAAAATTGATCACTACACTATGGTCACCGGTAAGAGTCTTAATTAACAAATAATAATAACAATAATTGGAGGGCTTTATGCTTGACAGTAAAACAATCGAAGAATTTGGGGCAAATTTAAGAGGGGATATTGTTCAACCATCTGATGATAATTACGATGAGGCGCGCAAAGTTTATAATGGTATGATTGATAAAAAACCAGCATTGTTTGCTTATTGTGAAAATGTTGCTGATGTTATTACAGCAGTTAACGTTGGCAGAGAAAACAATATGCTAATTTCCGTTAGAGGCGGGGGGCACAATGCGGGCGGCCTTGGAATAGCTGATGATGCACTTGTAATTGATCTTTTCAGAATCAGATATGTACGAGTCGATCCCAAATCACAAACAGTACGAGTTGGAGGAGGAAGCAAGTGGGGCGATGTTGACCACGCAGCTTTTCCGTTTGGATTAGCAGTGCCGGCAGGAATTATTTCTACAACTGGTGTTGCCGGCCTTGCACTTGGTGGAGGAGTGGGATATTTAAGCCGTAAATATGGATTAACAATCGATAATATTCTCGAAGTTGATATGGTTCTTGCGGATGGTTCTTTTGTTACGGCTAACAAAGATGAAAATGCAGACCTTTACTGGGCTGTGCGAGGTGGAGGAGGTAATTTTGGAATTATTACCTCATTCTTGTTTAAGGGCAATCCTATTCATACTAATTATTCGGGACCAACACTTTGGCACATTGATAAGTCTGAGGAAATTTTGAAATGGTACCGTGAATTTATTGTTAAACAACCCGATGATGTTTATGGATTCTTTGCTTTCTTAACTGTGCCTGGTCCGCCATTCCCCGAGGAATTGCATGGCAAAAAGATGTGCGGTGTTGTATGGAACTATACAGGTCCGGAAAAGGATTTCGAAAAAGCATTTAAACCGGTTCGTGATTTAAAACCGGACTTTGAACATGTCGGTCCTATACCACATCCTGCTTTGCAGAGTATGTTTGATGTTTTTTATCCTACTGGATTACAATGGTACTGGAGAGCTGATTTTATCAAGGAGATAAATGATGATGCCGTAGCAGAGCATGTTAAATATGGAAATGAATTGCCATCTCCGCATTCAACAATGCACTTATATCCGATAGATGGTGCAGCAAGTCGGGTGAGTAATAGTGATACACCATGGGCTTACAGAGATTCAAAATTTGCGCAGGTAATTGTTGGTGTTGATCCGGATCCGGCTAACAATGATGCAATAACAAATTGGACTAAGGATTACTATGAAGCGATTCATCCTTACTCTGCTGGCGGAGCTTATGTAAACTTTATGATGGATGAAGGTGAAGAACGCGTTAAGGCAACATATGGAGATAATTATGATAGATTGGTTAAGATTAAAAACAAATACGATCCAACCAACCTGTTCAGGGTAAACCAGAATATTAAACCCAATGGTGCATAATTTAATGGCTAACACTAAATTGTGTTAGCTATACATTTTATTCTTAGTATTTATGATTGGCGAAACTATATCTCACTATAAAATATTAGAAAAACTTGGCGAAGGTGGAATGGGCCTTGTCTATAAGGCCGAAGATACAAAACTCCATCGTTCAGTTGCTCTTAAATTTCTTCCTTCTTCTTTAACATCCGATAAAGAAGCAAAGGAAAGATTTATTAAAGAAGCACGTGCCGCTTCTGCTCTCGATCATCCTAATATCTGCACTATCCACGAGATCGATGAAGTTGAAGAAGGACAAATGTTTATTTCGATGGCGTGTTATGAAGGGATGACTTTGACTGACAAAATTGGCCATTATATTTCTCCCCTTGATAGGGGGGGAACTAAAGGGGGATTCCCGATTGATGAAGTTATTGATATTGCAATTCAAACTGTGAGTGGATTAGCAAAGGCACATCAGAGGGGAATTATCCACCGGGATATAAAACCTGCAAACCTTGTTGTAACTGAAGACGGACATGTAAAAATTCTCGATTTTGGTATTGCAAAACTAATCGGTGAAAGTAAATCTACACAAGAGAATCTGCAGATTGGTACAATTGCACATATTTCACCTGAACAGATAAAAGGAGAAAATTTTGATCATCGGACAGATATTTGGTCACTTGGGGTTGTAATTTATGAGATGCTCACCGGAAAGCTTCCCTTTGAAGGTGAATATGATCATGCGATCATTTATTCAATTTTAAATGAAGAGCCTAAGCCAATTAAAGATTTACGAAGCGATGTGCCGGATGAATTAAATGAGATAGTTATAAAGTGTCTAAGAAAGAAAGATGATGACAGATATCAAAGTACAGATGAGTTATTAAAAGCGTTGATCAATTGTATGGAGTCACAAAGATATTCCAGTAAAACTATAGGCGAACCGGAAAGTTCTGAAAGGCAACGAAAATTATCAGCAATAATGTTTACAGATATGGTTGGCTATAGTGCTCTTACTCAGAAAAATGAAACACTTGCAATTGAATTGCTTGAGACCCACAGACAAATACTTCGTCCCATCTTCAATAAGCATAACGGTAAAGAAGTGGAGACAATTGGTGATGCATTCTTTGTTGAATTTAGAAGTGCACTTGACGCAGTAAGCTGTGCGGTTGAAATTCAAAATACACTGTACACAAGAAATGAGAAGATCGATGCAGAAAAGAAAATATTGCTTCGTATAGGTTTGCACGTTGGTGATGTTGTTCATATCGGGAAGCACGTTCACGGTGATGGTGTAAATATAGCTGCACGTTTAGAACCACTTTCCACACCTGGCGGTGTCTGTTTATCAGAAGATGTGGTTAGGCAGATAAAAAATAAGATTGAGCTACCTGTAAAAAATTTAGGCCCCCAAAAACTTAAAAATATCGAAACTCCTTTCGATGTTTATTGTATCGAGTTTCCATGGGAGACTGCAAGAAAAATAAAATCAAAATCTGCACCTGCCCGAAAGTTATTGCACAAAAGTGTTCTTTACCCAGCTCTAATAATTGCCGCATTCATAGCTGCAATATTAGTTTGGAACAATTTGAAATCTCCACCAATAAATTCATTCAACAACCGGATTGCAGTTTTGCCGCTTCTTAACATAAGCCAAAGTTCGGAGGATGATTATTTTACCGATGGGATGACTGAAGAACTAATATCGCAGCTAGCAAAAATTAGCGGACTGAATGTTATTGCAAGAACATCTGTTATGAAATATAAGGATGCAGATATGAACATTAATGAAATTGGAAATGAGTTAGATGTAGGTACTATTTTAGAAGGAAGTGTTCGAAAAGCTTCGGATAAAGCAAGGGTTACAGTTCAATTAATTGATGTTGAAACTCAGGAACATCTCTGGGCTGAAGAATATGATAGGGAATTGAAAGATATCTTCGCAATGCAAAGTGATATCGCACTACGCATTGCAAAAGAATTGAAAATTAAACTAGTTGATACGGAAAGACAGCAAATTGAAAAAATGGGAACCAGCAGTGCTGAAGCATATCGGTTGTATCTTTTGGGTAAACAGCAACTGAATCAAAGAACCGGAAAATCAATTCAACAAGCTCTAACATATTTTCAAAATGCAATTGATTTAGATCCATCATTTGCACTTGCGTATGTAGGTCTTGCCGATTGTTATACATTAATTGGCGGTGCTGGATATGGATCATTTTCACGAGAGAAAGCAGTAGATTTAGCGAACGCAGCAATTAACGATGCTCTTCAACTGGACGAGACACTTGCAGAAGCATATAATGCACTCGCATATCTTGAATTAAGATTGGAGTGGGACTGGAAAGAAGCTGAAATTAATTTTAAAAAAGCAATTGAACTCAAACCGGGATATGCCTCTGTGCATGAAAAATATGCACTGTACCTTGCTATTTTGGGTAGAAATGATGAAGCCTTATCTTATATGCAGCGTGCTTATGAACTCGATCCCTTATCATTATCGGTAAGTACAGGTATTGGAAGAATTTATCATTTTTCTAATCAATATGATAAAGCAATTGCACAATTTAATAGAACACTCGAGATGAATCCCGATTATGTTGAGGCATTGTTTGGGCTTGGATTATCTTATTCTTACAGCAGCAGATATGATTTAGCTATTCCCACATTAAAAAAAGCACTAGAGTTATCAAACGGTAGACTAATTATTCTTAGCTCATTGGCCAACACATACGCAAGAAAAGGTGATAGAAAGGAAGTATTAAAAATAAGAGATCAATTTATCCTGCTGCAATCAGAAAAATATATATCGCCTTTTTACTTTGCTATGCTTGATGCTTCATTAGGAAATAATAAACCGGCAATAGATTCTCTTTATAAAGCCTATGATGAGCGCTTCGGGATTATGGTTTATTTGAAAGCCAGTCCATTTTTCGGAACTTTACAATCAGAACCACGATTTATTGAATTGTTAAGGGAAATAGGATTAGAAGAGTGAGTTTTAATGTTATATAAAAGTATAAAATACTGAAACGTATTAGTTCTAAGTAATCTATCCCGCCAAGGAATTCTAAGGGTGAAAGAAACATAATGATTGGTAAAAAAATACTACACTACGAAATCCTGGATAAGTTAGGCGAAGGAGGAATGGGAGTAGTTTACAAGGCATGGGATCGAAGGCTTAAACGCAATGTTGCTATAAAGTTCCTTCCTAGGTTCAATACCATCAGCTCCGAAGATTACGAAAGATTTCATATTGAAGCACAAGCCGCCGCTGCTCTCAATCATCCTAATATAACAACCATACATTCCATTGAAGAAAACCAGGATGATCCATTTATTGTTATGGAATATATCGAGGGTGAAGACCTGAAGAAGCGAAACAAATCTAAACCTTTATCTCTTGATGATGTTTATCCAATTGCTCTTCAAATTTGCGAAGGTTTGTTGGCAGCACACGAACAGAGAATAATTCATCGGGATATAAAATCATCAAACATTATGTTG
>CP070637.1:2491883-2497441 GCA_020354005.1 Ignavibacterium sp.
GTTGGACTTTTTGTAATATCTGCTGCCGTTCCGTGTGGAACATTGATATATGAGTTGGCTATTAATTTAAATTTGGATGAACGAACGGATCGGATATGTTCATCACAATTATGCCAATTACGTTCAGAAAAAATATAGTCTCTGCCTGGTTCCGATTGATCAATTAAAATATTGTAAAAACTTCTCCCCTGCATCTCATCGTAAACTTTAACATCAGCAATTTCAAGAATTGTAGGAGCCAGATCAACTAGACTTATTAATCCATTATAAACAGATTCAGTTTCTATTTTATCTTGCCAAACAATTATAAAAGGTGTTTTGATACCAGCATCGTACACAGTACCTTTTTCGCGGGGAAAAGGAGCTCCATTATCACTAAAGAAGATTATGATTGTATTATTTAAAATGTCTCTCTGTTCTAGTGCCTTAAAATAATCACCAATTCTTTTATCCATCCTCATAATTTCATTATAATAATCAGCTAAATCATCTCTGGTTTGTTTATTATCGACAAAATAAGGAGGTATAAATACTTTTGCTGGATCTTGTGGTTTATCAATTATTCCTTTCTCATATGGACGGTGTGGATCAGTAAATCCTACCCACATAAAAAAAGGCTGCGAGTTGGCCGAATCCAAAAATAATTCAAAGTCATTCAACTTCTCTGAATAAAAATCAAATTGTTTATCACCATTGGGACCGAGATGTGATTTTTTTAATAAGCCTGAATAGTAATTATTTTTTTTTAGATACGTAGTTACTAGGGTTTCCCCATTTGGGAGAGGCATATGTAAATCTTCAGCACCGGTTGCGTGCGGATACTTTCCGGTTAAAACACTAATTCGTGAAGGACTGCACTGAGCCGTGGTTAGAAATGCATTATTAAATTTTAAACCCAGCTTTGCCAGATGATCAATATTTGGTGTGTAAATATTTTCATTGCCATAGCATCCTAGGTCGCGATAACCAGCATCATCTGCAACTAAAATTAAAAAGTTAGGTGGTCTATCAGTTACCTCTTTAGTATCATCGGAGCATGCGGAAAAAAGAAATATTCCCACTAACAAAATCTGAATTACTGCACCCAAATCTTACCCCCAATCACAATATTGTTTAAGAGAATATCATCGGCAAATTGTATCTGAAAATCTTCTTTGGTGTTGCCAATTTCAAAATTTTTAAGATACACTCTTTTTATATGTTCAGCCTCCACACCAACAATTTTAAATGCTGTGCCTTCAATACTTTCACAGTAAATGTCGGTCACATAAAAATCATTGAATTTAGTTGGGTAATCGTTACCACGATATCCGTGATAATCCATACGGAATATGAAGAGCTCGGAGGTACATATTCCAACATTAATATTTTTAATATAGATATTTTCAACCTGACCTCCTCGGTCGAGATTGCATTTGAAGTTTATACCTCGTTTAGCCTGTAGAATATTATTGTCATAAACAAAAACATTTCTCACACCTCCAGACATTTCTGAACCAATGCAAAATCCATTTACACCGGAATTCAAATTACAGTTGCGGATAATTATATTTTGTGCTGGAGGTCTATCCCATGCATCCTGATCTCTTCCGGCTTTAATAGCAATTGCGTCATCGTTTGTGTTGATAGTACAATTTTCGATCAATACATCTGTACAAGAGTCAGGATCTAATCCATCGTCGTTTGTTGTCCCTTTTTCAATATTTAGATTTCTAATTGTTACATTTCTACAAAACACAGGATGAACATTCCAGAAAGGGCTGTTACGCAAGGTTACGCCTTCGATGAGAATGTTTTCACAATCCATAAATTCTATGGTTGTAGGTCGCAAGTAGTGTAATTTGCCCTCTCCATGTCCGTCATCTTCCCCATCGTTATTTAAATCGAGAAGGCCATTTCCAAACACCCGGGTTTCTGCTGGTGTAACATCATTTCCAAATTGTCTTAATATCTTCTTATCTGCTTTTTGATTTTTCCCATCATTACCTCTTTTCCATTTTGCCCATGTTCCTTGTGTCTGACCATCAATTATTCCATTTCCTGTAACTGCAATATTCTCTTGTTTGAACGCATATATTAATGGCGAATAATTATAACAAAGAGTACCTTCCCACCTGACTAACACCAACGGTGTGTAAAAATTTGGATCGGTTCCAAACCTAATGTAAGCGCCCTTGGAAATATGAAGATTTACATTGCTTAACAAATGAATAGGGCCATTACTTAAATACTGACCTGATGGAATTATAACTTTACCCCCACCTTTTTGACTGCATCGCTTTACAGCATTATTAATCGCCGCACTGCAATCTGTAACTCCATCAGGTATTGCCCCATAGTCCAGGATATTATATTCAACCTCAGGAAATTCAGGAGGGACTATTCTTGAGAGAACATCAGGAACCTTCTCCCATGCTTTTTCTACAACAACTTCTGCAAATTCTTTATTAAACTGATTCCCGTTTTCGGAACAGGAAGATAGTGTCGCGGTAACTGTTAATGTTAAGAACCATAAAAATAGTTTATAAGTCTTCATTCTTTCAACTGAATTATTTTGTAATCTTGTTGACATCGAATTTTACTGAATACTGTCTTAAAGCATTTGATAAATTTTGATTAGATTGAATATTGTTAATAATCTCCTTTCGCTTAAAAACTAAATCATTCATAAGCTGCTCAAATTCTTCAATGGGTAATGGTTCGGGAACGGAACTTTTTAATTGTAGCCTCAGTGCTTTTAACCTGCTGTAATTTAGATGATAATAAAATGGATTCTTCTCTGTTGTATATCTTGTTTTTCTAATCCACTTCCAGAGTGAGTCAGCCTGATACCAAAGTTCTCTCTCTCCTATTTTTTCCCTTATTTCTAATTCTACGTTTTTGTATTCCAGAATATTATCAACATTTTCTACTCCATATAACAATTCGATAGAGTTATTCAGCGAAGCTTTAGGATAATATACGCTTGAATTCCATAAAAAATCATTAACTGTCATCATCGAAGCCCTGTTTACTTCCAAACACACATCTCCGTTAACAAACATTCCATTACCAGCAGTTTTTAAGTGAAGATTTTCAGGAAATTTATTTTCATAAGAAGTAAACATAGAGCTGGATGTAAATGGATAATGGCTGTAGATTGTATTATCCCACAAAAAAGGTACTCGTCCTGAAAGGTTGTTCGTCCACTCTTTTAATTCTTCTTCAGCTATTTTTCTGCTTCTGACATTTGTTCCGCACCAATGAATAAAAACATTTTCTGGCATGTTTTTTCCAATATAGTTTAAATCCCTTTTCAGCGGGACAAATGCTTGCTCTTCCCACGGAGTACGTACAAATAATTCCATATCACCGTGATGCATTTCTTCATAAGTATAAAATGCTGGCACATAATGTTATTCGCATTCATAATCGTTTTGTATTATAAAATTTTCTATTTCGTTTAACAAAAAACAATGTGCTTCAGCCATATGCTTGAATTGTTTCTTATCATTTTCATCTGTTAAGATATAACCCTCACCAAATCTGAAAGGAGGTGTGTCATCAGCAAGTAACATAAGTTTTGTTGAGCCATAATTTAATCCGTATTCAATCACTTTCTTTAGAGATTCAATATCCACAGCATTAGATATTACAATATCTTTTCCTTCATACAGATTATACATTTGCATAAGCTGGATTCCACCGTAATTATCATTCCATTCTTTATAGAGTGTAAAAATTTCTTTCAGTTCATCATCAACCTTCCACCAGGAATACCTTCTGCTATTTAATGCAAGGCAATCCATTTTAAATCGAAGCATCCAGTCTAAATAATCCACAAGATTTTCTGGTGTAGGTGTTCCGTGAAAAATCCTAATGCTGTAATCAGGGTAATCAGTTAAACTTACTTCTCTAATAACAACTTTTTCACTCCGGGAAGTTAGCAATTGTGAAAGGGATGCAGCAGCGTATATTATTCCCTTTTCACCTATACCGTTTACGTTAACAATAATTTTACCTCCAGAAATAGAGAATTTCGTTTCATAAGAATTAGATCTCTCATTTTCACTTTTATCCTTGCATTCAAAAATTATATACACACCTGTTATCTCATTGTTGTTTTTTCCCCTATTGATAATTGGGAATTCAACAAATCCTGATTTAACTGCTAACCTGTTAAATATCTTTGCTGCTTTAATTTCACTTTTACTTTCAGCAACTAGTTGAAGATTAATACCAGTGGGTGAAGCAACTTCATGATACCGATTAGTGTAAAGAACTTGTTTTGGTGTGGGATATATTGTTGGTTCTTCTCGTACTACCCAGAGAATATCGTCTGAATCATTTATCGCAAGAGGCTGTGCATTGTTGGAGTATATAACAATCCCCCAAAGGAGAAGAATCGAAAAAATAGGTTTAATTTTTATAACACTCCTCACAACTTAATTTCATTAGACATTAAAAATTATTACAAAATTTACTGCACAGTGTAATTTATTATAATTTCATCTGCTATACTGTTTACATTTTTGTTAGCAATTGCCTTTAAATAGTTCTCCCCTTCTTCAAAAGGCACCTGCCATATGTAATCATCAGTTTTTATTCCGAGACTTTCGCCATTCAGGAATAGCTCAACACTTTCACAATTTGAGAAAACCTCAATGTTTTTCTTCTCACCTCGAGCACCGTTTCTATCAAGCCAGGTATGTGATACAATATATACCATTGGATCGTCAGTCCATTGGCTTTTATAAAAGTAGTAAACATCTTTTGGTTTTCTATCGAATGAGACTAAACCTTTTTGATTGATGTGCGGTATATTTCCAGCCTTTTCATCCGAACCAAAATCAAACATATTCCAAACCGCAGAACCAGCAATCCATTTTCTTTGTTTTATTTGTTCCCAGTGTGCTTTATGAAACATCAAAGACCATTCTTCACTAAAATCAGGGAAGGTTGGATTTTCAACATGATAGCCTCTTTTACTACCAGCACCATATTCACTGATTAAATACGGTTGATCCGGATTCATTTTTTTCTGTTCATCTAAGAAATCACCAAAATCATGGAACGTACCATAATACCAACCAAAATATTTATTCCATCCTCTAACATCGGTGTATTTAAATAAATCCTCTCCACGATTTTTCATTTGTGCTTGCGTTAGTAATCTCGATGGATCAAGTTCTCTTGCCAGTATACTTAACTCTTTGCACAATACCGCATTATGTACTAAATCATCATTCGGTTGAGAGCGAATAGTTTCATTCATTAATCCCCACAATATTACGCTTGGATGATTGAAATGTTGAGTGATCATTTCATACAACATATTCTTTGCATTCTCTTTAAATTTCTCTCTTCCCACGGAGGATACAACCGGAATTTCTTCCCAAACTAAAAATCCAAGGCTATCACATAGCTGCAGTACATAAGGATCCTGTTGATAGTGAGCTAACCTTACAAAGTTTGCTCCCATTTCCTTTATCAGAATGAAATCTTCCCTATGCAGCTCATTTGGTAATGCGATACCATATCCATATCTATCCTGATGACGGTTCACACCGTGGAGTTTT
>CP070637.1:2497541-2501938 GCA_020354005.1 Ignavibacterium sp.
GGAAACAGGAAAAATATCGAAGCGATTCTTCCCGGCAAAGTTTATGAATACATTGGTGCTAAGAAACCAATAATTGCTTGCGTCCCCAATGGAGCTGCAAAAACTGTAGTACAGGAATATCCTGCTTCTTATATTTGCAAGCCGGATGATATAAATGAAATAAAGAATACAATACTAAAAGTTTACGAGCATTATCAATCATCAAAATTTTCTTATCCTGAAGAAGAATATTTTGTTAAATTCAGACGTGACTTTTTAACCGAAAAATTATCTAAAGAATTTCAATTTTTAATTAAAGCTGATATCAAATGAGAGTAGTTGTAATTGGATCAGGAGGGCGGGAACATGCACTGGCACAGAAGATTAGCGAAAGTGCAGATTTGGAAAAATTATTTATAATTCCTGGAAATCCCGGTACTGCGTCTTGTGGTGAGAATGTACCTCTGAATATAAACAATAACAACGAGGTTGTTAATTTCTGTAAATCAAATGAAGTTGATCTGGTTATTATAGGTCCTGAGCAGCCGCTTGTTAATGGATTGGGTAATGCTTTGCGTGAACGAAATATTTTGGTTTTTGGTCCTGATCAAAGTGCCGCCAGGATTGAATCGGATAAATCCTTTGCTAAAATGATAATGAAATTTGCGGGTGTACCAACTGCACATTACATTGAGTTTAACGAGTTAATGTATGAACACGCTGTTGAATTTATTAAAAATAAAAAGTATCCGTGTGTGATTAAAGCAAATGGACTGGCGGCAGGGAAGGGGGTTGTAATTTGTGATACTCCGGCAGAAGCACAGGTAACATTAAGATCATTTTTTATTGATAAAGATTTTGGTAAAGCCGGGGAGAGTGTATTAATTGAAGAGTTTCTGGAGGGTGAAGAAGCATCTGTATTTGCTATTACAGATGGTGAAAATTTTATCTGTTTGCCGCCATCGCAGGATTATAAAAAAATAGGAGATGATGATAAAGGAAAAAACACCGGTGGGATGGGAGCCTATGCACCTGCTCCAATTGTAACAAACGAAATTATGAATGAGGTTGCTGAGAAAATAATTAAGCCTACTTTACGAACATTACAGGATGAAGGGAAAAAATTTATCGGTTGTTTATATGCTGGATTGATGCTTACAACTGAAGGTCCAAAGGTAATTGAATTTAATTGTAGATTTGGTGACCCGGAAACTCAATCTGTTTTGCCGCTGGTTAAAGGAAATTTTTTAGGATTGCTGCACAGTGCGGCAAAGGGCAAGCTTGATGATAACTTAGTTAGTTATAATGGTGGATCATCTGTCTGCGTTGTTGTCGCTTCCAAGGGTTACCCTGAAACTTACCAGGTTGGTTTTGATATTACTGGACTGGACAAAATCCTTGGAAATGTGACTGTGTTTCATGCAGGAACAAAGAATATTGCAGGCAAGCTTGTTACCAACGGAGGACGTGTACTTGGTATTACATCCGTGCTAAACAATGTTAATTTTTCAGAAGCAAAAAAAGAAGCATATGATGCAATATCTAAAATTCATTTCAACAATATGTATTACAGAAAAGACATTTCGAATAGAGCTATAAAAATTAAGTAATAACATTCGCACTATATTTTAATTACTTAATTAGTTACCTTTCATTAAAAGTTTTACCAATCTGAAAATTAAAATTGATCCCGCTGCACGTACATAGCTATTATAGTTTTCTTACAGGCACCATACCACCCGAGCAGCTAATAAAAAAAGCTGTTGAGTACAAGTTAGCCTCTTTAGCAATTACGGATACCAATGCAATGAATGGTATTGTCCCATTTGTTAAGGAAGCCAATCAATCCAATATAAAGCCGATAATTGGTTCTGTAATTACTGATACAGAAAATGAAATTGAGTATGCAATTCTGTTAGCAAAGAATAATGAAGGGTACAAAGATTTATGTAAAATCATAACTAGTAGAAAGCTAAATGATGACTTCTCCTTGATAAATGTTCTCAAGGATCATTTGACTAATCTTATAATTATCACACCCTCTATACTTATTGCAAAAGAAATTAATATCAAAAATGATTTATACATTGAACTGATAGCCACAAAAGCCCAAAAGAAAATTAATAGAAGAAGGTTTGAGTTTGCCCAAAGCCAAAATTTAAATGCTATTGTATCCAACCCGGTTTATTTTCTTAATCAAGTTGATCACGAACTGCAAAAAGCAGTGACCGCAATAAGGTTAAATACAAATCTCGATAATCTCACTGATGATCTTATCATTGATGAAGAATTTTATTTCAAGGGTCCGCAACAGATTGATAGTGAGTGGGCATCGTTACCTGAAACTATTGAAGCAACCGAGTTAATTGCTCAGCAATGTAATGTAGAACTCAATCTAAACGAGTATAAGTTTCCTGTTTATGAATTAGATGCAAATGAATCTGCGGATTCTTTATTATGGAAAAAATCATTTGATGGTTTAAGTAAGAGATATGAGATTATTACGGATGAAATAAAGAACAGATTGGAGTACGAGCTACGTGTAATAAGAGAGATGAACTTTTCAAATTATTTTTTAATTGTTTGGGATATTGTTCGCGAAGCAAAGAGAAGGGGAATGATGATTATCGGGCGTGGCTCTGCTGCAAATAGTATTACTGCTTACTGTTTGGGTCTAACACAGGTGGACCCGATTGAGCATAACCTTTATTTCGAAAGATTTTTAAATAAAGCACGAAGCTCACCACCCGATTTTGATATAGATTTTTCGTGGAGGGAAAGAGATGAGATTGTTAAATACATTTTTGAAAAATACGGCTATGAAAATGTTGCAATGATCTCGACAACAATAACCTTTAGAGCACGATCAGCTTTTAGAGAGGTTGCAAAGGCTTTTGGCTTTACAAATGAAGAGATTTCAAGAATAAGCAGAAAAATTCCGTGGACGGATGCTAAAAATCTTCCCAATCTTTCAAAACTTTTTCCTGAATCTAAAGACCTCGATTTTGAGAAAGAACCCTGGAAGACTATCGTTGATATTGCGTCACGTATTGCAAGATTCCCACGCCATTTAAGTATTCACCCGGGTGGATTGGTGATAACACCTACGAAAATTACCGACTATGTTGCACTTGAATACGCTAAGAACAAAGGATTAGGTTTAATAATTACGCAACCGGATATGTATTCAATTGAGGATATGGGATTAATTAAAATCGATATACTTAGCCAGAGATCATTAGGTGTATTAAGAGATAGTATGGAAGCAATTAAAAATCAGAAAGGAGAGATATAGAATCTAGCTTTCACTTTTTTCTTTAAGAGAAAATAACTCGGAGCCAAATCTCATCAGCAAATAACCCATTACAATCATTACAATGTTTTCACCAAGTTTTATTAAACTAACCTTGGCTCCATTACTTGTACCAAAGCATCCGCAATCAATATCAAGTCCCCTGGCTAAACTAATAGCAATAACTACAAAGAAAACAATCAGCAAAACTGCAATGATAGCAGAATTTTCTTTTACATAAATACCAAACAATAACAGCAATCCTGAGGAAAGCTCAATCCATGGTAAAGTGATAGCAGCAATATTGACCAATGAAAGAGGAAGAAGTTTATAATTGTTAATTGAATTAGAAAATCCTGCCGGATCTGATATTTTTTCTATTGCTGCATAGATAAATATAATTCCAAGCACAACTCTAAGTAGAAGAAGAAGATATTTATTGTTCAGGCTTTTTAACATAAATATTTGCTTATCTATTCAAGACTCTCAATTGGATAATTGTTTTCCTGCCAGTCTATCCAGCCACCAAAGAAAATATATACTTGCTTATAACCCATTTCAAAAAGCTTGTCGCCAAGAAGGATGCTTAAATCACAATCTGCACCATCACAATAAGTAACTAGGGGAGTATCCTTAGAAATAGATTGAAGAATAGATTTATATTTCTCAAACTCCTCATAGGGTAGAGTGATTGCACCTTTTATATGCCCTATTTCATACTCAACATAATCACGTGCATCTATAAAAATAGCATCCTTGTTAAAGAGTGAATATGCCTGTTTTAATGTAATTGCTTTGGCTTCATCAAGAGCATTGTTCTGTGTGTTGGTTTCTTTTGGAATATTCGCTTCATCAGTTACAGCTAAAGAATCATCTACAAAATTAAGTACTCTCTCAGCCTTAATTAATGGTATTCCATTTGGACTAATAAAATTAATTATCAGCCCAACCAGACTGCTTGCAAATACAATGTAAAAGATGGGAATGAGCTTTATATTCAATATCGATCTTTAATTGTTGAATAATTGAAAATGAAAAGTAGTACATTGGTTAAAAAAATAAAAGCCAGCTATTATAACTGGCTTTTAGTACCGAAGGCCGGACTCGAACCGGCACCTGGTGTAAC
>CP070637.1:2502038-2529904 GCA_020354005.1 Ignavibacterium sp.
AAAGCAATAGGTGGGAAGCGTTCAAACATACTTGAGCAGTTTCTTATTGAAGCCATCATCCTTTGTGTATTTGGAGGAGTGATAGGTATCCTTGTTGGAGTTGGAATTGGAAATTTTGTGGGAAGTTTCTTAAGCGCGCAAACGGCACTACCACTTGATTGGGTAATCATTGGTATTTCAATGTGTGTTACGGTTGGTCTTATTTTCGGAACATATCCTGCATATAAAGCAGCTAATTTAGATCCCATAGAAGCATTGAGGTACGAATAAATGAAATTTAGTCAGTTATTTACTATATCATTTCAGTCTATCTTGAATAACAAACTTCGCACTTCGCTCACAGTGTTAGGTGTTGTTGTTGGAATTTTTTCCATCATCGTAATCATGACCATAATTACTATGCTTCAAAATAGTATTGAAGACGGCTTATCACTTCTTAATAAAAACACTTTTCAAATTGAAAAGTTTGATAGAACTCAGGCACGTGGACCCGGCTCAGACAGAAGCTGGAGAAATAGAAAAGACATAACTTTTGACGAAGCTCGGAGGCTGAAGGAGCTGCTTACGGAAGCAAAGTATGTTGGTGCCGAACAGTGGAGGATGGGAAGAGTAATTAAATACGGAAACAGGGAGACAAATCCTAATATTAGTCTATCCGGTCAGACTTTAGACGGTATAAAAACGAATAACTGGAAAGTTGCTTATGGAAGGGATTTGAGAGATGCTGATATCAAGAACTCAACAAATGTTACTATTCTTGGTCAGGATGTTGTTGATAAACTATTTCCAAATATGAATCCCATCGGCCAAACTGTAAGAGTTGATGGAAGACCATTTAGAGTTATCGGAGTTTTTGAACGACAGCCATCAATGTTTGGAGACAGCAGGGACAATTATGTTGTAATACCTATAACTACATGGCAAGCGATGTACGGAAAATATAATGACAGCGTTAATATAATGGTGACTTCATATACCACAGAAGAATACGAAGAAGTAATCGAATCGGCAATCGGATATTTCCGAACAATTAGAAAAGTGAAGCCCGGTGATCCAAATGATTTTTCAATCTTCAGTAACGAATCTTTAATAGTAATGGTAAATGATATTACCGGACCGATAAAAATTGGTGCATTGGTTGTTTCGTTAATTGCGTTGTTAGCAGCCGGTGTGGGGATTATGAACATTATGCTTGTTTCCGTAACCGAACGCACGCGAGAAATTGGTATACGAAAAGCAATAGGTGGCAAGCGTTCGAACATACTAACACAGTTTCTCATTGAGGCGATTATCTTATGTGTTTTTGGAGGAATGATAGGAATATTTGTTGGAGTTGGAATTGGGAATTTAGCCGGCAGTTTCTTAAATGCTCAATCGGCCATTCCCATTGATTGGGTAATTATCGGAATAACAATGTGTGTTACTGTTGGCTTGATATTCGGAACATATCCCGCATATAAAGCTGCAAACCTTGATCCTATTGAAGCTCTTAGATACGAGTAATGTTGGGTACTAGTTTCTCCTGCACTACAGTTGATGGGAATACTGGTTTCTAGATACTTGATACTGGTTTCTGGTTAATTTAGAATCGTAGGTCAGGATACTATCCACCAGTAGTTTTGTTGAAATAAGATGTATCAAATTCTTTGCGATTTTTCCATTTTATAATTCCCACCATTTCAGTCCTCTTTTTAATATAGACTTGATAAAAGCCCGCCATAAAATTAGATTTCTAACTCACAAAACAATATCCTCGTTTGAAACCGGCTTTTATATCATTATGCATATTGTTTATTCTGCTCTTTTCAACGACGGTTTTTGCACAAAATGAGTACAATACCGTTGTTGTTACTGATTCAATACCAATAAACCTCGATAATGATTATAATATTTCGTCTGTTTCAATCATTCCTTTCAGTGATAAAATTGTTTTAAGGGATTCGCTTTTAACCAGATTTCAGGATTATCAGTTTAACTATTCTAAAGCAACTTTTACTTTATCAGATACTCTTCCATATTCTATTTTCGATACTCTGTTTGTGAGCTACCAAACAATCAAGCTATCACTTAACAAGGAATATAAAAGGCGGAGTCTTGTTATAAAGTATGATGAAGAGAGACAGGATACAGTTCGTATCTCTGAAATAGAAGGAGGTGCATTTACACCCGATGCAATATTTGGTCCGGGGATACAAAAAAGTGGTACGTTGATTCGTGGATTTACAGTTGGCACTACAAAAGATTTCACGCTGCAGAGTGGATTAAGGTTACAGCTGTCCGGAAACTTATCCGATGATATCGAAATTGTTGCAGCTCTAACAGATGAAAATACACCAATCCAACCGGAGGGAAATACTGAAAGACTTGAGGAACTTGATAGGGTATTTATCCAGATAAAACATCCCAATGCTGTCGGAACTTTTGGCGATTACCTTCTTATAAAACGTGTGGGTGAGTTTGGAGTTATTAACCGAAAGCTTCAAGGGCTAATGGGTGAATTCTTTTTAGAGGATCATGCTGCTTACATTTCAATTGGAAGCCCGAGAGGAAAATTTAACACAAACAATTTTCGTGGCATGGATGGTGTTCAAGGGCCTTATGATTTGATAGGTATAAATGGTGAAAAGAATATTATTGTAATTGCCGGCACAGAAAGGGTGTTTGTTGATGGTATCGAAATGGTGCGTGGTGAAAATGGTGATTATATTATTGAATATGCAAATGCAACGATTACCTTTACACCAAACAGGTTGATAACTGAGTTAAGCAGGATAAGTGTGGATTTTGAATACACGAGCAGGCAGTATAACCGTAATTTCATTGGTGGAGGTCTATCTTCAAATCTGTTGAGCAACAAATTGAATTTACAGTTCCAGTATATAAGAGAAGGCGATGATGAAGATTCACCAATAGATTTGATTCTTAGTGAAGAAGATAAACGAATAATTGCTGAAGCTGGAGACGATCAATTTAAAGCAACAAGATCTGGTGTTTCGTTAGCTGAGCCAGATTCACTTGGTGTAAGAAGAGGAGTTTACTCTGCTGTTGATACTTTGATTGACGGTGAACCTTTTACATACTATTTATATAATCCGGGAGATTCCACAGCAATGTACAATGTTTCATTCAGTGATATTGGTGAAGGGCTTGGTGATTATATTAGAGAAGCAATAGGTAATTTTAAATTTGTCGGAATAAAACAGGGAAGATATTTACCAATAGTATTCCTTCCGCTGCCAGAGGAGAATCAGTTAGGCAATCTTGTTCTAAAGTTTACTCCGTTTGAGAACACTGAATTAAGTGCTGAATATTCGGGAAGTTTTTATGATCAGAATAAACTATCAAATCTGGATGATGGTAATAATTATGGATATGCAACCAATATTTCTTTAAACATTAAACCAACTGAAATTAATTTAGGATCACTGAGCTTAGGAAAGATCGGGTTATCGTATAAAGACCGATTTATACAGGGGAAATATTATTCGGCGGATCGATTTAATGAAGTTGAGTTTAATCGTATCTATAATATTAATCCACTCACACAAAGGCAAGATGAATCGTTAAGAGAGGTAAGATTAAGTCTCTTACCGGTAAAAGAATTCAGTCTGGTTTCTTTAGCCGGATTTTTAAGGAGAGGTTCGGAATTTAAATCCGATCGATTTAACAACACACTGAAAATTACTAACAATGACAACTATAACATCGATTATAATTTTGATTATAATCTATCGGAAAACATAGCTGTAAAAACAGATTGGCTTAGGCAAGCAGGCAATGGTTACTTTATCTTCTGGAAATTAAAACCGGGTGTTGAATTCTTAGCTGAAAATAAAGAAGACGGTAGTAAACAACAAAATAATGATTCTTTACTCACAGGTAGTTTTCGATATCTCGAATTTAATCCATTCATACAATTAGTTAATATCGATGGTCTGCTGGTTGGAGCAAAATATTCTTTAAGGGATGAGTACTTACCTTTGCTGGGAGTTATGAGGAAGCAATCACAAGCAATCACACACCATTTTGATTTAACTTATAGCGGAATAAAAGAGTTCAATACGATCTTTAACCTAACAGTTAGAAATAGAAATTTTACCCAACCGTTCAAAGAGCTTGGTGCACTCGATAACAAAACCATTCTTGTTCGCTCCAATTCAAAATTTAAACTATGGGAACCAATATTAAACGGTAACTTATTTTATGAAGTAACAACAAAGATGTCTGCCCGACTGGAAAAAGTATTTGTACCTGTTGAGAGTGGAACGGGTAATTACAGGTACCTTGGCGATCTGAATGGAAATGGAGTTGCAGATGAAGATGAATTTGAACCTACTGTGTTTGATGGTGATTTTATTTTAGTAACTATTCCTTCCGATGAACTTTTTCCGGTAATCGAACTCAGAGCCAATACCCGGTGGAGAATTCGGTATGCAAATATTTTTGATCGTAATACCTTTATGGGAACAATTCTTAAACCACTCTCAACAGAAACAGTTTGGCGAATTGAGGAGATTACAAAAGAGGAAGATTTTTCGAAAATTTATTCACTACGTTTAGAATATTTTCAAGTTGAAGGCAAAACAATAAGAGGTTCAAATTTTTTCCAGCAGGATGTATTTATAAATGAAAATAGTCCGGATCTATCATTCAGGTTCAGGTATACACAAAATAAAAGAATGAGTGATTTTAATACCGGCAGAGAGAGGGGATATAATCGTGAGCGGAGTTTGAGAATCAGGTTCAGGATGATCAAAGAGTTTAGCAATCAGACTGATGTGGCAAATTTAGTAAATAACAATTCGTCTGCACAGATACTCAGCCGTAATTTTGCAATAAGTGATAACAATATTACTTCAGATTTTTCTTACAGGCCGGGAAGGAATCTTGAAGTTGGTTTTATACTAAAAGTCGGGCGTAGTGAAGATACATACCCCGAAACACCAACAGTAGTTGATTTAAATTCACAACGTCTGAGATTTAACCTTAACTTTACAGGTATCGGCAGACTCAGAATTGAAATTGAACGAGCTGAACTTGTTGCAAGCTCAGATGATGCTTTTATTCCATTTGAATTAACTGGTGGAAGAGTTCCCGGGAAAAATTATTTTGCCAGGGTAAATTTCGATTATCGTATCGCATCATTCCTGCAAATCACTCTGGATTACAATGGAAGACTCCAGGGATCGGATAGAGCAATACATACTGCACGTGCAGAAGCAAGGGCGTATTTTTAATTTATATTCTGAAAGTCACTCTGAGCTTGTCGAAGAGTGACGGTTTATTGTAGTGTCACACTTCGACTAAATCAGTGTGAGAATAGAATATTATACTAACTAGATATGGTGAAAAAATGAAAATCATATCAAACCTGATAGAAGCCCACATATTCAGAGAAACTGAAAAAGGTATTGAATTTTTATTGCTTAAAAGAGCTGAAGATCAAATTTATCCTGGAGTTTGGCAAATGGTATCTGGCAAAATAAAAGATAATGAAAAAGCATATGAAACTGCGGTAAGAGAGTTAAAAGAGGAAACCGGATTAATACCATTAATGATTTGGTCAGCACCAAAAGTAAACTCATTCTATTCTGCGGATTCTGATACAATAAATCTCATTCCCATCTTTGCAATTAGAGTAGAGCAAAATGTGGATGTAATTCTTAGCAGTGAACATACTGAATTTAAATGGGCAGGCTCAGTTGAGGCTCAAAAATTATTAGCATGGCACGGGCAGCGGCAAGCAGTTCGTTTAATTGAAGAATACTTTCTGAAAGAGCGTAGTTTTTTAAACTTTGTACAAATTGATATTTAATTTGTGAAAATTAAAGTAATATGTGGCTGATTTTACATGCAAGAATTTAAACACATTACCAATAATTAAAGAATTTGGGGAATCACTTCCTATTTACTTATTTTTAATTTCTTTCTTTTTAAAATTTACAGGAGAAAACTTTGGGATTATTGGTAGTTGGATCACTTGCTTTAGATACAGTTTACACACCTTTTGATAAGGTTGAAGATGCACTCGGTGGTTCAGCAACTTATATTTCATTAGCGGCAAGCTACTTTTCCGGACCGGTACAAATGGTTGGTGTGGTAGGCACAGATTTTCCAAAAGAGTATATCGAACTTCTTATGGAGCATAAAATTGATATCGGTGGCTTGCAAACAATCGATGGTGGTAAAACATTTCGCTGGGGAGGAAAATATCATTATGATTTGAACGTACGTGATACATTGTTTACGGAATTAAATGTATTTGAAGAATTTGATCCCATCATTCCCGAAGACTTCAGGAAATCAAAATATGTTTGTTTAGGAAATATTGATCCAACTTTACAGTTAAAAGTTTTGGATCAATTAACAGATCCACAATTCATAGTTTGTGATACAATGAATTATTGGATTGAGGGAAAGAAAGATGAATTACTAAACCTTCTTAAACAAGTTCACGTATTGGTAATTAACGATAGCGAAGCACGCCTGCTTGCAAATGAACCTAATCTTATCAAAGCATCTAAAATTATTACTGATATGGGTCCGCATACTTTGATAATTAAGAAAGGGGAACATGGGGCGATGCTTTTTACAGACGGCACCATATTTTCAGCGCCAGCGTATCCAATGGAAATGATCTTTGATCCAACCGGTGCAGGCGATTCTTTTGCAGGTGGTTTTACAGGTTATCTTTATAAAACGCGCGACCTTTCACCTAATAATTTAAAGTGTGCGGTTATTTACGGCAGTTCAATGGCCTCTTTCTGCGTAGAAAAGTTTAGCACAAAAGGTCTTGAGGATCTTTCATACCTGCAGGTTCACGATAGGTATAGAGAATTTTTGAATATATCCAGGATTGATGAAACATAGTAATTACTTCTCTATAAAGTTTGAAAATGATTCTGTAACTTTTTTAGATCAAACAAAACTTCCCTTAGAAGAAAACTACGTTCAAACCGATGATTACGAAAGAATTGCTATTGCAATAGAGCGGCTTGAAGTGCGTGGTGCACCTTTAATCGGAATCTCCGCCGCATATGCTCTTGCAGTAGCGATGAAAGAAGATAGTAAAAATAAAAAGCAAACGTTTAACAAAGCTTATCAAAGATTGAAGATGACCAGACCAACTGCTGTTAATTTATTTGCCGCACTATCAGTTATGAAAGAAGAATTTTCAAAAATTAATGATTATGATGATGCTTATAATTTACTGCTGAATAAGGCGAAAGAAATTCATAAAAAAGATGAAGAGTACTGTTCTAAAATTGGCAGGCATGGAATTAACATCTTTAAAAAAAAATCAACGGTCCTAACTCATTGCAACACTGGAAAGTTGGGAACAGGTGGTGACGGTACTGCTTTTAGTGTTATTAAACATGCTTTTGAAAATGATTTAGTAAACTTTGTTTACGCAGATGAAACACGTCCACTTCTGCAAGGTTCCAGGTTAACTGCGTATGAGCTTGAAAAATCCGGTATTCCTTTTTCACTTCAAACAGATTCTTCCGCTGCTTTTTTAATGCAGCAAGGCAAGATCGATTTAGTTATAACCGGTGCAGACAGGATCGCACTTAACGGAGATACAGCAAATAAGATAGGAACATATAGTTTGGCTGTATCAAGTTATCATCATAATATACCTTTATATATTGCTGCACCATCTACTACCATTGATCGTGCCATAGCATCCGGTAAAGAAATTGAAATTGAGTATCGTAACAGTTCGGAATTACTTTCTGTTCATAATATTCAAATTGCTTCTTCGGAATATGATGTATTCACACCGGCCTTTGATATCACACCCGCACATTTAATAAAAGGCATCATAACGGAAGAAGATATATTTAACTTCCCGTACAATTTTCTTAGATGAGTGAAATAGTAAAAACAGAAGCTGTAGTTCTTAACAAAATAGACTACAGGGATACAAGTGTAATTGCATCGCTTTATACAGAAGACTTAGGTAAAATATCTGCTATCGTTAAAGGTGCTAGAAGCACTAAATCAAAGATTGGAAGGATCGTTGATCCCTTAAACCATTTGCGGGTTATTCTTTACAAAAAGGAAACAAGGGACGTTCAGCTTGTATCCGATGCGGAAATAATTTCCCATTTTGCAAGATTGAAGGAAAATCTGTTGGCATTAAAGTATTCATATTCCATAATTGAGCTTGTGCATAAACTAACACCTGTTGATGAACAGAATAAAAGGATATTCAGGGGGATTGTAAGAATTCTTTCATTACTTGAAAAGGGTGAAGAGAAACCGGAAATTCTGTTTGGGAAATTTTTTATATTTTTGATGAAAGAGACAGGATACGAAATTCAATTTAAAAAATGTTCTGTATGCGGCAAGCGCGAGCTTAAGAATATGGTGAATGGTTTCAACTGGGATACAGGCATACTTTGTGTGAAATGTAAGGAAGAGAAAATAGACAATTATAGAATAAAACCGGAACTTTTTGACTATCTGAATTGTCTAAAAAGTACTAAATTAGTACCTGCGGTAAGTGATTCGATTATTATTGATGCGAATAAATTTTTCGAAACGTATTTAAAATTTCACGTGCCCGACTTTAAGGAGATTCAAACTTTCAAATCGTTTTGAAATTACCATTTAAACAGTTAGAAGAGTTTATTAATTTTTTTTAAACAAATAAGATAGGATAAACAATGAAACTCAAAGCAATTCTAAGTGCTATGGTACTTCTGATTATAGGAGTTCTGTTCGGTGCATTGTTGGTATCAGGTTTTGGTCTGGTGAGACCAGGATTAGCTGATATTAAATTGGGAGCAGACAATGCACCCGTTTCAATTCATGCTGAAGCTTCATCATTCGGGCAGGCATTTATTGAAACTGCCGAAAAAGTAACACCTACAATTGTACAAATCAGCGTAGTATCTGAGAGGGATAAAGGTCCGCACGATGATTTTTTCTTTTTCCCGTTCAAGGATCTTCCAAAAGAACAAAGAGGATCGGGAAGCGGGATTATTATTTCGGATGATGGATACATTGTAACAAACAATCACGTTGTTGAGAATGCAAACAAAGTAACCGTTGGGATGTATGATAAAAGAAGATTTGATGCTACAGTTGTAGGAACAGATCCTCTTACAGATTTAGCTGTTATAAAAATAGATGCTAAAGATTTACCCGTAGCTTATCTGGGTGATTCCGATCACTTAAAAGTTGGGCAATGGGTAATGGCCATTGGCAATCCATTATCATTAGCCTCTACGGTTACTGCTGGTATTGTTAGTGCAATTGGTCGGGGTCAGCTTGGCTTGATTCGTGACAGCTATGGTGTTGAAAATTTTATTCAAACCGATGCAGCAATAAATCCCGGTAACAGTGGTGGTGCCTTAGTTGATCTTTCAGGTTCGGTGGTTGGTGTTAACTCTGCTATTGCATCATCGGGTACGGGAACTTATATCGGATATGGATTTGCAATTCCAATAAATCTTGCAAAAGCTGTGGCAAAAGATCTAATTGCTAACGGGAAGGTAAGCAGAGGTTACATCGGTATAAACATTGGTGAAGTTGATGACGCTATCGCAAAATCTCTAGGAATGGATAGACCACGAGGTATAATTATTCAAGGAATTGTTGAAAACGGTGCCGCTTCTGAATCTGATTTGAGGCCCGGTGATGTTATTCTGGAAGTTGATGGAAGAGAAGTGGATGCACCGAACCAGTTACAAAGCTATGTTGCAGCAAAAACTGCCGGTACAGTTGTCTCTCTTAAGATTTTCAGAGATGGAGAAGAATTGGAGAGAAAGGTGACACTTAAACGAAGAGACCAAGATTCAATAACTGAAGCTGCATCTGATAAATCGAAAGAAAATTCCGAGTTGAAAAATAATTTAAGCTCAGCAACATTTGATAATCTTGGAATGACAGTAAAAAATCTTAACGACCGTGATCGCTCTGATTTTAATACTGATCACGGTGTACTGATTACCAAAATAGAACCTTTTGGTAAAGCTGAAGACCAAAGACTGTTTGCAGGGCTGGTAATTACCGAGGTAGATAGAAAAAAAGTAAAAGATGTTGAAGATTTTTCGGCAATTGTTGAGAGTAAAAGAGGTTCAGCATTGCTGTTAAATGTTGTGGATAATAAAGGTAACAGCAGGTTTGTTGGTTTAGAGATACCTGAATAAAAACTCAACAAAATTATTTTAATGAACGCCCGATTATTCGGGCGTTTTTTTTATATTAATTCTACATTAATATTGATATTTATATGATCAGATTTTTAACTGCAGGTGAATCTCACGGCAAAGTATTAACTGCTATTGTTGAGGGCTTTCCATCAAATCTTAAAATAAAAAAGAGTTATATCGATTCTCACCTAAAGCGTAGACAGATGGGTTATGGTAGGGGAGGTAGAATGAAAATTGAATCGGATGAGGTGGAGATTTTAAGCGGCGTAAGGGGCGGTAAAACTTTGGGATCACCAATTTCTCTTCTAATAAGAAATAAAGACTGGGAAAACTGGAAAGAAATAATGGATGCTGAAAAAGTACTTTTCCACAAAACAAAAATTAGTATTCCTCGTCCGGGACACGCAGACCTTGTAGGAATTTCAAAGTATAATTTTAATGATATCAGGAACTCGATAGAAAGATCTAGTGCACGGGAAACTGCAGCCCGTGTTGCTTCCTGCAGCATCGCACGAAAATTATTGGAAGAGTTTGGAATTTCAATTGGAAGTTATGTTGAAAGTATTGGTGGAATTTATCCCAAAAAAGATTTTACCTACAGACTTTTTGAAAATAATGTTAGAAAAGATTTTAGTGCATGGAGTTTATCAGCAAAGGCAGATAAAAGCATTGTGCGTGTTTTAGAAAGTGAACAGCAGCAACGAATTATAAATAAAATAAAGACGGCAAAGAAAAAAGGAGATACTCTTGGGGGTTCTTTAATTGTTGTTGCCACAGGTGTGCCCGTTGGACTTGGAAGTTTTATGCACTATAATAGAAGGCTTGATGCAAGTATTGCTTCAGCAATTATGTCTATCAATGCGATTAAAGGAGTTGAGATCGGTCAGGGATTTCAAAATGCAGAACAGTTCGGTTCAAAAGTACATGATGAGATTTATAAATTAAAAGACTCAATAAAAGGGAAGTCAAATCGCTCAGGTGGTATTGACGGAGGTATAAGTACAGGACTACCTATCGTTGTAAGGGCAGCGATGAAACCAATTTCAACTTTAATGAGTCCGATTTATTCTGTTGATCTCTCGAATATGAGAAAGGTAGATGCAAGACGTGAACGAAGTGATTTTGTAGCGGTACCTGCATGTGCTGTAATAGCTGAGAGCATGCTTGCATGGACTATCGCTGAACATTTTATAACGAAGTTTGGAGGAGATTCGATTGAAGAAATGAAGGATAATTTCAACAACTACAATAAAAAATTGTTTGGCAGGATTAAGAAAAATTTTAAGAAATAGCTGATTGATTTATGAAAATAAAAGCTTTTACATTCAATCCATTTTTGGAAAATACTTACATCATTTGGGATGAATCATCACGTGAGTGTGCGATAATTGACCCCGGTATGTCAGATCATCGCGAAGATGAAGATGTGAAATTGTTTGTGGATAGCAATTCACTTAATGTAAAATATTTAATAAATACTCACTGCCATGTAGATCATGTTTTAGGTGTTAGTTTTGTTAAAAAGGAATATGATCCGGTTTACTTTATTCCTGAAAAAGATTTGCCGCTGTTTGAGAATGCAGAGACTCAGGCACGGATGTTTGAAGTCCCAATTGACAAACTTCCGAGACCGGATAAGTATCTATCTGAAAGTGAAAAAATTAATTTGGGTAATGAATCTATAACAAATCTTTTTACGCCGGGACACACTCCGGGTGAGTTTTCTTTATATGCGGAGGAAAATAATTTCTGTATCACCGGTGATGTTCTATTCAGGGAAAGCATTGGCAGGACAGATCTTCTTGGTGGAAATTACGACACATTAATTAACTCAATTAAAACTAAACTTTTTACTTTACCTGAAGAGGTGGTCATTTATCCGGGACACGGAGAGCATAGCACAATTGGACATGAGAAAAAACATAATCCGTTCTTGATTGAAACCTACAGGTAATTATTATAATCCGATATACAAATTCAACTTGTAATAAGTAATTTTACTTCCAGAAATATTTTTATTCCAGCAGGGATGCAAAATGAAAAATAAAATTAAAGAGCTTAAAAATTTAAAAGAGAAAGCCAAGCAAGGCGGCGGAAAAGTAAAGGTCAAAAAGCAGCACGCAAAGGGGAAGCTAACTGCCAGAGAACGGATCGAGTTACTTGTTGATGAAGGCAGCTTCGATGAACTGGATATTTTTGTTAAGCATCGTGCAAGGGATTTTGGATTAGATAAACAGCATTTTCCCGGTGATGGTGTTGTAACCGGATTGGCAAAAATTGATGAAAGACCTGTTGCAATATTTAGTCAGGATTTTACAGTGTTCGGTGGCTCGCTTTCGGAGACACACGCTGAGAAAATTTGCAAGGTAATGAACATTGCTATGAAGGCAGGTATACCTGTTATCGGGTTGAACGATTCGGGTGGTGCAAGAATTCAGGAAGGTGTTGTTAGTCTTGGTGGATACGCTGATCTATTTTTATTGAATACGCTTGCCTCCGGAGTAATCCCACAATTATCGGTAATACTTGGTCCCTGTGCTGGTGGTGCAGTTTACTCACCTGCAATAACTGATTTTGTTTTTATGGCAAAGAGCACAAGTTATATGTTTGTTACTGGACCGAATGTAGTGAAAACAGTTACACACGAGGATGTGAGTTTTGAAGATTTAGGTGGTGCCGAGACACATGCATCAAAAAGCGGTGTTGCTCATTTTGTATATGATAATGAAGTTGAAACTTTACTAAATGTAAGAAAACTCCTTGGCTACCTTCCTCTAAACTACCGCGATAAATCTCCGGAACTTCAGTTTGATGAAACCACAATCAAACCGGAACAAAAACTTGAAAACATAGTTCCGGATAATCCTAACAAACCTTATGATATGAAAGAAATCATCAATCTCATAGTTGATGACAATGATTTTTTTGAAGTGCATGAAAACTATGCTGAGAATATCATATGCGGTTTCTCAAGAATGGGCGGAACTGCTATTGGAATAATTGCTAATCAACCAGCTGTATTGGCAGGTGTGCTCGATATTAATGCTTCTGTTAAGGCTGCCAGATTTGTTAGGTTCTGTGATGCTTTTGGTATTCCAATTTTGGTCTTGGAAGATGTGCCGGGATTTTTACCGGGTACCGAACAGGAATGGAACGGAATAATAAGACATGGTGCAAAACTTCTATATGCTTTCAGCGAAGCTACAGTACCCAAAATAACTGTAATTACACGTAAAGCTTATGGTGGTGCATATGATGTTATGAACTCAAAACATATACGCGGAGATTTTAATTTTGCATGGCCATCTGCTGAGATTGCTGTAATGGGTCCAAAGGGTGCTGTTGAAATAATTTTCAAAAAGGAAATTGAAAAATCGAGTAATCCTGAAAAAGCACTTGATAAAAAGATAAAAGAATACCGGGATAAATTTGCTAATCCGTATATTACGGCAGAGAGGGGATTCGTTGATGATGTTATTTTACCGGGTGAAACCAGATTAAAGCTGATAAATGCGTTCAATTATCTTCGCACGAAAGTTGATACAAACCCCAAAAAGAAGCACGGGAATATCCCGTTGTAGATTTTCATATTATAACTCCTTAAATTACATAAGCTTAGAGTTATCATTTAATTTTTTGCTTGATAAAGCCATTTGTAAGCCCTAAATTTACAACCAAAATTTCAATTTGGAGAGTTAATGAAGAAATTCCTGTCTAGATTTATTGTAATTATTGTCCTTGCCATTATAACCTTCTCCTGCAGCGGAAATAAAGAAGCCACGCAGAGTGAAGATGTAACAATACGTGAATCTTATTCAAAAGGAAGTATTGTTTCTGAAATGCTCGAACAAGCCCGCCAGAGCTATCTTTCGGCACTTTCCGAAAGAGATAATGGTAATGTTACAGGTGCCGTTGAAAATTTTGAATCAGCACTCAGAACAATAAATAATCTCAGTTACTATCCTGGTATTGAGTTTAATGATGCTTACGCTGAGCTGGAGAGTTCAATAATTGAAGACTATAAAACGTTTATTGATGAATTGGGTGAATTACCGGATGGAGTTTCTTTTGCTGCTTATCATGAATGGATGAAAGAATCTGTAAACGAACTTGAGTTGACCTCAGAATCCGGAAATGGTCACATTACAGAAATTGTTGCTGCGGATATTCCACTTGAAGTTAATTCCTATGTAGAAACATATCTCACGTACTTTAACGGCAGGGGTAAGGAAGTTATGTATAGGTGGCTCTCACGTTCTGGTAAATATTTTGAGATGATGAGTAAAGTATTTGCGCGTGAAGGCATGCCGGACCAGCTTAAATATCTGAGTATGATGGAGAGTGGTTTAAATCCTACTGCAAGGTCCTGGGCAAGTGCAGTTGGATTATGGCAGTTTATAAAATCAACAGGAAAAATATATGGACTGGAAAGTGATTTTTATCTTGACGAAAGAAGAGACCCGTACAAATCTACTAACGCTGCTGCAAAGCATCTAAAAGATCTCTATGAATCATTTGGTGATTGGTATTTGGCATTAGCTGCTTACAACGCTGGTGAGGGCAGGATACGAAGAGCATTACGCAGATCTGGTGCGAGCGATTTTTGGGGAGTTAGAAGATACTTACCAAGACAAACAAGAAACTATGTTCCACAGTATATTGCTGTCTGCTTAATAGCAATGGATCCGGAAGCATATGGCTTCAACGATGTTCAATATCACAAACCTTATAAATATGTAGAGTATAAAGTTAACGGTGCGATAGGTCTAGAATTTTTAGCTGCAAGTGCGGGAACGGATATTGAAACATTCAAAGATATGAATCCAGAGTTAATTCAATTAAGTACTCCGCCAGAATATGAAGGTGGTTATCCGCTGAAAATTCCTAAAAACTCAAAAGATACGTTTGCTGCACGTATGAAAAACATCCCTGAATCAGCAAAGCGAACCTATCTTGTTCATACGGTATCTAAGGGTGAGAACCTGACAAAGATTGCAAGAAAATATCAGATTACAGTTTACGATCTTGCAGATGCTAATAATATTTCAACCAAATCGAAAATATATGCCGGTGTAAAACTAAAAATTCCGGTACTGGTTAATCCTAAGGATATTGATTTTGCTGCTAATACTGATACACAATTAGCTTTAGAAAATGGTGATGGTTCAAATAATGATGGCGAATATGTTTCTCCATATACTCAGCTTAATGGAAGTAATACCAAAGAAGAGAGCAGCAACACTGATGATAATACAACAGTTGCAGTAGTTGATAAAAATGTTTCTGAATCAGAAACTATTCAGGAACCAACCTTAACTAAATCTGTAATCCCCACAGGTCACACTGCTGTTACTTATACTGTTAAAAAAGATGATAGTCTTTTAGGAATTGCCGACAGGTTTAACACAAGAGTTAGTGATATAAGAAACTGGAATAATATTCCGTATACAACAACAATAAGAGTTGGACAGAAACTTTCCATTTATGTACCTGAGGACAATGAAGATTATTACACCAGTCTTGATAAAAGTACAAAAATTGAAGAGAAGGCAACACTCGAAAGCCAGATGGTTTATCATAAGATTAGAAGGGGAGAGAGCCTTGGGCTAATTGCTTCACGTTATGGTGTTCGTGTTTCTGATATAAAAGATTGGAATCATTTATCTTCTAATAAAATCATTGCAGGAAAAAGTCTTAAAATTTATACTGATGGAAGTGCACCAACTAAATATGTATCTAACACTAACAAAGTATATAAAAATTCAAAAGCCACCTTACATAGATACAAAGTCCGGAGAGGTGACGCAATAAGTTTAATAGCCGAGCAGTATGGTGTTAGAGCAAGAGACATAAGAAGATGGAATGGCTTGAAGAGTAATAAAATTATTGCAGGACAAACTTTAAAGATCTTCACTAATTATCCTTATGCCCCGGATAGCGATAACATCTCCAGTGTTTCTACTTCAAGTGGTGGTGCTATTCAATATAAAATAAAACCTGGCGATACACTTGGTGATATTGCCGAATTGTATAATGTAAGGGCATCTGATATTAGAGGCTGGAATGGAATAAGCGGCAGTAAAATTATAGCTGGTGAGACATTGATAGTTTATCCTAATAGCTCAGGTAGTAGTAACCAAAATGTGAATTCAGATAAAACAATAAGTAATCAAACATCATCCGGTAAATATTTTACGCACAAGATACAGATGGGTGAAACAATTGGTACAATTGCCAGAAAATATAATGTTACCGAAAGTGATGTAAGAAGATGGAATGATATTCAGGGAAGTAAAATTGTTGCAGGGAAGAATCTAAAGATTTATCCTACCACAAATGTGGAAATGAGATCAAAGGAATTTACATACCACATAGTTAAAAAAGGTGAAACAATAAGTGGTATAGCTGAAAAATATCATGTCTCAGTGTCTTCAATAAGGAGCTGGAATAACTTATCGAGCAATAAGATTATTGCAGGTAACACACTAAAACTTAAAAAAGGCATTGTAACCACATCTGATGGCAAAAATAAATTTCACCTTGTTATTAGTGGTGAATCACTTTATTCAATCGCTAAAAAGTATAATACTACCATACAGAAAATAAAATCGCTGAATAATTTATCAAGCAGTAAAATTAAGGTAGGTCAGACACTAAAAGTGGGTTGAAAACTCGTTAAAAGTTAAGTAATTTTAAATAAGAAAATTTATAATCGAAAGCCGTTAGGGGTGTTATCCCAAGCCGGGATGACTGAGATAATACCCTTTAACCTGATCTGGATAATGCCAGCGTAGGTAAACGGGCTATCAGAATAATTAAGATTATAGCCGTTTAACCGACGGCTTTTTTTATAAGAAGGAGGGAGATAATGAAAATCTTAATTATTCTTTTCTTTTTTATAGTGAATTCTATTCTTTTACATGCCCAATTGTTTTATGGTGAAGTAAGAGATTCCGAAACCGAACAACCTCTGCAAAATGCTAACATAATTCTCATTGCAGAAGACTTAACGGGAACTGCAACAGATAAAAATGGATTCTTTACCATCACCCGTCAAATTAATAACGAAGATAAAATTGAAGTAAGCTATGTAGGTTATGAAACTTTTATTATTGATGGCAAGGATGTTTCCGCTCTGGAATTTAAAGAATCTGATGGTAAACGAATCTATATCATTCCGCTAACAGCGAAAATCCTTGCATCACAAACTGTTTTAGTGGAGGCTAGTGTGGGTGAGAGGGGGATTACTCCTGTTGCATTTGAAAAAGTAGATCGAAAAACGATTGAGGAGAATTACACAGTTTATGATATTCCAAAATACTTGAGTGATCTGCCTTCAACTACTTTTTATTATGAGAGCGGTAATGCCATAGGTTACAACTATGTGAGCATTCGTGGTTTTGATCAACGAAGAATTTCAGTTTCAATAAATGGCATTCCACAAAATGATCCGGAAGATCATAATGTTTACTGGCTTGATTTTCCTGATTTGCTTGCAAGTACAGGTTTAATACAGGTGCAGCGAGGAGCAGGCTCTGGTGTGTTTGGATATCCTGCAATAGGTGGTTCAATAAATTTAATCACTACATCTTTCTCCAATAGACCAAAGTTAGAGTTATCAGCAGCTTATGGTTCATTCGTAACAAGAAAATACTCAGCTGCATTTTCAAGCGGATTGATTGATGGAAAATATGCTGTTTACGGTAAGCTTGGGCAGATTCTCAGTTCAGGTTATAAAAATCAGACCTGGGTAGATTTCAAATCCTATTTTCTTTCTGCTGTAAGGTACGATCCAAACTTTACTACTCAATTTAACTTTTATGGAGGTCCGATCGCTGACGGTCTTGGATATACGGGAATTGCAAAGTTTGCAGTAAAAGATTTAGAAAGGAGAAAAGATAATTTTTCATATTGGGAAGCCGATGATACGGGTTATACTTATGTGGTTCCCAGAAGACCGGAAGAAATTGAAAATTTTTCACAACCACACTTTGAGCTTTTAAATGAGTGGCAGATAAATTCAGAACTTAAATTCAACTCTGCACTATTTCTTGTTTTAGGGGATGGCTTTTTTGACTACGATGGTTCCTGGTCGGTCTTCTACGATGATTATTTTAGGTTAAAAGAAAATGGCTTTGATACAAGTTATGTCCCAACTAATGCTTTAATCAGGGCAATGGTTGAAAACACACAGTATGGTTGGATCCCAAGGTTCAGTCTTAATCATGGCAATGGTATACTTTATTTTGGTGCGGAACTACGAAATCATAGATCCTTGCACTGGGGTAGCATTAATTTTGCAGAGAATCTTCCGCCTGGTGTTACAAAAGAATATCGTTACTATTCTTACAGGGGAGGAAAAGACATAGTTAGTGCTTTCGTCCACGAATCATACACCTTTAATGAACAGATAAATTTGTTGGGTGAGCTGCAACTTGCATATCATAAATATAAACTATACGATGAAGTATATGTCGGAACGGAGTTTAATGTTGAAAATTTATTCATTAATCCGAGGGTCGGTATAAACTATAAACCAATCAGCGGATGGAATATTTATTTCTCCTTTGCCAGGGTATCGAGAGAACCAAGGTTAAAAAATTATTACGATGCTGCAGAATCAAGTGCTGGTGAGGAACCACAATTTGAAAAAAATCCTGATGGCACTTTTAATTTTGATAAACCATTGGTGAATCCTGAAACAATGAATGATTTTGAATTAGGAGCAACAATATCAGGCAAAAATCATTCAGTAACACTCAATCTTTTTTATATGTTGTTTAATGACGAGATTGTAAAGAGTGGTCAACTGGATAGATTTGGACAGCCTATAACAGGCAATGTTGATAGGACTGTACATGCCGGTGTTGAACTTTCTTTCATTCTAAAATTCCTGAAAAATAAATTTGAAATTATTGGTAATGGAACAATCAGTCGTAACACCATTGAGGTAGGCAACTATTTTATAGATTCGGATAACTTTATTAATCTGAGTGGAAACCGTATTGCGGGCTTTCCTGATTATCTTGCGAACCTAAGTTTAGTATTTAATGATGCAGGCTGGTACTTTAGAATAATAGGAAAGTATGTTGGTGATTTTTTCTCAGATAATTACGATGAAAATCTTGATAATTATCTTAAGGGATATCCCGGTTTTGTTGGTTATACAGATAATGTTAATGAAGCATACTTTGTTTCAGATTTTTTTGCAAGGTATCAGTTTCCCGTGATAAACACCCTCACTCCGTGGAAAATTTATGTTCAGGTGAATAATATTTTTGATAATTTTTATTCTGCTTATGCTATTGGAAAAGAATTTTTCCCCGCAGCCGAAAGAAACTGGCTGGTAGGTATTCAAATTGGATTGTAGAAGAGTCTGCTTGTCACGCTGAGCTTGTCGAAGTGTGACTGTGTTATATAGTGTCAGACTTTGATAAACTCAGTCTGAGGATTTAAGACTTTGCAAATCAATTATCTAAATAAACGATAAGTTATAATGAAAAAATGTATAATACTTGCAAACGGAAAACCGCCACGTAAAAACATAATTAAATTCTTTAATCAGAAAGGCTACAACACCTTAATCTGTGCTGATGGGGGAGCTGACTCAGCATTGAAATTGCGTTTAGCTCCCGATGTAATAATCGGCGATATGGATTCAATATCTGCTGAAGCAAAGAGAAAGTTCAACAAGTCATCCAAACTTATCACCATAAAAAGGCAGAATGATACCGATGTTGAAAAGTGTCTGAAGTATGCTATGAAGAATAATTTCACCGAAGTGTTGCTAACCGGAGTTGCGGGCAACAGACTTGATCATACATTCTGCAATCTTGGTATCGTATTAAAGTTCTTTTCACAAATAGATATCAGTTTAATTGCGGAAGAATCATATTTAAAAGCTTATAATGGGAATGTAAAACTCAAATCAATAAAGGGAGAAACGATATCTTTATATGGCTTTGATAGAAAAACAAAAATTCAATCGAAAGGATTAAAATATCCCTTGAATGATGCGGCACTTCCATTTGGTGAGAAGGAAAGCACAAGTAATTTATCAAAAACAAGCAGAGTTGAATTAAAAATAAGAAACGGTGTTATTTTTATTATCCGTGATGTCAATGTAATGATGGAAAATGATCTCTTTTAGTTTTACCGATATTCTAATAATCATTTCCTTTTTTGCTGCACTACTTTTTATAGGATTTTACTCGGGAAGAAAAACCGGATCTGAAGCAAATGATTATTTACTCTCGGGTAGAAAAATTGGTTTATTTCTCTTTGTTCTTACAAATGTTTCCACCTGGTATGGTGGCATCCTTGGAGTAGGGGAGTTTACATACAGATACGGTTTAGTGAGCTGGTTTACACAAGGTTTTCCATATTACATCTTCGCTTTCCTGTTTGCAATGTTTTTTGCAAAAAAGATACGGAAGGCATCACTTTTTACCATCCCCGATAAACTAACAGAAGTCTATGGAAAAAATGTTGGACTACTCTCGGCTGTAATTGTTTTTGTGCTTGTTTCACCCGCACCATATTTATAGATGAGTGCCGGATTACTCTCACTTCTATTTGATTTAAACATTGTAATTTGTCTTCTCATTTCATTGATACTTTCAATGGCATATTTAATTAAGGGTGGATTTAGAGCAAATGTTTATGCTGATGCCCTTCAATTTTTCGTGATGTTTATCGGATTTATTCTAATTGTAATATTCTCTGCAGATAATTTCGGTACCTTTGAGTTTATTTCATCATCAGTTCCCGAGAATCATATTAAACTCACCGGTGGAATGTCTCCAACATTCATCATCGTATGGTTTTTAATTGCGCTCTGGACATTCGCAGATCCCGGTTTTCACCAACGATGCTATGCAGCCAAATCTGGCAATGTTGCTGTAAAAGGAATTATCATTTCAATTTTCTTCTGGGCACTGTTTGATTTTCTCACTACGACAACCGGATTATTTGCAAGGGCTGTTCTACCTGAAGTCAGCACCCCAGTTTTAGCTTTCCCTCTTTTTGCCGAAGAAGTGTTACCAACAGGATTAAAAGGAATTTTTTATGCAGCATTATTTGCTACAATACTTTCAACCTTAAACAGCTTCTTATTTTTAAGTGGTACTACAATTGGTAGAGATTTTATTTATCGGGGCGTAGTTCCGCCAAGCGAAACGAAGCCCGATGAAGGTAAGCTCAAATATTATACAATTGTCGGATTAGTTATCTCAGGATTGTTGGCAATATTATTAGCATATCTCATTCCTTCCGTAATAGAGATATGGTACACAATAGGCTCATTGTTTATTCCTGTAATCATACTTCCAGTTATAAGTGCTTACTACCCGAAGTTTAGGATAGATAAGAAATTTATTTTAATAGAAATGATTGCTGCTTTTGCTGGAAGTATGGTATGGTATTTTATTAGAGATAATTTCGAAACAATTCCAGTTGTGAATGATATTGAGCCGATGTTGGTGGGGATGGCAGTAGCATTTATAACACATTATTATTGTCTTGCGACTAGAAAAATTAAAACTTAATTTTAAATAAACTAAAATTAGTTTATAATTTATTTGCTGGGGATATTATGAACTTTAATCGATTTCTTTTTGCTGGTTTATTCTTCTTCCTCACACCTCAACAATTTTTCTCCCAAGCCTGGATTACACAAGTAAGTAATACTTCAGAAAAGCTTAATGATGTTTTTTAATCGATGATCAAACTGGTTGGATTGTTGGTAACAATGGAACTATTCTCAAAACCACAATTAGAGGGAGCGTTTGGGGAGTTGTTCAAAGTTCTGAGAGTAAAAATCTTTATTCGGTAGCGTTCAGTAGTAATTCAAATGGCATTATATGCGGGGAAGATGGATTGATAATGCGGACAGAAAATGGTGGAAATTCCTGGAGTGTAAATTATGTAGGAGCTTCTACCTTTTATTCTGTATTCTTTGTATCAGAAAGCACAGGTTGGATAGTTTGTGATAATAACTCTGTCAAAAAAACAACTAATGGAGGTATTAGCTGGATTGATCAGGACTTTAACTCTTCAGTAAATTATTCATTCAGAGATGTTCACTTTGTTAATGCAACACAAGGATGGGTAGCAGGGCAGGGAATATTAGAAGGAATAATTCTTAGAACTTCCAATGCAGGTGATAGCTGGAACTATTTTCCAGGAGGACCTTTTTTTAATTCATTAACAATGATCTCCGCTCATGAAGGATCAACAGTTGGGGAATATGGATTAATAATGGAAACTACTGATGGTGGTGCTTCTTGGTATCCTCAGCACGATTTTGGTGAAATGGATTTATATTCAATTTATTATAGAGATGAAGTAACTGGTTGGATTACAGGTGAGAATGGGTTCATTGCAAAAACTTTGAATAACGGCGAAAATTGGACAATACAAAATAGTGGTACATCATCAAATCTCAATTCTCTAACTTTTCATAATGAATATGGCTGGATTGTTGGAGACGCAGGTACAATTCTTCATACAATTGATGATAAAGGAGGTTATATATTACAAGGTTGGGAACTAGTATATCAAGTTGAAAATCAAAGCTTTTACGATATCCAATTTCTTGATGCTTACACCGGTTATTGCAGAGGATATACAGAATTATTTAAGTCCACCGATAGTGGAATTAGCTGGTCAGGAATAATTATGCCTGAAAGAATAGCCGATTTCAATTTTGTTGATAAAAATCTAGGATATGCACTTTGTAGATACGATAATAATAGCCGTAACATTATTTTGAAAACAATCAATGGTGGAGAATCCTGGACGGAAGATTCAGTTCAAAGTATTGGATATCCGCTCCGAAAAATACAATTAGTTTCAGACTCGATTGGTTATGCAGTTGGTGGTACAGGCATCGTGGGAGGAATTCTAAAACTTAGTGGTGCGAATTCTAGTTACTGGGAGATTATTCATAGTGTCTCAGATAATTGTCAGGATCTATTTTTTTTAGACAAGAATATCGGTTGGGTGGTTACCTCTAAAGGTCATTTATTAAAAACTAGTAATGGTGGTAATACCTGGATTGAATATGATAATCTAGGTTCTGGCTACCTAACGCAGGATATTTACTTTGTAAATGACAATGTTGGATTCCTAGGCCGTGAATATTGGGACGGATATTGGTATTTTGGGGAAATACTGAAAACAACTGATGGGGGAGTAACGTGGGAATATCAATCTGCTTTTGATCGTGTTAGAGACATATTCATGATCGATGAAAATTTTGGATGGTATGCTGGTGTTTGGGGTTCTTTAATGTATACAAGGAATGGTGGAGAGAATTGGGAAAGATATGATTCTGAAACCGAAATAACTTATCTGTCTTTCTTGAATGAAAATCTGTGATTTGGTGTTCTTTCATATCGTGATAGTGACCAGAGAATAACCATTTCTCAGGTCTATATGTATGGTGAAATTTCACAACCCTCCGATACTTCCGAAGATGATACCAGTGCAGTTATAATTACGGATTTTTTTCTTTCTCAAAACTATCCCAACCCATTTAATCCTTTAACAAGAATTCAATACACAGTAAACAATACAAAGTTTGTTACGCTAAAAGTCTATGATGTTTTGGGAGGTGAAATTGCAACACTTATTAATGAAGAAAAATCAGCAGGGGAGTATAAGATTGAGTTTGATGGAGCTGGTTTATCAAGTGGGATTTATTTTTACAGGTTACAAGCTGGTTCTTTTGTTGAAACAAAAAAGATGGTACTTTTAAAGTAATTGCCTAAGGCAGCAAAACAGCAGCAGCTATAACAGTTGTCCACATTCCGTTTTTGTCTCCCTTTGCAGACTTTGTTACATTAAAAGACTTAACAATCTTACCGGACATTTTGTACACATCCTCTCTTTCATTCCAATCTTTATCAGGATCAAACTCTACACCTAAAGTTGTTGCAAGCATGGTAGCAGCTAAGTCTTCGGCATACTCGCCTGCAACCTTTGCAGATTCACCGTGCGGGTGATGCTCGGATAGGTATCCGTAAGCATTTTTATCTGTTGGTAAAGCTACACCAATAGACGCTGCTATCATTCTATTCGGTTCATTTGTTGAATTGCGTGCCATCACAGCGTGTATAATTTGGCCGGGCTGGATATGTTTTAATCCTTCGTTTACACTAATTCTTTTACAGTTAACCGGATAAATGCTGCTAACTGTAACAAGGTTGCATTTTTCAACGTGTGCATCTCTTAATGCTAATTCAAAAGATGTTAAATACTCTTTACTTTTACCTACACCTTTCGTAAAAAATATTTTTGAAGGAAGATACAATTATACACTCCAATTTGATTACTTTTAACTATTTATGTCATCCTGAGCTTGACGAAGGATGATGACAAAAATGTCAGTCTTCGAGAGCCTTAGACTGACAATGTATAAGCATAAATATCTCTGTTACTTAATAAGTTTTACGAACTTTCTTTTACCAACCTTAAGCACCATTCCATTTTTTAGCTTTATGAGTGATGACATCTCATCAACTTTTTCTCCATCGATGGAAACACCGCCCTGTGTAACCAATCTTTTAGCTTCTCCTTTGGAATGAGCAAACTTAACTTCCAGTATTAAATCTAAAATACTAATCTCTTTACCGACAACTTTTACTTCAGGGATATCAACCGGAATATCTTTTTTGATAAATACTTTATCAAACTCTTCTTCAGCTTGTTTAGCAGCATGCTTATCGTGGTACATTGTTACGAATGTTCTTGCTAATCGCCTCTTTATATCCCTTGGATTTACTTTAGGATCATCGAGCTGCTTTTTAATCTCCTTTAATTCTTCCTTTGATACATCACTTGCTAAATCGTAATAAATATAGATCAGATCATCAGGGATAGATAAAGTTCTTCCGTAAATCTCTTTGGGAGAATCAGAAATTCCTATATAATTATCATAAGATTTACTCATCTTCTCAACACCATCAGTTCCAACAATTAGCGGCATAGTAAGTATGCATTGTGGTTCCATTTCGTGCTCACGCTGGATATCTCTACCAACAAGTAAATTAAATTTCTGATCTGTTCCTCCAAGTTCAACATCACTTTTAATTGCTACGGAATCCATTGCCTGTGCAAGTGGATAAAGAAATTCGTGTATACTGATTGGATCCCCAGATTTAAACCTTTTAGTAAAATCATCGCGCTCTATCATCCGTGCCACAGTGTATTTTGAAGCCAGTTTGATTACTTCCTCAAAATTCATTTTGCTCAACCAATCGGAGTTATAAACCATCTTCGTTTTATCTTTATCAAGAATCTTCGTTGCTTGCTTAAAATAACTCTCTCCATTGTGCCTGGTTCCTTCCAGTGTAAGAGCAGGTCGGGTGGCACTTCTGCCGGATGGATCACCAATCATCCCGGTAAAATCACCTACAATCAATATAGCCTGATGATCCAGTGATTGAAACTGAGCTAGTTTCCTTAATACTACAGAATGACCAATATGCAAATCAGGTCTGCTGGGATCGCAACCGAGTTTTATGTTGAGAGGTTTGTTCTCTTTTAACGATCGCTCTAATTTCTGAACAAGTTCATCTTCAGGAATTATTTCAACTGCACCTCGTTTGATGAGATCCATCTGTTCGTTTACGGGAGGGAATTTTGGTTTACTCATAAATATTTTGTTTTTTCTTTTTTATCCTGAACTCGTTTCAGGATCTTTTGAATTATTTAGAAGATTCCGAAACAAGACTTCCTCTATCGAGTCTGTTCGGAATGATTATTAATACTTAATCTTTCTTTCCTGATCTCTTTCAAAATCTCTTTTGGCAATATCTTTTCGTTTATCATACACTTTCTTTCCTTTAGCCAGAGCAAGTTCCAGTTTAACTTTCCCTTTTTTGAAATATAACCTTAGCGGTATTAGTGTTAATCCTTTTTCTTTTGTCCTCCCAATTAACTTTCTTATTTCACTTTTATTGAGAAGGAGTTTTCTATCTCTTTTAGGATCATGATTATTTATGTTGCCTTGAGAATATTCACTGATGTGCAAATTAACCAGCCACACTTCTGAATCCTTTAGTTTCGCATAGCTATCAACAAGATTTGCTTTTCCCTGTCTGAGTGATTTTACTTCGGTTCCGACTAAGACTATTCCTGTTTCAAATGTTTGGATTATGCTGTATTCGTGTCTTGCTTTCCGGTTTACAGTTATATTCTTTTCTTCTGATTGTTCTTTCATATTTTATTAAATCAAAAGCAAAAATCCTTTTAATTAAGATAAAATGCAAGAAATGTATTTGTACTTAGAACATTCCCTCAGCATAATATATCTGTTGAAGGATTGTTCATTGAACTTATCTTTGAGGATTAATTTTATCTACTCTTAATTCCTTATCAATTTCTTTTCCCAATCTTATAACAATCTCAGGCAGAGAATCAACATCTGTTTTCGTTGTGCGGAAGTTTACGATGCATGCTCTTAGTACAAATTTCCCATCAATCATCGCATTTGAAATATATGCTTTACCACTGCCATTTAATCGATCTAACAACTCCTGGTTGAGGTCATTTAAATAATCTTCCACTCCTTCATTTTGTAAGTTAAGATCTGTAGGAACATAACGGAACGTTGTTATACTTAAATGTTGAGATACAGCTTGAAGTTCAGGATTAGATTCAATTATTTCAAACAGATGATTTGAAAGTTTTATATCATCATCAATCATTTTAATATATCCTTTTCTTCCGACCTGCTTTATACTTAGCCAAACCTTTAATGCCCTGAATCCGCGGGAATTTTGTAACCCATATTCATAGTAATTTATACCTCTTTCTTCATCTTCCTTTTCATCAGCGAACCTGTAGTATGTTGGATGATAACTAAAAGCATTTTTAAGTAATTCAGAATCCCGAACGAGAGTACAACCAGCTTCTAAAGGTGCATACAGCCATTTATGTGGATCGAGTGCTATAGAATCTGCATATTTCAAGGCTTTCAAATCTTCGGATGCATCGGGCAGTGCTGCTGCAAAAGCACCATAGGCACCATCTGTGTGAAACCACAGATCATGTTTTTTACATACACCATAGATTTTTTGTAAAGGATCGATAGCTCCAGTACCAACAGTGCCTGCATTACCAATTACAATAAATGGAAAGTAACCATTTTCTTTATCTTCAATTATTCGGCTTTCGAGCTGATCGACCACCATTTTTTGATCAATATCTACATCAATCCATCGAATGGAATCCGTTCCAAATCCAAACAAATCCGCTGCCTTCTGCACCCACGTGTGGGTTTCGGTTGATGCATAAATAAGTAAGCGTTTAGAAGAGTTTGCAGTTAGTCCTTCTTTCCTAATCTCCCAATCTGCTTTAGCACTTCGCGCAGCAAGCAATCCTACAAAGTTTGCCATATTACCGCCGCTTACCATTATTCCACCGCAATTTGCAAAGTAACCAATCATTTCAGCAATCCAGCCAATAGACTGTGCTTCTATCTCAGTTGCAACTGGTGAAAGATTCCATGCACCCATATTAGGATTTACTGAAGCGGCTAAAAAATCACCAAGAGCTCCAATTGGCGTGGCAGATGAAGTTATATAACCCCAAAATTTCGGATGACCGTTGAAGGTTGTGTATTTAAAAAGAAGGTCTGCTGCATCTGCCAACAGCTTATCTGCATCCTCACCATCTTCGGGTATACTATCTTTCGTA
>CP070637.1:2530004-2576573 GCA_020354005.1 Ignavibacterium sp.
CAGAAGGTATAACCATAGATAAAAAAGGTAAACGACTGTATGTAGTTTCTGATAACAGAGAAAAGCTTTACGTTTTTGAATTTAGATGATTTTAAATAACTGTAATTCCCGGATTTATTATTGTCTAATACCTGCCCACACTAATTGCTAAACCACGTGGCTTAAAGCAATTACTCATTCTTCTTTAATAATAACTTACCTTAATCAAGTTTCGGTAAATTAGTTTAAAATATGGTAATTTTGATAATGGATAAATCATTAATTATAGACTAACAACACATGCTAATCGGAATAATTGCAAACATCACAAAAGAAAATGTATCGGATGTTGTATCATCTTTTATTGCTGAATTGAAAAAGCAAAAGATGGAATATTTGCTTACAAAAACATTGTTGGAAGATGACAATAAATTAAAAATAGAAATCGATGAAGATTTTATAAGTGATGATAAAGATGTTTATGAAAAAAGTGATATGATAATATCCATCGGTGGCGATGGAACGATGTTATCAACAGCCTACCATGCACAATTTTACGATAAACCTGTTCTCGGATTAAATCTTGGTAAACTTGGATTTCTTGCAGAGGTTGATATTTCCCAAACACACAGAATTATAAGCGATATTAAAGAAGAAAAATATGAGATACAGCATAGAATGATAATTGAGGGTGACTGCGATACTTTTACAAAAGAAAAACTATATGCTATAAATGATTTGGTGATTGATAAAGGCGGCTGGCCTAAGATGATTGAGTTAACTGCTTGGGTTGATGGTGAGTATGTCAGCTCATTTTTAGCTGATGGAGTTATAATAGCTACACCAATTGGTTCCACTGGATATTCACTATCTACAGGTGGACCGGTAGTCAGTCCTTCTGCTCGTGCTATCACAATCTGTCCGGTTTCACCACATAGTTTAACAATGAGACCGTTGGTACTTTCAAGTGCACAGGAAATTGTAATAAAAGCAGATTCACCACATGATGAAGTACAAATTAGCTGTGATGGGCAAAGAGTTTATCACTCACCACCGCCCGTTGAAGTTAAAATGAAAAAAAGTGAAAAACCTTTAAAGTTAGTTCACACTTCTTTAACAACATATTTCGAAACTCTCCGAAACAAACTACTTTGGGGAATTGATGTAAGGAAGAATAAAAATGGTAATAGTGCAGTTTAAGAAGATAGGTTAGAATTCTCCCCTAAAAAATTTGCATAAAAAAAGCGACTCGCTTTTGGAGTGAGTCGCTTTTTAAGTGGATCGCAACTGTTATACCTCTTCGAACACTAGTACTTCCTGCTTCTTTTTAGGTGCAGCTTTCTTTTTCGTTTTTGATTTTACTTTTTTCTTAGTCTTATAACCGTTGGGATTGTTTTTATCTGCGTAGTTTTTATATGAATAAACTTCGTTTTTAAAGTTGCGAAGAATGATTTTCTCTTCATCCATATGTAGAACATAATTAGGATGCAAAGGTATTTTACCGCCGCCGCCCGGAGCATCGATTACAAAATGAGGTACAGCCAAACCGCTTGTATGTCCGCGAAGGGATTCAGCTATTTTCTGTCCTGTCTCAATTGATGTGCGGAAATGATTTGCACCCTTTGTTTCATCTGTCATATACATATAATACGGTCGAACCCTTATCTTCAAAAGCATTTGCATTAATTCTTTTACTACTGCCGGATCATCATTAATATCTTTCATAATAACCATCTGGTTTCCAACAGGAACACCAGCGTCACTTAACATCTCACAAGCTTTTGAACTTTCAGATGTAATTTCCCATGGATGGTTAAAGTGTGTATTAACATAAACAGGGTGATACTTCTTTATCATGTTGCAAAGCTTTTGTGTAATTCTTTGCGGAAGAACAACCGGCATTCGTGTTCCAAGCCGAATGATTTCAATGTGCTTCATACTCCGCAGCCGCTGTAGTATCTTTTCAAGCATTGCATCGGTTAACATAAGCGGGTCTCCGCCAGAGAGAATAATATCCCTAATCTCGGTATGCTCTTCAAGATATTTAAAAGCTGATTCCAATCCTTTCATTGATATCTTTTCGTAATCGCCAACCTTTCTTTTTCGAGTACAGAACCTGCAGTAAATACCGCACTGACTTGTAACAAGAAATAGGGCACGGTCGGGATACCTATGAGTAATATTTGGAACGGGACTCATAGCTTCTTCCATTAAAGGATCATCCAAAGCATCAAAGTCATCAAGCTCAGCTTTGTTGGGTACGACCTGCAGCCAGATGGGATCGCCGGGATAACGAATTAAACTTAGGTAATAAGGATTTACGCGTGCCTGGAAAAATTCATCTAGAGCTTCGGCATCCTTTCTATCAATATTAAATTTTTCCACCAGTTCATCAACTGTGTGTACGCTCTCCCTTATTAACTTTTGCCACAATTCCATAGCGGCTCCTTAGTTTTGCTGATTGTTAAAGTATTTTCCAAAAGTTATTAACATATCCCCACGTGCATAAAAATCTTTTATTTCGGAAACAATGCTGTATTTATTTCTTAAATAGAAATTTCTTGTTCCTTCATAATCATCTTTTGAAGAAGTTTCAATCAACAACCATCTTCCATTATTTTCTAAAACAAATTGCTCAGCATGTTCAATTAAAATTTTGCCAATACCTCTATCCCTATAATCCGGATCGGTTACAATCCAATACAAATCGTAAACAGCATCAGTTAAAGGACGTTTACCGGTACAATGATATCCAAGGACATTATCATCATTTGTGTAAACAAAAACATTATAATCGGTTTGTTCCGGATCTGAAGCAGCAACATTCACTAATTCCATTGCCACCTTTACTTCTTCTTCCTTAAAAAGAACCACCTTTTTAAGAATAGACTCAATTACAGGTGCATCATCCGGCTTTAACTTGCGTATCATTTTTTTGTTTTCTTTCTAATGCAAAATTTGCAATTGTAAAAAGTAATTCTTCATGAATTATGCCATCTGCTAATGCAGCTCTGGCAAAACCAGAGTCGGTTGAAATATCTGGATTAGGATTAACCTCAATTACATATGGAACACCTCTTTTACCCAGTCTGATGTCTATCCTTGCATAATCACGGCAACCTAAAGCATCAAATGCAGATAGTGCTACTTTTTCAATTCTTTTAAGTGTTCTATCATTAATTTTTGTTGGGCAAACAGGTTTTGTGTGATTGTAATAAACACTTTTTTCAATCCACTTTCCATCGTAAGTAACAATCTTTGGAAGTTTTGCTGGCAAACCATGAAAATCTATTTCGGAAACAGGAAGAATGCGATTACCAAGGATTGCAACATTTAACTCTCTTCCTTCAATATATTCTTCAAGAATTATTTCCTGTTTATATGTATCTGATAAAAAGTTAAAGTGTTTTCTCAACTCTGTATAATTATTTACAACAGAAAATTCAGAAATACCGATACTGGCATCTTCTTTTAATAATTTAAGAATTACAGGATAGTTTAGATCAATATCCTTTTGTGTGAACCTGGCATTTGGTGCTAACTTTAAATAATTAGGAGTTGCAATGCCAAAGGATTGAAGGATATCCTTTGTTCTTGCTTTATCCAGACAATTTCCTAATGAAATTGCCTGGCAGCCAGTGTATTCAACTGCGAGAAGTTCGAATAATCCAGCCATGCAATATTCGTAAGCTGTAATGCCCTCAACGGATTCAACAAAATTAAATATGATATCAGGTTTGTAAGAATTAATTCCATCTATTGCTTTTTGAACTTCTCGATCGATTGCTAATGTTTCAACCTGCGTATATTTTTTCTTTAATGTTCGTTTGATGATGTTTAATTCTTTCAGAAAACTTTTTTCGGAAAGATCATCACCCTGATTAACTTCTTTAACCGGTTTACCGTTGTATACAGAAAAAATACTAACTGGCGAATTAAAACAGATTAATATTTTGGTATCGATCTTCATAAAAGATTATTTCTCTTACAAGCAGAGTATAAAACAGTTTGTATCAAACTTTTATAGTCAATTCCGGCAGCACGTGCGGCTTTTGGTAAACTTGAATTTTCATTCGGATCCGGCATAATACCCGGCAAAGGATTAATCTCAATAATATTTGGCACTTCATTTTTATCTAACCTGACATCGACACGGCTCCAATCTTTACAACCTAACACTTTATACGTACTTAATGCTGTATCCCTAATTTGCTTCTCCAAATCATCATCAAGAGATGCAGGGCAATCAAACACATCGAAGTCACTTTCTTTAGTATCAAGTATCCACTTTGCTTCGAATGAATATAAATGTTCAACATCATCAGGATATTTATCATACTTAATTTCAATTATTGGAAGAACTTTTGTCTCTTCATCGTTACCAATAATAGCAACTGTAAATTCCCTTCCCGGTAAAAATTCTTCTATCATTGCTGGCTGGTCGTATTCATTAATGCAGCGCTTTAACTCTCGATTTAAATCATCATAATTTTTAACAAGTGACGAACTAAATATTCCTTTGCTTGATCCTTCAGAAACCGGTTTAACGATTAATGGAAATTCAAATGAATGATTATAAATCGGTGTATAACTATTAATAACTTTAAATCCCGGTGTTGGTATTTTATGATAAGATAAAATTTCCTTTGTTCTTGCTTTATTAAGACAAATCCCTAGGGTTAATACATCGGAACCAGTATAAGGAATTTGCAACATATCTAACATTGCAGGAATCTGAGATTCTCTGCTTTGTCCATTTATTCCTTCTGCAATATTAAAAACGATATTAGGTTTAATTTTTTTTAATTTTTTAAAAGCATGTTCATCTGCATCAATAAGAGTTACATCATGATAATCTTCAATTGATTCTTTTATTGCATTAATTGTTTCCATTGTATCCCATTCAGCATAAGTATCAAATCCATATTTTGTGTCTTTATCAAAGTGGGTTTGAATAGGTGGTAGGTCTTCGGGGAAAGTTTCACTTTCTGGTTTTACGTTGCAAGTTATAGCAACATTTAATCGCTGTTTAAAAGTTTTTGATAAAATTTTTTTTCTTTCAAAATTTTTTATTCAAATATAACTATTAATATTTTTAAGTCAACAGTTTTGTAAAACGTATAAAAATTTTTTTTATCATAAATAATTATAAAATATTTTCACGAACTAGTAAGAATGGCAAATCAAAATAAATCTATTGTCGGTGATCAAATGATTGAAAATAATTTTAGTATAATAGATAGATATGTAAAAGCCTCTGTTTACACTTACTTGAAAGGTGTTAAGATGATCTTAAATGTTATGCTATCTCTGCATATTTTAAATTATCAGAATAGTGAGCCAATAAATTTTCTTTTATGATTTTGTTCTTCGGTAATTTTAGATTGGGATCGCTACTAATCAAACCGAAAGAAATATTTTTTGTTTTTATAATTAATTCTTGATCTTCAGATAGATTAACAAATTTCAAATCAGGAAAACCACTTTGCTTGATTCCAAAAATATCACCGGGACCTCTTAACTTCATATCAACTTCTGCAACCTTAAAACCGTTTGTGTTGTTAACCATTGTTTGTAATCTTATTGAGGCTTTATACTTTTCAAGTTGTGTTGTAGATAAATAATCTAGTTCTAACTCTTCAACTTTTTGTTTTGTGGCAAGTCCATCGTGTGTAACTAAAATACAGAAAGCTTGTTTATTACTTCTTCCAACTCTTCCTCTTAATTGATGAAGCTGTGACAAACCGAATCGATGAGCATCATTAATTAATATTATATTTGCATCGGGTATATCAATACCGACTTCAATAACAGTTGTTGAAATCAGAACATCATATTCTTTTTTTAGAAACAAGAACATAACTTCCTCTTTTTCCTGCCACTTCATTCTTCCATGAATTAATCCAACACGAAGATTTTTTAAATAACTATCTTTTAACTGATTGAAATACTCTGTTGCAGCCTTTAACTCTAGCTTTTCCGATTCTTCAACTAACGGATAAACGATAAAGCATTGATATCCTTCTTTGTGTTTATCAATTATAAACTTATAGATTTTGGGTAATTTACTTTCACCACGTAACACAGTTTTAATTGGAATTCTGTTTTTTGGCAATTCTTCAATTACAGATACATCAAGATCACCATAAACTGTCATCGATAAAGTTCTCGGAATTGGAGTAGCGCTCATTACAAGAACGTCCGGAGTTGTTCCTTTGCTCTGAATTAGTCCGCGCTGTCTTACACCAAATCGATGCTGCTCATCAATTACGACAAATCCAAGATTATTAAACTTCACTTTTTCCTCAAATAAGGCATGAGTGCCAACTATTATGTCAGCTTGCTGCAATTCGATGTCTGTAAGTTCTTTTTCTCTAGTTGATTTTTTTTGACCGCCAATTAATAAACTTACTTTTATTTCATGTTTGCTGTTTTCTGCCTCAAGTTTTCTTAATAATGATGAAACAGTTTTAGCGTGCTGGTCAGCAAGAATTTCTGTAGGTGCCATTAGTACGGCTTGAAATCCATTATCTATGGCAATGAGTGCAGCAATAAGAGAAACGATGGTTTTACCGCTCCCAACGTCACCTTGCAATAATCTATTCATCGGTTTTTCAGAAAGCATATCGTTTTTTATTTCGGTTAACACTTGCAGTTGTGATTTTGTTAATTCGAATGGAAGCACTTTAAGAAAATCGTAAACAAGATTTGTTTTTATGCTCATCTTATTTCCCGGTAGTTTTGTTTGGTAATTGTATTTTCGCAAAGCAACAAGTAATTCTAAATAAAAAAGTTCTTCAAACTTGAATCTGTGTTTTGCAGCTTCAAACTTTTCCTTGCTTTCCGGGAAGTGATAATTTTTAACCGCAGTGTTTACTGAAATAATATTGTTCTCTTCTAATATTTTTGGGGGAAGTGTTTCACTCAAACTATCCACGTATTTCTCAACAGCATAGCTGATGATTCTACGCAAACTCAAATCACCAATGGCACCCTGCCGAAGTTCTTTAGGAATTTTGTAAAATGGAATTATTTTTCCGGTGTGTAAAAAGTTATCAGATTCCTCTTCGGATATTCTATCATAATCCGGATGAATAAATTGAAGATTACCGTACTTATCAATCTCAGGTTTTGATGATACTGCAATAATATCACCTTCATTAAATGCAGAATAAAAATATTTTATTCCCTGAAACCAAACACATGTAAAAAATCCTGTTGTATCACGAAACTGAACTTTGAGTACCTCTTTTTTTCCAAACCTTCTTTTTGTTTTCTCAAAAACTTTTGCAATTATAGTTACTTCGCCTTCATAACCGTTTTTAACATATCCGTATGCTTTTGCAGCGGTTAGTACGGTTGTTCTATCAAGATGACGCGAAGGGAAATAGAATAGCAGATCCCTTATTGAATAAATACCAATTTTATTAAATGAGACAGCACGCTTTGGACCGACCGATTTAATATATTGAACAGATTGCTCAAGTATTTTTTCTTTCTCTGAATTCATTTAAATAAAAATAAAATAAGCATCGGGTAATCTCAAAATTTTGTTTTAAGAGAAAGTTTAAATCAAAAATGTGTAATTTGATATTTATTACTTATTGAATACAGGTGATGAATTAAACGTGACGTTCACATTAATTTTCTAATCATCTTAAATAACTTAAGGAGTACTTTTATTGGATTGGCAGCTTCTATTAAATGATAGCAGACTTGGTATTGATCAATCATCTTCAAAAGATTCTTTAGATGGTAGGAGTCAGTTTCAAAAAGACTTTGACAGGGTAGTATTTTCACCGGCTTTCAGGCGGTTGCAGGATAAGACGCAGGTATTCCCTTTACCTGAAACTGACTTTGTGCATACACGCTTAACACACAGTTTGGAAGTTGCTGTTGTTGGAAGATCACTTGGCAATCTTGTAGGCGAAAACATAATTGAACGGCATCCTGAGCTTAAAAAACAATTTAACAAGTTTCACTTTGGTGATATAATAGCGGCTGCATGTCTCGCACATGATATTGGCAATCCACCATTTGGTCATTCGGGTGAAGATGCGATTTCAGAATATTTTAAAAATGGAGGTGGAAAAGAATTTAAAGATAAAATTACGGATGAGAAAAAATGGTTAGATCTTATAAAGTATGAGGGCAATGCACAAGGATTCAGAATAATTACAGCTTTGCAAAATCCTGATGTTAAAGGTGGTCTGCAACTTACATATGCAACAATAGCGTCATTCACAAAATATCCAAGAGAATCATTTATTTCAAAAAAGCCTGTGCAGTATACGAATTATAGTGTATACAGCAAGTATGGATTTTTTCAGGCAGAGAAAGAAATATTTAAAGAAGTTGCTGAATCTTGTAGATTGGAGTTTACTGATAAAGAAGGAAGTTATTGGTGGTTTAGACATCCATTAGCTTTTCTTATGGAAGCGGCAGATGATATTTGTTACAGGATTATGGATTTAGAAGATGGCTTTAGATTGGGATTAGTATCATTTGCTGAAGCAGAAGAACTAATTTTCCCTCTTGTTGATACTAGAAATTTAGAAGGATATGAAAAAAGAGATGAAAGAGAAAAGATTGGGTATCTGCGTGCGAAGGCAATCAGCGATCTTGTAAATGAATTAGCAAAAACTTTCTTAGATGAGGAAGGGAATATTCTTTCCGGGAAACTGGATAATCATTTGATTTCCATAATTCCTAAAGCAGAACCGTTGAAGGAGATAATGGATGTTTCGATCAACAAAATATATCGTGCAAGAAATGTTGTAGAAAGGGAAGTAGCCGGTTACGAAGTATTGGGCGGTTTGTTAGACACCTTCATTCATGCTTACAATGATTATCTTGAAAATAATTATTCAAAAAGAACCCTGGCAATAATTAATCTTTTACCAAAAAGAATTATAACTGAAGGAAATATCGATCTTTACAATCGTCTATTAACAATACTTGATTTTATTTCCGGGATGACAGATTCTTTTGCGGTTTCGCTCTTCAGAAAAATTAAGGGAATTTCATTGCCGGAAGGCAGAGTTAGTGATTAACTTGTCACTCCACTTTCATATCACGTGTCATTAAATCAGTTGTAGCTTTTATGGGATCTTTATCTTCAAACAAAATTTTATAGACCTCATTCGTGATGGGAGTTTCAACTTCATACTTTGCTGCAAGCTGAGATGCAGAACGGCTGGTATCAATTCCTTCAGCAACCATATCCATCTTCTTTAAAATTTGTTTTAACTTTTTCCCTTTACCAAGCTGCTCGCCCACATGCCTGTTCCGGCTATGTCGACTCATGCATGTAACTATCAAATCACCCATACCAGAAAGACCGGCAAAAGTTTCGGGATTTGCTCCCATTGCCAATCCAAGGCGTGATATTTCAGCAACACCACGTGTCATAATTGCGGCTTTTGTGTTATCCCCAAATCCGGCACCGTCTATTATACCCGCACCAATTGCAATAACATTCTTAAAAGCACCACCAAGTTCAACACCGAGTATATCGGTAGAAGAATAAACCCGAAAGTAGGAAGTCATAAAAGCTGCCTGAATAGTTTTTGAAGTATCTTTATTTTCGGAAGCTGCAGTAACGGCAGTTGGAATTCTCCGGCTTACTTCTTCAGCATGCGATGGACCTGATAGTGCTCCCAATTGTCCTGTATCAAGTGAAGAGTGAACATCTTCTAACATTTGATTCATTGTTAGCAGCGTTCCCTTTTCAATACCTTTTGAGACACTTACAAGTATTGAATTTCTAATTTCTGAGTAGTCAATCTTCTTAACAACACCTCTTAAAAATTGGGAAGGCACCGCAAGCACTATCAGGTTTTTATCCTTTGCAGATTCTTTTAAGTCGTAAGAGATTTTTATTTCATCCGGAATGGTAACTTTTGGTAAGTATCTGGAGTTTACTCTCTTTTTAATTAGTTCCTTGGCGTAACTTTTGAAATACTCCCAGAGAGTAACATTATGACCGTTATAATGAAGTAATATAGCAAGAGTAGTTCCCCATCCTCCGGCACCGAGTACGGAGATCTTCATTTACGTTTTCAGGATTTAGTTTTTTTCTTAAAACTTAATTTATTTTCTGTACCGTTTAACAAGCGGACAACATTTTTTCGATGTGTGTAAATCACCAGCACGGTTACAAATATAATGAATGGAAGTAACGTTGCATATCCGCTAATGTGTTCGTGAAATACATTCTCTCGTAAAACAAGAGATATCGGAATAGAGATAGCACCAATTAAAGATCCTAGTGATACATATCTTGATATTGAAACAACAACCAAAAATACACCAATGGCTATCAACATATCGATTGTAACTAACATTAAGAGCATACCCAATGCTGTAGCAATACCCTTACCACCCTTAAATCCGGCAAAGATCGTCCATACGTGACCAATCACAGCTGCTATACCTGCAATAATTTGTACAAGAGTAAAGTCATCAAACGGTGATACGTTTACGAATGGGAGCGGACCGTAATGCAATCTGGCAATTACAACTACAGCAAAGGCACCTTTTAATGCGTCAAACAAAATAACAAGAAGTCCATGTTTCCAGCCGAGCACACGCATGACATTTGTACCCCCGGCATTGCCGCTGCCATGCTGGCGAATATCAATTCCTTTCGATGCCTTGGCTACAATAATGCTGGTTGGAATTGATCCGACCAGGTAGGATAATATTACAATTATTGCTAATAAAAACATATTTTCAGATATAATTTGAAACAAAATTTAACTATTATATTACTCACAAACAACGTAAAACCTTATTCAACTAGGGTTATTGAATAATTGGTGTATTCTATTAGATGTCTTGTTTTACAGATGATTCCAAGTATTAACAATTTATTTATATTACTTATTACCCCAGTAATTTTCTAAACTCCTATCCGATTGCACTTTAATATAATCAACAACATCCTTCACATAATTTAGACTTCTCATTCCAACCAAGGTTGATGAAATCTCGGACAGCGAGTTTATGAACATCAAAGATTTCTGTGATAAATTTAAATTTCGTTCTGTTTCATCCAGATATTCATCTAGCTCATTATGTAAGATCTTATTCTTTTCATTCCAATGACGTGCCAGATCGCTTTCCACCGAATCTAATGCAATATTTACAGTTAGTGCATAGTTATTTAGTCTGTTCACAATGTGTTTTCCCTGACCGAAATATTTACCGATTTCGTTGATCGCGAAATTCGCTCTCGGAATGAGATACATTCCTTTCATATCCTTAAACTGGTTTGGACTTTCAAACCTATCATAGTTGGATTCTAATATCATGCCCGTAGAAAGACATTGAATCAGATTATTTTTATCAACCGATTCGATTTCAATCTTATTTACGAATTCCTCAACGAGTTCATCTTCAGTTTTGATTAAGTCAGAGATTAGATCTGATATTTCATCTCTATTTCTATCCTCGCTTAGGGAAAAATCTGCAAGACGAACAATCCTATTATTGGAAATTGCATTTAATGGACGGTTAACAATTGTAGCAAGGTTTTTTTCACTTGTAAAGTCAAGTAATGTTTTTTTCCCCTGCTGCTGGTTCTTATTTGTTACAGCACCCTTCTCGATTAAGTTTAGTGGGAATTGGATAACTGCGAAATGATTATCATCAGATATCCCTGAAGCAATTTCATATACTTTTTCAAGTGAATTAAAATTATTCTTCTCTGGTGTTTCTACAAAGGTATTTGAAGATATACCGTAATATGAAATCCTGCCGTTCTTTACTTCTGTTTCCAGATGAAGAAATGCTTCCTTAATTCTCTTGTAATATTCATCCCGTTTCTCCTCTAAAGAAGCAAGATTGGAATATGTAAGAAAGTATTCTGGATTGTGAAGTAAGTAGACATCAATCTTATTCAGCTGAAGACGTTCAAGTGAGTTATCTATCTGTACTTTCAGAAATTCCGGATGTATGCAATGCCATAAATCGGGACTGCACTTCACAACTTCTGGAAATGGATTTCCAGCTTCTTCTCTTTCGCTAGCGTACTTTAAATTATCAACCTGAAGATAACCACCTTTTGTTACAATGATTATTTCATCTAGTATATTTCTGTTTCTGGTTGTGAGCTTTCTTAAAACATTGCCCACTAATTTTTCACTCCCGCCGCTTGCATAGTTAGAAGAAGTATCAATTAAATTAATTCCATTATCCAATGCGAATTCAAGTGCTTTATGGTGTTCCAATATTGCATCATCAACACGATAGCAGCCAAACCCACAGATACTTGTTGTTAAGTCTGTTTTACCTAATTTTTTGAATTTCAAATCAGGATATTTTGATACATAGGCTTTAGTTGAATTTACTGTTGCCAAATTGTTCCTATTTTAATTGAAAATAAATGTAATTTAGATAAAATCCTGTAATTATCTTAAAATGTTAGTTTAGGTTCAGAAAGAAAGCGGCTGAGGAATTAGGATAAGGAAGAGAGATATGAAGAGCTGTCTTTATAAAAAAGACAGCTCAAAGAAAATTGAATTGTTACTTAATGTTTAATGTTGCACCAAGTGAATATGTTGTAGCATCATTTCCATCACCAATAACTCCAAAGGTAACATTGGGGGAAAGAGTTACAATCATATTTGGTGAAACATCAAAAGCAAAGCCAGCAAAAAGACTAAGATCACCATGGTTGTCAGTAAAGTCTGTTTCATTACCTGCCTCATCTTCAAGTTTCATCGATGTAAATGCATACTCAAAGTTAGCACCCGGTACAATCTGAACAGATTTCGATACTCTGAAGTGACCACCAAAAATAGCATACAAAGGAATTGAAGAACCACTGGCACTGAGATTAGCTTGATCCAATGCATCACTGCTGAATGAATCAAACTCATAACCTGCACCGATACCAAGTGAAACAGGTATACGGGAGTTGTACTTAAGTGCCCAGAAGGTAACAGATGGTCCAATAGCTAATGAAGATAAATCTGTATCATCAACCGAAGCGTTTCTTACGTTTACTGAGAATGTTACAAGCCCATCATATGTATAAGCAAAGTTTCCTCCGTATGCAGAAACATCTTCGTTAGCATTATAGCCAGCCCCGATTGAAAATGCATTCTGCCCCTTTTGAATAATAATACCCTGAGAATAAAGAGCCATGGAAAAGAGTATTACCATCAACAAGGATAATCTGATTAAAGATTTCATGAGAAACCTATAAGTTGTTGGTAAATAATATTTAACAAGGATTTTGTTCAAATCCTCAACTGTACCCGTTAACAAGTGTAATGCCACGGATTCTTATTAAAAATGGTTAAAAATCAGGCTATTACGCTTGATTCATAGTAATAAATGCCGCTGAAACGACAGATAAATTTTAGAGAAATGAGACTGATTATAAAATTAAGTGTAAAAAGTGAGCTAATAAATATTAATCAAATTGCTTCAATTTAATCGAATATCAAAACAAATAACTAGGATTGGTTTATAAAGGTAAAAACGACTGCTTTCCGTCTCAGGGTGTCATAACTGTAATCAAAATATTTAAAATAGCTCTTTTTTTGATTTTTTTATAACATTCCATATATTTGCACGCAAAAACTAAGGAATAGTAATATGTCAAAATCACAATCATTTGCAGATAAATCGAAGGCCAAAAAAAAGGCTGATCATATAACGGTTAAACTAGTAAAATCTGTTAAATCGGAAAAAGGAACTTATAAATTCAATGAAAAATATGTTCGATTAGCAGATATTAGTAAAGTAACTGAATTAAAGTAATAACCTTCATTTTAAGCGGTTTTTGCCGCTTTTTTTATTTTTTCCTCTCATTTCGCCCTGAATTTCCTTTCTAGTCACTAATTCTTATGCTTGACTAATAATAAAAATTTATTAAATTGTTTTTAAGCATATCACTTTTAATAAAGATGTAATTCTAACCGAGTTTCATCTGTTAAAAATATTATGTTAGAGGTGCCCGAATATTCCTACTGTTGTATTTGTAGTAATCAATCAATCGGAGAATGTTTAGAGTGATTTCTCATAAAAAAATGAAATTCTATGGGTTGAGGGATTTAGATAACATTCCTCAACTTCAAAATTTATCCGCTGATCAACGCTTTGCCATTAAAGTTGTTTCTTCAGTTCTTCCTTTCCGTGTGAATAATTATATAATAGAAGAACTTATTGACTGGGATAATGTGCCCGAAGATCCAATCTTCCAACTGACATTTATGCAAAAGGAAATGCTTTCAGATGATCAGTTCAGAAGGATGGCATTTACATTAAGTAATAATCATACCTTTGAAGAAATTCAAAGTGCTGCAGAGGATATTAGGCTTGAATTAAATCCACATCCTGCTGGGCAAATGACTTTAAATGTTCCTTTAATGTTTGATGAGCCTGTAAAAGGTGTTCAGCATAAATACAGGGAAACTGTTCTTATTTTTCCTTCAAGTGGGCAGACCTGCCATTCATATTGTACATTCTGTTTTAGATGGGCGCAGTTCGTTGGAATGAATGACCTTAAATTTGCAACCGATGAGGCAAAGAGTTTTCAGGATTATTTAGCAGCTAATAAAGGTGTTACTGATTTATTGTTAACTGGTGGAGATCCGATGATAATGAGTGCCAGAAATCTTGCAGCATACATTGAACCGTTTCTTGAGTCAGAATTTGAACATATTCGAAATATTAGGATTGGAACAAAGTCCGTTGCATACTGGCCATACAAATTTGTTACTGATAAAGATGCTGATGATACACTAAGGCTGTTTGAGAGAGTAGTAAATTCAGGTAAGCACCTTGCAATCATGGGCCATTACAATCATTGGAAAGAATTATCTACGGATGTTGCTCAGGAAGCCATCAGAAGAATCAGAAGCACGGGCGCCCAAATAAGAACTCAATCGCCGTTAGTAAAAAATGTTAACGATTCACCTGATGTCTGGGCAAGAATGTGGAAAGAACAAGTTAAGCTTGGGTGCATACCTTACTACTTTTTTGTTGAAAGAAATACCGGTGCAAAAAATTATTTTTCAATCCCGCTTTACAAAGCTTATCAGATTTATAGAGAAGCATATCAGGAACTCTCCGGACTTAGCCGAACTGTAAGGGGTCCGTCAATGTCAGCTCTTCCGGGTAAGGTATCAATTGAAGGAGTAACCCAAATTAATGGTGAAAAAGTATTTGTGTTAACTCTATTGCAGGCAAGGAATCCTGAGTGGGTTAAAAAACCATTCTTTGCTAAGTACAGTGAAAAAGCTACCTGGCTAACTGATTTAAGGCCTGCATTCGGTAGAGATAAATTCTTTTATCAAGATGAACTAAACCAAATGATAAGAGCAAACAACGGGCAGTTCTATTTTAATCGTAGCGAAGATTATGAAATGATTGAGAATACTTCTTTTGATGCGGATGAATAAAGAAGCGAATTTCTTACTCTAAAGTGCTTTGATACTGGATATCAAAGCATTTTTTGTTTTAAAGAAAAAGGGATTTATTCCAGGTTAAATAGCTCCATAGTTCTGCTTCCTTCCAAAGTCAGCAATTTTTCTTTCAATTCGATACCGCCGCCATAACCAACCATAGATCCGTCTGCACCTATGACCCGGTGGCAGGGGATTACAATTGGAACTGGGTTTAAACCATTTGCATTTGCAACTGCTCTTATCAGTTTTTTGTCACCCAATCTAATTGCTAATGTTTGATAGCTAATGGTTTGTCCAAAGGGAATTTTCAGTAGCTCGTGCCAAACACTTTTTTGGAATTCAGTTCCTTCTATCTCAAGCGGCAAATTAAACTTTCTTCTTTCTCTGTTAAAATACTCCTGCAACTGGAAGTAAGCACTATGCAGCCGGGGATCATTTGGATTAACTCTATATTTCTCTGAGAGGTTATCAGTGTCTTCGGAGTTGAAAATGATATTCCGAATTCCTGATTCTGTGGCAATAACTGTGAATTGAATATTATCTATAACAAAAGAGGCATGGTATTTAGTTTCGGTTGACAACATTGATAATAATATTACTTAATAAAAAAAGGGAAGAAGTTTTTGGTACTTCTTCCCCAAATGAAAATGTTCCAAATATTATGCAGGTATTACTTCAATTGCTTGATTAATATCTCTGCGCAGCAAACCTTCTATAGCCATTAATGTACCATTGATAGCTGTAGGACAGGTTCCACAAGCGCCCTGGTAACGAATCATAACTTTATATCCATCAAGACCCAGTACTTCTAATCCTCCACCATCACCAGCAAGGGCAGGCCGCACCTTCTGATCAAGCAGCACATTTATCTGTTTTAGTAATTCATCTTGCGTTTCATCGGAAGCTTTTCTTTCAACTTCTTCAGGGATCAGACTTGGATCGAAGGATTTCAAGAAATCTATAAATGGTCTTTGAATTTGTCCCCAGTTAGCATCTTTCAGCTTTTCTATAGTTACAAATTTATCCATATAAAAAACCGAAGCTACGCCTTCGATTTCAAAAATGCCTTTGGCAAACGGATCATCCTTTGCTGATTCTTTATCAGGAAACTGTCTTGTTTCTACATTCAAGAGTCTCTGATTTAATATAAACTTAAGTGCTTGTGGATTTGGAGTTAAATCCACATCTTCGACCATTAACATTGGTACCTCAAAAATTCGTTAGTTTTATACAAAAATAACTTAAGATTATCAAAGCTTCAAGCCAAATTATGCTATCTAAATTGATCTGCAATTGATTATATTTTAAATAAAAACATAAATGCAAATGAATAATATCTTAATCATTTTTACAGGTGGCACTTTTTCGATGATGATCGATCCGGAAACCGGTGGTGCAATTCCAAGATTTTCGGGAGAAGAATTAATAAAGAAAATTCCCGAAGCATCTTTACTTGCAAATATTGACACTTTTGATTTTGGTAAATATCCCGGTCCACATATGACTCCGAAATTAATGCTGGAACTGTCAAAAACTGTAAAGCAAAAGATTGGATTAAATAAATATGATGGTTTGATAATCACACACGGAACAGATACCTTAGAAGAGACTGCTTATTTGCTTGACTTAACAATCCAAACATCAATACCAATTGTAGTTACCGGTTCGATGAAAAATAGTTCTGAGCCGGAATGGGATGGACCAAAAAATCTTGTTGATTCACTCAGGGTTTGTTTAAATAATAATTCAAAAAACATTGGTGTGCTTGTTTGCCTTAATGGTGATATAAATGCTGCGAGTGAGGTAACAAAAATTTTTTCGGACCGGCCTGGAACTTTTCATAGCCTCGATTTTGGTGCTTTAGGATTTGTGCAGGGTAAGAATGTTGTATACAACAGATTACCAAGATGCCTTGAAACCATTGATACTGAACATATATACACCAATGTAGATTTAATAACTGTGTACGCTGGTATGGATGAAAAGTTCTTTAAGTTCTCTGCTGACAGTAATGTTGATGGAATTGTGGTTGAAGCACTTGGAGTTGGGAATGTACCGCCTGAAACATTTGAGGGAATTAAGTATGCTTCGAAAAAAAATATTCCTATTGTTTTAGTTACAAGATGCCCAGCAGGTGAAACAGATTCTGTTTACAGCTATCCGGGCGCAGGAGTTCATATTCATAAATTGGGAGTGATCTTCACGGATTTTTTAAACGGGCAGAAGGCGAGAATTAAATTGATGCTAGCACTTGGTAAAACAAATAATATTGATGAGTTGAGAAGAATATTTGAACTCCCCTGTGCGGATGTCTAAACCGTTAGGGTTTCCAAATTCACTTTTTTGATGTCGGGGATTGGTTTTCCTAAAAATAATTCGGCAATCTTTTTAAAGGTTGTTGGAATATCACTTACGTAAAACTCACTTACACCATTTTTATCCGATTCATTTTCTAAGTCTGTATTTTTTATTTCTTCTTTCACAACACGCGCCGCTGCTATACCGGAGTCTATTAGTGTTACATTTTCACCCATAAATTCCTGAATCACACTGAACAAAATTGGATAATGTGTGCATCCCAAAACAAGTGTATCAATTTCCAACTCTTTTAACTCTTGTAAATACTCCTCCACAATTTCATATGTTGCCTTATGATCTGTCCAACCTTCTTCAGCAAGCGGAACAAAGAGTGGGCAGGCTTTTTCATAAACTTCTACTGTTGGATCAATTGAATTAATTTCTCTAGAATAAGCTTTATTACTTATTGTAGCCCTTGTTCCAATAACACCAATTCGCTTGTTGGTTGATTTTTCAATCGCCATTACGGATCCGGATTCAATCATTCCGATAATAGGGATATCATAATGCTTTTTTAATTCCGGTATTGCCACCGATGAAGCTGTGTTGCAGGCAACAACAATCGCCTTTACATCTTTGCTCATTAAAAAATTTGTATCCTGAATTGAATATTCTATAACGGTTGAGTTAGATTTCGAACCGTATGGTACTCTTGCTGTATCACCGAAGTAAATGATATTCTCATTGGGTAAGGTTTGTGATAATCTTTTCGCAACGGTTAAACCCCCAATTCCCGAATCAAAAATTCCAATAGGTTTTTTGTCATTCATATTTTAATCTGTTTATAAAATTTGGGTTATTGCTTCTGTTAATTCTGAAATAATAAACTCTTCATCGTTTGGAGAGATCTTCTTATCGTTTCTATCCAGCACATAGAATGAATCGACTATGTCATCACCCCTCGTAGAAATTTTGGCAAAATAAATATTTAAACCAACCTCGTTCATCTTGCTTGTAACCTGAAATAAGAATCCAAGTCTGTCCGGTGAGTAAACATCAATAATTGTGTACTTCTCATGTTTTTCAAAAATTATTTTTACACTGCCCGTGCGTTTAAATAATTTACTTTCGATTCTCCACCATTTAGATTTCATCGAAGCGAATTCTTTGCTTAGCTGAAGAAGACCAACAACAACTCTTTTGAGATCGATTTCAATCTTTTGATATTTGCTTTCGGGCACCTTTTGGTGTGTGCGGAACTCAGTTACATTAAAGGTGTCAATTACAATACCGTCTTTGCGTGTGAAGATTTTTGCATCGTGTATGTTCACATCATTTATAGCAAGCACACCACAAATCTTCGAGAGAAGCGAAGGAAAGTCTTTGGTAATAATTGTAATGTTTGTAAAACCATTAAGATCTTTAAATATTACAGAAAGACTTGTTCCCTTTTTTATTTCTTCAATATGATTGGCAATTTCTTTAACGGAAAATTGACTAACATACCCAAGGTCATTAATTGACTCGATGTGTTCTTTTGCGTGATGTTCAGTAATAGACTCAGAATGTTGTGAGATATCCTCCGGAACTACCGATGTGCTCGAAATTAACAGCTCTTCACCGGAAATTTGTGTTTCCAGCATAGCATAACTCTTTTTATACAACTCTTCAAGCAGATCATTTTTCCAGTTAGTCCATATAGCAGGATTAACAGCGGATAGATCGGCGTAGGTTAGCAAGTAAAGGAGGTTTAACTCTTCAATATTATTAAAAATGGATGTGAAATTATTCAATGTTTCGGGATCGTTTAGATTTCTCCTGAACGCAATCTGTTCCATTAATAGATGGTTCTTCACGAGGAATGAAACTGTCTCAATTTCTTCTTCGCTGTAACCCATTCTATGCATAATTGATGAAGCCATCTCAGCACCAATTATTTCATGCCCGGCAATGTCGATTGGTTTAGCTATGTCATGGAATAATAAAGCGAGAAATAAAATTTCTCTGGTAGGCAATCTATTGTATATTATTCCCAGTTTAGATGCGCTATTGTTTAATTCTTCAAGGTTTTTAATCGTCATCAGCGTATGTTCATCGGTTGTGTAACAGTGATAAACTCCGTGCTGTAAAAATCCATTCAACTCATTGAACTCGGGCATGTAAGCACCAAGTATCCCTAACTCATTCATTACAGAAAGTGTCTGGCCAACATTTTTCGGCAGCTTCAAAATCTCTCTAAAGAAAACCGAAGAAGAAATTTCACTCACATCCCTGTGATTAAAACTTGCAACTTTTTCAATAATATATATTCTTAAACTCTCTTCGAATCTTGCTGAGTAGAGCCCCCTGTAATAAAAAACTCTAAGGATATCAGAAAATGACAGCTCGTTTTTATTGCGGTGAGAAATAATTTTACCGGTAAGCTTAAAGTCATCATCTATGTTTATGGCTAATGATGAAGGTAATGGTTTCTGTAATTCATCAGTATATTTCTTTATCATCGATTTAGAAAACCTGTTCAGCGCATTGGATGCCTGAAAGTACTTTCGCATAAATTTTGTTAAATCATCTTTTTCATATCCGAATGTTTTAGCAATTTCTATTTGTGATTTAAATTCAAACCAATCTGTTTTATGATTAGCATTTATATGTAAGAGATTTCTTATTACAAGTAGAAGATTATATGATTCGAGCAGCCTTCTGCATTCTTCTTTAGAAGTAATTTTATCCTTTAGGATTGTGTTAATAAATTCTTCTGCTTGTGTCGTTTCGTTTTGTTTATTGAGTAACCTACTATTCTTAAAAATGTACATCCATTCAACCGCCTGAAAATCTCGCAAGCCGCCAGCAGAGAGCTTTACATTCGGCTCGAGCACCTTTGGTGAATCACCGTACTTTTCATACCTGAGATCAATGTCTTCGAATAATGCGTTAAGCAGTTTTACTTTGACTTCATCAGTAAGCGAGGCAAGTAACTGGTGATTCCATTTTTTATAGACTTGATTTGAACCAAGCAAATAGCGTGTTTCAAAAAACTGTGTAAAAGTATGTAGATCAGTTTGCAAATATTTTTCGATGTCGGAAAAATCCCGGATTGTGTGAGATACTTCAATGCCACTGTCCCAGAAGGTTTTAATAAGATTAGCTATATCAGCTTCATTCTCTTCAACCGCAGTTGCGATGAATATAATATCAATATCTGAGAAAGGTGATAATTCTCTTCTGCTAAAACTACCCGATGAGGTAAGTACAAATTTATATCTCTTTGATCCTGCAATTTTGCGTATGAACTCCTCCACAAGCAGACTGTATGCAACATTGAAATTAAAAGAATCAACCTGTTTCAACTGCTCATCGAACAGTTGCTTCTTTCGTTGATGAAAATCTTCCGTTACAATGTTTATTGCGTTCATTTTTTTAGGCAGCTGTACGTCGGTCATTTAATTTAAAGATTTCATTTTCCACGAATCTTCACTTTCATACTCAGCTTCTATCACTGAAGAAATACCACCGCGAACATTAAACTCTGCTGTTACCAGCATGTACCGGGGTTTGCACACTTTTACAAGATCATCAAGAATTTTGTTTGTAACACTCTCAAAATAAATACCATCATCCCGGAAAGAGTTTAAGTAAAGCTTTAGTGATTTTAGTTCAATACAAAGCTTGTCAGGAATATATTCAACCACAATCGTTGCAAAATCGGGCTGGCCGGTTTTTGGGCAGAGTGATGTAAACTCCGGTGCAGTGTGAATGATGTTATAATCTCTGTCCGGGTACTGGTTATCAAACACTTCTAAAATTTTTATCTTTTCATTCATATTTACCTCTCTATCAAATAATCTGGTTTTGCTTTATAACTGATCGGATCCTCAATCCCCGCCAATTGGAATCCTCTTAATCTTAACGCACAACTATCGCATACACCACAAGCTTCATCTTCATTCTGGTAACAAGACCAGGTAAGATGAAGCGGGGCTTTTAACTCCAAACCTCTTTTAACAATCTCTTCTTTAGATAGATAAATTACAGGAGTAATTATTTTTATTGATGTTTCCGGTTTTGTTCCTTGTTCAATTGCATCTTCAAACGCTTTGAAGAAAGAGGGACGACAATCGGGATAACCGGATGAATCTTCAAATACAGCGCCAGAAAATATTGCTTTTGCACCCAGCACCTCCGCCCAGCTTACACATGCTGAAAGTATATTTGCATTACGAAACGGTATGTAAGATGTTGGAATCTCTTTACTATTTAAATCTGCTTTCGAAACTTCAATTTCTTTATCGGTTAAAGATGATCCACCTATTTCTGCTAGATGTGTAAGGTCAATAATCAATCTTTCCTTTGCGTTGTAAAAATCAGCAATATCGTTAAACGCTTTAAGCTCTCTTTTCTCAGTACGCTGGCCGTAATTAATATGGGCAAAAGCAAGCTCGTTTTTCTGTGCTGCAATTGCTGCAGTTACGCAGCTATCTAATCCACCGCTTACAGCAACTACAACAATATTTTTGTCGGTATTGTTCATCCAATCAATAAAATAAATTTGGGTGTTAAAATAGCCATTTTGAGTGAAAGAGGGGAGTAGTGAGATGCCTACTGAGCAATCTCTATTTTCGAATTGTTAAAATTATTAATCCAATAATCAGGCTTATCACTGCCGAAGTTAAAAAAGGTATGATGGCGCCAAATTCATCCCAAAAAAATCCTGCAGTAAAAGTACCTAGCATTATTGCAAAACTGGAAAGCATTGTTAACAAACCAATTGCACTTCCACGCGCCTCATCCGGAACTAAATCTGACACCCATGCTTTTGATACACCTTCAGTTGCAGCAGAGTAAATACCATACAGTGCAAATAATATCCATATAAAAAGAGTTTCAGTTATAAATGCAAATCCAAAGTAAACGAGCGAGAAAATTAATAAACCACCGCCGTAAACTATATTCTTTCCAAGACGATCGGAAGATTTACCCAGTGGATAGGAAAATATAGCGTAGATTAAATTGTAAAAAACATAACCAAGGATTGCTAAAATATATGAGTCGGAAACGAAATTTGATTTAAGTATTAAGAATACATCACTGCTATTTGCAAATGAGAAAACAGTTATAAGTATTAATAATTTTTTATACTGTTTTGGTGCAGACTGCCAAAAATTTAGATAACTACCTCTTGCTCTTTTTGTTGGTGAAATTTTTTTGTCTTTAACAAAAAATGTAAAGCACACTGCTAACAATGATGGAACAAAAGCAGCTAAAAATATTAATTGAAAATTATTGGGAAATAAATAGAGGAGAAGTATTGCTGCCAAGGGACCCAATACTGCACCAAGTGTGTCCATTCCACGATGAAAGCCAAATATAGCACCACTATTGTCTTCAGAGTAGCTGCCCAACAGTGCATCACGCGGAGCAGTTCTAATTCCTTTACCGACTCTATCTCCTGAGCGGGAAATTACTACAGCAGGGATAGTTGGAAAAAGACCGGGTAGAGGTTTTGCTATTGCTGATATTCCATATCCGATTACAACAAATATTGAACGTTTACCAATTTTGTCCGATACGCGTCCGGCATATCCTTTTAAAAGCCCGGAGATAACTTCAGCGATACCTTCAATTATTCCCACCACAGCCATAGATGAACCTAGTACGGCAGTGAGAAAAATTGGAGTGATCGGATAGAGCATTTCACTCGCCAGGTCTGTAAACAGACTAACCAATCCAAGGATAACAACCTGACGGGGAATTTTTTTAATGTTCATCTTGCTGAAGTACGAAAATGATTAGTTGTAAGATAAATCTATTGGCAAACATATCCTTCATACGACCAAAAGAATTATTGATGGAGATATAAGTGTTTGTTAATTTGGTAATGGAATTTCGAAAATTCAATTTTAATCTTGAGGTAAAAATGAGAAAAAAAGTAATTGCTGGTAATTGGAAAATGAACAATGATATTAACGAATCCCAGAATCTTGTTTCAGGAATAATCAATGGATTGGGTAATGATGATAAATGTGATGTAATTGTTTGTCCGCCTTTTACATCTTTGAATGACGTTAATTCATTAATAAAAGAAACCCAGGTAAAACTTGGCGCGCAAAATATGTATTTTGAAGAGAGTGGTGCTTACACGGGAGAAATTTCGGCAAATATGTTAAAAGCAGTCGGATGTGAATATGTTATTTTAGGTCACTCTGAAAGAAGAACAATTTTTAATGAAATCGATGAGACGATAAACAAAAAAATAATAAAAGCCACCGAAAGTGTATTGAAAGTGATATTCTGCATTGGTGAGACATTATCCCAAAGAGAAAAAGGTACAACTAATGATGTTGTTCGTCTTCAGCTCATTAAAGGTTTGCAGGATGTTTCCGAAGTGGATTTAAAAAACATAATAATTGCGTACGAGCCGGTCTGGGCAATCGGAACAGGGAAAACTGCTACGCCTGAGCAAGCACAGGACGTTCACTCATTTATTAGAAATCTTATTAAAGAAAATTACTCAAGTGAAGCTGCTGAAGGAATAATAATTCAATATGGTGGTAGTGTAAATCCGGATAACGCTGCTGAACTTTTATCTCAAAAAGATATTGATGGTGCATTGGTAGGTGGGGCTTGCTTAAAAGCTGATTCATTTCTAAGTATAATAGCTTCTGTATAAATTGATTTTTAATTAGGAAATGGGGAAAGGCTAATCTTCGAAAAAAGCCATAGTTTGCTCAAATTACGTTGATTTCGCATCATTTCGTTAGTATATTTACAGGTTTTTTAGATAATACTAAGGTCACACTTCCCGGATGCTATTTTTCAGACATAATTTCCTTTTATTCCTTACATATTTAATTCTATTTTTTTACGGCACTGTTCCGGGACAGGTTATTTTCAGGGAATTTCCCGACTACCAACCCAACTTAAATGATCATAATTTTTTTGATATTACCGAAACCCGTAATATTATAATGTTGAACGGGGAATGGAGTGTATTCCCTGCAAGCGATGGTGATGAGAATAAGGTTACTATTAATGTGCCTTCTATTTTCGAAGGGGAAGGCGAATTCATTTTTGAAAGAAAATTTAAGTTAAGCGAAATAGATTTATTTACTAACTCATTCGATTTAATATTCTTTGGATTAAATTACAGAGCGGACATTTCAATCAATGATATTATTATTTACAGACATACCGGTGGGGAATTTCCTTTTAAGATTGAACTCTCAAAAGATATTCTTCTCAGCGAGTCGGTTAATGTTCTCTCGGTTCATTTGTTCTATAAATTAGATTCTAAAAACACAATTCCATTAAAGCAAAGATTTCTCTATTCTAATAACCGTGGTGGAATATTCCGTGATGTTTATATTCATAAAAAACCATCTGTTAATATTTCCTCACTCAATTTAATTAGCGATTATGATGCCGATGCTGATAAAGCAACTCTGGATTTACGCACTATCGTAATCAATCAGGGAAAGTTGCTAAATGGTGAATTACAGGATGAATCACTCTCACTTACCTTAAAAACAAAAATCACTTCCCCAGATACTGCTGAAATAATTGAATTAAGTGATTATTCATTTCAACTGGATAGAAACAAAGAATTAGCTATTGAGCAATCAAGGGAAATTAGAAATCCAATTGTTTGGTCGTCGGAATCACCACAGTCCTATTATGTTCGAATGGAGTTATGGAAGGAAGATTTGTTAATAGATGTTATTAATCGATCAGTTGCAATTTATAGTTTTCAGGTTCTTGACAATGCACTTTTGTTTAACGGGAAGAACTTTAAACTTGATGGAGTTGTTTACATTCCGGAATTTGAATCTTACGGAGGGTTAATAAATTATAAACAATTCGAAGACGATATAAGATTAATAAAGAATGCAGGTTTTAATGCTGTACGAATTGCAAAGACTGTCCCCCATCCTTATTGTTTATCTCTTTGTGAAAAGTATGGTCTGCTTGCTTTTATAGAACTCCCTATTGGAATGATACCCGAAAAGATAACACAGGATCAAAATTTTGTTGTAAGGTGCAGGAATTTTCTCACAAGTTATTTTAATTCATTTGAGAAATACTCAGCGGTAGCCGGTGTTGGTTTAGGCAGTTCTTATTTAACATCTATTGATTCTCACAGGTCTTTATTAATTAATCTTGGCGAATTAATTAAGGATAACACTAATTGGGTAAGTTATGCATCGTTTGGAAATTTGAATATAAAGGCGCTTGAAAATATTGATCTTTATGGACTGGAACTTATTAACAATATACCTGAGAATATACAGGATGATATCGTTAGTTTGCAAAATGCTATTGGTCAGGGCAGGATTTTTATTTCTGAGGCATCATATGCTGTAAACAGGGGAAACAGTGATGGATATGTAAATAAATACACGTATGAAGCACAAGCAAAATATTTTGCTGATCTGATTGATTATTCTCGGATGAATCCTCTAGTGGGTTATTTTATAAATAGTATAACGGATATCAGGGGCGATTACTCGTCACTGCTTTCAGGCTATAGCGAAGAAAATATTTATAATATCGGGATGGTTGATGAAAGCAGGTCAACGAATCGATTAGGTTATAAAGTTGTTTCATCCAAATTAAATAACACAGAGAAAGTAACAATTCCAATTGGCAGCGTTAAAGATGATGCACCAATGATTTTTATACTGATTGGTTTGGCGCTTGCTTTGCTTATGGGTGTGCTTGTTAATTCGGGAAGAAAGTTTAGAGAGGATGCATCAAGAGCTCTGTTGCGGCCTTTTAATTTTTATTCTGATGTAAGGGATCAAAGAATAATGTCTGCATACCACACAACATTTTTAGCATTCATTATTGTAATAGTACAGGCACTAATTATTAGTAATATTTTATACTACTTTAAAACGAATATTGTTTTTGAAAAATTATTACTTTCGTTAGGTTCTCCTGCTATTCTTAGTGTTGTAAATTATCTATGCTGGCATCCGTTTAATGCTATTGTTTGGTTATCAGTTATTGGTATACTGGCGTTTTTAATTACTGCGCTTTTAATAAGAGTAGGTTCACTTTTTATTAGGACACGGATTTACTTATCAAGCATTTATTTTGCGGTAGTATGGGCATTTCTGCCAATGGTGTTTTTGATTCCTCTCGGTATCGTTTTATACAGAGTATTGGTTGCAGATATTCTTAATGTTTATGTATTTCTATCTCTGTTTGTACTTGGTGGATGGGTACTTTACAGACTGTTCAAGGGCGTTTATGTAATTTATGATTCAAGTTCCGGTGGTGTGTATTTTTACGGCATTTTATTGATACTGTTTATTGCCAGCGGCATTTTACTGTATTTTGAAATTAATAATTACGCAATTCAGTATTTATTCTTCACGTTAAAACAATATGGAATACTTGGTTAGGTAGAGAATGTATTTATCCGAAATAGAAATATTTGGTTTTAAATCCTTTGCCCAGAAAACAGGCATAAAATTTAACGAGGGCATAACAGCTATCGTTGGTCCTAACGGTTGTGGTAAAACTAATATTGTAGATGCAATAAGATGGTGCCTTGGTGAGCAAAAAAGCGGGATGCTCAGAAGCGATAAAATGGAAAATGTTATTTTCAACGGTACTGCTTCTAAAAAACCAATGGGGATGGCAGAGGTATCGCTTACAATACACAACACAAAAGGAATTCTGCCGACCGAATTTACTGATCTAACAATAACACGCCGCATATTCAGATCTGGTGAGAGTGAGTATCTTCTTAATAAAAATATCTGCCGGTTAAAAGATATTACTAACCTGTTTATGGATACAGGTATTGGTGCCAACGCCTACTCCGTTATAGAATTAAAAATGGTTGAAACAATATTGAGCAATAAGGCTGAAGAGCGTAGAACAATGTTCGAGGAAGCAGCAGGTGTAAAGAAGTACAAACATCGAAGGAGAATGGCAATAAGAAAGCTTGATGAAGTGAAAAGTGATTTAGTTAGGGTTAACGACATTGTTACGGAAGTTACAAGAAAAGTAAACTCATTAGAAAGACAGGCACGTAAATCAAGAAGGTATAATAAATTATCTGCTATACTGAAAGATGCCGAACTTGAATTTGCAGAACGGGAATATGCATTTTTTAAAAAACACGTTAATGAATTAAACGATTCCCAAAAGGAAAATCTTGACCAAAAAATCAGTATTGAAGGCGAGATAAAAAAATTATCCGATCAGCTTAATGAGATAAAGCAAACTTCAGTTAATATTGAAAAAAATCTTACCGAGAAACGTGCTGAGATTTCTTCACAGACAGAAAAGATCTACGATATACAAAATTCACTTTCAGTTTCTGCTGAACGAAAGAACTCGATTGTAAATAATGTAGAAAAATATTCCAATGAATTTGAAGATTTGAAAGTTCAACTATTTGAAACACAAGAATCGGTAGTTAATTGTAAGGAAGAACATTCGACTATTTCTGAAGACATAGAAAAAGCTCAACAAGAAAATGGAGCGCTTGGTAACCAGATTACTGATTTGAGAACAAAGCTGAATGAGAAGAGGAATGTTTTAAGATCCAAATCCGATGAAATGATGGACAGAGTGAATTTGATAACCAATACTGAAAATGAGCTAACCAATTTTGTCAATGCACTCGATGAAAGAAATAATTCAATAACTAAACTCAATAATAAAATTCAGGATTTATCAAGTAAAGTTGCAAAAACAGTAGAGTTCATTGATGAATTAAATGTAGAGCAAGAAAACACTTCTTCAAAACTGAGGGAAGCAGAAGAAACTTACACGCAAAAGCAGGAGGATAAAGAACAACTTGAGAAGCAACTTGATGTACTGAAAACGAAAAAGCTTGAGCAGGAAGCGAATATAAAAGCTGCTAATGATAAGATTTTCTTTCTTCAGGAATTGGTGGATAACCTTGAAGGATTTTCCAAAGGAACTAAAACTTTGGTTGAAGATTCCACGTGGTCGAAGAAAGGAATGGCACTGTTGGCTAATGTTGGTCACTCAACATCAAAATTCAGGATTGCAATTGAAGCAGCTTTAAAAAACAATTTGGATAATATACTGCTTGAGTCTATTGATGATTTAATGAGAGGTATTGAACTATTAAAGAAAAACGAAATTGGGAAAGCTTCATTTTATCTGCCCGGCATTAAACCGGAGACGACAAAAGGAATTGTAAGAAAGCTTCAGAACTGGAAGTATACCAGACACGTTAAAAAAGTTCTCTCCCGAAAGGGAGTCTTAGGATTTGCATCTGAATTTGTTGAGACTGATCTAAAGTGGCATCATTATTTTAAAATCCTTTTAGAAGGAGTCGTAGTTGTTGATAATCTTGAAACTGCAATGTCCTTAGTGCAAGACTATTCCGAGTTCCAATATGCAACTTTAGATGGTGACTACATCAATATCTTTGGTGTTGTAGAAGCGGGATCGGTACCGAAGGCAGACGATACAATTTTTGGAAGACTGCAATTATTAGATGAACTTGTAAAGGACATCCCCGATAAAGAAATCGAGCTCAAGCAAATTGAACAAAGTATTAAGGAGGTTGAGCTTGAAATAAACGATATTGATTTGAAAGATATATCCTCGCAAGGCAAAATGCTTGTTAATGATCTTGCAAATATCGAAAAGCAAATTGGTCAGTTTGAGTTTGAGCAGAATAAATCAAATGATGAAATTGATAATTCCCATGATGAAATTAATAACATTACTCAAGAAGTAAATGAAATAGAACATAAAAAAGATACTGTCCTGGAAAGACTGGAAATACTTAGACGTGAAAAGAAATATGCTGAAGTAGAATTTTCAGAATTGGGGAAAGACTTTAATGAATTTGAGGAAAATTATAATACACAAATTGAACAGCAGAACAAACAAAAACTTTATTTAGAAAGACTTCAGGGTGATAGGAGAAATCTCATCAACAATGTTGAGCAGGCTGAAAAAAATATTTATCAAACAAAAAACGCCCTCGAAAAACGGGTTAATGATATAAACACTTCGAAGGAAGATATTTCGAACATTGAAAATGAAATTGAAGTAAAAAGCACAGAACTTTTGGAATTAGTAAGATTTAAAGAAATTATTCAGGCTGAAGAGAAAGAAATAGAAGAAAAACACACAGAATTAAGAATGGAAATTTCCAGTCTTGAAAAAGATCAGAATAATTTAAGAAATGAACGCGAAGTCTTATCAGATAAGCTCCATTCGACTGATATAAAACTAAATGAACTTAAACTTAAATCTGAAAACCTCATTGAGCACATAAATGAACTATACTCAAAATCACTTGAGTACAAAGAGTTTGATGATCTTGAAGAATTTAATTTTGAAGAAAAAAGTCAGCAAGTTCACGAACTAAAAGAGAAAATAAAAAGTCTCGGACCAATTAATTTACTGGCCTATTCTGAATTTGAAGAAGAAAAACAACGACAGGAATTTCTCTTAAAGCAAAGAGATGATTTACTTGAGTCGGAAAAAGATATAGTAAAAACAATTGAGGAAATTAATAACACAGCACAAGAAAAGTTTATAGACACTTTTGAAAAGATAAGAGGGCATTTTGTTGAAATCTTTCGAGGTTTGTTTAATCCAGGCGATGAAGCTGATCTTAAATTGGAAGATAATGTTGATCCCTTAGAAGCTAAAATTGAGATTATAGCCAAGCCAAAAGGTAAAAGACCAACTTCTATTGAATTACTCTCTGGTGGTGAAAAAACGTTAACAGCAATTGCTCTCTTATTTGCTATCTATTTAGTTAAACCAAGTCCGTTTTGTATTTTGGATGAGATTGATGCACCGCTTGATGATGCCAACATTGACAGATTTACAAGAATTTTATATGACTTTAGTGATGACACCCAGTTTATTGTTGTTACTCACAACAAGCGGACAATGGAAGCAGCCGAAACAATGTATGGTGTGACTATGCAGGATGAAGGTGTATCAAAGCTGGTAAGTGTTTTGTTTAATGAGGATTTTGATTTTGTTGCACAAGTTTAAACTCCTCCACGTATTAATTCCTATAAGAAAGTAACCTAAAAAAAATTAATTAGTGTTGTATGAAAAGACGGGAATTTAAAATATTTATGGATTTTGACGGCACACTATCTCAAAAGGATGTGGGTGAGCAGATTTTTAATAAGTTCGGTGATGAGAAGCAGGTAATAAAAATAATTGATGATCTGCTGAACGATAGAATATCATCAAAACAAAGCTGGATTGATTTGTGTAATTCTGTGTCATCTGTTACTGAAGAAGAGCTTAACGAGTTTCTTGAAACAATGCAAATTGAAACCACATTTCCTTCTTTTCAGAAATATTGTAAGGAGCATAAATTTGAGATATATGTGCTAAGCGATGGATTCGATTTTTATATAGACAGGATACTGAAGAATCATAAGATTGATGGTTTGGTTGTTTATGCTAATCATCTGAAAATAATGGAGGGTAAACTAATTCCTTCTTTCCCTTATTATGATGAATCCAGTTATAGCTCTGCTAATTGTAAAAGTAATCATATTATCAATCATTCTTCAGAGGATGATTTTACTGTTTTTATTGGGGATGGAAACTCGGATAAAGACGTAGTTGAATATTGTGATTTCATCTTTGCAAAGGATCATTTATTAAAGTACTGCGAGAAGGAAAGAATAACATTCTTCCCCTTTAAAAATTTTGATGATGTAACTAAAAAGATAGATGAGTTGAAAGAGAAGAAAAGATTAAAGAAACGAAACAGGGCTGTATTAAAACGTAAACAAGCATATATGGTTGAGTAAAGTAATCAATGAGAAAAAATTTTTATGCATCAGGAATATCAAAAAAGTTTTTTAATTATCGGAGTTATACCCCAATTCCATTTGTAGTACTTATGGTAATCTTTGCCAAACCAACAGTTGCTTCATTGGTAGTTGGTTTTGCCATTGCTCTCTTCGGAGAGTATTTAAGGTTTTGGGGTGTAAGTTGGGCTGGTAGCGAAACAAGAACTACAGGTGGAGTTGGCGGAACATATTTAATAATAAGCGGTCCATTTGCATACGTAAGGAATCCTCTCTATGTAGGAAACATTTTGATTTATGTTGGAATTGGAATAATGTCGATGGCATTGTTTCCTTACTTGCAGATTGCTGCACTGATTTTTTTTTCATTGCAATATCATTTTATTGTTTTGGAGGAAGAAGGATATTTAGTTGATGAGTTTAGTGATTATGATGAGTATTGTAAGCAAGTACCAAGATTTTTTCCACGTTTAACTCCGTATAAAAATAGTGTTGTTGAACAACCGCCGTTTAGCCTAAAAGCCGGCTTTAGGTCGGAGCAGAGGTCATTGCAAGCCTTTTTTGTAGTATCACTGACTATTGTGATTATTTGGGTTGTACAAAATTCATGAGTGCAGCTGGTGACGAGAAAAGTGAGCAAAGTTTATTAATAATTGCCGGAGAAGAATCGGGTGATTTAATAGGTGCATCGTTAATTAGAGAATTGATGAAGCAAAATCCCGAATTAAATATTGTTGGTATTGGTGGGGATAATATGCGTAATGAAGGAATTGATATTATTCATCACATAAAGGAAATGGCGTTTTTAGGATTTGCTGAAGTTGTAAAACATATACCTTTTATTAAAAAAGTTCAGGCTGATATAATAAACGCAGTAGAAAATAAGAAAATTAAAAATGCAGTATTAATTGATTATCCGGGATTCAATTTGAGCATCGCAAAAAAGCTAAAGAAAATAGAAATAAGGATTATTTATTACGTTTCGCCACAGCTTTGGGCATGGGGCTCTGGAAGAATGGCTAAAATAAAAAAGGTTGTTGATAAAATGCTCGTTGTATTTCCATTCGAGGAGCAATTGTATAATGATTATGGTGTGGATGTTTCATTTGTCGGGCATCCATTAATTGACAGGGTAAATGAACACAAGTTTTTGAATCGTGAAGAACTGTTTGAGAAATTTCAATTAGACTCATCAAAAGATATTTTACTTTTAATGCCGGGTAGCAGAAGGCAGGAAGTTCAAAAGATATTGCCGGATACGTTCACTGCTGCCCAACAGTTATCTGATGAGTTTAATCTGCAAACTGTTATAACTTGTTCTGCGAATTTGGATGAGAATATATTTCGTGAAAAATATACCTTTGCTGGTATGAAAGTTATAAAGGGATACACGTATGATTTAATGAAGTATTCAAGATTTGGAATAATTAAATCGGGTACTTCAACTTTGGAATCTGGCTATTTTGCAATACCAATGATAGTTGTTTATAAAACAAGTGCTCTTTCGTTTATTATTGGTAAAAACCTTGTTAAGGTAAACAAAATTGGCATGGTAAATATTCTTCTTGATGATAATGTTGTTCCGGAGCTTATTCAAAATGATGTTACGCAAGAAAATATTTATAAAACCGGAAAAGAAATTTTAGGTGATGAAACAAATTATTCGTTGATAAAGGAAAGGTTATCTGGCGTAAAAAGTAAACTTGGTACAGCAGGTGCATCAGCACGTGCTGCAAATTATATCAGTACATTAATGAATGAAGCTTAGAAAGTTTTGGCAGGATAGTTTAAGATTTTTAGCACATTATTTTTTGGGAAATATTGCATCCATACTTTGTAAAAGTATCAGGATAATAAAAATAAATGATGATCATATTAAGCGCTTTGAACAGAGCAACAAAAACTACATTTTGGCTTTCTGGCACGGAACAATGCTTCTTCCGTGGTATTTGCATGCAAATCAGAATTTTGTTGCGCTGATAAGTAAAAGTAAAGATGGTGAATTATTGGCTAAGATATTAGAGAATTGGAATTACAAAGTGGTCCGCGGCTCGAGCAGCAAAGGTGGTGACGATGCATTGAAAATTATGGTTGAACATGCGGAAGATAATTATTCGGTGGCAATTACACCGGATGGACCAAGAGGGCCAGCATATAAAATAAAACCAGGTGCAGTTGTAACTAGCAAAAAAAGTAAAGTGCCGCTGGTGCTTGCTGGTGTTGGTTTTAGTAATAAAAAGAAATTTAATAGTTGGGATCGATTTGAAATGCCTTACATTTTTAGTAAGGCAAAAATTATTTATTCTGATCCTATTAATATAGATGAAGACTTAACATTTGATGAAACTTCAGCGATGATGCAAGAATGTGAAGCAAAGCTGCATGAATTGCAGGAGCTGGCTGCGGAATTTTGATTTATTAAAAATTGAAATTATTAAAACTCATATTTTTACCGCTGGTTCTGATTTATGCATTGGTCATCAAATTACGGAACTTGTTCTTTGATAAAAATGTTTTTAAAAGCAAAAGGGTAAATGTAGAAATAATTTCAGTTGGTAATATTACCATCGGAGGTTCAGGAAAGACTCCTTTGGCAATTTACATTGCTGATTTGCTGAAGGGTGGAGGAAAGAAAATTGGGGTATTGAGCAGAGGTTATGGAAGAAAGTCAAGAGGATATAAGTTGGTATCTGATGGTGAAAAAATATTTACCGAAGTAAGTGAATGCGGCGATGAAATATATCAAACAGTTTTAGAATGTAAAGTTCCTGCAGCTGTATGTGAAAATCGTGTGGATGGTGCAAAGCAATTAATACAAGATACAAATGTTGATTCTATTGTCCTTGATGATGCGTTTCAGCACAGATGGATAAAGAGAAATAAGGATATAGTAATTTTTGAGCAGCGATTTTTAATGGGGGATGATTTTTTTATTCATAACCTGCTGCCCACTGGAGATATGCGTGAACCATTTTCTGCATTGCAACGTGCTGATGCAATTGTAATCAACAGGAAATTTTCTGAAAAAGAAGAAATTCCTGAAGAAAGAAGAAAATTTTTTAAAGGAAAGAAGGTTTTCACTGCATATTACAAGGCAATCAGCTTTATTGATATTGTTAAAAAGGATGAATACAAACTTAAAGGGTTTGAAGGGCAGAAAAGTCTTGTAGTTTCCGGGATAGCAAATCCATATTCATTTTTAAATGTTCTTTTGCAAACAAGTGTAGATACATCAAATAAACTGATATTTAGAGATCATAAAAATTATTCACAAAAGGAGGTTCAGCGGATAAGAAAAAGATTTTACGCAACAAACTCGCATTCAGTTGTTACAACAGAAAAGGATGCGGTTAAGTTGATGAAATTCTCAAAAGAATTAGATGATATTGATATATTTTTCTTAAAGATAAAACTTGTTTTCGATGATGGTGAATCTTTTAGAAATTATCTATTAAGTAATAATTAATAACTGCGAAAAATATTCTATCTATGGAGGAAGAATAAATGTCAAATAAAAGAAAATATGTTTATTACTTCGGCGGAAAAAAAGCCGATGGAAAAGCCCGGATGAAAGGTCTTCTGGGGGGTAAAGGTGCTAACCTTGCTGAAATGGTCAATATAGGAATACCTGTACCGGCAGGATTTACAATATCTACTGAAGTGTGTACTTACTATTATGACCATAAGAAAAAATATCCAAAGGAATTAAAGGCACAGATTATTGCCTCACTTAAAAAAGTGGAAAAAAGAATGGGAGCAAAATTTGGTGATGTTAAGAATCCTCTTCTTTTATCAGTTAGAAGTGGTGCACGTGCTTCAATGCCGGGTATGATGGATACCATTCTTAACCTTGGATTAAATGATGAAACAGTTAAAGGTTTAATTGAAAAAACGAATAATCCGCGATTTGCATATGATTCGTATAGAAGATTTGTACAGATGTACGGGGATGTTGTACTTGGTTTAAAGCCGGAAGACAAACATGCAGAAGACCCGTTTGAAGTTATTCTTCATCAGAAAAAGAAAAAGTATGGGTTTAAACTGGATACCGAGCTAACGGCAGAACATCTGAAAGAACTGGTAGAAGAATTTAAAGCTGAGATTAAAAACAAAACTAAGCACGATTTCCCAACCGATCCAATAGATCAGCTTTGGGGTGCTGTTGGTGCTGTGTTTGGTTCCTGGATGAATGAACGTGCAATAATATATCGCAGATTGAATAATATCCCGGCAGAATGGGGAACAGCAGTAAACGTTCAATCGATGGTATTTGGAAATATGGGTGAAGATAGTGGAACCGGTGTTGCATTTACAAGAGATCCCGCCAATGGAGAAAATGTTTTTTATGGTGAATATTTGTTCAATGCTCAGGGTGAGGATGTTGTTGCAGGAATACGTACACCCCATCCAATATTAGAACTTAAGAAAGAAAGCCCGGCGCTTTATAAAAAGCTGGATCATTACAGAGATATACTTGAAAAACACTACAGGGAAATGATGGATGTCGAGTTTACGATTCAGCAAGGTAAATTGTGGATGCTGCAATGCCGTGTTGGTAAAAGAACCGGATTCGCTGCTGTAAAAATGGCTGTTGATATGGTAAAAGAAAAACTTATAACAAAAGAAGAAGCGATTGCACGGATTGAGCCGAACCAGTTAAATCAACTATTGCGACCGATATTTGATAATACAGAAAAACAAAAAGCAATTGGTGAAGGAAGATTATTAGCAAAGGGTCTCAACGCAGGACCGGGAGCTGCTTCAGGAAAGGTTGCATTAAATGCTCACGATGCAGAAGTAATGGCTGCAGCAGGAGACAAAGTAATCCTAGTTAGAATTGAAACCTCTCCTGAAGATATTAAAGGAATGAATGCCTCTGAAGGAATTCTAACAGCACGTGGTGGAATGACATCACACGCTGCATTAGTTGCGAGACAAATGGGTAAAGTTTGTGTTGCTGGCTGCAGTGCTCTAAAGATTAATTACAAAGATAAAACTGTAGGTGTTGAAGGTAGTAATATCAGTTTAAATGAAGGTGATTACATCTCGATAGATGGTACTACAGGTGAAGTGATAGAGGGTAAGCTTGAATCTAAACCATCAGACGTGATTCAGGTGTTAATTTCTAAAACACTAAAAGCAAAACAATCGTCTGTATATCAAACTTACAACAGCTTAATGAAATGGGCGGATAGTATTCGTAAGCTTAATGTAAGAACCAATGCAGACCAGCCCGACCAATCCGCAAATGCGCTTGCGTTTGGTGCTGAGGGAATTGGTTTATGCAGAACCGAACATATGTTCTTTGGTGGAGATAGAATTACTGCAGTTAGAAAAATGATTGTTTCTGATTCACTTGAAGAAAGAAAAGCAGCATTGGCAGAACTTCTTCCTCTCCAACGATCTGACTTCGAAGGTATCTTTAAAGTTATGAACGGCAGACCGGTGACTATAAGAACATTGGATCCACCGTTGCATGAGTTTTTACCACATAGTGCAAGTGAAATTTCAGAGCTTGCAGCTGAGCTAAATATTTCCGAGAAGAAGTTAAAAGATAAGATAGAAAGCCTTCATGAGTTTAATCCAATGCTTGGTTTCAGGGGCTGCCGCCTTGGTGTGGCATTTCCCGAAATAACCGAGATGCAGGCAAGAGCAATTATTGAGGCTGCTGTTAACATTTCGAAAAAAGGAATTAAAGTAAGTCCCGAAATAATGATTCCGCTTGTGAGCCATATTGAAGAATTTAAGCTTCAGGAAGATATTGTTCGTAGAGTGGCCAATGAAGTTATGAAGGAAAAAGGTAAGAAAATAAAATATTTAGTTGGAACAATGATCGAGTTACCAAGAGCTGCTATTACTGCAGATGAAATTGCAACCCGGGCTGAGTTTTTCAGTTTTGGTACAAATGATTTAACACAGACGGCTTTTGGTTTATCAAGAGATGATGCAGGTAAATTTCTCCCTCTCTATGTAGAGCGAGATATACTTCCCTCCGATCCTTTCGAAGCATTGGATCAAAGCGGAGTTGGGCAGTTGGTAGAAATAGCAACAAAGAAAGGTCGTTCAAGTCGTAAAGATATTAAGGTTGGAATATGCGGCGAACATGGCGGGGAACCATCTTCTGTTGAATTTTGTCATCGTGTTGGATTAGACTATGTGAGCTGCTCACCGTTCCGGGTACCAATTGCAAGGTTAGCTGCTGCAAGGGCAGTGCTTAACGGTAATTCAGTAAAGAAGAAAGGTAAATCAAAAGGAAAGCAGAAAAAATCTTCTAAAAGAAAATAATCTAAGTAGCGGGTTATCTTTCTATAGTTCGTCCTGATTTCATCTGAACTAAGCAAGATTAGTTTTGAGACCTCTTAACGGGCACTATTTTACAAAGATAATCCGCCACATACTGAGATATTAAGTAGAGGATAACTTATCCTCAATTTTAGTTTAACTAAAAAAGGTATAAATAATGAAGTTATCAGATTTCAAGTATAATTTGCCTAAGACTGCAATAGCCAAATATCCTGTAGCTCCAAGGGATAAAGCAAAATTGCTTATAGTGGATAGAGAAACGCAGAGTGTAGAAAATCACAAGTTTAGTGATGTTTCAAACTATATGACCAAAGGCGATATAATGGTTGTTAATGAAACACGTGTATTTCAGGCACGGCTGTTCGGTAAAAAGGAAAAAACAAACGCGAAGATAGAAGTCTTTTTGCTACGTGAGCTGAATGCCGAAGAATGCATATGGGATGTAATCGTAGATCCTGCTCGTAAGGTAAGAATTGGAAACAAGATTTACTTTAATGATAATCTTTGGTGTGAAGTTATTGATAACACAACATCACGTGGTAGAACTGTCAGGTTCAACCAGCCAGGTAATATTTTTAAAGCAGTTGAAAAGATTGGCGTAACACCTCTTCCACCATATATTAAACGAGAGTCAGAGCCATCTGATAAAGAAAACTACCAAACATTATTTGCTAAGATCGATGGTGCAGTTGCTGCCCCAACTGCAGGCTTACACTTCTCAAATCGTCTTATTAGTAAGATAAAGAAGAAGGGTATTACTATTGCACCGGTAATTCTTCACATCGGTCTCGGTACATTCAGACCGGTTGAGGTTGAAGACCTTACAAAGCACAGGATGGATTCTGAATACTATGAAATAACTGCAAGGACTGCTGAAAAAATTAATAAGACAATACTTGCTGGTAAAAAAGTATTCGTTGTGGGTACCAGCACGTGCAGGGCGCTGGAAACAAGTACAACTGCAGATGGTTTAGTAAAACAAGGCAGAGGTTGGACTGATAAGTTTATTTATCCACCTTACGATTTTAAAATAACTAACAAACTTATTACAAACTTTCATGCACCGGAATCAACATTGTTGATGTTAGTTTCAGCATTTTCGAATACGGATTTGATTCTGAAAGCATATAAGAAAGCACTAAAAGATAAATACCGCTTTCTTAGCTACGGTGATGCAATGCTTATATTATGAAAACTATTGCCATCATTCCTGCAGGTGGGAAAGGCATTAGGAGCGGCTCGTCTGTTCCAAAGCAGTATTTAAAGTTTAATAAAAAAGAACTTATTGTATATACGCTGGAAGTATTCCAGCAAAATAATTTGATTGATGAAATAGTAGTTTCAGTTGAAGAAAACTATATCAATTTAATTAATAATCTCAAAGCAGAGTACAACCTTTCAAAAATAACCAGAATTGTAGTGGGCGGAAAAAAGAGACAGGATTCGGTCTTTGAGGCATTAAAGTCTGTTAGCAATGGATCACAAAATGATTTGGTAGCAGTTCACGATGCGGCACGTGCACTCCTTCCAAAGGAAGTTCTTACAAACGCAATCAACACAGCAATGCATAAGGGGAACGCACTTGTATGTATTAAGGCAAAAGATACTTTGGCCAAAGGCAAAAAAATTATTGATTCTTTCCTTGATAGGGCAGAGGTGTATTATGTTCAGACCCCACAGATTTTCAAGTACAGTGTATTGATGAAAGCTATGCAAAGTGCCTATCAAAAGAATTTCATTGGTACTGACGAATCGATGCTTGTGAAAGAGATTGGTGAGGAAGTAAATATTGTTGAGGGATCAATTTATAATTTTAAAATTACGAGTACCGATGATATTGATTTGTTTAAAAAATTAATATCTACAAGGTAGATGCAGGCTTTAGACTGGAAACTCATTTATTTTATCAACAGTTAAAACTTTTTATTCTACTTTTTTCAGCCGATTAAATCCGAGTATAGCGGCGGGATTTAATATTAAACATTATTAATACCTGACATTAGTCAAATGGCAAGAGTTATAAATAATACACACCAAAAACGGTTTTAAGCGTTTAATAACCTAACTGTAGCAACTATCCCTTTGATTGATCGGGCTTCTGAGGATTATCTTCAGAATTATAGGATTGAATTTCATCCTCTGTAAGTGAGTAATCCTCTGCGCGCAATAAAAATTTTGTATAAGGATGGTCGGGTGAGTTGAATATTTTTGAAGTGTCCGCACTTTCAACAATCCTCCCGTTTTGAAGAACAATTACTCTGTGTGCTAATTTTTTAAGCATATTTAAATCGTGGCTGATGCAAATGATGGTTAGCTCCAATTCCTCATTAATTCGTTTTAAAACTTTAAGAAAGTTTAATTGAGATATAACATCCTGTGCGGAAAATGGTTCGTCTAAAATTAAAACTCGTGGTTTAACAGCTAATAATCGTGCAAGTGCTACCTTTTGTCTCTCACCTCCACTTAATTGATTACCCCTTCTGTTTTCAAGATCGCTTTGTATACCGAGCATATGAAATAGTTTTTCTTTTTCCTTCTCAACACTTTCTTTCTTTGCTTTGGATAGCTTAACAGCCTCAGTAATAACTGTTTTAACCTTTCGATATGGATTCAGCAAGTCAGCATTGTTCTGGAATAGGATTTGTATTTTGGAAGGACTATTATTCTTTGCAGCGATATTATGGTCAACCTTCATATCACCATTTACAGGTTTAATTATTCCAGCAAGCAACTTAATTAATGTTGTTTTTCCACCACCTGACTCTCCACAAATTCCTAAAATTTCTTTTTTGTAAATCTTTAGAGATATATCAAACAGTATATCGGCTGAATCATTTGCCCCAAAGCGTAGGTTCTCCTGGCTTGTAGAATAGAAAACATCTCTTAACTGAATTATTACTTTTTTCATGTCAATTCACTAAAAGAATCTATAAAAGATTCTAATACCTCACCATCAGCCTGTTTTAAAAAGACATCCCTTTCCTTAAATGATGATAATGTTCCATTGGAAAGAAAGGCTATTTCATCGCTAACTTTTTCAGCAAATTTTATATCCTGTGTAACAAGAAGAACTGTTTTCTTTTCTTCTTTTGTAAAATAATTCAGTTTGAACAATAACAGGTTAAGTGCCGTATAGTCAATCCCCGAAGTAGGTTCATCAAGAATTAAAAGTTCAGGTCCTGCCAGCAATGCTAATACTATGTTTAAACGTTGTGCCATACCACCGCTAATTTCATACGGAAAAAGTTTTACAATATCTTCGTACTGCGGAAGAAGAAAATAATTTAGTAGCTCGATTATTTTGCTTTTATCAGCACCAGAATTCTCAAAATAATATTTAAATGTTTTGAGCGGATCAAAACAATTTGCTGCATCCTGAAAAACATATCTTATGGAAAATTCTCTTATTGATCTCAATGCATCATCACTGCAGCTAAATATATTTTTACCTTCAAAAAAAACTGTACCATTAATTGTATATATACCTTCGTCGAGCAACCCTGTTAACGATTTTATTAATGTTGACTTCCCGGCACCATTCCTCCCAAGAATAGTATAGACTTTCCCAAATGAGGTTTCAAAATTAATTTCTTGCAATAGCAAGTGTTTATTTGCGTTATTACTTAGAGTTATATTTTCAATATTAACTTTAAGCATGGAGTATAAAATCTTATTTTTAATTTAGTTAGCAAATTAATAAATTATGGGCATATTAATTACAAATCATTTAGTTACTCCAAATGAATAACAGAATAATTGTTATCCTTTCTTTTATTTTCATTTTATTATTATCTGCTTGTAAAAGTGAGCAACCGGAATATAATAACCGGATTGTAATTGGAATACCTGCAGATGTAAAGACATTCAATCCTTTATTTGCACTTTCAGTAAATGAAGGAGCAATAAGTGAACTTATCTTCTTAAGTTTAATAGACTTTAGATGGAATGATGAGCTGGGTGAAGTTGAAGCATTTCCATCATTAGCGGAGAGCTGGGATTGGGCAGAAGATAAATCTTCAATAACATTCAAATTGCGTAGTGATGTTTTATGGTCAGATAGCACATCTTTTACCGCCGCAGATGTTGTTTTCTCATTAGATGTTTATTCCGATCCGGAAGTGCAGAGCAGACTATATGGAATATTCGAGGATTTTTATACGGATGAGCAAAATCATATAAATGTTGAAAAGACATTCATAATCAAATCGGATTATGAATTGCAAATTAATTTTAAGCCAGGCTCTTCACCGGATTTATTTGATGTTGTTCATCCGGTAATCCCAAAACATATTTATGAAAAATATGAACGAAAAGATTTAGGCACTGCCGAAGCGAATTTTAGTCCGGTATCGAATAGTCCCTTCATATTAAAAAAATGGGATCGGAATCAGACTATAACTTTTGGTGTTAATAAAAAATCCTTTCTCTATGATGAAAATAGTGTTGATGAGTTAGTTTTTAAAATCATACCTGATTATACATCACGTTTAACACAGTTGAAAATGAATGAAATCGATTTTATGGAACTAATAAGTGCTGAAGATGTTTTGGAACTGAGTGAGATGGAAAATATGATAATTAAAACTATAGAAGGAAGGGAATACGATTATATTGGTTGGAATAATATTGATCCTGAATTATTTAGTACGTCAGGTGGTGTGACTCCAAATAAGTTCTTTGGTGAAAGTGAAATAAGGATTGCACTAACATATGCAATAAATAGAAAAGAAATTCTTGAGGAGTATCTTTATAATTACGGAACGCTTGCAACCACACCTGTGTCACCAATTTTTACATACTTTGTTAATCCAGAATTAGAAAAATATAACTATGATCCTGATAAAGCTAGAAGTATTCTGTCAAAACATGGTTGGAGCGATTCAAATAACGATGGTGTGATAGATAAAAATGGAACTGAATTTAAATTTACATTAACATATCCTGGTGGTAATCCTTTAAGAAGTTATGCATCTACATTACTCAAAAATAATCTTAAATTTGTTGGAATTGATGTAAGTTTAGAAACTATGGAGATGGGGACATTTATTGAAAAACTTCTTTCAAAAAGTATGGATGCTTGGATGGCAGCATGGTATATTCCCATTCCCATTGAGCTTAAAGCATTCTGGTATTCGGATTTATACAACACTCAGATGAATTTTGTTAGTTATCAAAATAGTGCAGCGGATAAAATCATGAATGATTTATTAAAGGAGCAATCCAGAGAAAGTAAAAGAAAATTATATTTCGAGTTTCAGAAAATAATACACGAAGACCAGCCAATGACTTTTATGTACTGGAAATCAAATATTATTGGGATTAATAAAAGAGTTGTACAAAAGACTATCAGTCCGCTTGGTGCAATAACTCATTGTTGGGAGTGGACAGTAAATAGATAACAGAGTATGAACAAAGTTTTTATAAAATCATTATCAAAACGAATTGTTACCTCTATTATCACACTTTTTTTATTAGTTAGTTTTCTGTTTGTTCTTACCAGACTTTCTCCAGGTGATCCCACACAAAAATATCTCTCTGCCGAGTTTAGTCCGGAACTGAAGGAAAAAGTAACCGCAAGTTTTAAACTAGACCAGCCGATTTTTAATCAATACATTAACTTTGTTGCAAACATTTTCAAAGGAAACTTCGGGATATCCTATGGTTACAGACAGCCTGTACTATCGGTGGTATGGCAGTTTCTTTCATTTACCTTAGTATTTGCAACGCTCTCTTTTTTATTACAAATTATTGTCTCATCCTTCCTTGCATTTAAATCAATAAGAAATAAAGGGAAGTTATTCGATAGATCTGTTTTAAATATTTCGTTAATTGTTTATGCAATACCTGCATTTGTTTTAGGATTGTCTCTCATCTACATATTCTCTATACAGCTCGATCTCTTTCCATCATCCGGATTACGATCTTTAGACTTTGAATCAAACTCTTTTTTTGGAAAGATTGGTGATTACATTTATCATCTTTCTCTTCCCCTCATAACACTTTCATTAGCCGGGATTGCATTGTTTTACAAATATCTAAGGGAAAGTTTGGAAGATGTTTATCAGCAAAATTTTATTTTAAATTTGAAGGCAAGTGGATACGATCAAAGCACAATATTAAAAAAACATGTGCTGCCAAACGCTGTTCGTCCTTTACTTTCAATTGCAGGTATTGAGTTAGGCATACTGTTAGGCGGTGCACTTATAACCGAAGTTATTTTTAGTCTGCCCGGAATGGGAAGATTAATGATGGATTCAATATTCGCCAGAGACTATCCACTTGTAATTGGTTGTGCGTTAACTGCAGGTGTGCTCATGATAGCATCAAATTTTTTAGCCGATATGATTAAAATGAAATTGGATAAAAGATTAATAAAAGGATTAATAAATTGAAATTCCAACTCCGCATATGGCATATGCTGGTTATATTCTGGATCTTAATCTTAGTATTCCGAATGAAATTTCTCTACAACTTAATTCAACTTTGGGAAAAATATTTTCTGTTATTAACCAATGATCTCCAAAAGGCAATTCAGCTGCTGGATTCACAATTACTTGATGTATTAATATCAATTACATTATTCATATTAATTCCCGCTCTTTTTTTATTCTTCAGAAAGAAACTTAAATTTTTAAGTATCAATATTAATTTTTCACTTGCAGTACTATTAACTCTTCTTTTAGCATTTGTGTTTGCACCAATAATAACAGATGAAAATCCCGAATTCCAAAAAGATTTGAGAATGACAAAACTACTCCCACCATTTTCAAAAGTAAAAGTTTTGCATCTTAAAGCGGGAGATATTTCGAATAGTTCAGCGGCAGAAAAATTTATTGCATTTAAAAATCAAATAGTAAAACAATCTTATGCAAATAATATAATATTTATTGACAATATTAAGAGAAAGCCAGACAAAATTATTTATCTTCAAAAAGAAAAATCCGGAGAGCTTGATTTAAATCGAGTACAATTAAAAAATAATAAATCTATAGTAACAAATAAATCTTTTATCTTGGGTACAGATGAGTTTGGAAGAGATATTTTTACACGGTTGGTTTACGGTGTGAGAATTTCAATACTGGTTGGACTTGGTTCTGTTGTTGTGTCCCTTTTAATAGGTTTATCTTTAGGTTTTATTGCTGGAACAAGAGGGGGGATAATTGATATTATATTTAGCAGGTTAACTGATCTGTTTTTAGCTTTTCCAATAATATATTTGATAATTTTAATACTGGCAATGTTTGGCAATTCACTGTTGACGGTTATCATAGTATTAGGTTTGTCCGGCTGGATGAGCTTATTTAAAATTGTTAAGAGTGAAGTTCTATCTGTAAAAAATAAGGACTACATTACCTCGGCGGTAATGATGGGATTACCAAAAATGACGATACTCACAAAAGAAATTTTACCGGTGATTATGATCCCAATAATTGTTAACGTAATATTTCAGTTTAGTAATGTAATTTTGGCAGAGTCAGCACTTAGTTACTTAGGACTTGGAACGGGTAATTCGTATCCTTCGTGGGGCGCAATGATTGAATCGGGGCAACAATACATTACAAAGGCATGGTGGATGATCTTATTTCCTGGCATTATATTAATTTTCACATTATTTTCTGCAAATAATCTCGGGAAGAATTTAAATAAAGCAAACATATCTGTAATGCATTAATGATTAATCAAAGATTTAATATTGTAAAACACATTGGCAAAGGAAGAAGTGATGTTTTTCTTTGTAAAGACCTTGATAATAGTGGTAAAGAAGTAGCCGTAAAATTTCTTCCCCGCGGTGTTGATAAAGAAGAGTTAATGTTCTTCAGGAATGAATATTTCTTACTTCAGAATTTAGACCATCCGAATATAATTGAGGAATTTGAATTTGGTGAAGTAGTAATAGTTGATCAAGAGGATCCGGTAGAAGTTGGTACGCACTTCATTTCACTTGAATATTTTGATTCAGTTGAACTGTTTCAATATCAATCACTAAAAGATGAAAGAAACCTTAAAGAAATATTAAAACAGCTTTGTTCTGTATTGTACTATCTGCATCAATCAAATTACATTTACTACGATCTTAAACCTGAAAATATTTTGGTTTCATCAATTTCAGATACCCCCCAGATTAAGCTTATCGATCTCGGACTGGCAGAAGTAGTAACAGATAAAACAGAATATTCAGTTAAAGGTACAACAGAATATATTGCTCCGGAGTTATTGAAGAAGGAAGAACATGATTACCGTGTTGATCTTTATTCACTCGGTATGATTCTCTACAGGATAATCTACAACCGTCTGCCTTTTGAAACCAATAATGATATTGAAATATATAAAGCTCAGGTAGAACAAGAATTTTATTTTCCGGAACAGTCAAATTTTAGTCCTGAACTTGTTTTAATTGCTAAAAAGTTATTGCAAAAAGATCCAAATGAAAGATATGCAAACGCACTTCAGGTAATTTGCGATCTCGGTTTTAGCATTACAGAATCGATTTACCATCATTTTGTGCCCGCAAAGGTGTTCAGCAATAGATGGGATATGGTAAATATACTTACTACTTATATAGACGATAAGAGCAGTAGTGAAGTATTTACTATAAAAGGTTTTGCGGGTGCCGGGAAAAGTGCTTTAATAAACAAGATGTATGAAGTAATTCCGAATTCAATTTTAATAAGAAATACTCAGGGCATAAACGGAATCAATCTTATTCGGTTAATTATTAAAAGGATAATCTTTTCCGGTATGGTTTATCCTGTGCTTGAGAGGCACGAAAAGGAACT
>CP070637.1:2576673-2585553 GCA_020354005.1 Ignavibacterium sp.
CAAAAACAAAAACAACAGCTACTGCTTAATTACAGATTTAAATAACTATAGGAAACAAAATAAAAGGAGATAATGATGGCAAAAGAAAAATTTGATAGGAGTAAACCTCACGTTAACATTGGTACAATTGGTCATGTGGATCATGGTAAAACAACGTTAACAGCTGCCATCACAATGGCTCTTGCCAAAAAGGGATTATCGGAGAAAAGAACATTTGATAGTATCGATAATGCCCCGGAAGAAAGAGAAAGAGGTATTACAATTGCAACAGCACATGTTGAATATTCTACGGACAATAGACACTATGCGCACGTTGATTGTCCGGGTCACGCGGATTATGTGAAGAATATGATTACAGGTGCTGCGCAAATGGACGGAGCTATTTTGGTTGTTGCAGCCACTGATGGTCCAATGCCTCAAACAAGAGAGCATATTCTCCTTGCCCGCCAGGTAGGCGTTCCAAGGATTGTAGTTTATATGAATAAAGTTGATATGGTTGATGATCCTGAGTTACTGGAACTGGTTGAAGTTGAGCTTAGAGATCTTCTAAACGAATATGAATTTCCTGGTGATGAAATTCCGATAATTCAGGGTTCAGCACTGCAAGCGTTAGAAGCTGCTGCAAGCGATGCTCCACCTGAAGATGAAAGATTAAAATCTCTTTGGGAGCTTATGGAAGCTGTAGACAGCTACATACCAATCCCGGAAAGAGATACAGATAAACCATTCATTATGCCGGTTGAAGACGTTTTCTCAATTACCGGTCGTGGAACTGTAGCTACCGGTAGAGTTGAACGGGGACAGGTTAAAATTCAGGAAGAAGTTGAATTGATTGGTTTAGGTTTACACAAGAAAACGGTTGTTACCGGTATTGAGATGTTCAGAAAGGAATTAGATTCGGCGCTTGCTGGCGATAATGCTGGTATACTATTAAGAGGTATCGACAAGGATGAAATTGAAAGAGGTATGGTATTGGCTAAACCTGGTTCCATTACACCTCATACAAATTTTGAAGGTGAAGTTTACGTACTTTCAAAAGATGAAGGTGGCCGTCATACACCATTCTTTAACGGATACAGACCTCAGTTCTATTTTAGAACAACAGACGTTACCGGTGTTGCAACCTTACCGGAAGGTACTGAAATGGTTATGCCTGGTGATAATGTTAAACTTGCTGTTGAGCTTATCTCTGAGATAGCAATGGATGAAGGATTACGCTTTGCTATTCGTGAAGGCGGCCGTACAGTTGGTGCTGGTGTGGTAACAAAGATTATGAAGTAATTATTATTAATATAAATTACGAAAAGCGAGTCCGGACTCGCTTTTCGTTTATATTAAAAGGAGTGAACTAAGTGCCCGGACAGAAAATAAGAATTAAGTTAAAGTCTTACGATCATATATTGATTGATAAATCTACTGAGAAGATTATCAAAACAGTTCGTAGTACTGGTGCAGTGGTATCAGGTCCAATACCTTTACCAACCAGACGAACTGTTTACACCGTTTTGAGATCACCTAATGTAGATAAAAAGTCTCGTGAGCAGTTTGAAACAAGGGCACATAAAAGAATAATTGATATTCACAATTCAAATAACAAAACCGTCGATTCATTAAGCAAGCTTGATATACCGGCGGGTGTTGATATTGAGATAAAGCTTTAAGGAGTTTGAAGTAAAGATGCCTGGATTAATTGGGAAAAAATTAGGAATGACGAGCGTCTTCAGTGATGATGGTGATTTGATTCCCGTTACTGTAATTAAAGTTGATCCTTGTAAAGTTGTAAATATTAGAACTGCCGAAAAAGATGGTTATGAGGCGGTACAGCTTGGTTTTGGTTCTAAAAAAGAAAGTAAAGTGAATAAATCATTACAGGGATACTTTAAAAAAAGTAAGATTGATCCACCCGGTCTGCTTAAAGAGTTTAAAGGTTTTGATTCAGCTGAAATGAAAGTTGGCGATGAGATTAAAGTTGATCTTTTTAAGGAAGGTGAGATTATTAAAGTTAAAGGTAAGAGTATTGGTAAAGGATTTCAGGGTGTGATGAAGCGACATGGATTTGGTGGCGTTGGAGGAACAACACACGGACAGAGTGATAGATTAAGAGCACCGGGTTCAATTGGCCAGAGTTCTTCTCCTTCAAGGGTCTTTAAAGGTCAGAAGATGGGTGGCAGAACAGGTCACAGAAATGTAACAGTATCCAGCTTGAAAGTTGTAAAAGTGGATACCACAGAGAATTTATTGATGATTAAGGGAGCTGTTCCCGGGGCAGTGAATTCAATTGTAGAGCTGATAAAGAATTAATTTTTAAGAAGAATGAAACTCGATATATATAAAATAGATGGTAGTACTTCCGGCAAAAAAATTAATTTGGCGGATAGTATATATAAGATAGAGCCCAATGACCATGCGATTTATCTTTCGGTTAAGGCTTACTTAGCTAACCAGAGACAGGGTACGCATAAAGCAAAGGAAAGAAAAGAAGTAAGAGGCGGCGGTAGAAAGCCATGGAGACAGAAAGGTAGAGGAACTGCCCGTGCCGGTACAACGCGTTCTCCTCTTTGGGTTGGTGGTGGAACAATATTCGGTCCACGCCCAAGAAGTTACAGGCAGGAACTTCCTAAAAAAGTAAAAAGATTGGCTCGCAAATCGGCCTTAAGTTATAAAGCTAAAGATAAGCAGTTGCTGGTAGTTGAAGATTTTTCGTTTGAAGCACCAAAGACAAAAGAGTTTGCTGAAATGCTTCAGGCATTAAATTCTGATGGTAAAAAAGTTCTTCTTCTAACTGGAAAAACTGATAGCATAGTTTATAGGTCTGGAAGAAACATACCTAAGGTTAAGGTATTAGAAGCAGATAAAGCATCTACTTATGATATTCTTAATAATCAGGTTTTAATTATGCAGAAAAGTGCAGTTGAGGTTATTGATAATACTTTTAGTGGGAAGAAAGAGGCGGTGAATTAATATGCATCAGATTTTAATCAGACCGTTAATTACAGAAAAGATGTCAAATTTAACTGCCGACCATAATCAGTACGGATTTCTTGTTATCCCAAAAGCTAATAAGATTGAAATAACAAAGGCAATTGAAGATAAGTTTAATGTTCATGTTGTAGATATAAGAACGGTTAACCATCCGGGTAAAACAAAAACACAGTTTAGGAAAAGTGGAAGGTTTACCGGTAAGACTGCAAAGTATAAAAAAGCAATAGTTACTCTCCGCGAAGGAGAATCAATAGATTTATTTGAAGAAGTCTAGAGCTGAAACAGGAATAGATAAATGGGTATTAAAAAACTAAAACCAACTACACCGGGAACAAGATTCAGAAGTAATTTTACTTTTGATGAAATTACAAAAGAGAAACCAGAAAAATCATTGGCTATTAAACTTAAGAAATCTGGTGGTAGAAATAATCACGGTAGAATAACCGCCAGGCATATTGGTGGCGGTCACAAAAGAAAATACAGAATAATTGACTTCAAAAGAAATAAACCCGGTGTTCCTGCAAAAGTTTTTTCAATTGAATATGATCCAAACAGATCTGCAAGGATTGCACTATTGCATTATTCTGATGGAGATAAGAGATATATAATTGCACCGAATGGTTTGAAAATTGGAAATAAGATTGTCTCAGGTCCTGGAAGTGAAATTGCCATCGGTAATGCTTTACCGCTATCTGAAATGCCGCTTGGCAGTTATGTTCATAACGTAGAGCTTAAACCAGGTAAAGGCGGACAGCTTGGAAGAAGTGCTGGCACAGCATTACAGCTAATGGCTAAGGAAGGTGATTATGCTCAACTCAAAATGCCATCAGGAGAAGTTAGGATGGTAAGAGTTGAATGCATGGCAACATTTGGCGAAGTTGGAAATTCTGAGCGAGAAAATATCAGTTTGGGTAAAGCAGGCAGAACCCGTTGGCTTGGTAGAAGATCTCGTGTTCGTGGTGTGGCAATGAATCCTGTCGACCATCCGATGGGTGGTGGAGAAGGTAAAAGTTCGGGTGGTGGGCATCCGGTATCTCCCTGGGGTCAGAAAGCAAAAGGCTTGAAGACAAGAAAGCAGAGAAAAGAAACTAACAGATTTATAATTAAACGACGTAAAAAATAGAGCAGCTTATGCCAAGATCAGTTAAAAAAGGACCATATGTTGATTATAAGTTGATTGAAAAAATCAACAAACTAAATGATTCGAATCAGAAAAAGATAATTAAAACATGGTCGCGTGCCTCTACTATAACACCCGATTTTGTAGGACACACTATCGCTGTTCACAATGGAAATAAAATGATACCAATTTTCATTACAGAAAATATGGTTGGGCACAAATTGGGTGAGTTTGCCCCAACAAGAATTTTTAGAGGTCATCCCGGAACAAAAGCTGAGAAGGCAGCCAGAGCTAAGTAATAAAGGTTTTTAGAAAGAATGGAAGCAAGAGCAGTACATAGATTTATCAGTTCATCTCCTCGTAAGATGAGATTGGTAATCGATTTAATAAGAGGAATGTCTGTAGATAAGGCAATGGAAGTTTTACACTTTTCAACAAAGCATGCCTCTCAGGATGCTGAAAAAGTCTTGCGTTCAGCAGTTTCGAATCTGATGAATCAGGATGACTCAGGACGTGTAGAACCTGAAAATCTTTTTATTAAGGAAGTGTACGTTAACAATGGACCTATGTTAAAACGAATTCAACCTGCACCTATGGGCAGAGCTTATAGAATAAGAAAAAGAGCCTGCCACTTAACTATTGTAGTTGCAAGTAAATTAGAAGCAGAAGAAACAGAGAATTAGGAGGATAATTTTTGGGACAGAAAACAAATCCTATTGGTTTAAGAGTTGGAATAATAAGAGGCTGGGAATCTAATTGGTTTGAGAGTAAAAGTTATGCTCCTAAAATTAAGGAAGATGATAAGCTGCGTGGCTACATAAGAAACAGGCTTAAAAAAGCAGGAATATCAAGAATAATTATAGACAGAACTTCAAAGAATATAATCTTAACAATACACACTTCCAGACCGGGTGTTGTTATTGGTAAAAGTGGTAAAGAGATTACACAGTTAGAACAGGAATTAAAACAGATATCGGAAAAAGATGTAAAAATTCAGATTTCTGAAATTAAGCGTCCGGAGTTGGATGCGTATTTAGTTGCGGAAAATATTGCCAATCAGCTTAAAGGAAGAGTTTCGTTTAGAAGAGCAATGAAGATGGCAATTACTGCTGCAATGAGGATGGGTGCAGAAGGTATTAGAATTATGTGTTCTGGAAGATTAGGCGGTGCAGAAATGGCGAGAACCGAACAATATAAAGATGGAAGAATTCCTCTTCATACATTAAGAGCAGAAATTGATTATGCAATCGGAAGGTCGGATACAATTTACGGTTCAATTGGTATTAAGGTTTGGATAATGCGAGGCGAAAAATTAGGTAAGAGAGTTACCGATTAATTCCTTAGGAGTATGAAATTATGTTAATGCCCAAAAGAGTAAAATATAGAAAATCACAACGTGGTAGAATGGCTGGCAAAGCTCAGCGCGGTAACACCGTTGCGTTTGGTGATTTTGGATTGAAGGCAATGGAACCTCATTGGATCACCAGCCGGCAGATTGAAGCATGCCGTGTTGCTGTTACAAGAAAGATGAAAAGAGATGGCAAAGTTTGGATAAGGATTTTTCCTGATAAACCGGTTTCTAAAAAACCGCTTGAGACAAGAATGGGAAAAGGTAAAGGTGCACCTGAGTTTTGGGTAGCTGTTGTAAAACCCGGCAGGATAATGTTTGAAGTATCTGGTGTTTCGTACGAGTTGGCCAAAGCTGCGTTAAATCTTGCGTCGCAGAAACTGCCGATTAAAACAAAGATTGTTAGCAGACCAGATTACGAATAAGATGATAGGGTTTTTAAAATGAAAATACATGAAATAAAAGAATTAAAAACTGAAGAAATATTAAAGCGGGTTGAGGAAGAGGAACGCAATCTTGTTGATTTAAGATTTGCTCATCAGTTAAAGGAACTTACAAATACAGCAAAACTGAAATTGGTTAAAAGAGATATTGCCAGAATGAAAACTGTGCTTAATGAAAGAGCAAAGATGGGAACTGAAGAACTTAAAGAAGGAGAGAGTGCTTAATTATGGGTCAGCGCAATATAAGGAAAACACGTGTAGGTTTGGTTGTTAGTGATAAAATGGATAAAACTATTACAGTCGCTATTGAAAGAAAAGTACCTCATCCTATTTATAAAAAGTACTTTAAAAAAACTACCAAGCTGATGGCGCACGATGAGAAAAGTGAAAGCGGAATTGGTGACAAGGTTAAGATTATGGAAACTCGTCCATTAAGTAAAAATAAAAGATGGCGCTTAGTAGAAATCGTTGAGAAAGCTAAGTAGTTATTATTGGAGATTTTGAGAAATGGTTCAAACAGAAACTAACTTAATTGTTGCCGATAATTCAGGCGCCAAAAAAGTAAGATGTATTAAGGTACTTGGTGGCAGTGGCAGAAGATATGCCAGTGTAGGAGATTTAATTGTAGTTTCGGTAAAAGCTGCAATACCAAACAGTGCTGTAAAAAAAGGTGAAGTATCTCGTGCGGTCATCGTGAGAACAAAAAAGGAAGTAAAACGTACAGATGGTTCTTATATAAGATTTGATGAAAATGCAGCAGTTTTATTGAATCCGCAGAATGAGCCAAGGGGCACTCGTATTTTTGGTCCGGTTGCAAGAGAACTGAGAGAAAAACAGTTTATGAAAATAGTATCATTGGCACCGGAAGTTTTATAGTTATTGGAATTAATATGAAGATAAAGAAGAACGACATGGTAATGATTATTGCCGGTAATGACAGAGGAAAAACAGGTAAGATTCTAAAGGTTTTTCCAAAATCTAATAAGGTAATAATTGAAGGTATTAACATGAGAAAACGGCATACCAAACCCACACAGAAAAATCCTCAGGGCGGTATACTGGAAAAGGAAGCTCCTATTAATGCATCAAATGTTATGATGCTTGATCCTAAAACAAATGAGCCGACACGATTAGGAGCGCAGATTATTTTAGATGAAAAAACAGGCAAAAAGAAAAGAGCGCGCGTTAGCAAAGTCAGCGGCGAAATGATTCAATAAGTAGAAGACTAATATCAAAGTAAGTAAAGAAGATGGCAGAAAAGAAGACCAAATCAACAGCAGAAAAAGCGGCAAGTAAAAAAACAGCAACTAAAAAAACTGAGAGTAAAAAAGCTGAAACTGCTAAATCTAAAAAAGAAAATGCTCCAAAAAAGTCAACAGAAAAGAAGGAAGCTGTAATACCAGCAAGATTGTGGGAATACTACAATTCCACTATCGTTTCTCATCTGATGAAAACATTCGAATATAAGAATGTGATGCAGGTTCCGAAACTTGATAAGATTGTTGTTAATATGGGTGTTGGTGCAGCCGTTGCCGATGCAAAGTTGTTGGATGAAGCAATTAAAGAAATTGAAGCTATTACAGGGCAGAAAGCTGAAGTTCGTAAAGCACGTAAATCAATCTCTAATTTTAAATTGCGTGAGGGAATGAAAATCGGAGCTAAGGTTACGTTGCGCCGAGTTAAGATGTACGAATTTTTAGACCGTGTAATAAACATTGCATTACCAAGAGTAAGAGACTTTAGAGGATTATCCGATAAATCATTTGACGGACGTGGAAATTATACTATTGGTGTTAAGGAACAGATTATATTTCCTGAAATTGACATCGATAAAATCAGTAGAATAATGGGAATGGACATTACGTTTGTTACCACTGCTAAGACAGATAACGAATCGTTTGAATTATTAAAAGCATTCGGTGTACCGTTTGCAAAAAAAGAACTTAAATCAGCTTAAACAGGAGTACTGATGGCGCGAAAAAGTTTAGTTGCAAGGGATGAAAAAAGAATGATGCTGTACGAAAAGTATAAGGCTAAAAGAGAAGAATTAAAAGCCAATGGCGATTATGAAGGATTGCAAAAACTTCCAAAAAATTCTTCCCCTGTGCGGTTGAAGAATCGCTGTATGTTTACCGGCCGTTCACGCGGTTATTACCGTAAGTTTGGTATATCCCGGTTGGTTTTACGTGAAATGGCACTTAAAGGTGAAATTCCAGGATTAAAGAAAGCAAGTTGGTAAAAGGAGATAGTTTATGCCGGTTACAGATCCGATATCAGATTTTTTAACAAGAATTAGAAACGCTTCGCGCGCAAAAAAAGTTAGAGTGGAAATTCCAGCTTCTAAAATGAAGATTGGTCTTGCAGAAATTATGAAGAAGAATGGTTATATCTATGACTATAAAGTTGATGAAGATAATAAGCAGAACATGATTACTATTCTCTTAAAATATAATAATGGTAATCCCGCGATTCATAGTTTGAATAGAATAAGTAAACCTGGATTAAGAGTTTATGCTAATTCAAACCAGCTACCGAGAGTGCTTAATGGTTTAGGAACTGCTGTAATATCAACCTCTAAAGGGTTGCTTACTGATAAAGAAGCCCGGAAACAAACAACCGGTGGCGAAGTTATTTGTTTTATCTGGTAAATTTTTGTTTGGAGAATTAGATTGTCAAGAATAGGAAAAAAACCAATAGAAATACCGAAGGGTGTTACAGTTTCCCAAAACGAAAACTTTATTAATGTTAAAGGACCAAAAGGTGAACTGCAGCAATCGGTACATTCTAATATTAAAATCGAAATAAACAAAAGTGAAGTTGTTGTATCCAGACCGGATGACTCAAAAGAAAATAAATCGCTTCATGGTTTAACAAGAGCATTAATTCAGAATATGGTAACCGGTGTTGATGAATCTTATAAGAAAACCTTGGATATAGTTGGTGTTGGATACCGTGCAGAACTAAAAGGAAAAAATCTTTTATTGAAC
>CP070637.1:2585653-2630333 GCA_020354005.1 Ignavibacterium sp.
GAAACATCCAAAAGCCTCAAGAATAAGCCAGTTGGCCAGAATAATGCCGATGCAAAGTTCATTGCCTGAAAAAACAATCAGAAGTTCCCTTAAAAGGAGAATCTGAGCAACCAAACCGCTAAATCCTATAACTAAGATAGCTATACAAATGCGTCTTTTCATTAAACTGAATCTTTTCTAACGCGCTGATAATTCCACCCTCTAAAACTTAGTCATTTCGGGTCTGTCTACCCCGACGCGTTAAAGTTAGTAGCCGAAAACAGCGGCGTAGAAAGCAATGGTCCATTCAAGATCAGTAACAGGGATTTCGTAGTAATAAACTGCTTTCTTCATTCAGACTTTCCCTGATTAGAGTTGGTTTTCATAGTGACTGGAGTGCGAGTTCTCTGACGCCTAACTATTACTTATCAGGAAATGCCAATACCTGTTTTTCAGCTATTCCTGTTTTTTCAAATCTTAATATCATTATTATCTTCAATTAAATCAAAATATAGTCTCCCAATCGTTCTGGTTTTTAATAATTTCACAATGCAACAATACATTCTCAACAACAAATAATTTTTTATTTTTGCTTTGTCACAATCAGGGAAATAAATTAATGAAACAAATCACTATTCTTCTATTTATATTTTTAACAATGAATATTACATCACATTCACAAGAATTAAAAAGTGTTAAAGGTATGTACCAACGGACAGCTTTTATTAAAGGAAAAATTTATACAGTGGATGATAATCAGCCGTATGCAGAGTCAGTGGTTGTTGAGGGAAATAAAATCATTTACGTTGGTTCAGAGAAAGGTGCACTGGATTATATTACTGCCCAAACAAAATTAGTTGACCTGGAAGGAAAACTAATGCTGCCCGGTTTTAATGATGCACATTTACATATGATGAACGGTGGCTTTTACACAATCGGTGTTGATCTTCGTCCTGCTAAATCACTAATTGAATTTTCAAAAATACTAGAGAACTATGTTAAAAAATATCCGGGCAGGTGGGTTACTCAGGGAAGATGGGATAATGAAAAATGGAATGATAATGCTCTCCCAACCAAAGATAATATTGATGAATTTTCTAAGGAAACTCCAATTCTCGTAAAAAGAATAGACGGACATATAGCACTTGCAAATTCGTATGCACTTAAGCTTGCTGGTATTACAAAGGATACGCCTGATCCTGCAGGTGGATTAATTGAAAGAGATCCGGAGACAGGTGAACCAAACGGATTACTGAAAGATCTTGCCATTGATTTAGTTGATCCTTTAGTATCAGAACCAACGGAAGAAGATTACATTGAAGCAGGTCTTGCAGCATTGAACGAATTCAGGAAGTATGGTATAACTAGCATTCAGGATATTACCTATAATTATACAGGCGATGATAACAGGCCTTTATCCGATCTGGAAACATATCAACAGCTTGAAAAGCAAAATAAGCTAACTTGCCGTATATACTCTATCATCCCTTTTGAATATTATAAAGAGTTCAAGGAAATAAAAGCTCAATACAATTTCAGTGATAGTAAAATTAAACTAGGTTCGTTGAAGGCATACGTTGATGGTGCTCTCGGCTCAAGAACGGCGTGGTTCTTTGAGCCATATATAGATGATTCCACAAACTATGGAATCCCATATGATATCATAACTGATGGTTCGCTCAAAGAATGGGTTCTTGATGCAGACAAGAAAAATCTACAGCTTTGTGTGCATGCTATTGGTGACAGAGCGAATGATTACCTTCTTGATTTGTATAAGCAAATAAAGGATGAGAATCCCGAATGGGAAAGAAGATTCAGGATTGAACACGCACAACATCTTCAGCCTGATGATATGAAACGATTTTCAGATATTGGAGTTATAGCTTCTGTGCAGCCATATCATTGCATTGATGACGGTACTTGGGCAGAAAACAGAATTGGACCTGAAAGAATTAAATTCACACACCCTTATAAATCTTTCTTGGATAACAATGTCGTGATGGTATTTGGTACTGATTGGCCTGTTGCACCTATTAATCCGCTATTAGGTATTTATGGTGCGGTAACGAGAAGAACAGTCGATGATATAAATCCGGATGGTTGGATACCCGAACAAAAGATTTCCGTTGAGGAAGCGATTAAGTGTTACACACTAAGTGCCGCATATGCTTCCTTTGAAGAGGATATAAAAGGAAGTATTGAAGTTGGAAAGCTTGCAGACTTTGTGGTTTTGAGTGATGATATATTAACGATCGATCCGGTAAAAATTAAAGATGTTGAAGTTGATATGACTGTTTTTGATGGGGAGATAATATATCAGAGAGAGAAATAGAACACTGATAATGCAGATTGAGCAGATTTTCACAGATATTAATCAGCGAGGATCAGTTAAATCCGCATCATCTGCGTGCCATTACAAGCACAACCCATTCTTCCATCGATACAGATTCAATATGTTTAAAGCCAATTGATTGGTAATGGTTAATCACGTCCAATTCATCTTTATCCAGCAAACCAGCCAGAATAATAATTCCATCTGATTTAACTTTTTTATAAGTGTCTTCTGCAATTAAAATTAAAATATTTTTCTGGATGTTTGCTGCAATAATGTCAAAGTCTTCTTCTTTTATAGAATTGATGGTTCCGTTAATAATATTAATTCTTTCTTCAACATTATTTAGTTTAGAATTTTCCAGACAGTTCTCATAACAGCCCTCATCATTATCAACAGCAACCGCAAATGATGCACCAAGATTTAATGCGGCGATTGAAAGAATGCCTGTACCCGATCCGACATCAAGAATTTTCATTCCCGGCTTGATATATTTTTCAATCATCTGAATGACTTGTTTTGTTGTTTGGTGATCACCTGTACCGAATGACATTTTGGGATCAATCGTAATTACAATCTCTTCGGGTTTTGCTTTATAATTTTTAAATGTTGGCTTAACAAGAATGCGATCTGAAACTTTAATGACTTCCCTGCTCTTCTCCCATAGCTCATTCCAATTCTTATCTTCAGTAACTTCGCTGCTTAAAGAGTAACTCTCTATTATACTTTGGGTTTTAAGAATATTTAATAAATCTGAAATTGCATCATCATTCACTTTGGATCCATCATCAGCATAAGCAATTAAAAAATCCTTTTCTTCGTTGATACCGGTAATATCCAGTTCCCATAATAGACCAGAAATTAAATCCGGCTGATATGGTGTTGAATGAATTCTGAATGCGGTAAATTTTTTCAAAGAGGTGGTTTATTTATAATTTACTAAAATATTACAAATCTCATCCTGCAAAACCCTGGCTACACGAGTCTTTTCAACAAAGTTTTGCATCAGAATTGAGAAGACAAGAAGATGGTCGTTTAGAGTTGTAACATAACCGGAAAGTGTACTGACACCATTAAGTGTCCCGGTCTTGGCATGTACCCTTCCTTCGGCATCGGTATCAATCATCCTTTTTTCAAGCGTACCATCCACTCCGCCTATTGCCAGTGAATTATAAAACCGGTTGAACTCCGGATGATTGTACATATAAATTAGTATTTCGACTAACAATTCAGCGCTTACCAAATTATAACGTGAGACACCCGATCCATCTGCAAAGGAATATTTTTCAGGCTCTAATCCAATTGAATCAACAAGTTTTCTAATTGTCTCAATACCATTTTCGGCAATTGCAGGTGCACCTGAATCATTAAGTGCCAATGCGTATAATAGCATTTCTGTGCTCAGATTATCACTTTCTTTATTTACCTGCACGAGAACCGAATCAATTGATCTATGTATGGAATAAAGATAAACAGGATTAGCTGGCAACTTTTTTACCTCCGTTATTCCATTAACAACAATTCCTTCTTTTTTAAGATGCTCTTTAAATAAGGTTAAAAAATATTTTTCCGGCTCCAGCAAACTTAACTTTTCAGTGTGATCAGAAGAATCAATGTATTCGCCACGACGAACCTCACCTTCTACGATGATTGTATTTTTTCTGTTCAGCCAGTCCCGGTCAATTTTGAGATCATTAAGTTCTCTTGCGGGAACTGTTTTAGTTCGATTATCAACAATAACATATTCAGTTTCAGGTGTTAAAATTATGTTAGCCTGCGAATCGATTTCAGTCCCTTCAACAAAAACCTCAATTGAATTATCATTAATATTCAAAGCACTTAAATGAGGTGCACCGGGATCGGGTTCATCATCCCACATCCAGCCTTCTCCCCAATAAATTGAATCCTTTATCGATATATCGGCGTAGATATTGTTTGAGATATATTTTATACCGAGAGACTTTACTATTTGCACTAAAGAATCAAGATCATCAGTTGTAAATTCCGGATCAAGTCCGCCTAGAAGGTAGAGATCCCCATACAAGGTATCACCTTCTATAACTCCAGTGTGATAAAGCGATGTCAAAAAATTATAGGAAGAATCTAAATAAATTATTGCGGCTGCAGAAGTAAGCAGCTTCATGTTAGATGCCGGATGCAATAATAATTTATCATTATTCCGGAATAATGATTCTCCCTCGGTTAAATCATAAACTGAAGCAGCAACTTGAGATTGTTCAAAGAAGTCGTCATTGATAATCTGAAACAAGTCATCATGCAGCTTAATAATATTGCTTTGTGCAAACAAACAGCCGGATGATAATAGAAGAAAAATAAGTTTTATTAATTGCATTCCAGATTAGAATAGAATTGTATTACTTTTTTAGAAATCTGCTTAGCTCAAATTAAGCAGCAACGGTTATAAAATTATTATCAGTACTCTTAGAAATAAGGTCTGATTCTAAACTCAGCACCTATCTTTTCTTCAACTGTCTGTCTTGCTTTTTCCACATCCACCTCATCCATAGACAATATGGTCATCACAACCTTGTTAACATAATCTTTTACCTTCTTTGCAAAATCGATCATTTCATTAAACATTCTCCTTTCAAGTCCCATAAGCTCAGCATACTGTTTGGGATTGAAAGAATTTAAACTTATGGATACCTCATCAATTAAACCGCTGCATTCTGGAGCGATGTTTCTTTTATTAATAAAACTACCATGTCCATTTGTATTAAGTCTAGTAGTACCACCTCTGTTTTTAACATACTTCGAAATCTGTTTAACTACATCCCATCTGATTGTGGGTTCGCCATAACCGCAATAAACAATTTCTTTATAGGCTTTTGGGTTACCAATTTCTAACATATATACTTCTGCATCGGGTTCTTCTGATCTTTCCATTCCCAAATCGTACCCTCTTAAAATCGGATCTGTTCTTCTTCTGCAAAAGGAACAATGAGAATTACACCTGTTAGTTATATTAACATAAAGCGAATTGCCAATCTTGTAGGTTAAAGCCTTTTTAGGTCTACTCCCAATACCAAAAGTTCTAAATGTATTAAACGATGTAATTCTACCCACTTCCTCAACACTAAGCTCCTGAACTTCTGCAATCTTCTCTGCTACATACTTAACATAGGAAGGTTCATTCCTTTTACCTCTGAATGGTTCCGGTGTAAGAAATGGTGAATCGGTTTCCAATAAGAGCTGATCAATTCGTATACACTTAAGTAACTCCCTGAGATCATCAGCATTTTTGAATGTTATATTTCCTGTAAAGGAGATCATGTAGCCCATATGAACAAGCTCAATAGCATTTTTTAACGAGCTGTTAAAGCAATGAAACTGTGCTTTCAATCCCGATCCGCAATAGCTATTAATAATTTCCATTAAATCATCATCGCTATCCCTGTTATGAACGATGATTGGTTTATCCAATTTTAAAGCGAGATCTATCTGGTCTTTAAAGGCTTGTATTTGTTTTTCCTTAGGTGAGTAATCGTAGCAGTAATCCAAACCGATTTCTCCAATGGCAACAATTTTATCATTTGCTGCTAAAGCTTCTATCTTTTCGATTAACGATGAGTCCCAATCTTTTGTTTCATGAGGATGAATCCCGACAGCACCATAAATCATATCATATTTTTCAGTCATCGCAATAACTTCCTGCGCAGTTTCTAAATCTGTTGCAGGAACTATTATGTAATCTACACCAGCGTCTTTAGCTCTCTGAATTATTTCATCAAGATCATCCTTGAAGTTAGGATAGAATAAATGTGCGTGGGTATCTATTAACATTTATTAAAATTTGATCTAATAATTAAAAAAGAATTACTCTACTTCCCCAACAACGATTGCATGTTCTTTCTGAGAAATGGCCACTTGCATTGTCATCTCTTCTTGCTCTTGCGGAACTACTGCTATTAATCCAATGCCTACATTAAATACTTTCCGCATTTCTTCGTTACTTATACCGCCGGTTTCCTGAATCAGTTTGAAGATAGGAGGAATATCCCAGTTTCCCCAATGAATTTTAATTTTTAATCCATCGGGTATTACTCTCTTTGTGTTGCCAATAATGCCTCCGCCCGTTATATGAGAGAATGCTTTTACATCGGTATTTTCTTTTAACTCACGAATAAGTTTAAGATATGATTTATGAACTCTTAATAGTTCTTTTCCCAATGTTTTGTTTAACAAATCAATATGATCGTTTAGATTATAACTGTTTTGCAGTACTTTTCTAACAAGAGAATAACCATTTGTATGAAGACCGTTTGATAAAAAGCCAATTAGTAAATCACCAGCATGGATGTTATTTCCTGTAAGGACTCCCTCCCTCTCAACAGCGCCAACAATGGTACCTGATAAATCATAATCCCTTTTGGTGTAAATACCGGGCATCTCTGCTGTCTCACCACCAATCAATACACAATCATTTGCAATACAAGCGATAGAAAAGCCTTTAACTACTTCGGATGCAACCTCCGGATCAAGTTTTCCAAACGCCATATAATCTAAGAAGAACAAAGGTTCTGCTCCGCACACGGCAATATCATTTACACAGTGATTCACAAGATCCTGTCCGATAGTATCATGTTTATTCAATTCAACAGCAATTTTTAGCTTGGTTCCTACACCATCTGTACTGGATACAAGCACCGGCTGAGTGTATTTGTCCTTATCAAAATTAAACAAGCCACTAAAATGCCCTACTTCTGATAGAACATTTTTATTAAATGTTGATTTTGCATAGTCCTTTATACGGTTAACAGTATCTTCGCCAGCTAAAATATCTACACCAGATGACTTGTAAGTATCATTCAATTTAAATGCTAAAATCCTATATATTTTTTCAATTTTTCAGCAAAATTTAATACTTATTGGAATCTTAAACAAAATAGTCCATTCTTAAAATGCATACTTCTTAATCTAATCAATCCAATAAAGCGGGGCTTAATAGTACTTAATGAATGTGATCTAGAACAGTAAAATATATAGGGAACAAAGAATGCATAATAATATTTAGTTGATTTTAATATATTTGCAGGTTCAAAATTAATCCTATTATGACTTTAATAAATCAGAACATAGAAGATCTGAATGATAGGGAGAAAAATATTCTCCGCTCAATAGTGCAGCAGTTTATACTTACTGCTTCACCAGTGGGCTCTCGTAATATCACTAAAAAATATCATATGGGTATATCACCTGCAACTGTAAGAAATATTATGGCTGATCTTGAAGATTCGGGCTTCATAAATCATCCGCACACTTCTGCAGGCAGAGTTCCAACTGATAAAGGTTACAGGTATTATGTAGACAGCCTGATGGAATTGAAGCATCTCAAAAATTCTGAAAAAGGACTGATTGATAAATCATTAACAAAAGAGATATTAGATACAGAAGAACTATTCAGAGTTGCATCAGCTTTGCTTAGTACAATAACAAAGCAATTAGCTTGCGTTACTTACCCCGATATTGACTCTGGAATTTTTGAAAAGCTCCAGATTGTAAGCTTAACTTCTACAAGGCTAATGGTTGTTATAAGTATAAAGAGTGGATTAGTTAGAACAATAACCCTTGAAATTACTAGTGATATAAAGGAAAGCCATTTAGAATCAGTCCAGAATTTGCTTAACGAACGACTGGTAGGATTAAGATTGAGTGATATAAGAATGACGTTGAAGGATAGGTTAAAAGATGCTGAAGAGATACAGAAACCTATAATTAGATTATTTATAGATTCCGTTGATAAGGTTTTTAAGGATGACAGAAAAACCGAGAACCTGATCCTGATGGGTGCCCGAAATGTTATAAAGCAGCCAGAGTTTGAAAACCCGGAAAACATTGAAGGCATTATTGAGCTAATGGAAAATAAGGATATCATTATTCACATAATGGAGAAAACTGGTGAGATTAATCACGATGATGTTTATATATCAATTGGAAGTGAGAATGAAGATATTAAAATGAAGGACTATAGTCTAATAAGTAAGGAATATGAATTCGGTGATACAATTGGAACATTAGGAATTGTTGGACCGAAAAGAATGGAATATTCAAAAGTTGTGACAATTGTTGATTACATAGCAAAGATGCTATCAGAATTTTTAAAGAGTCCCACTAAATAAGAGGAGAAACAATTTTTATGAGCAAAGGGAAAAAAGAAAAAGAGATAAAAGAAATTGAGATAAATGATGAAGAAGCAACTGAAGAAGTTACAAATGAGGGTGTACAGGAAGAAGTAAAAGAAACTGTAAAAGAAGAGGACAAAGTAAAAGATTTGCAATTAGAGGTTTCCGAGCTGAAAGATAAGCTGCTTAGAAAAGCTGCAGAATTTGAAAATTATAAAAGAAGAACAGAAAATGATCAGCTAAGCTTATTAACATATGCTGCAGAATCATTTATACAAAAACTATTGCCAGTTATTGATGACTTTGAAAGATCACTGGAACACATTAATGATGCACAGGATATCGACGCAATTAAAAATGGATTAAAACTCATCTACGATAAATTTATGAAAGCCCTGGATGAGCAAGGTGTTAAGAAAATAGATGCAGTTGGAAAATTATTCGATGTAGATTTTCATGAAGCGTTGATGCAAAGACCGGATGACTCTGTGGAACCTCACACTGTTCTGGAAGAAATAGAAAAAGGATACACTTATAAGGATAAAGTTCTACGCCATTCCAAAGTAATTGTTAGTGAGGATAATGGTGGAGCATCCGGGAATGAAGAAAAAGAAGAAGAGAATTAATTATTATAAAAAGACTTTATGGCTAAAAGAGATTATTACTCAGTATTAAATGTAGATAGAAACGCTTCTAAAGAAGAACTGAAAAAGGCTTACCGCAAACTTGCTATGGAATATCATCCCGATAGGAATCCGGGTAACAAAGAAGCGGAAGAAAAATTTAAAGAAGCCGCAGAAGCATATGAAGTGCTTAACAATGATGATAAAAGAGCCAGGTACGATAGGTTCGGACACGATGGATTACGAAGCGGCGGATACGGAACTTCAGGCTTTTCGGATATTAACGATATCTTTTCACACTTTTCAGATATTTTTGGTGGAGGATCGTCAATATTTGATGACTTCTTTAGCAGTGGCAGCCAGCGAGGCAGAAGAAGAGGTACTGGTACTGCAGGTGCTGATCTGCGTGTTAATTTAAAGTTAACATTAGAAGAGATTGCTGACGGAACCACTAAGAAAATTAAAATAAAAAAACATGTTAAATGTGATAAGTGCGGCGGAACCGGTGCTGATGAAGGAACTGCAATTAAAACCTGCACTGTGTGTAATGGACTTGGTGAAGTTAAATCTATTTCACGTTCGGTATTTGGTCAGTTTGTTAATATTACTACATGTCAAAACTGTGGTGGTGAAGGTAAAGTTGTTGACACACCCTGCAGGAAATGTTTGGGAGATGGTAGATATCAGGATGAAGTGATGATGAATGTCGATGTACCTGCTGGTGTTCACGAAGGCAGCTATATGACTTTGCGTGGTGAAGGTAACTTTGGGAAACGTGGTGGTGAGGCAGGTGCTATAATAGTAGTATTTGAAGAATTGTCACACAAGCACTTTGTTCGGGAAGAAGATGATATAATTTACAATTTGTTTATAACCTACCCGCAAGCTGCACTTGGAGCTGAAGTGGAAGTACCTACGCTTAACGGTAAGGCAGTTTTAAAAATTGATTCGGGAACTCAATCCGGAAAATTTTTAAAGATGAGGGGAAAAGGAATCAAACACTTAAATTCTTCAGGAATAGGAAATCAGATTGTGAAAATAAATGTAGCAGTTCCGAATAAAATAAGTTCCAAAGAAAAAGAACTGCTAAAACAACTTTCAGAAATGCCGAATATTAAGGATTCATCAAAAACCGAAGAAAAAAACTTTTTTAAACGCTTTGGTCGTTAGTTATTGCATTCAGTTCGCTGACCAATCTATTTGCTACCTCCCTTAACTATTCTTATATTTTTACTCAACCTAATTAAATCAACCGGCGCTAATTTGAATGTTAGAAAAGCTTTCAAAAAAAATTGGTTTTACCCAGACAGAGATAAAAGTTATACTTTTTATTGTTGTAAGTTTTTTAATTGGAATTGGAATCAAAACTATTAAGGAAAACTCCACCGTAGAATCCAAGCCTTTTGATTATTCGAAAGAAGACAGTCTATTTAATTATTATAAAAAGAACGCAGAACAAAATCTGGAGAAAGAAAAAGGGAAAAGGAATACAGAAAAATTTGATTCTAAGGCAGAAGTTTTAGATTTTGAATCCGACAGATTTGCTGAAAAGGAGAAACCAGCGCTTCCAGCTGAAAAAAGTATTGACATAAATACTGCTGATGTGGCAACGTTAGTAAGTTTGCCCGGTATAGGGGAAATAACAGCTCAAAAAATGATAGATTTACGTGCTGAAAGAGGGAAATTCGAAAGCCTTGATGAATTAATGGATGTTAAGGGAATAGGAAAATCAAAGTTTAATAAAATTAAAAAGTTTTTATATATTAAAACAACATTCTGAATATTTTTTTAGTCCGGAGGAAAAATGGACACAAAATCTGATCCCTGGTATGTTCATGCTGCTCTATATGTTGTTATCGCAATACTTACAATAATTCTAATAAAGGTTGCTATTATAGACCCAAGAGAATATGTAGCAGCTGAGAAATACTATAAGTCAGAATCACGACTTCGAATGGACAATATTAAAGAAGCTGAAATTCTCTGGGAAAGAAAAAATAAAAGCTTTACCGATAATCTTGACAGTCTTATCTTCTTTGTTAAAAACGATCCGTTTGTTGATAGTGTTACTACTACCTTTGATTCATTAATAATGAAAATTCCCAATCCGTTTACTCCATTAAATCACGGTGAGTTTACAGCCGATAGCCTTAAACTATCCCCTAAAACTTTTTCAATGTATATACTACAGATTGATACTTCAATGATAATCGATACTGTAGTTAATAGGAGAGGTAAGATTACCAGGGTAGATTCCACAATAACTTTAGGCACACGATATTATCTTGAAGATCCTGATGGATACGGTACCATAGGCAGTTTGGATAATGATGCACTCAAAAATACAGCTTCGTGGGAATAATCTCTCATACATGTCTGGATCAAATATCCATGCCGGACTAAATTTATCGACTAAGAAATTACAGGTTGTAGAAATATTTGGTTCTCGTGAACAGGTCCGTTTAGACAATCTTAACGAAGCGGCGTTCCCACAGCCGTTAAACTTTAAATCTGACCAGGAAAATATAATTCTCTCACAGCTTCAGGTTGCATATGATGAAATGCGTAAGAACCAACCTGTAAAAAGTGATACGCTTTCATTTTCTCTTCCACTCGATCTCTTTTATATCTCTCAATTACCTTACGATAATACGCTATTGCAACGTGACCTAATTGAGGAATTCAGGTGGGAGTATTCCATTATGTTCCCATTTGTAAAAAATGACGATTTAATACTTCAGTATCTTGAAGTTGAGAAGAACATGATTTACACTAAAAACACAGCCATAGTATATGGAATTGAACGCAAGTACTTAAAGCTCCTTGAAAGATTCTGCGAGAAGAATTATTTGAAGTTAGGTTTTATTGATAATGTCCATCTTTCCTCCGAAAGTGCACTTGCGCTTAGTAACTCGTTTGTAAATGTTGGTCTTCGTTTAAGCGTTTATGTTTCGGAAAAATTGATGTCGATTATTTTTTCCTTGGATGGCCGCCCTATTTCACAGAAGGTTTACGCTATTAGTAATTATGATGATATCTCCAAAAATATTTTAGATGAGATTTCATTATCCAAATCTAAAAATATAATTAAAGGGCTTATCCAGGCTTGTTATATTACGGGTGAAAGGATTCCGAACTCAGCAGTTCAATCAATTAATGAAGCAACTGGATTAAATTTTATTGTGTTCAACCCGTTTGATAAATTAATTGCAACTCCTGATCTAAAAGCAAATCCATTTTACTATCAGAGGTATAACTCATTCTCTTCAGCTACCGGAATAGCTTACAGAATTGGATAGCTTACCCCACCGATTATTTTTATTATTACTTATATGAGACTACGAATTATTTCAGGAGAGTTTAAAGGCCGCTGGATTAACGTGCCTAAATCGAATTTAATAAGACCAACCACCGACCGGGTTCGGGAAACTCTGTTTAATTTATTAACCAACGAACTTAATTTCGAAAATATTAAAGTTTTGGATCTTTATGCTGGATCAGGTGCACTGGGACTAGAATTTTTAAGCAGGGGTGCTTTGGAAGTACACTTCGTGGAAAAAAATTTGAGGATTTATAATAATCTTCTAAGGAATATTAAAAGTTTAGATGTTGAGAATTACTGTTCTGTTTATAAGATAAGTGCAGAAAAGTTTTCTCAAACTCAAAGAAAAAATACATACGATTTGATACTTGCAGATCCGCCTTTCTTCAAGAATGACATTTATCAGGTTGCTCAAAATATTATTGCTAATAAATACCTACAAAAAGATGCATTCATGGTCATCGAGAGATCTGTTCAAACAAAGGAAAAAGATATTAGAAATTTTAATACCACTCCATTCAAGATTATAGGCGATACTTGTTTATACAAAATAAATTATCACTGATTATCACAGTTATATCTTTTGTAACCATATTGAGTTCCAGCGTTTTCCCTCAAGAAGAATTTGTACGAAGATTGAACTGGATACCTGTTAGTGATGGTTCCGGATCGCTAACAAATATATATGCAGGCGGAATCAATAACATTGAACATCAGTTCATTGATATTGACGGAGACAATGATCTTGATATTCCCTTCCTTGATAGTGATGGAACTTTTGGCTGGTATGAAAACATTGGTGATTCTTCAAAAGCTAAATTCAAATATTCACTTGCAGAGATTCCAGGATTATTCTTTACAGACTGGTTTTATTTTGTTGATATAGATGATGATAATGATCTTGATTACTTCACAGGTAATGGTGATCAAATATCGCTTATAAAAAATATTGGAACTGTAACTTCTCCTTCATTTCAAATAGAGCTGGATACAATTTACTCAAGTGAAGGTGATCCAATATTTAGCGAGTTTGGAAGTAATCCTCTGTTTGCTGATATAGATAACGATGGCGACTTTGATTTCTTTTCAGGAAACTCTGGTGGCACCGTAATCTTCTATGAGAATATTGGTACTACAGATAATTTCTCGCTAAAATTTATTACAGATGTTTGGCAGGGTATTGAAATTATAGGAGTATTGAAAATTTACAAAAGACATGGTTCCAGTTCACTAGAATTTGTTGATATTGATGATGATAATGATCTCGATCTCTTTTGGGGAGATTTTTTTAGTAACAGCTTATATGTTATCGAAAATATAGGCAACAAGTTTGTCGCCGAAATGGATACCAGTAATATTATACCGATCTATCCTCCTGCCCCAAACACTATCATTACCAGCGGATTTAATATGCCAAGGTTTGTAGATATAGATGGTGATGATGATTATGATCTTTTTGTTTCCGTATTATTTAATACTACTGTAAACCAGTCTTTAATATATTATAAAAATGAGGGGACTTGTCAAATTGCAAACCATCAATTCGTAACTAACAATTATCTAAAGCCACTTGATGTAATTTCAAATAGTTATCTTTCATTTGCTGATCTTGATAATGATGGAGATACAGATTTTCTGCTTGGTTCGCTGGATAATCCTCTTGGGACTTTAAATTATTTGGAAAACACTGGCAGCTCAACAAATCCGTTGTTTGAGTATTTAGATTCGGCATATTTTAATATTACAGGGGATCTAAGTGTTATTCCTTCGCTCGGAGATCTTGACGGGGATGATGATATAGATTTGTTAGTTGGATTATTTGACGGTAAAATAGATTACTACCGAAATGATGGAAATGTAAACAGCCCCGATTTTATATTTCAAGGAAAGTTATCTGACAGCAGTGGTACAATAATAGATATCGGAACACTTGCCGCACCATTTCTTTTGGATGTTGATAATGATGATGATCTTGATCTAAGCGTTGGGGAATTTAGTGGTAAGTTCAATTATTTTGAGAACACTGGTAGCCGATTTTTCTTTGAGTTTACTGAAACAAGTTCGTTCTTTAGTGATCTCGACGTTGGCGATAACAGCTCACCTTTTCTTTATGATTATAATAACGATAGTGTGTTTGATCTATTTTCTGGAAATCGTGCAGGCAACTTTTATTTCTTCAAAAACAACGGTATAAATCAAAATCCTGTTTGGCATCAAATAACGGATCAGTTTATCCCGGAAAATTTTGGTGGTATTACTGCGCCATCATTTATTGATATTGATAATGATAGTGATATGGATTTATACATTGGAAATGTAAAAGGTGGACTATATCTTTACGAAAACACAACAATAGTAAATTCTGTTAGTAAAACTAGTGAGCTGCCTTCTACATTCAATATAACAGCTCATCCAAATCCATTTAATTCTTCAACAAATATTGATTTCAGTATTCCCGCATCAGGTATTGTTACACTTAAGGTATACAATGTAATTGGAGAAGAAGTTGCAGAAGTGGTTAATGAATTTATGACTGCCGGGAGTTACACTTTTAAATTCACTGCATCTAGTCTTCCTTCCGGTATTTACTTTGCTAGATTAACATCTAACGAGAATCATCAGATAATCAAAATGAACTTATTAAAATAAATATTTCAGGATCAACTAAGAGGAATTGATGATTAAGAAAACATTTTTAGCTTTATGGATCTGTGCACCAGTACTGTTTTCCCAAACTAACGTCGATTTAGTTAGTAACCTTAATCCGTATCCATCTATTGGATATAACGATATTTGGGGATATGTTGATGGACAGGGAATTGAATATGCCTTACTTGGCACAAGGCATGGAACATCCATCATCAGACTGGATACCCCGTCAAATCCGCAAGAAGTTGCATTCATACCGGGACCACCTTCTATATGGCGGGATATAAAGGTTCACAATAATTATGCTTACATTATTACAGAGCAAACCGGGACAGGACAGGGCTTGCAAATAATAGAGCTTTCGTCGCTCCCAAACTCCGCAATGCTTGTTGAAACTATTGATACTTGGTTTGTAAGAGCACATAATATCTTTATTGACAATGGATACGCATATGTAATTGGAACTGAGGGAGGTGGAGGAATGCATATACTTGACCTTTCCAATCCCATAAGTCCGGTACGAACAGCATATTACTCTGCTAGTGGTTACATACACGATGTATATGTTTGGGATGATACTTTGGTTGCTTGTGCAGGATCTTCCGGCCAATTTCATCTTGTAGATGTAAGTGATAAATCTAATCCGCAGTTTATAAGTGCCAGTCCTTCTATACCAGGTATATATGCACACGCAGGTTGGATGACTGAAAATAAAAGATACTTTTATGGCACTGAAGAATTTAATCAAGTCGATATTACAGTCTGGGATTTACAAGATAGATTTTCATGGGAATTGGTTATTCCCACCTGGGAAACAAATTCGGATGCAACTGTACATAATTTATTGATACACGGTAACTATGCACATATATCTTATTATTATGACGGTTATGTTATTTTGGATATTTCCAATCCTGAAGCACCATATTTAATTGGGCAATACGATACAACTCCAATTAACCGAGGAACATTGGACGGAGCATGGGGAGTTTATCCTTATCTACCATCAGGTCTTACTATAATATCAGATACCGAAACCGGTTTATATGTTTTTCAGTTTACGCCCGGGGATGTACCACCAACAATTCTTCATACAGAAATTGATGATGTCCTCAATAATGATCCGATTACAATCAGTGCAAATATAGTAGACAACGACCAGATTGTAGATCCCAATATGCACTATCGAACTACTTTTGAAGGCAGCACCAGTGAATGGTTTTTGGTTAATGATCCTGATGGACCAACAAATAATATTTATGAATTTGAAATTCCCGGACAAGATTTTGTAAAAACAGTAGAATATTATCTTGCTGCTGTTGATAATAACAATAATGTTACTACATTACCTTCAGGAGGTTCAGGTATAAATCCGCCCGGAGCAATACCACCTCCTGAATTATTCTCATTTAAAGTAATTAATCCAGGAATTCCAATTATCACATCGTTTTTTCCTTTGGGAGATACAACAATAAATAAAAATGATGAAATTGATTTTGAGGTTGTTGCTATAGACACAAGCGGATTGGAACTAAATTACCAGTGGTACAATGATGATTTCCCGGTTGGTACTAATACTACATATCATTACAGGCATTCTTCCTTTGATCCACCACCGCATACAGATGTGATAAAAGTTGTTATTTCAAATGGTTATTTCACAACGGAAAATATATGGAATGTTTTTGTTCAAATACCTACCTCGGTAGAAGATGAAAATAACATCCTTAGTTATAATTTAAATCAGAATTACCCAAATCCCTTTAATCCGACCACTCAAATTAATTTTAGTATTCCGAAAACAGAATTTGTGAATCTGTCGGTATACAATTCATTAGGCGAAAAGGTATCTGAATTAGTGAATGAAACTAAACCTCCCGGTAAATATTCAGTTCGGTTTGATGCATCAAATCTATCGTCCGGAATTTACATAGCTAAAATTACTGCGGGTAATTTCAATCAATTAATAAAAATGGCACTCTCAAAATAAGAAGCGAAAGTTGATGAAGAATTATATTAAGATATTTGCAATTGCTACAATATTATTATTTAGTTTCTTTGCTTGCAGTGATGATTCAACCGAGCCCCCATCTACGGATAATCAAGGACCAGAAATTACTCATACTAAACAGCAAGATATCCTTGACTCAATACCAATCGTTATTACTGCAAAAATTATTGAATCTAACTTATTTAGAACGGTTCTTTACTTTAAAAACATAACAAATTCAATTTCAACTCAGTGGACACTTGTTGATGGAGCTCAGGATTCAACCGATAGTGAGATATTTGTTTATATTATTCCTGGTCAAACTCAACCAACATTAATCGAATATTATATTACCGCAATTGATTTAGATAATAACCTAAGCACTTTGCCAGTGGGAGGTTCAGGTAATGATCCACCTGGCAATATTCCCCCTTCTGATTTATTTTCATTTCGAATATTTATTAATGGGGTAGACTACAATTTCAATGGATTCGAAAATTTTTCAATAGCTTCAATCTTTTCTTTAAATTGTGCAACTTCAGGATGTCATTCCAGAGCAAGACCATCAAGTGGTCTTTCGCTATATACTCATTCAAATCTTCTACAGGGCAGCCTAAATCGTTCTAACGGGCAAGTTCCGAATTATGGTGGTGATGTTGTAATACCTTTTAGATTGGATGAGAGTCTTATTTACCAATTTATTACAGGTAATGTTACTCCAATAGCACCACACGATGCAATAAATTTATCCCAAGAACAAATTGATTTAGTAAAGAACTGGCTGGAAAATGGCGCGAGGAATAATAACGGAGAAACACCATTTGGAAACGCATCTTATCGTGTATATGTATGTAACCAGAAGAGCGATAAAATATCTGTTATCGATGGATATGCAAATGTAGTTTCGGCGTTAATTGATGTAAACGTGAGTCCAACCACAAATTCTCCTCATATGTGTAAGTACAAGGATGGATTTCTTTACAATACGTTAATCGGTTCAGGAAAATTTCTGAAAACAAGAATATCAGATTACCGCATTGTTGGAGAAGTTAACGGAATTACTAAAGCTGGAATGATTCAAATATCACCAGATGGAACAAAAGCTTATGTTTCCCGATCATCCACTTCCGATCCGATTTTTAATACCATCTTTGTGGTTAACACCATTACTATGTCTGTAACAAAAGAAATACTACTTCCGGCACCAGGCATTCCACACGGAATTGCTTTAACTCCAGATGGTACAAAGTTGTATGTTGCTAACCTTTCATTAAGTAGAATTAGTATTGTTGATGCTACCAACGATGAATTCATTGATGATATTGTTTTAAGTCCGGGCACAGAGCCAATGCAAACAACTATTTCTCCTGATGGTACCTATCTTTATGTATCTGCCAGAGGTACAAGTAAATTGCTTGTATTGGATACAGCTACGAATACAATTGTTGCCGAAGTTCCTGTCAGCCCTGCTCCAATGCATATCGCAGTTACCAGTGATGGCAATAAAATTTATATACCTTCAATGATGGGAAAGGTTGTAAATGTAATTAATAAAAATGGCTCCACCTGGACAAAAGTAAAAGAAATTTCACATCCCGGATTCAGTATGTTGCATGGCGCAGATTTAACTGCAGATGATAGATATCTTTATGTATCAAGCAGGAACACAAATAATGCTTTTAATCCCTACTTTTCTGTTGGAGGTGAGGGACCACCTGGAACCATTGGAATAATAGACACACAAACTGATGAAGTTGTTAAGTTAATTGAGATTGAAGAACACGGTGCAGGCTTGGTTGTAGAGAAGTAAGACTTGTTTTAAAGGAGCATGCTTTTTGTCTTTAATAATTTCAATCTTTCTTGGGAATCTTTATATTTACATAAAGTTTAACAAGCATAATAATTAAATGCGAAAAGTAATATATCCGGGCACCTTTGATCCTGTAACAAATGGGCATATTGACGTAATAAAAAGAGCATCAGAACTTTTCGAAGCTGTTGTTGTTACAGTAGCTGTAAATCCCGGTAAAGAGCCACTATTTTCTACCGAAAAGCGGGTTGAAATGCTAAAGGAATGTTTGAGTAAGTTCAAAAACGTTGCAGTCGATTCATTTGAGGGCCTTGTTGTTGAACGTGCCAGGCAAGTAGGTGCAATGGGAATTATAAGGGGATTGCGAGCGATAAGTGATTTTGAATATGAATTTCAAATGGCGCTGATGAACAGAAAACTTGCCGAAAATATTACCACAATTTTTTTAATGCCGCACGAAAAGTATACTTACCTGAATTCTACGATTATACGAAATCTAGCCAGCTTGAACAGTGATGTAAGTGATTTTGTACCTATTGTTGTTCAAAAGGCACTTAAAAATAAATTCAAATTGAAATAATATTTCATCAATCAGCATTTAATGTCCTATTCCCAAATCCCCAAAAGAAAATCCACAAAAGTTGTAAGTTCTATTTTTATGCTAATTATCTTGTTACTTCTAACCTGTTGTAATGAAGTACAAAATAATAGTAATAAGATGGATCCGGAGTTATTAAATAAAGCTGAGCAACTCGCGTCTCAATTCCTTATAATAGATACACATATAGATTTACCCTACCGTCTTGAAGAAGAATGGGAAGATATATCTGAAAGAACAGAAAAAGGGCATTTCGATTATCCACGGGCAAAGCTTGGCGGATTAAATGCAGCTTTTCTGTCAATTTATGTTCCAGCAAAATTTGAAGGAATTGATGGAGGAAAAGATCTTGCTGAAAGTTTGATACGAATTGTTGAAGAGATAACCGCAGATAACCATGATAAATTTAGAATAGCACTTTCTGTAGAAGATGTAAGAAATAATTTTAATAAAGGTATAATCTCCTTCCCACTCGGAATGGAAAACGGAACCCCAATAGAGGGAGAAATAAGGAATTTACAATACTTTTATGATAGAGGAATCAGATATATAGGTCTTGCACATTCAAAGAGCAATCACTTAGGTGATTCATCATATGATGAAAACAGGCAATGGAACGGGCTAAGTGATTTTGGAGAAAATGTTGTAAGAGAAATGAATAGGTTAGGAATTATTGTCGATGTCTCTCATTTATCAGACAGTACATTTTACGATGTTATAAAAGTTTCATCAGCACCAGTTATAGCTTCACATTCTTCCTGCCGATATTTTACTAAAGGGTGGGAAAGAAACATGGACGATATGATGATTAAGAAGCTTGCTGAATATGGTGGGATAATTATGATAAACTTTGGTTCTTCATTTCTCGATAACGATTTTAGAGTGGGACGTGCAGAGTGGAAAAAGAAAGTGAAAAAGAGGCAGAAAAAAAACGAACTCGATGAGCACGATGAGAAAACTCAGGATTATATTAAGAGTACATCCCGAGAGTATAAAGAAAATAAGATATATGTTTCTCAATTAGTCGATCACATTGATCACGTTGTAAAGATTGTTGGAATTGATTACGTTGGATTCGGTTCTGATTTTGATGGCGTAAGCGATCTTCCGATTGGTTTAGAGGATGTAACAAAATACCCGAATATTATCTACGAGTTATTAAAGCGAAATTATTCGGAAGAAGATATTCAGAAAATATGTTCGGGGAACTTACTTAGAGTTTGGAGTGAGGTTGAAGATGTATCTAAGCGAATTCAATTGATCGAAGATTAGAGATTTACAAAAAAAAGGGTGTTCTTTCGAACACCCTAAGTCATCTCCACTCAACTTACCTTAATCAAATTACTTAGATATCAATTAGTAACTCCACCGATTGTCATAAAAGCACCTCCATTTGGTCCCGAGGTTTCAACTCTTACCGTAACTGGTTTCGTTTGCAATGAGTCATTAGTATCATACAAGAGGAAAAAGAATTGAGTCCAGGATGCACTTTGTGTATCCGGTAAGGTAATATTAATATCACCTTGCGAGTCTACATTTTCTCCCTCAACAGAAACACTTATGTTTGTACCAGATGCTAATGGATTACCATTCTGATCACCGACATAGTAGCTAAATGATTGAGAACTTCTATTCGGAACGTTTATAGAAGTTGGAGAGATTGATACTTGCGGTATTCCCGAAAAAAGTACAATTGTTTCCTTGCTAATAACATTTGAGTTTTCGTTAATGGTGCTAGCGGTTATAGTCGCAAATCCAGCACCAAGAATCGGATGTGAAGGTTTAGGTGCAGCAGATATCAAATTTACTGATCCAATCCCTTCTATATCCGTAAGTGTGGAACCTTCAATTATACCTCCGGTTGTAGTAAAGTAAACTGCAGTCTCCGGTCTAACAGGATTAGCATACTTATCGCCAACGAAAGCTGTAATAGGATTATGTAACCCATAAATATTATAGCCAGGGAAGTTTGCTTTCGCGGGGGCGATGCTAAAATGAGTATCATCCGGTAATCCTCCATGGATTGTCACTGCCACAGGCAGCGATGAAATCATACTACCACCAAGATCTACTTCAGCAATAACCTGTACTGCCCCAGCCTTCGTTCCACTGGTTAAATTTACCAATGCTGTACCGCTGCCATTTGTACTTGCACTACCAGGACTCAAAAATTCGCCACCACCGGGACCAGATCCCAATCGGAAATTTACAGTTACCTGATGAATTAGATCGATTGGAGTACCTGCTGAATCCTGCACAACAAATGCAATTTGTGTAGTTTCTTCAGAACCACTCTCCTTTACACCTATTATGGTTGAACTAATAGAAGAGAGAAATATACTGACAGGATCACCAGAAGGACCTGTACCATCATCTAATTTTTCCAAATGAATAGTTTCAACTGTTAAATCTTGTCCTGCAAAAGCAGTTGTACTTGTAGTATCCGGTTTGTAATCCTGTTTGTATGCGATAATCGTTAAATTTTCATCTTCAATTAATTGTACCTGAGAAAAGAATTGACCGGATTCATCAGAATAAACTATTGAATTTACTGAGGTTCCTGCAATATGTACCAATCCGCTATCAACAGGAAATCCGGTCTGTTTGTCTACTAATTGACCTGATATGATTGTAAACAATGTTACGATTTCATCATCTCCACCATCAATATCTGATACAATACCGGATTCTTCTTTACAACTGAATAGAAAAACTGTAATTCCTAAAATAAAGAGGATGAAAAATGATTTCGAAATAGACTTCAGAGAAGTACGACCAGACATACTCACACCTTTTGTTTAAATATAAATTGCCATTAAATAAGCTTAGGTCGCGCAACTTTTATACCGTACAAATGACTCAAAAAGTCAATTTTATTAACATTTTCATCAAAATTTGTAAGTAATATTTACTTTTCAATTGTAAAATCAATTTGGGTAATTCCATTCGCTTTGTTTGTAATTTTTGATTAAATAGATTCGGTCAGAAGCAGCGGATTGTGACAGTAATTATTATAGAGATTTTATTATTTCTGATTTGATAGAAATTGATCAGACACAGATTGCTTTCATATTGAGTTTTCTTTTTAAAATATTGCCAATTCATTAAATATTAATTTGCTTCTCGTAATTTCTACAAATAATTTTCTCAATACTATATTCATCATTTCTAAAAAATACAGGAATCGCAATGAGTTTAAGTTTAATTGCTCAATCAATTGAAGGATCCCCCACTCTCGGCCTCAACAAAAAGTTTGCCATCTTAAAAGCAAAAGGAGAACCGGTAATTCATCTGGGTGGTGGTGAACCAAAAAGTAAAGTACCGATGGCTGCAATTAATGCAACCATTGAACATTTAAATACGAGAGAAATAAGATATACACCTGCTGACGGCATCCCTCCACTTAAAGAAGCGATAATTGGATACACTGAAAAATTTTACGAGCGGAAAGTCGATCCTAAAAATGTTTGTGCTTCCGGTGGCGCAAAGCAGGCAATTATGGTTGCACTACAGGCAGTTGTAAATCCTGGTGATGAAATTGTATACCCTGCACCATACTGGGTGAGTTATCCGGATATGGCAAAATTGTGCGGTGCTAAAGGAGTTGCGGCCTATCCAGAATACGGAACCTTCTACCCGGAACTAAAGGACATCACTGACAAGGTAAATTCAAAAACAAAGTTAATTATTATTAACAGCCCCAATAATCCCACGGGAGTTATGTACTCGGAAGAATTTATAGCTGATTTAGTAAAATTCTGCAGCGAAAAAGAAATCTACCTGATAATGGATGATATTTACCATCGATTAATATTTGATGGTAGAACACAAATAAATCCCTACAAATACGAAAAGGAAAATATTGAATGTTCAAAGTTGATTGTAATTAATGGAGTATCTAAACAGTATGCAATGACAGGTTTTAGACTTGGGTGGGCAATAGCAAATAAAGATGTAATTGGAGCAATGGCTAGAATTCAGGGTCATCAAACATCCGGACCTTCTGTATTATCTCAAAAAGGGGCAATAGGTGCTTTGGATGGTGACCAAACAAGTGTTGAAACTTTACGTTCTGAATTGGAACTCAAACGAAATATGATGATGGATATGTTGAATTCATTTGAAGGTGTAAAAGTAACCATCCCTGATGGAACGTTTTATTGTTTTGCCGATTTTAGTTTCTATGATGAAGATTCAAATAGATTATCCGAACTACTAATTGATAAAGCAAAAGTACTTACGGTACCTGGAACCGGATTTGGCCTGGATGGACATTTACGTATTAGTTATTGTGGATCTGAGGAAGACATTACTGAAGGTATCAATCGTATGAAGTGGGCACTTGATCTAAATTCTCCGGAAGAAATTAAGATTGGGGATCAAAAATTAGTTAGGGATTGGGTATAGTTTATAAATTGATGAGACCGTCTCAAAAGTAATTATTAACAAGTTTCTCATTCCCACTCAAGAGGAAATCATTTAATATTAATGATTTCAGCTTCCTATCATAATTGGAGCGGCATAAGAAACATAGCTTTTGAAGCATTCTCATCAGCAATAATTCTTTAACACTATTTGGTATTTGTTATCGACAATTCCCCAATCAATCAATAGATGATTTAATATCACTAATCACATTACCATAATTATCAAAAACATGTTGGAAATCTAGTATTCAAATTGGTTAAATAAAAAATCTTGTTTCTACCTTCATAAAAAATTAGGTTAGCAATACCGATTATATCATTTTGTTTTTAAAGTAATAATGATGATTAAACGAATATCAATAACTCTTCTGTTTTTAATTTCAGTTCCACACTTAGCATTAGCGCAGAATAATGAATCCGGTAATACATACTTAAAAGGTAGAAGTGGAATCGATTTAAATGTTGGCTTATACGATAATACCAGTACAACGAAAATTGCTATTGCACCAACAGTAGTTACGACTAATGCATCTACAGGTTTTATGGGCTCAATTTCATACCAATACTGGATTGAAGATTATCTATCCTTAAGAGTCGGAATTGGAGCACTAGTGATTAATGCAAATACAGCAGCTGGAGTAACGGAAGTTTCAACTGAGACAGCAACAATAGTTCCAATACTGGTTGGTGTTAACTTTTATCCAATCCAGATGAACAAACAAAGCAATTTTTTACCTTACATTTCAGGGTATATTGGGCCATACATTGGAATCTACACCAGCAATGTAACAGGTACAACTGGCGTAAAGAGCGAATCAATAGTTGAAAATGCTTTTGGTGCAAGACTTGGTGCCGGTTTAGATTTATTAATTGGAGATATTTTTAAATTAGGTATCGGTATTGCTTATCACTTTATTACAGATTTTAGCAAGCCAATAGGAAGTGAGACTAACTACAGTGGTCCTGAATATTCAATATCTTTTGGAATAGTGTTCAATTAACTACAACAAAAACACTCTCTTATGAAAATCATTTACTTATTTATTCTAGCACTAAGTTCATTCCTTATTATCGCCTGTGGTGGTAAGGAATACACCGAAAAAGGAATTGTTGAAATAGTTGAAAAGACTGATTCAATATTGGCAACTTTAGAAGGACAAGAATATAAATGGGCTTCGGCAAGAGCTTTTTCCAGAATGAAAACTTATTATCCTGAGTCTGATATAATTTTTATAAATGAAAAGTTAACCTACAGAAAACCCGGTAACGCCTTTAATAGATATTATTATAAGGATGGCAAATTAATTCACTTTATCGGGAAGAAACTTGCCTACATTAACGCGACGGAATCTAAAATGAAAAAAGAATTATCAGATTTAACTTTATATCTTGATCCGGATGGTGATGTGATCAGTTACAATAAAATTCTTAACAACCAGTTGGTTAACCTAGATGATGCGGAATTACAGGAAATTTTATCACACTCTAAAGAGTTGTATAGTTTAGTGGGAGATAAGTAGTCTGTTTTGTTGGTCTGACTTAATGAATGTTACATTAGCACAAAATCATTTGGGACGGAATTGGTTAAAAACCTCTTCTATTCATATAATATCTAACACCAAAAGTAAAATTAACTGCATTTAATGCATTTGCATGATATGGTGCATCGCTTTGTGCATAATTATACTGCGCTTCAGCAAAGGTAGTAACGTTTGTATCGTCCCAACCTTTTTCTATCATTAACCCACCAAAGTAACCCCATATTGCTTCGTTGTCTATACTAGAAATTACGTGACCACCGATCAATTGAGCTTCCTGGTTTATAACCGCAAATGAAACTCCACCACTAACTCCTAAAGTAAATTCCTTGGATAAATAAAATGTGTACAGCAGTCCAGTATTCAACAGCAGCTGGTTAAATGATGAGTTTACCTCAACAAATTGATCAGATAATTGAAATTGTGTTGTAAGATAAGATGTATTGTAATAAGATTGAAAATTTGATTTCGAACTGTACGAACCACGAGTATAAATGTACAAGTTTTTAGTAATTGGAAATCCAAAACTTCCTCCGAATGTTAAAGCAACAGAGCCAGCGCGGTTGCTGCTACCTGAATTACTAACCTGTGCTGCACCTACCAAACCGGAAATAAATGAAGATTTTTTCTTTAACGTTTGCGCTTCAACACCTGATAATTGCATTAACACGAGAAGTGATAAGAGGGCTACAAAATATTTCATTTTCAGTTCTAATTTTTTCTTAAAGCTAAAAATTCTTTTCAATTTTGTCAAATCACAAATTGTGCGCTGCTGATACTTTGATGGAATATGTTGTGGAGTAAATTTGGGAAAATAATTCTGAATTATTTTTTAATCATCGCCTCTAAAGACTGTGATAACTTTTCGATCGGCATCTCTTCACCCGTCCATAATTCAAAAGATTTTGCAGCTTGATGGACTAACATTTTTAAGCCGCCAAATACATTTGCACCCTGCATTCTCGCTAATGATAATAGTTTTGTTTCGGTAGGATTGTAGACCATATCAAACACTATTTGGTCTTTGTGGAATGCTTCTTCTAAATTAATTGGTGAGTCTTCTGTAACAGGATACATGCCAACAGAAGATGCGTTTATAATAAGCTTTGATGAATTTAAGGTTTCAATCAAATCGGGAGGAAATAGTTCCGCGGAATTTAAATGTTCAAATCTCATCTTATCGTAAAAATATACCTGCAATGTCTCGGCACGCTGAAGTGTACGATTAATGATATTTATTTCCTTTGGTTTGAAATATCTTATCAAAGTAAAGATAGATGCTCTTGCTCCTCCACCTGCACCAATTATGGAAACCTTCTCACCAATAATTTCATTTTTAAATTGGTTAAGAGTAGCTAATATTCCATGCACATCTGTATTATATCCTTTTAAACTACCTTGTTCGATGGTTATTGTATTTACTGCTCCTATCATAGATGACTCTTCAGAAAGATCATCAAGGTAATCTATTATTTTTACTTTATGTGGAATTGTAACGTTTAATCCATTCATACCAAGAGCTACAATTCCGTTCAGTGCATTTTCCAGGTCATCAGTTACAACATCGAATGGAAGATAAATATAATCTAATTCTCTAAACTGAAATGCAATGTTATGGATAAAGGGTGAGTATGACTGTTTAATTGGATGTCCGAGAAGCCCAATTAATTTTGTATTTGTATAAAATGAATTTTTCATTAAATGGTTCAATATTTAGCCCTCAAAATATAATCAAACCACAATTAAGATTGGTAAAAAATTTAAGCTAACTTTCTCTCATCAACCTATTAACAAGCTGTGAAAATTTTATTTCTGAATACTCGTTTTTGAAATCCTGTTTAATATTCGGATTGATTGCAAATGCTTTCTTTAAACATTCAATTGCATCCTCTGTTTGGTTTAATAAATATTTAACTTTCGCTTTCCCAAAAAGTGATAGAGCATCATCAGGTTGAATACGCAAGCATTCATCAAATGCTTGTAAAGCATTAATGCATTTACCCATTTCAAAGTATGTTTCAGCAAGGCTAAACCAATAGAGGTGGTGATTAGGGGCAATTTTAACAGCTTTCAAATAACTCTCCGATGAATCCGCTAATCTTCCAAGTGAAAATTCCAAATCAGCTTTTGCACACCATGCTTCGGCTCTATCTTTTGAAACTGAGATTGCCTTGTTGAAATCGTTAAATGCGCAGCTATATCTGCCTAAAGAATCAAAACAAAAGCCACGTGCAAGTAGGGCATCATAATAATGATTGTTTATCTGAAGTGCTTTAGTATAATAATTTATGGCATTTTCTATTTTCCCCTTGCTTTCATACAAGTTACCAATATAATAGCATGTTGCTTCGTCAAAACAATCTAACTGATGCGCTTTTTTAAAGCATTCTAATGCTTCATTATTTCTACCAAGATCCGTAAGAATATTACCCTTGTTAAACCATGCATTGTAAAAATTATCATTCAGAGAAACAGCAAGATCATAACTATTTAGTGCAAGTTCCGGTTTGTGTAACTTTGAAAGAACAACTCCCCTATTATACCACGCATTGGCGTTATAAGGATCCAACTCCAAAAATCTATCATATGCATCAAGTGCTTCAATATGATTATTCATACCCTCATAACAATAACCTAATTCGTAAATTGCCTCAGCATAATCAGGATCTTGCTTTAATACTTTTTTAAAATAAAGTACTGCTATTTCAAAATTTTCTTTTCGCTGATTTAGTGATCCTAAGCAATATAATGCTTCTTCATTATTCGGTTCACTATTAAGAACATATTTTAATGTCTCTTCTGCCTCAGCAAACTCACCCAAATTTTCTTCAACCGATGACTTATCAATAAGGATTTCTGTATCACCCGGATTTAATGACAGCGCCCTATTAAAACAATCAATTGCATTCTCAAATTCACCTGATAAATTATAAAGGGTTCCTTTCTTCGCCCAGTAATCGGAGTTATATGAAGAGATATCAAGGAGGTAATTTACGAAGTACAAACCATCGTCTATTAAACCATGATCAATACAAAGAGTTATTACATCTTCAATTCGTTCAACGGCATTAAAAATTACATTATCTTCAATTAGTTTTCGGCAGGCATTTATTTCCTCCTCCACCTGGTTTCCCTCAGGTTCGGTATAATCATCATTAAAACCTGTATCGTAGAAGGACATTTAGTTCTCCATTAATTAATCGGGTTGCGAAATAGATAATACCTAATAATTAATTAATGATAGTCTCAATTTGTAAATGATTAACCTATCAATAATGGACAAAACACAAATGCCGTGCCACAGAAGTACTTCTATTTTATATACGTGTTTATATAAAATTGAATTAATTATCTAATACAGAAGTAACTTTTTCAGCCGCATCTTTCAAACTGTTTGCAACTTCAAAGTTTAAACCGGAATTATTTAACAACTCTGCGGCTTCCTCTGCGTTAGTACCTTCGAGTCGTACTACTATCGGCACAGTAACGTGCATCTCCTTTGCAGCATCAATTACTCCTTGTGCAACTCTGTCGCATCTAACAATTCCCCCAAATATATTTATAAGAATGGCCTTTACATTAGCATCCGAAAGAATAATTTTAAATCCGTTTGCAACCGTTTCTTTGCTTGCGCCGCCACCAACATCCAAAAAATTTGCGGGTTCGCCTCCGGCTAATTTTATAATATCCATAGTTGCCATTGCCAGCCCTGCACCATTAACCATGCAGCCAACATTTCCATCGAGCTTTATGTAATTCAAATCATATTTTGATGCCTCAACTTCCAATGGATCCTCTTCATCCAAATCGCGAAATTCATTTATCTCTTTGTGTCTGTAAAGTGCGTTGTCATCAAAATTCATCTTTGCATCCAGTGCAATAACATCCCCTTCCTTGGTAACTACTAATGGATTAATCTCTGCAAGTGAGGCATCTGTTCCTTCGTATGCTTTGTATAATCCTAAAAGAAATTTAACTGCATTTTTATGTTGTGTGCCACTTAAGCCAAGTGCAAACGCAAGTTTTCTTGCTTGATAAGGCTGCATACTAACAGAAGGCTCAACTGTTTCTTTAATAATTTTTTCCGGTGTTTCAGCAGCAACTTTTTCAATTTCCACTCCACCTTCCGTTGAAACCATAATTACATTTTTAGATAGTGCTCTATCTAAGGTAATTCCAACGTATAGTTCTCTATCTATGTTCACACCTTCTTCAACAAGCAACCTTTTTACAATTTTACCTTCCGGTCCTGTTTGATGAGTAACTAAGTTCATTCCTAATATTTCGCAGGCATGTTCCCAAACTTCGTGAAGTGATTTTGCTACCTTCACTCCCCCGCCTTTTCCTCTGCCGCCAGCATGTATTTGTGCTTTAACTACCCAGGTGTCTCCACCCATTTCTTCCTTTGCTATCTTAACAGCTTCTTCTCCGGTAAATGCAACACCACCTCTTGGAACCGCAACATTATATTTTCTTAATATTTCTTTTCCTTGATACTCATGTATCTTCATAAAAATTCCTTCTTTTGATACTAATCAGTTTGAATTCAGTATTAATTATTATATAACCGCATTATACTTTTTCACTAAGTGTTTGCGCCTGCAAGAAGAGCAACAAATAATCTCTTCCACCAGCTTTAGAATCTGTTCCGGACATGTTAAATCCTCCGAATGGCTGACTTCCAACCAATGCTCCGGTACATTTTCTATTGAAATACAAATTACCTATCAATAAATGTTTTTTTGCAGCATTTATCTTATTACGGTTTCTTGTATAAACAGCACCTGTTAAACCATAAATAGTATTGTTGGCAATCTTTAAGCTCTGCTCATAGTTGTTTGATTTTATTACTGCCAGTACAGGACCGAATATTTCCTCCTGTGCTAATCTATCGGTTGGTTTGATATCTTTAATTACTGTTGGCTCAATAAAATATCCATTACCTTTTGCTTTTCTACCGCCGGTTAATAGCTTCCCTTCTTTTTTCCCTATCTGGATATATTTTAAAATGCTTTTTTGAGCAGCTTCATTTATTACAGCACCCATAGCATAATTTTCTTCTCCCGGACCAACTGTAATTTTTTCAACTTCGGTTTTTAACCTGCTTACAAATTTTGAGTACACTCTCTTATCAACAATTACTCTCGAACAAGCTGAACATTTCTGACCCTGAAAACCAAAAGCGGAAACAGCTACACCTTTAGCTGCCTCGGTTAAATTTGTTTCGTTATCGACTATAATACAATCCTTTCCTCCCATTTCAGCAACGACTCTTTTAAGCCAGATTTGTCCCGGCTGCACCCTTGAGGCTAATTCATAAATATGCGTTCCCACTTCCATCGAACCTGTAAATGAAACAAATCTTGTTTTAGGATGACCAACTAAAGTGTCGCCAACTTCGCCACCTGAACCGGGGAGAAAATTGATTACACCATCCGGTAAACCGGTTTCTTGCATAACATCATAAAATATTTTTCCCATCATTGGTGAATCACTGGATGGTTTTAAAACCACTGTATTACCTGTAACAACGGCTGCCGAAGTCATCCCTACTAAAATTGCAAATGGAAAATTCCACGGTGGAACTGTAACACCAACACCCAACGGCAAATAAACCAGTTCATTCTTTTCACCTTTCAATGGTGTTATTGGCTGTTTGGATGCATACCTGAGCATTTCCCTACCATAGAACTCCATAAAATCAATCGCTTCTGCTGTATCTGCATCTGCTTCTAAATAATTTTTCCCTGTTTCGAGAATCATCCATGCATTTATTTCAAATCTTCTTTTTCTAACAATGTTAGAAGCTTTAAAGAGGTAACTGGCTCTTTTTTCAGCTGGAACAAGTTTCCATTCATCAAACTTTTTATAAGCAGTTACAATAGCCTTGTTGGCTATTTCCTTTGTGCCTTTATGGAATTTTGCAATGACTTCATCTTTGTTGGAGGGATTATAAGATACAGTTCTACCCTTAGAGCGTAGTTTCTTACCACCAACTATCATTTCATAAGTTTTGCCTAATTGTTTTTTTACGTGTGCAATTGCTTTTTCCTGTTTCACGAGATTTGATTTTTTGGAAAAATCCGTAAATGGTTCGTTCCGGAATGGTTTGACTCTCATCAGTTGTTCTCCTGAATAAAATTTATAAATTGTCCGCAAAAATTAACCCTTTCGTTTCTGATAAGCAATTTAAGTAACAGTATTTATCTAAGGAATAGCTGCTTTGCCAATAAGAATAAGTATTAAGGACTACTTTCGATTTTGCCGGAATGGTGTTATATTCTATCTGCACTTTTACTACCACTGACAATTTTAACGTTCCGCAATTCTGTTATTGCTTTGAGTGGTAATAAATAAGTTAAAATTCTTTAGGAGGGTATATAAGATGGCACTATTAAAATCATGTCCCACTATTACCGATCTTTATCAATTTTTAACCGAAGAGTATGGAAAAAGTACGGATAAAGATTTACTTAGATATAAAGTTGATGGAAAATACACCGGTATCTCTTATGCAAAATTTAAAGAAGAAACTGATAATTTTGGATTTGGAGTGTCAACATTAGGATTAAAGCGCGAAGACAAAGTAGCAATAATTGCCGAGAACAGACCTGAATGGGTTTATTCAGATATGGGTACACTTGCGTTGGGATCAGTAAACGTTCCTCTTTATCCTTCATTAACTTCCGAATCAGTAGAGTATATATTAAACAACTCGGAATCAAAAGGTGTAATAGTATCAAATCAGTTTCAATTAAATAAACTTCTAAAAATCCGTGATAATTGTAGTCACTTAAAGTTTATAATCATTATGAATGAAACTGATTTTGAACCATCAATAAAAGACCTTTATAGTTTTAAGCAAATACAGGAAAAAGGAATTGAGAAAAAAAATGAATCTCCGAACCTTCTTAAAGAGAATATGAAGTTAGTAAAGGAAGAAGACGTATGCACAATTATTTATACTTCCGGAACAACGGGAGTTCCGAAAGGTGTAGTTCTCACACACAAAAACATTATGTCTAATGTTACAAGTGCCCTCGAAACATTTCCAATCACTAAAGATGATGTATTCTTATCATTTTTACCTCTTTGTCATATTTTCGAAAGGATGACTGGTTACTATACAGCCTTTGCCTCTGGTGGTACTGTTTGTTATGCAGAAAGTATAGAAAAGGTTGCAACAAATCTAATTGAAGTTAAACCAACTATAATGACTTCCGTCCCACGATTGTTTGAGAGGATATATTCAAGAATAATAAAAAATGTTGAAAGCCAGCCTGAAAAGAAACAAAAAATATTTTTCAGCGCCATTAACATTGGAACCGAATATGCTAAAGCAAAAAAAACTGGTAAAATTCCACTTGCTCTTAGAATAAAAAATAAAGTTGCAAGCAAACTTGTATTTAAAAAATTAGTTGAACGCACCGGGGGTAATGTTCGATTTTTTGTTTCCGGTGGAGCAGCATTATCACGAGATCTCGGTGAGTTCTTTGAAGCAGTAGGTATTAAGATTATTGAAGGTTATGGATTAACAGAATCTTCACCTGTTATATCTGCTAACAGAGTTGATGATTATAAATTTGGTTCTGTTGGAAAACCTTTACCGGGTGTGGAAGTTAAGATTGCATCGGATGGTGAAATACTTGCAAAAGGACCTAACATTATGCAAGGCTATTATAAAAACAAAAAGGAAACTGAAGAAACGATAAAGGATGGTTGGCTGCATACAGGTGATATTGGTGTTTTTGATTCCGATGGCTTTTTGATGATTACCGATAGGAAAAAACACCTATTTAAAACAACAGCCGGAAAGTATATTGCACCAACTCACATCGAAAATACTTTTCTTGCCAGCAAATATATCGACCAGTTTATAGTAATTGGTGATAGAAGAATGTTTTTAAGCGCACTTATTGTCCCGGATTTTGAAGCTGTTAAAGAATATGCAGACTCTAATAAAATTCCGTACGCTGATGAGAAAGATCTTGTTAAAAATGATACAATCTATAAACTTCTTGAAGATGACATGGTTCAGTTTCAAAAGAAGCTTGCCAATTACGAACGTGTAAGAAAGTTTGTACTGTTAGATCGTCCCTTTACTATCGATTCCGGTGAGATTACACCAAGTATGAAAATAAAACGTAAGATTGTTGAAGAAAATTATAATGATCTAATAGAGATGATGTACCAGGGAATGAATAATTAGCAGAATAATAGCTCACATTTCAATTAAATATTATTCATCACTTTAATAATCTGATCATGTATTCTGCCATTTGTTGATAGAATTTTTTTTGAGTAAATATTAATTGCATTCCCAATAAAATCTGTTACCAGACCACCGGCTTCCTCAGCAATAAGTTTTCCTGCACATAAATCCCATGGATGTAAATGTACTTCCCAGAATCCGTCAAATACACCCGATGAAAGGTAGCAAAAATCAATTGCCGCTGACCCCAGTCTTCTTATTCCACGAGCATTTTTAGTGAGTGCAATAAATAATTCGAATGCACCTTCCGGATTTTCAGCTACATTGTATGGAAAGCCTGTTACAAGTAGACTTTGTTTGAGTGATTCTGTACTGCTTACTTTTATTTTTTCTGAATTTGCAAAGGCTCCCCCACCAAGCTCTGCTGAGTAAATTATATTTTGCATAACATCATAAACAACTCCTGCAATGGTTTCATTATTTTTTTGCAGTCCAATCGATACTGAAAAGATTGGTAATCCATGTGTAAAATTCGTAGTGCCATCAAGTGGATCTACTACCCAGATGTATTCAGAATCTTTCGTAACACCTCCACATTCCTCTGCAAGAATGCTGTGTGATGGATATTTTTTCTGAATGAAATCAATTATCAACTTCTCAGATGCCTTATCAATCTCTGTAACTAAATTGATTTCAGTAGTTTTGTACTCGATGTGTAGAGACTTTCCAAAACCTTCCCTTATTAAGTTTCCTGCTTGTTTACTAATTTCAATTATATCATCAATCATTAGTACATAGTCTTTAAATAATTATTAAAAAGTTAGTTTGATGTGAACTAAGCAAGCATTAATCACTCAATTCTAAGTTCCTTGAAAGCCCTATTCTAATTTGGTATATTCACCATCCAATTATATGTAAAAAATAGGAGTTTTTTTCTTTGAATCAGTTAGATAAGATTGAAATTAGGCACTCGAATGAAGGATCTATTGTTGAAGATATACCTGAAATTTTACCGATTTTGCCCCTGCGCGATATTGTTATATTCCCCTATATGATTTTCCCCGTTTTGGTTGGAAGAGAACAATCGATTAAAGCAGCAAACTTTGCCTCGGACAAAACTAAATACATATTCCTCTCCACACAGAAGAAATCAAATATTGAAGCACCTACTAAAAAGGATATCTATTCAGATGGAACAATCGCAAAGATTGTACAGATTCTTAAGCTCCCGAATGGCCTAATGAAAATCCTCGTCGATGGATTAATACAAGCACGAATTGTCAAATTTACAGATCGGGAAGAATTTTTTGAGGGTAAAATTGAAGTCGTTTTGCCTGAGTTAGTCAGGGATCATGAGATGAACGCTATGGAAAGGCAAATGTCTCAGTTGTTCAAAGAATATGTAAAGATAAGCAGGAATATTCCTGCAGATACTTTAACTGCTTATGAAAATATTGAAGAACCGGACAGGAAATTATTTTATGCGGCGGCAAATATCAACCAGCTAATAGAAGTTAAGCAGGCGATTCTTCAAAAGTACACATTAAAAGATCAGTTTTATGAAGTGATAAAAATTCTGAACTCCGAAATAGATATTCTTAAAATAGAAAAAGAAATCGACAACAAAGTCCAGGAGAATATTTCTAAAACACAGAGAAAATTCATTATACAAGAACAAATAAAAATTTTACAAGATGAGTTGGGTGATGATGAGGATACTACACCTGAATTTGTAAAAATCAGGGATCAGATAAAAAAAGCAAAAATGCCAAAGGAAGTTGAAGAGAAAGCTTTCGAAGAATTGAGTAAGCTGAAAAAAAGTTCACCTATGTCACCTGAGTCAACCGTTATCCGTAACTATCTTGATTGGTTAACGGATGTGCCATGGTCGAAAAAAACAAAGGATAACCTTGATATCAAGCATGTACAGGAAATACTTGATGATGATCATTTCGGACTGGAGAAACCTAAGGAAAGAATAATTGAACATATAGCTGTATTAAACCTTGTTAAACAAATGAAAGGCCAGATCCTATGTTTTGTAGGACCTCCCGGTGTTGGAAAAACTTCTTTGGGTAAATCAATTGCAAGAGCTCTGGGACGAAAATTTGTAAGGATAAGTTTAGGTGGCGTTCGTGATGAAGCTGAAATAAGAGGACATAGAAGAACTTACATTGGTTCTATGCCGGGTAAAATTATTCAGTCTATGAAAAAAGCCGGGACCATAAATCCAGTTATTCTTTTAGATGAAATTGATAAGATGAGTGTTGATTTCAGGGGTGATCCATCATCTGCAATGCTTGAAGTACTTGATCCGGAACAGAACCATACATTTAATGATCATTATTTAGAAGTTGATTACGACTTAAAGCAGGTTATGTTTATTACGACAGCAAATGTACGGTATAACATACCGCTTCCTCTACAGGATAGAATGGAAATAATTGAACTGCCGGGTTATTTGGAATATGATAAGTTGGAGATTGCAAAACGTCATCTTATACCCAAACAACTTAAAGCACACGGACTCAGTAATAAAAATGTACAGTTCAATACAAGCGCAATTAATAAAATCATTAGGGATTATACACGAGAAGCCGGTGTTAGAAATCTTGAACGTGAAATAGCATCTATATGTAGAAAAGTTGCCAGAGAGATTGTTGTAAAGGAATCGACAAATGGTAAAGGAAAGAGTAAAATTAAAAATTCTATCAATGATAAAAAGGTGGAAACGTATTTAAAGAGCCCAAAGTTCCGTACACAACGTCACGAAAAGACCAGGAGAGTTGGCAGTGTAACAGGTTTGGCATGGACAAGCGTTGGTGGCGATATCCTTAATGTTGAAGTTACAATAATGAACGGTGCAGGTAAATTGAGTCTTACAGGTCAACTCGGCAATGTTATGAAAGAATCCGCTCAAGCAGCACTAAGTTATTTAAGGTCTTCAGCAAATAAATTAAATCTTGATGCAGATTTCTTTAAGAACAAAGAAATACATATTCACGTACCGGAAGGTGCAATACCGAAAGACGGACCGTCTGCGGGGATTACAATGGCTATGGCAATGCTTTCTGCAATTAGTAAAAAAGCTGCCTCTAACAATGTTGCGATGACCGGAGAAATAACTTTAACAGGTTCTATTCTTGCCATAGGTGGTTTAAATGAAAAACTACTGGCTGCAAAGCGTAACAATATAGAGACAGTTATTATACCAAAGGATAACGAAGTTGATTTGTTGGAAATTTCGGATAAGGTAAAAAGCGGTATAAAAATAATAACAATTGAAAAAGTAGAAGATGCAATACCGTATGTCTTCCCAACACTGATAAAAAGTAAATCATCATCTAAAAAAAAAGTAAAAAGTAAAACTTCTTGAAAGAGATAGTCAGCACTGAACATATCGAGTCTGAGGAGGGAAAATATAAACTGCTCCTCAAACAAGTAAAGGAGTTGTTAAGTACCGATGATGATGAACTATCAAACCTATCCAATTTAACGGCAGCAATAAACCAAACTTTTGACAAAGTAAGTTGGGTGGGATTTTATCTATTCAAAGACAAAAAACTAATCCTTGGACCATTTCAAGGAAAGGTGGCTTGCACCGAAATAGAAATTGGAAAAGGTGTTTGTGGTACTGCTGCAGAAAAAAGGGAAACTATAATAGTGGAGGATGTAAATAAATTTCCCGGTCATATTTTCTGTGATGCAGATTCAAAATCAGAAATAGTTGTTCCAATAATTAAAAGTGATGGCTTACTTTATGGAGTACTTGATTTGGATAGCAGCGAGTACAACTCATTTAACAATGTAGATAAGCAATACCTCGAAGAAATTTGTAAATTTCTTGCAAAGGAAATTTTTACTTAAAATAATTCATCTATAATTCAGGACTGGAATGGAATATCTTGTTACTGCAAGAAAATGGCGGCCACAGAAATTTGATGATGTAGTTGGACAGGAACATATTACACAGACATTAAAGAATGCCATAAACAATAAACGGATTGCACACGCTTATCTTTTTACCGGACCACGTGGGGTAGGGAAGACAACAACAGCCCGCATTTTTTCTAAGGCGCTAAATTGTAAAAACCAAAAGAATGCTGAACCTTGTAATAAATGTGATATCTGTAATGAAATCCAAAATGGTCAATCTTTGGATTTTATTGAGATCGATGGAGCATCTAATAGGGGTATTGATGAAGTGCGAACATTAAGAGAATCTGTAAAGTATGCACCAACACGAGGTAAGTATAAAATCTATATTATAGATGAAGTACATATGTTAACAAAAGAATCGTTTAACGCATTCCTAAAAACTTTAGAAGAACCGCCCGAACACATAATCTTTATTTTTGCAACAACTGATGCTCACAAGGTACCACTAACAATAATATCTCGCTGCCAGAGGTTTGATTTTAGAAGAATCCAAATGGCAACGATAAAGGGCACACTTGCTAAAATTGCTGAAGCAGAAAAAATAAATATCGATGATAAGACTCTTACCATCATTGCAAAAAAAGCCGATGGAGCTTTAAGGGATGCTGAAAGTTATTTTGACCAGGTTGTTTCCTTTTGCGGAAGCAAAATTGATTCGGAAACTGTTGCGCAAATGTTGAACCTGATAGACGATGAAATTTATTTTAATATCTCGGAAGCAATACTCAATAAAGACTTCAGTATGGTATTTAATGTTACCAATACAATCTATGAAAACGGTTGGGACTTTATAGACTTTACAGAAGGGCTTATTGAACATTTCAGAAATATAATGACGGTAGTGCTGACAGAGAAAACTTCACTCACAGAGACAGCTGATGTTTATCGTGCACGCTATCAAGAATATATGGATCGGTTCTCGAAAGGCGACCTGCTAAGAATATTAAATTATTTATCAAGAGTTCAGCAGGAGCTAAGATTTTCATCGAACCAAAAACTGAAGATAGAAATAGCACTAAGTCATCTAATAGGATTAGAAAAAACAACAACATTAACCGATATTATTTCTGAAATAAACTCAGTAACTGGAATCGAAAAAAAAAATCTTCTTAAGGAACAAGTAACTCCAGCAAGTCTGAAGGGAACTTACTCCGATAGCAAAACCTTTGAAAAAAAGCCAGTAGTTACAAAAACAGCTGAGCAGATCGTATCCTATCCCCTAAAAAATAGAAAACTTGTTAAACAAGAATCGGATGAGGTAGGTACCAGCAATCTGGGATTTGATACTGTAAGCAAAAAATGGCAATACTTTTTAGATGAAATTTCCAAAGATAGAGGACTTACTTTGAGTCCTGCATTAAGCTCATTAAAATTGCACTCGTTGACGGGGAATAAACTCTCAGTCTCTTCAAAAATAAAAGATAGTAGAAAAACGATTGAATTAAACAGAAGTTATCTCGAAAACAAATCCAAAAGTGTATTTGGTAAGAGACTGCATTTTCTTTTTTCGACCGATAAAGTTGCTGGAATTAAAGATAATTTAGAATCAGTAAATCTCGAAAATGATAGAGTACAAAAGAAAAGTACTACGACAGGAAATCCCATTGAAGATTTTATAGTTGAGGAACTGAAAGGAATACAAATTAAGTAGAAATACGCCTTTATTACTATCATCTGACTACCTTCCAATTCTTTAGAATGATTTGATATAATTTGATTTTTGGCTATTTTTATTGTCTATGTCAAAAAATCTTATCATTGCGATTGATGGACCTGCCGGTTCCGGAAAAAGTACTACTGCAAAAATTGTTGCTCAAAGATTAGGTTTTCTGTACATCGATACCGGTGCAATGTATAGAGCGATAACCTATATGGCAATTCGTAATAAGATTTTAGATGACCAGCGTAAAATTGTTGATATGGCAGGAAAAAGTGAAATTGAACTTGATTTCACTGATGGACTTACAAAGATTAAAATCAACGGTGAAGAATTAACAGATCATATACGTTCGATTGATGTAAATGAAAATGTTAGTAATGTAAGCAAAATTGAAGAATTGAGAAAAATTCTGGTAAACAAGCAGAGAGAGATGGGCACAAAAGGACAAAGTGTTGTTATGGAAGGAAGGGATATCGGAACAGTTGTTTTTCCAAACGCTGATGTAAAAATTTTCCTTACTGCTATAATTGATGAGAGAGCAAAGAGACGTGCAAAAGAGTTTGCTGATAATGGTACACACGTTCCGTTAAATGAAATAAAAGCGAATCTGCAAAACAGAGATATAATTGATTCGAACAGAGACACGAGTCCGCTGAAACAGGCACTGGATGCTGTTGTAGTTGATACAAGTAACGTAACGATTCAAGAGCAGGTAAATACGATAATAGATGAAGTACACAAAACTGCAAACAAATTAGGAATAGAATTAAATATTAACTGAGTTTTAAAGCCAAAATAATTTCAATTGTAAAACTAAAATACCTGTGTTATTGTTTTTTATTGGCTTTAGCAATAGTACAGATGATAACTAATTGGAGGATTAATGTCCGAAGAGACGAATGAAACAAGTAGGGTTATTGCAACCGATACCGATTACGAAAAAGCAAAGACCAAATTTCACAGTGAAGAATATTCTAAAGATGAATTTCTAACACTGGCACAAATGTATGCTGATTCTTTCCACGATGTGAAAGAAGGCGAACTTATAAAAGGAACAATTGTCGGAATTCAGGATGATTATGTGATTGTTGACGTTGGGTTTAAATCGGAAGGAACTATTCCAATGATTGAATTTCCTGAAGATGCAGAATTAAAAGTTGGCGATAAAATAGAAGTTGTTCTAGAAAGCCTTGAAGATAATTATGGAAACCTCATCTTAAGCAAACAAAGAGCTGATTTTCTAAAGATATGGTCACGTGTTATGAATGCTCATGAGACGGGTGAAATCCTTGAAGGTAAGATTATTAAGAGAATTAAAGGTGGGATGGTTGTAGATTTATTTGGGATGGAAGCATTTCTGCCAGGTTCACAAATTGATGTTAGACCGATTAGAGACTTTGATGCTTTTGTTGGACAAACGATGGACTTTAAGGTTGTTAAAGTAAACGTACCTACAGAAAATGTTGTAGTGTCACACAAGGCGTTGGTTGAAGAAGAAATTGCAGATCAAAGAAATGCAATTCTAGAAGGTCTCGAGAAGGGACAGATACTTGAAGGTACTGCAAAAGCTATAACAGATTTTGGTGTGTTTGTTGACCTTGGCGGAGTTGATGGTTTAATACATATAACTGACCTTAGCTGGGGGAGAATTAACCATCCAAGTGAAGTTGTAAAACTTGATGAAGTTATTAAAGTAGTTGTGACTGACTTTGATGAAGAGAAGAAGAGAATATCTCTCAGTCTAAAGAAACTTATGCCGCATCCATGGGAAGATATTGCTTCCAAGCATCAGGTTGGCGATAAAGTTTCAGGCCGAGTTGTTTCACTTACAGATTATGGTGCATTCATTGAAATTGAAAAAGGTATTGAAGGACTTATCCATAACTCAGAGATGAGCTGGACTCAGCATATTAAGCATCCTTCACAGGTTGTTGCAATGGGACAGGTAATCGAAGCCGTAATACTTAGTCTTGATAAAGATGAAAAGAAAATATCACTAGGAATTAAACAATTGGAACCCGATCCATGGGAAACTCTTATGCAGAAGTACCCCATCGATTCCAAGCACAGTGGAGTAGCACGAAATCTTACAAACTTCGGTGTGTTCGTTGAACTTGAGCCTGGTGTTGATGGACTTGTTCACATTTCGGATCTCTCGTGGACCAAAAAGATACGTCATCCAGGAGAAGTTGTTAAAAAAGGTGAATCGATTGATGTAGTTGTACTTGGTGTTGATGTTGACCAAAGAAAGATTTCACTTGGACACAAGCAAATGATCGAAAATCCTTGGGATAGTTTTGAAAAGCAGTATTCAGTTGGGAAGTTCACCGATGGCAAGGTTGTAAGAATTATTGAAAAGGGATTGATTGCTGAGCTTCATAATGAAGTTGATGGATTTGTTCCTGCGACACAACTTTCAACTTCCAGACTAAAAAATATTTCAAACCATTTCCCAATTGATGATATAATTCCTCTTAAGGTAATTGAGTTTGATAAAGAGAATAAGAAAATTGTGTTAAGCGCAATCTCAGCTCTCAAAGAAAAAACGGAAGAGGAAATTCAAGAATACTTAAACAAGCACAAGCTTGACAGGGTATCGGTACAGAGCATTAAGAGCGCCGAAACAGGAACTATAGATTCATCTGAATTTCCGATATTTGAAGTCCCGGATAGTGAACCGCCGGTGCAACCTCAGCCGCAACCGGAACTTCCGCCACAGGAAGAGAAGAAAGAAGAAAATTAATTTCTTTATTTCAGAGTTCTTAATTTTTCGAGGTTGTTTCATTAGCTTAAATGTGTCAGTCTGTCCACCGCGGAGGACTGTCGATGACTGACACTTAATTAATAGCATCACACTCCGACGTACTATGTGTGACAATAAAACCGCCAAAGATGCAACCTCTTCATTCAATAATTTATTAGTATGCCCGACACAGTTGCATTACATACCATTGGCTGTAAATTAAACTTCTCAGAAACATCTACTATTGGCAATCAATTTCTGTTAAATGGATATAATCTAGTACCACTTGATAGCAGTGCAGATATATATGTTTTTAATACCTGCACAGTTACTGAAAATGCAGAAAGAGATTGCAGACAATTAATTCGAAAAGCACTGAGACGAAATCCAAATGCATATATAATTGTTACCGGATGTTACGCTCAGTTAAGACCAGATGAGATTGCCGGAATAGAAGGTGTGGATGCTGTTCTGGGAAGCAACGAAAAATTTCAGTTATTTTCCCTCCTGAATAATTTCAATAGTTCCAATATTGCTTGTGTTCATGTCGGCTCCTTAGATGATGTAAATGAATTTGGTGATGCACATTCCACCGATGCGGACAGCAGAACTAGAGCATATTTTAAGATACAGGACGGGTGCGATTATAATTGTACATTCTGTACAATTCCTCTTGCCAGAGGTACCAGCAGAAGCATGGATCCAAACAAAGCTGTTGAAGAATTCAGAAAACTTGTTGAAGATGGATATAAGGAGATTATTCTGACTGGCGTTAATGTCGGTGACTATGGGAAGAAATATAATGTGGAGTTTTATGATCTTCTTTTAAAACTAATACAGGTTGAAGGAGAATTTAGAATTAGGATTAGTTCTATCGAACCAAACTTATTATCTGATGGTATTATAGATTTAATTGCAGAAGAAGACAAAATTTGCAACCACTTACATATTCCTCTCCAAAGCGGGAGTCCTGAAATTTTAAATTCTATGCAAAGAAGATACACTATAAAAGATTATGAAAATGTAATTATGCAAGCTCACGAGAAAATTATTGATCTTGGAATTGGAGTAGATATAATTGTCGGCTTCCCGGGTGAAACTGAAAATCACTTTATAGAAACTCATAATTTCCTTCGTGACCTTCCAATTTCATATCTGCACGTTTTTACTTACTCAGAGCGGCCCGATACAAAGGCTATATATTTACCCAACATGGTTAAGATAAAAGAAAGAAAAAGACGAAACAAAATCCTCAGGATATTAAGCGAGAAAAAGAAGCGTAGCTTTTATGAAAATATGGTGGGCAAAATTTCAACTGTATTATTTGAAGATGCAGCCATAGATGAGATTATGAAAGGATTTACTTCAAATTATATAAGAATAATTAATGATTATGATAAATCTGTTATTAATAAGCTGGAAGATATTGAAATAACTGGTTTAACAAATGATGGTTTTTGTACAGGTAGACTGATGGATACTAAATATTCAATTGACATAGTCTAAGCTTACCACTAATATTCATCTAAAAACATGAAGATTTTTGCATTTCTGGTACTCATTTCATCCACCATAATTTATCCCCAACAAAGTAATTCCGAATCTATTTTAAAGCTAGAACACACTGTTATTAATACCACAAATCTTCAGGCAGAATATAAGGAAAATTTACTTTTAGATGAACAGCTTGAAAAGAAAAGTGCTGGTTTAGCAATCCTGTATTCCCTGCTGCTGCCTGGTATGGGTGAACTCTATGCAGATGCTTATGACAGTGGAAAATATTTTACCATTGCCGAAGGAGTTTTAGTAGCTACTTATATCGGGATGAGTGTTTACGCAAACAACCAGGAAGATAACTATAAAGCTTATGCAACTTCTAACGCAAATGTTAATACAAATGGTAAAGATGAAACATACTTCGCTACGATAAGTGAATTCGATAACATCTTTCAGTATAATGATGAGAAAGCATTGGAAAGAAATTTTAATCAGATGTATGAAACTCAATCATATTTTTGGAAATGGGCATCTACTGAGGACCGCCAGACCTACAGAAGCATGTGGTCTTCGAGTGAACAGACTTTTAATGATTTAAGATTTGTTGTTGGACTTATGCTATTAAACAGAGTTGTAAGTGCAATAAATGCAGCACGATTAGTTTCTGCTTACAACAGCCGAATAGATGAACAGATGAGCTGGAACATTTCACTAGGATTAAAAAATAATATTAACCTTCCTACAAGTGTTAATCTTAATTTTCAAACTACCTTTTAACAACATAATATATCACAAAAACTAAATTCGTTAGTCTGAGCTCGTCTAAGACTGACAATCACTATTATTGTCACACTTCGACAGCCTTATGGTGACAAAATAATCATATCTGAAACGGATTAAATAATAGTCTTATATCCGCATTATCATTTCAATACAATCATTTTCTTGGTATCAATATAAGAACCGGGTTTTAATGAATAATAATAAAAGCTGCTCGAGAGATCACTAGCACTAAAATGAATAGTGTCTTTGCCGGTAGCTCTTTGCTATTTGCTAAGGTAGTAAATTCATCACATTCAAATAATTGTAACCTCATTATCAACCAACGAAATTAAATTTTATTTGTCTATTCAAGTAATTCAAAATAAATCATTCCCCAATAGTGGATTAAGACGAGGCAATCCTCAATAAAAATTTCATCCTTCTCTTGCAACAAAA
>CP070637.1:2630433-2633361 GCA_020354005.1 Ignavibacterium sp.
TTTTCATTTATACGAACAAGTTCATATCTTTCCCACAACTTTAAGGATATTATTATTTTCAACAAGTAGATAATCATTTCCTAATAACTATCTTAAAGCAGATGAATAAAGTTTTGCTGTTTCTATTATTAGCGAGTATATGTATAATGAATTTATCAGCACAAGATAAAGAAGGAGAAAATCAAAGTACTGAACAAACTTATTTAAATAACGATTGGAAGTGGGCAATTGAGTTACCCATTTGGATCCCAGGTTTCCGTGGTGACTTTGCCTATGGTGATATCTCAATTGAAGCAGAAGATGGCATTGATCCAGGAACTCCCGCCAATCCAATAGAACCCCCACCACCGGGTGAACCACCCGTGGGTGGAGGTAGTATACTATCGCGGCTATTTAATTCATCAAAATATCTTAAATTCTTTTACATTGGAAGGGCTTCTTATCAGCAGGATAAATTTCTTGTGCAAACAGATTTTGTTACAGGAACAGTAGGAGAATCCTTAGATTTTGTGCTGAATAAGAAAGAAGTAGCTACAGCGTCTTATGCAACCATTATCGGACGCCTTATATTTGGATATTCTTTCTACGAATTGGAAAATAAATCAAAAACCAATCTATTAAGAATTCATGGTTATACAGGTGGAAGGGTCCACTATTTTGAACTATTTTCAAATTTAAACCTAACAAACCGAAATTTAGATATAAATAAATTCTGGGGTGAGGTTGTTTTAGGTCTCCAAGCCAGATTTGTACTGAAAGATTGGCTTTTTTGGCTGCAAGCAGATATTGGTAGTTTTTACACCAGCAACAACTCGTCTTATATGATTAATACATTTATTTATTATCGAATTAGTAATTTATTATCAGTAAAAATTGGCTGGACTGATTGGGATGTTAGTTATCAGGGCGAAATATTAAACGAAAAACTTTCTCTAAATGTTCATTTATCTGGTCCTAATACAGGATTAGCATTTCATTTTTAATTCACTCCTTTTTATACAGCTAAGTTTTAAATTGGAAATAAAAACTATTTAACTATTCAGTCCAATCAAAATGAAAACAATACAAAAAACATTTACCTATAAGCAAATAAATGATGGAGCACCGAAAGAAGTGTTTCCATTATTATGTCCGGTTAGAGAAAAGGATTGGCTGGATGGCTGGGACTACAAGATGATCTATTCAAAATCCGGTCTGGTAGAAAAAGACTGTGTGTTCTTAACTCCACATCATGGAAAAGCAGACACTATCTGGTATGTAAGTCAGTATGACCCGAAAAACTTTACGGTTGAATTTATCAGAGTTACTCCGAATGAAAGTGTTGTGAAAATAAGTATAAGTTTATCACCAGCCGATGGAAACAAAACTGAAGCGAATATCAGTTACCAATACACCGGATTAAATGAAGAACAGAATAATTTTATTGAGAGTGAGCTTGAAGAACAGTTTATTGAAAATATGAAATGGTGGGAAAAAGCCATTAATCATTATTTGAAAACTGATGAGAAATTATTTAAAAAAGAATAAATATAATTTTAATAGAGTCTTATAAAAACACTCTAGCTAATAATGGTTTCTATAACAATAGAAGATATAAAAGCAGCAAAAAACAGAATTCACAAGTTTGTTAATAAAACTCCAATTTTGTTTTCAAACAAGTTAAGCGAATGGTTTGGTCACGATATATTCTTTAAAGCTGAATGCTTTCAGAAAATTGGTGCATTCAAATCTCGGGGTGCCTGCAATACCTTAGCATGGTTAATAGAGAATAACGAGAGACCTGAATTAGTTGTATCGAATAGTTCAGGTAATCATGCACAAGCTGTTGCGTATGCCACAAGCCAGTTTGGTGTGCCTGCTACTATCTACATGCCAGAATCTGTTTCCAGAGTTAAAGCACAGGCAACAAAATCTTACGGTGCTAAAACAATTTTTTGTAAAAACCGGGCAATTGTAGATAAAGAGACTGAATTAGCATCACAAGAAGAAGGAACATACTGGATTCCCCCATTCAATCATCCACAAGTTATTGCTGGACAAGGAACTGCAGCATTTGAATCATTAAACGAGTTACATGATATCGATGCGATATTCGCTCCCTGCGGCGGTGGCGGGCTGCTCTCCGGTTCTCTGATTGCTACAAGGGCACTATCGCCCAAATCTGTAATAATTGGTGCAGAACCAAAAGAAGCAAACGATGCTGCCATATCACTAAGGAAAAATTCAATTCACACTTTATCAGCTACACCTGATACAATTGCCGATGGTGCAAGAACATTATCGGTTGGAGATATAACATTTGAGTATTTGAAACAGCTGGATGATTTTTATGAAATAGAAGAAGATGATATAATTTACTGGACACAGTGGTTATCACACCTCCTCAAGGTGCGAGTGGAACCAACGAGTGCAATACCTATGTCTGCTGTAAAAAAATGGTTATCAAAACAAAAAACTAAGAAGCGAGTACTGGTCATCATTTCGGGTGGTAATGTTGATAAGGCAACAATGAATAAAATTTGGAGTAAAGATTATCTTAGTGAGATTCCAAGTTTGATAAGTCAAACAAAGTAAATTCAGTATTGGTTTTAACACCTATTTAATAAAATGAAGCCAACATTCTTTAAAGACCAGAATGAGTTGAGAAATTGGTTCGAGAAAAATCACGATAAGGAAAAGGAAATATGGGTTGGTTTTTACAAGAAAGATTCCGGTAAGGCTAATTATACGTGGTCTGAATCAGTTGACCAGGCACTTTGCTTTGGATGGATTGATGGAATAAGAAAATCTATCGATGAAAATATTTATATGATCAGGTTCACACCACGTAATCCTAAAAGCAATTGGAGTGCAATCAATATTAAGAAGATTAAAGAACTTACCAAGCTTGGCTTAATGCATCCTACCGGCATTGAAGCCTACAAAAAA
>CP070637.1:2633461-2643336 GCA_020354005.1 Ignavibacterium sp.
CTTAGCTGCTTTGATAATCGGCCCGGCACTATCACAAACTGATAGTGATAAGTTGCTTAAAGCATTGCAAAAAAAGTTTGATTCTATTGAAGATGCATCTGTTGATTTTGTGCAATCACATAATGGTAAAAAGATTTTATCGGGCATTCTTCATTACAAATATGAAAATATGCTTCGAATAGATACAAAGAAACTATTAATAATTAGCGACGGCAGCACGTCCTGGAATTTTAATAAAAGAGAAAATAAAGTTATAATAAGCAATTACAAAGAGAATAGTTCTGGATTATTATCAATTAATGAATTGGTATATGTCTTCCCTGAAGGTTGTGATATTAGCTCAACTATGGAGGACGACCAAAGGATTCTTATAATGATCCCTAACAGTTATACAGTAAGTTTTGATAAAATAGAAATTTGGCTGGATGATGATGATTTGTTAAGTAAAGTAAGAGTTAACGATGCATCTGTGGGAACAACAGAAGTAAGTTTCTCAAATTACCGGCTGAATCAAGAGTTATCTCTTTCCGAATTTTCATTTACACCACCCGAAGGAAGTAAAATTATTGACCTCAGATAAAGTACAGAACTCATCATATTTAAAATCTATATTCAACTACGGAATTTCTGCAGCACTTGCAGTAATATTTCTGTATATCGCTTTCTATAATGTAAATCTTGGTGAAGTAATAGATTTAGTTTCAGGGGCATCGATTTTTTGGATTATAATTTTTACTGTCTCGGTATTTATGGCTCATATAATTCGTGCTATTAGATGGAAAGTGATCTTACATACAATAAAACCCGATGCATCACTTAAACATCTGTTCGGCGCACTGATGATTGGCTACGGTGTTAACTGTGTAACACCTAAGTTGGGCGAGATAACGCGTGCTGTGTTTCTCGGTAAATGGGAAAATCTCTCCCGCTCTTCTATGTTTGGAACAGTTATAGTTGAAAGAGTGATAGACGTAATATCTCTTGGCATTGCAGTTTTGGTTTCTGCTTTTTTGTGGCGTGAAAGTCTCTATCAAATTTTACCGTGGTTGGGTTCTACACTATATTTTGGTGGTGTGATGATGCTGGGAGTTATTGCAATGATTTATCTGACGATAAGGTTTAAGGAAAAATTTTACGGTGTTATAATTAAACTCTTCAGCAGAATTTCTGAAAAATGGGCTGATAAATTAGGTTATATTTTTGAAATGCTTACCGAGGGCTTTGCAAGCTTGAAGGGTACTAAAAACTACCTGTTTACAATTTTTCTTACCATTGTTCTTTTACTTGTTTATGCTCTTGGTTCATATATTGGGTTTTTCACTTTATATATGAACGAAATAAAGCACGTTACATTTGAGATGGGCTGGGTGCTGATGAGTATTGCTGCCATCGGTGTTGTAATTCCAACTCCCGGGGCAACCGGTTCTTATCACGCCATTGCAAAATCTACTTTGGTTTTATTATTCGGCTTTGGTGAAACTATAAGCGCTGCCTATGCCTTTCTGACTCATATTATTTCTTACTTTTTATTTATCTTCACGGCCTTGTTTATTTTCTTTGTTTTTAACAAGAATCAAAATAATATTTTCAAAGTTTCAGAGTCCGATATTAAGAATTCATGAAAAAAAAATTAGCCCTACTATTGATTACAACATGTTTCAGCGTTACGAATGCCCAAGGAGAAGTTAAAGCTGTTATGGGCATCAATTTTATGAGCATTCCTTCTATGCAAGATTATATAAATCAGAATTTTGCACTGCCAAATGAACAGCTTGGCAGCTTTGTTTCATCGATTGTTTTTGCTGGTGAGGGAGGGTTATTCATAAATAAAAATTTTGAAATGACAGTTGAAATTGCTTACCAAATCTATTCATATACAACAACCGGTCTGAGTGGGCAATATGAGCTTAAATATAATAACCCTATGCCATCTCTGCTGGCTTATTATGTTTTAGATGGCAATGGTTATAATTTAAAATTTGGGGGCGGCTTAGGCATTAGATTTCCAAGCGTGGATGAATCGCTCCCTGCAACAGGCAGTACAATTTCTTATACTTCTATCGGCTTTGGTATTATTGCCAGAGCTGAAGGTAATACATTATTAGGAGGAGATATTTATGCCAACATCGGAGCTGAAATTAGATACGATGTAAATGGAGAGCCTGAGAGCAATGGAAATAATTTATTTAATGTTGTCCAGGGAGAAAATGTAAACTTCAATACTTTCTCACTCGGTGTCAGGCTTGGAATTACTTACATAATAGGTGGAAATAATTGAGTATTATAGAAGCCGTCCTGTTAGGCTTACTGCAAGGCTTATCAGAATTTCTTCCCATTAGCAGCACCGCTCACGTAACATTAGCCGGGAAACTTTTAAATCTTGTACCTAAAGATAAACCGGAAGTCTGGACTTCATTTCTTGCAGTAATTCAATTGGGAACTTTAATATCAATATTAACCTACTTTGGAAAAGATATTTACCATATTACACACGAGTTTTTTAGAGACAACTTTAAATTGAGGTTAAGATATGGTGAGCAAGGCATCAATGCACGACTTGGTTGGATGATAATTGTTGGTACTGTGCCTATCATTGTCGCCGGCTTGATGATGAAGGAAGTAATCGAAGGATCAATAACAAAAAATCTTTACCTCATTGCAGGAAGTTTAATATTCTTTGCAATATTCCTTGCGGTTGCAGAAAAGGTTGCTGAACATAAAAGAGATATGAAAGATTTAAGATTAGCTGAATCACTCCTGATTGGAATTGCACAAGCATTTGCATTGATTCCAGGTGCTTCACGTTCAGGCACAACAATCACAGGCGGATTGTTCGTTGGTCTTAAGAGGTCGGATGCTGCTCGTTATTCGTTTTTGTTAAGTATCCCCGCGGTATTCACAAGCGGTTTTTTTGAACTATACAGAGGTTTTAGTTATCTGCATGCAGCTGCTGTAATAAATCTGATTGTGGCCACGTTAGCTGCAGCAGTGAGTGGTTATTTCGCAATAGATTTCCTTATCAAATTTTTAAGAAAGCATTCAACTTTTGTTTTTATTTATTATAGAATTGTTCTTGGTTTAATAATATTAGTTTTATTAATAACAAATAGTATCAATAATTAAGGAGTACTAAATGAGAAAGATGAAATATCTAATCATCATCACAAGCCTCTCAATTGCAATCCTTGGAGCTTGTGCAAGTCAAAACAATGAGAGCGCAAAATCAAATAACAAGGAAGGGAAAAAAATGAGTAGCCCAACTACGGTAGCAGTTATCAAAACAAATATGGGAACAATTGAAATTGAACTTTTTGCAGATCAAACTCCAAAGACTGTTGAAAACTTTGTGGGACTTTCTGAAAAAGGTTACTATAACGGTGTGATCTTTCACCGCGTAATTGAAAACTTTATGATTCAAGGCGGTGACCCAACAGGAACCGGGCGTGGTGGTGCGAGTCTTTGGGGCGGAAAGTTTGCCGATGAATTTGTTTCAAGTTTAAGACATGATGCCCCCGGTATTCTTTCCATGGCCAACGCAGGACCAAATACAAATGGAAGCCAGTTTTTCATTACTTTGGTTGCAACTCCCTGGCTAGATGGCAAGCACACTGTGTTTGGCAAGGTTATAAATGGGATGGATGTAGTTTATGATATTGGTAAAATAAAAACCGGAGCGGGGGATAAACCGGTAAATGATGTTGTAATGGAACAGGTTACAATAGAAAAGAGACCTGCAACAGTTACCGGCAGTTAATTTTCAATAATGAAACAGCAGGAATTTTTCTCCTCCAGGTGGGCACTAATAATTGCCACTGTTGGGATAGCAGTTGGCACTGGAAATATCTGGCGTTTCTCCAGGATCGTTGCTCAGAATGGAGGAGGCTCTTTCCTGATTCCCTGGGTAATTTTTCTTCTTATCTGGTCAGTCCCATTAATAATTGCAGAGTTTGGCATTGGGAAGTCTGCGAGATTAGGTCCTGTCGGTGCAATAACAAAGACAGCAGGAAGTAAGTTTGCATGGATGGGGGCATTCGTTGTATTCGTTTCAACGGCAATTATGTTTTACTATTCCGTTGTTACCGGTTGGTGTCTTCGCTACTTTATTGCTTCAGTATCGGGGGATTTGCTTAAAGTTGATGATCATCTAACTTATTGGAATAACTTTGCTTCAAGTTACGAACCACTGCTGTTTCATTTTATTGCAATTTCATTTGTTGCTTTTGTCATTCTAAGAGGAGTTAAAAAGGGAATAGAGAAAGCAACTAAAATTTTAGTTCCGTCGTTACTTATCATTTTAATAATTCTGTTTTTTCGGGCTATTACCTTACCTGATGCAATTGAGGGAATAAAATATTTCTTCACTCCGGATTGGAATGTGGTTTTAGATTCCAAAGTATGGCTCAATGCACTAACACAAAATGCATGGGATACAGGTGCTGGTTGGGGACTGATATTAACCTACGCCATTTATATGAGAAAGAAGGAAGATGTTCCTTTAAATGCAGTCTTGATAGGCTTTGGAAATAATACAATTTCAATCATTGCCGGAATAACAATCTTCTCAACAGTTTTTGCATTAAGCTCAGTTGATGCAATGAACCAGGTAACTCAATCCGGACCGGCGAACACCGGGCTCACTTTTATTTACCTGCCAATTCTATTCAATAAAATTTCGGGTAGTGAAGCTGTAAATATGTTTTTTGCATCTATATTTTTTCTTGCGTTGTTTTTTGCTGCTGTAACTTCATTAATGTCTATGGTGGAACTTTCTACACGAACGCTGATTGATTTTGGATTAAACAGGAAACGAGCAATTGGCATTATTACAATAACAGGATTTTTATTAGGAATTCCTTCAGCCTTAGATATCACTTTTCTTGCAAACCAGGATTGGGTGTGGGGTGTGGGTTTAATACTCAGCGGTGCATTTATTGCTTTTGCTATAAGGCGATATGGAATTGATAAATTCAGAACAGAGGTTATTAACGGTTTGGGAACTGATATTAAAATTGGTAAATGGTATAATTATATTATCGGTATATTAATACCAATCCAGGTAGTTGTACTTGTTTCATGGTGGCTTATATCATCTGTTTCGTGGGATCCGGAATGGTGGAATCCATTCCATGCTGAAAATGCCGGCACAGTAATTTTTCAATGGACTATTGTTTTAACAATTTTAATAGTGTTCAATAAGTACATTGCCGATAAAACGTTAAATACAGATTCAGTTGAGTGAAGAATAATGGAAGTTAGTACTATTATAACAATGGTAATTGTCTTGGGTATTGTATGGGGTGGCTTAATTCTGCTGCTGCTTCGTGCGATAAATTATGAGAAACATAAATCACAAGATGGCGAAAACTAGAGCACCTTCCATATTGGATGTAATTGATAGAACCGATAAGAGCAGTCTGCTGCCTGTTTATTATTTTTTTGGTGATGATTACTATTTACTCCAGAATGCTCTTTCAGCTATCGAAACTGCATCTGCACCACTGATCTCATCTGACTTTGACAGGGAGACTTTTTATGGTGATGATAAATCCTTGAGTGACGTACTTGACTTTGCATCAGCGTTCCCATTCGGTTCAGAAAAAAAATTATTAATATTTAAACAGTTTGAAAAAGTCAGGGATAAAAAACCACTTAAAGATTATGCAAAATCACCGGTTGATTTTACTGTTCTGGTTATTATTCATAGTGGCTCCATTACGAACTTAGATTCAGAACCATATAAAACGTTAAGAGCACATAACTTCATTTTTGAAGCGAAGGAACTTAGAGGTAAAACTTTAAATAAGTGGCTTATAAATCACATAGAGAAAAAGGGAAAGAAAATATCTGAGGAAACTGCACAAATGCTTGTGGATATTTCGGGTGAAAGCAGGAATATGCTGCAGGCCCAGTTGGAAAAGATCATCACTTTTATGAATGATGAAAAAGAGATTACTTTAGATCATGTTCAGAACCTCTCTACAAGTCTTAAACAGAATTCAATTTTCGATCTTCAAAATGCTTTGGGAAGAAAAGAAAAAGATAAATCAATTCAGATAGCTTATAACCTATTGGATAATGGTGCGGAGCCAGTATTCATCGTTGCGATGCTTACCCGTTACTTCACTGGTCTTTCAAAAATAAATGAGCTAAATAAAATGAACCTGCCGCTTCAGCAAGCAGCACGGTATGCCGGCACACATCATTTTTATTATAAAGATTATCAGCAGGCAAGAACTCGTTATTCGGATTTGGATCTGGCAAATGTTTTCCGGGCTTTGCTCAAAGCCGATTTATCGATTAAAACAACCTCATCTGACGGTAAAAATGTAATTACTATTTTGCTATCTGAAATTCTAAATTGATAATAGAATATTATTTTGATTATCATATAGTTGTCTTCTTATTTTCGGATTATTAGTTAATTTTTTTTAGGACATTTATGTAGGAGCAGGATTTTTAATGGGAACGGGGAAGCAAGTGGGAATTTCATTTTTTGAAATATTTGATTATGCTGATACTACCGTACTACAAATCAAAACCTTCATTATATCTATATCTATAAGCGTTGTTTTAAATTTATACTTCTTGTCGCTTTTTATTTTTACCTATCGAGTTAATATTGAGAATGATATATGTAATGAATCAATGAACCCCAAAATGGATACATAATAATGCGACATTTTGTAATGTCCTTTATTAAGTCTCTCCCAAGCTTTGGCAAAGTATTTTCTTCATTAATCGGAATTCTATTTTATATATCCATAATAATTTGTTGTTTTAGTTGTTCAAAGATTTCTGTTAGCGAAATTAGTACAAATAAACATACTGGTGATATTTATGGAAAGATCGGTATAAGTGGACCCTTCTTTTCGCTAAAAGATGTGACCGTTTTTATCCAAGGTGAATCTAAATCAACAAAGACAGACTCTACTGGTTATTTCTTCATTCCTGATATTTCTCCAGGGAAGTATTCCGTAACTGCGCGAACAAAAGGTTTTGCAGACTGTACAATTAAAATGGTTGAAGTTAGTAGCGATTCAACAACAATAATAACACAGCACATTTTATATGAGAGCACTTATAATAAATTTTGGAAGGGCATAAAAGTTAAAAAAATTGACATTAGAAATAGAGGAGTTATAAAGGGTCGAGTTATTGATGCAATAAGCGATAGATATATAAAAAACGCAGCGGTATTTATTGAAGGAACACCTTGGATTGCTTACACTGATTCAACAGGCACATATGAGTCAACTAAGATTTTACCTGGAACATATGAAGTAATTGCAGTAAAAGTTGGTTTTCATAAAACAAAAATATTAAATATTGAAATAAAAAATGAACAGGGTTCTGTGGTTGATTTCCGACTTGTTAATAGTATGATACCAGAGAAACCATTCCCTGTTAAATGGAAACCCAAATATCTAAATAAATAAAAAAAATTAAGGAGAATATTATGAAACTGAATCATATATTTTTAATAATCTTTATTTTCTTTCTTTTAGGATGATTTCCCAAGTTCTGGCAATGCAGTTTCCTACGCTTTGCTAAAAGCCACACTCTCAATTAAAACCACATCAGCGGATGGTAAAAATGTAATTACCATTTTACTATACGAAATCCTGACCTAATTATATCTGATAGAGTTCTCTATTTCGAGCTTTTTAACTAATTTGTGGAATAAAGGAAACAAAATTCAGCAAATAATAGTATAAAAACCGGTTAATGGATAAAAATCTGAACGCTCTTTCTGATGAAGAACTTATTTCGGAACTCCAGCAAACAAACAACGAAAGAGCATTTGAAATTCTGGTTCAGCGTTACAAAAATCCTTTAACCAATTTTGTGTTCAGGTTTCTTGGCGATTTTGATGCTTGCACTGATGTTGTACAGGAAACGATGATAAAGGTTTACAGGTATAAAGATAATTACAGCTCTGTTGCAAAGTTTTCTACGTGGATTTATACAATTGCCGGTAACCTGGCACGAACGGAATATAGAAGACGAAAACGAAGAAGTTATTTATCGATCAGTGATTATGGAGAAGATGAAAAAACATTTGACATCCCGGATGAATCTTATCGGCCTGATGTAATGACCGACACTGGGATAAAGGATAAAATAATTCAGGATGCGCTTTTGAAAGTTAAGGAAGTTTTCAGGGAGGTTGTTATATTAAGAGATATTCAGGGTTTATCTTATGAAGAGATATCTGAAATAACAGGATTAAACGAAGGCACTGTAAAATCAAGAATAAACCGAGGAAGAGCAAAATTGCAGGAATTGTTAAAAGACATTTACAAAGAATAGAACAAAGATGATGAACGATGAAAATAAATATGATGATGTAATCAAGACACTTAAAAGTTTACAACAGGTGAAAGCCGCACCGAACTTTGAAGCTGATCTTAAAAGGAAACTAAATGAAGAAAAATATGGTGCGAAAAGTAAAAGGAGTATTAAAGATTTTCTTATACCTTCCAGACTAATACCTTCGTTTGGTGTTGCGGCTGCGGCAATAGTCGCATTTCTAATTATTAATATAAATTCCGAGGAAGCTGAAAATCCCTTAATGATTGAACCGAAAGTTAGAGAGGATATAATTACAGTTGGGGAGGTTGAATTACAGGAAATTCCAGAGAGTGGGGAGCGTTCTGCTATGATGAAAGATACAGATAAAAAAGATGTTGTTGATAGAAAAAATAAAGAAGAGAAAAGGGAGGGAATGTACGGTGATGAACTTCTGGACGATAATATTGTTGCCGAGAGTGAGTCATTTTTACCTGAATCAACTTTGACTGATGCAAATGAAATAGGAACAACTGATGATTATTCTTCGCCCCCAGCAGCCGGGATTGCAATTAGAAAATCGGGACTAAATTTCAGACAGGTAAAACCAACAGAAAGGGAGCAGAAGGAGATATTGAAATTGAAGAAAAGAGTACAAAGAAAGTATAAAACAAAGGAAATTGACTAATCATCAGTCTCTGTGTATGGCGTTTTTCTTTGTTATTAATACATAATAGCCATATATTTACTGTCCTAAAACTTTATATCATCTTAGGAATTATATTATGAAAAAAGGTATTCATCCGGAATACAGACCTGTGGTTTTTCAAGATCCATCTTGTGATTTTTCGATCCTGACAAGATCAACTATAAAGACAAAAGAAAAAATTAAATGGACTGATGGTAATGAATATCCGTTAGTTAAACTGGAAATTTCAAGCGGTTCACATCCGTTCTTTACAGGTAAACAGAAACTTGTTGATACAGCTGGAAGAGTCGAAAAGTTTAAGAAAAAATACTCAAAGAAAAAAGCTTCTGAAAAATAATTATATTTATAAAGGGTGTATTTAAAGCCAGTTTATCTGGCTTTTTTTCTTTTAAAGATTTTTTGATTCTTTTATTTGCGAATTGATGGGGGAGATTCAGTTCAAAGATTCTTAGAATAAAAAACGTTAAATTTATACGGAAAAATTTTTCAGGATATATCAATGCAAATCTGCATTTTTGAAGATGAACAACATATAAATTTCTATCCACTTACCTACTCAAGACCGGTTTATGATCTGGTTTGTGGAATATATTCATTGAGGCAAAAGATAGCCAGGGAGTTTCTGGCTGAAAAAACTACATTTCATTGCCGGAAATATTTGGAGGATACCGTAAAACTCCAGAATCCTGATTTTGATGTGAATTTTATAAAAGACGATTCTTGTTTGTTCATTAATGGAAGAGTCAAAGTTGATGAAAATTTCTCTGAACAAATAAATGTGAATAGTCCAGATAATTGTGCTTTCGTTAACAGAAATGAAATCATCGCTTTCAAACTATCTGGTTCTAATCTTCAGAAAATCAAAAATAATTTTCCG
>CP070637.1:2643436-2650711 GCA_020354005.1 Ignavibacterium sp.
GCTCGTGTAATACATTTTGATTTAACAATTTTAAATGCAAGCGCCTGGCAGTGGTGGACTGCAATGTCACCCGAAGATTATAAGGATGGACTTATCTACACAGATTATATGCAAACCGGTAATCAATCTATTATTGAATCCAAAATTCTCTGGACCTTGGGTAATTACAGCAGGTTCATCCGTCCAGGAGCAAAAAGAATTAAATGCCTTGGCGCTGCTGATAAATATAGTGTAATGGCATCAGCTTATAAGGATGAAACAAATGATAAACTAATTGTTGTAATTATAAATGTTGCTGATGAAGAAAAAGATTTCTCTTTTTCAATTAACGGTGTTGACAGCATTTTTACGTTCACCTCATATATCACATCAGATAATATGGGAGACGATTTAAGAGAGGATATAACTTTCAATTATCTTGATGGAATTACGATTCCTGCAAAATCAGTTGTCACGTTGGTTGGCGATCCTGATATAGTGAATAGTGTTGGGCTAAACGAAACATATCCTGTTTCTCCGAAGCTTTTTAATAATTATCCTAATCCGTTCAATCCTGAAACAGTTATTAGTTACTATCTTCCTAAAACATCTAAAGTATCTTTAGTAGTTTATGACAGTTTGGGTAGGGAAGTTAAAACTCTTGTTAATGATGTTAAATTTGAAGGTAATCATAGTATAAAATTTAATCCGACTGAATTAAGCAGCGGATTTTATGTTGCCCGGTTAAGCAGTGATAATTATACAGATTCAATAAAGATGATTTACTTAAAATGATATAAATGTATTCGCAAAATTGATATAAAGGTTTTTATTTAAGTATTCAAATTATAGTAATTAATTAAAATTCATATCAATAAAATCAAAAGGAGCAGAGATGAAAAATCTTTTACCTGTTGTTTTGATTGGGATGGTTGTAATACTATCCGCTTATCAACAAACTACCGCGCAGGTGTTTTATAATGGAAGAGAAACTCCTGAAGGCATTACTATGTGGACCGGGGGATTTTCAGAAGATCCAATTCAGGTAGATAATGCCGGTTATACACCTGGCACTGCAGCGATGAGATGGGCTACGGCAACTGGGGGTTATGAATGGCAGTGGATGTATTTTGAGTCCGATATTGGTTTTGATCTCACTTCAATTTGGGAAACTGATTCTGTGTATTTCAAGATCAAAGCTCCAGGGGGTGTAGACCCTGCTGATACGTTGACAGTTTGGTTGTATGATCCAACCAATACTAATTATTGGGATAATTCGGTCTTCTACGATCTACCGAATTATTCGGTACTTCAAGATGGCAACTGGCACCAATTTAGTGTAGCCTTAAAAGATTTCCAGGTATTTACGTATGAAATAGATAAATCTGATATTGTAGCAGTAAGTCTTGAAACAGATAATTTTGGTTTGATCTCGGATGAACTTTTTATTGATGATATTTGGATTGGTAATCCTGATATTCATGGCACGATGACAGTTTTTAATGGAAAAACTGTTGTACCTCAAATAAATTCTGAAGTATGGGGATTTCAAAATAATAGCTTAGTTATCTCTGAGGGAGAAGGTTATACACCAGGTACCAACGCAATTGTTTGGGAAAACTGTACAGGCTCCAGTTATTGGGATGCAGGCTTAGGTTTTAGTTTTGCTCCACAACAATTTAATTATGCATTCTCAACTGATACTTTTAAAATAAAAGTTAAAGCACCAGCAGGTATAAATGACCTGGCATTGGTATTTTGGGATCAAGCCTATGGTGTTGCAGTTAAAATAATTGATAATGTTGTGTGGGATGGGGAATGGAAGATATTAGAATTTCCATTAGCTGATTTTACTCAGGATGCGTATATAGATTTGAATGATATTTATTATTTTAGTATTGGTCCGTCAAGTGCACCTATTCCCGAAAGAATATTATTTGATGATATCTGGATTGGAAATCCATTTATAGATTTTACTCCTCCGCCTGCTCCCGGCAATCTTATAGTAACAACGGACACTTATCTAAATACTATTTTTTGGGAGAACATTCCATCTGAAAGTGGTGAAACATATGACCTCTACGCAAGCATGGAACCAATTACTGATCTTAATGGCGATAACGTCATTCCAATAGCACGTAACGTAGAGGAAAGTCAGGATCCTAATCAAAACGCAACGCATAGATTGTTCTATCCATTGGAGGATGCACAAGTATCATATTATTATGCTGTTAGTTGTACAGATGCGGCTGGAAATCAATCAGAATCATTTACAGCTACATCTGAATCAACAACCAATACAGGCAAGAAGCGAGCTATAGTTTCAATTGATGCCCCGGTGTTTACTGCAGATGGCGATTTAAGTGAGTGGAGTAATATTGAACCATTTAGAATGTATCCCGAACCAGCTAGGGTTCAGGATCAAATTGATGATGAGAATGATTATTCGGCTCTTTGTTATGTAGCTATGGATAATGAAAATATATATGTAGCATTTGATGTTATTGATGATGTGTTTTCATATAGAGAAACCAATACACAACCTTGGTGGGAAGATGAAGCAATAGAGTTTTTCTTTGGTTTGTATGAATTAAATCCAGATCACACAGCCTGGCAGAGGGGAGATGAACCTGATTATAGATTTGTATTTAAACCATATGAGTTAGAGCTGTTGGAAAATGGTACCATAGCTAACAATACTGAAAACTACTATTTCGAAGCTTTTGGTGAATCTGACTACGTGATAGAAGCCAAAGTTCCTTATAGTATGATTCATATAGCCGGCGATGCTACCTTTACCCCGGTTGAAGGTATGACAATTCCGTTTGAAATATTTGCAACTGACGCTGATGTAATCGATGCGGGACATGAAGGAAGATTGCAATTTGGTTATAACCAGGCACTAAATCCCTGGGGAGAAGGGCCAGGTGTTTGGACTTTTGCCTGGATAGGAATGCCTATTTTCACGGATGTAGAAAATAATGAAGATGAATCTATAACTTCATACGAGCTCTTCAATAATTACCCCAATCCGTTTAATCCAAGTACAAATATTAGGTACCAATTACCAGAGCCTGGTAACGTTTCATTAAAGGTATTTGATGTTCTGGGAAGAGAAGTAATGGAATTGGTTGATGAGCAGCAAGCTGCGGGAAGCTATAATATTAATTTTGAAGCATCGGATTTGGCAAGCGGTATATATTTCTATCGGTTGAAGGCAGGAAGTTATGTAAGTATCAAAAAGATGATGCTATTAAAATAATTATTTAGCACTGTACCTATGTGGATTGTTCCACATAGGTGCATTTATTTAAACCGAACAGCATCATATTATCTTTGCTTTCGGTTGAATTATTTCTGCAAGACAATGTGAGCTTAAGGAGGAAGTCATACTACCGATAAAAATATACTTATTGTTGAATCTATTTTTACTGCTACCAGCTGTTGTATTTTCTGCATCCGGTAATGAGGTTAAAAGCCATCCACTTCAAAGTAATACATCAATTAAAAATTGGTTGATTGCTGGTCCGTTTTCCGCCACTGATATGGATTATTATGAAATATACTCCTTTGATTTTTTAGAATCGGTTGGAGGAGAAGCTGAAACAAAATTAAGTGATTTTAAGATTATTAATTATAAAGATGATGAAGGAAAAGAAAAAAGCGTTAAAGTGATTAACGCACTGGTAGATAGCAATGGTGTATTAAATTTTGAAAAATATTATGATGATATCGATTTTAATGTAGTCTATGCTTACACACAGATATTTTCTAAAACAGACCAGAACGCTTATTTTATGCTTGGTTCGGATGATGGAGTTAAGGTTTGGGTAAATGGGGAACTTTCTTTTTATAACAATACCCCAAGGGGATTAACACCGCGAGAAGATAGATTTGCTGTTCATCTAAAGCAGGGTTACAATTCTCTATTGGTGAAAGTAACAGATTATGTAAGGCAGTGGGCACTTGTTGTTGAGGTTTTTGATTCTTCTGCATATTCTCTGATACAACTCGAAGAAAAAGAAAAGATCGAATTTTTGGAATTTCTGAATTGTAAGTTGGAAGTTATTCCAAGCATCGAATCCGAGATCACTTTTTATCCCGGAAAATTTCCTGAGCTAAGATGGAATAAACCATATCTTGTAAAAAAGTTTGCAGGGGATCTTGATCTTAGAATTAAATGGTTTGATAAAAATTTAAATGAAGTATCTACTCCAGATAATCCGGGGCGTTACGCTTACTATGCTGAAGGGATAATAGAAAACGGTTTTACAATTCGGCGTGCAGCAACCCTGTATTGTTTTCCTGAAGACTGGTTAGGTTGGAGTGAACGACCATTATCTTATCCGGATTATATGCCACTCAGTAGTATTGATAAAGTTACATGGCAGAAAAACAAAGATGTCATTTCTGCTTTTGTCGGAAGAATGTTATATCAATCAGCTCTGCATCAAGAAGATGCAGCGATATTACTTTCATTTCTTGATGAACAAAATGACAGCAGTTTATTAAACGATAAATCAAACACTCCGATTTTAAGGGATCAAGATTATCATACAGCCCTAAAACAGAAAGTGCTTGGTTTGGAAAATAAATGGCCCGAGTTTAAACCACCTCTTCATAATAGTGAATCCTCTAGTATTGTTCTCAAAAAGGGTAGCGAGCAAGAAGCTGGATTTAAAGATGGTGCTAAAAAATCAATTATGAAGTTATGCGAAGAATGGTTTACGAGTAGTGGTGAGCCATTTGATATTTTGATTGCAAGGAATGGTACGATAATTATTAATGAAGCATTTGGAGAAGATGAATACGGAAAATTTACAACTGATACACCAACTGAAATAGCTTCAACCACAAAATTGTTAACTGGATTATTATTTGGAGAATTTGTTTATCAAGGTTTAATATCAATTGATGATCCGGTTGGAAATTATTTGCCTGATTATCCGATTGAAGGAACCAAAGCCCTAACAATGCGCCATTTGTTTACGCATACTTCCGGTCTGCTTGGTCATGGTACCTGGGGAGGTGTTCACAATCCCTGGCTTGATAATGTAATTGCAAACTTGTTGCCAGAACTGCCTGTGGGTGAGATTTATTTATATAATGGAAATGGATATAATCTTGCCGGCAAGGTAATGGAGATAGTAAGTGGTAAAGGAGTTTTCAGACTTATGAGAGAAAATCTTTTTGATCCTCTTGATATGAACAATACTGTTTTAGATGAAGATCTGGCATATGGATGCCATAGTACTGCATTTGATATGGCAAAAATTGGTCAGCTTCTTCTTAATAAGGGTTCATATGGAGATCTTGAATTTTTTTCTCCTCAGACTTTTGAAAAATTACTTCCGGAACCATTGGATAAGTATTATCCAATCGTTAATGATGATATAGGTATAGGCATTACATGGATGCGATACCAACGACCAGAGAGAGAGAAATCGCAGGGTGATAAAAGTAATACGATACTAAGTAAAAACGTTGTTGGCCATGGATCGGCAACTTCTGCGGTGCTAATGGTTGATTTAGATAATGGGATAGTTATAACACAATCACGAAGAAACGGTGGAAATTATTTTGATGAGTATTTAACAAAATTGCTTTTACTAATTGAGAAAAATCTTATTTCAAACTAGTCTGAATATGAAGATCCAGTGCAATGATTTAGTTGTGAAAATAATGAATGCATGTTTCTATTAATAAGAACATTAGAAATTGTTAGATAAAAAAGTATATAGTAATCCACACCGGCGTTATAATCCACTTTCAGGTGAGTGGGTTCTAGTATCACCACATCGTACTAAGCGTCCGTGGCAAGGCAAAAAGGATAAACAAATAATAAAAGAAAAGAAAGAATACGACCCTGAATGTTACCTATGCCCGGGTAATGAACGTGCGGGAGGTAATATTAATCCAAAATATAAATCCACTTTTGTGTTTAATAATGATTTCAGTGCTCTTCTGTCAGAATCTACAACTGATGTTCATAATAGCAATGAATTACTGAAGATCGAAGGAACGCAGGGAGAGTGCAAAGTAATATGTTTCTCTCCAAACCATAGTGTTACGTTAGCAGAGATGAGTGCGCCTGAAATCAGAAAAGTGATTGATATGTGGGTAGAACAAGCTGAAGAATTGGCAACAAAATATAAATGGGTGCAGGTGTTTGAAAATAAGGGCGAGATTATGGGTTGTTCAAATCCTCATCCTCATGGTCAAATATGGGCAAGCAGTTTTATTCCAAATGAGGCACTAAAAGAGATAGATAATCAGGGAACATATTTCAATAAGCACAAAAATCAGCTTCTTCTTGATTATATGGAAGAAGAAAATATTAAAGCCAAAAGAAAGGTTATAGAGAATGATTTTTGGATAGTTCTGGTTCCATTCTGGGCAATCTGGCCATTTGAAACTTTGTTGTTTCCAAAATTTCATATTAAACGGCTTCAGGATTTAAGCACTGACGAAAGAGAAAGTCTTGCCTCGATATTAAAGAGACTACTTGTCAAGTATGATAATCTTTTCAATACTTCTTTTCCGTATACAATGGGTTGGCATGCTGCTCCTAATGATGGTTTAGAATATTCAGGTTGGCAATTGCATGCTCATTTTTATCCACCTCTGTTAAGGTCTGCAGGTATAAAGAAATTTATGGTCGGTTACGAAATGCTTGCTGAAGTACAAAGAGATATTACTCCGGAAGAAGCTGCTCAGAAATTAAGCAACCAAACCGAAATACATTATCTGGAAACGTTATAAAATATGTTTGAGGTAAAAGAGGAAAAGAATAACGGATTATTATGTACCATTATTAAAAATAATGCAACAGGAGAATACGTATCAATAGTTCCTGAATTTGGTGCAAATGTAAATGATTTAGTTCTGAAGAAGGGAGAAGAATTAATTTCTATTCTAGATGGTAATCAAAATAAATATCAATTCACTGGGAAAAATATATTTAAAGGGGCAAAACTTTTTCCATTTGTAAACAGAATTAAAAACGGAAGTTATTATTTTGATGACAAAAGATACCAGCTTGATATTAATTATCCCGAGGAAGGAAATGCTGCTCATGGAATAGTGTACAATATTCAATTTGTATCAGCGAATAGAATAATAGATAGGAGTTGTGCTAAAGCATTATTCAAATTGGAATATGATGGCTCAATATCCGGATTTCCCTTTGCATTCGATTTAGAATTGATATATATGTTGGATATAATACAGGGTTTTAGTTGTGAAACAATAGTCACTAATACTAGTCTAAACAATTTTCCTTTTAGTGATGGATGG
>CP070637.1:2650811-2700476 GCA_020354005.1 Ignavibacterium sp.
TTGACACCAGGGGAAACTTATCAGCTTTCTCAACAGAGAAATGGTCGCATCAATTAATTATTGATGATTATGATAACATTTACATTTGTAATGAAGAGTATAATATGGGAAATGGATGGAACAGTGTAATAAAAATCTCTCCGGATGGTGATGAGAGTTACATTATCCCGCCAACCATAACCGGGAAAGAATTCAGCGGGACTTTAATTGCGATTGATAAGAATAAAAATATTTATTTCGAGTATGAAAATAGAATCTTCATAAAAACATCTAATGGTAATCCTGCGCTTTACATAAAGAAAAATTTCAATGGAATAACCAATCTCAAATATCTTAGAGGAAACTTGTTCATAGTAGATAAGGAAATAATATTTAAAGTCGATCAGAATAAAAATCTATCGGTCATCACTGATAATTTTATAAATCCCAATCCAGCAGACGGCGCTTATGAGGGACGATATAACTGGGCTACAGGGATTGACTTAGACAACGAAGGAAATCTAATTGTAGCTTATTATGGGAACAGCCGTGTATTAAAAGTATTAAATGATTGTTCCGTTGATGAGCTGTATTTTGCTGAAGGGAATTGGTATCCGATGGGTGTAGAATATTTCAACAATCACTTGTACATAATGGAAGAAGGTCATGCACCTGGAGATGGACCTACTGCACTGCGAATCATAAAATTAAATTCAGAGGGGAAAATCAAAATTTTAGTCGCTATTGGTCACATTGGCGGTAAATCTGTAAAATAATTTTGCACTAAACTAAATCTTAAATCTTCCCCATTAATCCCTGCAAATTGTAGAGTTGGTTGTTTCCTTACGGTACAATTCTTGATAATTACATATTTTTACAATCATTCAATCTTTTAACAGCTTTAATTTTACCGGGAAATAAGAATGAAATTTTTATCTACTTTACTAATATCACTTGTAATCATCATAAATATCAATGCGCAGGACATCAGTTTTGCTCCGCCACAAATAAATCCTTTCGGTTTAGCAGATGCTGGCGGTTCAGTTCGCCCCGTGTTTGTTGATATAGATAATGACGGTGATTTAGATTGTTTTGATGGGCTTGAGAACGGACAAACTGCTTACTTTAGAAATAATGGATCACCATTTATACCTTCCTTTGGTCAGTGGACAAATGCAAATTTATTCGGAATTATTGATGTTGGACTAAATTCAGCCCCTGCTTTTACTGACATAAATAATGATAATAAAGATGATGCATTCGTAGGAGAGATTGCCGGGGATATCTACTATTTCAGAAATATCGGCTCTCTTTCTTCACCAAGTTTTGCAGCTCAAATCGTAAATCCCTCCGGTATTTCGAGGCTTGGTACTTATTATTCGCCAGCATTTGTTGATATTGATGATGATGGCGATATGGATCTGTTTGTTGGAGTTCTCACAGGGGATATATTGTATTTTCTGAATACTGGAGATGTAAACAACTTCCAATTTGCTAGTGGAGTAACAAACCCATTTAATTTTTCTAATGCCGGATCACGGGCTGCAATTTCATTTACTGATATTGATAATGATGGAGATTATGATGCATTTGTTGGAAACTCTTCAGGCAATATACTTGGTTATGAAAATATCGGAGATAAGAATTTTCCACTTTTTAACTCACCAGTTCCAAATCCATTCGGCTTAACAAATGTAATTCAATCGGCCACACCAACATTTGCAGATATAGATAATGATGGCAGAGATGATTGTTTTGTGGGTAACACAGCCGGGAACATTTATTACTTTAGAAATACATCAGTAGTAAGTGTAGAAAGCGAACAGAACTCGGATATAGTTGAACTAAAAGCTTATCCAAACCCTGTTAGCTCTGTACTGAATATTAATGCAGCAAACAACATAACTACCGAACACATTTCTGTATTCAATATTTTAGGACAAAGAATTAATGTTAATGCTAATACCTCGACCAATTTAATTTCACTTGATTTTTCTTCTTTAACTAATGGCATATATCTGCTCGTTGTAACAAACGATAAATTAAACTTTGTTACAAAGGTGATTAAAACAGGGAAGGCAGTCAGATAGTTTTTCTTCTTTTCTGTTATATAATACCTTAGGTCCTATATACAAAGAATCTTTGTAATCATTTTTGTATCCTTCCTTTATGATAATCTTAATGTTTTAAATTGATGTGAAGCATCCCTGGAGCGGATTAAGAAATATTCCCAGAAATATTTGGCTGATATCTGTAACTGCTCTAATTAACAGAGCAGGTATGATGGTACTGCCTTTTATGGCACTTTACGCCGTTGAAGAGCTTGAGGTTTCTCCAGCTAAGGCCGGATTAATATTAGCGTTTTATGGTATAGGTGCTTTTATATCGGCACCATTTGCCGGTAAGTTAAGTGATCGGTTGGGTGCTGTAATCCTGATGCGAATTTCGCTTATCGGTTCCGGTTTATTTTTAATTATTTATTCCTTTGTTACAAGCTTTATTGCTTTCCTTCTTTTAACTTTGATTTGGGCTGTTATCGCAGAAGCGTTTCGTCCTGCAAGTATGTCTTTCATTTCCGATGAGGTACCGGCTGAAAGAAGAAAAACAGCTTTTGCACTTAACCGTCTTGCAATTAATCTTGGGATGAGTGTCGGGCCAGTATTTGGTGGAATTCTCAGTACAATTAATTTTTCTTTACTCTTCTATGTTGATGGACTAACATCTATAGCAGCAGGTGTGTATCTTATCTTTTGTGGGATTAAAGATCGGACATCAGTCGAGACTGAACCCCAAACCAACATAGAAGATGAACTACCCAAAAAGAAATTTTCAATTTTAAGTAATAGAAAATTTCTTTATTACTTAATTGCAATTATTCCAGTCCAGATTGTTTTCTTCCAGCACATAGGCTCTCTACCAATATTCATAGTTGAGCAGTTGATGTTTTCAAAATCAACGTTTGGATTTTTGATGGCTATAAATACAGTGATGATAATTCTTATCGAGGTCCCGCTGAATGACGCAATGAGAATGTGGCCCGACTGGAAAGCGTTGATGCTGGGAGCAATACTTACTGGGATTGGATTTGGATTAACCATTTTTGGTTTTAACAGTTACATACTGATTTTTTCTATTGTTTTGTGGACGTTTGGTGAAATGATATTCTTTCCTTCAGCAGGAAATTACGTTGCTGAACATTCCCCGGAGAATATGCGTGGTGAATATATGGGTTATTTTCAGATGACATTTAGTTTTTCATTTATGATTGGGCCTTTATTGGGAACTATTGTGCTCGAGGAATTTGGTGCAACAGTTGTCTGGACCGGAACTTTTATTTTAGGGATGATTACAGCCGCAATGATGCTTAATTTGAAAAGTAAAAAAGGATAGTCATAGTTATTGCTGTTAATATAAGCCGTAACAACCTTTAACTTGCTTGAGTCTTTGAGCTTCTCTTTCTGTACATTATCGCAACACCTGCAACAGCTAATAGTGCAACTAAAACATAAATCCAATCAAATGAAGATGGTGTTAGTCTTCCTTTCCAATCTGAAATCTTTAATTCAATTCTTTCCTTACTTTCAATCGAAAGCATTTCATTTTCAATTAAATACGGAATCCACTTGTGATTGATTACTTTAAACCATGTGCTGTCAACAAAAATCGAATATGTTTTTTCTGATTCATCAAGACTTTTAACACCAATGTTCTTTATTTCTTCATCTATAAAAGATGTAAGCACATTTGTAAATTCATCTCCATTTGTAAATTCAAGCAGATAAATTTCATTAAAGGCAAACTCTGCTTTGATATTAATCCATGCTTCGTAATCCACCGTCAAGTACCATAATGTAAATAGCGAATCTATTTGTTTTATTTCATTTGCCTTCTGTTTCTTTGCTGTATAGACATCAACAAGTTTTACACCCTCATATTGCCAAAAATTTGAAAAGTCTTTTTGCTGCTTTTTTATCTCTGATAAATCGTCCGGTTCGAGAGTAGTTACTTCAATAAATTTAATATTATCCATCAAAGATTTTTTGATGTTTGCAAGTACGTTACCCTTTTCAGCTTCAATATAAACCTGGTTTTGTTCCTCGGGGGTAAGCACGGTCCTCTCTGGCGTTAATTGGGGCATAAGACTATCAACTATACTTAAAATTAATTCATCTCTTCTCTTTAAAGATGTTCTTAAACTGGCAACCAATCTTTCAAGTTCAGCAATCTTCCTAGCATTCTTCTTATTTACATATTCATACTCCTGAATTTTATTTATCAACTCGGTATTCCTTTGGTTCAGAATGGCTATCTGTTCTTTTAACTCAATGTTCTCCGTTTGAAGAACATCAATCGTTGTAAAATCCTGGTTCCGTATAACAAAATCCATATCAAGTTTGTCAAACACCTTATCAAAATTATCCGGATAAAGGCTTTTGTCTAATAAATCTTTTTTATTCGCATATTCTTTTCTGAAATTATCAATCTTTGCTACTATTGAATTTAATTCTTCCAGGTTGCTAGCTGTATTAATTGATTCCTCCAGCTCTTTATATTGCTGTTTGAATGATTGAACAATTTCATAATCTGATTGGGCAAATACTTTAAATGCTAATGAACAAAGGAGTATAACAACTATTGTTATGAAAATTGAATTCGCTAACTTCATTTTTTATTCCTGTCTATTCCGGTGTTTGTGATGTATAGACTTTTATCACCATCTATAAGCTCAACATAAGGCTCTCGCTGGTTGAGCGCCGGATTCTCAACACCAAACTCAGATATAAAAATTTTATTGTCCAGCACCATTGCTCCATGATTCATCTTAAATACATAAACATTCTTAAATTTGTTTGCAGTTATAAAGTAAAAGCCGTTAACATCACGCAGAATTCTAATTTCTTTTGCTTTGTACGCTGATGAATCATTAAACTCTTCAAAGAATAAACTTTTAGTATCAAAAGAGAATGAGTATCTGTCATCACTCACCATTCCGGTTTCATCAACGGGTAATACTGACTCGATAGGCCAGGCGAAATTTGCGGGCTGAAGAGAAAGTGCTGCGCATCCGGCAAGAAGTCCAAGTAAAAGAAATGAAAGAATTTTGGTCTGCTTCAATTATCCTCCTGCAAAAATGAATTCGTTTAAATTGTAAGATAATGAAATTATTATTATCTGTTCATTTGAGGAAATTGGACCTTTTGGAAACATAACTTTTGTTTTTCATTAAAAGCTTAGAGACTATTTAACGATGTGGTCAATTTCACACATCAATAAAAATTATACAATAAATTACAGTATGAGTTATTGGCAATCACGAATTCTATATTCTAGAAAAAATAACTTAATCTTGAAAAAATCATCTATTTTAGCTGAAAATTATAGAATTCAGTAAATAAACCACATAATTTCAATTAGTTAATATTTTATGGAAATGATTGTGTTTAACAAATAAATTTTATATGTTTTTTATCCCAATTGATAATTTTGAATGTAGGGGTTAAAATTGTAGGTGTGAGGTGGCCAAAAAAATAGCTATAAGCGTTCCAAAAGGGGGCGTTGGCAAGACAACAACTGCTGTGAACCTTGCTGCAGGCTTTGCTGTTGCCGAAAAGAAAACTCTTCTTATTGATTTTGATCCCGCCGGTGCTTGTTCACTTTCCCTCGGTTTTAACGAGGACACAATTCACGGTGATATATTTCAGGTTTTTAGTTTCGTAAAATTTATAGATGGAGTAATCCATAAAACCGAACTGCCCAATTTAGATTTTATTCCCTGTATTGTAAACTCTTTTGATTTAGAGGAGCGAATACACAAACTAAGCAGAAACATTTACCTGTTTTCAAATGTGCTTGAGCAGGAGACACTCACGGAGTATGAATATATAATTATAGACTGTCCGCCATACATGAGAGGTTTAACAACCATTGCACTTGCAGCAGCAGACTCAGTAATAATTCCGGTTCGTGCAGGAAAGTTTTCAGTTTCGGCTTTGAAGAAGATGTTTACACAGATTGAATGGGTTAAAGCAAATATAAACAGCGATTTAAAGATAGAAGGTATTTTGCTGAACATGTACGAAGCAAATACCAGGGCGTGGGAACTAACTGTAAAAGCATTAAGTAAACACTTCAAGGAATACATGCTCAAAACAGTCATTCCCAAAAGCATATCTGTATCCGAAGCTGAATTTTACGGACGACCTTCGATGTTATTTAAAGTAAAATCCAAAGGTTCCCTGGCATATTTAGATTTAACTGAAGAACTATTAGCCAGACACTCCAAACCAAATATTTACAGGCTCCCCGGAGAAGGTCTCTCTAACATGGGTGGCTAGATTTTTCAATCTAGTTATTCATATCTTTCGTTAAGAATAAATTCCTCTCATTTGACTGAAATAACAAAAACATTTTAAAAGATTTTTGCCAGAATGCTTTATCTTTGTGTATTATAAAAGGCAAACTAGTTGGAATTATATATTTATTAAGGTGTTAATCTGTTATTATTTGATAATCATCTTAACTAAATAAGGAGGTTGCTATGAATACAACAGAATTAATAATTAATAGTGAAGATGCAAAAATTCTTGCTGATGTACTGGAAAGCAACATTTCCGAGCTTTCAGCAGAGATTAGTGATACAGACAGATTGGATTTCCGCGAGAATCTTAAATCTAAGAGGATGGTTCTCCAGAGAATTCTTGCTGAGATAAAAAAGCAGGAGAACATTGGGTAAAGAATCACTAGCAAAGTAAAAATAATTTCACATTCTACTTGTTGATTAGCATATCTTTTATAATATTAAAGCATACTTAAACCACATCTTTATTTATTAACCATTATTAATTTTAGGAGGACAAAATGAAATATCTTTTGTTTGTTCTGTTTCTTTTCTTGCTTTTAACCGGACTTTCTTCTGCTCAGGAATGGACCGCTGAGCAAAAAGAAGTATGGGCAGGTGTACAGAAGTACTGGGAAATTGATGAAAGTGATCGACTGGCGTTCCTGGAGTACTTCGACGATTCATATCTTGGCTGGTCTTACGATACTGAGGCACCGGGAACAAGAGACGATGTTGTCAAATCATTTACTTATTGGTCTAAAAAAGGAAAGCCTCAGTTCAATAACTTAACTCCGGCCAGAATCTGGGTTAACGGTAATTTTGCATTCGTTCATTACTATTACACACAGGTTGTTGAAAGGGCAGACGGAACACCAAGACAGGAGAAAGGTCGCTGGACAGATATACTTATGAAAAAAGGTGGCAAGTGGATGATTGTTGGTGACCACGGTGGAGAAATAAAAAAATAAAATCAACTTTTCTTTTAAGCTTCCTATGGGGCGGAGTATAGCTTCGCCCTTATAATTCTCATTTAAAAATTCATTTCGATAATACTGTCCTTGTAATTACCGTTGAGCAACTTACATTTTTCTTGAGTTTCCAAGCGACTATGGTTAGCTTAGTATAAGTGTTTATTAGCTAATAACTATGTTCATGATAGCAATGCACAATTGCACTTATAGAAAAAATTATTCTGATAGACGATATAAACGCAACCGATTTCCTGCTTTTTTCATATTATTTTTACTCTTCATTTTAATTTCTCCTGAAAAGATTTTCACTCAAAGCACAGATTTAAACTTTGAACAAATTTTTCTTGAAGATGGTTTATCTCAGAGTATTGTAAAGAGCATATTGCAGGATAAAAAAGGCTTAATGTACTTTGGAACCGAAGATGGATTAAACATTTATGATGGCTATAGGTTTAGTGTACTAAGAAATGATCCTCAGGATACTAATAGCTTAAGTTATAATGATATAAATGTATTATGTGAGGATCGGGCCGGTATTATTTGGATAGGAACTTTCAATGCCGGGTTGAACAAATACAATCCTAATCAAAACCAATTTAAAAGATTTTTACATAATCCGCACAATGAAGAAAGTATCAGTCATGATAATATTAACGAAATAATTGAAGCAAATGATGGGTCGATTTGGGTGGGAACAGATTTCGGTTTGAATAAAATTTTTATTAATGATAGCACTAAAGGGACATATTCAATAGTAAGATTTTTAGCTAATGCAAATAATCCCAATAGCCTTTCCAACAATATTGTAAGGACCATAATTCAAGATAATCATGGAACGTTTTGGATAGGTACAGATGGTGGATTGAACAGTATGAAAATTTCAAAAGCGAATGACCACAATGTCGAATTCAATAATTATAAATCCAATCCATCAAATCCCAAAAGTATAAGTAATGATGTAATCAGAACCATCTATCAAGACAGTGCAGGAAGAATATGGGTAGGAACAGATTTCGGATTAAATATGATAACAACAACTGAATCTGACGGTAATATTGAATTTGTTTCTTATTTAAACAACCCGAATGAGCAATCGAGCATTAGCAATAATGAAGTTTACGATCTATTGGAAGGTGAGCGGGGAATATTGTGGGTGGGAACAAATGGTGGCGGTATTAATCTATTTGATACGGAAACCAGAACTTTTTCCAAGTACATCCACGATCCATTAGATGCACGAACACTTAGCTATAATGAAATCAGGGCATTATATAAAGACAGATCAGGTATAATGTGGATTGGAACATACGGTGGTGGGATTGATAAAGTCTCGAGAGGAACAAACCAGTTTCTTCACTATAACCACAACCCAAATGATACCAATAGTCTTAGCCACCCAATTATCTGGTCAATTTATGAAGACAGCAATAAGATACTCTGGATTGGAACCCACGGTGGGGGACTGGATAAACTAGACCGAAAAGCTTATCGCTATGAACATTTTGAACACAGCGAAATTAATCCAAACAGTATAAGTAATGATATCGTTCGGATGATATATGGCGATAGTAAAGGTATGTTGTGGATAGGAACGCACGGTGGTGGTATAAATCTATTTAATCCACACACAAATATTTTTAAAAGTTATAAAAACGATCCTGATGATCCATACAGTCTGGGTCACGATGAAATTAGAGGTATTTACGAAGATGAATACGGCACAATATGGATAGGAACTTATGGCAGAGGTTTAGATAGATTCGATAGGGAAACCGAAACATTTACACATTTCAGACACGATCCTGATAATAGAGAGAGCATAAGTAATAATTTCGTTAGAGTAATATATGAAGATAAGGCTGGCAACTTATGGATCGGGACAGAAGGTGGTGGATTAAATAAATTCAATGGGGATGATGGCACCTTTAAATATTATAGAAATGATCCCGATGATTCAACATCTATAAATAATGACTACATATTCACTATTCATGAAGACCCTTCGGGGATAATATGGCTTGGAACATGGGGAGGCGGTCTAAATAGATTCAACCCGGAAACGGAAACATTTAGTAACTACTCAATGAAAAACGGACTACCGAGTAATGCAATCTACGGTATCTTAGAAGATGAAAATGGGAATTTGTGGATTAGTACAAATAATGGGCTTTCACGGTTTAATCCGTTAACTAAAGAATTTAAAAACTTTAATATTAAAGATGGACTACAAAATAATGAGTTTAATGGTGGATCATACTTTACAAGTAAAAGTGGTGAAATGTTCTTCGGTGGTATAAATGGATTTAATGCTTTTTACCCCAATAGAATAATTGACAACACATACATTCCTCCCGTAGTTATCACATCATTCCAAAAATTTAATGAGCCAGTTCAATTCAATAAGCCACTTTCAGAAATTGATGAAATAGAGCTTACCTATGAAGATTATGTATTCTCCTTTGAGTTTGCAGCGCTTGACTATACTGCTCCAGAGAAGAATGCATATGCATATAAGATGGATGGTCTGGATGAAGACTGGATATATACTAATTCAGAAAAGAGATTTGCTTCTTATACTACATTACCTCCGGGGCATTACACATTTAAAGTAAAAGGTTCAAACAGTGATGGTGTTTGGAATGAAGAGGCTGCCTCAATTAATTTGATAATCCATCCGCCGTTCTGGATGACCTGGTGGTTTAGAGCTATTAGTATAATTGCAGTTTTACTTATTGCATTTTGGTTATATAAAAGAAGGGTTAGACGATTAGAAGAAAAAAGGAAGATATTGACTGAACGATTGGAAGAAAAAACAAAACATTCCAATGAGCTGCAAAGTGCACTATCTGAAGTTGAACTTTTGAAGAATAGACTGCAAGCAGAAAACGTTTACTTACAAGATGAGATAAAACTTCAACATAATTTCGAAAATATTATAACACAAAGTGAAGAATTAAAAAAAGTATTGCATAAAGTTGAGCAAGTAGCTTCAACAGATGCAACAGTATTAATCCTTGGAGAATCTGGAACCGGAAAGGAACTACTGGCTCGCGCTGTTCACAACATTAGTGACCGCGCTGATAGACCACTGGTAAAAGTTAATTGCTCTGCCTTGCCTGCGAACTTAATTGAGAGTGAGTTGTTTGGCCATGAAAAAGGAGCCTTTACAGGTGCAACTTCAAGAAAAAATGGAAGGTTTGAACTGGCTGATGGTGGAACAATTTTCCTAGATGAAATTGGTGACCTTCCTTTAGACTTACAACCCAAAATATTAAGAGCTCTTCAAGAGAATGAGATTGAGCGAATTGGAAATTCCAAAACAATTAAAGTTGATGTAAGAGTAATTGCTGCTACTAACAGAGATCTTACATATGAAATAAGACAGGGAAAATTTCGTGAAGACTTATATTACAGACTAAACGTATTTCCTATAACAATACCGCCATTACGCAAACGAAAGGAAGATATCCCGATACTTGTTAATTATTTCATAAATAAGTTTGGAAAGAAAATAGGGAAGCAAATCGAGTCGGTATCTCAAAATATAATTGAGGCATTTCAGGATTACCGCTGGCCTGGAAATGTGCGAGAGTTGGAAAACATTATTGAAAGAGCCGTGATTACAAGTCCGGATACGAAATTGGTTTTAAGCGAAGACCTTCCAAAGCAAACTTCAAAATCAACAAAATCTGAAATTTCCACCCTCGATGAAAATGAAAGACAGCATATTCTTAAAGCATTAGAATCAACCAATTGGCAAGTCAGTGGCGAAAAAGGTGCTGCAAAACTATTGGACATTAAGCGAACTACTTTAGAAGCCAGAATGAAGAAATTAAATATCGAAAAGAAAAGATAATGGTGCCAATATATTGGCAGATGGCAAAATATTGGCAAAACAACTTCTAAAAATCCCCTGACATAAACATTTTCTTATCACCCTAAGCTTTTCTAAATAAACAACTTATCGGATTTTTGGCCGCCCCATTTGCCTTTGGCAATTGAATTGTATTCTTCTCTTCAGTAATGAATGATCAAACTAGGAAAGAAAAAGAGAACAATGAATAAAATGAAGAAAAAAAATTCTGAGACAAGCACTTTCAAAGATTTATTAAACAGCAGCAAACCAATGTTAATTGAAGTTAAAGCTGATTGGTGTGGAGGCTCACATATAATTGCTCCAATAATACAGAAAATTGAACAAGATTTTGGTAATAGGGTTATGATCGAGCGAATTGATTATGAAAGTAATAAAAGTTTCCTGATGGATTGCGGGATAGAGAATGTACCTTCTATTATGCTGGTAAAAGACGGAAAGATATATAAACTAATAAATGGCACCCTTTCAAAAAGAAACTTAGAAAAATTAATAGACGAACTGCTAAACAATAATAATCATAAATCGAATAATTAAGTGTTCAGTGATTACAGCAATAATAAATAAACATAAACAACATTATCTGTAGGAGGATAAAAAATGAGACGCTCGAACAAATTTAATATCGTTCTGACTTTATTGATTGCTATTCTGGTTGCATCAAATGCATTTGCAGTTGACCCAAATTCACCAGCGAAATTGGAAAATGCAAGTGCTAATATTTATAGCAATTTGAGTGACGACCTGTTTGATAAATTCGAGGCTAACCTATTAGTTGGGATAAACTCAATAAATTCGGGTCTTCAAACAAGTTGTGCATATCTCCTTGGAGAGATAAAATCCAGTGAGGCAATGATTCCGCTACTCAGGCTTGCAACTAATGGCAAGACCGTAGAAGGAAGAATAATTGCCGGCTTATCACTTTACAAAATTAAGTCGGATATTGGTATGTACAGGTTAAAATGGTTAGCAGAAAATGATGAAAGTGAACTGGCCCGCAAGGTATTCAAGAGGATCTATGCTAAATATGTGTCTGACCATTATACCTTTGAGGAATTATAACCGATATCAATAGAATAAAAGAAAGGAGTACGAAGATGTTATTTACAAAAAAAGAAAAACGAAAATTTGTACTGCTTGTATTTCTTTTTCTATCATCAATTATTTGTAACGAAACATTAGCTCAAAACGTATCAATAAAAGAACTTACTCCAAATAAATATGCTCTAGAAAATCTGGAGGCATCACTTAATTCTGAAAACTGTGGGGTAAAAAGACACGCAATATATCTTGCTGGAAAATACCGCATTGCAGAAGCTGAAGACATTTTACTTGAGCAACTTAAGAATGAAAAATTGTCCTGCAATAGAATACTTATCGCTTTAGTATTATACGAGTTGGGAAGCGAGAAGGCACTGATTGCAGTAGGCGATTTAGTAAAAAACGACGATAGCGCAAAAGCAAGAAGAAAGGCAACACATATTTATTATCAATATCTGAAAAATGATAAGACTATTAATGCTTTCTAAAGCCTCTGAACTATTGAGACACCTATGAGTTATAGTTCGATTAGACTCCTTGGTCACGGCAATGCCGTGACTTTTTTATATTAATTTATTAATCAGTTTTTATCTTTACGGTTAAGATTATGAAATACTCCAGATTACAATTTCTATTTTTCACTTTATTACTATCTCTGTTTTTTGCTGAGGACAAAAACTTTTGTCAGGAAAATTCTTTTTATTTGGAAGGGGTAGCTTCCTCAGAGCATAGGTGGACTGGAGTTGCTGTTTCTGAGGAAGGCAGAATGTTTGTTAACTTTCCAAGGTGGGGAACTATTCCTTTATCAGTCGCTGAAGTTGTAAATAACGAGTTGATCCCTTACCCAAATAACGAATGGAATACGTGGAGCGCTTCTACAACACCTGAAGACCATTTTGTTTGTGTTCAGAGTGTGTATGTGGATAAAAATAATTATTTGTGGATTTTAGATCCTGCCAGCATACGAGGTAGCGTAGTTAATGGCAGTGCAAAATTATTAAAAGTAGATTTGCAAACTGATTCAATCATAAAGGTCCTTTATTTTAATGATGATGTTGCACCACTTAGTAGTTATCTAAATGATATCAGGGTAGATACTGAACTCAATTATGCATACATCACCTGTTCAGGAATGGGAGCAATAATAGTGATTGACCTAAACACTGGCAATAGTAGAAGACTGCTAACAGATCATCATTCGACCAAAGCAGAAGATATTCCTCTAACGATAAATGGACAGACCATTAACTTTGTTGTTCACTCTGATGGGCTTGCTCTTACTAATGATGGAACAGAACTTTATTATAAGGCATTAACGGGGAGAGCTCTGTATAAAATTAGTACCTCTGCACTTCGCGATGAATCTTTATCTGACAACGAATTAGAATATGAAGTTGTATTTGTTGCTGAAACAATACCCTGTGACGCAATAGAGTTTGATCCGAATGGTTATCTATACTTTACGTCGATCGAGGATAACTCGATTTACAGAATGTTTCCTGGAACTGATCTTTCGCTTGTAGTTACTGATGATAGATTAAAATGGCCGGATAGTTTCTCTATCACACAAACCGGCGATATTTATGTCACAACTTCGCGGATATATTTTCCACAAGGCGAACACAGTGTGTTCAAAATTGAAAGAACATCTGCTGATACGGAGCAATAGGTAAACTGGTTCTAGAATGATTTAGAAGTATACCGATACTATCCCAACCAATTACTTCATTTAGCAGACTTCTCTGAAACAAGTTTTCAATTCAAATTCCATTAATCACATTAGAAGCATGAACTAAACGCTCCCTGCTTAAATCTGAAGTACTGCTAATTGTCAGAGGTGTTGTAAAATGGTTAAATGGATTTACTTATTGTGTAATAGCGTTCATTCTTATACCAAAATAATATGCCCACACAATAAACGATATTTGAAGTAGTATTCTGAAGTACAAATAATCAACGCCCTATTTCATTCCACCTAAAGGCACTTGATCAATACTACCATTTACATTGGCCGGAAGTATTACAACAAAAAATAAAATTAAAAGTATACTTGTAAGCTTTGATGTCTTGTCCCAAATCAAACCAACTAAGGCGGCAATCTCAAGCAAACCCGGTGAACAATACTATTTCTTTTCCAACGGGATGATATTTGGTAACATAGCAATCAATAAATCGGTATTAATAAAATGAGCTACTCCTGTAAAAACTAACATTATTGCTAATGCAACTCTTCCAACTAATGAAAATGTATACTTATTCTTCAGGAAGAATTTATTAAGTAAAAAGAATAGAGTAAAACTCACTATTAATATTATTAAGGGTGCTATTTTTAAGCTTTACTCTTAATTATACATATCGGATTGAATATTTACCTTGCATTATGGCCTTGATTAAAACTTGCCATCTTTTTTCAATTTCTTAACTTCTTTAATCATCTTTCCAAATTCTTTGTCTTTCTTTCTTTTCTCAGCAACGCTTAATTGAAACCGATTTTTTTCTCTCTTCATTTTCAAGTAGTTCTCATATGATGATTTTTCTACTTCACTATTTTCAACCGCTATTAAAACAGCACAACCTTTTTCGTGTGTATGGGTGCAATCTGTAAATTTACATTGAGATGCTAATTGATCTATATCATAAAAGACATTTTCCAGTCCATTTGTTGTGTCAGCAACTCCAACTTCACGCATCCCGGGATTATCAATTAATATTCCACCATTTTCTAAAACAATCAATTCCCTGTGGCTTGTAACATGCTTCCCTTTTTTTGTGCTTAAACTTATTGTGTCTGTTTTCATTTTGGTTTTACCCAACAAATTATTTATCAGAGTTGATTTACCTACTCCGGATGAACCAAGCAAGCAAAAGGTCTTTCCTTTTTCTAAATAATTATGAAGATTTTCGTAACCGGCTTTTGTTTCATTACTGATGATAATAATTGGTACGTTCTGAATTCGTTTCTTTATTCTGTTAATGAGTTCTTCCAGCTTTAATTCATCTATTAAATCAATTTTACTCAACACAATAACCGGTTCCACATTAGCGGAGTAAGAAATACTTAAGTATCGTTCTAACCTGTTAATATTAAAATCTCTATCAACTGCCTGAACGATAATCGCGCAATCAATATTGGCTGCTATTATTTGTTTCTCACCAAACTTCCCAACCTCTTCTCTCGAAATAAATGTTTTTCTGGGGAAGATGGAATGAATCAGCGCTTTGTTTTCATCATGTATAGTAAAAGCCACCCAATCTCCAACGGCAGGAAAGTCGAACCGGCTTTTTGCAGCGAATAATATTTTTCCTATAACTTCAGCATCGAATTCATTTACTGAATTGCTAACAATATATCTTTCTTTATGCTCTGCAATCACTCTTCCCACATCAAAGGAATACAGCTTTTCATGGTTTCTATAACTTTCAAACGTTGCGTTATATCCTAAATCTTCTAATATCATTTATATTTGGAATATCGATTATATAAAGATGACAGTACTGTCAAAACCTTGAATCTGAATTTTCTAAATCCCAAACTTCGTGTGTTAGGTTAAATTCTAAAAATATTTCCCTCGCTTCTTTTTTTGTCCACTTTTTCCAATTGGGATCTAAATGATTGCCATACCACTTTTTAGAAAACTTCCAGATTTTATCTATCGTCTGAATATCTCCTTTAGGGATGTTGTGTCTTTTTGTCCAGAGGTCAATCTGATTTTCATCTTTAAAGACAAGCATATTACTGCAAGTGTAAATTACATTATCCCATGCATACTTCATTGGTATAGGAAAGTGGATATATAAATCCTTTTCTTGAACTTCTCCACCTTTAATGTGAATAATAACTTGCTCACCGTGTGCACCTAAGTTTGTTGTTATGCTTGCATCATCTTTTAATAAAGCAGCTATACCCAATGAGCACCATGCACAATTTCCCCACCATAAACCTTTAGAAGATTTCACAATAAAGTTTGTTGGTGCTAAAGCGAACGGATGTATTACCCAAATTTTTGGTTGGTTTGGATGAAGAACAACACCGTGTTCATCTTGTAAATCGAACAGCGCTGTTCCAACTTCTTTTACATCGCTATTCATTATATTTGATAATGTTTCGATATCCGGTGCATATCCTTTTTCAATTATGTGTTTAATTATTGTATAATGTAAACCAGAACCTGTTTTTACTATCGGGGCAGTTTGAGATTCTTTAATCTCACTTTCTTTCTCATTGGTTTTTGTTTCTTTAATCTTAGTATCTATTGAACTTTTTCGCATTTCTTTAAACTCAGCCACTTTCTGGTTCACATAATCGATCATCTTTTGGGGATTACTGTCAGGTGTGCGCTTAATTAAGTTTACAGGTAAGCCTGGTCTTAACGCGATGATAAACTCTTTTATCTCCATTCTAACATCATCGGGCAAGCCAGCACCAATTACTACTATATCGACTTGATGGCTTCTTAAAATCTGGTAAACAGCTTCTTTGTTGTTTTCTGTACCAATAATGTCTCTGCCATAATTTTTTAATTCGGATTTAAGAATATCAACAACCTGCTTTGAGCGGCCAATCAATAATACTTTTGGTTCCATTAGAATTTATCTCCTGCTTCTTTTAGTAGAATTAAATGATGTGCAAACTTTGTTAGTAATAGCCGGGGAAATATTCATAATAAAAAGCTCAATAAGAATACAAATAAACTTATTGAGCTAAATTACATTAATAAAGCGTAGTAAAATAGATATTCGAGTTATGGAAGCACTTTTGTTGGAAGTCCCATGGCAGCCTTCTCATCAATAAGATAATAGTCGTTTTGGCTAACATGCCCAACACCATCTTCAAGAAATTTTTTAAACCCCTCAAGTGAATCAACTTCCCACAAACAAAATGCAGTAGCTTTGTCTTCTGTTGGGAATGAACTATGAAATTTGATGCCTTCCGGCAAGTTTGGAAGTGTTTTTTCTGCAATCTTCCAAAATTCTTGTGGATTGGAAATGGCATGCTTGACAGATACGAACATAGCAATCCTCCTATAAAATTAGTGATACAAATAAATTTAGAATATTTGGAAACAGATAGATAGAATAGCTATAATAAAATAATAATAATTTAGTTTAAATGTTCATTCCCGGGAGGTTTATGGGGTGTAGATTACTTCTTAAAGAGTATATCTCAATCATTGAAATGTGTATTTATATTTTTGGTATGCGTTACTTTACAACGGCAACCGGATAATAAGTAAACACTTCCTTCCTCACCAACCTGCTTACACCATCGGCTGTGTATTGGTCATAATAGATTATCTCAACAGGCTCACCGGATTGAGTTTGCAATATGCCATCGTATTGTTGAGCAATAGAGTTTTCGCTCAATATAGTTGAAACAAATTTCCACGAGTTATTTTCAATCTCTGCAAATATAACTTCTTCAAGATCGCCTGATAATTTACCTCTTAAATATCCTTTAACATATTGCCTTGTATCAGGATCCAGGTTTCTATCAGCATCCTGGATCACAACCCTGTTTAGTTCATTTATACCAAAATGATTATATGTCTCTTTATAGTTTTCATCTGTTAAATAAACATCAGCAGCAGAACCTGTAAACATAACATCACCCCAGGAGTTTGGATTTTGCCAGGTATAAGTATGAATGTTACCTGGCAAGTACTTATCGGTTATCCAAAACAATCTTTTTTCGTAACCGTCTCTTGCTCTAACACTTGTGTTAACAAAAAAATGAAAGCCGATTGTTCTTCCAAGTAAACCCTCAACATATCTAAGTTCCTCATCAGTCTTAAAAACAGCTTCAACAATGTATCCATCATTTGTTCTTTTAACTGCATAGGGCAAAGAACGTGCAAAGAACATATGCCTGCCAAGTGCTTTTCCAAAATATGGTGGATACGGTGCAAACCAGAACTGAAAACATCCGCTGTCAAATTGGTTGTGTCTTTTTCTATTAAGTGCATCGAACCAAACCTCCAATGAGTTTGTTGTCCACCACGCACCTGCGTCTTCACGTATGGGATGCGGATCTTTAATCTTTGCTGCTAAAAATATTTCATCAATATCCCAGGCAAGATGAATTTCAATTGAGAAATCAGGATACACATTATCATTAATTGCAGCCATTGGTTGTGAAAGATCCCACTCTTCAAGTTTCCCATCAGGTATAAACTCTTTATTCATTCTTGGTGCAAGCCCAATGCCTAAGGAACGGAACTTGGATTCCTGGGTTCTTTTAAGCGTATCGATGACTTCGTTTGGTGGCTCGGGCAAGATGGCGTATTTTGCTGGCTTTCTTGAGAGGTTTGGATGATTTAATTCAACATTATCAATAGCATTTATTGCTTCTTCAACTTGTAATCTCTCTAACCTTCTATTTAATAATTCTTTATTCTCTTTATTTTCAACAATATGCTTCCTCATTTTGTGATCAATTCCGGAACCTTCATAATTAATATCAATTTGCACATCACCATCATTAGTTCCATCCCCACGGCCAGTTTCCCCTGTATCCACAGTACCTGTGCCACCCGTGCCCTCTCCCTGCATATATTCACCGAGTTCCCTTTTCAATTCATCAAGGTTATTCCCGCCATTATTGCCAAAATATTGTTCGGTAATATAATCAATCTGTTCCTCATCAAGCCCAGAGGAACTAACTACATCAGAAAAATTATCAAGCTGTTTTTCTGTTAAATCCTGTTTGTGCTTTTCGATCAATTCTTTGACTTCTTTTTTTCTCTTTTCCTTTTCTTCAATTTGCTTTTCAACCAATTCCTTTATCTGTTCTATCTGTTCTTCTTTCAACTTTTCTATTAATTCTTCTTCCGTTACTGGTTCAATCTGTTCGGACGCAGTTAGCCCAAAGAAATCTGTGGTATACAACCAGATGAAAAAAATGAAATGTATTACAATAGAATAGAAGTAAAACTGTTTCATTGCGCTTCCTTAACCGCGAAGGAAACTTTTTCAATTCCCAGTCTGCGTGCGATATCTGTTAAACGCAATACTATTTGAACATCTGCTCCCTTATCCGATCTGATAAGAATAACTTCCTTCCCGCCCCGGGCAAAGATATCGCTTATCAGTTTCTCCAACTCTCTCTCTGGCACAAGTTGATTTCTGATATAAAAATTCCCGCTCTGATGTACTTCAACAATAAGTGCGTTCTCAAGCTGTGTTAACTCTGGTTGATCTGATACAGGAAGGTTCATCGGTAGCAACGTCTCTTCTTCTTTTATTGTTATCGTAAGAATAAAGAAGATAGTTAAAAGAAAGATTGCATCCAGCAGCGGCATAAAATTAAAGGAATAACCTTCCTTTTCTTCAAGTGCTTCAGTTTTCATCCTTCACCAAAATTGATTCTACATAATCTTCTATTTGTTTTGTGAGGGTAGTAAGGCTTTTGCTATTTTTATACTTGATAAGATAGTGTCCAATCATTGTATAGGCAGCAATTACCAGCCCTGCAATTGTTGTACTTAATGCTTTTCCAATTCCCTGTGAAAGGAATTGAAATTTTTCAGAGCCCCCAAGATTACCAATTGATAAAAATGCTTCCGCTAAACCAAGCACAGTACCAAGTATTCCGAGCAATGGCGCTAATTGAACAATAAAAACCAAGACGTGTGTGCGCCTTTTAAGATTTGCATCTACTTCTGTAACTATTTCTTCAATAGTTTCTTTGTTTGAATTTGGATTAGACACTCCCGGTTTAAGCCTGGCAATGTACTTTCCAATAGATAATTTTATTCTGCTTAATATTTTTTCTTTTTCCTTTTCATCTTTCGAATTAGCTACACTTTTCAATTCAGTAAACAAGTTATCGCGCCGCGCATTGGTTCTGTAAATATTAACCAGACGTTCAATAATTATCGCAAGAGATATAATTGAAAGAATTGCCAGGGCAATTATTATAATTCCGCCCTGAAGGAACATATCGAGATAAGTTTGTTCCATTTTATTTTTCCGTATAAATAAACAAGGTTTTTCACTAGTAAAATAACATTATATGAAACTAAAAGTTATCCGATTTTACCTGGGTGGTTAAATGAATTGGTGATTGGACATGATAAAGAATGCTTGTAATTAAGAGGCTGTCTCAATAATCTAAAATTGTCATTCTGTCCGCCGCGGCGGATTGTCGAAGACTGACAAATTATATGAATGTCACACTTCATCAGGCTCAGTGTGACAACAACTATTACTTATGAAACAGCCTCAATAATTAATCTTCCAGCATAAACTGAATTTCCGTAATGTAGTTATTCGGATTACCTTTAAAGATCATACCAGGACCTTTCAAATAAACTTCTCGTGTCGGCAGTTTTAATTTATAACCTTTCTCATTAGTGTACGCATAAATCTTTTTATACGATTCAGTGAGGTTATCATAAGGACCCTTATGAATTAAAGAAACACACTTGTCGCCCGGCAATTCTCTTACGGAGATATTATCAGTGTTGCTTCCCTTACGAACCGGGAAGCACGGTTCAAAATCTGCATCTTTTTCCTTGTACTCTCCATCGTAATAAAGATTCATTGCCTTACATTTATGTGCCTGCCCATAGCTTTACCAAGTATTTTAAATCCCTCCCCTACTTCTTCGTACTTTCCCCTCATCCTGTAGCCTGCTATAAGTAGAGTTTCAACCTCCTTTTCTTCAATATCGAACTGTTCCTCTGTTTTCATTTTATTTTCCTTTTCATGTTTAATTATACTTTCTATTGAGTGAGAGATTTCCTTGTAATGTTTAATCTTGTTCTGGAATTCTCCAAGCTTGGCATGCAGCTGCTCAAGCATTTCGCTTTCTTCATCGAACTCATTAATTATCTCTTTTATTTCTGCAAGAGTGAATTCATAATGCTTAAGGATATTAATCGTCCTTGCTTTATCATAATCGGCTTCATTATAGTAACGGTATCCTGTAAACTCATCAACTTCTGCAGGAGCAAGAATTCCTTTTTCGTGATATAGTCGAAGCGATTTTATAGAAAGCGATGTAATCTTAGAAAATTCTCCAATACTAAACTTCACAATATCCTCACTCTGTTTATTATAAAAGATGACCAACTTTCAATAACAAATATAAGAGCTGCCTTTGGAGGAGAGTCAAGAGGTTTTAAAAAATTAATTTTGAGTGTTTGTTTTCCGTGGAATTATTAAGTTAATGCATGTGTGGGAGTTACAGATTTATTTCGGGCAAACTCCTGAAACGAATGATGCACAGTGATTAATAGAGAATTCTTCCCTTAATTTATCTGAACCTGCTTGAATAACAATGAATGAGGTCGTTCACAAAGAGGAATTACAACTTTAAAAACTTCTGCTCTTTTACTGAATGGCAGATAAACAAGTCCGCCCACTGTTTCACCAGGCTCAACAATAAATTTGTTTAACACATCATTTTCCAAGAAGGATTTTATTTCTGCCAGCTCTTTCTCAACATCCGAATGAAAAGCTTCTTCATTAGCCTGGTTTACACCTGTATTAAATACACCACTAATTACAGCTGCCTCCTTATTTTCTATATCACTGGCAAAATCCGCAATAACACTAAACACACCCAATATTATATTCTCTGCTGTTGCACCGCTGTGCCTGGTTTCCTCTTCCTTTATCATCCGGTTCACTTCTGCAATTTCACGCTCGGGATCAATTGCAAAATAGCGCATTGCAACATCATTGTTTAGATTGTCTCTTGCTTTAACAACTTCAAGGAAGATTTCAGCAGGATGAACTGCTATCGTATCTTCTAAAGTATTCTCGACTTCAACATAGAATAGAAATAGATCTTCCTCCTGTGCAACAAACTCCACAAATGGGGAAATGCATTCGTCGGCTTCTTTTTCTGTGAAGTGGCCGGTTTCTTCCTCAAGCGGATAAGCTGTAAATATTGGTGGCGGGCTAATAGTGTATTGTGAAGAGCAGCCAATTAGAAGTAAAGCTGATGTAATTAAAATTGTAAACTTGTAAAAATTTATACTCCACATAATTCTTTCCCTTTCTCACTATGATCTTGTTATATAAATATCCTGCCAGATTTTTAATGAGATTATTAAGATTAAATACGTAGTGAATGAAAGAGATGTTCAGTATTTAAGGCAGTGTTGTTTCGGGAGGGTTGCACTTAGTTGGTAATAGAAGAGTAGTTTGTCAGTAATTTTGTTGAAATAAAAAAGTGGGGTTCATATTAAATATTATGAAGCTGTCTTAAAAACTGTGCAAATTTTTACAATGAGCTCGTCGAATTTTGATTTTAATAATAATTGTCAGACTTCGATAAACTCAGTCTGACAAATCTATTTTCTTCTAAGACAGCTTCTTAATTAATTCAGTCTCTATTTAGTTAGCTCCGGTCTTTCCTGCAGAATTTCATCTGAATGTGTAACAGCATACTTACTAAATTTAGCAAACCAGGCTCTGCGGTCATCCTCATTAGGCCAGGCTTCCTCAACAAGCTTACTCTGCATATCGTTGGCAGCATCCATATCATTCCAGCTTGCATATTCACTTATTACAACCCAATCGCGCATATCAGCTCCTGTTACATGTCTAAGCACTTTTTGACTCAGGACTTTATCATTCTTTGTAGTTATCTTTTCATACCATTCCTTGAAAAGTTCATTTAGTTCGGCTGCACTGCCATCTGCCGGAACTTTCATTTTCCAGGTAGTTACAGAGTAAAAATGACCTTCATCCTGTGCAAGAGCATTACTGGAAAACAGCATTGCCACAATTGCTATAACAAAGATTTGCGTTAATCGTTTCATTATACGATCCTTTCTGTTAATATTAATTTAGAGTTAATTAATTATGATTATTTAATTCTTATAATAATCACCCCTTAGTCTAAGCACTGTAATTTTATGATTTACCGACATATTAATACTTTTCTCAACAATCTCCTTTATCTCGGGAATTTCAAAATATTTTACTGCATCCTCCATAGAATCAAATTCAAATTCTATAAACCTGTTTGGAGATGCGTTATAGTAATTATCGTATGAAGTTATTCTTCTAATCTCATCCGGTTTTTGAAGAACATCTACAATAGATTTAACCCAGTTTAGATAGTCCGTCTTTCCCCTCAGTCCATAATCCAGCATAAATACATATTTTATAGAGCGTCGCTGAATGTCTTTCTCATTGTAATCACTACGTCCCTTTAAAACATGAACATCTATATTAATACCGTGATTTACTGTTTCGCCAACAATTTTATTAATCTCCGGATTTTCAAAATATTCTACCGCATCAGTTGCGTTCGCAAAAACAAACTCAATATATCTATGCGGTGATGCATTAAAATAATTATCATAAGAGGCTATTGATAATAATTCATCGGGAGCTTGTAAAGCGCTGGCAACTTCCTTAATCCATTCCAGGTAATCTGCTTTCTCGCCCATCGGATAATCAATAGTATAAATATGCTTTACCATCCCGCCTTGAGCATTTAATGAACTTGCCATAAAGAGCAGTGCAAGCATTGCTAATGCAAATACGCTTAACAGTTTTTGTTGTTTAATCATAACTTCTCCAATAATATGATTAATTTAATTTGCTTCTTTTAAGGGTGGCGCCATCGTGTATCCAAGTTGCTCCATTAATGCCCGATTATCAAATGCTACAAACTCCTTAGTTAATTTTCCATTAGCTAAATGAAGAACAGATATTCCCCAAAAATTAACTTTATTTCCTGTTGGCGGCATTTCACCTGGACCAGTATTTGTCCCTGTCACAGTCCAGCGAATCGTTATCTTATTTTCCGCATATATTTCCTCATCAATGGCCAATTTCAGATCCGGGAAAGCTGTTCTAAAACTGGTTATAACTTTTTTTATACCATCGATTCCTTTAACTTCAGGTAATTCGTTTGCACTTCTCACAACGCCTGAATCCCAAACTTTATCAACCTCTTCAAAGTTTCCGGTATTCCAAATTTCAACACCCTTATCCAATATTGGCTTCAATTCTTTAGAATGATCCCGCTGCTGCTGACATCCGGTTGTAAGGACAATTACAATTGCTAAAAGTATTGAGAATGTTCTTAGCATTTGTTGAATTTTATTGTTCATAGCATTAGCTCCTTTTATATTATTAGTGAAAATATTTATTATAATTAGTCTTATTGATCCATCGGAGGAATTACGCCAAGTTGTTGCAAGAAACCTAAATCATCCATATAATCTAATTCTTCAGAAATTTTTCCATCTACAATTCTTGACACACTAACTCCCTTGAGTGTAATTTTATTACCTGTTGCCGGTATACCTGCAAATTCACCGGAATGTGTTGCGTTAAAGGTCCATCGCTTGACAACTCTATCATTTACTCCGAATAATTCATCAACAACAAAATTGATATCTGAGAATCCTGTTAAAAATGCACCAAAGAATTCTTTAGCTTCTGCTTGTCCATTTACTGTTGATTTAACGGTTTTATTTACATAATTTTTTGCAAAATGCGTATCAATCATATCAATGTTTCCCTTGTTTAGAATTTCATCCCAAACATATGTGTACATTTTAATGTTGTCTTCAACTTGCTTTTTGGAATCATCTGATTGCTGCTGGCATCCCATAGCAAATGCAACTGCTATTATCAGAACAAAAAGTTTTACGGGAAGAAAATTCTTCAATAATAATTTCATTCTTTACTCCTAACTAGTTGTTGACGGTTTGTTGTTTAATCAAACATTTTTGAAAAGTGCATATGAACTGTCATCCATTTCCCATCTTGCTTTACAAGCACCATACTGGCTCTGCCGCTTTGATAATTCATCAGTCCTCCTTTTTCTTGCCACATAAACGTGAAATAAGCGGTAACAACTGCTGTGTTTCCGTTGTATACCTGAACATGTTCATCCTGTTGATGATAGTTTACGTAGGCAAGTGATGCGGTTCCTTCAATAAAGTTTTTCCACATAGCAGCATTGTGCCGTAAAGTTGATCCCACATAGGGAAATTCTGTATTATCATCTGCGAAATTTGACCAGTATGTTTTGTAATCCTGTTTGTTAAATGCATCTATATTTTTGTTAACTAATGCTAAAACATCTTCTTTATCTCCTGCAAAACTGTTTGCAGAAAATGAAAGGTAAAGACATACCACAGTTAAAGAAATGATTAGACTTTTCATTTAGCCTCCTATTTAAGTTTGTTGATTAGAATTAATTGTTACGCTCTTTTTCAAATACAAATACTTATCCGCCTAAACAAGTAACTGTATTTACAATTATTTAAACTTTTTCAGAATAATAGTATTGGTGTGAACTAAAAACTCAAGTGCCGCTTTGCAATTGCCTGGCGTGTGAGATGAAATTACTAGCAAGAGTATAAGTAAGGAATTTGAATACCTTACAAATTGGTTCTAACATTAAGCCTCCTAATAAAATTGTAAGAAAAAAATTGATTGTGCCCGCAGTGTGATTCGCAAGTATTTCAAGCTATGAATTTATTTGCTAATCACCAAATAAAATATTTTAATAATTTTATTTAATTGAAGTGGCTGTTAAATATTAACTATGTTAATGTCTGCTATAATAAACTAAGAGTTTTTTATCTGTTTAGTTAGTTAAAATTGGCATAAAATGGGAATTGTACTTAATTCGAATTCGATATAAGTTAAATTTTGATATTATCAAAACATCAGCGGGAGGTAAGATGGAAAAAATAAAATTACTACTGGTTGGCATTCTGGTTCTTTTGGTTCTTAGCTGCACCGATCAAATAACAACAATCGTCGAAGAATCACCATTACCCGTAAAGCTTTATCCATATGAAACCATTTATGATGAGGCTACATTTAAAGCGAGAAGGGAAGCTCTTGTTAATAATATTCCAAATAATACTTTTGCACTTATCTTTACAAATGATATCTATCTGCGAAACGGAAGTGTTGATTATGACTTCAGGCCATCTTCATGCTTCTTTTACCTCACCGGGTTTGATGAGCCCAATGCAATTGCAATAGTAAGGAAACATATATTCGGTGGTACTGATCAATCAGAGTTGATTATGTTTGTAGAGGAACGCAGTGGTGCCTGGCTACAATGGCTTGGACCTGTTTACGGACCTGAAGGCGCAATGGAATATTTTTATGCAGATACTGCATACACTATCTGGGAATTCAAATCTGTAATAAAATCAATTTTTGATGCACAATTATATCAAAGCGTTTACGCAAACCTCGAATGTAATCCGTCCCTGGTTGATTCCCTTTATAATTGCGGTGGTACCGTTCCAACTGTGCACGACATAAATGAAATTGTAGATAAGCAAAGAGTAATTAAGTCTTCAATCGAACTGGATCTCATACAAAGAGCAGTTGATGTAACAGCGCAGGCGTTCTCACAGGCAATAAGAAATATTGAACCAGGAATGTATGAATATGAAGTTGAAGCAATCTTTGGTTATATCTTAAAACTTAACGGATGTCCACGAATGGCTTTCCCTCCAATTATTGCTTCGGGACCAAACATAAATATACTGCACTATTCTGCAAACAGTAGAGAGATGCAAAACGGCGACTTGGTTATGATGGATTACGGTGCCGAGTATGGATATTATGCGGCAGATATAACACGCACATTACCGGTTAATGGAAAGTTTACACCACAGCAGGCAACCATTTACAACATTGTACTTGAAACTATTCGTACAGTAATAAATGAAGCAGCACCCGGCAAAAGTTATTACGATCTTTATTATCGTAACCGTGATATCATACTAGACAGGTTGCTTGAAAAGGGAATTATCAGCGGGAATAAAAATCAAATCATCTCTTCAGGTCAGTACCGGCAATATATACCTGCAGGATTAGCTCATCCGGTTGGACTCGATGTTCACGATCCATTTCCTAGAGAAAGTAACGGAGATAAAATATTAAAAGAGAATATGATTTTAGCTTTTGAACCACACATATATTTATATGAAGGTGACCAAACCGTAAACCAGGATTACTGGAATGTTAGTGCACGGATTGAGGATGTGGTTCTAATTACAAGCACTGGTGCTCAGGTTTTAAGCAGCTCTTTGCCGGTTGAGATTGCTGATATTGAAGCGATGATGAAGTAATTGTTTTATTAAGATTAATTTAATCTAAATGAGTTGTACACCTCCCTTGGAAAAGTCAATTTTTATATGATTCTCTCCCCCCCTTAGTCCCCTCCTCAGGCAGGAGGGGAAAATATATATAATTATTTTTCTATAAATTAATGTTGTGAGAACATTTAACAGGAAATATCTTAAACAAAAAAGGAAAGACTTAAGAAACAATCCCACACAAGCAGAAGCATTTTTGTGGGGACATTTAAAGGGAAGTAAACTTGAAGGAAGAAAGTTTAGCAGACAGGCAAGTATAAAATCCTTCATAGTTGATTTTTATTGTCCTGAAGAAAAACTTGTGGTAGAACTGGATGGCGATCTTCATTTTGATGAAGAAGTCAAAAAATATGATGAGGATAGAACCAAAAAGATTAATAAAGAAGGAATCAAAGTTATCAGATTCGAAAATCAGGAAGTTCTTTTGAATCTAGATAGTGTCTTATCAGAAATAAAACACCACTTTAAAACAATATAATTCAAATAGATTATCCCCTCCTCATTTTATGAGGAGGGGTGTTACTCTACCTGCCGGAAGGCAGGTTTAGTGACGGGGTGGTGAAAAAAATAATTACACCTAACAACCAAACTTAAAACTACTCACAATCATTCATCTTTTGTTTGCTTAAATTCGATCTGGATCACTTCAAATCCTTCCTTTCCAATATTTTCGGGTTGATGCTTGTCGCCAGGCGTCCAGATAACCTGACCGGCTTTAGGTTTCATCTCCTGTGACGTGCCATCAGGCAAAGTCATTTTGGCAAAGCCATCAGTCAGAAAAACTGCTACACCTTCCGGATGAGAGTGCATTACTGATTTATCTCCGGGACCGTAAGTTATCCGTAAAACACGCACCTTATCATTTTCAAATTCTACCTTGTAGTGTTCCGGATCTACTTTTACTGCATCCTGTGCTAATGTTGTGTTAGTTGAAAAAAGGGCTGCCAACATTGTGAGCAGAAAACTGAATACAAAAAACCTTAATGCTTTCATTAAGCCTCCTATAAAGTTTGTTAGAAAAAAAAATTAATTGTGCCCGCTGTAGGATTCAGAAGTAACTTAAGCTAAGAATTTATTTACTAATCACCAAATAATTAATTTAAGTAAATACTATCCAACAACTACTATAAAATTTATAGTAGTCACGACCTCACCCTTAAATCCCTCTCCTTACCAAGGAGAGGGAAATTGGGAGAGGTTTTTTTATGTTAAAAGTGTATAATGTTTTAGGAAATAAAATTGCAACTCATTTAAACGAGTATAAAGAACCAGGTAATTAGGCAGTTAACTTTACGGCCATTAACCTAGCGAGTGCGATTTACTTTTAAGAACTCAAGGCAGGCAAGATTATATTGCCCTGTTTGATATCAATACTTATCTGATTTTTCTATTTGAATATGAATTACGTTAAATTTATAACAAAGATAATTCATCATTAAATATTATATAAAACTTATGAGCGAAGACACAAAGACATTGCATTGTTTAAGCTGCAATATTTCTGAAAATGAAATACCACTGGTTAATTTAAATTATTCCGGTAAGCCGGCATATATTTGTTCCCGCTGCCTGCCTTTATTAATTCATCACCCGCAGGAATTAATTGGAAAGCTTAAGGGCGCTGAGAATATACCACCAGCAGAACATCAGGATTAAAATCATACAACTCAATTAATATTGGTTCCTATAATTACAGGCAGGACATTCTTCGTTCAGCTCAGAACAAGGTTTTGTACAGTCAAAAAAGATGATCTTGATGAAGTAAAAAAAGTATTGATTGATCAAAGGTAAGATGTGTTTGTTATCTTTATAATCTTTTAGCAAACTCTGAACATAGGATAATTATTAATGCCTCCCATTTTCAGAGAGGCATTTTTTTAAAACTAATTAGTCTATTCTGGTAATTGTAAGTTTGGCAACTGGTTCGTCCCATCCATAAGTCTCTGGAGCAAGATCACCTACGCCAGTTATTCCCTTATGAAATCTAATTTTTTCACTGGTTGAATTTCCTTCAAACGGAGTATTACAGCAAGGTCCAGGTATGTGTGCTTCCAATTCAGTATTCTGTTCGGAACCTGCATCATATGCACGGAGATAGTATGTTTTAGTTCCCTTTTGTGGTAGCTGAAGTTTATCTGCGCCTGTAAATCCATCGTTTGTGTTTACAAGCATTGAGACCATTGAAAGTTTCATATAATTTCCCTCAGCAGAAATATTATAAGTGCCTGACGATCCCGGAACGATTAAACCTCCAACAACAACGTTTAAAACCTTTGGTGAATTATTTAAGAGAGTAACCAAAGGATCATTGAAAGCATCCTGAGCCACTTGTGCTAACTCGCTGCTTGCATATCCACCAATATGAAATAATCTGAATGTAGGAGCATGTACTGCAAATACCGGTGGTGAGAAAGGTTGACTTCCTGCAGGACTCAGGTTTTCCAACCTAACTTCATATTCTGCAGTAAACGATGGACTTTTTTCAAGTGTACCCGGATCGGTTGGGATATCCGTTGGCCCCTCATTACAGCCGATAGTAAAAAGGCCTAGAATCAGAGCTGAGAAGCTCAAAAAAATAGTTTTCATTATTACCTCTAAATAATTATTGTGATGTTGGAACATAAGATTTGGAAGTGAATGAGTTATCACAGATTTATAACTTAAGTTTAAAATTTTTTTAAAGATACCCTGCACCACAATATAATTTACAATAGCCTCGACCTCACCCTTAAATCCCTCTCCTTACCAAGGAGAGGGAAATAGGGAGAGGTTAGTAACATTAATAGTATACGATGTTTTAGGAAACGAAATTGCAACCTTGGTAAATAAAATTAATGAGGCAGGTAATTATGAAGTTAACTTTAATGCCGCCGAACTAGCGAGGGGTATTTATTCCTATCAATTACGAGCAGGTAATCCTCCACCGGGCTCCCTGGATGGACAGGCAGGACAAGGTTTTGTGCAGGCAAAGAAAATGTTGATAATTAAATGATTCCATCATTTAATTTGAAATCCCGACCTTGTCGGGGATCCTGATGAAATAAGCATTTAATAATACCAAGATCGGTTCACCCCTGCTTAATAACATAGACGGGGTTTTTTATTAAGTGTTATGATTGGTGTGTGTTATATCCCCTTCTATTGAGTCACCACTTTTCTACCTCTGTATCGACCCGAGTCAATTCATAGCGTGTCTCGAAGGCAACCTCTCCATTTTCCATCATATCCATCCAGATCAGCAAACTTTTATCTTTTTTCTGAAAATGAACTCCATGCATATGCAGCTCATCGTGTGATTGGGTATTACCAACTTGACCATTACATAAAAAGTGGAGATCTCCCTCAGTCTCTGAAGTTACGGCAGTAAGATTGGGTTGATTCTGTAATTGACAATAATGATTGGCAAGTAAAATTCCGTCATCTAGATTATAAACCGTTAGCATCTCTGTAGGAGTACCCACTTTTAGTCGTTCAATTATTACCCCTTCTCTAGATGTTAAATCAAATTCCCAACCAAACACACCCTCTTCACCTCCTTGAACTACCCACTTACCTTCGAGCCCTTTAAGGTAATTAAATGCGGCTTCACTATCTGGAAGAGGTCTATGACTTTGTGATTGGGTGCTTGTAGGGGCAGTAATACAAATAACAAATAGACTTATAGCGAAGTACTGAATTTTAATTTTTTTTGATTTCATATTTTTGTCCTTTAATTGAAAGTAATTTGAAAGTTTATTTTATTATAATATAATTTTAATGCAGGTAAGAGAATACAATGTTTTTAAACTTAACAAATTCCCCAATTACACAGCTTTCCGACCATATTAATGAATTACAGCCAGATTAAGAGCAATGTTAAATTTTATCAGAAATCTCCTGCGCATCTTAGTCAGCACGTATCATTTGCTTTACTTCAGCTTCAGAGTTCATTTTACGGAGAAAGTGTTTTATTAGCGTTTGCTGTGTCCTTAGCATTTTACACTACTCCACGAACAGCCCAGGCACGGGCAATTAAGGCTATTGCCCCATCGGCCAGCACCGGAAGCACTGCCTTAAGCTGCTCCTCCAATGCTTTTCTTTGTTCATTACTCAGTGACATTGCATAGCCAGGTGCCGGACCTTGTCCCCCCAAAAAGGGCGACCAGTAATCATCGAAATCTCTGAAAATGGTTGGAACATCAATAGCCCAGGTCTCTACATTTTTTAGACCTGCCTCCTGAAACAACGCTTCAAGGGCTGATCGTTGGCAAAGTGGGAACCGGTCTCCTTCATCCAATTCTTTAGCAAGAGGGTCAATCGCAATCGCCGCGTCCCAGAAATGACGCAACATCTGCATCTTTTCCGCATAATCCCAAACATATCCGGCTACAACACCTCCTGTACGGATAGTCCGAACCATTTCAGTCAAAGCAATTATGGGAGCGGGAATAAAGTTCAAGGCCAAACCTGAGACAACCACATCAAAGTAGCCCGTCTTAGCAGGTAACTTTCGGGCATCACCTACATGAAATCTAAGGCGAGTGTCTTTATATGTTTGTTGAGCAAATGCGATGAAAGTATCTGAGGCGTCTACGGCCAGAACCTCCTGTGGTGCTGTCACCTCAATAATTGATGAACTAAGTACGCCTGTTCCACAGCCAACATCAAGCCAGCGTAGCTGTTCAGTCATAGACAACCACTCAAGAAATTCATAGGCCACCGGTCGACTCCAGCGCCCCATAAAAAAATCGTATGGATTTCCACTTTCCCAGGGGTCAGTTTGCACAGACATTCTCCTTGTTATTTACTGTGAGCATAAATAGTAATATTAGTAAATGATACTAACGTAGAACCTCCATCGTTTTAGGATTCTAATCTTCAGAATTCTTTATTCAATCTCAACTGTAACTTTACTCACAGATAAGTTAAGTGCAGAGTTAAATGATATCAGAAAGTTCCTGAGCATTCAAGTCTGCAAGTTTCACTTGATTCACTTCTACTTAAAACATCACGGTTCGGTCAAGTTAATGCAGATGTTATTTGCAATTACTATTTTAAACTTATTAACTGATGTAAGGATTTTTTCAACCCAACTTGCTCTTTTAAAGTTTTTGCTAAACAAGCTATTAACCATAATTTTATTTTGTCATCCTGACTCAAATTCTTTTTTTTACTGTTGGATTTTAAATAATCACACAATACTGAAAACTGCTTTTCAACATAAGTTTTAATATCAGTATTAAAAGAGCCACATCCCTCAAAGTTATTAATCGGCTCCATTCTTCCAATCCCTTGTAATAAAAAATCTAAATGTTAAGGGAATGCATAATGACATATATCCATTCTGCAAGCCTGGAACTCAAGTTCTTTATATTCTCCTTTTTGCTGATATTCCTCATATGCTTTCCAATCCCAAGTTAATCTTGCGATCAATAGACGAACTATTCTTTCTTTATCCGGATTTTTATCCCCTAACCACTTTATAATTTCCTGATTTAGTTTATTTTTAAAGTAATTAGGGTTTCCCAGGGAATAATCACCAAGCCATTTCATAAGAGTATTTATATACTGCTGTCCAAGTGTACTTCTCCCCGTCTTATCACTGTCCAAAACATCTTCACCTTTACTAATATGATTTGCTCCAATTTGGGTAGGTTCTACATTTGGCCTCAGGTTTAGAATAGAATCTTTAATATGTTCGAAATGTTGTTGATATTTAAAATGACACACCTCGAATCTAGTAATTAGTTCACGAATTTTTTGAACATTTTTTGGAACCTTGCCAAGAGTTTCCTCGAGTTTATCTATTTCAATAATTTCAGCGTCTTGAGGTGATATTTCTATATTTGACCACACGCTCATAGTATATTTCCACTTTTACTACATATAACTACTAATTATAGAGTAAAAACTGTTAAAGCTAATGCATCATTTGAGATTCCAGTCTTCGCAAGTTTTTATACAACCGCAAATACAACTTATCTCTAAAACAGAAAAGCTTCAACCCGTCTTCACTTCGTTACGCCGGGGCAAGCTTGTTTATAATAAGCAGTTTACAACACTACGCTACAGAATATCGGCGGGCTGGCAAAAGCAAAGTTAAATAATATCAGAAAGCTCCTGTGCATCTAAGTCAGCACGTTTCATTTGCTTTGCTTCTACTTCAGAGTTCATTTTCCGTCCCCTTGAATAAAACTAAATGGAACCAGACCTTTACATTTACTGATATTTCTAATAACCCAATTCTTCATCGATTAGATATATTGTTACTCTATCTTTGTATGGCCTTGTAACAATTGAGATTACCCGGCATATTCTTTCAGGGCTGTCACAATCTTCACATATACCGCTTTCCACACAGGGAGTATTTTTATTTAATCTTTTTGCATTAAGCGGTGCGGCTATTTCTTTTATCCTTTCAATACCTTCATCCACATCATTTACAATTTTATTTGTTCCGACAACTATAAGAACCTGTTTTGGTCCGCACGATATTGCGGCAACACGGTTCCCAAAACCATCCATATTAACAAGCTTTCCATCTTTTGTAACAGCGTTTGAGCTTGTGATATAATATTCAGCCATAAGTGATGGTAAGCGATCCTCCCGTTTAATGTAATCTCTAAATGGCATACCGCGTTCTTTTATTTTTTCAATTATGCCTAATTTATCTACCGTTACAGAGCCTCCCCGACTAATACTTTTAGCCTGCTCCAGTTTTTTCAGGATTTCCGGTACAGCATCGGCAGCTTTTGGGAAAAAGTGAACAGTGAAGTTATTTGCTTCAAGATTTCTTATAGTTTCATTAATTATGTCAATGTTCATAAGTCCTCCTTAACACATTCTTACTAATCCAGTCTTTACAAAATGCTACTGCCATTTATTTGTACCTCCAGTATTTACCAACCTATTGAAATTTTTTTCAGGACAGTTTCAGTTAGTTTTCCAGAATCAAACTTCTTTAATTGTAATCTCAACCCCAAGTCTTTTTATATCATTAAAGAATTGAGTCGGTTCAACCAGGTTCGCCTGAAACCATAAACCCGGACGACGAATGCTTCCTTCCATATATTGCAATAAACACGCAACAACAGGAACTGCAGTTAAAACGTAAGCATCATCGTTGGTAAGTTTCATTTTTAAAATTCTGTTTTGATTATACTTCAGTCCAGTTGCTTCCAATTGTAAAACGGCTCCATAAGGTGGTTTACTAAAATATTTTAATCCCCAGCTAAAGAGTTTTCCCATTAGCGTATTAACCTTGTCGCCCAACAGTTTAAAGGCCGCGAATGTTGCCGGCATAATTAAATAATCAATCATCCAATTAAATCCAGCAATGTGAAAACCTGTCTCCTGTAACGAAGGAATTGAATCTGGCAAATAACGCAGCTCTTCCATAAACATAGGTGAGCAGTAACGCTTGCCAAACGGTTCACCAAAATCAATCTTAGGAAACTCTTTCATAGACCTCGTAATCCACTTTTTGTCTTTAAACACTAATGGATTGAAGTTTTTTAACTCGTCTATAAATTCAGAAATTGTTGATTCGGAAAATTGCAGATTTTTCCAATCAAGTTGAAAGGCAGTACTGATATTTGCTCTTTCCAGCTCATCAAATTTCATCCCAGCATACCTAACCATAGCAGCAGGAACACCCGGGTGATAACCGCCATCCGTAATAAAACATCTTCCTTCATTTTCAATTTTTTCTGCAAGCGATTTAAGTACGATTAATTTTATTGGAGAGGAAAGCTGTATATCAAAATAATCGGCACCAGCCTCAAGAGCTGTGTTTGCAACATTAAAAGTGTGATCAATAGTGCTAGAGGCAACAACAATTATATCACTGCCTTCGAATGCTGTTTTTAAGTTGTCTGTATTAGATGCATCTGCGTAAGTGCTTGATACACGGTCGGTATTAAATTCCCGGTTTAATTCATCAGAGATTTGCCCGGCTCGCTCTGAATTTCTTCCTGCTATAGTAAGATGAGAGTTACTTTCTCTTAAAAGCAGTTTGGCAATTAATAAGCCTGTGTTACCGTAACCTCCGAGAATAAATATTCTGGGTTGCATAACCTTTTCCAATGTAGGTAATCACTCCGACATAATATAAACAGATAAGCACAGCAACTATATTCTACTAGTAGCCGGATATCACAATGACAGAGAGTTCTTTCATTTCAATATCAAGAAGAGCAAAAATGATATCATTTAAGTTCTCAACTTTTTCACACGGTTTTGTTTCGGTTGCATTAAGCACATCATTGCCTGCAGTTCTGCAATAATAATAACCTGTTTCTGTATCCATCGGTATCAGTTTATCTTTAAACCATAATTTACTTCTGCATTCAGTTTCTATCGGCAGTTGTTTTAATCCTTTGCTCTGCAAGTTATTTATCCAGTTATTCATATCTTCATCATTCAGCTTATACTTTGCAGATATATTTAATCCTTCTCTCTGCCCAAAACCAGCCATTGGCGGGAATCCATCGTATGCTATCATCACCGCATCATCCGGAATTTCAAAATGTCTCTTTAATGCCTCTTTATCAGAACTATCTGTTACCTGCTGGCAGGAAGTAATTAACAACAATAACAAAAAGAAACTGGAATATTTTTTCACTATTAATTGTTTTTAATTAATGAATTTAAAGATATTAGTTTTCCATCCTCGTCTCATACCTAAATAATTATTCAAATGCATCCATCCCATCAATTTTTTCTTTGATTCGAAAACAATAGTGTATCAGGTTCTTTAGTCGAAGCCAGCCTTCAGAATTATTCTTTACTATTTTAACCCACAAGATCATTTGCGGCTTTTCAATCATTATTCCATAGTGAACTGAATCATTATATTGTTCGCTAAATCCATCTTCTTCATCGTAAGGCCAAAACATATCTACATAAGTTTTCTTACCTTTATAATAAGTAATAAACTCCCCTTCTGTGCACCTCAGTATAGTTATTGTATCATCGGCAATAAATTTATCAAATGACCGAGTAATCAAAATCCTTCCAAATCTCTCATAGTGAACATTTCCATAAAGTGCTGTAATTGTATCACTTGCTGTAAGTACATATTTAATTGATGTGGTATCTCCTTCCTTCACATATACTTTAATTGTATCTCTAATAATCCATTGTCCCAATTTACAACCTTCAAATGGACAGGCATTTTTTTCAATTGTAGGTATTTCACTCCCGTGTTGAGCCAGTAAAAATTTATACTGCCCTATAATAAAGTATAATGCAAAAAGCAGATAGATAAATTTCATTGTTTCATTTTATAATAGTTGTTTGCAAATTTTATTAATATATTAACTTATATCCACTATTCGATAAATCATTCCGTTAAGTAAAGTGAATTCAGAGAGTCCGTTTAAGCGCATAGTTTCCCCGGCTTTTTTCCCATTCGGTAAGTCGACAGCCAGCACACCTTCATATTCTACTTCAATGGCAACCTGATCGTCTTTCTCCTTAAAATCGATAATGGTTTGCTTGCGCGATGAAAAATATTTTTTAGAGTCTTCAGCCATATCCCGGAATTCATCAATCCCCGACGCCGAAGCATTAATCTCTCCGCCGGAAATATTTACAAATTCAACTTCAGGATGAATCACGGACAACATCTCATCAATATCAAAATTGTTATAACCATTTACATATTTTTCTATAATAGTACATTTTTCATCTTTATTCATAATTACTTTCCTCTGTTGGAAATAAAATTCTTACCAACAAAAATCGGATTTATAAATTTCTCTTTTGCAGTTTATCTGCATCCTCCTTTAAACCTTTGTTTGTGTAAGGAAGCAAAGACTCGGGCAAACATTCATCCATCATTCCCAGCACTTCTGTTACTTTTTCATTCCTTCCGGCTTCATCGTAAAGCGAAGCTAATGTGATAAAGCTATGGCGATAATTCTGATAAATACTTATCATCTCATCAACATATTCAAGGTGCTTATCACTTACACCATTATACGTGTAGATCTCTGTTAGATTTTTATTGAGCTTTTCAGATGATGTTTTGACCCTATGTGAGTTTATTTTGTATACCAATCCTTCCAGGTTTAAGTAGTCATCCAATCCAATTGTATTTCCTTTATACACTGTTGTTGAAAAGTAAACAGGTCTGTTCCAATCATTTGATTTTAAGATCTCTATTAACATTAAATCCTGTACGCGCACAGCTTTATTATCAATAGTGGGTTTAACAAGCCATTCAATTTTCCCTGCTTTATTAAACGGATCGTGTTTTGCCGAAACTCTAACCTTTTTTTCTTCCCAGAGTTTTGGTTTTATACTGTCTATGTCTGTGTCACTCATTGTTAAAGCGAGGTTATTTTCACCAAATGGATAAGAGTTTTTCAACTGCTTTATATACCAGGGAACATTTAACAGGCTTAGATTAACTACTATAATATCTGTTCTGTATTTTTCCATTAATTGCAGGAACCACATCGGGTACGTATCGTTATCTCCGTTAGTGAAAAGTATTGCATTCTTCTCGCAGGAAGACATAATGTTTTTGTTATATTCCATTATTGCAGGATAAAATCCTCCTTCACTTTTTCCATTTTGAAAAGCCCATCTCGCCGAATCGGGATTATTGTCATATAAATATGTCATTGCAACAGATCCCCAAATGCTTTGAATTTTTGAGTAAGGACCTACGACAAACTTTTTACCTGTGTAATTGGGCGAGATTTCTATCACCTTTTTAAAATGGTTCGATGACTTTGATGCGTAGGGCATGTTCACATCGTTGATGATTGAACCATCGGCAAAAAGCATTAGTCGGTAGGTCTGTCCCAGGTAGTAATGGACCTCTGAATTTTGGGGTTCCTTAAATACGGCTTGATCGAGATAGTCTAAAGCTTTGTTATAGTCCTTTTTGTTAAGGGCATCTTCAGTTTTTGTTTTTAGAGATTCCCAGTTTTCAGTACTGCAGGCAAGAAGAGAAATGAGTAATACAATTTTAATTATGTTCTTCATTTTATCACCTCTTAGTAATAATACAGAGAAACATTCATCATAACTTAATAGAAGTACGAACGAGGGTCAACCTACCTGTCGGTAAACAAGCCTGATTATCTTCAGAGAAGTTTCAAGAATTTTGTAGCAGGGTTTGGGTAGGAATTCACACATCATTTCTCCTGAAGAGGGACCATCCAATGGTGAACAAAAGACCGGCAATACATAACCATGCAAACAAATCACCAATTACTGCATAAACTGTTATAACACCTCTAACTGGTACCTTAGTTATCATTGTGTGGTTATCTGTAGTGAAATGATCCATTGCTGCCAAAGTGCGGCCAAGATAATCTACCGCTATTGATAGACCGTTGCCAGTTTGGCGTACCATCGAAAATCCATTCTCAATCGCACGGTAAACTGCCATTCTTGCGTGAAGAGGATCTATTGCTTTCCAATCCCAGGCAGGAACCAGCATAATATCAATATTAGCTTTACCAGCTTGATTTATTAATCCGGTAAAATCCATATCGTAACAAATTGTTGTACTTACCCTGCCGAAGTGTGTGTCAGATAACGGGAGAATACCTTCACCGGCTTTATCTGTAGAACCGGGGACGGGATATGTTTTAAGATACTCCCACTCAATAAATCCCTTGGGATTAATAAAGACTGATTTATTTTCTCCTAATCTGCCGGGATTATCTTTAGGGATTACAAAGTAGGCTAAGAGTAAATAAACATTTTTCTCAGTTGCCAACTCCTTCCCCCTATCAATAAATGCAGCTTCATCCTCTTCAAGAACTTTAATTAACGCTTCAGGCCAAATTGTTAAGGAGACATCAGAGCTTATAAGTTCTTTATTATGCTCGAATACTTCATCATAAACAGCATTAAGAATCACGGACTGGGCTGCACGATCTTCTTCCGCCATTTTGATTGATGAATGAAAACCTCTTTTCTCCATTTCACTTAAATAATTTTCAGATTCTTTAGTAGCTGTAAAAGATGCTATGGTAACTGTATTTGATTGTGGAGGGAAAATTCCCAGCCGAAGTCCACCGTAAATTAAAACGAGCAATAAAGTAATTGAATAAATAAGGACTCCCTTTCTAACTGCTACCCACTCAAATTTATTATCTAAGATCCAGTTTGCTACTGATGCGAGCCACATAACGATAAACGTAACACCCCACATACCTACAACAGATGATATTTGGATGAGTGATAAATCATCAAATTGAGTATAAGCTACGGATGCCCATGAACCATAAAATAAATTGTTAATGTATTCAGCAGTTACAGCAGCAATTGGAAAAACTAAAGTTGAAATAAAGCCATTTAGTTTATTAGCAATCAATTTATCGGCTAAGTATGGGAAGAACCACAGAAAAGCGTAGTAGGTTGTTAGAATGTAGGTCAATCCGCCCGGCAATGATGGAATGATACCAGAGAGCATTAATGGAGATGCGATTACAATTAAGACAAATAAAATTATCAAACCGGGGAAAGATTTTTTAGACCTTACAAATCGTAGAAGAAATACCGGGGCAATCCAGGCGGCAATTGGGACAATCCATTTGCCATTAGAGATAATAAATATTGTGATCCCGGCAATGAGCAGAATATACGGAGATAGCAGATTGTATTTTTCTTTAATTTTTCTCAACTATTGAATGCTAAGCACAAAGTGCGGGTCATTTTTTGTTATGAAATGGATGCATCTTTTCATAAATAAACAGTAATCAATTATTGTCAATTTCCTCGTTCAATTCTTCTATTATTTCCTTCACTCTGTCTGAGGGAGAAATGCTATATGCTTTTTTATATTCCTTTAAACTCTCCGCCGGCATACCCTTAATCCTGTAGGCTTCACCAAGAGAATCGTAAGGGTTTGCTTCTTCAGGTGCAAGTGATACTTGTTTCTTAAACTTTTCTATCGCTTCATCCACTCTTCCCTGATTAAGTAAAAAATAACCATAATTATTATAGAAATAATAAAATTCAGGCTCTTCACCGTACATATCTTCTAATATTTTTAACTCAGCTTCTGCTTTATTAAATTCTTCTTTTTCAATATAGATCCGGGATAATAAAAACCGGCCTTGCATTTCATCCATGGTTAGGACAATTTGGGCTTGCTCTAATGCTTTATCAACATCTCCACCGGAAATCCCAGGTGCCTGCAGGTAAAACTGTGCAAGACCTATTCTTCCCTGCAGATGATCAGGATCTAACTCAATTGTCCTTTGAAATTGTTCTTTTATGTTGCCTGCTATAAACGGTGCACTAAATATACTCGCATCCCTTGCATCTTCAGCATACATCATACCCAACACAAAATGAAATTCAGCGTTCTCATCATCCAGTTCAACGGCTTTTTCTCCGTGTTCAATTGCTACATCCAAATCGCCAAGCCTGAACTGGCATCTTGACAAATAATAATGTGCTTCTGCTATATCATCACTCTCTTTTAAAATAGTTTCAAATATTTCTTTAGCCTCATTATTCTTTTCCTGGTTAAATAAATTAATTCCGTTTTCTATCTTTTCACTATAATCACTTTGAGTATAAATCTCAGTTGTTAGTATGAGAATAAAAATCAAACATATTTTCTTCATAACTATTTCTCTTCTGTATGATAAAATTCTCATGATTGAATTAGCCATGGATCTTTACATTTTGCTAATTATTACAAGGCTTGTGATCCAAATTTGTTATAACATATTTTACAAGATAGGAATTGTCAGACTGCTTTTCCTAGAGCATAAAGTAAGAACCGTAATAAGCTGAAGGATATTCAGTCTCCCTGGTACTTAATGCTAATCCAAATTTTCCATATTCAAAAACTTCTTTACCACAGGACCACATTTCTTCAGGATTGCCATTAAAAGCATGGTACTTCACACCTGCTTTTTTATTTTTCTTATACGCCTCACGTAATTCTTTTTTACCTCTTATAGCCGGTTCAAAAATTGGCATTACTATTACATCGTCCGTATAATATTTTAGTAGTGTTTCATAATCCCCATCAAGTATTGCTTTGTCCATGACCTGGTTTATTTCCTTCAATGTTGACTTAAAATCATCATCCATTAGCCCAGCTTTAGTTTCCTGTTCAATATTGATTTTGGATTCGTTCTTGGGACTATCACAGGATGAGAATAAAATAGCGAGAAAAGCCAAAGGCAGGAATATAATAGTAAGCTTCATAACAGACCTCAAGTTAATATTGAACTTTAATGTTATCTGAATTAACTAAAAAACTACCATTTTGTTGCTATGAAACTTAAGACTAAAGAATCAGGACTTCAACTTGCCAGAAGTTAGGTTAACAATTTAAAAGTATTATAGCAAGAATAAAAATTGCTTAATGGTTTCTGAGGTAAAATTAGATACAGTCTATTAATTCTTTTACTTTTATTTACATTTTTTATTATCTTGAAACCAATATGATTTGCAGACGGTATGAATAATCAAAATTAATTACTAATGCAGGACTAGAACTTAGAAAACATATAGTATCAAAAAGAAAAATTATTTTTATAAAAACTCATTGATGACTAAAGAACTCAAAACAGATTATTGTATTGCTGGTGGAGGAGTTCCCGGTTTTATCCTCGCAAAGAAACTCGCTGCATCCGGTAAAAAGATACTCTTTCTTGACCAGGGACCTCATATAAATGAAACCGATCGTGCTGAACTTCTTCAGCAAAGTAAAGAAACTCTAAATGATTTAGCAGACTATAATGATAATGTAGCCCCAGTTAGTGTAACTCCACATACATCGGCTTCATACAAAGAGGCTGATCATACTTATGATTGGGTAAATTACAGATTGTTCGGTCTCGGTGGAACAGCACTTCACTTTGAAGCAATGATGATGCGGCCAACAGAAGATGATTTTAAAGTTAAATCACTATACGGATATGGCCGAGACTGGCCGATGGATTACGCAGAACTTGAGCCATGGCTGCTTAATGCAGAATATGAAATTGGTGTTGCGGCAAACGATGATAATCCATATGCTGCGTTCCGTTCCGGTTCCTTCCCAATGCCTGCACATCCTTTCTCTTATTTTGATAATGAATTTTTAGCTCCGGCATTAAAGAAAATAAATATGACCGGACATTCCCTTCCAAGGGGAACAAACTCCAAACCATACGGCGGGCGCTCTGCTTGTATGTCCTGCCGCATCTGTAAATTTTGTCCATCGGGCGCACGATTTTCTCCGGACAGAGCTATACTCCCAACACTAAATACACTTGAAAATGTTACGGTGCTGCCTGATATAAGTTTAAGAAAGTTAGAGACAAGCAGATACGGCCAGAAAATAACGACAGCTCATCTTATAAATACTAAGGATGAAGAGAAGATAGTTGTTAAGGCAAAGAATTATATTCTTGCAATGGGCGGAGTGGAAACGCCGCGAATGTTAATGCTCTCCGCAGATGACTCGAGACACAAAAACGGTCTGGGAAATATGGGCGATCAACTTGGTAAGAAGTTTAATGATCATCTATTTCCTTATGTTACTGTGGATCTTGGAAAGCACGCCGGTAGCAGACCGGGTTTTGAAACTATGAGTTCCGATCATCTGCGCGTAAAGTTAAACCGGAGTGAGGAACCAGGTATTATAATTTTAGGATCACCTTCAATGGATTGGTTTCCAATTGGTAATGAAGCAGTTACATGGTCAACACAGGGTAATGAACTTTCACTGGAAGATGTGAGAGAAAATGTTTCGCAGTTTGCAACGATATCACTTATGACGGAGCTCGAAGGAGAGGGAACGCTGGAACTTGATGAATCCACATTCGATGCATTTGGCTCACCGGTTGCAAAAGTAACTATGAAGCTAACTGAGTGGGACCGACGAGCAAATGTGGTCTTCGCAGATCTCGCATCAAAATTAGGTGATGCAATGGGTGCAGAAAATATATCTGAGGTAAGTCCTGATGGTTTTGGTCTGGGTTACCACCCATCCGGTGCAACAGCTATGGCATCCAATCCGGATGATGGTGTTTGTGATGAGAACCTTAAAGTTTTTGGGTTGAACAATCTTTACATTGTAAGTAATTCGGTTTTTCCGCATATGGGTGCTAATCCCCCAACACTAACTATAGCAGCCCTGGCACTGCGGCTTGCTGCATACCTGGAAGGGGAGAAAGCATTATGAAACGAGCATGAAAAATCTGGTTACTAGCAACGAAATGATTTTAACGAGAGTTCCATCTGACCAAAAAGAGAAATTATAAACAGATGAAAAAGTTTAATTACAACCGCCGGGACTTTTTAAAATTCCTTTCACTACTGCCGCTTGGTTTTATTTTTGGATGCAAAAGTGATAGCTGGGATAGTGATGTTCCTATCACAAAATTAGATAGGGAAGAATCATTCAAAAAATTAATCATTGCTTTTGGTCCCTGGTCATCAAAAGAAAAAGCAAAAGCAGAAGACTTTGCTGAACGATTTGTTTCAGCATCCGCAAACACTGCCTCGTACTCTAGTGAGATGATTATGAAAATAGCGGGCAGGATTCCTGATAACTCAGTTGGGTTAAAGAAAGTAGATCTAAGTATTTTTCCGCAAAATGAGCGGAAGGATTTGCTCAAGTTTGTACAGCAACTTTACAGCTATCTTGAGATCAGGAATATCATAGTTGGTGAGCCTGTCTTCGGTTTGTGCCAGGTAGATAAAAACTTTTATACGAAGGCACTTAACTAATTCTAAAATAATTTCCTATACTCTTCAATTATCTTCCAAAGCACGTAAATAAGCAGCTATCTGTCCCCTGTGATGAATTTCGTGATCAATATTGCCCCTTAAAATAATCCATTCTATGCTTACCTCATCGTTAAATCTGTCGTCATAAATTTTACTTTTTATTTTTTCTTCTTCTAAGGAAATAATTAATTCGATCTTCTTTTCTATACCTTTCTCAAGCCCAAGAATTAAAGAATTGAAATCTTTCCGGTTGCAGGCTTTTATACTTCCTTTCTCTGCGACAATCGATTTAGTAGCTGGATGGTTTAATTTTTTTATTAACCATTCATCTGTATCTATTAAATGACTGGCAATCTCAGCAAAGCTTAGCGCGTTTTCACTGATACACCAGTTTTCATAACCTTCCGGAACAGTTTTAAGCCTTTTGAGAGTAGAGTCTCTAACGGCTTTAGAAAACGCTATTAACAATTCGCTATTCATAAAAGGAAATGAATATTTTAGCAGTTATATATTAAGCAGTGCTTATCAACCATCCTACAATAATAAGCAGTGCAGAAGCAGAAAACACCACAGGACAAAGCTTAAAAGGAAGGAAATTAACCTTAAATCCTGTGAACAAAGATATTATCGCAAGCACGATTAACATCACAGATGAGGAAAAAAATACAAAAACCGAGACTTTGTGATCAATCCCAATAATTGAAGCTCCTGCAACGATAAATCCGATAAACATCAATGCAACTCCTTCTATAATCCATTCCATTGTAATAATGTGTTTATTGTCTTTGCTTATGTCACCAAATCCTTTCACAACCGATTTTGTTGGAAAGAGATGTGCTACTCCCCATATTATTGTGATTGCTGCACCGACGTAGAGTAATACCTGACCAATCATATTTAACTCCTCTGTTATTTTCTCGAAATTTAACTTAAAAACAGAAAAGCATCAATAAGGCGAGTTAAAATGGGAAAAAAGAAAACACGGCAACTCGCAGCTAAGCGTAATTGCCGTGTTGAATAGTTATCTATCCTAAAGGAATCTTACTCTTATTTTGCTGAAGCCAAGTGTCGAAATTTTGAAGAGAGGGATTTAATGATTTAGTCTCTTCTATATTTCTTATACCACAAAAATATTCTTCAAAATCATGCTTAAACTGGAACATGTTTCCAACATCTTCAGCACCTGGAAAATCAAATTTGCGGTATACATCAAAAGGAACTGCATTATAACCAACCTCTTCACCAAGAGCTTTAGTAAGTGACTCAGCTATTTGCTTGCCGGTAAGATGTTCTCCGGCTATTCCAATGGTCTTGCCTACATATTCATTTCCTCTTTTGAAAATTTCATAAGCAGATTTACCGATATCTTCAACAGCAATTCCAGGAAGTTTTTTATCACCAATAGGAAGATTAACAGCTAACTTACCATCCTCTCCTTTAGTCGGTCCCCAACCGAAATAAATTAGATTTTCCCAGTATCCACAGGTTAACAGAAAAGTTACCGGAAGATTTTGTTGGGTAAAATATTTATCAGCTTCACCTTTCGCATCAAAATGCGGCACTTTATATTTTTCCCCAAGTGTAGGCATTCTGTTATCATCTACCGGAATCCATTTGCGAGTGTCTTCGAGGGTAGACCAGATAACGTGTTCAACATTTGCTTCCTTAGCTGCTTTTGCAATTGATTCAGCCTGTGCAGTTTCTTTTTCAGGTGAAAAGTGTTCCCAGAAATTAGTTACTGCAAAAACTCCGTATGCTCCTTCGAATGCTTTTTTCAGGCTTTCATAATCATCTAAGTCCGCAGCAACTACTTCTGCACCTAAATCTGTCAGCGCCTTTGCTTTATCGGAATTTACATTCCTGGTCAGTGCACGGGCAGTAAATTCTCCTGATTTGTCATTCAATATAGCATGAACCAAACCACCACCCTGTGCACCGGTTGCACCTAATACGGCAATAACTTTTTTGTCAGGCATAAGTACCTCCTTTTAATAATGAATTTTGTTCTTATTGACTTAAATATAATATAATTTGTGTGTTACAACAAATAAAATAATGTGGCTCAAGTCACAGTCGGACTTAGAGGGGCATTAGAATTCTCTTTTAATCACCAATAGCTTCAAATACTAAATGTGGATAGCTTATATTTGAAGCAAATAAAACGATTTTGTAATGCCAGAGCAAAAACTATTTTCAACAATCGATTTCCACGTTACCTGCGAGTGCAGCCAGGAATGCGACTATTGCTGGGGTCCGCAGGATATTGAGAATCCTGTTGGAACTTCTACCTCGAAGAAAATTATAAAGAAGATAAAAGATATCGGCGCGAGGCGAATAGTTTTTACCGGTGGTGATCCACTAAAACGAAAAGATGCCGGAAAGCTTATCAAATATGCAAAAGATATTGGGCTAGAGGTTGCACTATCAACAACAGGTGATGAATTAACTCCGGCGTTTCTCAGATGGAATGGATCTTACATCGACCTGATTTCTTTACCCATTGATGGCTCAACAGAAGAGATAAGCACTAAAACAAAGGAAGAAGGTCATCTGAAAGCAGTTCTGAAGGCATTGGAGCTGTTGAAAAAATATCCAAAAATCGATGTTAAAGTATGCACACCCGTTACAAAGCATAACATCAATGACGTTCCTAACATTTTAGATATTGCAGAAGATTATAAAAAGAAGACTAAAGCAAAGGTATTCTATAATATCTTTCAAACATTTCCACGTTCTTATAGTGAAGTTGAATGGAAAGAACTTGTTGTGAGCAATAGAGCATTTGGAACACTTAAAAGAAAACTTTGGGGAAGAAAAAGAATTAAGGTAAACTTTCTAGATCATCAAACACTTGATAAGCTATACCTTATGATATTTCCCAATGGAAATCTTGTAGTACCGGAAGGTGAAAACTTTACCAGCTTCGGACCGTTCTTAGAAATTAAAGAAATAAATGAAGTTGTAAATCAAAGTAAGTTTGATTCACAAAAACACTTAAAGCATTCGAAAGGTTGGGGGAAGAAGCTAACTAATTAAACACCGTATAAATAAACAAAGCTGCAAATATGGCTGATCAAAAATACGACTGGTCTTACTTCAAAAGGAGAATTTATATTAACAATTCTTCAAGTAGAGAACTCTTCCGAAAATGGGCTACACCCGGAGGAATTACTGAATGGTTTATAGAGTTTGCTACTTACACCGATAGTGAAGGAGTAAAACGCAAACCGGAAGAAATCGTACAAGCAGGGGATAAATACAAATGGGTGTTTCACAGAGGCTCTGAGGTTGAAGGCGAAGTGCTTGAAGTTGTTGAAGATTCCCTTTTCAAATTTACATTTGGAGAAAAAGATCCCCATTCCGATGAGGATGTAATTGTAACGGTTACATTTCACGATCGGGATGGAAAAGTATGGTTTGATGTTCTCCAGGATAATATGTCCGATAGCAATTATAGTCGTGTTTACTACCACATTAGCTGTAATATGGGCTGGATATTTCATATGAACAATATGAAATCAATACTATCCTGCGGGCACGATCTTAGAGTTAAAGGTGTTAAAAGAATGCACGTTGATGCACCGAGTGCATATCCTCTAGAAGGTTACGAGTGGACCAGCTTTAAGCAAAAAGAATATATAAAAGCACCACTAAAAGAAGTATTTCTGAAATGGGCTACACCAAAAGGAATTACTGAGTGGTTTATTAAAGATGCTGAATATGAATCTCAGGATGGTAAAATCCGGAAGGGTGATGAAACTGTAAAATCGAATGATAAATACACCTGGCAATTTTATTCCGGGTTGGTGATGAAAGGAACCATACTGGATGTTGTACCTAACTCTTCCTTTAAATTTACTTTTGGGAAAAAGGAACCCGGCTCTGACATAGATGTTGTAGGGAATGTCTCTCTTAATGAAAAAGACGGAATAACTGAGATTGAACTTACACAAAGCAACATTGCAGATAACGAATATGGGAAAGAAAAATATAATCTAAGTTGCATTGTGGGATGGAGTTACTTTATGACCAACTTGAGATCTATCTTTGAATCCGGCTTTGACTACAGAGAGAAAGATGAGAATTTGGCTGAAGAATCTACAGCTTATTGTCTTGAAGAATAATATAAGTTAAAGTTGAGCCAGCCTACTAATTCTATCTAGACTTTGCTGATAGTAATAAATAATTTCTATTGTCTCATTGGATAGTGATCGCAATATTTTTTAGTAATAGCTGCAATCATTGTTACTCTATTACCAGTATAAAACTAATTACCGTTCCTCCACCTGCAGCAAGTTTAAGCTTTAAAAAATCTTTACTATTAACATTTTTACTTTCAATCTTATACGCAGTGGGATTTTCATTCCAATGGGAGTTCTTATCATCAGAGTAAATCGTTGCGGTGTATTCCTTTCCGTCATCTAAAAAGTCTAATGAGATATTTATTGTCCTTTCATTCTCATCTGTAATGCTTCCTAAGAACCATTTATCCGTATTGCGTTCCTTTCTTGCCATTGTAATAAACTCTCCAATCTCTCCATTAAGATAAATTGATGTGTCCCAATCAACACCAACATCTCTTATAAACTGAAATGCAGGGTGTCCGTCGTAGTTTTCAGGTAAGTCGGCAGCCATCTGCAGCGGGCTATAAATAACAACATACAATGCAAGCTGATGAGCAAGTGTTGTGTTTACCTGGTTGTTAGGTTTGTACTTATCAAATTTTATATTAAAAATTCCGGGTGTATAATCGATTGGACCGGCAAGCATTCTTGTAAAAGGAATAATAGTTAAATGTTCCGGCGGATTACCTCCATCCGCAGACCACGCATTGAACTCCTGCCCGCGTAATCCTTCTGCGCTCACCAAGTTCGGATATGTTCTCCGCAAACCCGTTTGTTTTATTGGTTCATGAACATTTACCATAACTTCATATTCAGCAGCCTTCTCCATAACCTTTCTATAATGATTTACCATCCACTGCCCGTGATGATATTCACCATTCGGAATATTACTCCCGACGTAACCAGTCTTAACAGCTTTTATCCCGAGACTTTTGCATAATGCAAATGCGGTATCCAGCCTTTGCTCGTATGCATCGATATAGGTAAAGGTCTCGTGGTGCATAATTATTTTTACATCTTTTTCGTTTGCATATTGCACTACTCCCTCCAAATCATAATCTGGATAAGGCGTAACAAAATCAAAAATATAATCACGTATATCAGGTCCAAAATAATTTTCCCACCCGGTATTCCATCCTTCAATTAACACTGCACCAATTCCATTCTTCGATGCAAAATCAATATAGCGTTTTGCATTTTCTGAGGTTGCACCGTGTCTACCACTCTGCATATCCCAGGTGCTCTTACCAAGGTGCATTTCCCACCAGATTCCTATATACTTTGTCGGCTTTATCCACAAAACATCATCAAGAACACTTGGCTCATTTAAATTTAATATCGTTCGAGATTGAACTAAATCACCTGCATCATCCCCAATTAATATTAATCGCCAGGGTGTAACAAAAGGAGTTCCAATTTTAACTTTTATTCCGGCATCATTCCCAACAAGCTCACTTTGAAAGAGCAGATTTTCTTTATCAACCTTTAGAGTCATATCCGCATAGTTGGTCAAGTTCGCTTCAAGAATGCTGATGTAAATTTCATC
>CP070637.1:2700576-2710869 GCA_020354005.1 Ignavibacterium sp.
ATGCAGAGAAGCAGTATTACAAGTACTATTAATACCTTACAGGATAGCATTGCTTTGTACCGGTGATTTAAGCTTCTCTGCATCAAAATGTTATGATATTGAAACCTGGTCTCCAGCAGAAAAGAAATGGCTCGAAGCCTCATCCTGCAGCAACTATGAAGACTTTCAGGCACGCCGTGCAAATATCAGGTTCAAAAGAAATTCTGGGAAGAAACCTGAGTTTGTTCACACATTAAATGGTTCCGGGTTAGCAACAAGCAGATTGATGGTTTCATTATTAGAAGTTTACCAGACTTCGGCGGGCACTATTGAAGTACCTGAGGTATTGCAGAAGTACACCGGCTTCAACACAATCGAATAGAATCTCCATTCCTACAACTATACTTGATCTTTATCACAATCTATTTGGATAAATTTGTTTGTAGAACGAGATTATCGCTAAGTTTATTTTTATAATTTTTTATGAGAAATCTCTACACATTAAAGAAATATTTTGCACGATATAAGAAGAAATTATTTTTAGGTTTTCTTTTTATACTTCTTTCGAATGCAGGAACTGTTTACATTCCTCTGCTCTTAAAGGATGCAATTAATGAAATGCAATATGGTTTTGATTCCTCATTGTTACTTCAGTACGCCGGCTTGATGGTAGGTGCTGCGTTGTTTGCAGGTTTTTTCAGGTTCTTAATACGCGAAACTATTATTGTTGTCTCCCGCGAAATTGAATATGATTTACGACAGGATTTTTGGTCGCATCTGCAAAAACTGCCAATGAAGTATTTCCAGAATACTTCTACGGGAAATATTATGGCACACGCCACAAACGATGTGAGTGCTGTGAGAATGTTTTTAGGTCCTGCTGTAATGTACTCCATCGATACAATGACACGGCTTTTAATTGTATTAACAATTATGATTATACTTAATGCTGAGCTTACCATATTTTCTCTATTACCTCTTCCAATCCTTTCTTTTGTTGTTTATATACTTGGAAAGAAGATCCATAAAAAATTCACTTTGATTCAGGAAAAGTTTTCTGAGTTAACGACCTTTGTTCAGGAAAATTATTCGGGTATAAGAGTTATAAAATCATATGTGCGGGAAGAAAGTGAGAAGGAAAAATATGCTGAGAACAGCAAGGATTATCTTAATAAGAAAATGAGTCTTGTAAGAGTTCAGGCGATGATAATGCCGTTGCTATTTCTCATCACTGGATTATCAATAATAATAGTTATATGGTGGGGCGGTGTAAAAGTGATTGATGGGGAAATGAATATCGGTGAGATTACTGCATTTATAGTTTATCTCGGAATACTCATTTGGCCGATGATAGCATTGGGCTGGGTTATAAATCTTGTGCAACAATCTGAAGCAAGTATGAAAAGACTAAATAAAATCTTTTCCGAACCTTATGAGATTGAAGATTCAGAAACAACAAATCATTCTATAAAAAAGCTCCAGGGAAATATTGAATTTAGAAGTGTTTCTTTCAGGTATGATGATGTTCATCCGTATGTACTAAAGGATATTAACCTGAGTATTCCCAAAGGTTCAACACTTGCAATTATGGGTTACACGGGAACCGGTAAAACATCATTCATAAATCTTATACCGCGTTTATACGATTGTACGGATGGTGAAGTACTCATAGATGGGCGTAACGTTAAAACAATTCCTTTAAATGTTTTACGTACACAAATTGGAATGGTTCAGCAAGAGCCATTTCTATTCTCAGACACAATTAAGAACAATATTACTTATGGCTTGAGAGGAACCGGAAACAACAACATTGAAGAAGTCGCAAGAATTGCCAGTTTTGATAAAGATGTTGAACTCTTTCCTCAAAAGTACGATACAATAGTCGGTGAACGGGGTATCACGTTTTCAGGGGGACAGAAACAGAGATGTTCTCTTGCGCGCGCACTGGCTATAAATCCAAGGTTTTTAATTCTTGATGATTCCTTTTCTGCGGTTGATACGCACACCGAAGAAGAAATACTCATCAACCTAAAAGAATTTTTAAGAGGCAGAACGAGTATAATTATAAGCCACCGCATATCTACAGTTAAAGATGCTGATAATATCATCGTACTTTCCGAAGGAGAAATTGTTGAAGAAGGTGGACATGAAGACTTAATTAAACTCGGTGGAATTTACGCTGACCTCCACTATAAACAATTGCTTGAAGAAGAATTAGAAGAGATGAATTAATGAGCAGCAACGATTACAGAAGCGAAGAAGAAATTCTGGGCAAAGCATACGATGCAAAATTAATGAGGAGGCTGCTCAGTTATGTTAAACCTTACAAAATGTATGTCATCTTTGCCATCCTGCTGAACATAATAGTCGCAGCGTTAGGACCTTTAAGACCATATCTTACAAAAATTGCTGTCGATGATTATATCTTTAATTCGGATTACTATGGTTTGCTCTATATAAGTTTAGCTTTGTTTGGTACTTTGATGCTGCAGGCAGTGATACAATACTTTTTAACTTACTACACACAGTACCTAGGACAAAGAACACTTTACGATTTAAGAACACAGATATTTAATCATACGCAGCGTCTCGCGCTTAAGTTTTTTGATAGAACACCAATCGGCAGAATTGTTACGCGTGCAACAAATGATGTTGAAGCATTGGGTGAACTTTTCTCATCAGGTATAGTTATGGTGTTCAGTGATGTGTTTATAATCCTGTGGATACTGGCCTTTATGTTTTTTATGGATATTCAGTTATCGCTTGTAACGCTCTCTGTCTTACCAGCTCTAATTTATGGTACATTTTTATTCAGAAAAAAAGTACGGGAGCGTTACAGGGATGTGAGATTACATCTTGCAAGATTAAATTCTTACATGCAGGAACACGTAACAGGAATGAGTGCTGTTCAAATATTTAATAAAGAAGAGGATGAGCTTAATAAGTTTTCGAGTATTAATAATGATTACAGAGTTGCAAATATTAAATCAATTTTTTATTACGCATTATTTTATCCAAGCGTTGAAATTTTGAGTTCAATAGCTGTTGGCTTAATCATCTGGTACGGCGGCGGAGAGGTTATTCAGGGTGCGCTTACAATTGGTGTGTTGTTTGCTTTCATTCAGTACACAGAAATGTTTTTCCGCCCTATCAGAGATTTATCCGAAAAGTATAATATTATGCAAACCGCAATGGCTTCATCGGAAAGAATATTTAAATTACTTGATAATGAAACCTTTGTAAAAAATCCTGAAAATCCAGTAAAAATTGAAAAAGTAGAAGGTAAAATCGAATTTAAAAATGTTTGGTTTGCTTATAACGATGAAGACTATGTTTTAAAAGATATAAACTTCTCCATCAATCCTGGTGAGACGATTGCAATTGTTGGACATACAGGTGCTGGTAAAACAAGCATAATAAATATTCTTACCAGGTTTTATGATATCAACAAGGGAGAGATCCTTGTTGATGGCATAAATATTGAATCAGTGGATAAAAAAGAACTGCGGCATCATATATCGAGTGTGCTTCAGGATGTCTTTCTTTTTTCAGGTGATATTGAATCCAATATAAACCTTGCTAAAGAGGATATCCTGCCGGAAAAAGTTGCACAAGCCGCAAAAATTGTAGGCGCAAGTGAATTTATTGAATCGCTACCAAATAAATACGGTGAGGAAGTAAAAGAAAGAGGTGCAACGTTAAGCGTCGGACAAAAACAGTTGATATCTTTTGCACGTGCTCTGGCTTTCGATCCGAAAATTTTAATTCTGGATGAAGCAACTTCGAGCATTGATACTGAAGCAGAACAGCTTATACAAAAAGCAATAAGTAAATTATTAGTTGGAAGAACCGCAATTGTTATTGCACATAGGTTATCAACAATTCAGAATGCTGATAAAATAATTGTAATGCATAAAGGTGAGATTCGCGAAACAGGAAATCATCAGGAATTACTTGCAAAACGTGGAATTTATTATAAATTGTATCAGTTGCAATATAAAGATCAGGAATTAGCTGCATCCTAATAACAAAATTAAGGGAGATTAGAAATGCCACAGATAAAATTTTTAACCTTAGCACGTCATATTATAGAAGAGGAACGAAAATATCCTGAGGCAACAGGTGAACTTTCAAATCTTCTACACGACCTTTCATTAGCCGCCAAGGTTATTTCCTTAGAAGTTAACAAAGCCGGTCTGGTAGATATCATTGGATTTACAGGTGATAACAACGTTCACGGTGAACAAGTTAAAAAACTGGATATGTTCGCTCACGATATGATGGTTAGAGCAATGGATCACGGTGGTCATCTTTGTGTTATGGCTTCGGAAGAGGAAGAAGACGTAATTCATATTCCCTCTGAGTTTAATATTGGAAAGTATGTGCTCCTCTTCGATCCGCTTGATGGTTCATCGAATATAGATGCGAATGTAAGTATAGGGACTATCTTTTCAATATACAGACGCGTATCACCTGAAGATGGGGCCGGAACAATGGAAGATTGCTTGCAATTTGGGCACGAGCAGGTAGCCGCCGGTTATGTAATCTATGGTTCGAGCACAATGCTTGTATACACTGCAGGAAGCGGCGTACATGGATTTACGCTTGATCCTGCATTTGGTGAGTTTGTACGTTCACATAAAAATATTACTACACCCAAGAAATCAAAAATCTATAGCATTAACGAAGGAAACTATCTCTACTGGCATCCGGGATTAAAAAAATACATAAAATACTTACAGGAGGAAGATAAAGAATCAGGGAGACCATATACTTCCAGATACATCGGTTCAATGGTTGCAGATATCCATCGTAATTTGCTTTACGGTGGCATTTTTATGTACCCTGCGGATTCAAGAAATCCAAATGGTAAGTTAAGATTGATGTATGAATGTAATCCTATGGCTTTTATTATCGAGCAGGCAGGCGGCAAAGCTTCAGATGGTAAAAACAGGATTCTTGATATACAACCGGAGAAATTACATCAGAGAGTTCCGGTTTATATTGGAAGCGAGGAAGATGTAAAAATGGTTGAGAGTTTTCTTGCAAAGGAAGAAGTAGAATCGGCTAAGTAACTACTTAGGCAGTTTTTTCAGCTTCCGGATTTATCTTATCTAATTCCTCTGCAATCTTTTTAGCAAGATCCTCTTCCGTGATACCCTCAATTTTTAATTTTAAACTTGCAACTAATACTTCTGGTGAATCTCCTTCTCCAGATAAATATTTATATAAACTAAATGCCAACCTTATTCTATCATTCGGTACAGGAATTTGATCTGAAAAAAGCTCTGCAAGATTATGAACTTTCTTTTCTATTGATGATTGTGAAAACTCTTTCGTTTTTGGTGGTGGTAATGTTGTCATTTCTAAAACTAAAAAATTGTTTCTGTAAAAATATAATCATAATTGCCTAAACTCAATAAGATATTTGGAGACGAGGAATAGAAATTTATAAATTGATACCTCAATGTTTAATTATATAAGCATAATTTGAATCTGGAAAATGTAAATAACCTGCTGATTGTCCGCCTGAGTTCTTTAGGTGACATTCTGCTTGTAACACCACTTATTCGTACCATTAAAAACAAATATCCGGGAATAGATATTGATTTTGTAGTCAGGGACGAATACAAGGATGTGCTTAAACTAAATCCTCATTTGAGAGACGTTTATATCTTCCACCGTGATAATAATAAAATAAAAGAATTAACGAGCAAGGTTTGTAACAACAAATATGATTTGGTAATAGACCTGCAGAATAATATTAGATCACACAGGCTGTTAAGTTGTTTTGGAGATTCCGTTGTTAAGTATAAAAAACTTCACGTGAAAAAATTTTTGTTAATCCTTTTAAAAATAAACTTGTTAAAAGATACTCCTCAAATTCCAGCAAGATATGCATCGGTATTAGATAATTTTATATTGGATAAACAGGGACCTGAACTATTTACCGATAAACCGCCATATCCGAAACTGTCAGATGCAAATAAACTGATAGGAATATGTCCAGGTTCAAAACATTTCACAAAAATGTGGCCTGAAGAGTATTTTATTCAGCTTGGTAAAACACTTGAGAAGAATGGATTTAATGTTGTTCTTTTTGGCGGGAGTGATGATAAAGAGATATGTAAAAGAATTTCCTCTATATTGTCATCAGCAATAAATCTATCAAACAATAATGACATTCTTCAAACAGCAGCCGATATGAAAATTTGTGATGTAATATATTGTAATGATTCCGGCTTGATGCACACTGCAACGGCTGTTGGTGTTCCAGTAATTGCATTTTATGGTTCCACTGTTAAAGAGTTTGGCTTTATACCATACAACGCAAAAAATTTAATCTTAGAAAACATTTCTTTATCTTGCAGACCCTGCACACATATTGGCAGGGGAAATTGTCCAAAAAGACACTTTAAATGTATGAAAGAAATTTCTCCTCAATCAGCTTACGAAAAGTTAAAGTCGATTACAGTCTAATGAAAACAGTTTGGTCACTCGGTTATAATATTCTTTTCCTTCCTCTATTTTATCTCCTACTCAGATTTGGCGGATTATTTAAGCAAAAGATTAAAACCGGTATAGCCGGAAGAATAAATCTTTTTGAGGAGCTAAGCACCAATATCAATTCATTTAATCGAACAGGACAATTAATTTGGTTTCATTCCGCATCACTTGGGGAGTTTGAACAAGCAAAACCCATCATTGAAAAACTAAAGAAGGAAAAGAATGAGAATATAGTTGTTACCTTCTTTTCGCCCTCTGGATATGAAAACTCAAAAAAATATCCGTATGCGGATATAATTTCATATCTCCCGTTCGATACAAAAAGTAATGCTAAAAAATTTGTCGATATAGTAAAGCCGGATCTATTTGTAATGATGCGCTATGATATTTGGCCGAACCTTATCTGGTATTTAAAGGAAAAGAATATTCCCGCATTCCTGGTCGATGCTACAATGAAAAAGGATTCAAATCGGAATCTACCTGTATTGAAATCGTTCCATAAGTCACTTTATAAAGACGTTACAAAAATTCTTACAGTATCGCAGGATGATGCTGATGCATTTAATGATTTTGAACTCGGTAATGATGTTGTTAGTGTTGTTGGAGATACGAGGTTTGACCGGGTTTATCAGAAAAGTCTTGTAGCAAGAGAAAAACATCTTATTCATCCGGACATTCTGGAAAATAAAAAAGTGCATGTTGCAGGAAGTACATGGGAACAGGATGAGGAAGTTATACTTCGGGCATTTACAAAGCTTTCAAAATATGATAAAGATGTAATCTTAATCATTGCACCCCATGAACCAACCTTGCTTCATCTTGAAAAAATAGAAAATGAGTTTGCTGGAAGGTTGAAAACAATTCGCTTCTCTTATTTAAATGATTATACAGCAGAAAGAGTAATTATTGTTGATTCGATCGGTATCCTTCTTACACTTTATACGTATGCAGATGTAGCTTTTGTTGGCGGCAGCTTTAAACAAAATATTCACAACGTGCTCGAAGCCGCTGTTTATGGTATTCCAGTTATGTTTGGTCCGAAGATAAGCGATTCACAGGAAGCTAAGGAGTTACAGGAAAGAGGCGGCGGATTGATGATCAGGGGAAGAAGAGAAGCATACAGAAGAATGCGGTCACTGTTTGGTGATAAAGAACTACGGGAAGCACGAGGGAAAATATCATTGCAATATGTGCAGGAAAATATTGGCGCCACAAGTAAAATTGTTGGTGAAATTGAAGAAGTATTTCAATAAGCGTTACAGATATCTCTCCTTCAATATTTGATGATGATGTAATTCATGACCGGCAATAATAAAAGCAAGTGCCAGCACTGAAACTTTGTTTCCACTTGCTGTTCCTTTTCTACTAAATTCTTTCTCACTAAATGATTTAAACATTGCGATGTTTGCAATCCTAAGAGTTTTGTATTCATTAATCAAATCTACAAGTTTTCTCTCGGCAGCATTACTGTTTGCAACATAATCATCCTGTTCAAATCCGGGTAAAGCCTTTTCCTCTCCTCTGGCAAATGCTAAAGCACGATAAGCCATTATTCTTTCGGTATCAATTACATGTCCAATTACTTCTTTAATTGTCCATTTGCCTTCAGCATAAGCGAACTCACCTTGCTCTTCTGTTAACGAGCCATAAAATTTTTCAAATGTTTTTAATTGATTTTCCAATTCTTGAACAATGTCTTCTCCTTCAACCAGTGTGATATACCGATCGAAATATTCTGCGTAATCTCCTTTTTCTGGTCTCATATATTTACTCTTGTTTTATTTCCAGATTGCTACTTCAAAAATTCCCTCTGAGTTTGCAACACCTCTCAACATGCTTGCTGTATTAAATGGTAGCGCATAGTTCCCATCTTTATCCACAGCTATTATCCCGCCGCTTCCTTCGGGCAATACATTAAACACTATTTCCTTTGCAGCTTCTTCCAACGAGTAATTTTTATATTTCATCAAGGCAGAAACATTATAGGCAACCGTGAGGCGAATGAAAAGCTCGCCCTGTCCTGTTCCGGAAACACCACAAGTATTGTTATCTGCGTAAGTACCAGCATTAATAAGCGGTGAATCACCAACTCTGCCTGGCCATTTACCGGTTAAACCTCCTGTTGAAGTTGCAGCAGCGATATTACCATAAAAATCAATTGCTACACAGCCGACCGTACCTTTTACTTCTTCCTGTTGTTTTAACTTCCACTGCTGGTAACGTCTATGAATATCAAAATAATTGTTTTCAACAATTCCCACTCCAAACTTCTTTCCGAGATTGTCTGCACCCTCACCGGCAAATAGCACGTGCGGGGTTTTTTCCATAACAAGTCTTGCAAGTGATATTGGATTCTTAATTTTTTTAACACCCGCAACTGCACCTGTACTTAAATCAATTCCATTCATAATCGATGCATCTAATTCGTGCCAGCCTGTTGAAGTAAATACCGCACCCTTCCCAGCATTAAATAGTGAATCATTTTCAAAAAATTTCACTACCTGTTCCACAGCATCCAAACTTGTCCCGCCCTCACTCAATATTTGTTTGCCTAACTTAAGTGCAACTTTTAATGAGCTTAAATATGCTTTCTTAATTTCCTGCGATATCTCTGGTGAAATATATCCCGCTCCACCATGGATTACTATTGTATATTTTCCTTCCGATTGAGCGAAAGATTCGTTGTGTAGAAAAAAAAAGGAGAGAATTATAATTATTGTAACAAAAGAAATGACTTTCATCTTTAATCACCTTAAATTAAACAGTAACAATGAGTTGAATTAATTATGCTCAACTTAGTAATCTTTCCAGTAATATTCTTCTTTCTGCACACATCTCCGCCACTTATAGCCGAGAGAGATATTGAGGCAAGTAATACAAGTTACATAGAAATTTATCTTATCAAACAATATTGGCATACGGCAATCGTAATAAGCAGAGAAGATATCGATTCATTAATACTTCCGGAAGTAACACTTTTTAATAAGTTTAATCTTTTTGATTTTGGTTGGGGCGACGAAGAGTTCTATCAGTATGAAGGTTTTGATGCCGGATTAGCATATAAAGCTCTATTTTATGGTACTCCCAGCACCCTTAGAGTTGAAGGCATTGGTATTTCCAAAGAAACATATTTTGATGTTTCAGAAATTGTAATACGAATTTTAGTAACGCGTGAACAATTAAATGAGATATTAAAGTTTATCAGCGATACGGTTTACAGAGACAGTAACGGCAATCCTGTTATATTAAGTGAACGTGGTCTTGGCAGGATAAAGTTTTTAAAAGCCAACGGTGATTACCATCTATTTAATACCTGCAACACCTGGCTCGCAAGAGGACTAAAACAAGCAGGTGTGAACATAACAGATGATATTATTCTTACTGAGGAATTATTTAACGAAGCTGCAAAAATCGGAACTGTTATAAAAGCAGAATGAATTTATTTATTAGATAAATGTATGAAATGCATATAAGTTTATGCACCACCCCTAACCCCCTCCTCAGAGAGGAGGGGAAAAACTATAATAATTTTTAGAATGAATTAATTATGATAACTATCAATAGGAAATACTTAAAATCAAAAGATGATAAGAAAAGCATATAGAATTAAAAAAGCAGGTTCATTAAGCAATTTAAAACTTATTGAAGAAGAGCTTCCCGAACCTGCCGAGAATGAAGTAACTGTAGAGGTAAAAGCAATAGGATTAAATTTTGCCGATCTCTTTGCAATACAGGGACTTTACAGTGCGACTCCAAAAAGCAGTTTCATTCCCGGTTTAGAATATTCGGGAGTAGTTGTTAAAAAAG
>CP070637.1:2710969-2716836 GCA_020354005.1 Ignavibacterium sp.
GATAGGATTAAAATCATAACTATAGTTTTTTTCATTTCATCATTACCATCTTTTTAATAAACACCATTTTTTTAGTTTGACTAAAACCAACATTAGAGAGGTCAATTAAATCAACTTCACCTCATTCCCTCGAAAATAAAAATGCGTGACCTAAACTCAATCCAAAATATGCTATTATTCCTTCCTCACTTAGAATAGAAACATAACCGGTCCTAACAAGGAATCCACCATCAATAGGTTGCTAACGATACCCTTATTCAGGCTGTGCCATATCCGAATTAAACATCTCACGATAGATCAACCAGGAACCATCAGCTTGTTTTTGCCGAATCTCAAGATATTTCTCTTCATCAGTTACCGGATCATCTTCCGGTAAGGTTCCTTTCAAGGCATAACGCCCATAAGTGTAAGCGTAATCACCGAAACCTTTGACTTCTATATTTTCTAATTTCAAAAATGTAACTGCTGGAAAAGATTCAAAATATTTGCGGATATTGTCAATTCCTTGAATGGCAACACCGTTCGGTGGCATAAGTATAGCATCAGCAGAAAAAAATTCTGCTATGTTTGACCAATCATTTGAATTTTCCGCATTTTGAAAAACCTGTGTTACCTGCTCAATAGCTTTTATATCCTCTTCAGTAAGATCAACTTGATTAGAGGGTTGACAGGCGTTTATAAAATAAGCAATTAAAATTACTGCAAATTGAAAGTATTTCATTTTATCCTCCTAGAAATTTTAACTAATAAAAAATTATTTCAGTAATTCTTCTAACTCTACATACTTTTGCTCATTTTAGTAATTACTTCTAATGTAATATTATGCTTGTTCATCATTCGATCTTCTTCAGTTCATATGGTTCCTTTATTGGATATTTTGAATAACTACTAAGTCCAGTAATATCATAACCAGAAAATTGTTCAATTACTTCATCTGATGTTGATGTGCTAATTCCCCAAAGAGTTCCTGTTAGTAAACATCCAATCCCGACTGCTAGTCCAATCATACCTGCTTCCTGTGCTCTTCCAATGTCCGCAAATGTTTGACCACTATCTCCACCATAAACTGCATATCCAACTAAAACTCCCAATCCAATCCCTGCCAGCAAACCAATTCCCATACCTTTTAGCACATTGGACTGACCCTTGATAGTCAGTTTATCTATATCTCTTTGCTTTACATTGTAGACGAATTTGTAATCAAATTCATTGTCAGTTATTCGCTTGTTAGAATTGTAAATTAATAAAGACGTTTTTCGAACAGATAATAAATTACCTGATATCATTCCGCCATTACTTAATTGTGCACTAACTTCGGCGCCATTGTCGTTTATTACGGACTTTGAGAGTTCTGTATCATATATATATTGTTGTAATTTATTTAAAGAGCTAGAAAGTACCACCAAAGTATCTTTCGTCTTATTATTCTCAATGTACGTAATTTTTGTACTCACTGAACTATCAGGATTGAGGTAGAAAACTGCCCATTGGAATCCATCTATTTTAGGAAATAATTTGTAGTAATTTCTTTCCTCTAATGTGAGTGTATCTCCAATTCCAGGATTAAGTTGAATTAAACTATCTCTCTCCTGTGCCCAAAGTGATTGGTTAAAAATCGATATTGATATAACCAGGTAAACAATGCCTTTCATTTATAACTTCCTTTATTAGAATAGGTCTCCTATTTAGAAGACCTATTAAATTATTTTTATTTCATTAAAATCATCTTCTTCGTCTCAATAAAATTTCCTGCTCTTAATTGGCAAAAATATATGCCACTTGCTAGGGTTTGATGAATCAAACCCCTACTGAATTCAACTTCATAGCTGCCCGGTGCTTTTTCTTCGGCAACCAAAGTTGCAACTTTATTACCCAAAACATCATAGACCTTTAGGCTTACAAATTGCCTACTGCCTATTGCATACTGTATCCTTGTGCTTGGATTAAACGGATTGGGGAAGTTTTGTTCAAGAGTGTATTTATAGGGTAAACTTAAAGGCTCATCTCCTGCTCCAGCTAAATGTTCTCCTTCCTTACTAAAATAGTTTCTTATAAATATTCTTCCACGGTTAATCATTTGAGGAGAAAGATTATCGTATACAATTCGCTCACCATCATTATTATCCCAGATAACAATTCTTAGGTTACATTGCGTGCAATGCATACCTTCAATTTCACTTTGAGCAGTTATTAGAAAGCCATAGTTGCCTGTTCCATTTACTTTTCCTTTGCCAATAATTGTAGCAGCAGTATTTTCAATCAATAGCCACTCAATTTCATTACTTCTGAACTTGAAGTCTGCTTTGTGAAGTTTGATCTTTACTTTTCCAGCCACCTCACCGGATTTAAACCTGCTCCATAAAAACATTTTAAATGTAAGCTTACCTGTAAATTCAGGATCTGGCAAATAATATCCTGCTTCTGCATCCAACCATCCACTTGCGAAAATCATTCCGCGGGATTGCATGTCACCTACATTCACTATTCTACCGAGTTTCTTTGGATGAATAAATCCACCTTTGTTAATTATATAGTCAGCTAAAACCTGGAACTCGGTTATTCCCTCGAAGAGCTGAACATTTGAATATGGTATTGAGAGAAAATCTAGTATTAGAAGTACAGATTCATTTGCTGTGACCAAGTAAGTGGCTGCAGGATCTACCGATGCACCATTGATTATCACACCTACCAATCTTGCCAACGGTGGTTTTGTGCCATCATAGTAATATTGCATACCTGAAGTTTGCAACAGGAATTCGTCGTTCTTTTCTATTTCTGAAAGACCAAACTCTAATCCAGCTAGTAAATGCTGTCCTTCAACATCGAAGGTTACCATCTGAAATCCTAATCCATTGATGGTATTAAATCCGTAGCCATTTACTCTAAAAGCATCTGCTGCAACCAGGGGACCCTTCCAAATTGGAAGAGCAGTTGATCCGCCTGCCTGAATTGCTATATCAGTTCCAAATGATTCTCTAAATGCGTCTGCTACCAGGTTTCCAATAGGTGTATCGTGTGCACCCAATTTCAGGAGCTCTATTGCTTCTTCCTGAAAGAATGCATTTGCATAACCAATTTGCTGAGAGAATACCGGACCATAAGTTGCCTCAATGCCGGTAATCAGATTATCAACTACAGATTTAACTGATGGCTCCTCAGGTACGTTTTCATCCAGACGAATTAACTGATAATCTATCAACTGAACATTATTCCCATTAATTTCAAGTTTCATTTTACCTGCATACATATAATTTGATTTAGCCTGAACCAACAATGTAGTTCCACCAGCAGGATCAGTTATTGTTAATGGAGTTTCAAATATGTAATGATCATGTCCGCTTACAATTACATCAATCCCGGGAACATAAGAAGCAACAAGCTTATCGAGTTCCACACCAAGGTGTGAAAGCAGAATAATTACATCACATTCAAACAGAGTTAAAGTTGTCACCATCTCTGCAGTTTTCTCAACAATATTATCTGCAACGATAATTGGTGCTGGCTGTGAAAAAAGATTCGTAGATGGTGTGAGCAGGCTAAAAATTCCCACCTTAACAGGTCCCTTTTGAATAACTGAGTAAGGTTCTATGTAGGCTTCAAGGTCTGTAGTCGTTCCATCAAATATCAAATTTGATGATAATAATGGGAATCCCTCTCCCGGTGCAAATGAAGCCTGCAGCCCACCTAGCAACGCATCCGGAGTAAGATCGAACTCGTGATTGCCGACTGCCATAGCCTCAAATCCCAGAGAATTCATCAGTTGGAGTTCTGCAGCTGCAAAATACTTTGTAAAAAAGAGATCACCGATTGATACATCACCAGCGTGTAATAATAAAACATTTTCTTCAGTCGCTTGAGTCATTCCTACAATTGAGGCAACGCGTGCCATTCCTCCTTGTGTGCCCTCCAGATTTGCTGTTCGCGGACCTAATGGTGAAAGTGAAGAATGTGAATCATTGAAGTGAAGAATTGTTAGAACATCCCCTTGAGCTATCGTAACATTTGTAAATGATACAAGCGCTACTATAATTACGAATATTAGTATGAACTTAATCATAGTACCCTCCCTGATTTATTTATTGTGATATTTAGTGCAGCGATTAAATCTGCACAGGTAAAATTGCTTTTTAATCAGGAGAGAATTGTCATGAAAATGTCATGGAAATGTCAAAAGTTCTTCATTCGGTAGAATTATTCACTGCAGATGTACAGCTGGTAATGGCCTCCGAAGTTCTTTAACAATAAGTATTATACAATTTACATTATTTTAACCTAGTACTGAAAGCTACATTCAGTGAATCAGAACCAATATTCTTATTGCACTTGTGCAATTCTAAACGTAATTTTAGAGAAATCAACTGCCTGAATTCCGTTTCTATTTGGGAATAACCTGTATAACAGGAAGGGCTAATTGGTAACTTCGAATAAAAATAAAGCTGCTCGGCTTTTTATAGACGTACTTATAATTCTGCTAGGTATTGGCGGATTATATCAAACTTACATAAAAGCAGGACTTCCTTTTAAACTTACCTCGGAAGAATCAATCCTTATAATTGAACAAATTCCGGAATCTGATACAGTACTTTCTGCCGGTGATGCTGTAAATGCTATTGATGGCTTGGAGTATAGTTCTTGGGAGGAGGTTGAAGTTTATTTGGATGGAAAAAACATTAATGAGTATGTGACTGTTAATGCTTCAAAAACTGGCATTGAACATTCTAATCAGGTCAGATTAGTAAATTACTATAGTGTTGCGGAGTTAATTGTAACCGCAATAGTGGGATTCTTGTTTATTGGAATGGCGGTTTTTCTTCGCCTAAAAGCACCGGGCAATAAATCAGCGTCAATATTCTATTGGGCTGGAGCAGGATTAGGAATAGTCATACTTGCCAGTGCAGGGAATTATATTGCTTTACCGTTGGGTTATGGATACATTAATAGAATAGTATGGTTATTTGCTTATAATGTTATCCCTATACTTTTTATCCAGTTTGTTTGTTCATTTATTATAAAACCTTTTCCGTACTTTAAGCCCATCATCGTCTTACTCTATTCGCTCGCATTAATAAGTGCAGGAACACTAAGCTACTTCTTTTTAGATTATTCGGTTGGTAACAATTTTACCTCCTTAAAGAACTACGTTTATTTCTTCGATTCTTATTTCCGTCTTTTTCTAATTATATGTGTTTTGGCAGCCATCTCACTTAATATTTATGCTTTAAGAATTACTATTTCAATTGAGGAACGGAAAAAAATTCGTTGGCTGCTGTTAGGATTTTTTGGAGGCCCCCTTATTTACATACTTCTCTGGACTATACCATTGTATGTTTACGGCGGAAGTCCTATCCCAGAAGTATTGAGCTATCTTGTTCTAGTTGCAATCCCAATCACATTTACAATTGCGATTGTAAGATATCATTTGATGGATATTAATGTAATACTGAGACGAAGTGCTGTTTATTCAATCATTTTAGTTGGAATAATATTAATCTATGTTGGTCTGTCAGCGATTGCAACTCTGTTTATCCCTGAAGACAATCCTGCAATCGTTTCAATAGTTACAGCATTGCTGGTTGCTGTACTTCTTCAACCGGTTAAAACAAGAATCCAAAAATTTGTTGATAAAAGATTTTTCAGATTAGAATACAATTATCGTGAAGAACAAAAATCTTTTTTAGAAGACATAAAAAACTATAATGATATTGTAACCCTTGCTGAAAAAATAGTAACTAAGGCAGATGCCTTAATACCTGTTTCTAAAATTGGGTTTTTTATTTTATATCCTGATGCAGACACTGAAAGAAAAAATCTTAATTCTGAGGACAATCTTACAAAACCTGGGAGAAGATTATCAATTTTAGCACACA
>CP070637.1:2716936-2747093 GCA_020354005.1 Ignavibacterium sp.
AATATTCGGCAGTTCGAAACCAAAAGAAGGTGAGGATGAATACCAACTTGCCTACGAGTTGGGTCATTTGTTAGGAAATAGGAACTATGATGTTTGTACTGGCGGTTACTATGGTATAATGGAAGCTGTATCTAAAGGTGCAGTAGAAGAAGGAAGTAATGCAACCGGAGTTACTGTTATAGGCTGGTCGAGAAAAGGAAATTCTTTTCTTACAGATGAGATTAAATGCGATTCCCTCTTTGAAAGATTAAATCAGCTTATTGAGATTGGCGATGCTTATGTGATACTGCAGGGTGGAACAGGGACTTTGTTGGAACTTGCTGCTGTTTGGGAACTTGCCAACAAAGGATCAATGGATCATAAGCCAATTGCGTGTCACTCATCAATGTGGCAGGGGATTATTTCAATAATGAACATTCAAATGAAAAAGGAGGGCAGAAATACTGAGTTAGTAAAAACATTTGATTATGTTGAAGAGATTGTAAATTACCTTACAGAGCATCTGGATAATTAATTTCCAAATGCTATTAATTACTGCCCCTAAAAAGAGAAAATTAATGCAACAAAATTAAAATCCGTTAAGGATTTATAATTATGCTTTAGACAATGCCGAAAACTTCAGCCGCACTGGTTTTACAAGCTTCTCAAAATCATCAAATCTCATTTTTACCAGCTCGGTATGGGAACAGGCATTAAATGCTATCTCTTCATCTTCAGCTAAACTTTCTGCTACATATACATCAAATCCATACAGGTTACCGAACGGCGGCATTGCACCGACTTCACAATCCGGAAACTTATCCATAAACTCCTGTTCGTACGCAAGCTTTACATCACTAACCTCAAGAGCAGCTATTAATTGATCAAAACTGATTTTGTACGATGCAGGCAGTACTGCCATTGCAAGCTTACCTTCAATTTTAATCATAACTGTTTTAGCCAGTTCCTTCCCCGAGATATGCGCCGCAGCAGCAATCTCCTGTGCTGTGTATGCAGGTGAGTGTTGCATAATTACATACTTAACTTTTTTTGAATTCAGGAATTCTTTAATCTTTTTTAGTGGCATGTTTCCCTCCAATGTTATTTAGTTTAGTTTTTTTACTTAACTGCAAATCCTTTTTGGATTAAATCAATCAGGAAATTTCTTCGGTTAACTCCAAAAATCTTTTATATGGAATTGCAAAAAGACTTTCCGCTTCAAATGCTCCGTTTGATAAACTGATCATCGAAACCTTTGCAGCAGTTTCTTCATCAGGCGCTTCATAAATATCCAAAAAATCAAAGCGGCCAAGTATAGCATAATGAGCTATGAATTTAACCCCGGGGCATTTATGCTTGACTTGCTCAAGCCAGTCTCTGCCCAATTCTTTGCGATGACTCATTGATCCCGATGTGCCAGCTGGGAGTTTTGTAAGTAGTACGAATGTTTTCATGGCTTATTCCTTTCAGTATGGTTGGAGAATTATTTTCATTTTTGCTATTAAACACCATACATCTTAAGCCGGAGAAGTAAGAGAATGGTTTAAGGTGTAAATCCAAAATTAATGTAAGAAGTTAGGAGCAAAAATTCAAAGGTAAATCTGGAATTAATCTGGAATTATTAAATTTTTAATCATATGGACTGCTCAAGTACAAAATTATTTGAAGAATATTTTCAGTTGCATTAAGCCGAATTGTGAATTATTAAACTATTACTTTAGATTTGAATAAGAAAGAATTGTCAGGTCAAATTAAGTACACATTACTTTAAGATGCTCGATTCAACGGATAAAATTTTACATAATAGAAGAATATGGCAGCTGATCATTATGATTAGCTCGACGTATATTGCCATTTATATACCGCTTAATATTGTTTTAGAATTAAGACACGGATTTTCACTTACATTTTTTTACTGGCTGATATCTTTAGTCTTTACAATAGATATTTTTGTTAATTATTTTTCACCTCCTGTAGATTTAGCGCATCATCAGGATATCAAAGAAGCACGTAAAAATTATCTACGCACATGGTTTATTGTCGATCTTCTTGCAGCGATTCCATTTTCTTTCATATTTGCTATTCCTGCACTTGAAATTATTAGACTTCTAAAATTTGCACGTGTAGTTCAGTTTATGGGCTATTTACGTCATCGTGCACTGATTTTAGGCGACTACATCGTGCTTGGATTTTTCGTGTTCTGGTTAATACTTCTTGCCCATTGGCTTGCGTGCGGATGGATATATCTAAGAGATTTTACTGACGACACAGACAATGTTGCAAAATATATAACCTCGCTCTATTGGGTAATAGAAACACTAACAACAGTTGGTTACGGGGAGACAACTCCTTTAACAAATGCACAATACATATTTGCGATGTTAATTATGCTTGTTGGTGTTGGTACTTATGGATTCATCATTGGTAATGTTGCAAATATACTATCCAAAAGTAATCCCGCACGAACGAGGTTCTTTAATAATATAGAACAACTAAAGATTTTCGTTAGTTATAGAAACATTCCAGGGCACTTGCAAAAAAGAGTGAGTGATTACTTCAATTATATTTGGAAAAAAAGACTTGGTTTTGATGAATCTGTCTTTCTCTCAAGCCTGCCGCAAGGTTTACAGAATGAGGTGGCGGTTCATCTTAAAAGAGAAATACTTCAAAAGATTCCTTTGTTCAAAGGAGTGAGTGATGAATTTCTTAAAGAGGTTTCGTTGCATATGCGTCCTATTGTTTGTGTGCCGGATGAATATGTATTTAAGGAAGACGATATCGGTCACGAAATGTATTTCATCATACGCGGTAAGCTTGAGATTATTATGAATGAGAAAGTGCTTTCAGTTTTAACCGATGGTGATTTTTTCGGTGAGATTGCTCTTTTCACAGATCATCAAAAAAGAACTGCCACTGTTAAAAGCGTTCACTATAGTGATCTTTACAGGCTTGATAGAGAATTATTCGATGAGGTACTGAAAAGATATCCACAAATAGCCGGGCATATACAAAAAATAGCTGCAGAAAGAATGGGGAGTGATCAAAATCCTATAAAAGGTAATTGATAATAAAGAACCCGCCTATTAAAAGAATAGTAAATATTATTGCCAACCAGTTAAAGTACTTTTCAATAAATGATTTTATCTGAGGTCCGAACTTCCATATGAAAAAAGAAATTAAGAAAAACCTGGCACCCCTGCTGATTATTGATGCAATAATAAACATTGGCAGACTTATCTTAAAAGCACCTGATGAAACTGTAAAAACTTTATAAGGCAGTGGTGTGAATCCTGCTGTAAATATAATCCAAAAATCATATTCCGAGTACATCTCTTGAATTGCATTAAAATCTTGTTCTGAAAATCCTGGCAAAGTATTAAAAAAGAAAAGAGCAAGTGAGGTGAACCCCCCATCAGGTGTCCACCACAAAAAGTGACCAATAGCATATCCAAGCAAAGCACCGGTAACTGAACCAACCAAACATATTGTTGCAAACTTGAATGCCTTTTGATTAGCACCCAGCACAAGTGCAATTAATAATGCGTCTGGCGGTACGGGAAAAAATGATGCTTCTGCAAATGCGAGTATAAACAGGGCTGCCGGTCCATAAGGTGTTTCAGCCCAATGTAAAACCCAATCGTAAAGTTTGCGCAATAGTTTCATTCAGAATTTTCAGTTAAAAATTTAGCAGCAAAATTACTGAAAAGCTTTTGGATAAGAAAAGTAATTTGGATGTGCAATAATCATTCTGGATAGAACGATAAGTTTTGTTGAATGCTCATTTTTACTATACTTTGGAAAAGGATTGTAACAGTAATGATTTTCGGCGAAAAAATGAAAAGACTAATTCCGGTCATATTAATAATTATGTTCCCATCTGTTTTAACAGCACAGGCAAGGATATCAGTTGGTGTTATATGTAGTGCAAATATCGGTTTAAGCAACTTTGGTGAAAAATACGGTACAGATTACGGTGGGGCAGCGTTTTTATTTTTTTCTCCCTCTTCAGTTGCTGATCTAACTCTTTCAGTTGGTTATAATAAATGGGAAAAGGATAACGAAAGCTTTACTTCAGTACCGCTTTTGGTTGGCTTCAGATATTACTACGATCTAAAAGTTGTTAAATTTTATCTCCCAGCATTTCTTGGTCTTCATTTTACCACAAAAGGATTTGTGGAACCTACTGCTGTAGTGGATGGAAGTATCTATGGAGGTAATGAAATCTCAATGTCTCATGAATACTTTGGTTTTGGTTTAGGATTGGGTGTGCTTGTCCCTTTGTCATCAAAACTTTATTTAGATATCAGCACAACATTTAATTCCATTGCAGCAACAGAATCGAATCTAAATTACATTGCTATAAATGGTGGGATACAAATCGGTCTGTAATAATCAAATCATAAATTTATTTAACTTTCAGCACCAAATATTGATTTCATTTAATACAGGAGTACCATGAAATTCGAAAGAAGTGCTGGAATTTTATTGCACCCCACATCACTGCCCGGAAAGTATGGTATAGGTGATCTTGGAAAGGAAGCGTTTAAGTTTATTGATTTTTTAAGAGAAGCCGGTCAAACACTCTGGCAGGTATTTCCGCTTGGACCGACAGGTTATGGGGATTCACCTTATCAATGCTTTTCTGCTTTTGCAGGAAATCCACTTTTAGTTAGTCCCGATATCTTAAGAAAAGATAATTTTCTATCGGATGAAGATTTGGAAAACCCACCGAAACAAGATCCGGCCCATGTTGATTTTGGTAGCGTAATAGCATACAAAAAATCACTACTGCAAAAAGCATTTAATAATTTTAAGATCGATTCAAACGGTTTGGAAAAAGATTTCAAAAACTTTTGTGAAGAACATGAGGATTGGTTGGAAGATTTCACTCTCTTTATGGCCGCTAAGGATCATCATAATGGAGATGTATGGAGTAAATGGGATAAGCATCTTGTTCATCACGATGAAGATGCTTTAGTTGAATGGAAGGAAAAGTTAAGCGATGAAATTCTCTATCAAAAATTTGTGCAATTCAACTTTTTCAGGCAGTGGAAAGCCATACGCAAGTATGCAAATAAAAGTGGTATAAAAATAATTGGTGATATGCCAATCTTCATTGCCTATGATAGTGCTGACCTGTGGGCAAATAAAGAATTGTTTACGGTTGATCAGGATGGTAATCTCGAAACTGTTGCAGGTGTACCACCGGATTATTTTAGTCCAACCGGCCAACTCTGGGGTAACCCTCTTTATAAATGGAAGGTAATGGCTAAGGATGATTTTTCGTGGTGGATTAAAAGATTTGCAAGCTTGTACGAGCTAGTTGATATCGTCCGAATTGATCACTTCAGAGGTTTTCAGGCTTACTGGGAAATACCCGGTGATGCTGAAACTGCTGAAAAGGGCAGATGGGTAAAAGCACCCGGCGATAAATTATTAAAATCTATTTTCAAACATCTGGGAGAGGTTCCAATACTTGCAGAAGATCTTGGAGTGATTACACCTGAAGTTGAAAAGCTTCGTGACAAATTTAATTTGCCTGGGATGAAGATACTCCAATTTGCGTTTGGCACCGATATGGAAACAAAATTCCTTCCTCATAATTTTATTCCTAACTGTGTTGTTTATACCGGTTCACACGATAACGATACAACATTTTCTTACTTTGATTTAGCTAATGATGATGATACCGATATCTATGAACATGCACAGGTATATTTAAACTACTTTGATGATGATATTCTAAACGAACTGATTAGAACTGCCTATTCGTCAGTTGCGAACATAGTAGTTATTCCAATGCAGGATATTTTGAAGTTGGGTGGAGAGGCACGTATGAACTTCCCGGGGAGGCTCGGTGGAAACTGGACGTGGCGTTTTACATGGGATCAGGTAGATGAAAACCTTACTGCGCATTATAAAGGTATGTCAGTTCTTTATGAACGTCCGCCAAAGAAAAAGAAAAAACCAAAGGCAATCAAAATAGAAGAAGAATAATTGCTAATATATTGTTGTCAGTCTGAGCCTGCCTGTCGGTAGACAGGCTTGTCGAAGGATGACCAATATCCAAAATTAGACTGTCACATTTCGACAGGCTCAATGTGACATTAATAATGCACAATTTAAATTTCTTGAATCCATTCAGATATATTTGAATCAAACTGTGGTAAGATATTTGTTATTATTTGAATACCACAATACGGAGAAATAAGTGAAAAACATTGTATTAATAATATTAGCCGCCTTTGCTCTCTTTAATTATGGCTGTGCAGAGGATAAGGCATCAACATCAAAGCTTAACTGGACGACTAATTTGGAACAAGCCATTGAATCAGCAAAGAAAGAAAATAAAGCGGTTTTAGTGAACTTTACCGGCTCAGATTGGTGTAAGTGGTGCTTTAAGCTGCGTGATGAAGTTTTTGTGCAGAGCGATTTTGAAGAATATGCTGATGAGAATCTTGTGCTTGTTGTAATTGATTTTCCCAGGAGTAAAACCCAATCGAATGAAACCAGAATGTACAACCAAAAAATTGCGCAGCAGTTTGGTATACAAGGTTTTCCCACAATTGTTCTTTTTAATAAAGAGGGAGTACCGGTTGCTAAAACTGGTTATCAACCAGGTGGGGCTGCCAATTATGTTAATCATATAAAATCGTTTTTGGGTAGTTAAACTACATTCAGGTTTTATTTCATTTCCTAAAGGCGACTTTTATAGTCGCCTTTTTCTTTTGCTATAATCGAATCACCCACTGTCACGAAATGGTTCGTGACATTTGTACATCTAATAATGCATGGAAAAATAATTCCATGCATTTCGTTTGATATTCCATGCAAGTTAATCAAATCTGCCTTACTCCTAAGTAGTTGTATTTTAATAAGTTAGAGGTTTGGCCAATGCTGGCACGAAAGTTCATAATCAAGTTCCGGTAAACAAGGAGCTGGAGTGAAAATGGAAACTAACAATACTTTATTAATAACCAACCAAAGGAGTACTATTATGAAAAAGAAGGATTTTGCAAAGAGGTATTTTATTCCTCTTATCCTTGCAGGAGTATTTGCTTTTTTCGTAGGATGCCAGGAGCAGACGACCGTTGATCCTATTGACGACAGCGTGCCGACTTCCGATACAGAAGCATTGCAGAAGATCGTTGAGGAAGATTCATCGCTCTACTCATTCGAGGCAAACTACGATGAAGGCGGCTTGATGGATATTCTCGGTAAAACCGAAGAGATGATCTATCCGTTTAGGGTCGGCCATAAGATGAGACTCGTGAACAAAAACTTAAATATTGATTTTGAGAATGACTCAATCGCTTATGGTACTTTAACAAAAACTTTTGAAGGTGTGCTCTTTATAGCAGCTTCATACGACTCTACCGCTGCAGAACCTGATACAGTAATAGAAAAGCCATTCACATCAGTGGTAACACGTAATTTAATATTCATTAAGCTTCGTAATGGTGACTTCAGGTTCAGGAATTGGGTGCTGGCTGCAGTATCATTACCTGAAGGTGGAACCCAAAGCCCTAATATTGATATTATAAAGCTAACAGCATTCTTAGCTAATGGAGATACTTTGGTCATTGAATCACCAAATGATTATTATTTAAGGGGATGGCATGGCTGGTGGAGACAGATACCAATTATACATCGCGGTGAATCTGTTCTGCTTAGAGTTGAATTATTCAGTGCATACGAAGATGAAGATTTTGTGACGTTAACATATGGTGCAGGAAGAGGCTGCAATCATAGAGCAAAGAAGAGATTCGAACTTGTGTCTTCAACACCTGTTGGAGGTGGATTCGAAAAAGTATATGAGCAAACTTATACGACAAATCAGTTCCCGGGTCATAAGCATGCAATTATAAACGCAATGCCAGGACAAGTGATATACGATGATCAGGCGCCGGTGGAAACAGAAGCCTGGGGCTTGCCGTACTTTGTGCGTCCATAATCTTTATCGATTCCATGTTCATATCCTCTCCACACCCCTCTCCCTTTGCCACTTGGGAGGGGGGCCCTCTTATTAAGAGAAGATATTGATTTTAAGTTTGATTAAGATAATGTTCAATTTAAATTTGCATAAAGAGATGAAAAAGCTAATAACATATCTGTTCATATTTACCCTGCTGTTTCTATTTTTTGCCTGCGATAAGCCGGCACCTACGGAACTTATTGATGATTCACTGGAAGAGCTTGCCGAGTATGAAATTTTAGGAAAAGATATTAACGATGAATTTTACAGCAATGGATTTGATACATCGGGTGTTACACAGAACCTTAACAGGCTACCGAATCTAATTTCACTCTCTGGAATTAAGGTAACAGAAGTTAACAGTAAAACAGATGAATTTTCATTTGCCCAAGCTATTTTCTTCGATAGATCAAAGCCAATATTTGATTCAAATAATAGACTGTTGGCATATCATACTTTCCTTCCTGGTTTTGTAAGGTTTGATCGGCATTTAGCAAATACGGTTCCGTTTAGAATTTGGTATAGAGATAACGGTGTTTTGAAGGATACATTACTTGGTGGTAAGTATCAAATATTCAGTGGTAGGCATGGGAATATGCATCAGTACCGTCACGGGCATAACTCATTGATTAACTTCCGTTTAAACTTTTTTGGACAGGAAATATCCTTTGATATTCCAACACCAAGAGAAATAACTGGAAATGTTGAATTGCAAGGAAATAGAAATAACGGTGATTTGAGAGCTGTGCTAAGATGGGACAGGGGTAACACTGAGACGGTAAACATAATCATCGGTGGGCGAGTAAGAAATAGAGATAATGTAATGCCGTTATACCAGGTAAGGACTAAGGATGACGGAAGGTTAGTTGTGCCACCAAGGTTTATAAATCAAATCCCTGTTCAGCATTTTGATAAAATAGTATTTACGTTTATCCGGAGATTTGAACGCACATTTGATGATGCCAATAACGATCTCCGAGTATCATCACAGAGTATTCACAGTATAGTAGTAAATCTTCCTTGAGATTATTAGCGATAACCATATTCATTACGATGATTACCAACGGAAGCATATTGTCTCAAAGTTCATTTGGATTAAATGGTTATTGGGGATTATCGCTTAACTTTAATACCCCGCTCTATAGTTATGAAAGCAACATCTCAAACTATTCTCATTTAGAAGACTGGGGATTCTCTTTTTTATACGGTGCTGAGTTTTCAAAAAGTACTAATACAAATATTTACAGTATCTCTCTGGCTAAAACTCTTGAGAAGCATAATTTATCGACAAGATTCACTCCGGGTTACCAGAAGGAATTCATCTTTAATACCGGGGAATCAATAATTGTGGAAGACACTTCAGCACAATCTTTAACGGCAAACTTTACATATAAGGAATTATTTGGTATAGGATATTCATATAAGTTTACAGATCAGTTTAACGCAGGAGCAACTTTTAGGTTCTTTACACAGGACTTCAGCCAGGAGATAGTAACTCCTATATTTGAAGATACACTTTACCTGGTACGAGATACGCAGGAAGAAAAAATAAATTTTTGGAAAGCTGACATTGGCGTAAACTATATACTAAATGAATATCTTAACTTTTCCTTAGCATCAATCAACCTGCTCAACTTTGGTGAAAAAGCCGAGAATTCGAATTTTGAGCAGTTCGAAATTAAGCGGGACTTAGCTGCACTGTTTGGAGTAAATGTAACTCCAATAAACAGCCTTGCAGTAAATTTTATTTACGAAACAACATCCTCGTACCAAATGAGTCTTAATGGCTATCTGGGTGATCTGGCATTGGGATTAACTTTATTTCATGATAAATACCAGGAGCCAACCATCGCAGGAATGGTGCCAACCATTAGCTATAAAGGTGAGATATTTGAATTGTTCCTCTCAGGTGTTAAGTATTTCTCGGATAGAAAAAAAGATTTTGGTGTAACAGGATTTTTGGAAAACGGAATTACTAATATTATTAACAATCCGTACAGTTTTGACAAAGTACTGCTCACCGTTTCGATTAATATAAATACTATTGCAAAAAAATCTGTTGAGTTTATTGATGTTCAAGTTGTAAAAGATATCTATCCAACCTTTACCGATAATTACATCGATTACCCCTTTGCATATGCTGAGATAGTTAATCTGACAGATGAATATGTTAATGTAAAACCTATGGCAAGGATTGAAGGTGTCAATGAAGAGAATATCCAATCGCCGATTTCATCAATTGCTCCATACGATACGGCGAAGGTACCGTTTTATATTATTGTTCCAGAAACTTATGTCTCTGATAAAGCTGTATTATCTTACGCAGATTTTTACCTGTTTGTTTTAAGTGAACAACCGGATGACCAATTTCAAAAAGCTGTTTTGATTAATAGCAATAATTCATGGGATGGAAGGGTAAGTAACCTGCAGTATTTTATTAAGAAGGATTTGGAATTCTCCATTAATTATTCCAAAGCAGTTTTAAGCAGAAATAAAACTTTATTGGATACGCTGCACAATGAATTAGAGGATTTTTATAAAGCTAAAATATTATTCTATGAGTTTATAAAACATCTGACTTACATTTCAGATCCTCGTGCAAGCGGTGAGTATGTGCAGTTTCCAAATGAAACTATTGAACTTAAAGGCGGCGATTGTGATGACTTGAGTGTTTGTTATTCTTCTTTACTTGAAAGTGTTGGGATACAAACTGCGCTTGTGGACTATAAGGCAAACGGGAAAGTAAGACATGTAAATGTTTTGTTTAACACAAAGCTGGTTCCTGGGCAGGCAAAACTAATTACAAACAACGACACGAAATACTTTATAAGAGAAAGTTTTGACGGCAAGGATGAGATCTGGCTGCCTGTTGAAGTAACTTCGCTAACAAATTTTGAGACTGCATGGAGTTTAGGATCAGAAAAATTTAATAAAGAAGCTATTAACGATTTAGGTATCGTAAAAGGTAAGGTAGCGATAATCGATATATACTAAAAATGAAGAGGTAACAAAATGAAGAAGCTAATTATATTTTTATTGTTTGCGGGAGTTGTAAACGCACAGAGCTTTACCGTAAAAGAAATTTCCGGTGATGTTAAATACCAAAACGGGAATAGCGAAAACTGGACATCACTACTGGAAGGAAGCAAGGTTAGTGATGATGCAATAATAATCACTTCCGATAATTCTTTTGTTGAGCTGGAAGGAAAAGATGTTAGCTTTAAGCTAAATGAATTATCGGCTGTTTCTGTAAGCAGTATTAAGAAAATGAATACCGATGACCTTCTGCTTGCATTGGCAATGGAAGATATGATGAACGCCCCGAAAGAGATTGAGAAAAACTCTGATAACACTGCCGTATACGGAACAGAAACAGGACAGGAACATACTCTCTTCATTAAGTCTGATAATTTTGGAATAAAAAGATTGAATGGTGCAGTGCAACTAGCAAAAAGCGATTTACTGGAATCTGCAGTGGTTGCTGCCAGGGAAACGTACCGTAAGTATCCTGAAACAAAAACTATATCATCTTATAGAATTTACTTTGCAGATATCTTGTATGAAAAAGGTTTGTATGAAGAAGCACTTGATGAATTTTTGGATATACAAAAATTGCAACTATCGGAAAATGATAGAACAGTTGTAAACGATAAAACAGAATCCATCAAAATGAAACTTTTGGGTGAATGAAAATTCATTTAGAATTTTCTATCTCGTCCAGGCAAAAAAGTTGTTGTGAGAAACTAAATCATTACCTTATTTACTTCCGCACAAACACATTTCAACATTGATTTTCACATTTTGTTTTAGCTAATTGAAAATGTAAGAATTTAGCTAATAGGATTTATACTGAATGTGTGAAAGTTTAGTGATTACCTTCATCTTTGTGTCTACCACTGCATTATTAGTTTCATTATGCAACAATACTATTCAAGCATATAGATCCTTCCCGGCATTCCATCCATTCGTCCATTCATTCATTCTTACTTTAGCGATAGCATTACTCATACCTTTTGATTACGATGTTTTTGCACAGGATTCATCTGGTATATTTAGTACTTCCATAACCGAAAAAGCTCCGGATTATAATGATGCATATCTTCATTTAAAACATCTCGAAGTAGGTAAAGAACAAGGTAAGCTGATTGAAGAAATATCGTTTAGCAGAGATGTAGGAAAATTTAAATTGTATTCAGGCGAGATCTTCTTTTGTGAACCTTTCAATGAAAAAGTATCAGCACTCTATTTTGAGGGAAAGGGAGAATTTTATTTTCAGCCGCCAACAAAGATTGAACAGGAGCAGTTATTCAGATTCTATGAGACGAAAGAATTTAAAAAAGAATTCAATAAGCTTTTAATTCTATTTGCAGATTCTACTTACTTTGAACTGAGGGATAAAATTGTTGCGGGAAATTTAATAGGGAAACCTCGCAAAATTAATAGAGAGATTCTCAAACGCATCGAATATTTAGAAAATTCTGATGTTGGGTACACACACTCAGATTATTTGCGCTCGTTGCTGAGTAATACTGATAATGGTTTTTTCTACGCGCATATCGAGCGCACAGTTCATGACCCGGTATTTTTCCAGATCAATCCCTACGCAGAAGAAGAAGTTTTATTTATGAGAAATTTGATAATAGCTACAAAGAAATTAAAAGAGGTTATTAATCAGTTTCCCGCGAAGGAAAATATGAATAAACGGAACAAGCCAAATAAATATTTTTTGAATATTCTATCGTATAATATTGAAACGACGATAGAAGATAATATGGATTTTTCTGCTGAGTGTAAAATCGATTTCAAAGCAGATGATAAAGATCAAAGATGGATTACACTTTATTTGTATTCCAAATTGAAAGTAAAAAAAATAATCTGGGAAGATGGAACCTTTGCAAAGTTTTCTAACATGCCGGAGAGTGCAGAAGTATGGATAAAAATAGAGAAGGAATTTTTAGACGGAGAGCAACATTGGTTTAAGATTTACTATCAGGGTGATGTTTTAGAAAGAAATGAATATGGATGGATTGAGCTAAGGACTTCCAACTTTTGGTATCCGCGGCCTGGTAATTGGGCAACAGCAATGTTTGTTTTAATTTTTCACACACCTGTCGAATACAATTTTGTAAGTGTTGGCGATCTTAAAAAAAAGACAGTAAAAGATAATGTTCTTACCACAACTTGGATGAGTAGCATCCCGTTTCGTAACGCATCTTTCAGCATTGGAAAATTTGAAAAGTTCAGTCTAAAGAAAGAAGGTCTTCCGCAAGTTAATGTCTATATGTCAGAATATGGTTATGGTCAGATCAGCAGGTTCTACAGGCAGGGTTATCCTTCAATTTCTGATGCGAGCGAAAAAATTGCTGCGGATGTGATTAACAGTCTATCGTTATACCAATCCCTATTTGGAGATATCCCAATAAAAACGATCAAGGTAACTGAAATTCCGTATTCACATGGTGAAGCCTTCCCGGGTTTGGTGCATTTATCCTGGACAACTTACAGGCAGGTTAGTGATGAAGGTTTTGATGAGATATTCCGCGCGCATGAAGTTGCTCATCAATGGTGGGGCATTGGTGTTGATTTTGATTCATATCACGACCAGTGGTTAAGTGAGGGATTTGCTCAATATAGCGGCCTGTGGTATTTGCAGGTAATAAAAGATGACAATGAAAGGTTTTTTGAGATATTAGAGGACTGGCGCGATGAAATTATTGACAATAGAAGTTATCTTATTGGTTCAGGTCAGGAAGCAGGACCGATATGGCTGGGGTACAGAACAAACTCCACTGCAACTGAAGGTGATTATGATCTGATAATTTATAAGAAAGGTGCCTGGGTGCTGCATATGCTTCGGGCAATGCTCCTGGATATAGAAACGATGAAGGAAGAATCTTTTAAGAATTTGATTAAGGAATACTTTGAAAACTATTTTGGTAAAAATCCAACTACAGAAGACTTTAAGAAAATTGTAGATAAACATTTCGGGGAAGATATGAGTTGGTTTTTTGATCAGTACGTGTATGGTACGGATATACCAACTTATAAATTTGCTTACAACACGAGGAAGGGAAATGATGGGACTTTTATAGTGACTTGCCGTGTTGAACAGGAAGAAGTATCGGAAAATTTTAGAATGTACGTACCATTAAAAATTTTGTTTGATGATGAAAATTTTACAAGAATGCGGTTTGAGATTAGCGGTAAGCAAAAAGTGTTCGAGTTACCACCCCTGCCTTCTATTCCGGATGAGATAATATTTAATGATTTGGAATCAGTTCTGTGTAAAGTTGATTATGAAGATTGGAAATAACAGATATTTATATTTAATTAGTGAATACATAAATCTTATTAAGAATTAGAATATTCATTGTAATTCAGTAAATCAAAATAACATCTCTTAACCTCAATATTTTAAACTAATTTTAATCTGTGTATATTTTAACCTAAAAGTCAGGGCAATTGGGTCAATCCGAATACCAAACAGCGTTAGAAGCTTAATTTATTTTGGAATATCAAAAATACCACCTAAAGAAGGAATTGAATACTGTTTATATGGAGAGATATACATATTAAAATACCTGAATGAAAAATCAGCACTTCGTAATCTTCATAAAGGAATAAATATTATGGACAAAAATAAAAAGCTGGTTCTTACAATTATTTTGCTGATTTTAACAGCAGTTATAATATTTCAAAACACAGTTCCAGTTAATTTGAAACTATTGTTTTGGGGATTTGAAGCGTCGTTAATTATTCTTCTCCTTTTGGTTTTTCTGATAGGATTAATTATTGGATACTTTATGTCTGGGAGCATAAAGGGCAACAATGAGAAAGATTAATGGGATTTTGGATAAATAGACTAAGTGCAAAACCATAACCATTTCTTGCATATTCTTTAAATTAAAGTTATTTTGAACAGTTGTTTTTCGCCCTTTTAAGGGCGATTTTTGTTTGTATGAGTTTGTTGCGAGAAAATATTGTTAGAATTGCAGAGAAAATAACATCAGAAGAAGGATTAATTCTGATTGATGTTTTAGTAAGAGGCAATGAACGAAGCAGGGTAATTGAAGTTTTTATTGATGGAGAAAGCAATATTACTGCTGATGATTGTGCTGCGGTAAGTCAGAAAATGAATGATATTGTGGAAGGAGAGAAGATTATTACTTCTCCATACAGATTGGATGTTTCTTCGCCGGGTACAGACAGACCGTTGTTATATTTGAAGCATATAAACAGAGAGTTTGAGGTAACTTATAAATCAGAAGGAAAAAAGAAGAAGTTAAAAGGAAAACTAAAAAGTATTAACGGTGAACAGTTAATCTTTTTAACCGATAGAGAAATAACAATAAATTTTAATAATATAACAAAAGCAAAAGTTTTAATAAGTTTTTCTTAGAGGAGAAAAAACAAATGAACCGTGATATAGTTGAGTCCTTTGCTGACATGGTGAAGGAAAAAGGTATTGACAAGGATGTACTTGCCGGAATTATTGAAGAAGTCTTTGGGATATTAGTTAAGAAAAAATATGGTGAGGAAGCGCAATATGAAGTTGTTGTGAATATGGATAGAGGTGATATTCAAATTTTTCTTGAGCGTGAAATAGTTGATGAAGTAATTGATGAAAATACACAGATAAGCATCGACGCAGTTAATGAAAAAGGCAATGAAGATGAGCTTGAAGTTGGTGAAGATTTTGTTGAGGAAATTACACTTGCATCGTTAGGAAGAAGACTTGTTCTTTTAGCAAAACAGAGTTTGAACCAAAAGATAAGAGAAATTGAAAAAGATGTGATTTACAACGAGTATCAAGAACTGCTGGGTGAAATTGTTGTTGGCGATATCTATCAGATAAGGAAAAACGATATACTTGTAAATCACAATAAAAACGAATTACTACTTCCTCGAAACGAACAAATACCCTTTGAGAGATATAAAAAAGGGGAAACAATTCGCGCAATAGTTAAAGAGGTTAACAAAACAAGCAGCGGACCGGTAATAATTATATCCAGATCGGATAATACATTTTTAAAACGCCTTTTTGAGATTGAGATTCCTGAAATCTACGACGGCATAATAGATATTAAAGCAATGTCGCGTGAGCCGGGTGAGCGTGCAAAAGTTGCGGTTGAATCGCAAGACCAAAGAATAGATGCTGTTGGTGCCTGTGTTGGTATGAAAGGAGTTCGCATCCATGCAATAGTACGTGAACTGAACAATGAAAATATAGATGTAATAAATTATACTGATGATCCTGAGTTATTTATTCAGCGAGCTCTGGCACCGGCTAAATTGAACAATATAGAAATTGATGAAGATGAGAAGAAGGTAGTAGTATCTGCGGATTCTGACCAGGTTTCTTTAATAGTTGGAAGAAATGGTGTTAACATCAGACTTGCAATGAAGCTAACAGGCTACGAAATTGAAATATTAAGAGAAGAAAAACCATTTGAAGAATATGAAGAAGATATTGAATTGATTGACCTTAAAGAAGAACTCGGTGAGCAAGTTTATGACATATTAATCAACAACCGTTACGATACTGCATTGGAAGTATTAATTGCGGGTGTGGATAAACTAACAGAAATTGAAGAATTTGACAAAGAAAAAGTAACAGAAATTATGGAGACAATTAAATCTCAGTACGAAGAAGAGTAGTTATTGAGAAACGAGTGAAAAAATATGGCAGAAACTAAACAGAAAAAAGTACGAATTTACAAACTGGCTTCTGAATACAATCTTTCAGCGGAAAGCCTTGTAGAATTTTTGTTGGAAAAGGGATACAAGGTTAAATCTCATATGTCCAGCCTTACAGAAGAGATGATTGTTGATATAAACGAACATTTTAAAAAAGATATTGATAAAGCTGCAAAACATTATCAAAAGTTAGCTGAGTTTAACAAGAAAAGAGAACAGAAGTCAAAAGAAGAAGAAGCAGAAACCGAAGAGCAGGTAGCAGAGGCTGAAGTTGAAGAAAAAGAGGAAACACCCGAGCCTGCGGAAATAAAAATTGTCGATGCTCCGGCTGATAAAGAAAAGGCAAAACCTGAAGTAGTTGAAGAAGTTCCAGTCGAAGAAGTTAAACCTGCAGTCAAAGAAAAGAAGAAACCTCGTGGTTTGAAGGTTGTTGGGAAAATTGATCTTGCGGAAGCTAAGGAGGAAGAAGATAAAGCAGAATCCAAGGCAAAGGAACAAATTGAGGAAACAAAAGAAGTTAAGAAGAAGAAACGGAGAAGGAAATCTGCTAAAAAAACTGGTGAAGAATTAACTGAAGAATTGCCTGTAACTAAGAGGAAAAAAAGAGTAAAAAGATTTGAAATTGATCAGAAAGAAGTTGAAGAAACAATAAGGAAGACACTTCTCAGTATGGATGATTCTGCTGCTACCGAACGAGCTAGTGTAAGAAAGAAAAAACGAAAGGATCGGGAAGCAAAAGAAGAGGAGATAATTGAACAGAAATCGCTTGAGCAGAAAAAACTCAAAGTAAACGAATATATTGCTGTTAATGAATTAGCCAACCTGATGAATGTGCCGGTGAGTGATGTTATTTCCAAGTGCATTGAACTTGGATTGATGGTATCTATTAATCAAAGACTGGATTTGGAAACAATAACTTTAGTTGCTGATGAGTTCGGTTTTGAAGTTGAACTCCAGGAAGAGTACACATCCGATGTAATTGAAGAAGTACCTGACGATCCCGATACACTTATGCCACGTCCACCTGTAGTTACAATAATGGGGCACGTTGATCATGGTAAAACATCTTTGCTTGATTATATCCGTAGCTCGAGTGTTGTTGCAGGTGAATCAGGAGGTATCACACAGCATATTGGTGCATATAAAGTTAATGTGAGCGATGGAAGGCAGATAACATTTTTAGATACACCCGGACACGAAGCATTCACCGCAATGAGAGCAAGAGGTGCGCAACTAACCGATATAGTAGTATTGATAGTGGCTGCGGATGATGCAGTTATGCCACAAACTGTAGAGGCAATCAATCACGCTCTTGCAGCTGAAGTACCAATTGTTATTGCCATAAATAAAATTGATAAACCGGGAGCTAATGCAGAAAAAATAAAACAGCAGTTGGCAGACAGAAATGTATTGGTTGAAGAATGGGGTGGTAAGTACCAGTGTGTTGAAATTTCTGCTAAGACGGGTGATAATATTGATCAACTACTGGATACAATTTTACTTGAAGCAGAAATGCTTGACTTGAAAGCAAATCCGAATAGAAGTACACGAGGAGCTGTTATTGAAACCGAGCTTGACCGTGGAAGGGGAGTAACCGGAACAATATTGGTGCAGAAAGGTACGCTCAGGATTGGTGATCCGTTTATTGCCGGAATATATCAGGGTAAAGTAAGAGCAATGTTTGATGAGAGGGGAAAAAAGGTAATAGAAGCTCAGCCATCAACACCGGTATTGGTTTTAGGTTTTGAAGGAAGTCCGCAAGCAGGTGATTCGTACGTTGTTGTTGAATCTGATAAAATTGCACGTGAAATCGGCATGAAGAGACAAAGATTAAAACGTGAGCAGGATCAAAAACAGGTACACCATATTACACTGGATGAAATTGCAAAACAGATAAGTATTGGCGGTGTAAAAGAACTACCTCTTATTGTTAAAGGCGATGTGGATGGTTCGGTTGAGGCGCTTTCCGATTCGTTTATGAAACTCTCAACCGAAGAAGTAATTGTTAGGGTAATTCATACAGGTGTTGGTGGAATATCCGAAAGTGATGTTTTGCTGGCTACAGCATCTGGTGCTATTATTATAGGTTTTCATGTGAGACCCAATTTGAATGCACGAAAACTTGCAGAAAAAGATAATGTTGATATCAGATTATATAATGTAATTTATGATGCAATAAACGAAGTGAAATCTGCTCTGGAAGGACTCCTTGCACCTGTAATTTCGGAAGAAATTGTTGCAACTTTAGAAGTAAGAGATACCTTCAAAGTTCCAAAATTTGGTACAGTTGCCGGTTGTTTTGTTCAGGAAGGAAAGATTTCAAGGAATGATAAAATTAGATTAGTCAGAGATGGAATTGTTGTGACTGAAGGTGAAATCGGCAGTTTAAAAAGGTTTAAAGATGATGTTAGGGAAGTAGATGCGGGATACGAATGCGGATTAAATATTAATGGCTACAATGATATTAAGGTTAGTGACGTAATAGAAGCATATAAGGTTGTTGAAACAAAGCAAACCCTTGCCTGAGAACTAACGGTTTAGCTATATAAGATGGAGAAAGACTTTAATCATGTCATCATACAGAATTGATAAAGTTGAAAGATTGTTAAAAGAAGAAATCAGTTTGATTTTTCTTCAAAAATTTCAGGATGCTGACTTTGGATTTTTAACAATTACAAGAGTGAAGGTAAGTGCTGATCTCAAACAGGCAAAGGTTTATATTTCTGTTTTTGAAAGAGAAAAGCGTGAATTGGTTTTAGACAAGATACAATTAAAGTTAGGATTTATTCGTTCGGAGCTTGCACATAGGATTAGACTTAAATTTACACCTGAATTAAAGTTCTTTATAGATGATACTCTAGATTACGTTGAAAAGATAGAAGGATTAATTGATAAGATTCATCGAGAGGATGGTAACAAATAAAACAGCTGATTTATCTTCATTAAAGTTTGTAACGGGCGAAACTCTGCTGATTGATAAACCTTCCGGGTGGACTTCATTTAAGGTTGTTCACACAATTAAAAGGGCTATTAATGTAAGGCGTGTTGGTCATACCGGTACACTCGATCCGTTAGCAACTGGTTTGCTAATAGTATTAACAGGAAGAAACACAAAACAAATGATAAAGTATCAGGACCTTGATAAAACATATACGGGAGTTATTCTTCTTGGCAAATCATCACCATCGATGGATACAGAGACAGAAATGACCAGTAAAGAGTTGCCGGACGATTTAAGTAATGAGAAAATTTATGAGATACGGAACATATTTTTAGGTGAAATAACACAGATACCGCCAATGTATTCTGCATTAAAGGTAAATGGTAGAAAATTGTATCATCTTGCAAGGAAAGGAAAATTAATTAAAAGAGAGCCGAGGAAAATTCATATTTCGAAGTTTGATATAACCGCTATTAACCTTCCTAAAATACATTTTGAAATTACCTGTTCTAAAGGAACTTACATAAGAGTAATTGTAAATGATTTTGGTGAAAAGTTAGGATGCGGTGCGGTATTAAGTAATTTGAGAAGAACAAAAATTGGACATTACGACGTTCAGGATGCACTGAGCGTTAATGATTTTGTAAGTAAATTATCGGCAAGTGTAAACGCTCTCAAAGCATTCTAACTGGTTAAATGAGTTTAATTTAGAACTATTATTGAATATATTTTAAAGCTTTTTTTGAAATAAATAGGCATGCGAATTTATCAAGACCTATCAGAAGTTACTCACGATGATAATACAATTATTACTCTCGGTACTTTTGATGGGGTACATGTTGGACACAGATTTATAATTGAGGAGGTTGTAAAGAAGGCATCTGATTTAGGAGGACGAAGTTTTTTAATAACCTATCATCCCCACCCACGGAAGGTTATTTCCGGGCAAATTCAAATAACCCTTTTAAGCACACCATCTGAAAAGATTGAATTGTTTGAATCGCTGGGAATTGAAAATTTATTAATTGTAAACTTTACAAAAAAGTTTTCACAGTTAACACCTGAAAAGTTTATTGATAAATTTGTAGTTAAAGGTATTGGTGCTAAAGAGATTGTTATTGGTTATGACCACCATTTTGGAAAAGGCCGGGGTGGTAATCAGGATTTCTTAAAAAGTATGGGAAATAGTTCCGGCTTTGATGTAACCATCATCCCGGAATTTAAAATGGATGACGTGACTGTAAGTAGTTCAAAAATACGGAATGCACTTTTAGAAGGAGATATTGCTAAAGCGAATGAATATCTTGGCAGGCAATATGCTTTTAATGGTACAGTAGTCGAGGGAGATAAAAGAGGAAGAGAACTTGGATACCCAACTGCTAACCTTAAAATTGATGACGAGGATAAGCTCTTACCTGCTCTGGGAATTTATGCGGTAGAGGTAACGCTTAAAAACAGTAAAAAATATGGATTGTTGAGTGTTGGAAAACGGCCAACATTTTACGAGTCAGGTGATATTGTTCCCGAAGTATACTTGTTTGATTTTAATGAAGATATTTATGGTGAGGAGATTGCTGTAAGTTTAGTTGAAAGAATTAGGGGCGAGGAAAAATTTTCATCTGCTGAGGAACTGATTGAGCAGATGAATAAAGATAAAGAAATCGGATTGGAGATTTTAAGCAAATTAACTAATTAATTCCGGTGCGTACTGGGATTACATTTTACATTTAGATTAAAGGGTTATATAAATGACAAATGAGGAAAAACTCGAACTTATTACCAAGTACGGGTCAAATGAAAAGGACTCAGGTAAGTCTGAAGTTCAAATTGCCTTGCTTACGAAAAGGATAAATGATTTAACCGGTCATTTTGATAAGCATGGAAAAGATCATCATTCCAGAAGAGGGCTGATGATGATGGTTGGTAAAAGAAGAAGATTGCTCGATTATCTTGCAAGAAAAGATATTGAGAGATACAGATCTATTATTAAAGAACTGAATATAAGAAAGTAAAGGTTTAGTAAATGTTTATACACAAAGAAGTAGAAATAGGCGGTAAGAAACTTATAATTGAAACCGGCCGGTACGCAAAGCAGGCGAACGGCTCTGTAATGGTTCGTTTGGGTGATACTATGGTTTTAGTTACTGTGGTTGCTTCTGCCGAGGCAAAAGAGGATCAGGATTTTTTCCCCTTACAGGTTGAGTACAGAGAAAAAACCTCAGCAGCAGGTAAGTTCCCTGGTGGATTTATTAAAAGAGAAGGGAGACCTTCCGAAAAGGAAATACTTAGTGCAAGATTAATCGACAGACCAATTAGACCATTGTTTCCAAAAGATTTCAAAAATGAAACTCAGGTGATTGCATCCGTCCTTTCATATGATGGTGAAAATGATGGTGACGTGCTTGGTGCAATAGGTGCTTCTGCTGCTTTAACAATTTCTGAGATACCTTTTGACGGACCGATTGCGCAGGTTCGCGTTGGAAGAATTAATGGAGAGTATATTGTCAATCCAACCGAAGAGCAAATAAGGGAAAGTGACCTCGAATTGGTAGTAGCTGGAACTGCAGATTCAATCTTGATGGTTGAAGGTGAAGCAGCTGAGGTGAACGAAGAGGAATTACTTAATGCTTTAAAGTTTGCACTGGTTGAAATAAAGAAAATCGTCGATATTCAGCATGAGTTCAGAGAAGCAGCAGGAAAAACAAAATGGACTGTTGAGCCAAAAGAAATTGATGAGGCTTTGCTTAATGACGTTAATGCTTTAGCTTCTGAAAAGCAAAAAAGCATAGTAACTGCTGTACTTGCAAAAGAAGAAAGATCTAATGCAAATAGCCAGCTGTTAGAAGAAGTTACTGCAGAACTTGCGGAGAAGTATCCTGAACAGGAAAAAGTAATTGCTGAAATAATGCACGATATGGAAAAAGAGATGATGCGCGAAAGAATTCTTAATGAAGGCATCAGACTGGATGGCAGGGATACAACACAAATAAGACCTATTACAATTGAACTTGGTGTACTTCCCCGAACACATGGCTCATCATTATTTACACGCGGTGAAACTCAAAGTCTCACAACCATAACACTTGGAACCAAAAGTGATGAACAGATAATTGATGGTTTATCCGAGGGTTACACTAAGAAGTTTATGCTTCATTATAACTTTCCGCCGTTTAGTGTTGGAGAAGTAGGGAGAATGTTTGGTGTAAGCAGAAGAGAAGTAGGCCACGGTAATCTGGCTGAAAGAGCATTAAAACTTGTCTTCCCGGAAGAGACATCTTTCCCGTATACTGTTCGTATAATTTCTGATATACTTGAATCCAACGGCTCCTCATCAATGGCAACAGTTTGTGCAGGCTCACTTGCAATGATGGAAGCTGGTGTCCCTTTGAAGAATGCTGTTTCGGGTATTGCAATGGGATTAGTGAAGGAAGGTGAAAGGTATGCAGTACTATCGGATATACTAGGTAACGAAGACCATCTTGGAGATATGGATTTTAAAGTTGCCGGTACTCAAGATGGAATAACAGCTTTTCAGATGGATATAAAAATTCAGGGTATTTCTTTTGAAATTATGGAAAAAGCACTTCATCAGGCAAAAGAAGGAAGATTGCACATTCTTGCTAAAATGAATGAAGCAATTGACAAGCCGAGAGAACAGCTTTCACCATTCGCACCCAGATTGATTACAATGAAGATTGATATAGACCAAATTGGTTCGGTGATTGGACCCGGCGGTAAAGTCATTCAAGGGATGCAAAGAGATTTTGGTGTTGATATTAATATTGAAGATGACGGTACTGTAAATATTGCATCCACAAATAGTGAAGCTGCTACACAGTGTAAAGAATATATTAAGAAAATTACAGCCTCTCCGGAAGTTGGAGAGGTTTACGATGGTGTGGTTACTAAAATTATGGACTTTGGCGCATTTGTTGAGATACTGCCCGGCAAAGAAGGTCTGCTTCATATTTCTCAGATAGAAAATAAGCGGATTAATAAAGTATCTGACCATTTAAAAACCGGTGATAAGGTTAAAGTGAAGCTTATTAAAATTGAGAACGGTAAATTCTCATTAAGCCGCCGGGAATTATTAAACGATAAGTCAAAGGCCGAAAAAAGTAAAGAAGTAGTTTAACCTCTTCATCATTTTTATAAGTATTATTATGTGAGTGAAAAGATGAAAAACGCTTTTCACTCCAACTAATTAACAATCCGCATCTATGATTGAAATAGTTAACATATATTTTATAGCTATTGTCCTTCTTTTACATTTCAAATTAATAGGAGAAAGACATCCCATAAATGCGGGCTATACAGATTTACAAGTTTTAATAATGAAATTTCATATTTCATTTAAAGAATTTTTATTCAATGGTAAAAGAAATTATTATCAACTCAACCTCTACTCAAACACGCGTAGCAATTACGGAAGATGGAAATTTAGTAGATTTTTTTGTTGATTATCCTGAAAATCGCAGAATGGTGGGGGATATTTATCTTGGCACTGTTGCAAGAGTACTACCTGGTATTAGAGCCGCATTTATAGACATCGGAATGAAACACGATGGATTCCTTCATTTTTCCGATATTGGTGGAAGAACTCACCAGCTGCAGGAAATGCTCGGTGAGGATATTCCTGAAGAAGATGAGGAAGAAAACAACTCGAATGGTAGTAATGGCTCACCTGAATCCGCAACTAAAGAACACACAATTGCTGTACCCAAATTACGTAAGGGTCAGTCTATCATCGTACAGATTACAAAAGAACCGGTAAACAACAAAGGTGTTCGTGTTACATCTGCTGTTTCCCTGCCAGGAAGATTTTGTGTTCTTCTTCCGTACGATAATAAAATAGGTGTTTCTAAAAGGATTTTGGATTATAGAGAAAGAAAAAGGCTAAGGTCTATTGCCCGGGGTATTCTTCCCGAAAATTACGGGCTTATCATTCGCACAGTTGCCGTAAATCAAACAGAAAGTGCATTGAAAGACGATTTGAACTTGCTCGTAAAAAACTGGCATCAAATTGAGGAGACTGCGAAATCCGAAACACCCCCAATGCTCGTGTATCAGGATTTGAATACTACATCAAGCGTCATAAGAGATCTTTTTAATTCGGATGTGTCTAAAGTATTTATCGATGCTAAAAAGATGTTTAAGGAGATTAAGAATTATGTGAAATTAGTTCAACCTTCGGTATCGGATAAGATTGAACACTTTAAAACTCACCTTGGCATTTTTGAAGATTTTAATATTGAGCAGCAGATTAATATTTTAATGGGAAGAAAAGTTCCCCTACCAAGTGGTGGATACCTGATTATAGAACATACTGAAGCAATGGTTGTTATCGATGTTAATAGTGGCAGGTATGCTAAGAGCAAAGATCAGGAAATAAATTCACTTAAAACCGATCTTGAAGCCTCAAGAGAAATAGCAAGACAAATGAGACTCCGCGATATTGGAGGAATTATTGTGGTTGATTTTATCGATTTGGAAGAAGAAAAAAACCGTAAAAAGATATTTGATGAATTAAAGAAAGAATTCAGGAAGGATAGAGCTAAAGTTTCTGTTTTACCGATGTCAGATTTTGGTTTGGTTCAGATTACCAGACAGCGCATTAGACAAAATATAGTTCAGGCAATGAAAGAATCTTGCCCTGTTTGTATGGGTACCGGTTTGATAACAAAAGAATCTCATCTGATTTACGATATTGAACTTTGGCTAAAGAAATTCAGGAAACATTCTAAGGAAAGAAGTATGATTATAAAATGTCATCCTTCTACCGCGGCTAAACTGAAAGAGGGAAAAACGAAATCATTAACTAAGATTCAGATAAAGTTCTTAGTTCGTCTTAAATTAGAAGAAGACACGAACATTAATCCGGGTAGGTTCAAATTCTTCTCTGCCAAAACCGGCGAGGATTTAACCAAGTTAGTTGACTAAGTTTTTTAAAGAGAATTAAGTTAAATTTAAATTTATTTTCGGAGAGCTATGATGAAGTTTTTCATTGACACAGCAAATATTGATGAAATAAGGGAAGCTGCATCCTTAGGAATACTGGACGGTGTTACGACCAATCCATCTTTGGTTTCTAAGGAGGGAAAAAATTTCCGTAAGCTACTTGATGAAATTCTCGAGATAGTTGATGGTCCGGTAAGCGCAGAAGTTATTGCAACCGACTATGACGGAATTCTAAAAGAAGCCAGAGATTTAGCAGATATTCATGATAATATCGTTGTAAAAGTTCCGTTGATTAAAGAGGGATTAAAAGCTGTTCGAACACTTGGTGAAGAAAATATCAATACAAATGTAACTCTTTGCTTTTCACCTTCGCAGGCACTGATGGCGGCAAAAGCAGGTGCTACTTATATTAGTCCGTTTGTGGGAAGAGTAGACGATATTAGTACCAGTGGAATGGATTTGGTTTCGCAGATAATACAGATATACAGAAATTATAATTACGATACTCAGGTCTTGGTAGCCAGCATCAGGCACCCGTTGCATCTGGTTGAAGCTGCATTGATGGGTGCAGATGTTTGTACTATGCCATTTGCAGTAATAAATAAATTGTTTAACCATCCTCTTACCGATGTTGGTTTAAAGAATTTTTTAAGTGATTGGCAAAAGCTTAACGAAAAGGTAGAAAATCCTAAAAAAGCGTAATTAAAGTAAATAACTATGAAGCTTACAAAACTAAATAACCTTCATAAAAGCCTTGGGGCAAAGATGGTTGAATTTGCCGGCTATGAAATGCCTGTTCAGTATTCATCCATTATTGCCGAACATAAATCTGTTAGAAATTCTGTTGGTGTTTTTGATGTATCGCATATGGGTGAAGTTTTTATAAGCGGCAGCAAAGCATTGGGTGTTGTACAGCACCTTACAACTAACGATGCATCAAAACTTTTCCCTGGCAAAGTTCAGTACTCAGCAATGTGTTATCAGAATGGTGGGATTGTAGACGATCTTTTAGTTTATAACCTTGCTGAGAATGAATATATGCTTGTTGTTAACGCTGCCAATATTGAAAAAGATTACAAGTGGATGGTGGAGAACAATGAGTATGGTGCCGAAATAAAGAACCTGAGCGATGATTATACATTGTTAGCTGTGCAGGGTCCGGATTCAACTAAGCTAATTCAAAAATTAGTAAGCAGCAAACTCGACCTTGAGTACTATCATTTTCGGATGGAAAAGATTGCGGGTGTTGATATAATTTTATCGCGTACCGGATATACCGGCGAAACTGGTTACGAGTTATATTTTGCCGGTGATGAAAAAGATGCTGAGAATTTGTGGAATAGTATTTTTGAAGCAGGTAAAGAGTTTAATATTCAACCGGTTGGTTTGGCCGCACGAGATACCTTAAGGTTGGAAATGGGATTTTGTCTTTATGGTAATGATATCGATGAGACAACAAATCCAATAGAAGCTGGTTTAGGCTGGATTACGAAGTTGAAAAAAGATGAGTTTATTGGTAAAGATGTTCTTCTAAAAGAAAAAGAAGAAGGAACTAAAAGAAGACTCATTGCTCTAACTTCTGATGAAAGATTTTTTCCAAGACAAGGTTACGAGATTACAAGCAACAGCAGAAATATTGGCAACATTACCAGCGGAACTGTAAGTCCTGTTTTGGAAAAACCAATTGCTCTCGGTTATGTTAACTCCGAATTTAAAACCGCAGGTACAATGGTAAACTTTATAATCCGTGGTAAAGAAGTTCCTGCAGAAGTTGTAAAACTTCCGTTTGTTAAGAAGTAAATGGGCAGTTTTAAATGAAATTAAATGTACTTTTCTCACCAGTAAATGCTGATGAATTATACTTTACGAATAAAACCACTGTTGTCATTGATGTTCTTCGTGCCTCTTCTACAATTATCACAGCTCTTTCAAACGGTGCAATAGAAGTTATTCCCGTAGCCTCAGTTGATTTTGCAGTTAAGTTATCCGGTGGTATGTTCGGCGGAAAGACTTTACTTGGAGGTGAAAGAAATACTAAAATGATAGAGGGATTTGCTCTTGGAAACTCGCCTTTTGAGTATTCAAATAATGTTGTTGGCAGTAAATATATTGTATTCTATTCGACGAACGGTTCTAAAGCAATTGTTAAAGCAAAATATTCTGAAAATTTATTTGTAGGTTCGTTTAATAATTTAAGAGCTGTAGCAGACCATCTCACAAAACTGAATAACGATATTGAAATATTGTGTGCAGGTAATAACACTCGTTTCTCTTTGGAAGATTCTGCCTGTGCAGGTATGTTAATCGAAGAGATGAGGAAAAAACACTTTGAAGTTGAACTCTCTGATTCTTCACTGGCTGCATTGGCACTTTACAATGAGTTTGGAACAAATATTTTAGAGATGCTAAAACATTCTGAACATGGTAAGAAACTTCTTGAAAACGGATTTGAAAAAGATTTGGAGTATTGCAGTAATTATAGTGTAACATCATCTATCCCTTCTTTTGAGGGCAATACGTTAAAATTACTTAATCTGCAACCTGTTCAATCAGGTGTTAGCACTGATGGTTAGGCAAAGAATTTATGGCAATTAAAAAAAAAGCAAATAGGAAGCCCAAGAAAAAATCGGGTGAAAGCTACTTCAGTATTTCTTCTGAAAAAAAGAAAAAGATAGTTGGTATCCTTTTAATACTGCTTGCTGTTTTTTTACTGCTGAGTATTATTTCATTCGACAGGAGAGATGAAGCAAATTTAACCGGCCTCTTCACAACAAGCGGCGAAACTGCTGAGATTCATAATTGGGGCGGAACAATCGGTGCAAATACCGCAAACTTTTTTATAAAATCTACAATTGGATATTTCTCTTTAGTATTTTCTTTTCTACTGTTTGTTTGGGGTATTTTCCTCTTTAAAGAAATATCGCTCAGAATCTTAATACACATTTCAAACTTTTTACTGCTCAGCGGAATTTTTATTGCTTCCTTTTTCGGTGTGTTAAGAATACATTATAAAGTTTTTACAGGCCGGTATGAGCTTGCAGGATATGTTGGTGATTATATCGGTGAGAACCTTAGCAATTTTGTCGGCGGGTTGGTGAGTATTCTAATAATACTTACAGCAATGATTGTTCTTTTAATTTTTGCATTCGACATAAAGATTGAAAGAATATTCTCTTTCATAAAAAGATTTTTTCTCTCTCTTAGCTCAGGTCGCAAATCAAAGCAAACCCCAGCTGTTACAATTAATAAAGATGAAACGAACCTTGATAAAATTAAAAAGCTTCGTCCGGAAAAGAAGATCAAGAAAAAAGAAGAAGATGTTGTTGTTACTGCAGAAGAACTGATGAGAGAGGAAGAAGTACAAACAAGTATCCGGATCATTCATAAAGATGAGCAACCGCAAACACAAGCTGAAAATAAATTGCTGGAAGATGAGAAGAAGAAAGTTGATCTTGAAAAAACAGGTGAATTTCCTGATAAAGATGTTAAGCTCACTGATGATGAAAAGCTTCCTGATCCGTGGGAGGAAAATATTAATTATAATATGGTTGGTTTAGATTTGTTGGATACTGCTGTTGAAGAAGATTTTAAAGTTGCAGAAGAGGAACTGACAAAGAACGCTGAACTGCTAAAAGAAAAGCTCAAATTATTTGATATTGATATTAAAGATATTTCCGTAACACCCGGTCCTGTTGTGACTTTGTACGAAATAGTGCCTGCCCCGGGAGTTAAAATAAGTAAGATAGTTGGATTGGAAAACGATATAGCACTGGCTCTGGCAGCAAGGGGAATAAGAATTATTGCACCAATACCGGGCAAAGGCGCAATTGGTGTTGAAATACCAAATGCAGAACCATCACTTGTTAATGCCAGGTCTGTCCTTAGTAAAATACACGAATCTAAAGTAGACCTGCCTTTAGCACTTGGAAAGACAATTAATGGTGATGTTTTTATATCTGATCTGTCGCAAATGCCTCATCTATTAATAGCCGGATCAACAGGTTCGGGTAAAAGTGTTGGTATTAATATGATCATCAGCAGTATGCTATATACAAAACATCCATCGGAAGTAAAGTTTATTCTGATTGACCCCAAGAAGATTGAGCTATCATTTTATAATAAGTTAAGAAGACATTTTCTTGCAGTTTCTCCTGATCTGGATGAAGAAATTATTACGGCACCGCAAAATGCAATACTATTATTAAAGTCCGTTGAAAGCGAGATGGAAAAACGTTATGACATGCTGGCAAAAGCGGGTGTTAGAAATATTGTTGATTATAATGCAAAAGTTTCCAATCTTCAAACCAAGCCCGGAGATAGTGAAATAATTAAGCATCATCCATTACCATATTTAATTATAATTGTTGATGAACTTGCAGACTTAATGATAACAGCTGGCAAAGAGGTAGAAGAGCCAATAACAAGACTAGCACAACTAGCGCGTGCGGTTGGTATTCATCTTGTGCTTGCTACACAGCGTCCTTCTGTAAATGTTATTACCGGTGTTATAAAAGCAAACTTTAGTGCGAGGATTGCATATCAGGTTGCTACAAAAATTGATTCCCGAACTATACTCGATATGAATGGCGCGGAACAGCTTTTGGGTA
>CP070637.1:2747193-2761787 GCA_020354005.1 Ignavibacterium sp.
ATTTGTACCTGTACAAAGCTCATCCCACTAATGCCTGCAACAAACGAATAAAAGTCTGATAAAAATTTTCTACGACTTTTACTAAACTTGATATCAGAGTCCGGTTCTGTGTATTGCCCTTTATAATAATTGATTGCACTGGTTGGACATTCGCGAATACAATTAAAGCAAACCACACAACGCTCAAAATCTATTTCCTTTGAATCATCATTTATGCATTCAGCTTTACATACTGTTGCACACATTCCGCAAGCATCACATTCATTTTCATTAATTTTAATTTTGAAGATAGCAACCTTCGATATTATACCAAGTAAAGAACCGACAGGACAAATGGTATTACAAAACAGCCTGCCCCTTTTGATAGACATTAAGAGTAATGTACTAAGGATAATTAATGAAAAAATAATACCTGCAATGCTAATCTCCATTATATCTACAGGGTAGATAAGATATGAACCAATAGATTCAAATAATAATGCTAACAGGTTATTTATCAAAAGAATTGATGGACGAATCAAGTTTGTTAAAATTCTTCCAAAGTTGCTAAGGGGATCTAATAAACCTACTAAAAGTATTCCTAGTACAGGTATAGAGAGAACAGTTAATATTAATATTGAATACCTTAACCACCTCAATCCATTCGACCAATTGTAAAAATGCTCACCTGCAATTCTTTTTGAAATTCTTGATATTACGTCTTGAAGTGTACCAACTGGGCAAATAGATGAGCAATAGACTCTTCCGAAAAGGACGACCAATATTAGTACAATAATAAATCCAATTGAAGCTATTGCAATAATATCAACGAAGTTAACAATGGAAGGAACGAATTGCAGAAACAAAATGTAATCATATAGTTCTATTGGAATTATTTTAATATAATCAAGGAAGATGATGGAGGTTAGAACAAAAAATAGCAGCGAGACTATAACGCGGATTTTCTTAAGATATATCAATGCTTACATTTAAAGAATGATCCTATTAATATTCAGCTTGTTTAAATCTATTTCTCCTAAATTCATATCATTAGCAATTTTCATATAATCAATTTCCATTGGTTCCAATCCAAAAAGTTTTGCTGCAGCAGCATCTGCGGCCACTATATCAGAAGAAATTATTTGCGATTTCATTGTTACTACATCAGCTTTTGATACACCTCTCGGTCCGTTTTTTCGCATCACATAGTATGCATCTATCACATTTAAATCAGGTTTTCTATATGAAGTGAAGTCGGCAATACACTGGTGCAGATCATTTCTATGCCAGTATCTTCTATCCCATACAATTCCCATTAAATTTTTCATAGAGATAGTAAGTTCTGCCGAGCTATGACTTTTAAGTATCGGAACATTTACAAAAACATCACTTTCCAAAATTAGTTCGTGCACTTTAGCTTTCGTAAGTCTTTTCCCTTCGGAAACAGAAATTTCCTCATAATATCTTTCGCTATTACCCGGGACTATTTTTCCCCCCGCATCTTTTACAGCTCTTTCGATACCGCTACTGGAGTAACAACTATTCCAATCATCACAGGTATGATCAAAAACATAAACATCTTTTGCTCCTGCTTCAAAGCAATGCTCAACAATTCTTTTAACTAATAGCGGGTTAGTGTTTGCAGCTCGTTCGGGAACTACATCCCAGCCAATATTTGGTTTTACAACTACTGTGTTTCCCTTTTTAACAAACGATTTCATTCCGCCTATCGAATCAATCGCCTGATCAAACATAGTATGCGGTTCACCGCCTTTTATGGCTACAAGATCAAAGTCATCAGGGGTAAATGCAAACAGATTGGGAAATTTTCCCAAGGAAAGAGATGCAGCAGTTATTGCACCTGCTTTAAAACTTTTGTTAACAAATTCTCTTCTTTTCATCTGTTTATAATTTTAAATTAATGTCAGATGGAACTTGCATTATAATCATTTTCATGTTTGTAAATGTTTTTTAATGCTCGTTTCATAAATCCTATTCTCTAGAGGTTAATGTTGGAGAATTAAATTCTTTCCTAAATTTAATAATTTTCAATACTAATTTCATTTTTTGATAGAAAATATTAGTTTAAATAGTAGTGAATTGAATAAATGTAAAGGTTGCAAATGGAAGCGGTAATAAATAGTAGCATAACAAATAAAACAAAGATAATTTTATATGATTTTATTGCTCTGAGTGTAATTTATCTTACTCCTACATTATCACACATTCTTAATTTTCCTGTTTATTATTTAGATCCGATGAGGTTAATGCTCTTCTTTGTAATTATTCACACCAACAAAAAGAATTCATATGTAATTGCTGCCACTTTGCCATTGGTTTCTTTTATCTTTTCCTCTCACCCCGTACTTATAAAATCACTTACGATGAGTGCTGAATTGTTACTTAATGTATGGCTCTACTATGAGTTTTCTAAGCTGTTTAGTAACAAATTTATTCCCGCAGCGTTAAGTATTTTAGTTTCTAAAGTAGCTTACTATGCAGTTAAATACCTTTTAGTATCCGCAGCTCTTTTATCAACTGAAATTATTTCTACACCATTGCACTTTCAAATTGCAGTACTGATAATTATAGGTGTATATGCGTTCTTTATGATACCTAGGAATAATAAGCTTAATAGTTAAGATTTGAAGTTAATGACCGACTTTAATCTCAGTACCATATAACTCAGCTGCTCCCACTTTCACTACTTCAGTACCAACCAGTGGACCTTCAGAAAGAAATGCTTTCTCCCCCACTATATCAATGATGTTAATTTTGTGACGGATGAAAACCCGAGTTTCCGGATTTGTATATACCCAGGTGTTACCATGTTTGTCGTAAATCACAGCAGAGTAAGGAACTACCTTACTTATTTCCTTTTGACTTTGCGAAATCATCTCTTCATAAACTGCAGCAGTAGTTATATTTAAACGATCAACTGCTTTCTGAGTCAATATCACCCGACTGAGTTCACTACCCTCGATGTGTTCGATGTGAGCAGGTTCAATTTTCTTGTGTACATCTGCTTTTTGTTGACAGCCAATAAATTGTAATACGAAAAGGGTCAATACTATTACTAATATTTTGTGATAGCACACTTTCACAGAATTCCATTCTAAAAATTTATTTCTAACAATGTCATCCATTAAGGATGTCCTGTAAAATCCAGCAAGTAGGATACCAACTGAAATGTTCTTTTTTTAACCAAGAACTACACCTTGGGGAAATTAATAGAAAAGATTGATCACAAATATGCTAAAACTACATCCTCTCCCTGAGGCGTAGTGTTTAATATAAAAATTACATTTATAAACTTTGAAAAATTAAGAATAATAACCAAACAAATGTTGTTGGTGACAAATAATTAAAAACCCCTGCCAAATTGAAGTTAGGATACTTCAAACGTGATGAGGGTGAGGAGGTCGGCAGGGGTTCTAAAAAACAATCTGTAATTACATTAAATCATGCTTTTGCCCAATGTCCCATCTCGCCACTGCCCTTTCCAATTACCCACCTTTGTTTTTTCCCACAGTTGATACATTCTCTTTCAGGAGTTTTGTGAAGAGAAGATGACGGCGAATAATCGGCAGCGTGGAATTTTCTACTCTGTTTCCATTTATGAAACCCTAGCATACAAATTATCATTTTCATTAGATAAATTTTGTGTGCTACACTTTGTGGGGAAAAAATAGGAATGGTTAAAATCGTAAGTGCAAAATCTCACTCTACATCTCTCCTCAAAGTGCAGATAAAAAGATTTATAAACTGCTTGCAATTTGTAACAATATTTACACAATAGCAAGGCTCAAAAATGTTTAAAACTTACTTTATAGTAATAAACAAAACATTACAAAATATTTGGTTTAAGTTATGTATTTATAGTAGCTAAATCTGCTCATATCAATACAGAGAATTGTCTCTCAAAATTTACCTCTTTTTTCATATTCATACGTTTTTGCAATGATTTACTGCTGCATTTTGTTGGCACGATTCTGGTTTTTCTGATTATGAAGATGTGTTTCCTGGAGCAGGGAATTACAAGAAATTTATTGGAATGTTTTTAATGAGTAAAAAATTCTACATAAAGCGCAATTTGAGCTACACAATGGAAAGAGAAGTTAGAGATGGAATTCATTTATCCATAGGCTACTTTCAAACGAATTGCGGTGTTTTTAAAATACTTATGAATTGATATTAGAATTACAAAGCATATCACTGTAACGATCGACTTAGCTGCTGCTGTTTCTGTTATTCATCACACAAAAAAATTATTTCAATCCAACTACATCAAAAACTCTATCTGAATTCTTAAAAGTAATTCAAATTACTTATGATATAACGCACTTGCATAACGTTAAGATGTGATACGTATTTAAATAAATGGAACGGAGTTTGGCAAGTTATATATTATTAGCCATCTCATATGTTTAAAAGATTATTCCATTATTTCTGAGAAAATATCATATTTTGTAACTGTGGTTTTAACAGCCCAGCTATAATTTTTATCTTTTTGCGGTGTACCTCTCAAAATCAGTTTTTCATCATTTGCTAATATAATTGAATAAATGGCACTATGAGTGGAATCAATATGTTCGGAAATACTCCATCCAATAAAACTTTTGTCTCCACCACCCATTTCTGCTGATTTATTATAATACTGCTGAGCCAACGAACCGAGACTCGAGCACTCAGATATTATATTATCCTTCGCCGAGGACTCAGAGTGAACCTTGAACAGAAGATTACCACCAGCAATTGCTGCAGCAAGCACAATCATTCCGATTATGATTAGTAAAAGTTGTTGTTGTCCCATTTTAGTTACACTCGATTTAAGTTAATAAATAATTCTTGAATTTACCTTCTTTGCATTCAGTATTAGTATACAATCCATAATAGACGTAATTATTATTCAACTTTATTATACTTATGCAGTCTTTTCTTTTATTGAAAAAGTATCCAATTCATTACAGATACCATTTAATTTCATCTAGCCAAGTTTTTAAATATTTTTTTTCTAGCGACAACATCTCATCTCTTGAAATATCATCCCTATGTGGAACCAGTTCATAGAGTTTTTCATATACGGCATTTCGTTGATCCTGTTTCACCCTTGGGAGAAGATTCCACAGTATGATTGCTTCTTTTTCCGTAGATGATTCCAGGATACTATTTAGTGCTGCGTTCTCTTTTCCATTAAACAAGTAGTCTTCAAAACGAGAAACCAGGACCGAACTAGACTCTGAATAATAAGGAAGACTTGCTCCACTTTCGTTTAATATTTTCAAATTATACTTTTGCGGAAATATGATATCATCTCCAGCTGATATTACTCGCAACCATCCCTTTTCAAGCACAATTTTAGAGTTACCATTTGGATCAACATCAACAGTGTACCTCGTTCCAAATTCAATATTTTGGATGGTTGCATTCGGAATTGCAATATTGAAATTATCTTTTGCTTCAGCAGTATTAAATTTCAATTTACCTTTATTTAGTTCGGCCCAATTATCTTCCTCTAACCTTGTAACGGATGTGTTGCTAAGAATATTAATTCTTCCAACATCTGATATATCGATAGCTGCAGTTGAAACTTCATTTGTAGAGATAACATCACCAGGTAGAATTTCCTCCATAGAGTCCATAGATGCTTTGTTCTTTAACGGCTTTCCAGATACTGAAGATAAGTTCCACGCATTTGTTGATGTAGATAAGAAGAGGATAAAAGATACTAATGATGTTAGCAATAAGATGGCAATAATCATCTTATCACTGGACTTTAATGCTTTTTCCTTTTTGTATACTTCTTTTACTTTTTTATAGTTTTTCTTTAGAGCTTTCTTTCTCTTTTTCTCGAGTGCAATAAGCTCTTTCAGTTCCGCGGAATTAGCATCCTCTTCTTTAAGCTGTTTAATCCTTATTTCATTTATTTCGCTTAAAGCACTTTCTATTAAATTTTCGTCCGGCTCTATTTGGTTTGAGAGAGACTCAACTAGAGTATCCAACCCCGCTTCTGATTCAACATTAGGCAGTGAGTTAGAAATGCTTAAAACTGATTCCGATAATTTGGTTTCAGCATCAGATTTTTTAACACCTAGAAAGCCTGAAAATGTTGCCAACGGTTTACCATCAATTTTATTAAGAACAAATATTGCTCTGCTTTCGTCATCCAAGTCCGCAATAGCTTTCTCCAACGGATCTGTTGAAAAAGATTCACCTTGAACATCATATGCTGCTTTCTTCTTTATCATCTTTTCTCTACAATCTTTGGGACCAATCAACCCACAAATAGTTGTTTTTATTGCAACATTTCTTATCCAGTTAGCAAATGAAATTTGTTCTGGAATCTTTTTATTTATTTCCTTCCAGGCACTCACTAGCGTATCTATTGTAAACTGCTCAGCTAATTTTTTATCTCCTGTTAAGCGAATAATGAGAGTAAAAATATCGTCCAAACACATTTCATACAGTTCTTCCAGTGCGCCAATTTTACCACACCGTGCATTATCTATTAATGATCGTATGTATTTATTATCTTGTTCCATTTGATTAGGCTATTGAGCTTGAAATTTTGAACTGTCTAGATGTATAAATCATAAAATCAGGTTAAAAAATTGGATTAATATTAAATAAATATGAGAAAGTTCGCTTTAGTGATAGCTGCTTTTTTTTTACCATAATATGTTAATATTTTCAATTTCTATACCAGTAAAAAAAATACTTTGCTATATAAAAAGTTAGAATTTTCTATCTTTTGAAGATAAAAGTAGCAGTTACCACCGTTTATTCACGTCCAATATCCCTGGATTCCTTTTATACCTGTAAATATGTGATTTTAGGATAAAATTGGAGAAATAATTTTTGTACTATTACTCAAGAATTTTTTATCAGCTTACTAGCAGTTAAAAAACATATCCCCGGAAGAATAACGATAATAAAAAGGGATGGTATCATGGTAAATAGAATTACATTTCAACTTTTAAGTAGCATATAATAGATTGATATATCAAGTTTTGGAAAGAATTTTCTCTGGAATATCTTTTCGAAGAGCAAATATCAAAATAAAAAAGCGCCCCTTCTGGAGGACGCTATTTGTGGAGAGATTGAAATTATTTAATACCAAAAAAAATAATTCTGGATAACATTTATATTGCTGCATCAATAATTGGAAAACATCATTCAAAAAAAATTATGAATTTTGGTTATCGAATGAACGCTCATCCGAGATATACTTTTTGTAAATTCTATCAAATGATCTTCTAACCTTTTCGCTATCATCGGATTTCCTTAATCCCTTTAACAGATGCATTCCAATATCTGACTCGATTTTGTATAAGGATAATCCTGCTATTATTCTGGATTCTTCAGTATCACCATAACGAGCTAACTTTAACAGATGGATCATAGATTTACCTGATTTCATCTCACCAAGGAAATAGGCACAACTGGTTTGTAAACCAATATTATCCGATTTAATTCCTGTGAGCAGATTTTCTTCGTACCGTTGATACTCCTCGTCGTTAAGAGCAGTGTAGTTATTGTATCTGCTTACTTCCGGCTCATCTACTTTAGGTGAGTTAACACCAAATGTTGTAGTCTGCAGCAAGAGAGAAATAATTGAAACGTATACTATGCTTATTATTAATCGTTTCATTTTAGTATCTCCTTTTGTTAGTTAATGATTGAATTAATTACAGCTCAAAGATATTAGATAAATGCGGAGTGCGAATCACGCAATATGGGTGAGTAGGATAATCGGTTTATAAATTATTTGAATGGATAAAGCTAAATAGATGCAAAAAAAATCGTTGAGACAGTGACGATTCCAAGATCACTTTATAAATAAAGTAGAGATAATTTTTACGAGCAAATGTTTTTTTGTTTTAACTTATTGTAATTGCGGCATTCGCCCAACTCACAAGCCTTTTTGAAATCAGCGCAACCCTGATCCTTATTTTCTAACTTTACAAAATATGTATATCCCCGGTTGTCATAAGCTTTAGCATAGCCTGGATTTAAATCTATTGCTTTGCTAAAATCGCTAATGGCCTCATGATACTGGCCTTTGGCATAACTGGTAAGCCCACGGTTATAGTAAGCTTCAGTATACTTCGGTTTTATTTCGATAGTCCTGGTAAAGTCACCGTAAGCCTTGCGATACTTGCCCAGATTAAAATAAGCATTTCCACGGTTGTAATAAGCCTTCGCATCGTTCGGATTTGTTTTAATAGCCCTGGAATAATCTCTGATTGCTCTATCATACTTTCCTTTTTTACGATATACAATTTCACGGTTGTTGTAAGCGTTGGCATCCTTTGGATTTATTTTTAAGGTTTTATTAAAGTCACTGATGGCCTTGCGATATCTCCCTTTATTATAATAGGCAAGTCCCCTGTTATAATAAGCTTCACCATCCTTTTTATTTGTCTTAATGGCTTTGCTAAAGTTATCGATGGCTAAATCGTTCTGCTCTTTTTTACGGTAGGCAATTCCCCTATTGTTATAAGCTTCACTAAACCCTGGATTTATCTCAATGGCCTTAGTGTAATTGGTAATAGCCTCGTCATATTGTCCTTTGTTAAAAAAGGTATTTCCACGGTTGTAATAGGCGTTAGCAAACCTTCTATTTATCTCAATCGCCTTTGAATAGTCATGGATGGCTTGATCATACTTGCCAAGGTTATAAAAGGCAAGCCCTCTATTATAGTAAGCAAGGGCATACCTTGATTTAATTTCAATTGCCCTGGAAAAATCGTTAATAGCTTCTTTAAACTGGTCTTTGTTAGCATAAACAATTCCCCGATTATAATAAGCTTTAGCATAGTTTGGATTTATATCAATGGCTTTAGAATAGTCGCTGATAGCCTGGTTATAAAGTCCTTTTTTACGATAGGCAATCATACGGTTGTCATATACATCAGCATAGTTCGGATTTATCTCAAGCGCTACAGAAAAGTCGCTAATAGCTTTACGATATCTTTTTATTTCATCATATGCAATGCCCCTGTTATAATAGGCAGCAGCATATTTAGGATTTAATTCAATCGCGCTTGTATAGTCACTGATTGCTTTGCGATACTGACCTTTGTTATAATATGCATTTCCCCTCTCGTAGTAAGCCTTGGCATTGGTTGGATGAATCTCAATAGTTTTTGTATGCTCGTTGATTGCAAGTTCATACTGGTCTTTTGTGGCATAGGCAAGACCACGATTATTGTAAGCATCAGCATCATTAGGATTTTCTTTAATGGCCTCATTAAATTCTAAGATAGCCAGGTCGTACTTACTTTTTTTATAGTACATAATCCCCTTTTCGTTGTAGGTCTCCTCATACCTGGGCTTTGTATCAAGGACTTTCATGGTGCGTTCTCCTTAAAGTACTTAGATAATTACAAGCCCTCAACAATTTTGAATACTAATATCGGAAATATTTTAAAAAATACAACAGTTTATTGTTTTAATTAATTAAGATTAATCGGCCACACTATTTTCATAGCAATGTTAATGAAGGAAACCCTGACATATGAAACAATTACGCTAAATGACATAGCCCCATCCCCTAAAAAAAGTACGTAAATAGTATTATTTGTTAATCAAAAAAATTTTGATAACTAGAAATCAATTAAATTGCTTATTCAACAAGTGATATGAAACAATCCAATCACTGAGCCTTTTTCTTCATTCCATTCTTTGATAGCACTACCGGTTGGTATCAAATCGACTTCGCAACTTTTTCTACTAAAAAAATTGGCAGCTTCATCCGATAGTCTTACCATACCGTATTGACCGCTTCCAATCAATAATTTCTGAGCGCCCTCTTCATAAACATACTCAGCTTCTTCGAGTGAGATTGTATGAGAGGAACCATAATACTCTTTTGATAATTTCTTCTTACGTTTCTTCACATCCCCATGCAATCTAATAATAATATCGTGATCAAAAGTTTCTCCTCCTACAGTAATTGAGCCAAATGATGTTTTATTAATTCGTGGTTTCATTTAAAGCTTACCCTTCTCAAATTTTTTATTGACTAATAAAAAATAAATTCTATTTCATCAACATGTGTCCTCTGTAGTCCAACCAGGGATGAGCAAGCTTTACGTAGGAGGATTTATCCTACAAAGCTATCCTTCACCAAGGTTTCGGATAGTATTCTTTAGCGTAGTAGGACCATCTTTTTTGTTTCAATAAAATCTCCTGCTTGTAGTCTGTAGTAATATATACCACTAGGTAAACTTGTGGCATCAAATTCAACTGAATATCTACCAGCTTCTTTTTGTTTATTTACCAACTGAATTATTTTTTTTCCCAATGTATTATAAACAATCAGGCTAACTTGTGATTTTGCTGGCAAGCTATAACTGATAGTTGTTACAGGATTAAAGGGATTGGGGTAGTTTTGCTTTAAAGCATAACTAACGGGGGCTGGATTATCGATAAATACTTCATCACTATATTCATAATTTCCATTAAAGTCTAACTGTTTTAATCTGTATGCAAGTGAGTTTGCAGTGATGTTAGTTATATCATCAATAAATTGATAATTCTGAATTTCAGTTGTTGTCCCGTGTCCTTCAACAAAACCAATTCTATTCCACACGAAATCATCTAACTTTCTCTGAATTTCAAATCCATAATTATTTGTTTCAGTAGCTGTTTGCCAGCTGATGTTAACTTTGTTGCCAAATATTTTTGTGCCAAAAGAATTCAACTCAACAGGAAATGGCTTACCCGGGCTTTCAGCAACTGCGTGATGGACAAATTTTCTTCTTCCATTCTTATAAAGAACCATCCTACCATGCTGATCAACTTTTACTTGAGCATATTCCTGAACAACACTGTTGGAATCTGAAGTACCTTGTTTGATATCGTGTTTATATCTTATGGATTTTTTACCATCTTCTGTTTCAACTAATCCGGTGAGTGTAACCACATGACCGCGCCATTCGTTATCCCCGTTTTTATATTTATACATTAACTCAACGTCTTCTTTTTCCGACATTTGCAGTTTAAGCCAGTCAAAGGTAGGATAACTTGCAGTACCATTATCATTCCTGGCATATGACATTCCGGAACTACTGGTAACATTTCCTGGAAGAGATTCCGATTGAAATTTCACCAATATATTTAATCCAAATTCTTCAATAAAATCCAATTTCCCCTTTATAAATTGCTCAATTGTTACGCCGTCATTCCTTGCACGCTGCATAAATGCGCTTAGCTGCTCAAGTAAAGCACGGTGTGAAATGGGTATATCGACACCGTTATCAGGAATATCCGACAACCATTTTAAACTATTAGATGCTGCAGCAGGTCCACAAGCATTTTTATCGCCGGCATAAGTTTCACTATCACCGTTAGTAGCATCATCAAGGTCGATATTGGGTACTGCACATCCATAATAGAGCGCAGTATCAGCAGGTGAATCCTGATTAACCGGAGGTTCTGAATCATTTAAATCAGGCTCTGCTAAATCTGTTAGGTCGGTGTTCGAATTATCAGCATCATCTACTCCGTACATAATCTGTCTATCAAATTGAACAAAATCCAGTGGCGGAAACGGAGTGGGGAGATTCCCCCAATGTACATAAATACGCAATATATCACCCGGCGGAAACTGTTGCCCGGGAATTCCTCCAAGTGGTCCGAGCGGAAATCGGAAAGAGAGCATTTGCGGATTAGGATGAAACGAAGCATCAGGTAAAAAGACATTGTTAGCAGCGAACACAAAACCTGGTGTAGTTATGTTCTCAACACCAATTGTAAGATAATTTCCGACAGCATCGGGATTATAACATACTGTGAGTAATCCAACATCTGAAAAAGGCTGCGGCACTGTCAAATTATCTAAGTCCAGCTGTTGAATATGTACATCAGTAAAAATTGGTTGCGCATCAATATCTACCGATACAAAAAGTAGTGCTGATAAAATTAACAGAAAAAGAAAATTAATACGCAGATTTTTTGTGTAAGATAAGTTCATAAAACCTCCTCGTTTATTAATTTATTGTTAATTAGGCTTTTCCTAAGAAATTTATTTTCACCCTATTCGGAATGAGTTTGAAATGAATAAGCATTAAATAAGGAAAGAATAAAAACGGTACAACAAGGTCTTGTTCTAAAATTTTCCTAAAGAGTAAAGGTTAGACTCATTCAACAATTATTAATATGCAACAATAATTGCATAATAGCAAGTAACTTTCATCATATAACTTTCAATTTATTTTTATAACCTCAATAGAATAATTTTTGTCCCAATATCAGTTCCAGCCTAAAATTAAACAACTTAACTAATGATTACTGAAGAAAATATTATAGCAATTTTAGCGCTTAATAAAAAGCGCTTCAGTAAGATTTTATTTCATCAACACGTGTCCTCCGTAGTCCCACCAGGGATGAGCAAGCTTAACGTAGGAGGACCATCTTCTTTGTTTCTATATAATCTCCTGCTTGTAATCTGTAGAAGTAGATGCCGCTTGGTAAGCTCTCTGCATACCAAGTTATTTCATAAGTGCCAGTAGGTTTTTCTGCATTAACTAAAGTTTTTATTTCGTTACCCAGTATATCAAAAACTTTGATTATTACATTAGATTTTTGTGGAATTGAAAATTTTATTTTGGTTAACGGATTAAAGGGATTGGGATAGTTTTGACCCACACTTAATTCACTCGGTATGATTGTATCTTCTGTCTCAATGCGAGTGGGAGTAGCTCCTGAAATCACCTGAAATTTACCTCCTTTGATTATAAAAAATTGGGGTATTATAGCAATAGTTTGGGCACTTAAAATTACATCACCAGCACTGTCAATTGTAAAATTGGGGCCAACAGTAATTGAATTTGCTGAAAAAATTGCAGTGGAGGTAATAGTTGTGTCATTCAAAATTAAATCCTGAGCAGTTGCTTGTTGTATCTTTATGAACAAACTAATAATAAGAATTAATATAAAGCGCTTATAATGAACACTAAATAAAAAATTTAGCCAAGTACGTTGAATTTTTTTTATATACATTTTTATATCCTATTATGTAATCAGAAAGATATTTCACATCAGATTATTAAAACGTAAACTGTCTATAACTCTATGAAAAGGCCCAAGCAGATTGAAGGTTCGCAAAATCTCAAGTAGAAGGCTCATAACCGTGTCAATGGCTTTATTGGCTGGCATTAATTTTTGCCTCCAATTCTGCAATTTTTCTCTGTTGATGCTGTACAACCTTGGTTAACACTGCAACAATATCCATTGGGCTCAGACTTTTTCTATCATTGTTGGCTAAGAGTTCCGGTACATCTTCGGCTATGAATCCAACATATTGTTCCTCTCTTTCGAGCTTATACTGAAACTTAACTGGTTTAAGTTTTTCAAGTGCTGAGAACGCTTCTTTTTGAGTTAAGTTTGAAATGTTTTCCTTATACTGTCTTGAACTGGCATTTGTCCAGACTCCGCCTCCTGTCACATGTGCGCCGCTTCCCATTTCCAAGGGATAAACCGGTGTGGTCGTCCCCATGCCGATGTTTCCACTATCATCGATGTGCATAGCTTGCACACTTCCGTCGCTATCCTCAACATGAAACAACACATCATCAGCCCCATCGCCAGCCCGTATCCATAATCCATTGTATCCTTCGGGAGCATTCACCTCTAATCGTGCTTGTGGCGTCTCTGTTCCTATGCCTACATTGCCATCTGTTTCCAGTGTTACTAACTCATCTGTGTAAGTTGAACCATCATAATAGAAAATACCGAATCTATCATTCTCCTCGTATATTCTTTTCGAAAGATGCCAGTATGTTCCCGGTGTTCCTCCATAAATGCTTACCCAGCCATAATCATCAGTAGTTGGACCAACTGCCAAACCAGTTTGAGTACCCGTAGCCGAAACATCTAATCCCTGAAGTGTATCATCTCCCTCCAAGCGAGGACTCGTCGTGCCGATACCAACACAACCATCACTGGTAACTACCAAAGTAGTGTCCTGTTGTCCCCAAACTATACTATTGATTAAAAACAAATTTAGTATGGTTGCAAATAAAAATTTGATGTGTTTCATATTTCTCCTCCAAATACCTTATTTTATTAGTAAAAGCTTTTTAGTTTCTACAAATGAACCTGCTTGTAGTCTGTAGAAGTAAATACCGCTTGTTAAGTTTTCTGCATACCAAGTTATTTGATAAGTGCCTGTCTGTTTTTCTTCATTAACTAATATTTCTATTTCGCTACCGAGTATATCAAAGACTTTAATAGTAATGAAGGTAAATTCAGGAATATCAAATCTTATGGTAGTGTTTGGATTGAATGGATTTGGGTAATTCTGTATAAGTTTATATTCTGTTGGTGACATATCCGAAAGAAGTTCAACACTCACTGGAGGCGAAATGTATAAGTTTAATATATTTGAAGAAAAACCTGATGCTAACACATCAAGTGTATCATCACTAAAAATATTAGCCACACATACATCATTTGCAGAAGGTATATTTACGTCTATGTTGTGCCGAGCCCAATTATCAGGAAGTCTATTTTCGAACCATGCAACAACACCTGCCTCATTCGCGGTAGCTACTACATCGTTATCACCATCAAGATCCATATCTGCAATGTCAAGAAGTCGGGCTCTA
>CP070637.1:2761887-2804002 GCA_020354005.1 Ignavibacterium sp.
AGGCAAGAAAAGATTCCTCTTTTAGTTTTAACAGTTCAAAATGTTTTGAAAGATCTCTTTGTTTCAATTCTTTCTCCAGATTATGATTTGGTTGAATAGCTTATTTAATTCTCAATTTATAATATTTGCTTTAAAGATGTTTGAGCAAACAGGCTATCAATTTTTCTTTGAACTTCAATCAACGGATCTCTAATTTTACAACAATCAATATGCTCACAGCTAGTTTTGTTTGCATCTTCCTGCATACATTCTGTTAATTGATGATTTTCTTCAACAGTACTGATTATATCAATTAGTGATATCTCTTCCGGTAACCTGTTTAATACATATCCTCCTTTTGAACCTTGTATCGACGAAACCATTTCAGTTCTAGCAAAATCCTGTAAAACCTTCGCAACAAACTGATAGGGTATTTGATAATCTTCAGCAATTTCTTTTGCTGTTACACAATTGCCAGAGTTCTTCAAAGCAAGATATCTTGCTGCCATTATTGCATATTCTGTTCGTTTTGATAGTTTCAACATTTCAAATAAGACTAAATTAGTCGTATATCAATCTAATCATTCAAAACAATAAAATCAAATAGATTGCAATCTGAATTAAAAACCAAGAATTGTAGCAGATTCTTTAGCGAAGTTAATAATGGGTGTAAAATAAATACCAAAAATCAGAATTGGAGCGGCTAATATAACGAGTAAAATACCATTTGCAAATGACACTGGAATATCAGGTTTTTCTTCTTCAACTTTAATAAGGTAAAGATTTTTAAGCACACGAATATAATAGTATAACGAAACAACTGTGTTAAGCAATGCTATTATTGCAAGTGTTATCAGGTTCGCATCAACTAATGAGATAAATAACATAACTTTTGCAATAAAACCTGCCGTAGGCGGAACACCTATAAGTGAGACAAGAAATATAGCTAACAGTATTCCTAAAAACGGCATCGATTTACCCAGGCCTTTGTAATCATCTATCTCTTCACTTCCAATTTTATTGGCAACTATCATAACAACTAAAAATGCACCGAGGTTCATCAAGGCATAAGCGATAAAGTAAACCATTATTGCCATTATTCCTTCTTCAGACATAACAGCTAAACCGAGTAACATATATCCAGCGTGTGCAATGGTTGAGTATGCAAGCATTCTTTTTAGGTTATCCTGCCATAGAGCTGCAAAGTTGCCCAAGGTCATCGTAAGAATGGAAAGAAGAATTATAATACTTTGCCAGTCTATGATACTTAATAGCTGCCAATTTCCATGCTCATCAACACCATCAATAAAAGTAATTTTTACAAATCTTATTAAAACGACAAAGCCAGCAGCTTTACTGGCAACTGATAAATAAGCTGTTATGGGAATCGGTGCGCCTTCATAAACATCTGGAGTCCAAAAATGAAATGGTGCTGCAGATATCTTAAATCCTAATCCAACTAAAACAAACAGACCTGAAAGAAGAAAAATAAGAAACGGGAAATTCTGGCCCTGAATGATTGTATTTATATCGTATAGGTTTGTACTGCCTGTTATACCATAAATTAGCGAAATACCAAACAGCATTATCCCTGAGGAAACTCCCCCGTAAATAACATACTTTAACGATGCTTCACTATTCCGGATTGTATCCTTTAACATTCCAACCAAAATGTATGATGACAAGGATAATAGCTCAATTGAAAGATAAAGAACTATTAAATCTGCTGATGAACTCATCATAAACATACCCAGTATCATTCCAAACAATAGAGTGTAGTACTCACCATGGCGATCTTTTACCAGCTCGATTTCAGAAGAATTTATAGAGAAAAATATCACAACGAAAGATGCGAATAGAACAATTATCTTAAAGAAAGAGCCGAAGTTATCAACAGTGACTAAACCTGCTCCAGCAGAGGTTTTAAACGCGTGTCCGGAAATATCAAACTGTTCAATAACAAAGATGGTTGTGAACAACAAACCAAGAATGGAAATGTACGGCAATACTTTTTTGTGTTCTTTAAATATTAAATCAACAAGAACAATTAGAACAAGTGTGACTGAAATTGCCAGTTCAGGTTTTACAAATACTAAATCCGATATAATATGTTCTAAATTCAAATCAACTAATTCTTTTCAATAATTAAAAACTACCTAGTGATGTATAAAATACCCGAACTTCATCCAAAAACTGAACCATGGTGTTAACAGATGAGTTCATTAGATTTAACATAGGTGCCGGATAAACACCAAAGAATATCATAATAATGCTAAGTGGAACAAACATTGCATACTCTCGTAAGTCAAGGTCTTTCAGATCAGCCCACTTCTCATTTAGTTTCCCCAAGTAAACTCTTTGAAGCGTCCACAACATATAGCCGGCGCCTAATAGAATTCCAAGCGTAGAAATAACAGTTATCAATCTGATGAGTGATACACCAAAAGCTCCAAGGAAAACAAACGCTTCAGATATAAATCCGTTTAACCCGGGCAATCCTATTGCTGCAAAAAAAGCAACCGTAACAAAGCCCGTATAGACAGGCATCTTAACTCCAAGTCCGCCAAAGTCATCTAGCATTCTTGTATGAGTACGGTCGTAAATAACTCCAACAATAATAAAAAGTGCGGATGTAATAATACCGTGATTAAACATTTGGAATATTGCACCAGATATGCCCATTGTATTTAGTGCTGCCATACCAAGTAGCACATAACCCATATGCGATACTGATGAATATGCAATCAACTTTTTAAAATCCCGTTGTGCCATTGCACAGAAGGCACCATAAATAATGTTCACCATTCCAAATAATGCAATATACCAGACCAGTTGTTTTGTTATCTCCGGAAAGACAGGGAAGCTGATCCTTAAGATTGCATACGTACCCATTTTAAGTAATATGCCGGCAAGTATAACAGATATTGGTGTTGGCGCCTCTACGTGAGCATCCGGCAGCCAGGTGTGGAATGGGAACATTGGAATTTTAATTGCAAAACCTGCAAACAGCGCTATGTATGCAATCATTCTCAAGTTATTTGGATTTAATGGTGAAAGAATACCGTCGCTCGTAAAATTATCGGCATTCATCATTGCAAGCAGGTTAAACGTAAAGGTCTTTGTTCCGTCAATCGTTTCCTGTGTGCTGAAGTATAAACCTATCATCACGATTAGAAGAAATATGCTGCCGAGTAAAGTGTATAAGAAAAATTTAATTGCAGCGTACTCTCGACGGGGTCCACCCCAAATGCCTATCAGGAAGTACATTGGCAGCAGCATCAATTCCCAGAAAATGAAGAAGAGGAAGAAATCTAGCGAAACAAAAACGCCCATCATTCCTGTATCTAATAAAAGAAAGAGGGAGAAGTATCCTTTAATCGAACTGCTGATGGTCCACGAAGATATTGCAGCAACAAAAGTAACAATGGTAGTTAGAAGCACTAACGGAACACTAATTCCATCTACACCTAAAAAGTAATCAACTTTTATTTTGCCTATCCATGAAAAATTGTCAATATCAATCCACCGGAATTTTTCAACAAACTGGAAAGAAGCTTGTTCGTATACACCTCCAAGAGAAGAGTCGTAGTTTGCCAGAAGAATAATTGCTAGAAGAACCTGTATTCCGGTTATCACTAATGTTAAACTTTTGATTGCCGTAACCTGCTCTTTGCGCATAGCCATTATAATTACCATGCCAAGGATTGGCAAAAAAGTTAAGAAGGTTAAAATTGGAAAATCCATTTACATACCGTTTTATTACATGCTAAAATGATTTAAAAATAAATAGTAGAATTACTAATGAAACTAAAACAAAAACCAGGTAGGTTTGAACTCTTCCTGTTTGGAAACGACGGAATATTAAACCAATGAATCCACTTAAATAAGCAAAGAAATTTACCAATCCATCTATTACAACGTTATCAAACTTTCCTATAAAAAATGAAAAACCTTTAGTTATATAAGCTGAACCATCTACAATGCCATCAATAATTTTCAAATCGAATTTACCCAGGAACCTGCTTAGTGCGAGAGTTCCGGCTACAAAAGTTTTATCATAAAATTCATCAAAGTACCACTTGTTCATCGACCAGTTATAAAGCTTTTTATACTTCTCAACTAATTCAGAGACGTTTACTTTATTCCAATAATAAAACATAAATGCTAACAAGATACCGGCTCCTGCCATAATTAATGATAATATCATTGCAGGATAATGAGCAGTGTGCATTGCTTCATCATACATTTTCGAGAACATTACTTTTGAGTCCACAGCTACTACTTCATCGGGAATCATGAATTCATAACGTGTATTTTCAGGTGTATACAATTCAGGTGCCGTTATCCATTCCGATAAAACCCATCCTTTGCCTGGATCGATTGGATTTGGTGTGTACCAGAAAAAGAAAGATAAGACTGCAAGAATCACTAAGGGAATCGTCATTATAAACTTCGATTCGTGAACGTGCTCATACTTCTCCCGATCTTTCGGTTCACCATGGAAGGTTAATAGAACAAGCCGGAACATATAAAATGCAGTAAGCATAGCAACAAAAAATCCTACTAAGGGGAATAACCAGTGCCCGGTTAAATTAGCAAATGCAAAGGAGCCTGCAAGAATGCCATCTTTACTTAAAAATCCTGAAGTAAGTGGAACACCTGAAATAGCAAGTGAAGAAATTAAAAATGTGTAATATGTCAGCGGCATTTTGTTTTTAAGTCCGCCCATATTTCTTATATCCTGCTCGTGATGCATTCCGTGTATAACAGAACCGGAACCCAAAAACAAACAAGCTTTGAAGAAGGCATGAGTAATTAAATGGAAGAAAGCGAATGCATAAGCACCCACGCCAAGAGCCATTATCATATAGCCTAATTGAGATACTGTTGAATAAGCTAAGACTCTTTTAATATCGTTTTGAGTTAAAGCTATAGTTGCAGGAATTAAAGCAGATAATGCACCAATAAATGCAATGAATAACATTGCATCCGCAGTGAATATTCCAAAAATCCTTACCACAAGGTATACACCAGCAGCTACCATCGTTGCTGCGTGTATTAAAGCGCTAACCGGAGTTGGACCCTCCATCGCATCAGGCAGCCAGACGTGAAGTGGAACTTGTGCAGATTTACCAATTGCACCGGCAAATAAAAGTATACCAGCTATGGTTAACCACGCATCGTTGTTAAATGGTAAAACACCCTGGGAGATTTGGGAGAATATTTCCTCTAAAGTAAATGTATGATATGTTGTGTAGAGAATAAGTATTCCGATGAACATTCCTATGTCACCAATGCGGTTTACAATGAAGGCTTTCTTAGCTGCATCGGAAGCAGATTTTTTCTCAAACCAAAATCCAATTAGTAAATAAGATGAAACACCAACTAACTCCCAGAAGATGTACATCATTAAAATGTTATGTGTAAAAACTATTCCGGACATTGAGAATGTAAATAGTCCAAGGTAAGCAAAGTACCTGTTGTACCTTGGATCTCCTCTCATATACTCGATGGAGAAAATGTGAACCAGGGAGCTGATAAGCATAACTACAACTATCATTAATACAGAAATGTTATCGAGGATTATTCCCAGGGTAATTTTTATATCACCCATTAATGGGGTGTTGCCCAGATCGATCCAAACGAATTCTGCAGTAATAGTGTTATCAAAACTTGAGAGTTTGAAGAAGGCAAGAATTATTGCACCAATTAAACTGAAGATCAGTATAATATTCTCAAATAAATAAATTTGTTTTACCTTGCTGCCAAGTAACAACGTTACCACAAAGCCGAGTAATGGCAGAAACAAAACTGCTATCGCAATATTTATCATTAAAGATTCAGTCATAGAGTATTCAGTCTCTCAATGTATCGATTTCGTCAACGTTAATGTTTGAAATTGTTTTATAAATGTTTAATACAATTGCCAAAGCAATTGCAGCCTCAGCAGCTGCAAGTACAATAACGAACAATGCTATAATCTGCCCCTGCAAGCCAAAGTCACCGTATCTTGCAAAAGCAACAAAGTTTATGTTTGCTGAGTTTAGTATTAACTCAATTCCCATAAGAACCATCACTGCATTCTTTCTTGTTATAACAGCATAAATACCAAGTGAAAAAAGAACTACACTAATAACTAAAAAATGTGTTAATCCAACGCTTAACATATTCTATCTTCTCGCCATGGATGCAGCACCGATAAGTGCTATTAATAAAAGAATTCCTAGTAGTTCAAATATCAATGCATACTCATTAACCAGCATAACACCAAGCCCTGTAGTAGATGCTTCAGCAGAAGTTAATTCAACAACTTTCCAGTTAGTGTTAAAAACTGCTGCACCAAGTGCACCGGCAAATAATCCCATTACAATAGATGCAGGAAGTGCGTGGATGGTACCGGTTTTAATATCCACATTTGTGATTTTGTTTGTAAGCATCACACCAAATAGAAGTAATATTAAAATTCCGCCAACATAGACTATGAGCTGCACTATAGCCACAAAATCTGATCCCAGCATAACATAAATTCCAGCTATCCCAAATAATGTGAATAGCAAATAAAATGCAGCGTGAACAATGTTCCTGTTTGTAACAACAAAGAATGCTGAGATAAGTGTTACTGCAGCAAATAAGTAAAATATTAGATCATAGGTTGTCATTTCAAATTACTCTTTATCCATTTCAGGTTTATCATCTGCTTTACCTTCATTTTTATCATCAGATTTTTTTTCGCTTTTTTCAATTGGTTTGTCTTCACTCTTTACATTCGGTTTATCTTCACTTGTTTTTTTCGATTCAGTTTCATCAGTTTTTTTTGCTTGGACTTCCTCCTCTTTTTTTGTAGAGGCTTCTTGGGCTTTCATTGCTGCAGCTTCTTCGGCTTTCTTTTTCGCCGCGGCAGCTTTTTCTGCTTCTTTCTTTATCTGAAACTCCTCAAAATTTTTCTTCTTCTGTTCACTTTCTTCGGGTGTAAGAGTAACGAAGTCGTAGACCAGGTTATCTCGCTTAAATTCAGAAAATTCATAGACATCTGTCATATAAATGCAATCGGTGGGGCAGGGGAATACGCATAACTGGCAATAGCAGCATTTTGCAATATCAATATCAAATTTTGTTACCCACAGAGCTTTCTTTTTCCCATTAGATGTTTTACCAAGATCATCGCCCGGTACTGACTTAACAGTTTCAATCTCAATACAATTAACCGGGCAGGCACGTGCACATTGATCACATCCAATGCAATCATCCATATTAACATAAAGACGGTTCCTCTCACGTTCGGGCAGCTCAGGTTTAACTGTAGGATATTGGATGGTAACAGCAGGAACATAGAGATGACGCAATGTAACTCTCATACCAATAAATATGGTTATTAATCCCTGCCAGAATTTTAAGATATAATTTCTCATTAAAGAACTGTTATCAATCCAACAATTAATAATATCACAAATGAAAACGGAATTAAGTATTTCCAGCAAAAAGCCATCAGCTGATCAACACGGAAGCGGGGTAAAGTCCAACGGAGCCACATTTGTACAAAAACAAAGAATATTCCTTTAAAGGCAAACCAGAAAAATTGTTCAAATGGAATTAGCCATGGTAAACCAAAAAGATTTCCTACATAACCTATAGGAGATTGGAAACCACCCAAAAATAATGCTGATACAATTACGGAGATAGCAAACATATTCGCATACTCAGCCAAAAAGAAAATTGCGAACTTCATTCCTGAATATTCTGTGTGATATCCTGACACAAGTTCGGATTCTGCTTCGGGAATATCAAAAGGTGTTCTGTTTACCTCGGCAAGTGTGCTTAAGAAAATTATTAAAAATGATACAATCATCAGCGGAATTAAAAGTATCTTCTGTATTCCGAAAACCGGACCGCCAAGAATCAACCAGTTCCAAAAATGTTCTGTCTGCCATTCACTCATTGTATATAAATTCATGGTGCCGGTTATCATTATAACAGTAACTACAACGAGCAAGGTTGGTATTTCGTAACTAATAATCTGAGCAGCAGACCTCATTGCACCTAATAGCGAGTATTTATTGTTGGATGCCCAGCCACCCATTAGAATACCTGCCACTACAATACCAGTAACAGCAACAATGTAAATTATTCCAAGATCTATGTTCGAACCAAGGAATGCCCCTGAAAATGGTATCGCAGCAAATGCAGCGTAGCTGCCTATAAAAACAATTAATGGTGAAAGATTAAAAAATTTTTTGTCGTTACTTGCTGCTATAATATCTTCTTTTTGAATAAGCTTGATTATGTCCGCAATCGTTTGTAAAAGACCGTGATAACCAACTCTCATAGGACCTAGCCTATCCTGCATATGTCCCGATACTTTTCTTTCAAGGAGAACAGCAAACAATGCAAATGGAAGAAGGAAAAGGAATAGAGGCATCAGACTCTGAATAATTGCTGCAATTACCTCACTTCCAGTTGCGTTATAAAGCCAATCGTACATCATCTGTCAATCTCTCCCAAAACAATATCGATGCTGCCAAGTATTGCAACAACATCCGCAACCAAATGATCTTTGCACAATTCTCCGAATACTTCCATATTTACAAAAGACGGTGCTCTCACTTTTACACGAAACGGATTAACAGAACCATCGCTAATAATAAAATATCCTAATTCACCTCTGGGATTTTCAACACGCGCATATATTTGCCCTTCAGGTGGTTTTATTCTTTTTGGAATTGCTGAGGTAACGTCTCCTTCAGGAATATTATCGATGGCTTGCTCAATTATTTTTAAGCTTTCATACATTTCAAGAACACGCATATAATATCTATCCCAGCAATCTCCAACAGTTCCTTTCTCTCCTTTACCAATGGGTATCTCAAAATCAAATTTATGGTAAACAGAGTAAGGATCATTTCTTCTTAAGTCCCATTTAACACCGCTTGCTCGTAAATTCGGTCCGGTTACACCGTAGTTGATTGCTGTATCAGGAGGAAGGATACCAACGTTAGCGGTTCGATCAACAAAAATCTGGTTAAATGTTAAAAGATCATTTAGTTCTTTTAAGTTTGGTTTGAATTCTTTTATAAAATCTTTTGTTAGTCTTACAAAGTCCGGATGGATATCATGAGATAATCCTCCAACCCACATATAATTATATAATAGCCTTGCGCCGCAGGTGATCTCAAAAAGGTTTAATATTTTTTCACGATCCCTAAAGCAGAACAGGAATGGTGTGAAGGCACCTATATCAGCACCGTAAGTTCCGAGAGCAACTAAGTGAGATGCAATCCTCTGCAGTTCACCCATAATGACTCTTATGTATTCAACACGTTCCGGAACTTCGATTTCAAGCAACCTTTCTACCGCAACAACGTAACCAAACTCATTATACATCGAAGCAAGGTAATCCATTCTGTCTGTATAAGGTATTACCTGAGGATAGGTCATAACTTCGGCATGCTTTTCAAAACAGCGATGGAGATAACCAATATGAGGAATAACATCTCTAATTAGTTCACCTTCAAGAACTAACTCAAGTCTCAACACACCATGAGTAGATGGATGCTGAGGCCCCATGTTCAATACCATTTCTTCTGTTTTGATACTCATTAACTTTTATAATAATTCAGCTTTTATTCAAAATTTCAACAGACAAGTAACAAATATCAAATTAAAACCAACAATCAATTAGCGACTCTCAAATGAAGTTTGATTGTATGAAATTGGTATTTGAATTTTATTTGTCTTTTATGAATTGTCATTTTCAATTTTAATTTAATAAGGAACTTTCATTCCTTGATAGAACTCCGGATTTTGATAATCTTTTCTTAAAGGGTAACTATCTTCCCAATCATATGGCATCAAGATTCTTATCAGGTTGTGATGGTTTAAGAATTTAATTCCATACATATCAAATGCTTCGCGTTCGTGCCAATCAGCCGACCTCCATATTTCTTCAACTGAAGCAACTTCAGGATTATCTCTGTCCGCAGAAACTTTTAATGTTACTTTATGTTTTAATATTGTTGATTCCAGATGATAGAATACACTAAGTGTTCCGCCTTTGATGATATCATGTTCATTTTCATCTTTTAGCTTTTCACCATTTGCATCATCAACACCAGAGAGGTTCATTAATGAATTAAAGGCGAATTCTTTTTCATCTCGCAGGGAATTACATATTTTGTCTATTTGAAGAGGATCTACAGATATAAATGACTCAGCAGGTTTATCGGATACCAATTCGATAATTGCTTCTCCGAATTTATTCTTTAACAGATCAAATATTTCTTCCGGTGTTTTCATACTGCTTCTTTTACTAATGTTTCGTTTCTTATCTTCTCTTGAAGCTTTAGTAAGCCTTCTAATAATGCTTCCGGTCTTGGTGGGCATCCCGGTACATAAACATCAACTGGTATAACTCTATCGACTCCCTTTAATACATGGTAACCATGTTCCCAGTAAGGGCCACCACAGTTGGAACAACTGCCCATTGAGATCACATACTTTGGGTCAGGCATCTGTTCATACAATCTCTTTACTCTGATTGCCATTTTAAGTGTAACTGTTCCGGAGACAATGATTACATCAGATTGGCGCGGGGAGGGTCTTGGTATTACACCAAATCTATCAAAATCGTAATGCGATGCAGAGGTCGCCATCATTTCAATAGCACAACAGGCTAAACCAAAACCCATCTGCCACAACGAGGACAATCTTGCCCAGTTTAAGAGGTCTTCAACTTTAGTTACAACTATATTGTCGTCAGTAAACTGCTTATCTAATAATCCCATAAGAGTTATTCTACTAAACTTAGTTCTGGTTCTTTCTCTTGTTCGGGTGGTTCTGTGTTATTCAATTTAGGCGGGGCAATATCGGGGCGAGCCCATTCGAGATCACCTTTTCTCCATTCGTATGCCATTCCGAGACCTAATAAAATTAGGAAGATTGCACCAACCAAAAATCCTATTATACCACCTTCCTGATAAACCAATGCCCACGGTATGAGCATTACAACTTCAACATCAAATATTAGAAAGATGAGAGCAACAACATAAAACCGGATATTGAACTTTACCCAAGGTGAACCTTCTGGATTTTCACCACATTCATAGGTTGTAAGTTTTTCTTTTGTGGGGCGGGCTGGTCTGACAAGTTTTGCAGCAAATACAGCAATGATTACGAACAATATTGCCGTTAGAATAAACGCAAAAACCTTACCGAATTCTGTTAACATTAAGCATTATTTTTAAAAAATCGTTCTTCAAAGCTAATACTACTCAAAAGTAATGTCAAGAATTATATGCTTGCACCTAACTGCTCTATCCTTGTTACAAGCTGTAAGCGTTATCAAATTGATTATCACTAATCAAGTGCATATATTTTATCAAGCAATAAATACTTGTTTAATTTAACTACCAATTAATATTATAACGATTTAAGCCTCAGCCACTGCTGGCAATATGGATTTAATAAAACAATATATTGTGCAAAGTGTTACTGCTGCCTCAAACAATTTAAGGTTAACCACACATCAGCTGGAAGCAGTGGGATTGTTGAGAGAGAAGCTTCTTAATTCGGATGACATATTAGACGATATCGAGATGATGAAATCAGTTACCGAACTATCGACCTTCGCAATCAGATTGCATGAGATACATAATTTTCTTACCCAAAAACAAATTGATTTCTTCAAACTGTCGGAACAATTTACAAAACACAGCCAGTGCCTGATTAATGATTTGAACCACATACTCGAAGGTGACAATCCTAAACGAATAAAAAAAGCCCTTGATAAAATGTCAGGAGTCGAGCCAGTTAAGGAAAAAGAAATAAAAGTGGATCTAACAGAAGAAAAAACTAATTCTGATCAGCTGTTAAAACATAAGCGTGAAGAACGAAAAAAAGAATTTATTGAAAGTGTCGAAAGAAGAGCTGATAATCATTATAGAGATTATGAAAAAATTATTTTAGAACCTATCAGACCAATCGATGCGATGTTAATGAGCCTGGAGAAACATACTGTTAATTATGAAGATCTTGCTCACTTTGCAGAAATTATGAGAGTTAATGCTGAAATTTCGGATAAAAACGGTTATGAACTAATTGCTGAAATGCACAGGATAATTTCAAGGGCACTGCTTATGATAAAATCCCGCGAACTAATGCCCGGTAAAAGAATTATTGAAGCAATACAAGCTTGCCTTATTGTGATTGTTGCAGTAGTGCGAGGAAAAGATGTTGATATAACAAACTATTTAAACAAAGCTGAAGACTTTGCGGGAGAAATAAACGTAATAACTAACAAGGTATAATTTTAATGAACATTTATGCTGTAATTATGGCCGGGGGAGTAGGTTCCCGTTTCTGGCCCCGGAGTAAAAAGAAAACACCAAAACAGTTGCTGAAGATATTCGGTGAGAATTCAATGATTCGGGATACGGTGAATAGACTGAAAGGAATAATACAACCTGAGAATATTTATATAATTACAAACAAACTTCAAATGAGTGGCGTACTTACTCAATTGCACGAACTTCCTGTAGAAAATATAATAGAAGAGCCATTTGGTAGAAACACTGCTGCCTGTATAGGTCTTGCTTCAATTCTTATAAGAAAAAAAGATCCTGATGCAGTAACACTTATACTGCCGGCAGACCATATAATTAAAGGAGAAAAGGAATTCCACGATACTTTATTGAGTGCTGCAAAGTTTGCTGATGAATCAGAGGCAATTGTAACAATTGGGATTCCCCCAACCAGACCCGAAACCGGTTATGGTTACATCCAGATAGATGAAAATCCGGTATCTGATAGTGTATACAAGGTATTAACATTTGCGGAGAAGCCAAATTACCAAACTGCGGTTAGATTTGTAGATAGTGGTGATTTCTTCTGGAACAGCGGTATGTTCATCCAGAAAATTGATGTGATATTGGCAGAGATGAAAGAGTATATGCCGGATCTTCATGAGGGATTGATGACAATTAGTGAAGCAATTGGTAACCCTGATTATCAGGATGTACTTACAAATGTTTACGGCAGGTTGAAAAAAATTTCCATTGATTATGGAATAATGGAACACTCCCAAAAAGTCTATCTAATAAAAGGCAATTTCGATTGGAGTGATGTTGGTAGCTGGGAAGCCGTATATGAATTGAGTATAAAAGATGAAAATGGAAATTCAAAGGTAGGCAATGTTTATCTGGATACTGCTTTTGATTCATACGTGTATTCACCGGATAGGTTAACTGCGCTGATTGGAGTTGATAACCTGATTGTAATAAACGATGAAGATGCATTACTAATTTGTCGCAGAGATAAAGCACAGGATGTAAAGAAAGTTGTGGACTATCTTCAAATTAATAAACTCTCCGAGTATCTATAATCCATTCTTCTTGTAATGAAAAAGCTCATAACAGAACGGGACGTTGAGAATTCTATTAATAGCGGCAGCAAAGTAATTGTAGCAGGGAAGGATTCAATAATAACACCGCTTGCTGCGGACTTAATAAGAAAACATAAGCTAACAATCATCGAAAAGGAAGTTCACGATTACTCTTCTTCATCATCCACGGTTAAATTTCCATTCAAGAAAATAGCAGTTGGATCCGATCATACAGGCTTTAAGGTAAAAAATCTTTTGATAAAATTACTTACTGAGAAAGGATACCAGGTTTACGATCAGGGTACATTTGATGAAAAATCTTGTGACTATCCTGACTTTGCCGAATCGGTAGCTGAAAAAGTTCAGCAAAAAGGTACTGATTGCGGGATAGTTATTGATGCAACCGGAATACCATCAGCAATAACAGCAAACAAGGTTGAGGGAATCCGGGCAGTTACTTGCTACAATGAATTTTCTGCAAAAAGTTCACGTAGTCACAACGATTCAAATGTGCTGGTGCTCGGTGCAAGAACTCTGGGCGAAGAAACAATTAAATCAATTATTGATGTTTGGCTAAACACTGCATTTGAGGGAGGAAGACATCAGCGAAGGTTAGATAAAATCCATGGTATAGAAAAAAAGTACAGAGGGTGATTTTGTTAAGTGATTCCTCAAGTATATTTTTAGAGAGTAGATTATAATCAGTTGCGATTTAGGAAAGAAAAAATTACAATAACTAAAGCTTTCACCCTGCCCAGAGACCACGCTTATTTTTTTACTTTAATCAATTCCCATTGGAAAAAATTTGTTCATTATTAATGCTCAAATATCCGAGAAGATAGAATTGGGACATAATATTTTTCTATTTAAAATGTTTTGCCCTGAAATTGCCAGTTCTGCTGAGCCTGGCCAGTTTTTAAATCTTCGTATTAACGAAACATATTTTCCATTATTAAGAAGACCTTTTAGCGTATGTGATATAAGTGGTGATCATTTTTATATACTATTCAGCCCGTTTGGTGAAGGAACCAAACAGCTTGCAAAAAAATCTGTTGGTGATAATATTGATACTCATGGACCTCTTGGAAAAGGCTTTAATTATAAGGGAGAATATGAAACTGCAGTAATAGTAGCTGGTGGTTTGGGTTCCGCACCATTTCCATTTGTTACACGAAAGATTAATAATAAAAAAGATATTATTTCATTTGTGGGCGGCAGATCACAAAAAGATGTAATCACTTATGGGATGGAAAATGTATCCACTTCTACCGATGATGGTTCCGAAGGATTTGAGGGTACGGTTGTAGATTTATTAGAAACAAAAGTGGATGAGCTAAAATCAAAAAATGTAAAAGTATTTGGATGTGGTCCAACTCCAATGTTAAAAGCATTACAAAGTTTTTGCAGCAAAAATAACTTTGATTGTGAAATCTCAACAGAGTGTGCAATGGCCTGTGGATTTGGTATTTGCCAGGGATGTCCAATCGAGCAAACTGAATATAAAGACCAATATCTATTAGTCTGCAGCGATGGTCCAGTGTTTAATGCAAAGGATGTGGTGCTATGAGTAAAGTTGATATGTCAGTTCAAGTTGGTCCCTTAAAACTTCGAAACCCGGTTATGCTTGCATCCGGATGTGTTGGTTACGGTAACGAAATTTCAGAATATACTGATCTAAATACAATTGGTGGTATAGTAACAAAATCCATTAGCCTTAAGCCCCGCAAAGGTAATCCCCCACAAAGAATTGTTGAAACAACAGGCGGAATGTTAAATGCGATAGGTTTAACAAATGTTGGAGTTGAGGAATTTGTTAATTCAAAAATTCCATTTCTTAAGAAGTTTGATGTACCTGTTATATGTAATATAGCAGCAAGCACAGTAAAAGAATATGTTGAGTGCACACAAATACTTACAACCGAAGAAACTATAAAGGCATTTGAGATAAATGTATCTTGCCCAAATGTTAGGGAAGGCGGACTACAGTTTGGAAACAATGTAAAGGAAGTTGGAAAGGTAACAGGAAAAGTACGAGCCGTAACTGAAAAACCATTAATTATAAAACTTTCACCAAACGTATCCTATATATCTGAATTTGCAAAGGTGGTAAAAAAGGAAGGTGGTGATGCTGTATCAGCGATAAACACTTTGATGGGCACGGCATTTGATATTAATACACGTAAACCAAAGATTCAAAATGTTAATGGTGGTCTTTCCGGTCCGGCAATTAAACCTGTTGCTATGGCAAAAGTTTTAGAGATTTCCCGAAATGTTGACATACCTGTTATAGGTATTGGTGGAATAATGAGCTGGAAAGATGTGATTGAATTTATGATTGTTGGTTCATCAGCTGTGCAGATTGGAACCCTCAATTTCATTGATCCCTCAGCGCCTGGAAGAATTGTTAAAGAGCTTGAAGATTATTGCGCCCAGAATGGGATGACAAGAATTTCAGATCTAACTGCTTCATATGTTATTGATTAATAGGTAAAGATATTTTACTGATAGTGAATTAATACTCCAGATGGAAATCAAAACTGCACTAGAAAAACTTTTTGCTCTTCATACATTTGGTGTAAAACTCGGATTAACCAACATAAAAAACTTTCTTTCCTTTCTTGGTAATCCACAGTTAAAATTAAAAGCAATTCATCTGGCAGGTTCAAACGGAAAGGGAAGTACTGCAGCATTTATTACCAGCATTTTAATGGAAGCAGGTTACAAAGTTGGATTATACACATCGCCCCATTTTGTAAAGTTTAATGAACGCATTATAATAAATGGAGTTCAGATTGATGACAAAACTGTTGCCGAGTTCATTTCACTCTATTGGGATTATATAAATGAACATCAGCTAACTTTTTTTGAAGTTACAACTGCAATGGCATTTGAGTATTTCTGCAACCAGGAAGTTGATTATGCAGTAATTGAGACCGGCTTAGGTGGAAGGCTGGATGCTACTAATGTATTAAATCCACTTGCTGTAGTAATTACTTCAATCAGTCTTGAGCATACAAATATTTTGGGTACCAGGTTATCCTCAATCGCCTCTGAGAAAGCTGCCATCATCAAACCAAAATCAAAAGTGTTTACTGCAGTTCAACCAAAGGATGCAGAAGATGTTATCGAGCAGAAAAGTACAGAGGAAAATTGCCTATTGTTTAGACTTAAAGACTATGTGAATATTAATGATGATGTAATAGAACTTTACAACAAAGGGATTGAACTGGATAAAACAAAAGTTCCGGTTAAGGGTGAATATCAAATATTTAACGCAGCATTGGCAATTCTTACTATTACCAAAACCTTTTTATGCGATGATAAGAGAATTATACTAAATGGTATAAAAAATGTAGTTAAAAACACAAACCTTCAGGGTAGGTATGAAATCTACAAAAATGATCCGACCCTGATCCTTGAATCTGCTCATAACATTGCAGGTGTAACACAATTTTTAACCGAGTTTGATAAAGAAAGTTCAAACTATAAAAAGAAGATTGTGTTGTTCGGAGCTATGAAAGATAAAGCTCACGGGGAAATGCTTGTAGAATTAAATAAGTCGTTTGATGAAATTCATCTAACACAAATTGATTATGAACGCTCGGCCAAAATTGAAGATTTAAAATCAATTTGCAATGAACTAAATATCACAGCGTATGAAGAGAGGAACCCTTTACAATATATAAACAACTTCCTGAAAGGTGAAAGAAATAATTGCCTTGTTGTCCTCGGCAGCATGTATTTGCTGGGAGAGGTGAAAATTAGGATGCAATTGTGAATTTACTTGACATTTCTTTTAATAAGGCTTAAGTTTCGATGTACCTCGTGTTCCTTTCAACACTTAAAACAATAATTAAGATATAATTCCCATATAATCAAATCCAGTTAAGAACTTTTTAAATCAAAAATTTCGCAAACAAAAAATCTAATAAACAAAGAATCTTAAGAGAACCGTAACAATCAATAGGGTAGAATCATGCCAATGGACATTTCCGAGCTGAAATCAAAAAAAATTGTTGAACTAAACGAGATAGCTAAAGATCTAAATATTAGCGGCTTTACCGATCTTCGCAAACAGGATTTAATATTCAAAATTCTTGAAGCGCAAACTTCAAAGGATGGACTAACGTTTTCAAAAGGCGTTTTGGAAGTTTTACCCGATGGCTACGGATTCCTTCGTTCAGCAGATTATAACTATCTACCTTCACCGGACGACATTTATGTATCACCTTCACAAATTAAAAAATTCAGCTTAAGAACCGGTGATTTTATTAGCGGCCAGGTTCGTCCCCCAAAAGATGGCGAAAGATTTTACGCACTTTTAAGAGTAGAAGCTGTTAGCGGTATTGAGCCGGATAAGGTGAGAGGCAGAACGTTATTTGATAATCTCACTCCTGTTTATCCTACAAGAAAAATTAATCTTGAATCTGCGCCTGGTGAATATTCAATGAGAGTTATGGATATGCTAGCTCCAATTGGTAAAGGACAGAGAGGATTAATTGTATCCCCGCCAAAATCGGGTAAGACCATTCTTCTTCAGAAAATTGCAAACTCTATTACTCGAAATAGTCCGGAAGTTAAATTAATCGTCTTATTAATTGATGAGCGACCTGAAGAAGTAACAGATATGGAACGATCGGTGCAGGGTGATGTAATAAGTTCTACCTTTGATGAACCGGCCGAACGACACGTTCAGGTTGCTGATATGGTAATTGAAAAAGCAAAACGACTTGTTGAATCTAAGGAAGATGTTGTAATCCTGCTGGATAGTATAACAAGACTTGCGCGTGCCCATAATATTGTAGTGCCGCATAGCGGTAGAATTCTTTCCGGTGGTGTAGACTCTAATGCGCTCCAGAAACCAAAGAGATTTTTTGGAGCAGCACGTAATACAGAAGATGGCGGCAGCTTAACTATCATCGCAACCGCATTAATCGATACCGGCAGCAGAATGGACGACGTAATATTTGAAGAGTTTAAAGGTACCGGTAATATGGAACTGGTTCTGGATAGAGACCTTAGCGATAGAAGAATATTCCCGGCAATTGATGTAAACAGAACCGGAACACGTAAGGAAGAATTACTTCTCAGTGAAGATGATCTTGCAAAGATCTGGATATTCAGAAAGATCCTTAGTGATTTTAATTCGGTTGAAGCGATGGAATTCTTGTTAGATAAAATGAGAGGTACAAAGAACAATAAAGAATTCCTTAATAATATGAACAGCTAAAGATTGCCTATCGACTTATAACTATAAAAGTTATATCTTTTGATTGCCCTTGAATGAAAATTCAAATAGCATAATATTTGAACTAAAAATTCAGAAATGAAAAAATTACTCCTGATATTATTTTTCGCTGTTACTGCTATCTTCGCTCAGCCAGAACGCAAACCTGATCGCGGTATTGGTTTTATCCGTTACCAAAAATTATTTCCAACAGTTCAGGTACTTCCAAAAGCCGGTACTGAAGTCACATTGTCATATCTTTATCGAATTCCTTACGATTTTCTTGTATTCGAAAGAGATGCCGGAACGTTTAAAGCTTCTGCAAGAATGTTGGTGGAAGTATATAAAGATGACGAATTAGTACGCAGGGATATACAGGATAAAAAATTGTCAGTAAATGATTTTAATCTTACACAAAGTAGATCACTTGCAGTTGAAGGAGTGATTAAATTTGATCTTGATGCAGATGACTATGTTATAATGGGAGAATTTTCTGATTTGCAATCAGAGCAGCTTATCAGATTAGCCCCTGTTAATATTGATGGGGTTGAGTACAAAGAAACAGGTATCTACAATCCGGTCGTCATCAAACTTGACCAAAGTAATTGCAACGGCAAAAAATTACCTCTTATTATAAACTATGGTGGAAGCATACCATTTAACTCACAGGATTATCAATTGGTAATACCTGTTTCCGATACAACTGCTGAGACAATCAGTGTTGAACTTGTGAACAATGATGGGAACCAGATTATAAAAACTATTAGCGAAGCTTATGTAACCGGAATTTCGATGATGGAGTGTGATAGTAAACTTTTTATAAATACCAATGATGATAACCAAACAACCAAGAATTTTATCCTGCGCGACTTTAGCCAAATCCTAAACGAAGGATTGCTACTTACAAATGTTACTGTTGGTACGGATGGAGAATCACGTGAATTTCCGCTTAGTGTTAAATGGGTGAACAAACCGCTCTCACTTAGAAATGCTGAGTTTGCAATTGAGATGCTGCAGTTCATAGAAGAAGAAAATGTTGTTGCTAATCTCCTGGATGTCGATAGTGATGAATATCCCAAAGCTCTGCACAACTATTGGAAAAAATATGATCCCACACCTGATACTGAATACAATGAGTTGATGGAAGAATATTATTCACGCATTGATTATGCGGCAATGGAATTCAGGGGAATAACAAAAAATAATGGATTATCAACAGACAGGGGGAAGGTCTATATCAGATACGGTCAACCTGATTCAATTGAGCGATCATCAAATGATCTTGGTTACGTTGTTGAAACCTGGACCTACAGCTCACCAAACCAAAAATTTGTTTTCGTGGATCAGCAGGGAACAGGCAACTTTATTCTAATCAGCGGGTAATGAGTAAATTCATTTTTACCTGTGGGGATGTGAACGGAATAGGTCCGGAACTAGCAATAAAGACTATCAATAAAATCACTTCCCATAATTATCCTGATATAATTTATTTAATCTGTCCTTCCAATGTTTTTTATAATACCATAAAACACATAAATCCTGAATTTAATTATGAAATAGTGAAGGATATTAAAAATGAAACAAACAGTTTTGTAACTGTGATAGACATTGGAAATGCTAAACAGAGAATCGGTAAAGCAACGGTGACGTCGGGTAAAACAGCATATAAAGCTCTTAGAACTTCGTATGATATATTGAATTCAGGTAATGCTAGTGCAGTAATAACTGCTCCTGTTTCTAAAACTGCAATAAATATGGCTGGTTTTGATTTTAGAGGACAGACAGAGACATTTGCTAAATGGACGAAGAGTTCTAGCTTTGTTATGACATTCCTATCGAAAAAGATGAATGCTGCTTTATTTTCCACTCACAGCCCTTTAAAAGATGTTTATAAGATATTAAAAACAAGTAGGTTAGAAGATACAATTAAAATTATATATCAGATGCTGGAAAATGATTTAGGAGTTTCAAAACCGAAAATTGCTGTGCTTGGGTTCAATCCGCATGCTGGTGAAAATGGAATAATTGGGAAGGAAGAAATCTCAGTAATTGCTCCGGTTATTAACAGGTTAAAAAAATTAATCTCAGTTGAAGGTCCTTTTTCTTCCGATGCCTTTTTTGCAAATAGAAGATATAAGGATTTTGATATAACTCTTGGTATGTATCATGACCAGGTTTTAATACCGTTCAAGCTGCTGAATTTTGGTAAAGGAGTAAATTATACTGCGGGACTTCCATTTGTAAGAACTTCTCCCGATCATGGAGTAGCCTATGATATTGCTGATAAATATATTGCAGATGAATCGAGTATGGTTCAAGCATATAAATATGCCAGGCGCATAGTTAGGAACAGGAAGAGAATAAATGAAAATTAAGATTGAGGCATACGAAGCTCTATCAGTTATTTATGACGAGGTTATGAAACACATTGATTACAAGCATTGGTCTGAATATATATTAGATATTGCGAAGGATCATAATAAGGATAATAACGCCAGAGTTTTAGAACTATCTGCAGGAATAGGGAAGATGGCCAGAAGGATCTCAAAAAAATTTTCCGACTATGTTTTTACTGATAGATCCTTTCGAATGCTTCAGCAGAGTAATGAAATAAATCTTAGAAAAGTATGCTGTGATATGACATCCTTGCCGTTTAATGGAGAATTTGATTTTATCTTTTCAACTTTTGACAGTGTAAACTATCTTTTAAATAAAAGTAAGTTACTATCATTATTTACAGAAGTAAAAAATGTTCTCTCCGAAAACGGTATATTTACTTTCGATGTTAGTTTAGAGAATAACAGCCTTGAATTTAAAAGGAATCAAAAAACAAAAGGTTCTGCAAAAGGTTACAGCTTTAAAAGAACAAGTAAATATAATCTTAAATCCAGAATTCATAAAAATATATTTGAGATTACAGATCATTTGGGTGTTGTTACTGAGGAAGTACATAAGCAGAAAATTTATAAATTCGACACATATTTTGAATTAATTAATGAAGCCGGACTTGTTGTTGTGGAATGCCTTGAAGCATTTACATTTAATCACGGAAATGAGAACTCTGAAAGAATTCAATTTATATTAAAACCAATAGGTAAAAATGTTAAGTTTTAGCAACGTTGATTTTAATTACGATAAACAAACTGTGTTTACAGATTTGAATATGGAACTTGATGAAGGGGAGTTTGTGTTCCTGATCGGTAAAAGTGGTGTCGGAAAAAGTACCTTGCTTCAGATGATATATATGAACCTATTGCCCTCATCCGGATATGTGAGAGTTAATGGTTATGATTCAAGTACAATTAAAGGTAATCAGCTGCCGGCTTTACGGAAAAAGCTTGGATTGATCTTTCAGGATTTTAAGTTGTTGCAAGACAGAAATGTTTATGACAATCTCTTATTCGTTCTTGAGGCAACAAACACATCAAAGAGAAGAATTAAAAAGAAAATAAATGACGTGCTAACCGATGTTGGTCTTTCGCATAAGCGACTGAGCATGCCCGATCAGCTTTCCGGTGGAGAGCAGCAAAGAGTTGCTATTGCAAGAGCTCTATTAAACGATCCCATTTTAGTGCTTGCCGATGAGCCTACGGGTAACCTTGATCCCGAGACGAGTCGTGAAATACTTGATATACTAAGAAAAATACATAAGAAGGGAACCGCTGTTGTTGTTGCTACGCACAACTATGAGATAGTAAAAAGAATAAATGCACGCATTATTAAATTGGAAGATGGTAAAGCATTCAAAGCAGTGATTAAAAGTAAAGAGTAACAGAACTAAGTTTTTAATGCCTTTAATATCGATTCGCTTATTTCATTAACCGAGCCTATACCATCTACTACAATTACCTCTCCTTGTTTTTCATAATAATTAAGCACCGGCATAGTTGATGATTTGAATACTTCCAGCCTTTTACGGATAACCTCCTCTTTATCATCATCCCTTAAATAAAAACTATTTTCTTCATTACAGTTGGGACAATTATCCAGACCTTTAATTTCCTCCAAAGTAAATATCTTAGCACAATTTCTACAAGCACGTCTGCGATTTAACCTCTTGATTATTTCTTCTTCATCTGCTGTTAAGTTTATCACTGAAACATGCTCTATTTTTAGTTCACGAAGCAGATTATCTAATGCTTCCGCCTGGACTTCCGTACGAGGGAAACCATCAAGTATAAATCCCTTTTGGCTGTCGGGTTTATTTAATCTATCCTTAATTATTTCAATCATTACATCATCAGGAACAAGCTCACCTCGATTCATAATCTCAGCAGCTTTTTTACCAGCTTCTGTTTGATCCTTTACCGACTGCCGTAAAATATCGCCCGTTGATATATGAGGTATATTTAATTTTTCAGAAAATATTTTTGCCTGCGTTCCTTTACCAACGCCGGGTGAACCAAATAAAATCAATCGCATAAAGTTTCCAATTTTTTATGAATATTATTACTAAGATTTTCTCTTATCAAATTTAATTAATTGGTGTGTTTAAGCATTTCCTTTTATAGAAGAATTTCTTACGGAAGAAAAAAATTGTGAAAGTAATCTTTGGCTTTCCTCTGTATAAATACCTGAATATACTTTTATTTTATGATTTGTTTTGCCGTCATCAGCAAGATTATATATACTACCACAAGCACCAAACTTTGGATCAAAAGCTGCAAAGTAAAGTTCGTTTATTCTGGATGCAAGCATTGCACCGGCGCACATTACGCAAGGTTCAAGAGTTACATATATGGAACAATCTTCAAGTCTCCAATTACCTATGTTATTTTCTGCTGCTGTGATAGCAATCATTTCGGCATGTGCGGTTGCATCATTTAATTTTTCTATCTGGTTGTACCCTCTTCCGATAATTTTATTATCACTTACAACAACAGCTCCAACTGGTACTTCGTTTTCCACTAATGCTCGTTCAGCCTCCTGCAATGCAGCATACATAAATCGATATGTATCTTCCGAAAAATTCATTTCCAATACCAATAAAAAAATCTCGGTGATAGGTGAATTAAACATTCTCAAAATGAAGTGGCTGCGGTATCATAAATAAAAGTAGGGTAGCCGCAACTTTCAAGTTGCGTAAAAGTAATAGTAGCGCAAGCTGAAGCTTGCGACTACCATATAAATTTTAGAATATTAAACAGTATTAGAATTCTACCTTCTTTTAATTCAGATTAAATTAATTCATAATTTTCTTTGGAAAGGCATTAACATTCCTACCAAAATTTAATTGCTCTTCCATCCTGCACGACCAAACAAGTTTTCCATTCCAAACAGTTATATCCGGGCAGCCATCACACATATTTTGTCTTCCATCCTGCAGAAAATCAACCGGTTGAATTATCATAACGGATTGATAGTGTAATCGCCTGAATATGTTGAGAGGATTTTTGTAAAAGTTAAAGAATGTTTTTCTTAATTTTTTATCAAAGGCGCTCATCAATAACATCAATTTGCCTTTCTTTGTGTCCTTTGGTTTTGCATAGGCAAGATATCTATCATATAATAAATGATTAAACATCTGAATAGCTTCCATACCTTTCCTTCCCATATAGCCGTATGTTTTCTCTTTAGTACCCATTCTGCCAGTTAATAGCCATTTGAATGAATCCGGTTTTTCGGATCCATTCAGATAAGCACAGGGATCGAAATCGGGATATTCTATTCTAATTAACTCAACGATTTCAGGTGCTTTAATATCGGCTCGTGATTTTGAATCTTCGTTATATACAAGATCACCCATTTCAATTTTTTGAGGTCCAGCATAATAATCCAAATCTTTATTATTAACAGCACGGTAAAGTATAAAGACTATTACATGTACAATATCAATGTGCTTGTTTGCCCATTTAACCATTTCGGGAACATATTTCATTGTATCTTCATAAACCGTAGAATTGAAAGCGCATGAAATATCACCGGCTTCTGCCAGCATTTCTGCGTAGTGAAGTCTTAATTCATTTAGTTCAAGCTCGTTTTTATTTTTCCAATGCGGTCTGCCTTGCTTGCTATCTATGTGAAATGTAAATCCAAACACTCCTGCTTTTTTAAGCTCAGCTAATAATTCTTTCGTTAATGCTAAACCATTTGTGTTCAGGATTGGCTTCATTCCTCGTTTTTTTACATCCCTTACAATCTCAACTATATCAGGATGTGTTAAGGGATCACCGCCTGCAATAGATACTCCGTCTGCATTTCTTAATTTTTGAAATATATCAAGCTCTTCTCTAACCTGACTCATGGGCTTATGTCCGTCGTTTTCGTTTAGACGATAACAACCCTCACAATATAAATTGCATTTTGCGGTTGGTTCAAGCCAGGAAATAGAATTATCAGTTAGGTTCCAGGGAAGTCTGTAATAATCAAGATGATTAAGTGTCATCATTCACCCTATCAACAAATTAATGAAAAGATTGATTAATAATATTTTAAAATTATTCTATCAAAATTAAAAAATTAAAATTAAAATACTATTTAAAATGATTTTGGATGGATAAATTATATTTATGGGTATCGACAATTAGGATTTACTCATCTATTCTGATTGAAGAGAAATTTCGAAATTTACTTTTTGGCTGAAAAGAAGATTTTTCTTTATATTGAATAACAACTTCAAACAAGACTAATAAAAGAATTGTTTAAGAACTGGAAATAAAAATTAAGTAAATCAACTGGAGTAAATATGAATCTTAAAGTAGAAGAAAAATACAATGCTGTTGTCCTGGAATTAAAAGGGAAATTAATGGGTGGTCCCTTTATGCAGGAGATGAATGAGACTCTTCATACGTTACTTGATGAGGATAAGAAAAACGTTGTGGTTGATATGGGAGGTGTAACTTTAGTCACGAGTTCGGGAATTGGTATTTTAATTAGCGGATACACAACGATGACAAACGGCGGTGGAAATTTGAAGATAGCCCATACATCCGATAAAGTTAAGGGACTTCTTTCCATTACAAAATTAGACAGCATTTTTGAACATTACACAACTGTTGAGGAAGCCTTAAAAAGCTACGAAGAATAGCTTTGGAATTTTCTTATCTGGGGTAAGATATTTTTGAAATTAGGAATTGCGGGTAAACTGTAAACAATAATTTACATTTTATTCACTTTTTATGTTTTGCCTACCGAAATCATTCCCAAGTAATATCCTTAATAGAAAAGGATTATTATTGATTCATGGAGATTTTTTAACTACATTGATGATAGATTCTAACACAACCGATTGCTATGTGTTTGATACGTTACATCATTCTAATTGTAGTTTTTTTAATAGTTGAAATTCAACCTCAGGGGAAAGTTATTGTTATTAATGCCGATGTCCCAATTCAACCAGCAAGTGTTGATTATATCCAATCCGGAATAGCAAAATCAATAGAAGAAAATGCTGAATGTCTTATAATTAATCTTAACACACCGGGCGGATTGCTTAAATCCACACGTGTAATTGTAACTGAGTTCCTTCAATCTGAAATACCGGTAGTAGTTTACGTTTATCCGTCAGGTTCCCAAGCGGCTTCAGCAGGTGTATTCATAGCAATGGCCGCACATATTGCGGCGATGGCACCCGGAACAAACATAGGTGCAGCTCATCCGGTAAGTTTAATGGGTGCACAGGATTCCATAATGATGGAGAAGGCAACAAATGATGCAGCTGCTTTTATAAGAACCATAGGTGAAAAACGAAAGCGCAACATTGAGTGGGGAGAAGATGCAGTAAGAAAGAGCCTATCAATTACTGAGACTGAAGCATTGGAATTAAATGTTATTGATATCGTTGCGAAAGATCTTAATGATTTAGTAGGGCAACTTGATGGTAGAGAAGTCGAAATCACTGATGGAATTAAAACTCTTCAGACAAAAGATGCTGAAGTAGTAACACTTGATATGACTTTCGCACAAAAAATATTAAGCATTCTCAGCGATCCGAATATTGCATACATTTTATTGATGATTGGTATATATGGATTGTTCTTCGAGCTTTATAATCCCGGTGCAATGTTTCCGGGTATCGTAGGGGGTATTTGTTTGATATTGGCGTTTTACTCTATGCACGCGCTACCGATTAACTATGCTGGATTAGCTTTGATATTATTAAGCATAATTCTCTTCATTCTGGAAATAAAAATAGTGAGTCACGGTGCATTATCAATCGGCGGGGTAATAGCTCTTTTCCTTGGATCGATGATGTTGATTGATACAGAATCAATATTAGAAGCAATGGAGATTTCTATGGAATTAATCATCCTAATAGTCATACTTACGGCAGCATTTTTCCTTTTTGCAATTTCGCTTGGAATAAAAGCACAACGCAGAAAACCGGCTACTGGTCCCGAAGGAATAGTTGGTGAAAAAGGAATAACAGTAACTAAACTATCACCTTCAGGAGAGGTGAGTGTTCATGGAGAATTCTGGAAAGCCGAAAGTCTGGATGGTGATATTAAAAAGGGAGAAAGTATTGAAGTGATGGAAATAGCAAATCTTATTTTAAAAGTAAAAAAGGTTAACTAAAAGTTTTATTACAACAAACCGGAGGATGCAATGCCTGAATTATCTACATACTTAGGTGTGATAATATTTTTTGTTGTCATCATACTTGCAAGTGCAATTCGTATTCTTCGTGAATATGAAAGGGGAGTAATATTCAGATTGGGAAGATTAATTGGTGCAAAAGGACCAGGTTTGATTTTGCTCATTCCTGTAGTTGATAGAATGGTAAGAGTAAGTTTAAGAACTGTTGTAATGGATGTACAACCACAAGATGTAATTACAAAAGATAACGTTTCGTTAAAAGTTAATGCTGTAGTTTACTTCCGAGTTGTGCAAGCCGAGAAAGCAATTGTAGAAGTTGAACGGTTTTTAGAAGCTACATCGCAGCTATCGCAAACTACTTTAAGAAGTGTCCTCGGACAGTCGCAGCTTGATGAGTTATTAGCAGAGCGTGATAAGATAAACAGGGAACTGCAAAAAATAATAGACCATCAAACCGAACCTTGGGGAATAAAAGTCTCAAATGTAGAAGTTAAGCACGTGGACCTTCCGATAGAGATGCAGAGAGCAATGGCTAAGCAGGCAGAAGCCGAAAGGGAGAGAAGAGCAAAAGTTATACATGCTGAAGGTGAATACCAGGCTAGTCAGAAATTAAGCGATGCTGCAACTATAATAAGTAAGGACCCCACTGCATTACAGTTACGATTTCTTCAAACATTAACTGAAGTAGCTTCTGAAAAAAATTCTACAACAATTTTCCCGGTACCAATAGATTTGTTAACCCCATATCTGAAAAAAAATACTGATAAGGAGAAGAAGTAATTTTAAATCTATCCTTTGATTGAGCGGACAGTAAAAATAGAATACTATATCCAATTATGCATTTTTACCTGCGATGAAAATTCACGATAGTGGTATGCCTGAAGTTGAATTATGGGAGAGCTTCTTTAATCAAGAGTTAATTCTATCAAAATTACAACTAACACCCGATATGAAAGACATGGCAGAATTTGGTTGTGGTTATGGTACGTTTACAATCCCTGCAGCACGTATTGTTAGAGGAACTGTATACGCTTTAGATATAGAGCAGGAGATGCTGGATATTACCAATGCTTATGCGAGAAAAGAGAACCTCTCAAACGTAAAATGCATTTTAACAGATTTTATTTCTATTGGTTCCGGTTTACCTGATGATAGTGTTGATTATGCGATGGTATTCAATATTCTTCATGCAGAAAAACCTGTAGACTTGTTGAAAGAAGCTTATCGAATAGTAAAGATTGGCGGAACTTTAGGAATCATTCATTGGAATTATGATTCAACCACACCTCGCGGACCTGCAATGCACATTCGCCCTAAACCAGATCAGTGCAGATTATGGGCTGAACAAGCAGGATTTACACTCTCAATTGATGAAATTGTGGATTTACCACCGTACCATTATGGAATGACATTGGTTAAAAATTGAGGAGAGATTTCGCCCCTCCGGGGCTTATTTTGTTCTCCGTTTTTTAGTTCTATAATTATTTCGTCCGTACTGGACACAACCTTGCAGTATACATTTTTTTAGAGAATCATAAAGCACTGTAGTCCGATAAACTCCAGTGGAGAAGCGGCAGATTTTTAGAAAATATGGGAAAGGGAATTCTTAAAATTTGAGAAGGCATTCCTATTCGGAATACCTTCTCTGTAAAGTTTTATGGTAATGCGTAACTAGCTGTCATCAAGAAAAATGTAGGCCCGCCTCCACCAACAATGTTGAATCCCTGTCGAAGCACATCTTCATTAACAGTTGCGTCAAGTGAGAAATCACCGAATCTAAATCCTACACCTAAGGTTATTCCCCGTTGAGGGGGTCCGAAAAAGGTTGCAACGAATTCATTAACTGTTGAGGAAGTTGCGGGAGTTTGTGAGGTTGTAGAACCTGTAACCGCCACATAACCTAATCTTCCTACAAGCCAGTCAATTAAATGCCATTCAACACCTAAGTTCCATATGGGAAATATTGTCGCGCTATTTTCAAGTTTTGGTGCCCCTGCAGTTGCTTCAACGTCGTAACTTGTTGAAGAAAATATCACACCGCCAGCTAGTAAGAAATCACCTATTTTATAATTTAAACCACCCCCGAAAGCAAAGGATGTGAGGGACGGGAAATCAACTGATCCACGTGAGAGACCTGAATCAACAGTACCGGAAACAGTTACAAATGCCAGGAGGGGCACAACCCTCAAATTCGGATTAACACGCCAAAATGCTCTTCCTGTTATTCCAATAAATGTTTGACTGGCTTTTGTTTCAGTATCACCTGTACTTGAGGTCTCAAAGCTGGCACTCGGGAGTAATATTGTAGCAGAAGCATCCAATTTCAAGTTGCGGGATAAATCAGAAATTACACCCAAGTTAAAACCAAGCTGACTTGCTGATCCCTCAGTAGTGACCTGGGGTGTTCCAGCCAACGTCGACTCATTAGATGTTGATGCATATGCAACTCCCAATCCTATGATTGTGTTTCTTAGTCTGTATGTAGCCATTAATACCAGATTATTGTCCAATGGTAATACGCTTCCAGGTGCCCGTAAACTATTTACAGTTGAAACAACACCCGAAAAAGGCGCACCAAGCGATCCATTAGAACCTGGATCGAGCAAGGCTATTCCATAACCCGGGAAATCATTTCTTGCTAAAATACCACCAAATGTCCATCTTCTTGCTGCACTAAAACTTGCCGATACATACTGTCCAGAGCCACCAGCTCCAAATGATGGACTTGCGGAAGTTCCTATATCTGCAAGAATAAAATTATTGTAAACACCATTCCAGGCGGTATTTACTGTATTAAAAAATGGATCAATAACATAGGGATTTAGACCCATTCCGGACAATCGAGCTAAACCGCCCGTTTTTTTGATATCCTGTGCAAATGAAACTGATACCACTAAAAGTGATAATACAGTAACTGTAAGGATTTTTTTAAGCATATTGCCTCCTATAATATAGTTAATGATGATTGTGTAGCAATCTGAGACATAAACTAATTATTTAAAAGTATAAAATCAATAAAAATAAATGATTGTCTGATTTTAATTAAAGCAAGACTCTAAGTTAAGCCAGGCCTCAAGTCTTCAATAGTCCTTCTGAATTCAGAGCTAGAAATATAAGATATCATTTAGCTGGAATTTGAATATCCAACCATTCCTCCAATATTGAATAAATAATTTCCTTTTCTTCATCTGAAAAATGTTTTATGCGAGTTTTGTGTGAACCTCCTTTCCTTACCATCTTAACGGCATTTGTCTCTCCAGTTAATTGTACTGCTGGTGCTGACCAGGTATCAATTTCACCATAAATAAAAAGCATATTATTACCTTCCTTTTGCAGCCAGGTATTTATCTTTTGCATTAATGGGTAGTTAAACTCTGGATCGGTTCCTTTTGGCAGGAAGATTTTGCTTGTGGGCTCTCTTATCTCTGTAAGTAAATCTCTAAAATCTGTTATATCATAGCCATAATAACCTATTTCTGCATAAGCCTGGTAAAAGAATGGAGCTATCGGTTCTATTCCCTGGTCTGAAAGATATTTAATTGGTGAACATTTAATTAGATGATTGAATAATGCTTCATTCGATGCATCCACCGGCGGAATATCTGCACATGTTTCATACTGCCATTGCCAGAATGCAAAACCATACTCAAGCACAACATACTCAAAAATGTATTCATCATTTCCTAATGAATAAGTATAGCCAAGGGAATCATATTTTTCCTTAAATAGGGGTAAAAGATTTTTCTTTCGTTTTAATAATTCTCTCTGAAATTGTATCATTTTATTTCTGCATTCCTCACTACCAACTGTTCTTAAGAAACTATAGATCCTGGGATCTTCCTGCGCTATATTAAGCGGTGCAACATAAGCAACCGATACATCAACATCATCAGGGTAAAAGTAACGATGGAATATAGTCGTTTGTCCGCCTTTACTTATGCCCGAGGTAATCCATTTACCACCGTATATCTCCTTAAATGCCTCAATAATTTTGTGATGATCAGCAGCAGCTTGTTCAACTGTTAAATATTTCCATTCCATTCTCTCAGGTGCGGATTTGCCAAAAAATCTATGCTCAACTATTAAATTATTACTTTGTAAAATTTCTGCAAGTTCAATCACTCTGTTACTATCGACATTATATCCCGCAGTGTTTATAACTATTGGGAGTGATTCATCAATATGTGAAAGATACATTCGCTGAGTGAATTTTTTCCTTTCCGGATTTTTGTGGTCAAGCGGTTGCTCAAAGTAAATTTCATATGTCTCTGTGTAAAATCTGGTGTTCTCAATTTGTTTTACACTAATTATTCCAGGCAGTTTTTCTAATTTTTCCTGAAGCGCACTCTGGCTGAAAATAGTCTGAGTTGTTAATACTATTAGAATTGCTATTGTTTGAATCGCATAAAGAAATTTTTTCATTTATCTATTCCGTTAGGTTTAATAAAGCTTTTAATATAGAAAATTTTATTGTTAAACTTAATTGTGATATAATCATTCCCGCCAGCATTAGTGCACAGCCAATTAATCCTCGCAACGCTATACTTTCGTTCAAAACAATCCATCCTCCAATAACTGCAAAGACAGATTCAAGACTCATTATTATCGCTGCATGTGAGGGGTGAGCTTCTCGTTGGGCAACAACCTGAAGTGTGTAAGCGATTCCCACTGATACAACTCCGGCATAAAGTATGGGCACTGCAGCATCAATAATATTTTGCAGAGTTGTAACTTCGTAAAAAAGTACTACAATTAAACTGAGTACCGAACATAACATAAACTGAAAAAACGCCAACTGAATTGGATCTGTTTTTGGTGAAATCCTGCCAATCCATAAAACATGCATTGCCCAGAAAAATGCACTTGCCAAAACTAAAAGATCACCCAGTCCTATTGAGAGATCACTTTTAACACTTAGCAGATAGAGCCCAACAACAGCTACAAATGCACCAATCCAGGTTCCAGCAGAAGTTCTTTGTTTGAACATCAATCCGAGAATTGGAACCAGGATTATATAAAGCCCGGTAATAAATCCAGCTTTTCCGGCTGATGTATAAACTATACCTCCTTGCTGAAACGAAGCACCAAAAAAAATTATGATCCCGGCGATAATACCACCCTTTAATAATACTTTATCTGATACTATTGGAAGAAACTTTTTATTTTCAAATTGTCTTTTTTGATTGAGAAGCAGGATTGGAATAAGTGAAATTCCACCAAGTGCAAATCTTATAGCATTAAAAGTGAACGGACCGAGATACTCCATACCGCTCCGCTGGGCAACGAATGCAAACCCCCAAATCATTGCTGTTATAAGCAGAAGTATATTTGATTTCATAACCTGAATAATCTTCTTAAGCTGTGGAAAAGAATGATGAAGCGAAGGAAATTAGAATCAAAGAGACGTTGTAAAAATGCAATATTAAATGCTTCATCAAAACATTCGTCTAAATTATAACGTTCTACTTTCCACACTATTTATTTTCCAGGATACCCCTTATAGCGCTCACAAAAGTGTCAATATTTTCTTCGTTGGAAGTGTATCCCATAAAACCGATTCGCCAGATTTTTCCAGCAAGATCCCCGAGACCTGCACCAATTTCAATATTATGTTTCTCTAATAGTTGCTTTCTCACGTCTGCTTCATCAACTCCTGCAGGTACTGCAACCGAAGTTAGTTCGGGGAGACGTTCATCTGCTTTTACATAAGGCAGTATGCCGATGGCTCCCAACTCATTTACAAGTTTCTGTCCATTTGATTGATGGCGTTCCCAAGCTTGTTCTAGCCCTTCTTGCTTTAGTAACAACAAAGCTTCATGTAATCCGTACAAAGAATTTATTGGAGCTGTATGATGGTAAGCCCTTTTAGTGCCGCTTCCCCAGTAACCTAATACTAAATTTAAATCCATAAACCAACTTTGCACTTTTGATTTTCTGTTCTTTATAAGATTAACTGCACGTTCGTTAAATGTAATGGGGGAGAGGCCGGGAGGACACGACAAACATTTTTGTGTGCCTGAATATGAACAATCGATATTCCAATCATCAATTAGTAAAGGTATTCCTCCTAATGATGTAACAGTATCAGCAATAGTAAGACAATCATATTTATGTGCTATTTCTGCGAGAGTTTTAATATCACTCTTTGCACCTGTCGAAGTTTCGGCATGAACAAAGGCTACAATACTTGCATCTTCATGCTGGCTTAATTTATTCTCAAGTTCAGATGGATCAATTGCGGAACCCCAGGGTGCAGTAACTTCAAACGGAGTGGCACCACAGCGCTCTATTATGTCCTTCATTCTTCCACCAAAGACTCCATTAATACATACAACTACTTTATCACCCGGTTCAATAAGATTGACAAGACAAGTTTCCATACCCACAGAACCTGGTCCTGAAACTGCAAATGTTACTTCATTTTCTGTTTGAAACGCATACTTTAGCAAAGATTTTATATCATCCATCAGATCAATAAATTGTGGATCGAGATGACCAATTGTAGGGCGGGCTAATGCTTTTAATACTTTTGGATGCACATTTGACGGACCTGGTCCCATTAGGAGTCTGTTATTTGGTTTGAAGGATTTATCTTTCATATAATTCTCCGATATATCATTCAAATAATCCAGCATTGGTTAAAACAGTTTTCAAATCATGCATTTGATTTGAAGATAGTGGTTGTAATGGTTTTCGTGGCAATCCACCGTAATATCCTAAAAGACCCATTGCAGTCTTTAATCCTGCAACGCCATACTTAGCAGTGATGGCTTTATTTACAGCCAGCATTTTGTTTTGGATATTTTGTGCCTCATCGAGTTTACCATCCTTAAATAGATTGTAAATTGAAATACACTCATCTGGTGCGATGTTCGCAAGTGCTAATACACCACCGGCAGCACCGGCATACAATGCAGGCAATAAAACTGAGCCAGTTCCTGCGAGGATGATAAAATCATCTGGTGTATTCGATATCGTTTCTGAAATTTGTGCAATATTTTCAGAACTATTTTTAAGACCAATTATATTCGAATGCTCAGCAAGTTTGACAACTGTGTCAGTATTGATATTTACATTAGTAAATTTTGTAACGTTGTAAAGTATAACTGGAATAGAAACAGAATCTGCAATAATTGTAAAATATTCGACTAAAACATCGTGATTCATAGCTGATTTATAGAAGGAGGGAGTTATTATAAGAGCATAGTCTGCACCATTCTTCGCTGCATCATTTGATAATGAAATTGTATCTTTTATTGATTCTAATCCTGTTCCTGCAATTATCTTCTTTTCAGTATTTGCATGCTCCCGAGCTGTTAAGATCAGTTTTAGTTTTTCTTCCTTTGTGAGGAATACGCTTTCTCCATTAGATCCAAAGACAACATAACCGGCAAGATTAAATGAATTATACTTCGTGATATTATCAGCTAATTTATCATAAGCAACTTCATCATCTTGAAACGGTGTGGTTAACGGTGGCAGTATTCCTTTCAGCATATTCAGTTTATTCTTTGTTTTATAGTAGTTTATATCTATTTACTTATAAGATTTTTTATTATAAATCCTACATTTGCCGGTCGTTCTGCAAGCCTTCTCATATACCATGGATACCAAGCTTCTCCATAACTAATTAAAGTGCGGACATTATATCCCTCTTCGGCTATTTGGTACTGCTCCCGTGATCTAATTCCATAAAGCATCTGAAACTCTGTAGCATTTTTGGAAATGTCTAATCTTTCTGCCTCACTTTTAATTTGCCCCACTAGATTGATATCATGAGTAGCAAACGCAGCTCTTATTCCACTTTTCTGTATTTGCCCAAGCAAATATTTTGAAATATCGAAGAAATTCTCATCAACTTTTCTCTTATCCGTAAAAACAATGGTATCAGGTTCATTGTAAGCGCCTTTTACTAATCTTATCCATGGATTAATATCCATCATATTTTTTATATCATCCATTGTTCTAAAGAGATATGCCTGCAAGCATAAACCAACATTATCATACTCATCTTTTATCTTTTTGTAAAACTCTATTGTTTTATCAACATAAGTGCTGTCTTCCATATCTATCCATACATTATTATTGCACTCTTTTGCTTTCCGCACAATTTGTTTAAATAAAAGAAGAGTCTTGTTAAATGAGAGATCAAATCCTATTTGAGTTAGTTTTAAGGAAATTTCAATATCAAGTTCTTCTCTGTAAATCCGGTCAATTAATTGAAAATAGTGATCAGCCGTTTGCTCAGCTTCCTGTAGTTCTTTTATATTTTCACCAAGGTAGGTAAAAGTGGTATTAATATTGATTTGAGTTAATTCACGTGTTGCATCAAGTGCATCCGAGGCAGTTTCTCCAGGTATAAAGCGCTTTACTGCACGTTTAACAAATTTAAAATTTGGTACGTTCTTCTTCATCCAATCATTTGTTGAACCCCATAGAAGAATGTTTCTGCCAATTTCCATTTCTAGTTAGTAGAGGATTTTAGTTAATCAGTATTATTTCTTTCTGCGGATTTGTTAGCCAGTCTGCACCATCTGATGTGACAATTACCATTTCTTCAATTGTAACTATACCTCTGTTTTCTACCGGAAGTCTTGGTTCGATAGTAAATACCATTCCTTCTTCTAATTTCTTAAAAGGCTTTTGTGCATATTTTTCCCAGGGCGGGCCAAGCAGTGCAGTTCCATCGTGAGAAAATCTTCCAACCTGGTGACCTAATCCATGAGGAAATTCATCGTATCCATTTTTAACAACAATGTTTCTTGCAATTGCATCAATTTCTTTAGCAATTACGCCGGGCTTCATAGCCTGTTTTGAGCTCTCAATGGAGTCTACAATGGTTTTAAACCCTTTACGAACATCATCCGGCATATCAGTTTCATTATCATCGAGAATATAAAAAGTGCGTTGCATATCTGAGCAATATCCATTAAACTTCACACCAAAATCCATATTTAGTACATCACCTTTTTTTACTTTTTTATCAGTTGGTGCGTAATGAGCTTCGGCTGTATCAGGGCCGGTAAATACAGCGGGACATACTGCCGGTTCCCAGGCAAATTCCAAATTCCTTTTTTCAACTTCCACCTTCATAAAGTCTGCAATTTCTATTTCGGTTTTACCAGGTGCAATGTATTGTGAAACTTTATCAAATATTTCCTCAGTAATATTTATTGCGTTCTTTATATTATCAATCTCTGTTTTTGTTTTTCGTTCTCTTAATGCTGAAACAATACGTTCACCAGATATGATTCTATTCTCCATTCCAATTTCTTTTAGAAGATTAAACATTGTTGTATACATTCCATGAGTCAAGCCGTCCGCAATTTCACTTCCTTCAGAATAATTTAAAGCTATACTTTTCGGGTTTAGTTCTTTCATATAATCTTTGAAAGGTTCATTTATTCCTTCAACAAAACCAACAACTTCATTATAAGCACCTGTTTCTTCAACAGTTATCTGATCATACTTTCCAACAATTGCATGTGCCCTGCCATCTTTAGAGATAATGAATGCGGAGTGCCAGGTTACATCTGCACTCACCAAAAATGCCAACGTAGGATCACCATTTATTTGGCTTTCCCTTACAAAAGTGATCCAGCAATCCGTATCAAGTTCTTTTAAGATCTGCTTCGCCTGTTCTACTTTCTCTTTTATCAGCATAGTTTTATCCAAAATTTTTATAAACTAATTTCCTCGCCCAAACCAAGATCTTTAGCTTTGTTAAATATATACATTGTACTTGATAAATCCTGAACTGCACTACCTACAGATTTAAAGAATGTAACCTCGTTGTCGTTTAATCTTGGCTTGGCTTTGCCGTTTATAATTTCTCCCAGTTCAGCGTAAATGTGATCTTTTTTTATTGTACCTTCATTTATAGGAATGATTAAGTCACCAGCTTCTTTCAAGCAAGAACTTTTTGAATCAACTACAACCTTAGCTCGCTTAACTGTAAGTGATGGAATTTCTCTTACATCAGGTTTATAGGAACCGATAGCATTTATATGTGTACCATCAGCAATATTTTTATCTTCAAATATAGGTGATGAAGCTGTTGTGGCAGTGCAAATGATATCAGCATTTTTCAATTCCAAAGTATTCTCACTCATTTCAATTTTAACATTAAGCTTACTGCTCATCTCTGCTATAAATTTTTTTGAGCTTTCTGTGTCGATATTAAATAGCTGTACATACTTAATTTCTCTCACATTGCAAACGGCCTCCAATTGATACCGGGCTTGCACACCTGCACCAAATATTGCTGCAACAGATGAGTTTTTTCTTGATAAAATATCAGTAGCTAATCCGCATCCGGCGCCCGTTCTAATAGCAGTGATCGTTCCGGCATCAAGGAATGCCAATGGTTCACCCGTAACGGAATTAAATAACAGAATCACGGAATGAATCAGTGGTAAATTTTTAGAAGGATTATCCCTATGAATTGCAGCAATCTTAATTGCAAATCTTTCATCGCTTTTAGTATAAACTGGCATGATTAGAGCATCTGCATTTTCATTCTTCATTTCTAAAGCAGTACGTTGGGGGATTGGATTATCAGGATTAGATATGATTGAGAATGCAGATTTCATAACATCAATTGCATCCTTCATTGGAAAGCATTTTAAAACATGTTCACCTGAAATAACTAAGACTTTGTTGTTCATGTACTATCTTAATATAAAACCGTTTTTTAATGGATCTTTAGGATCGATTATAAATTCATGCTTCCCGGTTATAAAAGCATTCCCTTCAACCTCAGGAATAACAGCATCGTAATCAGCAAACTTTGTGGTTTCTGCTACACGCCCGGTAAACTCACTTCCAATGATGCTTTCGATCACAATGGGATCATTTACTCCAATTTCCTTTTTTGCATAATGAAGAGCCAACCTTGCGCTAACACCAGTGCCGGTCGGACTTCGATCAACTTCACCATCGGCAAAAACACATACATTTCTGCTATGGTTTTCTTTTTTAAGTGGTGCACCGGTAAATATTGTTCCGTATAAAAAGTTTAAATCTTTTTCGTAAGGATGTTTAATATCGAAATTCTCCATCACTGTCTTTTTGATAGCTATCCCTTTTTCAATAAGTAACCTGAAATTATTTTCAGTCATTGATATTCCTAATTTATCAGCATCAACAAAAGCATAATATGCTCCACCGAATGCTATATCAAAGTTAACAGATCCTAATCCAGCAACCTCTACATTTTGATTTAATGTTAATACATAAGATGGAACATTGTGAAAATATATTCTATCAATCTCATCGCCCTTAATTATGGCATAGGAAGTAACAAGCCCTGCCGGAGTATCAATTCTGATGACAGTTACTGGTTTACTTTTAGTAACAATTCCGGATTGAACTGCAACTTTTGTGAGAGCAATAATCCCGTGCCCGCACATTGTGCTGTAACCTTCGTTGTGTGTGAAGATGACACCGAAATCTGCATTATCACTAACAGGTGGGGTAACAACACAACCATACATATCTGCGTGTCCGCGAGGTTCAAACATTAGTGCTGTTCGTAGATGGTCAAGATTTTCTTTCATGAATTTTCTTTTATCAAGAATTGTATCCCCATGTATTTTGGGTAATCCATCTAAAATTATTCTTAGCGGTTCACCTGCGGTATGAGTATCAATCGTGCTAACTTTTAACCAGTTTTTAGGCGGAGCCCATTGACCAACATTTTTAAATTTCATATTGAAACTATCAGTCATTATCAAGATAAAAAGATGTGTAAAAATATTATTAAAAATAAATGATTTAAGCAGTAAGTAAAAATTTGAACTTAATCTTAATTAATACTTTCGTAAAAAACTCCTGATTATTAATCACCTTTTAAAAACGTTACAAGCAAATCTCAAAAAAATAACTGTAGAAAATGGTGTTCTATAATTATACAGCCTGTAAATGATACCTGATGCGAGATTGTATCAATTTAGTTCTGAAAATATTAAAATAAGAAAATTGGGATACACTCAACTAACATTTCGCTCAATTTTCAAACTATTTCTTAATAATTAAAAATCTCTAAATGATTTAATGATTTGATGAGTTATCTGAAATAAGTTGGCATAGGATTAGTACCCCTTGAACACAATTTAACCATTAGAGGTACAAATGAAAAAATCTTCTACATCTCGTATACAGCTTAATCCCGCACAGATAGAAGAACTTTTGTTGGATGAAATTCGGAAGCAAAACTGGTTAAGAATTACAATCAGTAAAGTTCTTAATGAAGAGATTCTTCTTTCAATCCAATAAAGTGTTACCAATATTTTTTAATTAAGGGGATAGCTGTTGCGCATACGGGGGCACTACTAAACAATTCTTTGTTTGAAACTGAGGGCAACAATGAACATTCCATTGATGGACAAAAGTAGTTATTTGAGGGGATTACTTATACTCGCCAAAAAGGATAATCATATTTCCCCACTTGAAAAAACAATAATCTATAACGCTGGAATTAGATTAGGTTTTTCTTCTGAATTTTGTACGGAAATTCTAAAAACACTTTTCCAAAACAAATGTCTCTGCGACGATCCAATTAAATTTATTAATTACAAAGTTGCTAAATCATTTATATCGGATGGATTAACTTTAGCAAGCGCTGGAAAATTAATCAGTCCATCCCAGCTTCGCTGGTTAATAAAATCTGCAGAGATTAACGGTATAAATGTGGCATGGTTTAAAGCAGAACTTCTAAAACACGAAAGAAAGACTAGACATTTAGATCCAACTCAACTCACACTGTACTCAATTATATAGTATATACTAATTCATCGGTTTCGAGTTGATTTACAAAAACACTGCTTATACTTATGCAGGAGTAAATTGAACCGCCCAGGTTCAAATAAGTTTTTGTCTAAACTAACTTCATATAATTTTACCCTGCTATCAAAATTCAATTATTTGAATTTGTATGAATTTAAAGATATTCTTGTGTGTGACATTTAATGAATTTTAATTCCGGAGTTTTGCGATGAAATTAATTCTTACTGCTTTCCTGGCCTTATTAACTATTAACTCAACTCAATCTCAAAGCAAATTTGCAATTGGTGTAAATGGTGGGGTAAGCATTCCGGTTGGTGAGTTTACAAGATACTATGAAGTTGGTTATGGTGCCAACGCACAATTTTTCTATGGTGTAAGTGAAGATTTCCTTCTCTCACTTACTGTAGGATATGATAAATGGAATGTTGACCAAGATGCGATTAATAAGCGACTTGAAGAACAGGAGATCAATTTTATGCTTGAGCTTGATTCCTATTTTAAAATTATTCCCTTCTATATCGGTGCACGATATTACATGGCAAAGGGAAAACACAGACCATTCTTCACTCTCGATTTTGGCGGTTATTCTTACGAGTTTAAACTATCAGGCACAGCAAGTAATGTTATACCTGATGCCGATTTTCCAGGAGGTCCAATTCCGGAACAAAAAGAAACAGGTACGCAAACCTCTCTTGCTTTAGGGCTTGGATACTTTTACAGAGTTACCAAACACTTTTACCTTGAGATTTTTTCAAAGTATAATGTACTTACAGATGCATTTACCATCAACGAACCAGACCAGATATACGATCCAGATGATCCAACTTCTGTATACGGTGTTCTTGGTACACAGGCTTTTATAAGTGTGAACCTTGGTGCTAATTATAGATTTTAAGTAGATAATAATGCAAAGGAAACCATCTTAGCCATCATTACAATTATGTTGTCTCATCAATATGATTCTCTTACAAAAACGAACTGATTATTTCCCAGACCATTGGTGGCTTTAATATTCCGTAATATAAATCCTCTTTCTCGAAAAAAATGTAATATTTTCTCGACGGTTGCAACCTCGAACGGGTAGCCGCCAAGCCAATCATACCAATCGTGAGTAATCGACATACCTCTTTTTTTCTTATAACTAGTAAATTCATTTTTCCCCTTAAGAACACTTGATAATAAAGTTTGCACAAAGAATAATGGGATAAAAACACAACGAATAATTGTTTGTCCCCAAATTCCTGAGCAATAATATTTCTTCACTTTTTTCCATAACTGCGATTTCCTACCTTGATCATTATAAATAGTTATAATAATGGTACCTTTTTTCCTTACCAGGGAAGCTGCGTTTTCTAGAGCTGTCCACATATTACCAGTATGATGTAAAACACCCCATGAGTAAACTATGTCATAGCTACCTAATGATTCAAGAAACTTTTCGTCAAGAATTGATCCTTCTTCAACAACCCAGTTTGGATCATTCGAAAAATAACGTGAGCGTAATTCATTTGTACAAGCTACTGATTCAGGATCATAGTCAAAAGAATGAACTTTTGCTCCAAGTTTGCGCATCACCAATGAAAACAACCCACTTCCAGAGCCAATGTCAATTAAATTTTTATCGCTTAGATCATCAACTCCAAGCATCTCTATTATTGATTCTGTGGCTACTCTAATTCTTTCATCGTTTAATGTTGATAAAAAACTCCACCAATTTTTACCAAATTAAAAACGTTGCCCTTGCTTAACTTCTGATACAAATGTATTCACGTAATCTCTCTATATTTATGTTTTGTAAATAAAGCTTGTGGCTAAGGCTCAGCTTTTAATAACAATGCTTGCTTAAAAATAAATAAGTTACAATTAATGTTAATACTTATTATTATTTTCTGATTAAATTATAAATTTAAATTAATTATTTGAACCAGGATTGACTGAAACTCTATGATTGTTTATTCATCAATCCTAATATTATATAGCATTGTGTCATATTCAGCATCAGCGAATGAGAAAAATACCCCACATACTCATCACAAAAACATTTCTAATTGCTTTATGTAGTACCATATGTTATCGGATTTGCTAGAAACGAAATGTTGGATTTGATAAAACTATCTTATTGTGTGAAGTGAAGCTCCTCGTTACCACATCCATTCCGATGGATCAACCATCTGCACCAAGAACACGCTTGCGAAGAATGAGGTTGGCATTAAGTC